>CAVZLR010000001.1:0-810788 GCA_963776205.1 Marinilabiliales bacterium
CACCACTTCCCACAAAAAAAGCCTCAAAGCCGTCTTTTTTCAGATCATCGAAAGAAGCTGTTTTACCAACAATAAAATTGGTCCTGAACTTGACACCCATTTTTTTCAGGTTGTCGATCTCTACATCTACAATAACATTGGGTAACCTGAATTCGGGGATGCCATATTTAAGCACTCCACCAATTTCGTGCAAAGCTTCAAAAACCGTAACATCATAACCAAATTTGGCCAGATCACCCGCGGCTGCCAATCCTGCTGGTCCGGAACCCACAATACCTACCTTAATTTTATTTGAATCAGCTACATGAGGCACATTCATCTTTCCGCTCTCTCTTTCATAATCCGCAGCAAAACGCTCCAGGTATCCGATCGCAACAGGCGGTTTTTTCAGTTTAACGGTATAAAAACAGGTTGATTCGCACTGTACTTCCTGCGGACACACACGCCCACAAACTGCCGGAAGACCATTGGTTTCTTTTAACACAGAAGCAGCTCCCAGAAAGTCCTTGGCTTCTATTTTTTTAATGAACTTAGGAATGTTAATACCTACTGGGCATCCTGTCATACAGGTAGGATCAGGACAATCAATGCACCGCTGCGCTTCCAGAACGGCATTTTCGATGGGAAGGCCTGAATTCACTTCAATATTACTTTTGTTCCTAATATTAGGATCTTCTTCGGGCATTTTCACACGTTCGCGACTGGTTCTTTCCTTCGCTTTCATGCTTTTACGAATTTCAGCCCGCCATTCCTGGCTTCTTTCCTCTTTTAAATATTCCAGTATGTTTTCCATTATGATACAGTTTCAGCAGTTTTCAAATATCTTTCGTAGGCTTCCATTTCCTGATCTTTGTATGCGCCAAGCCTGGCCAGCATTTCATCAAAATCCACCTGGTGGGCATCAAACTCAGGGCCATCAACACATACAAATTTTGTCCGTCCCCCTACGCTCACCCTGCAGGCACCACACATGCCTGTCCCGTCAACCATAATCGTATTCAGGCTGGCATAGGTTTCGATATTGTATTTTTTGGTGGTCAGGGCAGCGAATTTCATCATAATGGCAGGACCAATAACAACTGACAAATTCACTTTTTCCCGTTGAATTACTTCTTCCATACCTGCCGTTACCAAACCTTTTTTTCCGTATGAACCATCATCCGTCATGATGATCACCTCATCAGAAAATTTTCGCATCTGTTCTTCAAGGATAATCAGGTCCTTAGAACGTGCTGCCAGTATTGTAATCACCCGGTTGCCTGCTTTTTTAAATCCTTCAACAATGGGTAACAACGGAGCAACGCCAACACCACCACCGGCACATAATACCGTACCCACTTTTTCAATATGAGTAGCTTCGCCCAAAGGTCCAACTACATCAGTTACTTCATCGCCTACTTCCAGGTCGCATAGTTTGCCTGAAGTAACCCCCACTTTTTGCACCACGAGTGTTACGGTTCCCTTTTTTGCATCCGCCGAAGCGATGGTCAGGGGTATTCTTTCACCTTTTTTCCCTATTTTAATAATGACAAAATGCCCGGGTTTACGAGTCCGGGCAATTTCTGGTGCATCAAGCACGAGCTTTACTACATTTTTTGAAAAGATCTCCTTTTCTAAAATTTTGCTCATATCAATTTATCTGTTAATGTTCGATTAATTCCGTTGTCCTTAAGAAGGGTAAATTTAGGAAATATACAAGCCTCTAATCAATTAATCTTTAGCTATTTACGCTATATTCAGATTATCAGGAAATTAGCTATTTAATTTATATTTATTCTAATTGGAAGGCACTCGAAATGATGAAGCTATCGATGCTTTTTTAACTGGCATTGCTTCATAAGATGCATACAATTAAACTTCTTGATGATTGGAACTGTGATTTAAATGAATCACATAAATTCTTTTTTTACCATCCATTTTTACCTGGACCGGATCAGTAAATTGGATGTGTTTGAAAAATTTTCCCTGCTGTATTAAATTTTGCTTCTCCAACAGTTCATATTGGATATAGCTTCTTGTGATTTCCGGTTGTACCGTGAAATACCCCACATCCATGGTTGTTACATTATGAAAGAAATGTGAACCGGATGAGGCATCCAACGGGAAATCATCGAGACTTGTTTCCACAATTATTTTGGCATTGGAGATCTGGTGCCATTTAACGGGGATCCCTATCCACCGGTCACGTGTCCCCCACCTTCCAGGGCCTACCAGGATGTATTTTTTATTGGCTTCCTGCATGCTGGCATTTATCTTTTCAATTTCAAGTGCCATTTCCTGGGTTTTACTTTTGTCAAAATAAGTGGGATCCACATAAATCACATCCCTGATATCATCTACACATCCATTGCCCATTCCTTTTTCTGAATAAAGAATGATGTCCTTCTTATCAATTTCTTTCAGGTTTACATCACACTTTTGCATGCTGCTGATCAGTGGTTTTATCTGCAACAGGTAAAAAGAAGCTTTGCCAGCTTTATCCCTTTTCAAATCAACCGCGTATTCAATTTCGATGGCAGTTCCCATGGCATCTTTTCCTAGCTCCAGAATGAGTTGAAGGGCTTTTGCCAGCTCGATATAATTGTGTTTCAGGATATTGGCAAAATCAACAATGCGCGGCCCTTGTTTTCGCAGACCAGGGTAAATGGTATTATTATGGGGGTCGTAAACCGATGCACAATGCGTTAAGGTGCCATGACTTTCTGAAACAGATATATCTTCTTCAGAAATTCCTGCCAATTCACCTTCCAGCAGATCTAAGTCTTTGCGCTTCATATCAATGGCATAAAACCATACCTGCGAATTATTAAATTGATCTTTGAGCGAATTGATCCTGGTAGCCGGATACTTAGGTGAGAACCTGTATGCTCGATTGCCTTCCACCACATATTTACCAAGGCCGACAGATGCAATTGCAAATCCCTCTTCCGGCTTCATGTGCGCAAAGGGATAGAAATTATAGGACTGCGCCACACCACTGATGTGTGGATAATACAGATCATCATACTGATTTCCTACCACCTCCTGAATGACAACAGCCATCTTCTCTTCTTCAATCTTATAATCAATCGCTTTTACATATCCTTTGGCTGTATTTGAATATACAGATGCGTAAACCAGTTTAATAGCTTCGCATACTTTTTTCAATCTTAATTCATGGTCAGAGTGATTATTGGGGAGCAGGTATGTTTCGAAAATACCAGCAAATGGTCGCATGAGTGAATCTTCAAATAAGCCGGATGATCTGATGGCCAGTGGCCGCTTTAATTTTTTTAAAAGATGATCCAGCTTATGTACAATTTGATCCGACAGTTTTCCTTTAATAAAAATCTCTCTTATTCGCTCGTAATTCTTTTCATCAACAATAAGCGATGAAAAGCCATTGTTGCTGATAAATTCTTCGAATTCGCGGGTTCCGATAATGAAAGTTTTAGGTGTTCTTATCCTGATATCAGTTAGATGCTGGTCAAAATCATATTTATTAATCAGTGCATTGATAAATGCCAAACCTCTTCCTTTTCCTCCCAATGAACCATCAGCAAGGGTGTAAATGTTGTCCTCTGTTACCTCTGATTTTGTAGTGTAGGGTAATATGTTGCCTGTATCTTGTTCATTCCTGTTTTCTTTAATCATTTGTAGAATAGCATCGCGCAATTCAACCGTATTTTTAAAATCTGATACTTTTTTCGGATTTAAAATACTGGCAGCACGAATTTCACCCCTTGCCATTAGCCACATCGAAAGGTGATCGCGACTGGCATGAAACAACAAAGAGTCTTCAGGGATGGTGCGCAGCTGATCTTCGAACATTTTTAAATTTTCTGCACTTGAAATTTCATTACCATCCCCATCTTTAAAAACAAAATCACCAAAACCAAGGTAATTTGTTATAAAATTTTGAATATCCTGATAAAGCGTTTCTGAATGTTTGTGAATAAAAAGTGAGTTGTATTGATTTGCTACGTCAGCATAAGTATGATCAGACGATTGCAGTATGGTGGGCAGGTTCTTTAATTTTTTATGGGCAAATTTGAGTAGCTTAACCCCTGCGTTTTCGTCCAGCACCCCTTTTCTTTCAAATTTAACATCGGATATCAAACAGAGCATATAGTTCTTGTACACCTTCAGTATCTCGGTGGCTTCCTCAAAATTAGTGGCCAATAAAATTTTCGGTCTCGCCCTCATTCTGAGCACCTTATAAAGCTCATCAGTTCCTACTTCTTCGATAATTTCTTTCGTCTGATTCATCACCACATGGTAAAGGAAAGATAAGTATCGGGTATAATAATCAGGTGAGTCTTCTACAACAAGTATAACCCTGACTTTTCCAATTTTTGTATCGTTCTCCACATTGATCTTGTCCTCCAACAGTTTGATCATTGAAAAGAAAATACTTGTATCGCCATTCCAAGTAAATATTTTATCTACAAAATCAATTTTTTTGATCTCTTCAGTAAAATAACCCAGATCTGTACTATTGTTTAACAACAAATAAATGGGGATATACGGATAATGCTTTTTAATTTCTTCACTTACACGCAGCGGGGTTTTCTTGTCGACACCAACCATGTAGATGATTAGATCAAAGTGTTTGTTGTGCAAATTCTCAAGAGCAAATTCAACAGAAGATGCAGCAGTTATACGCGGAATGGATGTTAAATTCAACTGTCCATATTGCCCAAGCATATGCTCGGAAAAACGTCCTTCTTTTTCAATTGCATAGGCATCATAAAGACTTGAGATTAAAAGAATTTCGCGCACTTTAAAAGGCATCAGGTCATGATAAAGATCCCTGTTATCAGTATATTTATTCAGAAATTTTTGTAAAAACTGGTTATTTATGGAGCTTTTCACTTGTTGATCTGATTTACTTTTTTTATTCGATTCGCTTTGAATTTCAAGCCCGTTCCTATTCAGGTATCTTACGATTAAATTACTTAGATTGTGGAGAAAATTCTCCAGATCAAGCTGACCTTTTCCAGCATTGATAATCGTTTTCTCATGTAAACTTAATATAATAGTGCCTTTCTTCCCATCCTGTGAAGAAAAAATATGTTCAAAATATTTTTCTTTCTTTTTGAATCCAGCAGTGCTGAACTTCTGTTTTCCGAATATTAGTTGCAATCCCGAACAAGAAACAAATTCATGATGATTTGAATAAATCTGGATCAACTGACTGAAGCTAGCTTCCGGGGTTTTATTCTGATTCAATAAATGATTTATCTGATTAAACAACTCCAATGAATCGGGATATTGAAAAGGATGGCCTGAAGGCATAAAGTGGGCGTTTTAAACTTTACAAAGTTAATTTGAAATGTTGAATTAACATTTTGTATTTTCGCTTTTTGTTCAAAAACAAGTAATTCTTCATCATGATCCATGTTGCCATCCTTGATGAACACCCGGTTGCCTGCGATGCTTTAAAAGCATTGTTGCATGATGCTGATGACATTACGGTTGAAGGATGCAGCACGAACTACAGGGAACTAATCAGCAAGCTTTCAGAAAATCAGATACATGTTGTGTTGCTGGTATTGTACCAGCCTGATGAAAATGATATTGAGAGCATCCGTTTGCTGAATCAGCGGTTTCCAAAGGTGAAAGTAATTGTGCTCTCCATGTTTAAAGATGAGCGGTTTATTTTGAAGTTGATCAAAGCGGGTGCCAAAGGGCATTTGAGCAGCGACACCAACCGTTCTGAAATTCTGGAAGCCATTTATACGCTCAGAAACGGCTATGAATTTTATGCCAAAACCATCACAAACATCTTATTAAGCAGTTATTTAAGTGATGACCAAATAGATAATGATGAAAAGGAAAACCGTCAGAAAAGCTTATCAGACAGGGAAATGGAGGTGTTTAAGCTATTTGCCGAAGGATTCTCAAACCGCGAAATAGCAGAACAATTATTTATCAGTGTAAGAACTGTTGAAACACATAAGAACAACATCATGAAAAAGATCAATATAAAGACAACTGTTGATCTGGTTAAATTCGCTATTAAAAATAATATTATCGAATTAGACTAAAAAGATTATTCATTTAATGCCTTCCAGATCATATCCTTCAGCGTAACCAATCCAATATTTGCTACAGAACTTATAAAAACATATGGAACCTTAGGTAGGTCTTTCTCAATTTCTTCCGTTAACTCAGCATCCAGCATATCTGATTTTGAAATGGCCAGTATTCTTTCTTTGTCCAACAACTCTGGATTATATTGTTTCAGTTCATTCAAAAGTATATGATACTCTTTATTGATATCATCGCTATCAGCAGGCACAAGAAACAGCAATATCGAATTTCTTTCGATATGCCGTAAAAATCTCAGCCCAAGCCCTTTGCCTTCATGTGCACCTTCTATAATACCCGGAATATCTGCCATTACAAAAGAATAATTATCACGGTAAGATACAATACCCAGGTTAGGGCGTAGCGTGGTAAAAGGATAATCAGCAATCTCGGGTTTGGCTGCCGAAACTACAGACAGGAGCGTTGATTTTCCGGCATTCGGAAAGCCCACCAATCCTACATCTGCCAGTATCTTTAATTCGAAAACAATGCTTGCTTCAATACCTTCTTCACCCGGTTGCGCATATTTGGGCGCCTGGTTAGTGGAAGTTTTAAAATGATCGTTTCCCAATCCACCACGCCCCCCCTTCAGCAATATCAATTTCTGGCCAACCTCTGTAATTTCACCCAATATGGCATCTGTTTCCAGGTCCTTGGCAATGGTTCCAAGCGGCACCTCGATCAAAATATCTTTGCCACTTGCGCCAGTGCTGCGTTGTCCGCCTCCTGATTCCCCATTATCAGCCCGCAAATGCCGGGTGTATCGCAAATGTAACAGCGTCCAAAGTTGTGCATTGCCTACCATTACAATATCACCACCCTTACCACCATCACCACCATCAGGGCCTCCTTTGGGTAAATATTTTTCCCTGCGGAAATGCGCTGAACCCGGACCACCATTGCCAGAACGGCAAAATATTCTTACATAATCAACAAAATTTGAAACTGACATTTATCTGTATTATTGAAAACCTATTCGGCTACAAAGGTCTTAAATATTCCCATAAAAACTTACTTTTGCATATCAAACTCAATGATATGATAAAGCATGTTGAAAATGATGCCGGTGAAAAAATCAAAGTAGGTATCACGCATGGTGATGTGAACGGCATTAGTTATGAAATTATAATCAACGCACTGAATGATAACCGCATTAATGATTTTTTTACCCCGGTTATTTATGGTTTATCTAAAGTGCTTTCATTTCAACGCAAAAACCTGGGAGCCAACGATTTTAATTACAAAATTGTAAATACGGCGCAGCAAGCTTACCATAAGAAGGTGAACATCGTCAATATTAGCAATGACGAAGTAAAGATTGAGTATGGAGAATCGACAAAAGAAGCCGGAGCCCTGGCATATATGGCACTTGAATATGCCAGAAAAGAACTGCAGGAAGGACATATTCATGCACTTGTAACCGCTCCATTGAACAAGGCCAATATTCAGTCAGAAGAATTCAACTTTTCAGGCCATACTGAATATCTTACTTCTGTATTTGGTGCTGAGTCATCCCTGATGCTTATGGTATTAAACAACATCCGGATTGGAACAGTAACCGGACATATTCCAATAGAGAATGTGGCGTCAACTATTACCAGCGAATTGATTCTAAAAAAACTGGATGTTCTGCATCAGTCCCTTCAATTGGATTTTAATATACAAAAACCAAGAATTGCCCTGCTTAGTATCAACCCGCATGCAGGTGATGATGGTGTGATCGGAAATGAAGATAATGAAGTAGTTGTGCCTGCTATTAAACAAGCGAAAGAAAAAGGATACCTGGTATACGGACCTTACCCCGCAGATGGCTTTTTTGGTGCAGGTACTTTCAAAAAGTTTGATGCAACGCTGGCTATGTATCACGACCAGGGACTGATTCCTTTTAAAATACTTGCCTTTGAAGGTGGCGTAAATTTCACAGCAGGTTTACCTATAGTGCGGACCTCCCCGGCTCACGGAACGGCATATGATAAAGCAGGTAAAAATATATCAAGTTGTGATGCCATGCGACAAGCACTATATCTTGCTGTTGACATTTATAAAAACAGGCAGGCTTATAATGAAAGAAATAAGAATCCTTTGCCAACTGGTTTATTAGAAGAAATGAACGAAAAGAATCATAAAGATACTCATGCGCGCCCAGGTGCAGAATAAAACCCTGAAATAATTCGTTTATTCAACTACTTGATTTAAAATCAATACAGAAATGTATCACAAAATATATAAGGGTAAAGAGATTGCTGAAATTATTGATGCTGAGATCATATCAAATTCTGATATAGAAATAACAGACATACTGGTTGATAGCAGGCGATTGATTTCACCGGAACAGTGTTTGTTTTTTGCTTTAAATACCAATAGGGGAAGTGGTCATAAATACATAGCTGATCTTTATAAAAGAGGAGTACGGGCTTTTGTTGTTTCCCAACTTCCTGATCATATTCAATCCATGCATGAAGCATTATTTCTGGAAGTGGACAACACCCTTCTAGCGCTTCAGAAATTAACCGCCAAACACAGGAGTTATTATAATATACCAGTCATTGGAATTACCGGAAGTAATGGAAAAACCATTATTAAGGAGTGGTTATACCAACTTATGGGATCTGATAAAAAGGTGATCAGGAGCCCGAAAAGTTATAATTCGCAAATTGGTGTCCCTCTATCTGTGTGGCAATTGAACGAGCAACATGAGTTAGCTATTTTTGAAGCAGGTATTTCGGAGCCTGAAGAAATGCATAACTTGCAAAAGATCATCAAACCGACCATTGGTATTTTTTCTAACATAGGGCAAGCTCATGATGAGAATTTCATCAATACCCAGCAAAAAATAGGTGAAAAACTTAAACTGTTTACTAAAGTAGATACACTCATTTATAATTCGGATCATAAAGAGTTGCAAGAGGTTATTATAAAAAGTGGTATACTCAGCAATATTGATACTTTTTGTTGGGGGAAATCGGCAGATTGTGATTTGGAGATCAAACAAATTGAAAAGCTTGAAAGAAAATCTAAAATCCAGGGTATTTTTGATGAAAAAGAACTTAGCATAAGTATACCTTTTACGGACAATGCATCCATAGAAAATGCCATTCATTGCTGGGCCACCATGTTGTTCATGGGCATCCATCAGAATGATATTTCAGAAAGAATGTTAACCCTTACTCCTATAGCCATGCGATTGGAGTTAAAGGAGGGAATTAATAATTGCACAGTTATTAACGATGCCTATAATTCCGATTTCAATTCGCTTGGTATTGCATTAGACTTTCTGAATCAGCAAAACCAGCACAGGAATAAGCTGATCATTTTGTCTGATATTTTGCAAAGTGGCCGAAATGAAGTAGACCTCTATGGAGAAGTAGCGACATTGCTGGAACAAAAAAATATAGATGAAATCATTGGAATTGGCCCGGCCATAAGCAGGCAAGGTGATAAATTCAATATCAGGAAAACTTTTTTTAAAACCACGGAAGACTTTTTACAAACTTATCCATTCGGAAATTTTAACCACCAGTCGATTCTGCTAAAAGGCGCAAGAATCTTTGAGTTTGAGCAGATCAGCCGCATCCTGCAGCAAAAACTACACGAAACAGTGATGGAAATCAACCTGGATGCGTTGATTGCCAATCTTAATACATACAAATCATTACTTTCTTCTGGCACAAAGATCATGGCTATGGTAAAGGCATTTTCGTATGGCAGCGGTGGATTTGAGATAGCCAATATTCTGCAATTCCACAGGGTAGATTATCTTGCTGTGGCATATGCTGATGAAGGTGTTGAACTTAGAAAAGCTGGGATTTCAATGCCTATCATGGTGATGAGCCCGGAAGAGTTTGGTTTCGATACCATGATCAGGCATCAATTGGAACCTGAAATTTTTAGTTTCAGGGCATTGGAATTACTTGAAAAAGCCATAAAACGCGGTGCTATACCTCAAAATAAACCAGTAAAAATTCATCTGAAACTGGACACTGGAATGCACAGGCTTGGATTTGACGAACAGGAGATTGATATTTTATTGGAACGACTTAAAAGCAATCCATTGATTTACATTCAATCAGTATTCAGTCACCTGGCAGGCAGTGATAAATCTGAACTAGACGACTTCACCCAACAGCAGATTGCAAGTTTCACAAGAATGAGTGACCAAATCATTTCTGAATTTGATCATGAAATATTCCGGCATATTCTAAATTCGGCAGGTATAATCAAATTCCCACATGCTCATTTTAACATGGTGAGGCTGGGAATTGGGTTATATGGTATAAATACCATTCCGATGGATGGCCATAAACTTGAAAATGTAGCCAGTTTGCGTTCAGTTATTTCGCAGATAAGAATTGTGAAGAAAGGCAACTCAGTAAGTTATAACAGGAGTTATATTGCAAATGAAGACATAAGGGTAGGAATTGTTTCCATAGGATATGCTGATGGGCTGCTTAGGTCATTAGGAAATAATAATTTCAATTTGCTTATAAAAGATCAGCTAGCGCCTGTGATTGGAGATATTTGCATGGATATGTGTGTGGTTGACCTTACAGGCATTGATGCCCAGGAAGGTGATGATGTGATCATATTTAATGCAAAGCATCCGATTGAAAAACTTTCAGACGCAGCACATACAATTCCATACGAGATTCTCAGCAGGATTTCGCGAAGGGTTAAACGAGTATATTACCATGAATAAAGTTGAGTATTAATCAACTTTTTATTCTCAGATGGTTAAATAATATTAGTTGCTGGCAGTTACCTTATATTTGATTGTAACTCTAAGTGTAAATACCAAATCATCTTTGTCAGTATTACCACTAATACTCACATGATAAGGTGCTTTTTCATTAGCGATGCTTTTAACGGTACTCCATTGGCCGTCTTCATTTCCAAGTGTTAGTGTAGTTCCAACCGAAACAGGAAACTCACTATATGACCAATATGCCTCATACTTATCAGAATAAATGCTTAAAGCAGCATTCAGAGTAAAGTCTGTATTCAAAGTTAACATGGTACCTGAAACCGATAAGATTTCTATATTTTTAATTTTATCCTTATTTTTATGGAAATCTGAATTTGATGAAGGATCGATGGTTGCGTAGGCATAAAATGTACCATCTATACCTCTTGAATATGCCTGAACGTCAAGTTCTGCATCATAAGTAGCTTCAAAATCAACCTCTGTTAGTTCATCAATTTTATCGCACGAAAAGAAACTCATGCCGATAATTAAAAAGCCGAATAAGTAAACAATTAATGATTTCATAGTAGTTTGGTTTTTAATGAGTTCACTTACAAATATAATACTTCTAAAAAGAGAAATCAAGTATTTTCTTGATAAATATCAATTAAAGCATTAAGAAAAGTAATGAAAGTGATGCCTGAACTACGCCAAAGCAGGATGTAAAAACTCTATCCCATTCACATATTTGGAGCTTTTTGTCAGGCGGAATGAAAGATTATTAGACACTTGTGGGGCTATATCATCATATTTTCTCTCGTACTTCAGTTCGACGATTACATCGTCGCTGGTATATGTTTCAAGGAAATTATTATTGTTGCCACCAATTCCATAATAGGTTAATTCATTATCTATGGTCAAGCCGGAATCTCTGATCAAAACTGAGGAAATACTTTCTCCGGTAACGGTTTAGCAGTGCAGGTTTAAAATGCAATAAATTTTCCAGGGCCCATAGCGGCAAATCCGAATTTCTGAAAACAGTAGCAAGTTGTTCCTCGTTTAAGTTTTCATCAACACTGAAATGATATGTAACGGAAACGATATTTTATTACCCAGCATACCTTCCCTGATCTTAAATTCAAGTACAGGTTTAGCAATTATTCCCTTTGATTCGCCATACCACCTTATACGTGCTTTCCGCCGACTTGATTTTCCTGAAACATTATCAAAATAGAAATCAAATTCATTTGTGTCAAGGTAAATGTTATTGATATAACGGGGATGAAAGATGGGAGAAAATGCTGCAGGATGCACTCTGATTTGTTGCTCTACACTATGGTACGACATGGCATCAACCATAAACTTTCGTTCATAGCGAGCTATTTCTTCGTTGAATGGAGGAAAAAACATAAAATTGATTAAAACGACTTGCTTTCAACAAATGAAATTCTAACACTCTCTCCATATTTTTTGACGAGTTGTTTGAATTCATCCAATTTCTCAGGTCTGGGGGAGTCAACGAGAAAAGAAGCTTCAATAACCTCACCATTCTCATCATATCTTTTTAGATGCGATTTTCCAAAAACATCCTTGATGGCTTTTGTAATATCAGACAAAGACGCTTCACCAGTCTTTGCAGAAAAATTCAAGTACAGGTTCTGATGCTGAGATTTCATTCCTTTAATAAAAAATCGACCCCATAGAATGATCATTGCTACACCAAATGCCACCAATACAACCAGGGTTTGGTTAGCTCCCAAGCCCAAACCTATTGCAATGGCAAAAAACAGGTAAGCCAACTCTTCCGGTTCTTTGATAGCAGCTCTGAAACGAACAATTGACAAAGCACCTACCAATCCTAATGACAGGGCCAACGATGACTTAACAATTGAAATGATCAACATGGTAGTAAACGCTATCAGCAGAAAAACACCAGCAAATTGCTTTCTATTGGAAATTGTTCTGGCACATTTGATATAAGTATACTCAAGAATAATAGCCAAAACAATGATGACTAATGAGTTGATCAGGAAATCTGTTATCGAGATTTGTTGTTCCTGGGTTATTAAAAACTTCTGAAAAAGATTCCACCTGTTGTCCATCCGGTAATGTTTTAAATATCAGTCTGTTTTTTGAAGATGCAAAGTTAGAAAAATATATTGTGAAAAATCAGGCAAAAAAAATCGAAAATACTATTGACCTTTTTTAAGAAGTTCGTCTGCTGATCCTTTTTAATAGAATATATCTGCCAGACTTTCTTTATCTCCGAGTATTATTTTTCCATCAACCACTACTTCAGACCCCTGTTCTATTAATTGATTTGTTTTTGCATTTGTAATTTGGGTGTTTATCAACATCATTTTGGCAGGGCCATATTCCGGTTTTTTCTGAAGCAGCACGATACCATAATTACAATCCTGAACTGATGAATTTCTTACTTCCACTGCACTTAAATCTTTTGAAGCCAGTCCGATATTTGACCTCTGAATAGTGGTATTTTCAACTATTAAATAGGAATCTTCTCCCCCGCTAATTCCTTTATCGCTGGCGTCTGATATTACTGTTCCCTTAATCCTGATCTGACTTCCGGAGAAATCGATGGCATCATTTCCAATATTATTAAAGAAAGAGTTGCTTACCACTCCTGTGCAAAAATCCGAGTCGAAGGCATCGCCATAAATATTTTCAAATGTTGAACTTTCAAGTTTAAAATCGGAACGAATAGTATTCAAAGCATCTTCACATTGATTGCGATAAAAAAGGGTATTTGAAATATCCACATCCGACTCGTAAAAGTTGACTGCGCCTGTCAATGTCCAGCCTTTGTAATCAAGTGTATTCAGGTTCTCAAAAATCACATGCTCCAGTTTTGATCGTTCATCTGCCTGTAAAACGGTAAAACCATTCGCAGTAAAATCAGAAGATGTAATTTTAATCTCATTGTTTTCGCTTCCTATCATTTCAACCGGTGAATACGAAATTAGCATGGCTCCTTTGACCAGATCCAAAATGACACCGGGCTCAAACTTTAAGACAAAATCTTTTGGAATAATAACGGGTTGATCAATCACATGCAAACCATTAACTACCAACAGGGTTTTTCCTTTCCTCCTTATAAAAGAAGCGTAATTATCCAGATCTGCTGACCCATATAATTCCTGTTGAGGAGTTAATCCTTCAGGATAAGGCCAGGGTAAAATTTCAGTAAAAAAAGATTCGTCACCCGTAGTTGTCATGAAAAACAAATAAGTGGCAGTCGTATCAGATTTAATTATCTTGTTACTCACTTCGCCCCCACTATAAGCCTTTATTTTTGTATTATGATACTGATAACTATCTATATATTTTCCATTTCCTGTTCCAAGTATGATAATATCGCCCGGAAAATAATTTCGGACATTGATAAGCACACTGTCATCGATTGTTTGCTCCAAATAAGCATTTACAAAAAACTTTGGTGTGTCTTCAAAAACCGTTGAGTCGGTATAAACCGGCTTCTTTTGAAACAGCTTGAAGTTGGTATTTTGCTGTTTTGATTTTATTTCTTTCTCCAAATCAGGTAAATACGAACGTATGTCCTTCGCGATCTCAGGAATTCTTGAAAAATCATAATGTATAAGAGGGAATTCAAGATTAATCACTGAATCATAAAAAATCATATCGCTATTAATTTCTTTCAGTTTTGCTGAAATATAATTTGAGTCGCTATATTTTTTAAGATATGAGAGATATTTATTTATAAAAGTACTATCAATAAATAAATGTGCAATGAGGTTTTCATGTGGCATCAGGCTATCACTGTGGTTCAATGACATATATGCATAATTGTTTTCAATACCAGTTTCGAACTCACTGTAGTTGGCAAATCCGTCAAATGCTATTGGTTCCAGTTTACAAATCACGGGGTTAAAATAAAAACGTTGATTATGCCACACCATACCATGTCTAGCCTGGGTGATTTCAAGCATAGCGTAATATTTTGCAAGTTGATCAATATCAAATATGTTACCGGGTGGCAATAATTGATTTCTATATTGATTTGCCAGCTTTTGCGCATTCAGGAATTGATTATACAGCACCTCACTCTCAGTTATCTGTGATTGATTGAATGGCATGATTACGGAGGCCATATAACTTGGCATCAATGGCCACGATTTTTCTATTGAGATACTATATTTTTGAATTTGCCAGAAAGCTTCTTCAGTAAATTTTATAATCGGTCCTTCTCTTCTATTACGCGATTCTAACAATTGTTTTTCAAAATGTTCTTCCCAGGCATATAGTCCTCTTGATTCATTATTGATCCATAATGGAATAAATCCATATCTTGTTGTCAGGATATCTTCAAAATCAAAAAACCTGTGGGCCACCCATTCGTTTAGAAAGCCTCTTGCTAAGGGTGTTTGAATAGAAAAGGTGCGCATTCGATTCCAACTATAATTCTTTCTCATTTTTATGCGGAACGACCATTTGTCACCCTGTAGATGATCCAACCAGTCGCCTTTTAAGCGTACTTTGGCTTTCATCATTTTGTTACTTGAAAAAACAATGGCTTTAACCCAGTCGTTATCAGAACCTTGCAGGATTCCTGACTCAAATGCTGCTTTTCGTTTATCGAGGATTTTTAAGTATTCTGATGAATCAAAAACGATTGAAAGTGGCTTTTCATTAAATTGAATGTATTTCTTCTTGACATATCTTTCGATTTTAAAATTGTCAAAATAAACAGTATCCGTGCCATTATTCCATACATAAAAACTGAGTTCATCCATAAAAAATGTTGGTGGTGTGTACACTTCCAACTCAAGTTTTTCCCATCCATTTTCTGAATATTCAATGGGAGTAGAAGTGGCTAAATATAGTGTTTCTGCATCTTTTGCTGCTGCAACTATTACACCCTTGTTATCTTTCGATTTTCGCCAAACGCTGATTTTAAAATACCAGTCTGGACCTGCATTGTTAATTTTATAATAAAAAGCAAAAGCGTTTTTTGGTGTAGTAAATACCGCATAATCACCTTCGAAAGATTCTGTGTCTGTTCTAAGCTGCCCCCCTTCAAAAACTACCGAAGAATCGTTTTCAGAGAGGAACTTATCGCCTTTTTTATTCAATTTTTCGGCACCCGACATATATACTGCATTCATCGGGAATTCATCAGGTCGGGCACAGGAAAAAGCCAAAACCGCAATGAATAAAATAAAAATACCGTAACTATAACGTTTAACAAAATCTAACACAGCGACAGATTATTTTTTGATGCAAAGGTAGGTGAAAAATATACTTTTTTAAATGATGTATACAGCTATTTATTTTGTGGTATTTTATACCTTATCATGTATAAAGCGTCCTCTCTCAGCATTTCCTGAAATGTTATATTTTTATCTTTAGCTTTCTCTTCCACACTTTTAACCCAATCTTCATTGGCCATTATCTCATCCATTTGTAATTGAATTTCCTCTTCTTCCAGCATAAGTTGCGCCTGGAAAAAGACCATGTCATTTAATTTACAGTTATATTGACGAGCTAATTCATTAATTTCATTGAAATGTTCTGGTTGGTTTTCTAACAATTGTTCTATTCCTTTTATTTTTAAATACTTCTTGTACACTACAGGGTATTGTTTTGAAAACATTCCTTTTGCACGTTCGTTAATTAACTCATCAACCATTTTAGCAGAGGTGCCCGATAAATCATTCAATTGTGACATGATCTCTTTTTGTGATTTAATATAGGCCACGTAAGTATCCATACCAAAACGTAGCATATAGTCATCGATTGCATTTAACCGATGCATATAGGCTGCGTTTTCAAATAATGATTTCTCATTGCTTATTCCTTTGGATTTGGCTTCCTGCAGCACCACATTGAACCATTCAGCATCCAGCACGATATTATTCATATAATCATAGATGGGATTTTTAATATAATCAGGTGTGTATAAATAATATAACTGATCTATTAACTTCCAGTCGAATACATTTAAAAAACGCTCTGTAACCATAATAAAAACGAAATCCATTTGCTCAATTTCCTTTTTCAGATGCAAATCAGAAGTATATTTTGGCGCGAAATAAAAATCGGGGTAAACTTTGTTGTTGTAATACCAGAAAGCTTCGTTCGCAAAAAGGTTTTGGGGAATACCTGCATTAAAGATATTCCAGTAAAAACTATCACCGATGGTCAATACTTTCGGCTTGTACCTGCTGCTATCCCGTCCAAAATGATATTCAGGGTAAGCATAAATTTCGTCAGAAAGATTGGTCATTAAATTTAACGCTTTACCGCCATCGTAATCAGTACGTAAAGGAATAGAGGAGAAATAAAGGCTGTCTGTAATATAATCATTTAGCCTTTTATTTTTGAATTGCTCCATGCTATCAATAAGCACGTGCGAAGCTCTGCTCATACCATAAATACTCCAATGGGTACCATATTTCGGGAAAAGTGGATAATCAGTGCTTTCCTTAATCTGATGAAAATACTCATTCAAATTGATGTACTTTAATCCCCTGTTTTTAATTTCATCCAGATACACATCATAATTTGTTGAATCCTGCGCATTATTTAGATATTTATCCGGAATATATTCTTTGTAAAATGAAGCTTTTCCAGGTATAAAAACAATAACAAAATCGGTGTTGAAATTGTTTTTTAAATATTCCTGAACATATTGAAGCCTTCTCAGTTTTTCATCGATAAAATCATACCCAACATATGCCCTGCCGGTTATTTCACGTATATAATCGTACTCAAAAATAAAATTGTTTTTTCCGATAACTATACCTTCAGCATTTGGCTTTTTAAAAATTGAATAGTCAATCTGGTTTTTAAACCGCACCAATGTATTATGAAAACCAATGTGTTGCTCCAGGTACTTTTCAAAAGTGGATTGAAAACTTCCATCATAAAATGTTTTCCAGCTAAACTTTGGCATTTCGTGTTCAATAAAGTCTCCATTTAATTCAGGAACATGAAAAATACGCATCTCCATTTGTAATGCAGGTAAAATCATCACAATGATCAGAAAGACGAATGATATTTTTTTAAGCCTGTTCATTAAAACCTGAAATAAATAAATGGGTTAAAACCCGATGAAGTAATATAGCTCAAGCAAATGACAAAAAATATTACCGAGCAAATCGTCATGATCAATATATTACGGTTTGATTGAAGTGGAGACAATATTTTTTCCTGCCAAAATTCATTTTTTCTAAAAATAGCCATGAATGCAAATACGAAGGCCAACATTAAGATGGCATAAAATTTTTCATCTAAAAAATAGTCTAAATCCCTGAAATCAGCCGAAAACATTTTTTTAATATAAAAACCTGCCTGGCTGATAGATTCAGCCCTAAATAATACCCATCCTACCAGTGTGATCAAAAAAGTGATCAAGACGCTGGGTATCTTACCTATTTTTTTATAAAATTTCAACAGGAACAACCTGTCCATCACCAGGAAAAGCCCATGATAGATCCCCCAGATAACGAAAGTCCATGCAGCCCCATGCCACAAGCCTGAGATAGCGAATACAAGCCATAAATTAAAATACATTCTCCTGGTGCTAACCCGGTTACCTCCAAGCGGGATGTACAAATAATTCTTCATAAAAGCACCCAGAGTAATATGCCACCTGCGCCAAAACTCTGAAATACTTTGAGAAATATATGGATTGTTAAAGTTTTCGGGAAATTTGAACCCGATCATCCGGCCAATTCCTATAGCCATATCCGAATAACCGGAAAAGTCGTAATAAATTTGAAAAGCATAGGCCAAAATACCTATCCATGCCATGGGTGTGGTTAATGCATTCTCATGTAATGAAAAGATAAAATCGACCTGTTCACCCAGCACATTGGCTATCAGCACTTTTTTTGAAAGTCCGATTACAAACCTGAAAAAGCCTGTAAGCCTGTTATCAGCTGTTTCGAATCTTCTTCTGTCTTCAATCTGATCAGCGATTTCATTATATCTGACAATAGGTCCGGCAATGAGCTGAGGAAACATCAGAATGTACATGGCGTAATCCGATATTTTCTTTAAAGGCACATGTACATCTCTATACACATCTATGGTATAGGTTATTTTTTGAAAAGTAAAAAATGAGATACCGATGGGCAATGCCACCTTTATCCAATCAATATTGTTAAATCCAAAACCGCTTATTAATGTGTCAATATTTTCAATAAAGAAATTCGCGTATTTGAAGTAAGCCAGCAATCCGATATTAACGAACACTGATATAGAAGTAAGGACCAACTTTTTACGACCTTTGCTTACATAAAGCCATTTAACCAGATAAAAATCAATGGCAATTGAGCCGAGAACGAAAACAATAAAATCGGGTGCCCCCCAGGCATAAAATACAATACTTGACAGCAGTATGAATATGTTTTTATACTTAGTTGGAATTACGAAGTATGTTATAAGAAAAGCAGGAAAGAAATAAAGTAAAAATAAACTGCTGCTAAATACCATTGGTCATAAGATATAGTAATGAAATCAATTAACCACTTAGCGCTTCACAATTCTTTTTGTAATTCGTTCATTACCATGGCTTAACGAACAGATATACACTCCAGGCGATAATTCACTACCATCCTCGGTATTCCCGGTCCAATGAATATTATATGTTCCTTTTTCCAATACACTGTTTAACAAAGTATTGATTTTATTGCCCAGTAAATCAAATATTTCAAATTTATAGGCACCTTCGGCATCAATGTTAATTTTAAATTCAACATTCCGGCTGAACGGATTTGGGTAGATGCTTTCTATCTGAGTTCCATTCGTTGATTCAAGGTCGGATAAACCGACATATTGTTCTACTTCCAGTTCAATAGGAATAATATATTCATTATAAAAATTATCCAATACCAATAGATTACAACTATACATTCCGACATCTAAATCCCAGGTATTAAATGATAAGCTAATCTGCTCCGATTGTCCTCCTTCAAGCTCATATTCCATTTGATCAATGCTGATCCAATCACTCATTACGCCGAGATTTCTATATGGTAGTTCACCTGAAATTATATGCGGTTCTCCTCCATATATATCACCATGAATCGTGTATGACAAACTAAATTGATCTGTAAAAGATTCATCAATTGCTACATTTATAGTTGCTGCTGCTGTAGTACCTCCCTGTATAACACCCCATCCGTTAATATCTTCACCGTGCCATATTGCAGTTGTACCATTACCTATTTCTCCTTCAAAAATAAGGTCATCTGCAGTTCCAGTGAAATTAGTTGCATCAATCAGTGAAACACCGGCTGGAAAATCAATTTGAACTTCTTTTATCCATTCATTGTCCATACTTGAATTATACACTGTTAGCTCAAACTGATAGGTTTCACCAGCACGGACTACCTTTTCATCGCAGTATAAGTAGGAACCAAATACGTTTCTTTCATGCTTTGCAAAAACTTCATCATTAGATGCAATGTATGCATTATATTGAATACTTTCTTCTCCGGTATTTTCAACCATTATTACTTCAACAGAAGTTTGGTCAAAAGGCAAATTAACTGATAAGTTTGTGATATCAAAAGTCAATGATGGTGGCGATTCAACTAATGCAGGAAATGAAATCAGATCAAGCCAAACACCATCCAAATTTGCCGAAATATTTTCGTTTTTCTGATACTTCCATTTAAGCCTGTGAAATCCCGGTTCCAAATGATATGAATGATAATTCCACTGACCATCACCTGACCACGTATCTTGCTCTAAATCATCAATATAAAATGTAAGGTTATCAGCATTATTTGATTCACAGGATACTTTTTTGTAAAAAGAGAGAGTACCTTCAGTCATTACGGTTACATCTGCAATAAGAGATGATGACTGGTTATCAATTATAAAACCAGAGCGGGCACTGTATTGGCCTTCATAACTATAGTAATTATCTATTTGCCATGGCTTATCACCTTCAAATCCCCAGTTAATCATCGAGAAATCACCCGATTCAAAATTTTCTTCATTCAATCCAATTTTCAAGCTGAAATTATCTGTATTTATATATCCATTGGTTCCTGCCATTTCTACTAAAAAATTAAGTTCTTCCCCGTTGAGTGCTGTTTCAGAAACCGAAATATTAAAAATGAGCGTATCAATATTGTCAGGCACAAAATCCAGCATCTCAACATTTGTTGTGATTATACTTACCAAAGGGCTTTCCGTACTTAAAGTAGTTATCAACTGATCAATACCCGCGCTACCATCGTTTAATAGTACGATTGCAATATCGGTAATTTCACCCGGGTCGAGCAAGCCGTTATCATCTGCAATAAAAACTTCATCAACCTGGATTTCAGGTGCATGCGCCACATAGTTGAAAGGAATATCCCAACTTGAATGATCGTCTGCTATATGCACATTAATGGTTATTACCCTGCCATCCGGAATATCACTGTGTATATTAAATGAAACACAATCATATAGCATTACCGATTCTCCAGCTTCAATATTCCCTACAATTTCCTGATTATCCAGAATGGTTATATGCTCGCTTACACTTGAAATATGTAATGTGGTATTTGTTAAATCAACTTCTCCTTCATTTATGATTTCGAAACTTAAAGAGGCAGTTTCCCCGTATTCAACAATATCATCTCCTCCAGAAACTATATAATCGTTCACCAGTATTTCTATTTCACTTGATGTAAAACTTAATTCCCTGGAACTAGAAACAAAATTATTATCCGTTACTCTGAACTTAATGGTATATCCGTTATAAGACTGGGTGGGGGTTCCATAAAATAAACCATCTGCTGTAATTGACATCTCCTCGATATAATCATATTTAGTAAGATTCAATCGGGAATCAACCGGAACTATCCTTTCGTTCGAATTTGATGAATACGTATAATTTGTAAAATCATCATCCGAAACTCCCCCTATCCATTTTAAATTTCCAAAGCCTGACATCACTCCATAATTAAACTTTATTTCTCCATCAGGATATAGTGTAATTGAGTAATTTAAGTCTGAATCATAGTCATCAGTAATCTTTGTCTTCCATCTAAATGTTGCTGAATTATCATCGCCCTCATACCAAATTCCTCCACCATAGCTGGTGTAAATCTGCTGATTCTGATTCATAAAAGGAGAGATATTTCTTGAAGATTTGAACAATACATGGTCATCGTTAAAATATGGATAGGGATATAGTTGTTCATCGAACATAAGATATCCGTCAACGTGTAAAGTCACGCTTGCATATGAACTATCATAAAAAGGAAAATCAAATGGTAATGACTGTGTTACTATGCCACTTGAATTATTCGAAGGATATAACCGCGTCCCGTCAATCTCCACGAAACTTTCCGAACCCATTGCTTCTTCGTAAGTTTTATCAAAATCCCAAAAGTAAGGTATGGCCCCACCTGATGCAGTCAACTGCAATGAATAAGGTTCATTTTCAATAGCTTCTGGTAATACATCTGTTTCAATTTCAATCCGATCAAAGTTCAATGTATGTGTTAGAGTAACCGTTGTTGTATCATTATCAAGAATTATAACATTGGTCTGAGGAGAAATAATTTCATTTACACCATTTGTGTAATCCATGATTGAAAATGAAATAATTTCACCATTACCCAAATACCAAGGGTCATTTTCAACTACCTGAATAAAGAATTTTACTTGTTGTCCCAGCGTAATTTCAGTTAATAACGGGGATATATCAAAACCGAACTCTATTGTTTTATCGGCTTCTGTTTCACCTCCTTGCATATAATTATCACCTCCCTGGTAATCAAATATGGGTGAATCAAAAATAATATCAGGAGAGGTCGAATTAATGTTATTCGATACACCTACTATCACTTTTACCGCAACTCTCCTGTCATGCTTAAGATTAATTTTTGCCACCAGTTGAGATTCATATTCCTCCTTAACATCCAGCACATGTACACAATGATTCCAGACTCCACCCTGCCCCAAATCATCAGCAACGGTTTTATACATCATGTAGGCGTATCCCTGGTTACCCCAATTAGGAACACCACCATAGCTCTGCACCATCTTAAAACCCCCTATTTCCCAATCTTTCATATTTACAACGCCATCGTTATTGATATCGATATCGTTTGTATACTGCCCGTCATTATTGTAGTCCCACCTTATTTCATCATTATAACCTACAATAGTCATAGCATGATTCGGGCTACCCCCAAAACTTGTTATAACATACTTCCCTGCTTCAGGAGTTCCGGCCGGAAGTGTTTGATTAACCGTTAAATATTGTGCGTAAAAAGAGGCAAGCCCTCCATAATTTGAGCCTTCCAGGTGATCGTATAACCAGTATTTTAAAGTTTCCAATTCTTCCTCAGTACCAACTGGGATCTGTGATAATGAAGTTATTCTATTAGCCATTCCGCTTAAATAATTTTCATAGCCACTCATCCACCTTTCATACCCACCAGCGGCCATGCCACCATATTCAGTAACATTGGGGGTACCGCAAAATTTTAATATCTGTGCACTGTGTAAGTAACTAACACCATAGTATCCATTACCGCCATTCATAAAATTCCACGCAAAATGTGTTGGGTACTGATTATTAGTATTATTTGCAGAAACATCTCTTTCGCGTGCCATTTCGTATGTGAAATTATATCCTATCAAACTTGCCTGACCACACGCATAATGTTCCTGGTTAAATGCTGGTCGCATATAAATTGATTGTGAATTATCAACTATGGAAGGCAAACTACGGGTTGCATAATCCGATGGCAAAGCCTTTATCGGAAGGCTCATGAGCATCATCTCATCTTCCAACGTCAGCACTGGCAAGCCATCAACAAAATCTTGTTTCGTATTTTGAGCGATACTGAATAGAAAAAGGCCGCTTAAAACTATTGTAATGATTGATTTCATATTGGATATTTATTTGCACAAATCTACTAAATACGATTAAATTGATATAAGGTCATGATTTTGTATTTTTGACAGTTCAATTTGAAAGCTTATGATACGTTGGTTATTTGTCCTAATTTTTCTGTTGACATACTTGTTAGCTGAGGCACAGGATATACCTGGAAAAACATATGGCGGAATTAACAATGACATTGGATTGGCTGTTTGCCAAACAAATGACGGTGGATTTTTATTGACTGGAACAACCAGAAGTTACGGCGCCGGAAGTGATAATATATATCTAATTAGGTTAGATAAAAATGGAACAACTCTTTGGACAAAAACTTACGGTTGGATACATAAAGATGCCATTCGTTCTATAATTCCTGTGGACAATGGTTTCATTCTTACCGGAGATGTTTGGGATTATGGTTTTGCCGGACTTGATGTTTATGTCATGAAAATTGATAACAGTGGAAATGTTATATGGGATCAACTTTATGGCACACATTCTCGAGAAGTAGGTTTTAAAATTATACCTTCAATTCATGATGGATTTTTAATACTTGGACATTCAAGAGATTATGAACCAATGGGGGATCTGCTACTTATAAATGTTGACCAGGATGGCAATGAAATCTGGAGAAATAGTTATGGCTCACAATTTGACGATTATGGATTCGATCTGATTCAAAATAATGAAGGTGAAATTTTATTAGCCGGTTCAAAAGGTAGTTTTTTTGATGATGTTCATGGAAATTTTAGAAATAATGATGCTGATATATACCTTATAAAAACTGATGAAAATGGTAATGAGATCTGGCAAAAAACCTTTGGAGGAGACCAGCACGATTTTGGGCAAGCCCTGATTGCTTCAGAAGATGTTGGTTATTATTTATTTGGTTCTTCACAAAGTAGCAGTCATGGCAGTTTTGATATGATATTGATCAAAACAGACGAATTATATAATGAGGTATGGAGGTCATATTATGGAGGCTCTGAATATGAATATGGCATGTCAATGGATAAAAATGATCAGGGAGATTTATTTCTATTTGGAACTACTAAAGAGCTATGGGTCAAATCAATCTGCCGATTTCTATCTGGTCAAGGCAAATAAAGATGGTGAAGAGATATGGAACCTGACTATTGGCGGTGATAACACAGAATTTGGCCATCAGGTAATGGCTACTCCTGACAGTGGTTGTGTTGTCATAGGACAGACCAATAGTTATGGAGAAGGTGGATTTGATTTTCTTTTTACTAAAGTTAGTAAAAACGGATTCGTTGAGTATTTTATTAATGGAATAGATACGCTATTGGAAGGAGAAGCGCTGGTTTACCCGAACCCTATGCGGAATGGCGGCCGTTTAAAGATGGATTCAAATTATTCAAATAACAAATACGTTATGCAAATAATTTCACTTAATGGTATTGTAACTCAATCATTTTTAATTTCGCCTCCTGATTATAATTTCAGCACATTTAATCTTCCTTCCGGAATGTATTTCTACCGGATCATATCAGAACAAAATTCAAATGTTATTTTTAAAGGTAAACTCATCATTCATTAACATTATTGAATGCTTAGAAGTGAATCTAAATTATGAAATGTAAACCTTAAAGGTTCACTAAAAGATCGTTTCTCGATAAACAAAACATTATCTTCAGGTTCATTATGATAAAGGCCACAGCCCATAAAACGAACACTATCGACTGAATAAACATCAAATTTTTTATACGAAACACCCATATCACCTAGGATACAAGTTACACTAATCCCTCTTTGTTTCACATCTATTAATCTCGGGTAGATCACATCAACAAATTGCGTATTTACTGAATCACAATTGGCATTCCAGTATACTAAATCACTTTGGGCGTAAATACCTGGGTTTGGTAAACCTGGTATATCTCTCCACAATCCATGATGCATTAATAAAACCAAATCCTTTGATTCTGTAATCGTATCACATACTTCCTGAATTATTTCGAATTGTTCATTCAGCATTTCACAGTTTGTAGGAAGTAAATTAGAATTCATGACTATCCTGGTGGTTTCGTTACTACAAAAACTGTAATATGTTTTCCTTCCAGTAATCTCCTCATACCATTCCCAATTCATATTTCTAGCATCATGGTTACCAAGCGACCAATGGGTTTCTGGATTCCCAATATCAAACAGGCTATCGATATATTGAACCGTTGAATAATTCAGCATAGCTTCAGAACAAACATCGCCACCAAGCCATACGCCTTTAAATTCGGAAAAATCAAACGCTTCCAGCCGGTAATCCACTTTATCACCGGGTGTATTTATCTGATAACAGTGACCAATAAAAATATAATCGGCACTATTGATTTGACTGTACAATTGATATTGATACAAGACCGTGTAGGATCAAGAAAAATACTGTTTTTAAAAATTTATGTTTCATTTGCATATTTAGCTTGCAAATATAAAAATACGCAGGACAAAATATTCACTGGCTCCTTTTCATAACTTTGCCATTTAATAAGTTTGTATGGAAATGAAACTTTCTGTTATAATTCCTGCTTATAATGAAGCCCAAACTATTCACCTGATTCTTGATAAGGTATTGGATGTGAAACTGGTTGGAGGGTTTGAGAAGGAGATTATCATTGTGAATGATTTCTCGACAGATGAAACAATTAGCGTGATTGAAAATTATAAAAAAAATCAACCGGAGGAACTAATCAGGTTAATTAATCAACCGAAGAATATGGGTAAAGGTGCTGCACTGCATCGCGGTATTAAAGAAGCAACAGGTAATTATGTTATTATTCAGGATGCTGACCTTGAATACGATCCTTCCGACTATAACAAGTTATTACAACCTGTTATTGACGGTTTTGCCGATGTGGTGTATGGTTCGCGTTTTATGGGTGGCGCACCTCATCGGATATTATTCTACTGGCATTCCATAGGTAACAAATTTCTGACTTCTCTCTCTAATATGTTTACCAACCTTAACCTGACGGATATGGAAACCTGTTATAAACTTTTTAAAGCTGATATAATCAAATCGTTGAAGTTAAAAGAAAGTAGATTTGGATTTGAGCCCGAGGTTACTGCCAAAATCTCCAGAATACCTAATATAAGGATTTATGAAGTTGGCATCTCCTATTATGGGAGAACCTATGATGAAGGAAAAAAAATTGGATGGAAAGATGGTATGAGAGCCGTTTACTGTATTTTAAAATACAATATGTTCAGGAGGAATTAGTCGTCAACACTTAATTTATTGAACGTATTAAATCAGCTACTCAACATACGACGAAAGGTTCGTTAGCCATTTTATCCTTCATTGTGATCCTGTTTTTAACAGGCACCAATACGTACCTGCGAATATCACATCCTCCCAAAAATAATATTAGCTGGGATGTATATGGATACTATCTTTATTTACCTGCCACATTTATTTATAAGGATCTGGGTATATCCAGTTCATGATATAGCCACTACCCCCGTTTCAATTATTATCGCATTCCAACATAAAGGGGAAAATTATAAATATAGAGGATTAAACCTAGTTCGAAATGAGATCTCGTCAAAAATTAAATTGAATCAATGGAACAAGGTTACTATGGATTATCTGACTCCGGAAGTTAGATCTAAAAATGATGAATTGACAGTATATTTATGGAACCAAGGTGATTTAGACATTTATTTTGATGATTTAACAGTTGAGAAATTCAAATAATACATACTATGTAATTCCCTTTATTTCATATGTAATTCCAGCAAAACCCCTTATTTAGAACAATACTGCCCATATTTTTCAGTAATATTGATAAGTTTTTAAACACCAAGTTTTAATTAAATTCTTTGAAAAATGTTGAATAAATGAAACCTCGGCAAGAAAATTATTTAGTTTCATTTCTCTTATTTAATTTATTTATTGCATTTCTTGTTGTTATCTTCAATACCGAAAACAGTTTTGGCGGTGGTGATCATTTTAACCATTTTAAACACGCTTATTGGGGATGGAAATATCCTGAGTTACTATTTACCCACTGGGCCAAACCCATTTTTACAATTCTGATTTCACCTTTTGCGCAATTTGGGATCAATGGAGCAAGAATCTACAATGTGATATTGGGCATCTTTACATCATTTTTATGTTGGAAAATTGCCAAATTAATGCGATTCAATTCCGCTTGGGTTGTCATCTTACTTGTTATTTTCACTCCAATATATTTTATATTGATGTTTACTTCATTAACTGAAGTGACTTTCAGTTTCTTATTGGTATTATCTATTCTATTATTTTTAAAAGAAAAGTACATCTGGTCTGCGATAGTTTTATCATTCCTTCCTTTAGCTCGTACTGAAGGAGTTATAATCATACCACTATTCGTTCTGGCATATGTTCTTAAAAAGGAATACAAGGCTATACCATTCTTATTAGCCGGATTTTTCTTGATAAGTATTTCTGGATGGCCTTTTTATGATAACTTTTTCTGGCTAATAACTAAAATGCCTTACACTGGTTCAGCAAAAGAAATATACGGCAGCGGGTCAATATTTCATTTTATTTATCATACATCAGAAATTTTAGGATATTTTATTGCAACCTTGTTTCTTATTGGAACTATTAAGTTAAATATTGACTGGGGAGTAAAAGAAAGATTCGCATTATCCCATAAGTTTTATTTTATCCTACTTGGAATAAGCACAAATTTCTTTGTCGATGATGTACAAATTCACTTTTCCTCTGCGGAGTGACAATAATAATTTGAATGAATCATTTTTAGCAAGTTATCCCGGATAAAACCTCGTACGTGATTCCCTTAATCTTATACGGAAATCCCGCAAAACCCCTTATTTAGAACAATACTGCACATTTTTTTCAGTAATATTGATATGTTTTTAACAACAATTTTTAATTAAATTATTTGAAAAATGTCGAATGTATATGAACAAAAAGTAAATGACTTTATGGCAAAAGTCATTGCAAAAAATCCAAGTGAAGTCGAATTTCATCAGGCTGTGCACGAAGTAGTTGAAACTATTATCCCTTTTATCGAGGAAAACCCTCAGTATAAAGAGGCAAAAATACTGGAACGTATCGTTGAACCTGAAAGGGTATTGTTATTCCGTGTTCCATGGTTGGACGACAGAGGTGATGTGCAGGTAAATCGTGGATTCCGCATTGAAATGAACAGTGCAATCGGCCCTTATAAAGGCGGTCTTCGTTTCCATCCTACTGTAAATCTGGGTATTTTAAAATTTCTTGCTTTCGAACAAGTATTTAAAAACTCTTTAACAACACTTCCTATGGGAGGCGGTAAAGGTGGTTCTGATTTTGATCCCAAAGGAAAATCAGACAATGAAGTAATGCGTTTTTGCCAAAGCTTTATGAGTGAACTATTCCGTCATATTGGTGCAAATACTGACGTTCCTGCCGGTGATATCGGCGTTGGTGGCCGTGAAATCGGATTCCTTTTTGGTCAGTATAAAAGGCTTCGCAATGAATTTGTAGGAGTTCTAACCGGAAAAGGAAGAGAATGGGGCGGTTCATTGATTCGTCCTGAAGCAACTGGATATGGAACCGTATATTTCGCCGAAGAAATGTTAAAAACCCGCGGCGACAGTATGAAAGGTAAAATATGTACAGTTTCCGGATCAGGAAATGTTGCTCAATATGCAGTTGAAAAAGCCACCGAATTTGGCGCTAAATGCGTAACATTATCAGATTCATCCGGATTTATTTATGATCCAGAAGGAATTGATGCAAAAAAACTGGCTTACGTAATGGAATTAAAGAACGTAAGAAGAGGACGTATAAAAGAATACGCTGACAAATACGGTGCTGAATACCACGAAGGCAAACGCCCATGGTATATTAAATGTGATGTAGCTATGCCTTGTGCTACGCAAAATGAGGTCAACGAAGAAGAAGCCAAAGCTTTGATCGCCAACGGTTGTTTTGTTGTTTCTGAAGGTGCCAATATGCCTTCTTCACCTGAAGCGATTGAAATATATCAGAAAGCAAAAATTCTTTATGGCCTCGGAAAAGCTGCTAATGCCGGTGGTGTTGCCGTTTCAGGCCTCGAAATGAGCCAGAACTCATTACGATTGAGTTGGACCCGTGAAGAAGTTGACGCACGTTTACATCAGATCATGAAAGACATCCACACCACTTGTGTTAAATGGGGTAAAGAAGGTGATTATATTGATTATGTAAAAGGTGCAAACATCGGTGGTTTTGTAAAAGTTGCCGATTCAATGCTCGCACAGGGCGTTGTATAAAAATTCTCCGCTTGCAATAAAAAAAGACACCTGAAATGGTGTCTTTTTTTTGTATGTTTGCCTGCTCAAAACCAGACCCGGTATTACGTAGCGTAAAAGCTGATCTATGTTGAAAGAATTCATAAGACGCATTTTAATATTCCTGCATTTTGATGTCACTAAAAATATCAGGTACGACAGGTTGACGCTTATGATTCTGGACAAAGTGCTGAGCAAAAATTCAAACTGCATTGATATCGGTTGCTATAAAGGTGAAATTTTACAAGAATTTATTAAAAGAAGCCCGGAAGGTAAGCATGTTGCCTTTGAACCCATCCCCGGTTTTTACAAGGCCCTGAAGAGAAAATTTAAATCGAAGCAACTTACCATTCATAACATGGCTTTAAGCGACCAGTTGGGTATGGTTACTTTTAATTATGTTATTGATGCGCCGGCTTATAGCGGAATTAAAAAAAGAGATTATGACGGGAAGAACCCGGATATTGAACTCATCGAAGTGAAAACCGACACACTGGACCATGTTTTACCCCCGGATTACAGTGTCGACTTTATTAAGATTGATGTAGAGGGAGCAGAATTTAATGTGTTGAAAGGTGCATGTAATACCTTAAAGAAATCGAAACCTGTTATTATTTTTGAGTTTGGATTGGGAGCCAGTGATTTTTACAAGGTGAAACCGAAACAATTTTACGAGTTTCTTGCGGAAGAATGCGGATACAAAATCTTTGTATTAGATAATTTTTTAAAAGATGAATCCCCTCTTAATATGGACGATTTTATAAATACTTACAACGCAAAAAAAGACTACTATTTTGTTGCTTATCATAAAAAGCACAGCATTTAATTTCGATAGTGCGATAAGGGATACAGTACCCTGTCGAATACATAATACTGCATGAGTACAAAATCTTTTCCATCGTTAATCAGTGCATAAAAACGATCATGGTCAATAGGAACCAGCATATCATAAGCATTTGCAATAGATTCAGGCATGCTGTGTTTTTTGAACATCGGAACCATTGTAGTATCATCAAACTTATCAACAAGAGTCAATTCGTATAAAGGTGTTGAATTTATAATTGAATCAAGCTTCATTGGAGTCATTAAATTGTTCATCCTGGTTTCATAACGTAAATCCCTGAATGAGGTCAGAAAATTTAACAACTTTAAGGTATCATAGCTATCCAGTGTTTCTCCAGTATATAGATCAGTAACTCTATAATTTCCCCTTGCATCCACTACATCCACTTTAAAACTACTTTCTGGTTCATCATTAAACCGTAATGAAACACTTTTTATTTCGGCCAGTTTCGCATTAAAAACCATGTGACTTTTCCAGTCGTCAGGTTTGGGTGAAAATCTTGAGAAAAGGAAACCCCTGAAATCAGGTATAAATATTATATAAGGATTATCCGCGTCTTCGATGAGCATATAGGTACCCATGTTATCTTGTGTTGCATCACCCACATAAAAAACTTTTGTCAATTTTTCATGCTTAAAAAATTTGTACCTGTTGAATAAATTAACACGATAAACTTCCTGGTAAACCTCCACTTTAATACCATTACTTGATAACCTTTTAATAACCCCATTACGTAATGACAAGGGAACCGGCGATTTTACCTTTAAGCGTTTCATAGTACTTAGTAAAAAGTCAACCACTTTTGTATTTGCCACAAACTGATCATTCAGTGTCCATCCTGATTTGCTTCTTTCAAGCAATACACTGTTTTCTTTCTTATCAGCGATAAATACTTTTGTAACAGATGCCGTATCTCTTACTGCAAAATCAGTCTCTTTTTCTTTCAGGGTACTATAACGGTCGCTCACAAGTGAAATTACTATGACGGCAACCAATGCCGAAACTAATAAAACGACGATTCTATTCTTTTTCATCCATTACATTTTACGTGCATACTTTCTTTTCCGTATCCAAATCAACAGTATTCCAATTAAAAGCATTATTATTACTGGGCCCAACACATTTAACAGTTGCCAAACAAACCTTTCATTGCCAATTCTGGTCTTGTCAAGCAGTCGCAGTTTTAATTCCCTCGACCTGATGGATATTAATCCGGGGCCATCTGTTAAATAATTCAATGAGTTAAGAATAAATTCTTTGTTTCCGAAGGTTTCGCGGGTGAACTGGTCATATCCGAGAGGCAATGGATAACCATTTGGTATGTGAAATTGATTTTTAATGATATCGCCATCCGATACAACAATCATGCTTGTAGGGTCGCTATGCTCTTTAAATCCGATTTCTTTGGCTTCCATTAGCGAAGGTGGAACCCTGTTTTTATAATGCGATTCAAATACCCCTTCTAAAAGAATTGCAATGGGTTGATCGGGGCCCTGGTATAATCTTTCATCAGTTTGTTGACTGATTAATGATAAACTGATCATTGCCGGAACTCCAATAGTACGGGTATAAGGCGAACTTTTCAGTAGTACCGTTTTCTTTACATTCCTCACTCGTGAAGTATCCAGGCTACTTACAAACTGTGTTTTAATGGCATTCAGGTTTCTAACAATCGGATGATTAGAAATGGGCGTAACAACCGGGAAATAATACCACGGAAAAAAATCTATCTGAGGTTGATTCCCCATTTGTCCGGTTCTTATTGGAATGGCCATCGCATTGAGATCCATTACCAGATCTGCATTTAATTTAATCCCATAGGTGAATAGTTGATCCTTTAACTCTAACATATTTTCAATGGCTACCGTTGATTCAGCATTTTGAATACTATCCATGGAAGTAAGCACTGGGTCTATCAGCCAAAGCACCTTTCCTCCATACATGATGTACTGGTCAATGATAAATTTATCTTTTGCTGGAAAAGTCGAGTCAGGCTGAGCAATGACGATAGCCTTATACTTTGGTTTTATTTGGTAAGATTCAGCAGACGAATCAATCAACGACCTATTAACAAGGGCATTAATGTTTGCATCAATCCTAAATCTTTCTACTATATAATCTTCCTGCAGAGCCAGCGTAATATCATATGTTTCGTCAAGGTTTAGTTCGCCATGTCCTTCAATAAAGGCCAATTTTGGTTTTACTTTTTTTGACAGCTTATTTATTACATCTGCGAATTTAAACTCCAGATTTTGAATTGAATTATTCAACACTGCTTCCGGGGGTACATTCATCTGTGCATTCAGCAATTCTATAGGTAATTCACGGTTACGATAAGTAGCAATGGCTCCTGGAAAAATTACTTGCTGATCCATCCCAGCTTTGGTTTTAACCTGTAAGTTGGTTGGGTTTAAGCCTTGCTCCATCAGCAATTGATAAGTGGCATTTCGTTCTTCAACATCTTCACTTTCTGATGGATTTATAAATTCATATTGAATGTTTTTATTATAAGCCCTGAATTCATCCAACAATTCTTTGGTAGCTTTTTTTAATCGCTTAAAGCCTGCCGGAAAATCACCTTCAAGATATACCTTGAAATATACGATGTCATCAAGGTTTTTCAATAAATCCTTTGTTGCAGGAGACAGTGTATATCTTTTCTCAGTTGTCAGGTCGAAGCGCGTGAATATTCTTGAACTAGTTATATTAATAGCTATTATAACTAACAGGGCAATGATAAAGCTTGTGAAATATTTGATCGGTTTATGCACTTTCTCTTTTTTCATTTTTTTCACTGTTACCATTTTCTTTTTGCTAGCGATAATTTTGTAAGCAATAGAAATATCATAATTGTACTGGCAAAATATACTAAGTCTCTGGTGTCAATAACACCTTTGCTAATTGAACTGTAATGCACACTCATACCTAGTGATCGTACAAATAGATCAAAATTACCAAACAATTCCAGCGAAAATATAAACTCAAATCCAAGGTATATAAAAGCACAAATTGCTACTGATAATATGAAAGACACAACCTGGTTATCAGTTAAAGAAGATGCAAATATTCCAATGCTTACGAATGTAGCCCCCAACAGTAATAAACCTACAAATGAGCCCCAAAAACCACCTATATCAATATTCCCTTGTGGTAATCCTAAATACCAAACTGAAACAAAATATATAATTGTTGGAAATAATGAAAAAATTATGAGGGTTAATCCGGCTAAGTATTTCGCCGTGATGATTTGCATATCAGTTAATGGCCTTGTAAATAGCAATTCCATAGTCCCTGACCTTTTCTCTTCAGAAAAGGAACGCATAGTAACCGCCGGAACCAAAAATAAAAAAACAAAGGGCGCTATAATGAACAGTCCGTCAACATTGGCATAACCGTAATCGAGAATATTAAAATCAGTGGGGAAAACCCAGAGAAATAAACCCACTACAATCAGGAAAACAATGATAACTATGTATCCTATAAGTGAACTTAAAAAACTCCTTATCTCCTTTAAATATAATGCTAACATTTTTCAGCTGTTTAAGCAAAAGAACAGCAAAAATAACACTTTTTCATCTGAAATATTGTACAATTAAATATGGCGCAGGATCAGTTAGCTAAACTGCTAATTAGGTCCAAAAATGATTTATATGAATTGTTGATAACTCCTGTTCATATCTTGGCCTCAAATATAAAAATCTGTATGTTAAATAAATGTTATATTAGCTGCGAATAATAACCAAAAATGCAAACATGAAAAGATTTACATTATCATTATTAACTCTTCTAATAGCATCCAGTTTTGTGTATGCCGGGGGATTGGTAACCAATACCAATCAAAGTACTGCTTGGACAAGGATGCTTGTAAGAGATGCGTCTATTGACATTGACGCTGTATTTTTTAATCCTGCTGGTTTAACAAAACTGGAAGATGGATTTCATATTTCCATAAGTAATCAGTCAATATTCCAAAAACAAACCATTACAAGTGGTTATCCTTATCTCAATGATCCAGAATATGTTGGGAATATTTCAGCGCCTTTATTTCCGTCGGTATATTTGGCATATAAAACCGGACGATGGGCATTCTCATTGGGCTTTAATCCATATGGCGGCGGTGGCGGCGCCAGCTTTGACAGAGGGCTTACCAATGATTGAAATACCGATTGCCGGTGCTGCGCACCAATTTGCTTCCTATGGTGTTACAGGCTATTCAGCCGATATCGCGTTTGAAGGAACTTCCGTTTATTACGGACTACAAGGAGGTATTAGCTTTGCAATCAATAAAAACATATCAATTTTCGCAGGCGCCCGTTATGTAATGGCTTCAAATACTTACATGGGCTCATTGCAAAATGTTAGTTTTAACACAGCTGAAGGAACCGTAAGAGCTGATGCTTTTATGCTAGGACTTGCCGATCAGGCTCAGGCTGGTGCAGCACAAGCCACGTATGTAGGCACACAAATGCAGCCATTGATTGACTTTGGAGCAGGAGATTATACGGTAACGCAATTAGTGCAGGCTGGTTTAATAACACCTGAACAAGGTGCATTAATGGCAGGAGGATTAATTCAGTTAGGTTTTTCTCCTGAGGTTGTTAGTCAAATGTCAGCTTCTACAATGCAAGCAACTTATTTTGGTGCAGCTGGTCAGCTTGAATCACAAGCAGCAGAACTAACAGTCGGAGCAGGCTTAATGGGCGACCAGGAAGCGGATGTTACTCAAACTGGTAGTGCAGTTACTCCTATTGTCGGATTAAATTTAGCTTTTCTTGAAGATGACCTGATCATTAGTGCTAAGTATGAATTCTTTACCAAGATGGACCTAACCAATGAGACTCCTGCAGGAAAAGGATTTGTAGTAGGATTTGATCCCGAAACTGGAGAACCGATAGAAATGTTCCCTGATGGTGCCACTACCAATGCTGATATCCCTGCATTCTTATCCTTAGGTATTAGATACCAGATAAGTGATAAAGTAAATATTCAAGGAGGATACCATACTTATTTTGATAGTCAGGCTGGATGGGCTACTAACGAAGATGATATGGAAGTAATCGACAGGAATTTTCAGGAATATGGACTTGGTGTTGAATGGAATGTAACAAAGAAATTCTTACTGAGTGCAGGATATTTGGCAGCTATTACAGGGGTAAATGATTATTATCAATCTGATCTGAACTATAGCTTATCCACAACAACCTTCGGAGCTGGAGGTGCTGTAGCATTTAGCGATACATTCAAACTGCAATTTGGTGGATTTTACACCATGTACAATTCCCAAACTATAGGGATGCCTAAGGGAGGTGAAACCCCAGTATTATATGGTGATACTTTTGATAAGTCGACATGGGCATTATCTTTAGGATTGGATATTTCTCTTCATAAAAAGAAAAAATAAAAGTTTTACTCATTCAAAAACCCGCAGATCTCACCTGCGGGTTTTTTATTTGTTCGTATTTTTGAAAAACACAAAATATCAAAAGGATGAGAAATATTTTTTTACTATTCGTTTCTGTAATAATATCTGCTAATTTATATTCTCAAATTATTAGTAAACCCAATTTTGCCCTTGCCACACATCCTATTGTTGTTGATAATATACATTTCACTGATAGTTTAATCAGAGTTACACTAACAGTTCAAAACCAAATTGAGGGAGGTGAATTTTGTGCCAATGAAATAATTTATTTGCTGGAATATAAAAACCAGTCGAAAGCCTACCTCATAGAGGCATCCGGAATACCCACATGCCCCTCTGTTCATAAGTTTGAAACAGCTGGTGAGAAGCTGACATTCATACTGGATTTTACGGGATATGATGAAATGCCTGATTATATTAATATCGTAGAAGACTGTGATGAGAATTGCTTTTCAATTTATGGGCTTATTTTAAACCAAAAAATGAATGAAGATATCGACCAGGCTTATGGTTTTTTTAAATCAGATAACTTAGACTTTGCATTGGCCTCATTCAGGACTGCTGCCAGAGAAAATCCAGGGTATCCCTTTGCATTCTTGTATGGAAATATCATCGAGATTTATGCGATGCAGGAAAATTTTGAAAAAGCCAGGCAATGGTATCAATTTCTGGAAACTTCAAACTATGTTGATAAGGATCAAATAATAGAACAAATCAGCCAGAAAGATTTTTTTGATCAACTTTCTGACTGATTTGATTTTTTTATTCTTTCAGAAACTTCCTCGTCATTATACCTTCAGATGATTGGACTTGAATAATATACAATCCAACCTTTAAATCACTGGTTTGAATATTAGTCTTGCTTCCTGAGAGCGTACCTTGTAAAATTATTTCTCCCAGTATATTTAAAACCTGGTAAGTCCCGCTCAATGACGTATTTCCAGTGGATACACTAAGTGTTTCCTTTACAGGATTTGGCCAGATATTAAGAGATGTTTCATTATTTGAGTACAGACCTACTCCTAACAAATCAATTCTTTCACAGATAGAATCGGTGCAGACTGTACCATCATTCATATATCTTGTGACCTTCATACACACATCGTAATATTCAGGCCATGGAAATGTATGTGTTACGGTTTGATTTCCCTGGCTATACGCTAGGGAACTATTATCACCAAAATTCCATTCCACACTATCGCAATCGGCAGATAAGGCAACTGGTGTGAAGTTTACGGTTAAACCAGTATTGATCCAAGTAAATCCCATAGCCATATCATCGGCCAATTGATCGCAATCACAATCCCCTTGCTCTTCACAATACACTGTTAGATTATATGGATTCAAATCCTGATCTAGTTGAAGAATATTTTTAACAGGAACTACGCTGATTGTATTAATTGCAACAGGAGACACCGAAAATGGGGAAGGTCCTAAATTAATCTCTGTATGAAAACATGAATTTTCCAATAAAGCATCAGTTTTAATCAACTCAATCTCGGCGAATCCATTCATGCCCGTTCTATAGGCTATATGAAAATAATTCAGGCCGTTTTCTAAATCGATGCTCATATCCGGAAAATAAATCAATGGGAATTGACCATTCCAAAAATCGAAATAGTCATTATAAGCAGGAGGTGTATTGGGCACATCATAAAAATAGGCTTTCCCAACCTGGTTGCCTGTGGCTTTTTCGAACTCATATGCAAAGGGAATAGTTTCAGCATAAACAAGTATGCTATCCTGGTCAAGCACTTGCCCATCACGCATATACCCTGAAATTACCAGGTTTGATGCACTTGATACCGATTCGTTAATTGAAAAACCATAACGATCATAAATTCCAGCGTCACCCACCCAGGATTTCCCAAAATTTATTGCTCCTGTATTATCATCTAAAACCGTAACAGAAAAATAATGTCTCTGAGAGAAATTTGATAAAAGAAATATTTCATCAGTGCCCGCATCATAATATGTGTCAGCACCAACATCCCTTGCATTGCCATAAACATAACTGCTATTCCATACGCTATTGCCATTAAAATCCAGCTTTAAGCATAAAACCGACTGTCTCGTGGGTGTTGGGCTATTTACACTACCGGTTATAAAATATCCATCATCCGTTTCCTGAATATGATTTACCATATCAAAATCATCGGTTAAAGAAGCATCTCCTGATGATACTTCCTTTGTCCACAACGGATTCAGGTTCAAGTCTGTTTTCATAATAAAGCCCGAATTCGGATCATTATTATGATCAACGTAATCCATATTGGTAAAACCACCAATTACAAACCCCTGTTGTGAATAGATGATATGCAAGCCCTGAGAGTGAATTGAATTGGGCACTACATTGCTGTAATAGGCACCTGCCAGGTAATTACCGGCTCCATCCATTTTAATTATAAACGCATAGTTAATTCCGGCTATTTTGACAGAACCTGTCACCGCCAGCATTTGCACATTATTTTCTTCATATTCAATAAAATCAAATGCCCTTGCTTCTTCAACAAACTGTGTAAAATCGTGGTAGGCATATTGCCAAATGATATTTCCAGTAATTTCATCTATGCGTATCACTTGTATTTTAGGCATATCCAGCACACTGCTGAAATGGGTACCCATCACAATGATATCATTTGTTGTATCACTTAACTGGTCCGTACAGACCGAATGAAAGTTATTACCAAAATATTCAAAACTTTCCTGGAATAATTGTCCCTTCAGGCCTATAAACATCATTATGAGACCTGACAATAAAAGTAATTTTGTTTTCATGTTTCGTTTCCTTTTTTAGTTAATCATTTTTAGTTGCTGGTACCGCACGATCAATTAACTAAATAGCAGAAAAGATAACATTGGATAAGCTAATAATTTACGCTGAATCCGAACAAAAATTCGTAACTTTGGGTATTCTCGGGAATCAGTTGAGAGAACCTGAATCCTAATTCAACGTTGACCAAGATACTAAAAAAATTCCAATCGGTATAAACCTCAATTCCCGTTGATGATAGATCAGTGACATTTCCATTGTCATATCCCTGCATATAATCATAAAAAACCTTTGAATAAATACGCTTTAGATAAAATGCTCCCGGCACATTCAGATCAGGATATGCGATGGGAAAAGCATAGTCGCTTCGAATAGTGAAATATTCAGGATAGCTCAGGCTTGGTATAACCACGTGGAACCGCCAGCAGATTGTTATATGAATAACTGCCACTTACCGTTTTCTGGTAACCGCCGTAAATTTTTATACCCTGATGATTTATAATACCGGGTAAATATAAATATCCGATAAGTGCCAACTGAGAATTTATTGTATCAGCCCAGGGCGTATGGCGGTATACCAAATTTACTATCTGTCCCCATTTTGGATACAGGTCTTTTAGTGATGTTTTATGCTGGTTATATGCATAAAGCTGATATAAAGGAGATGTGAATTGAGTTTCTTTAAATTCATAATTCGAATGCTGGTCCATCTTCAAAAATTTCTGATCAATGCCTACCGAAGGCCTGATGCCTTTTGCCCATTTGCTATTGGTAAGGTTAAGCGGCACACTTACACGCAATGACAAATCAGTTTCGCGCCACTTTAATTGAACGTAGTCACCATCTTCTGATTCATAAGAAAGTTTTCGTCCGCCGTAATCAACACTAAAGCCGATTACCGGATACCAGCCATAGTAATCCAACCCAAATTTGATGTGATTTGTTTGTTCATTAACATCGTAAGAATAATCTAATGTGGCCACTGTTGTACTTAATACGTTTTGCGACATCAGTGATAAACCCGGGTTGACAGTGTAATTATCAACATCTACCGCAACCGGCGTCCAGCTGTGTATATTGAATAAATGTCCTGCTTTGTTGTATTTTTTAGCAGGATAAACTGTTTCAGGAGCGATGGTATCATCCAGGTTAAATGAATTCTCCGGAACTATCCTGTCTGCCAGGTACTGGTAATGAAATTGATCCAGTTGAACCTCTTCCAGTTCTTCAGGGTGAAAATCTATAACTCCAACTTTGAATCCGTCGGCTGTATAATATGAAAAAACCAGCTGTTGTCCATTACTTGCGAATGATGGATTCGTAGCTCCAAATCTTGATTCAAACACTTTGAGAATTTGCCGTGTTTCTGTGTTAATAGCATAGAGATTATCTTTACCTTCATATGTCCCGGTATAAACGATCCATTTGCCATGCATTACCGGCCATTTGATTTCCTTGAATGAAAATGGCAGCATATAATCCATATTCCAACTTTCAGTGTCGATTCTTACTAGGCTTTTTCCCCGTTTCCCCAGCACGATCGCTACTATATACTTATCATTATCCGACCAATGAGGTGTTGCAAAAAATGAATTGTCACTGGTAGATATCGTTTTGAGCACTTCACCGGTATTAGCATCTAGGACATGAAGTTCATATTGAGATTGATGGCTCACGTGAACCGTCACGATTTTATCCTGTTTAGATGATAATGCTGGGGCAAAATACCTGCTTTTCCGGGTTAACTGTATCTTCTTCTCATTTTCAAAATGATACAATTTAATGACGGAATAATTTCTCATTTCCCACCTAGGATCATAGGCTTTTTCATTCCAGCAGATCATATTTCCTGAAACCGAAAGTGATTCGTAGAAGTCATACCCAGGGGTAAAAAGCTTCTTTTCATTCCCTGCCTTATCAATCATTATAAAACGGTTTACATCATCCAGACTGGTTCTTTCTGTTATAACATTTCCATTTTCCAGAAGGTGTGGATACAAATAATTGGTATAGAACTTCTGATCGGGTGATAAATATTCAATTCCCAAATCAATACCCGGTTCATCTTCAATCCACCAGTCGGTTCTAAGTGATTTCATGATGCTGTTGTAGTATTGCACTTTGAACTTGCCAGTTTCCTTTTTAACAGCAGTAGTGAAGGGAACAATGTAATAGGGCCTTCGGGCCACCCTGTCAAGTGTACGATCCCACATTTCGATACCATGATTTTCAATTCCTTTAGCTACTAACTGATAACCGAGAGTGTAATGGTCGGGTACAAAATCCTTAAATGAACCAAACGAAGCCTTATCATATGAATAAATTTTCTTATCCAACACCTGTGCCTTTAAGGTGTATATAAACTCGGGAACCCTGCCCCTGCCACTATTACTCAAAATGGTTTCCGAGTAAACCGCGTCACCTTCAATAAACCAGAATGGAACCCATAGTCCCATTACCAAAGCAATTCCCTGTTCCCCAAATACATAATAAAGTCCTTTGGTCATGCCTTGCCGCATTTTATTTATTTGAACTACATGTCTGTATTCATGAAGTGTTAGCTGGTCCTGCCATAATTGAGGGTAGATATTCTGTGAAGGCATTTCGTAAAATTCTGCACGCAAAGGTGCTATAGGCACCATGGCATTGGAAGTGGTTGTATTGTTATGCAGGATAACAGAAATACGTTTCAGATTACTCTGATAGGATTCATTGATTGCTGGTTGGGAAAGCTTTAATACATTTATATAATATTGGGCCTGTTCACTGTAATTCTCAGGGTAAATTATCTGGAAGTCATTGGTTTTAATCTGATGCCATCTGACAGAAGCCGGTTCCTGCCCATTGATAAAATATTGCCCCCTGAGATGCACAGCACAGATAAACATTACAAACAGAAGAATGCCGAATTTTATATTTCTTTTCGCTATCATTAATTCGAATAGAAAACGAAAATACGAGGTTTTCCGTGAATCTGAAAATCTTCTTAAGGAATCACATACCAAAAAACAGCAAAGAAATGGCAAATACTTCCTCCGAGTACCCAGAAATGAAAAATCGCATGGTTGAAAGGCAATCTATTCAGCAGGTAAAAAACAGCTCCGATGGAATATGAAATGCCGCCGATGAATAACCACATCAAACCCAACAAGGAGAGATTTTGTACCAAAGGAACGATGGCGATCAGAATAAGCCAACCCATTAAAACATATATCAATAAAGACAGCTTGTCAAATTTCCCGGTAAAGAACATTTTAAAGATAACACCCGCAACAGCCAATCCCCATATAACCCCAAACAAACTCCAACCCCAGGGGCCATTAAGTGTTACCAGTAAAAATGGAGTATATGTACCTGCAATCAACACGTAAATGGCTGAGTGATCAAAAACATTCAGATATTTTCTAAGTGTCGGCTTAACCGACCAATGAAATAATGTGGATGCCAGGTATAAAACAACAAGGCTGGCGCCAAAAATACTAACACCTACAATGTGCCAGGCGTCGCCATCCAGGCTTGCAAAAACAACCATCAATGACAGGGCTGCAACACTCAGTAAGAAACCAATGCCATGGCTTAATACATTTACAAATTCTTCCCAATAAGGGTATGTCCGGGCGCTTACCTTCATATGATATTAACGTAACAAATCAAATTTGTTGTGAATTAGATTTACGATTTTGTAAAATAATTCCAAAGCACGTCTTTAGGAGGTTCGGCAAAGATGGTTATTGGCTCTTTGGTAACTGGGTGAACAAATGATAGTGACCTGGCATGCAAGCTTATGGAAGCATCTTTATTGCTACGGGCAAATCCATATTTCAAATCGCCTTTTATCGGACAGCCAATAGCCGAAAGCTGTGCCCTGATCTGGTGATGACGGCCTGTTAACAATTCTATTTCCAGCAAATGATAATCCATGCTTTCTTTTAACAGCCGATATTTTAACAATCCTTCTTTAGCTCCCTTTCTTTTAGTATTTCCGGCAAAAGATTTATTCTTTTTCTCGTTTCTAACCAGGAAATGTTTCAATTCCCCTACCGGATTTTCAGGCCTGTTCTTTACAATTGCCCAGTATATTTTATCCATTTCCCTTTCCTTCACTAACTCATTCATCCGGCTTAACGCCTTGCTAGTTCTTGCGAAAACAACTACCCCACTTACAGGCCGGTCTATCCTGTGGATTACCCCCAGAAAAACATTACCGGGTTTGCGATATTTCTCCTTGATGTATTGCTTGACGTCTTCACTTAAAGGTGTATCACCGGTTTTATCGCCCTGTACAATTTCAGATGGTAATTTATTAACCGCTACTAAGTGGTTGTCTTCATAAAGAATTCTGCCGGAAACGGATTGTTTATCCATAATTAAAAGAAGCCCTGTTTAGTATTGCTCCTTTTCATTGGGGAAATCCAATGACTTTACATCATCAATATAGCGAAGGAATGAACTGATCATTTGCTCCTGCAGGTTGTTGTACCTTCTTAAAAAACGAGGTGAGAAATCGGTATTGATTCCCAGCATATCATGTATAACAAGTACCTGTCCGTCCACTTCCCTACCTGCTCCAATACCAATTGTTGGAATACCAATTGAATTGGTTACCTCAGCAGCTAATTTTGCGGGAATTTTTTCAAGTACAATACCAAAGCATCCTACTTCTTCAAGTATTTTGGCGTCTTTCATTAATTTTGATGATTCTTCTTCATCAGTGGCCCGCACCACATAAGTTCCAAATTTATTAATCGATTGTGGAGTCAATCCCAAATGTCCCAGCACAGGTATGCCTGCACTTAAAATTCGTGTGATGGATTCTACGATTTCTTCGCCTCCTTCAAGTTTTACAGCATTGGCTCCCGACTCTTTCATAATACGAATGGCAGTATTCAGGGCTTCGATCGAGTTTCCCTGGTATGAACCAAAAGGTAGATCAACCACCACCAGTGCCCTTTCCACAGCTCGCATCACTGATGATGCATGATAAATCATCTGATCAATAGTAATGGGTAACGTTGTCCTATGACCCGCCATTACATTTGATGCAGAATCTCCAACTAAAATTACATCTATCCCAGCCTTATCCAGCAAACGCGCCATCGAATAATCATATCCGGTTAGCATGGCTATTTTCTCGCCTTTATGTTTCATTTCCTGTAAAACGTGGGTTGTAATCTTTGGAAGGTCCTTTGATGTATGCATCACTTACGTATTTTGTCAGGCAAATGTATACGAAAATGCACTATATAAAAAGTATTTCTCCACCTTTTGGGATTTACCTTGTTTATTCTGAAACAATTGATTCCTTGTATATCAATATTTTATGATCAAAACAAATATATTTCAAGTGACAGAAATAATTATAATAAATTTGCGCCTTTTAAGTTATCAATCTATAGTGCAATTAGCCAGTAGCCATATAGCCCGCAATTTTCTTATTTTCATCTTTTTGATGGTTTATTCATCTGTTTTTTTTGGGCAGATTGCTTATGTGAATGGCAGCATTACAGATGAAAACAACAAACCTGTCGACCTGGCTAATATTGCTGTTATCGGAGAAAAAAAAGGCACTTCATCTGATATCAATGGGAAATTCAGGCTTAGCGTACCCGCTGATAAAGATATTGTTATTGGCATTAGTTATATTGGATATGCCGATAAAAACTATCCGCTTAAACTTAAAGAGGGCGAGGAAAGAGATATCTCTTTTATATTAACCCCCATTTCAACTGACTTGCCAGGATTTGAAGTTAAGGACGAGAAACTTCGAATTGAAAGTATGGTAAGGCTAAACCCAAAAGATGCCAATGTGGTTTCGTCCCTTACCGGTGGTGTTACTGACCTTATTAAAACCTTACCAGGCGTTTCAACAAGTAGTGAATTAAGTTCTCAATATACAGTAAGGGGAGGTAACTTTGATGAAAACCTGGTTTTTGTAAATGACATTGAAATTTACCGGCCTTTCCTTGTTAGTGTTGGACAGCAGGAAGGATTGAATTTCGTAAATCCAGCTCTTACATCGTCTATTTTGTTTTCGGCAGGAGGTTTTGGTGCTGAATATGGTGATAAATTATCATCTGTTCTTGATGTGAAATACATAAAACCCTATGAATTTGGAGGTTCATTTGCCATCAGTCTTCTAGGGGCAGAAATTAGCTTTGGTGGGACTGCCGCTAAAAACAAATTCACATATCTGGTAGGAGCGCGATACCAATCAAATTCATATTTACTGAACAGTCTTGAAACCAAAGGGGAGTATAAACCCCGTTTTATGGATATTCAATCGCAGTTTACATATCAGTTTAATGAGAAATGGGATCTTTCCTTTTTAGGATATTATTCAAATAACAAATACAAGGTAATTCCCTCTGACAGGGAAACAGACTTTGGCACAATCCAGGAAATACTACGTTTTAAGGTATACTTTGATGGGAATGAAACGGATGGTTATGAGATGTTACAGGGCGGTCTGACTTTGGGTTATAAACCACGAAAAAATGTAGACCTAAGGTTTATTGCTTCTGCCTATACAACCCAGGAAACTGAAACCTATGATATAAAAGGGCAATATTGGTTGGGGTTGGTTGAAAATGATCCAGGAAGCGAGGAATATGGCGATGTTGTTCAGGTGCAGGGCGTAGGCACCTATTTAGAACATGCCCGCAATTATTTCATGGCAAATGTATATACCTTCGAACATAAAGGGATGATTTCTTACGATTCAAGGTTTTTAAAATGGGGGTTTCAATACAGCCACCAATACGTTGATGATGAATTGAAAGAATGGGTAATGATTGATTCGGCTGGTTATTCAATCCCACATCCTGTTGATGATCCGGGTGCGATAAATCCAGATAATCCATCACTTGATTTGCGTTACCATGTTAAAGCCGAAAATTTACTACAAACAAATAGCACGGCCGCTTATGTTTCGCATCAGTGGAATATTTCGCTTAATAACAATGACTTGTTTACCATTACTGGTGGTATTCGCACAAATTATCTGGACTATACAAAACAGTTTCTGATTGCACCGAGAATGAATTTATCATACAAACCCTATAAAAAACAGAATCTTGTATTCAGATTTGCTGCAGGCTTATATTATCAACCTCCTTTTTATCGCGAAATGAGAAACATGGACGGAACGCTAAATGAAGACATTAAAGCGCAGGAATCAATTCACTTAATATTAGGCAGTGATTATCGTTTTCAGGCCTGGAACCGCCCATTTATTTTTACAACAGAAGTTTATTACAAATACCTTGATAATATCATTCCTTATCAGATTGATAATGTCCGAATCCGATATTATGCTGATCAAACAGCACACGGATATGCAGCCGGTATTGATTTTAAGATATACGGAGAGTTTGTAAAAGGAGTTGACAGTTGGATAAGTTTATCATTATTAAAAACAGAAGAAGATATTTACGGTGATTATTATTATGATTATTATAATGCCGATGGAGTTAAAACTGGTACTGGGTCCGAGATGGATCCTGAGGCTGCTGAAAATGTACGAGTAGAGCCAGGTTATATTCCACGTCCTTCTGATCGACGGGTAAATTTTACCATATTTTTCCAGGATTATATACCAAAAGTGCCTTATGTAAAAATGCATTTACGTTTATTATATGGAACAGGAGTTCCTTTTGGCCCGCCTGATTCCGAGCGTTACCAGCAAACCCTGAGGATGCCGGATTACCGAAGGGTTGATATTGGTTTTTCATACCAGTTTATTCACGAAGGAACCACTTTTGGACCTAAGAACCCAATGAAATATTTCAAAAATATGGCCATCAGTCTTGAGGTTTTTAACCTCCTACAGACCTACAATACCATTTCATACATCTGGATAAAAGATGCCAATAACCAGCAATATGCTGTACCGAATTATTTAACCCCGCGTTTGTTGAACATAAAACTTACTGCAAATTTTTAAACCGGAAGATTTAACAAATTTTTAACTTTTCTATTTAGAATCCGTCTAATCTATTTGTTACTTTTGTGTTGTTCTAGCAAGAACAATTAACTATAGCAGGTTAATTTTTTGGGTTATCCCTCAGCAGAGGGTTTTTAGGTTAATAAGTGAAAAAGCCCCATCCTATCCGGATTGGGGCTTTTTCTTTATGCTATTTAAACTATATACTAACTGAAAAACAAAATAGATTTTTTAATTCTTCCTATAGCTTCCATTAATTCATCTTCGGTTATGACCAAAGGCGGTGCGAAACGAATAATATGATCATGTGTTGGTTTTGCCAATACACCATATTCGGCCATCTTCAGGCAAACATCCATTGCAGTCTTTCCATTTTTTGGTTTGATAACAACAGCATTCAGTAATCCTTTACCCCTTACCAACTCTACCATATCAGAATCGATACTTTTCATTTCTTTTCTGAAAATTTCTCCCAGGTATTGGGCTTTATCTGCCAGGTTTTCATCTTTCACTACTTCTAATGCGGCTACGGCAACTTTTGCTGCTACCGGGTTACCACCAAAAGTAGAACCATGCTGTCCTGGTTTGATGGTCAACATGATCTCATCATCTGCTAAAACCGCCGACACCGGATACACGCCACCTGACAATGCTTTTCCAAGAATAAGAATATCAGGTCTCACTCCTTCATATTCACAGGCCAGCAGTTTACCGGTCCGGGCAATACCCGTCTGAACCTCATCTGCAATGAAAAGTACATTTTTTTCATGACACATTTCATAAGCTTTCTTCAAATAACCTTCCTGCGGCACTACTACACCAGCCTCTCCCTGAATAGGTTCCACTAAAAATCCAGCTACATCAGGATCTTTTAAGGCTTCGGCCAATGCGTTTAGATCATTATAAGGTATTACAATAAAACCTGGTGTATAAGGCCCGAACCCGGCTTTTGACTCAGGGTCAGTTGACATAGAAATTATTGTTATAGTCCTGCCATGAAAGTTATCAGCACATACAACAATCTTTGCTTTATTGGCCACTATTCCTTTTTTATCGTATGCCCATCTGCGGCAGAGTTTCAGGGCAGTTTCATCTGCTTCAGCACCAGTATTCATTGGCAGCACTTTATCATAGCCAAAGTAATCTGTAATATATTTTTCGTAAACCCCAAGTACATCACTGTAAAATGCGCGTGAAGTAAGCGTTAAGGTCTCCGCCTGATCAATCATCGCCCCAATAATCTTTGGATGGCAATGTCCCTGGTTTACTGCAGAATAGGCCGAAAGAAAATCAAAATACTCCTTTCCTTCAACATCCCAAACTTTTGCTTTTCTTCCTTTTGCCAGCACAACAGGTAATGGATGATAGTTATGTGCTCCATATTTATCTTCCATTTCCATGGCCATTTTTGATGTAAACTTTTCTGACATATTATTAGCGTTTTTTGAATTAAATAATGATCAAATTGTGATCACAAAAGTACATAATATATTCCTGGATTAAGGCTTAATATGCAGTAAAATAAGTATTCTTTTCTGAATAAATATAGCTTCAAATATTTAAAGTAAGTGTCGGAAGGGAAGCAAAATCCATTCAAAGAATTTATTGATCAGTGGTCTTTTTTTCCATCTGCTATACACAAATGATTCAGAATGCTTTAAGGTCTCAGAAATATGATTTGTAACTTGCTCAATAATCCTGTGATCGTCACCGAACAACATGACTTCAAACATATAACGGAAACTTCTATAATCGAAGTTTGAACTTCCTATAGCGAAGTATTCATCATCCACCAACATAAGTTTTGCATGGAGGTTATTGGTTTTATAAAATAGAAACTGAATCCCATTTTTATATAAAGGTCCCAGGTATTTATTCCTAAGGATATCTACCAATGTTACATCAGAGTGTCTTGGTATGATTACTATTACTTCTACACCTCTTTTTGCTGCATCGGCCATGGCTTTACGCAGCAGAAAACCTGGCAGGAAATATGGTGTTTCAATAATAATTTTCTTTTTAGCTGACTGAAAAAGACGGATAAATTTTTTGTTGATCCTTTTATAAGCAATTGAAGGAACATCTCTAACTATTTCAAAGTTTTCATACCTGACTAACCTTGTGTTATGGACTTTATTAAACACATATTTGTTGAATAGTCTATAATCCTGCTTAAAAAGCCGTGAAAACGAAAATGTGATCTCACTCTTCATTCGAAGCATGGATTCTCTCCAATTCATATTGTATCCAGTAAGATTAGAAGAGCCAATCCAGCATATTTCATCATCAATTAGCAAAAGCTTTCTATGGTTTCGCCGATGACCTTTTGTAAAAATATCAGTGTTAAACTTAATTTTCTCAAAAAAGCGAACATCTCCTCTATTTTTCCTTATTTGTTCATAAAGCGGATGACCTGAATTACTCACTCCCCATCCATCAATAAGCAATTTTACATCCAGACCCTCTTTTGCTTTCTTATTAAAAGCACTAAGAAAACGCTCTCCAATCGCATCATTACCAATCCTGAATGTCTCAACGTATACATATTTCTTGGCAGATTCAATATCTGCAATCATTGCATCGTAATATTGAATTGGCTCAGAAATTAAATGATATGGTTCTTTGATCTTTATCATTTCGCAGATATTGACTCCATCCGGGTTGAATGTTCAAATTTAAGTTACCTTTTAGAATTATTAATAAAAATATTGAAATTTCTATCTGCGGAATATCAGATAAAGGAAATAAAATATCAATGAAAAGACGAGCAAACCTCCTAAACCAAAGCTAAGCAGGCGATACTTTTTTACATTGCTTTCCATAACCAGATTATCTTCTGATAGTTGTATGTTTTGCTGAACTACCTGGTCAACCTTAAAGCGTGCTTCCATTTCCAACATTTGCGATCGGTGTAAATTTTCAATCAGGGTATCATTACCAATTTCAAACATTTTATAATGTTTGCTGAAGTTCTCATAATCGCCCAAAGCCGCATAACAGCTAAACAAAGCCTCATGGTTATCGGCAATATAGTCGCTTTGACCAATTTCACGTGCAATATTCAGGCTCATTTTAAAATATTTTATTGCCTCCAACGATTCCAGCATTTGCTCGTAATATTTACCCATGTTATAATAAACCATTACGAGGCCTGCTTGATTACCCATTTCCTCATAAAGGTTCATACTCATCTCAAAGTACTTCTTAGCTTTAGGAAATTCTTCCATATTAGCATAAAGTGTACCCATGTTGTTATTTTGCATTGCGATTCCAACAATGTCATTCAGTTTTATCTTTATCTCTAAAGACTCGTCATACAATTGTTTGGCTTTTATATAATCTTTGTACTGGAAGTTATATATTTCAGCAATATTTGAAAGTACCTTCGCAAGGTTACGTTCATCGCCTGTAATTAAATAAACCTCCCTTGCACGTTCAAAATATTCCAATGCTTTTTCATGTTCTCCCCAGGCATTATAAACACTGCCAATATTGTTGCTGGCTTTTCCAATATTGTTTTTATCATCCATTTCAGAGTAAATAATTAATGCTTGATAATAGCTTTTTAATGCCTGGCGAAAGTCGCCCTTGTAGAATTTACTATTACCCAAATTCAACATAACAATAGCTATCCATTCTTTATCATTTAATTTTTCACCAATATCCACTGAACGTTCAAAATAGTCAACTGACAACTCATAATTGCCCAATTCTTCGTACACAATGCCCATATTGTTATAGCATTTTGCTACTCCTAAAAGGTTATTTACGAGACGAAAAGATTCCAAACTTTGATTGTAAAAATCAAGTGCCAGATCAAATTTGCCATTAAAATAACAGCTTATGCCAAGCGATTTTAAAATATTCGCTTTTTCCTCAATGATTTTTAGCTCAGAAGCTAGTGAAACGGCACTATCGCCGTACATAATACATTTGGATAAATCAGTAAATCTGAAAGCTTCGGAAATATACAGGTATGTGCGCGCTTTTTCCTCTCCAGAAGTATGTAATAATCTACTAAAAAGGCTATCTGTCAATGTATTATCTGCCGAAACATTGAGGGCTGAAATTAATACCCAAGCACAGACCAAAATAAACCTGGAAATCATATAAACAAAGGTATAAAAATCAGTTAATGATCAAAATATTAAATCCGGCGAAACATTAAATTTTGATCCTTATCTTTGCTTAAGTTACAAACCACATATTATGATAAAATCCATGACTGGTTTTGGTAAAGAAGTGCTGGAAAACGAAGCACGGAAAATTACCATTGAAATCAGGACGCTCAACAGCAAACAACTTGACTTGAATTTAAGATTACCACAGTTTTACAGGGAAAAAGAACTCGATATCAGAGGGCTCATTGGTAAAAATATTGAACGTGGAAAAGTGGACATTTCCATTAATATCGAGCAAAAAAATGTTGCTTGTGCCCCTGTAATAAGCAAAGCACTTGCAAAACATTATTACAATGAGTTGAAAGAATTGTCTGAATCCATCAACCAGTTGAACGATTATGATTATTTGTCGATGATCGTTAAAATGCCTGAAGTATTGGTGTCACCTGAAATCGAAATTGATGATGTAGAGTACGATGAATTGCTCTCCACAATTCAACTTGCCTGCAACAAGGTAAATAACTTCAGAGTGAATGAAGGTAAAATCCTCGAAAAAGATTTTGTACAACGTATCAATACCATCATTGAATTATTGCAGAAAGTGGAATCATTTGAAGAAAACAGGACAACCCGAATAAGGGAACGAATCAAATCCAATCTGGAAGCTTTTTCGCAAGATGTTCAATCAGACAAAAACAGATTTGAACAGGAAGTGATCTATTACCTTGAGAAATTAGATATTACTGAGGAGAAAATCAGATTAAAAAAGCATTGCGACTATTTTCTGGAAACACTGTCGAAAGATTCTTCTGCAGGGAAAAAACTGGGATTTGTTTCGCAGGAAATCGGACGTGAGATTAATACCATGGGCGCCAAAGCCAATGATTTTGACATCCAGCAGATAGTGGTGCTGATGAAAGATGAATTAGAAAAAATCAAAGAACAATTATTCAATATTCTTTAATGTCAGAAACTCAGGAAAAAGGAAAACTGATCATATTTTCAGCACCCTCGGGCGCAGGAAAAACTACACTGGTAAGGTATGTTATGTCACAGATATGCACATTGACTTTCTCGGTTTCGGCATGCAGCCGCAAAAAGCGGGATTATGAAACAGATGGAAAGGATTATCACTTTTTATCGGTGACAGAGTTCAAAGAAAAAATAAACAATCACGAATTTATCGAGTGGGAAGAAGTATACCCGGATCATTTTTATGGCACCCTGTTTTCTGAAGTCGATCAAAAAAGAAATGCCGGGAAACATGTGGTTTTTGATGTAGATGTGATCGGTGGTATGAATCTTAAGAAAATATTTGGCGATGAGGCGCTGGCTATTTTCATCAAACCACCTTCAGTTGAAGTTTTGCGGGAAAGGCTTTTGAACAGGGGCACCGATAACAAAGAAAACATTGAAACCCGTGTAAAAAAAGCAACCTATGAACTCGGTTTTGAGTCCGAATTTGATATTTCGGTTGTCAATGATGATTTAGAAAAAGCGCAGAAAAAAACCTTACAGGTAGTTCAAGCGTTTCTTGACAAATAATAAATACAAACTATGAAATCAGTTGTATTACCAGCCTACAATAAAAATGTACTCAGGGCCATTCTCAGCCTTGAAATGAAGGAAAAGGAAATGCCCAAACTACGGGATGATGAAGTGTTGATCAAAACACATGCAGCACCGGTAAATCCTTCTGACATAGCATTTATTCAAGGCGGATACAATATTGTCAAATCCCTTCCTGCCGTTCCGGGTTTCGAGGGATCGGGTGTGATAGTGGATGCCGGCATAAATGCCAAAGCGTTGATCAGTAAAAAAGTGAGCGCTTTTGTTCAAACCAATGTAGATGGCAGTTGGTCAGAATATTTTGTAGCCCGCAAGAAGGACTTGATCGTATTACAGGATCATATGGATATGGATCAGGCAGCTTGTTTTACTGTGAATCCTTTTACGGCCTTTGCACTGATGGAAATTGCATTGACAAGAGAAAGTAAAGCGATTATTCAGAATGCGGCCGGAGCACAACTAGCGGGATTGATTCGCATAATGGCAAAGGAAAATAACATGGAAGTACTTAATATTGTCAGAAAAGCTGAAACCGCTGCATTATTGAAACAACAAGGTGTACAGCATGTTTTAAATCAAGCTGACGATACATTTGAAGAGCAACTGACATCACTTTCATGCCAACTACAGGCAACCACCGCTTTCGATGCCGTAGGCGGTGAACTTTCAGGACAGATGTTCAATGCGATGGACGATGATTCGGAACTCGTGGTATATGGCGGCCTATCCAACAAGCCTGCCATCGGTTTTGGATTGAAGGATCTTATTTTTAAAAATAAAATCGTTTCCGGTTTCAATCTTATGGACTGGAAACGTGAACTTGACACTTCCGAATTTGATCTGGTATCAAATGAATTACAGGAAAAGATCATCAGCGGAGTTTACAAAACAGAAATCCAGGAAACAGTTGGATTGGACCAAATCGTGCAGGGATTAAAAACCTATCTTGGAAATATGAGTGGTGGAAAAATTCTCATAAAACCCTGATGAGATGACAAAGCGCCATAAGAAAACCGGTCTTCTTTTCGGGTCATTCAATCCCATTCATAACGGGCATATGATCCTGGCTTCTTATATGCTTGAGTTCACAGACCTGGATGAAGTTTGGTTCGTGGTTTCCCCTCAAAATCCATTAAAAGAAAAGAAAAGTCTGCTGGCCGATTACCACCGGCTGGCACTGGTTCGGCTGGCGGTAGAAGATCATCCGAAAATGCAGGTTTCTGATATTGAATTCAAAATGCCCAAACCTTCTTATACTATTGATACACTGACATGGCTATCAGAAAAATATGAGAACAGGAAGTTTATTGTCATTTGTGGCACAGATGTTTTCCCCAGCCTCCATAAATGGAAAAACTACGAGATATTACTGGAACAATACCATTTTTATGTTTATCCGAGGCCCGGCTCAGGCTTAGGTAATTACGAAAACCATACAAATGTTAAACTATTCCACGCTCCACAGATGGATATCTCTTCCAGTTTTATCCGCAAAGGCATTCATAAGAAAAAGGATATGAGTTTCTGGATGCCGGATAAGGTGTATGAATACATTTTGGAAATGCACTTTTATGAGAAGTGACCTAAATTAGAATTCCTCTTCTTCCGAATATGCATCAATTTTGCCCAATTGCTGGCGGTCGTATCTTTCGCAATCAAATTCAATAGAAAGGTCTTTGAGCGGTTTCTCAAAATCGCCTTTGCCAATTCCAAGGCTTGGATCGTCATATACTTTCTTCATAAACAAAGCCCAAATCGGCAATGCCATATTGGCTCCCTGGCCTAAGGTCAATGTCCTGAAATGCACGCTTCGGTCTTCAGCACCAACCCATACCCCTGATGTAAGTTGTGGCGTGATACCCATGAACCAACCATCTGACTGGTTTTGTGTGGTTCCGGTTTTTCCGGCGATGGGATTATCAAAGCCATATTTGTAACGCAATCTGATACTGGTACCGCTCTCCACTACGCCTTTCATCAGCTCTATCATTTTATAGGCGGTTACTTCATCCATGGCTTCCCTTTTTTCAGGCACAAACCTGTCAAGTAAGTTGCCGTTCTTATCTTCAATTTTTGTAATAAATAAGGGTTTCACATATACGCCTTTATTGGCAAAAGTGTTCATGGCTCCCACCATTTCATACAGTGAAAGATCAGGTGTTCCCAGTGCAATAGCCGGAACCGCGGGAATATCAGACGTTACTCCCATCTGGTGCGCCATATTAGCCACCGATTGAGGTGAAAATCGTTTGATTAAGTAAGCAGAAATCCAGTTATTTGAATTAGCCAATGCCCATTTTAAGGTCACTTCTTCTCCTATCCGGTCGTCACTTGAATTCCGGGGTGTCCAGTAGGTACCATCATCAAGCTCAACGCTGTATGAGATGTTGGGTACTTTGTAACAGGGTGAATATTCGCCTTCCTGCATGGCCAGTGTGTACAAGAAAGGTTTGAACGTCGAACCCACCTGGCGTTTTCCCTGTGTTACATGGTCGAATTGAAAATAACGATAATCGATACCGCCCACATACGCCCTTACCTCTCCTGACTGTGGATCCATTGCCATTAATCCCGTTTGTAAAAAGTACTTGTAATATAAAATGGAATCCATGGGTGTCATGACTGTATCGACTGGACCATCCCATTTGAAAATCCGCATTTCTGTCGGAGTAGTAAAACTCAGCATGATTGAATCCATTTCCATCCCCTGGTTTCTCAACCTTCTGTATCTTTCACTCCTCCGCACCGCCTGGTTCATTATTTTCTCAATTTCAGTTTTCTCATCAACATCTTCAAATACGAAAGGTGCATTTGTATAACCCTTCCAGTGGGTGTAAAAGCTGGGTTGCAGATCGTTTGCCAGGTGCTCCTGCATAGCCTCCTCTGCATATTGCTGCATTCTTGAATCGATGGTTGTATAAATTTTTAATCCATCTTTATAAAGATTATATGGGCTGCCATCAGCTTTGAAGTGGGTACTGCACCATTCATTCATCTGTAATCTCAAATATTCTCTGAAATAAGTTGCAAGCCCTTCGTTATGATCCAGCACGCTAAATTTTGACACGCCCAAAGGTAACTGACTAATAGAATCAAATTGGGGACCAGTAATATACCCATATTTTTCCATCTGGCTTAATACTAAATTCCTGCGCTCCAGCGATCTTTCCGGATTACGAATAGGGCTATACCTTGTAGGAGCATTAACAACACCAGCCATTAATGCAGATTCTTCAATATTTAATGAATCTGGTGTTATTCCGAAGAAAGTTGCCGAAGCCGATTTAATACCGAAGGCATTATGTCCAAAAAATACAGTATTTAAATACATGGCAATAATCTCTTCTTTAGAATAGTAGGTTTCTAATTTAACAGCTGTAACCCATTCCTGGAATTTACGCAGAACCAACTGAAACTTATTCAATCGACCTCGCGGAAATAAATTTTTAGCCAATTGTTGCGTAAGGGTACTGCCTCCTCCCCTGCTGTTCCCTGTAATCACCCCAAAGAACACACGGACCAGCGCTTTTTCATCAATACCCGAATGGTCTTCAAAACGGATATCTTCAATGGCTTTTATTGCATTGATCAGGTTTGGTGAAATTTCCCTGTAAGTGACATTTGAGCGGTTTTCGATAAAATAGGTGCCTATTATTTTACCATCCGATGAAAGAATTTCACTAGCCAGATTATGCCTTGGGTTCTCCAGTTCTTCAAATGAAGGCATGGCACCAAACCATTCGTTGGCTACTCCGTAAAACAACAGCACAACAAACGCCAGCAATCCTACAAAAATGATCCAGAACTTGGCCAGGTAATTTAAGCCCTTTGGTTGTTTTTTTCTATCGGGAGTTTGATCAGACATTAATTGGTTTATTTATTGGTATTATTCAGAAGGTGTCACCCGTATTCCTACATTACTAATGCCTTCGAGAGCATCAACTCTCATGGCTTGCTGCATTTTAAATGTATAATGGCCCTTCAAAGGGAAACGCATGTTTGCACTAATCAAAATACTATTTTCCTTAACAGCTCCCCAACCTTTGCCAAGCCATTTTCCTTCCACATCTGCCAGCATTAACTCAAGAGTATCCCTGCTCATATGGCTGTTTGGAAATTTAGTATCCATAAAAATATACAAGTTTCTGTATCTATAATCAGCTGTATTTCTTACATTTATATAAAAATCATATGCTTGAATCGTATCATCAATAACCACCTCAAAGTTTGCTAGATCATCCTTATTCCAGGCACTATTTTCGATAATTATACTCTCATCGTAGATACTATTCATATTACAGGCAAAAAACATCAATGAGAGTCCGATAATTAATACAAGATTTGAAATTTGCCTTTGCATTATAAGCCGTTTGAAATTAGAATGCGAAAAATGAAAAAATATTGTTGATCAATTAATTTATGATTAAATATATTGTGCCAAATCATCTTCACCACTACTTTCAACATTCGTTTTTTGTTCTTTTTGATGGGCATACATCTCAAGTTCAGCTGGTAATTTTCCTTTTTTATTTAACTCGATAATTTCTTTCACTTTATCGACAGGAATAGCCATCATATTATTCGAATCATCCTGATAGGCATACCACATTAAGTTTTTAAGCACATCACTTTTTATGTAGAAAACCTTTCCCTTTTTTGTTTTCAAAATGGTTCTGTTATCTGGGAAATGATGAAGGGTATCTATGTAATTATCAAGTTCGTAATTTAGGCAGCATTTCAGTTTTCCACACTGTCCGGCCAGCTTTTGAGGGTTTAACGATAGTTGCTGAATACGTGCTGAATTAGTTGAAACACTCTGAAAACCACTCATCCACGAGGAGCAGCATAATTCCCTGCCGCATGATCCAATGCCACCCAATTTAGCAGCTTCCTGCCTAACACCGATTTGCCGCATTTCAATCCTGATATGAAAGGCTTCAGCCAGTTTTTTAATCAATTCCCGGAAATCGACACGTTCATCAGCGGTGTAATAGAAGATCGCTTTGGTCTTATCTCCCTGGTATTCAACATCATTTATTTTCATAGCAAGGCCGATATCCAGTGCGATCACCCTTGTTTTATACATAGTTGAATCCTCGAGTTTGATCGCTTCTAACCATTTTTCGATATCCAGCGTCCGGGCATGACGAAAAATCCTGTTTAAGTCTTTCTTTTTCGGATCAACCCCTTTTCTCTTCATTTGCAATTGCACTAACTCACCGGTAAGAGAAACAATCCCTATATCATGTCCCGGGGAAGCTTCAACAGCTACAAGTTCTCCTTCCTGAAGAATCATATCAACCGGATATGTAAAAAAATCTTTTCTACCATTTTTAAAACGAACCTCAACAATGCCAGTTTTGCCCATGGTTGATGGGTCGGAAATGTCGCTGAGCCAGTTATATGAGCTTAACTTGCAACATTTTGTCTGGTCTGTGGCTAAAATAGATTGTTCTCCATTGCTACTTATGCAGCAACCTCTTGCTGATGATATATATTGGGTTGATTTTGAATTGCTCTTATTTTCTTCCATATCCCTTCTATCTATAACTTTACAAAGGTATGAATTATGTCAATTTCATTTGAAGAACGGTATTTTAAAATTACACTGTAATTCAGATACCGTTTATAGCCCGGTGCTTTTTCTACCCTGTCGCAGAAGATCTATCAATTTAAAACTTAGGTCAGTAAATAATATGCCCGGATGCGCATTTCTTTCAACATGGTACACAGCTTCATTCAACAGCTGATATATTTCCCGATGATTGGATGTGTTTATAAAAGGGGATAATTTTGAAGAAAAATCAAGCTCTTCTCCTTTCTTCAATACCAATTCATTATGATTTTGATTGTGCAGGATACTTTGGTGTACCATGTCAAGTCCGTAATTCAAAAACCCTTTTTGTTTTTCACGGCCCAACCGTGCAATATCCGCATTAAACTTATTAAGTTCAATAAATTCGCCAGGTTTAAAGCAATACCGTAGCCACTGCCTGAAAGCTATAAAATTCGCCTGTGTCTCTTCAGTATTGTCAATCAGATCTTTTGCCAGGTTCCAATTACCAGAAGAAAGCGCTGCTATATCTTTTGCCTTCTCAACATCCAATCCATATTTGGTGGCCAGTGCTTCCCTGATATCATTACTTTCAATTTTTGGTATTTTCAACAATTGGGATCGTGAACGAACTGTGGGTAATAAAAGTTCATAGCGTTCGGCAATCAAAATAATAATAGTGTTTTCAGGAGGCTCCTCAAACGTTTTTAATAGTTTATTCGAAGCTGAGTCATTAAGCCTTTCTGCCATCCAGATGATAATCACTTTATACGGTGCTTCATAAGATTTCAAAGCCATTTTTTTGATAATATCACTGGCATCGCGCACGAAAATTGATCCTTGCTTATTCCCTACCTTCAAATGATTATACCAACCACTTTGCGTAATATATGAATCGCTTATTGATACAAATTCCCTGAATTCGTTTAAGAACAGTTCTGATTTCGGATCTTTTTTCACCGTATCATTTGTTGTGGTTGGAAAGAAGAAATGCAAATCGGGATGCGAAAGTTTATCATACTTTTTACAGGAAGGGCAAACCCCACAACTATCATTTTCCTGTTTATGCTGACAGTTAATAAACTGGGCGAATGCCATGGCCAGCGGAAAAACCCCTGTTCCTTGAGCCCCCAGTAATAATTGGGTATGAGCCACCCTGTTCTCATGATAACTTGAGAGCATCCTGTCAATAACCGGCTTTTGTCCTATGATGTCTTTAAACTGCATATAATCTGATTTCAAAAATACAAAATACAAACTGAGCTTTTTCTAAAAAACCTTTTTAAAAAAGAAAAAGGGCCAACATTCTGCCGGCCCTCACTTTATTTCAATTGTCAGTTGTTATGACACTTTCGCACATAAAAACTCACGGTTCATACGCGCGATATTGGTCACAGATATTTCTTTCGGACACTCAGCTTCGCAAGCATAGGTATTGGTGCAATTACCAAATCCCAGGTCATCCATTTTAGCTACCATTTTCTGAACTCGTTCTTTGGCTTCCACCTTACCCTGAGGCAATAATGCGAACTGGGATACCTTAGCCGAAACAAACAGCATGGCTGATGCATTTTTACAGGCAGCCACACAAGCACCACATCCAATACATGAGGCAGCATCCATAGCCAGGTCTGCATTTCTTTTCTTAATTGGAATGGCATTGGCATCGGGTACACCACCGGTATTGACTGATACAAACCCACCCGCCTGAATAATTTCGTCAAATGCTGTTCTGTCGACCATCAGGTCTTTAATGACTGGAAATGGTTTGGCACGCCAGGGTTCAATTACGATGGTATCTCCATCATTAAACCTGCGCATATGCAATTGGCAGGTGGTAATGGCTGAGTCAGGCCCGTGAGGTCTTCCGTTTATAAATAAACTGCACATGCCACAAATACCTTCGCGGCAATCGTGGTCGAAAGCCACTGGGTCTTCTCCTTTCGCTACCAATTGTTCATTCAGGATGTCGAGCATCTCAAGGAATGAAGCCTCATGAGAGATATTCTGGACGGGGTACATAACAAATTTTCCCGGGGCATCCTGGGCAGCCTGCCTCCATATTTTAAGTTTAAGATCCATAGTCCCTTAATTTTTGCTTTTATGCAGTTTTATAATTACGTTGTTTAACTTCAATATTTTCATACACCAGAGGTTCCTTATTGAGTTTGGGCTCTTTGTCATCACCTGTATACTCCCAGGCAGACACGTACATAAAATTCTTGTCGTCACGCATGGCTTCACCTTCTTCAGTCTGGTATTCCTCCCGGAAGTGGCCACCGCATGATTCTTTTCTATCCAAAGCGTCCAAAGCCATCAATTCTCCTAATTCCAGAAAATCAGCTACCCGAAGTGCTTTTTCAAGTTCTACATTCATTCCTGTTTTCTCGCCTGGAACTTTCACATCAGTCCAGAACTCTTTACGAAGTTCTTTGATCTCTTTAATAGCTTTTTTCAAACCTTCCGCATTGCGGGCCATGCCCACATAATCCCACATGATAAGTCCAAGCCGCCTGTGGATGGAATCTACTGTTTGTTTGCCATTGATCGCAAATAATTTATCAATGCGCTCCTGAACTTCTTTTTCCGTCTTTTCGAATTCGGCTCTGTTTGTATCGAATCGTGGCACATTGATCTGATCAGCCAGGTTATTTTGCATGGTATAAGGAAGTACAAAATATCCGTCTGACAATCCCTGCATCAGTGCAGAAGCACCAAGTCGGTTGGCACCATGATCAGAGAAATTGGCTTCCCCTCCAACAAACAATCCTGGAATAGTGCTTTGCAATTCATAATCTACCCAAACGCCTCCCATCGAGTAATGTATAGCCGGGTAAATCATCATTGGTGTTTCATAAGGATTTTCATCCACTATCTTCTCATACATTTGGAAGAGGTTACCATAACGGGCTTCGATAACATTCTTTCCCAAACGATTAATGGCATCTTTAAAATCGAGGTAAACCGCTAAGCCAGTAGAACCAACACCATGCCCTGCATCACACCTTTCTTTAGCTGCCCGCGAGGCAACATCACGAGGTACGAGATTACCAAAAGCGGGATACCTTCTTTCGAGGTAATAATCCCTGTCTTCTTCAGCAATGGTAGTTGGCTTTAGTTCACCTTTTTGGATTTTTTCGGCATCTTCTTTCTTTTTGGGTACCCATATACGACCATCATTTCTAAGACTTTCACTCATCAATGTCAGTTTCGACTGGTAATCACCGTGAACAGGAATACAGGTTGGGTGAATCTGCACAAAACTCGGATCACCGAATACCGCTCCTCTTTTAAAAGCCCTCCAGGCAGCACTTCCATTGGATGTCATGGCATTGGTAGAAAGGAAAAATACATTGCCATATCCGCCGGTGGCAATCAGCACGGCATGGGCTGCATGACGCTCCAATTCACCGGTAACAAGATTTCTGACAATAATACCTCTTGCTCTTCCATCTACTTTAACCAGGTCAAGCATTTCACGGCGGGTGTATAATTTCACCGAACCTTTGTTAATTTCTTTACTTAGTGAACTGTAAGCTCCTAAAAGAAGCTGCTGTCCGGTTTGTCCTCTTGCATAAAAGGTACGGGAAACAAGCGCGCCACCAAATGATCGGTTATCCAACAAACCGCCATATTCCCTTGCAAAAGGAACCCCCTGGGCCACACACTGGTCTATAATTTCATTACTTACTTCCGCCAACCGATACACATTGGCTTCACGTGCTCTATAATCACCCCCTTTTACGGTATCATAAAATAACCTGTAGATGCTATCACCGTCGTTGGGATAGTTTTTAGCAGCATTAATTCCTCCCTGTGCTGCAATACTATGAGCTCGCCTCGGGCTATCCTGTATACAGAATACTTTTACATTGAATCCGAGTTCTCCCAGGCTTGCCGCTGCAGCACCACCAGCTAAGCCAGTTCCAACAACAATTACATCAATTTTTCTTTTATTGGCAGGATTTACAAGATTCTGCTTCGCTTTATAATTTGTCCACTTTTGGGCCAATGGGCCTTCTGGTATTTTTGAATCTAATTTGGTCATATCTTTCAATTATTTGAAAAAGTAAATACAAACAGGAATAGTTATATAACCTATTGTGATTACAATGGCAATAAAGTGGCTCAACCACTTGATGAAGGGTGTATATTTATCATTGTTCAATCCCAATGATTGAAACGCGGATTGAAACGCATGATCGAGGTGAAAACCAAGAAATAAAAGTGCCAGTACATAAAACAGCACGTAGCCACCCATTTTAAATTTTTCTATTACAAGAATTCCCATGTCTTCCATACCAGCTAAATCACCACTATGAATTTCAGGAACTGTTCCGCCTATTTTTTTCACAAAGAAATCGGCCATGTGTATCGCCAGAAAAACCATGATGATGATACCTGTATGGATCATGAACTTGGAAAAGAAGGATGTTTCTGAAATGGCTTTTTTATTGTACCGTTTCGGACGCGACATCCAATTCTTAATTTGAAGGATGAAGCCAAATACTATATGGATAGCAAATCCACCAAACAATACCCACTGAAAAGTTTGAATGAAAACATTCGTACCCATAAAGTGTGCTGCTGTATTGAAGAGCCCCCTGCCATCATCAAGCAATACCAATAGGTTAATGCTCAGGTGCACAAGAAGAAATGTCAACAGGAACAATCCTGCCAGCGACATGATATACTTCTTGGTTAAAGAAGAGTAAAGTTTCATACTCATAACTGAAAACTATTTACCAGATTATTATTAATTCGAATTTCTTACATTTGCTCAAAGCACCAACAAATATATCAAAGTATCCGTTAAGGTTTTTTTCGTTTTTATAATTTATAACTAATTTAATTAGTGCGGCGTATGCGTCATCAACCCATCGAAAATTTGCTGTTTACCTCAAACAGGGAACGCTTTATCCACAGGCTTCCGAAAAATTCAACTGCTCTGCTTTTTTCAAACGACCAGCACCCCCGTAACGGGGATCAACTGTTTAAATTCAGGCAAAATTCTGATTTATTTTACCTCACGGGAATAGAACAGGAAAAAACCATCCTGCTTTTAGCTCCTGACTGCCCCAATGAGAAACTGAAAGAAGCGTTGTTCATTATCAAAACAAATGAAAAGTTAGCTACCTGGGAAGGGCACAAATACACTAAGGAAGAAACTCGTGACATTTCGGGGATTACAAATATTTTCTGGTTGGACGAATTTGAGGCTTCATTGCGGGAGGCACTCTCATTTACCAAAACTGTGTTTTTAAATAGCAATGAATATGTAAAATTCTTCAACGAAGTTCCAGATAAAAACCACCGCTTTGCGCTAGACTTTAAAGACAAATACCCATTACATAAGATTGAACGAGCCGCGCCAATATTAACTGAATTGAGAACAATCAAATCAGCAGAAGAGATAAACCTCATCCAAAAGGCCTGCGACATTACCAAAAAAGGTTTTGAAAGGATACTTAAATACGTGAAACCTGGTGTTCATGAGTTTGAAATAGAAGCTGAGATCGATCATGAATTTACTATCAACAGGGCTAATGGACATGGATATGCTCCCATTATCGCATCAGGAAAAAATGCATGTGTTCTGCATTATATTGATAATAACGAAGTTTGCTCAGACGGTGATTTACTATTGATGGACTTTGGTGCTGAATATGCCAATTACACTGCAGATATGAGCAGAACTATACCTGTTAGCGGGAAGTTTACTGAAAGACAGGCAGCTTGTTACGCTTCTGTCTTAAACGTTTTTAAAGAGTTGCGAAAATTGTACATTCCAGGAAATTCACCTGACCTTATAAATTCAACCGCAGAAAAACTGATGGAAGCAGAACTAATTAAGCTAGGCTTGTTAACTGCTGAAGACGTGAAGAACCAGGATACAGAAAATCCATTATTTAAGAAATATTTTATGCATGGTGTTGCGCATCCCATAGGATTGGATGTGCATGACGTTGGGTCAAAATATGCACCATTTGAGCCGGGGATGGTTTTTACCTGTGAACCAGGTTTGTATATTCGGGAAGAAAATATCGGTATTAGAATTGAAAACGATATTTTAATTACAGAAGGCATTCCTGTTGACTTAATGGGAAACATTCCATTAGAAATATCAGAAATTGAAAGATTGATGAATAAAACAAGATAAACTAACACAAATTATTCACTAAAAATGGAGGAATCATTATGGAATTATCAAAAAAATTAGGAGCAGAATTTTTCGGAACTTTTTGGCTGGTTCTGGGCGGAACCGGAACAGCTGTTCTGGCCGGTGGTGGAGTAGGCACATTGGGCATCTCGCTGGCATTTGGTTTAACTGTTCTAACCATGGTTTACGCTGTTGGTAGCATCTCGGGTGGTCACTTTAACCCGGCCGTTTCATTCGGCTTATGGGCAGGCGGCCGATTTCCAGGCAAAGACTTGCTACCGTATATCGTTGCTCAAGTAATTGGTGCTATTGCAGCATCTGCAGTCTTATACTTTATTGTAAGCGGAAAAGCAGGTTTTGTATTAGGAGAAGGAAGTCTTGCCTCCAATGGCTATGGTGAACATTCTCCAGGCGGATATTCTTATATGTCGGGATTAATTGTTGAGGTGGTCATGACATTTATGTTCCTGTTTATCATCCTGGGAGCTACCCATAAAAATGCACCTAAAGGTTTTGCAGGTATTGCCATCGGTCTTGCGCTTACTTTGATTCATTTGATCAGCATCCCTGTTACTAATACTTCAGTGAATCCTGCAAGAAGTACGGGCCCTGCATTGCTTGAAGGAGGAATTGCCCTGAGTCAATTATGGTTCTTCTGGGTCATGCCAATTCTGGGTGCTTTACTCGCAGGCTTTGTATTCAAATGGTTTGAAGGCAAAAAAGAAGCTGAATAAGCAGCTTACTGATTACCAGAATTTTTCGTAATCATTAACAGATAGGCTACGTCTGTCGCTTCTTCCCGGGTAGCCGGATTTAAGAAGGGAAGCGTTAATGTGCTGATGTGGAAATCTTTGAACAGCTGGATTTCTGAATACTGGATATTCTTTTCTCGCAGGTCGTTCAATCCTTGTTTATTTGTAAACATAATCAGAGTATCATGAGTTTTTACGCTTTGCATCATCACTTCCTGATCTTTTGTTTCAGGAATAATCCTGCCTGAATAGAAATCCAGTGATGAACGAAATGCCAAATAAGCTAAAAGATTTTCCTTTGGGTAATTTTTCTCTTTTATAAATTCACCAGCAGTTACACCAGCCTGGTATCTTGATAAAGTAGGATAAAAATGTGTATTCAGCATAATTGCTAATCCAATAGCTGTAAACAAGGTTGATTTGAAAAGTTGAGAAAAATCCAGTGACCTCCTAACCATTGATAAAATAAATAGCACAAACAAAAAGAACAATGTACCCCAGATTAATATAGATTTTAATGAAAATACATAAATACTGACAAAAATAATAGCTGCCCAGAGTATCACATTAACTACATTTTGAATGATCGAAATGGTTCTGAAAAATTTGTTTGTTATGGCTATATTGATCAATTCACTGATAAAAGAAGCCGTTAGTACCGCTATTAATGGATACACAACAAATACATAATGTGGCAGCTTGTATTGAGATAATGACATGGCAATAAAAACGAGTGTGATTCCACCTATCGTAATTACTTCTTGTTTTCTATCTACCCTAAAATTCAGGATTACATGCATCCATTTCTTGAAGAATGCCACAAGCGCTAACAAACTCCATGGCAGAAAAGACCAAAGAAAAGAATGTACAAAAAACATGGGTCCAGTTGTATCAACCCATACGTTTTCGCCAGTTAATCGCCCGAAACTTTGTGTCCAGAAATAAAATTTCAATCCTTCAACTCCATGCTGATTGTATAGACCAATCATCATAGGACTTAAAATCACTAAAACAATGACCAGTCCAATTAACCAGGGCCAGTGAAATATGAATTTCCACTTTTTTTTATATACAAGCTGACAGCCTATAGCAAGCACAGGAGCCATTAAACCTATCGGTCCCTTTACCAGCATCGCCATTCCAATGCCAACAAAACCCAATACAAAATTGCTGATTCTACCCTTTTTTATATAGGCTGTTAATTGCCAAATACTAAATATTACAAAAGCTGTCAGCATCGTATCTGCCCTTACATCGTGGTTGAATAGGACGATTCCAAATGCGCTGGCATAAATTAATGCGGCCAACAATCCAGCCTGCCTGCCATAAAGAGATTCTGCCAATTTGGATGTAGCATAAATCCCTAATAAATTAATAAGAATAGAAGGTAAACGATAGGCAAAGTGCGACATCCCGAATAAAGAAAATGACAAAGATGAAAGCCAGAATAAAAGTGGTGGTTTATCCAGGTAATCAACTATCGCGATAAGCAACTTCCAGATACGAACCCGATTCATGCATCTGCATGGCAATAGTAGCGTATTGGGTTGCATCATTATCCATCAAGGCTATCATAATAGCCCCTGTCAGATAAATCACCTGGATCACCAGCAGATATATTAAAGTTTGTTGTTTGGTCATCTTTTTTTAAAAAAAGTCAAAATTAAAAATATAAATTCATTGTTTTCAGATTTTAGCATTTTACAATGAACCCGTTGACAAAAGCCTGTTCAAATTTATAGTAACTTTACGCCTCATTTTTAAATCATAAACAGATCAAATATGTTCAAGAAAGAAGTTTATATTGAAAGAAGAAATCGTCTGAAAAAAGAAATGAAAACCGGGATCGCCTTATTCCCAGGAAATGTTGAAGCAGCTTTTAATTATCCTGCCAACACTTACCATTTCAGGCAAGACAGCCATTTCCTTTATTTTTTCGGTATTGATTTACCAGGTTTTGCAGCGGTTATAGACTTTGATAACGATAAAGAATACATTTTTGGAAACGATTTTGACATTGACGATATCATCTGGATGGGACCTCAACCTAAAGTCGCTGAGTTAGCTGCTCAAGTGGGAATATCAAATACATCTCCTTTAAGTGAATTAAAAAAAATGATTAATTCAGCAAAGAAAAGCAGCCGGAAAATTCATTTCCTGCCACCATACAGGGGTGAGACAGATATTCAACTGGCACAACTTCTGAATGAATCCGTTTTCGAGATCCGAAAAAAAGCATCCGTTCAGTTGATCAATGCTGTTGTAAAACTCAAAGAAATAAAAGACAAATACGAAATAGCCGAAATTGAGAAAGCAGTTGATATTGCCTACGAAATGCACACCACGGCCATGAAAATGGCCAAACCTGGTAGTTATTGAACAGGAAATTGCTGGAACCATTGAAGGAATTTCGCTGGCGCTTGGCGGACCTACTTCCTTCCCCATTATTTTAAGCATGAATGTTCAAACGCTTCATAATCATTATCACGGAAATATACTGGAAGAAGGTCGCATGATGGTAACTGATGCTGGTGCTGAAACCCAGCTTCATTATGCAAGCGACATTACCAGAACAGTTCCGGTTGGAGGTAAATTCAGTAAAAGACAGGCTGAAATTTATCAGATTGTGCTTGATGCCAATATGAATTCTATTGAAGCCATTAAACCGGGAATTAAATACCGGGATGTCCATTTCCTGGCTGCCAGAACCATCGTGGATGGCTTAAAAAGGGTTGGTTTGATGAAAGGTAATACGGATGCTGCCGTGAAAGCAGGGGCACACACCTTATTCCTGCCACATGGTTTGGGACATATGATGGGCATGGATGTGCACGACATGGAAGGTCTGGGTGAAAACTACGTTGGGTATGACGACCAAACCATACGATCGAAAGAATTTGGTACCGCATATTTACGTTTAGGAAAGGAATTAAAGCCTGGATTCGTTCTGACTGTAGAACCGGGTATTTATTTTATTCCGGAGTTAATTGATCAATTCAAAGCGGAGGGAAAATTCACTGATTTTGTTAATTACGACATTGTTGAAACCTACAAAGATTTTGGTGGGGTGCGCATTGAAGACGATGTGCTGGTGACAGAAACCGGGTACAGAGTACTGGGAAAACCGATACCTAAAACAATTGAAGAAGTTGAAAAAACAATGGCAGAATCATTGTAAAGTCAAAAGGCGGCAAAAGCCGCCATTTTCAGCTAATTTATATACAGTTTCTTATTAATAACTGACTTATCCGTTATTAAACGGACCACAACATACGAACATTCTTTATCAAGAGGGATTGTCATCTCATTACCTGATGCATTTCTCACCTCTTTGATCATTCTTCCGGAAAGGTCAAAAATTTGAACTGTAACATTTTCACTAGATAACGCTTGCAATGGTCTAATTTCGACTGTACCTTTATGTGCGTAGATTAAATAATCATTCTGATAATCGGCATCGTTAATTCCGAAAGGACCTTCCCAAATTTTCAGCTCAAATCTATCGGAAGGGTCATCAGTATTTGCTTCAAAATAATATATCGGATTTTCTGTGGATAATAGCTGCTCTGATTCTTCAATTCTATCTATAATAAGTATCATGAATTCTCCAATAATTGGCCCATTTTCTATATCAGATAATACAATAGAATACGCACCCGGTTCACCTGGAGAAAAGTTCAATTCCAGTGTTTTGGTGTCAGCTTCCAATAAAGGTAAGGCGTTAATACTCAGATCACCTTGAGCCGTCTTAATAAATAATTGTGGCGCGTCAATATTGCCGGATAACTTCTCTGTATCCCATCCTATATCCTCACCTTCGGTGCATTCATCACAAAAAGTAACCCAAACTTCATCCGTTTTATTTTGATTTTGTACTTTCAAAGCAATATAGGCTTCATTTTCCCTTTCAGATTTCTTGTAAAAAATCTGATCAGAGTGCACCCTATCATCAGCTGACAATGTTAATGCTGCATTGCTATTCGTGGTTCTCACGAAAAAGGCCTGGGAAACAGGGATAATCCCATTTGCGAGGCTTCCCATTCCGTGGGCATTTCGAAATAAATAATTATATGAACCATTCCAAAGCCAAACACTTTCACTCAGGTTTTCAGATTGCCAATTTCCTAAATCCCAGCTCATACTGCTTGTAAAAGGATTGCTGATTAAATTATATCCAGGATAAGGACTTTCTTCAGTATAACTTAATCCACTCGATTGAATTGCCATGTCATTCGAATGTATTGCACCAACAAAAGTGGCGGTTACATTTTGTTTATTATCTGAATCGCTTACAAATACTGAATACCCAATCCCCAGGTCCAAAGGAGTATTTAGACCTGTGATCGCTGTCCAGTCACCTATATTTTCACTATAACTATACAGGTAAACAGCAGGATCATTATTAAAATACAAATCGTTAACTGTAGCTCCAGCGGCAGAAGCACCTATAAAATGATTTTCACCGTCTGATAGATATCTTTGGATACTTCCAGAAACATTTTCTGAATTAAAAATCATTGATCCGGTTCCTGATTCATCCGAAAGAATTATGAATGCATCATTGTCAGTATTAGACAAAATACCATGAACTGTTAAAAAACCTCTTAATTGCAGCGCTGAACCTTGTTCAATCGCAAGATTATTACATTCAACAAAGTATTCACTATGTATAACAGGAAAATAACTACCTACAGGAGAAGCCGGAATTGTTATGTTAGAATATGTTCCCGGAATTTCATTTAAATCCCAGTTAAGGGGATCATTCCATTCTTCAGAAACAATTCCTGTCCATATAACATCAGCCCTTTCAGGAAATAAACCTGTATCATGTATTACTTGCGTATTAACTTTGTTACACAAAGAAAATAAAAGGGAAAAACAAATAATAAATATTGAATGTCGTATCATTACCTTAGTAATTAAAATCGACATTCAATATACAAGTTTTTATCGAATTATAATCTTCTCAATAATTCCTTCCTCACTTTCTGAAGTTATAACTTTAAGGAAGTAAACGCCTTTTGATAAGTTTGTATTCACTTTTACAGAACTATGATTACTCACTTCATTAAATACAATTTCACCTCTTTGGTTTACAATCCATATTCTCTCAATTGCTGCATTGCAAGAAACTGTAAACTCACCTTTATTTGGATTTGGATAAATTTGAATTGTATTGTCTGATAATTTATCATTCAATCCCACACACTGATCAACATAAATTGAATCCTGTTCGGAATTCTCACATCCGTTCTCATCTACATAGGTGTAAGTGATCACGTTATAACCAACAGCAGCTTCTTCAGGTGTGAAAACACCTTCCTCACTAACATTTGGCCCTGTATAAATACCTCCCGCCGGTATCGCTGTTAGCTGTACAGGTGGTTCCTGCTCATTACATAATACTTCTGGCCATTCACCCAGAGTAATAGCTGGCAACTCATTAACAACTATCTCTATTTCAGCTTCAATTATTTCTTCCCCGTCATTTACCTCAACCATGTATATTGTTGTTTCTTCAGGGGAAATAATTGGGTTTTGTTCATCTGAAACAAACCCCGAAGGTTCTGAAGTCCAACTATATGTATACGCTTCTGTCCCTCCTGTTGCATCTGCAAATAATTGTGTTGATTCTCCCATGCATACCTGTTCAGAAGCAGCGGAAACCATGAGCGACAAGACATCTCTGACTTCTATAAAATTCTCCTTGGTAATTGTTTCGGTTCCTCCTGGCCCCGTTACTGTTAATGAAATGGTATAATTATTGGCATCCATGAACATATGTTCAGGATGTTGTTCATCAGAGGTATTTCCATCGCCAAAATCCCAATGCCAGCTTTCAATGTCTCCGTCTGAATCATCATTGAAATTAACAGTTAAAGGGACCATTCCAATTGTAGGTTGTGCTGAAAAATCAGCAACAGGAGCAGTTACTTCTACTACAATAAAATCAACCTTTGTCTCTGTATTTTCACAGCCATTACCATCAACGGTAAGGCTTACCGTATAGGTTCCTGCCTGATAGTATGAATATGTAGGGTTTTGCAGGCCAGAAAAACCACCATTACCGAAATCCCATTCCCATGATTCAACATCATTACTTGATAAATCTGTAAAATGAATAGTTAATGGAGAATAACCTGTTGTTACATCAGATTCAAAATCGGCGAATACATTATTTAAAACAGTAATATAATCTGTTCTTGTTTTTGAATCTGTGACAAGGCCATCTGAAACTGTTAAAGTAACGTCATAAACTCCGGAGGTTTCATAAACAATAGGTGGTGGATACTGACCGCTATAGGTAGCAGGTGTGCCTCCTTCAAATAGCCATTCCCAACTTGTATTACTTCCAAAGGACTGATCAACAAATGATGCCTCATTGCCCGCACACAAATCTGTATCTTGACACATAAACTGCGCGTAAACACCATCAGGCACCACTGTAATTACAGATGAATACCGGAAATAATTCTGCTTGGTGATGGTTAAGATTAATTCACTTTCCGGAACTTGTACTGGAATCTCAATATCCAAGGGTGCACCATTACTTTCACCGGTGGCAATTATTTCACCATTTACAGTTAATGCAACAAATGCACCAGCATTAACATCAACTGTAAAACTTGTGGCACCAGCAAATAGAATGTCCTCATGATCAACATTTAAATGTTGAGGGACTTCTGTATATAAAGTTAGAAAAGCATCACCATGGTGGTGAAATAAACGATATGTAATTAGTTTATTTCCTGTGTTATATGGCCAGCTAGAACTAAATAAAAAGTGCTTCCCAGCAGCATTTCCAAATGCCGGCATACAGTAATTTACCGGGAACATGGCATTTTGCGCTGGCATAAAATCTGGAAACATATTATCCATCACTCCCCACAAATACGTATCGTTTACGAAAGAATATGACACCTCAGTTGCCGCCAGCACTCCCAATGCCCCACTATTCTCACCATTATAAGTATGCCTGTGGAATTTCTCCGTGAATGATTCTGAGGAACGATGAAAAGCTCCGGTTTGGCAATTGATTGAAAAAATATAAGGTAATTTATTGTCCGTATTAGTTAGTGAATTAATGTTCGAAGATGTAAAATCAGGTTCTCCCCATCCACCATAAAAACCATGATCTCTGTGCTGAAGCAGAAAAGAACCACTGTTTATTGCATTTACAACATCTGATGCTGTACCTCCAGAAAACCCTCCTAATTCCTGCGGTGTCGCTGGGATATATCCTAATCCCGATGGTCCGAAATAATTCAAAACTGTTGAAGTATTTGTGGCAGTCGACCAAGGATCAGTATTTGGATTGCCTCCATAAACTGCATTAATCCTAACAGGATCCTTACCAAGTTCAGAGCTAAAATAACCACCAACGACTTCAGAGCATATTTGAAACCATCGTTCAGTTTGCCAGCCTAAGGCAGTTATTGGATGGTTATAGAAATTCGGATCAGTAGGAGGATTTCTTTCATAATCCATAAACTTTGAGATCATAACTTCTAACTGGGCATCATTATTTGCAGTAATTCTAGCAAAAACAATGTCTGGCAAATCATCACCATTGACATCAGAATATTTTATATCTGAAATAAAATCGGGATATCCTGCCGGATGGTTATAAAATTGAGATGTTATACCATTACTACCAGTTCCGTAATCTGCCAGAAGTAAAACAGCAACCGGAGGTATATCCCAGGTATTATAAGCATTGTCAATATAGCTTTCTATAGCAGACACAGTATTTCCACCTACATCTGTAGTTGTAACAACCCCTGTTCTAATACCTTGCAATGTTCTGAATTGTTTAATTGAATCAGCCCAAGATAGAAAATCGGGATTATCAGGAGATATGATCAGGTATTCATAATCAAGAGATCTTGAATTTGAAGTTCGTTTACTATAATCAATTTCCGCTAATTGTTGTTTGTTAATTACAGATTTCATTATTATGGGATCCCACCATTTGCTTCTTAATCTATCTTCTCCAAAATGTCCATTTCCCCCGATAAAAGAAATTTCTATTTCAATATCTCTAAGAATAATTAATTCTTTTGTAACAGGGTTGTATTGAAATGGTGTAATTCCCAACATTACAACGTCAAGTCCCCGAACACTTGTCTTATCAGATAATTTAACTGGTTCATTTGGATAAAACTCATTTTTTGAATAAATCTCTTCATTTCTGATATATTCAAGCGGTTTATTATCAGTGTCCAATGGAATTTGTGGTGCCGGTGCCAATTCAAAATTTTCAATGACTTCCGTGCGGGAATCAACAATTGTTAATACTGCTTCGGCACCTTGAGGAATAGCAATATATTTACTTAATCCCGGCAGATTAGGAGCTCCTTCATCATTTGGGAGAAAAACCCCTGGTAGGCTAATAGTCTTCAGCATCTCATTATTATAGTTTAAATCACCTATAACAACATCTGTAATCGAAAAATTAACAGAGACGGCTGAAGATGTCTGTGACTTTAAAGTAATCCCCTGGTCTCCCCAGCTATTTTGATATTCAACAATCTGGCTTATTCCTAATTGTGTTAAAAAGAATACCAGTGTAATGGAAAGCAATGCTTTGTTTAACTTTTTCATAATATTTTTTTTAGGCATTAAAGTGAAATTTATCTTCTTCATTACATTCGAAGTGTCAAAGTTATAAAATTAAAATACTAAATGTGAGAATTTACTTCAAATTGATCTGGTAAAAATCTCATAATTAGGTACATTTAACAACTATTATTTAATCAGTATTTCTTTAGTAATTATTTTCATATCATTTTCATCATTCTTAATAAATGTCCTTAAATAATACGGACCTTGTGCCAAATCCAGTGAGATATTGATAGATTTCAAATTTATACTTTTTGAAAATACCAGTTTACCTTTTTGGTTAATAACTTCAATTTTATGAATTACTTTATTACTCTCAATAGTGAAAATACCTGAATTCGGATTGGGAAAAATTAAGATTGACTCTAATTCCGCATTAACTTTATCGAAACCAACGCATTGGTCAACATAAATGGAATCCTGTTCGGAATTCTCACATCCGTTCTCATCTACATAGGTGTAAGTGATCACGTTATAACCAACAGCAGCTTCTTCAGGTGTGAAAACACCTTCCTCACTAACATTTGGCCCTGTATAAATACCTCCCGCCGGTATCGCTGTTAGCTGTACAGGTGGTTCCTGCTCATTACATAATACTTCTGGCCATTCACCCAGAGTAATAGCTGGCAACTCATTAACAACTATCTCTATTTCAGCTTCAATTATTTCTTCCCCGTCATTTACCTCAACCATGTATATTGTTGTTTCTTCAGGGGAAATAATTGGGTTTTGTTCATCTGAAACAAACCCCGAAGGTTCTGAAGTCCAACTATATGTATACGCTTCTGTCCCTCCTGTTGCATCTGCAAATAATTGTGTTGATTCTCCCATGCATACCTGTTCAGAAGCAGCGGAAACCATGAGCGACAAAACATCTCTGACTTCTATAAAATTCTCCTTGGTAATTGTTTCGGTTCCTCCTGGCCCCGTTACTGTTAATGAAATGGTATAATTATTGGCATCCATGAACATATGTTCAGGATGTTGTTCATCAGAGGTATTTCCATCGCCAAAATCCCAATGCCACATATTTATAAAGCCATTGGATAAATCCGTAAAATTAACTGTTAGTGGTGCATTCCCCATTGTTGGCATTCCATTAAAGTCAGGTACTGGTGCAGTTGCTGTCACTACAATATAATCTACTTTAGTTTCTGTGTCAGATGTTCCACCAATTCCTGTTGAGGTAAGACTAACAGTATAAACTCCTGGCGTATAATAAATATAACTTGGGTTTTGCACTGTAGACCAGCTTCCATCTCCAAATTCCCATTGCCATGTAACAGCATCGTTAGTCGACAAATCTGTGAAATTGACCTCCAATGGATCCTCTCCTGAAGTTACATCTGAAGTAAAATCAGCTTCTGGAGGATCAGGAGGCTGAATTACATTAATATAGTCAGTAATTGTTCTTGTATTACTTTCTCCATCTTCCGATATAGTCAAACTTACCGAATATAATCCAACGTCAGTGTAGGTGTGAGTTGGATTTTGTGAAGTTGAGTTATTACCATCACCAAAATCCCATAACCAACTTTCAATAGCCCCTGATGATAAATCTGTGAAATCTACCGTCAATGCAGCATATCCTGATGTTGGGTTACCTTCAAAATTTGCTGTCAGCGGAGGAGGGGCAAACTCAAAAGTTGCAATTTTTGTCTTTCTTGAGCCCCCATTACCAATATATTCAGTTGTGAACCAAAATGTATGATCATCGTCCGGATCAATAGAAAGTAACGAGTAGTCACCCCATCGGTTTGCTGCACTTTGAGAGTTTGTTCCAGCTAAAATAGAATTTTCAGTATAATCAAGTATACCGGTGGCATTCGCATTCTCTGGCATTGACTGTCCTGCATATCTTATACTTGGATGTGTAGAGCTACTTGAAACAGAGTATGCAAGTCCAATCTCATGATTTCCATTCATTGCGATACTTCCCATCCATCGATTGTCAGAATCAGGTGCGTAGGTACCCTGCTGTCTTACTGACCAGCTTGATCCATTTTTTTCCAGTTCATACCATCTTATACCAGCCCAGTTTGTCGAATTTACATCAACAGTATGGCATACGACTACATTTTCTGAAGATCCAAAGTTTCTATATTGAGCCCTATACATTAGAATCATTGGAATAGCATCTAACTTCTGAGAAGTTCCTGGTTGGGTAATGTCGCCAGTCCCCCAGGAATTAAACTGACTATCAAAAGGTGCTACATTTATCATTTGCGTACGCCCAAATGTTGAATTTGACGGTGTACTCCAATCGACATCCAATTCGAACATCCATAATTGATCAGATCCACCCCAACTATCATCATTTATTGTTATAAACATTCCCGGTGTTCCATTTGGTGCATACTGGCCATCATTATCCAGTGGTTGAATACAATGAAATCCACTATTTGGTCTGTTCGGATTATTAAAACCAACCATTGCAGGTGATGTTCCTCCAGCTAACATGGTATTTCTATCAAAAACATAAATGTCATTACCGGATGAATTTGCTGACATGTAATAACCATCTCGCCAAACTCCAAACTTCATATAATCTGGGAATCCATTCATAACAAATGACCACCTGTACCAACTTCCCGTCGGGTCATCGGTTTCAGAAACTGCGATCAGCATATAATCAGGGCTTGAACTAACGCCAGCAAACTCTGCTGCCAACCATCGTTCAGCCTGATCATCATACAAAATGATTGGATCACCATCGTTATTGTTTGCTCCGGGAACACCTGCAAATAATGTATTATACGCTGTTGCGGGCACAACCTGATTTCCGTCTTTATCGTATATAGAATAGCTTGTGTTAACTGCTTGAAAGAAGTAATCTGAGCCAACTGCCCCATTACAATCAGGTGGATAATAAGGACTATTTATACCATCCCACTGGCTTATCAGATCTCTTTCAGGAGCGTTCGTAACGCCCATTTCCTTTTGCCAAACAGGGTCAGGTCCTTTTGGTAAAGCTGACTCAGCATATGGATATATTCTATCACCTAAGCCATAGTTACGTTCTTTTTTCGCAGCTTTTTCAATTTGTTGTTGCCAGTCTTCTTTATTCATTGCAGGTAAATCCCTTATTGGACCTATCTTATCAAAATAGACAGCCTGGCTAATATATGAAGGTTTTACTTTTACATCCTGTGCATAAAGAGACAACGTAACAGTAAATAATGAGATTATAAATGCACCTTTTATTATTCGATTCATAATTCGTATATATGACATAATGTAATGACAAAGTTTGAATCCTTTTGATAGGATTCAAACTCTGATATATTCCTATAAGATTTGTTTTAAATGAATTAATGATACCAACCTTTGTCGATGTTATTTTAATTGATTATTAATTCTTTTGTTACTAATCTTTGTTGATAATCTGTAGTTTCAATAAATGTTCGCACATAATATACTCCCTGAACGAGGTTTATTGATATTTTCTCAGATTTATTATGAATCTCTTTTGAGAAAATAAGTTTACCATTTTGGTCAACAACTTCTATCTTATCAATCATTTGATTGCTTTGTATGGTAAAAACGCCAGCGTTTGGATTTGGATATAACTGAACTGATATATTATTCAAGTATTCTTTTGTCGATAAGCAATCATCAATATAAATAGAATCCTGCGCTGATGCTTCACAATTACTTTCATCCAAATAAGTATATGTGATAACGTTCCATCCAAGTGAAGCTTCTTCAGGACTAAAAACTCCATCTGGAGTTACATTGCTGCCACTAAACAATCCTCCTGGCGGTGTTGCTTCAAGCTGAATTGGAGGTTCTTCCTGGTTGCAAAGCGATTCAGGCCAATCTATTAACATAATTTCTGGTAAAGGATTCACAACTATTTCGATTTCACCATTTACAGTATGTTCACCATCATCAACTTCTACCATAAAAATGGTGTTTTCTTCTGGTGTTACCTCTGGGTCAGGATCGTTCGAAACAAATCCTTCCGGTTCAGATGTCCAGCTGTATTCATATACACCGGAGCCTCCATTTGCTTCAGCATTCAGTTGCACTGATTCACCGAAACAGATTTCTTCAAATGATGCAGTTACCAAAACAGATAGGGCTTCTCTTACATCTATATAATCTGTTTTTGTTTCTGTACCCGTACCTGCTCCATTTGTAGCTGTTAATTCAACGGTATAGAGTCCGGATTCTTCAAAAATAATCATCGGATTTTGTGAAGTTGCAGATGTTCCTTCAACATACAACACAGTGCCTGGTGAAACAGACCATTCCCATTCAACAGGAAAATTAGTTGATAAATCAGTGAATGTTACTGTGTCGATCGTAGTTGGTGACAAATAATCTGCCTCAAAATCAACTACAGGAGCCGGAAATATAGAAACTATATAATCCACTTTATTTTCAATACCAGAACCAATAACATTAGTTGCAGTTAATTCTACCGTATATGTCCCCACCTCTAAAAATTTAATTTTTGGATGTTGAGATGTTGAACTGGTTCCTTCAAGATATTCAATTGTAGAAGGTGTAATTGACCAATTCCAGCTTGTAGGATCAAACAGAGACAAATCAGAAAATGAAACTGTATCTTCAGTAGTTGGATTCAAATTGTCAGCTTCAAAATCAGCAATAGGCGCTGCTAGTGACGCGTTGATATAGTCTGTTTTGCTTTCAATACTACTACCTGCATTATTTGAAACAGTCAATTCCACTGAATAAGTATCCGCTTCAGTAAATCTAACTTTAGGATGTTGGGAAGATACCGTTGTTCCTTGCAAGAATTCTATTGTTCCCGGATCAAAAGACCAGCTCCACGAACTTGGTTCATTAGTAGTCAGGTCAGTAAAGTTAACTGTGTCTGCAATAGTTGGGGTTAAATTATCAGCTAAAAATTCAGCTACAGGAGGTAATGCGTTTGTTATTATGTTTAGTGTATAATCTTCTGCTTCCCCATGATGTGTTTCGTACATGGTTCAGGATCAGAACTGTATCTTTCTGAACACGCATTTTGATAGAATTGGGTTTAATCCTACAGGAACTGTAATATCAATTGATAAAATATGCACACCCTCTGTTCCAGGTGTTTGTCCCAAATCGTAAGCTTCCCCTGAATCTGTAAAATCACAATTCATATTCCAGTCGATCCATGCCCATACATGCTGCGTCCAGCTACCATTCACTGTAACTTCTACTGATAGTGAATAGGTCTGATCTTCTTCAATATCTGTCGAAATACTAGAGTAATCACCATATCCTCCCGGTTCAGCAACTGTTGTATTATCAATGGTGTTAAAACTTACATTTGAAATCCAATCATCGGCCTGGTTAGAATATGACGTCTCACAAAGCACACACGATATGACATTTATATAGTCTGTTTTTGTTTCAATATCAGTTCCATTACTGTTTGTGGCAGTTAACGTAACATCAAATGCACCCAATGTATTATAAACTACAGGCGGAGGTGATGCTCCTGAATAAGAAGCCGGAACTCCTCCCGGGAAAGTCCAAACCCATGAATTAGGATCGCAGGCAGAAAGATCTGTAAAATTAACTGCATTTCCTTCAATGACGGTGGTCGGGCTTCCTGAAAAATCGGCAATAATATCTTGAACCGTTATAAAGTCAGTTAGTGTAAGTGAACTTGTTGTACTTCCATCACCTACCTCTAAGGTAACATCATATGTTCCAACTGTATTATATGTAATGGGGGGAGGCGTTTGTCCACTGTAAGTTCCCGGTGTTCCGCCTTCAAATGTCCAATTCCAAGTTGTAGGAGAAGCCAATGAATTATCCGTGAAGGTTACTGTTCCTCCGGTACATACATCTGCCGGTGTTCCTGAAAATTGAGCAGTCAGAGCGGGTGGAGCGATTTGGAAAACTCCTACATGATTTTTTCTTCCTCCACTAAAATACTCACCAATTGACCAGAATGTGGCATCATCAACAGGGTCAATCGTCATTTGAGAATAATCACCATACCTGGTTGATGGGTCTGACTGAGTTCCGTTCACAATAACTTCTTCTGTTAAGGTCATTGTTCCTGTGGGATCATTTGCATATCGACCTGTATAACGTAATGATGGAAATAAACTCGTACTTACGCAGGTATAAGCGAGAGCAATATTTCCACTTGCATCCATACACATATTTCCACTAAAAGCACTATGTCCGTCAGGTTGCGAATATGTTCCCTCCTGGAATATCGTCCATGGATCACCATCGTTATCCTGTCTTAATTCATACCAACGAATACCTGAATAATCATCATTTCCATCCAAATCAACTACAAAATTGAAAACTACTGTGTTGTATGTTGGGAATCTGCGGTATTGAGCCATATACATAATGGTTGCCTGCAAAGCATCAATGTCTCCTCCAGAAGGTTGTGGCAAATTTGAAAAAGATCCTCCATCAAATAATCCGTCAAAAGGAGCTGTATTTATAATTTGGGGACTCGAAATAGTAGAGTTCCCAGGTGTCACCCAATCCACATTAATATTCCAAATTTTTAAATGATCCGTCGATACTCCACTCCACGAATCATCCTGCATATAAACGATGGGGGCATTTCCTGCAGGAGGTAAAGTACTCCCGTTGCAGTTAAACCCCAAAGGGCTATAAAAACCACTTGTAACTATATCAGTTAATGGGAAACCTACCATTTGAGCGGTTTGATCACCAGCAATTAACTTATCTCTATCTAAAACAAAAACCACTTCACTTGTTGAAGCAGAATTTTGATCTTTATTGGCGGTTATGTAGTATCCATCAGACCATACTGAGAACTTTGGGTAATCAGGAAAAGTATTCGTTGCAAATCTATAAACATGCCAGCCATCATTTACAGGATCAGATCCCTGGCAGATGGCTACATCAAATCCATTTGAGAAAAATTCTGTGATTAAAAAACGATCAGCATAGGGGTCATAAATTACAATAGGATCACCCAATGTTCCAGGAAGAATTGTACCTAAAGATGCTGCATTCGTCAATGGATTGCCTGCCTTATCCCAAATCCTGAAAGAAGAGTTCCATGAGTTTACAAAATGATTGGGACCTACAGCACCGGTTGGGTCAGTTGGGGTTGCAGTAGCGCTTGCAGCTAAAAATGTAAGTATAGGTTCTCTGCCAGGTGACTTATTATTATCTTTTTGCTTTTGCCATAATGGGTCTTCCCCTTTTGGCAGTCCTTTGCCAGGAACTGAATTATTTTTGCCCCACCTTTTAGGGTTTACCTCTTTCAAAATGTCCTCTGCAGGTAAAAATGTGCCATTGATTAATTGAGAAGCGATTGAAGGAACTTCAATCACAGTTTCAGAAGTTACAATAAGGGTTGCTTTTTGCTCCTGTCCTGCATTTTGCGCTTGCAATTGAATAGCGACTAATAGAAATAGCAATACACTAAGTGCTAGATTTGTTTTTTTCATAATGATTTAGATTATTGTTTTGATAATCAATGTTTTAAAAATGTTGATTATTAATTTGTAGGCAAAAGTAGGAAAGTTTTATATTTCTTAAGCTTTTATGATTCAATTTAATACGAAATATATATGATATTTAAACAGAAAAGGGCAGTTTTGGAGCTGCCCTTTTCATTTCCCAGATTAACTAAAACCATTGCCTATGAAAATAGGATAATCATTTATTTAGACTCCCGATGTTTCGAAAAGGTTGCATGTTTGATTAAAAAATGTCTACTTAATTTTCCTGTCATTCAGCCAGGTTGGCAAAAAAAATATAAAAATATTTTCTTTTAAGTCTTTTCTACCTGTTTTTCAATGGCAGTATTAATCTTTTTTTTCTGTGTTTCAGTTAAGCTAACAGAGAGTTTTTGAGTTTCTGGGTCCCGGAACTTTTTCAACTGTTCGGAAATATATTTCGAGTGTTCAGCAAAACGCCGACAATATTTGCATCCGGCAAGGTGCATTTTTAATTGCATTTTTTTTAAGCAATGGATCTTTTCAAATTCGTTTCGTGTAATTAAATAGGTGGCGGTATCACAACTGAGCATAACGTTGTTCATCCCTTTCATCAGTATTTTTTTCATCTTGCTCATTATAGCCACCTATTTTCTAAGCACTCTCTTAGTTGTAAACGTGCCCTGTGTAAAATAACCCACAGATTAGACGATGTGCAACCTATTTCCTTACATATATCATTGCTCTGCATTTCCTCCATTACTTTCAGAATAAAAACAGCTTTCCATTTGTCGGGCAACAAGGAAAGGCAAATTTCCATTACTTTCTGGAATTCGTCCTGGTGCATGGGGTTTTCTGATTTCGCCTGCCAGTCTTTTGGCGTCCGTTCCATCACCCAATGACCCTCATAATAACCATCATCCTGAAATAGTGATGCAAATTGTGAAGCCGGGGTTTCTTTTTTTGTGCTGGCTTTTCTGTAGTGATCAATAATTTTTCTTCGCAAAATAGACGTAAGCCATGTGAGCTCAGCACTTTCTCCCCTGAAAGAGCTTAAGCCTTTCAATCCCGACAGGAATGTTTCCTGCACCAGGTCCTCAGCAATCTCTTTGGATTGCACACGAGCATAAGCATACATATACAGGAAATCACCGTACTCGTTCACCCACTGTGATGGCTCAACCCGTGCTTTCTTACTGCTTTTATGTAGATTTGCTTCACTCATTCAAAAGTAAAAATAGCAATAATTACTATGAGCGATCAAAAGAATTATAAAGTACAGGGCATTGGAGGTATATTTTTTAAATGCGAAAACCCACAGCAGGTGAAGGATTGGTATTCGGAAAAGCTGGGTTTGGTAACCGATGAGTACGGTTCGCTGTTTGAATTCAGAAATGCGGATGACAACCAAAAGAATTATTTACAATGGAGTCCTTTTGAGTCGGGCACCACTTATTTCAAACCCTCTGAAAAAGAGTTTATGATCAATTACAGGGTAGGTGACCTGGAGAAGCTGGTAAAAGAATTAAAAGAAAACGGAGTAACAATACTTGATGAAATTGAAACTTACGAGTACGGTAAATTTGTGCATATCATGGACCCAGAAGGAAATAAAATAGAGCTTTGGGAAGCGATAGATGAAGTATTTACCAAATCGCACGAAGGTAAAACAACACATTAATTCATTTCAAAATGGAAAAGCAACTTCAATCAGGTTCAGGAACTATATTTTATACGAAGAAAGGCCAGGGATCTGCAGTAGTATTTCTGCATGGTTTTCTTGAAGACCACAGCATATGGAATGATTTTTCGGATCGATTGCAAAACAATTTCACCTGTATGAGCATCGACCTACCCGGATTTGGCAAAAGTGATGTTTTTGATGAAAAACACGACATGCATTTTATGGCTGAAAAAGTGAACGAAATACTTGCCAATGAATATATTGAAAAATGTATTTTGGTGGGCCATTCGATGGGAGGATATATATCGCTTGCTTTTGCAAAACTATTTCCTGAAAAGCTAAACGGTCTGGTGTTGTTTCATTCCCAGGCTGCTTCCGACAGTCTGGAAAGCAGAAAGAACCGTGACAGAACTATCCTGGTGGTTCAGCAAAATCATACTGGATTTATTCACTCCTTTATTCCAGGCCTGTTTGCCGAGGGCAACATTTCGAAGTTTGGTAAGGAGATTGAAGCACTTAGAAAAATTGCTGGAAAAAACTCAGACAAAGGTATTGTCGCAGCACTGCTGGGAATGCGTGACAGGGAAAGTCATTTGGGCACAATTGAAAATTTACAAATACCTGTATTTTTTATTATTGGCAAACAAGACTCGAAAATACCGATGGAAACCATTTTACCTCAGCTTCAGCTACCATTAAATTGCGAAGCATTAATTATGGATAATGTGGGCCATATGGGCTTTATTGAAGCCCGGGAAAAAACCTTTTTATCACTGAAGCACTTCCTTAAAAGAAACCTTTATTAATTAGATTTTACTGATCCTGTCCAGCATCAACTGGATCAACTTGCCCATACTGGATTTGTAGTCAGGACTGAAGTCGCCGGTAATCCGGTTGGCAATAATGTCACAAACGGTCATGGCCTGATGGCCCAGCATAGCTGATAGTGCATAAAGCGCCGATGTTTCCATTTCGAAATTGGTTACCTGGAAGCCATTATATCTGAATTTGGATGCCCTGTCGATAATGGTTTTGTCCGTCACGTTCAACCTCACTTCGCGGCCCTGTGGCGCATAAAAACCCGGGGCTGTCAGCGTAATACCCTTTCTCAGTCCTTCGCCCAGTTTTTCAATCAATGCTGAAGACCCTCTAACAGCATATGGTTTTGGTAAATCACGGTCCCATTCCAATTGATTGATAAAACTGGAGGTCATCTCACGTTCCATCACAAAAGGGCCCTTTTCATAAAAATAAACCAATCCGTCCAACCCCAATCCATATTCTGAAACTAGATATGAATCAAAAACCGGAATATCTGCATGCAAAGCACCGGAGGTGCCAATCCTGATAAAATTCAGTGATGTAAGCGTTTCTTTTGGTTGTTTGGTCTTAAAATCAATATTGAATAGTGCATCCAGTTCGGTCAGCACAATTTCAATATTGTCAGTTCCCATGCCGGTGGATACCACCGAAAGTTCTTTACCCTTGTAAATTCCTGTGTAGGTATATATTTCGCGGTTATGTCCTTCAAACCTGACCTCATCAAAATAAGAGGCAATCAATCCTGCTCTTCCGGGATCACCTACCAATATGATCGTATCAGTAACATCGCCCGGCTTGAGATTCAAATGATACACCTTTCCCTCCTTATTTAATACCAATTCCACTTTTTGCATTTATTTGAATATTTTTGCGAAACAAAACTAAAATAAAATCACATGAGTGTTCCATACCAAACCGTTTTAATTTGTATCGACATTGAAGATAAAAACCTGACCAGGCTCGACAGATCTTACCCCAATCTGGCCCACCTGGCCAATAAAGTAATAGTATTATCCGTGTTGGAGAATTACACTTTTGGAAGCGAAGAAGAACGGGAAGCGTTTCTTCTTGATAAACAAAAACAACTTTCCGCAATAGCCAACTCAATTAAAAATAAAACCGGTTTGGAGGTGAAGCCTGTACTGAAGATTGGAAAGCCTGCCAAAGAAATTCTGAAAGCCGCCGTCAGCTTCAAAGTGGATTTAATTGCGATGAGTACCCATACCCATGTTGATGAAAAATACACCAAGAAAAATGCGATCGGGTCAACAACCAATAATGTGGTGCGAGAATCTAAAGTACCGGTATTTACTTTCAATAGTAATGTTCATTTAAATAAAATTAAGAAGATCTTGTTACCACTCGATTTAACTGTTGAAACCAAACAAAAGGTTACGAATGCTATTCAATTGGCCCAAAATCTAAATGCCAGTATTGCCATCTTATCTGTGCTGGATTCCTTAAAAATAGCAGATATCGATATTGAACTTGACCAACAATTAGCACAGGTAAAAGAGTTTATTGAAGAATCAAATATTTCATGCACAGCTGAATTAGTTGAATCGAAAAGTGGCGCCAAATCGGTTGCACATACCATTTTAAACTACAGCGAAAAGGTAGAAGCTGACCTGATTATGATCATGACGCAGCAGGAGAATAAACTAGTTGAATTCTTCATGGGTTCTTCCGCCCAAACAATGATCCGTTTATCTGAAATTCCAGTTATGTCAATTATTCCGAAAGACCTGGGATTTATCGTTGGAGTTTAACTTTTCTAAATGACAGCTGAAATTATAAGCATTGGGGATGAGTTGCTCATCGGGCAGGTAATCAATACGAATGCTTCATGGATAGCCGGCGAATTAAATAAGGCCGGCATCCTGGTGAGCCAGGTAACTGCTATCGGTGACAATTCGAATGACATCCAACGCGCTTTAAAAGATGCTTGCCTTCGGAATGATATTGTTTTATTGACGGGTGGATTGGGACCAACTAAGGATGATACTACGAAAAGCGTTCTGGCAGACTATTTTAATTCCAGCATGATATTCCATGAACCGACATTTCAGCATATCAGGAAATTATTTAAATCCAGAAATTACGAAGTTACTCTGGTCAACCGGCGGCAGGCTGAGATACCTGAACAATGCACTCCTTTACCCAATGAAAATGGCACAGCCCCTGGTATGTGGTTTGAAAAAAATGGCAAAGTGATCGTTTCAATGCCTGGAGTGCCATTCGAGATGCAGCCAATGATAACGAACCAGGTAATCCCACGGTTACAGGCCAAATTTGAACTTCCTTATATTTATCATAAAACAATAATGACACAAGGTTTGGGCGAATCAAAACTGGCGGAACGCATTGAGGAAATTGAAGATAGTTTACCCAAACATATAAAACTTGCCTATTTGCCACAACCTGGAATTGTCAGGTTGCGTCTTTCAGCCAGCGGTAAAAATAAGACTGCTCTTGAAGATGAAATCAATATGTATTGCAGAAAACTATTGGCCAAAATTCCAGAACTCATTTTCGGTTATGACGACATCAAATTGGAAGAAGTAGTAGGCAAATTATTGACGGAAAGGAAACAAAGTCTTTCGACAGCCGAAAGTTGCACAGGGGGATATCTGGCGCATTTGATCACTAGTATTTCTGGCAGTTCGAATTATTACTATGGCTCGGTTATCTCATACTCCAATGACATTAAGATCAAAGAACTTAATGTGTCTCTGGCTGATCTTGAAAAATATGGTGCAGTCAGCCAGCGGGTAGTTGAGCAAATGGCTGAAGGTGTCAGGAAAAAATTCAAAACTGATTACAGCCTGGCTACTTCGGGTATTGCCGGTCCGGATGGAGGCACCGATGAGAAACCTGTGGGTACTATCTGGATTTCTTTGGCTTCTGAAAAAGGTGTTCAATCAAAATTGCTTCACCTGGGTGAGCACCGCGGACGGAATATCAGGCGAACGGCACTAGAAGCCTTAAATATGCTACGTTTAGATGTTTCTGGACATAAAAAAACCTGCTGAGGCAGGTTTTATATTTTTAAATGGAGGCACTTTCAGTTTCTAAATTACGATCAACTTTCTTGAATAAGCCCTGCAGTACATTACCCGGCCCAACTTCAATTAACTTTTTAGCACCGTCAGCCAGCATATTTTGCATAGTTCGGGTCCATCTCACTGGTGAGGTTAACTGGGCAATCAGGTTTTTCTTTATAATTTCAGGATCAACGACAGATTGTCCGGTTACATTCTGATAAATCGGACAAGTTCCTTTGAGGAATTTTGTAGAGTTAATCGCTTCAGCAAGTTCAACAGCTGCTGGTTCCATAAGCGGTGAATGAAATGCACCACCCACTTTTAAGATCATCGCACGTTTGGCTCCTGCTGCACTCAACTCCTCAACAGCTTCTTCAACACCACTAACACTACCGGAAATCACAAGCTGTCCCGGACAATTATAATTTGCCGGTACAACCACATTCTTAATGCTTTCACAAATTTTCTCAACTACATCATCCTCAAGTCCAATGATGGCCGCCATAGTAGATGGTTCAAGTTCACAAGCTTTTTGCATGGCAGCAGCTCTTTTAGCTACCAGTTTCAAACCATCTTCAAATGATAGTGTTTTATTGGCCACCAAAGCAGAGAACTCTCCGAGTGAATGACCTGCTACCATTTCCGGTTTGAAATCATCACCCAGAACACGGGCCAAAATGACAGAATGGAGAAAAATTGCAGGTTGTGTAATATTGGTTTGCTTCAGATCTTCTTCATTACCATCAAACATCACATCAGTAATCTTAAACTTCAGAATGCTGTTTGCTTTCTTAAATAATTCCTTCGCTTTCGCTGATTTTTCATATAAATCAGCTCCCATTCCAATATATTGGGCTCCTTGTCCGGGAAAGACATATGCAATCATAGGTTAATCGTTTTAATTATTTCTGTTGCCGAAAAAGCGGAGCAAAAATAGGAATAAATTGATAAAGTCGAGATACAAAGTTAAGGCTCCCATAATTGTTATCTTTCTTATCCCTTCTTCATCAGTACCAACATTGCTTCCAATTCTTTTCAATTTTTGCACATCGTATGCTGTTAAACCTGTGAATATCAATACTCCAATGAAACTAATAATATAGTCCATGGTGCCACTACGCAAAAACATATTCACCACGCTGGCTATGATGATACCAATTAAACCCATAAACATAATACTGCCAAATTTTGTCAGGTCGGTTTTTGTGGTATATCCCACGACTGCCATTGTACCAAACATACCTGATGTGATCAGGAAAGTCTTCATGATAGAAGCGCTGGTATAAATCAGAAAGATCGAGCTTAAACTGGCCCCCAGAAGTACTGAAAATAATACAAAAATCATTACCATTGTTGAGGCTGACATCCTCTGAAACCCAGCAGACATCCACAATACCAAACCAAGTGGAGCCAACATTACGATCCAACCCAAAATTGACATGCTGCCTGTCTCCATATTATATATGAGCGAAAGTACACTTGGGCTTGTTGCCACTGCCCATGCAGTTGCAGCAGTAATGGCCAATGCCAGGAACATCCACATAAAAACGCCCGACATAAAAGTTTTAGCAACTGGAAAAGTTCCCTCTTTTTCTAAAATCTGTGATTGTTTATTAAATGTATTCATTAATAAATGTTTGTTTAATTCTTGTTTATGATAATTTTGACGAGATAAGGCTGATAAACTCTGCCCTGGTTTCGGCACGTTCGAATGCGCCTGTAAAATCAGAAGTAGTTGTCACCGAACTCTGTTTTTGAATACCCCGCATTGACATACATAAGTGTTTAGCTTCAATTACAACAGCAACTCCCAAAGGATTGAGTGTGTTATCGATCGCTTCTTTAATTTGTGTTGTCAGCCTTTCCTGTACTTGCAACCTTCTTGAGTATGCTTCAACTACACGGGCAATTTTACTTAATCCGGTTATGTAACCATTGGGTATGTAGGCCACATGTGCTTTACCGATAAAAGGGATCATGTGATGTTCGCACATTGAAAATATTTCAATGTCTTTTACAATTACCATTTCACGGTAGTCTTCCTTAAACTTAGCTGACAATAATATCTCTTCAGGATCATGGTCATAGCCCTGTGTTAAAAACTGCATTGATTTTGCCACCCTGAATGGTGTATCCTGTAGTCCTTCACGATTTGGGTCCTCACCAATTAAATCTAGTATTTCCTTATAGTGGGCCTGAAGTTTCTCCAGTTTTTCCGGTGAAAATCTTTCAATTTTTTCGTATCCCAGTAATTCTTTTGGTTTATTCATTTCTGATTTAAAATTTTTTAGGTGTCAAAAAAGATGCCAATGCAGTCATCTGGTAGTATCGTTCAATCTCCAAAATATTCTACAAAATTATTTTCCGATTCTACAACCTTAACACAATGAAGCTGAGCATTCAAATTTAAAATATGAGGATTTAACTCTTTCCATATACCGACTGCCAAATTTTCTGTTGATGCCAGTTTATCCTTCATAAAGTCCACTTCTATATTGATGTTTTTATGATCCAGTTTATGAATAATCTGCTCTCTAATAATCTTGCTCAGTTTTTTAAGGTTCAACAAAAACCCTGTTGCTGGATCAATTTCTCCTTTTACCGTTACAAACAACTCATAATTATGTCCATGCCAGTTCGGGTTTGAACATTTACCGAATACCTCAAGGTTTTTCTCATCAGAAAAATCGGGCCTGAATAACCTGTGGGCCGCATTAAACCTTTCTCTCCTGGTAATAAAAATCATACAAATTTGTTTATGCCGTCAAAAGTAAACATAAATCATTAGCCTGTTGTTCAAATGCCTATTACATAAACTTAGGTAAATACGATTTGAAATTAGTTTAGAATAACTCCAAATCAAATAATATATTGGCTTGAAGAAAGACTAAAGCTTGGTACATTTATCTATTTTTGCAAAAATTTAAGAAGAATATGCTGCAATTACAATTCATCAGGGAAAACAAGGGCTTGGTTATAGAAAGATTAAGAATAAAGAATTTTAATGCCTCAGAACTGGTTACAGAAATCATTGAACTGGATAATGACCGAAGGTCGACACAAAAAAACCTGGATGACAATTTGGCAACATCCAATCAACTCTCAAAAGAAATAGGAAATTTTTTTAAGGAAGGAAAGAAAGATCAGGCTGAAGAAGCTAGGAAAAAATCTACCGAATTAAAAGGTGTTATTAAGGATTTGGAGCAGGACCTTCAGCAAATTGAAAAATCATTGAATGAAAAACTGATCGAACTGCCTAACCTGCCTCATGAAAGTGTAAAAGCAGGAAAATCAGATGCCGACAATGAAATTGTTTACGAAGAAGGAAGCATCCCGAGTATTGACAGAAGATGCCCTACCCCATTGGGAATTGGCCTCAAAATATGATATCATTGATTTTGACCTTGGCAGCAAGGTAACGGGTGCTGGTTTTCCATTTTACAAAGGTAAGGGAGCACGCTTACAACGTGCGCTTATTAACTTCTTTCTTGATGAAGCGTTTAAAAAGGATTATATCGAATACCAACCTCCTTTATTAATAAATGAAGACTCCGGTTATGGAACCGGTCAATTGCCGGATAAGGAAGGCCAGATGTATTTCGTTGGTGAGGACAATCTATACCTGATCCCTACTGCCGAAGTACCTATTACGAATATATACAGAAATGTCATCCTGAAAGAAGATGATCTGCCGATTAAGAATGTTGCTTATTCCAATTGTTTCAGGCGCGAAGCGGGTTCATATGGCAAGGATGTCAGGGGATTGAACAGACTACATCAATTTGATAAGGTAGAAATAGTTCAGTTAGCGACACCGGAAAAATCTTATGAAGTGCTGGAAGAAATGAAAGAGCATGTTGCTGATTTGCTTCGCAAATTAGAACTTCCATTCCGTATATTACGATTATGTGGCGGTGACATTAGTTTTACATCTGCTTTAACATACGACTTCGAAGTCTATTCAGCAGGACAAAAACGCTGGCTGGAAGTAAGTTCTGTTTCCAATTTTGAAAATTTCCAGTCCAACAGGATGAAATTACGATACAAATCTAAGGAGGGAAAATCTATTTTGGCACATACATTAAACGGAAGTGCCCTGGCATTACCACGAATTGTAGCTGCCATGCTTGAAAACAATCAAACTCCTCAGGGAATCATGATTCCTCAGTTATTAAGGAATTATACAGGTTTTGATAATATTGACTAAAAATGAAACATATTTATTACTTTTCCCTGATTCTCCTGATTCTTCTTGTTTCATGTGCGTTATCTGAAAATAGAAAGGCTTATATAAACAAAGTGAGCCAACTGGAACAATCACTTGATTCGGTTTCTAGACAATATTTTGCAATTGACACAATCCAACTTTTTGAAGCTTACGATCTCATAAATTCCAATCTTTCACGTTTTGGCAGTATAGATACTGTTGTTAATGATAGTGTTAAACTTTATGCTGCAATGCAAAAATCTTTTAAAAGGGTTATAAATGACCATCCACGAATAATTCAAGAGTTTCATTTTTCAAACAAACAGTTAAAAAATTTAAAATCTGATATCCGCAAAGGAAAAATGACAGATAAGGAAATGGAAAACTACTATTTTGAAGAAATGGAAGCAGTTGGTATATTATTAAGCAGAATGCAATACAATGCTCAAATAATTGAGCTCCAACTTCATTCATTTGAACCATTGAACGAATATGTAGAAATGATCATCACCAGGTTCGATAACAGATAAATGAGATTCCAGGTAACCACATATTATTTTTGGATGTTAATTTCCTTGTTTATATTCTCAACTCAAGCTGAAATAATAGCGCAGAACCCACAAATCAGATTAGCAAATCAAGAGCGACAAGAACCAATTGCAAAAGAACAATTAGCCCGGGAATACTACAAAAACAAAGAGTATGAAAAAGCAGCCGAGCTATTTGACCAACTTTACGATGCAAACCCTTCAAGCCAGTATTATATTTATTATTTTAATTGTTTATTGTATTTAAAGGAATATAAGACTGCCGAAAAGCTGGTCAAAACACAACGTAAGCTAGCACCTGGTGTCAGGTATGATATTGACCAGGCATATGTGTACGATCTTCAGGGAGATTCAAAAAAAGCCCAGAATATCATATACAAATTAATGAAAGAAGTTCCTGATGATCCGAATCAGATCAGGCAACTGGCCATTCAATTACAGGCAAAAGGGTATTACGACCAGGCTTTGCAAGTATATAAAACAGCACAAAATATGGGTGCAGGTTTTAATTACTTCATCGAAATGGCCAATGTTTATCAATATAGTGGTGAATATGAAAAAATGTTTGATGCCTATTTAATGCATTTGGATAATAATCCATCAGAAATGCAAACCATTAAAAACAGGCTTCAAAGCTTGACCAGAATTGATGTAGACAACAATATGTCGCAAATTCTTAAAACAAAGCTATTGGAAAGAGCGCAAGCTGATCCGGATAATATGGTTTATGCTGAAATGCTTATGTGGTATTCATTACAGGTAAAAGATTTCGATATGGCATTCAGGCAGGCAAGGGCAATGGATTTGCGTTTTGGCGATCAGGATGAAGTATTGATTCATCTGGCAGAGATTTCGTTATCCAATTATGAATATGACATTGCCGAAAAGTCATATAATTATATTAAAGAAAAAAAATTTAATACCCCATTTTATATCGAAAGCTATACCGGCTATTACAACACCATAGTATTAAAAGCAACCACTAACCCGCTAACCGATATTAAAACGTACAATGCGCTGAAAAAAACAGGACTAAAAGCAATTGAAGAACTTGGACTAAACAGCCTGACCATTCAAATAGCAGAAAACCTGGGCCGCATAATGGCCTATCATCTGGGAGCATATGATGAAGCAATCGACTTACTTAAAACCGCTAGTGAAATCGAACCAATGAAACCAAATGACAAAGCAAATTTAAAACTCCTCTATGCAGATGTGCTCATGATCCAAAACCATGTATGGGATGCAAGTTTGCTATATTCACAGATCGAATCGGAAATGAAGCATGAACCTATTGGTCATGAAGCCAAACTGCGAAATGCCAAACTTTTTTATTACAAAGGTGAATATGCCTGGGCACAAACCAGGCTAGATGTGCTAAAATCGGCCACCTCCAAATTAATTGCCAACGATGCTATGGAACTATCCCTATTTATTGGCGATATTTATGAAGAAGATACCATGGGGTTCACTTTGCGTATGTTTGGTACGTCCGATCTGCTATTTAGTCAGTTACAAATGGATTCGGCTCTTGTTTGGCTTAATAAGATTGAAGAATTTCCGAGCGGTCCGAACAGTTCCGAATACGTTATATATAAAAAAGCTGAAATATATACTGCCAAAAAGGAATTCGCAATGGCCGATTCACTTTATATGAGCTTATACATAAATTATCCGGAAAGTATAAAAGCAGATAATGCAATTTTTCAAAGTGCCGAATTAAACCGCATTTACCTTGATGATGATGAAAAAGCTATGGAGTTGTATCTATTGCTTATGAAAGAACATGCTGACAGCATGTATGCTGGTGAATCAAGAGTAAAATACAGGGCTTTAAGAGAAAAAAACCTTTCGTAAGCTTTAAAATTATCATCAAATTCATTAAATTTGTTAAGGGTAATTAGTTATTCACCAAAGCTCTTAGCATGGCATACAATCTACAGTCCTATTTTGAAATGAGGTTTTCCGGAACCAAATCTGCTCCTCCCAATAAGAATGCGTTCATTACCTTTTCCAGGCAAACCGGTTGTAACGGAACCGGTATTGCGATGGATCTGCTCAAAGCATTAAAAGCCGAAGGCCATACATGGACATTTATGAACAAAGAAGTGCTTGAAACCACAGCCAATAAGCTACGCATTGATCCTTCAAAAATCGAATACGTTTTTGAAAACCGCAAGAAAACACATGTAGATGAATTACTAGATGCACTGTCAAGCAAATACTATAAAAGCGACAAAAAAGTTCGTAAAACCATTACAGAAGTAATCAGGCATTACGCTACAAAAGGAAATATTATCATCGTAGGACGGGCAGGCGTTGCCACAACGGCTGATCTACCTGGCGGACTTCATTTTAGGTTCACGGCACCATACGAATGGCGATTAAACGCATTAAAAAAAAGAAGCGAATTTAAAGATAAAGAGGTGGCCGCTTTTATTAAAAAACATGATGTAAAAAAAAGATTGTTAATTGAAGACTTCTGCGGCAAAAATCTCAATGAAATTCAATTTGACCTGATGTTGAATTGTGCTGCATTCACTAGACAGCAAATTGTAGCTATGATAATCGAAGCAATGAAATGGAAAAAAATGATTTGACAAATTAAAGTATCCTTCTTATGCCCTCCAAAATTATTGTTGTACATTTGGCTTTTGAAAATTTGTCAGTTATTGAGTGATCGCGACCATGAAAAAAGTTTTTATTTTATTCACTTTTATCGTTACTGGAGTTTTACTTTTAAATCGCTGCAGCAACGAAGTTGATCTTTATGCTGATTATAAAGACATAACCATTGTTTATGGCATACTTAACGCAAGTGATGATACAGCCTGGATTAAAATTACAAAAGCATTCTCAGGTCCTGGAAACGCACTTGTTATTGCTCAGAATCCTGATTCAAGCAACTACCCGTATAAACTCAATGCTACTTTAACCGGAAGAGTTAACAGCAACGATTTAACCCCAATTATTCTTGACACCACAACCATTTATCATAAACTTGAGGGTGATTCAATATTTTATTATCCCAAGCAGCTTATGTACTTCACAACAGAGCCATTAAACGTAAATGCGACATACACAATAAATATTGATGTAAATGGTCAAACTACAAATGCCGAAACACCTCTAATTGGTAATTTTAGCATTACTTACCCTTTTAACACCATGGATTTTATGTTTGACCATGAAATAAAATGGAATTCTGTTAAAAATGCGAAACGGTATGAAGTTACAACCATATTCAATTATAAAGAATTTCTTCCTGGAACTTATGAAGACACACTCAATCTTCAGATAAACCTGGTAAGTATTTATTCCAATTCTGTTCAGGTATCAAAAGATACTGATGGAGGTGAAAACATGGAACTTCCGTATACGGGGGACAGTTTTTTTGCTGAACTGGAAAATAAACTCGAAGATATACCAAACGTTCAGCGTTGGTCAGGTTCTGTAGATGTGATTATTAGTGCCGGATCTGAAGTATTGCATTATTATATTGAGATTAATGAAGCTGCTGCCGGATCATTATTACAAGAACTACCAAACTATACAAATATTAATAACGGAACAGGTGTTTTAGCATCGCGTCATTCAGTTATTAAATCTACGAGATTATCTGGTGCTACCGAACGTACACTTGTTGAAGATTATGATCTTGGTTTTAAATACAAAACCAAGTAATTGTCCTGGTTCATTTAAACTTCCTGAGTAAAATATTTCCCTGGCGATTAAATTCCCATAACTGTCTTTTTGTCACCAATTATCCCATTCGTATCCATTACTTTCCTTTGGCATAATGATTGACAACTCATTTTCAAATAAAAAATTATTCATTGAAAAAAATCAGAAAGGATAAATAATATGGGAAAAATAATTGGAATCGACTTAGGAACAACAAATTCATGTGTTGCTGTAATGGAAGGTAACGAGCCGGTTGTTATTTCTAACAACGAAGGTCGTCGTACAACACCATCCATAGTCGCATTTACTGAGAATGGCGAGCGTAAGGTAGGTGATCCTGCAAAAAGACAAGCGATCACTAATCCAACAAAAACCGTTTCTTCTATCAAGCGTTTTATGGGGAATAAATTCTCAGAAGTTGAAAAAGAATCGAAAAGGGTTCCCTACAAAGTTGTAAAAGGTGACAATGACACCCCGCGTGTTAAAATTGATGACCGTTTGTATACTCCGCAGGAAATTTCTGCAATAGTATTGCAAAAAATGAAGAAAACGGCTGAAGATTATCTTGGCCAAACAGTTACTGAGGCCGTAATTACAGTTCCGGCATATTTTAACGATTCGCAACGCCAGGCAACAAAAGAAGCAGGCGAAATTGCAGGCTTAACTGTTAAACGTATCATCAATGAGCCAACAGCTGCAGCTTTAGCTTACGGTTTGGACAAAAAAGAACACGATGGCAAAATTGCTGTTTTCGATTTAGGTGGCGGTACATTTGATATTTCTATACTGGAATTAGGTGATGGCGTTTTTGAAGTTAAATCAACTAACGGTAATACACACCTCGGTGGAGATGATTTTGACGGCATACTTATCGACTGGTTAGCTGATGAATTTAAGAAAGATGAAGGACTGGATTTAAGGAAAGATCCGATGGCACTGCAACGCCTGAAAGAAGCTTCTGAAAAAGCCAAAATTGAACTCTCGAGCTCTTCAGAAACTGAAATCAACCTGCCTTATATCATGCCGGTTGATGGCGTTCCAAAACACCTGGTTCGTAAACTGACCCGCGCAAAATTTGAGCAATTAACGGATTCATTGATCCAGGCTACTATTGCACCATGTAAGGCAGCATTGAAAGATGCAGGCTTATCAGCGTCTGATATTGACGATGTCATTTTAGTGGGTGGTTCTACCAGGATTCCTGCTATTCAAAAAGTAGTTCAGGATTTCTTCGGGAAAGAACCTTCAAAAGGTGTTAATCCTGATGAAGTAGTTGCCGTTGGTGCAGCTATTCAGGGTGGTGTTTTAACAGGTGAAGTTAAAGATGTATTGTTGTTGGATGTTACACCATTGTCGTTAGGTATCGAAACCTTAGGAGGTGTAATGACCAAGTTAATTGAGTCAAATACAACCATCCCGACAAAGAAATCAGAAACATTCTCAACAGCAGCCGACAACCAGCCTTCTGTTGAAATACATGTACTACAGGGTGAAAGACCAATGGCCAATCAAAATAAGAGTATCGGAAGGTTCCATTTAGATGGCATTCCACCCTCCCCAAGAGGCATACCTCAGATCGAAGTTACTTTTGATATCGACTCAAATGGTATTCTGCATGTAAATGCGAAAGATAAAGCAACTGGCAAATCTCAAAGCATACGTATTGAGGCTTCCTCAGGATTATCAGAAGATGAAATCAAAAAAATGAAGGATGAAGCAGAAGCACATGCTGAAGAAGATAAAAAATCGAAAGAAAAAATCGACAAGTTGAACAGTGCCGATGCCATGATCTTCCAGACTGAGAAGCAGATTAAAGAGTACGGTGACAAATTACCTGCCGATAAAAAAGCAGAAATTGAAAGCGCGCTGGAAGCATTGAAAACGGCACATAAAGGCCAGGATATTCCAGCTATTGATGCCGCGATGGAAAAACTGAACGGCATCTGGCAGCAAGCCAGCCAGGATATGTACAAAGATGCCGGTGGGCAAACCCCTCCGGAAGGCGGAGCCGGTAATGCTGGTGATGGTGGTTCTTCTGGTGGTGATGATGGTGAAGTAACCGATGTTGACTTTGAGGAAGTAGACGACAAAAAATAAAATTCATAAATATGATACGTAAAGGCAGCCCATTGGCTGCCTTTTTTTGTTGATTATTTCTCATAAGTTTCCACCAATTATTTTTTGCATCACCATAATTTTATACTACTTTAGTAAACCTTTTCTGAAGAAACAGCCATTGATGATTTAACAATCTGTTAATGAGGAAAAACAAGCCCAATTAAATTGAATTCTTTTTATTTGAAATAAATATTTATTAATTAAAATTGATACTATGATGAAAAAATTACTTTTTATTTTAATGATGGTTGCTATCTTTTTTGGAACTTCCAAGGCGCAAGATATGATAATCACTGGAGTAGTGGACGGACCATTACCTGGAGGAGTCCCAAAAACAATTGAACTTTTTGTGTTAAATGATATTGCAGACGTAAGTATTTATGGGTTAGAAAGCGCTAATAATGGAGCACCTGCTGCTGGCCCTGAATTTAACTTCTATTCAGAACCTGCTACCGCAGGAGATTTCATTTATGTAGCCTCTGAAACAGATGGATTCAATGCTTTTTTTGGTTTTATTCCATACTATACTAGCAATGTAGCAAATAACAATGGTGATGATGCTATTATTCTATACATGAATTCTACAATAGTTGATGTTTTTGGAGAAGTTGGTGTAGATGGAACTGGCCAGCCATGGGAATATTTGGATGGATGGGCTTATCGAGTTGATGGTACAGGTCCTGATGGTAGTACATTTGTTTTAGATAATTTTATGTATAGTGGCATTAATGCTCTTGATAATGAAACGTCAAATTCTACCGCAGCTACACCTTTTCCTATTGGAACATACCAATCATCATTTACACCTGACCCGGAACCAACTAATTACCCTGCTGATTTTACTGCAACGGTAGATGTTACTGATATAGATGTAACATGGACAAATGACGAAACTGGACCGCAATTGCCAGATGGATACCTGGTATTAGCAAAGTATGAATGGGCAGATGATTTCACCTTACCTGTTGACGGAGTTCCTGTTGAAAACGATTGGAACTTTACAGATGATGGTTACTATGCAAATAATGTATTCGGAAATAACGAAGAGAATTTATTTATGTTTCTTGATGTTAACACAGGCTATGACTTTGCTATTTTCCCCTACACCAATTCAGGTGAGTTCATTGATTACAAAACTGATGGTACTTATCCCACAGCTTCTGTTGTAACAGACAATGTATATTATCATACTTATGAAAAATTTGATCCATCTAATCAACCTTCCCGTGAAATGATGGCCTATAATGTTACAGGTGATGAAGAATGGGAATGGGCTAATTTTGGAGTCCCTCCAGGCTGTATGAGTATGAGTGGATATGCAGGTGGTGCACAAGTGAATGAAGATTGGTTAATTACTTCACAATTAAGCACAACCGAATTTTCAAATATGTATTTAAGGTTTAATCATGCTAGAAATTTCGCAAACAACGATGGATTATTTGTTATGGTTTCTACAGATTACACTGGAGGAGATCCATCGGTGAATGGAACATGGGAAGATATAACTGATCTATTTACGTTTCCTGAATCTGGAAGCTGGAATTTTTATGACGCTGGAATAGGTGATGTAACAGAATACATTAGTGCATCAACTTATTTTGCATTTAAATATACAAGTACTGATACTGATGCTGCAACATGGGAAGTTGATAATATTAGAGTATATTCTTACATACCAATAATTGATATTACCTATCCGGATGGCGGTGAAACTCTGTACCAGGGACAACAAGTAGATATTACCTGGGATCATGAATACTGGGTAGAAGAAACGGTTGCTCTCTATCTCTCTGAAGGTACAGAAAGAGACCTTACATTAATTACTGAAAGCACTCCGGTTGCAGATGGATCCTACACATGGAGCGTATGGTCGTCTATTGAACCAGGAGATGAATTTAGAATAATGGTAACCGGACCCGAAGGACCACAAAACTTTAGCGATGACTTCTTCTCAATCGTTGCAGGTGATGAGTTAATTGCCGATTTTGAAGCAGACACCACGATGATCTATGTAGGTGACAGTGTGATGTTTACTGATTTAACCATTGGTACACCAACAACCTGGACATGGACATTTGAAGGCGGAATGCCTGCCACATTTGAAGGCGAAGAACCTCCTTATATTCACTATGCTACAGCTGGTGTATTTGATGTTACACTGGAAGTATTTGATGGTGTTTCTACAGATGAAGTAACCATGGCTGACTACATTACGGTAATGGAAATCCCAGAATTACCAGCTCCCGTAAATTTAGAAGGTGAAGTAACCATGAATTATCTGGATGTGGAACTCAACTGGCTGGAACCTGGTTCTAATACGGGTGATACATTTGAAGATGATTTTGAATCGTATGATGACTTCGTACTTGAATTCTCTCCATGGACAACCCTTGATGTGGATGGGGCTCCAACCTATGGCATGACAGATATTGATTGGCCAAATCTGGTACACTACAAGCATATATATTTTTAACCCTTCAATGACAACTCCTCCTGTAGATGATATGGTACCTCATTCAGGCGATAAATTTGCAGCTTGCTTGGCTTCTGTACCTTCACCAACAAATGACGATTGGTTAATTACTCCAATGTTAGATATTGGTAGCTGATTACACATTGGCATTCTGGGCAAAATCATACACTGATGCATATGGATTGAGAGATTCAAGTTGGTATTTCAACAACCGGAATGGATCCAGCCGATTTTACAATTATTTCTGAAGGTGATTATGTGGAAGCTCCCGCTGATGACTGGACGGAATTTGTATTATGACCTGAGTGCTTATGCAGGGAGGAAGATGTATATGTGGGAATCCAGTGTGTTTCAAACGATGCATTCGTATTTATGGTTGACGATGTATATATTAGGTGCAGCTGAATCTATAAATTGTTTATAATCCATCACAAGCTGTTACTGGAAAAGCAACGAAGAGCATCAATTATTCTGCAAAAGCTTCCGTTATACCTGAAGCAAAACCAACATCATACAATCCGGCATCAAGGGATGCTGAATTGTTGGGATACAATGTATATCGTGACGATGCAATGATCAATACAGAGTTGGTGACTGAAACAATGTATATTGATGTTGAACCTGATTTAGGATCACATGATTACTATGTAACTGCTGTATACGACATCTTTGGAGAATCAGATCCATCAAACGTGGTAACTATTGTTATTACAGATGTAAATGAGATTTCTGCAACTTCGAGTCAATGTATATCCAAACCCAAGTAACGGAACATTCACCATCAGTTTACCTGAAGGTACTGAAACTGTTTTGAGTGTAATGGATCTTACTGGTAAATCAGTGTATAAAAACAATGTCAGCGGTACAACTACGATCAATTTAAGTAGTATGTACAAAGGCATTTATTTGTTGAATATCTACGATGCCACAACCAATACAAACGTGGTTAAAAAATTGGTTATCAATTAATTTTAATATAAAACTCTTGAAGAGCCTGGTAATTCTTTGCCAGGCTCTTTTTCTGAAATCGAGTTTAATTAATTAATAAAATAATATGAAAAAAATTTATGTTACAATCTTAATAATTTGTATGGCCTTCTTCACCATGCAAGGGCAGAACTTAGTGACTAATGCCGGTTTCGAAAATTGGACCGGTAGCTCTCCAGACAGCTGGACCTATGAAGAAGGTGTAACATTCAGCCAGGAAACCGGAACAGTTCATGGCGGAACATACAGCGCAATGGTAACCCTAACAACGGATGTGCAAGGTGATACTGACACGCAAAATGCACCAGCAGCTGTGGTTGCAGGAGATCCTTATAATTGTAGTGTTTGGGTTTATGATAATGATCCTGCTGGCAGGGTCTCTATAGTATTATACTGGACCGGAGGACCTGCAAATACATACACTAATGTTTACAGTGAAGATATGGATGCATGGCAGGAACTTGTTTTTGAAGATTATGTTCCTGAAGGCGCAACTGAAGTTAAGGTTGGATTCAGATTTTATGATGTTGCCGCTGAGTGGGATGGAGATGCTGTATTTTATGTTGATGATTACAGCTTTGAAATCAATACAACAATCTATCCTGAACCAACAAACTACCCGACTGATTTCGCAGCTGAGTCAGATGGCCCGAATATTAACCTGACATGGACCGATGCAGTTGGTGATCAATTACCAAGAGGATATCTTATATTGGGAACTAATAACGGAGGCGGATTCACGGCTCCTGTTGACGGCACTCCTGTTGGGGATGATACTGATTGGAGTAACAATAGCATAGCGGTGAATGTAATGTACGGTGATGAGTTTCTTGCTGTAAGTACAGAACCAAATAAGGATTATCAATTTACAATTTATCCCTATTCAAATACTGGTGAAGATATAGATTATAAAACAGGCGGAACAGCACCAGTTGCCTCTGCGTCAAGTGGCAATACAACTGTAATAAATCAGGAAACCTTTGATAGCGACCTGGGAACATGGACAGGTTATAATGTGTCAGGAGAACAAGAATGGGGATGGGATAGCTTTGGATTACCACCAGGATGTGCTAAAATGAATGGCTATTTTAATGGACCAATTCCTAATGAGGACTGGCTTATTTCTCCGGCTTTAAACCTGAGCAGCTTCGAGACTATTACTTTTAGTTTTGATCATGCCAGAAATTTTGCTTCCAATGATGGACTTTTTGTTCTGGTTTCAACTGATTACGATGGCTCAGGCGATCCATCAATGAATGGAACCTGGACAGACTTAACCTCCATGTTTACATTCCCCGAAGGTGGAGGAAGTTGGGATTTCATTCCTGCAGGTGCTGCTGATGTAAGTATGTATAATGGTTCAAGCTACTTATTTTGCTTACAAATACACTAGTACTGATGCTGCGGCCTCAACCTGGGAGATTGATAATGCACTTATTGCTGGTGTTACAGCTGTAGGTATATTTGAAAGTGAAGAGGTAAACATCCAAATATACCCCAATCCGGCAACCGATATACTAACTGTACATTGCAATCACCCTGGCGACGTTAAAATCATAAGCCTGTCAGGCCAGGTCATGTTGCAATCAGCAACCCAAAAAGGTGCAAACCTATTCAATATTCAACACCTGAATGCTGGTTTGTATATGATTCAATTTACAAATGAAGCAGGTGCTGGAAGCACACAAAAACTAATGATCCGTTAAACGGTCATTCATTTTTTAAAAAGATCCTGCCGGCATTAAAAGTTGGCAGGATTTTTTCTTTAATTTTATACGTTTTGAAGCTCACTGGAGCTATACTTTTTTAACATGATTTGCGTTATTTTACTCATATGAGGTTCAATATAAAATCATTCTTTACCGTATTTCTTTTGCTATTGTGCAGTATTTCTTTTTCACAAAAAGCATCTGTCGTTCGAATGGAAGTACCAGCAGCACTTGAAGCTGGGGCGTTTCATTTAGAAACACTTAAGCAAGATGGCATTATGATTTTTTATGAAAGCAACGAAATAAGTGATGCCGGCCAGCGCAAATGGTATTTCGGCTTGTTCGACACCCAACTTAACCAGGTCTGGCTGAAGTTTATCCCACTTAGCGATGGAATTCAATATGTAAAATCAGTACGAAATGGAATTTTGATCCATTTTCTTTTTCGCTCAATAAAATCCGGAAAATCACCTAACGATTTTTATGAAATTGTTACATATAATACGAAAGGAGAAGTTTTTTCAAATATATCAGGTACCATACCTAAAGATGCTGAAATTAAGTGGTTTTGAAGCCATTGATGACAAAGCTTGCCTTGGACTCAATTTGAAAAAAGATAACACTGATGTTTTATTTATAAACCTGAATAATGGGGAAATTGAGGTCCAGACTATTGAATCTGAAAATGAAAGTTACATTGAGACGATTGATGTCGATCAGGTAAATAAATACTTTTACGTAGCTGTAAAATATATAAAAGATAAAAGATATCTGGAAGATAAAATAATCCGATACTCAAGCCAAGGGGTCGTTGAAAAAACATATTTAATTAATAATACTGAAAGCATAAAAACCCCGCGTGATTACATTATTATGCCATTGAAAAACAGCACACTGACTGTTTTAGGCACCTATGATATTATAACGGGCCGTTCGATTGATTTTAGTAAAGCAGCAGATGAGATGGATGCCACTAGTGCCGGTATGTTTTTTCTTCAATTTGAAAATGATGTGCAAACGAAATTGAATTTTTATGATTTCATGAGTTTTGATAATATTTACAGTTCGATGAATGCACGTGAAATGAGCTATACAAAAGAAACTTCTGATACAGCTGGTAATAAAAAACCAGAAAAAAAACTTTCGGCGTTTTTTCACTTCAATGCTCCCTCGGTGATTGAGCTCAATGACCAATATATTCTTAGTGTTGAAATTTACAAGCCTTATTATACATCGGAAACCAGAATGGATTATGATTTCTATGGCAGACCCATTCCAATGACCTATGAAATTTTTGACGGTTACCAATTTTACGATTTGATTATTGCTTCTCTCTCAAAAAAAGGTGACCTTAACTGGAATAATGATTTTGAGATCAAAGGCATGAAAACCTACTTTTTAAAAAAACAGGTGGCTGTTTTTCCTGATGATGAATTTTTATCAATGGCTTACATTAACAATGGTAAAATATATTCTCAAACAATCAATGCTGCAGCTGATCTGAATAAAGAAGAAACCACCATTGAATCACAATTTGCAAAAGACCGGGTCTCTGAGGATGAAAACAATACGATTGTTCATTGGTATGATGATTATTTCCTTATTTATGGATATCAGAAAATAAAGAACAGGTCGTTGGGTGATCAATCGACCAGAACCGTTTTTTATGCCAACAAAGTAGCTTATAATTAAAACTGTAATGAAGATAATTTGGTCTGTCAGCAGTTATATTCGATATATATTCAAATCAAAATCGAGATATATAATTCACTCTCCTTTTGCTTATAAGCTTATTAACGAAGTTTTTCTGGACAATAGTTCCAACTCCGATATAGATATACTTGATTCATTCAGGAAACAATTATTTAAACGCTCAACATTAATTGAAACAACTGATCTGGGAGCAGGTGCTGGAAAAAAAACCTATATCACGATTGTTACTCCGCTGGGAAAAATAGCCAGACAAAGATCACTTGACAATAAAAGCTTGAACCTCCTATACAAGATAACCAGGTATTTTAAGCCAGCGAGCATTCTTGAATTTGGCACCTCTGCGGGTATCAGTGCTTCTTACATCGGTAAAGCCAGCGACTTTAAAAAATTTGTAACCATGGAAGGTTGTGCCGTATTGGCATCGCACGCCAAAAATTATTTCGATTCTCTTAATTTATCGAAAATTGAACTTAGGGTGGGTAATTTTGATGATATCCTTGACAAAACACTGTCAGAGTTTGAACAATTGGATATGGTTTTTGTTGATGGTAATCATCGACGAAAACAAACCACAGACTATTTTATGAAATGCGTGACCAAAGCTCATGAAAACAGTATTTTCATTTTCGATGATATCCATTGGTCGCCGGAAATGGAAAAAGCCTGGGAAGAAATAAAAAAGCATAAAAGGGTGAGCGTTTCCATTGACATTTTCAAAATGGGTATTTTGTTTTTCAATAAAGGAATTGCCAGGCAAGATTTTGTTATCCGATATTAAATGCCAACAAATTGAACATATTAGATAAGATAAATGTACCTTTGGAATTAAGTTAAACGACTCAAAGAATGAAAGAAGAAATTATCCAATTAAAGAATATTTCACGGTTTTTTCAGGTAGGAACTGAAACAGTAAAAGCCTTGGTGGACGTGACACTTGATATATACCGCAATGAATTCGTTGCTTTAATGGGGCCATCCGGTTCAGGCAAATCAACCATGATGAATTTACTCGGCTGTCTTGACACCCCAACCAGTGGTTCCTATTTTTTAAATGGGATAGACGTAAGTAAAATGAGCGATAATGAACTGGCTGATATCAGGAATAAAGAAATTGGTTTTATTTTTCAAACCTTTAATTTGTTACCACGTTCAACAGCACTTGACAATGTAACGTTACCACTGATCTATGCCGGCATTTCAAAACAGCAGCGGATTCTGATTGCCAAAGAAACCCTGGAACAGGTGCAACTCACTGACAGGATGAACCATAAACCCAATGAACTTTCGGGAGGGCAAAGACAACGGGTAGCCATTGCGCGTGCACTTGTAAATAAACCTTCTATCGTGCTTGCTGATGAACCCACAGGTAACCTCGATTCAAAAACTTCCACTGAGATTATTGGTTTACTTGAAGAAATTCATCGGATGGGGAATACAATTATCATCGTTACTCACGAAGAAGATATTGCAATGCATGCCCATCGGGTTATCAGGATGATGGACGGACGAATTGAATCAGATGAAAAAAATAATAATATTATTACTGTAAATCAGAAAATAACGGTATAATTTATTTATAGCGAAAATTAAGAATGGCAAGAATATATACGAAAACAGGAGATGCCGGTAAAACTGCGCTGATAGGAGGAACACGTGTACCCAAATATGACCAACGTATTGAAGCCTATGGAACAGTTGATGAACTGAAATCGTGGGTTGGACTGATCCGTGACAAAATAGATGATAAACACCAGCAAGAAATTTTAATTGAAATCCAGGACCGATTATTTACGGCAGAATCATTACTTGCTCAGGATGGCTCGGAAGCAAATAAAATGCTCCCTGACAACTTAAAGAATCAGATATTGAATATATCGAAAAGGAAATAGACTTAATGAATGAAAGCCTTCCTCCTATTAAATCATTTGTACTTCCAGGCGGACATGAAGTTATTTCAATTACTCATATTACCAGAACGATTTGCCGAAGGGCTGAGAGAATAATCATAAAACTCAGTGAAACACATCCCGTTAACCCCCTTATAATTAAATACATCAATCGCTTATCAGATTACTTTTTCGTGCTTGCCAGAAAGCTTACCATCGATTTGGATATCGAAGAAACTGTATGGAAACCCCGAATTTAAAGGGTTTCAGAATTATTTCTTTTTTTTCTCAAAGGAATCAAAAAAAAATTACTTTTGCAAAAAATACAACAAATTGATTGAGCTATGTATTGGACTTTAGAATTAGCTTCTAAACTTGAAGATGCGCCCTGGCCTGCAACGAAAGAAGAACTCATCGAGTGGTGTATTCGTACAGGAAGACAGCCTGAAGTTGTTGAAAATCTGATGGAAATTGAAGATGAGGGAGAGGTTTACGAGCGTATTGAAGATTTATGGCCCGATTATCCGACAAAAGAGGATTTCTTCTTCAATGAAGACGAATATTAAACGTATTAAACCGACAGAACAGAGGGCTGCCAATAGGCAGCTTTTTTTATGCCCTGAAATGAAATAAACTAAAATTCACATGGCCATATTTTCGATGTTCCAGAAAATAGCTCTGCGATTTCATATCAATAGTACCAGGATGTTCAATGATTAAAATACCCTGATCATTTAATAGGTTTCGTTCCATAACCAGCGGGTTTATACATTCAATATCAGGAAGGTCGTATGGCGGATCAGCAAAGATAATATCAAACTTGAAGGGTGTGGATTTCATAAATCTGAATACATCAGACCTTACTACCTGCACATTACTCATATCAAAATCGCGCACAGTGTCTTTTATAAATTTAATGCACTTGTAATTCTGATCTACTGACAATACATTAGCACATCCCCTTGATGCAAATTCATATGAAATTGAACCGGTTCCTGCAAACAGGTCAAGTGCAACTTTCCCATCAAAATCAATTTTATGTCGCAAAATGTTAAAAAGACTTTCTTTGGCAAGATCAGTAGTTGGCCTAACGGGCAGATTCTTAGGTGGCTTGATAATCCTGCGACCGAATTTTCCGCCAATTATTCGCATTGCTGTGCATTAAACAAAGTGTAATTTTTATGGGCCATCAGTCCATCCATCAGATAAGAATATCCATAGTTGTCGTTTCTCTCAATGAACCTGCTTTTGCGGATATAGCGGTAAATCATTTCATATAAAATACTGCTTTTATCAATATTTCCTGATATCACCAACTCTACTTCCTCAGGATTCAGGTGCAGTTCTTCCATTGCAGATAACAGGAAATAAATAAAATCTTCCTTGGTATGGTACCTGAACATATTATAAAAATGCAACTTTTTATTTTTAAAATAAATCAGGTCGAATCCTTCATCGCGTACATTCAAAAATAGGCTTTTGGCACTAATTTTATTCTTATAATTAATCGATAAACTTTCGATAATTGACGATGAGCAATGATAAAACTGCGCATTTGGCCAAAGCTTTCTTAACTGATTGTTTAGAATTTCTGATATACTGAAAACATTGATGATATGAGCATTGTTCAGCTTATTGAAATAGGTAATTTGCGCTTCTTCAATCGGATGATTGAATTTCAAATACATCTCTGCTTTTTCCTCAATAAATAAGGGAGGTGGTAAAAGTGTGCTGAATTGATGATCAATCAGAAAAAAAACTTTTTGAAACCGGCCATTTAACCACTTTTTTTCATCTAACACATGATCAAAAATCGGGGTAAAACTTTCATTCAACTTTATATTGCTGAAAGTGAACGAATCGAAAACAACATATTTCTTATTTCCAGGATTAAAAACAGTAAATGATAAACTGTGTCTTCCGAGTTGCAAACTCAAAAAGTAATCTTCTGAATTACTTTCAAGAAAAGACTTGTCGTAAAAACTAATATATGGCTTGATCCGCGAAGGCATTGGGATGTTTTTTATTCCCAGTTGCCGTCAGTTGAAGGTTCTGTTAATGATCCTACTTTTAGCCCTGGATATTTTTCAAGGTCTTCTGATTTAGCAATAATATTCCGCATGGTCTGTTCATCCATTCCCTTCATAAAAGCAGTAAATGGTGCTTTTACTTCAAAAACGAATACTTGAACACCTCCTCTTTCTATAGTGTCAGAACTCATTTCAAATATTTCTCCTTCCGAAAAAGGAATCAATGATAATTGATCAATAGTATAATTCTTATTTGAGAATAAGGTATCAGCAATTCTGATATATCCCACGGTATCATTAATTGTTTTGGTAAAAGTGGTGTCTTCGGGATCTGGAATCATTTTTACAACCGGTACTTCTGCAACTTTAACGAACTTTATGAGTGTATCAAAGTCGTTGGCATATGAGCCATTTACCCTTCTGAAGATAAGCTGTGAGTTCCTAACATCTTTTAATTTCTCAACCACAACTTTTTGTCTTGCTCTTCTCTCCTTATCGAACCTAACCGGTTCCATAATACTTTCATAAACGAAGTAACCTAGGCCAACTACAATAACAAGTAATACTACCTGAATAAGAATCTTTTTCATGAGTGATATATTTTGCAAAGCAAATTTATAAATTTTTTGGGTTATTGGTTTATATTTTCAATTTATTATTTAATTCAAATAGAAATCCTTATCTCCATCAATCTCTCATTATCAAATTGGTGTATTCAGGTATATTATCAAGAAAAGAATACGTTTCATTTAAGAAATCTACAATGCAACAATAATGTTTCATTCCGTTGGAAACAATAAGAAACTGGACCTTTAGCTGTATATTGTACCTGGCAATCTGTTCAAATGTTTTCTGATCAACATTTACACCAGGTGCTTTAAATTCAATGAGCACCAATGGTTCGCCGGACTTTCCGGCTACAACAGCATCAAATCTCTTATGCAATCCAAGCACTTTTATACCTTTTTCAATACTGATCAGTGAAGCCGGGTATTTTTTCTCATGGATCAGATACTGAATAAATTGTTGCCTTACCCACTCTTCAGGATTTAGCACTATATACTTTCTTCTGATGGAATCAAATACTTCCATTCTTTGATTAACCTCCCTTGTCTTCAAAGGATAAAATGGCAAATTAAGTTGATGCATCCTAATTAGATTATGGCTAAAATAATACAATAAATAGTTTTGTATAATTACCAGGTAAGTTATGAGTATGATACAATTCAGTATTTTTGCAGGAAATAAGATTCGATTTAAATGAAGACAAAAAATGACATTGTAAGTAATTGGCTTCCAAGATATACAGGATTGGAGATCGAAAAGTTCGGAGCTTATATCCTTTTAACCAATTTTAATCAATACCTGGAAATTTTTGCCAAAAGCAACGAGGTTGAAATTGTTGGCAAAGGTTTGCCTATGCCATGTGCTACCAAAGACAATATTACCATGATAAATTTCGGAATTGGCAGTTCCAATGCAGCTACGATAATGGATCTGCTTAGTGGAATTAATCCGAAAGCAGTATTATTTCTTGGAAAATGCGGTGGTTTAAAAAAGAAAAACCAGGTAGGAGACTTGATCCTTCCTATCGCTGCTATCCGTGGCGAAGGTACATCTGACGATTATATTCCGGCCATTGTTCCGGCTTTGCCAGCATTTAGCCTTCAAAAAGCCATATCAACAGCCATTCGTGATTTTAACAGGGATTACTGGACAGGAACTGTATTTACAACTAACCGCCGTGTGTGGGAACATGATGAAAAATTTAAAAAGTACCTCCGAAAAACCCGCAGTATGGCAATTGATATGGAAACAGCAACCATTTTTACCGTTGGATTTGCCAACGAAATACCAACCGGTGCATTGCTGCTCGTATCTGACCAACCAATGATACCTGAAGGAATTAAAACTGCTGAAAGTGACAAGAAAGTCAGCACTCAATTTGTGGAAGACCACCTCGCTATTGGCATCGAATCATTAAAGCAGCTCATAAACAAAGGTTTAACTGTGAAACACTTAAAATTTTAGTCTTGCGTTTAGAGCAGATCACAAAAGATATCGACAATAAAATCTTCTTTCCAGTATACTTTTTTTATGGAGAAGAATCATTTTTTATTGATCAACTTACCGATTACATTGAACAGCACGTGCTAGATGATACAGTAAAGGAATTCAACCAGTCGATTGTTTATGGAAGGGATGTAAGTGTAAAAGATCTGATTGACTTGTCGCGCCGGTTTCCAATGATGGGAAATTACCAGTTGGTAGTTGTTAAAGAAGCGCAGGATATTAAATCAATAGAGGAACTTGATACGTATCTCGATTCATATATGGAAACGACCATATTGGTGATCAATTACAAATACCGGAAATTAGATAAGCGAAAAGCATTTTATAAAAAACTAAAATCGACAAAAAATGTGGTGCTTTTTGAGTCGCAGCGCTTTTATGATAACCAGATTCCAGCCTGGATTGAAGAAACAACAAAAAAGCTCGGGTATGGCATAAACCCGGTGGCTTCAAGACTTCTTTCTGACCATCTTGGTAATGATCTTGGAAAAATTTACAACGAAATTGAGAAACTCATCATAAATGTTGAACCGGGCCAATCCATATCCGAAGAGGATATTGAGCGCAACATTGGTATCAGCAAGGATTTTAATGTTTTTGAATTTCAAAATGCGCTGGGAACAAAAAATGCCCTAAAAGCACAACGCATAGTCCAATACTTTGAAGCCAACCCGAAGGAACACCCACTTCAAATGATAACTGTTATGCTTCATAACTACTTTATGAAAGTGTTTCTTTATCATCAATTAAAGAATAAAGACCAAAAAGTAATTGCAGCTGAAATAGGCGTTAATCCTTTCTTCTTAAAAGATTATAAATCCGCCTCAGCAGCATATTCACCGCAGAAAATAAAAAATATTATTTCTGAAATCAGAATCCTCGACCTTAAAAGTAAAGGCGTTGGCAGTACGGAGGGAAATGATTATGGCGTATTAAAGGAATTGGTCTTCAAAATTATACATGTTTGACCCCCAAAATTTCTTTACTTCGTTTTATCATCTTTGGGCATGCTTAAATATTTACCTACCAGCATGGCTATGATCATGGCAAGATACAACTGCCCCGTTACACTTAAAAAAATAGAAAGTGATTTAGCGAACGAATCATTAGGTGTTATATCGCCATAACCCAAGGTAGATATGGTTACAAAACTGTAATAAAGAAAGTCAGCCGTTTCCCGCAACGTCTCACCCGGATAATTAAAAGAATTCGGATCATTCGCATACACAACTCTGAACAGAACCGATCCGATAATGCCAAATAGTAAATAAATATTGATCGCTTCAATAAATTCAAGCGTGCCAACATCCTTACTTGATGCAATCCTGACCACCAGCTTATAAATAACAAAAAGAAAGAACAATAAAGAAGCCAGGGAGGTTACGATAGAGAAATCCTCCAGATCAAAAAGGATGGTAACCACATCTAATAAAACCAAGATAATCGCAATATAGAAAAACCTATAGCTCTTATCAGCAATTACCAGCACAGCAGAAAAATAAATGGCTGCTATGCCCACATAATAAATAATGTTTCGCATCTCACCATCGTCGAACAATCCGATAACAAATATGTAGATAAAGCAAAGCCAGAATAACATGATATTACGAATAGCTCTCTGGCTGCGGATTTTTTTATGAGGCATGGGAATAATGTTTGAATCAAAAATACAAAATGTAATTTTACATCCGTTGACCAGCCATATTATCTTTTAACTTTGCTGAAAACAGAACCAATTGGCTTACCAATATCATCAGTTAAGGAATGGCATCAAGATAATCCACAAGCAGGTGGAAAGTAATGTAGCACATTGCGGATTAATGGTAAATACGGGTTCAAGGGATGAAAAAGAGCCCGAAAGCGGCATGGCCCATTTTATTGAACACCTCATTTTCAAAGGAACAAAAAAACGAAAAGCCTACCATGTATTGAGCAGGATAGAGAATGTAGGCGGTGAATTGAATGCTTACACCACCAAAGAGGAAACCTGTATTTACGCATCATTTTTACGCCCTTATTACGCTGTTTGCCTTGAATTGTTTGCCGATGTAGCCTTTAATTCAATTTTTCCTGAAAAAGAAATTAAGAAAGAGAAAGACATTGTTATTGATGAGATAAATTCTTACAACGACAATCCTTCAGAATTGATATTTGATGATTTTGAAGCACAGATCTTTAGCGGGCATCCTTTAGCCGGAAACATACTTGGCAGTATTGATACCGTTAAGAAGTTCAAAAAACCTGATATTTTTCGTTTCATTAAAAATAATTACAGCACACACCAGATGGTAATTGCATCTGCAGGCAATATCAAATTTGAAAAACTAATCATACTGGCAGAGCAGTATTTTGGTCATATCAGGTCGTCGACACGAAAAAACGAACGATTGCCTTATAATACATACGAAGCCTCAACACTTGAGGTTAACAAGGATTCATATTTATCGCATTGCATGGTGGGCAATGTTGCATACCCACGAACCCATCCTAAAAAGAACACTTTACTATTATTAAATAATTTACTGGGTGGCCCGGCATTAAATTCAAGGCTCAGCCTTGGCATCCGGGAAAAATATGGCTTTGCCTATGGAATTGAATCCATGTACCAGCCATACTCTGATACAGGTATTTTTGCGATTTACCTGGGGACCGACGCATCTCATGTAGATAAGGGCATCCAACTGGTGATTAAGGAAATGAGGCGACTTGCCGACAAAAAACTGGGCAGCATTCAATTACAAAGAGCCAAAAGGCAACTGATCGGCCAGTTGGCTATAAATTATGAATCGAATCTGAATGAAATGCTAGGAATTGCAAAAAGCCATTTGAATAAACCACGGGTGAAAACTTACGAGGAGATTCTTGCCGAAATTAATCTGATCAGCGCTGACGATATCCTTGAAGTAGCCAATGAGGTATTTGATATCAACAATTTAAGTACATTAATTTATAATGCCAAATCATATGATTGATCCGAATATTGAAGCGTATATAGAAACACATACAACCCCTGAAATTGAAATTTTAAAGGAACTCAACCGCCAAACACATTTGCGAACCTTCTACCCGCGTATGCTTTCCGGTCATATACAGGGAAAATTCCTTGAAATGATTTGCCATATGATCCAACCCAAAAGGGTACTCGAAATAGGCACATTCACAGCTTATTCGGCTATTGCTATGGCAAAGGGTCTGCCGGATGATGCAATTATTTACACCATTGAAGTAAATGAAGAAATGGAACCTTTTATCAATGAATTTATCACCAGATCAGGCATGGAAAAGAAGATCAGGCTGATGATGGGTAATGCTTTGGAAATGATTCCAACACTGGATGAAGCATTCGACCTCGTTTTTATTGATGCCGACAAAGAACAATATGTGGAATACTACAAAATGGCCAAAGAAAAGTTGAGGCCTGGTGGTTTTATCATTGCTGATAATGTTATCTGGAGCGGCAAAGTACTTGAAAAATCGTCCAGAACCGATAAAGAGACCCAGGGGATAGTTGCTTTTAATCAATACGTAAAAAATGACCCTGATGTAGAACAGGTTATGCTTTCCATCCGTGATGGATTATTTCTGATCAGGAAAAAATAATTACTAGTTCGTTTTAAACTTGTAAACCACTTTACTCAGGTCTTCATTAGCTTTTACAATTTTCTGCTTTAGATTTTCTTTGTAGGTTTTTATTTTAATCATCATAGCTTTATCACCTGAAGCCATCATTTGCGCTGCTAAAATAGCCGCATTGAGGGCCCCATTGATACCCACGGTAGCCACCGGTATTCCGGGAGGCATCTGTACAATAGCCAGCAGGGCATCCATTCCATCCAGAGAAGCATTGATAGGAACTCCGATAACGGGCAATGGCGTCATTGAAGCTATTACGCCCGGCAGATGCGCTGCCATACCGGCACCAGCAATGATCACTTTTAAGCCGTTTGCTTCAGCATTTTTAGCGAATTTTTCAACTTCTGAGGGTGTACGGTGCGCCGACAAGGCATTCATTTCGAATGGTATTTCCATTTCTTCAAAAAAAGCAGCCGCTTTTTCCATCACTTTCAAATCAGACGTACTGCCCATAATTATACTAACAATTGCTTTCATGGTTCGTTTATTTAGATTTCGCAAAAATAAGCAAAACAGGTTATTTTGAAATGCCTAAATTTTAACTTTGTATTGTACGCATCCTTGCTATCTCATGGACCAAAAAGTAATACAAATACACGACAAGAAATTTAAACCTTTCATCAAATTTGCTGAAATAGACAAGGCTGTGGCAAAGATAGCCGCCCGGATGAATGAAGATCTCCATGATAAAAAACCCTTGTTTCTGGCCATTCTGAACGGTTCCTTTATGTTTGCTTCCGATCTTTTTCATAAAATTGATTTTCCCTGCGAAATCACCTTCGTAAAACTGGCATCCTATAGTGGTACCAAATCCACCGAAACAGTCAGGCAGTTGATTGGCGTTGATGAAGACATTGTAGGCAGGAATGTGGTAATTATTGAGGATATCATCGATTCAGGACTTACCATGGAAAGGGTGCTGACACAGTTGAAGATGATAGGTGCTGCGGATATTAAAATCGCCACCTTACTGTTCAAACCAAATTCATTCAAGGGAAAATACCCGATAGACTATGTGGGTTTGGAAATTGGGGATGATTTTATTGTTGGTTATGGACTTGATTATGATAAGCATGGAAGAAACTTTAAGGATATTTATAAAATTATTGAATCATAAAGATTAATGAAAATGTTAAACATTGCGTTATTTGGCCCCCCTGGATCTGGAAAAGGTACCCAGTCAGAAAAATTAATTGAAAAATACAAACTTTCTTATATTTCCACAGGGAACCTGCTCAGGGCCGAAATTGCTGGAGGCTCCGATTTGGGAAAATGTGCCAAATCCATAATGGATGCAGGCAACCTGGTACCCGATGAACTGATCGTTCAAATACTGGAAAAGAAAATCAAGAACCTGGGAAAGGATGTAAAAGGCATTTTGTTTGACGGTTTCCCACGTAACCTGGTGCAGGCATATATTATCACCGGATTACTGGCCAAGTTGAATACAAAACTAACGGCCATGATCAACCTGGAAGTGGCTGAAGAAGAACTGATGGACCGGATGCTCAAACGTGCCGCCATCGAAGGCCGAAGCGACGACAACCCTGAAACCATTAAAAACAGGTTTGTTCAATATGAGGCTAAAACAAAACCGGTAGCTGATTTTTATAAAGAAATGAAGATATGCTATACTGTCGATGGGTTGGGCAGTATTGATCAGATTTTTAACCGGATCTCGAAAGTAGTAGATCAACTCAAATAGTATAATTTTTGATTACATGACATAAAAAAAAGCTGCTCTTTGAGCAGCTTTTTTAATATCTTAACTTTGTATTAGGCTTTATAATAACCTTTTTCAGCAGCTCTTTTCAGTGCTTCTGCAAGGCCTATTTTATTAACAGTTCTAATACCAGCTGCGCTAATTCGCAAGTTTAACCATTTCCCTGTTTCAGGATTAAAAAATTTCTTGTCCTGCAAGTTTGCATGAAATTTTCTTTTGGTTTTAATATTTGAGTGAGAAACATTGTTTCCGCTAATCACTTTCTTTCCTGTTATCTGACAAATTCTTGACATTGCTTTCTGATTTATTGAGTCCTATCCGAAAAATGGAGTGCAAAGAACGGCATATTTTTTCAAATATTCAAGACTTCACTCATATTTTTAATAAAATTGGCGTAGATTCATCAAGTCCCGGATTATTTACAAAAATAGTTGTATTCAATGGCTCAATTAGTTTTTCCATAAATTCTACGTACGCCTCTTCCTCCCCTGGTTGTGTAATTTTTAATCCCAGGAATACCATAGTGGTTTTCTGACTGTATCTTTGAATTACATCAGTCATTGATTCATGGGTATCCTTAATTACCACTTCTACATTAGCATTAATTCTTGCCTGGGGTATCAAGGGTAAGATAGAAGCCGTCATTTTTTCCTGTTCGTCACTATCATTCACAATCGACCGGATGGTAATTGAACTATTTTCCCATCCCTTATTTAAACATAGTAAATGAGCCAATAACAACATCAGGTCTCCATTTCTTTGCTGTCCTCCCCACCACAAATCAATACTTTTATCACCTTTTAAGCCTTGTGGCCATTTAATTCTGGCCAGGATGGTACTTTTATTGGCCTGTGAAACAGCCCTTATGATCCTTTGTTGCGAAAGCCTTACCTCATTTTTATCGCTCCAGCCAAACATGATACAATTGGCCTTAATACCTGTAATTCCTATAGATTGTGCCACTGTTATAGCACCCGACTCAAATTCAGGAACAACAAATACCTCGCTATAGGCTGTCAGTTTGGCATTCATAATCTTTTCCTTTATTTTCAGCCGCTGTTCTTCAATGCCAATTTTTATTTTAGTAAGATCCCCTGTAATTAATTTCGCTATGGTTGCTGTACCAAATAGTTGGCTAAACCATGAAGCAAGTTGTATCAATTCCATTTGCGCATCGGCATCTTTAATAAATAAGAGTATTCTTGGCCTCCAATTCCGTGGTTTGGAACCATGTATACGAATCTGAATGAGTGAATATCTGATCAGGTTTCGCCAGAAACCAGCCCTGGCATCTCCCCAACGCTTCTCTAAAGTTCGTTTTGTAAGATAAATATACAATCCCACTTCCAATATAACAGCGATAAAACATGCGAGCGGACTAATGAGAAACATGACGGCGATAGCTCCTAAAGCCCCAATCAGCGAAATATACCACGGCACTTTCAGTGTTGGCCTGAAAGACGGGTCCTTCACTAATTTTTCAATAACTGCACTCATATTAACCATAACATACAGCGTAAGGAATAGAATTGAAACAAATTGAGCAATTGTATTCAACCCTCCAAGCCAAACTGCAGCTATGGCGATGGCTCCACTCATCCAGGTAGCAATCGTTGGCTGGCCGGATTTTGACAATCTGGCAAATAATTTAGGCGCAAGCCCATCCTGAGCCAGAGCCTGCAATACCCTTGGACCACCAAGTACACTGCCAAAGGCAGACGAAAGAATAGCCCCCCAAATAGCTGGATAAACTAATACAGTACCAAAAATGGCCACTTTAATCCATGTGTCAACACCTGAATGAGCTAATTCTTCCGGTGATGTCTTACCTGTTATGGAAAGAAATACAGGAATTAAAATATAAATTGCAATACCTGTAACAACCGCCAGCAGTGTTCCTCTAGGAATCGATTTTCGTGGATCCTTCAAGTCGCCACTCATTCCGATACCCGCTGTGAATCCAGTTACTGCAGGAAAAAACACAGCGAAAACATACCAAAATCCCTCAGGAGCACTTCTATAAGTTGGAACTAATTCAGGCGATTTTAGTGGAGCTCCGCTCATTGATCCAATCACTAATGCAATGATGGAAAGTCCTACAAGGATCATAATCGGAATCTGCATTTTTAGAACTAGTGAGGCAGACTTACCAGACAAAGTGGTTATCAATAAAATAATCCCGATCACGAGAAACTGGAGCATATATTCAGGCATCAAGCCCCAACTAACAGGCCAGAAGAGCACCATTGCTTCAGCTAGTCCGTAACTGTAAAAAGTAATGCTCAGAGTTCTGCAGAAGTATAATGGAATACCTATTGAGCCACCCAGTTCAAGGCCCAGACTACGTGAAATCATAAAATATTCACCTCCTACTCCAACATTCATATTTGTTGCAATGGCAGAAGCACTAAGCCCGGTAATGAATGTAATAGAACTTGCAAGTAGCACAACGAATATCGTTAATGGTAATCCAAGATTGCCAACAACCCATCCGAACCTAAGATACATTATCAAACCAAGAATGGTGAGTATACTTGGCGTGTATACTCCGAGAAAGGTCCCGAATTTATTATTTGAATTCAACTTTCTAAGTATTAATTTACGATGAGAATCTTAATTAAAATATATGATGAAGAACATTGTTGGCAAGTGATTCAGTAAACCAACTGGCTTTCTATTGTCATTTATTTTCGTTTAAATAAGTGAATGTTCTAATATACGAATTTTTAGAATCCGTTGGTAAATTTCTATTGCAAATTTTAGTATTTAAAATGCAATTTAAAACTTCCGAAAGATTTTCAATACGCTTTATACATCACATTGACACAATGTATTCATTATAAGAAATTTTGTTTGAAAAGGAATTACCTGTTTTGATACATCTCCTCATAATATTTTTGGTAGGTACCGCTTGTTACATGATCGAGCCATGTCTGGTTTTTAAGGTACCAGTCAACGGTTTTTTTAATACCTTCTTCAAATTGAAGGGAGGGTTTCCATCCAAATTGTTTTTGTAGTTTTGAAGAATCAATGGCGTATCGCAGGTCATGTCCGGCCCGGTCAGTTACATAAGTTATCAGTTTTTCGGATTCCCCTTTAGTTCTTCCCAGTTTTTCGTCCATCGCCTGGCACAGTACCCTTATCAGATCTATATTCTTCCATTCATTATGTCCGCCGATATTGAAAGTTTCGCCAACAGGGGCTTTATGAAATATCAGATCGATGGCAACTGCATGGTCCTCAACATACAACCAATCGCGCACATTCTCTCCTTTACCATACACCGGCAGTGGTTTGTTATGACGGATATTGTTGATGAACAGCGGGATCAGTTTCTCAGGAAATTGGTTCGGTCCATAATTATTGGAGCAATTCGAAATTACCATTGGCAGACCATAAGTATCGTGGTAAGCTCTTACTAGGTGGTCGGAGCTTGCTTTTGATGCCGAATAGGGGCTGTGCGGGTCATATGGAGTATCTTCGTAAAAGAAGCCGGTATCTCCAAGCGAGCCATAAACTTCATCCGTTGAAACATGGTAGAATAATTTTCCTTCATAATGGTCCTTCCAGGTATGTTTGGCAGCATTGAGTAAGTTTACCGTACCTACAATATTGGCCATGATGAATTCCATCGGGTTGGCAATGGAGCGATCCACATGCGATTCAGCAGCGAGATGAATAACCCCGTCAAATTGTTCTTTCTTGAATAAGTTGATGATGAAATCACCATCAATAATATCGCCTTTGATAAAATGATAGTTTGGTTTTTGATCTACATCCCCGAGATTTTCAAGGTTGCCTGCGTAAGTAAGTTTATCGAGGTTATAAATTTGACGATCAGGGTATTTATTAACAAACAACCTGACCACATGTGAACCTATAAATCCGGCGCCACCGGTAATGAGTATTTTTTTCATTTCATCAGATTTTTACGGTATGCAAGCTCCCACTTCCAGGCAGAGTCCATCATCTCGTCTAGATCTTTTTCAGCTTTCCACCCCAGTTCCATGTTCGAAAAAGTTGGGTCGGCCCATACTTTTTCAATATCTCCTTCCCTCCTGTCCATGATCCTGTAATTCAATTTTATTCCAGTCACCCGCTCAAATGAATTGATAACATCCAATACGGAATAACCTGTTCCGGTTCCCAGGTTGAATACTTCAAAGTTCTCTTTCATCTTATTTTCGAGCATCCGGTCAATTGCCACCACATGGGCCTTGGCGAGATCCATCACGTGAATATAATCACGCACGGCAGTCCCGTCTGACGTATTATAATCGTCACCCCAAACCCTGAGAAAATCCCTGACCCCTTTTGCTGTTTGCGTAATGTATGGCACCAGATTATTCGGAACTCCCTGAGGCAGTTCCCCTATTTCCGATGATTCATGTGCACCAATGGGGTTAAAATACCGCAAAGCAATGGCTTTTACATCTGAAACTTTGATAGTGTCCTTCAGAATCTCTTCTGCAATCTGCTTGGTATTTCCGTAAGGCGATTCTGCTGGTTTGATAGGCGCTTCTTCCGAAACAGGCAACACATCCGGTTGCCCATAAACAGTGCAGGAAGATGAGAATACAAAATTCTGAATATTGTTTTCGATCATGCTATCCAATACATTGATCAGGGAGCCCAAATTGTTTTCGTAGTACATCAGCGGTTTCTCAACCGATTCACCAACAGCTTTTGATGCGGCAAAGTGTATCACCCCTGACAGGTCATTATGTTTTTTAAAAAATGCCCTGGTTTTTTCCTTATCAGTCAGGTCAAATACTTCCAGGGTGGGTTTTTCGCCTGTAATTTTGGCGATCTGTTCTGCGATTTCAGAACTGGAATTAGAAAGGTTGTCAATAATTATAACCTCGTAACCCTTTTGCTGCAATTCCACAACCGTGTGCGAACCGATATAACCTGTGCCACCTGTAACTAGTATTTTCATCATCAGGTTAGTTTACTTACACTACCATTGGTTAATTTGTACTTTTCTTTACTCTCTGGGCAAATGGCAATGCCATTTTTATTGAATTCAAGTTTATGACCGTATTCACTCATCCAACCAGTTTGTTTGGCAGGATTTCCAATAACCAACGCATACGGGGCCACTTCTTTAGTCACAACAGCGCCTGCTCCGATAAAAGCATATTCTCCAATAGGATGTCCGCAAACAATAGTCGCATTAGCACCGATGGAAACTCCTTTTTTTACAAGCGTCTCGACATATTGGCCCCTCCTGTTTACCGCACTCCGGGGATTCACCACATTGGTAAAAACCATGGATGGACCAAGGAACACATCATCTTCGCATATGACACCTGTATATATTGAAACGTTATTTTGAATCTTTACATTGTTACCCAGCACCACCCCGGGTGACACCACTACATTTTGCCCTATGTTACAGTTCTTCCCGATAGTACATCCTGGCATGATATGTGAAAAATGCCAGATCTTTGTTCCTTTACCGATAGAGCATTTTTCGTCGATTACGGCTGTTTCGTGAGCAAAATATTCCTTTTCCATGTTACGAATTTACATATTCTAATAACGCATCGGTGATCTCTTTTTGTATTTCTGGTGTAAGCTCTGTGTGAATTGGCAGTGACAATACCGATTTGCTTAACATTTCAGTAACGGGGAAATCTCCTTCGTTATACCTTGGATCGATATAAGCCTTTTGCATATGTAAAGGAACTGGATAATAAACTGCGGATGCAACTCCCTTTTTCGGCCAGATGAGCCATCAAACCTTCCCTATCAACATCTTTTAATACCAAAGTGTACTGGTGAAAAACATGGGTTGTAAAGTCGGCAGTAACTGGTGTTTGAATTTTCGGGTTACCAGCAAATGCACGATTATAATAAGCAGCAGCTTTCTGCCTTGCTATGGTATACTCATTCAGATGTTTCAATTTGATATCGAGAACAGCTGCCTGCATGCTGTCGAGACGCGAATTCACCCCGATATAATCATGATAATACCTGACCGCCATTCCGTGGTTTACAACCACACGCATCTGCGCTGCTAAATCATCATCATTGGTAAAAATAGCACCACCGTCACCAAAAGCGCCCAGGTTTTTTGAAGGGAAGAAAGAGGTGCATCCAATATCACCAATCGTTCCGGCTTTTTTTGTATTGCCGCTTTTCGGACAGGTATAATCAGCATCCAATGGCCTGAGCCGTATCTTCTACAACAAATAAATTGTGTTTTTTAGCAACTTGTTTAATATTGTGCATATCGGCACACTGTCCGAAAAGATGCACAGGAATGATCGCCTTTGTTTTAGGAGTGACCGCATTTTCAATAGCCTCTGGTGTGATATTGAAAGTGTCGGGGTCAACATCAGCCAGCACGGGTGTTAGCTTCAGTAAAGCAATTACTTCTGCAGTTGCAATAAAAGTAAACGAAGTAGTGATCACTTCGTCGCCGGGCTGCAATCCCAACGCCATTAAGGCTACTTGCAATGCATCTGTGCCATTAGCACAGGGAATCACATGCTTCACGTTTAAATAATTCTGTAAATTTTCCTGGAATTGCTTTACAGCAGGGCCATTAATAAAAGAAGCGTTGTTCATAATCTCAATCATCGCCTCGTCAACTTCAGGTTTAATTTTTTTGTATTGACCCACCAGGTCAACCATCTGGTATTTTATCATTTGAGTAGGATTTAATCTGATATATTAAATGAGCGACAAAGGTAGGAAAAGAGAGACTAAAAACCGGTTTTTTCCGTTGAAGAAATAGCAATTTTTAACTGATCAAAATTGGGCTTTAAATCACATAACAACACCTATTTACTATCTTTGCTTCAAATCATTTATTAAATGAGAATTCGACTCATTATTTTTAATTGCTTTCATCGGTTTTTCTGATTCCTTAAGAGCCCAGGTCAACATCAACGATTCTGTGGTAGCGGCGTTCAGCCCAACCATTACATACGCTTACCAGTTTCCGGGTGGCGATATCGCTGAACAGTATGGCAACAATTCAACCATTGGTGCCGGAATGATGTACAAATCAAGAAAAAATATATTGTTCTCTCTTGATGTCAACTTCCTATTCGGAAGCGATATTAAGAACTCAGATTCAATATTACGATTTGTATTGACTGACACAGGTTACATTATTGACGGAAACGGAGTTTATGCATTGTACAGCATGTATGAAAGGGGGTACAGTATTAACTTCAGGGCCGGGAAAGTTTTTAATTTACTGGCTGCCAATCCAAATTCGGGTATTTTTTTTATGGGGGGTATAGGCTACCTGGCGCACCGGCTGAATATAGATGTGCAGCACGAAACGGCGCCACAGATCACCGGAGATTATGCCAAAGGATATGACAGGCTTACTGCCGGGTTTAATTTGAACGAATTTATCGGCTATTACTTTATGAGCAAATCAAGGGTGCTGAATTTTTATGCCGGGTTTGAGTTTTACCAGGCTTTTACTAAGAGTCAGCGTGATTACATTTTTGACTTAATGCAAAAAGATGAATCGAATCATATTGATTTATTCTATGGAATAAAAATCGGCTGGATGATCCCCATTTATGATCGTGCCCCCGATAAATACTACTACAATTAGTACTCATGCGGTTCTTCTATAACTTATTCATTTATTTTTACCAGGGAGCTGTAAAAACCGCTGCTATTTGTGGTAATGAAAAAGCCAAAAAGTGGGTTCAGGGAAGAAAGTCTGTTTTTACTGATATTACAAATGTCATCGGAAAGGAAGACAAGATTATCTGGGTGCATTGTGCCAGTCTGGGCGAGTTTGAACAAGGAAGACCGTTGATAGAAACCATTCGAAAACGCTATAAAAAATATAAAATTCTGCTGACCTTTTTTTCACCATCAGGTTATGAAATCCGAAAGGATTATGCGCAAGCGGATTTTGTTTTTTACCTTCCCATGGATACCCCGCGAAATGCAAGAAAGTTCGTCAGGTTGGTACAGCCCCGTGCCGTTTTCTTCATCAAATATGAGTTTTGGTTTAATTACATCAATGAAGTATCTCTTCGGAAGATCCCTTTATTTATGGTTTCCACCATTTTCAGGCCTTCACAGCATTTTTTCCGTTTTTGGGGTACCTGGTTCAAGAAACAACTGCGTAAGGTAACTTTTCTCTTCGTACAGGATGAACAGTCACTGGAATTGCTCGAAAGCATTAAAATTTACCATGCCGAAATGATTGGTGACACCCGCTTCGACCGGGTACTTGCACTGACAGAAGAAAAGCAGGAATTTCCAATCATTGAAACTTTTAAGGCCGGAAAATCATTATTAATAGCCGGAAGTACCTGGCCTGCAGATGAAGATAAGTTACGGGTATTGATAGAAAGACTAAGTGTCGATTTCAAAATCGTCATAGCGCCCCACCAGGTTGATAAGGAACATATGGTCCAGCTCACAAAGAAATTCAACAAATTCAAGCCGGTGCGCTATTCATAAGCATCTGATGGTGATTTACAAAACAGCCGCGTATTGATCATTGACGGCATCGGTTATCTTTCCTACCTGTATACATATGCCGACGTCACCTATATCGGTGGCGGTTTTGGTGTGGGCATTCATAATTTGCTGGAAGCTGCCACCTACGGCAAGCCGGTCATTTTCGGTCCTAATCACGATAAATTTAAAGAGGCCATTGAACTGAAAAGCAATGGGGGTGGTTTTGTTATTTCAGGTGCTGATGATTTGATTCATACTTGCGAATTGTTATTTTCTGACCAGCTAAAGAGAACAGCAAGTGGAGATGCCGCCAAAACTTATGTGCTTGAAAATGCCGGAGCTACTGAAAAAGTGATGGATAAAGCCAATGAGTATTTAATGGTTTAGCGTTTTTGGCTATGATGTGCAATTCGCTTAAGTACTTTATTAATCATTTTAATCTTCAACCATTTCAAAAATAATATCTAATACATCAAAGAAAGTTTTTTCTTTATTTTCAGTTTCATTTAAAATGCTTTCAACTGATAAATTGAAGTCCGAATTTAACGAGAGGTTTTTATTTTCAATTCTGTCAATAAATACTATTTCTGAATATGAGGTTACTTGATAATTGGGGTCTATCTGTTCAATTTTATCAAATAGCTCTTCTTCTATATTGTCTGGATTAGGAAAATAAGCTTTAACTAGCTGAATGTTTTTTCCATTCTTATTGAAACGAAGTATAAGTTTCCATGGAAAAGGTTCTTTATTACTCCTTCCATATTTAATCATGAAATAGCCAAGCATTCTAACAGCATTATTACTTAACATTTCATACATTAATTGAGTATCTTTAAAAATCAAAATTGACCATCTGTACTTAGAAGATATGTCTCTTTTTGAAAAAAACTTCTAAAAAGACTCAAGATCTTTTTTGATCCATCTTTATTATCCATAAAATCCTATTTCTTAATCAAGTTTATTTTGGGCTTTAAAGCTAACGGTTTGTGTATAAAGCGTTAGGCATTTCGTTATTTTAAATAGTTTCTTCCTTTCTTATCATTTTTTGCATAAAGACATTACTTGGTATTGTTATTTTTTTGTCGTCTTTTGTTTTAATAATAATGAAGAAGATACCAATATCACTTAATTTCCCCTCTATTTGGTAGTCCTTATCCATTATTGTTAAGTAATCTCCAATTTTAATAGGATGATTAAAAAAAATAATCAGTGTAGACGTGATATTAGAAATGATTGACCATTGAGCAAAAAACGCAACTCCCAAAATTGTTAGTATTGTGGAAAGAAATAACAACAACTCAGTTTGGTCAACTCCCCAAATAGCCATTAAAAAAACTGTAAGTATTGTCACGGACAAAACACTAACTATTTTATTAGTGATTTTTACTCTCCCCGATTGATATTTAAACCGAATTCCTGCTTTTCTAATTATTCTCTTGGTTATTAATTTCGTAATCAAAAAAACAATAATGATAATGACGGTTTCAGCTATTTGAAATTTATATTCTTCCATATTAATAATCTCTTGTTTCTAATTAATGCCAACTACTATATATCCACAACTCAATAGCACATATCTGTATTATACCCACCGTTATTTATGCTGGTAAAAACTGATAATCAGCGAAATTGATTTTTTCTGACATTGTAGTCATGATTTTAGTTGCGTATATACACTTATAAAATTACATTTTTTTATTCATTAAATGGTACGGCTTGTCAATTTTTTCATTCCGAAAACGATAAAAGTCGAATCCATTTAATCCCCTGCCCAAAACACCTGAAATTCTTCCTACATTTGTACAAAATATAGATACGATGGATATTAAAATACAAAAAGCAAGCAGGCGGGCGCCGTCTGTTGATACAGCACAACTTTTTAAATCAGTCAATGACCTGAAAAACTTCGACCTCAGCAAAGAGGAACTGACCTATGCCCGGAGGGAAATAAAACTCAAAAGAAAGATCATTGAAGTAAACCGCTTCAAACAAAAACTCGTGCTGGTCCACCTGGATCATTCAGGCACCAAAAACCAGCAATATGAGGCCACCAGGCGGCAGGGATATTCGGCACTGACCTATTTTAATAAATCCAAATCCAGGCGCCTGGTCATCAGTTCATCCGAACAAAAGGAATTCACACTGGCATTTACGGAAGGGTTGCTGCTTGGCAATTACCAGTTCCTGAAATATAAAAAGGATGCCGACGAAAAAGAAAACCGGCTGGAAGAAATTGACATATACTCGAAAGAGGTGAGCGCGGATGACATCGAAACCCTGAGTATCGTCACCGAAGCTGTTTACAATACCCGTGATTTTGTAAATGAACCTTTGTCAGCACTGAATGCGGTAAAATTCTCAGAAGAAGTAAAAAAACTGGGTGAAGCCTGTGGTGCCAAAGTGGAAGTTTTCAATAAAAAGAAGATCGAGAGCCTGCGCATGGGTGGTTTGCTTGCCGTTAACAAAGGTAGTATCGACCCGCCTACTTTTACCATTTTTGAGTGGAAACCCAAGGATAAAGTCAACAAGAAACCTATAATTCTGGTAGGAAAAGGCGTGATGTACGATACCGGCGGCCTCAGCCTGAAACCTACCAATTATATGGATACCATGAAATGTGATATGGCTGGTGGTGCGGCTGTTGCAGGCGCTTTGTATGCCATTGCCAAGGCTAAATTACCAGTGCATGTGATCGGTATGATCCCCGCTACCGACAATCGCCCCGACGGTAATGCGTATGTTCCCGGTGATGTAATTACCATGCTGGACGGTACAACGGTAGAAGTATTGAATACGGATGCCGAAGGCCGGATGATCCTGGCCGATGCGTTGAGTTATGCAAAAAACTATGATCCGGAACTGGTGATTGACATTGCCACCTTAACGGGATCTGCTGCTGCTGCGCTTGGAGAAAATGCCATCGTTGGTATGTGCGCCAAATCAGAAAAAGAGTTCCATACATTGCAAAAATCGGGAATGCGTGTCAATGAACGGATTATTGAATTTCCATTTTGGGATGAATACAAAGAAATGCTCAAATCAACCATTGCTGATCTGAAGAACATCGGAGGTGCTGTATGCGGGAGCCATCACAGCCGGAAAATTCCTGGAACACTTCACCGATTATCCATACATTCACCTCGACATTGCCGGCCCGGCATTTATTAAAAAACAGGATAGCTACCGGGTAGTTGGCGGAACCGGAGTTGGTGTCAGGTTGTTTTTTGAATTCATCAGGGCAAAAGCCGGGGTGTAAACCATCATGGTACGGCCAAAAAAACATCTCGGGCAGCATTTTCTAACGGATAAAAATATCGCCGGGAAAATTGCTGGGTGTTTGAGTGAAGATTTCAGCACCGTTTGTGAACTGGGACCGGGAACAGGCATCCTGACGGATGCATTGCTGCAACGGACTTTTATCAAAGACCTCAAGCTTATTGAAATCGACAGCGAATCCGTTGAACATCTCAAGCTTACTATATCTGATAACCGGATTGAGATCATTGAAGCTGATTTCCTGAAATATGACCTGAAAAAGATCAGTTCATCACCATTTGCACTCATTGGCAACTTCCCCTACAATATTTCAAGCCAGATATTTTTCAAAGTGATTGAAAACCGCGACTATGATACCTGAAACGGTAGGAATGATTCAAAAAGAAGTGGCTGAGCGGATTGCTGCACCTCCTGGAAGCAAGACGTATGGGATTTTAAGTGTACTGTTGCAAAGCTGGTTCGATATCACCTATTGTTTTACGGTAAATGAAGGCGTATTTTTCCCTCCGCCGAGGGTAAAATCGGCGGTGATCCGTCTCAGGCGAAACCAGGTAACCACATTAAATTGTGATGAAGCAATTTTTATAAATGTCGTGAAAACAGCCTTTAACCAGCGACGAAAAACACTTCGAAATGCCCTGAAGTCTGTTACCGGAAATAATTTTGAACATCCTTTGCTGGGTGAAAGGGCCGAACAACTCTCATGTCAGCAATTTGAAGAACTGACCCGGCATATTGCCGAATCCCGGGAACCATAAAAAGAAGCGGCTTTTTTTCTTAATTTGCACCATTCTTTTTCCATAGTCGCGCGTAAATGAATTTGATGTTCCGCTTATTTTTTGGTTCTCTATTTCTGCTGATTCAATTAGCCGCATCAGCTCAAGATACCCATGAATTTTCAGATGACCAGATCGAAGTGATATTTCCCAACATCATTGTAAAAACAGTGGAACAGGAAATTGTGATCAACATAACGGATACGGAACTTGCCCGGCAGTTGGAGGGACAGGAAATAACTGTAGGTTTGAATGAAGAAGAGCTGATTTTACCCATCGAAAATGGATCAGTTCTTATTTTATACGATTTCCCTGAAGAAGAGGAACTCACCATCAGTATTGGAGAGGTAAAACGAACCAAAGCGGTCAATCCCATTCCGTTGTGGCTTTCCATTCTTCCGCCATTGATCGCTATTATGGTGGCTTTGCTCATTCGAGAGGTTTACTCCGCCTTGTTTTGTGGTGTTTGGTTGGGAGCAGGCATTATCGCTTATTTCCAGGGATTTGGTTTTTTTATGGCGATTTTAAAAGGTTTTTTGTTGATCATCGACACCTATATTGTTGAATCGCTGGTAAATAGCGATCATATTTCCATCATCCTGTTCTCCATGATCATAGCAGCTACGGTGGCATTGATCACTAAAAACGGAGGGATGAAAGGTGTGATGAACCGATTGTCGAAATATGCCACCAGTCCGAGATCGGGATCGTTTATAACCTGGTTGCTGGGTGTGATGATCTTTTTTGACGATTATGCCAATACGCTTGTTGTGGGAAACACCATGCGTCCGCTAGCTGACAGGCTTAAAATTTCACGGGAGAAACTGGCTTATATCATTGATTCGACTGCTGCGCCGGTGGCCTCTGTTGCATTTGTTACTACCTGGATCGGTGCCGAGTTAAGTTATATTCAGGATGGCATCAATAAACTGAATATTGATGAATCTGCCTATGGTGTATTTTTCAACTCGCTGGCTTATTCATTTTACCCGTTTTTTACGCTGGCGTTTATTCTTATTCTGATATGGAAAGGAGTAGATTATGGCCCTATGTTAAAAGCAGAAGCAAGGGCAAGGCAGAACCTGCAACCCACTGGTATTATCGAAGAAGAAGTGGATGCCGAATTGCAGGATGAAGTGAAAGATGGCCAAAGGCATCAAGCCTAAAAGTTTTAATGCGGTTATTCCGGTGCTGATCATTGTTTTTGGCACACTTGGCAGTTTATTTTATACAGGCTGGGATGCGCAGGTTTGGAATGATGACACCATGGGCTTTTTTGACAAACTCTCCACCACTATCGGCAATGCCGATTCATTTAAAGCCCTGCTTTGGTCATCGTTGCTTAGTTTATTTTCGGCTATAGTTTTAACGATAAGTCAGAAATTGCTCGATCTGAAAGACACCATGGAAAGTGTGATTGCAGGATTTAAAACCATGCTTCCTGCCGTAATGATCCTCGTGTTGGCCTGGTCAGTGGCACTTGATCACCGAACATTTGCATACGGCCAATTTTATTTCCAATCTTTTACTGGAAGCATCTGTATCGCCTTACCTGATTCCAAGTCTTACGTTTATCATTGCCGCGTTGGTATCCTTCTCAACCGGCAGTTCATGGGGAACCATGGCCATTTTGTACCCGCTTGTTTTGCCTACCGGATGGATATTGGCACAACACCAGGGCCTCGAATATGAAGCCACGCTTTCAATTTTTCATAATATTGCCGCAGCTGTTTTAACAGGTTCCGTTTTTGGTGACCATTGCTCACCTATTTCCGACACCACCATATTGAGTTCGCTGGCCAGTTCATGCCCTCATATTGAACATGTACGCACCCAGTTGCCTTATGCACTCACCACAGGTGCTTTTGCCATATTTTTCGGCATTTTGCCCGCATCTTATAATATTTCAGTCTGGTTACTTTTCCCACTTGGGATTTTGGGCATGTTTTTAATCATTCATTTTTTCGGAAAGAAAAGCGAGCACTATAAGATATCTGGCTAAATTTTCATTAATTGTCATTCGCAGGATTATTAACTTTGTCAATGTTAAATAAAACTGTTGGAAAAGCATCAGAAAAATACGAAGCTTCAAAACCTGATACGTTCATTACCGGGCAAACCAGGTGTGTATCAATACTTTGATAAAGAAGGGAAGATCATTTATATTGGAAAGGCCAAGAATCTGAAAAAAAGGGTAGCCAGTTATTTCACAAAAACACACGACATCAGGAAAGCTTCGATTGCTGGTTAAAAAAATTGAGCACATCGAATTCATTGTAACTGAATCGGAAATGGATGCCTTGCTGCTTGAGAACAACCTGATCAAGAAATACCAGCCACGATACAATATCCAGCTTAAAGATGATAAATCATTTCCATGGCTTTGTATTAAAAATGAGCCGTTTCCAAGGGTATTCCCCACCCGGAACCTGATCAAAGACGGATCGGAATATTTTGGCCCATACGCTTCTGTTCGTATGATGAAAACCCTGTTGGATATGATTAAACAATTATATCCGATTCGTACTTGTGCATTACGTCTTACTGAAAAAAATATTCAATCCGGAAAATTCAAGGTTTGTCTTGAATACCATATTGGTAATTGCCTGGCTCCGTGTGTTGGCAAACAAAGTGAATCGGATTACAATGCTACCATCGACAGATAAAATCTATCATCAAGGGTAATATTGGTGAGGTGATCCATGAGTTGAAAAACCTGATGCAGGCTGCTGCAGATGAAATGAATTTTGAACGGGCACAAATTGCTGAAGGAAAAGATCGAAACACTTGAAAAATACAAAAGCAAATCTACCATTGTTAATCCGCATATTGAAAATGTGGATGTGCTTATCCATATTAAATGATAAGAGCGTTGCCTATGTGAATTATCTGCGGGTTATTAAAGGTGCCATTGTGCAGGCGCATACCGTTGAGTTAAAGAAAAAGCTGGATGAAACTGAAGATGAGTTATTACTTTTTGCACTTAACTGATTTCAGAAACAGATTTGATTCAACCGCTGAAGAGGTAATATTACCTTTTAATCCCGGATACGACCTGAAAGATTTAAAAATTACGGTTCCCCAAAGAGGTGATAAAAAACAATTGCTTGAACTAAGCCAGCGAAATGCCAAATATTACCGGATGGAAAGGCAAAAGCAAAAGGACCTGGTCGATCCGGATCGTCATAAAAAAAGGATTTTAAAGAAGTTGAAGGAAGATCTGAGGATGAAAGAGGAACCCGTGCAGATCGAATGTTTCGACAATTCTAATTTCCAGGGTGATTACCCCGTAGCGGCCATGGTGCAATTTATCGATGCCAAACCTAATAAACAGGCATACCGTCATTATAACATTAAAACAGTTACCGGCCCTGATGATTATGCTTCGATGGAAGAAGTGCTTTACAGAAGGTATAGCCGCTTGCTGAAGGAAGAAAAACCACTGCCACAACTCATTGTTATTGATGGCGGAAAAGGGCAGTTGAGTGCAGCTGTAAAAAGCCTTAAAAAACTGAACTTATTTGGAAAGATCACCATCATCGGCATTGCCAAAAGGCTTGAAGAATTATATTTTCCAAATGACCCGGTTCCATTGTATTTGGATAAAAAGTCGGAATCCTTAAAGGTTATACAACATTTACGTGATGAAGCACACCGTTTTGGCATAACTCACCACCGTTCACGATTAGAAAAGGGCACTATCAAATCAGAATTAACTGATATTGAAGGTGTTGGGTTTTCTACAGCCCAAAAATTATTATGGAAATTCAAATCGGTAAAAAAAATAAAAGAAGCGACCCTTGATGCGCTTATCGAAACTGTGGGAAAATCGAAAGCTGAAATTGTTTATTCACATTTTAATCCCAAACAGCATAAAAAAAGGCCGCAAATCGCGGCCTTTTATTTTTTATCTTTTACTGAAGTGTAAATTTCACTGGTAGGTTGTAAGAAACCCTTACTGGTTTTCCACGCTGTTTTCCAGGTGACCATTTTGGCATTTTTTCTACCACTCGAACAGCTTCTTCGTCACATCCGCCACCGATACCACGTAAAACTTTTACATTTGAAATGCTTCCATTAGGTTCAACAACAAAGTTGATAAATACCCTGCCTTGTATACCACTTTCTTTTGCAAGTGGCGGATACTTGATGTTTTCACTTAGGTATTTCATCAGTTCACCCATACCTCCTGGGAAAGAAGGCATTGATTCAACTACTGTAAATATCTCTGCCTCAACAATTTCTTCATCTTCATCAACGGGCGGAATATATTCTTCTACTACGGTTTCATCATCTGCTTCAACGTCAATATCCAATTCATCTTCAACTTCCACATCATCTTCAACAATTTTGATTTGAGTAACCTGCTTTGGTGGAGGTGGTGGAGGTGGTTTAATTTTCTGCTCAGTAATCGGAATAATTTCTTCCGGTGTATCATCAACAGCTCTTGTTGCAAGGTCAATGGTTACTTTATCGTAACTTTTTAATTCGAATGCAAACAAAACAACTGCCAGGGCAAGGATCAAGCCAATTTGGAAAAATATACTTTTTTTATTTTCCAGGTCTGCTTTTGGTGTTTTTTTAACTTCCATAATTTTGATATTTTAACGATCAAAAAATCAACTGCTAAAATAGCAATTAATTTATTAAGTAGTTTTTTTTATACTTTATTTTTAGCATTGTTGCAATAAATATGCCACGCCTCCAATACATGCACCAAGTGTATTTGCATAAAAAGTCATATACATTGCGCATTTCGGCCAATAAATACATAAAATTGCAATAATTCAGTGATCAAACCATACAATGTTGACATAACAATTGCAACAACTACAAAATAAGAACGATGTTTACTTTTTAAATATTGTTGGCGATTGCCATAAAGTACTAAATAAGAAAGAATTCCAAAGATGACAACATGCACAATTTTATCCGGTGAAAGCCACTCAAGAAATGTCGGGATCTTTGGTATCTGGTTTCCCGGAAAACCGGTTAAGATCAGTATAAACAAAGCCCATGCTATTGCCGGCCAATGTTTCCTGATAATCATAAATATTTAAGATTCTATACTGCTTTTGTATGCATCTGCATTAAGCAAATCATCCAGTTCGCCTTATGCGGGCTAACTTTATTTTAATAATCCATCCATCCCCATAACGGATCGCTATTAATAATTTCAGGTGTATCTTCCAGAGATTCATTCACTTCAATTACAGTACCACCTATAGGCATAAACATATCCGAGACAGTTTTTACAGCTTCTATGGTTCCAAAAGTATCACCTTTATCCAGTTCTTCATCCAATGTTTCAACTTCAACAAAAACAATATCACCCAATTCATTTTGAGCAAAATCAGTAATTCCAATATAGGCTTCGTCGCCTTCTACCCTCACCCATTCATGGTCTTCGGTGTACAATAAATTAGCAGGAACTTTCATTTTCTTATTTGTTTTTTAATGCATCAAATTTATGATTTTTTTACTTTGTAAGCAGTCTAAATTATGAAATATAAAGGGGAAGATAAAATCAAAAAATTAACTTACTGTGCAAGGTTAAACCTGAAAGTAAATCCGGCACTTGTTGTGGCATTTGGAAATTGTGAAGAAACATAAGGATTATTACTTGTCCAGTTATAATATGCTCGCAAGTTGCAAGACTTTGGCTAAGCATATAATCTGCTGAAAAGTTCAGAGTATACTGCATTGAGCCTGCAGATACCTGGTTATTATCTTCATCAATTCTTCTTAATGAAGTTTTATTATCCCTGACACCAAAATCAAGTTTCAGGTTTAAATCACTTCCCACCCGGTTTGATGTTTTTCCGGTAAATGAAGCAACCTGAAATTTTAAGTCCTTTTACCCTGTATCCCAATCCAATCACCAATCTCATTACCCAGAATTTCTGTTAACTGGTTATTTACAAAACTTAAAGATAGGTTTCTTGATTTTTTATATTCAGCTCTAACCGTTAAACTGTTATGCATGGTTACATCTATTCCAATCAGCGGGCTGTATGTTTCAATCACAGAAACCACCCCTACATCATAATTTGTAATGTAATTATAGGTGTCCTGAAATGTTTCTCCCGGATCATCAGGATTATAATTTACATTGGTTCGCCATGATGTAATACTTAACATTGACCGGTAACCATGTGTAATATTCACGCTTCTGAACAATTTACCAATGGCTTTTATGTTGGTGAGTCCATTAAAAGTAATTCGCCAGTTGGGAATTGGAAATTTAGGGAACGGGGAAGATATTTTAACTGATGATGGATCGCTTCCACCATATGCTGATAAAAATGAATAATACAATACCTGCTGAGAATTTGAACCATAACCATATGGAAATTGTTCGCCTGCGATGGTATCATAAAAATATTTTGAATCATCTGGTAAATTTTGCCAGGCCGGATTTTCTTGCGCCAAGCCTTTCTGCAATTTCCTCACGATTAACTAAGAAAGGTTTGAAATGTTGGCGAAATTTCATTTGCATCCGGGCTCTGGAAAGATGTTCTAATAATGGAATATGAAATACTGAAATTACCCATGTTTGTCGGTGTATATTCATTAAAAACACCATTCGTATCATACCTGAAATACGATTGGTAATTATCGGCATAAATCCGGTCTCCATCAATATCAATTCTGATGGCATCCAGAATATCCCCATTTAATTTATATGACAAAGCTTCATTCAGTTTTTGCATATATGGATTGTTGATTGCCGAATCATTCGTATACCATCCATTTTCAGCAGCTCTATAAGGAAAATCTTCATATTGTTTTCCAAAAACAAAACCCCATCCCGGCGCATTATGCGCATAATTCATACCAAGAAACTGAGGTTCCAATTGATTATCAGTTCCTCCCAGCATATATCCCGGTAATACTGTTCCCTGTCCCTGGCTCCACGTTACAGATGCTTTTTTAACCAACATAAGAACTTTTAGAATTCCTTCTCCGAACTTTTTACCATATTCTTTTTTAGGTTTTGCTGTTGTATCACTTTCAGTTTCTTAGGATCAGGTCTTGCGCCTCTTGTTCGTGAATCCGGGCTTGTTGATCTTCTTTGTGTTTGACTGAGTGATTTCAGATATGGATTTTATTATAAAGCATGCTGAAGATCACCATTACCATTTATTTGCTTTTGATTGCCATTTTCAATGGTATTACCAAATCTGCGGCTGAATAGAATATGGAGATGCTGACCATGCATATAAGGTTTGAACGCTTGCCGCCAGGGTAACCCAGTCAAGTATTGGGATTTTTTTCAATGGTACATTGTAGGTTACTTTTAACGATCTGGCTATATCGTTGCATGGTACCAAAACTCAGAATGTCATCCCAAACCTCTTGTTTATATTCTTCCCATTCCTCGTGTATCCTTGTCAGGATAAATAACAGGTTCTTTAATATAGGTATTTGCCCCGGCATTAAATTCAAACGACAATGATTTTGAGAAATCGTATTTAAAATCGAAAATCCGGTTCCAATTCCAAACCCTGTTTACGGTTGGATAAATAATTACATCGCCAAGACTTTTATCGCGATATAAAATTTCATGAATCTGTCGGTTCATATCCGTTCTGAAAGCCAATACTTTTGGTAAGAGATAGAAGTTAAAATCTTTTATTAATGCCAGACTTTTTGACTTTAAAAGCATTGGCTCTTTCCAACGGCACATAATTTTTTGGTCTGTCCATTATAATTATACCCAAATCCACCCCGGTATTCTTTCCGGTCATCATATTCATAATCAATATTTCTATGATCAATTTTTGAATATGCAAATGAAACATCAAAGTTTTCAATATCATATACCCTGGGTTTTTTCTTATTGTCAGTTCTGGTTTTCCTCACATTCATCAGGTTAACATTTGTTCTGGAAGTATGATCTTCGACCAATCTTTTTACAGAATCACGATCCTGGCTATTGGTATAGGTAGTCCAAATCTTCTTTTAATTTTACATCAGGTTGTAAAGGATTATACTCAGGTGTAATTTTTGAGATGCCATAATCGACATGTAGAGGAAGGCTTACACCAGCTTTTTCTGAAAAGAACTTACCAAGTTGAAGGTCGGTAGTTACCAAGAAAATCTGTTACATACTCCAGGGGTATCTGTGTAATTTTCTTTTCAAGACTTGCAAATCCTGCAGAACTGTGAGAAGCAGAAACTGCCACGCGGCCTAAATCAGCCAGTGTAGCCTCAACCCTTCCGGTAGCCGCCCAACCCGATTTATCATTAAAGTCTGTGAGCCGCAATTCGTCCACCCAAATGACGGCACTTTTCGGATTGCCATCGTCATCAAGTCCGGTGCCGATTCTTTTCGGATTTCTAACACCAATTAATATACCTTTTACATCACTGATGCTTGGGCTTCCCAATACGGTTACCCGTGCATTATTGCTATATTCACGTGTAGGGTTTATATAAAGCCAGGTCGGAATTTGGATCGCGCATGGCAACATTCCGGTTTTGTTTTACCTGGACCAGGTCTTCAAGATCAATTTCGAAATTGTTTATTTCAGGCCAAATCGAATCGCGTAATGTTGCGGTGAGTATACCATTCAGTAAACTGAACAGGAAGTTCATATTCATAGTAGTTATCTGTAAAATCGGAACCAATTCGTATAAAAACGGTCATGTCGCCATATTCCATTTCTTCTTCCTCGAAACGCTTTTCGGCATGCACATACATTTTAAGTTTTTTAAACTGCCGGAAATCAAATTCTGTTGTTTTAAAAACACCGCGTGGCATCACCATCAAGTAAATCAACTACTTCCAATTGTATGGATTGTTCATTCTGAAGCACATAATTGGTTGTTCCAAAGTTTACTTCTCTTTCAATTCCCGGTGGAATTACATATGGTATAGGCTGCCGCTGGCCGTTTTCTTCAATATTCACTGCCGAAACAATAAAATTCGTTTCATTTCCATCATCTCCCGGAATATACTCACCTTCAGCCAAAAGCGAATGGTTATATCTTCTCCATTCCCCCCTTACCAATTCAAATGATGCAAACCGTGTAATAATTGGTTTTTCAAACCCACGCATAAAAACACGCATAAAGCGAATCGACCTGAAATCTTGTATATTACCAACAATTTTTTCAGGATTCTGAACCGGGATTTTAAACTGATACCATTTTACATTGGTTACATCACCATTGGCTAACCTTACATTTGTGTGCATGATGGATATCAGTGATATAATTTTTGCCCACTTCCATTTTTTGAGGATCCAATTCAACTTTATACTGAAAATACCTTTCTGCTTCACTTAATGTATTATCACGGTTGATATCTTCCACATTAGGCAGGTTGGTTTGAGCTGTAGGATAATGATTCCGGATTTATATCATCGGTAGGCGAGTTACCTTCTGTACCATTATACTGCTTGTATCTTTCAGTAACGCTTGAATATTTGGCTTCAGCATCATAGTCAGAACCCCTGAAATAGTGATAATCATCTGCTGAAGGGTCTTGAGATGCATTAAGATATGCGTTGGATGAGGTACCATATTTTTCACGAATCACACTCAAATATGAACTTTCATAGAAATCCTGTTCATCAGTCAACCCACCGGCCTCATTTGAAGACAATCCATCATAGCCCACATCCTGGTATATTCTTGATCCGGCAGCTGAACTAAAAGACTCAACCAATGCTTGCTGTGTTGGCACTCGACCCCAGGTGGTGGTATCCACTTCGGTTACTTCAGCGGATGTTGGTAACCCATTTTCAAAACTTTTACGCCCATCACGTAAAATATCCTCTGATACTTCACCTAAATTGATATACAATTCTCCCGGGTTATCCGCATCTTCGGTAAAGGGATCCATCATCCAAAATTCAATATACTCAATGTTGGCAGCTTCAAAATCAGAAGACTCAATTTTACGCATGATACCTCCCCAGCGGGTTTCAGGATCTGCCAGTGTTCCATCTTCATTTAAACCAGCAGTGGGTGGATTAAGCACAGGATCGACATCGTAATTATACTGCCCCCGCTCCGATGGATAATAGGCAAAGTTTAATACAGCAATATTTGTTGGGGTTCCATTTGGTATATCCTTATTTGGATAAACTTCTGTTTCCAGCACCTGACGGGTTGAGTTTTTTGAAATCTCATTTTTATCAACGTTTGGCGGACGTAAGCCTCCTGAACGATCATAAAATAAAGGATCAATTATATACCATGCAAATTTTGCCCGGTTTTTTCCATAAACCAGTGTGTCCATATATTGTGATGACATACCTTCCGGAAACAGATCAGGTTGTCCTTGTGGCACACTGGCAAGATACCATGAACCGATATGTTTCAAGTCAATTGTTGATTGTGCACCTTCAAAATCATCAATGTAGGATGTTCCTGTTTTTCCAACTGCTTTTGAATGTCCAGGAATAAATTGAGCAAATTCACCATCAACTGAAATTCTGGATACTTCATTTGTTGAAATACCCGGTAGTTTATCAATTAAATTCGTCAGCCATCTTGATTCAGTTCGGTAACTCAAATCCAGTCCCCAGATTGTATTATTAATCGGGTCATCCCCATAATTTACTTTTTGTGTTAATGGTTTTTCATTCAGATTTAAAATAGTACCACCAATATGAAAATTCTTATTGATTTCATGATCAACATGCAAGCCCATCATTCTTTTTTGCTGGATATTGAACATGGAGTTGCTTTCGAGTGAAACATTGATTGGAACACCTGAATTCATGATTCCATCGTTGATAATCTTCACTCGACCCAGCGTATAATCGACCGTATAATCAACATTTTCAACCAATGGAACACCTCCGGCCGTTACTCTTACGGATCCCTGGGGTACATTAAGGGCATTCAGACTAATATCAGAACCGGATTGTGATTTATACATTCCTTCAATAATATACCGGTTTTTTTCAGGAAATTGTTCGGCGCCCGTTTTCGTAGTTGAGTATAAGTGAATCGTAAGCATACAAATTTGCATACTCAGGACTATTCGGGAAGACCGAATCACGGATATAACTGCCAAAAGGTTCGAGTGATGTAAAAAATAATCGTCCGTTTGAAGCTTGAAAAGTACCACCTGATGTGGCTGCTCCATCAATAAAGTCGAACATTCCGTCACCATTAGGAACCGGGTTTAACTGGTTATCTAAATTATCGAGTCCGAGCAGATGAATCAATGGCACCCCAACTGCATCTTCCGGTCCTTCGGTGAAATAACCGGTTGGAACGCCTTCTTTATTTCCGGAATACAAAATATTTAACCTGAAATCATTACGCTCTACCTGGTATGCTCCAATTGAATAAACGTTTTTCATCATCAGGTCCCACATGGGCATACCAGTATTCGGGTTGCTGCTCTTCAGCAATTTAACCACCAGGTTATTGGGTGCTGTATTTCCCTGATCAGAAAATTCTCCAATCTGGAAAACCTCATCGTATCCAATAATGGTGTATTGTACGGCTACAGCCAGCACCTGATCCGGATTAAGAGATGTATTCAATGATAAAAATCCCAAGCCTGCTGTTCAGGTTATATTCTGATTGTTTTAGCTTTCTTGCATTTTCAAGTTTCACAAAATCTTCTCCTGGAACAAAATAATTGTTTTGGCCAATATTGTAGGGGTCTCCTGTTAGATAATTGGTTACAGTATTTATATCTCTAATTTGGGTTGTATCCATTTTATACAGCAAGTCGTTTGAATTATTGCTGGCTACAACATCACCAATAAGCAAAGGATTTACATAGGGATTATGAATATTTTGCAGGATTTCCTTCACCCAAATCGGTAAAAGCAACAATATTTCTGTTTTCTTCAGTTGCAGCACCAATATTTGTTACCCAAACTTCGATTCGTGTAATAGTAACATCCGTAGTAACAATTGGCAGGGTTGACAAAGCTCTTTCGTAGTTATCTCTAAATTTATGAGCAAAGAAGAAGTGTTTGTTTTCCTCATAATCAAGTGAGGATAAGTTTAAAGCTATTGGTTTGCGCTCCTCCCTGCACAGTTATATTTTGTGTTTCACTTTGTTGTTGTGAAAATAAGTGCTGTTACCCGTGGTTTTTCCAAATTGCAATTCGGTTTTAATCCCAAACAGACTCTGGCTACCTTGAATCAAGAGTTGACTTTAAGGGCAAACTAACATTACCTGCTTCAATCAATTTTATAATTTCATCTTCTTGACCTTCGTACTTTAACTTCAGTGTATTTTCAAAATCAAAAGAAGATTCTGTATTGTAATTGGCTTTAAATTCAATTTTGTCACCAATTTTAGCGATCACATTCATCTGAATCCGCATATCGAAATCAAAATTGGTCGTCCGTCGCTGCCTGACATCCAATGCCGGATCTTCTCTTTTATTTGATAAAATTCCAAAACTTACCTCTGCCGATCCCTGTGGCCTGATATCAATGGTATTGCTTCCAAAAATTCGGTCAAATGCTTCACCACCTACATAAATTTTAGGTATTAGCCTGGTACCTTCCGCCGTACCAGCTGTTTGCGATCTTTCATTCCAGTAATTTTTTACGTCATTATTCAATTCATACATCCTGGTAATCATCAAAATCCATTATGGTAGGTGTGCGATAGTCGAAATCGCCTATTTTAGTAACAAATTCATAGGTATTGGTTTCCGGATTGTAAATAATCTCTCGTTTAATATTTTCCGGATCACGCATGAACAAAGGACTCGTATTTTGATCGTCAAGATATGGATTCCCCGTATTATCCTGAAAAGGATATATAAGGTTAACGTGGGTAGTATCACGTTGATTTGTAGTATCAGGAGGTATAGTTTACCTGGGGTAACGCAAATGCATAATCAGGCAATGATAAGGATATTATCAGGGTAACTAACAACATAAATGATAAAGGTGTATTTATTCTCCCTACTCAATATGACTCCCTTTTAAAATTCCAAGCAATTGATTAAATAACTTACAAAATCTTTAAAGCCTCTTTTATAAGGCCTTCCACATTAGTTACTGAATCATTCTGCAATATTCTGTTAATGGCTTTTTCTGCACTGTTTTTATTAAAACCTAAAATCAGTAGTCCTGATAACGCTTCATCCTTCAATGTATTGTGGGAAAAATCAACTTTTTCATGCTCAATTCCTGCTTTCATCAGCTTATCTTTCAAATCAATGACAATTCGTTGTGCCGTTTTCCCACCAACTCCTTTAACTGATTGCAATACAGAAGATTGACCTTGTGTGATTGCAGCATAGATTTCTTCAGTACTTAATGATGATAAAATCAATCTTGCCGTACTTGCTCCAACGCCTGAAACAGAAAGTAAAAACCGAAACAATTCACGTTCTACTTCATCTGCAAATCCATAAAGTATCTGTGCATCTTCACGCACATAAAAGTGTGTAAAAAGTTTCGTTTTTTGCAAATCCTTGATTTTAGAAAATGTGTTTAGCGAAATATTTACCATATAACCGATGCCATTATTTTCAAGAACAACATAAGTTGGATTTTTTTCAGTTAAAATACCCTGAAGAAACTCGTACATGAAGCTGATTTTGGTTTGTTAGATTAAACAACAAAAATACAATAAAAACTATAGGTTAAAAAAGTGAAAATCATAAAGATTTACAGGCTACTTTCATTCAATTTTCGGATCTGCTTTTTGATATTGCCTACATCAAAACCACACTCTTTATGCAATTCAGGGATGGAACCATGTTTAATAAACCTATCGGGAATACCGAGTGATGTAACGGAATTGGTGTAACCAAATTCATTTTTAAACTGGGTGACAACGGTAGCCAATCCACCGTTTATAACCCCATCTTCAAGTGTTACGATATGCGTATATTTTTTGAAAATTTTATGCAATAGTTCCTTGTCAACAGGTTTCAAAAACCTCATATCTATCAACACCTGTGTTTATTCCTTCCTCAAATAATTCCTTTGACGCTTGTAGGCCTGCATTTCCGACATGACCGATGCTGACAATGGCTACTCTTTCTCCCGAAATAACTTCACGTCCTTTTCCAATTTCAATTTCATGGAGTTCCTTTTCCCAGTTTTCCAGCACTCCATAATTCCTTGGGTAACGAATTGAAAACGGCCCTTTTTTATAATTTGAAGCAGTGAACATCATATACCTGAGTTCTGCTTCATTCAGTGGTGCTGCCACAATCATATCAGGCACGGAATTCATATATGCAAGGTCGAATGCACCGTGATGGGTGGCTCCGTCTTCACCCACAAGTCCTGCACGATCAATGCAAAATACAACCGGCAACTTTTGAAGAGCCACATCATGAATAAGCTGGTCGTAGGCCCGCTGTAAAAAAGTGGAATAGATGACACAAAAAGGTTTCATGCCACTGATGGCCAAACCAGCTGAAAATGTAACCGCATGTTGTTCAGCAATACCTACGTCAAATACCCTGTCGGGCATATCTTTCCATCATTTCAATGAGCGATGAGCCAGTAGGCATAGCAGGTGTAATGGCTACAACTTTTTCATTTTTTTTTGCAATTTCCACAAGTGTCTTTCCAAAAACTTCCTGGTAAGTCGCATATTTTTTCTTTGCATTCAGATCAATTGGAGTTCCGGTCTTACGATCAAACTTGCCCGGTGCATGAAATTTCGTTTGATCTTTTTCTGCCTGCTCAAAACCTTTTCCTTTGGTCGTAATGATATGCAACAATTTAGGACCTCCAATTTCCTTTACATCGGCAAGCACTTTTACCAGTTTATTCACATCATTGCCATCCACGGGCCCGAAATACCTGAAATTCATGGATTCGAACATATTGCTGCTTTTCAGAATGCTTCCTTTCACCGCGTTTTCAAATTGTGAAATAGCCCGTTGCATCGAAGTACCCGGTTTGCTTGCTTTCCCAAGCAAATTCCAGACGAAGTTTTTAAATGCATTATAGCCTTTCGAAGTGGCCATCTTCAGTAAATAGTCTTTTAACGCCCCTGTACTTTTATCAATGGAAATTCCATTGTCATTGAGAATTACCAGTATATCAGCATTGGATGCGCCGGCATTGTTAAATCCCTCAAAAGCTATACCCGCCTGTTATAGCACCATCACCAATCACTGCAATATGCTTGCGGTCCGTCTCTCCTTTCAATTGCGATGCAGTTGCCATACCCAAGGCCGCAGAAATTGATGTGGATGCATGGCCGGTCCCAAAAGCGTCATATTCACTTTCATCAATGGAGGGAAATCCACTGATACCTTGCCAGGTCCGGTTGGTATGAAAAACATCCCTTCTGCCGGTTAGAATTTTATGCGCATACGCCTGGTGGCCCACATCCCAAATTAATTTATCGTATGGTGTGTTATAAATATAATGCAGGGCAATGGCTAATTCGATAACACCCAAACTGGCCCCTAGGTGACCTGGATGGACAGAAGTAATATCCAATATAAATTCCCTGAGTTCATTTGCTAATTGCACCAATTGACCCCGATGAAAGTTTTTTAAGATCTTCTGGTGAATCAATTTGAGATAATTATGATTCCGGGCTTCGGCGTCATGCATTATTATTTGGAATGCAAAATTAGGGAAAAGGCTGGCATGTCTTCACCCAATTTAGAATTCATTATATCTTTTACTATGGATATTTTAGAGAATGAACGGAATAACTGCTTTTCGCTCTTCAGGATATTCAGGAAACTTCCGTTTATACCAACGGTGATGATCCAATGCACGTGGTACCAGGTTGGCCATCGTCCATAGTGCAAATGAAAAACTTGGAAGGCACCAGCTCATCATAGCCCAACCCAGCCATTCGATGATCTCTCCAAATAAATTCGGGGAAGATATATACTTGAACAACCCACCTTTTGGAATATAATATCCCTTTTTGCCTCCTTTTCTGAGGTTCAGTAATTTCTGATCGGATGACATATTAATGATCATACCTGCCAGAAACAGCAAAACACCGATGATAAACCTGGGGTCTTTTAACCAACCAATAGTATATTCCGGAGAAAGATAGCCAAACCAGTATCCGTTAAAGAAACCATTACAAATATTAAAGAAAAATGCTAACGCTACAACAGCAACAGGTATTCGCTTCCCATTGCTTTTTATCCTGAAGGGAAAAATAAATACGCGGTTCACATAGTGTAACATGAAAGTTCCGTAAAATATATATACAGGGATGGAAATCTGATTTGGGCCTGCAAATAAAAGCCAGCTAAACATGATGATTACCGGCACTTCCATGATAAACCAGCCTAATCGATTATTTATAGTAGGCCCCCAAGTATTGGTGGTGTGCCTTCCATAGGGCGCTGTTACTCGTAACAATACCGGGAAAGTGACTATGGCAAGCCCCATCCAGATATATAGTAATGTAAAAAAAGTTGCTTCGGAAATCATGGCTAAAAATAATTGTTTTCTTTAAACCATATAAACGAGTCTTTAATAGAGTCAGCTAGTGGACGTGGGTTAAATCCCAGTTCCTTACGCGCTTTCCCGTTCAGGATATTTTTATTTCCAGCTATTACAATATCTAATGATTCTTTAGTATATAAAGGTTGTTGCTTTGTAATTGCAGACCAAATTTGAATAAAAGGAAGTCCCAATCTAGCCAACCAGAATGGAAGCACTACTTTTTTAATCTTCTTACCACTTACTTCCTGTAATATTTCAGCAAATTCTTTCAGATTATACCAGTTTCCTGATAAGATATAGTGTTCACCACTTTTGCCTCCGGTTATAGCATTCGATGCTGCTTCAGCAACATCTCTAACATCAACCCAATTATAACCTCCCGGAATAAGTCCTGGTATTTTCCCCTTATACATTTTCAATATTAGCTCCCCCACCATTGATGGTTTATAGTCAATAGGGCCAACAATAGCTGAAGGGTTGAGCACAATTACTTCAAACTGATCGGTTTTTTGTCCCATCACCCAAGCCTCACTCAGTGATTTTGTTCGCTCATAAGCCTGCGGAGAATTGTTAACAATGGCCTTGATTCGTCCAATGGCTGATCAAGAGGATGATGTTCCAGTGCATGGATCGAGCTGAAATAAATGACTCTTTTAACACCTGCTTTTTTACACGCACTAACTATATTCTTTGTTCCTTCAACATTCACTTTAGAAGGGTCTCAAATGAATTGCTTCCAATTGAAATACGTGCAGCCAGGTGAAAGACAACATCCATATCCTGACAAAAATTTTCAAGGCTCTTCTTATCATCTAGGCTTCCTTTTACAACTTCAACCTCCAATCCTTCAATAGCTCGATTATCAGTATGTTCAAGTACCCTAACTGAATATTTCTTTTCAAGTAAAATTCTTGTCAGATTGGCTCCAATATGCCCGCTTGCCCCTGTTACTCCAATATTCATATCATCTCGCATAAAAGTGGCGCAATTTACTAATTCTGGAAATAAAAAAAAGAGCCCAAAGGCTCTTTCGTATGTTAAAGTGCTGTTAAACTATGGACACACCATATCCTGCAAATCGACACCCCAGCAATGCCAGTTGTTGTCTTGATAATGCATGGGGTTTTTAATCCGGCCATCTAAATTGTTGTGATTCCATTCAATTTCTGTCAGATTATCCTGACCTTTGTTATAAATGTTATAATATCTGTCGAACGAATTCAAAGTTGTTCCATAATAGATATAGCCACCATTCTCAGGATCATTGGGGATGATATTGGTATATCTCAGATTGGCAATCCCATTGAAATCCTGGTTCCAATCGATTTGCAGCATCTGATTGGGCATAGCTGGTTTTTCCATTAATATCCAGTAGCCACCTGTTCTGTTAATGTGTGATTTTCCCCAATACCAAAGGAAGTCAGCGAATTCATTGCTTTTTGTAACGTCGCATTTCCCAAACAACTGAATCAGCTTCAAGGTAACCTGTCAGTTCAGCTTCATAAGTATGACCGCCATGGCCTACATTATATGACCATGTCCAGTTTTCTTCATCTGGATGATAAACTAGCTTCATGGTTAAATGATTCAACAAAAGATGCCACGGGTACTGCCAATCCAACGGTTATAATAGCATTCCAAACCTGCACAGTTACATATGAATGACCCCAATTGTGGTAGCTATTGATTTCCCGTGGAGCTAAGCGTATCATCAGAATTTGAAAAATCCTCGAAACTCATTACAAAAGATGACTCAGGTGGCAATTGTGGTGCTGGCTCATTTTCATCTTTCTTACATCCTGACAAAGTAGTTGTTAGAATTAAAATTCCTATTAAGAATAAATGCTGTTGTTCTTTTTAATGTTTTCATAGTGTTCAATTTTAGTTTTGCTTTTATAACGGTGTCTTTTTCAAATTATTTTTTATTGCAGAAATGAAATAGCTTTTTTCTGAATGATCCGTGTTTCAGATTTAATTGTTATTCAGGTGAAAAATTTGATTGTTCCCGTCTGATAAAACTCATTAATACTTCCGGATTCAGTTCCTGTAATTTCTTTTACCACATTCGATAATTGAGGTTTATTCTTTTTAAAACGCGGCAGGAAATGCAACATGATCATCACGAATATCATAGGCCTTGCAATTCCTTGTTTTTTCTTTTCACGATAAAAGGCAAACAAATTTGGGCTTACGTATTTGATATCCCTTTCCAGTTCATTCGATAATAAAATGGCCACTTCATCAAAGCCTTTGAATTCGCTGCCAGTAATTTCAAATGGCCTGTTTTTAAATTTATCGAATGACGTCAACAGGATTGCTCCCACTTTCCCTATATCAGCAGCATCCACCCAGTTAAATTTTAATTTTCCAGCCGGAATATAGATTCTATTGTTATGTTTGATATCGTATAGAAGTGTTGTAATCAGGTTTTGCATAAAGTATCCGGGGCGCAAGAAGATATAATCAAATTTGAGTTCAAGGATTAGTTTTTCAAGTTTAAAATGTGGAATGAATTTCTGATTTTCTACACCCTGCACCGAAAGGAACATCACCCTGTTCACATTCATTTCTATGGCTTTCGATAAAAAGGGGCGGAAGTATTTCTCCACATCAGCCAATTGGGGTGGACGTAATAAAAAGAGTAAATCAATATCTTTTAACGCTTCCTTAAAAGTACCGGGTTGACTGAAATCAACGTGTCTGAATGACAGGTTTTCAAACTCAGCTAATATTTTTCTGGCCCGGTTCACGTCAAAATCTCCTGCAATAATCTCGACTGACTTGTCCATCTTTGACAGGCTTCTAATCATCTCAAAACCAATATTTCCGGAAGCACCAGTAATAAGTATCTTCATTATTAAATCTTTGCAGGCAAAAGTATAAAAATGCATTATTTATATCTATGTCTAATGAAAGTAAAAATTTCTGCCCTTCACATTTAAAAAAATCCGTAGGTTTGCAATTCGTTCATCACATACATTTATCGAGAAAGGTGGAGGGTAAGGCCCCGTGAAACCTTAGCAACCCATGACTTTATCGTCAGAAGGTGCTAATTCCTGCTTCATTTTACGATGAAGAAAGATAGATTAACAGAGTAGCATATTTTAATTTCAAAAAATATAAAGCCTCTTTTGATTTATCGGAAGAGGCTTTTCCTTTTCAAAGCTTTCCCGTTGTTGTAATGAAGAAACTCTTATAAAAACTTATATGAAAAGAAAATTTGAAACAATTGCCATACGCACACAATTGGAAAGAAGCCAATACCAGGAACATTCTATTCCTTTATACCTAACTTCCAGCTATGCCTTTCAAAGTGCAGAAGAAGGATCCGAATTGTTCTCAGGTGATTCGGAAGGGTATATGTATTCGCGGGTTTCTAATCCCAATTCAGATGATTTTGCGGTCAAACTGGCATTGCTGGAAAATGCTGAAGCAGGCATCGCTACGGCAAGTGGTATGTCTGCCATATTCTCGACATTTGCGGCGCTTTTAAAATCAGGTGATCACATTATTGCTTCCAAATCCATTTTTGGCAGTTCGCACCATGTGATTGAAAATATATTACCTGATTGGGGTATCGAATATTGTTTTGTCGATATTAAAGACAAAAAATGCATGGGAACAGGCTTTTAAACAAGAACACAAAGCTGGTATTTATCGAAACTCCGGCCAATCCAACACTCGACCTGGTCGATATCCAATGGCTTGCGAACCTATGTCATCAGTACGATGCGTTACTTATAGTTGATAATTGTTTTGCAACACCTTACCTTCAGCAGCCTGTTACTTTAGGAGCGGATATCGTAGTTCATTCAGCAACCAAGTTCCTGGATGGGCAAGGACGTGTAATGGGTGGTGCTATTCTTTCCTCCAAAAAAATTATTGAAAAGTGCCATTTATTTATCCAGAAATCCGGTCCGACTTTGTCTCCGTTTAATTCCTGGGTACTCTCCAAAAGTCTTGAAACCCTGGCTGTACGAATGGACAGGCATTGCGATAACGCACTGGCACTTGCCACATATCTTGAGTCACATCCTGAAATTGAAAAGGTAAGATATCCATTCCTGCCTTCGTTTGAGCAATACGAACTGGCAAAGCGACAAATGAAAAAAGGCGGTGGATTGGTTAGCTGCACTTTGAGAGGAGGTGTTGAAAGGGGAAGAAAATTTCTGAATGCATTGGAATTACATTCGCTAACAGCTAATCTGGGAGATACAAGAAGTATTGCCACTCATCCCGCTTCAACAACACACTCAAAATTGACTTCAGAACAACAGGAAGAAGTTGGAATTACACCCGGTCTCCTCAGGTTTTCAGTAGGTTTGGAACATATTGATGATATTATATCGGATATTGATCAGGCATTAACTAAAAGTAAAGCATGAGCCAGTTACAAATTTATAAACACCCGGCAGGTTTTGAACTCGATTCGGGGAAAGTACTCCCTGATCTTGAAATTGCTTATCACACTTATGGTGAGATCAATGAGCGACAAGACAATGTGATTTGGATTTTTCATGCACTCACTGCCAATTCTGACGCAGTTGACTGGTGGCCGGAATTGGTAGGTAAAGGGAAGGCCATTAATCCTGACGAACATTTTATTATTTGCAGTAATGTACTGGGTTCCTTTTATGGAAGCACCGGACCCAGAAGTATGAACCTTAAAACTGGCAATCCATACGGGCTCGATTTCCCTTTATTTACGGTCAGGGATGTGGTAAAGGCGCAGTTACTTTTAGCTGATTCGCTCAAAATTCAGAATATTAAGATGGTCATAGGCGGATCGTTCGGTGGATTTCAGGCACTTGAATTTGCATTTCTGTTTGAAGGTAAGATCGATCACCTGACACTGGTTACCACCTCAGCAAAAGAAACGGCCTGGAGCATTGCCATACATGAAAGCCAGCGGCTGTCACTTACTGCTGATCCTTCATTTTATCACAATGATAAAAAAGCAGGCGAAGCTGGGATGAAAGCGGCAAGGGGTATTGGTTTGCTCACTTACAGGACTTATGAAGCCTACAAAAAACTACAGACAGATGATGATGGCCGATTAGATGATTTCAGCGCTGCTTCATATATCAGGTACCAGGGTGATAAACTGGCAAACCGTTTTCATGCGCATTGTTATTGGTATTTATCTAAATGCCTGGACACCCATGATGTTGGCAGGGACAGGGGCGGTTTGAAAAAAGCGCTGAACAGCATCAAAATACCTACACAGGCAATTGGAATTGCAACCGACAGGCTTGTTCCAACAGAAGAACAAAAGTTCATGGCACGACATATCCCCAATGCTGAGTATATTGAATTGGAATCGGAATATGGCCATGATGGATTCCTCATTGAAGGTAAAAAAATTGGAGAGGTAATACAAAAGCATTTAAAAGTTTGAACAAATGAAAATATTAAAATTCGGTGGGTCATCCCTTGCCAACGGTGAAGGTTTACAAAATAGTTTGGCCATCATTGAAAAAGCTGCGAAAGAGCCCATAGCAGTTGTCGTTTCTGCCAGGGGAAACAGTACTGATCTTCTCTTAACATTGCTGGATCAGGCTGCTTCCGGGAATTACAAGGAAAGTGACTTGCAAGACTTTTTTAATTACCAGAGAACGTCAGTTCAGGATTTAGATTTCAAAACTGAATATCAGATTTTGAATGAATTGCTACGGGCAATCAGTCTGATTGGTGAATACAGTGAATCATTGAAAGATAAAGTGCTTTCTTTTGGTGAACTGATCAGCGCCAAAACTATAGAACATTTACTGAAAAAAAGAGGCTTACATGCCATTTTTGCTGATTCGAGAGATTTGATTAAAACAGGCATAAATGGTAGTTTCCAGGTGTTGTATAATCAGTCTGAAACTTTAGTAAAACAGTTCTTTGCAAACCTCCCGGAAAATACCATTCCCGTAATCACTGGTTTTATTGCTTCCGATATGAAAGGGAACACGACTACATTGGGTAGGAACGGCAGCAATTACACCGCAACTTTACTGGCCAATTTTTGCAATGCCGAAGAAGTACAAAACTGGACGAATATTGATGGAATATATACAGCCAATCCTGCTTTAGTAAACAATGCAAACAAGTTAAGTGCACTCACCTACCGGGAGGCCAATGAACTTGCCAATTTCGGGGCGAATATTCTACATGCCAAAACCATTCTCCCACTCGTTGATAAACGTATCCCAATCAAGATAATGAATACATTTAAACCTGATTTAGAAGGGACAACCATCAATGCAGAAGGTGCCGGCAAAGGAATAAAAGCGGTATCGATCATTGAAGATGTATCCTTGATCAGCATCGAAGGCAGCGGATTATTAGGCAAGGTTGGTATCGACGCGCGGATTTTCAATGCGCTCAGCATCAATAATATCAGTGTTAGGATGATCTCCCAGGCATCTTCTGAAAGGGGTATTGGGTTTATTGTAAATCAGCATGATGCTGAGAAAGCCAGTATAATTCTTGAACAGGAATTTGCCGATGAAATTCACAGAAATGATATTTCTCGAATTGGTGTCAACTCCGAACTTTCCATCATAGCCATAATTGGCAGACATAATTATGCACTGGAAAAAGCCATAGCCGGTCTTCGGAAAAATAAGATATGGATGTACCTCATCAATAATTCCATAAATGGCGAACATATCTCACTCGTAGTTTCAAATAACGACCTGAAAAAAGCAGCCAATGTAGTACACAACCACGTATTTGGTGCGCATAAAACACTCAACATCATTGCTTTTGGAAAGGGAACCGTGGGTGGCACTTTTATCGACCAGGTGATCCATACCCGGGAAGAAGTAATCAGGGACCGGAAACTGAAACTTACCATTGCAGGTGTTGCAGATTCCAAAAAGTTCCTGTTTAACTCTCAGGGGGTTGATAAAAACTGGAAAGATGAATTGAAAGATTCGGCTACTTCATCTGATATTGTAACTATCATGAATATTATAAAAGAAAGCAATCTTGAGAACATGGTGATTGTTGACAATACAGCTTCCAAATCGCTTGTGAATTTATACCCTGATTTTGTCAAATCGGGTTTTGATATCATCGCCTCAAATAAAGTGGGTAATTCAGTTTCTTATGACTTTTATAAAGAATTACGTACCCTCCTGAACAGAAAAGGAAGGGCATTTTTATACGAAACCAATGTAGGTGCCGGTTTGCCCCTGATCGATAATCTGCGTTTGTTACATCAGTCGGGCGATCAAATTAAAAAGATCAGGGGTGTTTTCAGTGGATCGTTGAGTTATATTTTCAATACGTTCTCACTTGGTGGACGCAAATTCTCTGATGTGTTGAGTGAAGCCAAACAAAAGGGGCTGACAGAACCTGATCCACGAGAGGACTTATCAGGAAATGATGTGGCCAGAAAATTAATGATCCTGGCTCGCGAAATTGGTATGCCCTGCGAATTTGAGGATGTGCAAATTCAAAACCTCATACCTGAATCATTAACAGAAATTAAAGACTGGACTGAGTTCGAAAAACATTTTGACCTGCTTGATGTATATTACAATACTTTACTTGAACGATTGCCTGAAAATAAAGTTTTCAGGTATGTAGGTGAATTAGAAAAAGGCGGGAACCTGAAAGTATCTCTCATCGAAGCGGATTCAAACACTTCGCTGGGAAGCATTAAAGGTTCTGATTCCATTTTTGAAATTTACACCGAGGCATATGGTGATCAGCCATTTATCATCCAGGGAGCTGGTGCAGGTGCTGAAGTCACGGCACGGGGTGTTTATGCTGACTTATTGCGCTTAGGAAGTAAATTGTAAAATGAAAATTCGTTCCGGTCTTTTAATTTCGTTCCATTAAACTTATGGCTAAACCTCCACCTTCAGCCAGTTCGAAAGTACTTTTTGTGTCATTTGTGATCTCCATATTTATAATTTCGAAACTGCCGGGATTGTTATTCCAATGCGCATCAGCTCCGTCTTTATAAACAATGGCATCATAGGTTTTTCCTGCTTCGAGAAAATCAAAACTGATCGATATTTCCCGTCTTTTTTCATCGGTTATGCTACCCAGAAACCAATTTCCACTACCTTTTTCCTGCCTTGCTATCGTCACAAAATCGCCTACTTCACCATTCAGCACTACTGTTTGTTGCCAATCGACACCTACATCCCTGATGAATTGGAAAGCAGGATGACCTTCGTAATTTTCGGGCAAGTCGCATGCCATTTGTACAGGACTGTAAATAACCACATACAAGGCCAGTTGATGTGCCAGTGTAGTATTCACCTGGTTATTTTCTTTTTGCTTCAACTTGATATCGAATACACCCGGCGTGAAATCTATCGGTCCGGCCAGCATTCGTGTAAAAGCTACTATTGGCAGATGTTCCGGAGGATTGCCCCCGTCCACTGACCATGCATTGAATTCCTGTCCACGCAGACCTTCCCTTGCAATGGCATTCGGGTAGGTCCGTCTGATACCGGTTGCTTTGATGGGCTCATGGGCATTGATCGCAATCTGATATTTTGCAGCTGTTTCCAGCACTTTCCGGTAGTGATTCACCATCCATTGCCCATGGTGATATTCGCCTTTCGGAATGATCTTGCCCACATAACCCGTTTTAACCGCGTGAATGCCCAATTGTTGCATCAATCTGTAAGCCGTATCTAATTGTTGCTCATAAGTTCTTGGCGCTGCCGATGTTTCATGATGCATGATCAGCTCTACTCCATGTTCTTTCGCATAGCGAACCACTTCTTCAAGATCATAATCAGGATAGGGAGTTACAAAATCAAAAATGCCTTCCCTGTCGTCAAATCCGATCCAGTGTTCCCACCCGGTATTCCATCCTTCTACAAGAATTCCCTTAATGTTATTGGCTGCAGCGAAATCAATATATCTTTTCGCATTTTCGGTTGTTGCCCCGTGTTTACCACTTGCTACATCCCAACTGGAGATACTCAGGTGCATCTCCCACCAGATTCCTACATACTTCATGGGTTGAAACCAGCTTATATCACCCAACTTATTGGGTTCATTCAGGTTCAGGATGAGTTTCGAAGCAATAAGCTCTGTTGCTTTTTCCGAAATCTGAATGGTACGCCAGGGTGTTTGAAAAGGAAGTGCCCGCTTTACTTTATATCCCAATCGATCAGATCCTACGAGATTACTAACCATACTCAGGTTTTTCGAATCTACTTTCAGGGTCATGCCTGCATAATCTGTCAGGTTTGCTTCGTGAAAACTCAGATGTATGCCTTCCCAGGTGCGCATGGTTACCGGTGTATTTACTGCATTTTCAGGAATATAGGTTTGCGCCAGGTTAACATTTTTGCCCGCTTCGATGGCATCAATTTCAGAGAAATTTGTGGTATTGTACAGATGTTCATAAATATCCCAATCACCCGGAATCCACCAGCAAGTATGATCGCCGGTCAGTTTGAATTGGGTATTCTCTTCCAATATGATCAGGCTATCCACGCCATCCTGCTCAAGAAATTCATAACGAAACCCGATCCCATCGTCAAAAACACGAAAATAGATGTTGACTTTACGACCAGGCTCCATTTCCTCCTGCAAATGAACGATCATTTGATTGTAATTATTTTGTACTTGTAATTGCTCACCCCAAGGCATTTCCCAGGTTTCATTTACTGAATTGGTTTCGGTGGATATAATTTTCAATCCATTATGCAAAGTGGGTTGTCCCTGGAAATCAAATCCCATTGAAGAGGTGTCAATAACAGTAACCTCCTTAAATTGAACCATATATTGAGGTGTTCCATCTTTAGAAAGCTCGAATTCTACGTTAATTTTTCCCAAAGGTGATTCAACTTTATATGCTTTATTTTGCTTTGAACATGCCATTGTAACTGTCAGGGTAATTGTTAAATATAAAATAGTTTTAAAATATTTCATCACAAGGTTTTATTATTGTTTAATCTATTTGATTGAACCCACCTATGACCACCAGGCAGGAAGTTCGGGCTCGTTTGTTTTAATTTACAAATTCAATCAGCGCTCAATGCCAGCGCACACTTTACACCATCGGCAGCACTGGAAATTATGCCTCCTGTATAGCCGCTACCTTCGCCAATAAAATAGAGATTATCAAATCCCAGGCATTTTCCATTTCGTTCACGGGCCACTTGTACGGGCGATGAAGTTTTACTTTCGAGTCCCATCAGCATGCCTTGTTCAAAGCCTTTTATCTTCCTGCTGAAATCGGCAAGGCCCTCAATAATAGCATTACGTACTTTTTCAGGGATCATATTAAATAAAGGAGCCTGTTGCAACCCCAGTGGATAGCTTCCATTTCCCATTTCTTTCGTTTCCCTTTTTTTCATATAATCGGTAGCACGGTTAGCAGGAATGACGAAACTATTTGAAAAAGTATAGAAGCTTTCTTCCAGTTTATCCATCCAATCGAGAATTTCCAATGCTGTAGCCGTATGTCCCAGCAACATATCAGGATGCACACCTGCCACACAGCCGGCATTTGAAAAATTGCCATCGCGCTAAATAATAACTCATGCCATTCACCACACTCTTTTGATCAAATGCGGCCGCGGGAACCACATTACCACCCGGACACATACAAAAGGTATACACCGGTAATCCAGTTTTTGTTTTCGTTGACAGGCGATATTCGGCCGCTTTTACACCCGGCAGGTATTCCCTTCCCCATTGCGCTTTGTTGATAAGCTTTTGCGGATGCTCAATCCGGTGACCGATGGCGAAGTTCTTTGTGCCAAACTGAACGCCTCGATCGATCAACATCCGGTACGTGTCGTATGCAGCATGGCCTGTTGCAAAAATGATATGCTCCGCTTCCATCTCCCCGGTGTTGCAAACGATCTTTTGAACTTTGTTTCCCCGAATATCAATATCCTCCAACTGGGTATCAAATAAAAAGACACCACCATTTTCCTGAAACTGCTTCCGCAGGTTTGCAACTACAATTTTCAGGTTGTCTGTTCCTACATGCGGATGCGCCATATACATGATTTCTTCCGGGGCACCGGCTTTCACGTATTCTGATAAAATAAAACGCCGTTCAGCTGATATATGCTTAGAACGGGAAGTGAGTTTGCCATCAGAAAAGGTACCGGCACCTCCTTCGCCAAATGCATAATTATTTTGTGAAGTAAACTCGCCTTTACTTTCCAGTTGCTGAATGGCTTTGGTTCGCTTTGCGACATCGGAACCACGCTCAATGATGGTTACCTGGTAGCCTGCCATTTGCAATACATGGGCAGCAAAAAAACCAGCCGGGCCACTACCGACGACGATCACTTTTTCCGTTCGTTTTTTACAGGGAATATGGATTGTTTCGGGAGCGATATAAACTTCCCCTTTCAACTGCGGAGATGAAACTACGAGGCTCACCAACCAATGAATACTTTCTTTTTTACGTGCATCCAGGCTCTTCTTCTCTATTTCAAATGTAAAATCCTTGATTTCAAATTGTTTATGAATCAGCTGCCAGATCTCATCATTTGAGTAATCGGTAGGTAGTTTTATTTGTATGGTTTTATAACCCATTAAAGACTATAGGTATTTCTAAATATTTTATCCGGCTATGCGGGATGGAAACTTTATTATGTCTATAATTTTAGTTTACATGCAAAGGTCTGATTTTTTGAATACATATAAATTTTCTGTCTTAAATTAAGTTTTCTATTTCGCTCATCAATTAAGATATTTTATGATTGGGGTTGTGTTTAAATAGTAACTTTGCCGATCGAAAACCGCCCTGGAGATTTTTTGAGCCTTCATATTCTGCATAATCCCTCTTAGGCTAGAATAAAAAGCTTATGAGATCTGTTGATACCGTTAAGGAAATCCCGAAAAAAGATAGAATATTAAAGAAGGTAAGCTTTAAGAAAGAACCAAAAGGTGGCTTTCAGAAGGATGTAAAAGACAGGGTGGACCAGTTTTTTCAAGCAAGTAATATTTCCAAATTTGCCAATTCGGAAATGGTCATTAAAACCATATTAATTCTGAGCGGTTGGATGGCCACCTATTTCTTGATCCTTTCTAATTTGATCGGTCCCTGGGGAATGCTGGCACTCGCTATGATGCATGGTTTTTTTGCAGCGCTGATCGGGATGAACATTGCGCATGATGCCCTGCATGGTTCTTTCAGTAAAAATGCGACCATCAACAAAACACTCGGTTTGTTATTTAACCTTGTAGGTGCTAATGATTATGTGTGGGGTATCAGTCATAATATCGTTCATCATACCTATACAAATATTCCTCATCACGATGAAGACATCCACCAGGTACCCATATTGAGGATGGAACCTACCCAGGAACTGTGGAAAATTCATCGTTTTCAGCATATGTATGCCTTTTTTCTTTACTGCCTGACGACACTTTCGTGGGTTTTTAAAAAGGATTATGTGAAATTTTTCCAGCATCAGCTGGGGGGCCATTACCGGAAAACCTTTCCGAAAAGGGAAATTTTCCGTCTCTTTTTCTTCAAAGCCATCTACTATACCTTATTCCTGGTAATTCCACTTATCGTTATTAACCTACCGTGGTATTGGATCATTTTTGGTTTTGTGGCGGCCCATTTTATCGAAGGATTTACCCTAGCGATCATTTTCATGTTGGCGCACATTATTGAAGACACTGAATATCCGGAACCCGGACCTGATGGAAAAATTGACATGCCCTGGGCTGACCTCCAAATGCATACAACAGCTAACTTTGCTGCCAGCAATCGAATTGTGAATTATCTATTCGGTGGCCTTAACTTCCAAATAGTTCATCATCTTTTTCCAAAGATAAGCCACGTTCACTATCCAAAAATGGCTGAAATCATTAAACAAACAGCGAAAGATCATAACCTCCCTTTTATTGAGCACAAAACTTTCTTTGGCGCCATTGCTTCACATACCAGGGTATTAAAAAAATTTGGTACGCAAATGTAAAAACATGTGTTGTGGGAAACTTTTTAAAACAAGGATAATTGAAAGTTCTTTATTTTTTGCTAGTACTTGCTTTTCTTAATTCAACATTTTTATATCTATTATTTTGATGCCTTTTTCTTTAAGTTTTTTTATTGTTTTATCCATATTTTTTTGTGATTTTGCAATTAAAGCTTGAGGGATCACAAACATATCATAACCACTTTCTTTGCCCTCAAGTAATGATTCGGATACAAGGTCTTCAGCCATAAGGCCAATAATAATGATTTCTTTTACATTCCTCTGTTTAAGGTACTCGTTTAAGTCTGTTATGGTAAACGCACTTGAATATTCATGAGTAAATATAAACTCATTCACCAAATTCATTCGCTTATCAAGACGCATGGCTGCTGTATCAAATGAAACATATATAAAAGGAAGGGAAAGGGATAGGTTTAATAGTCTGTGAATGCACTTTATGTATATCACATTATCAGGATTGGTATGGCCAATTACATAATTGACAGAATCAATTAATCTTTGAGAAGTATTTTCAGGTAATTTGCCGTTTGTATAATACTCTTGAATATCAAGTACAATCAGAAATTTATCTTCAGTTAATACATTTTTCTGTGAAAAGCAGGAAAGACTAATTAAACAGCATATTATGGATAAGACCAGAACTCTATTCATACGATATTTTTATTGAGCTTCAATATAACGCAATTTACAAAATATCCCCCCTAACTGCCGCATGTCTTTGACTTGCGGTTAATAGAAGATGGCTTGTTACTAAATTTTTAAAACTTGCGGTATAGGAGGGATGATTGAAGAGATGTGCAGTCTCAATGTATCAACAATAAACTATCCATCTTTACAACGTTTACACCCTGATTTCTATAAACCGTCATCATGCTATCTTTCAAGGCATCTGATTTAGCTAATACCACATCTTCAACAATAGTAATCTGATAGTTCCTGTTTTGTGCAGCTTCAACAGTTGCATTTACACAGTGGGCTGCATCCAAACCTGCGATATATAATTCACTCACTTTATTTTTAATTAAAATTGAGTCAAGCTTTGTGTCCAGAAAAGCATCGCTCTTTTTTTTCACAAGTTCAATACCCGAAACTGTATGCAACCGATTATCAAAACGGGCCCCAATGCTTCCCTTTGCATAGGAGTTATTTACCAGGTTTAACAAAGGATTGGTCACTTCACTCCGGACATGAACTATTAAAGTATTATCCTTTCGAAACCTGTCTGTTAACTGATTGATGCTTTCAATAAGCACATCCGCTTTTTCTTTATAATATGTTTCTGTTGAAATTTCACCTGTGGTGGCTTCCTGTATATCGATTACTAACAAGGCAGCCTGTTGTTCAGCATATGCTTTAATGGGTTGCCCTGTTGACACTTCGGTTGCCGTATATTGAAAAATAAGCAGGTTGACGAACACAACCGCTATGAATAGAATGATGGCACCCACTATTACAAAGATGATTTTTCTGATAACGCTTTTCTTTTTTACCATTATTGTTGTTTCGTAAATTTTCTGATAACGGTTTGGATATGATGCGTGCTGCATCTTATTCGATAAGTATCTTAGTTTTAAGTATTTTCAATTTTACTAAATCATTTTCTATGAAAATCAAACTGCGGCATGAATTATATTTTTTGTTAGCATTAGTGCTTTATTCTTTTTTTATTTTTTTCCTTATTATTCTGTTTGATGTCTTGATTTCAACTATATATATGCCTGAATCTAACATGGTCATGTCAATCTCGGTTGAATTGCCATTATGCCTATGTTTCAATTTTCCAGTGATATCAAATATTTTAATTTCAATAATGTTTATATCGTCTTTTAGTTCTATTCTTATTTTGTCACTAGTTGGATTTGGAAATATTGAAATATTATTTCCACAAAATTCATGAATTGGACTTTTAACCAAACACGCCTGCATTACCTCTTCTGGGTTATTGCAACCATTACTATTATTATAAATTGAAACTGTTGTTGTTGAGTCTGATAATATATTACATATGCTTTCAGTTGCACATTGAGAAAGATTTGGATTGTTCCTAATATTTAGAAACGAGTCAACAGCATCTTCATTTAGGTTGTCCAATCCATTTAAGCTGGTCAACGACTCATTATAGGCAATAGATAAACTGTTGTTAATATAAGATAGATTATTTAAACCTTCACAATTAATTAAGCTATCTGTTCCTGAAATAATTAATCCATAGTCTACTGAATCAAGGCTGTTTAAACCATAAAGACTATTTAATGATTGATTTGGTCCTATTTCAAGATTATATACATATCTTAAACTATCAAAACCTGTAAAATCTTTAACCAAATAATTATTTACTATGACTAAACCAAGTTCAACCCTTTTTAATCTTTCAACCCCACTAAAGTCTTCAAGTGACATATTTCCGTTAGGTCCGTAATAACCAATCCAGAATTGTCCACCTATTTCACATAGGTTATTTAGTCCTTGAAGATTTATTAATGAATCGGCATTTGTTATTCCGAGGTCACCATTTATTCTAATGATTTCATTAAGGCCAAATAGATTAAATATTTCATGTCCTTCCACCCATACCCATCCTTCGATTTCTTTGCATCCGGGATAATTTTGTTTAAAACTGTCTATTTGAATTTGGTTATTAAAAGAGATTCCATCAGGTAAACATGATTGACTAAAGGAAGTTATTGTAATCAGTAGAAATGATATCAATAATGAAATTTTATGTGAATTATTTTTCATGCTATCTTTTTTCTAGCATTAATGCTAACTAGCGAATAAACGCAATTTACGAAACATTTTAAAATAAAATACATCTTATTCAATATTAATATTTTATACATTTTTAAACGTTTGTAAACGAATGTTAAACGGAAGTAAATGTTTATTAACCGAATCATGAGCCAAGGCCGTTATATGTTTGCATCAGATTTCGTTCATAAAACATCTTGAACTTTTAATTAACATTTTTATAAACTAAAATTTTACTACAATGACAACTTTAAGAAATTCAGTACAACTGATCGGACGCCTGGGCATGGACCCTGAAGTGAAAACTTTTGAAAACGACCAAACCAAAGTACGCTTCACACTCGCTACTTCAGATTATTATAAAAATAAAGAAGGCGAGCGCGTAGAGGAAACTCAATGGCATAATATTGTTGCCTGGGGACGGATCGCCAAAGTGGCTGAGAATTACCTCAACAAAGGCAAAGAGATTGCCCTTTCAGGGAAACTGACCAATCGTTCGTACGACGACAAAGACGGTAATAAAAAGTACATAACTGAAATTATTGCCAATGAAATCCTGATGCTTGAAAAGAAGAGCTAATTCCGAAATTCAAGTTTGTGATGAAAAACGCGGGGAGTGATCTTCGCGTTTTTCTACTTGGAGTGATGGAGGGTGGAGTAATGGGTTGTTAGAATACTGGATTTAGTAGATATTTTTAGAACAAATCAAATGGCACGTAAAAATAAAAACAGGGGATTCAGGAAATTGGGAAGATTCCTACTTATAGAACAACACACCCAGACCACATCTACCCAACACTCCAGTACTCCAACCCTAAAACAACTCTAGTGGCTAGAATACCATAATGGCAACTAAAGAAACCCTAACTCAAGCTTGGCTTCTTCACTCATCATATCCTGCGACCATGGTGGTTCAAAAGTCAGTTCAAGGTCCACGTCTTTTACTTCTTTTAAGTAACTGACTTCTTCCTTGACCTGCGCAGGCAAACTTTCTGCCACCGGGCAATTGGGAGAAGTTAAAGTCATCAATATTTTTACATTTCCGTCCGCATCGGATTTTACTTCATACACCAGTCCCAATTCATATATGTTTACCGGAATTTCAGGATCGTAAATATTTTTCAGCACAAAAACGATACGCTCTTCCAGTGCTTTTATTTCCACATCATTCATCTCGTTTTATTTTTTTCACATTCGACTTCAACTGAAATGCACGTGCGTAAAACTGCATCTGTTTGATCATTGATACAAGTCCATTGGCACGCGTTGGTGACAGGTGCTCTTTTAGCCCAATTTTTTCCAGGAACCCAAAGTCAGCATCCAGTATTTCTTTAGGCGTATGACCTGATAATACTTTGATTAGCAAACTGATGATGCCTTTAGTAATTACTGCATCACTATCAGCTGAAAAAATTACTTTGCCCTCATCGTCCAATTCAGCAAAAAGCCAAGCTCTCGACTGGCATCCTGTGATCAGGTATTGGTTAGTTTTGTACTTTTCATCAATTACAGGTAATTCTTTTCCCAATTCTATCAAATAGGCATACTTGTCCATCCAGTCGTCAAATATGCCAAACTCTTCAATTACCGCATTCTCATTTTCTCTTATACTCATAATTTAACTTTAGCGAAGCATGCTTAACACCTTCTTCAATCCCTCAATAAAAATATCAATTTCTTCTTTTGTATTGTACATGGCTATTGACATCCTAACTGTGCCAGTAAGTCCAAACGATTCTACAAGTGGCTGTGCACAATGGTTACCTGTTCGAATGGCGATACCCATTTTATCCAATAATGTCCCAATATCATATGAGTGAACCCCGTCCACAATAAATGAGATGACTGCGGTTTTTGCGGCAGACGTACCAATAATCTTCACACCATCAATATTATTCAATTGAGCTGCAGCATATACAAGCATCTCATCTTCATATGTCCGGATATTTTCGATTCCGTGATTTTCGAGATAGCGAATAGCGGCTTCGAGTCCGAGAGCACCTGCTACATTGGGCGTTCCTGCCTCAAATTTATAAGGAAGTTCATTAAAAGTTGTTGCATTAAAATGAACGCTTTCAATCATCTCACCCCCATATTGATAGGGAGGCAACTTATCAAGCCATTCTCTTTTTCCATACAAAACACCAATTCCCATGGGGGCATATGCTTTATGCCCTGAGAATGTATAAAAATCACAGTCAATTTCTTTCACGTCAACCGGAATGTGTGCAATGGCTTGTGCCCCATCTATCAGAACAGGAATATCCATTTCATGCGCAATACGTGTTATCTCCTTTACGGGGTTGATGGTACCCAGCACATTTGAAATATGTGCCAAAGCAACAAGCCGGGTATTTTCATTCAAGGCTTTTTTAAATTGCTCAGTATCCAATTCTCCATCTTCATTTACTGGAATTACGATAAGTCCTGCCCCTGTCCGTATACAAAGTTGCTGCCACGGAACCAGGTTGGAATGATGCTCCATGGAGGTGATCACAATTTCATCACCTTCATTCACAAATGTTTCGAAAGCATTTGCAATTAAATTAACGGATTCTGTTGTCCCCCGCGTGAAAATAACTTCTTTTGGATCAGAAGCCCGGATATAATTCGCAATATACTTTCGTGCCGTTTCGTAAGCATCAGTAGCTAACTGGCTCAGATGATGAACGCCCCTATGAACATTGCTGTTTTCAGTCTTATAGTACGCTACTATCCGGTTAATTACCTGAACAGGTTTTTGGGTAGTGGCTGCATTGTCAAGATAAACAAGTGGTTTACCGTTGACGGTCTGTGCCAGGATCGGAAAATCTTTCCTGATTTGTTCTATATCATATAACATCGAGCTATATTTTACTCATGTCGATTTCAAATTCCACAGGTTTGTCGGGCATACTGCAATGTAGTACACACCTTTCGCAAATTGACAGTTCTCCGCGCAATCTTCGCTTAATCATATCCTCATAGTTGTTTCGGAGAGCATCAATAGACACTTTGGTGGTAACTTCAGCCAGAAATGCATACATCAGCAACAGCCTGGCATCAGATCTACTGATCCCCCGTTGCATCAGGTAAAACATGGCTTTATCATCCAGTTGTCCGATGGTGGCTCCGTGGCTACATTTTACATCATCCGCATAAATTTCCAAAAATGGCATCGTATCAATCACCGCTTTCGGGGTCATTAGAATATTATTGTTCCGCTGGAAAGCATTCGTGTGTTGAGCATCCCTGGCTACGTAAATATAGCCATTAAAAATACCTGATGCTTCTTCATCAAGCACGCCCTTAAACAATTCGTTGCTGTAACAGTTTGGCACCGCATGATTCACAAATACCTGGTTATCGATATGTTGCTGCTTATCCATCAGGTACACACCATTCAGGTCCGCTTCGGCATATTCACCTTTCAAATCAACATGTAATTCGTTACGGATTTTCCCACCGTTCAATGAAAGCACATTCACACGCAACCGGCTGTTGGCTTCCTGGTGAAAGAAAGTATTATTGAGCAGTGAAGTGTTGTCGTTGATATTTTGCAGTTTGTAGAGGTCAAAATAAGCATTTTCACTTATATAAACCTCAGTTAGCGTATTAATGAAGCTGGAATAGTGATTCACGGAATCATCACAGTGCATAAAGGTAAGTTTGCTGTCTTTCCCAAGTATGATCAGATTTCTAGAATTCACCATCAGCGATTCTTCGCGATTGATCATTTTGATGAGTTGCATGGTATTCTTCACTTCAATACCATCGGGTACATAAATGAAAATGCCATCACGGAACAGTGCAGTATTGGCTGCGACAAATCCATCCTGCTGGTGATTTGCCATCGTTCCGTAATATTGTTCAAATAACTCAGGATATTTCACCTGTGCTTTTCTCATACTTCCAACAATTACCCCATTTTCCAAGGTTTGAAGTTGTTTTTCTTCGGCGCTGTAGTACCATCCATTGAGCAGTGAATAAGTGTGTGCTTCGAAACCATGCACTTCGCAATGGAAGATCTCATTTACGTTTTTATCATAAGCAGTTGAAGGTACATCGACGACGTAATCTTCCTCGTATTGCTTCGGAAATGGTGAATTCTTCCACTTCTCATTTTTCCGGGCAGGTAACCCTTTCTCTTTCAGAAATTTAATAGCTTCTGTCCTGGCATGCCCCACCTTTGGGTGAGATGCATCGACCAATTCCTTTTGGTGCTTATCAAACACACTGATGAGCGATGATTCCAACGGCAAATACGCTGTTTCTGTTTTTTGCATGTTGTTCAATTTAAGCTTCCACCTTTTCGGTTATCCAATCGTATCCTTTTTCTTCCAGTTCAAGGGCCAGTCCTTTGCCTCCGGATTTTACTATCCTTCCGTCATAAATTACATGTACGAAATCAGGAACGATGTATTCGAGCAATCGCTGGTAATGCGTGATAATAACAAAAGCGTTGTTATCAGACCTTAACTCATTTACGCCTTTGGCAACTACTTTTAACGCATCAATATCCAATCCCGAATCGGTTTCATCCAGGATGGCCAGTTTGGGTTCTAACATAGCCATTTGGAAGATCTCGTTCTTCTTTTTTTCGCCACCAGAAAATCCTTCATTTACAGAGCGATTGGTAAGTTTGGAATGGATATCCACCAATTTTTTCTTTTCTTCCATCTTTTTCAGGAACTCCCCTGCCGGGATGGGTTGTTCTCCTTTATACTCTCTTTGCGCATTAATAGCGGTACGCATAAAGTTTGTCATGCTGACACCGGGTATTTCAACCGGGTACTGGAAACTCAGAAAAATTCCTTTGTTGGCCCTTTCATCTGGATCCATTTCATTGATCACCGCTCCACTGTAAAAAATTTCGCCCTGGGTAATCTCGTATCCTTCACGACCTGTAATGGCTGCGGCCAGTGTACTTTTTCCAGTTCCATTGGGGCCCATGATAGCATGTACTTCTCCTTTGTTCACACTCAGGTTCAACCCTTTTAAAATTTCTTTACCATCAATGGCAACATGAAGATTCTTTATATTAAGTAACATTCTCTTTAATTTATTTACATTTTAATTTCTTGATTAGCCTACACTTCCTTCCAGTGTAATAGCCAGCAATTTTTGCGCCTCAACGGCAAATTCCATTGGCAGTTTATTCAACACCTCTTTTGCATAACCGTTAACTATCAGGCCAATGGCTTTCTCGGTATCTATTCCCCTTTGCTGGCAGTAAAATAACTGGTCTTCAGAAATTTTAGAAGTAGTGGCTTCATGTTCAATAATGGCCGTTTCATTGGCTGTTTTAATATAAGGGAATGTATGTGCACCACATTTATCTCCCAGCAATAATGAATCGCATTGCGAGAAATTTCTGGCATTTTCAGCGCCTTTTGCTACCCGGACCAAGCCCCTGTATGTATTATTACTCTTCCCTGCCGATATCCCTTTGGAGATGATGGTACTTTTTGTATTTTTTCCCTGGTGAATCATTTTTGTACCCGTGTCTGCCTGCTGGTGATTATTTGTAACCGCCACAGAATAAAATTCTCCCCTGGAATTGTCGCCCTGCAACACACAACTCGGATATTTCCATGTAATGGCTGATCCAGTCTCCACCTGTGTCCAGCTGATCTTAGAATTGTTGCCTTTGCATAAACCTCTTTTGGTTACGAAGTTATATACCCCGCCCTTTCCTTCTTTGTTTCCGGGATACCAGTTCTGTACAGTTGAATACTTCACCTCGGCATCTTCAAGAGCTATAATTTCTACAACTGCTGCGTGCAACTGGTTTTCATCACGCGATGGTGCTGTACAACCTTCAAGGTAACTTACATAGCTGCCGACATCACCTACCAGTAAAGTTCTTTCAAACTGACCTGTATTTGCAGCGTTGATTCTGAAATAAGTTGATAATTCGATGGGGCATCTTACGCCTTTCGGGATATAACAAAATGATCCGTCGCTGAAGACAGCCGAATTTAAAGCTGCGAAATAGTTATCTGTGATCGGCACCACAGAAGCCAAGTACTTTTTCACCAATTCCGGGTGGTTTTGCACCGCTTCGCTGAATGAACAGAAAATGATATCGTGTTTTGCCAATGTATCCTGAAAAGTAGTTTTCACTGAAACGCTGTCGATAACTGCATCAACTGCAACCCCGGCCAGCATTTTTTGTTCATCGAGTGAGATACCCAGTTTATTAAATGTTTCCAGCAATTCAGGGTCAACCTCGTCCAGGCTTTCCAGTTCTTTTTTCTTTTTTGGAGCTGCATAATAAATGATGTCCTGGTAGTCGATAGGTGGATAGTTGATCAAAGCCCAGTCTGGCTCCTCCATTTTCTGCCAGTATCTGAAAGCTTTTAACCTGAAGTCGAGCAACCACTCAGGTTCATTCTTCTTTCCAGAAATAAAACGGACAATATTCTCATTCAATCCTTTGGGAGCCATGTCCATTTCAATATCGCTGTAGAAGCCATATTTATAATCCTCTGTGGTAACTTTTTCTAATATATTGTTGTTCTTGTCGTCACTCATCAATCTCTATTTAGAATAGTTTTAAATAAGGTTGCAAAAATAATCATTTTTACCGAATTTACAGGTATTTAACACCTAATTTAACTTAAATGTTTACTAGCAGTATTTATGCTATTTTTGCTGCGAATTTTAATGATATGAGAAATTTTTTCCGGTTTATCTACCGCACTGTTATTTACATTTTTATTGTTTTGATCGGTATGCTCATTGCTTTTTACCTGATGGCGCCGATTTATGAATTTTCAGGTCCTGTTAAATTTAGTGGCGACAAACTTTACAATCCATACGCTGATATGGATTCGACACAATGGAAAAAATACAATTTCCAGGTACAGTCAAAAGCATGGCTTGGCATCACCGACGGCCGGAAAAACAGCAATGAATTAATTGACAGTATTTATAATGTCCTGGGGTTCGACCATGTGGCTACTTCTGATTACCAGAAAATAAACTATCACGGGAAAGACAAAGTCTCATTTATTCCTACCTATGAGCATGGATATAACATTTTTAAAACGCACCAGGTATGTATAGATGCCAAAACGGTATTGTGGACGGATTTGATATTGTGGCAAACAAAGAGTATGAAACAGTGGATTATTGACCAGTTAAAGCAAGATTGCAGCATTGTTTCATTGGCGCATCCTTTATTGCGGCACGGCTACTCGGTTGAAGATATGCGTTACCTGACCAATTATGATATGATGGAGGTGCTGAACAACGCGCGGCTTTCATATGATCACTGGGACGCAGCCCTGTCGACAGGAAATTTGGCCTGGATGATGGGTAATGACGACGCACACGATGTGCTGAACAGCAATCATGTAGGCAGGAAATTTACCATGATTAATGCGGCTGATTTGCGAAAAGAAACGATCATTCACAGCCTTAAAACCGGGAATGCCTATGGTGTTGATTTTTTCCCTAAAATGGATGTTCCCATGGATGAACGCATTGAGCTCTCAAAAAATATTCCATATGTAGAAAAAGTGAATCTAACAGGAGATACACTTGAAGTTGCTGCCAGCCAGTCTGCCAGAACCATTACATTTATAGGCCAGGAAGGGAAAGTGCTTAAAACCGTTTCTGATTCCAAAGCGGCAACTTACGTGGTTAAAGAAAATGATACATATGTGAGAACCGTTTTTAATTATGCCGACAACACCTCACTTTGCCTGAATCCTGTTGTCCGATATTCAGGTGAACAGGTTCAATCCCTTAAAACTGCACATGTAGATTCAAAGGCTACCTTGTATTTGCGCATCGTTTACTTTTTAATTTTCCTAACAATAGCTTACTTTTACGCCAGGAGACAAAAAAATAAAGCGGCTAAGAGAAACTAATGCACGAGCAAAAGAAAATCAGGCAATACATCATCCTGCTGATTACAATTTCCACTTTGATCAGGGCATTTATTGCGGCCACAATTGAGCTTGGCAATGATGAAGTGTATTACCGCCTGTATGCCCTTTTTGCCGACTGGTCGCATTTTGACCACCCGCTGATGGTGGGACTGACCATCCAGTTTTTCAGTCTTGACCTGCTACTGGACAGCGAATTATTCATCCGGCTCGGTGCTGTAGTTTTTGGCGCCCTCAATACATGGATTATTTACCTTGTCGGAAGCACCATAAAAAATGAAAGGACCGGATTCTACGCGGCATTGTTGTACACCGCTTCCATTTATGCATTCATCATTACCGGTGTTTTCATTTTGCCGGACACACCACAGAATTTCTTTTGGTTGCTGAGTATTCTGTTTATGATAAAAGCTGTGCCAATGTGCCCAAAATTACCTATGTCAGGACTACGAATGTTGCGCATGGGAGTGGTGATCGGCCTGGCCATATTATCCAAGTATACGAGTGTATTCCTTTGGTTCGGGGCTATACTTTACATTGTCATTTTCAACCGCGATTGGCTTAAAAGCAAATGGCTCTATTATTCAATAGCACTTACTTCTATTATCAGTTTGCCGATATTGATCTGGAATCTCCAACATGACTTTATCAGTTTTACCTATCATGGTGAGCGGGTTGATATGAGCGGATACGCCTTTAACATTGATTATTTTCTGACAGAACTGCTCGGAGAATTTCTCTATAACAATCCCGTCAATTTCATACTTATACTTTTATCCCTGGTTGTAGTCGCCAGGAATAAGTTGCAACTTACCCGCGCTTATACAAGAACCATTTTAATGGTTTCACTACCGCTGATCATCACTTTTCTTGTTTTTTCGCTTTTCAGGAAAACATTACCGCATTGGACAGCCCCGGCCTATTCCACATTGCTTTTACTGGTAGCAGCATGGATCGACCAGTTGAGAAGTAATAACACTTTACGAGTCCCCCCTGTTATCATTGTCTCCCTCTCAGTACTCATGTTTATCATTGTTGTGGGCTATTCTCAAATCAATTATGGCATTATAAATTTCATTTCATTAGATGAGACATATGGGATTAAAACAGATGATCCTTCACTGGACATGTTTGGATTTGAGCAGGCCGGCGAAAAATTTGAGCAACTTGTAAAGCGTGACAGGGAAACCGGACTCATGTCGGACGAAAGTATACTGGTGGGAAATTTCTGGTTTCCTCTGGCCAATTTTGACTATTATGCGGCATCACCTATCGGAATGAAATCATATGGTATGGGCCGACTCGACCAAATTCATAAATACGCCTGGATCAACCGTAAGAACGGCGGATTTAAGAAAGGAATGGATGCTTACTATTTGACAACAACAAGGGATTATCGTTCGCCCATCGGGAATCTTGATATGTATTTTGAAGAAATGCTTCCAGCAGATACGATTCTGATTTTAAGAAATGGCCGTGTTGTTAAAAAAGCTTTTGTTTACCGGTTAAAGAATTTGCAGCAAATCCCGGCAGATGAATTGGTCTCCGATAATTAAATCAAAATCTTTAGAACCACTTCTTTCGTTTGAAATACAAAAGCATGCCAATGGCTACACTGGCCATAACACCCAGCAGGATAAAATAGGAATATTTATACCCAAGCTCAGGCATATGCTCAAAATTCATCCCATACAGCCCGGCAATAAAAGAAAGTGGAATAAAAATACCGGCCACAATGGTAAGTGTTTTCATAATTTCGTTAGCCCGATGCCCTTGTAACGAAAAATATAGGGCCGACATACTTTCCAGTTTCTGAATTAATGATTCTATGTGGTCTTTTACTTGCAAACACTGTTCTTTCAGATCGAAGAAATATTTTGTGTGAGGGGGCTTAATAAATTCTGAATCACCATCCTCCAGCAATTGAACTGAATCAAAAAAGGGTAATATATATGATTTAACTTCCCGCAACTGCACTTTTTGATTTTCAAAACCAATGATCATCTCCGGGTCAGATTTCTTTATCAATTCTGAAACGGGCACTGCTGAAACCACATGATCGATGCTGTCAATTACATTGAAATAATTATTCAGAATTGCATCCAGTAACAAAAATAACAGGTAGTCGCTGCTTCGCTGCCGCGAAAGGCCTTTGTTTTCACGAATGCGTTGCCTGATGTATTCAAAATAATCGCCTTTTTTTTCCTGAAATGAAATCACATAATTCTTGCCCAATAAAAAACTGATCTTTTCATTTTCCAGCTCCAGTTTATCAACATTATAGAATACAGATCTGATGGTAAAAAACAGGTGATTGTCAAATTCCTGCACTTTTGTTCTTTCGGTTGTATCCACAATGTCCTGAACCACCAGGCGGTGTGCGCCTACCATCGAACATATTTTTGTTACTAGTTCAGTATCATGAATCCCATGCAGATTCAACCAATAGAAAATAGTATCGTTCGGATCAATTTCGGGAATATTGGCCGGGTCAATATCTTTTATTTCAGTGTATTCTTCAGCATTATACCTGAACATCTGCAAACTTGAATTGTCCATGTACTGATGCCCGATAAATTGCGCTTTTAAGGGATCGCTAAACCGGTCTTTACGTTTCTTTGGTTTTTTGCTCATCCAGGTCTTTTTTGTAAACAATTGTTCTGTAAGGGAATGGAATTTCTACACCTTCCCTGTCGAAACGTTCCTTTACAGATTTCAGCACATCACAATGCAGGCCAAAGGCTTCATCATTTCCGGGTGTCCATGCATAAGCTCTCAGGTTCACCGAAAAATCTGACAAACCAGACACGAAAATCGTTACAGCGGGTACTGCATTTTTAATATCCTCTTTAGTTCGAATATCCAGAAAATTTTTGTGCTTCTTAATTTCATCCCTTATTATGGACATTGCCTTATCAATATTTGAATCGTAACTGATACCAAAGTCAATATATTTTCTAACCCTGGAATCAGTAATTGTGGAGTTAATGATAGTTTCATCATTGATATTGGCATTCGGAATGATCATCCTGCGGTTTTCATAATTCCTGATTACGGTATGCCGAAGTGTGATCTCCTCCACCACACCTTTATTATGACTGCCCACTTCGATGGTATCTCCTACCCTGAAAGGTTTGAACATCAATATAAAGATACCCCCGATAATGTTGGCAAAGGCTTTTTGCGATGCAAACCCAATAATCGCAGCTAAAATACCTGCACTTGCTACCAGCCCTGCTCCAAAAGTTTTTAAGAATGGAATCTTTAAAAAAATGACAATGATGGCAAGAAAATAGATAACAAAGCCTATTGAATTTTTTATAAAAGAAAAATTGGTTGGGTCAACATTGATCCGTTTCGTTGTTCTCTTAATGGCCCTGTTCATTATAAAACGAACCACAAGATTAATTAGGGCTGCAGCAGCCAGAACAATACCAACCAGGAGCAAATATTGAAGTGTTTCAGCGTTCATATCGAATTACAAATTAAATCATTTTTTCCGGATCTACCCATTTGTTGAACTCAGCATCGGTAACATAGCCCAATGCAAGTGCTGATTCACGCAGTGTAGTTCCTTCTTTATGCGCTTTTTTTGCTATTTCAGCAGCTTTCTCGTAACCAATATGTGTATTGAGCGCCGTCACCAGCATCAATGAATTTTCGAGGTTCTTTTTAATATCTTTTTTATTGGCCCCGATGCCCACCACCGCGTTTTTGGTAAACGAAACACAGGCATCCCCGATCAAACGTCCTGCCTGCAACAAGTTATATACCATAACAGGCTTAAACACATTCAATTGGAAATGGCCGTTCATACCTCCGGCAGTAATGGCTGCATCATTTCCAATCACCTGGGCACAAACCATTGTCAGCGCTTCATTTTGCGTTGGATTTACCTTGCCCGGCATAATGGATGAACCCGGCTCGTTGGCAGGCAACTGGATCTCGCCAATACTGCATCTGGGACCTGATGCCAGCATACGGATGTTATGACCAATATGCATTAAACTGACTGCCAGCAATTTTAATGCTCCGGAAGTTTCCACCATGGCATCGTGTGCTGATAATGCTTCAAATTTATTTTCTGCCGTGATGAATGGATAGCCAGTTAGCTCAGCAATTTTATCAGCTACTTTTTCGGCATAACCGGGAGGTGTGTTGATTCCTGTACCTACAGCAGTGCCCCCCAATGCCAATTCTGTTAAATGCGGCAAAGTAGCCTCTAATGCTTTGATTCCATGATCGAGTTGGGATACATAACCTGAGAATTCCTGCCCAAGCGTTAGCGGTGTGGCATCCATCAGGTGGGTACGACCGGCTTTCACAATGTCTTTAAATTCTTTCGCTTTTTTATCCAGTGCATCCCTCAGCATTTCAACACCCGGAATGGTAGTTTCAACCACCATTTTATAGGCAGCGATGTGCATAGCAGTAGGAAAGGTATCGTTTGAGGACTGTGATTTATTCACATCGTCATTGGGGTGCAAAGCCTTGGATTTGTCAGTTAATTTGCCACCGTTAATCACATGGCCCCGATTGGCGATCACCTCGTTCAGGTTCATATTCGACTGGGTTCCTGAACCTGTCTGCCAGATCACCAGCGGAAAGTTGCCATCTAAGTTGTCCATCAAGTATTTCATCAGCTACACGGCCTATCAGGTCCGCTTTTTCCCTGGCTAAAACACCCAAATCAGCATTGGTGAATGCAGCCGCTTTTTTCAAATAGGCAAAGGCATGAATGATCTCCTTTGGCATAGAGCCTTCAGGGCCGATTTCAAAATTCATTTTTGATCGCTGGGTTTGCGCGCCCCAATATTTATCGGCGGGCACTTTTACTTCACCCATGGTGTCGTGTTCAATACGGTATTCCATTATATTTTTGGTTTAAAAATTAAATTAGATTTTGTTTTTTGTTCTCTAAATGAAGCTTAAAAAAGCACTTCAAGTTCGTCTGCCGGATCGCCCCAAACTGCTTTGTTTCCTTTTACCACGATGGGTCTTTTAATCAGCTTTGGATTTTCAACCATGATTTTGATCCACTCATGATCATTAAAGTTTTTGCCTTTGTAATCCGATTTAAAAACAGCTTCCTGCGTACGGACCATCTCATGCGGTTTTTTATGGAGCTTCATGAGCAGGGTTTCCATCTCTTTTTCAGTAAGTGGATTCTTTAAATATTCGACCACTTCAATATCATTGGTTCGTTCCTGCAAGTATTGCAGCCCGGCACGTGATTTTTTACAACGTGGGTTGTGATAAATGGTGTACTTCATTGTCTCGTTTTTAAGACTAACAAATTTATTGAATTCTGTTGGATAAACCAGAATTTGAATGAATTAATCGCCTTAAATAAATTAAATAGTTTTTGATTTAAATGTCTAATGATCAATACCGGAATTTAATTTCCGGATGATGTGCAAAAAGAGACATCATAATTCCTCTTATCAGGATAAATATGACTGAATATTTGTATCTTTATTCCTCATATAACCAAGTTATATGCAACCATACATTAGCAAATAATTATGAATCAAAAAGTGCGGAGTCAGCACTATAATCACTGACAAAATATTATGAAAACAATAAAGACTTCTTTTGCAATTTTAATCATTGTACTGTCAAATAACCTCCTTCAGGCACAGTGGTTTCTTCAATCAACTGGGACAACAGAAACGATTTACTGTATTTTCCCTGTAAATACGAACACCGTCTTTGCATTTGGCTCAGGTGGTGTTGTGCTTAAAACCACTGATGGCGGTTCAAATTGGGCAACAAGTAATATTGGTACCACCAATGACCTCACGGGGTGCTACTTTTTAAATTCAAATACCGGTTGGGTAGTCGGTATTGGAGGTGTACTTTTTAAAACAACAGATGGGGGTGCGAGTTGGGTTCAAAAAAATACAGGGACTTCATCCATTTTGTATAGAGTTGAATTTGTTAATGAAAATGTTGGTTGGCTCACCGGGGTAAGCGGGATTATTAAAAAAACAACCGATGGCGGTGAAAACTGGACTTCACAAAGTGCTATTTCTGGAGAAATTACAGTATTGGGATTTGTTAATGAGACTATTGGGTGGACTGCTGGTCAAGGTGGTAGGATAGCCAAAACAACCAATGCAGGTGCCAATTGGATCAATCAAAGCCAATCGTACTCAAGTTGGCTAGTTGATCGGTGCTTTCTTGATGAAAATGTCGGTTGGATGTGTGGCAGAGAACAAGCGATAATTAAAACAGTTGATGGAGGAGCCACCTGGAATCCACTCTTTTCGTCAGGTCCATATCAATTCAATTCAGTTTGTTTTGTGAACGAAAACATTGGTTGGGTACTTACCTCTCATAGGTATTATATGAAAACTATAGATGGTGGATACAATTGGCATATTGATTCACTTGAAAATGTCGGAAGAATGGTAAGATTTGTTAATGATAACACAGGATGGATGACGGGATATGAAGGGGTAATATATAAAACAACAAATGGGGGCATCAGTAGCACTGCTGAAAATTTAATAGAAGACCAATTCTTTATTTATCCTAATCCTGCCGCTTACGTTATTAATTTAAATATTGATGACCCATCACTTACTGACTTGACCCTGAATATATATAGTCTAACAGGTAGGCTAATAAAATCTGAATTATTGGAACAAAGCCAGAAGCAAATTAATATTGGTGATTTAAGGAAAGGAATATATTTTATTGAAATCAAATCAGAAGAATGGACAAAAACACAAAAACTAATAATACAAAGATAAGAACAGCAGCATATAACACACGGTATCACATTCAGCTCAATGTTGTAAAATGAAACTATCATTTCGAACAAAGCTGCCACTAAAAAGCGCTGAGAAATTATCGATCCGTATGACTATTAAAAGATTTGATTTAAATAGCCATCGAATGTCAGGTGGGGACACGATCTACTTAAATAATGACTGAATGATGTATATATCATAAGCTCAAGCATGGCATACGTTGCAAATGATACTTAATGCATTTATATGAAATCCACTCTTATCATCACTTTCAGTGTTTGCCTGGTTTTAATAAGTTGTAAAAAAGAAGAAGAGAAACCAACCTATCCGCAAACAACACGTTTGGAACGTATTCCTACTGATGCAGTGAAGGTAACACCGGAAACCGACCTGTTCCCACCCATATTGCATTCCAACGAATGGGAAGAACCGGTACCATTGGGACCTGAAGTAAACACCGCCGGCGCTGAAGACTCGCCTTTTATACCGATCGATCGCGATGAATTGTATTTCTTTTTCACACCTGATGTGGATGTACCAGTAGAACAACAGATTTATGATGAGGTTACGGGAATTTACGTTTCGGCACAACAGGGTTTATCATGGGCTAATGCTGAAAGGCTTTGGTTGCAGGATGCCGGAAAACTTTCGCTGGATGGCGCTGAATTTGTGAAGGGAAATGATATGCTCTTTGCTTCGGCGCGGGAAGGCTACACAGGTTTGCATTGGTTTAGTGCGAATTATGTGAATAACCGGTGGAACAACTGGCAACTGGCCGATTTTGAAGCTTCATTCGAAGTGGGCGAATTACATATCCATGAAGATGAATTGTATTACCATTCATCACGAAGTGGTGGCCAAGGGAAGCTAGACATCTGGAAACTGACACGCACCAACGGCAAATGGAAAAACCCCGAAAACGTAACAGAATTAAATACCCCTGAAGACGAGGGTTGGCCTTATATAAGCCCTGATGGCAATGAGCTATGGATAACAAGAACCTACCTTGGAGCCGCGTCCCTTTTCAGGTCCAAAAAGCTGAACGGTTTTTGGCAAACTCCGGAATTGATTGTTTCGCAATTTGCCGGCGAAGCCGCACTTGACAGGGAGGGAAATCTATATTTTGTTCACCATTTTTTCGATGACGGAAGAATACTTGAGGCCGATATTTATATCGCCCATAAGAAATAATAACTAAAAATATAGCCGACTTCAGTTTACTCAAAAGAACTGTTAAATCTATATTTCAACTTATTTTTCAAGATATTTTTCTCGTAAATATTTTATTTTATTTTCTTAAATTATTGACAAGTGCTTCATCATTCCTTAACTTTATAGGCTAATTCTCAGGACCTTATTACTTAACTAAATTAATAACCATGAAAAAATTCCTATCAATTTTAATGATGATCTTGTTTGTTGCACCTGCATTCGGGCAATGGACCGTCGGGCCTCGGCTGGGCCTTAACTTATCAACTTGCAGCGGAAAGTATAGTGAGTACGATGATGAAAAATCGCATTGGATTCCGGGTATCGTTGTAGGAGCAGTAGCCGAACGTCCATTTACTGACATGATCTCAGGAGTAGGCGAATTGCTGTTTCTGACATCCGGAGCCAGGTACACGTATACGTATGAAGGTGAGGAGGAATCCAGAAGTGAGGAATGTGGCTATATTGAAAGATATGGTAAAATCCAGATCCCAATGCTTGCAAAGTTTACTTTTGGTGAAGATTTCCAGTATTATGGAAGCGCAGGCCCTTACCTTGGTTTTACCATTTGTGGCAAGTATATAAATAAAGACACAGACACCAAAGAAAAGATCCCTTCAGATGCTTTTAAAACATTCGATTTTGGTATCTATTTAGGTGGGGGCGTTCAAAAACAACTGGGACCAGGCAAACTGGCATTTGATCTCAGGTTTGGCCTCGGACTAACCGATTCATATCAATTTCCTGATGGCCATGAAAAACCCGATGGATATAAGCCATATAAAAACCGTAATATCAGCATGACTTTTGCGTATATGTTTGAAATGGAGAAATAGCAAGGCTATCAGCTTGCTATTTTTTTAACTGCTTCTAGTCTGTTTTGAGCACTAGCTAAATGAGACAAAGTTTATTATTATTTATTTTGCTTTTTAACCTTTACATTGGTTACAGCCAGGAACATAATGCAAGCTTTATAAATTATTTGTCATCAGGTATATTAACGGAAATTGGCGTTCCTTACTATGATTATGAAAAAGGTGAGAAGTATACACCTTTATTAATTGGGGGAATATTTGAACTTCCATTATATAAAACAAAAAATTTCTTTAATGTTTCTGTGAGTTTTTATCCACATGTCGGTTTTGTTTTTCTGAGAAAAAGGGTTACCTACGAATACGGGGTTAATGTAAGGTTAAATCTCAATTTTGCGTTAAGCAAATTTGATGCTTTAAGGGTGATTATTGGCGCTGGCCCACATTATTTTAATTGTCATGCAAAGCGGCAATCCTACGGTTTTATATTCTCTGACTATCTCTTAGCAAGTTATAGGAGATACATTGTTTTAAACGATAGATATTGTAATTTTGATTTTGAAATTGGTTATCGACATATATCAAATGCCGATATATGCTTGCCAAACGGGGGGTTTGATAATATTATTTTTAGTATTGGTTTTAATGTATTGTTAAACACCAAAGGAAAAACTAATTAAGATTACAAAAGTAATTGAATGGAAATCTTTTATATAGCTCTGCTAACCATACTGGCAAGCGGAATAGGAACCATAACCGGATTTGGCACTTCAACCATATTGGTTCCCATCCTGCTTTTTTACTTACCCTTACCTGAAACATTATTGGTGGTTGGGGTTATTCATTTTTCCGGCGACATATGGAAAATGGTTTTATTCAGAAAAGGTTTTGACTGGAAACTGATTTTGACTTTTGGACTCACCGGTATTTTAACAAGTTATCTGGGTGCCCGGATTGTATTTTCAGCTTCTCCCGAAATATTACTCAGAATTTTAGGCGCTTTCATGCTAGTGTATATTATTTTTCTCATTTTTAAACCTGAATTCAAAGTACCTAAAAATAATATGACAGGTATTACCGGTGGTGGACTTTCGGGTTTCTTTGCTGGAATTTTTGGTGTAGGGGGTGCGATACGCACATTGTTTCTTTCTGCTTTCAATCTTCAAAAAGCTATTTTCGTGGCAACTACCGGTGCCATTGCATTCCTTATCGACGCTACTCGAATTACAACCTATCTGATCAATGGTGTTAGGCTGGAAGAAGTCTATTTATGGGGGTTCCTGGCATTTATTCCAGCATCATTTGCAGGTACGGCACTGGCAAAAAAAGTGATTGACAAAATTCCTCAAAAATGGTTCAGGCTGGTTGTTGTCCTGTTTTTGTTCATCATGGGAATAAAATTCCTTATTTTTCCTTAGATCAGTTATCAGATTTCGCCTCCAAACTCCATGAGGTATTGTTTGATAAATTCGTCAAGATCGCCGTCCATTACCGCCTGCACATTGGAAGTCTCATAACCAGTTCTCAAATCCTTTACCTGTTTATAAGGGTGCATCACGTAGGAGCGGATTTGCGACCCCCATTCAATTTTCTTTTTACTGCCTTCAATCTTAGCCATGGCTTCGCGTTTCTTGCGCATCTCAATTTCATACAATTGCGATCGAAGCATTTGTATTGCTTTTTCACGATTTTGTCCCTGCGAACGGGTTTCCTGGCATTCGACAATAATTCCTGAAGGCTCATGACGAAGACGAACTGCGGTTTCCACCTTATTCACATTTTGTCCGCCTGGCCCGCTGGCCCTGAAAGTGTCCCATGTGATATCAGATGGGTTAATAACAATTTCGATCGTTTCATCAACTACCGGATATACGTAAACGGAAGCAAAAGAAGTATGCCGGCGATTTCCTGAATCAAATGGAGAAAGTCGCACCAGGCGATGCACACCGTTTTCAGCTTTTAAATAACCAAATGCAAACTCACCTTCAAACTCCAGCGAAACAGATTTAATACCTGCCACATCAGCTTCCTGGTAATCAAGCTCACGCACTTTAAAATTATTCAGCTCCCCGTATCGAATATACATTCGCATGAGCATTTCAGCCCAATCCTGACTTTCGGTTCCACCAGCACCGGGATTAATTTTTAAAATGGCATTAAACTTATCTTCGGGAGCACTAAGCATTTGAAGAAACTCAAGGCTGGAAACTCTTTTTTCAAGCAGTTTGAATTGTTTATCCATTTCTTTCTGGCTCGATTCTCCCGATTCAAAAAATTCATTCAGCACTTCGAGATCATTTAATGCCTCAACAGCTTCATCATACTGATCGGTCCAGTTCTTGATTCCCTGAATTTCTTTCAGAATTTCTTCGGCTTTTTTCGGATCGTTCCAAAAATCAGGAGACAGTGTTATGAGCTCCTTTTCCTTAACCTGTTTGTTCTTTGCATCAATGTCAAAGATACCTCCTCAAGGCAGTAAGCCTCTTAGACATTTGTTTCATTCCTTCTGTAGTGAACATATGTTAATTGGTTGTTTTTGCTTGACCGCAAAATTACATTTAATTTGATGGAAAACTATAATTCGCCGCGCAATACTTTCCAGGCAAGATTGGCCTGAAATCCTTTTTGTACCGCATACCTTACCAGCTTATTGTTTCTTTTAAACTCGTCTTTTTCATCTGTTTTTTTTGATTTGAGGACAGATTTAAGGATGTTTAAATACTCTTCTTCATTTATTTCATTCAGCCCCATTTGAATATAAATCTCAGGAATTTGTTTTTGGGTCATCGCATAAAAAATCTTGTTCCTCCCCCATTTATTATTCCTAAGTTTACCTAGTGCAAATGCAATGGCGTATCTTTCCTCATTGATGAAGTCTTCTTTCTCAAGGGTTTGAATAATCTTCTCAACCGTTTTTTCAGCCGCATTCCATTCTCTTAGTTTTGTATTCACTTCGGCAAGACAACGCTCCTGGTATGAACAGTATTTTCGCGCTTTATTGAGCAGGTATGTGTGTTCTGGTGACATGAGGGCGTAATTTAAAAAGGATGCCCTAAAATACTAAAAAACTAGTTAGTAAAATCATACAAGGTTATATCGAATACCAATACTGAATTAGCAGGAATGCCGTTTTGCGCATCCGGACCATAACCTAATGCTGAAGGAATTAACAATTTAATCTTGCCGCTTCTGCCTATAAGTGGTATACCTATAATCCAACCCGGTATCATTGCGTTTAAACCATATGTGAATACTAAATTTTCATCGAAAACTTCGCCATTCAATAAATAGCCTTTATAAGCTACAGTAATAGTTGAATAAACTGTAGGGTGTTCGTCACCACCTGGCTTATTGATTACGTAATACAATCCACTTGAAGTTGATAGCGCATTTAGTTGATTATCGGAAATGTAATCTTCAATAAGGGCTTTGTCAATGGCAGCTTGTTTTGCAGCTTCATCATCTTCTTTTTTACAAGAATTGCTTGCGAATAACATAATGCCCAATAGAGTTATCAATAAAATATGCTTCATCATAACTTAACTAAAATTTAATGTTGTGCAAAAATAAGACTTATGCTATGTAATTAATACTATTTTTGTTTTCTTCACATAGTAATTTTATCAAAATACACATTCATGAAGAATTTATTGTTATTCATTCTATCTGTATTGATCATTTCTTCCTGTAGTTCATTAAAAGTTTATACAGATTATGATAAAACTGTTGATTTTAATCAGTTTGCATCATTTAGTCTATATCCATGGGACTACGAAAATGGTTACCAACTTAATGATTATGATAAAGGAACAATATATAACGCCATAAAAACTGAAATGACTGAAAAGGGATACAAGTTTCAAAAAGAAGGGGGTGATTTGATCATTTCCATTTTCTTGACCCTGGATAATGTAACCAGTTACGAAGCTTATACTAATCATTATGGTGGATGGGCCGGTTATGGTGGAGGATGGGGGTACTATGGCTTTGGATACGGATACGGATATGGACCTGGTTATTCAACTACCACCGTTACTGAGAATAACTACCAGGAAGGCACCTTAATAATTGACATGTTCAATGCTGCGGATAAAAAGCTGATCTGGCAGGGAATAGGGGCCAAAGAAGTACAAACCAGTCTTGATAAACGCGATCAGGAATTACCTAAAAATGTAGCTAAAATTCTAGCCAGTGTTCCTGCTATTATTAAAAAATAACAAATCATAATATTAAATTAAAAAACCAAAATTGTGAGAACATTACTCTTATCCTTGTTATTAATATTTCTCTACTCCTGCAATCCATGGAAATTTATTGCTGAATACGATCGGGAAGTTGATTTTAATTCGTTCAAAACTTTTGGTTTGCTTAACTGGGATCCACAGAATGATAAAGTGGTAAGCCCGCAAACAAAAGAATATATTCTAATGTCGATTAAAGAGGAATTAGAAGCACGTGGATATGTATATCAAAAATCTGATGCAGATTTGCAAGTGTCTGTTTTTGCAATAGTTCAGGAAGAAACTAATTATGCAGCGTATAGCAATCATTATGCAGGTTATTCAGGATACGGATATGTAGGTGTTGGTGTTGGGGCTGGATCAGGCGGAGCAGGAGTAGGTGTTGTTGGTTATGGCCTCGGGCCTATGTATCCCTACACGGTTTATTCGAACGATTACGAAGTAGGCACACTCATAATTGATTTATTGGATCACTCCAAAAAAGCAATCGTTTGGCAGGGAGTTGCTTCAGGAAGATTAAGTAATGAAGCTGCAAGTGAGCTAAAAGTAAAAAAGGATATTGGTCGCCTTTTTCAAAAAATGCCCGTGAAAAAAGCCAAGAAGTAGCACAATACCGGATAGAAAAAGCTGATTTCAATTTGCTAATCAGCGCCCAACAATTCATTCACCAGACGTGGGACGCCTTTGCCTGCTTTTTCCTTTATAATTTGCAAATTTGATATCCCCGGCATATTAAATGCTTTGGGATCAATATAATATTTAGGAATATTATGTTTTACATAACCAATCAATCCTGCGGCAGGATATACGGCCATTGATGTTCCAATTACCATAAATATATCAGCTTCTTCAGCTATTTCAGCTGCCACACCTATCATTGGAACAGGCTCACCAAACCAAACAATATGAGGGCGTAACTGATAACCTTTTTCACATACATCTTCCTTTTTAAGCTCCCAGTGATCCATAGTATAAATTAATTCGGGATACACAACACTGCGCACTTTTTTTAATTCGCCATGCAAATGCAAAACATTGGATGAGCCTGCTCTTTCATGCAAATCGTCAATATTTTGGGTGATGATCTGAACATCAAAATTTTTTTCCAGCTTAACCAGTGCTTTATGACCATCATTTGGGTGTACTTCAAAAAGTTGTTTCCGGCGAAGGTTATAAAATTTCAATACAGTTTCAGGGTCGCGTTCCCAACCAATTGGCGAAGCTACATCCTCAATTCGATGGTTTTCCCAAAGACCATCACTATCTCGGAATGTGCTGATACCACTTTCTGCACTGATACCTGCTCCAGTAAGCACAACAAGTTTTTTCATAAATTTTATTTGAAATAGTAGGATAAAGATACAAAAAAAGCGCCCCCAAGGGGGCGCTATAAAGCCTAAACAAGAATCGCAACCATTAATGAATTAGGCTAGCTCTTAAAATAATTTCATTTTATCCAGCACCCGCATTACGTCCTTAACGGCTTCAGCAGATGTGCTGAGTAATTTCTTTTCGTCTTTATTCAAGTCAACTTCAATAATTTCCTCAACGCCTCCTTTGCCCAGCTTCACTGGAACACCAAGATATACATCTTTTAATCCATATTCGCCATTGAGGTATGCGCAAACAGGAATAACTTTTTTCTGGTCATCAACAATGGCTTCAACCATTTGAGCTGCTGCTGCCCCAGGGGCAAACCATGCTGAAGTACCCATTAAATTTACCAACTCACCACCCCCTTTTTTGGTACGCTCCACAATTTTATCCAGTTCCTCTTTTCCCAGCAATTGAGTAATCGGGATACCGTTAATTGAGGTATAACGTGGCAAGGGTACCATCGTATCACCATGGCCACCCATGAGCATGGCGTGGATATCCACTGGCGACACATTCAACGCATCGGCAATAAATGCACGGTAACGACCGGTATCAAGTGTTCCGGCCATTCCAAATACTTTACTTGAAGGCTTATTGGATGCCAGGTATGCTGCGTAAGTCATCACGTCAAGGGGATTACTTACCACAATGATAATGGCATGTGGCGAATATTTTACCGCTTTTTCAGTAACTTCTTTAACAATCTTCGCATTGGTTTGAATCAGGTCATCACGTGACATACCAGGTTTTCTTGGTAAACCGGAAGTAATCACAATAACACCTGAACCTTTTGTTTTTAAATAGTCATTTGTTGAGCCGGTAACTCTTGTATTAAAGTGGTTAATTGCAGCCGTTTGCCAGATATCCAATGCTTTTCCTTCGGCAATACCTTCCTTTATATCCACAATAACAACTTCTTTTGCAAGATCTTTATGGGCAATAACATTCGCACAGGTGGCACCTACATTACCAGCGCCAATAACAGTGATTTTTTCCATTTTCCAATTTTTTTTCTTAGGTTTTACAGCTCGTTTCACCAGCACAAATTTAGTAATATTTAACTAATAACATATGTTGGCACCAGATAAACTTCGATGACTTATTACCTATTGCATTCTGAATTCTAAAATTAGAAAAACTAATCAAGAATCTGAAATGCAGCTTCCAGATATACAAATATATCTTTGCGGTTCGGACCAATTAATTCTTCGCTACGCTTATGCCCAAGCCTCACTACCACAGCATTTTTTTCAGGGATAGCAAATACATACTGACCCAATATGCCCCTCATATAAGGAATTGTGCAGTCATGAGATCGAATCAACCACCATTGAAATCCGTAATAATCAACATGATTCCCTTCGTCGTCCACTAAATAATCGGCTGCTGATGTAGCATTATCTATAAAGCTCTCGGAAACAAGCTGCCGATCATTCCAAGTGCCCTTATTTAAAATAAGCTGTCCCCACCGTGCAAAATCTCTGGCATTGGAGTTAAAGCAACAAAAAGCCTTTTCCATTCCTTCTTTTTTATCCAAGCACCATAAAGCATCATGCTTAGCGCCCATAAATTTCCAATATTTCTCTGAACAATAATCGCTAACATTTCTGCCTGTGGCGGCTTCAACAATCATAGCCAGCAGTTCACTGTCAATGCTTCTGTAATAATGTCGTATACCCGGTTTTTCCATTATTTTCAGATTTTTAACCATTCCTTCAAGGTCGTTTCCATAATACGATTCGGTAGTTGGAGAAAATAAACTTGCGTATGCTTCATCCCACTCCAACCCGGAACTCATGGTTAGTACATCCTTAATGGTAATTTCTTCTTTTCCAGCTTCATTATATGATTCAATAAATTCGCCTACTTTTTGATCAACGCTTTTAATATAACCATCATCAATAGCTGCTCCTATCAACATTGAAACAATACTTTTTGCCATACTGAAAGAGTTTGATATGGAATCTTCATCAAATCCATCCCAGTATTCTTCATAAATTATTTTCTGATCCTGAATCACAAGAAACGCAACAGGTTCATACATGGCCATCTTTTCTTGCGTAGAGTCTGCAATGGTCTTTAAATTATAACTGTCACTTAACTGCCATGGCTGATATTCACCTGCCCTGATAATTCTGTTATTAAAAATTTTATAATCCTCTATTCCTGGCATTTGGTATATTAAAGCTTGCTTTACAAAATAAGGGGTAGCCAGGTATAGCAATATAAGCATTGCTATAATCGCTAAAATGATTTTTCTTGTTTTGGACATAATGGTATATAATTAACTGAATTGCAATATAAACAAAATCAGCCCTAAAAATATATTTTTGGGCTGATCTTTTAAGAGATGAAAGCTGTCTTAACTCTAATATTAATCCGCAATGAATACTTAAAGCTTCACTTTTTGAGCATCCATAACCGAAACCATGATCATATCAACTATTTCTTTCACATTGCTACCAAGCCTTAGCACGTGAACCGGTAGATTCATTCCGTTGAGAATCGGACCGATCCCTTCAGCTTTCGCAAGTTCAATCAGTAATTTGTGTGCAATATTAGCAGCAGAAAGGTTTGGGAAAATCAATGTATTTGCTTGGGTCTTACTCAATCTTGAAAATGGAAAAAGTTCATTCATCATTTCTGGATCAAGAGCGACATTGGCCTGCATTTCTCCATCAATGACTATGTTAGGATAATTTGTATGCATATGGTTAACAACCCGTTTTAATTTTTCTGAAAGTTCACCTTTAACTGATCCAAAATTTGAGTAAGAAAGAATTGCGATTTTAGGATCGAACCCAAATCTTTTAACTTCTTCAGCCGTTTGAAGAATGATTTCAATCAGTTCTTTTTCAGATGGTTCTTTATTTACTGCACAATCACTTAAGAAATACGGACCTTCTTTCGTATTAATTATATACATGGCGCTGACGGTTTGCCAGTTGCTACGCTTTCCAATAATCTGCAGAGCAGGGAGAATTGAGTCAGGATAACTACGTGTCAGACCTGAAAGAACTGCATCAGCATATCCTGTTTCTACCAGCATCGGACCGAAATAATGCCTATGGGTCATCAAATCAGAAGCAGCGGCCAAGTTGATCCCATTGCGTTGCTGTTTCTCAAAAAGTAATTTGGCAAATTCTATTCTTCTTTCTTTTTCAGCAACCGATTTATTGTCAATAATTTCAACGCCTTCCAGTTCAAGTTCATGCTTATTGATCAACTCTTTTATCACATCTTCATCTCCTAACAAAATTGGAATAGCCAGTTTTTCATTCCAAACAATTTCAGCTGCTTTTAGCATTTTATATTGCTGTGCATCCACCAACACAACTTTTTTCGGAGAATTCAAGCAAGCAGATCTCATCTGACGTTTCAAAGGATTACTTAAACCTAATCTCTTTTTCAGTTCTTCTTTGTACAATGACCAATCCAATATTGGTTTTTTTGCAACTCCCGAATCCATTGCAGCTTTAGCAACTGCAGGAGAAACAACGGTTATCAAACGAGGATCAGTTGGTTTTGGAATTATATATTCACGACCAAATTTTAAATTCTGAATTTTAAATGCCAGGTTTACTTCTTCGGGGATGGGTTCTTTCGCCAGCTCAGCTAAAGCTTTGGAAGCAGCGAGTTTCATTTCTTCATTTATTTCGGTAGCCCTAACATCGAGCGCTCCGCGAAAAATGAATGGAAACCCTAATACATTATTAATTTGATTTGGGAAGTCTGAACGTCCGGTGGCCATTACAACATCGTCACGTGTTTCCATTGCAACGTCATAAGCTATCTCGGGATTTGGATTTGCTAGCGCAAAAACGATCGGATTACTAGCCATCGATAAAAGCATTTCCTTTTTCATAACACCACCAACCGAAAGGCCTAGAAACATGTCGGCATCCTTAACAGCTTCTTCCAGAGTACGAATAGGCGTATCAACTGCATACATTTTTTTGGTTTCATTCAAATCCGTGCGTTCCTTATGCAAAACACCTCTGCTATCCAGCATAAGAATATTTTCGAGTTTAGCTCCTAGTTTTACATACAAGTTTGTACATGATATAGCTGATGCACCAGCCCCGTTTACAACTATTTTTATGTCTTCAATCTTTTTTCCAACAATTTCCAAGGCGTTTAGCAGACCAGCTGCGGTTATAATTGCTGTTCCGTGCTGATCATCATGCATGAGAGGAATATTCAACTCTTCTTTCAGACGTTGTTCTATTTCAAAACATTCCGGCGCTTTGATATCCTCCAGGTTAATACCTCCAAATGTTGGTGATATCGCTTTAACTGTTTCAACAAATTTATCAATGTCCGTTTCATCGATCTCAATGTCAAATACATCAATATCTGCAAATATTTTAAATAATAATCCTTTACCTTCCATAACCGGTTTACCGGCTGATGCACCAATGTTTCCTAATCCTAGAACGGCTGTTCCATTTGAAATAACTGCAACGAGATTTCCTTTGGCCGTATATTTATAAACGTCTTCCGGGTTTTTCTCTATAGCCAGACAAGGGTCGGCAACACCCGGCGAATAAGCCAGCGAAAGGTCTCTTTGGGTTGAATAAGGTTTTGTTGGAACTACTTCAATTTTTCCCGGACGTCCTAAAGCATGGTAGTTAAAGGCATCCTTCCTGAATAATTTATCCATTTCTAAGGTAAGTTTTTGGGTGAATAATATTGCGAAATTACTACTTAATCCGTCCTGATTTTAAACAATTTAACGTCTATTGTTAATTTATAAACAGTCTAAAATTAAAGCTTAACAATTGTCATACAATATATATGCTCCTTAAATTAAAGGTCATAAAAAAACCGCCTTCTTTTAATAAGAAGACGGTTTTAAGAAAAATCTTTTACTTATCTTGATAATACAAGTTTCCTTGTAAACGCATCACTACCAGAGCGAACAGTGTAAAAATATAAACCAGGCTCAATAGTGTTTGCATCCCAGTTAAAAATATGCTTTCCACTTGACAGCTCTTTATCGGTCAATTTTTGTAATACCCTGCCTGTAATATCAAAGATTTCGATGGTAACCTCAGCAGATTGTACCAGATTCAATTCAATACTCACCTTATTACTGAATGGATTTGGATAAGCTTTTACAGCCGTTTCATTCAAAAGATTATCTGGTGTACCTACCCAATAATGTACCGTGATATAATCTTCTTTGGTGATCGTATTATCATACGCACCATCCATAACAGTTAATGATACATCATATACTCCGGGAATGTAATAAGATACAATCGGGTTCTCTTCCATTGATGTTGTGGGTTCGCCACCTTCAAAGGTCCATTCATAAGCCGTAATGTTTCCTACAGAATTGCTATAGAAGTTCACATCCGGTTCGTCATATACGTTTTGAATTTCGGAAGTGAAATCTGCCATCAGCACTTCCCTAACTTCAATTAAATCATTCTTAATCATTGTTTCACTTCCACCCGGACCAGTTACTGCCAGTGAAACTGAATATATGCCAGATTCCTCGTAAATATATTCCGGGAACTGCTCATCAGATGTATTACCATCACCAAAATCCCATAACCACGAATCGACTTCACCTGTTGATTCATCACTAAAATTAACAGTTAGTGGAACTTCGCCAGATGTAGGTTCAGCTGAGAATTCAGAAATCGGTGCTGCTACTTCAACAACAATGAAATCAATTTTTGTTTCAGTACTTTCACAACCATTGCCACCAGCAGTTAAACTAACTGTATATTCTCCAGCCTGATAATATGAATATGTTGGGTTTTGCAAACCAGAAAATCCACCATTTCCAAAACTCCATTCCCATGAATCAACATCATTACTTGATAAATCAGTAAAATTAACTGTAAGTGGAGATGTTCCAATAGTTATATCAGCTACAAATTCGGCTGTTACATTGTTTACCACCGTGATATAATCTGTTCGTATTTTCGTATCTGTTTCAACGCCATCTGATACTGTTAATGATACATCATAAACACCGGTTGTTTCATAAACAACGGGAGGAGGAACCTGGCCACTGTATGTATCAGGAATACCACCTTCAAATACCCATTCCCAGGATGTATTGGTGCCACTTGATTGATCAATAAAAACAGTGGAATTGCCTGCACATAAATCAATGTCTTCTGTCATGAACTGTGCATAAACACCATCAGGGATTACTGCAACTGAAGCAATATAAGGCTTGTAATTGAATGCTGTAACAACGATATCAACAGTACCTTCGGTTTCAAATGGATCAAAATCAATAGTTGCAGATCCTCCATCAATAATGGCACTTCCTATGAGTGCGCCATCCATACTCAGGGCAGCAATTGCATCATCAACATCACACTCAATTGTAAAAGATGTCATACCAAACATCAAAACGTCCTCATGTGTAACTGTCAAGTCCATTGGAACAGCTGTTCTGATAACTACTGAAGGATCACCAAAGATCGTCCATGTATCAGTCATTTCATCTCCACCACTACCGTATGCATCATTCATTCCCATACAACCATTCATGGTTATACCGCCAAAAGTTCGTTTAATATTATTTTCATCTGCTTCCGTTAAAATATCATTCATTTCATCCTGTCCACGCATTGGGGGGTTCCAACTTTGATTGATTGTTGACATGATGGTTGCTATGGCTCCAGTGGGTTCACCATTATCCTCAGCTCTTAGCCAAGCTTCAGCAAAACAAGTACTATTTACAAAATTGCCATTCACACATGCCACAGAAAAGATAAAAGGAAGTTTTCCTGTATTTGTAAGTTGATTTACATGTGAATTAGCAAAACTGGAAGTGCCCCAGGATGTTGTACTTCCATGACCTGTATAATTAATAATAGATGCTCCTTCATCGACAGCAACTCCTACTTCTGAAGCAGTTGGCCATCCCGGACCATCATTTCCACCTTGATTGCCCTCGAAAAACTCATAGACATAATCGTATGTAAATGGTAGCAATTTGTTATCAGATATGTTTCGTAGATGCTGATAATCGTATTCACCATTATCACCAGGCCCCTCTTGTGACGCTACACTCATACATTTTGTATACCAGTCGGTTTCATCTTCATTAGGATACTTCTCATAATCAATTGTTCTTTGTACCTGGGTTATAACCTGTGCCTCTGTTTGTGCTGAAAAACGGCCTACAAACAGATCAGGATAGTGATCGTTACCTACAACATAAGAATAATTTACGTCAGAGTCGCCACTTGAATAGCTACTGGGAACCTGTGGTGCATCACCAACAAGCAACACGAAGGTCAATCCATTATCAGTGTAATAATTGGCAATAAATGTTTTAATAGCCGATGCATTTCCAATAGTCGCTACGTCAACCATTTCAACGGTCATTCCTGTCATTGTTTTCCATTCAACAAACGGCTCCATTTCATCCATATAGTCAGCATAACAGATAATTAACATATTCCCATATTCACCGACCGGGGTGTATCTGCTTGCTGAATTAAAATTCATAAAATGACGGTTATAAATTTTAATGAATTCATTATCCATTTTCGAATCTAAGTTCGGTTTATCAATAACGTTTACAGAAGAGATTCCATCTTCAACTACTTCAATGATAACATCGGTATAAACTCGCAGCACTTTTGTAACGGGATTATACTGGAAGGGTTGAAAATGTATTGCCTGACCTCTAAGATCACGAATAATATATGGATCATTAATTCTTGCTATGTCACCAGGATAAAATCCATTTATTTCATATTGTTCTCCAAATGTGTAAGGAATTCCTGACGGATCTATATCGCGTGTTAAATTTCCTTTTGAAGGTGCTATCAAAACATCATTAAAATCAACATATTGAGTTGAGATGACATTAAGCTTCATATGAGACATTTCAGGGACAATAATTGAGCCTGCAAAAATTGGCATGTCGGGAACTCCAAGTGTAATGGAAGGGGCCCCGTTATCAACAGAAATTAACCATGCACTCCCTTTATCAGTTTCGATTATCTCTTTCCAAAAACCATTCAAACTAAATTGAACAGTTGATTGCGTAATTTGTGAACTAACTAATGTGATTTCAGCAGGTGCAGGTTGACCAGAATTTATATTTGTCCAATCTTTTGACTGTGCATTTAGAAATGCAATTATTAAAACGGTAATAAATAAAAAATTTTTCATTCTGTTATAGTTTTCTTTTTTATTGGAATTTGTTTTTTACAGTAGTGTTTAATTTTATCCATCGCAATTATGCCTCATTATCTCTTGATAATTTTTTGGAAAGTATTGGTTTTATCGTTTTCAACATAAACAATATATACTCCCGCTTTTAAGTAACTTAAATCAATGGATGTATTATTTTCAACCAGGTTTATCATTTTGAGTAATCTGCCGTCAAGCGTCAGAATTTTAATTTCAAGATTCTTGTATTCTGTACTAATATTTAAAATTCCATTAAATGGATTAGGATAAATTTTTATCAAATTATTTTCAGAATCATTCTCACCGAAATGAAGACATGCATCAACAAATATTGAATCCTGTGCTATATTTTCACATCCATTTTCATCTTCATAAGTGTAGGTGATCACATGCCATCCCATCGTTGCTTCTTCAGGTGAAAATACACCTTCCGGCGTTACGTGCTCCCCACTATAAGTTCCTCCTTCGGGCATGGCTGATAGCTGTACCGGAGGTTCCTGCTGGTTACACAATTGCTCAGGCCAGTCGCCCAGGGTAATTTCAGGTAGCAGATATACCATTACTTCTATCTCACCATTCACTACCTGTTCACCATCTGATACCTCTACCATATAGGTAGTGGTTTCTGTGGGTGACACCATCGGATTTTGTTCATCAGATACAAAACCTTCCGGATCAGATGTCCAGCTATAGGTATAGGTCTCTGAACCTCCCGAAGCTTCTGCATTAAGCTCTGTTGTTTGCATCACACAAATTTCTTCGGGTGAAGCAGAAACAGTTACACTAACCAGGTCAAGGGTATTAATAAAGTCTTCTTTGGTGATGGTTTCTGATCCTCCCGGACCTGAAACAGTGAGAGAAACATCAAAGTAATCTTCATCGGTAAAAATATGTTGTGGGTTTTGTTCAGCAGAAGTACTGCCATCGCCAAATTCCCAGAGCCAGGTATCAACAGTACCGTCAGACATATCCGTGAAATTCACCGTTAGCGGAGCAGGTCCGTATGTATGATCAGATGTAAAATCAGGTTCGGGTGCAGCTTCGGATACAATTATAAAATCGAATTTAGTTTCGGTATTCTCGCAGCCATTTCCTTCAACTGTCAGAGTTACAGTGAAAGTTCCTGCCTGATAATATGAATATGTTGGATTTTGTAAACCCGATGTTCCTCCGTTTCCAAAATCCCAATGCCATGAATCAACATCGTTACTTGACAAATCATTAAAATGAATAGTCAGTGGTGCTGCTCCTGCTGTAATATCAGCATCAAAATCAGCCAATACATTACTCAATACAGTAATATAGTCTGTTTTAGTTTCGATGTCAATATCCACCCCATCAGAAACAGTTAATGTTACATCAAAATTTCCAACGGTTTCATAAAGAACCGGAGGTGGATCTTCACCGCTAAAAGTTTCAGGCACACCTCCTTCAAAAACCCATTCCCAACTTGTATTTGTTCCTAAAGATTGATCTGTAAAAACGATAGAATTACCCGTACATGCATTTACAGCATCCGCAGTAAAACGCGCATAAACACCATCAGGAATAATTTCAATGGTCGCCATATAAGGTTGATAATTTTGAGCCGTTGCAACTATGTCAAGTATACCTGGATTTAATATTTCTTCTAACTCAATATCAGCATGACCATTCTGATCAGCCAAGGCTACTCCCTGTATAACATTATCAAGGGTGATGCTAATGTATGCATAAGGTACTGCATCAACTGCAATTGTCGTTTGACCGATAAGTAATTCATCATCATGCGTAACCGTCATAACATCTGGAACACCATAATAAATCATTAAGGAAGGATCACCCATCAGGTTATAAATATCCCAATAGTACGTTTGCAAACTGGAACCAGCTTCTGATACTGCCAAATTACCAGCATATAGAACCTGGTCCATAGTTGTAAACCAATCTTCAAAAGGTTCTCCATGGTCATGGAAAGATCTGTCATAATTTCCTAAACCGGTTTGTTCATATGGTGGTGGGTTTTCTGTGATATTACTTGTACTTCCTACACCGAACCAATAATCTTCATCCCAATAAGTACTGTTAGAACCCCCAATATATCCAACGGCACCTTTATCTGTCGGCTCTTAAAATTTCTTCGCCAAAACAAGTGCCAGCATATTCACTTGATGAACAGCAATTCCCTATTAATAAACCATATTTATCCTGATTTTGCAGTGCTGAAATATGACTTGTTGTAAAAGAAGGATCAGCCCATCCGCTTGGTGAACAGTGTGCTGTATAGTTTGCAAATGAAACACCATTGCTAATATCTTGTCTGATTTGTGCCGCACTGCTACCTGAATTTGGATACAAATAGGTATGGGATAAAATATCGTGATCCTCATTAAAATAGTTAACGGTACCATAGTTAATTTGACCGTTTCCATGGCTTGCTCCAAATCCACCGTCCATACCGGCAATCATTACTACCTCTTCCAGGAAAGTCGGATCCGGCATCGTATATTGTTCATATTGCAAGGTTTTGTCGATATAAGGTTGTAACTGAGAAGTATTGGTTGCAGAGAACCTTCCATAAAATATTTCCGGGAACAAGTCACCGGTATATTCAAAGTACAAGCGGTCTGTTTCGCCATTTCCATTTTCATAAGTTGGAATCTGAGCAACATCACCAACAAACAGCACGAAAGATGGAGCTGGGTCCTGTGGTGATCCTGCGTCATAAAGTCCCTGGATAAATGATTTAATTTCAGGTTTGGATGTTCCAATGACGTCTGTATATGCTTCAACTACCGTAAACCCTTTTTTGATCTTCCAATCAATAAACGGCTGCAATTGATTTTCAAACATCCGGTCGGAAACAACAACATACTTTATTGGGTAGGCAGTGAAATTTTCCCTGCTTGATGGTTTGGTATAATTTTCAAGCATGGTGAGCATGCCACTAAAATAAGGTGAATAATATTTTTCTTTTTGTGATTGTGTAAGTGCAAGATCAGCACCTTCAAAAATAATTTCGAACTCTAAATTTTCATAAACTCTAATTGAATTTTTTACTGGATTATAGAAAATTGGAGACACATTCAGTCTGGCAATTCTTGTACCTCGCATGATGCCAAGTATATCAACAGATACTAAATCTTGATTGATAAAAGCATCAGTAAGATAAATTCCTGAATTGCAAATATAATCAGGAGAATCTCCACATTTTGGAACGGGTAATTGTAGAGGAATCAGTTGGTTTTCGATACCGTACGCAGCAAGGTCATATTCTGTTACTTCATAATTGATAATCTTCACGCTTGGTGTTGCACCATGAGGAATCTCAATAAGCTTTCTTCTAACCGGCACTTCCGGATCTCCGAAAACCGTACTCCTTGTATAGGCAGCAACTAATATTCTTGCATAATCAATGTTTTCAATATTCACAAATTCAGTTTGAATAGAGCCGACTTTATTAACAAATCGAAGTTGCAGATCACTCGACTGTAAGAGTTGCAATTCGGAATTATTTTGCTCACTTGTTTTGATTGTTTGAGCAAATGTGCTTTGTAAAACATATCCCATAAAAATGGTAATAAGGACACTCTTTAAAAGGACATTAAACTTTTTCATTTGATGTTTTTTTTGATTAGGTGCAAATATAATGGATTTGATTTGATTGATATGCTGATAAATAGCATAAATATTAATTCCAAATTACCAAATGCCATATCTATTAATCATTTAAAAGACAACATAATAGGAATATTGGTTGCTTAATTTTAAAATAAACTCACCTCTGTTTAAAGAAGATTACTTGAGAGCAATGGAATGATATTTTTTAATAAGATTCATTACAGGATACCATGTAGCCAGCAGTCCAATGGTGACAACAGTTAAAAATACATAAAGAAAATCCAGCCAGTTCATGGCAACAGGATATGCTTCAATGATAAAATTTCCTTCTCCCGAACCCAGCTTAACAATACCAAAAGTTTGTTGCAGGTATAGAATAATGAAGCCGAGCAACAACCCTGTTACAGCACTTATCAAACTGATCAATAAGCCTTCAGCCATAAAAATCTGAAAAATAAGTTTTTTAGTGGCACCCAAACTTTTAAGTACTGCTATATCTTTTAATTTTTCAACGATCAGGATGGATAAAGATCCAATCATATTGATTGATGTGAGCATCAAAATGAAACACCAAAATGAGAAAAATGGCCAATTTCTCCGACTTTAATAGTTTATAAAGGGTTTCATTTTGCTGAAAACGGTTTTTAGTTTGGAATCCTGATCCCAGGATATTTTCAATATCAAGCTGCACCTGATCATAATCCGCACCGGCCTCAATATAAATATCCACGCTTGTCACTTCGTCTTCGTAATCCAACAATTTTCTTACAAAACGAACCGGTGCAATCACATATCGTTCGTCAAATTCTTGCTGTACCGAAAACACCCCTGTAGTATGAATCGGTTCAATATGAAAAGCATTCGAAATATTGAAAGAGGAAGGATCCCCCCTTACTGGAACATAAACATTCAATAAATCAGTAATGCTGCGAATATTGATTCCCAAATACCAGGCAACACCTGATCCAACTATGGCAAAATTTGAAGTGCCTTCCTGCAGTACTGAACTTCCATCTATCAACATCGTATCAATTCCTGAAAGGGTTACATATGATTCTGAAACACCTTTTATTTTGGCAATGTATTGGTTGTCGCGATACTTGAATAGTACATCTTCTTCAATAACTTCTGCTAAATCCAGCACACCATCTGCCATTTTTATTTTCTCAGAAGGAAAAGTATTCATCTGAAATGTTTTACCCTGTACAGCAGTTATTTCAAAATCAGCATCTATAATATTGTACATGGATTTGATCACGCTTTCGAAGCCATTAAATACCGATAATACAATGATCAATGCAGCAGCCCCAATGGTTAATCCCACAACCGTGATGAGGGAAATTACATTGATCAGGTTGTGCGATTTCTTTGAAATGAGATACCTCTTTGCTATGAAAAGTGAGAGATTCATCTAAGGCGATTTATCTAATACGTACAAACAAATATCCGATTTATTTAATTGCATCTATTATTTCCATGCTTTGGCAATAAGGCCGGTACCCGTTTTATGGGTTGTATTTACATCAATGATATTTAAAATAAGTGCTACCGGATACGTAAGCAAATAATAAAATGGCAGCACGATAAAGAATAAATAGGATGCATTCAGCATGATAATAGGATATTTCATACTTAACCGCCATGCTATTTTACCGGGTTTTCCATATTGGTAATGCACTTCCGTTTTTGAAAAACCTGCCCGTTTCATCTTTGCAGTAATTTCTTCAATCCCATAACCATCACGCACGTGTTCATCAATAAACGACTGGCTTCCATCCTCATGATCATGATCGTGATGTACATCCGATCCGCCCTGATCTGAAGGTGTTGAAATTAATAAGTACCCGCCTTTTTTCAATGATTTATAAAAGTTATTCAATACTAGTTCATCTTCTTCAATGTGCTCCATCACATCCACACATAGCACCATGTTATAGGTTTGCGGTTCAGCAAATTTTGTAAGATCAGCTACTTCGAAACTTGTATTATTCAGGCTTACCCTTGTAAAAAATTGATTGCAATCAGTGATCTGTTCATCTTTAACATCAATTCCTTTAATGGTCCAGTCTTTATATTTTGTGGCCATATAATAATCATACTGTCCAAATCCCGAGCCGGCATCCAGCACTTTTTTAGGACCTTCATTTTCTTTTACCCATTGTTTTATGGCCTTTCGAATATGCCATGAACGGAGCAGCAACACATCTAATAATCTGTAAAATAGTTTTCGCAAAGCAGGTGTTGAATTGAACACTTTGCCAAGTTTTCTTTTAATCGGATCGTATTGCATTAAATTTCTTTATTTGTAATAACTATCATTTTATTAGGTGGGTAGTTAATTCACTAATCCTTTAGCAGTTGATCAATATTTTCGATATAGTCCAGCGAATCATCTTCATAAAATTGCAAATCAGGAACCACGCGCATTTGATTCTTGATCCTGAAACCCAATTTCCCCCTGATTTCTTTTGAATGACGCCTAATATCGGTCAGAAGTGCTTTCTTATCAGAAGTAGCAAACAAACTCAGGTACACTTTGGCTATAGACAGGTCAGGGCTTACATGCACCTTTGTTACTGTAACCAATGAATTCTTTGTAACATGCTTCAGGTCATACTGCAAAATTTCTCCCAAATCTTTTTGCAATAATTTAGAAACACGTTCTAATCTCGTATTTTCCATACTGCAAAAATATTGATAAAAAAAGATCATCGACACAATGAAACATTGAAATGATTTTTTTGATGAATAATTGTACATTTGTTAGCATTGAAATATCAGGTGATAAGAAAAGATCAAATAATAAGACAGGTTAGTAAAGATGTTGATTTTCTAATTGATATCAGGAGGCATTTGCATGCAAATCCAGAACTCAGTGAACATGAAAATAAAACGGCCATATATATTTCATGATTTACTGAAAGAATGGAAGTATTCCCCATCGAACCAGGAATTGGTGGTTATGGCATTACCGGGCTTATCGAGGGTAAAAACCCTTCAAAAAAAGTGATCGCCTTGCGGGCAGACATGGATGCGTTACCTATTTCTGAGGAAAACGAATTCCCTTACAAATCAATAAATAAAGGTGTTATGCATGCCTGTGGGCATGATGTCCATATGACATGCCTGTTAGGTGCAGTAAAGATATTACACGAACTTAGGAATGATTTTGAGGGCACGGTCAAATTTATTTTCCAGCCTGCCGAAGAACTGGTTCCGGGTGGGGCCTTGCGTATGATCAATGAAGGTATTCTTGAAAATCCCGCACCCGAAGCTATCTGTGCGCAACATGTATTTCCTGACCTGGAAGTTGGGCAACTTGGATTCAGAAGCGGTTTGTATATGGCTTCTTCTGATGAAGTAAACCTTTATATCAGGGGCAAAGGAGGACATGCAGCCATCCCCGACACATATGATAATACGATTTTGGCAGCAGCACAAATCCTGGTGGATCTAAATAAGGTGATCACTGAAAATAAATCTGAAAAAATACCGACTGTGCTGGCTTTTGGCCGACTTATTGGAGACGGTGCCTGTAACTTGATTCCTTCGGAAGTAAAGATTAATGGTACTTTCAGAACATTCGATGAAGCATGGCGGAAGAAAGCCCATGCACTTATCATTCAAACAGCACAGCAGACAGCAGCTTCTTTTGGAACAAATTGCGAGGTTGTTATTGACAAAGGTTATCCATTTCTTGTGAATGATGAAAAAGTCACCAGGATCGCAAAAGAAGCTGCTATTGAATTTCTTGGAATAGAAAATGTGAAAAACCTGGAAATTAGAATGACGGTGGAGGATTTTGCCCGGTACACCCAGATTATTCCCGGATGTTTCTATCGCCTGGGGACAGCTAATCATGCAAAAGGAATTAGTTCAAACCTGCATACATCTACCTTCAATGTGGACGAAAAAAGCATAGAAATTGGCACTGGATTTATGATCTGGAATGCGCTTGCTCAACTTAAAACCCAAAATTAAAATGATCGTTGGCGACAAATCTTATCAAACCGTTTGGATGGAAGGCACATCAGTTTTTATGATCCAGCAAAATCTGCTGCCATTCAAATTTGAAATTTATGAATGCCCCACTTATTGGGACACTTGTATGGCCATAACTGATATGATTGTTCGGGGTGCCGGTGCAATTGGTGCTGCAGCGGGTTACGCTATGGCACAGGCATTTCTGCTATCAAATAAAAAAACAAAAGCCCTTACAATCCGTGAAGCCCGACAAGATATTGAACATACGCGTCCTACGGCAAAGAATTTGTTCTATGCGGTTGACAGGGTTTATAAAGCTGGTTTAATTTCACCAGAAAATGCGAAGATTGAAGCCCAGAAAATCGCTCTGGAAGATGCACAAAACTCAAAAAAAATAGGAGAATTAGGAGCAGAGTTATTTGGACGGAGTGTGAATATCCTCACCCACTGCAATGCCGGTTGGCTGGCATTTGTTGATTATGGTACTGCTCTCGCTCCGGTTTACCTTGCTAAGAGGCAAGGGAAAGGATGTATTTGTTTATGTTGATGAAACACGCCCAAGAAACCAGGGTGCCAAACTCACAGCCTGGGAATTGCACAACGATGACATCCCCCATGTGATCATCCCGGATAATGCCGCAGCCGCTTTAATGGCCCGGAAAAAAATAGATTTTGTAATTGTTGGTGCTGACAGGATTGCAGCCAATGGTGATGTGGCCAATAAAATCGGAACACTTGAAAAAGCCATTATCGCCAAAGAGTATGGTGTGCCATTTTATGTAGCGGCTCCGACTTCAACCTTTGATATTGAATGCAAAACCGGCAAAGATATTCCTATTGAGGAACGAGATCCGGATGAAGTGCTTTACCAAACTGGAGTTGATAGCAATGGCAACCTCATTAAAATAAGGGTAAGTTCACCAGGTTCAAAAGCCTTGAATCCTGCATTTGATGTTACACCTGCAAAATATATAGAAGGAATCATCACCGAAAAAGGAATTATCAAGGCACACAATATGTCAATTAAAAAAATATTGGAAACTTAGATTTAGCTAATGAATGATAAATTGAGATGTACCTGGCCTGCCGGAAAACCTAATGATGAAGCATATCACGATGAAGAATGGGGCGTTCCGGTTCACGATGACAGGAAACTATTTGAGTTTTTGGTTTTGGATGCATTCCAAGCAGGATTAAGCTGGTCAACCATTCTGAATAAACGTGAAAATTTCCGCAAAGCATTTGATAATTTTAACGCTGATATTATAGCCCTTTATGATGAACGGAAAATTGAAGAATTATTAGGGGACAAAGGTATATCCGCAATCAACTTAAAGATTCGTTCAACCATATACCAATGCACAGCATTTTCTTGCAGTACAGAAAGAATTTGGCAGTTTCGACACATACATCTGGCAATTTACCGGTGGGAAAACACTGATTAATCATTGGGATAGTACAGAACAGATTCCTGCAAGCACCAGCGAATCAGACGCCATGAGCAAAGACATGAAAAAGAGAGGATTTAAATTTGTCGGGACAACAATTTGTTATGCTTTTATGCAGGCAGCAGGAATGGTGAACGATCACCTCACCTCTTGCTATCGTTATGATGAAATCAATCAGGTTTAAACTGATTTGATTCGAAGTATTTTTTTAATTTTAGCCTTCTTATTTTAAACCAAAATATAATTAATGATGAAAAATATGCCAACCGTCAGGGCAATCCTTGTACTGACTTTGATATTGTTATTTACCCAAGCAGAAGCCAAAAAGAAAAAAGTTGAAACGGAATCCGACAGTCTTAAATCAAGTACTTTCAGTAATTTAAAATGGAGAAGTATCGGCCCTGCTTTTGCATCAGGAAGAATTGCTGATTTTGCTGTAAATTCTGATAATCCGAGCACCTATTACGTTGGCGTAGCTTCGGGTCATATCTGGAAAACCACCAACAACGGCACTACTTTTACACCTATTTTTGATAATTATGGTGCTTATGCCATTGGTGCGCTGGCCATCGATCCTAACAACCCAAACGTCGTATGGGCAGGCACCGGCGAAAACAACCATCAACGGGCCCTCGGCTATGGGAATGGTGTTTATAAAACTATAGATGGCGGTAAGAAATGGGAAAATATGGGATTGGAAGAATCCCGGCAAATCGGTGGCATTTTGACCGATCCACGTAACTCAGATGTGGTTTTCGTAGCTGCAGAAGGCTCAGCATGGGGCCCCGGTGGTGAACGCGGCTTGTATAAAACCACCGATGGAGGAAAAAGCTGGGAGAAAGTCCTTGAAATTAGTGAGCATACAGGTGTTGCCAATATTTGTTTTGAACCAGGCAATCCAGATGTTATCTACGCAGGAGCCGAACAACGGCGCAGAAGGCAATTTTCAAAAATCGGTGGGGGTCCCGAGTCGGCATTTTATAAGTCAGCAGATGGCGGTAAAACCTGGGATAAACTTACAAATGGTATTCCCGGTGTTGACAAAGGAGGAATGGCCATAACCGTTTCTCCGGTGAATCCTAATATCGTGTATGTGATGTTTGAAGCCTCCAACGATAAAGGTGGCTTTTACCGTTCTAACAATAAGGGTGCATCATTTAGCAAGATGAACGATTATAACACCAGCGGACAATATTACAGTGAACTTTTCTGTGACCCAAAAGATGCCGACAAAGTATATTCCATCGGCACTTACACAAAATATACTACTGATGGTGGAAAAACATGGAACAATGTCAGTAATAACAAACGCCATGTAGATGACCATGCCATGTGGATTGACCCCAAAGACACTGATCATTTTATGATAGGCGGTGATGGCGGTATTTATGAAACCTTTGATGGCGGATCAAGCTTTTTGTTTAAAACTAACCTGCCCGTTACTCAATATTACAGAGTAAATGTTGATAACACCGAACCTTTTTACTGGGTGTATGGCGGAACCCAGGACAATAACAGTATGGGTGGTCCGTCGCGTAATCTGAAATCTGGTGGCGTAACCAGCGATGAATGGGTTGTAACGCTTGGAGGAGATGGTTTTTGGCAGGCCATTGAACCTAACAATCCGGATATCGTTTATTCGGCCTACCAATATGGCAATATTTATCGCTACGATAAAAAATCGGGTGAGAAAATGAAGATCAAACCTGAACCACGGAAAGATGAATTGACTTATCGATGGAATTGGGATGCTCCTTTTATTTTAAGCCCACATTCAGGTACACGGCTCTATATGGCTGCGAACAAAGTTTTCAAATCAGACGACCGGGGGAATACCTGGGAAGTGATCAGTGAGGACCTGACCAGGAATGAAGATCGCAACCAGTTTAAGGTTATGGATAAATACTGGCCTGCCGACGCGGTTGCCAAAGATGTATCTACTTCACAATGGGGTACCATTGTTTCGTTTGCCGAATCTACTATTACAGAAGGTTTATTGTTTGCCGGAACAGATGACGGCGTCATCCAGGTGAGTGATAATGCCGGTAAGACCTGGACCAAAACTACTACTTTTCCGGGTGTTCCGGAATATACATATGTGAGCGATATTTTCCCTTCCCGCTTTGATGAGAACGTAGTATTTGCCTCTTTCAACAACATTAAAAGTGACGATTTTAAACCTTACCTGTTAAAAAGTTCCGACAAAGGGAAAACATGGCTTCCCATTGTTTCCGATTTACCGGATGACGAAACTATTCATTCCATCATTCAGGATCCGGTTAAAGAAGAACTGTTATTTGTGGGAACAGAATTTAGTTTCTATTTTTCAACAGATGGCGGCGGACAGTGGGTCAAGTTTTCTTCAGGTTTGCCTGATATTGCCGTCAGGGATATAGCCATCCAGGAAAGAGAAAACGACCTGGTGATAGCTACTTTCGGAAGGGGATTTTATATTTTGGATGATTATACACCACTGCGCGAAGTAACAACAGAAAGATTAGAGAACGAAGAAGCGATTCTGTTCCCGGTAAAAGATGCGCTCATGTATATCCAGCAAGGTAGCAGGTATGGAACGGGTTCGGCCATTTATGAAGCCGAAAACCCTGAATTCGGAGCTACTTTTACCTATTATTTAAAAGATGTCCCTAAAAGTCCGAAAACAGTACGGTTGGAGAAAGAAAAGGAATTATTTAAAGAAGGACAACCCATCCCGCAGCCCACCAAAGAACTATTGGATGCTGAAGAAAAAGAGATTGATCCCTACCTGGTTTTTACCATCAAGGATAAAAATGGAAATATCGTACGACAGTTATATAAAAAAGCATCCAAAGGAATCCAGCGTACCAACTGGGATTTGAGATATAAGAATCCGTCCTATATAGAAATGAAGGATGAAAAATTTGACCCAATGAAAGATGGTGGAAGTGGTATGATGGCTTTACCCGGCTCTTATACCGTTGAAATGAGTATGGTACATAATGGTATAGAAACGGAATTGGCAGGACCTGTGACATTTGAAGCAAAGGTGTTGGAAAACACCACCCTCCCTGCTGAAAATAAGGAAGCACTTGTTGCATTTTACAGTGATGTTGCTGACTTATGGCGGGTTATGAATGATGTTGAAAAGTACAGCAAAGATCTGGCTACAAAAACCGCATATATAAGGCAGGCATTACAGCAATCTCATGGAGCTACCATTGAAATGAAGAATGAAGCTGCTCAGATCAAAGAAAAATTGGACTACATTACATTCCAGTTTGATGGAACACCAGCTAAAGCCAGCTGGGAAGAAGTACCACCTGAGCAAATGCCACTTTCAAACAGATTGGGTGCAATTTTATGGGCATCCTGGCAGTCCACTTCAGCGCCAACAGCAACACAGAAAATGAATTATGAAATTTTAATGGAATCCATACCTTCTGTTATAGAACAACTGACAGAGATCAGCAACAAGCTGGATCAATTAGACGATGAATTGGATAAACTGAAGGCACCCTATACACCTGGAAGAACACCGAAATTTTAACAAAAATCTTCAATTGGAAGCGCCAATAAGGTGCTTCCAATTTTAAAGTTCACATATGCGCCGATTTGACAAACTCATTACAGACACGCTGATTATAGAAAAAATTCTGAATGAATCTTCCATTTGCAGGATCGGATTCTCAATTGATGGCGAAGCGCATATTGTGCCGGTCAATTTTGGCTACCGTGACAATAAACTTTTCATTCATTCGGCAACCGGTGGCAATAAAATTGATTTTATCAAAAAGAACAATCGTGTTTGTTTTGAAATGGAGCTTGATCATGAGATTATTACAGGTAAAGCAGCCTGCGACTGGACGACCAAATACCGTTCGATCATTGGATATGGTAACATTTCCATAATTGATGATACTTCTCAGAAAAAAGCGGGTCTTGATATCATCATGTCGAAATATGGCGGGCCGGCAAAAAATGTGTATTCTGCAAAAAGCCTTGAAAACATGGTGTTGCTAGTCATTGAAATAGATATGTTATCAGGGAAACAATCGGGTAAATGGGAAGATTAGCATTTTAAGATCTATTCATAAAAGTAAAAATTAAAGATAGAATTAGTTTGTGCTGCTTATTTTGTAATTTCGACTGATTTTTCAAAACCGAAACATTGGATTTTAAAGCATTTTCATTCGACGAAAGACTAGAGGAAGGCATTGATGCAATTGGCTTTCAGAAAGCCACACCCGTTCAGGAGCAGGTAATTCCTTTAATTATGAATGGTGAAGACGTGATTGCTTCAGCGCAAACCGGAACTGGCAAAACGGCCGCATTCCTCTTACCCATCATCAATAAAATAATAACCGGTGAACAGGACCACCACCAGGTTAAAGCCCTTATTATTGTTCCAACACGCGAACTTGCTGTGCAGATTGACCAGCAGATGGAAGGATTTTCTTACTTCACTCCTGTAAGCTCGATCGCAGTTTATGGAGGCACAGATGGTACTTCCTATGCGCAAGAGAAAAAAGCATTGTCGGATGGTGCAGATGTCATCATCGGAACTCCGGGTCGGCTGATCTCTCATTTTAATATGGGCTATGTGAAAGTTTCCGAGTTGAAATACCTCATCCTTGACGAAGCTGACCGCATGCTGGATATGGGTTTTTATGACGATATCATGAAACTCATTTCCTATCTTCCTAAAAAAAGGCAAACCCTGATGTTTTCTGCAACTATGCCTCAAAAGATCAGGACACTGGCCAAAAGTGTGCTGCAAAATCCAAAAGAAATCAGCATTGCCATGTCAAAACCGGCTGAAAAAATCCTCCAGATTGCTTACGTGGTGTACAGCAAACAAAAAATTCCATTGGTTTCTTACCTATTGCGAACCAAAAAACTCAGAAGCGTACTGATATTCTGTTCTACCAAATTAAGCACCAAACAGCTCAGTAGTACTTTAAAAAAGAAAGGCATCAATGTAGCCGATATACACTCCGACCTTAAACAAGAAGAAAGGGAAAACGCGCTGCGAAGTTTTAAGGCAAGAAGGATCAATGTATTGGTAGCTACTGATATTTTGTCGCGCGGCATTGATATTGAAGACATTGACCTGGTCATCAATTTTGATGTGCCTAATGATGGGGAAGATTATATCCATCGAATTGGCCGCACAGCCCGCGCCGAAGCTGATGGCGTAGCTATAACCCTTATTGATGAGGATTCACAGGGAAAATTTCTCGAGATAGAAGAATTGCTGGGTGAAACTTTGCATAAATCTCAAGTTCCCAAAGAATTGGGCGAAACACCAGAGTACAAACCCAGGAAAAGGAAGCCTTATGTAAAACGCAGGTGGACTAAAAAGAAAAAATAATCTTCTTTCCTAAACAGACCAGGCTTTACGACAATGAATTTTTCAATAGTAAAATATTGTTGGTATGGCTTCGTTTTTCTTGAAACAGAATATTAATGATGTTTCATACAAAGTTATTTTCCACAATTATAGTCATGCTGTTTCATATTAGTGCTTTCAGCCAGGTCACCAGAAACCTGAATACAGCAGCCAGTTGCAATTACTTGTCGGCAGAAGAAAAGCAAATGATCTATGAGATCAACCTGGTGCGCAACCAACCACAGGCTTATATTGAAATTCTCAAACCTTATCTAAAGAAAGCGGAAGCAGAGCTTGAGATTTATGGGTCCGGGGGAAGTAAGATATTCTACTAGAAACTACATATAAACAACAAAATGGGAAGTTGTCCATCCACAAAGTCGATACGCATTCTTATTACAGGTACGAAGAAGAGGTTGCTGCTATTAAAAGCCTCATCCAAGACCTGAGGAATATACAACCGATGTCTGTTTTACAACCTGATGAGGGCATTTATAAGGCCGCTAAAAAGCATGGCAAGGACCAGGACAGACACAATTGGAAATTGGGACATTACGGTAGTGATCATTCGACTCCCATGGAACGAATTGTAAGGTTTGCTCCCAACATGGTTACCGGCAATGAAAATATAGCAGGCCGGTTTCCTGAAGCTTCCCCCCGTGAAATTGTTATTATGCTGCTAATTGATAGCGGTATCTTCGGCTATGGTCACCGTTACAATTTACTTAATCCTCAATGGACCCATTTAGCATGTTACTCAGGTGGATTACACAATGGGATGTATCGTTGGTTGCAGGAATTTGGCGAAGCTCGAAAATAAAAAAGCACCATTAGTCCATGGCGCTTTTAAATAAAAGTTTTCTACTTGTTTATTCCAACACTTTGGACTCTTCCACCTGGATAATCGTTTTTGTTTCAGCATTGCAAATAAAAGCCACAACATGACAATTTTTCGGGATCCAATCCGCTTCAAAATCAACTGAAAATGTAGATTCATACTCTTTACCAACTTCCACATTATCTGTCAGATTATCACCCCATACTGCATTGGTGTATCTTAACACATGCATAAAAACATAGTCTTCGATTAATGGTGTATCACCAACGTTTGTATCATTATTTTTTTGTGACCCGATAATGCTATCCTGCGTAATGCAAAATACTATGTTATAAATTCCATCCAATTCGGTAAGAAACTCACTGGTGATATTCGACGTTAAATTATCTCCAGAAAAACTGTTTTCTATAGTTATTTTTGCTTCAGCATCTTCTTCTAATTCAGCAGCAATTGCTGTACCCCATTCACCATAATTAAAGATATAATCACCAGGTGCTTTTTCCACTCTGTCAACTACTCCATTGGGGTTTCCAGCTGCACTAATACCAAAATACTGGTCCCAGACTTCGCCTGCATCAGTTCTGAAATCTTCAGGAAGACCAGGTGTTGGCCTGGCGAAAAATCCAGCATGCACAGCCATAACCACCAGTTTCTCGCCGTATACTTCTTTTAAATCTTCAGCTGCAACAGCGGCAGTCGGGCAATTCACACAATCATGGCCTGTATAATCTTCGAGTAGTACACGTTTTACAACCCTTGTAGTATCAGGAGGGTCAGTTCCACCTTGATTTTCTGTAAATGGTGGATCGATTTTTTCACAGCCATAAAACAGCATGCTTACTACGGTTAGTATCAATAGAAATTTGAATATCTTCATGATTCTGCTATTTAAAAATTACTGCTGATAGTTACGTAAAAACCACTGGAGGCAGGAACCGCCCTACAAACGCCACCTACACATACAATTCCTTCACGCTGACGACCATATGTTACTGATATTCGGGTAGTTTCATATGTATATCCGAATGATCCTGTATAATAATTGATCCTTTTTTCTTCTTCAGGATTACCATAGTTATATTGGTCTGCTACAGAAACAAACCAATGGGGTGAAATAGTATATTCAAGCAACAAAGCTGCCCAGTTTCCTTTATCTTCTTTTGTCCATAATCCCTGCAACTCCCACCTTAATGCATGATTTGAAGTAAACTTATAGGTCATGTCAATTATACCAATATTCGAATAAACAATTGGATCACCGGTATGTCCTTCAAGCGTAGCAATATCATACGACTGGTACATGTAAGTATAAGTTCCTTTTAACTTTTTAGAGAATTTCTTATCAATTTCAATATTCAAATCCTGCCAAAAAATTCGTTCTCCAAATTTAAAGAAAGGGGATGTCCAACCCAGCGTGCCGGATGCTCCAACAGCAGTTGTATCAGTTCCTGGCACATTAACGGCATCCCTTACGATATCATTTACCTGTGAATAATTGATAGCCAGACCCATTCCATACTTACCGCCAAGTTTCGATTTTTTAGGAACTTTGTAATTGAGCTGCAGTTGGTATCCAATCTCTCCGTTTGGTTGTGTATTATATGGATACATTGATGTCAGCATATAAGTATGTGTTTCAGTATTGGGAGGCAGAAAACTGATATCGAGTGCATTTGCTGTTACAGCCCGGTTCGATTTATAGCTCATGTTATCATACCTTTTAAACATTCCATAAAAACCAAATCCTTTGGTGGAATAGCTGGCACTCAGCATTAATGCCTCTCCTACTTTGTATATATAATTGTTTATAGCTGACGGGTCGTTTATTTTATATGCATACTCTGTTGTTATATTAATCTTTCCAAATCCCAAAGTCATTCTGCCAGCCATATTCCCAACATTTCTCGGCAAATTATACAATGGATCCTGATCTGCCTGATAATTACTCACGAAACTACCCCCGAGTATCAACCTGAGTTTTGAGTTACTCATGGAATTGAACACCTGGTTAAAATCCAATTCGGCATCCAATCCTTTTACAATTCCCCGGCTGTTTTTTGTATAGGGTGTCCAAAAGAATCGCTGCATTCCATAAACACCTTTAAATAGTAATCCTCTCACAGGTTCATAAGTTACCCTGGCTCCATTGAGTGAGTTATCATATCCAAGTGACCATTCCTCATATGTTCTGAATGTTAATCCATTGCCAAATTGTTCGTAGAAATTACCGATTGTAAAAGTAAATTTCTCAGTAGTATAGGTAGCCCATAAATAAGGGAACCCCTGTCCTTCCAGCCTTGGATCAAAACCTGCCAATGGAGGCAGATAGGCCTCATATCTAAATCCGGCAGAAAAATTGCCCAGTGAATAAGTTATATTTCCGAATCCATTAAATGCAAAATTTTTACCGTTGATCATTGAATCGGTAATACCAACTGTATTGTCGGGCATATAATAAGCCCCGTCAAATTCAAAACTTCCATGAATTTGTGATCTATTTATTACTTCAGAAAATTGTGAATGGGCTAAAAAAACTGATAATAAAATTATAAGGAGTAACGCAACTCTTTTCATAATGTAATTGGTTTTGTCTTTCAATTAAAGATTAATGATCCGTAATTACTTCATTAGCTGCTACTTTCCTGACCATTTCATAAATTTCATCTTCAAGACCCTCGTAATATGAGGTATGCTGATAAACTATATTTCCGTTACCGTCAAGTAAAAATGTATGAGGAATCATATTTACATTCATCGCTCTTTTAAAATCACCATTCGGGTCGAGCAATACTTCCATTTCCCATGCTTTTCCGCTTACAAAAGGGAGTACTTTGGCTGTTGAACGAGCATCATCAATAGATACAGCATATATTTTTACTCCTGTTTCTTCCTGCCAGTCATCATAATTTTCATTATAAGCATCCATTTCCTTTTTGCATGGTTTGCACCATAAAGCCCAGAAACTTATCAAAATCGGTTTTCCGTCATTATAAATATCCTGGGTATTAAATGTTTGGCCATCCAGGGTCTTAATGTTTATTGATGGTAATTCTTTTTTTGTTGTTTCTTCCTGCGAAAACACAGCAAATCCAATAAAAAAAGCAATTGTTAAAATGATGAATTTCTTCATTATAATTAATTTTAGTTTTCGATGTATGTTTACCTGAATGACAACATATTATAGAACTTAGTTGCATCCGAATTTAAATCCTCGCCACGTCAATAAATATCTCCAATAATTTTGATTTTTCTTTCGGTTCTATGACAATATTTCCCATAGAAGCCGGGATTAGTACTGTTTCAGCTAATTTCATGCCAATTTCTCCATCTTCATATTTTATGGTACAATTACCTTCCACAACCATATAAACTATAAATGCATCCAATTCACTAATATTCTTTATTACCGGTTGATCAGCATTAATAAGACGTGTTATGAAATGAGGTGTTTCTATCAAAGATGCTGTTTTATTTAGTTCAGAAGTATATTTAGTTTTACAATCTTTTGTTTTATTAAAATCAATGGCAGCCAATGCTTCTTCTGTGTGCAGTTCTCGTTTAAATCCAGCATTATCTATCCTGTCCCAATCGTATATCCTGTAAGTAGTATCGGAAGTTTGTTGAATTTCAGCAAGTAAACAGCCAGGTCCAAGCGCGTGCACCCTTCCCGAGGGAATAAAAAACACATCTTCTTTTTGTGCTTGCACAACATTAAGTAAATCTTTGATCTTGTTTTGCTTCAGATGCTCTTTATATACATCCTCATTCACATCCTGATTGAATCCAGAGATCAATTCTGCCCCATGATCAGCATCCAGCATGTACCACATCTCTGTTTTACCATGATTCAGCATTCTTTTTCTTGCTAGTTCATCATCCGGATGTACCTGGATGGATAGCCAGTCATTGGAATCTATAATTTTTAAAAGTAGCGGAAACTCATTGCCAAACCTTGCAAAAATTTTATCACCCACTAATTCACCCATATATACTTCCACCAATTCATTCAATTCATTTCCTTCAAGAAATCCATTGGCAACCACACTCTGATCAGCATTATAACCTGAAATCAGCCACACTTCCCCGCAATTTGGTAATGTACCATAATCCATTCCCAGCACGGTTTTTATCTTCCGGCCTCCCCAAATCTTATCTTTAAAAACGGGCTTGAATTTAAGTGGATACAGCATTTTTATTCTTTAAAATTCCGACAAAGATAAGCGTTGCTTTTTTAATTGACGATGAGCTTTTGTGTTTTTGTTGCTCCATTCAAATCTATTTCTACGAAAAAAATACCCGGATCAATAGAACGAATATCCAGCATATGTTTTAAAATTCCCTTTTCAGCCTGAAATGATTCTTGGTACGCGATTTTCCCTGTCACATCTAATATATAAATTGAAATATGTTGGCTTCTTTCCGAATAAAAGTCCAAAGTAATAACCTGATTCGCCGGATTTGGATAGATGTCAAAACTTTCCTCATTTGCTTGCACCTCATCCTGTCCTACATAAAACATATCTATGTCATAGGTGGCTGTGAACAAGCCCCGACCATGTGTAGCTGCCAGAACTGTTTGATCACTTTTACGCAGTTTAAGCATATCCACCCTTACATTGGCCATTCCATTATTTGCAGGATACCAGATCGTTTCATCTTCCAGCATCATATTGGTAACCCAAATGCCGGTTTCTGTTGCCAGCATCACCTGTCCGTCATTATCAGGATGAAATAGCGCCCAGCGAATAGGCATATCCGGCAGGTTGGCTTCTTTTGCAGTCCATGTGTCACCACCATCATTTGTAAACCAAACCGAAGATACACCATAATTTGAAAAAGTAACCAGCAATTTATCTTCTGAACTTCCTGCAGCTACACAAGAAATGTTGCCTGTTGGAAATTCCGGCCCAGTTAAATCTGTTGCCTGTGGCGATGATTGTGCATTTTCAATTTTATATAATTTTCCTGCCTGAGTTCCCAGAAACAGTGTTGAAGATCCGACCGGGGAATGTTCAGAATAGCAAACGTGAGAAAAAGCGACTTGCGAATTAGTGCCCGCATGAACCAATTGTTCGTTAATGCTGTATGGGATTCCTGAGTTCCTATTAATTCGGTTCGAATTATTACCATTAAATGTAACCCCATTAGCAAACAAAATATTGTCTCTTGAATTGTAATCGGCAGGACTAATAAAAGTACCACCTAAGCCAAAATAATTGACCTGGCTACCATTTACCCATGCTGTATAAGAATTATAATATACGGAAGTTATATAGATTTCAGGCTCATTTTCATCATAAAAGCAATAGGCCCCATCACCTCCATCGATCATATCATTAATATTAAGGGGAGAGCCTGTGTATAAGGTAGTTCCGTTATCCTGTAGTCCACCAATATAATGATCAGTGCCAGCTACCGGATGAATTGCTCCTGAATAATATTGCAGGGTATTATACCCCTGGTTTCTTTCAATAAATACAGGATAACTTAAATTGGTTGTATTGCTGAGAAAAATACCCCCATCCGAACCAAAGACAGCCGTTACGAATGAGCCTGGTTGATACATAATATTGTGCTGATCGGCATGAACATAATCATCACCTCCTCCCGTATACATGGCAAACCAGTCGGATATGTGGTTCCATGAATTACCTGAATTGGATGATTTCCACAAATCCTGCCCTCCTGAAATGATGGCATTCGGATTGGAAGGATCAACCCTTAAGATAAAATTATGCCAGGCGCGTTCAGCCCAGTCTTCATCAGGGAGGTTTTTTTGTTGCCAGGTTACTCCACCATCAACTGATTTTACAATATACCTGCCTTTATAGTTGTAATAACCTGAATTGACCCAATATCCACCTGCAAACTGTGCATACACGATATTGGGATCTGAAGGTGCGATGGCCACATTGGTACGGGCAGGAACATGAATATTTCCGTCATTGCTGATTACGGTATTGTAGTGGTCATAAATTTCCCAGCTACCTTCGAGTCCTGAATCAGAATATAAAATGGTGGCACCCCCATTCTTATTCAGATTTTCCATCGTACCTATAAATATCCTGCCGTTCGCAGAAATGTCAATATCTGCCGGGGAATAAATTTCACCGGTGTGATCAATTATCTCAGGCAATACCTGCTCCCAGGTTTCGCCACCATTATCTGATCGGTACAAACCATCAGGGTCACTTTCGTGGTCTTCTCCCATATATGTACCTGAAGCCACACAAGCGTAAATAACACTGGTGCCATTTTCATCTATAACGGCCATATCAGTTATGTACATAAAACCTGAAGTAGATGGCATTTGTTCCCAGGTTTCGCCTGCATCTGTCGATCGGAAAATACCAGCTCCCAAGCCTGAAGATTCCCGGTAGATAATCCGTGCTGTTTGTGCTTCGCCGGTACCTACATAAAAAGTTTGGGTGTTATTAGGGTCGTAAGTGATGCAGCTAATGGCCAGGTTGCTCCAGAAATCGCCCACCGGCACCCAATTTACATTGGTGTTATTAATATCATCATTATACCATAGGCCTCCCGTTACGCCACCTCCCCACACTTTCTTCAGTTCTGCATCGTTCGGGTCGAACATCAAAGCACGGGTTCTGCCACCCATATTGGCTTCTGTACCCTGCCATTCGATGTAAGGGCCATCACGTAAATTTTTTACTTTTTCCTCTATTTCAATTGTTGTTTGATAAGATTTCCAGAGGCGCTGCTTGGGTACATATCCCAATTGTGGGTCCACCGTTTTTACGTATTCCTGGAATGCCGCCATTTCAGGTTTGTCGGGAGATTCCAAATCTGTTTTTGCTACTTCCACATTTGTGTGAAAAGTCGCTTTTTGCAGTATAAATTTTTCATATTCCGCTCGTGTATCAATGTTTTTCTGGTTGAAAATCAGAAAAGCTGAAACAACGATAAACAGCACAGGAATAAAGGCGTATATCTTTCTCATTTTGAAAGGTATTGATGTAAGTTTTGCAAAGTTAATTAATGATTTCCACAAGCGTTGGCAGGTTACTTGTTTTTAACAAATACAAATAGTAAGAAGGATACTATCATCTGCTAAATGTAAAAGAATTTAAATAAATTCGCTTCTTACATTAAACAACCTTTTACATATTTCAAATGAGCATGAAAAATATTATCATCCCGTTTTTGATTTTACTTCTTGGTTTTCAAAATATTGACTCTCAAGCCTGCACCATCATCGTAGTTGGTAAAAACGCCACCGCAGATGGTTCAGTAATAGTTTCACATACCGATGCCGGACCTGATTGCAGGGTTCATGTGATGCCGGGGCAATTTTTTGCCGAAGGCTCCCTGGCACCCGTATATTGGGGCATGGTTGACCTGGGCCGTCCGCTGGGAGATTATGGTGACACACTGGGTATGATTCCGCAGGTTACTGAAACCTATAGTTATTTTCAATCTGCTTACCCGCAAATGAATGAATGGCAACTGACCATTGGCGAAAGTACCACCAGCATGCGTGATGAACTGAAACTGAACGATTCAACCTGCAAACAGATCATGACAGTGGAACAGGCACAGGCTTTTGCCTTACAACGCTGTAAAACAGCCAGAGAAGCTTTGAAACTCATAACCGCTTTGATAGAAAAATATGGTTTCAGACCCTCCTGTGTGGGTGAATCTGAATCGCTGGTATTGGCCGACACCAAAGAAATATGGGTATTGGAAATATTTGCCGTTGGAAATGATTGGACACCAGAGAGTGGCAAACCCGGTGCCATCTGGGCAGCACAAAGGTTACCGGATGATCATGCCACCATGATCCCCAACTGGAGCATCATCAAAGAAATTCACCTGGATGATACGGCTAATTACAGGGCATCTGTAAATTATATGAGTGAAGCCATTGAACGTGGCTGGTACGACCCTAAAAGCGGACAGGATTTTGTCTGGCAGGATGTGTATGCGCCTGTGCCTCGTGAATGGGCCACCAGCAGGTTTTGGTTATTCCATGCTTTATATGCGCCGGAGCTCCCCGAATTACCTAATCGTTGGACGACCGATCCTTTTGCGGGTGAAGACCAGTACACACAATATGTTGAGCCGCTATCTATTTACCCATTCAGCATCAAACCGAATAAAAAAATGACGGTGCAAGATATTATGGCTTATCAGCGATCCACTTTTGCCGGCACCATTTACGACAAAGAAACTGCACCGGGCTGGTATTATCCGGGGCCAGACGGTCAGATGGTTCACAGTTCACAAGCAACCCCATTCCCCACAGAAGAAATGCGGAAACTGTTAAAGATCAACCGCCGCCGGAATGTGGCACGAGCAAGGGGTGAATATGGTATGATCGCCCAGTTACGCGAATGGCTCCCGAATGATATTGGCGGTATTTACTGGTTTTACGTGGATAATGCATTTACGAGCGCTTATGTGCCCATGTACGCCGGTGTGACTGACGTGGCTGAATGTTATAAAACCTATGATAAAGATGTATTTGATGATAATTCCATGCGCTGGGCCGTTGATTTCGTAGATAACCTGCTGTATCTGAAATGGCAGGACGCTGTGAAAGACTTACATGAAGTTCGCGATCCGATGGAACAACGATTTTTTGATGAACAGGCAGCAGTAGACAACACTTTTCTGGAGTTGCATGAAAAGAATCCGACTAAAGCGAAGCAATACATTACAGATTTAACAATTAAAAGGCAAAATGAAACCCTTCAACTATTCAAGGATTTAAGGATTACTTTGATCACGAAGTACACGAATAATAAACAGGGGATATAATTGCGTTGTCATTTCGAGGGAGCAAAGCGACTGAGACCCGCCTATCGGACGGGCGGGAATCTCAAGTTATGTTGTCATTTCGAAGGAGGAACGACTGAGAAATCTCCTTAGTACATGGGTTTAACCCGGGGGATTTCTCCTCACTTCGTTCGTTCGAAATGACAGGGAGGTTAAAACACTTCGTTCTCAGTTCTTCGGATGATCTCATCCTGCAATTCTTCACCCAGATCGTTGAAATAATCGCTGTAACCTGCCACACGCACTATCAGGTCTTTATAATTTTCCGGATGTTTTTGTGCTTTTCGAAGTGTTTTTGCAGTAACTACATTGAATTGAATATGATGACCATCCAGCCTGAAATAGGCCCGGATAAGTTGCACCATTGAATCCAAACCCTTTTCGGTTTCCAATAATGACGGCGTTAACTTCTGGTTCAGTAAGGTGCCACCGGTTCTGAGATGGTCAATTTTAGAAGCAGATTTTATCACAGCAGAAGGTCCTTTTCGGTCAGCCCCCTGGAAAGGGGAAATCCCTTCTGAAAGTGGTTTTTTGGCCAGGCGGCCATCCAATGTTGCCCCTGTAACACTGCCAAAATACACATGCGAGGTAGTCGGTAACATGTTGATCCTGAAATTACCGCCCTTGGTATTGGGCCTGCCATTGACAGCATTGTAAAAAATTTCAAATACAGAAACGGCCTGTTCATCGGCATAATCATCGTCATTCCCGTATTTAGGGGTGTTATTGATCAGCTCATTGCGTAATTCGTCTGCGCCTTTAAAATTCGCAGTTGCTGCCTTCATTAAGCTTTCAATCGTATATCTTTTATGATCAAAAACGTGGTATTTGATGGATGTTAATATATCCGTAAGGCTGCCCAGTCCAACGCCCTGGATGTAACTTGTATTATACCTGGCACCTCCGGCATTGTAATCTTTGCCATTCGAAATGCAATCATCAATTAATAAGGATAAAAACGGGACAGGTACATTTTCCGCAAATACCTGATCGATGATATTACTGCCTTTAATTTTTATATCAGAGAAATATTTTACCTGCTTCTCATAGGCTTTCAGCAATTCATTAAAGGATTTGAATGCTGTTGGATCCCCTGTTTGCAGACCAATTTCTTTCCCAGTCATTGGGTCAATGCCATTACGGAGTGTGATCTCAAAAATCTTTGTCAGGTTAAAATAGCCGGTTAAAATATAGCTTTCCGTTCCGAAAGCACCCGTCTCAACACAGCCGCTGGCACCGCCATTCCGGGCATCTACCAGGTTTTTCCCCTGGTTTAACAATTCCTGTATGATGGCGTCAGTATTAAAAACAGAAGGTTGTCCAAATCCCGTTTTTAAAATCCTTGCGGTCCGTTTGATAAACCTGTCCGGGTTCTTTTTACTCACTTGTATCATCGAAGATGGTTGCAACAAACGCATTTCTTCAATTACATCAAGAATAACAAAAGTAAGGTCGTTAACAGCATCCGAACCATCTTCTTTAACTCCTCCCAGATTGATCAATGCAAAATCCGTATATGTACTGCTTTCTTTAGCTGTTACGCCAATTTTAGTCGGAGCCGGATGGTTGTTGAACTTGATCCAGAATGATGATAACAATTCTTTGGCGCTTTCTTCAGTAAGTTTACCTTCCTCTAATTCCTTTTCATAAAATGGATACAGGTGCTGATCAAGCCTGCCTGGATTGAAACTGTCCCAGGGATTTACTTCTGTGATCACCCCTAAATGAATGAACCAATAGTGTTGCAAAGCTTCGTGGAAAGTTTGTGGTGCATGGGCCGGCACTATTTTGCATATGGCCGACATCTGCATTAATTCTATTTTCCGGTCTTCATTTTTTTCATCTTTTGCAAGCTCTTCCAATGCATCCGCATATCTTTTGGCAAATAAAATAATGGCATCTGCGGCGATATCCATTGCCTTTAACTCTTCGCGTTTATTGAATGCCTCAGTGTCGTTAAAGAAATCTAGTTTCTCAATTTCATGTGCAATCTCTTTCTTCAGATCGAGAAATCCATTTTGGAACATCTTTTTACCTAGCACTGTATGACCCGGGGCCCTTTGCTCCTGGAATTCGGTAAAAACACCGGCTTCATAGGCATCAATCCAGTTTTGATCCAGATTATTGAATATTTTTTCGCGGTTCGATTTTCCAGTCCAATAAGGGATGATCTCTTCTCTGTAAATCCTTTTGGTTTCTTCGTCTGCTTTGTACCAGACTTTCGGTCTTGAATCCAGAATTTCAAGATCCTCAATGGAATGTACAGTTATTTCAGGATAAGTAGGCACAGCCTTAGGTGCAGGCCCACGTTCGCCAACGATCAATTCACCATCATTAATGCAAATTTTCTTATTGGCCATGATATGTTTAAATGCAAGGGCTCTCCTGACTGGTACCGACACCTGTTGTGCCAGGGCACTTTTATAAAATTCGGTCACAAACAATGCCCTTTCAGCCGAAATCCGTGGTATTGCACTCAGGCTTTGTTCTCTTAACTGTTGTATTCTTGTGTTCATAACAAATTAATTTCTGGTTTTATTTCTTTCTAACCTCCAATGGAAACTTCAAATCCGGCATCGGAAAACAATCTGCTTACTTCTTCAATTCTTTCCGCAGTGGGTTCCTGAACTCCGTTCATTTTATATTCCAATCCAAAACGATGATACTTATGACTTCCTATCTTGTGGTAGGGTAGTAAATTGATCTTATTCACTTGTTTCAATTCTTTCAGAAAAGCGAGCAATTTGAGTAAATCACTTTCATCATCATTGATGCCGGGTACCAAAACATACCTGACCCAGATTTCTTTTCCTATCGAATCCAGATACCTCAAATTTTCGAGGATTGCTTCGTTGCTCACACCGGTATATTTCCTGTGCTGCTCGCTATCCATATGTTTGATATCATACAGAAAGTGATCAGTATATTGAGCAATCTCTGCCATCTTATCCTGCTGTGCGAGACCTGTAGTATCCAGGCATGTATGGATATCTCTTTTTTTACAAGCTTTCATAACTTTAAGCAGGAAATCGTATTGCTGCAATGGTTCGCCTCCTGAGAATGTAACGCCCCCACCCGACTCTTCAAAGAAAACCATGTCCTTTTCAATGATCTTTAGCAACTCATTTACTGAATATCTTTTACCGACCGTTTCCTTCACTACAAATTCCCGGCCATCTATCTTTTCTTTTTTCTGATAAGTAAATAACTCATGCGAACGGCTCTCCGGATTATGACACCACCAGCAACCCAAAGCACAGCCTTTAAAAAAAATGGTTTGCCGGATTCCGGGCCCATCGTGGATGGCATAATGTTTTATATCGAAAATAACACCTTGCATTTGTATAAGTGTAAAGTAAAAAGGAAAAAATTAAATTGGTTAGGGTGATTTCTGATTAGAACATCCAGCACTCGTAAAGGCCCTTACCATCCATTGTGTGGGTAAGCTGAATAAACTTTTGGTCGTTATGGTTCACCTTGGTTTGAATTAAGGAGTCAAATATACTAAATCCAATGATATAAAGTCAACTATAAAAGATCGTTTGCCAGATTAGCCAGTTCGGAACGCTCACCCTTTTCAAGCCTTACATGGGCATAAATATCGTGGTGCTTGATTTTATCAATTAATACCGACAGGCCATTCGACTGTGAATCGAGGTAAGGGGTGTCGATCTGGTAAATATCACCGGTGAAGATGATCTTGGTATTCTCCCCTGCCCTGGTAATAATGGTTTTCACCTCGTGGGGTGTCAAGTTTTGTGCTTCATCAACGATGAAGATCACGTTTGAAATACTACGCCCCCTGATGTATGCCAATGGTGTAATCATCAATTTTTCATTCTCAATGGCATCGGTGATGCGTTTGTATTCCTTATCCTGCTCGCCATACTGGCTCTGAATGAATTTCAGGTTATCCCACAGGGGTTCCATGTATGGATTGATTTTTTCGTGCACATCACCCGGTAAATAACCAATGTCTTTATTGCTGAGTGGCACAATAGGCCTGGTCAGGTATATCTGTTTAAAGTTCCTTCGCTGATCCCAGGCACCTGCAAGTGCCAGCAGCGTTTTTCCGGTTCCTGCCACACCCTGAAGGGTTACCAGTTTGATCTCAGGATTTAAAATGGCATGGAGCGCAAAAACCTGTTCCGCATTTCGAGGCATAATCCTGGAAACTGCATGTTTTTCAACGCGCTCAATACGGTTGGTGATTGCGTTAAAATAGGCCAATGCTGATGTCCGATCACTTTTTAAAATATAATAATGGTTTGGAAATGGATTTTCAATACCCAGGTCTTCTGCCTGGCAAAACCCTTCGGCATATAACTTATCGATCATATCAGCATTCAAATCTTCGAGCTGGCTCATACCGGTATACAGCGATTCAATATCAGCGATCTTGCCGGTCATGAAATCTTCTGCCGGTAAACTGAGCGATTTGGCTTTTAACCGAAGATTGATATCTTTACTCACAAGAATCACCTTACTTTCAGGATTATCTTCTTTAAGTTTTAAAGCAGCGTTCAAAATGCGATGATCGGCTTTATTGTCTCCGAATATCTTTGTTGCATCAACTTCACTTTGGTCATTCATCACTACTTTAAACCTGCCTTTTTCCGGGCCATTTAGTCGTCTCCAATTTGTCATTGTTGATTTATCAGAAATCTTATCAAGGAACCTGATAAATTCACGGGCTTCAAAGTTCAGGTTAGTATTTCCTTTCTTGAAGTTATCCAGCTCTTCAAGCACGGTTATGGGGATGGCCACATCATTTTCTTCGAAACTATTGATGGCGTTGTGATTATATAAAATAACGGAAGTGTCGAGAACGAAAATTTTTTTCGCGGGGGTGGCTGCTTTATCGGCGCTGCTCTTTTTTGCCATAATGTATGTTTTCCTAATTCGTATTGTAAAAATAAGGAGTTACAAAGTTCTCTTTTCGAGCTCTCCCTATACTTTCAAACAATTTGAAGTTGAAAATTTATCATAAAATTATTCCAGAAATTCATTATTTTCCACAATCTCCTTTTTACTAGGAGTACGTTTCATACCTTTGTTTGTCATAATTTCAAACTATGAGTGAAAAAAAGAAACTTTTCCTGTTGGATGCCATGGCCCTTATTTACAGGGCATATTTTGCTTTCAGTAAAAACCCGAGGATCAACTCAAAAGGATTAAATACTTCTGCCATACTCGGATTCGCCAATACATTGTATGACGTGTTAAAAAACGAAAAACCCACCCATATTGGCGTGGCATTTGATACCATGGCGCCAACTGTCAGGCATGAAGATTTTATTGCCTACAAAGCCAACCGCGAAAAAATGCCCGAAGATCTTTCTGCTTCTATTCCTTATATCTATGAATTAATAAAAGGATTTAACATTCCTATATTGGAAGTAGATGGTTATGAAGCTGATGATGTCATCGGTACACTTTCAAAAAAAGCAGAAGGTGCTGGTTTTTTCACTTATATGATGACTCCGGACAAAGATTTTGGCCAGCTGGTTTCAGAGAACATTTTCATGTACAAACCAGCCCGCATGGGAAATAAAGCAGAAGTGTGGGGTGTGAAAGAAGTTTGTGAACGTTATGGTATTCAACGTCCTGAGCAACTGATCGATATTCTGGGTTTGTGGGGCGATGCTTCCGATAATATTCCGGGTGTTCCTGGTATCGGTGAAAAAAGGGCTAAGGAGCTGATAGCTGAGTTTGGTTCGGTTGAAAATGTCATTCAGAACACAGACAAGCTTAAAGGAAAACAAAAAGAAAATGTGGAAAATTTCGCTGACCAGGCAATGATCTCAAAAGCGCTGGCCACCATTATTCTCGATGTTCCCATAGACTTTAATGAAGATGGTTTGAAACTTTCTGCTCCTGATCCGGAAGCCCTGAAGACTCTATTTGATGAACTGGAATTCCGCAATTTTGCCAAACGTTTTTTTACGGATCATTCATTGAATCAGGATAACGGACAACAGCTGGTTCAGGGAGAGCTTTTTATGGAAAATAATTTGGATGATGAAGAAGCTGTTAAACCAACTGAATTAAAAACCATTCAGAATACCCCACATAACTACCAGTTGATCAGGGATGAAAAAGAAGCTTTAAAACTTGCTGAATCGCTGGCAAAGCAAAAGTCGATTTGTTTTGATACCGAAACCACCGGACTCGATCCGAATAACTCGGAACTGGTGGGTATTTCCTTTTCCATCAAATCCAACGAAGCCTGGTATGTGGCCTTGCCTGAAAATTACAACGACGCAATAAAAATTGTCAATGTTTTTAAATCTGTTTTAGAAAATCCCAACATTGAAAAGATCGGCCAAAATATTAAATTTGATATGGCCATCCTGAAATGGTATGATATCCAGGTTCAGGGGCCTATTTTTGATACCATGATAGCGCACTATTTACTGCATCCCGATATGCGTCATAATATGGATTACCTGTCCGAAACCTACCTGAATTACAAACCGGTACCTATTGAAAACCTGATCGGGAAAAAAGGAAAAAACCAACTGAGCATGCGTGATGTTGATATCAAGCTCATCAAAGAGTATGCGGCTGAGGACGCTGATATTACGCTGCAACTCAAACTTATTTTTGCTCCACAACTAAAAAGCACAGAAACGCACGACTTATTTGAAAAAATTGAAATGCCGCTGGTTCCTGTGCTGGCATCCATGGAGGCGGAAGGGGTAAAGCTGGATATTAAAGCATTGAATGATTACAGCACAGAACTTGAAACGTATATCGTCGACATTGAAAAAACGATTTTTGAATTGGCAGGTACCGAATTCAACATAGCATCCCCTAAACAACTCGGCGAGATCCTTTTCAATAAACTAAAAATAGATGACAAGCCAAAAAAGACCAAAACAGGTCAGTATTCAACTGGCGAAGATATTTTGTTGCGGCTATCCAACAAACACCCTATCATTGATCATATTTTGGAGTATCGCTCACTTACAAAACTTAAATCGACTTATGTAGATGCACTCCCATTGCTGATCAACCCTAGAGACCAGCGCATTCATACTTCATACAACCAGGCAGTTGCTGCAACAGGCCGTCTGAGTTCCAATAACCCGAACCTGCAGAATATTCCTATCCGCACTGAAAAAGGCCGTGAAATCAGGAAAGCATTTATCCCCAGAAATGATGATTACGTGCTACTGGCAGCAGATTATTCGCAGGTAGAGTTACGGATCATCGCCCATTTAAGTGGCGACAAAAATATGATCGAGGCCTTTAATCAGGACCAGGACATTCATACAGCTACAGCTGCCCGGGTATATGGTGTTGAGCTAAAAGAAGTAGATAAAGAAATGAGGCGGAATGCCAAAATGGTCAATTTCGGACTGATCTACGGAATTTCTGCATTTGGCCTGTCACAACGGCTGGATATTCCAAGAAAAGAAGCCGCTGAGATCATCGAAAATTATTTTAAGGAATATGCCGGAATTAAAAAATACATGGATGATCAAATTCATTTTGCCCGTGAAAAAGGCTATGTGGAAACCATCATGGGAAGGCGTCGCTATTTAAGTGATATCAACTCTGGCAACGCCACCGTTCGTGGTTTTGCCGAGCGAAATGCCATCAATGCACCCATACAGGGATCGTCAGCTGATATGATAAAAATTGCTATGATCCATATTTTTGAGGAATTCAAAACATTGAACCTTAAATCAAAAATGATACTACAGGTGCATGATGAATTGGTATTCGATACACATAAAGATGAAATTAAAATCGTGCAGGGAGTTGTAAAAACAAAAATGAAGAATGCCATCAAATTGAGCGTTCCGGTGGTGGTTGACATGAACACTGGTAATAACTGGCTTCAAGCACATTAATGAATATGAATAAAGATAAAACCATACTTGTTTTAGATGCCGGAGGCACTAACATGGTTTTTAAAGCTGTACGCAACGGAAGCATTCTGGAGCAATCAATTTCGCTACCATCGTCATCTGACAACCTGGATGAATTGCTTCGTAAAATAATACATGGCTTTAAAAAAATAAATGAAATCACTTTAGGCAATGCTTCGGCTATAAGTTTTTGTTTTCCAGGCCCTGCCGATTATGAAAATGGTATTATCGGCGATCTGGAAAATCTCCCTTTGTTCCGAGGTGGTGTGGCTTTAAAAACCATGCTCGAAAACGAATTTCGTATACCCGTTTTTATCAATAACGATGGCGACTTATTCACACTGGGCGAAGCTATTGGAGGCATCCTCCCGCATATAAATAAGAAGTTAAAAGATGCAGGGGTGCAAAAGCAATATCGAAACCTGCTGGGTGTAACGCTAGGTACAGGTTTTGGCGGAGGTATCGTAAGTAGTGGAAAGTTATTTATTGGCGATAATTCGGCAGGTGCCGAGATCAATCGGATGGTGCATCCGTTCGATTGGAAAACAAGCATTGAAGAGGTACTGACAATCAGGGGCATTAAAAGATTGTTCACCGAAGAAGCCCACATTGATTTTAGTGAAAGTCCGGAACCTTTTGAGATATACCAGGTGGGGATAAGTAAGATAGATGGCGACAAACAGGCTGCCATCAAGGCATGGGAGAAGTTTGGAGTAGTTTTGGCTGACGCACTTGCCAATGCCAACACACTGGTGGATGGAATTGCGGTGATAGGTGGCGGACTTTCAGGTGCATATCCCCTGTTTCTCCCTAAAACCATCGAAATGCTGAACCGGAAATTTACAAGGGCTGATGGAGGTCAGTTTCCTCGGATGGAGGTTTCAGCATTCAATCTTGAAGATGATGCAGGCATGCAACAGTTTCTGAAATTTGAGAAGAAAATGATCACCGTACCCTTCACAAATGAAAAAATCCCATACTACGAAGAAAAAAAGATGGGAGTAGGCATTAGCCGTTTAGGAACTTCAGAAGCCGTAGCTGTTGGAGCATATGCGTTGGCTGTAGATAAACTTGGGCAGTGATCAGGGTAGAATTTTTAACACATCAAATGCCAGGGTTTTATCAGTAACCAAATAGGTTGAATCAGGATCATAAACCCAGTGAAAATTTTTAGCAGTTCCGGTTAATTTCAATTCGTTACCGTTCGTTTTCAAATTCATTATGAGCGATTTGCTGGTTCCATTGATGGTCAAATAATAAGTGCTGTCATTTTTATTCCCATAAAAAGTTTCGGCATAAATATCAGGAGCTACTACACGTATTTTTAAATTTTCCAGTGCAATTTGTTCAATCGTTAATTGCACATCCGTTTGCTGTGCATCTACTTCTTCTCCCCTATAATAATTACCGCTTCCTGTGTATTCGCCTATCCAGGAATCAATTGAACAGTTACAGAAAATCCAGTCGTCGGTTTCTTTTTTACATTGCGTAAAAACCGATAAAAGGATTATTACAGATATGATAGAAGCAAACTTTTTCATTTATTCCGCTGAACTTGCAAAAATAATAAAGCCTTCATCCGAAAAGAATTGTCATTGAGAAAGTTTTATTTTTGCACATCTTTTAAAAGCTATAAAATGAAACGACCATGAATTTTAACATTTTAAAATATACACACGAAAATGATTAAAATTCATCGGGAGTTCCTGAATGTGAAGAAATTTTTAGTTCCTTCATTTTCAGATAACTAAAAATTTTAAACAGATGAAACTCTACCCTATTGAAACCGGTAATTTGAAACTCGATGGTGGCGCCATGTTTGGGGTGGTACCTAAAGTATTATGGTCGAAAGCCTATCCCTGTGATGAGAATAATTTATGTAACTGGGCCATGCGTTGTTTGCTGGTAGTTGACGGCGATAGGAAAATATTGATTGACAATGGCATTGGTGATAAACAGGATGAAAACTGGCTGAAACATTACTATTTAAACGGAGATGCCACCCTGGAATCGTCATTGAAAAAAGCTGGTTATACACCAAAGGACATAACGGATGTCATACTCACCCATATGCATTTCGATCATTGTGGTGGTAGCGTTAAATGGAATGATAACAAAACGGGATACGAACTGGCATTTCCGAATGCTACTTACTGGACCAGCCAGCAGCAATTTGATTGGGCTACGAATCCGAACCGCCGCGAAAAAGCATCTTTTTTGAAAGAAAATATTTTACCCATCCAGGAAAGCGGCCAATTGAAATTGATGAAAGAAGAAGGCGAATATATCCCCAATATTGTTTTCAAATTATACGACGGGCATACTGATGGACAGTTGATCCCACATATTAATTACAATGGAAAAACCGTTGTTTTTATGGCTGACCTGATGCCTTCGGCGGCACATATTCCCATGCCCTGGATCATGGCTTACGACACCCGGCCCTTGCAAACGCTAAAAGACCGTGAACGCTTTTATACCGAAGCCCTGGAAAAAGATTACATCCTTTTCTTTGAGCATGACTTATACAATGAAGCCGGCACCCTTGAAGACACACCCAAAGGCGCACGGATTAAGAAAACAGGGAAGTTGAGTGAGTTTGTTGGTTAAATACTTATAAGGATATTAACGAATAATTCTGGGCTTCTCTCAACTTTTCTTTATTCAACCAAGTTTCAACACCTTCGGTTTCGCACCAGGTCATCAGCGATTCGAGCGATAAATTACCAACCAATTCCTTGTCAGTCATGGGACAACCACCCAGACCTCCAATTACCGTATCGAAGTGCCTTACACCGTGTTTCCATGCGGCAGCAATTTTGCTTTTTCCTTTGCCTGGATAAGCATGGGCATGCAGGCCAAAATTCACTTCCGGGAAGTTTGGAACAACAGCACCACAAACTTTGTCGATAACCTCCGGATGTACGTCGCCAATGGTATCGGCCAAAGGGATACGTGTAATCCCCAGCGAAAGCAGTTTTTCAACCTTTTTATTGATTAGGTCAATGCTCCATGGATCGCCATATGGATCACCGAATGCCAGCGAAATGAATGCCACCAGACTTTTACCTTTCTTTATACAAAGGTTTTGCAAACCTTCAACCGTTCTTTCTGCTTCTTTTATGGTGGTATTGAGGTTCTTTTTCAGAAAAGTTGGCGAACTGGAGTAGGGATAGAAAATCAGGTCAACTTCATCAAATTGTGCTGCTATTTCACCGCCTTTTAAGTTGGCCGCCAGCACGGCAATGTTGGAATTGGTTTTTGAATAATCCAACTTTTTCAGCACTTCGGCAGTGTCAGCCATTTGCGGTATGGCTTTGGGTGAAACAAAACTGCCTACTTCCACAGTATCAAAACCACATTGCAATAACAAATTGATATACGCTACTTTCTTATGTGTTGGAATAAACGTTTCCATTCCCTGCATACCATCACGCGGGGTTTCAATGATCTTTATGTTTTGCTTGTCAATGCTCATTTCTTAGATTTCAATATAAAAATCCACTTTTCCTGTACCCAAATGATAATATGCCGGAATGATCTCCAATTCTTTTTTCTGTAAAGCACTACGAATAATCTCAGATTTGTTCACCAGTTCTTTTGACGTTAGAATAGCATTTTCTTTTGCCACCCCATTTATACTTTGGTCTGTAGCTGTTATTTTAGCGGGCTGAATGTTCGCTAACAAATGATTGAGGTTGTCACCAAGATCATTATCAGCTATTGCAGCGGTCACCGCACCACAATTTTCATGGCCTAACACTACGATCACCGGAGTATTAATATTCGCCACCGCATATTCGATGGTCGCTATAGTTGATGTATTGGCAATATTACCAGCCACACGAATAACAAATAGCTCTCCAATTCCGGTATCGAAAATCAATTCGGGCACCACCCTTGAATCAGCACAGCTCAGAATGATGGTCCAGGGCTCTTGTCCATCAATTAGTTCCTTACGCCTTTTGGCATAAAATCTCCTGTTCTCCATTGTATCGTTTACAAAACGGAGGTTCCCTTCTTCAAGCTTTTTAATAGCTTGCTGACTATTGATCATTGTCTAAGAATTTATTAAAAAATAATACCCGGTAAAGCGACAACGCCTACCATTTTCTGCCCGATAGTTCTTTTGGGATTCTTCCCTGATTAATGGTTTCTGAGCGAAGCCTACGGCCTAAAATACGCTCTACCATTCTTCCGGTTTTAAGTAACCTGTCGATATCCAGGTTGGTTTCAATCCCCATCTCATCCATCATCACCACCATATCTTCAGTAGAAACAAGTCCCACATCTTTTGAGTCTTTATAATAATAAGCACCTGTACCCGAAACCGGAACGCCACTCACAAAATTAGCTGGTTGTCCGCCAATTGCCCCCAAAGTCGATTCATAATTTGTCATACCTGCCTGCAGCGCTGCCAGCACATTGGCCAAACCCCATCCCCTGGTGGTATGAAAATGAACTATATGCTTTTCAGGATTGGAAATCCTATCCATCAGCATGGAATAATACCGATACACCCTGTCAGGTGATGCAGAACCATCATGATCAGCATGTTCCACATCATCGGCACCAATGACCAACCAGCGTTTTGAAAATTCAATGGCGTCTTTCATATCTGTTGGGCCTTCAATCGGGCATCCCCAAATGGTGGACACCGTACCGTTTACTTTTAATCCGGCATCATGGGCTTTGGGAATCCATTCTTCTGCCATCTTCCAGTAATCTGCCAATGATAATCCTGAATTTTTTCTCTGATGCGATTCACTTGTTGATACCATCAACAATATCCTGTCGGGGCCATAACCATCTTTTTTTGCCTGTATAGCTCTTTCTATGGCTCTTTCACGTATAGTAACCGCAGTAAGACTGACTGTGTCAATCAGATCTTTTACTCTTTTACTTTTCCTGATTCCTTTGAACAGGTCATCAGCATCTTTAAATTGCGGCATCCCTTTCGGGTTTCCGAAATTTGTTACTTCAAGATGCTTAAGGCCAGCCAGTATCAACTCTTCCAGCACCCATAATTTTGCAGCAGTTGGTACAAATATTTCTTCATGCTGAAATCCATCTCTGACGGTAATATCTCCAACAACAACTTTTTTAGGATAGTTCATATAATAATGTTTTTAGGTTTCTTAAAATAATGCTTTTAAACCACAATAATTTCGAAAGCTAAGTTATAAAAAAAAGAGATTGAAGCCTTTGAATTTGCACCAAGGTCGTTAATTAATTAGCTTATTCAATAATTGACAAAAGAATTCAAATTTTATCACCCGTTTTACTAAAATTATTGGCCAAATTTCACTAAACTTGCATAGACTCAGAAATTTACCTGAGAAATGATTTTTATTAACTAAATCACCCTGAAATTGTTCACCTTAAAAACAAAAATAGATCCGAATTCAAAAGAGTTCAAATCAAATAAAGCAGCTTTTCAAAAACTACTTGATCAGTACAAAGTAAGATTGGCAGAAAGTACAAAAGGAGGTTCGGAAAGTGCAGTTAAGAAGCATAAAGACCGGGGTAAACTGCTGGCCAGGGAACGTATTAATTTATTGCTCGACCCCAACACACCTTTTCTGGAACTTTCACCTCTAGCTGCCTACGGACAATATAGTGATGGATTCCCATCAGCTGGAATTGTAACCGGTATCGGGGTGATCCATGGCAGGGAAACAGTAGTTATAGCCAATGATGCTACGGTAAAAGGTGGCACCTATATGCGTTTTACCATTAAGAAACATTTAAGGGCACAGGAAATCGCCATGCATAATAACCTGCCATGTGTTTATATGGTTGATTCGGGTGGTGCTTTTCTGCCTGAACAGGATACAGTTTTCCCCGACAGGGATCATTTTGGACGTTTCTTTTTTAACCAGGCACAGATGTCTGCCAGGGGCATTCCTCAGATTGCCATTGTAATGGGCTCCTGCACCGCAGGTGGCGCTTATGTTCCTGCCATGAGTGATGAAACTATTATCATCAAAGGACAGGGCACCATTTTTCTGGGAGGACCACCATTGGTAAAAGCGGCTACAGGCGAAGAAGTTACTGCTGAAGAACTTGGAGGTGCTGATGTGCATACAGCCATTTCAGGGGTGGCCGATCATTTAGCTGAAAACGATACTCATGCCATCCAGATTTGTCGCAATATTTTCGAAACACTTGAACACAGGGAGAAACAGGAACTGGATATCATTTCTCCTGAAGAACCCATTTACGATCCTGAAGAATTATATGGTATTGCCCCGGTAGATTTAAGAAAAATAGTAGACCCACGAGAGGTGATCATGCGCATGGTGGATGGCAGCCGGTTCCAGGAGTTTAAATCAAGATATGCAACCACTGTAGTAACAGGGTTTGCTTACATTATGGGATTTCCAGTAGGTATTATTGCCAACTACGGCGTGTTGTTTTCCGAATCTGCGTTGAAAGTAACCCATTTCATTGAATTGTGTACTTCGCGGAAGATTCCGCTTATTTTCCTGCAAAACATCACCGGATTTATGGTGGGTAAAGAATTTGAAAGGGGTGGCATAGCCAAAGATGGCGCTAAAATGGTACACGCTGTTTCCAATACCAATGTACCCAAATTCACAGTTGTTTTTGGTGGCTCTTTTGGTGCTGGAAATTATGGCATGGCTGGTCGCGCTTACGATCCACGGTTGTTGTTCATGTGGCCTAATGCTAAAATATCGGTTATGGGCGGAGAGCAAGCTGCCACTGTTTTAACAACGGTAAAAGCCGATCAATATAAATTGGCCGGTAAAAAACCTCCCAAAAAGGAAATAGACGAATTGCGTGCTAAAATACTGGCCAAGTACGAAAAAGAAGGTTCAGCTTATTATAGTACTTCACGTTTATGGGATGACGGAATAATTGACCCCATTGATACCAGGAAAATACTGGCTATGGGCATCGCCACTTCGCTGAATCAAAAGTTCCCTGAACAGAAATATGGTGTTTTCAGAATGTAATAAATATGAATGTGAAAGGATATAAAACCATCATCATCGAAGTAAAAGACAATGTGATCAGCATCTGGCTGAATCGCCCTGAGGTGCATAATGCTATGAATGCCCTGATGATTGAAGAGATGACCGATGCTTTCTCTTCCTTCGGTGACGATCAAACTCGTGCCATCGTTTTACGTGGGAAAGGAAAATCGTTTTGTGCCGGCGCCGACCTGAACTATATGAAAGAAATTGCTTCATTTGGAATCGATGAGAATATGCAAGATAGTTTGAAACTCGCACGTTTGTTCCAAAGCATCTATTCATGTCCATTCCCAACCATTGCAATGGTACACGGTTCCGCCTTTGGAGGGGCCAATGGTTTGCTCGCCGCCTGCGATATAGTGCTGGCGGAAGAAAACACCACTTTTGCATTTAGTGAGGTAAAACTTGGGATTGCGCCAGCCACCATCGCTCCTTTTGTGATGAAGCGCATCGGAGAATTCGGCGCAAAAGAACTGATGATCACAGGAAAAAGATTCAAAACTAAAGATGCGCTTTTATGGAAACTCATTAATATATCAGTGCACGAAAATGAATTAGAAACAGAGCTGAAACATATCTTACAAGAGGTTAAACGGAATGGGCCAAAAGCGGTTCGTGCGACAAAAAAACTCATTCTCTCAATTGTTGAAGATGAACCGGATAATATGATGGAATATACGGCCAATATCATTGCTGAACTTCGAGCCTCAACTGAAGGACAGGAGGGTATGAGCTCATTTTTAGATAAGAGAAAACCCAATTGGCAAACCAATGAATAAAACAGAAAAACAATTAACTAAAATACTGATCGCCAACAGGGGTGAGATTGCAGTAAGAATCATCCGGACTGCCAAAGAAATGGGCATTAAAACCGTGGCAGTATATTCAGAAATTGATAAAGAAGCACTTCATGTAAAAAAGGCAGATGAAGCTTTTTACATCGGTCAGCAAGAATTGAGCGAAACCTATCTAAACATTGAAAAGATTATTGAAGTAGCCATAAATGCACATTGTGATGCCATCCATCCCGGTTATGGTTTCCTGGCTGAGAATCCTAAATTTGTGGAAGCTTGTGATAAAGCAGGTATCATATTTATTGGCCCCGGAACGAGTTCGATTAAATTAATGGGTAATAAAATTGAAGCCCGGAAATTTGTAAAAGATATTGGTATTCCTATGACCGAAGGCATTACCGGAAGCCCCGCCCAACTGCTTAAAAATGCACATAAAATTCCACTGCCCATGCTGGTAAAAGCTGCTGCTGGTGGTGGTGGAAAAGGCATGCGTATTGTCCGCGATCCGGATGAACTGAAACAAGTGTTGGAAACAACCAGCCGGGAGGCTAAAAATTATTTCGGCGATCCAAGTATTTATATTGAACAGTATATTGAAGAACCCCGGCATATTGAATTCCAGGTAATTGGTGATAATTTTGGAAATGTGGTACATCTGTTTGAACGTGAATGCACCATCCAACGACGCTACCAGAAAATCATCGAAGAGTCGCCATCACCTACACTAACCCCTGAAATCAGAAATAAGATGGGCGAAGCAGCCGTGGCTATTGCTAAAAAAGTTGGATATAACAGCACCGGCACTGTTGAATTCCTGGTTGATAAAAACCTCAATTTCTATTTCCTCGAAATGAATACACGCATCCAGGTGGAACATCCGGTTACGGAAATGATTACTGGTGTGGATTTAATTGAAGAGCAAATATGGGTGGCAGCAGGTAATAAACTCCGTTTGAAACAGGAACAGCTTTCACAGAATGGTCATGCCATCGAATGCCGGATTTATGCTGAGGATCCTGAAAATAACTTCTTGCCCTCTCCGGGTACCATGACTTTTTATAGTCAGCCGGTTGGAGAAAGTATTCGTGTTGATTCTGGAATTGAAAATGCGACTACTATTTACAGCTTTTTCGACCCGATGATCAGTAAAATGGTCGTTTGGGGTAAAAATCGTAATGAGGCTATCATGAAATCTGTGGATGCTTTACACGATTATATCATACATGGTATTCAAACAAATATTGAGTTTCTTTCCCAGGTACTTCAGCATAAAGCATTTAAAAAGAACCAGATTTCAACCCGGTTTTGCGATGAGTACAGTGCCGGTTTATTGGAGGCAATTCATGCATCCAGATCAAACTTGGGTACGATTCCGGAGATTGCAGCTACCATATATGCCTTAAATGTATCAAAATTACAATCCCACACAAATGTTTGGGAAAAAATTGGCTACTGGAGAAATTTGATCCGTTTCTCATTTTCCAGGAATGAAAAAACAAATTGTATTGAGATAAAATCATTCCTTAAAAACAATTATCAGTTACAGGTTGATGATTACAAATGGGATGTAACACCCATTGAAATCACTAAAAATATTGTCAGTTTCTATTTGGGTAAAAAGAAATACGACGCATTTATATCGACAGATACAAAAGGAATTTATTTTATCACAATTCAGGGTAATACTTATAAACTTCTAAGAAAAGATGTCCTTGACAATACGGAAACGGCATCAGCAGGGGCACTAGGAGAAAGTGGAAATAATTTATTTGCTCCGATGCCTGGCAAAGTACTGGTCATAAATGTAAAAAAAGGCCAGAAAGTGAAAAGAGGTACAGTTTTGCTGGTGGTTGAAGCCATGAAAATGGAAAACAATATTGTGGCCGGATCGGATGCTGTTATTGAAAAGATAAATGTATCAGAAGGTGAAATGGTAGATACGGATAAACAATTGATACTGTTAAGCACGAATATCGAAAAAGTAAATCCAAAATAAATCAATTTGAAAGAGTCAAAAAATACAGAACCTTCGATTTCAAGTGTTTACTTAGGATTTAAACATTATAATTTAGAACTTTTACTTAAAATATTACATCATGAACTTCGAGTTAAGTGATGAGCAGCAATTGATACGCGATACGGTTCGCGATTTTGCAGAACGTGAAATTAAACCACAGGCCAAAGAGTTAGATGAAAAAGGCGAATTTTCCATCGACCTCACCAAAAAAATTGGTGAAATGGGATTGTTTGGCATGAACCTACCTGAAAAATATGGTGGGCAGGGATTGGATACAATGTCGTACATTATTGCAGTGGAAGAAATGGCTCGAGTGGATGGCTCGCATGCCGCAACGCTGGCAGCCCATAATTCGCTCGGTATCTATCCGTTGTTTGGCTACGGAACCGAAGAGCAGAAAATGAAATACCTGCCACAACTATGCACTGGCGAAGCCTTGTGGAGCTTTGGTCTCACAGAACCCGGTGCGGGTTCCGATTCACGTGGTTCAAAAACAACAGCCGTGACGGATGGTGATGAGTGGGTAATCAACGGCTCAAAAATATTTATTACCAACGGTTCGTCTGTTATTTCAAAAGGATGCACGGTGCAGGCTGTTTCCGATGCGAAAAATGGGAAAAAAGAATTCACAACTATTTTGGTCGAAAAAGGCACTCCCGGATTCACAGCCAAAACCATGCATGGGAAAATGATGTGGCGGGCATCAGATACGGCTGAATTATATTTTGACGATTGTCGCGTTCCTAAAGAAAATCTGCTCGGCGAAGTAGGAAAAGGGTCTAAGATCATGTTATCCACCCTCGATGGCGGGCGCCTATCGATAGCTGCCATGGGATTAGGACTGGCGCAGGGCGCTTTTGAAATGGCTCTGGCATACGCCAATGAGCGCAAACAGTTTGGCAAGCCAATCTCCAAATTCCAGGTCAATGCTTTTAAACTGGCCGACATGGCTACTAAAATTGAACTGGCTCGTAATCTGCTTTACAAAGCTTGCTGGCTGAAAGATGAAGGCAAAGCTTTTACAAAAGAAGCAGCCATGTCGAAATTATACTGTTCTGAAATTGCCAGGGAAGTAGCCGATGAGGCGGTTCAATTACATGGTGGATACGGACTTATGAAAGACTACGATGTGGAACGCTTTTATCGCGATCAGCGCTTATTGCAAATAGGTGAAGGTACCTCCGAAATTCAGCGGCTGGTAATTTCAAGGCAGATTGGCTGTTAAATCATTCTTCTCATTGCAAATTGAGTCAATATGAGTCATCAACAACTTTGGAAACCAAAAGAAGATTATAAAAAGAACTCGAATATGTACGGGTTTCTTTCAATGATCGCTAAGAAATACGGTTTAAACAACAATGAATATCATACCATTCATAAATGGAGCGTGGAGCATATTCCTGAATTCTGGGCAGAAATTTGGGATTATTGCGGTATCAAACATTCACAAACTTATGAGCAGGTAATTGACGACCCTAAAAAAATGCCCGGCGCCAAATGGTTCAAAGGGGCGCGATTAAATTTTGCTGAAAATTTATTAAATCGGAAAGATGATCACCTGGCCATGATATTCTGGGGCGAAGATACAGTCAGACGAGAAATTACATACGCCGAATTATATGAACAAGTAAGACTCGTTGCAGCCGGATTTAAAAGGCTGGGTGTTGAAAAAGGGGATCATGTGGCTGCTTTTATGCCCAATATGCCGGAAACCATTATTGCCATGCTGGCTGCCGCTTCAATTGGGGCTATCTGGTCATCCTCATCGCCTGATTTTGGTATTAAAGGGGTGCTGGACCGCTTCAGCCAGATCAAACCCAAAGTGATCATCGCTGCAGATGGTTATTTTTATAAAGGCAAAGCTTTCGATTCGCAGGAGAAATTAAAAGGTATTCTTGGTTCATTGCCTTCCGTAAAAAAAGTAGTGATGGTGGACTATACAGGCCACCTGGATGTACATAGCATTCCAAATGCCATGACCTGGCATGAACTGGCAAAGGAAAGCGACGAAATCCTAACTTTCGAGCAACTCCCCTTTGATCATCCTCTCTATATCATGTATTCATCAGGTACAACAGGTTTGCCAAAGAGTATTGTCCATTCTGCCGGGGGAACACTTATTCAGCACCTTAAAGAATTAGTGCTTCATACCAATTTAACTTCCGACCAGCGGATTTTCTATTTTACTACCTGCGGTTGGATGATGTGGAATTGGTTTGTGAGCAGCCTGGCCGTGGGGGCCACTTTAATACTCTACGATGGTAATCCATTTTATCCAAATCCTGAAGCCCTGCTAAAGATGGCCTACGACCTGAAAATTAATATATTTGGAACGAGTGCCAAATATATTGCCTCATTGGAGGCTGAAGGGGTTTGCCCGGTTTGCCAGTATAATTTTGAACATCTTAAAGTAATCGCTTCAACAGGCTCTCCATTATCAAATGAAAGTTTCAGGTATGTGTACAACCGCTGGTCGAAAGATGTGCAACTTTCATCTATTGCAGGCGGAACGGATATCGTTTCATGTTTTGTGCTGGGTTCACCTACATTACCTGTATACGCCAGCGAAATTCAGTGCAAAGGACTCGGAATGGATGTTGACTGCTTCGATGTGGAAGGCAACTCATTGATTGAAGAGCAGGGCGAACTGGTTTGCAAATCGGCTTTTCCTTCCATGCCCATTTATTTCTGGAATGATAAAAATGATGAAAAATATAGAAAAGCCTATTTCGAAGAATTTGCTGGAGTTTGGCATCATGGTGATTATATCGAAATTACCAAGAATGGCGGCATAGTTATGTTAGGCCGGTCAGATGCCACACTGAATCCACAGGGAGTACGGATTGGCACGGCAGAAATATACCGGGTAGTTGAGAACATTGAAGCCATAGAAGATTCAGTTGTTGTGGGTAAAAAATTAGATGATGATGAATTGGTAATATTATTTGTAAAGCTCAAAGAAGGAGTAAAACTCGATGATAACCTAATAAAGTTGATCCGTGCTGGTATTCGCAACAACTGCAGCCCACGCCACGTGCCTTCAATTATTAAACAAATACCTGATATTCCGTATACGATCAACGGAAAGAAAGTGGAAATAGCTGTCAAAAAGATCATCCACGGGCAGGATGTAAAGAACAAAGATGCCCTTGCAAATCCTGAATGTTTGGAAAACTATAAAAATATACTTGAATAATATTTTTACCTTTATATCAACTAAATAAAAAAGTCATGAACGAAAACTATTCCTGCGCTGCATGGATTTTTATGGTCATTATCATTGCAGCCATAGTACTTGTAAGCATCATCGCCCAGTGGAAAATATATGAAAAAGCTGGAAAACCAGGTTGGGCAGTATTAATTCCATTTTACAACATAATTGTATTGCTCGAGATTGTTGGTAAACCCATCTGGTGGCTATTCCTGTTCATGATTCCTGGTGTAAACATCATTTTCGGAATCTGGACTACAAACTTACTTTCAAAAAGTTTTGGAAAAGATGAAGCTTTTACGGTTGGACTAATTCTTCTCAGTTTTATTTTTTATCCAATACTTGGGTTTGGAAGCGCTAAATACGTGGGTCCGGCTGGGAAATAAAAAATAAATAACAATAGCCAAATCACAAAATCAAATGATGTTCAAAAAAACCAAACAAAGGATTGAATATTTGATTATCGGGTATTGAAATTTATTAAAAAACTGATTTAAGCTTCTACAAACCAGACAAAAAGAATATGGCTAAACAACCCTGTTGTACAAACGATTATGGTCCGATTATAAACTGGTCATTAGTTGTAATGCGCCTTGTTGTGGGCATTGCTATGTTAACACATGGCATCCCAAAACTGGTCAAGCTTTTTTATGGAGATTTTGCTTTCCCTGACCCTATTGGATTAGGACCGGAGTTATCTTTGGTACTGGCAACCTTTGCCGAGTTTTTCTGTTCATTACTGATCATTGTCGGATACAGATCGCGATTCGCCGCTATTCCACTAATATTTACCATGCTGGTGGCCTTATTGATCGTGCACGGGAATGATTCTGTTTTCGATCACTGGAACATTCTTTTATACCTCTTCGCTTATGCCATTTTGCTCCATTTGGGAGGAGGAAAATACACGCTTACGTATTATTTCTTTGAAAAGAATAAGAAGAAAAGATTTCTAATCAATAACACGGATAATCCGTGATTCACCAGAAATAAGATCAAACCAGAAGATAAGATCATCTCCGGATTTTTTCTGCACCGGTTTTATTCTATCAACCAACACCGCTTGGGCCTTTGTCGCAAAAGATAAGCCCTTTACATCCTTTGGGTTGTTGTTTGTTACGCGAATCCTTCCATCAGGTAAAAGCTGATAATCAATATTTTCCAATAATATCTGGTAATCCAGGAATTCTGCAACCGTTGTTACGTTCAACACACCTGCTTCTTTCAATTTTGACATCTTTTCAAGCGTCCGGTTAAAACCCGGTTGTGCCACGATAGTTGAGTCAGCATCATAGGTCCAGAATCCTTTTTTGGGATCCACCCAGGCCGGGTAGCAATGGTTTATTTCAACAGACCAGTTTTTAACAAATGCATTTAAGTTCTGATCATTAAAATAGTAGTCCCACAACTCATTATTTTCAATGTAAAGTACGGTGCTTGTAGGCCAGTGAATAAAACTAGCTGACCGGGTAGGATGTATCCAGTAATCAGGTTTTGGCCTAAAATCACCATATCCTGCGAAATATGGTTCGATAGAACTGCCAAACCTCCAGTTCTCGAATGTGAAATAGTCCTCATAATAAGCATTCCAAAAGTATTTCACGCCATATCTTTTCCAATGCTCCGCTGCATAAAAAGGAGCGCTTTTCAATAATCCGTCACACATAAAATCCTCCCTGTTGTTCTGTATCTTGTTGTTATAGCCATGATCAATCCACGAAACGGCATTGAAATGAATTTTTGTGTAATTAAGTGCCGCCTCCAATTGATTGGGTGTGGTGGAGAACTGCTCGGGTGTATGCAGGCAAATTTCCATTTCTTTCGTGGCTATCTGTTTCAGAAAGTAAGTAAAGGCTGTATCTGACTTGATAGCGCTTTCCAGACCCTTGAACTGACCATCAGTCATTTCCGCATTGGTAATCTGATCGGGATTATCGTAAAAAACACTTTTTGTTACAGGAATGTTGTAATACACAAATCCGCCATTTGCCTCATCAGGATCAGTAATTTCTTCAGAGCCATAATAAGTAGCCCTGTTGGTTTGGATATTGGTGTAATCAGCGTGCTCTGTCCAGATATAGGCGGCCAGGAAACCTGAAGGATTTTTCATGAACCTGGGTGGTGAAGCTACTGGAGCACCTATTGTCATATTAAGATTGTTGGTCCGCTTATTTCCTTTTTTAAACTTACTTGTCGACCAGTCTTCTTTAAAATCTGTTGTATCATCTTTCAGGGGAAAATGCAAAAATGGATGGTCTTTTTCATAATCCAGGTTGATACATAAAAGGTTATTTTTCGTATCCAACTGCAAAGATGAAATACCGGGCGTATGATACACTGCTAAAGAATTGTCATTTTCTCCAAATAAAACGCCCTGCTTATCCAGCCAGTATTCCTGCTGAAAGTCATCCGTATCAGATTTTCTATTGGCCTGCATCACTTCATGAATGGGCTGTTCACATTTAAACAGAATAGCCGATCTATTACAATCGACTTTTTTTCTGTATTTTTTAGTCACTTCAAATTTCAATTGAGGGCTAAATGCATCACACTGAATGAACAGAGTTGTAGAAGTTGTCCTGCTTTTTGCCTTTAGTCGAAGCTTTGTGATTCCATTTTTAGTTTGTTTGCTTTTAAATGAAAAAGTATTCGACTGTTCGATCTGCTCATCCTCAACGATCAAATGATCAAATGCAATGAAATACCCTGCAACAGGTTCGAAATTATCACTGAGAAAAGCTATCGTGTTCTTTTCTGTATCTAGGATGATTTTGTAAAAAGGATTCGAAAAAAGGATCTCATCTATCCGGATTTCTTCTTTCAGATAGATCTCTATTTTATCATATGGCGGAAGAAAAGAAGGGTTTTCATCTTCAGTAAACTGAATTTTTAAATCATCAATAGCTACTAATTCCTTTTGTGTTATATTCCACAAAAAACACTTAAAAACAGCTTCTTTCGTAACAGAAGCCGGAATTTTATAGGTACTTTTAAAATTGTACCAGGTATTCGGCGTTTTAATAATTGTATCGATCCGTATGCCCTCCCAAAATAGTTCCTTTCCATTTTCAGTAAACGTAACCACGAATGCTGCTTCGGGGAAAGGAGCATTGCTTTTTACCCAACCTTCTATATTAACCCAGGTATTCACTCCTTGCTTCTCCTCCGGGAAATGCATTTCCACACCCAGTCCATAGGGAGTTAATGAATCAGTAATTGAAATAAAATTGCCGGAATGTGCCAATCCTGAATCGATAGTCTGTGTTCCAATCCAGATATTTGAAACAATCGAATCTTCGAGGTTACAAAAATAGGATTGTGAATGCGCAAATATCAATTGGAACGTTACCAGGTAAATCAAAATGAAACTTCTGTATATCTGCCTTTTTGAGGTGTATTTTAACTTCATTTTGAATAATTCTGCAGGGCAATCTATATATATTCTTTAATCGGAACTTCTCCTTTCAGTATCTCATAACCATACATGGCCAGGGCTTCTACATCATTTACGGAAGGATACAAGGCGATAGGTGCAATACTGCCAATCCGGCTTTTTACATTTTCCAGGAATCGCTGGCTGTCGAAAATAATTCCTGTTAAAATAATGGCATCTACCTTACCTTCCAGCGTAGCCACATGCGATGCAATTTCTTTGGATACCTGGTACGACAAAGCATAGGAAACCAGTTGTGCTTTTTTATCTCCTTCGGCCAGCATCTGGTTGATCTCATTGATATTATCCGTTCCGAGGTATGCCCGGTAGCCCCCCTTTTCAGTGATCATTTCCATGATTTCTTTTTGAGTGTATTTACCACTGAAACACATTCTTACCAATTGCCCCATAGGTAATGTTCCGGTTCGAGTGATCCCAAAGGGCCCTCCACCATCATAGGCCTGGTTCACATCAATCACTTTTCCATCTTTATGAGCGCCAATTGATACACCACCACGTCCAATATGACAAACAATTAAATTGAGGTCTTCATATTGTTTGTTCATCGACTTTGCATACTTAGCAGCCACGTGCTTATGGTTCAGGGCATGATAAATCGAACGGCGTTCGAATAACGGATGCCCGGTTAAGCGTGCCACATCTGACAGCTCATCTACCACAACCGGGTTGGCAATAAAGGCTTCTTTCCCTATTTCCAAGGCGATATCAAAAGCCATGATAGCACCCAGGTTGGTCGCATGTTTCCCGATAATGCCATCGTTCAGGTCTTTGATCATCGCTTCGTTAATACGATATACACCCTGCGAAACCGGCTTGATCAGGCCACTGCGCCCTAACACAATTTCTATACTATCCAGTGGGAAGTTGTTTTTCATCAACTCATCCTTGATGAATTTCATCCTGAAATCCTTTTGGTCGATCACATTTTCAAATTGTGACAACTCTTCTTCAGTATGACTGATGTTTTTTAAAAACAGGGGTTCTACATTGCGATACACCGCTACTTTGGTTTTATGAACTTCCGGGTAAACAACAAGTATATGATTTGCAATCATGACGCTATTATTTTCTGCCCGAAATTACGAAATCCCATTGGAATTAGACTATGAAATTCTGAATTAATTCTAATCCAAACACGTTAAGAACAACTTACATATTTCTCCTGTACTGCCCCCCTACCTGGAACAAAGCTTCTGTGATCTGGCCAATAGAAGCATGTTTGGAAGCATCCATCAGCGATTCAAAGATATTCTCGTTTGCAATGGCTGCTTCCTGTAATTTTTTAAGCTGCACAGTCGCTTCTTCTTTCCAGGTTTTATGGAGTTGCTCCAGCATATGAATCTGGTATTCTTTTTCCTTTTCGGTAGCCCTGATAATTTCTCCCGGAATAATGGTTTTCGAACCTTCACTACCAAGGAATGTATTCACCCCGATGATCGGCATCTTGCCTGAGTGCTTCAGGGTTTCGTAATAAAGGGATTCTTCCTGTATTTTGCTGCGTTGGTACATGGTTTCCATGGCACCCAATACTCCACCTCGTTCCGTAATGCGGTCAAATTCCATCAGAATGGCTTCCTCAACCAGTTCAGTTAACTCTTCAATAATGAAAGAGCCTTGTAACGGATTCTGATTTTTTGCCAGTCCTAGCTCGTGGTTGATTATCATTTGGATGGCAATCGCCCTGCGAACTGATGCTTCAGTGGGTGTAGTGATGGCCTCATCATAGGCGTTGGTATGCAGCGAATTACAGTTGTCATAAATGGCGTACAGTGCCTGTAGTGTGGTTCGTATATCGTTAAAGTCGATTTCCTGCGCGTGCAGCGAACGTCCCGAGGTCTGAATATGGTATTTCAGTTTCTGTGAACGTTCATCCCCGCCATATTTCAGTTTTATGGCTTTCGCCCATATCAGCCTGGCCACACGACCGATTACTGCATATTCCGGGTCTTCACCATTGGAAAAGAAGAACGATAGATTGGGCGCATAGCTATTCACATCCATACCTCTTGACCTGTAATATTCCACATAAGTAAAACCATTGGAAAGGGTAAATGCCAACTGGCTGATGGGGTTGGCGCCCGCTTCAGCTATATGATAGCCGGAAATGGAAACACTATAAAAATTTCGAACATTATTATTGATGAAGTATTCCTGGATATCACCCATTAATTTTAAGGAAAAATCCGTTGAGAAAATGCAGGTATTTTGAGCCTGGTCTTCTTTTAAAATATCTGCCTGCACCGTTCCCCGAACCACACTCAGGGTTTTCTTTTTAATTTTCCCATACACATCTGCAGGCAACACCTGGTCGCCGGTAACTCCAAGTAAGAACAACCCAAGCCCGTCATTTCCTTTCGGTAGCTTCCCCTGGTAATGTGGCCGCTCTGTGCCTTTCTTTTTATAAATATCCTTGATCTTTTTCTCTACTTCCTTTTCCAGGCCATGCTCCCTAATATACAGCTCGCATTGCTGGTCAACAGCGGCATTCATAAAATAACCCACCATGGTCGGAGCCGGACCGTTGATGGTCATGGATACGGAAGTCTTCGGGTCAGCCAAATTAAAACCTGAATACAGTTTTTTGGCATCATCGAGACAAGCGATCGAAACACCTGAATTGCCGATTTTACCATAAATATCAGGCCTTCTATCAGGATCTTCGCCATATAAAGTAACCGAATCAAACGCGGTGGAAAGCCTTTTGGCCGGCATTCCTTGTGATACATAATGGAATCTTCGGTTGGTGCGCTCGGGCCCGCCTTCACCGGCAAACATCCGGGTTGGGTCTTCTCCTTCGCGTTTAAATGGAAATACACCTGCTGCAAAAGGAAATTCGCCAGGTACATTTTCTTTCAATACCCATTTTAAAATTTCGCCCCAGCTATCAAATTTGGGCAGACTTACTTTAGGAATTTCGAGATGTGATAATGTTTCAACTTTCGTTTCTACATTAAATTCATTGTTTCTTACCTTGAAAGTAAATTTATCAGCCGCGTATTTTTTCTTTTTCTCAGGCCACTTTTTCAGCAAATCCAGGTTATTCGGATCCAGTTTTCGAACCCATTCGTCGTACAACTCTTTCAAACTATCCACACCAGCTTCTTTCCCGCTGGCTTTCAATTCGTCAATCGACTGGCTGAGGCTGAATAGTTTCTGAGCAACCTGGCCCTGTTCCTCGGCCCATGTATTGTAATCCCTTACGGTTTCAGCAATCTCTGACAAATAACGCACCCGCTGTGGTGGGATGATATAGATTTTTTCAGGTGTGTTGTTAGCGTTTATCTGATCAATGCTAAAGTTTGCATTTGCTTTTTCATTCAATATTTTTAAAAGCCTTTCATAAAACTCATTCACACCCGGATCATTGAACTGTGAAGCAACAGTGCCATAAACCGGCATTTCATCTACATCGTGATCAAACATCAGGTTGTTCCGCTGGTATTGTTTCTTGACATCCCGGAGCGCATCCTTGGCACCTCTTTTATCGAATTTATTCAAAGAAATAATATCAGCAAAATCGAGCATATCAATCTTTTCCAATTGAGTTGCTGCACCATATTCCGGTGTCATTACATACAATGAAACATCGCTATGGTCGACAATGGCGGTATCCGACTGTCCTATGCCCGAAGTTTCGAGGATGATTAAATCGAAACCGGCTGCATGAGCAATGATCTCTGCATCTTTCACGTACTTGGAAATGGACAAATTTGATTGACGCGTAGCCAGCGAGCGCATATATACCCGCGGATTATCAATAGCATTCATTCGAATACGGTCGCCCAACAGTGCGCCACCTGATTTTCTTTTGGATGGATCGACGGAAATAATAGCAATGGTCTTCTTAGGAAAATCATGTAAAAACCTGCGCACAATTTCATCTACAAGTGATGATTTCCCGGCGCCACCTGTTCCGGTTATTCCGAGGACAGGTGATTTTTTGGTTTTGGCAATTTCAGCCAGTTCATCAAGTGTAACACTCACCTCTTTCCTGTTGTTTTCTGCCGCTGAAATTAACCGGGCAATGGCCACCTTGTCTTTTTTAAGTATATCTTCAATTTTAACAGCAACTTTTCTTCCGGTGGGATAATCCGATTGTTTCATCAAATCGTTGATCATTCCCTGCAGCCCCATTTCCATGCCGTCATCCGGTGAATAGATTCGGGTGATCCCGAATTTATGCAATTCATCCATCTCGTCAGGCAGGATCACACCACCACCACCGCCAAATATCTTAATATGCCCGCAACCTTTTTCTTCCAGCATTTCGTGCATATACTTGAAAAATTCCATATGCCCACCCTGGTAGGAGGTCAGCGCAATGGCCTGCACATCTTCCTGTATGGCTGCATTTACTATTTCATGTACTGACCTGTTATGACCCAAATGAATCACCTCAGCCCCATTGGCCTGGATAATTCTTCGCATCACATTAATCGCTGCATCATGGCCATCAAATAGGGATGCTGCTGTTACAATTCGAACATGGTTTTTGGGTTTGTAAACCTTTGGAGCCTGCATATGTGTCCTGTTATGTTGAGTTCATACAAAGATAATTATTCCTGCAACGTGAAATCATTTTGATAAAGGATACAATTTTTTAAATCATTGTTATTTTTTAACAAAAAAGCTTGACATGCATAGCATCTATGTTGTATATTTGTTGTGCACGCATAGCATATTTCTAATATAAAACTATGAATATTGAAGAAACTGTAGACTTTCATTTGAGGTCTACTTTGTTCGCAATGAGGCGGATGTACAATTTATTAGCCACTGAAAATGGAATTACACAGGGGATTGGTTATGCACTTATCAATATTGGTAAGGACGGTATTCCAGCCACTAAAATTGCTCCGATTATGGGCATGACCTCTTCAAGTCTGAGCCGGTTATTAAAAGAAATGGAAACAAATGGTTTGATTTACCGCCGAAATGATGATGAAGATAAAAGAGTGGTTCGCATTTTTTTAACGAAAGAAGGATTTAATCTTAGGGAAAAAGTGAAAGAAGTGGTAGTTAATTTCAACAAGAATTTATTTGAAAAGGTAAATTCCGAAGAAATGAAAGGCTTTGTGAAAGTGAACAATATGATTAAAGAGTTGGTAATTGCCGAAGTTGATGAATTTCAGAATAATACACACCCAAAATAATTAATATAAATCTTGCAAATAATAGCTATGACACGAAGAATTAAAAAAGTAGCCATATTGGGATCCGGGGTGATGGGCTCAGGAATTGCCTGTCATTTTGCCAATATTGGTGCTGAAGTATTGCTGATCGATATCGTACCGCGCGAGCTGGACGATAAAGAAAAAGCAAAAGGACTTACGCTTGACGACAAAGTGGTAAGAAACCGGATCGTGAATAACTCGCTGCAGGCAGCTTTAAAATCAAAGCCCTCCCCTATCTACAAACAATCATTCAGCAAACGAATCACAACAGGCAACTTTGATGATGACCTGTCAAAAATTGCCGATTGTGACTGGGTAATTGAAGTGGTCATTGAAAGACTCGACATCAAACAATCCGTATTTGCCAATGTGGAGAAATACCGGAAACCGGGTACATTGATCACAACCAACACTTCGGGTATTTCAGTTGAAGCCATGCTGGAAGGCAGGAGCGAAGATTTTCAGCAACATTTTTGCGGAACACACTTTTTCAATCCGCCACGATACCTGCAATTGTTTGAAATCATACCGACAAGTAAAACCTCTCAGAAAGTGCTCGACTTTCTGGCAGACTATGCTTCCCGGTTCCTTGGAAAAATCCCTGTGCTGGCCAAAGACACACCAGCCTTTATCGCCAACAGAATTGGCACCTTCTCCATTATGGAGTTATTCAATAATGTGAAAAATCTGGATTTAACGATTACAGAAATAGACAAGCTTACCGGGCCCGTTATCGGACGAGCAAAATCAGCAACTTTCAGAACAGCAGATATTGTTGGCCTTGATACATTGGTGCATGTAGCCAATAATATTAAGGAAACCACCAAGGACGAAGCCAATGCGCTGTTCGCCATCCCCGATTATTTAAAAACTATGCTGGAAAACAAATGGTTGGGATCGAAAACAAAACAGGGGTTCTATAAAAAAGCAGAAAAAGATGGCAAAAAGATCTTCCCGACACTCGATATTAAAACAATGGAGTACACGGAAGACCCAAGGCCTAAATTTGCTGTTTTTGAGCAAACAAAAGGCATTGATGACCTGCGGGAGCGCATGCCCATCCTTTTTGCCGATAAAACCAAAGTAGGCGAATTTTACCGCGCTTCATTTTACAGTTTATTCCAGTTTGCTTCCAATCGCATCCCTGAAATAAGTGATGAGATTTACAAAGTGGATGATGCCATGAATGCCGGTTTTGGCTGGAAATTAGGACCTTTCCAAACATGGGATGCAGTAGGTGTTCCTGATACGGTTAATGCCATGGAAAAAGCAGGTAAAAACCCTGCACAATGGGTATATGACATGCTGGATGCCGGTATCACTTCATTTTACAAAGTAGAGAATGGAAGGAAATATTTTTATAATCTTCCGAGCAAATCGTACAAAGAAATCCCAGGACAGGAAGGTAGGCTTTCATTGGAAGTGCTGCGCAATACGAATGTCATCTGGCATAATGAAGATACAACCCTGTTTGATTTGGGCGATGGTATATTAAACATCGAATTTCATACAAAAATGAACACTATCGGCCAGGGGGTGCTGGAAGGACTGAACTATGCAGTTGATCTTGCCGAAAAAGAATTTAAGGGACTCGTAGTTTCAAATGAAGGCGATCATTTTTCTGCAGGTGCCAATGTGGGCATGATCTATATGCTGGCTATCGAGCAGGAATGGGAAGAACTGGACATGGCTGTGCAATGGTTCCAGAAAACTATGATGCGTATGCGTTATTCATCCATCCCTGTAATTGCGGCACCGCATGGTATGGCACTTGGTGGTGGATGCGAACTTTGTATGCACTCCGATAAGGTACTGGCACATGCAGAAACTTATATGGGGCTTGTTGAATTCGGTGTAGGTCTGATCCCTGGTGGTGGCGGCACCAAAGAGTTTGCCTTGCGACTATCAGACGAATTGCAAGACGGTGACATCAGGACCAACGCTTTCCTGAATCGTTATTTAAGCATCGGGCAGGCCAAAGTATCCACCTCAGCTTATGAAGCATTCGACCTTGGATATTTACGCAAAGGCGTTGATGAAGTTATCGTGAGCCGAGCCCATCATCTGGCCTATGCCAAAAGACTGGCACTTGATCTTGCAGAAAAAGGTTACACTCAACCTGCTTCAAGAAACGATATTAAAGTATTGGGTAAAGAAGCATTAGGAATGGTTTACGTAGGCGCCGATGGTTTCGTAACCGGAAATTATATGTCGGAACACGACCAGGTGATTGCAGAAAAATTAGGAGAAGTGCTTTCGGGAGGTGAAATTTCTCAAGCACTTACAGAAGTATCTGAACAATACCTGCTGAATTTGGAGCGCAAAGCCTTCATGGAGTTATGCTCAACACGCAAAACGCTGGAGCGTATCCAAAGCCTGATTACAAAAGGTAAAATATTACGTAACTAACCAACATTAATCTGAAAAAAATAATATCATGAATGCATATATAGTAGCAGGATATCGATCAGCAATTGGTAAAGCACCCAGGGGTAGTTTACGTTTTACACGCCCCGATGATATTGCGGCAGTCGTTATCAAACACATTTTGAATAAGTTTCCTCAAATCGATCAATCGAAAATTGACGATGTGGTGGTAGGAAACGCTTTTCCCGAAGCCGAAACAGGCTTCAATATGGGACGATTATTATCCCTCATGTCGATGAACACCATCGAAGTCCCGGGCTCCACTGTAAACAGGTATTGCGCCTCAGGGCTTGAAACTATCGCCATTGCTTCTTCAAAAATCTCAGCTGGTATTGCTGATATGATTGTGGCTGGTGGCGCCGAAACCATGTCGATGATCAACATGGGTGGATGGCGGATGGTGCCCAATCCGGATGTGGCCAAAGAGCATCCCAAATGGTTTTTGAGTATGGGATTGACATCGGAAATGGTGTCTAAAGAATACAAAATTTCACGTGAAGAGCAGGATAAATTTGCTGTAAACTCAGTGAATAAAGCCCTGGCAGCTATTGATGCCGGATTGTTCAAAGATGAAATTGTTCCGATTACGGTAAAAGAAAATTATTTCGCTGACAACAAGATGAAAACACGTGAATATGTTTTCGACACCGATGAAGGCCCCAGAAGGGGAACAACTGTGGACGCACTTGCTAAACTTAGGCCTGCTTTTGCCTCTGACGGAATGTCAACAGCAGGTAATTCCTCGCAAATGTCGGATGGTGCTGCCTTCGTTTTGGTGGTATCTGAAAAAACGCTAAAAGAATATAAGCTAGCACCTATAGCCCGTCTGGTTGATTACCAGGTAGCTGGTGTAGAACCTTATAAAATGGGCATTGGTCCCGTAGCTGCCATTCCTAAAGTTTTGAAACATGCCGGAATGAAGCTTTCTGATATCGAACTGATCGAATTGAATGAAGCATTCGCATCTCAATCAATTGCAGTGATAAACGAATTGAAGATCAATCCTGATATCGTAAATGTGAATGGTGGCGCCATTGCATTAGGCCATCCATTGGGAGCTACAGGTGCAAAGTTAACCGTGCAGTTGCTGCACGAGCTTAAGCGCAGGGGCGGGAAATACGGTATGGTCACCATGTGTATCGGAACCGGGCAAGGCGCTGCTGGAATATTTGAATTGCTTTAAAAAAATAACCTAAAAAATATAATCATGTCTGAAAATAAAATACTAAAAGGAGGCGAATTTTTGATTCGCGAAACCAATGCACAGGATGTATTTATCCCTGAAGAATTCAATGAAGAACAACGGATGATTGCCCAGAGTTTTAAAGAGTTTACCGATACACAGGTACTCCCCCAAATGGAACAACTGGAAAAACATGACCGTGAGCTACTCATTAAGATGTTTAAAGATGCCGGCGAACTTGGTTTGTTAGGCGTTTCAGTTCCGGAAGAATACGGCGGATTTGGACAAAATTTTGTAACCTCTATGCTGGCGGTTGAGGAAATGGGGAAAGGTTTCAGCTTCGCAGTTGCCTATTCAGCACATACCGGAATTGGTACTTTACCCATATTATATTATGGTACGGAGGAACAAAAAGAAAAATACATTCCCAAACTGGCATCGGGCGAATTTATCGGCGCTTACTGCCTTACAGAGGCTGATGCAGGTTCTGATGCCAATTCTGGTAAAACTAAGGCGAAGTTAAGCTCCGATGGAAAGTATTACATACTCAATGGCGTTAAAATCTGGATCACCAATGGCGGTGTAGCGGATTTATTGATCGTTTTTGCCAAAATTGATGACGACAAAAAATTAAGCGCATTTATAATTGAAACGGCATATGATGGAATTACCATTGGAGCTGACGAAGAAAAAATGGGAATAAAAGGTTCGTCAACTGTTCAAATATACCTGGATGATGTGAAAGTGCCGGTAGAAAACTTACTAGGCGAAAGAAATGGCGGATTTAAAATTGCACTGAACATCCTCAACCTGGGAAGGATTAAACTGGCAGGAGCAACAACCGGAGCAAGCAAATCCTGTATTACACATGCGGTAAATTATGCGAACGAACGCAAACAGTTTGGTCAACCGATAGCCAGCTTTGGAGCTATTAAACATAAATTGGCAGAAATGGTTATTCAGAATTTTGCTGCTGAATCTTTAACATACAGGGCCAGTCAAAATATTGAAGATGCTATCCAGGCTTTAGTGGATGAAGGAATGGGTAAAAGCAAGGCCGCCTTGGAAGGTATCCGGCAATATGCCATTGAAGCTTCTATAGCCAAAGTATTTGGATCAGAAGCACTTGATTATGTTGTCGATGAAGGTGTTCAGGTTTATGGTGGTATGGGTTATTCAGCAGAAACTCCTGTTGAAAAAGCCTATCGCGATTCACGGATCAACCGGATTTTTGAAGGTACGAATGAGATCAACCGGATGGTAATCGTTGGTGAACTCATTAAACGAGGGTTGAAAGGTGAAATAGACCTGCTCACACCTGCAAAAGAAGTGGGTAAAGAACTGATGGGCATACCTGATTTTGGCAGTCCGACTACGGATTATTTTGATTCGAAGAAAAAGATGATCGTTAATTTCAAAAAAAGCATTTTAATGGTAGCTGGTTCGGCCATTCAGAAATTCATGCAAGACATTTCCAACGAGCAGGAATTACTGATCAATGCAGCCAATATGATCATGTGGACCTATGCCGCAGAATCCATGCTGTTACGTATTGAAAAGCTGAATGGTATGTATGATGAGGAGAAAATGAACATTTATAAAGACATACTTGACGTGTATATTTATGACATTGCACACAAAATCAACAAGGAAGGTGTTGATGCTGTAAATTCATTCGGAACCGGCGATGAAAAACAAGGTATGCTTATGGGTATGAAACGTTTTACTAAAGCAACTTCCGTTAATGTAATGGTGGCACGCCGAAGAATTGCTGATAAATTGATTGAAGATAACAAGTATAACTTTTAATCCGTCATAGCGAACACAGCGGGAAGAAATAGGGAAGTGTAAAGCGATCTAAATTTTAATGCGAATTAGATTGCTTCGCACTTCGTTGCTCGCAATGACGCAACATATGATATGGAAAGAGAAAACAACATCCGGAAACTGGGCAACAGCAATTTTCACATGAAATTATTCATGCTGAAAAACTTGCCCATGGCATTTCTGGCGGGATTAAAAGTGATTGAAATTGACAGTTCGAAAGCAACGGTCACCGTTCCATATAAATGTCTCAACAAAAATCCTTTCCGGTCCATTTATTTTGCAGTGCTTAGCATGGCGGCAGAATTAGCTACAGGCATACTGGCCATGGCTGCCATAAAAGATTACTCTGTTCCTGTATCTATGCTCGTGCTCGAAATGAAAGCCGGATTTCAAAAAAAAGCAAGGACAAAAATTACTTTCAAATGCGAAGAAGGAAAGAAATTTGGTGCAGCCGTTGCTAAAAGTATTGAAACAGGAGAAGGACAAACAGTAGAAGTTACTTCAACAGGTTACGATTTGGAAGGAGATATTGTTGCTGAATTTAAATTTACATGGACATTCAAGCCAAAGTAGAATGAAATAAAAAAATTACTAAATTAACCGCTCAATCCAAAAACCATGAAAGTACTCAGAACCTTTGACATTGTAGATAACCTACTTGATAATTACAAAAAAGACGATGCCCTTGCAGTAAAACGTTTTGGCAAATGGGAAAAGTTCAGCACAGAAGCATATGCCCACAACGCCAATCTGTTCAGTTACGGCCTGCTAGCTATGGGGTTTAAAAAACAGGATAAAATTATCACTGTCTCAAACAACCGGCCCGAATGGAATTTTATGGACATTGGAATGAGCCAGGTGGGTGTGGTACACGTACCTGTTTATCCCACTATTGGAACGGATGAATATGAGCATATTCTGGTTCACTCAGATGCCAGAATCATCATAGTCTCCTCGCAGGAATACTATGAAAAGATCAAACCCATTGCCGATAAATCTCCCAACATCGAAAAGGTTTATACGATTGATGAGGTTAAAGGTGCACCCAATTGGGAAGAAATTATAGAACTAGGGAAAAAAAATGAAGGTAAGTTCAAAGAAGAAGTTGTAAAAATTAAAAAAGCCATTCAACCGGATGAATTGATGTCTATTATCTATACTTCCGGAACAACTGGTAGGTCAAAAGGGGTGATGTTATGTCACAGGAATTTTATCTCCAATGTAGAAGCTTGTCAGAACATATTACCCATTAACGAAAAACATCTTTTTTTAAGTTTTCTTCCACTCTGCCATGTATTCGAACGAATGGTCACTTATTTCTGGCAGTTCATGGGCGCTTCTGTATACTATGCCGAGAATTTTGAAACTATCGGTGAAAACATGAGGGAAGTGAAACCTCATGGATTTGCAGCTGTTCCACGAGTTGTAGAAAAACTCTTTGATAAAATTCTATTAAAAGGAAAAGAACTTACTGGAATTAAGAAAAGTTTATTCTTCTGGGCTGTAAATCTTGGTTTAAAGTACGAGTTAAACAATGCCAATGGCTGGTGGTATGAAACCCAGCTAAAATTAGCTAACAAATTAATATTCAGCAAATGGCGAGAAGCATTGGGCGGAAATGTGTTTATTATCGTATCAGGTAGTGCGCCTTTGCAGCCTCGACTGGCCCGGATTTTCACTTCTGCCGGATTACCGATACAGGAAGGCTATGGTTTAACAGAAACATCACCGGTAATTGCGGTGAACCATGCCAAGTATCCTTTGCTGCAATTTGGAACGGTTGGACCTATTGTCAACAATATTGAAGTTAAAATCGCTGAAGACGGTGAAATCCTGATGAAGGGTCCAAGCCTGATGATGGGTTACTACAAAGATTCTGAAAAAACTGCAGAAGTAATTGATAAAGATGGCTGGTTCCATACCGGTGATATTGGCGAAATTCACGAACATAACATCCTTCAAATTACCGACAGGAAAAAGGAAATTTTTAAACTATCCACCGGAAAGTATGTGGCACCACAAATAGTTGAAAATAAGTTTAAAGAATCGCAGCTGATTGAACAACTGATGGTGGTAGGTGCCGGCGAAAAATATGCCGCGGCTATTATTTCTCCTGCATTTGAATATTTACACGGATGGTGCTTTAAAAATGGTATCAAATTCAGAGATAATGCCGATCTTATTAAAAAACCAAAAGTACTCGACAGGTACCAGAAAGAAATCGACAAACTGAATGAAACACTCGGACGGCATAATCAGATTAAAAAGTTTGAACTAACTGCCGATGAATGGACACCGCTAACAGGCGAATTGTCACCTACCCTGAAACTGCGCCGTAAAGAAATTAAAGACAAGTACCGTGCAGAATTCGACAGGCTGTACGGTTATGCATAATCCTCAACCCAATATATATGACTGTTAATTTATTAACGATTTAGTAAGTTGCAAACGAATTCAATAACGGGTTAATGTCAAATCTTTAAATGATCTCCTTATGATATCAAGCATCGTTTTCATCCTCATTCTTATTATTACGATTGTTCTTTTTTACAAAAACGTAAGCGTCATTGTTAACAATATAAATCTTGGCAAGGACCTCAATATTAATGACAATAAACCGGAACGCTGGAAAAGAATGTTCAGGGTAGCCATTGGACAGAGTAAAATGGTGAAAAGACCTGTTTCTGGCATTTTGCACATCATGGTTTATGCAGGGTTTATACTTGTCAATATAGAAATGCTGGAGATTATGATTGATGGGGTAGCAGGGACACACAGGGTGTTTAGTTTTTTACCTTTCTATAATGTTTTGATTTCATTTTTTGAATTTTTTGGATTATCTGTAATAATAGCTTGTGTGGTCTTTTTATTTAGAAGAAATGTGCTCAGAGTGAAAAGGTTTCATAGTCCAGAAATGACACGCTGGCCCCTTTCGGATGCCAATATTATCCTGATAACTGAAATTCTTTTAATGTCAGCGCTGTTTTTCATGAATGCTGCCGACAGGATATTACAATTAAGAGGCGTTGAACACTATGCTGAGACCGGAACAGTTTTACTAAGCGGATTCCTTATTCCACTATTAACTAATTTGCCAGACAGCTCATTGATTTTTATCGAAAAAGCAGGATGGTGGTTTCATATTGTGGGGGTATTCGTTTTCCTGAATTATATCCCCTATTCAAAACATTTTCACGTTTTTCTGTCCTTTCCAAATGTATATTATTCAAAGCTGAAACCTGCCACCTACATCAGTAATATGGATGCTATTACGAACGAGGTAAAAGTGGCCATGGGTGTGTTGGGTGAAGATGCTGTAGCAGATGTGGAAATCGAACGCTTTGGCGCCAAAGATGCCAAAGATCTGAATTGGAAAAGCCTGATGGATGCCTATACCTGCACCGAATGCGGCAGATGCACAGCCGTTTGTCCGGCCAACATCACGGGCAAACTGCTTTCTCCAAGAAAGATCATGATGGATACCCGCGACCGAATTGAAGAAGTGGGTCATCATATGGTGGGGATGAGCATCAAAGCCGATGAGGCTCAAACTTTGCTCGGTTCTTACATCACCCCTGAAGAAATATGGGCCTGTACCACCTGTAATGCATGTACCAATGAATGCCCGGTGGATATTGACCAGGTGTCGATCATCATGGAATTGAGAAGGTATATGTACCTCGAAGAAGCCGGAGGATCAGGTACACTGAATGCTGCCATTACCAATATTGAGAACAATGGTGCCCCATGGCAATTTTCTCCGGAAGACCGCATGCTTTGGGCTGAAGGAATGGAAGTGCCTACCATGGCCAGCCAACTGGCACAGGGAAAGGCTCCTGAATACCTGTTCTGGATCGGCTCCGCCGGAGCTTTTGATGACAGGTACAAAAAGGTGACCCGTGAGTTTGTAAAAATTCTGAACCATTTGAAGATTGATTATGCCTTGCTTGGCACCGAGGAAAGCGATAGCGGTGATATCGCCAGACGTGCAGGCAACGAAATGGTTTTCCAGATGCAGGCCATGATGAATATTGAAGTACTGAATGGATATGAGGTGAAAAAGATCATTACCTGCGACCCGCATGATTTCAACACCATTAAAAATGAATATCCTGACCTTGGCGGTAACTATGAGATCATGCACCACTCGCAGTTTTTGCAACAAATGATCGCAGATGGCAAATTAAACCTGAATAGAGGCGAATTAAAAGACAAGAAGATTACCTTCCACGACCCTTGCTACTTAGGTAGAGGAAATAAAGAATATGAAGCGCCCCGTTCTGTGCTGGATGCATTGCCTGCTGACAAAGTGGAGATGAAACGTAACAAACAGTTTGCTTTATGTTGTGGCGCCGGTGGCGGACAAATGTTCAAGGAAGCCGAAAAAGGAGATAAAGAAGTATTTATCGAACGCACTGAAGAAGCCCTGGCAACCGGTTGCAATATCATAGCAACGGCTTGTCCATTCTGTATGACCATGATGACGGATGGCATCAAATATCAAAACCGGGAAGAAGACGTTAAAAACTATGATATCGCAGAGCTGGTAAGTATGAGTCTAACATTGTAACTTATAACTCCTGTCATTTCTATCAGTGGGAGACCTGTCTGCCGACAGGGAAGTGAACGACTGAGAAATCTTAAAAAGTCTGGTGTCATTTCGAACGAACGGAGTGAGGAGAAATCTCCTGAGCACAAGGGTTTTTCCCGGGGGATTTCTCGCTATGCTCGAAATGTCAGGGAAATATTTGGGGGATTCCTCCTCGCTTTGCTCCCTCGAAATGACAATACCGTTAATGCGGCTCCACATCTTTCTGGCAACAGGCCGGTAAACGATCGTGCGCTTTTTGGTCAGCCGGCATATCATCAGCATCATAACCAATCTTTGTGACAGCTATTTTTAATTTTTCCTCTGTTGTTTTATTGTTTTTATAAACAATAGTGAGGACTTTCGTTTCTGAATCAAGTTCAACCGCTTTTACGCCTTTTTCAAAAGCCATATCATGTTCCAGCCTTTCTTTACAATCATTGCATTTAGCAGAAGTTTGTATTGAAACAGTATCTATTATAACCTTATTATCCTGCGCATTCATTTGCAAAGCCGCAAAGCTTAATAAAATGACAGGAATGATCTTTATTATTTTCATGTCTGAATTTTTTAATTATTTATTTATTGTAAATCTAATACCAGCATACACTTTGATACCACTCACCGGCCCCCAAACCATTGATGAGTCAAAATATTCCCCAAATGGTTCATTCGGCTGAATAATTGGATTGTTTTGTTTATAGTTTGTCAGATTCTCACCCCCGATATATACATCCCAACGTTTAAAATACTTGGTTACCTGTGCATTCAGCAAAGCATACACAGGTGATCGTTCAGGACTTTGGTATATCTACCGGATTAAATCCTGAGTAAGGCAACCGCTGGTCACCATTAAGTTGCAGATTCATATCGAATTGCCATTTCTTTAAATTGGTTTGATATGATGCCGAAAGCAAGCCTATGTATTTGCTTACAAATGGCTTTTCTTTCAATTCTTCACCAATAGTGGTTTTTACATCATTGTAGCGAAATGCCAGTTTTAATTCAAAGCGATCAATTGGTTCATACTGCGCTTCCAGCTGAATACTATTTGAATAAGATTGTCCATCCAGGTTATAAATATATACGATGAAGGGATCTTCTTCCCTGTCAAGGATCACCTGGTTATTGAAATTTGTGTAGAAATAATCGGCAGTCAACACCAACTCTTTCGCCCCGATATCAATATAGGCAGTATAAGTCAATCCAAAGTTCCATGAGGATTCAATGTCCAGTTCTTCTAAAAACCGGATGTTCTTTGAAGTAGCCAGTACTGACGTGTTTTCAGCAATTACGTTAGCTGTTCTGTATCCCCTACCAAAACTTAACCTGACGATATTGTGTTCGTTGACGTTGTACTTGGCATGTAAACGAGGTGTAAATAACCACCCATATAAATTATTATTGTCCAGACGAATACCAGCGATAATATTCAGATTTTTGAAATTTGAATATGTGTATTGAAAAAAGCCTCCGGTCACCTGTTCATTCCTTAACCAGCTTGTATCATTTAACTGCTGGTTATAATTATCGAGTGAATAACTTATTCCTGTGGTGTATTGGTGACGCGTATCATTGATATAGGATTGAAACATCAGGTTTCCATAATAGGAAAATTGATCTGCAGTATAATCATTCAATCCATAAAAGGAAGTTACATCATGGTAAACCACCTGGTTTTGAAACCCGACACTTGATTTATCCCTGTTCTTTAAAATATATCCCAATTTAAAAAAGCCTTCATATCTATCCGTTTCCACCTCAATTCCGTAGCCATTTTCAACATCATGGGGTTTTCCCGGATCAAAATTCATTTGTCCTCCCTGGCGATTTTCTGTCAGGTATTTAATCCCAAATTGCATCCGTAGATTTTCTCCTTTATATTTCCAACGGTTAAAAAGATTAAGCTGTTCCACTAAAGGATCATCCAGAAATGAATCATTGTTATCATCGTGTTTGGTGCCGTTATATTCGGCATGCACAAAAATCATCGTGCTCCATTTATCATTCAGGTCGAACCGAGTATTCAGGTTGCCTTCCACTTTTCCCATCTGGTTTCCATAAAGGTTCAGAAACATCTTTTCGCCTTCATCAGGTTTTTTGTATTCAATATTGATCTGCCCGGCCATGGCTTCATAGCCATTGATGACAGAAGAAGTTCCTTTTGAGACCTGTATGGATTCCATCCAACTGCCCGGAACATAGCCCAACCTGTACGGTATGGAAAGCCCTCGTAAATTTGGCATATTTTCAGTTAGCATTTGAGTGTAAATCCCTGCCAATCCCAATATCTGAATTTGCTTGGCCCCAGTAGCTGCATCAGCATAACTCACATCCACCGATGCACTGTTTTCAAAACTTTCCGATAGATTACAACATGCAGCCTTCTGTAATTCTCCTTCATTAATGCTTGTAATTCCTCTCGTTTCAGTTCTTGACAGGTGGCTACTGGCTTTCCTTGAGACAACTTCTACTTCATCCAGGTTTTGCAAATGATCCAGCGTAACATGCACATGACCAAAGCCTGTTTTATTCAGGTTGATCGTATCGCTCTGGTAACTCACATAGCTCACCACCAGCTTTTTAGGTGCTTTTTTATCCAGTAACAAATTGAAATGACCTTCAGTATTCGTCACAGTTCCATTTAAAGTGTTTAACTGTATTACATTGGCACCAACCAGCGGACTACTCTCGCCACCGATCATTTCAAATACACCACCTGCTACCTGTTGCGGATATATTGTAGTTAACTGCCATAAAATAAGGCAGATAACTATTATAAATTTCTTCATGATTAAAATAATTTAACTCTTACTAAAAATGATAGGTCCAGCTATATCAAAGCTGTTAATGGGTTAAATTATTGGGGCGGGGTCTATTTTTTGCTGCTGAATGGCGAGCAGAAGCTCTTTACCATAACTGCCAGGCGGCAATTCATCAGTATTTTGTAAATCATTGGTGTCAAATTCGTCAGCTTCTTCAATCCATATTATGGTACGAATAAATAGCCTGGCATCCATAATCTTTAACTTCTGAAACTCGCCTGGAATATTAAAAGATAGGGCCAGTTTAAAAACCTGCTTCTGTGTGGCGCAGCAATCTGAATCTGCTATTCCAGAATTGCAAGTGCTTTTTTCAGCACAGCATGATTCTATTTCATTGTCCACTTCGTGATGCTCACAGTTTGCATCTTCAACAAAAATACTCTTATAAATATCTTCCGATTCAGAACAGTAATGTGAATAAACGGTTACACCGGTTGTTGCCCATAAAAAAGCAACAAATAAAATGAAACTCGTTATTAAACTAATTAGTTTTTTCACACTGTACTATTTGATAAAGCAAAAATAACAGAATATTTTATGATGAATTGTTAAATATTTTCTAAAACCGATCCGAATACTTATAATTCAATGAAAATCCATGCAAATTTTGCTTCATTTTCAGGCATATTTTAGTAAATTTGGTATCCTTTTAAAGCATCCGATAATATGGAATATAAAATACTTAAAACAAAACTTGTAGATGGGGTTTCCGTTGTAACTATCAGTAGGCCTGAAGCCCTGAATGCGCTGAATACCCGTTTTTTTAACGAAATGGATGATTATATTTCAGGTATAAAAAAAACGCCAACCGTTAAAGCAATAGTAATTACCGGTGAAGGGAAGGCATTTGTTGCAGGAGCAGATATTGCAGAGATGGTTGATAAAACTGTTGAACAAGGCCGTGCTTTTTCAAAACTGGGGCAGCATACATTCAGTAGTTTCGGGGAATTGGACATCCCAGTAATTGCAGCCATCAACGGTTTTGCTTTAGGTGGCGGACTGGAATTGGCCATGGGTTGCGATTTCAGGATTGCCAGCACCAAAGCAAAATTCGGACAGCCTGAAGTAAACCTCGGACTAATTCCAGGATATGCGGGTACCCAGCGACTTTCACGACTAGTTGGCTTAGGTGATGCGCTATATTTATTGATGTCGGCTGAAATGATTGGTGCTGAAGATGCATTGCGTATTGGCCTTGTGCAAAAGGTAGTTGAACCCGAATCACTTATGGAAGAAGTGATGAAAATAGCCAAAACAATTGCCGCCAAAGGACCTTCGGCAGTTAAAAAAGTAAAGCAGGTTGTAAGGCAAGGCTTGGAAATGAGTCTAAAAAAAGGGGAAGAATTAGAAGCCCGGGAATTCGGTTCCTTATTTGGTGAAGGTAACGAGGGAAAAGAAGGAATGAAAGCTTTCCTCGAAAAAAGGAAACCTGAGTGGTAAAAAATATTAATAAAACTTAAAAACGATAATAATGACCTACGAAGAAAGATTGCAAAACGTTTCGGTACTGGGTGCTGCCGGTAAAATGGGCAGCGGTATTCTGCTGTTGACTGCGGTAGAAATGGCCGACCTCAGCCTGAAACCCAAAAACAAAGACAAATCCTTTGTTTTAAATGCCATTGATATTGACCCGGCAGGTTTATCAGGGCTGATGAAATATATGCGGGAGCAGGTACGCAAAGTAGCTGAGAAAAAAACCGTCTGGCTCCGCCATGCATATGTCGACCGGGATGACCTGGTAGAAAATTACGACATCATTGATGAATACATTTTTGATGTGCTGAATATTGTAAGGCCGGTAACCTCCATGGAAGCTGCTCACAAATCAACTTTGATTTTTGAAGCAGTTAGCGAGAACAGGGCATTAAAAGTTAAATTGCTTTCCAGCATTGATAAAAACAATCCAAATAAGCCCTGGTATTTCACCAATACTTCATCTGTTCCTATCAATCTCATTGAATCCGAAGCAGGCCTTGATGGTCGAGTTCTTGGATTCCATTTTTACAACCCACCGGCAGTACAACGACTTGTTGAACTGATCACAACAGAAAAAACCTCTGAAGAGGCGATTGCATTCGCCCATGAATATGCCGGAAAATTGAAAAAAATCATTGTCCCTTCAAACGACCATGCCGGGTTTATCGGCAACGGACATTTTATGCGAGATGCATTGCATGGCATGAAAGAAGCTGAAGCATTGGCATGCCGACAAAGAACATTCCTTTATACAAAGCGATCTACATAATAAATAAAGTTACACAGGATTACCTGGTGCGCCCTATGGGTATTTTCCAGTTGATTGATTACGTGGGTGTTGATGTGGTGCAGTTCATATTGAACGTGATGAACCCATTTAATGCAGATGAAGAATTACAGCATGACCTGCTTGACACAATGATGGAGCAGGGCGCAAAAGGCGGGCAATATTCGAGCGGTGCGCAGAAAGATGGTTTCCTGAAATATAAAGGTGGCAAAATTGTGGCCGTTTGGGATGTGCATAAGCAACATTATGTGGATGTGGACGAATTCCAGGGGGAATGTGAAGAAATGATAGGTAGTTTGCCAACATCAAAAGTGGCCTGGAAAGACCTGTTGCGGAATAAGAAAAAAGATGAATTACTATTACAGTTTTTCAATGACCTGAAAGCTAGTGACGAACTGGGAGCCATCCTTGCCGTTAAATACGGAAAACGTTCCAAAGAGATCGGGGAAAAACTGGTTACCGATAAAGTAGCTGATGAAATTGATCATGTAAACACGGTAATGCTCACAGGCTTCTACCATGCTTACGGTCCGGTAAATAACTTCTTTGACTAAATAAAGTGAATCATGAAAAAATTAAGAAGAAAAGTATATATGACAGCCGGTTACAATACCGTTTCAATGGGAACCGGTCGCAATGAATTTCATCCAAAAAAACCCCGCCCTGGTATTGAACATTATATAAGTGAGGCTGGAAAAGGTGTGTTGAATCAAATCGGAGGCCCCGGCAACGTTGACGAATCCGTAATTGGCAATTTCATGGCAGCCCGTTTTAACAAACAGGCCAACCTACCGGGATTCATTCCTATGATTGATAAAAAACTGGAGTTTAAACCGGCCATTAGCGTGGAAGGCGCCTGTGGTTCAGGTGGCCTTGCATTGATGTATGGCTTGCGTTCGGTACTGGCTGAAACAGCCGATGTGGTGTTGACATTGGGCGTGGAAGTCCAAAATACGGTAAAAGCCATTTATGGTGCCGATATCCTGGCGGGTGCCGGCTGGTATCAGAAACGCAAACAAGGGCATGCCTATTTTTTCCCCGGACAATTCAGTGATAGGGCTGGCGCTTATTATGAAAAATATGGTTTCGACAAGGCTCGAAAAGGAATGGCTCGTTGGTTTGCTAACGCCATGGAAAATGCAAGGTTAGACCCAACCGCACAGGAATATCATAATACCAATCCAGATCCTTATGCGCTGGCAATGAAAATGAAACCCAACGGGGCTGCATTTGTAGATAACCTGACAGTACTCGATTGCTCAAAAGTTTCTGACGGAGCTTCGGGTATTGCCATTTGTTCGGAAGAAGGACTTGCAAAAGCTGGTATTGATAAAAAAGATGCTGTTGAAGTAGTTGGATGGGCACATGTAATTCGTGACATTACAAATGATCCGAAAGATCCGGCTGAACTGGAAGCCATTCCGAAAGCAGCACACCAGGCCATGGAAAGTGCGGGTGTGACCATCGATCAGATTGGAACCATTGAAACCCACGACTGCTTCTCAATTGCCGGAATACTGGCAGTGGAAGGACTTGGTTTAGCCAAAAAAGGAGAAGGCGCCGACTGGGTGGATGCCGGGAATACAACAAGAGATGGCTATATGCCGATGAATACAACAGGTGGTTTGATTGGATGGGGACATCCTACGGGAGCAACAGGTGTACACCAGGCGGTTACTATCTGGCAACAGCTAACCGGAAAGGCTGGCAAAGCCCAAATTAACATATCTGACGACAGGCCTTATGGCATGACCATTAATATGGGTGGTGATGACGTAACAGTTGTTGCGATTGTTTACAAACGAGGATAAATTTTAATTATAAAAATTTGAAGAGTCATTCAGATTTGAATGGCTCTTTTTTTATGCTATTGTCATTTCGAACGTAGCGAGAAAAGCCCTCTGGACAACCCTCATTGTCATTTCGACCAACGGGAGAAATCCCCTGAGAAAGAATCTTTTAACCTAGGGGATTTCTCAGTTGTTCCTCCTTCGAAATGACAGGTACTTTATCATTAAACAATTATTTTATCAAAATTGCAACCCTTGCAACATAAGTTTGTCATTAATTTGCAGATGTAAGAAATATATAGAGCAGACATCGTGGATCCTGAAAACAACAGGCTAATCATAGAGAACAGCAAAAAGGGGGACGTGAAATCCCAGTATGTATTGTATAATCAATATGCAAAGGCTATGTTCAATGTATGCTACAGAATGATGTCGAGCCGGGAAGAAGCCGAAGATATGTTGCAGGAATCATTTACTGATGCCTTTAAGAGACTGGATACTTTCAGATTTGAATCCACATTTGGTGCCTGGTTAAAGCGAATAACGATAAATAAATGCATCAACGAAATAAAAAGAAAAAAAACTGATTTGAACTTTTTTGACGACATGAGCTACTTTAAAGAACATACAGAGGATGACACATCACTACCAGAGCTTCATGTTGACATGATAAAACGAGCGATGGAAGATTTACCCAACGGAAGCCGGATGATTTTTTCACTTTACCTGCTGGAAGGATATGACCACCGGGAGATTTCACAAATACTCAACATCAGTGAGTCGAACTCGAAAACACAATATATGCGAGCGAAAAATAAAATCAAAGAATTATTGAAAGGAGCTATATATGAAAACTGATAACCTGGAAAAATTCATCATCGAAAACCGCGATGAGTTTGATGACCTTGTTCCAAGTCCGGGTGTTTGGCAAAAGATCGGGCAAAATCAAACAAAGAAAATCGATATAAACTGGACAAGAATATTGGTAAGGGCTGCCGCTGTTATTGTCATCTTTGTTTCATCCTACATCTTTTTCGATTACATAACAAAAGATAATTCAAAACCGATGCTAGCTGAAACAGAAGTTTCAGACCCTGAAGATATCCGCACATACCAGGAATTGATGGAGGCGGAATACTATTATACATCAATGATTGAACAACGAAAAGAAGAATTCATTCAACTTTCAGGGAACAATGCTTCTCTGAGAAAAGAGATCAATATCGAATTGACAGAATTAGATAAAATATTCAGAGAATTAAAAGAAGATTTAAAAGATAATGCTGACAACGAAGAAGTAGTTGTGGCCATGATCCAGAACTATAGGTTAAAACTGGAAATCCTGGAGGAAATCCTTTTGCAACTGAAGCCAGCAAATAAAAATACGAAAGACTATGAAAATGAGAGTATCAATATGTAGTCTTGTCCTTTTGATGACCCTGTTTTTAGGGTATACTGCGCAAGGACAAACTGTGGAGAAAAGCCGAAAGATAACGGAAACTTTTAAAGTTGAACCGGGTACTGAAATTGAAATCGTAAACAAGTACGGCAATATTCACCTGATCCCATGGGAAAAAGACTCAGTTCAATTTACCATTGAGTTGATGGTGAAAGGTACCAAAGATTCAAAAGTTGACAAATCGTTTGATTATATCGAATTCGATTTTAAAACCACCAAATACTATATTATCGCTCAAACACTATTTGCAGGAAAAAGTAGTTTTTGGAGCGATGTATCTGACCTTACTGGCGCCATATTTAATAGTAGCACCAAAACCAAAATCGATTATACCGTTCGTTTACCCGCTAACGTAAAGTTAAAAATCATGAATAAATATGGAAACATTTATACCACTGATCATACAGGTGAACTTGAAATAGAACTTTCAAACGGCGATTTAAAAGCACATAATTTAGTTGGTAAAACTATTATTATGAGCGAATTCGGGAATACAAATATCAAGAAAATTGAGAATGGGATTTTAAATATAAGTTATGGTGAATTCGAAATAGAGGAAGCCGGTAAATTAACCATTGAGAGTAAATCAACAAAGTTTGATATTGAAAACGTCACAAGTTTAAATTTAAACTCAAAAAGAGACAAATTTTACCTAAAGGATGTTGGTCAAGTTTATGGCACCACTAATTTTTCACAGCTTGAAATTGATCAGCTTGGTCAAAAAATTAATATTAATGCTAAATATGGTGACATAGATATTAAAAGCTTTTCAGATCATGTAAGCGAGTTCAAGATAGATGCAGATAATGCCGATATCACTTTGCATTTTACTGATAATAAACAATATATTATTGATGCTACTGTTGATACACAAACTGAAGTGTTGTATTCGGCAGATATTAAAAACATCGCATCAAAAGATTTAGAAGGCGAAGAAAAACTAGTTGAAGTAAAATGCACAATCGGTAGCGATAAAACTAAAAAAATACCCATTAAAATGACTACGCGTGCTGGTAGCATTTCATTAAAATTAAAATAAATCAATAAATATTTTGCTAATTATGCAACGCTTGAGAAAATAATATGTCTTTACTGATTGATTATAATATTTAAGAAAAAATGAAAAAATACACTTTAATAATAAGCATGCTCGTTGTAACAATTTTGTTATCAACCAGCTGCAGGAAATATCCAAAAATAGTAGGAAATGGTCAGTTAACAACTGAAGAACGTCAATTGGTTTCATTTAACCAGATTGATAATAGCGGTACCTTTAATGTTTTCATTAGGCAAGACTCTATTTTTACTGCAACCGTTGAAGCTGAGTCCAACCTCATACCATATATTCGTACCCTCATTAATGGAAATACACTTGAGATTGACACACGTGAAAACCTGGAATCAAATTATCCGATCAATGTATTTGTTTCTGCTCCTATTATACAAAGTATCGATTTAAGCGGATCAGGATATATTAGTATTGATAGTCTTAATTCTGACTATCTTGAGGTTTTGTTGAGTGGTTCAGGAAGTATAGAAGGATCTACAGTTACCAATTCACTGGTTGCAAAAATAAGCGGATCAGGAAATATCAATTTGGAATCGTATACAAATACAAGTGATATTAGAATTAGTGGCTCCGGAAACATTTATTTATTAGGTGAGTCTTCATCAGGATCATTCTCGATAAGTGGCTCAGGACAAATAAGCTCGTATAGTTTTACTCAAAATGAGTGTATTGCAAAAATCAGCGGTTCAGGAAATATGTATCTGAATGTGATTGATTATTTAGATGTTACCATCGCAGGCAGCGGTTCTGTTTACTATATAGGCGATCCATCCATCAATGTTTCAATTACTGGTTCTGGTCAGTTAATTAAGCAATAATTTATTATTATCAATCCTTATGAAAAAAATTGCAATCATTCTGTTAATAATCTCGTTTACCGGATCAGCATATTCCCAGATCTATGAGAAGCAAGTTGGTATGCGGTTAGGTGTTACATCAGGAATAACAGGAAAGATAATTAAAAACGACAGAACTGCCATAGAAGGAACTTTAGGGTTTCGCGAAGGTGGCATCCAGTTATACGGACTTGTTGAATCATACCATCCATTAATAAAAACCAATACAACGCATTGGATGATTTATTTTGGCGGTGGTGGTCATATGGGTTATATTAACGGATACAACCGTGTGAGGAGATGGAGCAATACAAGCGGGTATTATTATGAAGAGCAAAGAGTGGCAGGAATGGTAATTGGTATAGATGGTGTTATTGGTACAGATTACACTTTCAATAAAGTACCAATCACACTTTCACTCGAATTTAAACCATTTCTCGAACTCCAGGATTTCAGAACCTTTTATGTGAATTTCTGGGATGTTGGGTTTGGCATAAAATACAGTTTTAAAAATAGATAACCATAAATACAAAATCATGAACACAATGAAAATATTTACGTTAATTTTCGCATTTCTATGCGTAATCAGTCTTCAGGCCCAGGAGGAAGAAGAAATGAAATTATTATTTAACAAGAAGGAAAAACCTGAAAAAGAAAAAATGGCCAATGGCGGTTATGGATCCTTCAGTATCGGGTGGACACAAATTGATGGTAAATCTGCTATGGTACTAGGTGGTCGCGCTGCATGGATCGCTAACCATCATTTCGCACTGGGTTTGGCAGGCCGTGGATTCTTTAATAATTTTGGAAATGACTCATACTACGATGAGGATTACAACCCAATTTATGATGATACTTATTATTTATCTGGTGGATATGGTGGTTTACTTTTAGAACCAATTATTGCACCTATGAAGCCTGTTCATGTTTCATTTCCAATATTAATAGGTGCCGGTGGCGTTGCTACCACACCAGCAAACTGGGATTATTACTCCTACAATTATAACAATTACTATTATAATGCAACGGCCTATTTCGTTTTTGAACCCGGTGTAGATATTGAGTTTAATATCATGAAATTTTTCAGAATAGCACTGGGAGGAAGCTACCGCTACACAAGTGATATTTATTTACAAAACAAATACTTAAATGATTTTGATGAAACGGTATATGAAAATGTATCCAAAAATGCTTTACGAGGATTTAACGTTGATGTATCGTTAAAGTTTGGTTGGTTTTAAGAGATATATAAAACAAACAAGTCTCAAGCCGTCATTTATTGACGGCTTTTTTTATGTCTGATCACCAAATTCTCATGCCAATATTTTCGTATTTTAGCTCAAACACCCTTTTTATTCACTTAACGCGTTTTGAAAATGGAAAAGAAAAAATTTGCCGTAGTGTTGTCAGGTAGCGGCGTATATGATGGCGCTGAAATCCATGAGGCCACACTCACCATGCTGGCCATTGCTAAAGCAGGAGCAGCTTACCAATGTTTTGCCCCAGATATAAAACAACACCATGTTATCAACCATCTAACGGGCGAAGAAATGCAGGAAGAGCGAAATGTACTTATAGAATCAGCCCGAATTGCCAGAGGAGATATCAAACCTTTAAATGAATTTGAAGCGAAAGCGTTCGATGCTTTGATATTCCCCGGAGGCTTTGGTGCTGCCAAAAACTTGTCGACGGTTGCATTCAAAGGTCCTGATGCAGAGGTAAACCCCGAAGTTGAAAAAGCTGTGAAAGATATGCTTGCATTGAAAAAGCCCATAGGTGCATTATGCATTTCCCCGGCGTTTATTGCCAAAATTATTGGTGATGGCGTGGAAGTCACCATTGGAAGTGATGAAGGAACTGCAGGAGCGATCAATACCATGGGGGGAAAACACATTCAGACAACACATGGCGAAGTTACAATTGATAAAAAGTTTAATGTGTTTACAACGCCTTGTTATATGCTGGATGCAACAATTCTTGATATTGACCAGGGTGCAACGAATATTGTGAATGCAATGATGGAAACGATGAACTAACACCTTTATCATTCTGAGCATCACGAAGAATTTCATCTTACTAAAAACTTATGAATAGGATAACAACATTATTCAACATCAAATACCCCATCATACAGGGCGGCATGATTTGGTGCAGTGGCTGGAAGCTGGCATCTGCTGTAAGTAATGCCGGCGGATTGGGTTTAATTGGTACAGGCTCTATGTATCCGGAGGTAGCTGAAGAGCATATTAAAAAGTGCAAAGCAGCCACCAACAAACCATTTGGAGTTAATATTCCATTGCTCTATCCGCAAACAGATGAAATCATTTCTATCCTGTTAAATGAAGGTGTGAAAATTGTTTTTACCTCTGCAGGAAATCCTGCTAAGTACACATCACTGCTTAAAGAAAATGGGGTAACCGTTGTACATGTGGTCGCCAACAAGAAGTTTGCTTTAAAAGCAGTTGAAGCCGGCGTAGATGCCATTGTTGCTGAAGGATTTGAAGCTGGAGGACATAATGGGATTGAAGAAACAACTACGATGGTACTGATTCCGATGCTTAAAAAGATCATTGATATTCCTTTAATTGCTGCCGGGGGAATTGGATCAGGAAGTGCAATACTGGCCGCCTTGGCTCTTGGTGCTGAGGGAGTTCAAATTGGAAGTCGCTTTGCTGCATCTGCTGAATCAACGGCCCATCCCAATTTTCAAAATGCAATTGTTCAGGCCAATGACGGTGATACATTGCTAACCCTAAAACAAGTAATCCCTGTGCGACTGATCAGAAATGATTTCTTACTACAGGTGCAGGAATTGGAAAAGTCAGGAGCTTCCAAAGAAGAACTCATTAAACTACTCGGCAGAGGCCGGGCTAAAAAGGGCATGTTTGAAGGAAATACTTCAGAAGGAGAACTGGAAATTGGTCAGGTTTCCTCTATGATTGATACCATCGAACCTGTCGATAAGATCATGAAAGACCTGGTTTCAGAATTTAATGAAGTGTCTAATAAACTAAAGGGACTAAAACTCTGACACATCATTAGATTCATTCAAATATTTTTCTAACTTTGTTTAGCTTCATAAATTTTACACTTTACTAATTATCAGTTAATTATGAATTTTGAGTTCACAGAAGAACAATTAATGATCAAGCAGGCAGCTAAAGATTATGCCCAAAGACAATTAATTCAGGATGTTTTGGAACGTGATGCCAAAGCAGAGTTCCCCACAAGGCATATAAAAAACCTGGCAGAACTGGGTTTTATGGGCATGATGGTCGACCCAAAATATGATGGTAGCGGTATGGACACAGTATCCTATGTGCTGGCGATGGAGGAACTTTCAAAAATAGATTCTTCCACCAGCGTAATTATTTCAGTAAATAATTCGCTGGTATGCTATGGACTTCAAAAATTCGGAACAGAAGAACAAAAGGAAAAATACCTGAAGCCTTTGGCGCGTGGTGATCATATTGGGGCTTTTCTTCTTTCAGAACCAGAAGCCGGTTCCGACGCTATGCACCAACACACAAAAGCTGAAGACAAAGGAGATTATTACCTATTGAATGGCACCAAAAACTGGATTACAAGTGGCAATTCAGCATCCACTTATATTGTTATGGCGCAAACATATCCTGATAAGGGGTACCGGGGTATCAATGCTTTTATCGTGGAAAGAAATTCACCCGGCATAACACTGGGGCCCCACGAAGATAAAATGGGCATGCGCAGTTCCGATACACATTCGGTAATGTTTAGCGATGTTAAAGTACCCAGGGAAAACAAAATTGGGGAAGATGGGTTTGGTTATAAATTTGCAATGAAAGCCCTTGAGGCGGGCCGTATCGGGATAGCCTCGCAAGCTCTGGGTATAGCATCAGGGGCATTTGAACGGGCATTGGCATATTCAAAAGAACGAAAAGCCTTTGGAACCGAGATTGCCAACCACCAGGCCATCGCTTTCAAATTGGCCGATATGGCGGTAAAAATTGAAAATGCCCGAAATTTATGTCTGAAAGCTGCCTGGTTAAAAGACAACAACAAACCTTTTGCTTTTGAAAGTGCTATGGCCAAATTATACGCTTCCGACATTGCAATGGAGGTAACAACTGAAGCCGTTCAAATACATGGTGGCTATGGATATGTGAAAGAATATCATGTAGAAAGGTTGATGCGCGAAGCCAAACTTACACAAATTTATGAGGGAACTTCAGAAGTTCAAAAAATTGTTATTTCCCGTTCCTTATTAAGAGAATAAATTAATAACTAATAATATTTCAATATGAAAATTCTTGTATTAATCAGTAACGTACCTGATACAACTACAAAAATCAGGTTCGTTGATGATAATAAAACCTTTGACACAAGTGGCGTGCAGTGGATCATTAATCCATGGGACGAACTGGCATTAACCCGCGCTGTTGAATTGAAAGAAGCAGGTGGTGTAGAGACAATAACCGTTGCTAATGTGGGCGAAAGCATCACGGAACCAACTTTACGAAAAGCACTGGCTGTTGGAGCTGATGAAGCCATTCGAATTGATACTACACCCAAAGATGCTTTTTATGTTGCATCACAACTGGCCCAGATTGCCAAAGATTATGATGTGATCATGGTAGGAATTGAAGCTTCAGACTATAATGGTTCTGCTACTGGAGGTATGCTGGCTGAACTCCTTGATTTCAATTCCGTTTCTGCCGTATCAGGTATGAACATTGAAAACGGACAGCTAACACTAACACGTGAAATTGATGGTGGACAGCAGAAGATTTCTGTAAAAACACCCGTCGTAACCATCGTTCAGAAAGGTATCGCGATTGACCCCCGGATTCCAGCGATGCGTGGTATTATGATGGCCCGAAAAAAGCCGTTAACCGTTGTTCCCGCAACTGAAGCCAGAGAAAAAACATCTTATGTAAATTTTGAACTACCACCACCAAAAGCAGCATGCAAAATGGTTGACGAAGATAATGTGAAGGAATTGGTTCGTTTGTTACAGGAAGAAGCTAAAGCAATTTAAATTTGAAAATAGTTGAATTTGAAAAATTGAAAATTGAGAAATGATAAACAAAATATAATTGTTGAATTGACATTTCAATTTGCATTGCAAATCATTTCTTTTAGTGAAACTTTAAATAAAAAAGGGAATAAAGTGATAGCTCATCAACTTTTAAAATCTGGAACCTCAATTGGTGCTAACGTTCGAGAAGCACAGAATGCTGAGAGTAAACTGGATTTTATTCATAAAATGAAAATTGCCGCAAAAGAAGCTGATGAAACTAAATACTGGCTTGAATTATTAAAATTTTCAGAAAAAAGTTCTATTGATGAGAGCCTGTTAACGAAGATATGTGAAATTGAAAAAATTCTTTCTAAAATAATTTCATCTTCAAAAAAATCATCAAATTGATTAATTTTCAAATCATCAAATTAGGAAATGAACATTTGAAGTTTATAAAAAATAGAATTTAAAAATTAAAACTAATTAAATATGTCAATATTAGTATATACAGAAAACTGGGATGGAAAATTCAAAAAGTTAAGTTTTGAACTCGTATCCTATGCCAAAGCACTGGCCAACGAATTAAGCACCACGGTAACAGCCCTCTCTATTGGCAAAGTGGCCGATGAAGAGTTGAAAAAACTGGGGAATTACGGTGCCTCAAAAGTTTTAAATGTCGCCGATGACAGATTTGAAAATCTTGACAATAAGGCCCTTGCATTAGCTGTAGCAAACGCGGCCAAATCAGAAGGAGCAAAAGCATTGGTTTTCGCTCACAACAACCTTGGTAAAGCAATTGCACCAAGGGTATCGGTAAAATTGGATGGCGGACTGGTTACAGGTGTAACAGCGCTTCCAGAGGGTGTTGATCCCTTTGTTGTTAAAAAGAAAGTTTTTACCGGTAAAGCTTTTGCCAATATTCAAATCCATGCGGATATTAAAATATTGACACTTGCACAAAATTCATTTGAATTGATCGAAACAGATAACAAGGTTGTTGTCGAATCATTTGATCCAGGGGTTTCTGAAGAGGTTTTCTCGACTACCGTAAATGAAACAAGCAAGGTAACAGGTAAAGTGTTGCTAACGGATGCGGAAATTGTAGTTTCAGGAGGACGGGGACTCAAGGGACCTGAGAACTGGAATATATTAGAAGAGCTGGCAGATGTACTGGGTGCAGGCATGGCGTGTTCACGACCCGTTTCAGACGAAGGTTGGCGTGGTCATGAAGAACATGTGGGCCAAACCGGAAAGATCATTGCACCCAATCTTTATTTTGCGTTTGGAATTTCAGGAGCTATCCAGCACCTGGGTGGTGTAAATTCATCCAAAGTGATAGTAGCTGTGAATAAAGATGCCGAAGCTCCTATTTTTGAAGCCGCCGATTATGGAATTATTGGCGACCTCTTTAAAGTAGTTCCGCAACTGACAGAAGAAATAAAAGCAATTAAAAGCTAAATATTTTTTATTTTGAAAAATAGCCCCGCCTGACCATTTATTTGGTCAGGGTTTTTTATACAAAAAAATAAAATATTCCAAATACAGGAAAAACACCTATAATGAAACCTGTATAGATCTGCGAAGGTGTATGCGCATTTAATTTCAGGCGTGCAGTTCCTGTAATGCCTGAAATGACGATCACGAGAAAAATATACAATCGAATATCCTGATGAATGAGAAATGAAAACCCAATCAGTGTTGCCAACAGACCTCCCAAAGCCATCATGTGTAGTGATATCTTATATATGTAATTGATCATCAGGCTGATTAATACAAGCAAAGTAGCTCCCAGAATAAATATAGTAAAGATGTTGTCTACGGGTAATTCATTAAAAATATAATATGTTGCATAAAAAAAGAGGGCAACAATGATTAGTGGTATTGGTCTTTCTTTGCTTGAATTCATTTCGAGACTTTCGACCATTTTTAGTTTCACTAAAAAAACCATGGAAATTGCTGGCAAAACAAAAGTGAATAGAAAAACAAAAACCAATAAAATCAATTTGTATTCAAAAGGTAGCACATGCAAATAATGGCTATTGATATTGAACAATATCAATATCGCATAAGTTGGTATCAATAGCGGATGAAATATAAAAGAAAAAAACCTGGCTGTTTTACTACCCATCAGCTATAATTCTTTTCTGAGCCTTGCCACAGGAATCGAAAGCTGTTCGCGGTACTTAGCAACTGTTCGCCTGGCAATGGGATAGCCTTTTTCTTTTAAAAGCTTTGTCAGATACTCATCTGTATAGGGTTTGGCTTTATCTTCCGCTTCAATGATTTGCTTGAGAATGGTTTTTATTTCACGGGTGGAGACTTCTTCTCCGTCATCTTTTTGCATAGATTCGGAGAAAAAACTTTTTAAAAGAAAAGTACCAAAGGCCGTTTGTACATATTTACTGTTGGCAACCCGAGAAATAGTGGAAATGTCCAAATGTACCATATCGGCTATATCTTTTAATATCATCGGCCTAAGAAGAGTTTCATCTCCGGTTTTAAAATATTCGTATTGGTAGTTCATGATAGCTTCCATGGTGGAATAAAGTGTATTTTGTCGTTGCCGGATGGCCTCAATAAACCACTTGGCAGAATCCACTTTTTGTTTGATAAAAGAATATGCCTCGCGTTGTTTTTTACTTCGTTTTTGTTTGCTCAGATCGCTGATCATCCCAGCATAGATTGAGCTAACCCTTAGGTCGGGTGTATTCCATGAATTTAATGACAATTCAAGGTTTCCATTGGTATTTCTAATTGTAAAATCTGGAATGATATAATGATTGGTTTTAGCGGATTCGCTTAATGAATTGCCCGGTTTCGGATTTAATGTCAGTATTTCATCAATGGCTTCCTTCAGTTGTTCTTCACTAATTTCAGCCCTTTTCATGATTTTACTGTAATGCTTTTTTGTAAATTCGTTGAAGAAGCGGTTGATGATTTTTATAGAAAGCTCGAGTGTGGCATTGGGCATTTCCTTCGTCTTCCTGCGCAATTGAATCAATAAACATTCCTGCAGGTTCCGAGCGCCAACACCTGCCGGGTCAAGTTGCTGTATCACATCCAGTACTTCTTCAACTTCTTTTTTAGTAGTGGTTACATTTTGTGTAAACGCCAGGTCATCAACTATAGCATCTGTTGAACGCTCAAGATAACCTGAATCATCAATATTGCCAATGATATACTGCCCAATTTTATATTTATGATCACCCAGATGCCTGAGACCTAATTGCTGGGTTAAAATTTCGTGAAAACTAAAACTTGAAACAACCGGCATTTCCCGGTGTTCGTCATCAGCACTATAGTTGTTGGTTTTCAGTTTGTATAAAGGCGTATCATCCTCATCCTGCAGATAATCATCAAGGCTGAATTCTTCCTCTTTGTCAACGTTTATCTCGTCATCTCCGTCATAATCCTCATCCTCTTCTTTATCCTGATTTTCTTCTCCACCTTGTTCTTCAGCCTCTTCATTCTCCACCTCCAAAGCAGGGTTCTCTTCAATTTCCTGTTTTATTCGTTGTTCAAGACCAACAGCAGGTACCTGTAGTAACTTCATCAGCAATATCTGCTGAGGTGATAGCTTTTGTAAAAGTTTCTGTTGTAAACGCTGATTTAACATAATCAAGATAGTGCCTATACTGTTATTACAAATGTAACAAAGATTTTGGCATGGCACAATTTTGGTTAATGCTAAAAATCATATTTTTTCAACTACATTCGAGCGGTTAGGTTTTGATGTAACTGCTTATTTTTATTGTAGTTAAAAAATGCTTTGTAAAAGTTATACTTAAAATTCAAGATTAAGTGGAGTCCTCGGAAAAGGGATCACATCACGGATATTACCCATCCCGGTCAGAAACAGAATTAAACGCTCAAAACCCAATCCGAAACCTGCATGAGGCACAGTGCCGAATTTACGGGTTTCAAGGTACCACCACATGGATTCTTCGGGAATATCCATTTCTTTCATTCGTGTATATAGTTTATCGTAGTCCTCTTCTCTTTGCGAACCACCAATAATTTCGCCTATTTGCGGGAATAACACATCCATAGCCCTTACCGTTTTTCCGTCTTCATTTTGCTTCATATAAAAAGCTTTGATGCTTTTCGGGTAGTCGGTAAGTATAACCGGTTTTTTAAAATGCTTTTCTACCAGGTATCTTTCATGTTCCGATTGCAGGTCAGCCCCCCATTCTTCAATCAGGTATTGGAATTTTTTCTTTTTATTGGGTTTGGAGTTACGAAGAATATCAATCGCTTCAGAATAGGTAATCCGAACAAAGTCATCGTTTAAAACAAACTTCAATTTTTCAATCAACTCCATCGAACGGTCTTCCTGTTTCTTATTCTTTTCTTCCTCCTGAAGGCGTTTACTTAAAAACTCAAGGTCATCCATGCAGTTATCTAATGCGTATCGAATTACATATTTCAGCATATCCTCAGCCAGGTCCATATCATCATGGATATCGAAAAAGGCTACTTCCGGTTCAATCATCCAGAATTCAGCCAGGTGCCTTGATGTATTTGAGTTTTCAGCCCTGAAAGTGGGTCCGAAAGTATATACTTTGGTCAATGCCAATGCGGCCAGTTCTGCTTCCAGTTGTCCTGAAACAGTCAGGTTTGCGGCTTTCCCGAAGAAATCATCACTGAAATCGACTTTACCGTCTTCGCCTTTTGGCATATTTTCCAAATCCAGAGTGGTTACCTGGAACATCTCACCAGCACCTTCCGCATCAGATCCTGTGAGAATCGGTGCATGGATATTATAAAAGCCATTATCATTAAAGTACTTATGAATAGCGAAGATCATCGCGTGCCTGATCCTTGCAATGGCGCTAAAAGTATTAGTACGAAAACGCAGGTGGGCTTTCTCACGTAAAAATTCCAGTGAATGTTTTTTCGGCTGCAAAGGATATTCATCCGGATCAGCTATACCCAGCACATCTATTTTTTTTGCATGAACCTCAACATTCTGGCCACTTCCCACTGATTCAGCCAATTCACCGGTAACTGATAAGGCAGCTCCTGTATGCACGTTGGCTAGAATTTTCTCGAATTCAGGGTTCATTTCAACCACCACTTGTATATTCTTAATGGTTGACCCGTCATTCATGGCGATAAACGCCACATTTTTACTCGCCCTTTTCGTTCGTACCCATCCGTTAACAGTTACTTCTTTACCATATTCCGTTAACTCTAAAAGGGCCTTTATATCTAATTTCTTCACCTTCTTATATTGATTTGAAAAACTTGTGCAAAACAACTAAATTTCATCCACATATGCTATATGAATTACAAAAAGAAACACTAAGAACCTTGATGCTTTTCCCATCTTTGTTGTTCGGTTTGTAATCATTTGCTATTTATTTTAGGCATTTCAATTTAAAATGAAAGCAAGTTTTTCTTTTGTCATTTTTTTGAAAGCATGATTGCCGGGTTCATCATTTAACGACATTGTTTTGTTCCAGGTTAATTTAGCTTGATCAATATTCCCGTTTTTAAAATATGCTAATCCAAGGTAATAATAGACTCTTGCAATAGATTCTTCTTTTATAACCCTCTCATTTTGAATTTTTTTTAAATATTTATTAATATAATCTATAGCCATTCTGTATTTCTTCTCGACAAGTGCTAATTGACCTTGATGAAATTCCATTGCAACATTACGTTCCTTATTCCATTGATTGGTATGGAGTAAATTATAATATTTCCTCATCACTTTCTGATCTTCCATAATATTAGCGACTTCAAATTTGTGGTCATACGTAACCTTTATCCACCGTTTAGCATGAATGTTATTCGATTCCAATTTTTTAAAAACAATAAGTGCCTGATCCAATGTTGTATCAAATTCTTCAATTGGAATTAATCCCCCAAGGTAAGCAATACGAGTCATAACACATTTTGTAATCCACTCGCTAGTCTCGTTTTTTGCATTTTGCGCGAAATCAACACTTTTTTTAAATGCTGAATTTGCGTTTTTAAAATTACCCCTCAAATAATTAATATAACCGAGTTCATAATAAGATGATGATAGGTGTTTATTAATACTATCGGGATCTTTCGTGATTTCTAATTTTCTGCTATACTCTTCTATTAACTGTTTCACAAAAGTAGTGGCTTCTTTCAATCTATCTGTCCGTCTTAAAAAACCTACAGAACCAGAAAGAAAACGCAGATGATAATCATCAACAAATTCATTATTTGTAAAATGCTCCTTTATGTATTCTTTTTTAGAAACATGTTCTAGAAATTCAGGATAGAACTTACTGTGCATGCGATAAATGAAATAAGTGTGAATTAAATCAAAATTGAATACCTTTTTCCTTTTAATGCTATACAAATCCAAAAATTTTAGTAATGATATAAATAGCCTGTGTTTGTAATTATATTCTTCATCTCCGCTTTTGGTTATTAATGAAAAAGCCTGCTCAATTTCAAGCAAACAATCATAGAATTTTTTAGTTTCATATTTGATTCGTATATAATCCTGTTCGAAAAGTTTTATTGATTCATCTACCGAATTACTATGGAATAATTGGAATGCATATTCAGATAATTTCCTAAGGTTGTATACTCCTTCTGATGATACAAGAGGTTGTTGCTTAAAGTAATGGGCAAGGTTTAGATGAAGTCTTTTCTGTAAGGAAATGTCGTTTAATGTTTCCGTTTGAATGGCATTTCTGAATTGTCGGTGAAATAGTATAATAAGAGAAACGTCGTCTGACATTTTTTGGATAAGAAAAGGGGATAGTTGGCTGAATAGTCGTGCCCAGGGAGCAATTGGTATTTTATTTGACAGGTTATTATGAAATTGATTTTCAATCATATCCATTACATCACGGTCAGATGACAAAATATCTATCATTTCTTTTTCGCTCAGTCCATTCTTCGCACATTCTAAATACCCCAATGTCCGGCTAACAAGAAGTTTTTGATGATGATAAACCGTTGATAGATCGTTTAAGAAGGTTTTTATGCTATTTATAACATTATCTTCTAACTTTTTATCAAAATTGGATTCGAAGCTTTTCCAATTCTTAATTTCCTCAAATGTAATGATAAGATATAAAGGTGAATAGCCTGATTTTTCAAATTTATCAAGTATAAATTTTCTTTGTCCTAAAGTAATTGTGCGGTTTACGCTATTAAGTAGTTTTGACAGAATCTTGTCACCATCTCTTCTATTCAGGGAATTGAGTTGAATGAAATTATCTGGATTTTGTTCTTCATTATATTTTACTTTTAATAGGTCAAGATATCCGCTATCATGACTGTATCTCTCGTCATCTAAAACAGATATGATAAGTTTAAGATTTGGTGGTAATTTATTTGGCAACCACTTTAAGTAACTCTTTTCTTGTAATTGGTCAAGCGCATCAATAAAAATGACTGTTTCGTTCTTAACTTCTATAAGAACCTTCTTAACAGTACTGTTAAAATTATCATCATCAAATGTCCGGTCAAGCTCTTCTGCTTTTTCTATGTCAATTTGTCTAATGATTGAAATTAACAGGCCCCGAATATTTGATGACCTTTCGCTTACACCAACAAATCTGTATATCAGGTTATTCTTTCGTTTATTATCTACATTATCGATAGCTTTTGCCATCAATGATGTCTTCCCCATTCCAGAGGTTGCAGAAATAATGAGCGGCACAGATGATGAGTCTGTGATATATTGTTTAATCCTTTCAAGTATTTCGTGTCTTCCAATAAATATTTTTAATCTTTCCTGTTTGAACGTAAAATGTTCTCTTTTTACTTTTTGTACATCACTGCTACTTTCTATTCTTTTAATTTGCTTGTCAATGGATGATTTTAAGTAATTAAGAACCTTATGACGAAAAATATCCAGATAGTTATCTTCTATTCTCTGTTTTGAAACCATATTGGTTTGTAATACCAACAGATTCCCTTTAACAAGTGTTTTCTTTAGGTTAAACCTGAATTTGTGTAACCTTTCTTTATTTGAATCAAAATAAATTGATTTACTAGTTTTATGACCTGCAGGATTAATTGTCCTTATAAAACCGTAAACATATTCCATGTCGAGCTTATAATCCGTATTATTTTCTTTTACTGATTCGCATTCTATATGAGAATATTTCCTGTAGGGATATATACCTTTATATACCTCCTGTTCAGTTGCAGATATATAATATTTCTGTTTGTCTGATATTGAATCAATATTAGCTACACCTTTTTGGAGAATCTTACGAAGTTGATTTTCTACTTCTTCCCAATTTTCGTAATCAACAAATTTTCCAGTTCTGGGGTTTATCACATAAGCTGTTGAATGCTTAGTAAAAAGATGATTTTCGTCATGTTGATACCAGTCTTGTAGGAGCTTTTGTGCCGTATTATTACCTGAATAATAACTCAGAATATTTTCAAATTCTTTTTTTTCTATAGCATAAGGCAATGGTATCCATCCATATCGGTCCCCTAGCATAATCAAAAAATTGGGATGTGGATAATGTTTGCAAGTATTTACCTCGTTCAAACATATTTCGATCGTCTTTTGATCGATTTGTGCTTCTTCATTTACTCCCCACCTCAGGTCAATGGCTTGAAATTGGAATCCGTGTGCTGTACAATAAGTTTCCAGTTCAGGAAAAACTTCAACCTGCAGAATTTCTCGTTCGCCTTTGAAATCACTAAACGTTGAGGAAATAAACAGTCTAAATGTTTTGTTATGCATAAATTATGTTTAAATGAAATATTATTTTATCTCATCAATAAAATCTTTGTGCTCATCGTGTCCGTATGAAAAGAATATTGTTTTCATGGTATTTTACTGCTTTTTATTTCTTTACTATTTTCTTTTTTTGTTTTTTTAATAAAACAGGAATATTCAAAACCGTTTTTCTGTCAAACTCTTTCACTTCTTCTGAAAGTTTATGGTAGGGTATTAAATCGGGGTGTATTTTATTTTTATCATCTCTTTTTTCGCCTTTTTTCCAGCCACTTAAAGTCATATGCCCAACCCATCGGTTGTGCTCAGTTTCAGCCAGAATTTCAAATATCTCTGATTTTTCATCAATAATAAATTCTTTTTCAGGTGATTCAAGAGGAACAATTTTACACCCCAAAGCGCGCACTTTCACTAAAAGGTGATCAGCTTGTTCACGATTTTGGTTCTTAAAATCGATGGCTAAATACTCCCATTCCTTATGGGAACCTTTTTCAGGTTTCCTTTTTTCCTTTGGTGGTAAATAAAAAGCATGTATGAGTTTGGCCATCTCATCAATTTTTTCAGAAATTACCGATTGCATTGTAAATGACTCCTCAATTAAATTGAACTTATGCAAGCTGATGTTTCCAATGGTTTTTACATTGTACCATTTACTCAAGATTCCATCAGGGTTTAATAAAGCTAAAACCACATTAATATTCTCTTTTGCATCATTTTTAATCAGCTTTTTTAAAATATTTGAAGATAGTGAGTCATTTTCGCATAGCAAGTAAACAGCATCAAAGGGTTGTTCGTGTTGTAGCTTGTTGAATTCTTCAATATCAAATAAATCTAAAGAATTATTAATGCTTTCGAACTCGATTAGGTTTGTTATCTTCGGAAAATTCTGAAGTAGTTTTTTAACTATTAAATCTCCTTCATGAAACAAGGTTATTTTAATTTTTGAATGATTTGCATAATGCCCGATACGCGCAAACCGAATAATCATGCTCTGTGACAACTTACCCGAACCAAATATCGCAACCCTCAATTGAGGGGAATCAGGTCTTACAGTTTTAAATTCATCAGGTGAAAAAGCATTAAACAAAACCCTGGATGATCTTTCATTCATCGAAAAAACCCGGATTTCACAATTTTTATTCGCTTCATTTTTTTCAAGATACTTTTCAAAAAACTTCAGCTCCATCAACTCATCCAGTTTAATATCGTCAGCAACATGGGTAAAGATGGTTTGCTTTTTATCTTTTCCATACTTAATTAGATAATTATAGACTGAGATAGCATTCGAAATATTTGTTTCATCATCATTTTCCAGAAAAACGAAATATTTTGCTTTATGTGCCGCAATATTATTCAGGAATTTTTTACTGGTTATATCACCTTCTACAATTACAGCACCATCTTTCTCTACCTCATCAAGCTTACGTACATCCTTTATTCCTGCTATTACAATTACTTTTTCTCCATTTTTAAGAAAGTCTTTAATTAAATGTCTTGATTTTTCATTTAAGGATGTAACAATAATGCGATCTTTTTTATAGGAAAGTTGAAAGGATTTAAATTCCCGCCGAATAAAATACATAATAGCTTTTACAGCTGTATAAAGTATAACACCTGGTGCAAGCCAGCGCGCAACCTCCAATTGCCAAGGAAGTGGGGAGGAAAATCCGTCTCCAAATTCCATCCCAAATATTTTCATTGATTGAAAAGAAAGGTCAAATAAATTTCTCTCGATACCAGCTTCGGTATACATGATATTAAAACCAATCATTGCTAAGAAGAATGCGATAATACCTAATATACCAACAATCCACCATTCATAATCACGTACTCTCATAAAATTTCTATTTAAATAAATTGGGTTTGGTTAATTCTCACAAATTTCTTCTAAAATACAAAATTTTCAAAAGAAAATCAATGTAACTAACGGTATTTAACCCACTTGCGTTGATCTTTCTTTAAACGTATGCAAATTATTTCGGGCACTTCAATCGAAAATAAAAGCAGTTTATTTGTTTGACTGTATTTATTTTATGGTTAATTGGTTTGTATACTGAATGTAGTTTAATTCAATTTCATAAAAAATACTGCCATATAGAAGAATCAAATTTTATGATGTTTTTCCCATCTTCGCTGCTCGGTATTTAGTCTTTTAGCGAATTTTTCAGGCATTTCGATCGAGACGGATTGCCATTCTTTGCTCACCGGGTGCTGAAATGTAATACCAACTGCGGCCAGAAACAATCCTTTCTTCTTCAATAATTTCATCTCTGTTCCATATTTACTATCGCCAAGAATTGGGTGACCCAAATTCGCCATATGAATCCTGATTTGGTGGGTCCTTCCGGTTTCAGGATGCACTTCAACCAACGTTACCCAATCAGTGTATAAGGAACGAACTTTTGAAACGACTTTGTATTTGGAAAGGGCTTCTTTGCCATCAATTTGTTCTGTTACGATCCCCGCATTATCTGGTTTGCCCAGCACGATGGCCCGATAGGTCTTTTTTATTTTTCGCTCCTCAAATTGCCTGCCTAATTGAGCAAGTGCTGAAGTCGTTTTTGCGATCATGAGTAATCCCGAAGTGGCATAATCCAATCGGTGTACGGGCCGTGGCCATTTTAATGCATCTTGTTCTTCAGATGGTAACAGGTTGGCCAGTAAAGCATTTTGGACGGTTTTGTATTTATTTCCACTCACAGAAATTCCTGCCGGTTTATTAATGATGGCTATGCTTTCATCTTCAAAAACAATTTCTAAATACATGTCAAATGCTTTGGGCGGTTTGTTTTTTGTTTCCAGCAATTCAATCTTCTGACCCGGTTGCAGCCACGTCCCGCCTGCTGCCATTTCACCATCCAACAACAATTCGCCTTTTTTGATAGCCTTTTTAATGCTATTTCGTGAGCTTAAGGTTTTGATGACCTTCACCGAATAATCGAGAAACCTCTCTCTTGGGATAATATCAGGGACGATATGGGTTTCGATGATCAATTTGAACACGGGCTTCTTTGTAAGTCAAAAGTATTTAATTCTACTTGAACGCTCTTTGTCTTTATTATTAATTTTGCGAAGTGAGTACCGATATTAAAATAGCATCTCTTTCCGACTGGATTTTCACTGATGGAAAACCATTGGTGATTGCCGGTCCGTGCAGCGCCGAAAGCGAAGAACAATTGTTGCAAACAGCAAGGAAGATTGCTAAAATTCCGCAGGTCCAGGTATTTCGCTCGGGCTTATGGAAGCCGAGGACAAGGCCGGGCGAATTTGAAGGCGTTGGCCAAAAAGGACTTAAATGGCTCCAGAAAGTGAAGCTGGAAACCGGCTTAAAACTAGCCATTGAAGTTGCCAAACCGGAACATGTTGAAAGAGCGCTTGAATACAATATTGATATTATTTGGATAGGTGCCAGAACCGTTGTCAATCCTTTTTCAGTTCAGGAAATTGCCGAAGCGCTGAAAGGAAATGATATTCCGGTACTGGTTAAAAATCCCATCAACCCGGATTTGAATTTATGGGTGGGTGCCATTGAACGCATCCATGCCGCAGGAATTACGAAAATGGCTGCTGTTCACCGTGGGTTTCATTATTTTGAGCGATCCCCTTTTCGCAATGCCCCCATGTGGGAAATTCCTATCGAATTAAAAAGAATTGCCCCTTCATTACCTATTATTACAGATCCGAGCCATATTTGTGGAAACATCGAAATGATTCCTTCGATCTCCCAAAAAGCACTCGATTTTGAAATGGATGGACTGATGATTGAAAGTCATATAGATCCAAAAAATGCACTCACTGACGCGGCACAGCAACTTACTCCAAATGCTCTGAAAAAATTGTTAGATAATTTGGTGATCAGGGAAAAAAGTATCGACACAGAATTTTATAGCACGTTTGAGGAGTTAAGGACAGAAATTGATAAACTGGACGGTGAATTATTACAAATATTGGCCAGCCGTTTGAAAATAATTGATGAAATAGGGCAGTTTAAAAAAGAAAACCATATTACGATTCTTCAAATGAAAAGGTGGGTTGGGATATTAGAGGACCGAATGGCACAGGGTACACATCTCGGATTGAAAAAAGACTTCCTACAGTCGTTGCTTGCATTGATACATGAGGAATCCATTCAACGGCAATCGGATATTTTTACTGAAAGTAAAAAAAAGAAAAGCTGATTACATCCACTTTTTACGCCTGAAAAATAAGAGCATCCCTACTCCTACCAGTATCATAATGGTCAGAATAACATAAAATGCCAGGCTATTTTTTTGTAAAGGCAGATCCAGGTTCATCCCGTAAATTCCGGTTAAAAAAGTTAAAGGAAGTACAATAGAAGATATCAGGGTGAGTATCTTCATTATTTCATTCGTCTTATTGGTCTGTAGCGAATCAAATGTAGTTGACAGCCCTTCAATTAACTCACCATAATCTTCGGTATTATCCCACATGCGGTTGGTATAGTCCAGAATATTACCCCAATAATCTTCCATATTATCAGCAAAACCCTGCACAACACCCGATTCAAACTTATTAAATACCCTGAGTTGAGGTTTCAACATCGTGTTTAGCAGAATTATGTTTTTACGGGTAATAGATAACCTTTCAATAATGGTATGCGGACTTTTACCGAACAATTCACGATTGATCAATTCCAACTCCAAACCTACCTTTCTAATTAAATAAACGTTTTCGTTCATGATCTTTTCGAGAATGAGATACAATAAAGCATCGGAAGTACCAACCTCGAATTCTTCTCCCCTGCCTTCCTGGGAAACTGCATCATCAAATAAATTATCCACTACATAATGTGATTTGCCTACCGTGATGATATAATCTTCTCCCCAGAATATTTTGACTTCTCTTGTTTTTATAAACCGGTTCTGGTTATCGAATACGGGAAAAAGGAGGATAATGAAATAATAATCATCATAAATATCGATTTTTGACCGTTGGTTGATCTGCTGGCAGTCTTCCAGGTCCAGGGGGTGGAAATGGTATTGATTTTCAAGAATTTCAAAATCTTCCTCAGAAGGGGATTTTATATGTAGCCATCTGAGTCGCCCAATTTTAATAGTTTCTATCATATCCCTTCCTCCTCAATGATTAAATCATACTGCAAATAATACTTTTCAGCACAAAATGTTTCGGCCAAAATTAACAAATTAATTTTTCCTTTGGGTAAATTAAAGCAGGAAACACTCTAATTCCAGTGAAATGTATTTATCAGGTGGCTGATATCCTCTTTTAAGAAATCAATAACAGGTTGCAGAGAATCGTTATTCGGAATCGTATTAAAATATAATGCACCTCTTACAAAGTGATTTGTACTGTCAGTTAATAAGAATTGGTAAGGTGATGCCACTTCACTTCCTTCTATTTGATACACCAGTCCAAAAAGTTCACGGTTTCTATGAATGATCACACTATCATAAATTGCATCAGCTTTCGGAATGTGTTTGGTTGCTAACGTGTAAGCATCTTCAAGATAAGTAATCAAATTTTCATTCACCTGTTTATAACTCAAGTGAACTGTCGCATTGAATTGTGAAAATTCGATGTCAATCCAGTACTTCTCCCCTTGTGCATGCACACTTTCCGAAATTACAGCATAAACAGGGTACTCGAAAGAATACGGATATATAGAGTCGAATTTCTGGTAGCTTTTTTCCGGTAAATCAATCCTGAAATAACCCCTCGGTTTAGGTGTATAAGGTGACTGACATGCGAAGATGGATCCAAGCAACATCAGAATTATTAAAGGTTTTAAAATTTTCATTATTCAATTTCTTTGTCGATTCTAACCTTCACCTCATTTATCTTTCTTTGGTCGACATTTATAACTTCAAATTCGAATTGTTTGAATTTAATTTTTCTACCTTTTTCAGGCATTTCACCTTCCAATTCCAATATTAAGCCACCTATTGAGTCTGACTCACCTCTTACTTCATCGAAAAATCCAATATTAATATTTACTATTTTACACAGATCGTTAATTGGCGTTTTTGCTTCAAACAAATATAAGTTCTCTGAAATCCGCCTGTACTTAAATTGTAATAGGTCCTTATCAAATTCATCGCTTATCTCTCCAACAATTTCTTCTATTATATCCTCTAAAGTAATAAGTCCTGATGTTCCTCCATATTCATCAACTACAATAGCGAGGTGTATTTTCTTCTCCCTGAATTCCTGCAACAGATCATTAATTTTTTTGTTTTCGGGGACGAAAATAGCGGGCCGTATAAGCGAAAGCCATTCGATGTTTTCAGTTGTTTTTAAACGCGGCAATAAATCCTTAATATAAAGTACACCAATTACATTATCGAATGATTCTTCATAAACAGGTATCCGCGAAAAGCCGGATTCAACCACCACTTTCAATACATCCTGAAAATTTAATTTTTGGTCGATAGCCGTTACATTCACCCTCGATTGCATAATCTCGCTGGCTTCCTTTTCTCCAAAAGTAGCAATACCCTTCAATATATTTTTTTCTTCAACAGGTGCACTTTCATCAACGGTAATTTCGATCGCATCTGATAAATCACTATAGGTAATATTATGACCTTTTTTTCCGATCTTTTTATCAATTATACGGGTTGAATGAACTAAAAAATAACTGAGCGGTTTAAATAAAAGAATCAAAACTTTTAAAGGACGTACCATGATACTGGCAACCATTATTGGCTCTTTATTTGCATAAATTTTAGGGATAATTTCGCCAAAAAGCAAAATGATAGAGGTTATAACAATTACCTGTAAAACAAATGTAAGTACCGGGCTATCCCCAAGATTAAAAATAATGCCAGTTAAGTAGGCCGATAGAATAACAATGGCAACATTAATAAAGTTATTCCCTATTAGGATTGTTGCCAACAAAGTTTTAGGTTTTTTACGTAAGTCGAGGATAAGCTGATCCTTAGGGTGCTTTCCATTACTCAGAATTCCAATATCGGCAGGAGTTAAAGAGAAGAACGCTGTTTCAGAGCCAGACACTAATCCGGATAAAACAATCAGCAATATTAAAACGAACAACCCGATGATTGCATCAGGTGAAAGCCCAAGAAATATCTGGTTTACCAGGTTCAATAATAGATCAGGTAATGGATCTAAATCTGCTTCTTCCAAAGTTTTGAAATTAATTATTAAAGCACTGCAAATCTAACAAGAAAATCAAATAACAAACTACAATACATTGATTTTTAGAATGGAAGATCGTCTTCAATATTTTCTTCCCCTCCTTCATCATTCGATTGTGCCTGAGGGGCTGGCGAAATATTGTCTCTATTATTAGATGTTCCCTGATGTTCTGTGTTACCCTGACTACGTGAAAGGATGTTTATTTTTTCTGAAAGTATTTCAGTTATATACTTTTCATTGCCCTCCTTATCATTGTATTTTCGGGTTTTTATTTTGCCTTCAACATATACCAGGTCCCCTTTGGCAAAATTTTTCTCAGCTAAGAACCTGTATCCAACAATATTATGCCATTCGGTTTGATCTACCCAACTTCCGGTATTCCTGTCCTTATAACTTTCGGTTGTGGCTAGTGAAAAACTAATTTTTTTAGTGCCATCTTCAAAACTATAAGTTTCAGGGTCCTTGCCTATTCTACCAATTAATATCACCTTGTTTAATCCTGCCATATTTACTTTGTTTTCAGTATTTTATAATCTGTTAAAAATTGATCGATCAGCCGTGGAACCGGATATTCGATCAGTTTATTTTTATGTGCCAAAATTACGAATTTTTCAGGCTTGTTAATTTTTTTATCCACTTTTACCTGTATGAATGTGGCATGTATTGTCTGGTGAGTCAATTTATGAATGTATTCTTTTGAAACCAACCGGATAAGCGGGTTTTTCAAATTAAAATTTTGCACCAGCATATTTAAAATAATATGATCACTTAATTCCACTTTCTGATCTGTTTCAATGAGTGGAAAATCGTACAGATTTTTCCAGATGTCCCCATTCACTCTCTTTTTAATATAAACAGTTTCAGTTTTATAATTTTCTGGTTTCGGTTCAATCATAAAGTAATAGAAGAACCTGTTTTTTACTTTATTTTTTGGTTTTTTAACCGGCAAATCATTAACCAAATCATTTAAATAGGCATAACACTCATTCTTAAAAATACAACTAGTGCATTCAGGGTTTACAGGTGTACATTTCAATGCCCCGAATTCCATAATTGACTGATTGTAAACCCCTGGTTGTTTTTTATCAAACAATTCATCGGCATATTGCTGGAACTTTTTTGTACCTTCCGTAGAATTTACTACTTCGAATATTCCAAATATCCTCGAAAGTACCCGGTAAACATTCCCGTCGATAACAGCAAATGGTAAATTAAATGCTATTGAAGCGAGGGCTGCTGAAGTATAAGGCCCAATGCCAGGTAACTTTAAAAGCAATTCACGATCAGCAGGGAAATAGCCATTATACTGTTCAACAACTATTTTTGCTGTAGCCAGCATATTTTCTGCCCTATTATAATATCCTAAACCCTGCCAAAGCTTAAATACCTCATCGCGTGAAGCTTCCGCTAAAGAAAAAATATCCGGGTATTTATCGATGAATTTAATGTAATAACCAAGGCCTTGGCTTACACGAGTTTGCTGAAGAATGATTTCAGACAACCAAATACGGTACGGTTCATTTATACCGCGCCAGGGTAATTCCCTTTTATTTTTCTGGTACCATTCAGCCAGTCTCTTTCCAAAATTCATCTATTTTTACTGAAAATACTAAAAAAGAAGTATTTAGATTGAAAAAAATTAAGTTAAGGATGCAATGTTAGTGAAAATGTTTTATTTTTGCCAGCCGAAATAAAAAACTAATATTTAATCAATTAAAAAATAAAGACATGACAAAAGCGGAAATTGTAACCGAAATTGCCAATAAAACTGGTATTGAAAAAGTAGCTGTTCAGGCTGTAGTAGAATCATTCATGGAAACTGTAAAAGATACTATGGTTGACGGAGAGAATGTTTACTTAAGAGGATTTGGTAGTTTTATTATCAAGAAGAGAGCTGAAAAAACAGGTAGAAATATTTCAAAAAATACTACTATTATTATTCCTGCTCACAATATTCCTGCTTTTAAACCTGCTAAAACTTTTGTAAACGAAGTAAAAGGCAACGTAAAATAAGTTAAACCTTACAAAAAACATTAACTATGCCAAACGGTAAAAAGAGGAAAAGACACAAGATGGCTACCCATAAACGTAAAAAACGTTTAAGGAAAAACAGGCATAAGAAGAAATAATTATTCTTAATACATTAAATAACACAATGCCTTCCGCAACAATGCATTGTGTTATTTAATTGATACAGCTCACCTCAACATTTATTTTTGTTGTCCTTTTATTACCACTTAAAACAAAGGTTTTAGGTGGCATTTCTAAATTATAGATATATTGTGAATAGAGAATTAATCATTGATTCAAATTCATCTGAGGTTAGCATTGCACTTCTTGAGGACAAGACTTTAGTCGAACTTCATAAGGAACAGAACAACAACCAGTTTTCAGTTGGAGACATCTTTCTGGGCAAAGTCAGAAAAATTATGCCTGGTTTGAACGCTGCTTTTGTTGATGTAGGCTACGAACGAGATGCATTTCTTCATTACCTGGATTTAGGTCCACAGATAAAAACCTACAATAACTTTGTTAAACTTGGTCTTCTGGGGAAATCCCAACATATCAGCTTTGAAAAATTCAGGCTGGAAAAGGATATCGAAAAAACAGGAAAGATCAACCAGGTATTAACTTCTGGGCAACAGATACTTGTTCAGATAGCAAAAGAACCTATTTCAACCAAAGGCCCTCGTATTTCTACGGAAATTTCTTTTCCTGGCAGGTATATAGTGCTTTTGCCTTTTTCAAATAAGATTTCTATTTCGCAGAAAATTAAAAGTAAGGAAGAAAGAAGCAGGTTAAAGAGGCTTATTTTAAGTATCAAACCTAATAACTACGGAGTTATCATTCGAACCGTTGCTGAGCATAAAAAGGTAGCTGAACTGGATGCCGATTTAAGGGATTTGACCTCAAAATGGGAAAAAATCACCAAACAACTTCCCCACATTTCTGCACCCAGAAAAGTATTGAGTGAACTTGGCAGAACATCAACCATTTTAAGAGATAATCTGAATGAATCATTTAATAGCATTCATATTAATGACTCTGTTCTGTATGAAGAAGCTAGAAATTTACTTGGAACTATTTCTCCTGATAAGATTGATATTGTTAAAAGATACAAAGGGCGAACACCCATATTTGAATATTTTGGGGTAGAGAAACAGCTTCGTAGCTCGTTTGGGAAAACAGTTACCATTAAAAGTGGCGTTTATTTAATTATTGAGCATACCGAAGCACTTCACGTGATAGATGTGAATAGCGGTCACCGTGTGAATAAAGATAATTCGCAGGAAGAAAATGCTTTAGAGGTAAATATTGAAGCTGCTATTGAGATCGCCAGGCAGTTACGCTTGCGTGACATGGGTGGGATTATCGTTATCGATTTTATTGATATGAATGATGCCAAAAACCGGCGTGCGCTTCATAACCGGTTTAAGGAAGAAATGGCAAAAGACAGTGCAAAACATACCGTTTTACCTCCCAGCCGTTTTGGGTTGGTACAAATTACACGGCAGCGCGTGAGGCCCCTAATGAAAGTGCCCGTGTTAGAGCAATGCCCGGTTTGTAATGGCTCGGGTGAAATAAAATCAAGCGTCATTGTTATTGACGATATTGAGAATAATCTGAATTACCTGATCCAGGATCAAAATGAGAAAAACCTGACATTGGCTGTGCACCCTTTTATTGCCGCCTACCTGACCAATGGAATGAAATCTATTCGTTATAAATGGTTTTTAAAATATAAAAGGTGGGTTAAGATTAAAGCAAACAAAGATTTCCACTTGCTTGAATACTTATTCCTGAATAGAAACAATGAAGTCATAAAGAGCTAATAAGTTTCGATTAAAATTTACAAAAAAGACCGCGATTGCGGTCTTTTTTTTATCCGTTAAAAAACCTGATTCGGTCAGGATGAATGCTAAGCACAGGGACAGGAGAGTGATTTACCATTTGGCTGGCATAAGGGCCTAGCCATAGATTAGAGGTTTTAGTCTCTTGCTCCGTCATGATCGATATTAAATTGGCGTTTACTTTTTGTGCATATTCTATTGTTGATTCAGTGATATGGTCTGTTTCGATAAACGATTCCTTATGCCTGATATCATTTTCTTCTAGATAATCTTTAGCCTGCTCCACATAATTTTGAATACGGTACCTTATGTCATCAAGACTGGAAGTATACATGCCCAAAATATGCACTTCTGCATTGAAAAACTTGGCCAATAAGGCTGTCATGGGCAATTTTTGTCTGGTTACTTTCGTACTGTCAAATGGAACTACTATTTTTTTTAAACCTTTTTCAATATCCACACCTGCTCTTATGGTTATAATTGGTTTAGTAGTTGCTGATACTACCCGGTTTGCGTTACTTCCAATCCAGAATTCTTCAAAGCCTGTTGATCCATGTGTTCCTATTACAATTAGGAAGGCGTTTATTTCATCGGCGGCAGCACAAATTTCTTTGTACACTTTTCCCTTTCTAATTTGAAAATTAAAATCTTCCCTACCCAGTTTGCTTTTGTATTTTTTTACAATACCATTGAATTTAGCTTCTACTTCTTTCATCAGATCTTTTGGCTCAACCGAAAATATTTCTTTTGAATAATCTAAGTGATTTACCCATACCATTGTTATTCCAGATGATGCTCTTTGAGCAATAGTGATCGCGTGTTCCAAAGCGTTTAAGGAACAATCAGAGAAATCAATGCCAACGAGGATTTTTTTATTCATAATTGCTGGTGTTTTTATTCTTGGTTAATTCAGGAAAAGTAATCTTATCTTTTATTACCCATGCTTGAGGATAACTTCTCTTTAAATTTTCCATAAACTCAATCGCATCTAGTCTGCTTCTGAAGTCTCCAACCCTTAATCGATAATAAGGTTCTCTAAATGTGATGTAAGTATTAATCTCAGGGTACTTTTGCTCAAACTCTTCTTTTATCTGGTTTACTTCATCAAGCGCAGTATTGCCGGCTCGCATGATCAATTGTATCCGATAACCATCTAGATAAGGGTAATCTTCATTATATGCAATATGCAATTCAACAAGGTCTTTTATTTGAGGATTATTGTAATTAATCGATGTACTTCTATCAGCATATTGTGCGCTTGCTATTAGAGAAACGAACAGGAGTATTGTAAATATTAAAAGCTTTATTTTCATGTATTCAACTATGCTGATTAGCTAAACTATTTCTTTTGATCGTAAACTTAAAACTGGAATTTCTGAATTATTGATCAGTTGTTGAGCATAAGGGCCTAAAAATTTATTGGCCGTTGTCGTATCCTGATCTGTCATGATCGAAATTAAATCAATTTGGTTTCCCTTGCTATATTTGATAATTGATGCAGCCACATTATCAACTTCCAGTTCCTTAATAACAAATTTAACATTTTTCTCTTCCAAACACTCTAGAGCATCTTTACCGTATTTATCAATCCTTTTTCTGATGACGCTTAAGGGTGTATTATATACCTTCAATAAGTGAATTGTCGCTTTAAATTTTTTTGCCAGATCAGCAGCAAAAGGCAGTTTTTGCTTGGTTTCAAGAGAACTGTCCAGAGGGAGCAAAATATTTTTAATCTGATTATTAAAAGCATAGTCACTTCTGATTGTTACTACAGGGCATGGGGCCTGACTTACTATTCTATTGGCATTGCTACCAATCCAGTATTGCTCATACCCTGAAACACCGTGCGTCCCTGCGAAAATCATATCTGCATTTATTTGTTTCGCTGCCTTTGAAATCTCCTGATATACCCTACCTTTTCTTAATAAAACCTGAATTTCACCACATTTAATTTGCGGCTGAAACTTCTTTATAATGGTGTTCATATAGGTTCGTTTTTCGATCCTGGTTTCACCTTCAATAATATCAATAACGCTTTCTTCATCCAAAGTATTATCTACCCATATCAAATGTATGCAGGCATTTAGTTTATTAGCGAATAAAACTGCATATTCCAATGCGTGTTCAGCATTTTTTGAGAAGTCAATAGCAACTAATATTGTTTTCATGGCATTACATTTTATCGTATTGATATTCCTGCATTTACCCTAAATTAGCAGATGAACTGATTATGAAGCTAATGTAATATTTTTTTTCTGAATTTCAAAACAGGCTTATATTACAGGCGATTGCCCCTCATTTTTATTCGGTACTTATTATTACTTTTGTTGTTTAAGTTAAAATGGAATGAACGAAAATCTGGATGCTACAAAAGATCATTTGAGCAAGGTTGAAATTGAGATTGAAAAGGTATTAAGACCAAGTCAGTTCATTAGCTTCATGGGACAACCTAAAGTGGTTGAAAATCTTGAAATTTTTGTGGAAGCAGCTAAGCAGAGAGGTGAAGCGCTGGATCATGTGCTATTGCATGGCCCTCCGGGTTTGGGGAAGACAACCCTCTCGTACATCATTTCCAATGAACTAGGTGTTAATATTATTACATCTTCCGGACCCGTTCTGGATAAGCCTGGCGATCTGGCTGGTTTATTAACCAACCTGGGGGAAAATGATGTATTATTTATCGATGAAATACACAGGTTAAGTCCTGTAGTAGAAGAGTATTTATACTCAGCTATGGAAGATTTTAAGATTGACATTATGATTGAAACCGGACCAAATGCCCGGTCTGTGCAAATCAGCTTAAGTCCCTTTACATTAATTGGAGCAACCACACGCTCGGGTCTGTTAACAGCACCCTTGCGGTCACGATTTGGGATCACTTCCAGGTTGGCATATTACAATACAGAAACATTGGCGGGCATTATTAAAAGATCAGCTTCCATATTAAAAGTAAAGATTGATGAAGATGCTTCTTTTGAAATTGCAAGAAGAAGCCGGGGAACACCACGTATTGCTAATTTACTTTTACGACGTGTTCGCGATTTTGCCCAAATTAAAGGATCTGGTGAAATTGATATGAAGATTTCAGAACATGCCCTAGAAGCATTGAATGTTGATCAGTTTGGATTGGATGAAATGGACAATAAGATTCTATCGACCATCATTGATAAGTTTAAAGGAGGGCCTGTAGGAATTACAACCATAGCTACCGCTGTGGGAGAAGAATCAGGCACCATTGAAGAAGTGTATGAACCCTTCCTCATCCAGGAAGGTTACCTGATGCGCACACCACGTGGAAGAGAAGCTACCGAACTTGCATACAAACACCTTGGAAAAGTTAAAGATTCTGACCAGGGAAAGCTATTCTAAAAAGCCTTCATAAGAATGAATACATTCCAATTAAGTGAATTCATAAAAAATGAAGCCAAAGGGATTGGTTTTTACGATTGCGGCATTTCAAAAGTCCAACAACTTGAAGAAGATGAAGCCAGGATGGAAGCCTGGTTGAGGAAAGGAATGCACGGTAGCATGTTGTACCTTGAAAGGAACAAATCCAAACGCTATGATCCGGCCAAATTAGTTGAAGGTGCCAAATCGGTGATCACTGTTTTACAAAACTATTATCCAGAAAAAAAAATTGAAGACAAAGGGACCTTTCAAATATCAAAATATGCCTACGGGAAAGATTATCATTTTGTAATTAAAAACAAATTATCGCAATTATTAACAGCTATTAAAGAAAACGTCGACGATATAACTGCCAGGCTATTTGTTGACTCAGCACCAGTACTTGACAGAGCCTGGGCACGTGAAAGCGGACTTGGATTTATAGGGAAAAATACCATGTTGATCAACAGAAAAGGTGGTTCGTTTTATTTTATCGGCCATATTATTTGTGATTTGGAACTTGCCTATGATAAAACTGATTACAAAAACTATTGTGGCACATGTACAAAATGTATTGATGCCTGCCCAACTCAGGCCATTGAAGAATTTCAGGTAGATGCCCGTCACTGTATTTCCTACCAGACGATTGAAAACCGAGGCGAAATCCCAAAAAAGCTTAAGAACAAATTTAACAACTGGATTTTTGGTTGTGATATTTGTCAGGATGTTTGCCCATGGAATAAATTTGCTGAACCTCAATGTGAACCATTGTTTAATCCTTCTGATGCACTCATGAATATGAAAAGAATCGACTGGCATCAAATTGATAAGCCTGCGTTCAAAAAATTATTCAAGCAAAGCGCTGTGCAGCGTACAGGGTATAATGGATTAAAAAAGAATATCGAATTTATTTCGGAATAATATGAATAGCTATTCATGTAATCTGGCATGCATACCCCTAATAAATATGACTTTCTATATATTCAATTATATTTGGTTTTTATTGATCATATAAATTAAAACTATGAACTGGTTGTTTTTTTGGATCATTCTTTATCTGATCCTGATTGTTTTTCTCGCCTTGCGCCACTTACGCAGCTCCGACTTCGACCAATACCTGGTAAATAACCGAAATACAAAAACACTTCCCCTGGTTTTTACAGTTTTGGCGACTTTTGTGGGTGGTGGCACTTCAATTGGTTTAATGGCTTTAGGTTACGAATCAGGATTTGCAGCAGTTTCCATTGGAGTTGCATATGTAATTGGTTTTGTGATCATGTCGTTTTATGCAGGGAAAATTAGGTCCTATGGTGCAAAAAATAATATTTACAGTTTTCCACATTATTTAAATCATAAATACACTTCTATCAAAGAAAAAGGTTTTTCAAAGGTATTTTCAGCAACCGTAAGCGGCGTCAATATCTTCATTTTCTTTTTCATACTGGCAGCACAATTTGTTGCAATGGCCAGTCTTTTAAAATATTCATTTGAGATCGGATACACAACAGCAGTTATTATTTCTGCGCTAATTATTATTATTTACACAGCAATCGCAGGCCTTTCAGGTGTTATCCTCACCGATATGATCCAATTTATTGCCATTGTGATCATGATCGTACTCATATTTATCCCGGGAATTATTGATGATACGGAATTCTTTAGCCGGATGCAGGAATTACCACGGGAAATGTTGAATGGTACCCAATTGGGCTGGGGTTTTTTAATTGGCACCATTTTATTCCTCTCCTGGTCAGTACTGGTCAGAATGGATATCTGGCAAAGGATTCTGGCTGCAAAAAGTGAAAAAGTAGCTCGTAAAGTAAGCATCTGGTCAGGAATTGGTATGCTGCCATTTTATATCATTTTTCCAATGGTAGGTATGGCTATAAAATTGGTATTGGACAGGGAATTAGCGACCAATGAATCAGCTGATGTAGCCTATGAATTTATTTCGCGACATACGGTAGAAGTTTTTTTAATGGATATCAATTTCGGGCCTGTTCTGATGGGGTTTGCGATTGTAGGATTGCTATCTGCATTGATGTCTTCAGGAGATAGTTTTTTAAATATTATTTCCATTTCAGCAGTTAAAGATTTTGTGGGATGGGGAAAGACAAAAGAAGAAGTAAGCAAAGAAAAAGCCCATCTGATGATACGCATTGCAACAATTGTTTTTGGAATTATCGCTTTGTTTACGGCACTTGTTTTCCCGTATATAGTTGATTTAATGGTAGTTGGCATTTCAACTATCACAATTTTTGCTCCAATAACACTATTTGCACTGATAAGTAAAAATGCATTCGCTTACCGAAAAGTAGCTTTGGCAAGCATTTTAACGGCCTTTATTATCAACCTTATCCTCTTCACCTATGGTACGTTGTATCCTGAACAATTCCAGGCAAAAACATCTTTTGTTCCTGCTTTTGTTATAGGTTCTTTAGTAATGATCATTGGTGTACTTACCTCAAAACCTAAAAAACTTGGTTCATGAGTCTTAGCCTTTACACGGATGAATATTTCATGAAAGAAGCTTTGAAGGAAGCCCGGAAAGCAGTGGATAGAAGTGAAGTACCTGTGGGTGCCGTTGTTGTTTGTAATAACCAGATCATTGCACGTGCTCACAACAGCACCGAAACGCTTCGGGATGTAACAGCACACGCAGAAATGCTTGCCTTTACAGCCGCTGCTGATTATTTGGGAGGCAAATATCTGACCGACTGCACGCTATATGTAACCCTTGAACCCTGTGTGATGTGTGCTGGGGCTTCGTACTGGACACAGATCAGTAAACTTGTATATGGTGCCAGTGATGAAAAACGCGGTTTTCAGATAATTGAACAAAAAATATTGCATCCAACTACCCTTGTACAGGGAGGTATTTTAGAAAAAGAATGCCGGAAAATCTTACAGGATTTCTTTGAAAAAAAGAGAAAATAGACAGTCAATACTCATAATTTATTGTATTTCAATTTCATCTGAGATATAAACAATTGTTCATAAGTCCTGTTGATTTATTGTTAATTTATAGCACTATCAAAAAATTGCTTCCTTAAAATATTTAGGTGTACATTTGTTTTAGCAAGTGAAGATAAAGGGCAGGTTTTAAATGACCGGGAAAGTGAAGAGGACATCGCAAGGTGAAATCGGAGCAAACCCTAAGGAAAGAGAAGGAGGAGACGCAAGTCGAATCCGGACCAACCAGCCGCAAACTTGAAAAAGAAAGCGGGGCGCGGAAAGTGAAAACGCAAGTAGCAACTTCTCCAAACTCACGAAGGATTCTCGCAAGAGAAACCCAAATGAGGAGCCACATTAAAGACCGGGTGGACGTGAAAGTGGAACCGCAAGAGAAAACCGAACGAAAACCTGAAGAAAGGCAAAACCTTACGGGGCAGCGCCAAGTAAACAGCCGAAATAACGCAGCTTGCCACGAGTTTCAACGCTACGGCAATGAAGTAAGTGAACCGCGCAAAAATTCTCACGAATCGTTGCGCGGTTGTTTTTTATATAAACTATCAGTTAATATGCAATAACCCTGGTTAACTCAGAATGGATATGAGTACTCACCTTTTTCAAGGTATTATATTGATCTATCAATATATCTATTTCTTCCGGGTCAGCGGTTTTCATCAGGTCCAATATTTCTTTTAAATGTTTATCAGCATATTTGGCTTTTAATGATAGCCAGGTGGTAAGTACCAGAAAACTCAACTGGTCTTCTTCCTGCTTCACAAAAATCCGGTTCTTCTTCCAGTTATCGCTTAATTGATGTGGGGATGTCAACAAATTAATCGTTTCAGATGCAATTTTATTTTTTGAATGATTAGTAAAGTGAGATTCATTTAAATCAGTATCTTTTTCTCTCGCTTCACCGAATTCTTTTAGAATTTCATTATAAATTTCCTTCGAGAATGAAATTTGCTCATCATGTAATTCATTTAAAATAAAATCATCTACCCTTATTTGAATTTCTTTTTCCAACTCTTCATTATAAACCGTAATTATCTCATTAGAATAAAGTAGAAGAAGTCGAACAAGTTGCTTTTCGTTTTCACTGATGTCCAGGGGATCTACCTTCATCTGCTCATCAAGCGATTGTATTGTTTCTACATCAGCTATTTGAACATCCTGGTTTTCTGCTTGTTTTTTAAAACGCTGCCGGAGCCTTTTATTCAACTCATTCATCAGCGCCTGTTCGGCCACATCCATAATGTTGCTGCACTCTTTGATGTAAACAGAACGGTTTATACCGTCAGGGATATGTGAAATGGTCTGAATAATTTCTTTGATCAGGTCTGCTCTTTTCGTTGGATCGCCAACTGTTTCATCCAATAATAAATTGGTTTTGAAAACGATAAAATCCTTTGCCTGTTTGGTGATGAATTCCTCAATTTCGCTTGAACGGTGCTTTCTTACAAACGAATCGGGATCTTCACCATCAGGGAACAACACTATTTTCACATTCATGCCCTGCTCAAGTATCAAGTCAATGCCCCTGAAAGAGGCTTTGATGCCGGCTGTATCTCCATCGAATAATATGGTAATGTTGGGTGTGAAGCGTTTAATCAGCCTGATCTGTTCTTCAGTCAGCGATGTACCAGATGAGGCGACTACATTTTCAATACCTGCCTGGTGCATCGAAATCACATCTGTATATCCTTCCACCAGGTAACAATTGTTCTGTTTTACAATCTCTGTCCTGGCAAAATAAATACCATATAGCACACGACTCTTATTGTAAATATCTGACTCGGGTGAGTTAATGTATTTTGCAGTAGATTTTTCGGATGAAAGTATGCGCCCCCCAAAACCGATAACTTTTCCGGTCAGGTTATGAATCGGAAAAATAACCCGCCCCCTGAACCTATCGATCAAGCGACTGTCCTTATCAATACTCAAGCCAACCTTTGTCAGCATCTCCTTCTTAAAACCATTTTCAAGAGCATGATCGGTATAATTATGCCACTGGTCGATGGCATATCCCAGTTCAAATTTTTGCAGGGTTGATTCCCTGTAATCTCTTTCCTTCAGGTATGATAATGCCACAGATTTGCCTTCTTCCGTATCCATCAAATTCTGCTGGAAATATTTTGAAACAAAACCATTGACAGCGAACATACTCTCACGCTCATCAATCTCCTGCTGCATTTCTGGTGTAACTTCCTCCTCTTCAACTTCAATATTGTATTTTTTTGCGATAAATTTTAAGGCTTCAGGGTAGGAATAATGCTCATGCTCAATTATAAAGTTTACCGAGTTACCAGCTTTGCCACATCCGAAACACTTATAAATTCCTTTGGCCGGAGATACTGAAAATGATGGTGTTTTTTCATTGTGAAAAGGACACAAACCTAAGTAATTCGATCCTCGCTTTTTGAGATTGACAAAATCGCCAATCACTTCCTCAATGCGGGCTGTATCGATTATGCGTTGTATGGTTTCCGGTTTGATCATTGTAAGAAATGAATACGCTAAATTAATACAATTATCTGGTGCTATTGCCTGATCGTAGAATAAAAAACGGCCCTCTTGGGGCCGTTTAACCAAAAACCAACAATTATGAAATAAAGTAGAATTTTGCTCGGTTTGCTGGGAGCAAACCTTATGATGTTTTACTATCATTAAATTCTGAGATCAAAATTATATCATATCTATCTAGATAAATGTTAAGCAAGTTTAACAAGTGTTAATAAATGTTAAAAGCTGTAAATCAATTATTTGAAGCCTTAAATTTGTTGCATGAACAAATGGTCGACTACCCTGATTATTGCTTTGGTCACATTATCCACCATAGGGCTGATGGTGATACAGGTGTATTGGATCAGGGATGCTATAAAAGTGAAACAGGCTGTTTTCCTAAGAGACCTGGATCAGGCTATGACTGGTGCCATTTATGAGCTTGACAAATTAAGACTGGAAGACCGGCTAAGGAAACAGAGGCAGATTTATAAGCAAAACAATGGTGTTTACGAACTGTACGATTCGCTTAATAGCTTGTTGTCAAACGGAATAGCCAGCATTAATACTATTTCTGAGATTAATTATATCCTCAATAAAACAAATAACATTGTTAAAAGAGCCGACTGGCAATTAAGCATTAAAGCAACGGAATCAGAACCGGGAAGTTTTTTGGTTTCAAATAAGGATCTGATTGATTCGATCATCACTAATCAACTCAGAAGACACAATGTAAAAACAATGCATGAATTTGGGATATATAGTCCAGCTACCAATTCCATGCTGGTTCAGAGAACTGGTGCTTACCCTGATAAATTGTTAAAGGAAGCATATGTTTATGACCTTGCGCCCATATCTTCATTATTCGCACCACCCAATAAACTTTTATTGTATTTTCCGTATGAAAAAGGATTTATAGCCAGGCAGATATGGAAATTACTGACAGTATCAATTTTTTTATTCCTGGTAATTATTTTCTCTTTTTCTTTCAGTATCCATGTAATTAACCGACAAAAAAAGCTCTCGGTCATGAAGAACGATTTTATCAATAACATGACCCATGAGTTTAAAACTCCCATATCAACTATCGCTCTTGCTTGTGAGGCTTTAAAAGATGAAGATCTGAAAAATATAGCAGATGTTTATAACAATTATATTGGCGTTATCAATGAAGAAAACGGACGATTAAAATCGATGGCTGAGCAAATTCTCCAAACTGCTGTTATCGATAAAGGGCAATTAAACCTCAAAAAAAGCATAACAGATGCGCATGATATAATTCTTAATGCTGTAAACAGTAAAAAAATAGCAGTTGAGAAAAAAGGTGGCTCTATTGAATTGCAATTAAAAGCCACCAACTCAAATGTAAAAGCTGATACTGTTCATCTGACCAATGTGATAATTAATTTAATTGACAACGCTACAAAATATAATCTCAACAAACCGCATATCATTATAAACACGGTTACAAAAGATAAAGAACTGCTTATTCGTATACAGGATAATGGCATTGGCATCAGCAAGACAAACCAGAAGAAAATATTTGAGAAATTATACAGGGTTCCAACGGGAAATGTTCATAATTTTAAAGGATTTGGATTAGGCCTCAGTTATGTTAAAGCCATTCTTGATCTTCACAAAGGAGGGATAAAAGTTGATTCTGAATTAGGAAATGGGTCAACATTTACCGTCAGTTTACCCCTTAAAACAAAAAGTCATGAAGAAAAAAACTAAAATATTATTGGCCGAGGATGATAAAAACCTTGGAAGCGTTTTAAAAACCTATCTGGAAGTAAAAGGCTTTCAAACGATACTTTCTGTTGACGGAAAAGAAGCCCTCGAAAATTTCAAACGAAATGAATTTGATTTCTGCATCCTTGACATAATGATGCCTGTAATGGATGGGTTTACCCTTGCTAAGGAAATCAGAAAATTGGATAAAAATATCCCCTTCTTATTTTTGACAGCCAAATCGATGCAGGAGGACAAGATACAAGGTTTTGAACTTGGCGCTGACGATTACCTGACTAAACCATTTAGTATGGAAGAGCTTCTAATGCGTATTAAGGCCATAATTCGCAGGGCAGAAGAAGGTAAAGATACTTCGGGTGAACGAAAATTCACTTTTGGAAAATACATGTTTGATTACAACAGACAGATGCTGATCATAGGGAAAAAGCAACAAAAGTTGACTTCGAAGGAAGCCGAATTGCTCAAGCTGCTTTGCGAAAATATGAACAATGTGCTGGACAGATCAGTTGCTTTGAATAAAATTTGGTACGACGATAGTTATTTCAACGCCCGCTCGATGGATGTGTATATAACCAAGCTTCGTAAGTATTTAAAAGAAGACCCGACCGTTGAACTAATAAACGTACATGGGGTTGGCTTTAAGCTTGTTTCGCCTTAAAGTTTTATAAGCTTTTGGACATATTTACTTTCTGCTGAAAATATCTGTATCTGATAAACACCTCTGTGGAAATTCTTCGTAGAAATTTCAAATCGATTTTTGTTGCTTATATCAGCTTCATAAACCACTCTGCCATAAATACTGCTTATCCTGATTTTAATCCTCGTTTTTGGGATGGTTTCTAAATCAACACAGATTCTTTCAGAAAAAGGATTTGGGAAAATGTGAACTTGTTGGAAAAACTCTTCCACTATTCCAACATTAGTTGAAGCATTTGCCAACAAGGGCAATTGAGCTGCTATTCTGTAATTTAAGCCTTCAGCTAGTGTATCCCAGCTAAAAGTCATTAAATCTTCGAAAATCCCTTCAACGCCGGTAGGATTAAATTGAATTTCAATAATAGCATTTCCTTGAGCCGGAATAAATACGGGTAAGGCTGTATTCACAATGAATTTATCATCATGCTGGTTAATACTATTAATTTCAATATCATGCTGCAAATTATTATTTAGTTCAAATGTCATTATTGTTGGTTGAGAGATACTTACATCTCCAAAATCTCCTTCTTCAACATTAAATGTAAATGCTTCAGGTTTCCAATTAAATTTAAAAGCCCGATAACTCACAGCATCGTATCTCATTTCCAATGCCTTACTCCCATCTGGTTTAAACTCGGTAACATTCGGATCTCCTGACCCCCAGCCTACAACCCAATGTCCGTTATCCAGTAATTGAGCATTACCCATAATTGAGCCATAAATACTAATCGGATAGCTTTTATATTGGCTAACCAAAGCTGCATTTTTATTCGCTTCATCCAAACTATAAACCAAAGCTCGCGACTCTTCACCCCCTGAAAACCAATTATTGTCAAAAACTGAATAATGACCATCTGCCAGCTTCCTAAAATCGTGCTGTCCAGAAAACATTGAGGTATCGCTGTTGAAATTAAACATATTATTCTCGCCTCCCATTCGCCAGATCATTTCTCCTGTAAGGGTATTTATTTTGGTTATCTCATGCATATTTCTTGACGAAATGACAATAGTTGAGTCACTATCCATTTCAATTGAGTTTATATGCGCATAGTCAATGCTGTTAGAATTGGTTAGGTCCACGTGATCTGCTGCATCCGTGATTTTAAAATGGTCGAAAGTGCTCCAGTGAAAAAGCACCTCATCGTCTCTATTCTGAATTTGAACAACGCCTCCAATTACAGTCACCCCTTGTTGACCTCCCTCAACAACGGTATCCATATCCACGATTCGATATTCGTTTGCCAGCATCAAATAGTTTCCATTATCAAGTATTACTATATCATGAAAGTCGTTTGGAAAACCATGAACAATAAGGTCTTCAACAAATTCAAATTTGTTGTTTAATACATGATGATTTCTTCCTAAAGTTCCAAATGCATATGTTATGGTACTGTCGTTTTGAAGTTTAAAATCAAATGCCGCTGATGTCTGTTCTGCAAAAAAAATAGGCGTTCCATAGTTATCAATTATTGCGAGATATGGTGTTGCATCAGGAAAATAGTCCCAAAGTCCAGCTGGTGATAAAAAGAAATACCCGGGAGCAGGTTCATCGCTCAATAATATTTCCGGAGTTGGGAAATTATCAGGTAGTTCTCGATGTTGAATTTGATTAAACTGCCCAAGGCTTACAATAGCATAACTGAAAAACAGTATAAAAAAAACCAGACGTCTCATGCAATCAGAACTGATATTATTCTGAATATTCATTAGTCTTTTATGAATTTGAATGTTGCAATTCCATTATCAGATTTAATGATCCCAGTATATAATCCCGGAATTAAATTTTGAGTAGAAAATTGAAAATTCTTTTCACTCATATTATATTCCAAAATTTGTTGTCCGGTAACAGTATAGATTTTAATTATTTTTTCACCCTCAAGTTCAGTTTCTATATGTAATAAACCCGAAACTGGATTCGGATGTATAGAGACCTTATCATTCTCATATTCATGAATTCCGGTAGGTGTGCGTCCTGTAAGCACAATCTGACGTGCAATTCTTTCTGTTGTATCTGCATTATCATAATTTAATGTCAATACATCATTGAACTCTCCAGTACCCTGTGGCTGAAAGTTTACAATTATATTTTCTTCTTCACCTGGCGTCAAGGTTATTGGCAGTTGAGATACCAGCCAGAAATCATCAAGGTGATTATGTGCGCTCGTAATGATAATAGTATCTTCATCCATTTGATTGGTAATTTTAAAAGTTCTTGATACAGGTACGTAATCATCATACTCTCCAAAATCAAGCGTATCTTTATTAAAAGTGAAAACATTGTGAATCCATTCAAACCTCTGAACCCTGTAATCATTAGTTCCGTCTGGCCCTAGTAAATCAAGGTGTCTTTCACCATTGGTGCTAATTTCTGTGGCCAGTAAAGGTGAGCCCATACCCCATCCTATTAAACTTCGATCTTCTGAAATACGACGATGACTGCCTGTAGCCCCGCGGTATATATCTGGGTCTTCACGATGGTTCCATACCAGCGTAGCAGTCATATTGTCTTCATCAATTTCATATTCAACAGCCTGTGTAAAAGATTCTGGAATATGATTCCTCCCATTATCAAAAAGCGTAATATTTCCGTTTGGCAATTGCCTGATATCATGTTGCCACGACCAGCCAATCGTATCGTTAAATGTGAACATGTTATTCTTTGCGCGCAAACCCAATCTCCAGATAATATCACCGGTCTGGTAATTGATCTTAGTAATTTCTTCCATATTACGCAGAGACATCATCAAATTTCCTTCAAGATCAAACTCAAATGCATTCCCGTGAACATAATCAATCTCTTCCGCAGTTAAATCAACCGTATCTGACACATCCGTAATTTCCAGGTAATCCCAACTTCTCCATTCAAAATATACATTTCGGTCTTTATCTACCTCTTGTACAACAAAACCTTCAACAATTGCTTCTGGGTTTCCCCCCTCCACTATTTCGCTCATGTCCACCACCTGTGGGTCGTAAGCCATCATTAAATAGTGACCATTATCCAGTAAAAGCATATCATGTGTATCAACATAATACCCATTTCCCATTCGAATTGTATCTGTTACTTTTAGCTGATTATTACGGATAAAATATCCCTGCAAATCTAAGTTTGCGTTGTTTCTAAAGTCATGCGTAAAAGTTCCGTCTGCTAGTATTTTCAGGTCTCTTCTATTTGCAGCAGTAAACCATATAGGAATGGCATTATTATCAAGAATTACAGCATAACTGTTATAATCAGGAGCACTTCTGGCACCAATATTTAAAAATAAATAGCCTGGTAAAGGATCATTCACATTTTCTACATAAGGTATGGGAAAATCAGCAGGATAACTATTATCATTTTCAGGAGGATTGTAATTGTATTCCAAATCTTCTCTATCAATTTGATATGACATTTCAATATCATCTTGTTTTTCATAAAACCTTTGAAGATAATGTTCATTATTTTCTCTTTCAGTTGTAAAATCAAGACTAAAGTGTTTAGAGAATTCATCCGAAAATCTCAATGCATTATCTTCTATCACCAATTTGTAACTGGCATCTCTTTCAAGTAGTTGCATTGGTGTTACAAACAACAAATTATTGTCTTTTACATTAATGCGTATGCTAACTTCTTTATTTTCATTATATAAATTAATTAAAGAAGGATCCACATTTAAGATATCTCCAAACGATTTCAACAGAATTACTTGTTCAGGATTGACGAATTTCGCATCTGATTTTGGGCTTGTATAATAAAAATCAAGGCTTTGGGTAAACCCCTGTAAGCTACATACAGCAAATAAAACAAGGAAAATCTTTTTCATAACATTAGTTTTAGGTCTATTAAAAAAACAAAGTTCGCAAGTATTTACTTTAAAAGCAATGTTTTGTAGGTTTATTTGCCAGAGTTCAGGTATGAAGCATTTCCCAGTGGCAGGGTATCCGCTTTTATAATATTCCAGAAGTTGTCTGATCCAGGTCCCTTGTCTTTATTGGTAAGTACGATCAGTGTTTTATGATATTTCATATCACGAATATAAAACGTACGGAAACCTTTCCACCAGCCAAAATGATAGACTGTACTGTCCATATCATCTTTTATGCGCCAACCGAAACCATAACTATTTTTTCGTCGCCAATATTTGGGGCTGCCCGGCTCAAAAGCTTCCCGTAAAACAGAATCAGGTAATAAAGTAAAATGATCCAGAGCCTGGTCATATTTATAAAGATCATCAACAGAGGTATATACACCTTTATCACCCATCACGCCATTTAAATACTCATTGGTCATTTCGCGCCAGCGCCATCCACGATGGTAATAACCTGGAACTCCTTCTTCAACATACAAGGACACTGTTGTATCATCCCCCATTTGATAAATAAAAGAACTATCCATGTTCAGGGGTTCGAAGATTCGTTCCTTCATGAAGTCCTCAAAATGTTTGTCTGTGATTTTTTCAACAATATTTACCAGAAGAACGTAATTGGTATTGCAATAATGAAACCCGTCACCAGGTTTAAAATAAGGGTCAGGTCGGTATGCAACAAACAGTTCAATCACCTCATCGTTATTTAGCGGAGTTTTTTTATTCGTCCAATGATCCTGTGCGATACTCATATAACGCGGCAAACCGGAACGGTGCGTTAAAAGCATCCTGATGGTCACACCTTCATAAGGAAATTCGGGAATATATTTTCGAATATCGTCTTCATAATCAAGTTGTCCTTCATTTTTCAACAGCATCACAGCCATGGCAGTGAACATTTTTGATACTGAAGCCAGCTGAAAGGGATCTGATGTACTTAACGAATCTTTTTTGCGTCTTACATCATGATATCCATATGCTTTTTTTAAAATGACCTTTCCTTTCTCTGAATACAGCACGGTACCGTTAAACCCAGTGAGTTTTACCAAACGCTGAAATTTATGATCGAGTTCTTCTGCTTTTTGTGCGATAATAATACTATCGGCTTCCCTGAAAATACTCAAATCTACTTGGGGTAGGTTTTCAAAATTCTCATCCTCATTACTACAACTTGAGCAAGATGTGAAGATACTGATGAAAACAGTTGCAAAAACTATCCAGATAAATCGAAAATGTTGCGAGTGAATGTTCTTCATAAATCCTGACAAATTTATGGAATTAGCGCTTCAAGAAATGTTAATAAATGTAAAGAAGAGAAGTTTTTCAAAGATTTTTTTACTTAGGATAAGATCGTGAAAAATTCAATCACAACTCCTTATTCCTAAGCCACTTCAACGCTTCCCTCTCACTCAATCCGGACAATTTATTTTCTTTTACAAACTGAACTACAAATTCTGCATCCGTTTTTGAATATTCACGCAAAACCCAGCCTATCGCTTTGCGGATAAAAAATTCTTTAGAAAGTGCCAATTCAATAATGTATGATTCAAGTAGTTTGACATCCATTTCAGATTTATATTTTAACTGGAATAGTAAACCCGTCCGTTGCAGCCACATATTGCCCGAATTCAACCATTTACTTGTTAAGCTCTCAATGAAATCAGGATATTGTTTGAAATAGGAACCAACAAGGTTAGCAGCTATGAAATCAACCGTATCCCACCACGATTTATTCGTGACCATATGTTCATAAAGTCCAATGATTTCCGAAGGAACTTCCTTTTGCTTTTTACCCAGGAACTCCATCGCAAAATACTGGTATTCACGTTCAGGTGCTTCCCAGCACCAGTTCACAATTTCTGCTGTTTTAATTTCAGGGATCAGTCCGTATTGAATTTTATGTGCTTTGAAAATTTCTTTTCGCAGGGAAGAATTAATGCCATAAAACACAAACTTATCCTTCATGTATTTCTGCATTTGGATGGCTTTGTCCGGATCAGCATATGTATGAAAAGCAGCTTCTAAAGGCTTTATATAAGCTGGTGTTTTCAAAAGAACTATTTAATAATCAAAATTCTTTCAGTGACAATTTTCTTACCGTTTTGAAGCACTTCAGCAATAAGAATACCCGAAATCATATCCGAAACCTCCCATTTCCAGCTTGCCTGTTTACCGGTGGTTTCAATTATTTTCAACAACTGACCGCTTTCATTATAGAACCGCACCGAATAATCACCTTTTTCAGCAAATTCAATGTGCAATTTATTTCGAGTGGGATTCGGGTAAAATTTCACTTTTTCCTCAACCGGATTCTCCGAGCTTCCAACAAGTTGTTTATCCCAAACAGCCATCGTATACTGGCCAATTTTCAAATCTTCAACATACACATAGCCAATATTCCAGTTTCCAACCCTGTTTTGTGGTACATAATGCCAATCGTTTCGTGGATAATCCCTATAAAATATGACGGCCGAATCATTCTCACTTTGAATCAGGTCGCCATCCAATTGGGTAAAAGCATCATAATAAAACCTTCCCTGCGCTTCAAAATCTCCTGATAATAGCCCATTTATTTCCCAGTAGTGACTTGGCGATATGCGTAAGCCTTCCAGTGGAACTTTTAACGAGTCGGGTGCAGCGAAGTGGTGCGTGGCCTGTATTAAGACTGAGTCGGAAATATTCTCGATGAGTAACTTGAAAATTGTTTCAGGAAAAGTATACTCTTCAGCTTCTGTAAAGAACCTGTAATTATCAATTGTGGCATCATTGGTGGTTTCAAATGGATCAAGCAAAACAGCAACAGGTTCGAAACTGATGATCTTGACCGAATGACCTGTCTCTCCTGAGAAATGCACCGTATCCCTTACAAAGTTAAAATGCTCATCCAGAAATGCAATATGCATAATTTGGTCGACACCAATAAAATCAAATCCGTAGTGTTTTTGCCTGACAAAAACATCCACCATAAAACTGGCATCACCTTCAGTTACATTAGTTGAGTCGATACTTAAATGAGGTGTCCCGGGTGTGAATACCCAATTTTCAAAAAATCCGTTCATATCAATGCCCGTGTATGAACTCAGGAAATCGCTCATATCATAAGAAGAAGCTGATTGATAGGCGAATTCATTGAGGTAGGCCATTATGGCTTCTGAAAATATTGAATCACCCAGGTATGCACGAAGCGTATTAACAACGGTTCCTCCTTTATCGTATGCCGTCTTACCATAGGTTACTTCCTCCGGAATAGCGTTCAATGGCCAGAAACCTCCATCCTCAATATGTGCTCTTTTCAGCACATCGTTATGCATATCTCGCATTTGAGTTATAAAAGACGCTTCTGAGTACAATTCAGTCTGGTAATATAATTCGCAAAAGGTGGCCCAGCCTTCGTTCAACCACATATCTCCGGCCGAAGAACATGTCACTTTATCTCCAAACCACATATGTGATAATTCATGTGTCAGCAGCGATTCGTAAGAAGTATTACCGTTGATAGCAAAATGCGGATAGGCAATGTTGGTAGCATGTTCCATCGCACCAATGGCTGTTGACACATACCCGATTCGCTCAAAAGGATATGGTCCGAATTTTTCTTCGAAGAATGCCAGTATCTCATGCAGATGCACAAAAGAACCGGCCACTTTGGCAGCTTCTGCCGGACGTGTGTATATGGTTATCGGTATGTCAGCTTCTATTCCTTCGTAAATGTCTTCGTATAAAATATAATTACCAATAGCTACCGACTGCAGGTAAGTAGGTACCGGATGCGAAAGTTTCCAGTGCCAGGTTGTTGTATTGTCGCCATTATCAATAGTTTCCACCAGCAAACCACCGCCAACCGCGGTCTTTTCATTTTCAACGGTAACAAATAAATCATACGAAGCCCTGTCTGTAAAATTATCAACACAAGGGAACCAGGTTTTCCCCAGGTTATGTGGAATAGATTCAAAACCCACTCCCAAATTAAATGCATAATCGCCACTAAAGTGAAACCCGCCCCAGCTCTCATGAAACGGCTGCCCGTGATAGTAAACTCCTACCAGCATTGTATCTTCTCTGGTATAATTTCGTGTGGTTAATGGTATCCTGATCACACCATCGCTATGTGTAAAATTCCATTCCGTACCATCAATAAACAGGGAGTCAACTGTTAAATCTTTCAACTCAAGGGGAATGTATGCCAGAAAATCAATCAGGGGAACTACTTTTATCTCTGTGTATGCTGAAATTGTTTGATTATCGGTATCAATCTGGTTTAAATGAATGGAATAATGTGCGGCATGAATGGTATCGCCAATATCATTTTCTGAATTTCGATTCTCATTTGCAGAAACAGCCAAACTGATAACAAGGCCACTTAAAAGGATTATTGTACGAATCATAAATTGATTTTAAGTTACAAACTTAGTGTTTTTCAATGTCATGCGTTTCAATTATTTGAATTGTTCATTTCTGAACATCTCTCTGTATTTAACCGAACAATAAGAAATTTAATCTTTTAACAAACTTTAAGCATGCATTTGATGTTCAATTGATTATATTTATGGCACATTTTTGGATAAGCCTAAATACCAAAAACACCAAAAAAATAATCATGGATAAAAAACCCGTAAGCTTACTGATACTCCTGGGAATGGTTTTATTCAGTATCAATATTGCAGCACAAGAATTATGGTCATTGGAGAAGTGTATTAATTACGCTTTTGAGAACAACTTACAGATCAAACAAAGTATTTTAGATGCAAATTCTTCTGACTTAGATTTGCGTCAAAGCAAATTGAACATGGTACCATCCCTTAATGCACGTCTATCACAAAACTATAATTGGGGACGAAACCTTGATCCACAAACCAATCTTTATACAACTGAGCAAACCCAACAGTTTTATACGAACCTGAATTCTGAGGTTACTTTATTTGATGGCCTTCAGCAAATTAACAATGTCCGACAAAAGCAATTCGACTATTTGGCTAAGAAATATGATTCCGATAAAATTATGAATGATATTTCGCTCAATATTGCTGCAAGTTATCTTCTAATTCTGTTTAATATTGAATTGTTGAACAATACGCAACGGCAGGTTGACATTTCAAAGGAGCAAATTGAAAGAACTGAAAAACAAGTAGAAGCCGGAGCAGTAGCAAAAGGAAGTTTATTCGATATCCAGGCGCAGGGAGCCAGTGAGGAGGCCAACCTGGTGAGTGCAAAGAATAATTTAATGCTTTCCTATCTTGACCTGATGCAACTACTCGATTTGGAAGCCAGTGAAGAATTTGACATTGAAAAACCCCAATTCGAGATCAGTGGTGCACCAACACTGTTGTCGCCCGAAATCATATTCAATAAGGCAGTGGAAATTATGCCGGAAATAAAAAGTGCTGAGTACTCTGTTCAAAGTGCTGAACGTAGTTTAGCGATAGCTAAGGGTATGCGAAGTCCAAGACTTTATGCCAGCGGTCAGTATGGATCGACTTTTTCAGATCAAATATATCCAGTAATTGGTAATGATCCTGTTACTGGAGTACCGATATTTGGAGATGATGTAAAACCATTCTCCGATCAGTTAACTGACAATCGTTTTGGATCTCTATTTTTCGGCTTACAGATTCCTATTTTTAATGGCTACCAGGTTTCAACCAATGTTCATAAATCGAAAATCTATAAGGAAGCCGTTGACCTGAACCTGCAAATTGAAAAGAATAAATTAAGAAAAGATATAGAATCCTCTTATGCTGATGCCATTGCAGCATATCAAACATATATCGCCCGAAAAAAGTCAGTTGAATCATTTCAGGAAGCATTTAAATACATTGAGGAAAAATTTGATGTAGGCATGGTTAATTCTACGGACTACAATGTAGCCAAAATCCAATTAAACAATGCTGAGTCGGATCTGGCCTCTGCAAAATATGATTATATATTCAAAACAAAAATCCTTGATTTCTATCTGGGCAAAAGCCTAACCTTGACTGACATTGCTAGCGTACAGGAATAATTTCACTATTTCATTTTATATTAGCTTAATAAAAAGTAATTTTATTGCTTCATTTTATCAAACTTATTTGTAATGTCAAAACCTAAAAAAAGAAAACTCTGGCTTATTATAGCGGCTGCTGTAGTACTGGTGGTCATTATTGCATTAGTTGTAAAGAAAAGCCAAAATACAAAAAGCACAAAAGTTGCCACTGAGTTAGTTGAAGTCCGCACCATCGTGGAAACAGTTTCAGCAAATGGAAAAATTCAACCCGCCAAAGATGTAAAGATCAGTCCATATATTTCAGGTGAAGTAGTTGAATTATTTGTAAAAGAAGGTGATTTTGTTGAAAAAGGAACCAAACTGGCAAAAATAGACCCGGAAATTTATATTTCTACCTACGAAAAGATAGATGCTGCCTTAAAAACAGCCCAGGCGAATGAAGCCAATGCCAATGCAAGAGTGGCACAAAGCAAATCGCAGTTTACCAAATCCCAGCTTGATTTTAACCGAAGTAAAACACTTTGGGAAAAACAAGTTATATCAGATGCAGATTTTGAAGCAGCTGAATCGGCGTTCGAAGTAGCCAAAGCAGATGTTGAAGCTGCAGAAGAGAGTTATAAGTCAAGTCAGTTCCAGGTGAGCAGCGCACGCGCTTCATTAAAAGAGGCTAAAGAAAACCTGAGCAGAACCAGTATTTATGCGCCTAATGATGGTACCGTTTCTAAATTAAGTGTTGAAGTGGGAGAGCGGGTTACCGGAGCTTCACAATTTTCAGCCGGAACAGAAATCATGCGGATTGCCAACCTTGACGTTCTTGAAGTAAATGTGGAAGTAAATGAAAATGATATTGTACGTGTTGCTTTATTTGACACGGCAATTATTGAAGTAGACGCATATTTGGATCACGACTTTAAAGGGCTGGTTTCAGAGATTGCCACCTCAGCCAACACAACTGGTGTTAGTGCTGACCAGGTAACTAACTTCGATGTAAAAATTACCATGCTGAAAGAATCGTATGCAGATTTAATTAAACCTGATAATCCAATCCCTTCTCCTTTCCGACCAGGCATGTCAGCTACTGTTGAAATACAAACAGAAACAGCACCTAATATATTAACGATTCCTATCCAGGCTGTAACAACAAGAGCCGACACCACGGGCAGGATAAAGTCAAGCCGAGAGAAGAGGGAAGAAATGCAGGGAAAAGATGAAGAAAGTATTGCGCTATTGGATGAAGATGTGAAAGAATATGTATTTCTCTTCGAAGACGATGTGGCCAAACTAATGGAGGTTGAAACAGGTGTGCAGGATAATACGTATATTCAAATTCTTTCAGGTTTGAAGGAAGGAGATGAAGTTATCGTTTCACCATACCGTGCAGTTTCTAAAACACTTAAAAATGGTGATGCCGTTGAAAAAGTGAAAAAGGAAGATTTATTCACCTCAGATGACGAATGAGCCAAATAAATATTATCATAACTCTTTAGTTAAGATTCAAAAAAATTGGGCGTAGTATTAAATATTGAGACTTCCACAAAAGTATGTTCAGTAGGAATTGCTGTTGATGGTGATATTATTTCCATCAAAGAAACACAAGTAGCCAATTCACACGCCGAACTCGTCACCTTGTATTCAGAGCAAGTAATTAAAGAATCAGGTTTTACTTTGGCTGACCTGGATGCTGTTGCTGTTAGCAAGGGCCCTGGTTCATACACAGGTTTGCGCATAGGTATTTCCACAGCAAAAGGGTTTTGCTATGCACTGGATAAACCATTGATAGCCATTGATACACTAAAAGCAATGGCTGCTGGTATGATTTCACAAATTAAAGGTGATCAATTTTTTGTTTGCCCGATGATTGATGCCCGGCGGATGGAAGTTTATGCTTCTATTTACGACCAGCAATTACAGTGTATCAAAAAAACTGAGGCCCTCATTATTGATTCAGGTTCTTTTCATGATTTGTTAGGGCATCATCAAATTTACTTTGGTGGTGATGGGGCTGCCAAATGTAAGGACGCTCTTAGCCATCAAAAAAATGCGACTTTTTTACCTTCATTTCATCCTTCGGTAAAAGCAATGGCGGCTTTATCTGAGGATAAATTCATGGCCAAACAATTTGAAGATGTGGCGTATTTTGAGCCTTATTACCTGAAAGATTTTGTTGCCGGGATACCAAATGTGAAAGGCTTAAAAAGTTAATACACCAAAAAAAGAGCAAGTCAATAATCCAAACGGAATCACCAACTTGCTCATCTTTTCGAATATATTACTACCCTATTTATTTATCAAGATGCACATCCAATTGTGGGAATGGAATACTCAATCCATTCTTATCAGCTTGCTTGTAGAATTTTTCATTCATACTGAAAAAAACCGTCCAATAGTCGGCAATATTTACCCAAGCCCTAACAGTAACGTTAACAGAACTGTCAGCCATTTCACCTAAAGCAACAAAAGGTTCAGGGTCTTTTAATACTTTTTCTTCGGTTTTCAATAAATCAAAAATCAACGATTTAGCTTTGTCAAAATCATCACCGTAAGCAATTCCAAAGGTCCAGTCAACCCTTCGGGTTTCTTGTGCACTAAAATTTGTGAGTGCTCCTGTTGAAAGGGGTCCATTAGGAATGATTACCGTTTTATTGTCAGGAGTTAACAATATGGTAATGAAAATCTGAATTTCAGTAACTGTACCTAAATATCCCTGGGCATCAATAAAATCCCCTACTTTAAATGGTTTGAAAACGAGAATCATAACACCCCCCGCAAAATTCTGCAAAGTTCCTGACAAGGCCAGTCCCACTGCCAAACCTGCGGCCCCCAAAATAGCAATAAACGAAGTCATCTGTATGCCAACCATTGTTAACACACTTATCACGAGCATCACCTTCAGCAATATACTAATCATACTTAGAAGGAAGGGTTTTAATGACTCGTCCATATTCTTTTTGTTCATTGCTTTTTTGATGCCCTTCATGATGGCTTTGATGACCCAAAGACCAACAATTAATACGACTAATGCACCAATAATTTTCAATCCATATTGCACAGCTAATTCACTTAGCCAATTCATAATTTCCTGTGCTTTTTCCATAGTTCAATAATGTTAATTAATATTTAAAAAAATGTAAAGTGTATTTAATAAGATTGTAAATAATTTAAATTCCTAGTGAGATACCCAATCCTTTCGCGGTTTTTACCAATGAATTATCACTTGTTACCAGGTTGGGGGTAGAGATAGCCTCTTTTAACGGAACAGCCACAAAATTGGGATGGTGATATGCTACCATTTTCCCAAAATTCTGATTCAGTGCCATTTCAAAAGCCCTCACACCAAATTGAGCAGAAAGCACCCTGTCATAAGCGATGGGTACGCCGCCTCTTTGCAAGTGTCCGAGAACTGTTTCACGCATATCATGCTGAAAGCCTATCTCTTGCAGTTCTTTTATCAACTGAGCTGCAATACCACCAAGTCTTTTATTTTTATATCCCACCTCTTTATTTTCCTGATATACCATTTGGCCACCCTGTATATGTGCTCCTTCTGAAACCACAACCACCGCAAAACCGCGACCATGATGAAATCTTTTTTCGAGTGCTTCCTTTACTTTATGAATATCGTAAGGGAATTCGGGTATCAAACAAACCTCAGCACCACCGGCAATGGCAGCATTTAAGGCAATCCATCCGGCATTTCTACCCATCACCTCCAGCATAAATACACGGTTATGGCTTGCGGCTGTGGTTACCAGTTTGTCAACAGATTCTGTGGCTATTTGCACAGCCGTCTGAAAGCCAAAAGTAGTATCGGTAGATGACAGGTCATTATCAATTGTTTTGGGTACCCCGATGATATTCAATCCCTTTTCATATAATTTCTGGGAAATTTCCTGGGAGCCATCACCACCGATATTGATTACCGCATCGATGTTCATATATTGTAACTTCCTGATCATATCATCCGACCGGTCGACCGGAGTCCAGCTACCATCTTTTTCCTTTACAGGCCATGAGAAAGGACCACCTTTATTGGTGGTTTCGATAATGGTACCACCCTGAAAGTGTATACCCGAAACCATTTTATTGTCCAGCACCACAATTTCTGTTGGTTCACGCAAGATTCCATTAAACGCCTGAATGCTACCAAGCACTTCCCAATCTTCTTCCTGCGAAGCCCTATGTACTATAGCTCTGATAACAGCATTAAGTCCCGGGCAGTCGCCTCCTCCTGTTGCAATTAATAGTCTTTTCATATTCAAATATAAATTTAAGCGCCAAAAATAATCAAACAACTTGAATTTAATTTATTGCTTAATAAAACAATAATCTTAACGCCCATCTTTCAATAATTTAGCACTTGTTCCGTTCAACTCTTTTAATTACTTTCGCTGTATTAAATTAGCCAATCATTTATCAATCAAATAAATAAAGAACCATGAAAAAAGTATTACTTATTGTATTGTTTGCTATATTTTTCAGCTGCAATAGCTCTGTAGAAAAATCGGAATCGCAAGAAAGTGAATTTATTGATACAACATTTATTGAAAATGTTGAAAAGAAAGCTGAGGAAGTTAAGAAAAAAACTGAGGAACTCAATGAGGACCTGGATGAATTAATCAAAGAATTGTAACCCAAAAAAAAGAATCATGAAAATTATATTAATAATCATAATAGCAGCAGTTTCCATAGTAATCAACCCTATATTTTCTACTGCACAGCAAACCAAAGAAAAGTCAAAAACAGAGGATCCTTCTAATATAAATAAATTAGAAGCCAAAGAAGTTGAAAAGAAACAAGATGCCAGTATTCAGGCCGATAAGCAATTGAAAAAGGAAGTAAACAAAACAGAATCTTCTTCTAAACAATATCCGCAGTCATCGTCGAATGAAGCCAAAAGCAAAACTGTTAAAATTGGAAATGATCAAAAAGTTACCGTGGATCAAGAAAAAGTTAAAAAGGAAGCTGTTGGTATGACTGAATCATCCAAAAAGGAGTATCAAAAAGATCAAGCGCATGACAAAAATAAAGGTCAAATAAATGACCATGAATATGGAAACGCAAGATCAGCTGAAGCTAAAAGAAGGATTGAAAGCTCACAAAAAGAAATTAAGTCTTCTCAAAGCAAGCTTAAACAAGCTGAAGGTAAATTAAACTATGCCCGAAGTAAAACTCAGGAAGCATATGAAGAGAAGAAAATCTCAGAAGCTGAGTATAAGGAAAGGATGGCAAAGTTGGATGCTTATGAAAAACAAATCAATGTGCTAGAAAATGAAAATATGGAAGTTAGTAAGGAGATTGACAGTAAAATAGAAGAAAAGAATGCAAGTTTGGAAAAAGCGTATAAGGAGAAAAAAATAAGTGAAGAAGAGTATAAGGCAAAAAAAAGTGAGCTTGACGGAATTAAAATTGAAAGCAAGAAAGAATTAAAAGTAAGCCCGACACAACTTCCTCCTGTTAAGGAAAAGAAATAATCTTAAAAAAGCGTGCTGACAGGCACGCTTTTTACTTTTATCATTAAATGTTTATTAAGTATGAAGTTCTTATCAATTCTTATTAAAATTATACTGATAATCATCTGGGCTTTTTTGTTGTATTTTATCGGAAAAGCCTTAGGATTTTCTTTTTCACCTGAGGAAGTTTCTGGTTACAGGAGCATGTTTCGACTTATTATGGGTGTATTAATTTTATTGGGGGCATATTTTATCCTTAAAATAGAACTGTTTAAAAAAACTAAGAAGTAATATTTAGCTTCTTGAGATTTTTCAGTTCAATTACCGAATGTATCTTGTATAATAGTCTTAAAAAGATAAAATATGACCTTCAAAAAAGCAGTTTCTATTTTCTAATCCAATAGTTTTTTAACCGGATAAGTAGCTTCTCTTGCAGCCGCCTCTTTATCCCATTCCGGTACCACCTCGATCAGGAATGTTTGTTTTTCAGCTTCCAGTATCTCAACGGGCAATTGAATAAAAGCCTGGGCTTTTGCTTTTGTGCTGATGTCAGGATATGGCATTTCTTCATTAAACCCATAGCCAGCAAATAATCGCGCAAGTTTGATCCTTGCTTCCTGGGCAATGGTAATACCTGTTCCGATAACCCTGCTAATTTCAACGGGTGAGTGGAATGAAGCTCCATGACTTGCTGCAGCATAATCCCAGCGCCATTGTGCATGCCTGATGTCCATCAGTACTTCATTCATTTCCTCTTCAGTAGCTCCCAGTTCCCAGGCTTTACCTGCTTCAACATGGGCTCTTACCAATAATTCTTCAAGTTTATCCCTGTTTTCGATGATCTTATCCTGACGATCATACACATTTTTAACCAACGTTAATGTTTTTTCGCGATGGCAAACAGCACACGAAGCTTCAACGTTATTCAGTGGGCTTTGAATGTGATGATCGGTAAACTTCTGCCCGCCTTCACTTTTGTAGGGCATATGGCAATCAGCACATGAAACACCTCGCTCAGCATGGATTCCGGTCATAAAGGTTTCCCATCCCGGGTGCTGCGCTTTTAACATAGGCGCTTTACTAATGGCATGTTTCCAATCGTAAAATTCAAAATCATCGTAGTAGGCCTCCATGTCTTCGGCGGTGAAGCCATTATCCCATGGAAATGTCAGGTATGCCTGCTTCCCGTCTCGTTTATCAAAATAATATTCTACGTGGCATTGCGCACAGACCAGCGAACGCATCTCCTGATGAGAAGCTTTGGTGATATCTTTTCCCATTCTTTCAAACGCTTCGATGAGTGCGGGGCGCGTTATTTGAAGATTCATTGTCTCCGCATCGTGGCAATCGGCACATCCAATCACATTTACTATTTCAGGGCCCTTGGTATCCCATGTGCCGGCGTAAAAATCCTGCGGACTGCTTTGCTCAATTAATCTGGGTACATCCGGACTTTTGCACGACCAACAGGTATTCGGCATAGGACTGCTTTTACCTCCAACAGGAGCCCCTGTGCGTAATGTATTTCTTAAATCTTCGATGGCATAATAATGTCCCCGACCCTGATTGTAATCTTTTGAAAATCCATAACCAGCCCACAAAACAACCAGCCTGGGGTCAACTTCCAGCATGTCGATCATTTGAGAACCGTTGTATTTGCTACGGAAATCACTTTCACTAGATTGAATATAGGATTGATACTGTTTTGGAAAATTCTCTCCCCAAACTTCATTTCTTGGTTCCCAATTTTCATATTTTACTTTGGGTACAAAAGTAAAAGTAGCTTCAGCACGTCTTTCGATAATTGAAGAAGCAAATACAGCGATAATGATGACCACTATAACCGTTGTAATAAAAAGCAGCCAGCCAATCCACGGACTTTTTACAATTCTTCTTTTTAAGTTCATAATATTTGGTTTTTAATCGTTTCTATGTTTTATTTTTTAAGCCATTCAGGAACCACACTCGATGGAAGCGGTACACGCGCATTTGGAACACTGGAAATACTATTAACCCTACCATGTGGCACTTCACGATGACACGACCAGCATAACCTGTCCTTTCGGGCATGAACTGTGACTTCATTGTAATTCAATAATTTGCTATCAGTTATCAAATTGGTATGACATCGGATGCAATTGTCCTGCACTACGTCAATTCCGGCTTCCCTTATGTGAATTACCTGGGGTTCATTTCGCATTGTAAAAATGGTGGCATGACGCATACCATCCATAGCTTTGAAGTAATACTTATTAAATACATTATCGTGAGGTACATGACAATCATTACATGAGGCCCATTCGCGGTGCGAACTATGATTCCATGTAGCATATTGGGGTGCCATTATATGGCAGTTTACACATGTTTCAGGCTTATCAGAAAGATAGGATGACGCTTTGGATACATGAATGATATATATAAAAAGTCCAACGAGGATTCCCAGGGTTGTTATTACCAAAAATCGCCAGTTTGCAGGTGGTTTGAAATATGTAAAAAAATTTAACATGTATTGAAATTTATACCAGTTAAAGATACTTAATCTTTGCTAAAAAAAGTGGGTTTAAATGTAAGCATGACCCATGCCCAATTATTGGTATTCTGATAGTAGTCAGCTGAAACTTCCTTAGGATATTTAACAACCTGCATCGTTTCAGTGGCGAACATCTGAGAGTAGCCTCCACTAATCACTACAGAGTTTGTTACTGCCCAGTTTACAGCGAAGTCAATTTCAGTACCCAGGCCATTGCTGTATTCTAACCAGGTGGTGATTTCAGCTGTTACAGGAGTTGATACGGTCGCGGCAGACATCAGGTAATGTGTTGTAAGCGTAAATGTGAATTTCTTCACTGTTAACTTCAAAGGGAGGTAAATGTCTACCAGTCCGACATTACCTGCATGGTTTCCAACATAGAAATAATCCATGTGCCCGTTGAATTTATGGTTGGTTCCATAAAAAGGAGTAAAAGATTTATCCGTCTTGGTCTTATCAAACTGGTCTTCGGTGGAGGTTCCTGACAGGTATTCGCCACCCAGACCAAAAGAGAAAGATTTAACAAGATGGAAACTAATATCGGCATTAAAATACAAAGCTGATAAGTCTCGGTTCTTTGCGTTTTTACCAAACTGGTAGTAGCTGGCTGCATTGAATTTTATTTTTTCACCGTTTAAGGTATATCTTGCTCCCATAGTCTGGCTGAAAGCCACTTTCTGATCTATTTTGGTAGTATCCGGATTACTATCGTAAGCTAACCCATTGTTCAAAAAAAGAAAACTCAGTCCTGATTTGCCAAAGTTGCCATGATAATGTAGCCATTGAATTGTTAAGTAATTTGTTTTTGCATAAACTTCTTCATATAACGATTCTGACATCGCATTGTAGGCAACACCTGCGTCCAGACTATGTTTTTCTGAAAATGATAATTTAAATATTGCGGCATCATGGCTGCGTGCCTGCTGCGCCCAGCCCACTGCACCGAATATCCGCTGGTCGTCGTAAGAAATTTCCTGGCGCCCCAGCTTAAGGCTTAATACATCACAAAACTTTATTTGCCCCCATGCTTCGTGCACAGCGAATCCATTTACATCTTGTACATTTAACTGGTCAACATCACCCCATACTCTAACATCTTGCAAACTCAGGTATGCAGAAAATGAATTGTTAGCAAAAAATCCATTAAGTCTTGTACGCTGCGATACAAAATTGGCAGGTGACTTTCCGTCAGGAAATAATGTTTTGTATCCGTGCCGGTACTCGTACCGGGGCCTCATCTCAGCTGAAATTTCAACCTGTTGTGCAAACATATCCCTCCCAACTATCAATAAAGTCAATAGGAGAACTAAAAAATATAGTTTATTTCTCATATAATCAGCTTATTAATCTATTTATAGAATTTAAGTATTTGTTTTCTTGAATTCAAAAATAAACAAATCTGAACTATTATTATACGACTAATTTTCAGTACATATCAATTTAGAATACTTACAGATTATTTAACCCCATTAAAGAGTAATTGATTTCGTAATCAAGAATATGATTTGAAACTTACATATAATCCTTTAGCGTATAGCTTCTCATGTAGTCTTCAAATTCTTTTGAAAGTTTATTGATAATATTATTCCGAATGCATTTATTAAAAGGGCAAGTATGATGATTTTGGGAGCATTCATTGTAGTCAATCTCACCCTCAATCGAGCGATAAATATCAAAAAGCAGGATATCTTCAGGCTCTTTTTTTAATAAAAACCCACCTGCCGGTCCTCTGAAAGAAATCAGGTATCCATCTTTTACAAGACGTTGTAAAACTTTGGCAATATGATGTTTTGAGAAATTAATCTGTTCAGAAAGAAGTATTGCATTCAGCGGAACCTCAGCTTTTGCGATTAAAATCATACTGTGAATCCCAATGGAGGCAGCATCTGAAAAATTTACAACTCTTGACATACCTTTTTTATTAGTTTTTTAATGATGTAAAGTTATATTTTATTTTAAGTATTTAAATACTAAATTCTCATTTTAAAACACTTTGACTGAATCACAATTTCATCAACATTTTGAGTGTTTTTTAATTTGTTTATATATCTTTACCGTTTGGAAACGAAATAATTGCAACCATAATTTCAAAATCTTATTTATGAAAAAAAATCATTTATCAAATTTAATTTTGCTAATTGCTGTTGTTGCGGTAATAGCAAGTAGTTGTAACATGGAAAAGAAACCTGAAAAAGCCCTGCAGATTCCGTTAGAGGATTTCTTTAAAAACCCGGAGAAAACGGCCTACCAGATTTCTCCCGATGGTAATTATTATTCATACCTGGCTCCTTACGAATCCAGGTTAAATGTGTTTGTCCAGGAAAGAGGCAAAGAAGAAGCCATCCGCATCACAAGTGAAACAGACCGTGACATTGCCGGTTATTTTTGGCCGAATAATGAACAAATCCTCTATTTGAAAGACGATGGAGGAAATGAAAACTATAAACTTTACGGTGCCAATATTGATGGCTCGGAAGTTGTTTGCTTTACGGATTTTGAAGGTGTCAGAACTCAGATCACCGAGTCTCTCCCTGACATTGAAGATGAGGTAATCATTGAGATGAATAAAAGAAACCCACAAGTATTTGATCCTTACCGACTGAATATAAAAACCGGCGAAATGGAAATGCTGGCAGAAAATCCGGGAAATATACAAGGATGGATGTTTGACCACGATGGTAAACTCAGGGTTGCATTCGCTATTACAGATGGCGTTAATGTAACCTACATGTATCGTGATACAGAACAAGATGATTGGAGTGAAGTGCTGACCACCAGTTTTAAAGATGAGCTTTCACCCAGATTTTTTGATTTTGAGAATAAAAATGTAATAGCTACTTCGAATTTAGGTCGCGATAAAAGTGCAGTTGTTGTGTTTGATATTGCGAACGGCGTTGAAGTAGAAGAACTTTACAATCACCCTGATTACGATGTACAGGGCGTTAATTTCTCCAGAAAAGATAAAAAACTGACGTCAGCATCATACACTTCATGGAAACGGGAAAGACATTTCTTCGATGAAGACACTCAAAAATTATTCGAACGAATTGAGCAGGACCTTGGTGATTATGAAATAGCCATAACAGGCATGAATAAAGCAGAAGATGTATTTATAATTCGCACATACAGCGACAAATCCCTTGGCGCGTATTTCATTTATGACAAGAATACTGACATGCTTGAAAAAATTACAGATGTAAGCCCCTGGATTGATGAAAATGAAATGGCCAATGTATTTCCTATTCAGTATGAATCTCGCGATGGGTTGACCATCAATGGCTACTTAACACTTCCCAAAGGCTATACCCTGGAAACTGCTAAAGAACTTCCGGTTGTAGTTAATCCTCATGGTGGCCCTTGGGCACGTGATGGCTGGGGATTTAATCCCGAAATCCAGTTTCTGGCTAACAGGGGTTATGCAGTGTTACAAATGAATTTCAGGGGTTCGACAGGATATGGAAAAGCATTTTGGGAAGCTTCCTTCAAAAAATGGGGTCGTGAAATGCAGGACGACATTACTGACGGTACTTTATGGCTGATCGACAAAGGTATTGCTGACCCGGAAAGAATAGCCATTTACGGTGGAAGTTACGGTGGTTATGCTACCTTAATGGGCCTGGTAAAAGAACCTGAATTATATGCTGCAGGGGTTGACTATGTGGGGGTTTCCAATATGTTTACTTTTATGCAGACCATTCCGCCTTACTGGAAACCTATGCTTGATATGATGTATGAAATGGCTGGAGATCCGGTTAAAGATAGTGTAATGCTAAGAGAAGTTTCACCAGTATACCAGGTAGATAAAATTGTTGCTCCGCTATTCATAGCCCAAGGCAGAAATGATCCACGAGTGAATGTAGACGAATCGGACCAAATGGTTGAGGCTATGAAAGCACGTGGAGTTGAAGTGGAATACCTTGTAAAGGACAATGAAGGACACGGCTTTAGAAATGAAGAGAATCGGTTTGAGTTCTACAGGGCCATGGAAAATTTCCTGAACCAGCAATTGGGACAGACTGAGTAACATTTTAAAAGAATAAATCTTAAAAAAGCCCCGATCGGGGCTTTTTTTATTTCATTTTACTAATTCGCTCTAGCGAACTACACCCATTTCATCCAAAATGAATCCGGCGTTCGAAAACTTCTCGGTTATGAACATCACGTAACGGATATCAACCGAAATAGTCCTCTGCAATTCGTAATCGTATTGCCAGTCGCTGATCATGGCTTCGTAATTGCCATCAAATGCTACTCCTATCAATTCACCTTTGGCATTCATCACTGGGCTCCCGCTGTTACCTCCGGTGATATCACATTGATGCAGAAAGGCAACAGGCACATCATTCAATTCCGGATCAACCCAGTTACCATAATCCTTCTCGTTGGCCAATTCAACTAATTTCGCGGGTGAATCAAAGGGCTCAACTCCTGTATTTTTTTGGATTACTCCATGAAGGGTTGTGAAAGGTTTATACCAAACTGCATCCGTTGGTGAATATCCCTTCACAGGGCCTGCTGTGAACCGCATGGTACTGTTTGCATCCGGATACATGTTTGAACCTTTCCATTCGTATAATGCATCAATATATTTTTTCCTTAGATCTGTTACATTGGCTGCAAAACTTTCATAGACCTTACGATTCTCCTCGGTGAGCGGGTAAATGTTTACTGCTATTTCAATGAATGGATCATTTAAAGATTTAAGCTCATCGGGAGACATTCCAAACAGTGATTTGGCATATTCTGGATCGCCAAGTTTTGAAGTATTGTAAGCATTTTCAACAAAATCTTCAATGGTCATTGAATTGTTATCAAAAATATATTCCAGGCCTTGTATACGCTGGCCGACTGGTAATTCATCTACCATTTTAAGTGCCCGGATCATCATGGCTTCATCAACCGGTTCAAAATAACCCATATACTGATACTGCAAAGCATCTATTGTTCGTTGAACGGCGTCTTCATCATAACCCGGCCTTCTTTCATTTTTGGGCTTTTCCATTTCCTTAGTAATGCCATACGCCATATCAGCTATACCGAGTTGTGTTCCCGCCAATCCTTGCAATAATCCCAGCACATCGTCTCTCGCCCTGGTTTTATTAATAATAGCATACTGCGCTTTAATTTCCTTGAGAATAGTTCCATACTTCTCTTTAGTTTCTGGATTGCTATTTACCCAATCCATAAATTCCTCTTCAAATTCGAGTTTCTTCTGGACATAATTTGTATTGGTCATGCCATCTACTTTCCCCTGGAAGTTCTTTTGAGCATTTGCCAATCCAGCCCTTAGTCCGGCAACCTTTATCTTTCCTTCCGGATCATTTTCTGTCAACTCATCCATTATATTGATGATCTCGGTGAAGTTTTTTATGGAAAACGGGTAATTATTATTCAAATTCCATGCTGCCGAATTGGAAGTCCTGTAGCGTGTGGTTGCTCCTGGATAGCCCATGATGAAGGTCAGGTCTTTATTTTTCAGGTCATCAGTTGCCACTTTCAACCAAACTGTTGGTTTATATGGCACATTTTCAGTGCTGAATTCTGCTCCATCCCCTTCAGGAGAAACATATACTCTCAGAAATGAGAAATCGCCGGTATGGCGTGGCCACATCCAGTTGTCGATATCTCCGCCATATTTTCCTATGGATCCCGGAGGTGCATAAACAATACGTATATCTCTAAATACTTTATAAACGAACTGGATATATTGCTTCCCATTGTACATTTCGGCAATACGTGCATCCACGTCTTCTTTTTTCTTCTCAATGTCTTCGGTCATTTTAGCTACCTTTTCATTGATGGCGCGGTCTTTTTCCGTAGGATCGGTCAGATTTTTTGCAGCTTTCAGCACTTCATCCGTTACATCTTTCATTTCTAGTAAGAGACGAGCTTCATAACCAGAAGCCTGAATCTCATCTGCTCTGTTTCTTGCCAGGAAACCATTTGTCAAATAATCACTTTCGGCAGAAGAAGCACGTTGCAATGCCCCAAATGCCACATGGTGATTGGTAATAATTAATCCTTCTGATGAAACAAAAGATGCCGTCCCTCCTCCCAACTGGAGAATTGCATTGAACAATGACGGTTTCTCCGAGTTATAAATGTCACTGGTTTCGATCTGAAGTCCTTTTTCCTTTAAATTCAAATCATCGATTTGGTTCAATAACCACATTCCTTCCTGTGCAAATGAAATTGTTGCAATTAGTAAGGAAATGATTAATGTTAATACATACTTTTTCATAGGTACCTCCTATTTTAAATTAATTAATATTGAGTTTAATACTATATGTTGGTTGATATTATTCATATTTAATGGCATCCACCGGATTACTTGAAGCAGCCCTAACTACATGAAACGTTATCGTAGCCAGGCCTACAAGCAAGGCTGATAATCCGGCCAGAAATATTGTAGTCCATTGCACATCCACATAATATATAAAACTTGATTCGAGCCAAACCGTTAATCTCCAGTAAGCTACCGGAATGGCAATAATGAATGCGATGATAATAATCCAGAAAAACTCCTTATACAACAGGAGCATGATATTTCCTAAGGTGGCGCCATTGACTTTTCTGATACCAATTTCTCGTGTTCGTTGTTCGGTGGTGAAGGATGATAGCCCGAACAAACCTAGAAGGGCAATAAATACGGTTATAACAGTTATTACAATAAATATGGTGGTGATTTTTTCCTCTCCTTCGTACATTTCTTCCTGTATTTGCGCCAAAAGTTTGTAATCGAAAGGTCGTTTCGCGTTGTAATCTGTCCAGCTTTGTTCGATATGAGACAATGCCTGATCCATTTCTCCTTCTTTTACTCTGATAGAAAGAAAATACCTGGTAACCGGACTGATGAACATAATAATGGGTTCAATTTTATTATGCAGCGAATTGAAATGATAATCCTTTACCACGCCAATCACTTTCATTATTCTGCCTCCCGATCTGTCCATTTCAAATCCATAATGAAACTTTTTACCAATCGGATTATCCGACCAACTGAACTGACGGGCTGCCGTTTCGTTTATGATTACCGCGGCCGTATCATCAGTCCCCATACTCCGGTCGAAATTTCTACCCTCAATAAATTCAAATCCTATGGCATCAGGGTAATCATAATCGCATTGTGTCAATATTACGGCAAACTCTTTCATTTCAGATTCCTGTTCCACCAACATCACCTGGATCCAACTATTTCTCCCCGGGATTCCTGTTGAATTGGCCACATATTCGATATTTGAATTTTGTAACAATGTTTCTTTGAAAGGTTTCACTTTGCTTCGGAAAGCGGAGTCCTGCAACTCTAAAATGACCACATTTTCTTTTTCAAAACCCAGGTCTTTATTCTTCAGAAAATGCAACTGGTCAGATACCACCAAGGTGGCTATAATGATTACAATTGCAATAAAAAATTGAAAAACCACCAACCCTCTTCTCATGAGCAGGCTTGCTTTGCCATGTCCGGTTGTCATACCTTTCAATACATTCAATGGCATAAAAGACGACAGAAAGAAAGCCGGGTAGCTGCCTGCAATTATTCCAATTAAAACACTTATCAGGATGATTGATATAAGGTTTTCAGGGCTTGAAATAAGGCCATAAGTCAGGTCCTTACCTGTAAGCAAATTAAAATCGGGCATCATCAAATACACAGTTGCCAGAGCCAGTAAAAGAGCGATGATTGAAAGCAGTACCGACTCACTTAAAAACTGAAAAATTAATTGCTTCTTTTCGGCTCCCATTACCTTTCTCATCCCTACCTCTCGCGATCTTTCAGAAGACCTCGCTGTTGCCATGTTCATGTAATTGATGGCAGCCAGCAGCAGTATGAACAAAGCAACAGCCGAAAAGATATATACATAGGATATATTCCCAGTCGGGAGATCAGCGGCAAGCGTGGATGTCAAGTGAACATCCCCCAATTTGGTAGTTTTTAAATTGAAGGATGCATTAAACTGATCGCCAACAGATTTCATATATTTTTCGTAGAACTGCGGAAATTTCTCGTGGATTGTTTCTATGGAGCTGTTTTCATTTAACAATACGTAAGTATATACACCGATATTCCAGAATCGGCCCGGCTCCATGCTGTTAAATTCTTCTTCACCAAATTCTTTAGCTAATGTTGATCCTGAGAAAAGTGCTTTGAATTTCAAGTGTGAATTTCCGGGCAAATCTTCAATTACTGCAGTTATCTTAAAATGCCTTCCATCCCCGGTTTCAATAAGGAGGCCTATTGGATTTTCACTGCCAAAATATTTATTGGCTATTGATTGCGTTAGAACAGCTGTATTGGGTTCTGTCAAACTTCTTTCAAGACTTCCCATGATCAATTTATGGGTAAATACCTCAAATATGGTCGAATCCGTAAAATAGAAATCATCCTCATAAAATTCTTTCTCCCCAACTTTAATAAGCACATTATCCATATTATCAAACCGGACAAATTTCTCAATTTCAGGATATTCTATCTTTAAAGCGGGACCTAAAGGAATTGGAACAATAGCAAATTCATCATGCTTTGACCCGATAGTAAAATCAGATTCAAGCCGGTATATTCTTTCATGCTTATCATGGTATTTATCATAAGTCAGCTCATCGCTCACATAGATAAATATAAATATGAAAGTGGTCAGTCCAACGGCAAGTGCAGTAATATTTAAAAAAGCATAAAAAGGACTTTTTGTAATATTTCTAATAGCGCTTATCAGATAATTTTTTAGCATATCAATGAATTAATAAGGTGTACTTATTATTTTACGTTTTCTGAAAGTACCTGTCCGTCGAATAAATGTATAATACGATGGCTGTATTCGGCATCTCTCTGTGAGTGTGTTACCATGATGATGGTTGTTCCCTTTTCATTTAATCCGGATAGCAGCCTCATCACTTCGTCTCCATGTTTTGAATCAAGGTTACCGGTAGGCTCATCTGCCAGGATAAAATGGGGTTTTGAAACTACGGCACGGGCTACAGCAACGCGCTGTTGTTGTCCACCTGACAATTGATTAGGATAATGCTTCACCCGGTGTGCAATCTGCATGGTTTCCAGCGCTTCATGAACTTTTTCTTTACGTTCTTTAGCACTCATTCTGAGATATATCAGTGGTAATTCCACGTTTTCAAATACGTTTAGCTGATCGATCAGGTTAAAATTTTGAAAAACAAAGCCAATATTGTGTTTTCTCAATCTGGCTCTTTGTCTTTCGCTATAAGCTGCCACATTTTCATCCAGGAAATAAAAATCGCCTTTTGTAGGTGTGTCGAGAAGACCCAGAATGTTAAGCAGGGTTGATTTTCCACATCCCGACGGTCCCATTACTGCTACAAACTCTCCTTTTTTTATTTCAATGTTAATGTTATTTAAAGCGGTGGTTTCAACTTCATCCGTTCTAAATATTTTGGTAAGATTTACTGTTTTAATCACGATCGTATATTTTTAAGGTTAACATATAATTTATTCATATTTTAAGGTATTGACAGGGTTTGTTTTTGCAACAATATAAGCCCTTGAATTAGTAATCAGCATGGCTAGTGCAAAAGCAGCCGATGCTCCTATTATAAAACTCAGCGTATCCATATTCATCTGGTAGGCGAAATAATTCAGCCACTCATCGATTAACAAATAAGATAAGGGCCATGCGATGATAATAGCGACACCTACCAATTTCATAAATTCGACCGAAAGCAGCACCATTATTGATCCCTGTTCGGCTCCGAAAACTTTACGAATGCCTATTTCCCTGGTCCGCTGAGCGGCCATAAATGAGACCAATCCGTATAATCCCAGTGCAGCGATGAATATGATGATAGCGGTTAAGATAAGTGATAAATCTCCCAGCACTTCTTCATCGTCGTACAGTTGTGCCAATTCCTGTTCAAACCAGTTGTATTCAAAAGGTCTTCCCTGTTCTTTTTCATTCCATTTTGATTCGATAAAAGCAATGGTTTCTTCTTTATTCTGATCCGCCACTTTGATAGCTACATATTTTAAAAAGAATGCGATCACACCCGGAGTTTCTTTGATATTCAGCACAAAAGGCCCAGCCGATTCATGTAAAGAAGTGGCGTTAAAATCAGCGATCACTCCTATCACCCGTTCTTCTCCCTGAAGTGACCTGAATTTTTTACCGATGGCTTCTTCATTGCTGTTCCAGCCAACATGCTTCACCATCGACTCATTGATCAACATTCCTTTTTCAGGGTCGGTTTTCATTTCTTCACTATAATCCCTTCCGGCAATTAGCTTTATTCCGAATGTTTCCAGAAAATCATACCTGATCACCAAAGCCGGGTAAAACGACCATTTGTCTTCCGGAAATCCCTCAGGCCTGAATTCATGCGTATTGTGGGCCACACCTAGCATATCGTCCATGGCTGTTACACTCAGTATATTTGGATTCTGCAATAGCTCTTCTTTAAACGGTTCGTAAGCCCTGGAAATGGTGGTACCACTTATCGGGAGGATAACAATATTCTCCTTATCAAATCCCGTATCGGCATTTTTAAAATAATTCACCTGTTTGTAAACATGTAAGGTTATGATTATCAGAACGATTGAAATAACAAATTGGATAACAACAAGTGTTTTTCTGCCCATTCCGCCTTTTGTGGCTTTGGACAGTTTATTGTTCAATGCCATGATGGGATTAAATATGGACAGATATAAAGCCGGATACAATCCTGCCAGTAGTCCGGTCCCTATTCCGATGATCAGCAGGATAACAGCATATGCAGGTTGAAGCAAGATGCCGATTTGCAATTCTTTTCCGCTAAAATTATTGAGGTGCGGTAACAACAATTCAATGATGAACAGAGATACGAAGAGTGCTATTAAAGACAGAATAACTGACTCCATTAAAAACTGGTACACCAGTTGCGAACGAAAAGCTCCGAATACCTTTTTTATACCAATTTCGTGTGCCCTGCCCGCAGAAGTAGCCGTTGCAAGATTGATGTAGTTAATAATAGCTATGATCAGCAGAAATACAGCAATAACGCCTAATATCTTAATATAAGTTATATTGCTGTTTGGTTCTATTTCGTAATCTAATTTTGATTTAAGATGTATGTCAATCAGGGGCTGCAGATAAAGGGTTACATTTTCCTTCTCAGCATCATAAAAATACTTATCGATATATGCCGGAAAAGATTTTTCAAGAGTTTCTGCGCTTCCTTCTTTCAATACTAAATATGTCCAACAGGGATTCCACACCCAGGTTTTAGGCAATTGACCCCCATAAGGTTTTCGCATAGTTGAAATCGAAGCCATAAAATCGAATGTGAAATGTGAATTATGAGGAACATCATTGATCACTCCTGTTACTTTTAAATCCAGCATTTTTTCGAGCCGGATCGTTTTTCCCATCGGGTTTTCATCCTTAAAATAACGCCTCGCTGTTGATTCGGTAATCACCACTGAGTTGATCTCATCCAAGGCTGTATTGGGGTCACCCATGATAAACTCGTGATCAAATATTTGAAAGAACGTGGAGTCGGCAAAAAAGAAATGGCGTTCATTATAACTTACAAATTCATTATCGATTAATGTCCGTGGCGCCTGTCGATTGAAAACCCGGGTTACATTTTGAACCATATCAGGATAATCATTCTTCAATGTCCAAGCTACCGGAAACGGACTGCTGGCTGAATTCTCTCCTACCCCTTCAAAATCGTATACATTGACAAGTCGATAGATGTTTTTTGCCTGTTCGTGATAACGATCATAACTCAATTCATCAATTATATAAAGCCATATCAGTATAAAACTGGCAATACCAATGGCTAGTCCCAATATATTTATCAATGCATACAACTTATGCTTGATTAGGTTACGAAATGCTATTTTAAGATAGTTAATCCACATATCAGTTTCTGACTATTCTATTCAGATGCGTTTTTCTTCCTAAACATCAATGGAATTTCATGCTCCGAGGGAGCACCAATCTCAACAAGCTCCCATCCCTTGTCATAATCATTGATCTTGTGTTTCAAAATAGTCACCCTGTCCTGCTTATCGTTGCCTTCCCAATTAATCAATTCAACACGATATTTTAAGGTCTTTTTCCGACCATTGATTCGGACATCAATCTCCACATTTTGCTCCACATCGATGTCTGGTATTAGTATGACAATTTCTCTCATAGTTTTATATATTTATTATTCATATTTAATTGCATCCAGCGGGTCGGAAGTAGCGGCCCTATATGCTTTGTAGCTAACTGTGATCAATGCCATCAATAATGCCAACAAGCCTGCAGCAATGAAAACCCAATATGGCATGGCTATGCGATAAAAGAAGTTGGATAACCAGCGGTCGAGAAAATAGAAAGCCAGCGGCCAGGCAATGATATTGGCCAACAAAACCCAATACGAGAATTGACGGGTTAATAGAAAAACTATGCTGCTGACCGTCGCACCGTGTACTTTGCGAATGCCTATTTCCTTTGACCTTTGCTGCGCCACGAATGCGGCCAGGCCAAACAATCCCAAGCAACCGACAAAAATGGCAAGGAAAGTAAAAGAAAGAAGTATGCTTTTCATCCTGGTTTCTTCAATATAAAGACTTTCGTACCGATCTTTCAAGATGAAATAATTGTATTCGTCATTTGGAAATTGATCCTTCCATATTTCTTCCATTTTTACAATAAAACTTTGCAGGTCTCCCGTTTCGTATCGAATGGTTATGTATTCCATCCAATCCTCATTCAATGCAAATGTGATGGGTTCAATTTCCTTATCCAGTGGTTTAAAATGAAAGTTTTTTACTACTCCTATAATTTCACCAGATTCAAATTCTCCTTCTCTGTTAAAAGATCCGTAGTGCTTTCCAATAGCAGATTCCGGGCTTGCAATACCAATTTTATCTATCACTACTTCGTTCACAATATATTTATTTACCGTATCCGTTCCATATTCTTTTAAAAATGGTCTGCCTGCAAGTAATTCGATTTCATAAGTTTTAAAGAAATTGTATCCCACTCCGATATAAATAGACGAAATAACGTCTTCCATTTCTTCTGATCTGAATGCGTTATCCGAAAAATTAATGGCAGCAGGTATTGAGCCTGAAGTGGTCACGTTTATTATTTCGGGATATTGTTGAATTCTGCTTTTAAAAGCTTCAAGATTGTTCCTTACTTCGCTGCTTTCTGTAGATATTACCATCAGGTTTTCCTGATCATATCCAAGAGGCTTTTTATAGAAATAATTAATCTGGAGATATGCTGTTATTGTGCCAATAATCAACAATATGGAAATACTGAACTGAAATACCACCAATATCTGTCTGACGGAAAATTTTGATCCTCTTGCTTCTTCATTTTTATGAAAGACAACCATTGGATTAAACTTTGAAAGATAAAATGCTGGATATAAACCTGCCAAGATACCGCATCCGAATACAATTAAAATAAGAAAAATCAAATATTGTGGTAGGATAAATGAAGTAAGTGACAGTTCTTTTCCTGTAAAATTATTAAATCCAGGCAAGATAATTTCAATCATCAACAATGCAAGAATGAGAGAAAATAAAGCAATGATAATCGATTCGCTTATAAACTGCGCAATTAATTCTCCCCTTGTTGCTCCAGAAGTTTTTCTAATACCCACTTCCCTAGCCCGCTTGCTGCCAAGCGCTGTAGATAAGTTCATGAAATTAAAACAGGCCATTAGCAAGATTAAAACTGAAACGATGCTAAAAATATAAACTGAGGTCATATTCCCTTGTGGTTCAATATCCCACATTAGCTTGGCTGTAAGATGAATATCTTCAATTGGACGAAGCGTAATTACAAAAATATCATGAATGTTTTCAATGCCATTTTCTCCGCCTCCCAGAAATGCCATATAGGCTGGCGCAATAAACTCTTCAACAATTGACTTTAGCTTAGAGTTCAGATCTTGAGGTTTACTATCAGGATGCAACAATACATAGGTGTACAAATAGTTGCCAACCCAGGTGTCTAATCGTTCCGGCATCAATTCTTCAAGTGTTTCAAATGAAGCAACCACGTCAAAATGAAAATGGCTTTGGCTAGGCACTTCATCAATGATTCCCGTCACTCTAAACTTCTTTCTTTCATCATTCCATTCTATTTCAAGTGTTTTATCAATCGGGTATTCTTCGCCAAAGTATACCAAGGCTGCTTTTTTTGTTAAAACAACCGTGTATGGCTCAGCAAGTGCTGTTTCAGGAGTACCTCTTAAAAATGAATATGAAAAGACATTAAAAAACCCTTTATCACAAAAAATCACACGCTCTTCCTGGTTTGAATGTAAGTGATTCCACAAAGACAGTTCGATGGGATACACACGAGTAAAGTCAATGATCTCAGGAATCCTTTCATTCATGGTTTCACCATAAATGGCCCCCGTTACTGGAACATCAAAAACTTTTCCATCCCAATTTATATGACGCCCGACCCTGTATATCTGATCAGATTTCTCATGGTATTTATCGTAGCTTAACTCGTCAAAAACCCATAAGGCAATCAATAAAGATGCTGCCAGTCCGATGGCCAGCCCAAGGATATTTATCAGTGAAAATGATTTATACCTAGTTAAATTTCGAAAGGCGATCTTTATATAGTTCCAAATCATATTTTAATCTTGTTTATTCGTATCGTAATGTTTCAACCGGATTTGACATAGCCGCTTTTAGTGCGTGATAAATGATGGTTACCATGGCTACGAAAAGCGCAATCAATATAGCTTCGGCAAAATAGATCCACGTGATTGAAATATGATAAGCAAAGCTATCAAGCGCTTCACTCATCAGGTACCACGCTATGGGTGTTGCAATAATTCCCGCTATGATGATAAGTATGATAAAATTGCTGAGTATCATTTTAACGATTTGCACAACAGAACCTCCAAACACTTTCCTGATGCCAATTTCCCTATTCTTTCTTTCAACTATCAGAGCAGTCAGGCCATACAAACCCAGACAGGAAATGACCAGCGATAGCAATGTGAAAAAAGAAAATATCTTAAAAGTACTTTCTTCATTTTTGTATTCTTTCTGCAATCTGTCTTTTGCCATCTGGTAGTTAAAAGGTATGCCCGGGAAATGGTTGTTCCATTTTTCTTCAAGATATGCAATGGTTACTTCCTTATTTACATCATTGATCTTCACCGCCAGGTTGTATGATCTCTCAGGATTGATCAAATAGATCGCGGGTTCAATTTTAGAATGAATGGAATAATAATGGTAATCTTCAATCACCCCAATCACTTTCCTTCTTGTGATTGTATCCATAAATGGCCTGAATTGTTTACCTATTGGATCTTCCCACCCGAGGAATTCAACTGCAGCCCTGTTTATGATCATGGAAACACTATCGTCAAAAGCAAATTTCTTGTCAAAATTCCGTCCAGCTATGATGGGAATTTCCATCATTTCAAAAAAGTTGTAATCCACAAAGCCATACCTGACGGTGATACTTGTTTCAGCGCTATCATCCACCGTGATAGCTCCCTGCGATCCTGCCACACCATTTATATCACTAACAAACGCTACATCTTTGACATTGGGATTCAGAAGAAATTCATTTTTTAAAAATGCCACATTTTCTTCCGAGTTCTTTTCATACAGATTTACAGACAAAACATCGGTATAATTGATACCCATATCTTTATTCAGTGCATATTTAAATTGATCATAAGTTACAGCAATACTGAAAATCATCCCGATGGATATGACAAACTGGAAAACAACCAGTCCTTTCGTTAACCACCCGGAATAACTTCCTTCGGATTCGATTCCACTTTTTAGCACTTTTATGGGATTATAGCGACTAAGATAAAATGCCGGATAGATGCCGGCGACCATACTTACCAGTATAAGAATTACTAATAAACCAATATTGAATATCCAATTATTATAGAAGTCTAATTTGAATGTTGCTCCAAGGATTTCATTAAAATAGGGAAGCATAAAATAAACCAGCAACAATGCCAGTATAATAGACATTAAAGTAATGGTAAAAGATTCACCCAAAAACTGGTTCATCAGGTTAAAGCGGTCGGCTCCCATTACTTTTCGCATGCCCACTTCTCTCGATCTCTTTACAGACTGGGCAATCGACAGGTTTATAAAATTGATGCATGCCAGCAGAATGATCAGAGCGGCAATTATGGAGAACATATACACCATCGTGATATTCCCCTGATTGTTGTTCATAATCTGAAATTTGATATGACCTGATTTCAGGTGAATATCCTGCAGCGGCTGCAAGTACAATTTCCACATCCAGTCAGGATCTTCTGAATCAGTATGGGCCATAACGAATTCAGGGAATTTGTCCTTAAGTGCTTCTGTATCTGTTCCCTCTTTCAATCGAACATAGGTGTCAAGAGAATTATTGTTCCATCCTTTCAGCCAAGTAAAATTGGTTTCCATATATTCAAATGGAATAAGTGCTTCCATCCTGAAACTGGCCTGCTTAGGCTGATCCTCCATCACACCTGTAACATGAAATGGTTTGCTATTGATCTGGACTATCTTACCCATAGCCTCTTCAACCGAGCCAAACACTTTCTCAGCTACTTTTTTTGAAACAACAAATGAGTTTATTTCTTTAAGGGCTGAAGCTGTATCACCAACAATTAATTTGACGCCAAATAATTCGAATACTTCTGGGTCGGTAAAAACAACGAATTCCTGGTTAAAAAACTGTTCATTAAATTCGATAGGACGCGATCCCCAATAGAGCATGCGTACCGCCTTTTCAATTTCCGGAAAATCATTTACAAGTGCTTCGGCCAGCGGTCCCATGGTAACCGCTACATGTTGCTCACCAACACCTGGTGCCTGTTGGATTTCAACACATCTGTATAGACGCTCCGCTTCAGGTATATGTTTGTTAAAACCCAGTTCGTATTGGACATGCAGAAAAATCAGTAAAAAAGCTGCAATCCCGATTGATAGTCCAACTACATTGATCATCGTATAGGATTTCTGATAGAGAAGATTCCGGGCACCGAGTTTTATATAATTGAAGATCATGATACTGGGATTTTTGATCAGGCGCTTACTTTATGAGATTTCTCTGTTAAAAGCTGTCCATCGAAAAGAGTAACAACTCTTTGTGCATATTCAGCATCGCTTTGTGAATGGGTCACCATGATGATGGTTGCCCCCATCTTATTTAAGTCAGCCAGGATATTCATCACTTCGTCACCATGGGCTGAATCAAGATTACCTGTTGGTTCATCAGCCAAAATAAACTGTGGTTTTGAAACAATGGCCCGTGCCACGGCTACCCGTTGCTGCTGTCCTCCTGATAACTGGTTTGGATAGTGCTTTAACCTATGGGAGATTTGCATTTGCTCCAGGGCAATCTCAACGCGGTGTTTTCTTTCTTTGGTACTCATTCCCAGATAGATCAATGGCATTTCCACATTTTCGAATACAGTAAGCTGGTCAATTAGGTTGAAATTTTGAAAGATAAATCCGATGTTTTTCTTCCGAATTTTGGCCCGCTGCTTTTCACTATAACCTGCTACATTTTCACCCAGAAAATAGAAACCTCCTGTTGTTGGTGTATCCAGCAGTCCGAGAATATTGAGTAAGGTTGATTTCCCACATCCTGAAGGACCCATTACAGCCACAAATTCTCCCCTTTCAATTTTAAGATTAATTTTATTCAATGCGGTTGTTTCTATTTCGTCTGTTTTGAAGATTTTAGATAATTCACTGGTTTTAATCATGGTATTATGTTTTGATTTACTCTTTTAGAGCATATTTTAAATGATCTATTTAAAAATTATTTTATCCTTATCGCCGAATGAGTCGTAAGATGAAACGATTACTTTTTCGCCGGGTTCAAGGCCTTCTATTACTTCATAAAAATTCGTATTCTGCCGATTTATCCTGATGGAACGTTTGTAGGCAAAATCACCGGATGGATCGAGCACATATATCCAGTTGCCTCCGGTTTCCTGGAAGAAACCACCACGTTTTACAATAATGGCATCTGTTTCACCGCTAAATGTCAACCTGATCTGCACGGTTTGTCCCCTTTTTATTCCTGACGGAGCTTTGTCATTTTCAAAAAGCAGATCCACCTTAAAAGCACCGTTTATCACATCGGTATATATCTTATCGACAAACAATTTGTAAGTGTCGCTCGTGTAGTATAATTCAGCTTCCTGCCCCTTGAAAACACGTGAAACATATCTTTCATCAATCCTGGCTTCAAGCCTGAAACCGCCGGGAACATCAATCTGGCCTAAATGTTCACCTGCCGATTTGGTTTGACCGATCTCCAGGTTAAAAGAAGACAGTTTTCCCGCTGCCGGCGCTTTTACATAGGCGTTTTCCATATTTTTCCGAAGCAATTTCATATTTTCCTGCATGCGGCTTAAGGAAGTTTGAATATCAATTTTTTGTGATTCACGCGAAATGGAATCCAGGCGTTGTAACTCGACAGATATATTCAGTTGTTTGAGGGTGTATTTGTAATCCCTTTCAGCGTCTTCAAATTCCTTGTCAGAGATTACTCCACTCTCGTATAATTGAACCTTGCGAATAAAATCGCGTTCCGTTAAATCAATTTCATACTGCAGTTGGACTATCTCTTTTTGGCGTACATATTTATTCTGCTCCAGCGAGAGTTTGGTATTTTGCAGGTTATTAATTTCTGCCAACATCCTTGTTTCCTGTTCCATATAATTAAGTTCCATGGCAGTATTCAGGAGTTTTAACAGGGTATCGCCTTTCTTCACAATATCGCCATCCTCAGCATAAATAGCTTCGACTACACCGCCCTGTATGGCATCAATATAGAAGGTGTTTTTAGGGAATACGATTCCATCAATCGGTATAAACTCCTGGAATTTATCTTCTTTTACCTCTACAATCGTAATCTGGCTCTTGTTTATATACAGCTTAGAGGATTTGTCGCGGAGGAAAATCAAATAAATAAGGAAGAATCCGAATACGGCAATTAATGTGATGGTAATGATCTTTTTTGTGGTCCATTTCTTCTTTTCAATAACTCGATCCATGTAATAGTTTTTTGGTTGATTTTAATTTACTAAATTTATGCCATTGATTGTTAAGCGCTGTTAATCTTATTGTTACGTTAGTATTTATTTTCTTGTCACACAACTACTGTTCGTTTTCGAACGCAAATTTGTACAATATGGCACAGCGGTAAATTGATATGATAAAAAGTTAATAAATCCAGTGTGCATTGATTTCTGTAAAAATTATAATTTTAAGGTGCTTTACTCTTAACATTTGCGATTAAATTAGACTTGAATGAATAAGTACGATGTGATTATAGTTGGCGCAGGCCCAGCTGGTTTGAGATGTGCCGAAGTTTTATGTAATTCATCATTATCCGTTTTACTGCTTGAAAAAGGAGATACATTTGGCGATAAAGTGTGTGCGGGCGGGCTTACCAGAAAAGATTTGGGGGTCATTGATATTCCAGATCATATTATTGAACATAAAGTGACTAAAACCGCTGTTTTCTCTAAAAAGCGAAACAGTATGACCAATGCCCCCGAACCTTTTGTTTTTACACTGAAACGCAAAGAACTTGGAAAGTGGCAGAGGGATCAATTAAAAGCTGAGAATATTGAGGTTAAAACGAATGCCAGGGTCACTGAAATCCAATCGGACCATGTTGTAATAAATGGAAATGAAAAAATAGGCTATAAATATCTTGTAGGAGCTGATGGCTATGCTTCTATCGTCAGGAAATATTTAAAAATACCCCAGGAAAAACAACTGATCGGTATTCAGTACACCGTGCCTGATCCAAATTTGGATCCACGACTTGAAATTCATTTATATTCAAAATATTTTAAATCGTGGTATGCATGGGTTTTCCCGCATGAAAATAGTTTTGTGGTGGGTTGCGTTTGTGATCCGAAAATGATGTCGGCCAAAAAATTGAAGGACAATTTTCATGCATGGCTTAAAGAAAAACATATTAGTATTGAAGATGCTAGTTTACCATTCTGCTCCAATCAGTTACGACTACCGGGGCTATAAGTTTGGAAATATTTTCCTGGTGGGTGAAGCTGGTGGATTTGCGTCAGGACTTACCGGTGAAGGCATTTACCAGTCGCTGGTTTCAGGTGAAGTGGCTGCTAAAACCATCCTTGACAAAGATTTTATTTCTGAGGAGATGGATGCTGTAATCCGCTACAATGCCATTCAACTGAAAATTATGAAGTTTTTATACCGTTCTGGCATTTTCCGGAAATACATTTATGAACTCATCGTGATTTTACTGAATAACCAAAGGGTAAAGAATAAAATTCATTCTTCTTTTTCATAGGAAACAAAAGGGCATAAAAAAAGCCGGAAAGTCCAGCCAACTGAAGGTTCCTTTTCGGAAGTCTTCATCGCGACAATGTGCTTTTGCTTGGCCATCACCGCTCTATTTCCGCAAAGATATTTTTTATCTTTGTTTTCTGATGCAAAAGTACATTATTCTAGATTCATTCAGGTTAACAAATTGTTAAGTTTTAATTTATATAAAGAAATGAATAATATAAGCCTTTTTATACAATGTTTTTCTTGGTCTATTCGTTTTATTTTCAGCAGTCGGGATCTTGATTCTGAATTTAATAGAATTATACCTTCAAATGATCTAAAATAATTTTAAACTTTATGTCTATATTAAAATTACTGTTAATTGTATTGGGAATTTCAATCTACACTCTATCAAGCTGTCAAAAAGAAGCAGATAATAATGAATCCCTGGTGGGTATCTGGATAGAATCTTCCAACAAAGCGGATACTATAGCTTTTAGTGAGCATGATAACAAAGCCTATTTTAATTTGAACAGAGGTAAAGAAATTCGAGGTGGTTATTTATTACCTAAATATTATTCGGGATTGTATGATTATGAAATATTGGGAGACAGTATTGCATTAAGGTGGATTCTATCAAGTAACGGCAATCCACATCGTCATTATTTTCAATATGATTTAGATATAAATCAGCTCATTATTGGAAATTTCTTTGAAGATAGTTTGTCATCAGATGTGAATTTGGTTTTTAATAAAATGCCATGAAAAAGACATTAAAAAGAATGGCGATAGGAGTTGGAATTGCAATGACTATCATGCCTGCTATATTAGCTTTTCATTTTCTGATTGGGCTGAGTGTAAAATCAAACATTCAATTGGCACAAGAAAAATATGGAGGCACTGCAGAAGAAGCCCTGATAGCCTTTCTTCAGGATGAAAACAATTCAGCAACTGACCGATCGCATATTGCAGTTTGGACCCTTGCCCAGATAGAATCAGACAAAGCGCTTCCTGTTCTTTATCGGTACTATAAAAATGATCCGCAAGGAAATACCTGCTATGGCAAACACCATACTGAATTATGTCAATACGAGATTTCAAAAGCTATTAATGCAATCGAGAAAAAGAGTATGTTTTCGTATGCCAAGTACAATAAAAATTAAACACCCTTAGCCCACTCCGCTTCCACATCTTCAATGGTTTTGGGTTTGGGTTTACCTAACAATTCATACCCACTTTCGGTGATCAGGAAATCTTCCTCATTTCGAAGACCTCCAAAATTTCTGTATGCTTCAATTTGATCAAAATTGAGAAATTCAGCATTGTGGCTGGTTGATTTCCATTGATCGATCAGTTCAGGTATGAAGTAAATACCCGGTTCGATGGTTAACACAAATCCGGGTTCCAATTTGCGCCCCAATCGTAATGATTTCAAACCAAATTGAGTGCTTTTAGGCTCCCCGCCATACCCAACATATACTTCACCCAGGTTTTCCATATCATGGATATCAAGACCCATCATATGTCCTAAACCACAAGGAAAGAAAAGTGCATGGGCACCGCTGACAAGTGCATCTTCTATATGACCTTTCATCAGGCCTAAATCCTTTAATCCTTGCACAATCACCCTTGCCGACTCAAAATAAACATCTTTAAACGGAATTCCTGGTTTCAGCATATCTATCGCCCGGTTATGGCTGTTGAGGCAAATATTATAAATATCACGCTGGCGATCTGTAAACTTCCCGCTAACAGGCACAGTACTCGACAAATCTCCTCCGTATCCTAAAACTGTTTCAGCCCCGGCATCCAGCAAAAACATATCACCTTCCTTTAATGTATTCCCATGATAATGGTTATGTAATGTTTGGCCGTTAATGGTTGCAATGATCGGGAAAGAGATCCTTCCTCCAGTTGCTTCAGCTACTTGATTCACCGCGGCTGCGATTTGCGCTTCCGTAATTCCGGGTTTGGCCATTCGCATGGCGAGCGTATGCATATCTACGGTAGTATTAACAGCTTTCTGTATTTCTTCCAACTCCTCAGCGGTTTTATAGTTTCGCTGGTTTACAACCGCATTAATCAATTCAATGGATGACGCTTCCTGCTGCTCTGCAGGCAACAACCCCAACCATTCAAATAGTTTGATATTGTGTTCTGCCCTGTAGGGTGGTAAAAAATGAATGTCTCTACCTGAATCTACTGTTTTACCTAAGAATTCAACCAGCGATTTGACCGAAGCTGTTCTTTTAACGCCAACACGGGTTGCCTGATCGCCAATCGTAGGTTGGGGTCCCATCCACACGAAATCCTCAACAGTCAGGTCATTTCCAAAAATCCAGTCTTCCCCATGAATCGCAATCAAGGATGCCAGCCAGACTGGGTTGGTCCAATCCAAAAAAATATAAAAAAGTACTGTCCTGCCTGAAATGGAAAGGATTGTCCGCATAATTCATCGGGCTTTCTTCATTTCCCAGCAGGAGAATGATTCCTGAACCCACTGTTTTTCTTAATTTTTCTCTTCTTAGTTTATAAGTTTCTTTTGTGAACATATGTATTCTTTTTTAAATCAATTCTTTATTTTATATTATTCAATTCTTTAAAAATATTCATGGAACAAGGAGTTATTGACAAGCCTGAATGTCCAGTGCAACATAAAGATGAAGGCATTTCATTTCCAACAATTCTCATGGCTTCAATTACTTCATCTAAAGGAATTATTTCCGCATATCCTGCCATACTCATATTGGCTGAATTTAATGCATTGGTCGCTGCCAAAATATTTTACCCAGACATGGCACTTCAACCCTATCGGCAACCGGATCACACACCAGTCCAATTAAGTTCTGCATAGCCATGGAAGCTGCACAAGTTGCCTCCATATAATTTCCGCCCATTATTTGCACAAGGCCTGCAGCCGCCATCCCTGAAGCAGCACCACACTCAACCTGGCAACCACCTTCTTCGGCAGCGAAAGTATAATCTTTAGCAATAAACACACCGATCAGACCTGCAGCCAGAAATGCCAGGGTCAATTCATCCAGATCGCTATCCAGTCCGAATGACACCAAACAAAGCTCCTCCCAAAACACCACAGGACCCTGCAGTCGGTGTCGCAATAATGACTCCCATCGAACTCTTAACCTCCATAATGGCCTTGTATATGCGATGATCTTATTAACAGTTGACGGAATAATTTCTCCTATCCTTTTCTGCCTTCATTATCAAATGTGATTGCTGACCCAGAATCCGGTCTTCATATTCCGTTCCCTTCAAGGCCTTCGATGAATGGCATTTTTTGTAATAATCACTAGTTCCCGCATTTTGCCAAAAACTTCATCTTCGCTGATCCCGGCCCTGGCACTTTCATATTCCATAGCCAATTCTGCAAGAGACATATTTTCATCTTCGGCATAAGCGAGCATTTCCGATAAGATGTAAAAGGTAAATTATAAGATAGTTGTCGATAAAATAGGTAAAACAGGTTCAATTTCACAACGACCAGTTCAAGCTTGACAGTTTATTTGATAACTTCTGAACATCACTGAAAAACTGACTCCCTTGATTTTAATGTTAAGCAACACCATATTTTCGCCATGATAAAATGATTATTGCATCCGGATATGTTTTTTCAGATACTTTTTTGAGGCAATTTCTTCTTTCTTTTCTACATCACTTAACAGGAAAAGTGATTCATAAATAATCTCCTTCCAGCGACAACATCAAATCCATCAACTGAAATAAATTTAATCATCCCACCACCAGTTGAAATAGCCGTAAATTCTCTTCCTGAATCCATTTATTACCTTCTGCAGTTATTTTATATGTATTGGGGTGTCTGTGACTTTATATGGAACTATTTTAAAGTCAATATCTATTCCTTCATTTTTGCAGCTACTCAACGAATTTGCAAGATCTGGATGTGTAATTTCCCATCCCATAATCCGGCAGCCAATCCAATGGCTGAGCCTTGTGTTTCATAGGTTGTGGCCAAAGATCCCTTCGGGTCAAATTCAAAAAGCACTTTAGACGGCTTTATCACCAAGCATTTGCCTCAGCATCCTTCCAATTCTAACTGAAGCAGCAGTATGCGAACTTGAAGGGCCGCGCATCACCGGGCCGATCACATCATTGAATATGCTGGGAGGGATTCTTATGCATAATTCTAGTTATTACTTTTCTCCGGGAGGCATATTGGTCATTAAATATCTTGTCAGCAATTCATATAAATGCCTTGTTGTACCCTCCCCTTCCCTATATTCTATGCGAACGGTTTGGGATAGGCCATCATGGTGAAATACTTATTGTATTTGATCAACTCATTGATCAGTTTTTCGGTACCCTGATAATGCACATTGTCATCACCTGTTCCATGAACGATCAACAGGTTTCCTTCTAGATTTTTTGCATGGTTAATGGGTGAGCCATTTTCAAATCCTTCGGTGTTTTCCTCCACCGTCCGCATATACCGTTCCTGGTAAATGGCATCATACAGTTGCTGATCAGGTACAGGTGCGACCGACATACCTGTATTGTAAATTTCAGGGTAACGGAACATGGCCTGCAGTGTACTGGAGCCTCCGCCACTCCATCCCCAGATGGCAATACGGTCTTCATCAACAAAATCCCAGTCTCCAATAATTTCTGCTGCTTTTGCCTGGTCGGCGGAGGAAAGAATACCTATTTGCATATACACACTTTTCCGCCATTTATTTCCTTTCGGAGCCGGCGTACCCCTGTTATCAACACAAGCTACTATATATCCTTGCTGCGACATCATTACATGCCATAACCTTGGTGGCATGTCCAGCACCCGCTGACCGGCCGGTTCTCCATATACATGGAATAATATGGGGTATTCTTTGTCAGGATTAAAATCAGGTGGTTTGATCATCCAGCCATCCAATACAACACCTTCACCAATATCTACCTTGAAAAATTCCACCGGATTAATATTTAATTGGGCTAGTTTTTCTTTTAACGCTTCATTTTCGACAAGCATTCTTACAGACTTATGTTTCGGAAGGTTTACAAGGTCAATCGTCATGGGAGTGGTGGCATTCATAAAAGTATGAATGGCCCATTTTGAATCGGGTGAAACCTGATAGCGGTGATAACCCGGCTGATCATCAGGTGTTAAACGTTCAGAATCCTTTTTTCCATCCAAAGGCGCCCGGTATAAGTATCGTTGTGCTGCATTATCAGGTGATGCAATAAAATAAACATAGCCATTTTTTACATCGATATTTTGAATAGAAATCACATCAAAATCACCTTTGGTAACTGGTTGACTGTTTTCCCATCGCGACTAATCACATAAATATGCCGCCATCCTGTTTGTTCACTTACCCATGTAAACGACTTTCCATCATCCATCCATACCAGGTCGTCAATTACATCCAGCCAGGCATCATCTTTTTCGGTATAAATAGTTGTTCACTTCTCCCGTTTTGGCATCACCAAGCATTAATTGAATGGTATTTTGGTGACGATTCAGATACTGAAAAATGATCTCATCCGAATTGGCCGCCCACTCCATCCGGGCAATATAATTATTCTGCGGATCGCCATCCAGTTGCATCCAAACTGTTTCGCCTCCTTCAACCGGTATCACTCCCACCCTGCAAACTGACAATGTTTGCCCGACTTTCGGATACTGAACAGGAATGATATACGAATAAAGTGAATCGGTATTGTTGATCATGTAAAAATCCCTAACTTCTGATGCATCCAGTTGCCAGTAGGCAATTGATTTGCTATCCGGACTCCAGCGAAAACCATCTCTCAATCCAAATTCTTCTTCATATACCCAGTCGAAAGTGCCGTTGATCAGGTCTTCGGTGCCATCAAATGTCAGTTGTTTCACTTTAGAAGTGGCCAGATCTTCCACATAAATATTGTGTTTAACAACATAGCCTGCCTGCTTGCCATCGGGGGAAAATTTAGCAAACATCATGGTAGAAGGTTCAGCGAATATTCCGAGCTGGCTTAACTGGCCGGATTTCAGGTCCAATACCCAGTAATCTCCGCGCGTATGATAGCGCCACACCCTTTGTGTATTTGTAAATATCAGCAGTTTGCTACCATCAGGCGACCAATGATAATCTGAAATCTGCAGCGGGACTGCTTCACCTTCGGGAATCAATTGTTCTGAATTAACAAGAATGATTCTGTCTCCAGACTCAGGATCATATTTTACAATTTCCCGTCCACCTATTTCACTTTCTGATGATTCCAGAGTGGTATATCCGGAGCCATCTTCCAGCCACCGGGCCGGGCCAAAGCGTTCCGAAACAAACTCATTATCAGTAAAAAGACGGTCCAGTGTCAGTATACCCTGATCGTCCTGGGCAGAAACATTTAATCCGCTAAAGAACATTACTGCTAAACATGCAAAGATCAAATGCTGAATTCTATTGGTGGAAATAATAACTAAAAACATATGGATTTTGAATTAAGGATTAATGATTTGTAAAGTTCGGAAAAATTCAGAGATTAATATTAGTTTTTTAGTTTCCTGCGACACATTCATTAAATTTTTAATTTTAAAACCTATAAACCCGCGCTATAGTCATTTGAGATCATCGTGTATTTACATCTAAATATTATGAAGAGAATAATTCCCGTCTTTTTCTTGTTTGTAATGCTGGTATCCTGCCAGAATATCAACAAGAAAGATTCAAAAGAAAATGAAAATCAGCTAACTACTGATACCCCGGGTCTGGAAATCATTTATGAAACCCAGCGTAGCTGGAATGCCTACAAACAATACGCATGGGGACATGATGCGCTGGCTCCCCTCGCTAAATCATACAGTGATTGGTATGAGGAACCCCTTTATATTTCACCTATTGATGCCTACAGCACGCTTTACCTGATGGGATTAAAAGAGGAAGCAAAGGAAATTGAAAATTATGTGGTAGATTCACTGGACTTCGATAAAAATATAGATGCCAAGATTTTTGAAGTCAATATCAGAATTTTGGGAGGTTTACTGGCCATGTATGATCTTTCTGGGAACCCGCTTGTTTTGGAAAAAGCCCGCGATTTCGCCGACCGGATGCTACCCGCTTTCGATACAAAAACTGGCATCCCGAGGTATTGGGTCAACCTACATTCAGGCGTTTCCAGGGGTGATACAGTGAATGTAGCTGAAGCTGCCACCTACACGATGGAAATGGGCATTTTAAGTTATTACACCCATGATCCCAAGTATTATGCAGCTGGTAAAAAGGCCACGATAGCTATTTTTGAAAGACGTTCTCCCATCGGGCTAATAGGCGATGTAATTGATGTTGAGAGTGGAGAATGGGTTTCTACCCAAAGTCATATTTGCGCCGGTGTGGATTCATATTACGAATACCTGTATAAAAGTTATTTGCTTTTTGGGGATGAAGAGTTGGGAGCCATCTGGGAAGAAAGTATCAGACATATTCAAACTTTTTTAGCCGAAGAATATGACGGGAAACTATGGTATGGCCGGGCAGATATGAACACTGGCAAACAAGTAAGTTCAGTTATCACTTTGTATGATGCTTTTTTTCCGGCAATTCTTGCTTTATCAGGTGATACCACCCGGGCCATAAAATTGCAGGAAACCTGGAATTGGTTATGGAATCAATACGGCCTTGAACCTATGGTTTATGATTATAAGAAAGGCACTCCCAATTACCCTGCTTATGATTTAAACCCTGAAATTATCGAATCGGCTTATTATCTATATCATATAACCGGAGACAGTGCATATTATAAGATGAATCTTAATTTCTGGGATGATATCAAACAGTATTGCAGAACTGATGTGGCCTATACTTCGGTGGCAAATGTAGAGTCGATGGAACAAAAAGATTACATGCCCACCTTTTTCTTTGCCGAAACATTGAAATATCTTTACCTCACATTCTCACACAATCAAAATCAATTCAATTTTGACGAATACATATTCAATACAGAAGCACACCCATTTAAAAGAAGCAATTTTGATCACGAAAAAGCGAAAGTCCGATTAGGATTTGAATAACAATGGAAGTTATCCTGCTCTTTTAATAAGACATAATAACTTAGTTTTGCCGTCACAATTTTAGATTATTATGAGAATAAGAATTTTATTGGCTTTTTTAACCATTCTCCTGAATGCAAGTTTTGCCCAAGATGCATTTGATTATCAGTTAGAACTTACTCCCGTTGAAATACAAGATTTACCCGGCATACATTCGTATGCTTTTGCACAGCATGATGGGAAATGGCTCGTAATTGGCGGCAGACTTGATGGCTTGCATGCCCGTCAGCCATTTAATACATTTCCGCCACCTTATAACAATTCGGATATGTATGTGATTGATATTAATACGCAAGAATTCTGGACTGCTTCAATCAGTTCATTATCAACAGCCCTTAGCGAACAATTGCAATCGACCAATATGAATTTTTACCAGGACAGTGACAGCCTTTATATTATCGGGGGATATGCCTATTCACCTACTGCTGACGATCATATAACGTTTCCTTATTTGACTTCTGTGCAGGTTTCTTCATTAATGGAGGCCGTGATAAATGGAAGCCCAATAAATGATTTCTTTAAACAGATTACGGATGATCATTTTGCGGTGACAGGCGGCCAGTTTGGCAAGATTGGGAACACCTTTTACCTGGTTGGAGGACAACGTTTTGAAGGGCTTTATAATCCAATGGGGCATCCTACCTACACACAAACCTATGCTGATCAGATCCAAAAGTTTACTATTGATAACAGTGGTGATCAATTGAGTTATCATAATTATGAAAGTATCGTTGACCCGGTTCATTTAAGAAGGAGGGATTATAACCTCATTCCACAAATCTTTCCCAACGGAACCGAAGGATATACCATTTCATCAGGTGTATTTCAGGCAACAGTAGATTTACCTTTCTTATATCCTATTGATATAAACGAAGATGGATATACACCCATAACCAATTTCAATCAGTATTTGAGTAATTATCACAGTGCTAAAGCATGTTTGTACGACGAGACTTCCAATCAAATGCATACAATCTTTTTTGGCGGAATGAGCCAATATTACTACCAGGATGATGAATTGATTCAAGACGACCAAGTACCTTTTGTAAAAACCATCAGCCGATTGACCAGGTTTGCTGATAGCAGCTTACAGGAATATCAGCTTCCTGTTGAGATGCCGGCCCTACTGGGTGCGAGTGCCGAATTCATTTCGAATGAGGACCTACCCCATTACGATTCAGATATTATCAAACTCAGTGAAATAGTTCAGGATACTGTTTTAATCGGACATATTTTTGGCGGAATTTACAGTCCTACTCTAAATCCTTTTAGCAATAATCAAACATCTGCAACAAACGCTGAAAATACCATTTACGCTATCAAATTGATCAGGGGAACTCAGACAGGAATACATAAAATTGAAGGTTCGAATCCTTTTAACTTTAATTTATATCCAAACCCTGCAGAGGATAACATCAGGGTGACATACGAGTTAAAAGAACCTGTATCAGTTGGGTATTTTATAACAGCTTCGGACGGACAATTGCTGCTTCAGGGGGAGATTACACAAACAAAAGTGGGCGAAAATACGAAAGCATTTTTATTGGATCAAAGCTTACCCTCACAATTACTGTATATCACACTGGTTTTTGATAATACTTTTTTTGTCACTAAAAAGTTGAGTAAAAATTAATTCTTCCCTGGTTTTTCTAATGTTCATGCTCCTAAGAATTACCCTACTTTTGCCATTGTTTTCTTGAAGCAACTCTATGAATTACCTGTCTGCCGAAAATCTTTCCAAAACCTATGGTGACAAAGCCCTTTTTGAAGGCTTGAGCTTCGGGCTGCACAAGGGTGAAAAAACAGCCCTCATTGCCAATAATGGCACTGGGAAATCAACCTTGCTCAGGATAATGGCCGGAAAGGAGATACCCGACACTGGACAGGTAATTTTACGGGATGGTATTAAAACAGCATTCCTGGAGCAGGACCCGTATTTCGAGCCAGGCTTGTCTATTGATGAGTTGATCGATTCTTCACACAGCAGTGTCTCAAAGGTAATCAGTAAATACAACGATGCCATCCAGTCTGAAAGTGAACTACATAATGCTGAAACACAAAAAAACCTTGAAAAAGCAATTGCCAAAATGGATCATGTGCAGGCCTGGGATTATGAACGCCGCCTCAAACAGTTGCTCAGCCTTTTTCTCATCACCGATACAAGTGTACAGATTGATGTCCTGTCGGGAGGTGAAAAGAAAAGACTGGCCCTTGCCCTTGTTCTGTTGGATGAACCCGAATTACTGATCCTTGACGAGCCTACCAACCACCTGGATGTGGATATGATCGAATGGCTTGAAGCTTATCTTTCCCGCGCCAACCTCACCCTTTTCATGGTCACCCACGACCGTTATTTCCTCGACCGTGTGTGTAATCACATCCTTGAAATGAGCCACGGACAATTGTATTACCACAATGGCAACTACGAATATTTCCTGGAGAAAAAAGCTGAAAGGGATGAAATTCAGCAAGTGGAAACAGACAAGGCCCGTCAGCTGATGAAAAAAGAACTGGAATGGCTGCGTCGGCAACCTAAAGCCCGGACACACAAATCCAAATCAAGAATACAGGCATTTGACGGTATAAAGGAAAAAGCCACCGGGCTGAAAAAAGAACAAGAACTGGAACTGCAATTGAATGTAACTCGGATTGGTGGAAAGATCCTTGAAATAGAAGACCTCAAAAAAAGCTACGGCAGTACAAAAATTGTCGAAGATTTCAGCTACCTGTTCAAAAAAGGCGAGCGAATCGGTATCATCGGGAAAAACGGCTCCGGAAAAACCAGTTTCCTAAACCTGATCACTGGCCATGAAAAGCCCGACAGCGGCCGCATTGAAACCGGACAAACCGTTATATTCGGCTATTACCGGCAAGCAGGAATTATAATATCTGACGACAAAAAAGTAATTGATGTGGTAAAAGAAATTGCGGAAGTGGTGCAGATGGGTGATGGGAATACGATCTCTGCCTCCCGATTTCTTGAACTTTTTATGTTCCCGCCGGAGGTGCAGTACAAACAGGTAGGTCTGCTGAGCGGTGGTGAAAAACGAAGGCTGAACCTGCTGACGGTGCTCATTAAAAATCCCAATTTTCTCATCCTCGATGAGCCTACCAACGATCTCGACCTGCTGGTACTGAATCGTTTGGAGGAATTTCTGTTGAATTACAATGGATGCCTTATACTGGTTTCCCACGACCGTTATTTCCTGAATAAATTGACGGATCACCTGTTCATTTTCGAAGGAGAAGGCAAGATCAGAGATTATTATGGGTCGTACACGAAATACAGTTTTGAAAAAGAACAGGAAAAAAGACTGGAAGAAAAGCGAAACAAACAGCAATTGCCTGAAGCAAAAAAACCAGTCATGCCTAGGGTGAAAACCAAATTGAGTTTTAACGAACAGCGCGAATACGAGTTGCTTGAAAAAGAAATTGAGCAACTGGAAAAAGAGAAAACAGCAGCCGAAACCCTCCTGAATTCAGGCATCGAAGATTACGAAGAACTCAACAAGCTTTCGGCGCAAATTGGAAAATTGATAGACCTCATTGACGCAAAAACCTTACGCTGGATGGAGTTGGATGAGTTTGTTCACTCCTAATTTACCTCAATGCGATTTGTTTAGTAAATAACTTTTGCCATATATTTTGCCAACTCCTTACCGAGCTTAGCATAGGCTTCTGCAATTCTATTATAATCAGGTGAATATGAGCTCATAACCTCATTACCAGGCGCTCCAGTTACAGAAATCACCAATTGATTTTCCGGTTTATTAATCTCAGAAATGATGACGATCACGTTGATTAGTGCCGGGGCTCTTTTCCCATTCTTATTAAAACCTGCCTCAATAAAAATGGTATGGATGTTTAATTCGTATAATTGGTTGGTAAATTTTTCATCAATGGTTACTTTCTTACTATTCGAATACTTATTAAAAAGTTCAATGAATTTGGGCTGAAAAAGCTCAATTCGAATATCATTCCACTCTGCTAACCATGCTTCACTGCTTCCTTTCTTTCGCCTCTCAGCATCGTCTTTCATGTATTCAATGTAGGCGTCTTCGTTTCCGTATTCACCAACATCCATATCGGAATAATCAAATGTCAGGTGCAAATTTCCAACCTGTTTAAATAATTTTGGATTACCTGCGACCAGTTCAAATTCCTGGGCATTGATTTGAAAACTGCTATAAAGCATTAAAAAACAAAGCAGAACTGTCTTTCTGGTAAGGTCGTAAAATAAAGGCGTGCACATTACTAATCCTTAGGAATAGACAATTTACACTTCTGGATATCCTTCTCAGCTTCTTTTATATCAGGAATCATGAACTCACAACAATCACCTTTGATATAATATGTTTTACCGGATTCAACATCCAGGTCCACTTCCCTTCGTGTATTGGTTACTTGCGCCCAGAATGTGTAACGGCCAGGATCAGCAAAATACACCAGGTACGATTTATTCTTTAGATGCGCTTCACTCACCTCTTCCTCATTGGCATTAACTGTATAATGAACTGCAGCACCTACCATACTACCGGGGCGATAGATATATACCAATGCTTTTCCATCAGGAATTTCTTCTACAGGTTCAAACTTTTGTGAAAAAACAGATGTGCTCGCACATACAAACGTGAGAATGAATAAAATTTTAACAAAGTGCTTCATGAGATTTTTGGTTTTTTGGGTTAATTATTGATAGCTATTTGTAACAAATTTATTTTCAATGATGATGATAAAATGCTTTTGCTTTTTTTATTATTTGATTAATATTAATCCCGTTCAGCTTCCCATGTTCCAGCATAAATTCCCTTTACAGTGAATGTTCCATTCATTTTGTTAAAATCTGCATTCACTGAGCCTGTTTGATTCAGTAAATTGCCACCAGCATAATACTTGATTGTTACTGAATAGCCATTGATGCAGCAGCTTTGAAGCAATGTAAAAACATCCTTACCATCATCTATTTCGCCACTTAAACCGGTTCCGTTTTGGGTAAGTGTCATATCGGCATCCACTTGTTCATCAATAATAGTAAAATCATAGTCTATCTTCCAATCGCCACTCAGGTTCGTGTAAACCTCAGGTTCTTTTTCGCAAGAATTAAATAGCAGGAAACTTGAAGAAATCAGAATTGAAAATAACAGAGAAAGGGCAGTTTTCATGATCAATTTTTTAGGTAGAAAAATAAGTGTCTCAAATGTACAACTAAAACCGCTAAATGTCAAGAAGATAAATTTATAACTATGTGATAATTAATCCTCTTCACATGTGATTTATCTCTCAATGTTACATTATATCCTTGTAAAATATTTCGTTGTTGATTTTTAAGTTTTAATCGAATAAATGTATTTCAAGTTCAGAATTTCTTTCATAATTTATGATTTATGTCATATTTTAATGTTACATTTACCCTAATTATTTAAAACAACTACATTATGAAAAACAAAAAATTAAATGTCCTTATCATCGTTCTGATGATAGGAATGCTGCTTCCGCTTGGTCTTTTTAGCCAGGAAGTAATTGAAATCCAGGTGTCACCCAATGTTCTGAATTTACAGAATAATGGTGTTGTCGTAACGATCCATACTGATATTCCTTATTCAGCAGTCATCGGATCAAGTGTAAGTTTAAACGGGCTTGAAATTGAGAGTTGGAAATCTGATAACCAGGGCTATTTTGTAGCCAAATTCAATATGGATGAGGTGAAACAACTGGAAGGTCTCGAAATAGGCGGGTACAACACATTAACACTATCAGGAGAGACCGGAAATGGTACGTTTACGGGATCCGATGAGATCCTGGTGATCAACAATATTCCGAATAAAAAAAAGTAACTCCATTATAGATTGATATTTTATAATTAATTTGCTGAGCACCCTCTCCTGGGGGTGCTTTTTTTGTCAATGAAAATACGAAGTATTTTAAATCCCAACTGAATATAGCCATCTAAATACTTTACTGCCTGCCCATTAATATTAATTATTCATAAAATGAAACCATAGAGTTGTTTTTGGGTGTACCTTTACCAAATCTAAATAACAATCAATAATGAGCACACCCATCCTAAAATATAACAAGCAAGACCAGCCTGAGTTCATCAAAGAATTGCAAAAGAAGGTGAAAGACTATTTCACTACCAATAACATTTCGAGGCATGCCAACCTCAATATGAAACTCAAGACCGCCTTCATGCTCTTGTTGTATTTCACACCATTGGCACTGATGCTTACCGGAGTTGTCAGCACCTTTTGGCCCATGATGATCATGTGGTTTTTAATGAGCCTTGGCATGGCAGGTATCGGCTTATCCATTATGCATGATGCCAATCACAGGTCATATTCCAAAAATCGGGCAGTGAACAATATTTTGGGATTCCTCGTGAACTTTTTGGGTGCTAACGATTTGAACTGGAAGATCCAGCACAATTACCTGCACCATGGATTTACAAATATCCACGGCATCGATGATGATATCAAAACACCGGTAATGCGGTTTTCACCCAACCAGAAACGTAAGAAAATATTTAAATTCCAATTGTATTACGCGCCCCTCATGTATGGTTTGATGACGCTCAACTGGCTGGTGATCAAAGATTTTATGTCGCTGATCAAATACAACAAAAAGAATTTACTACAACGCAATGGCCTTACCATGAACAAGGCTTTCACCCTGCTTATTTTTAATAAAGTCTGGTACATCGGATTAACGCTGGTGCTTCCGCTCATCCTCATCGATCTGCCCTGGTGGCAGATAGTGCTGGGGTTTTTAATGATGCAATACATTTGCGGACTGATACTCACCCTCATTTTCCAGCCGGCGCATGTAATTGAAGAAACGGACTTTTTTGTAGCTGACGAAAGTGGCAGCATGGAAAACCATTTCGCTATTCACCAGATGAAAACGACGGCCAATTTTGCCAACAAAAGCGTGCTGTTCTCCTGGTTTATCGGGGGGTTGAATTACCAAATCGAGCACCATTTATTTCCGAATATCTGCCATGTGCACTACCGGAAAATTTCGAAAATTGTGAAGGAAACCGCCGATGAGTTTAACATTCCTTACAACCAACATAAAACCTTTTTCGGTGCTTTAAAAAGTCATTTTACGCTGATTCACCAGCTGGGAACGGGTAAATACGACCGCCTTATGGCTAAGGTGTAACAAACGTTTTTTACGAAATATTTCTTTGTTTGGTAGTTTTTCTGCCAACCCATGCTATATTTTTTTAATTTTAAGCAGATTAGCTTAAAAAGCCTTATTAAAACACATAGAAACAGGTAAACATGGCTTTATCCGGTAATTATTCCTGGATATGTACAGCTTCTATGAACATATTACAAGTTGTGCGTAATTAAACCCAACCAAAAAGTATACAACATTCGAAAATCTGTATAAAGAGTTTAGGCTACTTCCAACCGACCTTTGTCTTATAATTTTAATCATTACAAAATAGACAAAAATGAATACAAATCAATTTGGTAAAAAAGGTTGGACACCAAACAGAATTGGAAATTTAAATGGCAAAACATACGTCATTACAGGTACTACAAGCGGAACAGGTTTTGAAGCAACAAAGATATTGCTTTCAAAAGGTGCTAAAGTGGTAATGCTTAATAGAAACCCAAAGAAAGCAGAAGACACTATTAAAACTTTAAAACAAGAACTTGGGAACCAAATAGACGTTTTAGCTATAAAAATGGATTTGGCAGAACAAGCTTCTGTAAAAAAAGCTGCAGAAGAAGTTATTGAAACAGTACTCAAAATTGATGCCTTAATCTGCAATGCGGCAATTGCCCAAGTACCTAAACAAACTCTAACAGTGGACGGTTGGGAGAGCCAAATGGGAACGAATTACTATGGAAATTTTACACTTCAAGCTTTACTGTTCCCTCTCATTGAAAAATCTAAAGGACGAATTGTAGCGGTAGGAAGTCTGGGATATGATATGGGAATTAAAACAATCAAATTTGATGATTTGAATTGGGATAAAGATTACACGCCTAATAATGCGTATAGTCAAAGTAAACTGGCACAGATTATGACTATCTATGAACTACAGGATAGATTGAAAGAAGCTGGCAAATCAGATGTTAAAGCATATGCTTGTCATCCTGGTTCTTCAAGAACCAACTTAATAAATACAAGTGGTAGTTTTATGATGAAATTCATCTTTAATCTAATGAAATTATCACCATTAACACAATCGGCTGAAAAAGGTGCTTATCCGCAATTGATGTGTGCTACAGAATCAAATTTAGACCCGAGTGGTTTTTACGGACCTACAGGAAGAAACAATTGGACAGGACCAGTTGGAGAACATAAATTAGAGCCACACGCCAAAGATAAAGCGGTTTCTAAAAGACTATGGGAACTTTCAGAAAAAGAAACAGGTGTAAAATGGAATATTTAAATTTGTAATATGCAACATTTTAAAACACTATCATCGTATTTGGATTATTTAGGGCTTCCTCGACCAGAGCATCCTATGTTGAGTATTTTTAACTCAATAGGTGAAGGTTATTTACCTTGTCCACGAGAAAGTTCGCCACCAATTACAAATGATTGCTATTCTATAAGTTTTAAAAAATATGTAGAGGGAGATTTAAACTACGGACGAACAAAATATGATTTCACTAATGGTGCTTTGATTTTTATTGCACCAAGACAAGTGTTACAGTGGGATAATATTGTAGTTTTTGAGCAAAAAGGCTTTTCAATAAACTTCCACGAAGATTTTTTGAAAGGAACGGAGTTAGCTCTACAAATAAAAAAATATGGTTTCTTTTCCTATTCAGTAAATGAAGCATTACATCTTTCGCCAAAAGAAGAAAAGCAAATAGAATCGATAGTTGAAAACATTGAAATTGAATATCAAAATAATCAAGATGTCTTCAGCAAGGAAATTATTATTTCTCAATTAATCACGTTGTTAAAATATGCCAATCGTTTCTATGAAAGACAGTTTTTAAATAGAAAAGAAATATCGAACGATTTGTTAGAGCAATTCAATCAGCATTTAACTGAATATTTTGAATCAGGACAATTGCAAGAAAAAGGCATTCCAAGTATAGAACAAGTCGCAGATAAAATGTCGGTTTCACAACGTTACTTAAGTGATACCTTGAAAAAGGAAACAGGTAAAACTACAACCGAACATTTACACTTGCATTTAATAGATGAAGCAAAAAATATATTATTACAACCAAATAAGAGTATTTCAGAAGTGGCTTATGAATTAGGGTTTGAATATCCACCTTATTTTTCGAGATTATTCAAAAAGAAAGAAGGTATAAGTCCGACCGAGTACAGAGAAAAATATAAATTAAATTAAACAATGGAACTATTAAAATTAGCCACAGAATGGGCGAAATCCGAAGTCTTCTCAACACGTTTCTTCATCCTTTTTGCAATTTTATTTTTAATCGCAAGTATTGGGTTTTGGCAGTTGGGAAAAACGGATTTAGCAAAAGCATACATAATTCCAACCTTGGTAGCAGGTTTATTACTTATGACAATAGGACTTGGTTTATTTTTTACCAATAAATCAAGGATTACCCAATTTGAAAAAGCGTTTAATAACGATACACCAGCCTTTTATCAGTCCGAAATTGAACGTTCCGAAAGCACATTAAAAGAATACAAAGTTGTATTTAAGGTAATTCCAATTCTTATTATCATAGCAGCATTATTAATTCTTTTTATTAACACACCAACTTGGAGAGCAATTAGCATTACAACAATTGCTATGCTGATAATTATCTTATTAGTTGACGGAACTGCACACTCGAGAATTGAAGCCTACCATAAAGAATTGAAATTGGTGGCTATAGAAAATGAAATAAAAAAATAACTACACACAACAATGTGTAGAAGTAATAGTACTAGCAGGAAAAATAGCATAAATTTGAAGTAAATAAGGCACGCACCATCGCCAAAACGTTAGCAGCAAGCTTAAAATGACAGAAAGTCAAACCATAAAATCCAAATTACAAATTTCGACTGTATTGATCTTAATTGTAGGAGGAGTTATTTTCATAATAGGAGGTTGCTTCATTGCCACAAGGTCATTACAAGAAGAATATCCTCAAATTATCGGAATAGCAATCGGACTCCTTTTTGGACTTTTTGGTCTTATCTCAATTTTTTCAGTCTTTTTTATTGACAGGTATGTGCTTAAAAATGAAAAGTTGGTAGTAAAATCAATTTTTGAATTTCCTAAGAAAGTAATTTACATCAAAGACATTGTGAGTTATAATGAAATAGAAAAGCAAAATAAGTCTGGAAAATGGAAAGTCCTAACTATTTTTACAAAACATCATAAGGTTAAAATATCTTCTTCAATTGTTTCGAATTATTCACTTTTTAAAGACCGTCTAATAAAAAATAAATCAAGAAATGAATACTCTGAAAGACTTTGGGGCTATAGAGTTATGTATCGTTATGGTTTGGGATTTCTTGCTGTTGGATTCGTATTCGTTTTATTATTTTCTAAAATTTACTTAACCCCATATAAAGATATTCTTACTGATCAACTTACTTTAGTAATTGGAACCGTTTCTGAGGATTTAAAAATTAATAATGATGGTAGAAAAAGGGCAAAATCAATTCGAATTATGCTAGATGAATACCCAGGTTTCATTTTTCATATTTCGGGAACTTCATTTTATGCCTCTGACTCAAAAGGAATCATATCTAATATTTTCTCCGGCGATGAAATTCAGATTGATATTCTATCTGAAACAAATAGTAAAAAACTAACAAGAACGGAAGTGCTGACATTTTGGGATAAAACAATCGGTTATAAAAACATTGAAATTTTTGGACTAAGAAAAGGCAATCGAGAATTTTTAAAATTAAAATCCATAAACAAGGAGCATAAAAATAGTTCTACTTATTATGCTACTTGGATCTTTCTTATTATTGGACTAACAAGTATAACAACAGGAATATCATATATTATTAAGAAAAAGCCAGCCGCCAACAGCAAGTATAATCAAGCGGGCTGTAGTATATATAATGAAAGCTAAATCGTAAAATAAAACACGTTGTAAGTTGAAAAGATAGAGTGTCAAAACGCCCACCTGCTCATACTTGCAACCCGTTGTATATCAAGGCAGATAATTTTCAGCTAATTTGGAATAGGATTCGACCTGATTTTTTATCCATTTCTTATCACGCTTAAGTTCCTTAGCCATCATGTTGGCAACTATTGGGGCAACTTCGATACTTGCTCTGGCATCCAGCAATAGAAGTCGTGTTCGGCGGGCCAAAAAATCTTCAACTTTTCTGGCCATTTCCTTTCGAACTGCCCAAATTATTTCACCTTTTCGAATGTTATGGTCAGGATGTAAGTGTTTATTATAATCAGGATTTTCATTTAATAAAACATCAATTTCATGGGCATCGGAACCATACACGCTTAAAAAACCATAGTTTTTTGAATTATTCTGATAACCATGCACACGTAAGTTTTTAGAAATCGAAGCTGTTTCAGGTAAATCACCCAGTACGATCGCCTGTTCTACCACATCTTCTGCCATTTTTCTGTATGTTGTCCATTTGCCACCAGAAATAGAAATAAGTCCACTTCGTGAAATGGTAATAACGTGATCCCGCGAAATGGATGCGGTATCATGATCTTTATCACTACTTTTAACCAGGGGGCGTAAGCCTGCAAAAACACTCTTCACATCACTTCTTAGCGGGTCTTTGGTTAAATACCTGGCCGCATGTTTTAACAAGAATTTTATTTCGTCTTCTTGAGGAATGGGTTCTAAAAGACAATCTTCAACGTAAGTATCTGTGGTCCCCACCAGGGTTCGATCATACCATGGAACAGCAAATAAAACACGTCCATCATCAGTATGTGGAACCATAATGGCTGTATTTCCCGGCAGAAATGATTTGTCGAGAACCAGATGCACTCCCTGGCTGCTGGTCATCATATTTTGGGCCTGCTGATCGTCCATTTTTCTCACCGAATCGGTAAAAACACCTGTAGCATTGATGACAACCTTTGCATGAATCGTATATTTTTCACCCGACTCCATATCTTCTGATATAATTCCACTCACGCTTTCACCTTTTTTTATCAGTGATACAGCTTTCACATAATTCAGCAGTGTTGCCCCTTGTTCTGCAGCAGTTTGTGCCAAATTAACCAACAAACGGGCATCGTCAAATTGACCATCATGGTAAATTACGCCTCCACGTAATCCTTCTGTTTCAACAGTTGGTATGTGCTTAACCGTTTCTTCCTTTGAAAGACGTTTCGAGGGGCCAAAGTTTTCCTTACCGGCAAGCATATCGTAAATTTTGAGTCCAATACCATAAAAAGGCCCTTCCCACCAATCGTAAACCGGAACAATAAAAGGGAGGTCGTGAACCAGATGCGGGGCATTCCGGCGTAAAATCCCCCGTTCCTTTAATGCTTCGAGCACCAATGAAATATTACCCTGTTGCAGATACCGGACCCCACCATGAACTAATTTTGTACTGCGGCTTGATGTTGCTATTCCAAAATCTGATTGCTCTATTAAAACTACTTTATAACCGCGAGATGCAGCTTCAACTGCTGTTCCAATACCTGTAGCCCCTCCTCCAATAATGGCGATGTCCCAAAATGTTGAGTTTTTTATTTCAGAAATCATTCTGTCTCTTTTCATGGTATCTTTTTTATTTTATTAAATGGAACTTATTGTCTTCTTTCAATAATTAATAAGTTGTTCCGTGATCCAACCGGCCCTGTTGGTTGTTATGCCATCAATACCATTTTCTAAAAGTGTTTTAGCTTTTTCAGGATTATCTACCGTCCAGGCATATACCAGCAACCCGGCTTTTTGAAATTTTTCAATGAAACTGCTATTTAAAGATTTCCCTGCCCAAACATCAACTCCATCTAAATTATGCTTCTTCACTTTGTTAATTATATATTGTTTATTGACCCAAATGATCCAGTATGGCCAGTAATAATCCAAATTAATTAACCATAGCATTCTATATTCGGGCATCATTTGTTTGGCTTTAGCCAGGGTATTTACATTAAACGCTATGAGTTCTATTTGTGAATTTTTTAAACGGGATTGAGCCAGGTCAAACTTTAACCTGTCAAGAATGCGTTGGTCACTTTTAATTTCAATGATCAGTTTACCTCCCGACGGAACTGTTTTCAATACCTCGTAAAGCGTTGGAATACGCTCATTTTTCCACTTATTATTTTTGAAAGAACCAAAATCAAGAAGTCGTAGCTCCTGAAGCGTTGCGCTTTTAATTATTTTTTTCTTTCCTGAGGTTCTAAGTGTATCGTAATCGTGAATTACAACAATTTCATTATCGTTCGTTAGATGAATGTCAATTTCCACTGCCCTGGCCTTATTTTTCCAGGCAAGATCAATTGATGCAAGTGTGTTTTCAGGAGCATCGAAAGATTCGCCCCTATGGGCTATTATTACACCGTTTAATTTACTCACACAATTTTTATCATTTGATCATCTGTCACCAACAATTCCTCGTCAAAATCTTAAAAAATAAATTTCGAAGAAACTCTGCCGGTAGTACTTGTAATATCTATCATGTACAAGCCTTTAGAGATGTTCTTCAGACTAAAACGTATGGCGTTATTGCCAGCCAGAACATTTACTTTTTTATAAAGAAGAAGCTTGCCATCAATACTAATTATCCTGAAATGAAGCTCTTCGGATTGCTCAGAATAAATACCCAAATTGAGAAATCCCTGGTTTATAAATTGCTGATTCACTGAAAATTTAACACTGTTCTGCTCTCCTATTCCAGTTTCGCCTACATCAATTGTTATCCAGGCGGTATCAGACAGCGTTGGATTATCAGCGTTATATAGTCTGTAAGACAAGCTGTCTTCACCAAGAAAATCAACTTCCGATCTATAATTGATCTCTCCTTCAACCAAATTGGCTTCCCCGTGTAGTGGCATTTGCACAATTTCTGATAAAACTTCAACATCTTCGGGAATAAAGTCATTATTAAGATAGTTGATCGTCAGCCATTCGTAGGTCATCGCATATCTATGGTCATCCACAGCTACCGGTGTTAGCAAATCATTAAACCGTTGCGAAAATTCCTGGTGAAATTGGTTGGCAAGATTCGCATCGTAAATGATTAAAGTGTTCTCATCGTTAATCGATTCGGCTGATGCTGACCAGTTATGGGACCCGGTTATTACAACAGGATTGGCATCGCCTTCCTCGAAATCCATCAGCGCATATTTGTGATGAAATACGGGTCCATCCGGCCACCCACTACCATCCGCATTTACATAATTCCTCACATTAACTCCATTGTCAATAAGGTACTGATATTCGCTGCCTGTGTATTCCACATAATCGATAATCCCCCTGATCTCAAGACCATTCTGCTGCGCATCAACGATGGAATTTCCCAATGAATTTTCCGTAAATACCATGATGCCAAATTCAATATTGTTTTCTGCCTGATCAATCGCAGCTGCAATTTTAGAAGTCGTATTATCGGAGGGTGAAAAATAAGCATCTATTGGAATATCGTTAATAAGAAATTTATGAGGTGTATTATCCGTTTTTTCAGCTCCAAACCTGGCATTTTCTTCATCATAGTTTGCATCATCACTTCCCCACATTTCTTCAAATTCAAGCGTAAATCCCAACGCCAGGCTTTTATCCTGAATACAAATCATATTGTTGTAATCCCAACCCAAATTATTGACTGTATGATTTAAAGACCCTGTAATCAACCACGCTCCCATTTCTGCCTCAGCATCAATAATGATGAATTTATTGTGCATGATGGCTTCTGTATTTCCAAAAAGGACCGGAATATTTTCATTCAGATTATCAAGTGCAGGATTGGTTCCTATATCATCTGTTATATACCTGACAAGAACACCATTATCATAGGCACTATTAATGGCTGCAACAATTTCATCCGATTCCTGCTCATACATGGTAATATCAATTGTTTGCTGGGCCATACTGATATAATGAATAACAGTATCCGTAATATTTGGAGTCCATACAGCCATTTCATCACCTGCCACAGAATGATCAACCTGATGATTAAAATAAAGCTTTATCATTCCCGAAGAAGTTGAAACTGTGGCATATGGTCTTGTGAAATCCGTTGTAGTATCAATGCCAACAACAGAGAATGGCCTCACATAATAAATACTGGATGGATTCAAGCCAGCTAATTCTAATTCATGTTCAACGGTATTCCCGGGTATTGATACGTAACCTCCTTCCAATTCAGGTGTTATTCCCCAGAACAATTCTGTAGTTGCCACTGTATTGGTTTCCCAGGTGAGCGTAATTGAAGTTTGCTCCAGGTTAATCTGTGTCGGATCGCTTACAAAAAACAGGTTCTCCATGATCACAATATCATTTTCATCCCTGGGTTCAATCTTATAAAAATCGAATGAGTAATTCAAGGGTCCGGTTACAGAATAGTTTAACCCGATATCAGGGGAATAAGCTACGCCCATATCATCCACAACGCATGGACCTGAATCATCGTCCAGTTCCCATTCGCCATAACCCAGGTTGTCATTTGTGCAAATGGCATTTTCTACCTTTACGAGTACACCCTCATATGCTTCATCATTAATTTCGCCGGTATTCAATACCGAAGCAGGAGGTAACATATTTCCTGAGGAAAGCACTGTGAATGTACTTACATTCTTAAGCTCTGTTAGTTCATAATATTCATCCACTTCTGCAGTCAATTCGATTTCATCACCAAGCGCAACATCCTCAGTGGAATACACATACACGCCATTCCAGGCTCCTTCTCCATCCTGGATAAAATAACTGCCATTAAAAACCCCGGTAACAATCCCATACGTATTTACAATCTGGCCTTCAAAAGGCGAAACATCTTGCTGGCCCTGAATCTCATAAATCGTAACATCTGGTTGTGAAAACGATACGAGGCATGACAAAATAAATGATAAGATAATGGCTGATTTTTTCATGATATTAAATTTCTTGAGTAAAGATAATAATCTTAAGAATAGTATCTCTACGCGTTTTTCTGTTCTGCTTAATATAAATTCTATTACTATTTCAGCCCCATTCATCTGCTGGTTTTGTTATCTTTACATTCCTATTTAAAAATCAAAAACAAATGATCAAAAAAATCCTTATGCTGGGCATCAGCCTGTTGGTTTTGCAGGCCGCTTTCCCGGCTTCCATACCTGAACTGATTAAAAATTCCGGTTGCAGTGCAGATTACCCGAATCAACACCTGCTCGTCATCTTCGACAGTACCAGCGTTGATATGCAGGAAAGTGGATTGAGTTTTTATCATACCCACACCCTGTATAAAATATTGTCTGTCAAAGGCGCCAAAGATTTCAATGTTTTCAAATACGGCTATGATCCGCTATCTGCCTATGTGGACATTAGAAAAGTTACCGTATACCGCAAAAATGGTGAGATTGAAGAACTGGACATGAACCAGGTATATGATTACCCGGCTCCTGCGCGGATGATCTACTGGGGTGCCCGTGAGAAAATGATTGAGATTGGGCGACTGGAACCTGGCGATGCCATTGAGGTTTTCCTGTTCAAAAAGGGATATACCTATGCCCTGCTTCAGGATGACGACGACAAATACATTCCACCTATGCGGGGACATTTTTATGATATCGTTCCCTTTTGGAGTAGCGACCCGGTTTTGTTCAAATATTACAGCGTGTGCCATCCCTGAGGAAAAGCTGGTGCAATACCGTTTTTATAATGGCACCGCCGAATCTTCAGCCGTGCTGGTAGATGGTAAAAAGAAATATACCTTTATTAAAAAAGACATCATGCCCTTTGAAAGGGAAGCCCATATGGTGGACCCTTCAGATGTAGCACCTAAACTACTTATCTCAACCAGCCCCGACTGGTATGCCAAGTCGCTGTGGTTTTATAATGTGAACGAAGATTACGGAAGTTTCGAATCGACACCTGAAATCGACAAAAAAGTAGCCGAAATTTTGGCGGATGCACAAACTGAAATGGATTCCATTTCGTTGCTCACCCATTGGGCTGCCGACGAAATCAGGTATTCAGGTATTTCGATGGGCCCCGGTGAAGGATATACACTGCATAGTGGCGACATGAACTTTACTGACCGTTGCGGCGTTTGCAAGGATAAAGCAGGTATGCTGATCACCATGCTTCGGTCTGCAGGATTTGAGTCTTATCCTGCTATGACAATGGCCGGTTCCCGCATCGATTACATCCCTGCCGACCAATTCAACCACAGCGTCACTATTGTGAAACTGCGCAATGGCAATTACAAAATTCTCGATCCTACCTGGGTACCGTTTTTGCGTGAACTCTGGTCGAGTGCCGAGCAGCAGCAGAATTATTTAATGGGAGTGCCCGAAGGTGCCGACCTGATGGAAACACCCATTTCAGCCCCGGAAAATCATTTTTTCAGAATCAAAGGGAAGTCGGAACTACTGGCCGATGGTACCTTAAAAGGGGAATTCACACTTACAGCTGAAGGACAATCTGATGCAGCCATCCGGCGTATGTTCACAAGCAATTATAAATCGGAGTGGAAATCCTCTGTTGAAAAGGAACTATTGCAGGTTGCCCCGCAGGCCGAAATTATCAGTATGGATTTTGGCAAACCCTACGCTTACCAGGAAAATCATATTCATATTAACGTGAAATATACCATTCCGGATTATGCCATCGTCACTGATGAGGAAATTATTTTCACCCCGCTGGTTGTTGCCAATCTCTTTAAAAGAGGCATGTCGCACCTGTATTTCGATACAAGTTTGGAAGAGCGGAAATATGCATTCCGCGACAGGTGTTCTCGCCTGGTGGAACTGGATGAAACTATCAAGCTGCCTCATAAAGGAAAATTAATCGCTTTTGATTTTGATAAAAGTGTAGGTAATGAAACTGCTTCATTTACAGGAAATATTTCACTGGAAGGAAATTCACTTACTGTCAGCGAAAAAGTAGTGCTCGGCAAACGGGTATACGAAGCCGAAGATTGGGAGATGTTTCGAAAAGCGGTTCAAAACCAGCAGAAATTCGCGGAAACTCCTCTGATTATTGAATTGAACAATTAAGCTTAACGAGAAAACACCTTGAAAATGAAAAAAATAATTATCGCCATATATTGCCTGTCAATTCTGAGCCTGACATACGCACAGACCGAAAAAGCAGATGCCGAATACATGAATATTCTGAAAGAATATACCCTGAATGATGATGGCAGCATCGATTTCCATTATTCAAAAGAAATGAAACTGCTGAGTCATTTTGCCTTTCACCGTTTGTACGGCGAAACATTCATCATTACCAACACCGATTTTCAAACCTTGAAAATAAACGAAGCCCATACCATCATGGCAGATGGAAAAAAGGTGGTTACACCGGAAAATGCCTTTAACGAGGTACTACCGCGCTTTTCCAATAATGCGCCAGCCTATAATCATATCAGGGAATTGGTGGTTACACACACAGGCCTGGAAGTTGGTGCGGTGATTCACCTTGATTATACCATCCATTCGGAAAAGGGATATTTCCCGGCTTTGATGTTTGATGAGGTACTGAACGAATCCTCCCCGGTGAACGAATTGGTTGTGAGAGTCAATTTACCTGCAACCAAAAAACTGAATTATAGATTACTGAATATAGACGGCGAACCTAAGTTATACACTGAAAAAGACCAAAAAGTGTATACCTGGACTTTTAAAAACATCGCTGCTTCTTCAAAAGAGAATCACCAGGTAAATGGACATATGGATGCTCCTCGCCTTATATTCAGCAGCGCAGAAAATTTAAACCCGGTATATAACACATTCGTTAACCAGGAGGCTTTTCAACTGCAAACGAATACCCAAATGGATGAATTGGTGAAACAAGTGATGTCAGAAAACACTGATCAATTGTCAGCAGCTTTTGCATTCCAGAAAGTTGTCAGCAACAATTTTGATAACCTGAATATTCCGCTCGAATACACGGGTTTCATTTGCCGGTCACCTATTGAAACATGGAACAGCAACCAGGGTACGGAATTGGAAAAAGCCTTATTGTTGAGTGCCTTGTTAAAGAAAGCGAATATCAGTGCTACTCCGTTAGCCATCATACCCGATCTGCTTTTTGATATTCAAATGGATGATCTATTAAGCTTTCAGCAATTTGCCATCATGCTGGACCTGGAAAACTATGGCGATGTCATCATTTCTTCCAACAAAACAAATGACCAAAATCTGGTATTCGACTTGGCAGATCAAACTCTGTTGATATTGGATCAAGACTTTATAAGTCCTGATGTATTTTCAGTTGAAAAAAGAACGAACAAAATCGTGGCAACAGCCATGTTCGATCTTAATGATTCCGGATTATCAGGCAATATGAACCTGGAATTAGCGGGCGCTGCCAATCCTTATTTTTTAATGAGCAAAGATACTTCTGCCATTAAATCACTTGTTAAAGGAGGGGTTTCGTCAAAGGACATCGAGTCATTTACACAGGTTCAGTTATCGCAGGATATTAGCCGCTCACTTTTGGAAATTAACAAAGGAGAACCCTTTGAAAAGCTGCATAATTACCTGAGTTTTGAGTTGCCATATATCAAGGGTGGTGTGCATGACTGGCATTTTACTGTTTTGACAGACGAACGGACTTCATCCCTTGAGATCCCTGAAACAGTTCATGAGAAATATGAATACACTTTGACTTTTCCAGATGATTTAAAACTGGTAACACAATCTGAAAATATTGAAATTATTAACGATGCTGGTTATGTGCTCATTCAGTTTGAAGAAACTGACGGCAGACTGGTTGTTACACGGGAAATTAAATTCACAGAGAAGATCATTGATACAAATATATATGATGGTTTCCGGGAGATCATGAATGCATGGAACAATGTTAATTTCCAGAAGTTGCTGTTTAAGATGTAAATAACACGCCCGACATTTAAAACCGAACATAGATTGTGACGTTGAATTTCAAGCATTCCAACCAATAATTAAAGACAATTAAACGGTTTTGCTAGCAATGATCAGATCGTAAGACGCTGTTAATAAGGCAAGCTCATACACTATCTTTTAAAAAGCAGAAAAATATTTTGCAAAAAATCATTATGGCTCAATAATTATTATGATTTTCTGCAAAACTCCTGACGCTTCAAATCGAATTTCTCAGTTATTACTAAAAATAGACAATTACTTATACTAAGACATTATTTCTTTCCAATTTACTACTATTCCGGCCTCAAATCAATTCGTAAATCCTGGTTGGTCAATCTACTTTTGAATTGAAAATCAATCAATAACGTTTTACCAACTTGACTTTCATCAATTTTGGTCGTATTTTACAGAATCTGATTGATTAATTAAACTTAAGAAGTTACTGTTATGAAAAATCTAATTCCTCTCATGATTCTTACTCTTTTCGCTATAAATCTGCTGGCTCAGCATAAGTGCAAAGACGCTGTTCACCCAACAGAAAACAGAAAAAGTATTTTAAATTGTTGTATTAAAGAAATTAAGCCCGGCAATGTGGTTGTTTATGCACTTGAAGACGAAACCTATGAAATAGAAGCGGTTGCTATTAATTACAAAGGGGAATATTTCGATTTACGAAGCAATACTGAAATAGTGAATGTTGTAAAGGAGGATCAATATCCGGGTTTCTTATATGAAAAACATGACTATGACTATTACAATCAGTTATATAAAAAAGCAAATGGGCAAATGGTTATGGGTATAACGATTGCCGGAGTAGGTGGGGGAGTGCTGATCGGAGGTATAGTCCATATGCAGAATTATGAGAGCGAAAGCCTATTTGATTGGGATGATGCTGGTATAGGTATAACGCTTATAGGAATGGCTGCCATTGGGATTGGGATTCCGATTGCCATAGTGGGAGGGTCAAGAAAACATAAATATAAGCAAGTCATGCTGGAAATAGAACGAAATGCAAAACTTTCTTTTCGCACCACCGCCAACGGAGTAGGATTGGTATTCAACTTTTAGATTAAAACATTGCATACAACAGATTTTGGTAGAAGACGAGATAAGTTTTTTTACTATTCTAAAAAAGGACATATATCACTTAGCATGTTTTATGTATTTTAGAGAGACTTATTAATTCTTGCATTATGTTACAATATATTTTATGGAATGCTGACCCCGAAATATTTGAGCTTTTCGGTAGAGGTGTCAGATGGTATGGGCTTTTATTTGCCGGTTCATTTTACCTGGCTGCTCTGATGCTGAGGCGAATACTGCTAAAAAAGAACATGAAAGATGAGCAGATCAACAAACTCATTATTTTTCTGGTTATTGGTTGTTTGGTTGGGTTACGCCTGGGGCATTGCCTGTTTTACGAGCCGGGTTATTATTTGAGCAACCCGATTGAGATCCTTAAAATCTGGAAAGGAGGACTGGCCAGTCATGGCGCTGCCATCGGCATTCTCATTGCATTGTATTTATTTATTCGAAAAACCGATTTTTCTTACCTGTGGCTGTTGGACAGGATTGTTATTGTGGTATTATTTATTGCCCCGTTTATTCGCACCGGAAACCTGATGAACTCAGAAATTATTGGGGATACAACTAACAAATCATTTGCCTTCCTATATGTGCATGGAGTTGATGACGAATTATCACGAAAAAATGGAAAATATATTGATAAAACGACGATCACCCAAACTGAAAAGGATACCGTGGTGGATCATATCCAATACAGTGAATTAAATTTGGAGATATTCTTTAAAAAGAATTTTCCCGAGGATAAAATTGACGATTTTATTTACCAGTATTTTGTGCAGCGGATTGATAACGATTCGGACTTGAAATACAATGTCAGGTTTTTTGTTGATAAGCCCGATATTGAAGTAATTGAGCTTTCCGGAAATTATAAAGCGGTTATAACTATTTACGGAATCCCCCGGCATCCCAGCCAGGTATACGAGGCATTCGCTTATCTTTCATTCTTTTTGATCTTTATTGTTTACTATATCAGGCAAAAAGGAATGATCAGGGAAGGATTTCTATTCGGTATGTTCCTGATCCTGGTATTTGGATTTCGATTTTTTGTTGAGTTCTTAAAAGAAGTGCAGGTATCCTTTGAAAGCACGATGCTGCTCAATATGGGACAATTACTGAGCATCCCTTTGGTAATTTTTGGAATACTCATTGTGTTGCGCTCGCAAAAGAAGCTGCCAAATTAATGTTTGGTTTATGTAAATTTAGAACGACCCAACCATTTTAATTTTCTAACCGCCCAACCCTATTTCCTTTTGAAATGGCAAAAAAACTTTTTAACTGAAAGGTTTTACTTTTTATTGGGCTCATCCCTAAAGGTTTAAATGTGTAACCACTTGACATCCACCCGCATTATTCGTATATTGTACCTCCCAATTATGCTTGTTAAACTTAAAACTCATTGCTATGAAAACAATTTTAACACTTCTTTTCTCCGTTATTTTTTTATCAGTAGATGCTCAGTGGGATTGGCAAAATCCTTTACCGCAGTCAAACCATCTTTATGAAATCTATTTTGCCGATAGCAATCACGGATGGGCTGTTGGAAGAGTAGGTACAGTACTAAGTACATCAGATGGTGGAGAAAGCTGGTCATTTTCAAATATAGATACAATACCTCTCTTGCGTGGTGTTTGGTTTACCGATATTAATAATGGATGGATAACAGGAGGCCCTGGCAGGATATTACATACAACTGATGGTGGAATTAGCTGGCAATCTCAATACGCAGGCCCCTCTGGATGGATACGATATATGTTTTTTAGTGATGAAACACATGGATGGGTTGTTGGTAGTGCAGGAACTATTTTACATACGGAGGATGGTACCAATTGGGAACTCCAAGATGCGGGTGTTGAAAGTCCGCTAAATGCAATACATTTTGTAAATAATTCATTGGGATGGATTGTTGGAAACGATGGTGTTATTCTTAAAACTGAGAATAGCGGCATTACATGGATAGAACAGTCTAGTGGAACCATAGAACATCTTTGGGATATCTCCTTTGTAAGTGATGATATAGGGTGGATTGTTGGAATGAATGGAACAATACTTCAAACAAGTGATGGTGGTATTACCTGGAATGCGCAAACATCCGGCACGGCAGAAAGGTTATACGGCGTGCAATTTTTAGATGAGAATACAGGTTGGGCTGTAGGTGGTGTTAATGGAACGGTTTTATCAACATCTGATGGGGGTATAACTTGGATTATGCAAGATTGCCCAACCGATTATGCGTATGGTGGATTGTTTTTTACTTCAGCAACCGAGGGTTGGGTTGTGGGATATGATGGAGCCATGATTCATACTTCCGATGGGGGGATAACTTGGGAAAGAAAAAGGGATGGAACAATGAACTCACTGCATGGAATTGACTTTATTGATGCTACACATGGTTGGGCTGTCGGACAAGAAGGAGAAATCATTTCAACAACAGATGGAGGTAATAAATGGACTGAAATAAGCAGTGGAATTAATACCTGGTTGGAAAGTGTAGATTTTATTGATCCTTCAAATGGTTGGGCAGTTGGAGAGTCAGGGAAAATTATTTCAACATCTGATGGTGGTCAGCAGTGGGAGATTCAAAATGAAAATGAAAATATCTGGTTATACGATATTCAATTTATTGATACTCAAAAAGGATGGGTTTGTGGCACTGATGGAACAATATTATACACAGAAAACGCAGGAAATACATGGGATTTGCAAAACAGTAATACAACAGAATTTCTGAAAGACTTATTTGCAATTGACCATCAAAATATATATGCTGTTGGAGCAATTGGTACGATTATCCATTCAACAAATGGAGGCATAACATGGGAACATCAAGCAAGTAATGTTAACGACACTTTAGAAAGTGTATTTTTTAATGATGAAAATTTAGGCTGGGTTGTTGGTAACAATGGAGCGGTTTTAAAAACTACAGATGGTGGAACTAATTGGACATCTGATAGCTTGGGAATATATTACTGGTTAACTGACGTAAAATTCGCCGATGATCTAAATGGTTGGGCATCAGCTTATGATGGATGGTTATTTTACACCAATGATGGCGGAAATAAATGGGAACGGCAAACAAGAAATACTTTTAAAAATCTCTATAGTGTTTGTTTTATTGATCAAAACTATGGTTGGGCGGTTGGTGATCTAGGAACAGTCTTGCATACAAATAATGGAGGCATGGTGGGTTTGCAGGCAGGTTCTATATATACGCAAAATATACTCGATTCAAAACCAACGCCTAACCCTTTCAGTTCACAAATAGCAATACAATATGAACTGAAACAGCCAGAAAAAGTCACATTAACGATATATGATTATTTAGGTAAGCAAGTCTTTCAAACACAAGAAAACCAAGCAGATGGTAAACAACAACTCATTTGGAATGCTGAAAGAAATGCTGATGGGGTTTACTATTACAGCTTGCAAGTAGGTGATGCTGTTGCCAATGGAAAGATGGTGAAAGTGAAGTAAGCTGTTTTTAATGAATACTAGAATCGTTTTAAAATAATGCTGCTAAAAACTCTCTTATGGAAAAACAATTAATCATTAGTCTTTCGCTTTTATTTTTATTTTCATTTTCACATGCTCAATGGGAGGTTCAAACCAGTGGAACAAATGAGTTTTTAAGAAGTGTCTATTTTATAGATACTATTAATGGTTGGGTTGCAGGGGCAGGAGGAATTATATTGCACACTGCTAACGGAGGTATTAACTGGGAAGAGCAATCAATCATTAGCAATCATTCTTTTCAGGGGATCCATTTTACAGACGCTAATCACGGGTGGGCAGTAGGAAGAAAAACAACATTTCCTTTTTTTCGAGCGGTTTATCACACCATTGACGGAGGTAATAACTGGGAAGAGGTAATACTTCTTCCTGTATTGTCGCCTCTTCATACCGTATACTTTAGAGACATGTTAAATGGATGGATGCTCGGCAGTCAAATATATCATACTATAGATGGAGGAGAAACTTGGGAGTCTCAGTTCTATTCAAACTGTGAAGCTGGTGGTATTTATTTTACTGATTCACTGAAGGGCTGGGTAGCTGGTAGTTATTCGAATGGTAGTACTGGTTATATAGACAGCTTCATTTTACACACTTTTGATGGTGGAAACACATGGGAATACCAATTCGAAATTCATAGCCGATCTGCACCCGTTCTATTTAGTATTTATTTTACTGACTCACTGAAAGGCTGGATCGCTGGAGGACGTCCAAATCTTTCTGAGATTATACTAAAAACAACAGACGGTGGAAATAATTGGGATACTTCCTTTTTAAGCAATAGTGGGTCCTTAAATTCAATATATTTCACCGACACTTTCAATGGTTGGGCTGTTGGTGCTTATGGAAATATACTTTACACCTCGGATGCTGGTTACACATGGGAGTATATTCCAAGTGGAACAGAAAATACCTTGAGTGATGTATATTTTACTGAAAACGGTTATGGGTGGGCTGTAGGTGGAAATGGTACAATTTTACATGCTGACTATAGTCAGATTGTTGGAATCGATAAGATTGAAGCTCGAAGTTTAAGTTCCAACGTTCAATATTATCCCAATCCTTTCACAACCTCAACAACTCTGTCATATGAACTGAAACAACCTGAGAAAGTCATTTTAACCATATATGATTATTTAGGTAAGCAAGTCTATCAAACACAAGAAAACCAAGCAGATGGTAAACAACAACTCATTTGGAATGCTGAAAGAAATGCGAATGGGGTTTACTATTACAGGCTACAGGTAGGTGATGCTGTTGCCAATGGGAAGCTGGTGAAGGTGAGGTAGGAGTAAAAAGTATAAGTAGTAGCTTAATGAATTTGCAAAGATTTACAATTGCTTACCTAAAAGCAATTTCAACATATTACCCATCATTTTTTGCTTACCAACCTTTTCGCTAAGAATTCCCAGGTACAACTTCACTGCATTTTTTGGAGGTACGGTTTTCTTCATTTTTTCAATCAGACGAATTGCTTCTTTTTTACAGCTTGTAACACACAAGCCACAGCCAATACATCTGTCAAGGTCAATCTCTGCCTTTTTATCTTCCACCCTGATGGCATCCATCTGGCATCTTTTAACACATAACGAACATCCATTACATGCTTCACTGATTATCTGGGCATAAAAATTATGTCCAATGAGCTCTGCCGGTTTATCATATTTTTTTGCTGAAGTAAGCACGCCACAGCAACATCCGCAACACAAGCAAATACAAAAAGGTTGCAAAGAGTTACCCGGTTGCAAAACCAGACCTTCGCGTTCGGCCCTATCTATAATATCCAGGCATTCCTCTTTTGAAATAGTTCTTGCCTGCCCCCTGTCTAAATATGAAGATGCACCAAAAGAAATGCAAACTTCAATATCTTTGGTTTGCTTACAGGAATTCCCCAGCAAGGCTTCACCTTCTTTACAAACGCAATTGGCTACCGCTATGGATTTATTGGTTTCTTTTACAATTTGGCGCATGTTGTCGTAAGTAGCAATATTGTATTCCGGAACAATGGCTTTCATATGAGGACTGGTTCGTAACTGGGGCAAAGAACTTCTGAAAAATTCATCATTAAAACCTTCATCAAAATACTGATGCATCCATTCCATGAACTCTTTATTCAAACGGCCCAATTGATACTCAAACATACCTATTGCCAACATGGCATTACTATATTTAAATGGCGCATTCTTTGATCGGTTAATAGAACCTCCTAAATACATTTGATCCAGAATAATGCTTAACTCATCCAGTTCAATCTTCTCGTTAAACTTACGTTTAAACCTTTTCTGTATAGTTAACACCGAAGCATTTCCCAGGCTAAGACAAAGTGCCACTTTTGCCTCAAAATTATTAAACAGGTGTTGTAATATTTTTATTTCCACCCCTGAATCGGTTTTTGGAAAACCTATGGGTAATTTATCAAGATGTTCCTGTAATAGGCGATAAACATGTCTTTCATATTGCATATACAATAATAGTTAATTATTGAATTAAATAAAACTATTTAAGTGATATTGAGCTGTCTTATGGAAATCCGTTACCGGATGCGCTAACCATGTTTGAAATAACCTAATTCTAATCCCTTACCACAGGGTGATATGGTTAATCATGGATTGTTATCAAATATAAGAAACTTGTGGGGGTTTCTGTAAAGAATAGATATTTAAACCGTTTTAGTGGTAAGATTCGATTTCTTGCATGCTCTCATTCATTAGCCGGGCTTGGTCGTCTGGCGGTTGTCGTAAGCGAGAAATGGAAGTGTTTGAAATTTTTCAGATGCTTTTCTGTTGCTATCTCCTTGACATTCGTCAATTTAAGTTGTATATTGTACCTTCCAATTATGCTCGTTAAACTCAAAAACTCACTGCTATGAAAAAGCTGTTATTTACAATCACTATTTGTTTATTCTCCTTATCACTTTTAACGCAATCTTGCCTTCCAGAAGGCATAGAATTTACATCCCAAGAACAGATTGATAATTTTCAGATAGATAATCCCAATTGTACGGAGATTGAAGGTAATGTTACAATTGGTAAATGGCCGGATTCAAATATTAAAAACTTAAATGGATTAAGTGCTATAACTTCAATTGGAGGAAGACTCACAATACATGATACAGATTCTTTGTTGAATCTATCAGGTTTGGATAGCATAGATTCTATTGGAGATGGTTTGTTCTTATATGGGAACCATTTCCTGCAAAACTTAACTGGTTTAAATAATGTAACTTCTATCAATGGTTGGATCCTTTTAGAGTTTAATGAGTCATTAGAGAGTTTATCCGGATTAGAAGGCTTAACTTCAGTTGATGAGTTGTTCGTTGGAGCATCTGATTCCAGCAATATTTCCTTAGTTAGTTTATCAGGTTTAAATAATGTGACGCATATTGAAAAAGATGTAAGAATTAATGGTAATTGCTCGCTTCTTGATCTATCTGGTCTGGAAAACCTGATCACAATAGGTGGAACATTAGAAATTGCTTCCAATGAAAGTTTGTCCAGCCTGGATGGATTGGATAATTTGACTTTTGTTGGCAAAAGCCTAATGATTGGCGGATGGAGTAGGAACGCTATGCCGTTCGCATCTATTGAGTGTCATGGGAACCCCAGTTTAACCAGTATTTCTGCATTAAGCAATTTAACTTCTATAGGAGGAAGTCTTGGTGTTTATTGTAACGATGCTTTATTAAGTTTAACAGGTCTTGAAAGTCTGGACACTATTGGAAGTTTATTAATTGGATATGCTGTTGATAACGATTTTGAATTTGGAACGGCGGGAAATTCCTCATTAGCCTCTCTTACAGGGTTGGATGGCCTCACAAGAATTGGGAGTGGAATCAGTATTACGGGGAATTCAGGTTTAACAAATTTAACTGGGCTAAATAATGAACTTGTTATTGATGGTAGCCTGAAAATTAGATTCAACGGTTCTTTGTCAAACTGTGAAACGCAAAGTATATGTGATTATTTGGTCAATCCAAATGGCTCGGTTGAAATCCATCACAATGCAACAGGATGCAATAGTCCTGTAGATTTAGCAGATGTATGTGGTATTGAAGTTCCCTGTCTTCCATATGGAAATTATTATTTTTTCAAGCAAAGTGACGTTGATAATTTTCAGGATTATTATCCAGGGTGTACTGATCTTGAAGGAGATGTGGTCATTACGGGCAAGAATAATATTACTAATCTCATGGGATTAAGTGAACTGAATTCAATCAGTGGATACCTCCATATAGGCTCGTGGGAAATTGTATGTAATCCTTTATTGATGGACCTGTCTGGTTTGGAAGGACTGACTTCCGTGGAAGGACTTGAAATCATTTTGAACGATACATTATCATCATTAACAGGACTGGATAATATTGAGCCAGCGACAATGACATACCTGACCATATGGGGTAATCAGTATTTATCTTCCTGTGACGTGAAAAGTATCTGTAATTACTTGGTTGCACCCAATGGGGAGCTTAATCTCCATGGCAACGCTCCCGGCTGCAACAGCACTGAGGAAGTGCTGGATTCATGTGATTTTTCTTCAGTAACAATTCATGATGTAATGGGATCATTCTCCATTCGACCCAACCCTTTCAGCAACTCAACAACCATCGAATACGAACTGAAACAACCAGAGCATATCACATTAACGATATATGATTATTTGGGTAAGCAAGTCTATCAAATACAAGTAAACCAACCACATGGCAAACAACAGCTCATTTGGAATGCTGAAAAGAATGCTAATGGGATTTACCATTACAGGTTGCAGGTTGGTAATGATGTGGCCAATGGGAAGATGGTGAAGGTGAGGTAAAAACAAATACTTATATAACCCTTACAAATTAATTTATCAACTAATTAAAACTAAGAAACTATGAAGAAAACAAAAATTATTTTATCGCTCATTTTAAGCGTTCTGTTTGTAGGATTTTATGGAATATTTCAACTTCAATCCCAAACCTGCATTGTAACTTTTCAGGCTGATCTCAGTGAAGCAACAATTGAAAATCCGGCAACAGTTGGTATAAGAGGAAGTGTCGCTCCATTATCCTGGACTGAATCCATGATCATGGAGGATAAAGATGGGGATGGTATTTATACGATTAAAGTAGAATTTGAGACTATTATGCCAGGACAGGAAGTTTTATACAAATATGTGCATGGTGATGTGGTATGGGAAAATGATTTGATTGGAGGAATTGGAAACCGGTCCGTTTATCTTTATGAGGGTAAAAATAAATTGCCTTTGGATATATGGGATCAGCTGGATAAATATGCTACAACAAACCTTTTAGAAGCAGCAATCGAAGGTAAATTCTGGGATTGGATATACATTATTGGAAGTGACAAAAAAAACGGACTGTCCCCTGAAGAAATAGGATTGAAAATAACCGCTTTCTGGGGTTCAATGGAATGGCTGGATAGTCCTCAAATACTATTAGGTTGGGAAAAAACTTCCCAAGCAATGTACCCCAATGGCTACTTTGAAACCATTGAGAACTCTCCTGAAAAGGTGGTTTTTAAAGCGAAAAAAACATGGTTAAAACATTTTGGTGAAGAAGATCAAATCAAGAATGTTACTAGTGATGACATGACCCGTGTATTTAAAACCAATACAGAAGCTACAGCAATGGCAAAAGGATGGAAATGCATTTGGGAAGATGAAGGCGAATTTTTTAAAGTAACCGTTGAAAAATAAGTTCCAGACCTTATTAATCATAAATTAAAAACCAAAAAAATGAAAGTCGTAACAGCAATCCTGGCAGCTCTAATGTTTATATTAGTTTGTTGCACACCATCTGAACCATGTGAAAAGGCAAAGAGTCCAACTGAGAATACTGCTGAAATGAGTATAGAATAAATCAATAAACCCCATTTTAGCACGCTAAGACGGTATTAGTCCTTAATTATCTTTACCTGCTCATTGAAAGTGCCGCCTGTTATATTTACCAGGTACACACCTCCCGGATGTCCTGAAAGGTCGATCTGTGTTTCATGGTGGTCCAGCAAAGATGAGTACACTACCTGTCCTGTCATATTTGTTATGATCACCTGCACACTGGTGTTCACATTGCTGAGTTTCAAATTGAATATACCGTTGTTCGGGTTGGGGTAAATGGCCACTTTCGAATCGCTTACCTCATCAATACCTACATAAGGATTGTTACCTACAATTACATTATCAATATAGATCGGGTTTCCGTAGAAACTGTAAGTGCCAAATTTAATTTTCACCTCTTTTTGACCTGCCCATTCAGAAATATCAATGGTATTGCAGTCACTGCCATAACCTGCACCACACCAGTCTTCCTGAACCTCTGGTATAAATCCATCTTCGGTCAAGGGGTGCGTGGCAAACGACCCGAAATCCATCATCACCACCTTCAAATATCCTTGTCCAGCTCACACCACAATCACCTGAGATGTAAATAATCAACGAATCGGATGCTTCCTGGTAATATTTTGCGTAAGCATGGTCGAAATACAGATATGCTTCTTCATATGTTGATAAATCCAGTGGTTGGCTGATCAGGTTATCTGTCTGCCCTATGGCAAAAATTTCCCTGAAGTTCACCCTGGCTGCTGTATTACCAGGGCTGTTGCCACTTACTTCAACCAGTGCCCATGTTTCGTTATCATCAGGATTCTCAACGGTCCATGCTTCATCCAGTACAATGGATCTCAAAATCTTCTTCAAAGGGTAAGCTATATCCTCCAATACTTAAAAAGTCAGCTTTGGTCAAACTGCTTTCCCCATTTGAATTAGAAGCTGTCAGTGTTACCGAATATTGTCCATATGCACCGCACATGATTACCGGGTTTTGCGAATACGCATTGGTGCCTTCAACAAAAACGTAAGTAGCAGGAGTGATCTCCCATTCCCAGCTAGTAGGGAAATATTCGGTCAGATCGGTTAAGATAATTTCCTCACCCAAACAAACCGCATTGGCATCCGCTTTGAAATCAATCTCAGGCAATAACGAGCTGCTTACAGTAATATAATCCTCCTTGGTAATTGTACTTGTTCCCAGGTCATTGGTAACGGTGAGCGTCACATCAAAAGAACCTTCATTTTCATATACGATATTGGCAGGATTTTTTTCGTTTGAAGTTGAAGGGGTTCCGCCTTCAAAACTCCATTCAAAAGTGGTTGGAGGACCTGAAGCAAGCGAACTAAAATTCACAAAATGCCCGGTTGGTATTATTGTATGATCTGCTTCGAATTCAGAAACAGGTTCCATCATGCGTACATCCGATTCCCAAAGCCCACGGCCATAGGTTGCTGCACGTATTTTATTTGCCAGGTGATTGATCTCTAGTTCGTTCACAATTACATTGGGCAGTCCTTCCCAGAAGGTTTCGAATTCGTCGAGCGTATTATCAATATGGTATACCCCCACATCCATACCAACATATAATGATTCGGCCGGATCATCATAAAAAGTGAGGCAATTGGCCGGAATATTGGGCAGGTTCAGTGAATAATTTGTCCAGGTTTCCCCGGCATCATCAGAGATATATATTTTTTCCCCTTCGGTATATCCCGAAAGTGAAACCGCAATGAGTTCAGGGTTTGAAGGATGAACAGCAATATAGGAAATAGCATTTGCCGGTAAGCCGTCACTTATGTCGCTCCAGCTATCACCCCCATCTTTGGTCCTTTTAATGGTGCTTCCAAAAGAAGCGAAAATATATTCAGGGTTCGATTCTGAAATGGCCATTTGCCTGATCGTATTTGTAAAATCAGAAATTGTAGTCCAGCTTTGCATGCCATTGGTAGTTTTCCTAACCCCATTATTGGTCCCCACAAATATGGTTTGAGGATCAGTTGGGTGAATTACAAATGGTGTAACCCAGTCGCCGCTTCCCGGCTGGTTGATATTTACCCGGTTCATACCGCCATTATCCGATTTATAGAAACTCCCAAATTGAATGGTGCCATAGACAATATTCTCGTTTGAATAGTCCACCAGGCATTCCATACCGTCAGCACCAAGCCATTCATGCCAGTAATCAGTGGTATAAACGCTGGTGCCATTATCCTGCGAACCACCAATAAGTTTATAGGGATGGTTCTTTGAACCTCCCATTCTGTAAAATTGACGGATGCCGATCCCGGTTGTCATATCTACCCATGTATCTCCACTGTCTTCCGATTTACATACCAATCCATCGGAGCCAACATATAAAGTTCCATCCTCGAAATGGGCCCAATGCATATCGCAATGTGTGTAACCTATCGGATCATTCTGAAAATTCCATTCCGTAGTAGGTACCCAATTGATACCACCGTCCAATGAACGCCAGGTGATAATTCCAAGCAGGTGCACCTCGTCAGGATTCAGGTGTGAGGCTGCCAAACCCAGGTCGTAAGATGATTGGCTGCTATTATCATCCCCTGTCGGGCTGTAACCCAACATCTGGGGAGAATCGGCCCTTAACTCAAATGAGTCTCCACTATTGGTAGAGCGATAAACACCACCGAATAAGCCATCGGTTCCGGCACACATAAAATAAACAAAGTCAGGATCAGCATTTGTTACGGCAATTTGCGCCCTTCCGTTGTTAGCAGGCAAACCTGCCGTAATTTGGGTAAATGAATCACCGCCATCATTTGATTTATAAAATTTCTTTGTTAAGGCATAAATCGTATTCGGATCGCCGGGTTTAAATTCAATATCATCAATATGACCACTCAGAATTTCTTCCCATGAATCGGCACCATCATATGATCTGTATAACCCATTATTTACCGCGCAGTATATGATATTGGGATCTTCCGGATGGATCAGCAATTTCTCCACCGTCAGGTTCTGGTAAATTGAGTGTTGCATGCCAGTTGTTTCCCAATTTTGCCCCCCATCAGTCGATTTTAAAACACCAATACTATAATTATCTGAAGCATCTCGGTCGCCGGTTCCGATATAAATGATATCTGAATCCGTATAATCAATCGCTATGGCAGATACGCCCAAAATTGGTAAATGATCTGTCAGCACCTCCCATGTTTCACCTTCATTGGTTGTTTTCCAGCATCCTCCAGATGGCGCCCCGATGAAAATGGTGTTTGGATCATTGGGGTCAACCGCCACTACATTAATGCGACCGATGCCCGGATTCCAGTGACCCGTATTGTTTTGCCATTCACGTGGACCCATTTCTTCCCAATTGCTTTCCCTTTCAGCTACTAATGTATTATTGGACCTGAACTTCTTCATTTCATTCCAGAGATGATCCTGCCTGGGCCTTTCCCCGGTAGGGAAAGTCCGGTCGTAGTTCATATACTCCCAGCGTTTGTAGATTTTATACATCGTTCCTCTACCGGTTCCAACAATTTCAAAATACTGCTCAGCTTCCCGCTGAACATCATAAAAGTTCACTGCCGGATCCTGCATCATTACAAACCATTTTGGGTCTCCATCGATTAATAAATCTTGTGATGTTGCATTGTTAAAACAGCATATTACCGCTAAAAACGAGATAGTAAGGATAAACTTCTTCATGAGATAAATTTCAGATCAATATTTGGTTTGATTTGGGCTATCAAAATTAGGACTAATTTGGGTTCAAACTATAAGACCCATTCTAAATTTCATTATGTTCTTTGCATATTATTTTCAGTTGACTAATATCAAGAAAATGTTAATTAAGTGTTAAGTAACAAATATTTAACATGCATTTGGTATTCTTGATAGTACATTCGTTTCAGTATTAATTTAACTAAAATTTCAAAACAATGAAAACTAGAATCGCAACCCTGGTAATTGTATTTGGTCTGTTTTTATCACTAAATACAAATGCAAACGAACCCATTCCAGCCTCAAAGGCTGTGTCTAACTCAGTATCAACTTACATTAGTGATAATATAGAATATCCTGCTTTCGCTGAAAATGAAAAGTTGGAAAGCATTGTAGTGGTCAAATTGACCATTCAAGAGGATGGCACATTTGCCGTTGATGCTTCGAATAGCGTTGATGAGCGGATGAGAAAGCATGTAGTATCAGCCATTTATAAATTGGATGATAAAGCAGATTATTATGCTCAATTTGCAGGACAACAAGTAATACTTAAAGTAAAGTTTGATCTTAAGCTTGTGTAACATCCAGCTTAAAAAATTGATAGATGACAGCCCTGGAAATTTCCAGGGTTTTTTTTATGCAAATAATAAATGGAGCTAATTCATATTTGGTATTAAACTTTTAAATAACCTCTTCGCTATCCGTTTTTTAAACTTGACTATAATCCAGTCAGCAAATGAGCAGATGGCATAAGGATTGAAAGCTGTCATCTGATAAACTTGGTGAAATTATCAAGATGTTTTGTTTTTATCAATAAAGTAGTACAATTCTTTATTAAACACGACGGTGCTGATTTTTAATATCCTGGTTCTGGTCGTATTTAATTGCACTTCCACAAAGAAGTCGTACAACGAATACAAGTCAATTTTATAATCCTCCGGATTTCTGGATAACAAATATTTCCCTTCGGTAAAGAGTACGATGCCTTTATCGTGGATTGATAATTCCCGAAACTGGTTTTCTGTTATCAACATTTTATATTAACCTGATTGTTAAAACTTAAAATTAGCAATAAATAGTTCGTCTGTGATATTTTTTAAATATAAGAGGCCTGTCCGTATTTTAAACCATTTATTAAAATACCTTTTAAACCCATATAATTGAATCAACCTACTTAGCAAGGAAATGGAAATGATTTCTAAATCGGTCTATACTCTTTTTAATCTCAATTGAAATTTCACCTGCATTTAATAGCTTCAGTGTTCCTTCTTCAAAACCTATTTTTATTTGCTCATTCTGCTCATCAATTGATATAAAAGATGTAACAGCAATATCGCGGATCATCCACTCCAGGCTTTCAAGATTCCCACTCTCGATAAGATATTTCTTTGTTTGATTTTTAATATTAAGCAATCCTTCCTGATGTCTTATTTTGCAGGATTCGTGCATATTTGATTGGGAAAGAATTTCGTAGCCGCAATGAATACAGTTTTTCTTTAGTTCGGGTTGAGGTTTTGGTTTCATTTATAATTTATTTGGTTATGCGTCAACAATTTCTTTTAGCACCATTTTTTCATACCTGCTTAGCGGTTTTTCTTTTAAGAATGACATTATTAAACTTAGCTTGTTATAATCCTTCGCAGGAACTACTTCTGCATTGTTATCCACCCTTTTCAACAAAGACTTAATATTGTCTAATGCTTTCTTCTTCTTCCTTCCCTCTCTTAAATGCGTCTGTAGCTCTTGCTCCAGGATAAAGATTTTTTGAAAAATCATAATACTTGTTCGTTGTTTAGATTTTATACATTTTTAATTCTTTGGCAAAAATATTTCCATCACATTCATTAATTGCAGACATGCCATGTCAGGTCATCATTTTTTTTAACTTTAATGTCACATTTATTTTACCTATGAAGAAATATGAAAGCCTGGGTGACCTGCTGATTGATTACCGGGCCATTAATAATTTGTCGCAGCTCGATCTTGCTTCATTATTGGAAGTCGATACAAGAACCATCAGCCGATGGGAAAAGAATGAGACGCTTATCAAATCAGAAAAAGAAAAGGAATTGGTGGAGAAATTATTCATCCCTTACCAGGTTATCCGTAATCTGAACACCGACAATCCCCTTAATATTTATTACAACCCTGAATTACGAACTTATTCGCTATCAGCCCTCATGCAAAAAGCCAGTGCATTCTGGTATAAAGAAACGCTGCCAATTGAACCGGAAAGAATTCATTTACTTTCAAAAGATACCGACATTGAATTTGTTTCAGATATTCAGGAAATGAACAAGAACTTGAAACCCTTAAATCCTGAATTAATTAAAGAGGCAGCGAAGATATTACCAGACGTTAATCTGATACTGCATGATCAATCAGGGTTTAACGCAGGACATATCTCGGTTTTGCCACTAAAATATAATGCTTATGTGAAAATAAGAGATCAGGAAATTAAAGAAGATTCATTGTCATTAAATGACCTTACTCATAATCTCAACGAAAACCTGGTCATATTTTACTATTATTCACTTTACGCCGATAATCTGGAAAATGCTTATTATCTGATGAATCGCTTATTGGGATATTTTAAAGAGAAAAAATTCAGGAATTACATATTTGCAGGTATTACATATCGCAAAAATAAAATTGAACTCCTCAGAGAAATGGGACTAAAAATCATTTGGGATGAAACAAATGAATATGATCCTAATCGACAATCTGTTTTCCTTGAAGGCAATTTTGACATGTTCCTTTTTGGGAAAATGAGTTAAATACAAAAATTTATAACTTTACTCCAAACCAAAACTCATGAAAAAGACAATATTTTTATTTTCCCTTTTTATTGGAATTTATCTGGTTTTCATAGCAGGTTGCTGTGAGAAAAAAGCACCTCCTATCCAACAAGAAAAACCACCTGCATCAGACCATATCATCATTGATGAATTCGAAGCGTGGAAAGTAAAGCACGTATTCGATAGAGATTCATTAAGCTACGAATACTCAAATGCAAAAACAACTATTATTCTGGACAATGGTGATGAATTTCCATTTCAAATTTATCGTCGCAGCGATCATTTTGTTTCATATATCATACCTGGTTGGATCGAAAAAGTAGTTTTTACAGTTGACGGTGTAAACTATGAAGAAGAGCAGGCAGGACATCATACATTTTATGGTGAAGCCAATGATAGTCTGTATGAAGCAATTGCGATGACCAAATCAGATATTAAGATTGAATTTTTCTCTGGAGGTGAAGTGTTTTCAGGCACAATCAGTCCTGAAGGAGCTAAGGCGGCATTAAAGTGGATCCGCGTAATAGATTAATTATTGCATTGACATTCTAAAATCGCAACTTCCATTTCTTGCATTGCCTGAATTTCAATTCTATTTGCAGCCTTAAATTGCAAGTTTCAACTTGTTAATATAGTGTTAAGTAACAGATATTTAACATATGATCGATTTTTATAATTGTACATTCGATCATCAATATCCAAAAAACATACACTATGAAATCTAAGATCAGATCACTATTATTTATCATCGCCTTTTTTGCAACAACAATTGTCTTTGCTGAAGATAAACCCAGTGCTTCTGTAGGAAGTCACCATTCAGTTGATGTTAGATCTCCAATGGAAATTCCAAAACTGCTGACATTAAGATTGGATGTTCAGATAACGCTGTTTCTTGCTGATTTTTTTAATTTAACATGGAAGCCTGCTGAGGCAAAACAGGATTTTTTAGAAAATTCACAACAAAAGAATTAAGATGCGGCGCCATTTCCAGGACTTTAAAGGTAATAAAAACCCCACCTATGTATTTTTGAGTTTACCAGAGGTGAGGTTTGAATTTACAAGCTCAAAAGATGAGCTACTATAAAGATACTATATCTGAAACCGTTTGTCAAATAGAAGTCTTAACTACAATGCTACCTGGATCTTTAAAACTATGATTTTAGAAGCTGCGTTTATCGGTAAATGAGCATAACATATTCATCTTTTCATAATAAAAGCTTGACTACCGAAACCACCAGCCATTAAAAAACCCTTTGTTTATTTTACTGTAAAACAAAGGGCTTCTGCAATATTTTGTGGTACCACCTGGAATCGAACCAGGGACACACGGATTTTCAGTCCGTTGCTCTACCTACTGAGCTATGGCACCTTAATTTTAGGACCGCAAAAATAAGGATTTTTTTACTTTATCAAAAAAAATCTTAAATTCTTCGCACTTATTATCTTGCATCAACTAATTTTGTCGCTTCTTTATAGCTACTATTCATGAAATTAGTTGTTGATATTGGTAATACACTTGCGAAAATAGCGGTCTTTAACAGATCTGATATTATTGATTTTAGTTAGCGTGGAAATCATATCAAACCGTATATTTGAACAAATACTTACTAAATATCATGATATTACTACAGGTATTATCGCAAGTGTGCGCGAAATTGACCCCGAACTTATCAGTTTCCTTAATTCAAAAATTGAATTCACTCATTTGAATGAGTTGACACCTCTACCATTTGAAAATAAATATGAAACACCGGTTTCTTTAGGGTATGATCGGGTTGCGGCTGTGGCAGGTGCATCAGCTATATTTCCCAAAAAAGATGTGCTTGTTATCAATGCAGGAACCTGTATCACTTATGATTTCATTACAGCTAAAAATACGTATTTAGGTGGTAGTATAAGCCCTGGCATTCAAATGAGATTTAAAGCATTGCATACTTTTACAGGTAAATTACCGTTGATAAAACCAGATTTTGAAACCAATGTAAGAATTATTGGAAATAATACAGAAAGATCTATAATGTCAGGCGTTCTTAATGGAATTTCATGTGAAGTAGATGGCATTATTGACAATTATAAACTCCAATTTCCTGAGTTAAAAGTTATCATTAGTGGGGGTGATTATAAATATTTTGATAAAAGCTTAAAAAATAACATCTTTGCATCCCCAAATATTGTTTTAACGGGATTGAACAGAATCCACGATTTTAATGAAAAAAGTTAATTATTTAGTGCTCTTTCTGATAGTGTTTATTAGTTTCTCCGTTCAGGCGCAGGAAATAAATTCGCCATACTCCAGGTTTGGGCTGGGGTATCTGGATGGTGAAAATGTAAATACCAGCTTAATGGGTATGGGTGGAATTTCGATCGGAATTTCTGACCCTACAATGATTAACCCTGCGAATGCAGCTTCTTATGCGGTATTCGATTCAACATCGTTTATTTTTGAAATTGGACTGCTAGGTAATATATCTACTCTAAAAACAGACCTTCAATCAGAAAGTTCTTCATATGTTGCATTACGTTATCTTATGTTCGGTTTTCCTGTTACCAAATGGTGGAAGGCAAGTTTAGGTATGCTCCCTTACAGCCAGATTGGTTACAATGTCAAAATTGAGATACCCGTTGAAGGATTTAGCGATGTTGTAAATTTAATTGAAGGGGATGGAGGCCTGAATCAATTCTTTCTGGGTAATGCATTTAATATAGGAGAAAATTTACGTGTTGGAGTAGATGCTGCCTATTTGTTTGGTCAGGGAAGCAGAAGTAGTAAAGTATATTTTCCCGATTCAATATATGTTTTTGGAACAAAATCGACAAATTATACACGTGGAGGAGATTTCATATTTGATTATGGTTTACAATATGATATCCAACTGAAAAAGAACAAAAAAATTACATTGGGAGCCATATATTCGAATAATTGGAATTTAAATGCTAAACGTGAATCCCTGGCCAATACTTTCACAGGTGGTTATGATGACGTGGTTGAAACCCTACAGGATACAATTATTTATATTCCAGAGGAAAAGGGACATATAACAATCCCTCAAAGATTTGGTGTTGGATTTTCAGTGCAAGAGGAAGGAAGATGGCTTATAGGAGCGGATTTTGAATGGCAAAACTGGGAAAAATTTTCAGCTTTTGGGGAAAATGATTCATTAGATAATGCATGGAGAATTGCTGTTGGGGGACAATATTCACCCAAACATACAAGTATTTCTTCACTTGGTAAACGGATGATTTATCGCCTGGGTATCAGGTATGCTGACTCTTATTTATCTATATATGATACCCCAATAAATGAGTATGGCATAAGTTTTGGATTAACTATACCGTTGAAAAAATCGAGAACAGCTATAGATCTTGGATTTGAATATGGACAGCGAGGAACAACTGAGAATAATTTAATTCAAGAAAATTTTCTTAACTTTTCAGTCGGTTTTTCAATACATGAAAATTGGTTCCATAAACGAAAATATCAATAATTGAATTTATATAAAACTTCGATAAAATGAAATTAAAAGCCTCAATTATTCTTTTGTTTGTTAGTTTCAGTTTAGTATCTTTTGGAACTAAACCGCTGCAAACTTATCTCCCGCAGGATGATATGCCTAAGTATGGTAAAGATAGCGTTAAATGTGTGGCCAATCTCTCCCTATACAGGGAATTCTACAAACAGTGGAAGCAAAGTGGCTATAAGAACAGTGCCATTAATGATGCCTCTAAATGGTGGAGTTGGGTTTTTCTGCACTGTCCTATTGCCAGTGAAAACATCTATGTAGATGGCGTTAGAATGGTTGATTTCAGAATTAAAAAAACCAAAGATCCGGAACTGAAGAATAAACTGATAGATACGCTAATGCTCATTTACGATCAGCGTATTCAATATTTCCCATTACATTATAAAACAAAACAACCCCAGGTAGGTAATATACTTGGCAGAAAGGGTGTTGATCTTTATGAACACAGGCCAGACGCTTATGTTCAGGTGAATGAAATACTTAAAGAATCAATCGAGTTGGATAAGGAAGATGCATCAGGCCCCGTGTATGTATATTATTTCCGCACCTTAACAAAAATGGCGATGAAAGGTGATATTGATACACTTGCCGTGGTTGAAGCGTATGACCAGATCAGTGAGTATATAGACATGAACATTAGAAAGTATGCTGAAAAGGGTAACGAAAAGGAAGTGGAAGAGTATGTGAATATACAAGGCAACATTGAAAACACTTTTGAACCTTTTGCACAATGCACCGATCTGGTTCGGATTTATAAACAGAAATATGACCTTGAACCGGATAATCCTGTTTTACTGAGAAAAATAGTCAAATTACTGGATAAGAAAAATTGTATTGAAGATCCTCTTTACTTTGACGCAACGGTTAGTCTGTACAAAGTGGATCCGTCTCCTGAGTCAGCTTACCTGATTGGAAAAATGATGTTAAATCAGAAAAGATATACTGAAGCCATTCCATATATGGAAGATGCTACAAAAATGGATAATACTGAAAAGGTTGACGATGCATTAATTTTCCTGGCGCAGACTTATCGTGCATTAGATAATTTTCCTATGGCTCGGAAATATGCCCTTGAAGCGGCTAAAATTAATCCGGAATGGGGAAGACCGTATGCTTTTATTGGTGATTTATATATCATAAGTGCTAATAAATGCGGTGACAATGATCTGACAAAAAAAGTAGCTTATTGGGCTGCCGTTGATAAATACAAAAAAGCAAAAGATATAGAACCTGAATTATCAGGGGAAATGAATGAGCTAATAAATCGTTATAGCCCGTATTTTCCTCCTACTGAAGTGTTGTTTTTTTATAACCTGCACGAAGGAGACACTTACGATGTAGGATGCTGGATCAATGAAAAAACTATCATAAGAGCTGCTAAATAGTATTACCTTATAAAAAATGATTTCAAAAATTCTTAAAAGCATCATCACAGCATTAACTTTGATGATGCTTTTTTCTTGTGAAAATTCTTTGGAAACAATTCGAGAAATCACAAAAGAAGATACCTTATCAACAATTGCTGCTTATGATGTAATTTATCAGAGAAGTGATTCTGGTCACCAACAAGTAATTCTCAGAAGTCCTTTGATGGAAAAATATGATGGCGATGATCCATATTCAGAATTTAAAGAAGGCTTTGAAGTAACTTTTTTTAATACCAGGGGTGATAGTGTATCATTTATCAGTGCAAATTATGGAATAAACTATGAAAAAAGCCAGATGTTGCGGGCTCGAAATGACGTTGTTGTAAAAAACTACGACACTGGTGAACAACTAAATACTGAAAAGTTGATTTGGGATAAACAAAAAAAGATTATCTATACAAAATCGTTTGTAAAGATTACATCTCCTGAAAATGTAATTTTTGGAGATAGCTTGTGGGCAAAGGAAGATTTCAGCTTCCGTGAAATATATAACATGAGAGGCGAAATTGAGTTAAAAGAGGATGATAATCAATAAACTATTACACAGTTCTTTTTCAACATGAAGAAAATCAAATTATATGTACTTTTAATCAAAGCATTCATACATGGGTACTAATGAGTGGCTAATTATTATCATGTTGTTGTTTTCCGGGTTCTTTTCGGGAATGGAAATAGCATTTGTAAGCTCAAACAGGCTCAAACAAGAACTTGACATTAAAAGAAGAATTCTTCCGGCTAAAATCTTATCCACTTTTTTTTCAAACCCATCGCGTTTTATCGGCACATTACTTTTAGGAAATAACATTGCACTTGTAATTTATGGTATAGCAATGGCGAATTTGCTTGAGCCTTCAATAATAAGAATATTACCACCGGAGTATCAGTCAGAATCTATCATTTTGATCATTCAAACCATTATCTCGACCTTAATTATTCTTATTTCTGCCGAGTTTATTCCAAAGATTCTTTTCAGGATCAATCCCAATGCTATTTTAAAATTTTTCGCCATTCCTGTCTGGCTGTTTTATTACATTTTTTATCCGATCATTTACCTTTTCATTGGCTTAGCTGAATTTTTACTGACAAAAATATTACGCATTCAATTACATGCAGGCAATTATAACTTCACCATGATTGACCTTGAAGAGTATGTAAGAGAGTACAACCCGTCATCAGAGCAACCTGAAGAAATTGAACAGGAAATTCAAATGATTCAAAATGCGATTGAATTCAAGCATTTAAAGCTCAGAGAATGCATGGTGCCACGAACTGAGATTAAAGCACTAGAGATCAATGAAGATCTTGATACACTGAGCGATTTATTTAGCGAAACGGGTCATTCAAAAATAATGATCTTTAAGAATACAATCGATAACCTAGTCGGTTACGTGCATTCATACGATTTGTTTACCAATCCTGTTAAAATTCGTGACATTATCAGGAAAATTGATGTTTACCCAGAAACCACTAACGCCAGCGACCTGCTAAATAGTATGATTAAAGAGTCTAAGTCAGTAGCCATAGTTCTTGATGAATTCGGAGGAACTTCAGGCATGGTAACCCTTGAAGATATTATTGAGGAGATTTTTGGGGAAATAGAAGACGAACATGATAAGGAAGAAACAATCGAAAAACAAATTTCACCCACTGAATTTATATTCTCAACACGGCTGGAAGTGGACTATATAAATGAAAAATACAATTTGAATATTCAAGTTTCTGATGAATATGAGACACTGGCCGGGTTCATTATTCATCATCATGAAAGTATTCCGCAAATGCATGAAGAAATTAAAGTCGCACCTTTTCTTTTTACGATTTTAAAATCAGGTGGTAATAAGCTTGAAGAAGTAAAAATGGAAATTACTGAATAACAACAACTCCGAAAATTTCAGCCTTATAAACATCTTTAACGGTTCGTTAACTTGTTGATAGTAAATATTAATGATATTTTTTTTCAATACTTCCATTTACATTTGTACATTTGCACCTCAAAATTTAAATTTAAGGATAAATGGCTGTTATAGGAAACATTAGAAAGCATTCAACATTTCTGATTATTATTATTGGTATTGCTCTTGCGGCATTTGTATTAGGCGACTTTTCTAAAGGAAGCGGAGCTTCACGCGAAATTAATATCGGAAACGTTGCCGGTGAGGATATAACGATTATGGACTTTAATCAAAAAGTGGATCAGTTTGTCCAGAATACCAAACAACAACAAAATAAAGAGCGTCTGACTACAGATGAAGTTTACAGGCTTAAGGAAGATACCTGGAAACAAATGATCCGTGATATTTTAATGGAAAAAGAATATGAAGAGCTAGGTTTAACAGTTACAACTGAAGAACTCTTTGACCTGGTTCAGGGACCAAACCCACACCCTTTAATCAAACAATACTTCGCTGACCCCACAACAGGACAATATAACAGGGGTCTTATTATCGATTACCTTAAAAATCTGGATAACCTGCCAGCAGATGCCAAACAGCAGTGGATTGCATTTGAAGAGTATATCAGAAATGATTATTTAAGCACAAAATATAAGGCTCTGGTAAGTAAAGGGTATTATGTTCCGGAAGCGCTTGCAAAAATGGCTTATGCTGAAGATAATAATAATGCGGCCATTACTTATGTGGCAAGCAAATATGCTGATTTATCTGATAGCCTTGTAACAGTTACTGATGCTGATTTTGAAAAATACTACGAAAAGAACAAAGAACGCTATGAGCAGGAGGCCAGTAGAGAAATCGAGTATGTCACCTTTGAAATAATACCATCGGTGAAAGATATGGAAACAGCGAGAAAAAATATTGATCAGGTATATGAAGAATTTAAAACTGCCGAAAATATAACCCGTTTCGTTAAATCCACATCTGATACACCAATTGATAGTACCTGGAAAGTAAGTGGGCAGTTGCCTGTTCAGATAGATTCTATCATGTTCAACAGTGAAATAGGAACGGTTACTGAACCATATCTAAATAACTTTGTGTTTACAACTGCCCGCCTTGCAGATATCAGTTATAGGCCAGACTCACTGAAAGCGACTCACATTTTGATCGCTTACGCTGGAGCTATGAGGGCAAATCCTGAAATCAACAGAAGTAAGAAAGAAGCTGAAGAACTAGCTGATAGCCTTTATAATGTCGTTAAACAGTCTGATGCTAACCTTACTGAACTTGCAATGAGCTATTCAGATGATGGTTCAGTTGCTCAGAATTCAGGTGATTTGGGTTGGTTTGCCGACGGACAAATGATATACGCTTTCAATGAGGCTGTTGTGAATTCAAAAGTTGGTGACATTTCGATGGTTGAAACACCTTTTGGTTTCCATATCATTAAAACTATGGGTAAAAAAGAGGATGTTAAAAAAGTAAAAGTGGCCATGATTAATCGTGAGATTATTGAAAGCAACGAAACATACCAGAAAACATTTTCAAAAGCATCCAAATTAGCATCAGAAAATAAGTCCTTAGAAGCATTTAATAATGCCGTAACAGAAGAAGGTCATACAAAAAAGACGGCCAATAACTTACGGATAATGAGCAATTTTATTTCCGGATTACAAAATCCAAGGCAAATAATTCATTGGGCATTTAACGAAAATACGGAAGTTGGTGACGTATCACCTGTATTCGATTTAGAAGGTATGTTTGTGGTTGCCACACTGAAATCCAAAACTGAAAAAGGGTATCCCGAGCTTGAAGATATCAAAGACAGGCTAACAGTTTTTGTAACCAATGAAGTGAAAGGCGAAATGCTTGCTGAAAAGATGGTCGGACTAAATAATGACATTGATCAGGTGGCTCAGGAACTGAATCTTGAAAAGGTAGAAATTAACTCCCTCACATTCTCATCAAGGAATATCCAGGGATTTGGTGCTGAAAATAAAGTTATTGGTACTATTTTTGGGATGAATGTCGCAGATGTTAGTAAACCCATCATTGGTAATGGCGCCGTATTTGTTGTTAAGCTGAACAAACAAGTAGAGGCCCCAGAAAAAGAAAATTATACGCAGAATAGTACAACTTTAGAAAATGCATTTACACAGCGTGTAAGCCAGGATTTCCCATACAGAGCCATAGAAGAGGCTTCAGAAATTGAAGATAACAGATCATTATTTTATTAAATAAATCTCTTTTGGCACTATTTTTTCTTGGCAATCTCGATAGAAAAAAATATTTGTAAACTTATCTTAAAAATTATTCCTATGAAAAAATTAAACTTATTGTTTATTGCTCTAGCGTTGAGCATTTTTATCATGTCTTCCTGTTCTGAAGATGAAGATCCGGTACAGGCACCGACAATAACTGTAACACCAGCAGATGATACATTAAAGGTAAATGTTGGAGAACTTGTAGATTATTCGATTAATTGGAGTGCTAATCCTCTTTTATCTGCTAAAATATCTTACAAAGCAGGAACTTTATCACAAATTATTCATGATACTACTTTTGCAACTGGAGTTCCTTCCTATAACTTTAGTGTTCAGGTTGAAATCACAAATGCCATTCCTGTTGGAACCGTTATTGAATTAATATTTGTTGGTATTACCAGTGATCAGGTGAGTACATCTGTCAATAAATATATTCTTGTTGAATCAGGCATGGCAACTTACAACGATGTTGTTTTGCAGGCCCAGGCCAATGGTCCGATAACTGCAGCTACAAACTTGAGTTTCTACTCTTCAACTATGAATCAAAGGTATACACTAAACTTGTCAGCTAATGCTGATACGGCTTCATATATTGATATCGTATTCACCCATCATTCAGTTTTCAGAACAAATGAAGAATTATCATTCCAGTCACCAAACTCAGCAAACCTGCATCAAATGTGGGCTGAAACACCTGGATTTAATCCTCCATACGACTATGTTACCGAAAATAAGAACTTAACTTATTTCAAGAAACTTGATAATGTTGATTGGGACAATCTTGATTATGATGCAATTGATGATGCAGTTGGAGCTATTGGAACAGCTATAAAAGTGCGTGGTATTGATGTAGGAGACTTTATTGCCTTTGAGACTGAAGCCGGAATGAAAGGGATTGTGAAAGTAACCAATACAGAAATAGAACATAACCCTTATAACGAAACTTACATTACTTTCGATGTAAAGGTTCAAAAATAATAACCATTAATGAAAATAGAAAAGGGAATCGAATTGATTCCCTTTTTTTATTGCTTACAGCTCCTTCAGCCTGTCGGCATCCTGCTTCACAAAAATAAAGAGCAGAATAGTAAACCCCCACAGCGAAGATCCACCGTAACTAAAGAATGGCAATGGAATTCCGACTACAGGTGCCAGGCCAATGGTCATACCTATATTAATAGCAAAATGAAAAAATAAAACTGAGGCTACGCCGTATCCGTATATCCGGCCAAAGCGCGATCGTTGACGTTCAGCCATAAAAATTATACGAATCAACAATGCTAAAAACAATAAAATTACTGTGAGTGTTCCCATGAACCCCCACTCTTCTCCCACAGTGCAAAATATAAAGTCAGTGCTTTGTTCCGGCACAAATTGGTTCCTGGTTAACATGCCCTGCCTGAATCCTTTGCCGCTAAAACCTCCTGATCCAATGGCGATCTTCGATTGGTTTACATTATAGCCGGCACCTTTTAGATCCTGTTCAATACCAAGCAACACATTGATCCGTTTTTTCTGGTGGGTTTCCAGTACATGTTGAAAAGCGTAATTAACACTAAACACAAATACTATTGACATAAGGAACACGGCAAAATATGATTTGTATTGCTTTCTTGTTTTTTTAAAAAAAGTCAGCAAAATTGCCAATAAAATAACCAAAGAAGATATAATGTAAATCTCACCAAATAATAAAGTGAGGATAAATAGTAAAGCCATTGCCAGTCCAAATACGATGATAATTCCTGAAAACCCTTCCCTGAATAAAACAATGGCGAATGCAGCATACACCAGGGCTGATCCTGTATCATTCTGAAAGAGAATTAAAAGGGCTGGTAACACCATGAAAAGAATTGAAATTGCTGGAGTTCTGAGATTTCGCATATCTACATTGAGCATACTGAGAAACTTGGCCAGAACTAGCGCAGTTGTGAATTTGGCAAACTCAGCTGGCTGAATTGCAAAACTGCCTATCTGAAACCATGATTTTGAACCTGACACGGTTTTACCGAAGAACAGCACACCAATTAATATGACGATCATGGCGGCATAAAACAAAAAGGCAAAAGTTGAAAAGAACTTAGCATCAATAAGCAGCAAGACGATGATCAGGATAATTGATAAGCCAATCCATAACAGTTGTTTGCCATAACGCTCTGATAAATCAAATATGTTCCCTGCCTCTTCCCCGCCGGATGAAGTATAGATACTCAACCAACCTATAAAAACAAGGGCAAAATACAGTAAAACTGATAGCCAGTCAACATTACCTATGATACTTTCCCTGTTTCTCAATGTTTAATTATTTAATCCGTGTATTAAATCTCCTTCCAGCATTTTCTTCTCGTAATATGTTCTTTTAACCTTTCCAGTCAAATATTTCTCCATGAGCAAACTGGCAATGGGTGCTGCCCATGTGGAACCGTATCCCGAATTTTCAACGATTACCGCGATAGCAATCTTAGGGTTTTTAAGCGGTGCAAATGCAATAAACATGGAATGGTCTTCCCCATGTGGATTCTGAACAGTCCCTGTTTTTCCGCATTGCTGGATACTGTCCATTTTATAATAACGCGCCGTACCGTGATCTCCTTCAAAAACCTGCAACATAGCACCTGTAACAAATTCAAAATGCTTTGCATCAATACTTGTTTTATACTTTTTTCTTACGGCCGTGCTATCAAATCCATCACTTTCAATTTTTCGAAGGAAATGAGGCGCGTAATAGTATCCTTTATTGGCAATAATAGCAACCAAATTGGCCAGTTGAATAGGAGTTACCAATATTTCGCCCTGCCCGATGCTCAACGAACGCACAGTGAGGGCATTCCAACTTCCATTATATACTTTTTCGTAATAAGCAGCCGTTGGTATATTGCCGCTCAGCTCAAAAGGGATGTCAGTGTTGAATTTTTCCCCGAAACCGAAGCTTATGATACTTTTATACCATTGTTCATATCCTTTCTTGGGATCGTTATATTTTGGGGCGTTTAATATGCTTTTAAATGTATTCCAAAAATACGGGTTACATGATTCCTGAATAGCATGTTCCAGCTGCAATGGCGATTTATGATCATGTGTGCATTTGATGGGTCTGGAATTTTTTCCCTGGCAGGTAAAAGTAGTATTGGGTGTTACTGCACCTTCCTGCAGTGCCACCAGGGCATTGATCATTTTAAAAGTGGAACCTGGTGGATAGGTGCCCATCACAGCCCTGTTTAAAAGTGGTTTTAAAGTATCTTCCAGCAATAAATTAAAATTTATTGAACGTTCACGTCCAACAAGCATATTTGGATCAAAACCAGGGCTGCTCACCATGGCCAGAATTTCCCCCGACTTAGGATCAATAGCAACTATGCTACCCTTCTTATTTTGCATGAGCTGCTCACCGTATAATTGCAGGCTTGCATCAATCGATAGGATCAAATCATTGCCTGGTATGGCAATCGTGTCGTATTTACCTTCCTGGTAACTTCCTTTTATACGATTATGTACGTCCACTTCCAGCATTTTCATGCCTTTAATGCCGCGCAACTCATTTTCATAATATTTTTCAATACCCGACTTTCCAATATAGTCACCGGATTGATAATAAGCATCCTTATCAATTTCATGCTGGTTCACCTCACCCACATTTCCCAGTAAATGTGCAGCAATGGGAAAAGGATATCTTCTTAGAGTGCGTGTGGAGGGATAAAATCCCGAAAACTGATATAATTTTTCTTGTATTATGCCAAAATCTTCTTTTGAAATCTGTTTTACGAATACGGATGGTTTGTAAAAAGAATACTTCTTTGCTCGTTTTAATGTTACGTCAAACTCAGCACTATCTATTCCAAGCAATTCGCAAAAAGCGAGAGTATCTATTTTTTTAACCTGCCCCGGAACAACCATCAGGTCGTATAAAGCTTCATTGTACACCATCAAGTTTCCGTTCCGGTCGTATATATTTCCGCGGGCCGGATATTGCTTTTCGTAACGAAGCACAATGTTTTCTGCCGAAAGTTTATAATGGTTGTCGATCACCTGTAAATAAAACAGACGGATAATATAAGTTAATGCCACCAGGATGAACATCCCCATGACCATGTATTTTCGTGAAGAATAATCTTTTAAATACATTAAATTAACTTAAGAAATTATGCGCAGGCGGATTTACAAAGTTAAGAAATATGACTTCTGGAAAAGAATTATATAAATATATTCTAAGTGGCTTATTTCTATTTGCTGCTCCTCACAATCTCGGGGGTTTCAATCACATTGCTTTCATGGAGTGCGCGGTCGATAATATAGGCCGAAAATTTAATGGTATCGTAATCAGAAAGTGGATTGAATATAAAAAGAGTATCGCTAAACTGACCCTGTATGGGTTGGTCTTGAACGTCTCTGAGCAGCCTGGGAAACCTGGAGTTGAAGGTCAGTGTATCGTAATAAGCCGAATCAGCATTCCATGCCAACAATGGCACTTCTACAAAGGTTCCGTTTTGTTTTTCAAAGTAACTAATGATCAGGTTGTAATAATATTCACTTCCCTGGTTAAATGGTGGATACAAATCATTCGGCCCCAAACCCAGGTCACCATCTCCATCGGTATATGAAAACATTAGAACACCCCGCTCTGTCTTTCCGGTTTCCAGATTATACTCAAGCAGAAAATTTTCATACTTGATCACGGGTTCGATAGGAAATTCCTCAAACTTCCGGCATGAAAGTAAAATGACTCCTATAAATAAGAGTGGAATAAACATTATTTTTGCCAGTCGGAACATTTTAACAATCGTGTTTCCAAATTTATAAAATATATCAAAGTATATGCCGGAAACGAAGGCCCTTGAAAAAAGAATATTTTCAATAACCAACTTCCGTACTTTTAACGAACTGACAGTGGATATATTTTGTTTCCAGTATAGAAACAACCCTGTTTATAGACAGTTTGTCGATTTATTAGGTGTTGATCCATCATCTATACAGCATTATTCAGGAATACCTTTTTTGCCCATAGAGTTTTTTAAAGATCAAAAGGTGCTTAGCGGTGAATTTGAACCTGAAACTATTTTTACCAGTAGCGGGACAAGTGGTCAGGCAAATAGCCGGCACTTTGTTAAATCATTGGATTTATACGAGCAGTCATTTATTGCCCACTTTACAAATCAGTTTGGTGTTCCTGACAACTATATCCTTTTAGCACTGCTTCCGTCTTATCTTGAACGGGAGGGTTCTTCGTTGGTTTATATGGTTGAAAAACTGATCGGCCTTACCCGGAATCCATTAAGCGGATTCTATTTGCATGATTATGAAAAATTAGCCAGGGTACTTAGCGGTTTGAGAAATTCATCAAAAAAAGTATTACTGATAGGCGTTACATACGCATTACTGGATCTGGCAGCGGCTTTTCCAATGGATTTTCCTGAACTGATCCTTATGGAAACGGGAGGCATGAAAGGAAAAAGAAAAGAACTCGTAAGAACAGAGATGCACGACATTTTAAAAACAGCTTTTAACATTGAAAATGTATGTTCTGAGTACGGTATGACTGAACTTTTATCACAGGCTTACTCGAAAAGAGATGGTATTTTTTATACGCCGGCATGGATGAAAGTTCTCATAAGGGATATGAATGATCCGCTAACCCTTCTTGATGACGAAAAAACGGGAGGTATAAATATTATCGACCTGGCCAACCTCTACTCATGTTCGTTTATTGCCACCAAAGACCTTGGGAGAAAAATCAATGACCATAGCTTTGAAATGCTGGGCAGATATGATGATAGTGATGTTAGAGGTTGCAACCTTATGATTGATTAAGTAGTTTCTCAGTGATCATCTGAATGATCTGATCGTGATCAAAAGCCAGCTCAGGCAAATCATTTATATCATACCAGCAAGCTTCCTTGGCGTCGTCTTTAGCTTCCACTTTTTGATCATTCTCCAGAAATCCTGTGAATACCACCGAAACAGTTCTACCCCTCGGGTCGCGTTCCAATTCACTGAACACATGAAACTGTTCAAGAGGAATATCTAATAAATTGGTCTCTTCAAATAACTCCCTTGAGGCTGCGACTTCAACAGTTTCGTCCATATCAACAAAGCCACCAGGCAAGGCCCACCAGTCTGCGAAAGGCTCATACTTCCTCTTGATTAGTAAAATCTTATAAACGCTTTCGTTTTTTTTTAATATAGCTATATCTATCGTTAGCGAAGGTCTTGGGTATTTGTAAGTGTATGTCATGGAAATTTGAATTCAACTGCGTAAAATTAAGAAGAATAAAAAAAACCGACCCATTACTGGGCCGGTATCCATCATTTTGAAAAAACTTACTTATTTGCTCATTGCAAATTGAGTGCTTTCTATGCTTTTAATAATTTCAGCAGTCTCGAAAGGGATATCATCTATGTATGACTCCTCATTGAAAGAGAAACATTGTTGCAGTGCTCTTTTATGGAGACACTCTGCAGATACGCATTCAGTATCGAATGGAATGTCATCTATATAACTTTCTTCTTCAATTTCAAACGTCACTTCCACTGCTTTTTCATAAAGGCAATCTGTTGTGATACATTCGGTGTTGAAAGGTATATCATTGATATATGCTTCTTCTACAAAATCAAAATCAAGGACTCCTGATGAGATTAAAATCTCGTTATAAATCTCATTTGTATTGAATGGGATATCATGAATATAATTTTCTTCAGCCATATTAAGTGTACCGGCGCTCAGATTCACTGCAAACAGAACTGCCAATGTGGCTATGATTGATTTAGTTGTATTTAGTGTTCTCATTTTATAACATATTTTGTTTCTGAAATAACAGCTTACCAATCTCATGCCAAAATTTATATATATCTTATTTAGTGGGTTTTACATCATCCTTAATGATTGTTTTGATCATACAAATTTGTTGTCAATCCGAACATTTTTGTCCGGTAGCGTACATACAGAAAAATAAAGTTATATGAGGATGAGACTGATTTGTAATGGCGCTTATACGAGCTGCCCGATAATGATTACAATTTCTCCTTTAATGATTTTATCCTGGTAATGTGCAGCAACTTCCTGTAATGTACCCCTGATGGTTTCTTCATGCAGTTTACTTATCTCACGTGATACCGATGCCTTCCGGTCTGGCCCAAAATGGGTTATGAACTGAGCCAGGGTTTTATTAAGGCGGTGCGGCGATTCGTAGAATACGATTGTATAAGATATCTCCGACAAGTATTTCAGCCTGCTCTCCCTACCTTTTTTATGCGGAAGAAATCCTTCAAAGAAGAATTTATCCGTTGGTAAGCCCGAATTTACGAGTGCCGGGATAAAAGCTGTAGCGCCCGGCAGACAGTCAATGGTAATATCATTTTTAACACACTCCCTGATGAGCAAATAACCGGGATCAGAAATACCTGGTGTTCCCGCATCTGTTATTAATGCCATCGTTTCCCCGGCTAGTATTCTCTCAGCGAGTGCCGTTACTACCTTATGTTCATTAAATTGATGATAAGGAAACAACTTATTTGAAATATCATAATGATTCAGCAACTTACCGCTGGTACGTGTATCTTCAGCCAATATCAGGTCAACCTCCTTCAATATTCTGATAGACCTGAGGGTCATATCCTCCATGTTGCCAATTGGTGTGGGAACAATATATAATTTTGAATGACTCATTAACCTGACTTAAATTGTTACTAGTTGATTATCGATGGTCATGCAAATCATCTCAGATATTAATTTTTGTGATATCAATTCCCTCACTTTATGAATTTTCGACTGACCAATTCGTATAATTTTATGAATGCCGGATTGTCTTCAGCCCATTGACTTTGAATTTTAAGCTCGAGCATATAGGTGTTCACACCCTCCACTGTTTTGAGATCATCCAGTTCATCAATAATCCTGTTGTACCTGCTGAGATCGCCATTAAAAAGTTCATTGATAAATAAAAATTTTTCATTAATCCCTATAGCTTCCCTCAATTCGTTTATTTGCTTTTTTGTTATTTTATCAGCGATAGTCCTCTGCTCATCGTTTTTAAACCTGTCGCCTAAAGTTGGTTCAGCAGAAGTTGAAAACAGATCAATGTTTGATTTTACTTCACTTTTTTCCTTTTGAAATTCTGTTGCGGGTCTTTCTTCCGGTTCAGTTTGTTCCTCATGCGCTTCCGGTATTGTTTCATCTTCACTTTTGTGCATTACTATCTCTACTTCATGTTCTTCCGGCTCAACCGGTTCCATGTTTTCTTCTAAAAGCTCTTCTTCTTCAACCTTATGTATCACTGTTTCAACCTCCTGTTCTTCGGGACTTGTCATCCCTTCGGACATTTTTTCTTTCATCGATTCATCAGCCGCCTCTTCAACTAAAACTTCTTCTTCAATACGTTCTTCAGATACTTTTAATTGCTGTTCTGGTCCATCTGTCACATTAGTTTCAAAGGGAATGGTGATCCCATCCAAGCGGATCAACTGATCGTAGAGTTGCCTTGTTTTTTCAATCAACAGATCAACATCCATTTTATGCACCTTTTTATTATTACTTTTAAGGCGTTTCACATGCATGCTGATTGATTCTATTGTGAGGTCAATTTCATTTATTATTTTTTCCTTCTTCATTGATAAAAGTTCATTAATTTTGTTACTCTCAAAAGTATAAAGAATATCAATAATCAGGGATGTTTCTTGAAAAAGACAGTAATAATTCGGAACGTGCGGGTTGGATAGAAATCGTATGCGGTTCCATGTTTTCCGGAAAAACAGAAGAACTGTTACGCAGGCTTACCAGGGCGCGCATTGCCAAACAGAAAGTGGAGGTTTTTAAACCCGCTGTTGACGTGCGTTACGATGAGGAAGATGTTGTTTCGCATGATGCCCGCAAATCAGCTTCTATTCCTGTTGAAAATGCCTCCCAAATTCTATTTTATGCTGAGGATTTTGAAGTTGTTGGTATTGACGAGGCCCAGTTTTTTGGCAACGAATTGGTCTCTGTTTGCAATGAATTGGCCAACCGTGGTAAACGGGTGATCGTTGCCGGACTGGATATGGATTACCTGGGCAAGCCTTTTGGTCCCATTCCACAATTATTGGCCACTGCTGAATATGTTACAAAAGTACATGCCATTTGCATGAAATGTGGCAATCTGGCTAATTATTCGCATCGGACTGTTAAAGATGATAAACTGGTAGTCCTTGGTGAAACAGATGCCTACGAGCCTTTATGCAGGAAGTGTTTCCAGGAGGTTAAAAGTTAAAGCCACAATTTTACTAATTTTGCACTTCTTTTAAAATCAAACACAAATGAGAAAAATAATAATCCTTATAAGTTTATTCATCAGTATACAACTCATGTCGCAATCCGAAAAACCTGAACCTTTAGTGATTATTCACACCACAATGGGTGACATCACCGCCAAATTATACAACGACACACCGCTTCATCGCGATAATTTTATAAAACTCGTGAAAGAAGGATGGTATGAAGATTCACCATTTCATCGTGTTATTCAAAATTTTATGATCCAGGGTGGCGGTAATAAAAATGGCCAGCAGGATCCCGGTTATACAGTTCCTGCCGAAATTCTTCCTGATCATTTTCATAAAAAAGGAGCCCTTTCTGCAGCACGCATGGGCGACCAGGTAAACCCTGAAAAAGCATCTTCAGGCAGCCAGTTTTATATTGTGCAGGGACGTGTGATGGACGATAGGTATTTGAATGCAGTTACTGCCCAAACAGGCCATGTTTTTACAGAAGAACAGGAAATTGCTTATAAAACCATTGGCGGCACACCCCATTTGGATGGCGGTTACACGGTATTCGGAGAAGTCCTTGACGGATTTGACGTTATTGATAAAATTGCTGCCGTACAAACAGGAAAAGCTGATGTGCCTGTAGTTCCTGTTAGCATGACCATAGAAATTCTGGAATAATGAAACAAAAGATAGAGGAATACCTGAAAGAAGTTGAAACCTTCAGGGCAGAGAAGCTTGAACAATTGGAACAGTTTCGGATCGAATTCCTGAGCAAAAAAGGAAAGATTCCGGCTCTTTTCAACGATTTCCGGAATGTGGACCCGACTGACCGAAAAGAAGTAGGCCAACTGATTAACAACCTGAAAATGGCTGTGCAGGAGAAAATAGTTGCTCTTAAAGACAAGCTTGAAGAATCGACCCAAGGCAGTGGTTCCGATATAGACCTTACTTTACCCCCCAATGTTACACTGGGAACACGACATCCGCTATCGATTGTAAGAAACGAGATTATCGAAATATTTGCCAGAATTGGCTTTTCAGTCTCCGAGGGTCCTGAAATTGAAGATGATTTCCATAATTTTTCAGCGCTGAATTTTCCAAAAGACCATCCGGCACGCGATATGCAGGATACTTTCTTTATCGAAAAAGACCCGGATATCGCATTACGGACACATACATCTTCGGTACAGATCAGGGTGATGCAAAGCACGCAGCCCCCCATTCGCACAGTATTGCCGGGCAGGGTATTCCGTAATGAAGCCATTTCGGCACGTGCCCATTGTATTTTTCACCAGGTGGAAGGTTTGTGCGTTGACACTGATGTATCATTTGCCGACCTGAAACAAACGCTTTTCTATTTTGCCAAGGAACTTTTTGGAGAGGATACCAAAACCCGTTTCAGACCTTCTTATTTTCCATTTACAGAACCTTCAGCTGAGATGGATATTTCGTGTAATATCTGCGGGGGAAAAGGTTGCAATATTTGTAAATATACCGGTTGGGTAGAAATTCTCGGTTGCGGTATGGTGGATCCTTATGTACTTGACTCTTGTAATATAGACAGCAAGAAATACACCGGTTATGCTTTCGGTATGGGTATCGAGCGCATTACCATGCTCAAATACCAGATCAACGACTTGCGGTTGTTCTTTGAAAATGATTTAAGATTTTTAGACCAGTTTAAGTCTGCATATTAGGATTTGTCTTTCTGAACGAAGTGAAGAAACCTGCTTAATCTGGATTTGGTATGTTATTGATATTGCAAGATGCTTCACTCCGTTAAAATTCGGAGTTCAGCATGACACGATAAAGGAATTATTTCCTCACAATCCAGATATCCTGCTGCGGTTTGCCATTCGAAGTTCCCGGAACATGCTCTAACACTTCCATTTTTCTAAAAAGATTTTCCATAAATGCTTTTGGATGGTAGGCTGTAAAGGTTCGATGACCTTCTTTTACTTGTCCACGAACTACAAGTTTACCTTCTCTAAAAGTCTTATTCTCTTGATTTGTTAGCTTTTCCGTGAATACATCTCCATGGGTTGTGAGAAAAAGTATGCCGCCAGGCTTCAATATCCTGGATAATTCATTAAACCAATTATAATGCATTTCTTCTGAGAGGTGCGTAAATATGGAAATGCCGAATATTGCATCAAAAAAATCGTTTTTATATGGCAGCTTCGCTTCTAATGTATTATGATTAAATGAAATCCCTGGCAGATTATTCTTACACCAGTTAATTGATTTGAGATTATAATCGGTTCCATATATTTCCGAACCTTTACCCAGTAATTCAGGCATGTGCCTGATCACCCTGCCAGGGCCGCATCCCCAATCAAGAATTTTTACACTCTTTAGGGAAATGTGCTTCAAAAAATATGCTAACAACCATTTGGCTGTTTCTCTGCTTTTTGTGTAATACTCAGTATAATCAAGCTGAAACGATTCATAAATCAGGTAATCAGGTGGCAATTTTACTTGCGGATTTTCTTTCAGAAAGGCCTTGTTTTTTTCTTTATTCTTTGATTTAAAATAAAAATACCTTGCTTTGTCAACAGCATGCATCAATCCCAATCTCCTGAAGATGATTGATAAATTACTTTTTTTCAATGTTTGAGTATTTAAGTAAAGAATCTAAAAGTTTCAAGTGTAAAATTAATCTTTTGAAACGAGATCAGGAAGGGTGCTCAATATTAAAAATTGGGTTATTCAATCAATCTAACAGCTGTTTGCCTCGCCTTTTGTCTGATTTCAGGCGTAATATATTCGAAGGCATGAGCGATGACATATGAAACTAAAGCAATATCATCAGCAAATCCAATGAGTGGGAGGAAATCGGCCACCAAATCAGTCGGCAGGATAAAATATCCCAGCGCGCCCATAAAAGTGGATCTCACTTTTAATGGAATGCTCTTATCGAATACCAGGTAATACAGGATGAACAGGGAATACAATACCTTTTCACCCAACAATCCCGCTACTTTACCAAGTTTTACAAAAAAACGCGATTCGTTGAAATGCATTGAATAATCCAGTACACCGTCTTCTGTTCTCATATAATTACTAACGCGATTTTATCTTTTTTGTTTTCCTTTAAACTGTTCCATTTCATGCAGTTCGATCAGTTCCAGCAATACATCCATATCTTTAATAGAAGCCATTTCCTGCTTAAAAACTCCAACCACATCACGGATTGATCTAATTTCTTTTAATATATCATCCACTTTCTCGGAATTAATTGCGTTTTTGATGAGCAAAAAGAAATCAATTTCTTTCCTTGACGGGATCAGTTTACTTCCTTTAAACGAATTTCCAATCAGGTAAACTGTCATATGGTTTTCCTTTTCATGACAACAATACCAGGTATAATTTTGTTCTTCAGCATTTAATATTACCAGGTCGTCAAATTTCTTCAGATGGCTCCCAAGTTTTTGATTGATGTGAAAAGCCAGCCGGTAATCCTTTAAATGACTGACAATTGCCAGCATATCATACTCGTCGAAATAATCAATTTTTAGCTGTAATTTCCTGGCCATAGTTTATCTGAATCCAAACTTCAAAATTACGAAACTATGCGATAGGAGAACGACCGGAATTTGATCGCTTTATAAAATTATTAGGAATCTTTATTCTTCCAGTGTCTTTTCGACTTCCTGCCAGGCTTTTTCAGCTGCCAGCTTTTCGGCTCCTTTGATTGAATAATCCTGGGAAGTGGCAATCAGGTTATTATCGATAATAACAGAAACTACATATTGTCTCTTATTTTTCTCACCCACCTGTTTCATTACTTTAAACTGAATATCTCTTTTCTCTTTTTGTGACCATTCGATGATGCGGCTTTTGTAGCTAACTTCTTTTTCAACAAGCATATCCACATCAAAATGCACCCCAATGATCCTTTTAAGCATAATCTTTTTGGTAAAATTATAACCTTTATCCAAAAAAACTGCGCCGAGGAATGCTTCAAAAGCATCTCCACCAGCGGATTTGGGTTGAACAGGCTGGATGTCAGCTGACACTACCAAATTTTGGAGCCCCAGTTTTCTGGAAAGTTTATTTAAAGACGAACGGCTAACGATCTTTGATCGCATCTGGGTCAGAAAACCTTCATCATTAAAAGGAAAACGACGGAAAAGATAGTCGGCAATGATAGCACTTAAAATGGCGTCACCCAGGTATTCGAGGCGCTCATTATTTACCTTCAGTCCATTAATTTTTCGGGTAGTTGCTGATTTATGCCTTAAGGCCAGTTTATACAGATTAATATTTCCCGGGTAAAATCCGAAAATATTTTTAATCGAATGATATAATTCTTTATCTGAAGAAAAACACGACTTGATATAGCTAAATACTATCAAATCTGGGGGTTTTATTTTACAAATTTCTTAAAGATGATGGATGCATTATGACCACCAAAACCGAAAGTATTACTTAAACCTGCATTCACTGTACGTTGAACAGCTTTGTGAAAGGTGAAATTCAGTTCGTTATTGATCTCAGGATCATCCGTAAAGTGATTAATTGTGGGTGGAATAATATCATTTTTTACCGCCAGTAAAGTGGCGATAGCTTCAATAACTCCTGCACCACCTAACAAGTGACCGGTCATTGACTTAGTTGAATTAATATTGATACTGTTGGCATGATCTTTAAAAAGATTTGTGATGGCTTTTGGTTCAACAATATCACCAACAGGCGTTGAAGTACCATGAGTGTTAATATGGTCAATATCTTCTATGGTCATCCCGGCATCAATCAATGCAGCTTCCATACAACGGTAGGCGCCATCACCTTCCGGATGGGGGGCAGTCATATGGTGTGCATCACCTGATAGTCCAGCTCCGGCCACTTCGGCATAAATTTTAGCTCCACGTGCAAGCGCATGTTCCAGTTCCTCGAAAATGACTCCGCCACCACCTTCTCCTATTACAAATCCATCTCTGTCTTTATCAAAAGGACGTGATGCTGTTTTCGGATCATCGTTACGGGTGGAAATGGCATGCATGGCGTTAAATCCGCCAACACCTTCTTCTGTAATGGCTGCTTCTGATCCACCGGTTACAAACGCTACAGCTTTTCCTAAACGGATGTAATTATATGCATCGGCTAATGCATTCGCTGATGAAGCACAAGCAGAAACTGTTGCAAAATTAGGTCCTTTGAAGCCGTGTTTTATTGAAATATGGCCCGCAGCAATATCAGCGATCATTTTTGGAATAAAGAAAGGATTGTACCTTGGCGTACCATCTCCACGGGCAAAACCCACCACTTCATCATGGAAGGTTCTGAGCCCTCCGATACCAGAAGCCCAGATGACACCAACTTTATTGCCGTCAACTTTCTCAATGCTAAGACCTGAATCACTAATTGCTTCATCGGCTGCAATAAGGCCAAATTGAGCATACCTGTCATGTTTTCGGACTTCTTTCCGATCAAAGTAATTCAAACCGTCGAAATTCTTTACTTCACTCGCGAATTTAGTTTTGAACTTTTCGGTGTCAAATAAAGTTATATCGGCGGCACCACTTACTCCATTAACAAGTGCGTCCCAATATTCATTGACGTTATTGCCAATCGGAGTAATTGTACCAATTCCTGTAACAACTACTCTCTTTAATTCCATAAATCAATAAGGTTTTCTATTGATGACCTTCAATATAAGTTACTGCGTCTCCTACTGTTTCAATTTTTTCTGCTTCTTCGTCAGGAATTGAAAGATTGAATTCTTTTTCAAATTCCATAATCAATTCAACAGTATCAAGTGAATCAGCGCCTAAATCGTTCGTGAAACTTGCTTCATTTGTAACTTCACTTTCTTCAACACCAAGCTTATCTACAATGATGCTGACAACTTTTGAACGAACTTCTGACATAAGTCTATTTTTTTATTGGTTAAACTGTTGCAAAGAAAGTCATTAATGGCATAAAAAACAATAAAAAAATAACTAATTTGATTTATTTTGCCCGTAATTATATACTCACCAATTTGTTATATAAGCCTTTTAAAATAACCTATTTAGGGAAATCTTACTGCGAATATGTCTATTTTTGTGACGAACATAAAGTAGTAGATCCATGAAGAGAATCGCCATTTTCGCATCAGGCAACGGTACAAACGCGGAACGCATTATGGAATATTTTTTGGACAATAAAGATGTATACATTGAACTTGTGTTGACCAATAATCCAAATGCCGGGGTTTTACAAAGAGCAAGGAAATTTGATGTGGAAACAATGGTTTTTAAACGTGATGATATATATAAATCCGATAAAGTGATTGATGCTTTGATTAAAAAAGATATTGATTTTGTGATCCTGGCTGGTTTTTTATGGCTGATTCCTTCATCTATTATTAAAAAATTTCCGAACAGGATTATTAATATCCATCCGGCTCTTTTACCTAAATATGGTGGCAAAGGTATGTTCGGCCAATATGTACATGAAGCAGTTATTAATCAGAAAGAAAAGCAATCAGGAATAACCATTCATTATGTGAATGAGCATTACGATGAAGGAAATATCATCTTCCAGGTAAGCTGTGAGATATCTGATGATGATACGGCGGACAGCCTGGCTTCAAAAATACATGAGCTGGAATACGAACATTTTCCTGTAGTTATTAAAAAGCTTTTAAACGCTAATTAATAGCTGTTCCACTTAACAACTTTTTCAAAATTTTTCCTGACCTTTTTCCGTAGCTTATAATTGTCAGGTGTGTAGCCAAGGGTAATTAATAGAGGGATCGTATTGCTATCAGGGATATGCAGTATTTCTTTAATTGATTGCTCATCGAACCAGCCCAACATACAGGTTCCCAAACCATCTTCTGCAGCCTGTAGGCAAAAATGTTCTGCAGCGATCCCGATATCGATCAATGGCCATTCTTTTTTCTTAACACGCCCGCCAAGTTCGGTAATAATTTTAGGCTTTTCCATTACAATGGCAAGAATAACTGGTGCTTGAGGAACAAATTTATTAAACGTCTTTGCCGGGCCGAATGTTTTCCGAGCTACCTTATCCTTCAAGTCAGGATCATTAATAACGATAAATGTCCATGGTTGCGAATTACTTGCAGAAGGTGCTAAGCGGGCCGCTTCGAGGCATCGTTCCAACTTTTCTTTTTCAACCACTTTATTTATATATTTACGGTCGCTTTGACGCTTATAAATAAGTTCTAGAAATTTCATCATGGAGTTCTTTTCATTATAAATTCTATTTTCTTATTGCCATTGCTGTTGGTGGTGTAAGCAACTAAGCGGTCTTTATCAATTTCATAAATGATAATATTGGGGTAATCATGTTCATGATTTTCAAAAACCCAACTGTTTTTCTTGGCTTCAGTTAATTTAAAAAGGATAAACTGGTCGCTATCTCCTACTTTCGCTCCGTAAAATACATGGCCATCACGATAAAATATCTTCAGTTCCTCTTTAAAAACAGTGTCGTTATCCTGCAAACTATAACCCAGTCCCAATAACAGGGTATCGGATTTGATTTGCCAGAATTCGTTGAACAAAATGCTTTCAGAAGAAGCCCATTTACCATTCAACTGCTGCAAATCCTGCATGGTTTCTCTGGCAGCAGGCCTGTAACATGATGACAGCATGATTAAAACCATTCCGGCAATAAGTATTTTTTGCATATCCAGCTATTTAATCCGCTTTCTGATTTTTTCAGTTTCTTTTTCAAACCCTGGCTTGCCCAGCAAAGCGAACATATTCTTTTTATAGGCTTCCACTCCCGGTTGGTCAAAGGGGTTCACATCAAGGATATAGCCACTCAATGCACATGCCATTTCAAAGAAATACACCATCTCACCGAGTACTTCCTCATTCACTTTTGGGATAGTAATTCTTAAATTTGGCACACCTCCATCTATATGAGCAAGGGTAGTACCAATTTCAGCCTGATGATTTACCTCATGAATAGGCATGCCAGCAATATAATTGAGTTTATCTAAATTTTTTGCATCAGATGGCACCTTTATATGATGAGCTGGTTTTTCAACAGATATAACCGTTTCAAAAATATTTCTCAATCCCTCCTGTATGTACTGCCCCATCGAATGCAAATCGGTTGTAAAGCCAACACCTGCCGGGAAAACACCTTTGTTTTCTTTGCCTTCACTTTCACCATATAGTTGTTTCCACCATTCTGTAAAGTAGAACAATCGGGGTTCATAGTTCACCATGATCTCCGTTGTTTTCCCGGAATTATAGAGTACATTCCTTACAGCTGCATAGGCAGAAACCGGGTTTTTAGCAATCGAATAATTCGACTCAATCGCCGATTTCATTTGTTGAGCACCCTTTAACAGATTCCTTATATTATAACCTGCAACAGCTATGGGCAACAGTCCAACAGGAGTTAAAACGGAATACCTTCCCCCCACATCATCAGGCACAATAAAAGTCTCATAGCCCTCTTCATTTGCCAATTGTTTGAGGGCTCCTTTAGCTTTATCTGTAATCGCAACAATCCGTTTCCTTGCTTCAGCTACTCCATATTTCTGTTCAAGATGGTTTTTTAAAATCCTGAAAGCAACAGCCGGTTCAGTAGTTGTTCCTGATTTGGAGATTACTGTCATCGAATAATCTTTCTGGTCGAGAATCTCCAACAGATCATACATATAATCTTCGCTGATGTTTTGTCCCGCATAAATCACCACCGGATCATCTCCACCCTGCTTCACTTGTGAGAAATGATGGTTCAGTGCATCAATGATGGCTCGTGCGCCCAAATAGGAACCACCAATACCAATCACCACAAACACTTCGGATTTTTGTCTCAATTCCAGAGTTAGTTTTTCCAATTTCTGCAATAAATCTTCAGATGTGCTATCGGGTAGATCAATCCATCCCAGGAAATCGTTTCCTCTTCCTGTTTTATTGAACAATGCTTCTAAATGCTTATTAATTTGAGGTTGATAAGCTTTGATACTGGCTTCTGAAACAAAGCTTAATGCATTTTTATAATCAAATTTTAAGTGGGTCATATGCTACTATTTAATGGGTGGTGAAAATACGAAATAATGAAATGTTTCATAAAAAGGACCGGTTCATTTATAAAGTTTGAATAAAATACCTAAAACACCTATCTTTATAGGGATCAAATTTAAACACATGGCACAGAAAGAAATCAAACTATTGCAGCTGCAAATCGACAAATTATATGAAGAGGATTTTGAATTGCAACCGTGGAAAAATTATACCATCATCTTACTTGAAAGAATATTCGGACCTGAAAATGAAAAAATAAAGATGATCCGAAAAGTGGAATTCGAATTCAGTTCATGGTCATTGAGAGATGCTTCAGGTAATGAGTCGTATGAAGAAGGTAGCAAAAAATTAGCCCGTGAGGTATTGCAGGCAGCCATAGATGAGTTAAAAGCTTTCGGGCTTCCTGATCTTTCAAAAAATATCCATTCAGAACAGGCCATTTCAGATATTTTAAGCTGTTTACTGGATGAGTTAAAAGGTTCGCAGGTTAAAGAGCTCAAGTCTATTTTGACTTCCAAAGAAAACGTGGATGAAAAGAAAAGAAAGATAAAGGATATATTGCAAAACCTTGGCGAATATGGTGCTTATGATGTAATTACAAACATGCTGACCAAGCCGGAGACAAAAACTATAATCCTGAAAATGTAAGATATTCGTTTCACAGATTATTAAGCTTCTATATTTATTTTAAAGATAGTTTTTCTGCATTAAAACAATTGCACGCAGATATTTAGCTCATTCCTGATTCATCAAGTGCGGCAATTTTCTTAGATTTGCACCCACTTTTTCATTAACCATCCATTAAGGCGTTTAAATAGAATGAAGTACAAAGAATACAAACAGTTGAATTTAACAAAAATTGCCAACGAAGTCAGGGCATTTTGGGAAGAAAATGACATTTTCAAAAAGAGCCTGGATATTCGTAAGGGAAATCAACCATTTGTATTTTACGAGGGGCCACCATCAGCAAATGGTGTACCGGGCATACATCATGTGATGGCCCGCACTATTAAAGATCTTTTTTGTCGTTACCAGACATTGAAAGGAAAATACGTCGAACGCAAAGCCGGTTGGGACACACATGGACTGCCAGTAGAGATCAGCGTTGAAAAAACCCTGGGAATTACCAAAGAAGATATCGGTATAAAAATAAGTGTTGAAGAGTATAATAATGCTTGTCGGAAAGAAGTATTGAAGTACAAGGATCTATGGGATGACCTAACTGAAAAGATCGGTTACTGGGTTGATCTCGACCATCCTTACATCACTTTCGACAATAAATATATTGAAACAGTCTGGTATCTGTTGCAGCAACTTTACGAAAAAGGATTGCTCTATAAAGGCTATACCATTCAACCTTATTCACCTGCTGCTGGAACCGGATTAAGCACACATGAGCTTAACCAACCTGGATGTTACCGTGATGTTTCGGATACAACTGTAGTGGCACAATTTAAAGTTATTAAAGAAAAAGCTGCAGAGCCATTATTTGAAGATGTGGATGGTGACCTGTATATGCTGGCCTGGACAACAACACCGTGGACGCTTCCCTCAAATACAGCACTAGCAGTAGGAGATAAAATTGATTATGTAAAAGTAAAAACTTATAACTCATATACAGGTAACCCTATTACTGTAATTCTGGCCAAGGAAAGACTGAATGCATATTTCCCTGAAAAAGACAAGGATTTGAATATTGAAGATTACAAACCTGGGGATAAACATATTCCTTTTAAAGTCATAGGCGAGCATAAAGGATTTGAGCTTACAGGCACCTGTTTTGAGCAATTGTTTCCATGGATAAAGCCGATTGGTAAAGCATTTGAAATCATTCCCGGTGATTTTGTAACCACCGAAGATGGTACTGGAATTGTTCACATCGCTCCTACTTTTGGTGCGGATGATGACCGTGTTGCCAAAGCTATGGGTATTGCGCCGCTTGTATTGATTGACAAAACAGGTGAACGTCGTCCAATGGTTGACCTGAAAGGACGCTTTTTCAATTTAGATGAACTGGATGAAGCTTTTGTTACCGACTACGTGCATATTAAAAACTACTCAGCTTTTGCGGGTCGTTATGTAAAGAATGACTACGATATACATTTCGAAGAAGGGGGCCCGGTTCTTGACATTGACCTGGCTGTAGAACTCAAAAAGCACAACAAGGCATTCCGCATTGAAAAACATGTGCATAACTATCCGCATTGTTGGAGAACAGACAAACCCATATTGTATTATCCGCTTGACAGCTGGTTTATCAAAACCACAGCGCTGAAGGATAAAATGATCGAGCTGAATAAAACCATCAACTGGAAACCTGTGGCCACCGGCGAAGGTAGGTTTGGTAACTGGCTCGAAAACCTGGTTGACTGGAATCTTTCTCGCTCGCGTTTCTGGGGTGTTCCATTGCCTATCTGGACCAGTGAAGACAAAACCGAACAAATTGCCATTGGTTCAGCAGCACAGTTAAAGTCAGAAGTTGAAAAGGCTGTAGCTGCCGGCGTTATGGATCATAACCCGATGGCAAATTTCAAACCAGACGATCAGAGCACAAAGAATTATGAGACTTTTGATTTCCACAGGCCTTATGTTGACAATATTGTGTTGATTTCGGAAAGTGGCAAGAAAATGTACCGTGAACCCGGATTGATAGATGTTTGGTTCGATTCAGGTGCCATGCCATATGCACAGTTTCATTATCCTTTTGAACATGTTGACGAGTTTGAGCATACGTTCCCGGCGGACTTTATCGCTGAAGGTGTGGATCAAACAAGAGGTTGGTTCTTTACATTACATGCTATAGCCACCATGCTGTTTGACTCCGTAGCATTTAAAACAGTAGTATCTAACGGTCTGGTGCTTGACAAGGCAGGTAATAAAATGTCGAAACGCCTCGGTAATGCTGTCGATCCATTTGAAACTATCGAAAAGTATGGCCCTGATGCCACAAGATGGTATATGATCACCAACTCGCAACCGTGGGATAATCTTCGTTTTGATGTAGAAGGAATTGATGAAGTCCGCAGAAAATTCCTCGGAACTTTTTATAATACCTACGCATTCTTTGCACTTTACGCTAATATTGATGGTTTCGTTTATAAAGAGGATGAAATTCCGGTTGAAGAAAGGACAGAGCTCGACCGCTGGATATTGTCAGAGTTAAATACGCTCATAAAGACTGTTGACGATGCTTATGATAATTATGAACCGACAAAAGCAGGAAGGGCCATCCAGTATTTTGTAAATGAGCACTTAAGCAATTGGTACGTTCGTTTATCCCGACGCAGGTTCTGGAAGGGTTCTTATACAAAAGACAAAATTGAGGCATATCAAACACTGTATCGTTGCCTTGAAGTGATCGCACAATTGGCATCTCCAATCGCGCCTTTTTTTACAGAGAAAGTATTCAAAGATTTAAATAATATAACTAAACGGTTTAATGTGCCGTCAATTCACCTGACAGATTTCCCGATTGCAGATGATCAACTGATTGACAAAGACCTCGAGGAAAGAATGGAGCTGGCACAACAAATATCGTCCATGGTATTGTCGTTACGTAAAAAGAATAATCTCAGGGTAAGGCAACCATTGAATAAAATCATGATACCTGTTTTAAACAATCATTTTAAAGATGTTGTCAGAGCTGTTGAAACTTTAATTCTTTCAGAAGTAAATGTTAAAGAGATAGAATATATCACTGAAGATTCGAATGTGCTTGTTAAGAAAATCAAACCTAATTTTAAAAGTCTGGGGCCAAAATACGGCAAGCTGATGAAGCAAATATCTGCTCAAATTCAGCAGTTTGGTCAGGATGACATTAAAAAACTTGAGGAATCAGGTGAAATGAAATTCGTGATTGATCAGGAAGAAGTAATTATAAACCTTGAAGATGTTGAAATTAGTACCGAAGACATCCCTGGGTGGAGTGTTACCACACAGGATCACCTTACTGTAGCTTTAGATATGACAATGACACCTGAACTCGAAAATGAAGGACTTGCACGGGAATTGGTAAACCGGATTCAGAATTTAAGAAAAGACAAAGGGCTGGAGGTAACAGACAGAATATCACTAATTGTTGAAAAAACTAGCGAAACCAGTGAATCTTTTGAAAGTTTCAAAGACTATATCTGTTCTGAAACGTTGGCACAAATGGAGTTAGTTGATGGTATTGAAAATAATGGCTCTGAAGAAGTTGAACTGGTGGACGGCATTAGTGTTAGGCTGATGCTAAAGAAAAATGATACATAAAAAGAGTAAAAAGACAATATTATTATAAAAATCTGTTGTATATTTAAACAATCAATTATACATCCGTAATTTAAAATAAGAGGCTATGAACGAAAATAAAACTGAATCCAAGAAGACGAGATACACGGATGAAGAACTTGAAGAATTCAAGCAGATCATTCTTGATAAATTGTCTAAAGCAAGAGAAGACCTCAAATTGTTAACAGAGGCATACACCAACAATAGTGAAAACGATACCAATGATACTTCACCAACATTTAAGGTGCTGGAAGAAGGTCAACAGGTACTCTCGAAAGAAGAAAACAGTCGAATGGCAGCTCGTCAAACACGCTTTATCAATAACCTGGAGAATGCCCTTTTACGTATTCAAAATAAATCATACGGTATATGCCGGGTAACCGGAAAACTGATTGCTAAAGAGCGACTAAAAGCTGTCCCTCATGCAACACTAAGTATTGATGCAAAATTAGCTCAGTCGAAACCTGAGATCATGAACTAATCTTCTAAATAACCATTCTTTGAAGAAAGCACTTATAATTATTTTGCTGATCTTGTTTTTTGATCAGGCTGCTAAGATTTACATTAAACTTACAATGACCCTGGGAGAAGAAATTCCGATGTTTGGTGATTGGTTTAAGCTTTATTTTACTGAGAATTATGGAATGGCCTTTGGGATGGAATTCGGGGGCGAATGGGGCAAACTTTCGCTGAGCATTTTCCGAATTCTGGCCATAATTGCGATTGGGGTTTACTTGTATATGCTTACACGAAAAAATAAGCACAGCGGGTTGATCATTAGTATTTCTATGATACTGGCAGGCGCCATTGGCAATATCATCGACAGTGCATTATATGGAATGCTGTTTACCCAAAGCAGCTACCATACAATTGCAGAATTTGCTGCTGCAGGAGAAGGATATGCAGGCTTTTTGCACGGCCGGGTGGTTGATATGCTCTATTTCCCAGTAATTAGTATTGCCAAAGCAGATTTACCGTCGTGGTTGCCTGATTTCATTTTTGGTTACGACAACCGATTTATATTCTTCCGACCCATTTTCAATATCGCCGACTCTTCAATAACTATAGGTGTATTTTGGCTCATATTGTTTGAGCGGAAGCATTTGTCGGCATAAAAAAATAAGCTCTTAAAAAAAACAAAAACCGCAGTGTCAAATTTGACACTGCGGTTTTTTAATTGTTGGTTATTCTTTTAATTACAAAGGAATATTCCCGTGTTTTTTAGGTGGATTACTGGCTGACTTATTTTGTGTCATTTCTAATGCCTGAACCAATTTTTTTCGTGTGTTACTAGGGAAAATTATTTCATCAATATAACCCAATTCAGCTGCTTTATAAGGACTGGCAAAATTCTCGCGGTATTCTTCTACGGCTTTTTGACGTTCTTCATCTGAATTGATCTTATTCCGGTAAATGATATTTACCGCACCTTCAGGTCCCATTACTGCTATCTCTGCAGTTGGATAGGCCATATTATAATCGGCACCAATATGTTTGCTCGACATCACATCATAAGCTCCACCGTAAGCCTTACGGGTTATAATTGTAATCTTTGGAACGGTAGCTTCAGCAAAGGCATATAATAATTTTGCTCCGTGTTTAATAATTCCACCAAATTCCTGGGCTGTTCCGGGTAAAAATCCCGGTACATCTTCAAATGTGATCAAAGGAATGTTAAAGGCATCGCAAAATCGAACAAAACGAGCTGCTTTTATTGAACTGTTAATATCCAGCACTCCAGCCAGCACTGCAGGTTGATTGGCAACTATGCCAACAGGTTTGCCCGCAATACGCGCAAATCCTACAATAATATTCTTTGCATAGTGTGGTTGTACTTCGAGAAAATGATTGTTGTCGATTACAGGCATGATAATATCCATCATGTCGTATGGTTTGTTGGGGTCAGGGGGAATTACTTCGTCCAGTTTGGGCTCTTCCCGACATAGATCATCCGTGCAAACTTTTACAGGTGGATCTTCCATGTTGTTTGATGGCAGAAAGCTCATCAACTCACGAATCATGATCATGGCCTGATCATCATCTTCAGCCGTAAAATGGGCAACACCACTTTTCTGGTTGTGAGTCATAGCTCCACCCAATTCTTCCATGCTTACTTCTTCGTTGGTAACCGTTTTTATCACATCCGGTCCGGTCACAAACATATATGAAGTTTCTTTCACCATCATAATAAAATCAGTGATTGCTGGTGAATAAACAGCGCCACCAGCGCAGGGGCCAAGAATAGCTGAGATCTGCGGAATAACTCCTGAACTTTTTACATTGCGATAAAAAATATCTGCATATCCTGCCAGGCTTTCAACGCCTTCCTGAATGCGTGCTCCTCCTGAATCATTAAGTCCTATGACGGGGGCTCCCATTTTCATGGCCATATCCATAATCTTTACGATTTTATCTGCATTAGCCCTGCTTAAAGAACCGCCAAAAACAGTAAAATCCTGTGCAAAAACAAACATCAGCCGACCATCTATCTTCCCATAACCCGATACCACGCCATCACCAAGAACTTTGTTTTTATCCATTCCGAAATCCGTCGCCCTGTGGGTAACAAATTCATCTATCTCAACGAAAGTTCCCGGATCCAATAATTCATTGATACGTTCACGGGCCGTTTTTCTTCCTGCTTTATGCTGTCTTTCAATACGCTCTTTTCCGCCACCTAACTCCGCTTGTCTGCGTTTTTCTTCCAGTAGTTCAATTTTTGATTGTAACGACATGTTATATATTTTTAATTGTTTTCAATATCTTCTAATAATACAAGGTGTTGATGTCCTTCAATGGTATCACCTTCCTTAACAAGTATTTTCTTAATAATTTTATCGGTGTTCACCTTATATTCGCTTTCCATTTTCATTGCAGAAACGATAATTACAGTATCGCCACCTTTTACCACATCGCCCTCATTAACAAGTATTTTCACTACTTTTCCCGGCATAGGTGTTGAAATGAATGCTGCATCATCATCTTCTGCACTTTTTCTACTGTTTACATACCTTGTTTCTGCATCTATTATTTCAACATCATAAGAATTATATAAAGTATTAACGTTGTACTTTTTGTTTTCGGTTTGAATGAGTTCTACGTTGAATGAAATACCATCTTGTAATATTGAATAGACTCCTTTTTCAACTTCAATTATATCCAGATCATATACGCGGTCGTCAACTGCAATTCTTACAAAATTCTTTTTTCGTTCAAGTAATTCAATTTTATACTGTTCGTTATTAAGTTTAATATCGTATAACATAATTATAATATTATTATCTGAGTATGAGTTAAATGTATCACGACAACCTTTCCAGGTTCTTTTTCCGGCCACAGTTTTTCCAATTGCTCCCGTTTGATTGTTTAAATGCTGGGGTAGTGCGCTCTTCAATTCTTTCCACATAATCAAAAAATGCAGCTATAGAAGCAATATCTTTGAGTTTTTGTGATGGTTCATCCTTTTCCATTAAGAATTCCTCATTATCCTGAATGAAATGAGTATTATACCTTCCTTCTTTAAATGAAGGTACATCCATAATTCTGTTTAGAAAAGGGATTGAGGTTTTAATTCCGGTAATTTTATATGCATATAATGCTCTTTTCATTCTTTCGATAGCCTCATCACGTGTTGGGGCCCACACAATTAGTTTTGATATAAGCGGGTCGTAATAAATCGGAATTTCATACCCTTCATAAACATACCCATCATGCCTCACCCCCAAGCCAAGAGGTTCAGTAATATGTCTTATCAATCCAGGGTTTGGCATGAAGTTATTGTCCGGATCCTCGGCATAAATTCGGGCTTCTATTGCATGTCCATTTTGAACAAGTTCATCCTGTTTTAAACTTAAATGTTCATTATTGGCAACTTTTATTTGCTCTTTCACCAGGTCAACACTCACCACTCTTTCTGTAATTGGATGCTCCACCTGTAATCGAGTATTCATTTCAAGAAAATAATAATTGAGGTCGTCATCCACAATAAATTCAATGGTACCAGCCCCAGAATAATTAACAGCTTTAGCCGCTGCAACTGCATGCTTCCCCATATCGTCCCGCACCTCCGGTGTCATGATTGGAGATGGGGTTTCTTCAACCACCTTTTGGTGTCTCCTTTGCACCGAACATTCCCTTTCAAAAAGGTGGATACAATTTCCATGATTATCAGCCAGTATCTGAAATTCGATGTGATGCGGGGAGTTAATGTATTTCTCTATATAAACGGCATCATTACCAAAGGCAGCTTTTGCTTCGGATTTGGCTGAACTGACGGAGGATAAAATATCTTTTTCCTGCTTTACAAGCCGCATCCCTTTTCCTCCTCCACCAGCACTTGCTTTTATCATAACCGGTAAGCCTATTTCTTTAATTACTTCAATTGCTTTATCCAAATCCTGGATCGGTTCTGTAGTTCCTGGTACCACAGGTACTCCAGCTTTTTGCATGGTTTTACGGGCAGTAATTTTATCGCCCATGGTATTTATGGCGAAGGAAGATGGCCCAATAAATATTATGCCTTCATTTTTACATCGGTCTGAAAATTCTGCATTTTCTGACAAGAAACCATAACCTGGATGAATGGCATCAGCTTTGACCTTTTTTGCCACTTCAATGATATTATCAATTACAAGATAACTTTCATTGGATGGTGCAGGACCAATGCAGTAAGCTTCATCTGCATACCTCACATGCATAGATGTTCGGTCAATTTCAGAAAAAACGGCTACTGACTTAATTCCCATCTCACGACACGATCGCATTACACGTATTGCTATCTCACCCCGGTTGGCTACTAATATCTTTTTAATCATGGTGTTTTGCTTTATTTTAAAGAAACTCAGGTGTTTGTAACATACAAAACACTAACTAAGAACGGGTAAAGATAAAAAAACCTTCGATAGTCAGCTTACTGATAAAAATCACAAAATTCGCAAACGATTGAAATTTATAAAAGAGCTGTAACCAAATTACTCTATTTCTATCGTAATGAGAAGTTATATTGCAGCAATTGAGATTATTTCGATTAAATTTGTTGCCTTAAATAGAATTAAAACTTATAATATAATGACAAAATTATCTGATAAAGTAGCTCCTGGTGTTGCAACCGGTGACGATCTTAATAAAATTTTTAATGCTGCAAAAAAAGGGCATTATGCGCTTCCTGCTGTTAACGTGGTTGGAACCAATTCTATTAATGCCGTTATGGAAGCTGCAAAAAAAATAAACTCTCCTGTTATTATTCAATTTTCGAATGGGGGTGGGGCTTTTTACGCCGGCAAAGGACTTTCAAATGAAAATGAAAAAGCTGCTATTGCAGGTTCTGTTTCTGGTGCTTTACATGTACATCAGTTAGCTGAAATGTACGGCGTTCCCATTATTTTACATACCGATCATGCGGCTAAAAAATTACTTCCATGGATTGATGGATTGCTTGATGCCGGAGAAATATATTATGCACAACACGGAAAACCATTGTTTAGCTCACATATGCTTGATTTATCAGAAGAACCACTGAGCGAAAACCTGGAGATATGTGCCCGATATCTTGAAAGAATGAGAAAAATTGATATGACGCTTGAAATTGAATTGGGAATAACCGGAGGCGAAGAAGATGGGGTAGACAATACGGATGTGGACAGTTCAAAACTATACACCCAGCCAGAAGAAGTTGCTGAAGCATATGAAGTACTATCTAAAATAAGTAAGAATTTCACTATTGCAGCAGCTTTTGGCAACGTACACGGGGTTTATAAGCCAGGAAATGTAAAATTAGAACCCATTATTCTTGCTAACTCACAAAAGTATATTGCTGAAAAATTTAATACTGAAAAGAATCCCGTAAATTTTGTATTCCATGGTGGTTCCGGTTCTGAACCTGAAAAAATTAAAGAGGCGATTTCATACGGAGTTATAAAAATGAATATTGATACAGATACACAGTGGACTTACTGGAATGGAGTGCGTGCATATGAAGCCAAAAACCACGATTACCTGCAGGGTCAAATTGGCAACCCAGATGGTGAAGATGTTCCCAATAAAAAGTATTACGATCCACGGAAGTGGCTAAGAGCAGGTGAAGAAGGAATGGTGAAAAGACTGGAACAGGCATTCACTGATCTGAATTGTATTAATCGGTATTAGGCTATTGCTTATAAATTTATTCACGATGCGGGAAAAATTATTTTCCCGCATTTTTCATTTGGTCTCCCAGCTTAATTCTTACTACCTTTGTTTCATACACGCTTATTATGCTCGATTACCCTCCTAAAATACTCATGGCATTTGGTGAAACTTTTAGTGATGAAGGTGAGAACTTTTATAACTGGCTATTGGAAAACGGTTATCCTGAATTAGCTGCTTTAAGTAGCGGTATCAAGGGGAGCAAAGAAGCTATTGACTGGTTGTTAAAAAACAAATACCCTCAATTAGCCGCCTTCGATGGCGCTATCGATAAACAAGCAGGTGCCTACGCATGGTTAAGGAAATTCAATTTTAGTTTTTTAACCGTTTTTGCAGATGCAATAAACGAAAAGCAAGAAGCTATCCAATGGTTAAAGGATAACGAATTAGACATGTTTGTTTATCTGTCTGCGAAAATAAATTCTTACCGGAATAACCAATCATTCGATTATCACAAATTGCATTTTTAAAAAAAAGCCGCTCCGAAAAGAACAGCTTTATATTTTAATTGCTGGTTATTTTGTTATCCGCACTTTGAATGCCCGCATGATTTGCAAATTAAACATCCATCTTCATAAATGAGTGTGTCTTCACCACAATCAGGGCATAACGTATCAACCGGCGTTCCGTTGGGCACATATCTTTTCAATGCCCTTACAACACCATTTTTCCAGGTATTGATATTGTCGTCTTCGACATTTAGATTTGAAACAAGGTCTATAACATATGGTAGTGGCATACCATGTCGCAACACACCTGAAATCAGCTTTGCATAATTCCAGTAAGTTCTTTCAAATGATCGTGACAATCCCTGAACAATTATTTCGTAGCCTTGTTTATCCTTAAATTTAAAGTCGTAGCGCGACTTTGCTCCCTTTACTTTTTCTTTAACAACAGAGCCCTTTTCCACCCACGGTGGTAAATAGAAATCATCCGCTTTTCCGGTGAATATTTCGTATGGTTTGTTATTAATAGTGCCAATTACAGCAACCCACTTTTCATAATTATTTTGGAAACGAATAATGTCTGCCTCTACTACTGTCGGTCGTGGCGGTGCTTTGGTTTCCCTGAACTCATCTTTTTCGTCATCATCTCTGCCAACGAGCACTCCCGAACGCGAACCATCCCGGTAAATGGTCATGCCTTTGCAGCCACTTTCCCATGCTGTCAGATAGATATCACTTACCAGCTCTTCAGTAGCATCTTTTGGAACATTTACAGTAACGCTTATGGAATGATCTACCCATTTCTGAATTTCTCCCTGCATTTTCACTTTGCTCACCCAGTTAATATCATTGGATGTAGCATTATAATAGGGAGATTTCGCTATGATTGAATTCAATTCTTCATCAGGCATATCTTTTACCTCCTGAATATTATACCCTTGTGTACTCAGCCAAACTTCAAATTTCGGATGGAAAACATTGTATTCTTCCCATGAGTCTCCTACCTCATCAATAAAACCAACAACCACATTTCTGTCATTCGGATTCACTTTCCTCCTACGTTTATATGAAACCATGAATGTAGGCTCAATCCCTGAAGTAGTTTGGGTACAAATACTAACGCTACCTGTTGGTGCAATGGTTAACATAGCAATATTACGCCGGCCTACCATTTTCATTTTTTCATAAACATGGGGAGCATTTTCTTTAATTCGTTCGATGAATGGATTTCCAGCTTCTTTTTTTGCATTAAATATTGGGAATGCGCCTCTTTGTTCTGCCAGATCAACAGAAGAGCGATACACCTCAATGGCGAGTAGTTTATGTACCTCAGTTGAAAAATTAATAGCTTTTTCAGATCCGTATTTTAAGCCAAGTGCTGCGAGCATATCCCCTTCAGCAGTTATTCCAATACCGGTTCTTCTGCCTTGTATTGATTTTTCCTTAATCTTTTCCCACAATCGTTTTTCAACATACTTAATTTCTTCCGCTTCCGGATCAGCATTAATTTTATTCAGAATGGCTTCTACTTTTTCTACTTCCAGGTCAACAATATCATCCATCATTCTTTGAGCAATTCCTGCATGTTCGGTAAACAAATCGCCATCGAAATAAGCATCCTTGGTAAATGGATTTTTCACATAGCTATAGAGGTTTAATGCCAGTAGCCTGCAACTGTCATAAGGGCATAATGGAATTTCTCCACAAGGATTCGTTGATAATGTTTTGAATCCATATTCGGCATAATTATCTGGTATAGATTCCCTGAGTACTGTATCCCAAAACAAGATACCAGGTTCGGCTGAAGACCATGCATTATGAATGATCTTTTTCCATAAACTAAGGGCCTCTATTTCTTTTTCATACTTTGGTTTTTCAGCATTGATGGGGAATTGCTGTTTGTACATTTTATTTTCTTTAACAGCAGTCATAAATTCATCGTCAAGCTTTACAGAAACATTGGCTCCAGTAACTTTTCCTGATTCCATCTTAGCATCGATGAAATTTTCAGCATCAGGGTGCTTTATTCCAATACTTAACATGAGAGCTCCTCTTCTTCCATCCTGAGCTACTTCACGAGTTGAATTCGAATATCTCTCCATGAATGGTACAACTCCTGTAGAAGTTAAGGCTGTATTTTTAACCGGACTTCCTGAAGGACGAATATGTGTAAGGTCATGCCCAACACCTCCCCTGCGTTTCATGAGTTGTACCTGTTCCTGATCAATCTTCATGATACCGCCGTATGAATCTGAATCGCCATCATTGCCTATTACAAAGCAATTGGAGAGTGACGATACCTGAAAGTCATTCCCAATACCTGCCATGGGGCTCCCGGCCGGAATAATATAGTTAAACCTGTCAAGGACACTGAAAATTTCTTCTTCGCTTAAAGGATTCGGATATTTTTTTTCAACCCTGCTTATTTCCCTGGCAAGCCTTCTGTGCATATCCTCCGGCGTCAATTCATATAGATTACCTGCACTATCTTTTAAGGCATATTTATTCATCCACACATTTGCAGCCAGTGCGTCACCATTAAAATAATCTGTTGCAGCTTCTAATACTTCTTCGTGGGTATATTGTTTTAGTTGAGATGTGTCTTTTCTAATTTTTGGCTCTTCGACAATCACTTCATTTTGCAGCTCTGGTTGATCATTGTCTACATTAAATTCTACCTTTTCTTCTCTCATTTCCGATCTTCTTCTTTCTTCTAATACTTTATCATAAAAATCTTTTTCCTGTTTATCTGACCTGGCCTGCATGTCGGGATTTTGCTCTGGTTTTCTGTCCAAGTTCAAGAAAAGATTGTTCTCCATAATTAGTGTGCTAAAGCAATTTGTTTATTGGTTAAAACCCTGTTAATCTTTAAGTTATAAATAAGGGGGATGCGCCTTTACTGTGATGCAATATACAACAGAAAATACATACGCACTTCTATTTTTTTTCAACAAGGATAAGTGAATAAAAACTAAGATGCGCTGAACTAAGTCTTTATATATTAAAAAAAGATTAAAAAACTGATTCGATTTTTTTTGGCACAGTTTTAATTATCAATTTTCAAGTCGACTGCCTCAAAAAAAATGTGGTTTTCTCCATTTTTTTTTCTAGAAATCCAAACTTAGTGAGAGGTAATAAACTGGTTTACTTATTTGGTAATCTTCTACCCCCCAGGATACATCACCTCTGATAAAATAACCAAGTAAATGCATCCTTGCCCCAAAGCCAAATCCACCCACTATAGGTTCTTTTTGAATTTCAACTGAAATATGCAAAGGGCCTGTATCAATATACCTGGTATAAAGCGCGTTTTCGGGCGAATATGGACTTACGCCCGTCCATGCTGTTCCTATATCTCCAAATGCTACCACTTGGAAATTTCGTAAAAAACCAGAGCTCAGTGGTGTCTTTGAAAAATACTGAAATAGGGGAAATCGTAATTCAGAGTTAATAACCACAAAACTATTGCCGTTTCTTATGTTTTGGTCGAAACCTCTCATATTAGTTGCAAGCGTTTGGTAAGCATAGTTTTGTGAATAATCAATAGGTGTATCATAATTAAACTCGGGGAACAACCAATTGTCAACCCCACCCATATAATATATTAGGTTTTCGTTTCCAATTGATGTGCTTCCGGCAATCCTGTTTGCCCAGATAAAGGTTCTGCTGATTTTTTGATAATGCCTGAAATCAAATCCCAATACAATCAGGTTTCTGTTTATATTATCAAAATCTATGAGTTGATGGTACTCGGCAAATAATTTATATCTCAACCCATAATATAAGTTCATCCCTACATCTCTTGTATTATCAAATACCAATTCCGTTTTCAGACCTACCCAGTTATCGTAACGGTTTGGCAATTCAAGACTAATTTGATCGGTCGCCATGGCAACATACATATCGTTTCGGTACATAGCGGTTCCTCTAAGGCTGAGGGCCTCAGTAAATGGCCACTTTAAAATATAAAATAACTCATGCGAATGTACGCGAACGAGCGTATAACCGACATATCCTTCCAGTGTATTTCTATGGAAAACAATTTCCTTATCCAGTCGTTTTTTAAGATTCGAATAACTGAACAAATATTCATTATTAACCAGGCTGAAGTTGAGCCTTACACCACCAACAAACCGGTGATCTTCCATAAGATCGTTAACGCCCAACTGGAAAAACACATTGAATCCGGGGTTTAAATATATTGGGCCCCCTCCGCCTGTGAATGTTTGATAACCATAATTGATATAATTGAAATCAATTTGAGAAATCATATCGTTCAGGTAGTATTCTACACGATAGTTAAGCCGTTTTGGTATCTTGAATTTATCATCGCTGAAAAGCTGTCCATCCTGAGATATAGCAATCACATTTCCTTCAGCATCAACCAATTTTTTTTCTTTTTTTGTACCAGTAAATTCATTGCCGTTTTCGTCAACATAAACCATACGAAATCTTTTCAATTGGAGATTTTGTTGAGGGGGTTTTTTCTCTACCGTATCAATTGTTTCAATCGGTTTAATAATTTCTGGTGGCTTTTTCGGATTTAGCTTGCTTTTAAGCGACGCCATATACCAGGTGTCATTAAGTTTAAGCGTTGTACTTTGTGCATAATCAGATGTATTGCCTACGTAAATCTTATACAAATTGTCATCATAGTAAACTATTGCTTTTTTACCTCCCTTATATGATGTATGCTGTTCCTGAATATTCCTTGAATAATCTGTAATGACTTTTGATCTGATAAAATATCTGTAATGAATGGCTGTGTCAACTGAACTGACTGTACTGTCAATGGTTGCCAGGTATGAATTATAAATTCCATTATCATCACTCAGGTATGAAATTGTATTGTTACCATACGACTCAGGTCTGATTTCATTGGCAATGGGAGTTTCGGTTATTCTTTTTAAAACTAAATCTCTCTTTTTATAATCATAAATAAACAAATCAAAATTCTTTTTAAAGTCAATCATCGACTCTGGTTCTATTCCAAGTGTATCATTATCCCGGTTTGAACTAAATACGATTCGCGTTGACCTATTAATGAAACGAGGGTTCAGGTCTGAATAAATATCATCCGTTATTTTATTAAATGAACTAGCAGCAATATTAAAGACAAAAATATCGCTTTGTCCTTTCTGAACAGCTGACATCACCAGAAAACGTCCGTCATCAGAATATGAAAAATCTGTTACTTTCTGAACATTATAAATAATTTGTTTGGTCATTTTTTTCTCATCCAGATTATACATGTATAACCATGGCATTCCTTTGCGTTCAATAATAAAACTGAGTAGTTTTCCAGTAGGATGCCATGCTAAAAGCGGATAGCTGTAATCCGTTTTGGTATCAATCCTGGTGCCTTTTTTAAATATCTTTTTTCTTTTGTTTTGCTGCAGGTCGTATAAATAAATTTTATACTTGCCAAAATCATTTGCTGTATAAGCTAATTTTCTGCCAAATGGATCAATGTGGGGTTGGCCATACACAACATGGTCTTTAAATTTAACAGGTAATAATCCATCGGGGCTTCGCTCATTATCTTTAAACTCTTTGTATTGTTCTGTATAGAAATTTCTCCATTCTTCAATTAAACGTTTGAATGGCATTCCGATTACATACATAATTCCTTTGTCAACGCTATTACTTACACTGGTCATATGTACTATATTACTAACAGCTGATTCGCCATAGGTAATGGCAATAAACCTCCACAAAGAATGACCGGCATAAATGGCATCCTGTCCACTTATTTTGTTTACTTTTTTATACCTGCCTGAAAGTATGCCATCGCGTACACGGTTATCATACTCAACTCCCCAATCTTTACTCAGGTATGAAATCATCCCCTGTTTATACCAGTCAGGAATTGAAAAAAAAGTGGCGGTTTTAACTTGTTTTCCTACGCTACCACCAAACATCAATTGATTGAATAGTACTTCTGCAATACCAGCATCTATCTGCTCTTCGAATTCAACATGATTGCCATTGAAATACAAAAGCACCTGTGAACCGATAATATTTGTAATCCCTCCTGTGTTGTATGTTTTGTTTGTGATTAATCCTATGTTGCTCTGCTTCAGATCTGTTAAATTGTTAAATATGACAAACTGTATCTTTTTATCCAGATAACTTTCTATTTTCGACTCCATCTCAGGAATTTGCTGGTTGGCATATTCTGCTGTAAACTCTGCCAACTCTTTACCATTCAAATAGAAATAGGTGTCGAAATCATCAAATTTGTAATATGTCCAAAGAAATTCATTGAATTGAACCCGGTTTTTTCCAAAAGTCATATTCGACCCATTGTAAAACTGAGCTAAAGCATTTGGTGATAGAAACAGCAATGCCAGGATCCATCCACACCAAACCAGTTTATATGTCTTTTTTCTCGTAAGGCTCAAAACGAACTCTAAAAAAGTGAGAATGCTAATTTATAACAAAATTTAAACCAAAATATTACTTGCATGAGCTTAAGAGCTGCACGTGTAAAAGCTGTATTTTTGAAAAGTAAAAGTTAATATCATGATCAGCATCCAACGATTTCCATTTAACGACTTCCAGGTGAACACATTTATAGTATATGACGAAACTAAGGAATGTATCATCATTGACCCTGGAATGTACTATGAAAATGAAAGAGAAGAGTTAGTGAATTTTATTTCTTCACATAAATTAAAACCTGTCATCATACTGAATACACATGCTCATATAGATCATATCATTGCTAATGATTTTGTAGCGAAAAAATACAATATCAAATTAGCAGCTCATAAAGAGAGTGTTGATTTTCTTAAACATGCCAAAGAATACGGCCAGAACTTCGGCATTCAGTTAGACCATATAAAACTCATTGATGTATTTATTGATGAAGGAACTCCTTTGCAATTTGGGCATTCGGAATTGCAAATTTTCTATACCCCCGGACATGCTGATGGCAGCCTTTGTTTTTATGCAAAAGAGGCTGAATTTGTAATTACAGGAGATGTACTCTTTTTCCAGAGTATTGGGCGGACTGATTTACCTACAGGTAATTACGATCTGCTGCAGGAGAGCATTTGGGAAAAGCTGTTTACTTTACCTGAAAAAACAACTGTTTATCCTGGCCATGGGCCTGAAACTACAATAGGTTATGAAAAACTGCATAATCCTTTTGTAGCCATCGGAAAAGACCTTTTATAAAACGTTTTCTACAAGATTCTGAATGCTATTCGAGATAAAACCTTCATCTTGAAGGGTCATACATTTGAAATGTTTTTTCGGGCACTTTTTATATCCAAGTTTGCTACAGGGTCTGCATTTTAAATGGTTTACCTCTGATATTATTGATCTGTCTGAGTTGTCAGGGAAATAAGGATACATGCCAAATTCGGGGATGGTATTCCCCCAAATGCTTACAATGGGTTTTTGAAAAGCAGCCGCAATATGCATCAATCCAGTATCATTTGAAATAACTGCCAATGACTGCCTAATAATTGAAGCTGATTGATCGAGTGAATATTTTCCACACGCATTAAACACTTTGTTCCCATTTAGTTGTTTAACAACTGGTTCCCCCCTAACCCGATCACCATCATCTCCCAAAAGTATTACTGGATAATTTATTTTTGAAATCACCGAGACAAGCTTTTCGGCCGGAAGGATTTTCGTGAAATGCTGACCTCCGATAGCAATCGCTACATATCCATTTGAATAAATTGGATCTATTTGCTTTATGTCCACTTCTGAATTTTCAGGTATGAAATAATCCAAACCTTTTCCATCATTTTTTACACCAAGAGGTTCCGCAGCTTTAAAATACCTTTCAACAATATGGATTTTGGGCAATTTATTGACCTTTAAATTCACCGCTACCCATTTCAGTAAATTCAATTTGGGAAATGATGCGTTTGGTTTGCCCAGAGCTTTTTTAACTTTTAAAGATCGCAGGTTCTTTTGGAGATCAACAATGAAATCGAAATTTTCTTTTTTTAGCTCTGGTAGTATTTCTTTAACACTCTCTTTAAATGAATGTACATAATCTACATTTGGATTATTTCTGTATATATTTAAAAAATTATCCTTTGTAAGTGTATGAATTTCACACCCCAATTGTGTTTTTAATATCCTGATAGTGGGTGTTGTTAAAACTATATCCCCGATAGAACTAAAGCGTATGACTAATATTTTTTTCAAGGATTTGATAGTTTTCAGGCAAAGTTACATAAACCGATTCATTACTTTTGCCGTAAATCTTAATATGTATAAAATATGTCGTTAACACCAACCAAAGCTGTGGCATTGGGATTCAAAGCCCCTGATTTTAATTTAATAGAACCTAAAAGTGAAAAAAATATTTCGTTTAATGATATAAAAGGAGAGAAAGGAACCTTGGTGATGTTTATTTGTAACCATTGTCCATATGTGAAACATGTAATTCATGAGTTGGTGAATATTGGAAATGACTATATGAATAAAGGCATTGGCTTGGTGACTATTAATTCAAATGACATCAAAAAATACCCGGATGATCATCCAGACAAAATGAAAAAGCTGGCGACAGAACTGAACTTTCCGTTTCCATACCTTTTTGACGAAAGTCAGGAAGTAGCCAAAGCGTATGATGCTGCCTGCACGCCTGATTTCGATTTATTTGATGCAAATGACAAATGTGTGTATCGGGGTCAACTGGATGGTTCAAGACCAGGTAACAATATTCCGGTAAACGGTGCAGATCTGCGGAAAGCACTGGACCATGTGATCAAAGGTGAAAAAGTGCCCGAACAACAAACACCAAGTGTAGGTTGCAATATAAAATGGAAAGAATAAATTCTATTTGAACTGGTAGTAAAGCGATAATACAAGTGCGTCATTAAATTGTCCGTAACCCCAAAACCGCCAGACATCGCCGGTCACATTACCTGAACGGATATTTAAAACAGAAAAGTTGTATCTGAAATCAACACCAAATTTTTCAGATATGAAATATCTCATCCCGATATTCCATTGAAATGTAAAAGTAGTTGGTTTGTTATATGCCTGTTGATTACTAATTTCATACCCATTAACATCAGTTTCATAGTAACTTACCAAGACGCCGAGTGATGGACCCGTTTCAAGATAAAAGTCCCCCACATTCTTTAGGTTTATATCAGGTAATTTATAAAGATAAAGTACGGGCAGTTCAATGTAATTTACCCTGAAAAGATAATTGTCATACATATTTTCTTCAGGTTTTGGATTTTGACGACTTCCTTTCTGAAAAAACGTCAACTCAAGCTGTAAAGTTGCATGTTTTGTAAACTCCCAATTAACATACCCACCACCAAAAATACCCCCTTTATGAAAGCCTGAATACCCATCTCCAGCTACCTGAGAACCAACTACTCCAGCTGTAAGACCACCGTGAAATTGTTGCCCTGACATAGTACCAGCGAAAAAGATAAACAATACAACAAAATATATAATTGCTCTCATGTAACAAATGTAATGACTTTTAGCTAGCAGATATTGTAGGCTTTCATGTATGAACGATGCCAAACTTTGTCCTTTTTATAAAATTAACTATTAGTTAACCTGAACAAGAACATTATGACTAAAAAAATTGTAATTTAGTTTGCTTATTACTGAATACTAAATATTTATGGATTACAGCAATTATAAAATTCTTCTGGTAGATGATGAGGAAGACATCATTGAGTTTTTAACCTATAATCTCCAGAAAGAAGGTTTCCAGGTAAGTGCAGCTTATAACGGTAAGCAGGCCATTGAAAAAGCGAAAGAGGAAGTTCCCCACCTGATCATCATGGATGTAATGATGCCTGAAATGGATGGCATAACAGCTGTTAGTGAGCTAAGAAAAATTGCAGAACTGGATGACACCTTAATCATATTTTTAACAGCCCGTGCTGAGGACTACTCTCAAATTGCAGGCCTCGAAGCCGGAGCCGATGACTATGTAACTAAACCTATCAAACCAAAGGTATTGATAAGTAAACTTATTGCTTTGCTCCGTAGATCTGTTAAAAAAGATGATTCAAATACGATTGTCGTAAATGACCTTATTATTGATCAGGAACAATTTGTGGTTTTTAAAAACAACCGGCAAATTATCCTGCCTAAAAAGGAATTCAAACTCCTGAAACTGCTGGCAAGCGCACCTAATAAAGTTTTTACTCGCGAAGAAATATTCTCAAAAGTATGGGGTGATGATGTAATTGTTGGTGACCGGACCATCGATGTGCATGTGCGAAAAATCAGGGAGAAAACCGGAGTTGATTATATTCGTACCGTAAAAGGTATCGGGTATAAACTGGAAGAAAACGAATGATCACATCAAGTCCAAAAAAAATTGCGGCCCTCAATGCGTTGATCATTGCATCAATTACTATTATAGTATATTCTTTCCTGACTTTTTATTTTTCTGTTTTCAATTTTATTCCCCTTTTAATTCTCTTCGCAGCCATATTTCTCGCATCCTACGCGATCATTAATTATTCACTTGAAAAATTCATCTACGAGAAAATTAAGATCATCTATAAAAGCATTGGAAGTCTTAAAACTCAATAAAAAACAAGAGCTTAAGAAAAAATCAAAATCCGATGATGTGCTGGATATTGTAAACCAGGTTGTGTTGGAATGGGGCAAAGAGAAAAAACAGGAAATAGAAGAGCTTAAAAGGATGGCTGTTTACAGACGTGAGTTTCTTGGCAATGTTTCGCACGAACTAAAAACACCCATTTTTAATATTCAGGGTTATATTCTTTCACTTTTAGACGGCGGGGTCGAAGATCCGGATATCAATAAAAAATTTCTGGAAAAAGCGGAAAAATCCGTCAACCGGATGATTGCTATTGTGGAAGATCTGGAAGAGATCAACAAACTTGAATCGGGTGAATTAAAAATAAAAAAAGAAAGCTTCGACCTGATTGAGCTAACAAAAGAAGTGATAGACTTTATGGAAATGAAGGCTGATGCTTTTAAGTCCAAAATTCAACTGAAGTCTTCATTCCGCACTGCGAAAATTATTGCCGACAAAAGACGCATCAGGCAGGTGTTGATCAACCTTATCGATAATGCCATAAAGTATGGAGATATTGATCATAATTTGATCACCATTTCATACTACGATTTTCACGATAAATACCTGGTGGAAGTTTCTGATAATGGTAAAGGCATCCCTCAAGAATATTTATCGCGTTTATTTGAAAGGTTTTATCGGACAGAGTTTAGCCGATCACGCGACAAAGGTGGTTCAGGTTTGGGTTTGGCAATTGTAAAACATATTATTGAAGCACATCAGCAAACCATCAGTGTAAGAAGTAAAATAGGAAGCGGAACTACTTTTTCATTTACTATGAAAAAAGCATAATTATTTATTTTTTCCGCTCTATAGAAAACTCGATCAGCTGTTCCAGTGCTTCCCGTGCTTGATTTTCCGGAAGGTCACGCAATAATTCAATCGCTCTATTCTTGTAATCCAACATTTTTTCTGTGGCATATTGAATACCACCACTTTCTACTACTTTTTCAATCAGCCAATCCACTTTCTCTTGATCTGTATTGTACCGCTTTACAATTTGTATCATTTTACGTTTTTCGGATACAGAAACCTGGTTGAGAGCATAAATCAGGGGCAAGGTCATTTTCTTTTCCTTAATGTCGATACCGCTTGGTTTTCCGGTACTGTTTCCTTTAACAAAATCAAATAGGTCATCTTTTATTTGAAAAGCCATACCAGCATGCTCCCCGATTTGCCGCATCTTTTCTATTTCAGTTTCGGTAGCTGACGAAGCCGCCCCGGCTGCAAAACAGGAAGCCAGTAGTGAAGCTGTTTTCTTCCTGATAATTTCATAATATATGTCTTCTTTAATATCAAGTTTACGGGCTTTTTCAATCTGTAAAAGCTCTCCTTCGCTCATTTGTTTCACGGCTTTCGAAACAATTTCCAGTGTTTTATATTCCTTATGCTCCAGGGCCACCAATAAACCTCTTGATAATAGATAATCGCCAACTAAAACCGCAATTTTATTTCGCCATAAGGCATTAATTGAAAACCTGCCGCGCCGCTGCGACGAATCATCAACCACATCATCATGTACCAGCGTGGCAGTATGCATCAGTTCCACCAATGTCGCTGCACGATAAGTGGAATCATTAACTTCCCCAAAAAGTTTGGCGCTGTAAATAACCACCAGTGGCCGCATTTGCTTACCTTTGGATTTTAATATATAACGCATTATAACGTCAAGCAAAGGAACTTTCGACTTCACCGCATTACGAAATACCATTTGAAAGGCAGCAAGTTCTTCGGTAACCGGACGTTTTATTTTGTTTAAGCTACTCATAAGGGAATCAAATTTAAAGTTATTTTTGCCAAAAATATTTTTGTGGCTGGTTTTTTATTTGACAATATTGTTTTTGGACCCGTTTATAGTCGCCGACTGGGTGTTTCACTGGGTATTAATCTGTTGCCCATCAACAGTAAATACTGTAATTTTAACTGTATTTACTGCGAGTGCGGATGGACTGAAATTAAGAAAGGTGAAAAAAAAATTTTACCTAATCGCGAGGAAATAGCAACCAGGCTCACCAATATGTTAAAAAACTTAAAGGGAACTGTTAACGAGCCTGACACCATCACATTCGCCGGAAATGGTGAACCTACTATCCACCCTGATTTTGCGGGCATAATTAATGACTCGATTGCAATCCGTAATAAATTTGCTCCGAAAGCACAAATCAGCGTTTTGTCGAATGCAAGCATGCTGCACAAACCCAAAGTAGTTAAAGCGCTGAAAATGATAGAAATGAATATCCAAAAGCTGGATAGTGGCATTGAAAATACCTTCAACCTGATAAATCAAACCGCAAAAGGTTTGTCATTTGAAAAAATTGTGGATCGTTTGCTGGCATTTGAAGGCAAGCTCATCATTCAAACGCTGTTTTTACGCGGCGAATACAATGGTAACCATATTGACAATACCACACCCGAGGAAATTGAAGCCTGGCTGAAGATTGTAAAAAAAGTACAACCCGAATACGTGATGATCTACCCGATCGACCGGGGCACGCCCGCCAAAAACCTGCAAAAGATTCCTGAAGAACAGCTAAATGAGATTGCGGCACAAGTAGAAAAAGCTGGAATCAGGACGAAGGTGTATTATTAACCTACTTCCATTCCACAATAGTTCCCCGTTCTTTTTGTAACATTTCAGCGGGTATGGCTTCTTTTATACTGCTGGCAATAGCATCTGTTAACAGGGCTTTGGCAAATTTGCGGGTAAATACTAAACTCACCTCTCTCAATGGTGTGACGTTATTGAATGATCTCACTTGCGCTTTTCTGTTTCCTTCAATTTCAAGGCTGGCCAGTTCAGGTATCAGGGTATAACCGCCTTCAATATCAATTATTTTAATAAGGGTTTCAAGGGTGCCACCTTCATAATCAAAAGGGAGGTCCCCTACATTAATTTCCTGAATATTACACAAATTCACCACCTGGTGCCTGAAACAATGCCCATCGCTTAGTAGCCAAATACCAGGCGATTCCATATCCTTTATCCCAATACCTGCTTGTTTCGACAATTTATGAGATGTACTGGCATACACCATCATTTCCTCGTAATACAAATGCTTCTCATTGATTTTGTTATCATGCAGTGGCGTTACTAATATGCCTATATCCAGCAAATCTTTTTTGAGCAGATCTACGATTCTTTCCGTTACTGTTTCCTCAATTTTAATATGAATATTGGGATGGCTTCTTTTAAAATTTCCGGTAAACCGTGGCAATAAATAAGGAGCGATCGTCGGGATGATGCCAATGCGTATTTCCCCGGTCAGCTCATTCTTTGATTCTTCAGCCCTTAATTTCACTTTAGCAGCTTCTTCCAAAACAATTCGCGCTTGTTCAATGATTTTTTCACCTGTCATGGTTGGCACTACGGGCTGTTTGCTTCTGTCTAAAAGTATTACTCCAAGCTCGTCTTCCATCTTTTTCAGTTGCATGCTCAAGGTAGGCTGCGTTACAAAACACTTTTCTGCAGCTGTTACAAAATGCCGATAGGTGTCGACAGCCACCAAGTATTCGAGTTGTATTAGTGTGATCATAGCACAAATATAGATATTTTCTATCTAATCATAAATATTATTGATTTGACAAATGATTGTACGCATTGTATTTTTGTAGTCGATTTAACACATAAAAAGAAAATAACATGGAGAATGAAGTAATGAACACCATGCCAAGAATTGGCGACGTGGCACCTGATTTTAAAGCTACTACTACCAAAGGAAACATTCAGTTTTCAAATTATGCAAAAGATAAGTGGGTTGTTATGTTTTCGCACCCAGCTGACTTTACACCGGTATGTACAACTGAAATGAGCGGTTTTGCCACTCGAAAAAACGAATTTGATGCTTTAAATACCGAATTGATCGGTTTAAGTATTGACAGTATCCATTCGCATTTGGCCTGGGTAAACAATGTAAAAGAAAAAACAGGCGTCTATTTTGATTTCCCGATTATTGCCGACATCGATATGAAGGTATCTAAATTGTATGGCATGTTGCAACCTAACGAAAGTGAAACTGCTGCAGTACGAGCCGTGTTTTTTATTGACCCAAACAAGAAAATTCGACTCATCATGTATTACCCGCTCAATGTAGGCCGTAATATGGACGAGATTATCAGAGTGTTGAAAGCACTACAAACTTCTGATAAATACAAAGTAGCTATGCCATTGAACTGGGTTCCCGGTGATAAAGTAATTGTTCCGCCACCAAAAAACCTGGATGAAATGCAGGAACGCATTGATGGCAATTACGATGAAAAAATCGATTTCTACCTGGTAAAAAAGAATCTGTAAAATACATACTTTTTTCATAGTAGCCTGTTAAGTTGTAATTGCTTAACAGGCTTTTTTATATCTATTTATCCGAAATGACCGGTAAAAAGCCATATGCTTTTTTACTATTTTTGCGGCCATGGAAAAAAAGCCAATTGTACTTAGTGGAATTCGCCCGACGGGAAACCTACACCTCGGAAATTATTTTGGGGCAGTAAAGAATTTTGTAAAAATGCAGGAAACCAATGAATGTTATTTTTTCATTGCCGATTATCATATGCTTACAACGCATCCGAATCCTGAGGATTTGCAGAACAATGTTCGCCAGGTTGTGATAGAATACCTTGCCGCCGGCCTCGACCCGGAAAAAGCCACACTCTATTTACAAAGCGATATCCCCGAAACAGCAGAATTGTATTTGTTCCTGAACATGAATGCCTATCTGGGCGAACTGGAAAGGGTCACCACCTTTAAAGAAAAAGCCCGCAAACAGCCTGAAAATGTAAATGCCGGATTGCTGACCTATCCAACATTAATGGCTTCCGATATCATTATTCAACGGGCACACCTTGTCCCTGTTGGAAAAGACCAGGAGCAGCATCTTGAAATGACAAGAACATTTGCCCGCCGGTTCAACCGTATGTACAAAGTGGACTATTTTCCTATTCCAAAAGCTTTCAACTTTAATGAAGAATTAGTGAAAATACCAGGCCTTGACGGATCAGGTAAAATGGGAAAATCGGAAGGTGAAGGAAATGCAGTTTTCTTAGGTGAAGATCCGAAATCCATCCGTAAAAAAGTGATGCGTGCCGTTACTGATAGCGGCCCAACCGAAATGAACCAGGAAAAACCAGAGCCAATTCAAAACCTGTTTAGTTTAATGGAAGTCGTTTCCAACCCAGATACGGTAGCTCATTTCGATGAAGCCTATAATAAATGCAGTATCCGTTATGGCGACCTTAAGAAACAACTTGCCGAAGATATCATCAGCTTTACAACTCCATTCTACGAAAAGATAAATGAACTGTCAAAGAATGAGGCATACATCAAAAAAGTAATTGATATGGGTGCCGAAAAAGCAAGAGCAAATGCCCAAAAAACCGTTCGGGATGTAAGAGAAATTATTGGTTTCCGGAAAATTTACTAAGCACCAAAATACCAATTAACTACCACGGATATGCTCGAAAAAAAAGAGAATCAGCTTAAAGAAACTCCTGAAAAAGCGGTATTGGTGGGCCTTGTCACAAGTGATATTGATAAAAGCAAGGCAGAAGAATACCTGGATGAACTGGCATTTCTGGTTCAAACAGCAGGTGGTATTGTCGAAACACGCTTTTTACAGTCGTTGCCAACAGCTAACTCTAAAACATTTGTTGGGTCTGGGAAGTTGGACGAGATTAAGCAATTTGTAAAAGCTGCTGAAATTGACATGGTAGTTTTTGATGATGAATTGGGCCCATCTCAAATCAGGAACCTGGAAAAATCATTAGAATGTAAAATACTCGACAGGACCAATTTAATACTCGATATTTTTGCAAAAAGAGCACAAACTTCACACGCAAAAACACAAGTGGAATTGGCACAATACCAATATTTATTACCCCGTTTAACAGGTATGTGGACCCACCTTGAACGGCAACGGGGAGGTATTGGTTTAAGGGGACCGGGAGAAACAGAAATTGAAACCGACCGCCGGATCATCCGGGATAAGATCTCACTGCTAAAAAAGAAACTGGTTCAGATCGACAAACAAAAAGCTACCCAACGCAAAAACAGGGGGAAAATGGTGCGGGTAGCGCTGGTAGGCTATACCAATGTGGGCAAATCCACCCTGATGAACCTCATCAGTAAGTCAGATATTTTTGCCGAGAATAAGTTATTTGCCACACTTGATACAACCGTCAGAAAAGTGGTGATTGAAAACCTGCCTTTCCTGCTTTCAGATACAGTTGGTTTTATCAGAAAGCTTCCCCATGGCCTCGTTGAATCGTTTAAATCTACTTTGGATGAAGTCAGGGAATCTGATATTCTCGTTCATGTGGTGGATATTTCCCATCCCGAATTTGAGGACCAGATAAAAACGGTAAATGAAACACTTTCAGAAATCGGCGCTGCCGATAAGCCTGTCATCATGGCTTTTAATAAAATGGATGCTTATAGTTTTATTGAAAAGGAAGAAGATGACCTGACCCCTGTAACGAGAGAAAACATTAGCCTGGAAGAGTTAAAATTGAGTTGGATGGCGAAAGACAACCATCCTTGCATTTTCATTTCTGCTAAGACCAAGGAAAATTACCAGGAATTCAAGGATTTGCTATACAAGAGCATTCGAGAGATACATACCGTAAGGTATCCGTATAATGACTTTTTATATTAATTTGACTTCCGCATGGTGGTTTTTCTCAGTATAGTCTTAATTCTCCTGATAATATTATTCGTTTTGTTCTGGATGATCCTAAAAGCTTTTAAAAATCCTGTCAGGTTGCATGACAAAACACCTGAAGCACTTCATATTCCATATACAGAAATCACGATCCCTACCAAAAATAATTGTTCACTATATGGATGGTGGATACCCGGCAAGGAAAAATCTCCTTTAGTCATCCTGGTTCATGGTTGGGGAAGAAATGCAGGCAGGATGATGCCCTATATTGATCAATTTAATAAAGCGGGATTCAGCCTGGTCGCTTTTGATTCGAGGAATCATGGCAGTAGTGATGCCGATCAGCATTCGACCATGTTAAAATTTGCCGAAGATATACGGGCAACGATGGAATATACATCTGAAAAAGGATGGATAAGTTCTGAAAAAGTAGGACTGGTGGGTCTTTCAATTGGAGGTGCTGCTTCTATTTATGCAGCCGCTCATGACGACCGAATTAAAGCTGTGATTACCGTTGGTGCCCTTGCCGAACCCCAGGCAGTGATGAAAAAGCAACTTATTGACAGGCACATCCCAACTCCACTAATTTGGGGATCGATTAAGTTTATACAGTATAAAGTGGGGTTTAGATTCGCAGACATAGCACCGGTGAATCATATACATAATGCCCAAGCTGATTTTTTATTGATCCATGGTGAAAAAGACATTACGGTTCCGATAGGACAGGCTGAAAAATTATATGCAAAAGGAATGAAAGGTAAAGTCGAGCTATGGAGATTGCAAGACAAAGGGCATTCAGATTGCCATTTTGAAGATGGTTATTGGGAAAAAGTGATTGGATTTATGAATTTAAAACTTTCCTGATTGGAAAAGAGATAACCAATTCTTTAAGTTGTTCGATTCCATTTAACAAGAATTCCTGTAATTTAGCATCATTGCTTTCTTTAAAAATGAAAAGAATACATCTTCTATTTCTATCACTATTAAGTGGATTACTTTTAGCGGCTTCCTGGCCTGAAAATGGTTTTGCGCCGATTATTTTTGTCGCATTAGTTCCATTGCTATTCATTCAGCAATATCTCGGCGATAACAAAAAAAGAGGTGTGTTCTGGTATGCATGGCTTGCTTTTATTACCTGGAACGCATTAACCACCTGGTGGATTTGGTATTCGACAGATATTGGTTCTATTTTGGCCATTGCATTAAATTCTCTTTTCATTTCAGTAATTTTTTACCTGTATCATTTAAGCAAGGTTAAGCTTTTTCAAAATCAAAAAGGATTTGTTATTCTGCTGTTTTACTGGATAAGCTGGGAGTATTTCCATATGAACTGGGATTTGACATGGTCGTGGCTAAACTTGGGTAATGTTTTTGCAACCTCCCCAACATGGGTTCAATGGTACGAATATACCGGTACTCTGGGCGGAACAGCCTGGGTAATCATCGTAAATATACTCGTTTATCACATTCTTAAACTAGCCATATCTAAAGCCGATAAACCACTCCTTATTTTAAACCGTGTTTTACTAATATTGCTGCTCTTTGTGCCCATGACCATTTCTTTCATTATGTATGATCAATACGAAGAAAAAGCAGAACCTGTTGAAGTCGTTGTGGTACAGCCCAATACAGATCCATACAATGAACAATACGATCTGAACCCAATGCTGCTGCTTGAAAAGAACCTTTCGCTGGCCAATCAGAAAGTTACAAAAGCAACTGATTTTCTCGTTTTCCCTGAATCGACTCTGTATGATGGTCGCAGAAGCCTCTGGGAAAACCATCTTGAAGAATCTCCTCTTCTCAGAGAGCTTAAAAATTACGTTTCAGCGAATCCACAACTATCCATCATTATTGGTGCTTCCACCTATCGCGAATTAGCTGAAAATGAAAAACCTGGCCATGCAGCCAGAAAATTTTACAATAGCGACAAATACTATTATGCTTACAACACAGCGCTGCTTATTGATACAACTTCAAATATCCAGATATATCATAAATCAAAACTGACACCCGGAGTTGAAAACATGCCTTCTTGGGGCATTTTAAAACCGATTGAAAAGATGGCCATTGACCTTGGAGGCACCATCGGATCCTTGGGTACGGATAATGAAATACTGGTTTTAACAGATGCAAAGTCTACCAAAATTGCACCGATCATTTGCTACGAATCCGTATATGGGGAATTTGTAATAAAGCGAATTCGTGAAGGTGCGACTGTCATTTTTGTAATTACCAATGATGGTTGGTGGGGAAATACACCTGGCCATCGCCAGCATTTTCTTTTTTCAGTGCTACGGGCAATTGAAACACGAAGAAGTATCGCCCGATCAGCAAATACAGGTATTTCAGCGTTCATTAATCAAAGGGGTGAAGTATTTCAGCGTACCGGATATTGGGAGCCTGCTGTTATCAGTCAGCAGATAAACGCTAACGCCAAATTGACATATTATGTAAGAAATGGTGATTATATTGCCCGTGTTTCTGTATTTATAAGTGTTTTAGTCCTCTTAATTGCTTTTGTTCGGGGATTCCTTAGCAAAAAGAAAAGCTTGGTTTAATTTTTGATAACTTCCTGTTAGTTTGTTAATAACAGTTAATAAACCCTTATAAATATAAAATATAACTAATTTTGCTGCTATCATGGAAGATGAAAAATTCAGACAGGAATTAGATGAGTTGTTCAGGCTTTTTAAAAAGCTTATGGAAGACAAGTCAATTGATGAGGTGCCGGGTATTGATAAGCATATGCTTCAGCAATTCCAGTTCTTTTTTAATAACTACGAAAATATGAAAGACCAGATTGCCTATCAGTTACAGGGACAATTTGGAGAGCCGGTAAAGGAAATGGTGCGGACACTTGTCAGACAATTGAGAGAGGAACTTGGCGATGATTACGATTTTATTGAAGAAGAAGATATAACAATGATCGATGTTGATGAAGTTGGAAATGATCTTAAGAAAATTGACGAAATGCTGACAAATCCGAATCTCACACCTGAGCAAATAGATGAACTTTTAGATAAAAGAGCTGGTTTAACAAAACCATAACCTTTTAAGCAACTGTCCTTATTCATGGCATTCTCACTACGTGATTATATAAAAAACTACTTCAAAAAAAAGAAAACATTCAGCATTATCACTGATTTTCTTTTTGTTATTCTTATCGTATTGCTGATTATTCCTGGTACCCGGAAAGAAGTGTCATCTTTCTTTATTCGAATGGTTTCCCTTCCTCCTTCAGAACTTTCTACTGAGAATCAGTTTATAATAAGCGACGCATCATATAATTGGCAGTTTTACGACATGCAGGGAAATTCGGTTTCTATAGCATCTTTAGATGACAAACCCATTTTTTTGAATTTCTGGGCCACCTGGTGTCCACCATGTATTGGCGAACTCCCCGGTATTGCTGAGCTTTTTGCTGAATACAGAGACAAAGTTCACTTTGTGCTGGTTAGTAATGAGCATCCGGATAAGATACGTGCTTTTACAGAAAAACAAGGGTATGAGAACCTTCCTTTTTATATCCACACGAATACACCTTCTGACTTTGCATCCGAAAGCATACCTGCCACTTTCCTGATAAGTAAAGATGGTACGGTTGTCATAAGTAAAAAAGGAGCTGCGCGTTGGAATTCTGGAAAAATGAAAAAAATAATTGACGGTTTGCTGCTGGAATAGTTCAGCAGTTTATCGTTGCAAATATTATCTTTGCACACATAAAAGAACAGAAATGAAAAAAATACATATTTTCATAGTAACTATAATTTTAGTATCGTTCAGCCTGGATGCGGTTTCGCAGGTGATCAGCGAAAGTGCCAAGCGCAAATTTACAGTTGGTGTTGATGTTTTTACAGATATTTGGATGTATGATGTCGTTCCACCATATATGGATCAGTTTTTTGAACTGAGGACCATTCAGCAGGGGGCTACCGGCTTTATGCAGTACAATATGCAAATTGGGAAACAAGAACTTGCCACTTTTGCATTTGGTTTAGGTATCCGGAACCATAATATGTACTCTAATTCTGTTATTGAAGATGTAAAAGCAGATACGATCAAATTTGTAAGTATACCCAGTAGTGTTGAATACCGGAAAAGCAAAGTAAACTTTACCTATTTGGATTTACCAATTGAAATTAAATTACGTTGGGAGAACGGATTTAAACTGGTGCCCGGATTTAAAGTTGGTTACCTGATTGATAGCAAACAAAAATATAAAGGCGACCGTTATGACGAACAGATAATGGTTAAAGAGAAATCCAAAACAATCCGCCAGAAAGAAGACTGGTCGTATGGATTTACTTTAAGGATAGGTTATAAAGTTGCGAGTCTGTACGGCTATTACCAGATCTCTGATGTTTTCCAGGCAGGAAAGGGTCCTGCATTGAGTCCTATTTCTGTGGGTATTACAATTACTCCATTTTAAGGATATAATCATTATTCGTTATACACCACTTCCAATACAACTCTGCCGACCATTTTCAAACTTTGTTTGTCAATATGATCCATATTGTCGTTCATGGTATGCCAGTGCTTAAAAAAGCTTTTATGGCTATTCGACGGGTTTAAGTGAATAATGTCGATAGATGGAATTTTCGCGTATTCATTCACAAATACGTGATCATCGTTAATAGCTGCACCATCTTCATCCAGAAAATAATTCCCATAGCCCAGATCGAAGGCTTTTTGCCATACTTTATTTAAAACAAACTCGGCATATTGGCGTGAAAAATATTCTTTTCGAAATGTTGGATTAGCGGTTCCCACCATGTCCAGCAATATGCCATAAGATGCACGGTAACCAAAAACATGAGGGTTTTTCGACCAATACTGAGAGCCAAGTCCCCAATATTCTTCATTATATATATCGAGATCATTCGGAGGACCCCAATCTTCCAGGTCAAAAAACACAATATCAACACCTACATCAGGTGATTGTATGCCAAATTGCCGGGCAACTTCAAGCAAAACACCTACCCCACTTGCTCCGTCATTAGCTCCATCAATGGGTTCTCGGTGTTTTGAAACATCTTCATCATAATCAGCAAATGGTCTTGTGTCCCAATGAGCCATGAGCAAAATTCTTTTCTTTTTGTCAGTATTGAATGAAGCAATAATGTTTTTTCCATTCCTGGTTATATTATCGTAAGTTCTTGCCTTAAAATGCTGTATGATGATTGTATCGCTAAAAGATTGCAATTTATCAAAAAGCCAATTCGCGCATTCTTCATGTGATACCATTCCGGAAACACGTGGCCCAAATGATACCTGTTTGTTCACGAAATAATACGCAGAATCCGCATTAAATTCAGGAACTTTTATTGTTTTCTTCACTCCCACCTGCTTTTCAGTAGTGTTTTTCCTATCTGTTAAATGCTGACACGATAAAACTAAAAGAAGCGGGACAATCATGAAGGAGATAAATTTCATGGCAAATTATTTATTAAAAATGTCTGTTTTTTCACCAAAAATACCCTCAAAAACCAGATTGTCAATTGGCATTCTTTTTCTTCCTGCAATTTCCGACTTGTACATATCTTCCGGCAATAGTTCTGGATTGCCATAATAGCCAAATGCAGTTACTGAAACCGGCTGAAAGTCATCAGGAATTTTAAATAAATGGATTGCTTTTTCCTGACTAAACCCACTCATTTGATGTGAATAAACACCCTGATTCATGGCTTCGAGACTCAAATAGGCTACTGCCTGACCGAGGTCATATTTATGGGTCGCATTTGGTTTTCCATTCCGTGTAAACGTTTTCTTGGCCAGATTTAAAATCAGAACCGTGGCATTCTCTGCCCATTTTTGGTTCCATTCATCAAGTGATTCAAGTATTTTATCATATGATTTTTTCCCTTTTATGCCAACTATAAATCGCCAGGGTTGTTCATTAAATGCTGAAGGACTCCAACGGGCTGCTGCCAATATTCGACGTAATTTTTCAATTTCTACAGGCCGGTCGCTAAAAGCCCTCGGGCTCCAACGGTAGGTGGCCAATGAATTGATTTTGTATTTACTGATGACTGGCTTTTTCATTCTAAGATTATTTTTAACAAAATTAGTTATTTCCGAAGCATTTTTGTGTTTTAAAACACCAAAGTAAATAAAGCGCCATCATCTGGTTTTGACCTGACGCTTATACTGCCTTTATGCATTTGCATAATCTGTCGTGATAAACTCAAACCAATACCTGAGCCCGTCTTTTTTGATGTGAAGAACGGCATAAATATTTTATCTAAAATATCCTGTTTAATTCCATTCCCGTTATCAGCAATCTCAATGGTTGTTCGATTATTCAAATTAGTTGAGGCAACAATTGTTATTTGTGGCTCAGGTACATCTTTTATTGCATCTACTGCATTTAGCAACAGGTTGATCACTACCTGGTCTATGAGGTCGGGGTCAGCAAGTATTTTTAATTCTTTTGGATAGATTTTAATTTTAATCTGAATATTGTATTGACTTATTTTTGGTTGCAGCAATTCAAGACTTCTGTCAAATAACTCACGTACAACAAAATATCGGAAGTTTGGCTTTGGAATTCGAGTCAGGTTCCTATAAATTTCGACAAAATTCAACAGACCTTTGCTCCTGCTTTCAATAGTTGAAATAGCATGTAATATGTCTTCAAGTCCCTCTTTTTCATTTTCAGTAATCTGAGGGTTTGAATTTTTATATTCAAGAAGCATATTGTTTACTGTAGATGCCAGTGAAGATATAGGTGTGATGGAATTCATAATCTCATGGGTTAATACTCGAATCAGTTTTTGCCACGATTCTATTTCTTTTTGTTCCAACTCAGGATGAATATCCTGGAAAGACACCAATACATATTCCTCTCCCCTCATCCGGAATTCTGTGGCATGAATGGAAAGTTGCACCAACTCATCTTTTATAAAAAGCTTCAGCAGGATTTTCTCACCAGCTTTCATTTCCATAAGCTTATCAGGCAGATCGTCAGAGATTTCCTTTAAGTTTTCAATTTTGCGAAGATTCGCAATTTGCAAAAGTCGTTTAACGGCATTATTGAAAACATCTACATATCCATCGCGTTTAAAAACAATGATGCCAATACTCACATGCTGAATAACTGTGAGCAGATAATTGAAATGTTCTTCTTTTTCTGTTTTGTTTTTATTAAAGGCAGTGATTACTTTATTGAATTCGTTGTTTAATCCTTCAAAGCTTTTTCCAAGTTCATTATCTGCAAAGCTGCTGGTAAAATCAGCATGTCGGATAGATTCAAAAAAACGAATTAGTTTTCGGTTGGTTTGTTCGGTATACCTGATTAATGCTATAATCTGTGCAATCAGTAACAGAGCTAATATAATGGTGCTTACTGTATACGCTGTTTGCTGAAATGTAAAAACAATTAAAGAAATGGTAATCACTAAAAGCGAAATCCTCAAGATAACCTGTAATCTGAACCTTTTATAAACCATATTTTTCAATTCTACGGTATAAAGATGCTCTTGTTAATCCAAGTTCCTTAGCAGCCCTGCTTATATTGCCTCCGTGCTTATCAATTACTTTACGAATAAGTAATTTTTCTACTTCATTCAGATTCATATTGTCAGGCGTAAATGATTCATCTCTATTGTTATTTGCATCGTCCATGAAGAAATCATGCGGTTCCAGAATGTTGGAATCGCTCAAGATTACCGCCCTCTCAACGGCATGTTGTAATTCCCTGATATTACCTGGCCAATCATGCATTTGCAATCGTTTCAGTGTTCCAGAATTAATTCTTTTATTAGGAATATTGTATTTCTTGCGGTATATATCGAGGAAATATTCAAGTAATGGTTCTATATCTTCGTGACGTTCTCTGAGTGGAGGTAGCAAAATTTCAACAGTATTAATCCTATAAAGTAGATCCTGCCTGAATTTACCTTCATTCACCATTTGATACAATGGCATATTCGTAGCACAAATCAACCTGACATCAATAGGAATTTCTTTATTTGAGCCTAGTCGTACGATTTTTCTGCTTTGCAGTACACTGAGTAATTTTGATTGCAGGTTTTGAGACAAATTACCTATTTCGTCTAAAAAAATAGTGCCTTTGGAAGCAGCTTCAAAGCGACCTGAACGGTCTTCTTTTGCATCAGTAAAAGCACCTTTTTTATATCCGAATAATTCGCTTTCAAACAGGCTTTCTGTAATGGCACCAAGGTCAACATTAATAAACACATTATTGCCTCTTTTTGAAGTCCTGTGAATGGCTCTCGCGATGACTTCTTTACCAGTTCCGTTCTCTCCCAAAATCAATACATTAGCATCTGTTTTGGCCACCTTATACGCCATGTTCATTACCTTTTTCATGGCAGGTGATTTCGCAATAAAATTGCTGTAAGCCTGATCCCTGTCAGCGATTAACATTTTTTGTGTTGACCGCAAACTCTGCAATTCAACTTTAGATTCGCGAATACTTAAGGAAGCTTCGATGGTAGCCAGCAGTTTTTTATTATCCCAGGGTTTCAAAATGAAGTTTGAAGCACCTTCTTTAACTCCCTGGACAGCCAATTCAATATCACCATAGCCGGTAATAAAAATAACAGTAGCTGCAGGGTCTATCTCTAAAATTACGTTTAGCCAATGGAATCCCTCTTGCCCACTTGTAGCATCTCTTGAGAAGTTCATATCAAGTAAAATGACATCATAGCTTTCGGTTTTCAATAAATCTGGAATGTTCTGTGGATTATTTTCAGTGTGAATGATGACGAAGTGTTGTCGAAGGAACATTTTCGCAGCCAACAGAATGTCAGTATCATCATCAACTATTAAAATTCGGGCTTTGATTTTACTCATAAGGCAGTGTTTTCGGTAAAACAGGAATGAACAGTGTAGTAAAATTAATATATAATGTTCAAGTGTGTACAAAAATATGGACGAATTCGGACATAATAAGTTACACATTTCATGAATAATTACATCTAAATACTGTGAAGCAAAGGATTATAAGGATTGGCATAGAATTAGTTAAAGTTTGTTAAGAGATGTAAAGAAGTAAATGAATACTTTAACAATAATTTGGAAACACTTGATATTCGCACAGATAGATTTAAAATGTTATTATTGTAAAAAGTTGCCTGAAACAAATCTCATAATTAAGAATTATGATCACAATCAATAATCTGAATAGGGTTTTTCATGCAGAGGATGTTGAAACCATTGCATTAAAAAATATAAATTTTAATGTGCAAGAAGGTGACTTTGTTGCTGTTATGGGACCTTCAGGCTGTGGTAAAACTACACTCCTCAATATCATTGGTATGATTGACGATGCCGATAGTGGTACATATTCATTGCTGGGAAAAGATATATTTTCATTGAATGAAAAACAAAAAACTGAGATAAGGAAAAATAACATAGGTTTTGTTTTTCAAAATTTTAATCTCATAGATGAGCTGACTGTCCTTGAAAATATTGAACTACCACTATTCTATCTGGGGTGGAAAAAAGCTGACCGAAAGAAAAGAGTAAATGAAATTGTGGAAAGATTGGAAATAAGCCATCGAAAAAACCTATTCCCGGTGCAATTATCCGGAGGGCAACAACAGAGGGTTGCGGTTGCAAGAGCCGTTGTTACCAAACCCAGATTAATTCTTGCTGATGAGCCCACGGGCAATCTCGATTCGATGCATGGAGAAGAAGTTATGAACCTACTGGGTGAATTAAATAAAGATGGTACAACAATCCTGATGGTTACACACTCACAGAGAGATGCATCTTATAGCCGAAGAACTGTACATCTGTTTGATGGCCAGATCATTAATGAGAATCTGTCAAAACTGATATAACAAACAAAATTGTTTACGAATTATTTTAAGATAGGGTTTAGAATACTGATACGGCAACGAAGCTATACAATGCTGAACGTTGTTGGATTAGCTGTTGGGATCGCTGTGTTCGTATTTATCTATTTATATATTCAAAGTGAAATCAGATATGACAGGCATTGGACTGATAAAAATCAGATTTACAGGGTAACATCAAAATTCAATCTGGACGGTAACATTGACAGCACTGCGCTTACCCCATTCAGACTGGCAAGAGAGTTTGAAGAGAATTATCAGGAAGTATTGATGGCAACTAATTTATTTTACACCGATCCTTCGGATGTAAATGATATGTCATCATTGGTTTATAATGATCAGGTTTATGAAGTTCCGGATATAACCTTAGGTAACTCGAATGTGTTTAAAATATTTGACTATCGATTTACTGAAGGAAGCCCTGATAATTCACTGGACGAACCTTATACTATGGTTATCTCAACTGACGTAGCCAGTATGATCTTCGGCCATGAACCAGCTTTAGGTAAAAAATTAAAAACAGTCGTACGTGAATATACGGTTACCGGTGTATACGAAAAGCAATGCCGACCCAGTCACTTAAATTTTGATGCCGTTGTATCTGTCAATTCATTACCAGAAAACGATCTTGAATTGCTAAATGATAACTGGTTCTGGATTAACTCAAACACCTATGTAAAACTAGCGGATACTGTTAACCCAGTTGAATTTGGAAAGAGATTTAATCAGGTTTTCAGTCAAAAAATGGCTGAATATATTGTAAATAACAACTTGCAGGTGGAGGGTTACAGTCGCTATAAACTGGAACCCATTACAGATGTGCATTATAATACCAACCTGCTTTATGACAGTCCAAGTAACATCGACAAATCATACCTCTATATTTTTGGAATAATTGCTGCGTTTATACTGCTCACAGCATCCATTAACTATATTAATCTTGCCACTGCCCGGTCATTAAAAAGAGCTAAAGAAATAGGTGTGCGCAAGGTACTTGGTGCTTTCAAAAAACAACTAACCTTTCAATACATTGCCGAATCACTCATTCTCACATTTATCGCCTTTTTACTGGCATTAGCCTTGGTTGAATTGTTAATACCTCAATTTAACCAATTGGTTGGAAAAGAACTTACATTGGTGGGGAGTTTATTTACTAAAGACGGTATTTTCTTTGGTTTATTGTTAATTTTTATGGTGTTTGTACTTTCGATGATCAGCGGAAGTTTCCCGGCATTTATACTTTCGGCTTTCAGGCCTGTAAGTGTTTTAAAAGGGAGTAATATCTTGATTGGTAAAGACGGAAAACAATTAATTTCCGGTGGAAGGCTGAGAAAATTTTTGGTAACCCTTCAATATTTTGTTGCTATCGGAATGATCATCTCTACAATGATCATTGCGCAGCAAATTACATTTATTAACAAACAAGATTTAGGGTTTGAAAAAGAAAATGTTATTGTTATTAATGTACCACAGGATACCACTTATATGGATCGGTCAAATGATTTTTTAAATGCGCTGAAAAGCGATCCATCTGTACATCATCTCTCAGCGTCAAGCAGTGTTCCGGGTTACACACCAGGAAGGAGAATCTTTTATGTTGGTGATACATCCAAGGCTTCTTTAATCAGTTTGAATGTATTTATAATTGATACTAATTTTTTTAAACTGCTCAACATCCCATTACTACAAGGAAATTATTTTGCAGATATACAGGTTAATGATTCGAGCTTATATTATATCATCAATGAAGCTGCAGTTAGTTTTTTGGAACTGGATACCCCTGTAGGCTCCCAACTTACCATTCCTCAAACCAGGGGAGGTAAAATTATCGGGGTTGTAAATGATTTTAATTTCTCATCATTGCACAGGCAGGTGGAACCATTGGTTTTTATTTATTTCCCGAGACATCGATATGTAATGCTAAAAACTGATGAAGCCCAACTAGACAGGGCAATTCAACATGTTCAAAAAACATGGAAACAATATAATGAAGGGCAATTTTTACATTACACTTTATTAGATGAAAAACTGGAAAGCCTTTACGGACGTGATAAGAAGATGTTATCCCTTTTCATTTATTTTTCCATTTTTGTCATTTTTATTTCGAGCCTCGGTTTATATGGTCTTTCGTCTTTCCTTATTGAGCAAAGGACAAAAGAAATCAGTATTAGAAAAATACTGGGGAGTTCCAAAACCCAAATTATCACATTGCTGGCCAAAGACTATTTATGGTTTGTTTTATTGGCAGGCTTGCTAGTTTCGCCACTGGTGTATTACCTCATGAACATGTGGCTGGACAGCTTTGCATATCACATTGACATCAATGGATGGTATTTCTTACTTGGAATCCTTATAGCGTTATTAATCGCTTTCCTCACAGTACTGATTCGTTCATTTTATGTAGTAAAAAGATCTCCGGCATTCATTTTAAAATATGAATAATTTAAAACCCCAGTTGACTTCTAAGATCTTTAATGCGCGACTTGCTTACATTTACACGGCTACCATCTTTTAAAATTACCATTGAACTGTCCTTTCCATATTTCTCTATTTTCTGAATGTTATTGAGGTTGATGATACTCGACCGGTGAACCCTGACAAAGGTGTCTTGTGGTAATGCCTTTTCCAGGTAATTCATGGTTTCCTTTTTCAGGAATTTTCCTTTGGGCGTGAAGATTTCCACATAATCGTCTTCCGATTCAATTCGAATAATTTCTGGAACCGGAACTACGTCGATTTTACTACCGGTTTTTACAAAAATTCTTTCTATTTCTTCAGTTTCTTCTTTTAGCTGTTTGGTGAATTCTACTACTTTGGGTTTCTCTTTATTCAGGCTTATTCTTTGAAATACTTTTTCGATGGCTTCAGCAAAGCGTTGTTTCGAAAATGGTTTCATCAGGTAATCAACAGCACTCAGTTCAAAAGCTTTAATTGCGTATTGATCAAAGGCAGTTGTAAAAATTACATTGGGAACCTCATCCAATAGCTCAATCATTTCAAAACCTGTTAGTTTAGGCATTTGAATATCCAGAAATACCAGGTCGGGCTTCATTTCATTGATGGTTTTAACGCCATCGAAACCATTATCACATTCACCTATCAATTCAATTCGTTCATGATTTTTTAAAAATGCTTTTACCAGCTCCCTTGCCGGTTTCTCGTCTTCCACAATAATTGCACGTAGTTTATTCATGTTAATCATTTTTAGGAATCTTTAAAATTGCCCTGAACACCATTTTTTCTGCTTTGATTTCAAGCAAATCCTGTCGTTGATATATTAATTGCAGTCTCTTTCTAATATTTGACAAACCAATTCCCTGTCCTTTCTTTTTAACGGCTTCGGGGTCATAATCGTTGCTGATTTCAATAAAAAAATAATGCTCGTTTGATCTGCACGAAACTTCAACAAGTACTTCTTCAGTGCTATTATAAACACCATGTTTTATTGAATTTTCTATCAGAGGTTGCAGTATCATATTTGGTATTTGAAATGCAAGGCAGTCTTCGGTCACTTTCGACACAAAATTCAGTCGTTTACCAAAACGTACCTTTTCAATATCAAGGTAGCGTTTCAGGTTTTCGAATTCCTGACGTAAGCTGGCCTTTTCATTTTTATCATGACTAAGAGAATACCGTAAAAAATCGGATAATTTAATCACCATTTCCTGAGCATCTTCAGGGTTTGTAATTGTAAGCGAGCTTATTGAATTTAAGCTGTTAAATAAAAAATGCGGATTTATCTGTGACTTTAATGCATTTAACTCTGCTTCCTTAACCAGGTTTTGAAGTTCCGACTGAATATTGAGTTTTTCCTGCAGGTCTTCATAATACATGATCACATAATAAAACATGATGAAAAACAGATAGAAGAAAATACCCGAAACAACCCGCCAGGGTAAACTATCATTTAAAAACTGTATGTAAGCAGTATTATCTTCATATAAGCTTCTTAAACCAAAGTAAGCCGCTGTAATCCATATAGCAATAATGATCACTGCTACTATCAAGTGGTTGATTATCAGATCAAATTCTGATTGATTTTCCCGCAGGTTAAACCTGATCACATACCAGAGGTTGTAACCTATGATTGCAAAACTGAAATTAAAAATGGCAGCATCTGCTATACTGATACCGCCATCAATATGATAAAAAAAGTTAATTACCAGTGTATGAATCCCAAATATGACGATCCATGCAACAACAAAGCTAAGGATGTAATTTCTTTTCTTTGATAAAGGATTATGCATAATGTCTATTTAGAGAACGAGATTTGTTATGATTTACTATGAACGTTAATAACTTTTAACCTCAACCCCTCCAAACATTACAACGCCTTTTAATAGCAATACTTTATTTTCTTTTACTTCATCGGGTTTTATATGCCTTTTATCAGTGAATCCACCAAATAATGAAAGTGCATCAAATTTAACCTGCCAGTCGTCAGGCACAACCAATTTCGTCCCACCAAACATGGTGAACACATCAATGATACAACCTTCAGGGGCTATTTGTGCTGTTTTTAAGTTCAGGTCGCGGCCACCGAAAATTGCAGTTAACGTACCGCCTTTAAAGTTTTGAGACTCAACTCGTAATGCTCCACCACCAAAAATGGCGATATCATTTAAGTAGTCAGTGGAAATGGAACCATCTTCATTGCGCATTTGCCTGTTTCTAATTCCTCCGTGTTTGCCCCTTCGGGTGATAATGATCAATCCGATGGCTATCAAAATGACAGGCCAGAATACCTGGTGAAACCTGATATCAATGTCAAAAAAACTTGGCACCCAAAATACTAAGCCCAGTCCTATTAGTATATATCCTGTTACCCGATGGTTTGCTGAGGACATAAGAACTAATCCAATGGCTATTAAAATAGTTTTCCAGTTTAAAATATAATGCCATAGGGGCAAATGGATAATATTAAATGTATTCAGCATTAATAGAGCACCAGCTGCTATCAATACTATGGCTGCTACCAGCTTTCCGTCAAACGATCTTTTCTTTTCTTCCATTTTAGTACACTTTACGTGGTTTACAATGCAAAACTACATTGCGGCGCCACTAATGTAAATAAAAAATCGGTGAATGGCGGTGTTTGGTCGGTGAGATGGATTGGTTGAATGCCTATGGTATGTTTATTTAATTAAGGACTTATTAATCTTCAAAAAAACATCCTCTTTAAATAAACCTATATTTGTTTGTATTGCTCAGCTTCTGATCCCACCCAATCATGATTTTTAAAAACATCTGAAACAGCCTGCTCGTAATCATCAAACGATTTACACTTTTTAATCCGGCCAAATACTTTTTCAGGATGGTTGAAAGAATAACACAAAAAACCCCAAAGTTCTTTCATTACATTGATCGCCTGTAAACGGTCATTCATCTTCTTTCGGTATGCGAGGTAAAGATCAATAACATATTTCTCAGCAATAGCTTTGCGATCATCAAATGTAACTATTGAACCTTTGATATCACCCGGTAAAAAAGGATCAATCAGTAGCCCACGGCCAATCATCCAATGATCAATATCCGGGAATTGTTGACTGGATGCTGCTACATCTCCCACAGAAAAAATATCCCCGTTGTAAACCAGGGGTACTTCACTTATGTCTATACATTTTATGAAAGTATCTTTATCCACATTACCTTTATAAAGTTGCTTGCCAATGCGGGCATGAATGACCAATTCCGAAATTTTAAACTGGTTGAAAACAGGTATTAATTCAAATATTTCATCTGATGAATAATATCCCAACCGGCACTTTACCGAAAGTTGAACAGGCAATTGCTCCTGTACGCGAGAAAGTATTTCAGCAACCATTTCAGGATGGGGTAACATACCTGAGCCTCTTTTTTTATTGGCTACTCTCGGGTATGGGCAACCCAGATTCCAATTGATCTCCGTAAATTCCTTTTCAGCACAAAATTCTCCAAAACGTAATATCTCATCTGCATCTTTGCTGAGTATTTGCGGTACCAAAGGTATTTTGTTATGATGAATTTCACTTAATTCATCCGAGCGGGTAATAAGGTTTTTCTTTTTATAAATGCCGGTAAAAAATGGTGTGAACAGCTTATCAACACCTGTGAAATATTGAGTATATATTTCCCTGAAAACGCCTCCTGTTATTCCCTGGAAAGGCGCTAAATACAAATTGTCTTTGCAATTCATGTTTCGCAAAAATAAGAAAGCTTCCTGTAAATACCGGATTTAAATAACTGACGGCTAATAATGTTGTTCAACCTTAGTTGCTACATCTAAGGCGCTATTGGTAATAAGTATGATCATGCCGTTTTCGTCCACCAGGTACATAGTCGGGATGCTGCCAACTCCATATAAATCTGCTACCGGTGAATCAAATCCTTTCAAATCACTCACATGATCGTAACCCAGATTTTCATTTTCTATTCCATCTATCCATTTGTTTTTATCAGTATCCAATGAAACACCAAGAATTTTAAATCCTTTATTTTTATATGCGTTGTGCAACATTACCAACACTGGGTTTTCAGCCTTGCAATACGAACACCATGATGCCCAGAATTCAACCAGTACCAGTTGTCCTTTGTAATCAGATAATGACACATTGTTGCTGTTTACATCCGGTAGTGTAAAGTCCGGAGCTACATTTCCGACCTTAATTCCATCAACAGGTTCAGACTCATTTTTTTTACACGCCAGGGTCCCGATAACTAATGAAATAATCAGGATGGATATGATTGTTTTTTTCATTGCCATTTCTTATGATTTTATAAACAAGAAAATATATAAATTATTGTATGTTAAATATAGACGTGAATTTCTTAAAATTCTTACCAGAATGACATGAATATTCACCTACTCTTTATCGATTTTTATAAAACCCATAGTCAGGAGCATTTTATTCTAAGCGATTATTATAGTTTTGCAAGTTCATTTTTAATAAACAAAGCATGAAAATCACTTCATATATAAGCGGAACAGGGAGTTATATTCCGACTGTTATTAAGGACAATTCTTCGTTTTTAGACAATATATTTTACGATGCTCAAAAGAAAGCATTGCCCTACGGAAATGATATCGTCATTGAGAAATTTCTTGAAATAACGGGTATCGAATCCAGGCGCTATGCCAAGGATGAGATGAATACTTCCGACATCGGTACAATTGCTGCTCAAAAAGCTCTTGAAGATGCAGGTATTGATGCCGAGTCAATTGATCAGATAATTGTAGCGCATAACTTTGGCGATGTATCAAAAAATAACCAGCAATCAGATATTTTACCCAGTATTGCTTCCCGAATCAAACACAATTTGAAAATTAAGAACCCTTCCTGTGTTGCCTATGACATTCTTTTTGGATGCCCGGGATGGATACAAGGCATAATTCAGGCAGATTCTTATATCAAGTCGGGTATGGCGAAACATTGTTTGGTGATTGGAACAGAAACCTTGAGTCGTGTAATTGATACACACGACAGGGATTCGATGATTTATTCGGATGGTGCAGGCGCTTGCATTGTTTCAAAGAAAGATATTGATGATGAAATTGGAATAATTTCCTTTGCATCTGAAAGTCATACATACGATGAAGCTTATTATTTGCGCTACGGGGAGTCTTTTGAACCCAATACAGAAGATCATCTGCTGTATATCAAAATGGATGGCAGGAAAATTTATGAATTTGCCTTAAAGAATGTACCACTCGCCATGAAAGCCTGCCTGGATACATCTGGTCATGATATTCGAGAAATAAAGAAAATATTGATTCACCAGGCCAATGAGAAAATGGATTTCGCCATCATCCAGCGGTTCTTTAAATTATATGGAATCAGGGATGTGCCAAAAAGTATTATGCCTATGAGCATACACAAGTTGGGGAACAGTTCCGTTGCCACCGTACCAACCTTGTACGATCTGATAAGGAAAAAAGAATGTAACGGACACACGATAGATACAGGTGACCTACTTTTATTTGCATCGGTTGGTGCCGGAATGCATATTAATGCATTTGTATATCAAACGTAATTCTGAAATACACCAGATTATTTATAATTCAGTAACCTTTATCTCAGCAATGTCGGATTTGCCCAATCCGAGCTCTTTAGCTGCAGTAAATGTGTAAATATCCTGAGGTCCCATTCCTAAAATCGATGAGGCATATATATCCATTGCCAACGGGTCAGTACCACCGATAATAAGGCCCGGCGAAATTGTATCTCCCGGACCTCTTGGGCCATTGTTAATGGCACAAATTCCGGCATCAATAACAGAAAGATCGGGCTTCCTGATCAGGTTCAGATCAGCAATACATGTTGAAAGATATACTGTTTTACTGTAGGTATATTCACCATCGGGCGAGTGCATATTTCGATTTGTATCACGTGAAGAAACACCCATCAGGTTTTTTAATATGCCTGAGTAAATGGTTCCGTTATGATGTTTGGCAACCGGTACATTGATAAATACATCCGATTCCATAAATATTTTAAAAACTTCAGCCGATTTCATTTCCTTACCTCCGTTAATATCAATTTCAACCCTTTCATCTCCATAAATAATTTCATCAATCATAGGTTTCATCTCGGTATAATACTGGCTTTCTTCCCAATAACCTTCTCTTGCAGGTTTGTAGCAAATGATCTTACCGGCACCAGCATTTTTGCACATTTTCATTAAAACCAAAACGATATCCGGATTTGTATAAAATCCCTTATGCACCCATGGGCTATTGACAAGAAATCCAACCGAATCTCCAGGTTTTACGAATGATTCAATACCGCCTAATGATTCAATCAATGTGGGTATAGCTTCTTTCGGGTTTTCAGAAGAAATGCTGTAAATATCACTTTTATCATTTGATACATTAGCTCTTAAGAATTTTGGAATAAGAGACAAACTGATTGAAACACCGCCAATTGTTATACTGTCTCTGATGAATTTTCTTCGATTCATTGAATTCATGCTCGTATAATTTTTAATAACAGACTAAGCCTTAAAGTTAATTGAAATTTAATCAGCGATTTAAATAATGTAGAAATTGTTTTAACTTTAAATGGAATTTATTAACCTAATATTAAAAAATATGTTATTTGAAAATTTATCATTCGGTTTGGATATAGCAACTGCGTTATCAGTTATTGCAGCAGCTATTGCATTTATATGGAACTCCGTTAATTCAAGCAGAAGAGAACAAAAAGAACGCCAAAAGGAAATGGCAAGGGAACGTGTTGAAAGACAAAAGGAGGTTGTTAAGAACCAGGTTTTTAAGGTAATCGATAAGCTCATTGATGAAAAAATAAATTTATTCAATGAAATTATGTTTATTGAGCATAAAGTAAGAGATGGTGAGACCAATATGAATTTGAATTCTTTGCGGGATATGATCTATAAGTCTACATTTATTTTTAAGAGTAGAATTGAACCGATTGGGAATGTATATGGCAATGGTATCTTTTTAGAGCTTGCAAAAGATTACGAAAAGGAAATGTATCAATGGACTTATGATTTTGCCGAACTAACAAGCGGAGAAAGTGACAAGGAATGGGATTTTAATACGGTCATGTTCCAGCCTACTGAAATCACAGACAAATATATAACTCAATTACTTTTAGAATCAGAAAAATATATTGATAACTTATAGGCAATTAATCACCAGCGGTGATAATCAAAAAAATGGATTTTAAAGACCGGTATGAATGATGAAAGTTGTAGTCGACAATAAAATATCATTTTTAAAAGGAGTGCTAGAACCTTTTGGGCAGGTTGAGTATTATCCGGGTAAGGATATTTCGCCCGAAAAAGTAAAAGATGCTGATGCATTGATTGTAAGAACCAGGACAAAATGCAATGCAGGTTTACTTGACGGAAGTGCAGTTAAATTTATTGCCACGGCCACCATCGGTTTTGATCATATTGATACTGAATACTGCAAATTAAAAGGGATTAAGTGGGTTAATGCGCCTGGTTGTAATTCAGGCTCGGTCATGCAATACATTGCTGCTGCCCTGGTTCATTTATCAAATAAATATAATTTCTCTTTTTCCGAAAAAACACTTGGTATTGTCGGCGTTGGAAATGTGGGTTCAAAAGTTGCCCGGATGGCTTCTGTATTGGGAATGAAAGTATTACTTAACGATCCTCCAAGGGAAAGAAAAGAAGGAAAAGGAAATTTTGTCTCCATAGATGAAATACAGGAAAAAGCGGATATTATCACCTTCCACGTTCCATTAAATAAAAATGGAATAGATAAAACTTATTATTTATTTAATGAAGGTTTTCTTGAAAAGGTAAAAAAGGGAACCATTATCATCAACAGTTCTCGCGGAGAAGTTGTGTCCGGGGATGTGCTAAAAAAAGGATTGATCAGCAAAAAGTTACAGGCAGCAGTAATTGACGTTTGGGAAAACGAGCCGGAAATTGATCCGGACCTGCTTCATCTTATTGATATTGGTACGCCACATATTGCCGGCTATTCTGTCGATGGAAAAGCAAACGGAACTGCAATGAGTGTCCAGGCCTTGAGTCGGTTTTTCAATTTAAAAATGGATGGCTGGATCCCTGAAAATATTCCATCAGCTCCTGAAGCTACATTCGAAATTGATTGCAATGGTGTAGGTTCAGAGGAGATAATTAAACGAATTGTTCTCAAGACCTACAATATAATAAATGATGATCTCACCCTACGAAATTCGCCTGATACATTTGAAGAGCAAAGGGGTAATTATCCCATCAGGCGTGAATTCCATGCCCATTACCCAAGACTGACCAATGATTCGGAAAGTGTGGCTGAGGTACTTAAATTATTGGGATTTAATAAATACGGTCATGCTTTATAAAAATAGATATTAAAATACGCAAATAAAAAGCCACCTACTATTTTATATTTAGTAAGCGGCTGATTACTTCTGTGGGCCCACCACCATTGTTTTTGCCATTATCGTACTCGATGTGCAATTACCACACATGGACACAATCATTATCACCACTGTTTGTGTTATCCTGCTAAGTGCATTTTTGCACGGTTTCGCAGTAAAACCATTCATCAAGTTGTTGAATAAAAAATAGTTTTTCACATGTGCTCGATTTCTTTAACAGGTGAAGGCTTTTTCTTGATTTATGTTAATTTTGATAATTACTCCCTGATAAGTAGTACCTTGTTTTGCGATTTGGCTAAGCTCAGTCTCACACAGGAACTCACTTAGCTATAAATTTCTACTTTTGAAATCAAAACCTGATTCCGTTTGTTCCATAATAAGCAATAACAATTTGAACACTAATACTAATATATACAAAATGGTTGCCTACTTCGGTGAAAGAAGTAGAAGAAAGGGGATGGGAAGAATTGGATGTTATCTTATTTACCGGTGATGCTTACGTTGATCATCCTTCATTTGGTGCCGCAGTAATTGGCCGGGTGCTGGAAGCTGAAGGCTTAAAAGTTGCCATAGTTCCACAGCCGAACTGGACAGACGATTTACGCGATTTTAAAAAACTGGGAGCACCCCAGACTCTTTTTTGCTGTAACCGGCGGAAATATGGATTCGATGGTAAACCATTATACCGCTGGTAAACGAAAGCGTTCTACTGATGCATACACTCCCGGTGGGAAAGCAGGCCACCGTCCTGATTATGCTACAGTTGTTTATTCAAAAATCATTAAAAAACTTTACCCGGACATTCCTTTGGTAATTGGTGGGATTGAAGCCTCATTGCGGCGTGTAACACACTACGATTATTGGTCGGATAAGCTCATGCCATCAATTTTAATCGACTCAGGTGCCGACTTGCTTTTTTACGGTATGGGTGAAAAGTCCATTGTTGATTTTGCAAGGCTGGTACAAAAGGGAGTTCCTACAAAAAGTCTGACAACTTTACCTCAAACTTCATTTTTAGTTGACAAGGATGAAAAGTATGCCACCAAGAAAAAATTGGTATGAATTTAAATTGGCATCACACGAAGATTGTTTAGATGACAGAAAAACATTTGCACGAAACTTCAGGTATATAGAGGAAGAATCGAATAAAATGGAGGCAAATAAACTGTCACAAATTGTTGGAAACAAAAAAATAGTTGTAAACCCTCCCTGGCCAACATTTAATGAAAAGGAAATCGATAAACTATATGATTTACCTTTTACACGATTGCCACACCCACGTTACAATAAAAAGGAAGTAATTCCTGCTTACGAAATGATCAGGCACTCGATAAATATCCATCGGGGATGTTTTGGAGGATGTACGTTTTGTACTATCTCGGCGCACCAGGGAAAATTTATTGCAAGCCGGTCAGAAAAATCAGTTTTGAAAGAGGTAGAGAAAGTCACCGAAATGCCTGATTTCAAAGGCTACATTTCTGATTTGGGTGGCCCTTCAGCAAATATGTACAAAATGAAGGGCATATATGAACAATTATGCCGAAAGTGTAAACGTCCGTCCTGCATTTTTCCATCAATTTGCTCCAACCTTGACACCAGCCACAAGCCCATGCTCGATTTATACAAGAAAGTACGGGATAACCCAAAGGTTAAAAAGGCGTTTATTGGTAGTGGAATCCGCTACGATATGATTCTCGATAAAACCGGACAAGAGGAAACTGATAAGCACAATAAACAGTATTTGCGTGAGGTGATCAAGCACCATGTTTCCGGACGTTTAAAGGTTGCTCCTGAGCATTCATCGGATGATGTTTTGAAGTTTATGCGTAAGCCTTCTTTTAAACTTTTTGAAGATCTTAATAAAGAATTCAAGAAAATAAACAAAGAGGAAAAGTTAAACCAGCAACTGATTCCGTATTTTATTTCCAGTCATCCCGGGAGTAAATCTGAAGACATGGCAGATCTTGCCATACAAACAAAAGACATGGATTTTAAACTGGAGCAGGTACAGGATTTCACACCTACCCCCATGACACTGGCAACAGTCGTTTATTATTCCGGTTATCATCCGTACACCCTCGAAAAAATTTATACCGCACGAAGCAAAAATGCAAAAGAAAACCAACGCAAGTTTTTCTTTTGGTATAAAAATGAGTTTAAATCTTCGATTGTCCAGGATTTAAAATCCAAAGGACGGGTTGACCTGATCAACAAGCTTTACAAGCCAAAGTAAACCCACATTTTATGAATTTTAAGCTTATGGATTAGCACACCATTACGAGACCTTACCAAGAAAGATCTTCCTCGTAGTAAATGGCGCCACCAAACCGAAAAAGAAGTGATTTTACTTAAGCGAATTACATAAGCAGGTTGTAGCCTGAATCCATTTATTGATAGAATAGCAGATTCTGTTTACAAGACAACGTTCTTTATTGATTTTAGTTTTTCGGCTGCTTCAGCGTAATTACTTTTGCCCCGTAGATATTGGCACATTGTGGAATCGATAAACTTTAAGCGTTAAATTTTGTTAATCCTTGTTAAAAAGTCCATCATCACCTAAATATGTAAGAAAGTAAATGTGTTTTTTACCATCTTTGCAAACTTTTTCGAATACTAACATGAGAAAAATATTCATCATATTCATTGCGTTTTGCTTTATTGTATTCCAAGGTTTTGCCGAAGGTGAAGGTGTAGTGCCCAAAGGAAAAATAAAAGGTGCTGTAATCGATGCAAAATCAAAAGAACCATTGGAATATGCAACTGTTGCCCTATACAGTGCATCTGAAAATACATTAATAAACGGAGCAATTACTGATTATCTGGGGCATTTCAAAATTGATAGGCCTGAAAGAGGTATATATTATTTGCTTATTACTTTTATAGGGCTGGAGGAGCAAAAAACAGAAACATTCGAGATAGAGGAGGTAAATGATAACTTAAACCTTGGTAATTTCTTCCTTACATCATCATCGAAGCAGCTGGGCGAAGTTGAAGTAGTTGGAAAGCGTGCCTCCATTGAATACCGGATTGACAAAAAGGTGGTAAATGTCGACAAGCAAATTACAGCTGAAGCCGGTAATGCAGTAGATATTCTGGAAAATGTTCCTTCGGTACAGGTTGATGTTGAAGGCAATGTATCCTTGAGAGGAAGCACTGGTTTTACTGTGTTAATTGATGGTAAACCAACCATTCTTGATCCCAGCGATGCATTACGTCAAATCCCGTCAAGCAGCATCGAAAATATTGAAATCATTACCAATCCTTCGGTTAAATATGAACCTGATGGCGCAACAGGTATCATCAATATCGTTACCAAAAAGAACCGTTTGGATGGTTTAAGCGGCATTGCAAATGCGAATGTGGGAATGTATGGCCAATACGGTGGTGATCTGCAGTTAAGCTACCGCATGAACAAAATTAACTTTATCGTTGGTGCCAATTATAATGAGCGGACACATCCCGGAGACGTAATCGGTGAAAGAACCACTGCTTCTGAAGATGGTATATATTATACAAATACAAACGGAACAGCTGACAGGGTAAGGATTAACGGAGGTTTCAGGGCCGGACTAGAGTACGACATCAGTAAAAATGATTTTATTTCACTATCAGGTCGTTATGGCAACTGGAGTATGGATAATAACTCGACGTTAAGATATGATGAATGGAACTCGAATATTACTGATATTGAATCCTACAACAGTATTGAAGAAACAACACGTGGGGGAGAATACTACAACATAGATGGTGTTTACCAGCATACCTTCAGTAAAAAGATGTCTCCACAAAACGTGGAGAATCCTGATAAAGGTGGAATGGCAAAAGGACCAGGTAGCGGAAAGGGACAGAGCATGAAACCCTTAAACCTTCATACCCTAAAAATAGAGGTAAACTATCAAAACAGGTATAACGACGAAAATACAATAAACGAATTGAGAACACTTTCTGATTCATTGATCGGTGGATCAAAAAGCGTTGAAAAAGGGCCGATGGAAACAACTCGGGTAAATATTGACTATACTCTCCCCATTGGTAAGCAGGACAAATTCGAAGCCGGATTGCAATTTAGAAACGGAACCACCTCTGATATTACGGAACTTTGGCTATACGATACTGCAACCAGTGAAATCGTATACATTGATGAATACAACAACTATACTGATTACTATCGAAATATTTATGCAGTTTACTCCCTCTATGCCGGTATGCTTGGCAATTTGGGTTATCAGGCTGGTTTAAGAGCTGAATACACCGATCGAAATATTCAGATGACCGGAGAAGATGAGTTTACTATTAACCGATGGGATTACTTTCCCACCGTTCACCTTTCTTACAATTTGCCGCTAGATCAGCAAATTATGGCAAGTTACTCGCGTCGTATCGACAGGCCCCGCAGTTGGTGGCTCGAACCTTTTATCACCTATCAGGATCCTTGGAATGTTAGAATGGGTAACCCTAATCTTCAACCTGAATACATTGATTCATATGAAATTGGATACCTGAAAAAATTTAACGAAAATTTCTTCAGCGTCGAAGGGTATTACCGGGTGACACATAATAAGGTAGAGAGGGTCTCATCGGTATTTACCGAAAATGTATTGATGAGTCGTCCGGAAAACATAGGAGAAGATTATTCATTGGGAATTGAAGCAATGTTAATGCTAAACGTAACAAAATGGTGGGAGATGCAATTGAGTGGTAACTTTTTTGATTATCGTCTTGATGGTGAACTGAGTTATATGCTAGGCGATGAAATAATAAAAGAATCAGTAGACCGCAGTTCAACAAATTGGAACACCCGTTTTAACAATACTTTTAATTTGTGGAAAAATGGACAATTCCAGGTTAACAGCCGATATAACAGCGCTTCGATTACTGCCCAGGGAACAAGATCGGGTTATTTTACAGTAGATGCGGCTTTTAAAGTCACTTTCCTAAATCGGTCTCTATCAGCCAACGTTCAAGCCAGGGATTTGCTAGGAACTTCACTTAGAGAGAATATTTCGGAAGGACCCGGTTTTAGCACCTATAACAAATACGACCCTAAATCACCGGTGTTGATGCTAACTATTTCATACCGTTTCAACAATTTTAAAGCCAGTCGCCGTTCAGCCGATAGTGGAGAAGAAGAAGGATTTTAGATTATTGTCACCTCAAAATTTCCTGAATAAATTAAATTTGGATCTTAATTTTTCCAAATGAAACTACACTGGCCTTTTCTCCAACTTTTTATACTGTTTTTTGGACAATGTACTGTAAACGAAACTACTTCAACTCCAAAATCTTACAAAATAAATTATTCTGAACTGGCTCTGAATATTGATGGAAATGTCACAGAGGAGCAATGGAATTATACAATTTGGTCTGATGGCTTTATTGACATTGAAGGTTACCAGAAACCTTCACCAACTTACTTACCATATGCCACTAATAGATGTTCATAAAATGAAGAAAACCACCCCGTTATGGAGTGGCTTCTGTGGGCCCACCAGGACCATGTAAAATTTCTATATGTCTGTTTATTAGTGTCTTAAAAATTATGAAATGAAAAATGACTATATATTTTGACCTAAAATGTTTGTCACTAAAAATATTGAATTTTTCAAAGTGGAAGGAATGTTAAATACTGACAATATTAATCTTTTAATTATTAAAAAAACTAAACAAGAAATTGATATTAATGAATAAACTCATTTGCTTTCTGCCTTACCAATTTATAAATCTCATGACCTGGGTAAACTATGTTTGAATGTTTGTTGCAGAATATGATAATTCCTCTTTTTGAATCAGGATGAATTTCAGTAACAGTGGCACTACCCTCTATACCTCCAGTGTGCCCTCTCCATCCTCCTACAGTTGCTTCCCACATGAGGCATCTTCCGCTAGTAGCACTTTGCAATTTGAGTAATTTCTCAATAGTAGCTTCTTTTAAAATGCGCTTACCGTCTATCGTACCTTTATTGTTATATGTCATGATAAACCTACTGAGATCATGTACTGATGTTTTTAAACCTCCTGAAGCATACAACCGATCATCGAAAGGAGCACGAATGGAATTGTTGTCCTTATATAGTACCGCTAATTCATTTGGATTAAGATCAGAATAATTATAGCTGGTTTTACTCATGTTTAATGGAATAAAAATGTATTCCATACAGTATTCTCGAAAGTTTTGTTGCGATATTTGTTCAATTATGTAAGCAAGTACATTGCTACCAATGTTTGAGTATAACTCAAAAGTACCTGGTGCGGTATTTTTCCATATTCGAGGATTGTAATTTTCTCCAGAAGGGAGAAGGAACTGTGGTACCCATTCACTGGGATAAGGTGCTTGATCTGGGTCAAATTGTTCCCATAAACCAAGAGCTTCCTGATAAATCTGAGGCCATGCAACTCCAGAAGTATGCATCAGTAGCATTTTAATAGTAATAGGATTGTCAGGGAAACGAGGATTGCGGAGACTAATCGGAAGGTAATTATTGATATCATCTTCAAGATTTAGTCGGCCTTCTTCTTCCAATTGCATAATTGCAGTAGCGATAAATAGTTTAGAAATGGAAGCTATATGATAGATTGTTTCCTCTGTAGCTGTTACTTGATTTTCTATATCGCTCCAGCCATAAGAGTTTTTCCATACGATTTTATTATCCTTAACTACACACGCTGAAATTGATGGTAAGTCATTTTCCATCATGATTCTTTGAATTTCAGCATCGATATCATGTGAAACCACTTCCTTATTGCATCCCGTTATGAGAAAGCTTGGTAGAATAAGAATCGTAAGAGCTGTTTGTATTAATCTAAAACTCATATCCTATTGTAATTACAAAACTCGTTGTTTTTATTTTCTGAATATTATTGTATAAGATCGGATCATCCGATACTTGTTTATAAATATCTTTTAATCCAACAAGATTGCTTATATCTAAAACAAGAAAATTTTCTTTAACCTTAAATTTGAAATCTATTCCAAACAATAATCCTGCATCCCAGTTTTGCACATTCTTAACTTCTGATTTCTTTAGATCTGAAGTTGCTGTTTCCACTTTTTTAAATGCATTCAGTTTAAAGGCACCAAATGTCCCCGAATAAAAATCGAATTTGAATCGTTCTTTATTTACAATAGTAGCGGCTATCGAAACAGGCAATTCCAGGTAATTAATTTTAACACGATACGTAATTTCTTCATATTCATATTGACTAAAGTTGACACCTTTTTGAGTATATTCAATACCTGACCGAATTGCAAAACGATTAGCAAATTGCCAATTATAGTAAATACCAATAATGGGGCATACTATTGGTTTCTGATCACCTAATTGTAACCACATGATATCATAACCTAAAAAGGGCCTTAAATCTATATCATAACTAAGATTTGGGTCCATGTTTGTATCAGTATAAAATATACTGGCAACATTAACACCAGCTCTAACTCCTAATTGAGCTTTTACCTCAATATTTAAAAAAATAAATGGGATTAAGCAGATTATTATTATTGATAGAGGTTTCATCAAATAGCTTTGAATTAAAAATAGTCATTGTAAGACTACTAATCAATATTATACTAATTCAAAGGTAACTTTAATTTTAAAAAGCCTTATAATCAGTTTATGTATATCTACAGGCTATTTTAAATATTTGTCCAAATTAAAGGTTTCTATATCAATCCATTCTCATTTATAACCTTTCATTGACAAATTTGTAAATAGATTAGCAAATTGAGATACAATTACTACATTTGAAACGTGAAAACCTCACAACCAATACGTTATGAGGTTTTCTTCTGTGGGCCCACCAGGACTTGAACCTGGGACAACCTGATTATGAGTCAGGGACTCTAACCAACTGAGCTATAGGCCCCGATTTGAAATACAAATCTCAAATGTGGCTGCAAAAATACATATTTGTCAGCAAAAAGCAACACAATCAACTGAAATTTTGATTAGCTTGCAGGCATCAAACCAGCAGGACTTTCCTGCAACATTTGAAAGCTGAAAATATTAAATAGGATGAAAGCAAAAAACATTAAAACCATTATTTTCGATTTTGGCGGTGTTATTTTAGATATTGATCCCCAGATCACTATCAAAGAATTCCAAAAAATGGGATTTAAAGATGTTGCCAAAACAAAAAGCAAAGAATTTATTGAAGATATCATCAGAAAATTTGAAAGAGGCATCTATACCCCGGAAGTATTCAGAAAAAAACTCAAGTCTTTCCTTGACCTTGACGTGTCTGATCAAAAGTTGGATGATGCTTGGAATGCGCTCATATATGATATTCCTGCCGAGCGTATTAAAATTCTGGAACAGGTAAAGAAAAATTATCAGATGTTGCTGCTGAGTAATTCAAATGAAATCCATTATGATTTGTATGTCCGCGACCTGCAACTCAGATTTGGCTATCGTGAATTCGATGAACTTTTCGACAAAGCTTATTTTTCATTCGATGTGCATTTAAGCAAACCCGATCCGGAAGTATATGAATTTATTATCAACCAACATAACTTGAAACCTTCCCAAACCTTATTTATTGACGATAACGAAGAGAATATAGCTGCTGCCTCAAAACTGGGATTAAAAACCTATTTATTAGCCATACCAGAAAGAGTGAGGGATATTTTTGATAATGGGGTGCTTAAACCAGGCTTGGAAATACTCTAAATGTAAAAATCTTCTATCTCCTGCAACAGCTGGTTCACTTCTGCAAGGGTTTCAAGTTGCATCATTTTTTGCCTGAAAGGTTTGAAGTGCGGATATCCTTTAAAGTAATCAGACCAATGTTTTCTAAGTTCAATTACACCCCGCCTCTCACCCTTCCATTCACATGATTTGTTCAGTTGAATTTTACTGATTCTAATGCGCTCCTGTATTTCAGGTGCAGGAATAAGTTCTCCAGTTTCAAGGTATTGCTTTATTTCTTTAAAAATCCAGGGGTTTCCATAAACAGCGCGTGCCACCATAAGTCCATCAACACCATAAGTTTCTTTAAAGTTTTTTGCTGAAACAGGATCTACTACATCGCCATTTCCAAATACAGGAATTTGCATTCTGGGATTGTTTTTAACTTCCCCAATCAATGTCCAGTCAGCAGGTACCCGAGGGCGCTGTGTCCGGGTTCTGCCGTGTATGGTAATCGCTTTAATTCCCACATCCTGAACACGCTCTGCTATTTCAACTATATCCCTGTTTTCATCGTCATAACCCAGACGGGTTTTAATCGTTACCGGCAACTTTACTGCTTTTACCACAGCTTCAGTCATTCTGACCATTTTTGGTATGTCGTTCAATATGCCTGAACCGGCACCTTTGGATACTACTTTCCTTACCGGACAACCGTAATTTATATCAATCAAATCTGGATTGGCGCGTTCAGCATACTGTGCTGCTTTTACCATCGAGTCAATATCGTGGCCAAATATTTGAATTCCGATAGGTCTTTCAAATTCTTCAAAATCAAGTTTTTTAACGCTTTTATCTGCATCTCTGATGAGTCCTTCTGAAGAAATAAATTCGGTATACATCATATCTGCCCCGAAAAGTTTACAAACATACCTGAAGGGCGGATCAGTAACATCCTCCATAGGTGCGAGTAAAATGGGAAATTCACCCAATTCTATTTGATCAATTTTTACCAACTTGTTTTTTCGATGAAAGGATGCAAAAATACTACATTTGCAATATATTCAAAAAAAGCTGGTGGATGGCGCGAATAGCATTTCTTGAAAATATTTCAATTGCAGGAAAGATTATGTTACTCCTTGGATTGATACTGCTTTGCACCCTACTAACTGCTTTTAGCGGATTAGTGATTGGAAAATTATTCTTAGGAGTGGATATAGCTACTCTTGGCAGTTATATTTCAGAACCCAAAACTGACAATGCGATCTTGTTTATAAAATTCTATCAGTTTCTTAATCAATTAGGCGCATTTATACTACCTGTTTTACTGTTTAGCTATCTTACTAGCCATGCACCAGTATCATATTTAAAGCTCAATGAAAAACCAAAAACGATTGTTATATCGGTATCTTTTTTAATCATTTTTTCCATACTGCCTTTTTTAAATTACCTTGAAGCTATTAACCAAAGTATGGTGCTGCCTGCATTCATGAGCAATGTAGAGGAATGGATCATTGATAAAGAAGAAAAAGCTGCTTATCTTACCGAGGTTATTATTCAAACCAATAATTTGCCGGGATTGCTTTTAAACTTGCTGGTTGTTGCGCTAATTCCTGCTATTGGAGAAGAGTTGCTTTTCAGGGGTGTGCTGTTAAAACTGCTAAAAGACATTACTAAAAATGCCCATTGGGCCGTAATTATTTCTGCTATCTTATTCAGTGCTTTTCATTTACAGTTTTATGGATTTCTGCCCAGATTTACATTGGGCCTGGTGTTGGGCTATTTGTTTATCATTACCGGCAATTTGTGGGTTCCTGTTTTTATCCACTTCATTAACAATGCTGCTGCAGTTATCGTTTTTAACCTGCACGCAAACGGGTATATCAATATTTCAATGGAAGATTTCGGTGCTGCAGATAATCCGGTTTATATAATAGGGAGTTTTCTGTTAACCTTGTGGTTTATTTCTATTATTTACAAGAAAGAACGGTTTTCATTTCAATAAAAAAAGGGCTCCTGATAAAGAAGCCCTTTACTTTTTATTGAAATCTATCTATCGATTTCTTTCAACCTTTTTTCTTGTAGAGTAATTGATTTTAAATGCTCCTGACTTACGCAATTCCTGCTTTACGTCTGTTACAATTCCCATTTTTGTACTTCCATCCACTTTCAATGAAGTAGTAAGGAATTTACGGTCAGCTTCATCCCTTGACTCTCTCTCTTTAGCTATAAACTCAGGAATATCGTCAACATCTGAAAAAACATCGTTTAACTGAATCCTTGAATTGGTACCAAAAAGTTTGGTGTTTTTTGGTTCGCCAATATAAATAAAGCTTACCAGGGATTTCTTTTCCAGTTTCTGAATTTCAGTTGCTTCCGGCATCTGTTGTTTTACACGGACAGTTACCTCCCGCATGGTTGTGGATACCATAAAAAAGAATAACAACATGAATATGATATCCGGCAGCGACGATGTATTAATCGCAGCACCACCTTTTCCTTTTTTTGTTTTAAACCTTGCCATATTAAGATCCTCCTCCTATATCTTCAGGTTCTGCTTCTGAAATACGAACCGGCACTAAAGCATTAACAATATCAATTTTAGTTTCATCAACCAGTTGAGAATACTTTACACCGAAAAGTTCAACTGACTTTTCGTCTTTCATTTCATTAAACGCACGTGCAAGTTCATTCTGAACCATGATATACATCTCATAGGACGTACCCCTGTCGTTCTTTAACGAAATGACACCTTTTGATGATGGAACTTCCCTACCGAGCTCTTCAACAAACCTTGGGGCCACTTCAGGGTAATCCGGATTATCAGGATGCAATGCCATAAAGTCTTTTGCTTTATCTTTTAACTGTCTTACATCGCCCCTTTTTCCATCAACCATAAGCATATCCTGATTATTAACGAGGATTTTGAGAACATTACGTTCTTTAACATCCACATCTTCATCAGGGTTTTCAACAGGTGGAGGCAGCTTCCTGGTAATACCTGTATCTACGTCCATTGTAGTTGTTACAAGGAAGAAGATGAGCAGGAGGAAGGCAATATCAGCCATCGACCCGGCATTTATTTCTGGTGCTGCTCTTCTAGCCATAATTATATTATTTAAATATTCTTACTACTGACGAGTAAAGAAGAGCAAGTACGGCCAGGCCAAAAGCTATGTATGTAGTGTAAAGCCCTACGCCTACCCTTTTTGAACCCGCTTCTGTTAATTCATATTTAACGGACTGCACTTCTGTTACTGTATTGTCAGCTAACATATAAGCAATAACTACGATAACCGCAGCCACTCCGAGGCTTATAAGTAGCATTCCCAGGTTTTTCGGATTGATAATAAACCCGTAAATCGGAGAAATAACTGTTACAATAATGGTAAGTGCCAGTAAAATACCTCCCCAATATAGAAACTCGATCAGGTACTGATTGTTTAAATCGTCTAAAAGCACTGTGAGGGCTCTTCCTGAATCGTAAAACAGGTAGAACACGACACCTGAAATCACAGAAAGTGCCAGTAGAAGATACAAGACCCACCTTGATATGTTGGCAATATTATCTTTCATGATTTCTTATTTTTTTGCATATTTAGCTAAAATGTCGATGAAAGCAATTGAACTGTCTTCCATGTCGTTCACCAGGCTCTCAATTTTTGAGATAATGAAATTGTAAAATATCTGCAATATAATAGCAACGATCAAACCAAAAACTGTGGTCAACAACGCTACTTTAATACCGTCAGCAACAACGGTAGGTGAAATGTCACCAGCTGCAGCAATATCGTCAAAAGCTTTGATCATACCGATAACGGTACCCATAAACCCAAGCATAGGTGCTAAGGCGATGAATAACGAAATCCAGCTTACACCGCTTTCAAGCCTTCCGGTTACAACACTGCCATAAGCAATAATAGCTTTTTCAACTTCAGCCATACCATCATCATAACGATTTAAACCTTCACTGAAAATACTTGCAACGGGACCCCGTGTACCACGCACAACGTCCTTTGCTTCACTAACTCCGCCTGAGTCAAGCGCTGATTCAACATTTTTTAATAATTTCTTTGTGTTTACTGAGGCCATACTCAAATAAAGAATACGCTCAATACTGATGGCGAGACCAAAAATCAATGCCAACAATACGATACCCATAAATCCGGGACCACCTTCAATAAACTTTTCCTTTAAAATTTGGTGGAAAGTTTGGGGGGCCTCTGGCTCCTCTGCTACGAGCTCTGCTACTTCAACTGCTACATCCTCAACAACTTCCGTTGTATCAGCAGCTTCAGTTTGTAAAGCTTCATCACCTTCCTGTGCATAAACATTAACAGATAACGCAAAGGTTATCAATGCGATAATTGAAAAAAACGCGATTAATTTTTTCATGATTTTGAAAATTGATTTCCAATAAAAAGTAAATTTAAGAACTGACAAAGTTAAAAATTAATTTGATTTATTGATAATCAAATTTTAATTCTTTGCCATGCGGAGAGAGCGGGATTCGAACCCGCGATACCCTTTTGGGGTATACACGCTTTCCAGGCGTGCCTCTTCAGCCACTCGAGCACCTCTCCTTATTATATTATGTTTTTGTTCTTCAAATACTTATATCCGTCAATTGATTTAAAGAACCTTTCTCTTTGTACTGCTTCTGAGAGTGTTTCAAACTCTTCAGAATAATGAAGAACCCATACTTTTAAGAACTTTTTTTGCCTTCTTAGCGGGATTCTCCCGAAGGGACTCCTGCGGAGCCAGGCCTGCCTCTTCTCCCAAAGGGATGCCTATGGCAAGCCACTCGAGCACCTCTCCAAGTTAAAAAGCAAGAGGCCAAAAGTATAAAATTCTTGTAAATGCCTGCCATTTAAAAGATTTTAGAACCTATTTAAATAACGAAATTATTCTGTGAAAATTTCATCGGTATTTATTCCATCTCGCCACGTAAAGGCTGTTGAATAAGCTGGGTGGTTTCTTTTAAGCTTAATTCTCTGCCCAAAATATACATGAGTTTTGTGATTGCAGCTTCGGTGGTAATGTCTTTCCCGCTAAGAATCCCTATCTCTTTTAAAGTCGCGCTTGTTTCGTATTTTCCCTGTTCAACTGAACCAGTGAGACACTGCGTAACATTTAAAACAATCAAACCTTTCTCGATAGCTGTTTTAAACGCATCAATAAACCACTGGCTTAAAGGAGCATTACCGGTTCCGAATGATTCCAATACCATTGCCTGTAAACCAGTCATGTTCAAAATACTACTGACATATTCTTCCGTCAAACCTGGAAAAAGCTTTAACACAGCAACATTTCTATTAAGTTTCGTGTGCGCTTTCAGATTTTTGAAATTTGGTTTCAGGATTTTTGATGTGTTGTATTTAATATATACGCCTACTTCAGCAAGCATAGGATAATTCGCAGATATGAAAGCGTTGAAATTTTCTGCGTTATATTTAACGGTCCTGTTACCTCTCATTAAACGGTTTTCAAAATAAACACATACTTCTGGTACCAGTGGTGTGTTATCTTCTTTTGCCGCAGCAATTTCAATGGCTGTAATGAAATTTTCCCTTCCATCGGTTCTTAATTCACCAAGAGGAAGTTGTGAGCCCGTTAGTATTACAGGTTTATTCAGGTTTTCCAGCATAAAACTTAATGCTGAAGCTGTATAAGCCATAGTATCCGATCCATGGAGAATGACAAACCCGTCATAATCCTCATAATTAAGATTAATTATTTCAGCCATCATCACCCATTCATCAGGCCCAACACTGGATGAATCCAATAACGGATCAAAACAATTGAAATCCAATTTATAACGGAATTTTCTAAGTGTTGGAATATGATCATACACTTTGTCAAAATTAAATGGCCGTAAAACATTCGTTTGTTCATCCCTTATCATACCAATCGTTCCGCCGGTATAAATGATCAATATGGAAGTTTCTTCTGTCATCTTTTCATTAAATTTTAAGCTTAAAAACAGAGGCTGCATTGGCAGTTGTTATTTCAGCAACTTCTGCTAATGATACACCTTTTACCTCCGCCAGTTTTTCAGCAATATGTACCAGGTATTTACTTTCATTCCGCTTTCCTCTGAAAGGCACAGGCGAAAGAAAAGGGGCATCTGTCTCCAGCACCAGTGATTCCATGGGAATATCTTTTACCACCTCTGCCAGCCCCGCATTTTTAAAAGTAAGTATGCCGCCAAGTCCCATTTTAAAACCCAGGTCCGCTATTTTTTTTGATTCATCCAAAGTTCCGGTAAAACAATGAAACACTCCTGTTAATGAACTTGTATTTTCTTCATTTACAATGCGATAAATTTCCTCGAAAGAGTCGCGCGTATGAATGGAAACCGGTAATTCATATTTTTTGGCTAACTGCAACTGTTTCCGAAAAGCTATTTTCTGCTGTTCCTCAAATGTTTTATCCCAATACAGGTCAATCCCAATTTCTCCAATGGCCACATATTTGGATGTCTGAAGTTCTTTTTCAATCAGTTCCAGTTCCTTTTCAAAATCAGCGTTCACCGAAGTAGGATGTAATCCCACCATTGACAGGCAATTGTCAGGATAGTATTCACTCAATCTTTTCTGATCTTTAAAACTCTCACTATCAATACGGGGTAACAGCATATATTTTACACCCGATTCAATGGCTGATTCAACTACTTCCCTCCAGTCCGTATCAAAATCATCCAGGTATAAATGTGTATGTGTATCCACTAAAATCATGTAGCAAAAATACGCTAATTTTGCAACGAAGAAATTTCAAGATCATGCCTAGAATATGTGTTTTTTGTGGTTCAAGTATGGGTTACCGAAATGATTATAAATCATATGCTGAAAAACTTGGCTTGTATTTAGCTGACAATGGTTTCGGGCTTGTTTATGGCGGAGCTAATGTTGGATTGATGAAGGTAATTGCAAATACCATGTTATCGAAAGGTGCCGAAGTAATTGGCGTTATGCCACATCATCTTGTTAACAGGGAGGTAGCACATGTGGATTTGACAAAAATGATCATCGTTGATACTATGGCCGAGCGTAAGGAGCAGATGGTAACACTTTCTGATGGTTTTATTGCACTTCCTGGTGGTTTCGGAACAATTGATGAACTTTCAGAAATACTTACTTATAACCAGCTTCGAATTAGTGATAAACCGCTTGGCTTTCTGAATGTATCAGGCTACTTTGATAATTTATTGAAATTTTATAACCATGCGGTACAGGAAGGATTTGTGCGTGAAGAACACATGAACAACCTGATTATTTCAGAAGACATTCATGAATTAATGCAACTCATGCACCAATACAAACCACTTACAATGGGGAAGTGGATTGAAGATATACTTGATGAAAGTAACCATTTATAAAAAACGATCATGCTCGTAATTGGCGTAACAGGCACACTAGGTGCCGGAAAAGGAACCATTGTAGACTACCTGGTGAATGAACACGGGTTTAAGCATTATTCTGTCAGGCAGTATCTGCTAAATGAGATTGAAAAACAGGGTATGCCGGCTAACAGGGATAGCATGGTTATTGTTGCTAATGCTTTAAGGGCTGAATACACACCCCATTATATAGTATCTGAATTATTCGACCAGGCCATTTACGAAGGTAAAGATGCAGTGATCGAAAGTATAAGAACCCCAGGAGAAGTGGACTTTTTGCGGCAGCAGGATCAATTTCTGCTTCTCGCTATTGATGCAGATCCCTATTTAAGGTATGAACGCATAAAAAGTCGGAAATCAGAAACAGACGATATTGATTTTGCCACATTTGTGGAGAACGAAAAGCGGGAAATGACCGCATCGGATCCCAACAAGCAAAATCTGCAGAAATGCATTCAAATGGCGGATATTAAATTCATGAATAACGGTACCATTAAAGAATTAATTTACCAGGTGGATGAAAAGCTATTCGGAGACTGAAAAAGGTAAATTCCAGCGGTCGAACATAATATTATTATCGCTAACACACCTGTTGCACGACATTTATTCTTCCTTTCTGGCACCATTACGTCCATTGCTTATTGAAAAATTTGGAATCACGCTTGCGGTTGCTTCTTTATGGGACCTGTTTCAGAGAATTCCATGGCTGCTGAACCCTTTTATCGGTATGATTGCAGAACGGACTGCAGCTCGTTATTTTGTTATTATAACACCTGCAATCACCGCTATCTCGATGAGTTTTTTAGGCTTAGCCCCTTCTTTTACAGTAGTATCTATTTTGTTATTGGTTATGGGCATTAGTAGCGCCGCATTTCATGTGCCTTCACCAGTGATGATCAAGAAAGTATCAGGTGGCTCCACAGGAAAAGGTATGAGCTATTTTATGTTCGGTGGAGAAATGGCAAGAACTTTAGGGCCATTGGTAATTACAGGAGCTGTTTCTTTGTGGGGCCTCGAAGGCACCTGGAAACTGATACCTTTTGGCTTATTAGCGTCTGCTATTCTTTACTTTAAACTTCGGAAAATTAAAATTTCCTCCGATTTTAAAAAAGCAGACAAGAAACCTCAATACTGGTTATCCACAAAAAAACTAATTCCCTTTTTTTTAGTGCTGATCGGCATTACTTTTTTCCGAGCCATTATGAAATCAGGATTAACCGCATTTTTACCCACATACTTTTATACTGATAAAGGTGAAACATTGTGGTTTGCGAATTCAGCATTGGCTGTCTTTCAACTGGCTGGCGCAATTGGGACTTTACTGGCTGGTACTCTTTCAGACAAGATAGGGCGTAAGACATCCCTGTTGATCATTAGCATTGTTACACCTTTTTTAATGGCCTTGTTTGTAAGTTCAAGCGGTGTATGGAGTTTCGTTTTTTTATTGCTTTTAGGCATATTTGTTTTTGCGCCCGGTCCGGTTCTAATGGCGTTGGTACAGGATGTTTCAAAGGAATTACCCGTATTTATGAATAGCATTTATATGACCATAAGCTTCGGGACTTCTGCGATTTCAGTAGTTTTCGCCGGTGTATTGGGGGATTGGGTGGGTCTTGAACAAACCTATCTTATTTCGGCCGTTATTGCAATCGGTGCGGTTCCTTGCGTACTGTTTTTGAAATCGAAAAGGGAATAATTGTTCTTATTCCTGATATATCAACACTACTTTATTACCATCAGATGTAACATAACCCCTGTACATACCTGCCGTATTGAAAGTCATTGAGATATGGCCGGTTTTGTCAACAGCAACGATACCTCCATCACCACCAATTTCTTTTAATTTATGCATAATTACTTCATCAGCGGCTTGCTGAAGGCGCATGTTCTTATATTTCATCAATGCCGAAATATCGTAAGCCACTACATTCCTGATAAAATATTCCCCATGCCCTGTGGCAGAAACAGCGCAAGTATAGTTATCTGCATATGTACCAGCCCCGATAATAGGTGAATCACCCACCCGGCCCTTCATTTTATAGGTCATACCGCCCGTTGAGGTACCCGCCGCCAGATTGCCGTGTCTGTCAAGTGCGACTGCACCCACGGTACCGAATTTTTCTGCTTTATCTATTGCATGTAAATAATTTTTCCAGCGAGATTCTGTAAAAAAATAGGATGAATCAACCATTTCCAAACCTGCTGAAACTGCCAGTTCTTCAGCGCCATCACCTGTTAACATCACATGTTGGGTTTCTTCCATTACTGCCCTGGCGCCCAGGATAGGGTTTTTAATATGATGAACCCCTGTAATTGCACCGGCCTGTAGCTGGCTGCCCTCCATAATGGATGCATCCATTTCATTGATTCCTTCAGCAGTAAAAACGGCTCCTTTTCCTGCATTGAACAGTGGTGAATTTTCCATCACCATTATAGAGGCAGTAACTGCATCCAGGCATGTCCCATCATGTTTTAAAATGCTTTCGCCCACCTCCAGTGCTTCAGTCAACTTTGCCAGGTATGCTGCCTCAGCTTCTTCCGTCATATTTTCTTTTAAAATAGTACCTGCTCCTCCATGGATCACCAGCACATATTCATGTTTACTTTTTATATCATCCGGATGATTTTCACAGGCATAGAAACCAATAAAAAGTAGTAAAACTGCAAGTTTAAAAATTTTCATTTTTTCTAATTTAGTAATCCGGCAATTATGCTCTTAAAATCGTACAGTCCAAACATATCACCGGAAGTTATCAGGATCACAATCACGATTACCCATTTCACAAAAACTACCCCTTTGCTAACCGCTAAACGGGAGGCAATAAATGCACCAATCACACCACCAATAGCCATGATTAAACCGTACTTCCATTCGATGAGTCCATTCCATAAAAATACAACGAGTGTAAAGGGCGTGTATATCATCACGATGAACACCTTAATGGCATTGGCTTTAACAAGGTCGAACCCAGCCCCCAACACAATGCCCATCAACAGAAAATAACCGATACCCATATGAATGAATCCGCCGTAAATACCAATGAAAAAGAAGATCAGGTAGATTTTCCAATTCAACGGCTTCTCCATGATCTCAGCCCTGCCATATAAATATTTTTGGGGTTTATACAATATAAATATGAGCATGATCAGCATGATAGCCCCAATAGCTTTTTCAAATATCTCTTCGTTAATATCCACTGCGATCCACGATCCTATCAGCGATCCCAATACAGCCGGAATGGAAAGGTAGATCGATTTTCGCAGGGGCAATACTTTTTGTTGTTTAAAGCTGGAAGTAGCCGTTAAAGTTTGAATGGCGATAGCCACCCGGTTGGTGCCATTTGCCAATGGGGCAGGCAATCCAAGCATCATCAGGATGGATAAAGAGATGATACTGCCGCCACCAGCCAGGGTATTGATGAATCCAACCATCAACCCGGCAATAATGAGAATAATAATTTCGCTCCAGGGCATGTTATTCGGTATTTGTTTTTCCGGAAGTTAAATTATCCAATTCTCTTTTCTTAAGTGCGTCCCAGCCCTGCGCTTCGAGATTGAAGAGATGGTTGTCATTTGAGACCAGTTTTTCGCCTTCTGATTCATCCGTGATATATCCAATGACTGTAATTCCTTCCTCTTCTTTGATTTTATCATAGTCTTCCTGCTTAATGGTAAACAGGAGTTCATAATCTTCTCCCCCATTCAGCGCTGCCACCGAAGGAATGATATTAAATTCCTTGGCTGTATCATAGGTATTTTGATCAATGGGTATCTTCTCTTCATACATCATACATCCCTTTTTCGAAGCCTTGCAAATATGAATTGCTTCAGAAGCCAGTCCGTCAGAAATGTCGATCATCGCTGTTGGTAAGATTCCTTTTTCATCAAATAATTTGACGATATCTATCCGGGCTTCTGGTTTCAGCTGATGTTCCAGAATGTAGTTATGCTGCGACAGATCAGGTTGCATTTCCGGGTTCACCTTGAAAACCTGTTTTTCCCTTTCCAAAACAAGAAGTCCCATGTATGCGGCGCCCAGATCACCACTCACACATAACAGATCATTTATATTAGCGCCGCTCCGGTAGGTTACCTTGCCCTCCTGAACCTCACCAACCGCAGTAACTGAAATAAATAAACCTGATACGCTGGATGTGGTATCGCCACCCACGAAATCAACTTTATAAACTTCACATGCTTTTTTAATGCCTGCATAAATCTCTTCGAGTGCTTCTACCGAAAATTTGCTTGATACACCCAAACCCACAATAATTTGTTTGGGGATGCCATTCATCGACACTATATCAGAAAAATTTACCACCGCTGCTTTATAGCCCAGATGTTTTAAAGGCATATAGGTTAAATCAAAATGCACACCTTCAATCAAAAGATCTTTTGATAAAAGTGTAACATGGTCTGCCGTTGGTTTTAAAACCGCAGCATCATCACCAATACCCATAATTGTAGATTTATTGACAATCGGAATATTTTTTGTCAGATGGTCGATCAAACCAAATTCACCCAACTCTGACAGTTCGGTTAACTTAGATGTTGCTTCGCTCATGCCGGAAATTTTTTGCTAAAATACACGGTTATTCCTAAATAAAATCAAGTCACCAGAGGGATTTCCTATTCTTTCAGAAATATTACTTTTTCAATCATATATAATTATTATATTTGCCCGCACATTAAATACCTTTAAACAAAGCTTTTTATGGAGAAAAAAAGGGTTGGCCGCATTGCGCAAATCATCGGGCCAGTTGTTGATGTGGTTTTCGAAAATGAAGAAGACCTCCCAAAAATTTACGACGCACTTGAAATCACCCGCGAAAATGGTGATAAACTTATTTTAGAGGCCCAGCAGGCCATTGGTGAAAATACCGTTAGAACTGTAGCAATGGATGCTACCGACGGTTTAAGAAGAGGTACTGAAGTTATCTCAACCGGCGCACCTATTTCCATGCCGGCCAGTGAAGAAGTAAAAGGCCGCTTGTTTAATGTAATTGGCGATGCTATTGATGGACTGGGTGAAATTAAATCAAAAGCCAGGTATCCTATTCATCGTGATCCGCCAAAATTTGAAAACCTGACCACATCCAAAGAAGTACTTTATACAGGTATTAAAGTAATTGACCTGATCGAACCTTATTCAAAAGGTGGAAAAATTGGATTATTTGGTGGTGCTGGTGTTGGTAAAACTGTTATTATCATGGAGTTGATCAACAACATTGCCAAATCCTATGCAGGATTATCTGTTTTTGGTGGTGTTGGAGAGCGTACCCGCGAAGGGAATGACCTGCTCAGAGAGATGATCGAATCAGGTGTTATCAGATATGGAAAAGAATTTATAGAAGACATGGAAAAAGGTGGTTGGGATCTGTCGAAAGTAGACAGGAAAGAACTGGCTGAATCACAGGCAACCCTTGTATTCGGACAGATGAACGAACCTCCCGGAGCACGTGCCCGTGTTGCACTTTCAGGATTAACCATGGCAGAGTATTTCCGTGATGGAGATGAACAATCAGGCGGCAGGGACATCCTTTTCTTTATCGATAATATTTTCCGTTTTACACAGGCAGGTTCAGAGGTATCAGCGCTGTTAGGACGTATGCCTTCAGCAGTAGGTTACCAGCCAACCTTGGCAACTGAAATGGGAATCATGCAGGAACGTATTACCTCTACAAAACGCGGTTCCATTACTTCTGTTCAGGCGGTATATGTACCTGCCGATGACTTAACTGACCCTGCTCCTGCAACTACTTTTGCTCACCTCGATGCCACAACCGTATTGAGCAGAAAGATTGCCGAACTTGGTATTTATCCTGCCGTTGACCCATTGGATTCAACTTCTCGTATTCTTTCTCCGGATGTTGTTGGTGAAGAACATTACAAAACAGCTGAAAGAGTTAAAATGCTGTTACAGCGTTATAAAGAATTACAGGATATTATTGCCATTCTTGGTATGGATGAACTTTCAGAAGAAGATAAACTGATTGTGCATCGTGCAAGACGGGTACAGCGATTCCTATCGCAACCTTTCCACGTAGCTGAACAGTTTACCGGATTAAAAGGAACTATCGTTTCCATTGAAGATACCATCAAAGGTTTTAATATGATCATGGATGGTGAAGTAGATGAATATCCGGAAGCAGCATTTAACCTGGTAGGTACCATTGACGAAGCCATAGAAAAAGGTAAAAGATTACTTGAAGAAAGCAAATAGTGAGTATCAACATGAATCTGGAAATTATAACCCCCGACAAAACGATCTATAAAGGAGAAGCTGAATTGGTGCAACTTCCCGGTATTGATGGTTCATTTGAAATTTTAAACAACCACGCGCCTTTAATCTCGGCCCTGGTGAAAGGTAAAATAAAAGTTAAAAAAAGTGGGAGTGAAGAATTTTATGAAGTAAATGGGGGTGTTATAGAAGTGTTGGATAACAAAGTGCTGATACTTGCCGAATAAGATTTAATCGAAAAAAATATTTCAAACCCTGATAAATCTATCGGGGTTTTTTGTTTACCAATAATGCGAATCTAATTTACTTTCCAACCCCAACGGAAGCGGGCACTGAAAGATGTGCCTGAACTATTTTCCATTCGCCATCCATTTTTTCCATCACACCTGTAAAGCGAAGTCCTTCATAACTTTTTGCTTCACCTTTATAAACAAAATTGTAATTGAGAGTTTCGGCAAACCAGGCCGTATTTCCAGTGCAGTTCAATTTTATGAACTGGTCGGAGGCAGAAATATAGGTATCTGTAATTTGGCTGAACTGATCTTTGATCGCTGTTCTTATGTTCGTCCACCCCATCAAGCGCTCATCCGAATCTGTACCGTATAATATAATATCCGAATTGGGGGCCCAGATTTCTTCTGTCAAATCAAAATCCTGGTTCTCATTGGCAATGATATACTTCTCAAGTACATTTTCAATGGCCAACGTTTCATCTTTTAAATTTAAATCCTTATCACAATTTGAACAAGATGAAATGAACAGGAAGCTACCTATAACTAATAACATCGATAGATTTTTCATAATGCATGTTTGTTACGAATGAATATTTTTTTGCTTGTTCGTGAAGATACAAAAAAATTGAAACTGCCGCAAGCCAGCCCCATATGAAATAATGCTTAACGATTGATGTGTACTAAGTAAGCACCTCACCCACTGACAAAAACAAATTAAAAAAACCTTTTTCTATTTCAGCTTTTATTCGTATCATTGCATCCAATTTTGAAACCACACTTTCCATCGTAAATGAGTGATAAATCAGGAGTTAAGAGAACAGTTTACCAGTTAGGGCTACTCATTTTAATCAGCTTTTTCTTATCAGGAAATATAGCTGCCCAGCACCACGCAGATGATCCGGTAATCGGTATTGAAGATCAGCATAAGATGGAAGAGGCCGATTTTCAGGCTGGTGACCTAATTATAGAACATATTAGCGATTCATACGAATGGCATATCATTGATTTTGGTGATACACATATCTCATTGCCACTGCCGGTTATTTTATATGATGAAGGATCGTGGCTGGTTTTTATGTCTTCCAAATTTCATCACGGACACGATGCCTACCAGGGATATTTTATCTCTCATAAAGATATGAATGCCGGAAAGATCGTAAAACTGGATGAGGCAGGGCACGAAGTAAGACCGACTTTGGATGTTTCGATCACTAAAAATGTGGTCGCTATTTTTCTCAGTTCATTGATGTTGATTGTCATCTTTGTTTCGGTAGCACGGTCGTACAATAAAAGAAGAGATCATGCTCCAAAAGGCCTACAGTCGTTTCTTGAACCCATCATTATTTTCGTCCGCGACGACATTGCGAAAGCATCGATTGGCGAAAAACGATATGAGAAATATTTGCCTTTTCTATTAACGATATTCTTTTTTATACTCCTCAATAACATCATGGGTATCATCCCATTCTTTCCGGGTGGAGCTAATGTTACCGGAAATATTGGTGTTACAGGCGTATTGGCAGCTTTTACATTTATTATTACCACATTTAGTGGAAATAAAAACTACTGGACACATATTATCAATGCGCCCGGTGTACCTTGGTGGCTGAAAATACCAGTGCCTTTGATGCCGATTGTTGAACTGATGGGTGTATTTACCAAACCTTTTGTACTGATGGTCCGTCTCTTTGCTAACATTACGGCAGGACATATCATTATTCTTGGTTTTATAAGTCTCATTTTCATTTTTGGTGAGATGAGTACCGGACTTGGATATGGCGTTTCAGTTATTTCAGTAGGATTCTCCATTTTTATGGATTTCCTGGAATTACTGGTAGCTTTTATCCAGGCCTATGTTTTTACATTGCTTTCAGCCTTGTATTTTGGCATGGCTACGGAGGAAGCACATCATTAATTAATTTGAATCCATTAATAACTAAATAATAACTTAATTATGGAACTTTTAGCAATTTTATTACAGGCTGTTGCGGACCTTACGCCTTATGCAAAAATGGGCGCAGGTATCGGAGCTGGTATCGCTGCAATTGGTGCTGGTGTTGGCATTGGCCAGATCGGTAAAGGTGCAGTTGAAGCCATCGCGCGTCAACCTGAAGCTGTTGGTGATATTCGTTCAAATATGATCGTTGCCGCCGCGCTTATTGAAGGTGTTGCCTTCTTTGCTATAGTTGTTTGTTTATTGGTAGTATTCTTATAGACAACAACGATGAATCTCCGGTGCATTTCAGCGGTTGGCTGCGATGCACCGGATAATTTAAAATAAAACTAAAAACAATATATCATGTCATTGATCAATCCCGGATTCGGACTCATTATCTGGATGACCATTGCACTGCTCGTAGTGCTGTTCGTCCTGAAAAAATATGCCTGGAAACCTATCATGAATGCGTTAAAAGAACGTGAAGACTCTATTGAAGAATCCTTACGTGCTGCCGATCGGGCTAAAGAGGAAATGAAGGAATTGATACTTGATAACGAGAAGTTATTAAGAGAAGCCAAAGATGAACGTGATGCCATTTTAAGAGAAGCCCGGAAAGTAAAAGAAAAGATCATTGAAGATGCCAAGACAAAGGCAAATATAGAAGCTGGCAACATAGTTGAAAATGCCAAAGTACGTATTGAAAATGAGAAGAAAGCGGCTTTGGTTGAAATAAAAAATACAATTGCAACTTATTCTATCGAGATTGCTGAAAAGGTATTAAGGGAAGAACTGAAGGATAAAAAGAGACAGGAAAGCTACATCAGGAAATTACTGGAAGAAACTAGTGCAAATTAAGATCAGGCTACGCAAATGAGAATAACATTATTGGCAAAACGGTATGCGCAGGCACTCTTCGACTTGGCTGTTGAAAACAACATCCTGGAAGAAGTAGAGCAGGATATGATACTCGTAAAATCCGTATTGGACGAAAGCCGGGTTTTAAGAAAAGTGATGTCAAATCCTGTGATTGATTACTCGAAGAAGATAAAGGTATTAGCTAGAATTTTTGAAGGCAAAACACAGAAACTAACCCTTAAATTTCTTCAATTAATTACAAGAAAAGGCAGGGAAATTTATATTGTACACATCTGCACCGCTTTTGATGTGATATACAAAGAACACAAAAATATAATGCCTGTTCAGCTCACAACCGCAATGGATGTTGATCAAAAAGTGAAACAAGAGGTGTTGGACAAATTAGCAGGGATAATGGGGAAAAACCTTGAGGTTACAGAAAAAGTGGATCAGGAACTTATTGGTGGTTTTACATTAAACTTTGAAGACTACCAGTATAATAACAGCGTTAAGAAACAACTGCAGCGATTGGCTAAAGTTTTTTCAGAAAATCTTTATATCAGTAAAATATAACTAAAGCATAAAACAACATGGCAGAAATTAAACCAGCAGAAGTATCAGCCATTTTACGACAGGAATTAGCAGGCTACGAATCGGAAGCAGTATTAGAAGAGGTAGGAACCATCCTTCAGATTGGTGACGGTATTGCCCGTATTTACGGTATGAACAATGCTGAAGCCAACGAGTTGGTAGAATTCGAGAAAAACGGCCTGATGGGCATTGTCCTGAACCTGGAGGAAGATAACGTAGGTATTGTACTTTTGGGTGAAGCCGGAGACCTGAACGAAGGAGACAAAGTAAAACGCACTGGCAGGATCGCTTCAATAAAAGTAGGAGAAGGTTTATTAGGACGCGTTGTAAATACATTAGGTGAATCCGTTGATGGTAAAGGTGAACTCGGAGGTGATCTTTATGAAATGCCGCTTGAGCGCAAAGCACCTGGTGTTATTTTTCGTCAACCGGTAAACGAACCATTGCAAACAGGTATTAAAGCTATTGATGCCATGATCCCGATTGGCCGTGGACAGCGTGAGCTGATCATTGGCGACCGCCAGACAGGAAAAACAGCTATTGCGATTGATACCATCATTAATCAGAAAGAATTTTACGAAAAAGGCGAGCCTGTTTATTGTATTTATGTAGCTACAGGTCAGAAAGGATCAACTGTTGCCAACATTGTAAAAACGCTGGAAGACAGCGGAGCGATGGCCTACACCGTTATAGTGATGGCTACAGCTTCCGACCCAGCGGCTATGCAGTTTTATGCGCCTTTTGCAGGTGCTGCCATTGGCGAATTTTTCCGTGATACAGGCCGCCCGGCATTGGTAATTTACGATGACCTCTCTAAACAGGCGGTTGCCTATAGGGAAGTTTCATTATTGTTACGCCGTCCTCCTGGCCGTGAAGCCTATCCAGGTGACGTTTTTTACCTCCATTCAAGATTACTTGAAAGAGCTGCGAAAGTCATCAATTCTGATGCAATCGCTAAAACGATGAATGACCTTCCTGTGAGTTTAAAAGACAAAGTAAAAGGTGGCGGATCATTAACAGCATTACCTATTATCGAAACACAGGCCGGTGACGTTTCGGCTTATATCCCAACGAACGTAATCTCCATTACCGACGGGCAAATATTTCTTGAAAGTAATCTCTTTAATGCAGGTATTCGTCCGGCTATTAATGTGGGTATTTCTGTTTCAAGGGTTGGAGGAAATGCACAGATCAAATCCATGAAAAAAGTGGCCGGAACACTTAAACTCGACCAGGCTCAGTATCGTGAGTTGGAAGCTTTTGCCAAGTTCGGTTCTGACCTCGACCCGGCAACAATGGCCGTACTTGAAAAAGGAAAAAGAAATGTGGAAATACTGAAACAGCCTCAGTATTCGCCTATGACGGTGGAACACCAGGTAGCCATCATCTATTGTGGTGTGAATAACCTGCTGAAAGCGGTTCCGGTAAATAGCATTATCGACTTCGAAATAGAATATTTGCATTACCTCGACATTCACCACAAGGATGCGTTAAATTCTATTAAAGAAGGCAAATTGACGGATGAGGTGATCGAAATATTAAAGAAAACTGCGGCTGATATTGCCCATAAATACAAAGATTAAAAGACCAGATTGTAGCATATGGCAAATTTAAAAGAAGTACGTGTACGTATAGCCTCCGTAAAATCGACTAGGCAAATCACCAGCGCCATGAAAATGGTGGCTGCTTCTAAACTCAGAAGGGCACAAAACGCCATCCTGGGAATGAGACCCTATGCACAAAAATTGCAGGAGATCATGCAAAACCTCAGCAGCGGACTCGAAGGTTCGGATGAAGGTGTTTTTGCTGAAGATAGGGGAAACAACAAAGTTTTACTTGTACCCATTACTTCAAATCGTGGTTTATGTGGCGCATTCAATGCCAATATCATTAAAGAAACCATCAGCTATATCCATACTAAATTGCCAGCCCAGCAAAAAACCGGGAATGTTGACTTATTTTGCATTGGCAAAAAAGGAGCCGACATTTTTAAATCCAGAGGATTTAATATCATTAAGCTCAATACAGAAATATTTGACGACCTCACTTTTGAAAACTCGGCAGAAATCTCTGAAGCAATGATGACCTCGTTCGCAGAAAAAAAATACGATCAAATTATCCTGATATACAATCAGTTTAAAAATGCGGCGGTACAGGTATTACAGGTGGAGCAACTGTTACCCGTTTCAAAGAATATTGATGATAATAATACTTCTGAAGCAGAACCAAAAGCCAACTACATTTTTGAACCCAATAAAGAAGAGATTCTTGAAGCGCTGGTTCCTAAATCAATCAAAATACAGTTGTATAAAGCACTTGCAGACAGTTTGGCCGCAGAACATGGCGCAAGGATGACAGCTATGCACCAGGCAACTGAAAATGCTGATTCATTGCTTAAAGATCTTAACTTATCCTACAACAAAGCCCGCCAGGCAGCCATTACCAACGAAATTCTTGAAATTGTCAGTGGTGCTGAAGCATTGAAGGGATAATATTTCTAATAAGATATCTGAAACGTATAGCTAAGAATGCTGTTATGCGTTTTTTTAATTTCCATACCTTTGTAAAACTCATTAAAAACCTTAAAAAATGAACCAGAAAACAGAAAATGCGCTCAATGAGCAAATAAAAAAAGAAGAATATTCATCACGTTTATACCTGGCCATGGCCAGTTGGTGCGAAGCAAACGGATTTCCAGGAGCCGCTGTATTTTTATACGGACATGCTGACGAAGAACGCATGCATATGCTAAAAATGATCCATTTTGTGAATGACAGGGGTGCCCATGCCAAATTACTGGATATTGAAGCGCCACCATTGGATTACAAATCACTGCTGGAGATATTTACCGAAATTCTGGTGCATGAACAATACATTACCGAATCTATCAACAACTTGTACCAGGTAGCTGTTGACGAAAAGGATTACACCACGGCCAACTTCTTACAATGGTATATTACAGAGCAGGTGGAAGAAGAAAGTTTATTCGGCACCATTCTCGACAGGATTAAACTGGTGGGCAACGACAAAGCCGGCATGTTCCATATCGACAAAGAATTGCAGGGCATGGCGGCTGCAAGTCCCAGTGCAACTGCTTAAACTGAATTTTTTAATTCATTTACAAGTTTGTTGTACCAGTCATTGCCAAACTTCCTGATTAAGGAAGCTTTGAGGTACACAAAAAGCGGTATGCCCTCTTTTCTGCCATTGATGATGGCAGGTGCACAGATATTCCATTTATGATAATTGATTGCGGTAAATTCGCCTACTTTGCTCAAACGTAACGGGTACAAATGGCAAGATACCGGTTTCTGAAATTTGATTTTCCCCTCTAAAAATGCTTTTTCGATGGCGCAAAAGTTGATGCCGTTTTCCTTATAAACGAAAGCACATTCCCTGTGATCCAACAGGGGTGTCACATAATCTCCTTCTGCATCATAATCAAATACTCCGTTTTTTTTAATCACTTCTTTTCCCTGATCTGTCATAAAAGGCTTTATCTCATCGATATAATCTTCCAGTACGGAGATCTCTTCCTCTTCGAGCGGGGCACCGGCATCGCCTTCCACACAGCAGTCGCCTTTGCAAGCATTGAGATGACAGCTAAAATAATTATCTTTTAGCTCGTCAGAAACCAACACGTCATCAATTTTCAACATGCTGCAAAAGTACAATTTTACCCACATACATCAGGCGGCTTTTTGAAACCGGAATTGACATGTAGATAGCAAAATTTCCTTACTTTTGCGCTGCTTTATCAAGGCAAAAACACAAAGAAAATCATCATAAATAAATTCGATTATCATGGCATATAACCTGAGAAACAGAAATTTTCTGAAGTTACTCGACTTCACCCCCAAAGAAATCAAATTCTTACTGGATCTTTCAGCCGATCTGAAAAAAGCGAAATACGCAGGAACCGAACAACAAAAGTTAAAAGGAAAAAATATTGCCCTGATCTTTGAAAAAGCATCTACCCGTACCCGTTGTGCTTTTGAAACCGCGGCTTACGACCAGGGGGCTCATGTTACCTACCTCGGTCCTACCGGATCACAGATTGGTAAAAAAGAAACGATGAAAGACACTGCCAGGGTATTGGGCCGTATGTATGATGGCATCCAGTACCGGGGTTTCGGACAGGAAAAAGTGGAAGAATTAGGCCAGTTTGCAGGGGTTCCGGTTTGGAACGGACTAACCAATGAATACCACCCGACCCAAATTTTAGCCGACTTCCTCACCATGATGGAACATTCGGATAAGCCTTTACACCAGGTTTCGTTTGCTTATTTAGGTGATGCCCGGAACAATATGGGGAATTCACTTATGGTGGGTGCTGCCAAAATGGGTATGGATTTTCGTGCCGTGGCACCCAAACAGTTTTTACCGGAAAAGGAACTGGTAGACCAGTGTTTGGAAATTGCCAAAGAAACAGGTGCCAACATCACATTAACCGACAATGTGGACAAAGGCGTAAAAGGCGTTGATTTTCTGTATACTGATGTTTGGGTTTCGATGGGCGAACCGGAAGATGCTTTCAAAGAACGTATCAATCTCATGATGCCATACCAGGTAAATGCAGCGATGATGAAAAAAACCGGCAATCCGAATGTTAAATTCCTGCATTGCCTGCCGGCATTCCATAACCGCGATACTGAAATAGGTGAAGACATCTACCAGAAATTTGGTGTGGATGCTATGGAAGTATCAGAGGAAGTTTTCGAATCTCCTGCTTCTATTGTATTCGACGAAGCGGAAAATCGCCTGCATACCATCAAAGCTGTGATGGTTGCCACCCTCGGATCATAAACAAATTATTTGTTATTTCGTGAGAAATGCAGCAAAACGGAATGACGAGAAATCTCATCAGACATAAAAATTTTAATTTTTACCCGCTGCACCTTAGTACAAATGACAGCGTTCAAATAAATTAACAGATGGCCAACCAGGAAGACTTTTTAAAGAAAATAATAGCCCACGCCAAAGAGTATGGTTTTGTGTACCAATCAAGCGAAATTTACGACGGACTGAGTGCCGTTTATGATTACGGCCCAAATGGAACCGAATTAAAAAACAACATCAGGAGTTATTGGTGGAAAGCTATGGTACAAATGCATGAGAACATTGTAGGGATTGATTCTGCCATTTTTATGCACCCAACCATCTGGAAAGCCTCCGGGCATGTGGATGCATTTAACGACCCATTGATTGATAATAAAGATTCAAAAAAAAGGTATCGTGCCGATGTCCTTGTAGAAGATCATATGGCGAAGATTGAAGGCAAGATCGACAAAGAAGTGGAAAAAGCCCGTAAGCGTTTCGCTGATAGCTTTGATGAGCAACAATTCCTGGAAACCAATCCCAGGGTGTTAGCCAATAAAACCAAACTGGAAGAAATCAAAGGCCGTTTATACCCAGCCATGGATACCAATGATATGGAGGCCATAAAAACGCTGATCGAAGACCTGGAGATTGCCTGCCCGGTATCAGGCTCACGCAACTGGACGGAAGTCCGCCAATTCAACCTGATGTTCTCCACCAATATGGGATCAACATCCGAAAGTGCTACACAAATATTTCTGAGACCTGAGACAGCCCAGGGCATTTTTGTGAATTATCTGAATGTACAGAAAACCAGCCGGATGAAGATTCCTTTTGGTATTGCCCAAACAGGAAAAGCGTTTCGTAATGAGATCGTAGCCCGTCAGTTCATTTTTCGCATGCGTGAATTTGAACAGATGGAAATGCAATTTTTTGTTCGTCCCGGTGAAGAAATGAAATGGTACGAGTACTGGAAAGAGCAACGCATGAACTGGCATACATCCACCGGGATACCGGCAGAAAAATTCCGTTTCCACGACCATGATAAACTGGCACATTATGCCAATGCGGCTGCGGATATTGAATTTGAATTCCCAATGGGATTTAAAGAACTGGAAGGTATTCATTCGCGTACCGATTTCGATCTGGGAGCTCATGAAAAACATTCAGGAAAAAAATTACGTTATCACGATGCAGAGATCAATGAAAGTTATGTGCCTTACGTGATTGAAACTTCCATCGGCCTCGACCGCATGTTTTTGGCCATCATGACTTATGCTTTTACCGATGAAAAACTGGAAGATGGCTCGGAACGCCTTGTTATGAAAATTCCGCCGGTGCTGGCACCTTATAAAGTGGCTGTTTTTCCATTGACCAAAAAAGACGGCTTGCCTGAAAAAGCCACTGAAATTATGGATGGATTGAAACAGGATTATATGTGTTTTTATGAAGAGAAAGACACCATTGGCAAACGTTACCGCCGCCACGACGCCATCGGTACACCTTATTGCGTTACTGTTGACCATCAAACCCTCGAAGATAATACAGTAACAATCCGTGAGCGCGACAGCATGCAGCAGGAAAGGGTTGCGATTGATAAGATCGGAAGTATGGTAGCGGAAAGGTTGAGAGGGAAATAGTATTATTTATTATTATAAGCCGTCATCGTCCGGTCGATGCCAAGAGTTACAAAGCTTTTAATAATTTCAACAGCGCGTTTCAACGCGTGGGATCATCAGTTTTTCTTCTGATCGGTTCCACTGGCCCAGCACATAATCGGCCTGGTATCCCCGGGGGAAATCGTCACCAATACCCATTCTCAAGCGGGGGAAAACATCAGTATCTAATTTCTGGATAATATCGGTTAAACCATTATGGCCTGCATCTCCACCTCTGGCTTTCATTCGTAAAGTTCCCAGTGGCAGGGCAATATCATCCAGCACCACTAGAATCCTTTCAATGGGTATTTTTTCCTGGTCCATCCAGTATTTAACGGATTTACCACTCAGGTTCATATAAGTAGTCGGTTTGATGATCACAAGGGTTCTGCCTTTGAATTTTACTTTGCTGACTGAAGCCAAACGTTCCACCGAAAAACTGCCTTTCAGGTCGTTGCTCAAAGCATCAGCCACTACAAAACCAATATTGTGGCGTGTGTTGGCATATTCAACACCAATATTTCCAAGTCCGACGATCAGGTATTTCAAACTGTTTTTATTTACGATCAAAAAAATAAAGGGATAAAGTTAAACACTTTACCCCTTTACAAATATAATTTTTATCAATTATGATTCTGCACCTTCACCTTCTGGTTTAGTAGCAGCATTTTCGCCACCTTCAGCAGCACCTTCTTCACCTTCTCCTTCTTCACCTTCTTCACCTTCTTCATCCTCGTCTACTCCTTCAACTTCTTCAATCGTTCGAGCTGTTTTCACCCTTACAATTACACTGTTAGGTGGATCCAGTGTGCTCAATTTATCCAATTCGATATCTTTGATCTTCACAGAACCACCAATTTCTAATTTAGATATATCAACAAAAATATAATCCGGCATATCTTCAATAAGGCCTTTCACAAGGATTTTCTGCATCTTTTTGATCATCTTACCACCTACCATAACACCTGGCGATGTTCCTTCAAATATAAGTGGTAACCCAACAATAAGAGGTTTACCTGGAACCACTTCCAGAAAATCGGCATGCAATACTCTGTCGGTAACCGGGTGATATTGCACATCCTGAAGGATACCTTTATATTCTGTTCCGTCGATATTCAGGTTTACGATATAAACATCCGGTGTAAAAACCAGTTTTTTAAAACCTAATTCGGTAACAATAAAATGGGTTTGCTCTTTACCTCCGTAAAGCACACAAGGAACGTTACCTTCCTTCCTGTGTTTTTTAGCATCTTTTTTCCCTACGTTCTCTCTCAGAGAACCGCTCAATGATACTTGTTTCATGATTAAAAATTAAATGATTATTTATTTAAATTAAATAGTGAACTTATTGATTCGTAATTCTGTACACGCAATATGACCTCGGCAAAAAGATCAGCTGTTGACAATACTGTTATTTTATCACAATCCTGTTTCAGCGGTATCGTATCAGTAACGATCACTTCATTAAAAGCCGAGTTGGTAATTTTTTCGTAGGCACTTCCCGAAAAGATAGGGTGTGTACAAAAAGCGCGAACGCTTTTGGCTCCCATATCCATGATCAGGTTGGCTGCTTTTGTAATAGTTCCGGCAGTATCAATAATATCATCCACCAACACTACATCTTTATCTGTTACATCTCCGATGAGTTGCATTTGTTCTACCACATTAGGCTTGGCGCGTTGCTTATAACAAATAACAAAGCCAGTATTCAATGCTTTAGCATAACTTGCCGCCCTGCGTGTACCTCCGGTATCAGGAGAAGCCATTACTAATTCAGGCAACTCCAGCTTTTTCAAATATGGTACAAATATGTTGGATGCAAAAACGTGATCCACAGGTACATCAAAAAAGCCCTGTATCTGATCTGCATGTAAATCGATCGTAATTACCCGTTGTACCCCTGCTGACATAAGTAAATTAGCACTCAATTTTGAGGCAATAGACACCCGAGGTTTATCTTTACGATCCTGTCTTCCATAACCAAAGTAAGGTATTACTGCAATAATTTTCTTGGCTGAGGCTCTTTTTGCCGCATCAATCATCATTAACAGCTCTAAAAAATTATCAGCCGGAGGCGTAGTTGATTGTACAATGAATACATCGCGACCTCTTATATTTTCTTCATACGAAGTCTGGAACTCTCCATCAGAAAACTCAGTAACGATTGATTTTCCCAAAGTAATTCCAAAGCTCTCAGCTATTTTTTCGGCAAGGTACCTGCTATTGCGCCCTGAAAATATACTTACTCCTGCTTTTGAAGACATAAAATGCGAATGTTTGGTGGTTGAAAGCGCTGCAAAAATAGCAATTAATTCATTCTCTACAAATATTTTAGCATCTAAGAACAGGCAAACTAGCTAAATTGTTTGTACCGCTTATAAATAGTCTTTTAGTGTTATTTAATTAACAGTAAATTCTATAATTTTGCATGCCAATTATAAAATATACAGCTATGTTGTGGTTTAATAAAATGATCGCGTCTATACTTCCTTTTATGCCAAAAAGTTTTGTTTGGATTTTTTCAAAAAGGTATATCGCCGGCAAGACTATAGATAACGCCATCCAGGTTTCAAAATCCCTGAATGAAGAGGGTACAATGGTAACGGTTGATCTGTTAGGTGAATTTATAACCCAGCTAAGTGAGGCAGAGCAAAATAAGAATGAGTATCTTGATATTATTAACACATTTGAGAAAAATGGAATAAACGGAAACTACTCTTTAAAGCCCACTATGTTTGGTTTGTTGATTGATAAAGAAGCCTGCTATAAATACATTCGCGAAATTGTCAAAAAAGCTGCTGAATATAACAACTTCGTAAGGGTAGATATGGAAGATTCGCAATGCGTTGATTTGGAAATTGAACTTTACAGAAAGCTTAAGAAAGAATTTCCTAAAAATGTGGGACTCGTATTGCAGGCTTACCTGAAGCGAACGAAATCTGATATTGAAAATATGATGGACTTGCATACAAAAGAGATTCCTTTAAACTATCGCTTGTGCAAAGGTATTTATGTCGAACCTGAAGAAATCGCTTATAAAAAATATGGCGTCATTAATGAGCACTTTCTGGAGGACCTTGAAATCATGCTTAAAAACGGTATCTACGTGGGCATAGCTACACATGATACACCGCTGGTAGAAGGTGCTTATACATTAATTGATAAGTATAATGTACCTAAAGAAAATTTTGAATTTCAGATGCTTTACGGTGTAACACCTGCTCTTAGGAAATCAATTACCGATAAAGGATACAGGATGCGGGTTTACGTTCCATACGGTGAAAAATGGTTTGCATATTCAACAAGAAGATTAAAAGAAAATCCCAAAATGGCTACAGAAATTATCAAAGCTTTATTTGTAAGGGGATAATTTTTCACATTTTTTAATAGTTCACACTTCTTCCTTATTTTCACAAACCATTGTAATAAAAGTACTTATTCAAAATGAGGTGCTTTTACTAAATTGTATAGTAGACAATTTTTTACTACCTTTGCACCCTTCAAATCACATATTTTTTTATTATGGAAAAAAAGAGGGTTCTCTTTGTCAATCAGGAAATAACACCTTATCTTCCTGAAACCCCAATGAGTGAAATCGGGCGTAACCTGCCTCAAAAAACGCAGGAAAGCAATAAGGAAATAAGAACATTCATGCCTCGCTACGGCCTGGTAAATGAAAGAAGAAACCAGCTTCACGAAGTGATCCGGTTATCAGGGATGAACCTCATCATTAATGACATTGACCATCCACTTATTATCAAAGTTGCATCCATCCAACAGGCGCGTATGCAGGTTTATTTTATTGATAATGAAGATTATTTTCATCGAAAATCGTTATTCTCAAATAAAGCAGGTAAATTTCATAAAGACAATGATGAAAGAGCCATCTTCTTTGCCAAGGGTGTACTTGAAACCGTAAAAAAATTGGGTTGGGCTCCAGATCTGATTCATTGTAATGGATGGTTTTCCAGCCTGCTCCCACTTTTTGTAAAGACTGCCTATAAAGACAGCCCCATCTTCGCAAACGCCAAAGTAATCGTTTCACTTTATAACGATGATTTCACTGACCAGTTTAAAAGCGGATACGAAAAGAAAATGCTAATGAATGGCATAGAAAATGATGATTTTATGCACTATAGTGAAGGAACTTACGTTTCACTCATGAAAGGTGTCATTGATCGTTCTGACGCACTTATAAGAGGAAGTTCTGAATTGAATCCTGAAGTGTTGGAATATGCCAAAGCATCCGGAAAACCTATATTAGAATATCAAGACAGTGAAGATTATTATGTGGCGTATAATGAATTCTATGACAAAATTATCGGCGAAGAATAGATTTCTTCTTAAAAGAAGCCTGAGAAGCGCGTTCTATATAGTATACCTTTTATTTATTACTTCTTTAATTTCTTGCTATAAGCCGGCTGGAGAAATAGGTGCTATAGTACAACCTCAAAATTCTTTGCTACAAGTAGCATGGACTGACACAGCAATGGTATATGCCTATTCTGTGCCTGATGACACCGTTCGTACTGACGGACTCAGTACGACTTTGCTGGGAAGTTTAATGGACCCTACATTTGGTCATACAACAGCGAGTTTTTATTCTCAATTCATGCTTGAAAATACTGGTCATCGTTTTGGAGAAAATCCGCAGGTTGACTCACTTGTTTTGCAATTAAGATATACCGGAGGTTCCTATGGTGACTCCACTACTTACTTAACTGCCAGAGTTTATCAGATGGAGGGGTCAATATACCTTGATAGTACATACACCTCGAATATTGACATTCCTGTTTATCCTACGGATTACGCGAATCATACCTTCATACCAAAGCCAACTGATAGCATTGTTGTTGGCGATGATACGGTTTCGGCTGCCCTTAGAATTAATCTAAGTAATATAAATCCGGGATTAGCTGATTACCTGATAAATATTGATACGGTTCTGATGGATAGCAATGATGTATTTATTGATTATTTTAAAGGTCTTTACGTAACAACAGATCAGGTTACTGACGGAGGGTCATTGGTAAATTTTGATTTGTTCAGCAACTCATCAAAAATAACTTTGTATTATCACAACGATGAAGAAGACTCTTTAGATTTTGACTATCCCATTACGGTAATCACGCAGTATGCCTCGAAATATGAGCATGACCTTACAGTTGGGAGTCCTGATTTTGTGCAGCAAGTTGTGCAAGAAGATACTGCGTTAGGAAACAATAAATTTTACGTACAGGGAATAGCAGGCGTCGCCTCTGTTATTAAATTTCCAAATATGAAATCGTGGAATGATATTGGTAACATCGCTATAAACGAGGCTAAATTAGTGCTGCCCGGAAATACAGAAGATACCTTATATTCTCCACCAGTTAAACTTGCATTGGCATCAATTAGCCCAGATGGTACTTATGACTTCGTGCCAGATGAAAGTAGTGGTTCCGACCAGTATTTTGGCGGCGAATATAAAGCATCAACAAGGTCGTATACTTTCAGAATTACCAGGTATCTGCAATCATTAATTGATGACCCAACTGTAGAAAATAATGGATTATATTTGATTGTCAGAGGAGGATCAATTTATCCAAACAGATTTGTATTTAATGGAACAGCTCCAGAATCTGATACTACTAAATTACATTTGGAAATTATTTATACAGAATTAGACTAAAACCTTAACAAGATGTGTGGCATAGTAGCTTACATTGGACCTAAACAAGCTTATCCAATACTTTTAAAAGGACTTCAAAGACTTGAATACAGAGGGTATGACAGTGCCGGTATAGCACTTTTGAATGGAGGGTTAATCCTTTTTAAAACCAAAGGTAAAGTTGTAGAACTTGAAGATTACCTTAAAGATAAGAAGCTTAAAGGAACCATTGGAATAGCGCATACGCGTTGGGCAACACATGGCGAACCTAACCAGACAAATGCACATCCTCATTTTTCACAATCAAAGAAACTGGCTATTATTCATAACGGAATTATAGAAAATTATGCCCCCCTGAAAAAAGAGCTTACAAAACGGGGTTATTCATTTGAATCGGAGACAGATACCGAGGTACTAATCAACTTAATTGAAGATATTCAGCAAAATGAAAATGTATCTCTTGAGGAAGCTGTGCGAATGTCGTTAAACCAGGTAATTGGTGCTTACGCAATAGTCGTATTATCACAGGATAATCCGAATATGCTGATTGCTGCCAGGAAAGGCAGTCCACTTGTAATTGGAATAGGCGAAGACGATTATTTTATTGCCTCCGATGCAACACCCATTATTGAATACACCAAGAATGTAGTATATCTCGAAGATGAGGAAGTAGCTATTGTTAAAAGAGGTGAAGAACTCCAGATAAGAAATATTAAAAATCAAAAGAAAACACCTTATATTCAGGAACTTGAGTGGAATCTTAATGAACTCGAAAAAGGTGGCTATGAACATTTCATGCTGAAAGAGATTTATGAGCAACCTCGCTCAGTAAAAGACAGCATGAGAGGTCGTTTGAATGCGCTGAGCGGAATTGTTTCGCTTGGTGGTATTGTGGATTATGAGGAAAAGATGCTCAAAGCGAGGCGTATTATTATGATCGCCTGTGGCACTTCTTGGCATGCCGGGCTGGTAGGCGAATATTTATTTGAAGATATTGCCCGGATACCGGTTGAAGTTGAATACGCCTCGGAGTTCAGGTACCGCAATCCAATTATAGATGAAAATGATATTGTCATTGCTATTTCGCAATCTGGAGAAACGGCCGACACGCTCGCTGCCATAGAAATGGCCAGGAGCAAAGGGGCTACCATACTTGGCATTTGTAATGTTGTGGGTTCATCAATTGCCCGGGCTACCGATGCCGGAACTTATACCCATGCCGGACCAGAAATAGGCGTGGCTTCAACCAAAGCGTTTACGGCACAGGTAACGGTTTTAACATTGATGGCTCTCCGCCTGGCCAAACTAAAAGGAACCTTGCCAAAATCGAGGTTCATGCAACTATTAAATGAACTGGAAGCTTTACCTGAAAAAATTGCAAAAGTACTTGACGACAAAGGAATTACCGAGCACATTGCTGAAGAATTCAAATCCGCATCTAACTTCCTCTACCTTGGAAGGGGATATAACTTCCCGGTAGCGCTGGAAGGTGCTTTAAAGCTTAAAGAGATATCTTATATTCATGCTGAAGGATATCCGGCAGCTGAAATGAAACATGGCCCAATTGCTTTGATTGATGAAAACATGCCCGTAGTATTCATTGCACCCAATAAAGGTATCTACGAAAAAATAGTGAGCAATATCCAGGAAGTAAAGGCCCGGAACGGAAAAATTATTGCCATTGTTACCGAGGGTGATACAACAGTAAAAGATTTGGCAGATTATATTATTGAGATACCTGAAACCGAAGAGATGCTCGTTCCAATCCTGGCTTCTATTCCTTTACAAAAACTGGCTTATTATATTGCCATCCTTCGTGGCTGTAATGTGGACCAGCCCAGGAATCTCGCTAAATCAGTAACCGTGGAATAAAAAAAGGCTGCCTTTTTTTGGCCGCCTTTTATATTCTTAAAAGATCTTCCTATAACCTTTTTCCGATCGTATTCCAGTCAACCACTTTCCAGAAATCCTCAATATAGGCAGGCCTTAAATTACGCTTATCAATATAATATGCATGTTCCCAAACATCGCATGTCATAATGGGTTCTTTTCCGCCGCGTAATGGATTTCCAGCATTGCTTTCCTGTACAATTTCCAATTTTCCTGAAGGTGATTTTACCAACCAGGCCCAACCTGAACCAAACAGTGTAGCTGCCGCTTTACTGAATTGCTCTTTAAAAGCTTCAAATGAACCAAAATCACTTTTGATAGCATTTAATAATGCACCTGTAGGTTCACCACCGCCATCAGGTGCCATACAATTCCAGTAAAAAGTATGATTCCATACCTGGGCGCCATTATTGAAAATACCACCATTGGCTTTTTTAACAATTTCTTCCAGTCCCGAATTTTCGAACTCTGTTCCTGTGACCAACCCATTTAGATTTTTTACATATCCTGCATGGTGTTTGCCATAATGATACTCGAGTGTTTCCTTTGAAATCTGCGGTTCCAACGCGTTTAAGTCGTATGGTAAAGCAGGTAATTCGTATGCCATAATATTTAAATTTTAATGTGATTTATTTAGATAAGTTCTAAATACAAAAATATAAAAAGTTTTCCTTCCAAATTTTTCTGATCCTGAATAATTAATTATTCAATTCGTAAACGGCCCTTTTAAACGTAGTGTCAATTTTATGATAGATGGGGTAAAACCCATTTTCATCCAGTATATTACGACCAACAAATGACTTGAACAGTATTTTTATTTTATCTTTCGAAATACGAATTTCTTCTTTTGTAGCTTCTATACCTTTGTCTTCAGCGTATTCAACTAAATCATCATATTCGCTTTTATTCATTTCAAACCCATCTTCAAATTCCTTAGCATCTTCATATTTTATCAGCTCAGCCCTATTCACATCTGTATAATCAAAAGCAAACTGAAAGATGAGTCCTTTGTTGGCGAGTAAATTGTAATACGTATGCACTGAATCTGTAATTATCGGAATAAAAATGTCAGGCATGATGCCGCCACCACCATAAACAACTTTACCACCTGGTGTTGTATACTTCAGTGAATCTGCGAATTTTATACTATCAGCGCTTTGCAGTTCGCCATTAAATAAACGGTGAAACTGCTCACCATAGTACTCGTCAAATCCTTCTTCATAAGGACGTTGAATACAGCGGCCCGTTGGGGTGTAATACCTGGCAACAGTCAGTCTTAATGCCGAACCATCAGGAAGATTCATTTGTTCCTGCACCAAGCCTTTGCCGAACGACCGCCTTCCGATGATGGTTCCAATATCATTATCCTGAATAGCACCTGCTACAATTTCACTGGCAGATGCTGAACCACCATCAATCAAAATGACAACTTCTTTATCCTGCAGATTACCCCTGTCGGTAGCAAAAGCAAAGTTTTTCGGCCTGTTTTTTCCTTCGGTATAAACAATCAATTTACCTGACGGCAGAAATTCATCCGCAATACTGATGGCTGCATTTAAATATCCTCCCGGGTTACCCCTCAGGTCGAGGATTAATTTTGTCATTCCCTCGTTGATCAATTCCTCAATGGCCTTTTTAAATTCCTTTTCTGTTGTTGCTGAGAAATTTCGCAGCTTCACATAACCTATTTCATCATTTACCATATAAGCCACATCAAGGCTGTAGGTAGGGATTACATCGCGCGTAATGGTAAAATCGATAAGTTTAGGAATTCCTCTCCTGAAAATGGAAACTTTTACCTTAGTTCCTTTTTTGCCCTTCAATTTTCTGATAGCATCATTATTGGTAATGCCAGTTCCGGCCACCAGTGTATCTTCAATTTTTACAATCCTGTCGCCTGCCATCAACCCAACTTTTTCGGAAGGACCACCCGGAATAGGACTGATCACTGTTATGGTATCCTTTTCAATTCGAAAAGAGATGCCAATGCCTTCAAAACTACCTAAAAGGTCATCATTCACCGAGTGAAACTCTTCAACGGTAATATATTGCGAATGCGGATCAAGTTCTTTCAGCATTTCTTTGATAGCCGTAGTTTCCAGGTCAGTTTGTTTAACCGTATCCACATAATTATAGTCAATGTAATCAATGATATCATCCACCTTGCCGTAATTGGATTTATTGTTTGGCGATATTACATGATGTATTGGATTGCTGCGGTTTAAAAGAGAGCCCAGCAATATGCCTGCAATGAGGACAATCGCAAAAGCTATGGGTAGGTATATAAAATATTGACGATTTGATCGATTCATGTGATAAATATTTAGCCGGTAAAATTATAAAAAAAGCCTTGCTGAAGGAGGAAAGCTTGAAAAGGAAAACATTAAATACATTTGATTTACGAGGATGAATCTTTAAATCCACTAAAAATTAACCTATGCATGAAATACAATAATATAAAAGTGTTGCAGAAAATTATTGCTTATTTTTGATTTAACAAGGAGTTCTTAACGCTTGTATCTCGTATTGATATCATCATGATTCATCAGTCTTATTTACGATTCAATATCATTCTACTGATTATTTTATTACTGTTTACTACCTGTAATAAAAATGAGGTAAAAGACTCATTTTGTGAAATTTCATTTGAGGTTCAGACAGACCAGTTTTATATGGGTTGCACGATTCCTATTTCCGTTAGAGCAGGTGAATCAACAAATAAAGAAACGCAGGTTCAGCTAATTATCAATGATCAGGATATGGGATTTGTATCTACGGCTCCTTATATCTTTTATTGGAATACAGAGGATGCTGATGTTGGAAACCAAACCATCAAAGCAATTTATATAACGCCTGAAAATGAAAAGGTATCAGATGAACAGTCCCTCAACTTACTTGCAGTAAGTGTAAACTGTCCGGATGAGGTCGTGGATATTGACGGAAATATATATCCCATTGTTCAGATTGGAAACCAATGCTGGATGCAAACAAACTTGAAGGTGACACATTATCCCGATGGTGAACCACTGATAAATGGTATTGACAGCCTGGTTGGAGGACTCCCAAACGAATTACCCGGCTGGTATTTTGCTTATAACAGGGATAGTAACTACCTACAATCCTATGGCTACTTATACACTTGGGTAACAGCCATGAAAGGGAATACAGCAGCTGATGAAAACACCGGACCGATACAGGGAATTTGCCCGGATGGCTGGCATGTTCCTAATGCGCATGAATGGCGAGCGCTTATTGACTTTTCTGGAGGAATTGAGATTGCTGGGGACAAGCTGAAGGATCCGGGTGTTAACGCATTGGATTGACAGTTTATCGGATATTACTGGCAATGGTTTTAATGCACTTCCGGGCGGTTGCCGTGTTTCTGACGGAAGCTATATAGAAGAAAGCCAAAGTGCCTACTTCTGGACGGCAACTGAAACGATCGCGAATCATGCGTATCATATCTATTTGAATAATAATAGATTCAAAAGCAGCCATGCTGGGCCACCAGGACAGTAAACGATTTGGTTATTCAGTAAGATGTGTTAGGGACTGATAAAAAAAAGGGGGCGTTTGCCCCCCCATCATCCTATCATGCATAGCAATGATATTAGTAAGTTATAGTGCCTTCACCTTCCATTGTCCATACAAAGTTTGCCATATCGATCGTGCCGAACAAATCGACTTCTCCGTAAGCGCCATCAAATCGCCCGGTACCACCATATATAATATAGTGATAATACCATATTTCAGTTTCTAGATCTTGCCAGGCAGATTCTACATATGTATGAATTTCATCACCATTGGCAGCGGTGATTTTGCCATTCATTACACTCATACCATCATAACAGCCAAAATTAATAACAGTGTAATGACCTATGTGCGAAGCATTTCCCTCTCCCTCAAGGGTAAGATAAGGTGCCGGAGCACATCCTTCGATAGTGTTATCAAATTCGAAGGTTCCCGAAACTTCAAAGAACTTGATTGTTTTGGTTACCGCTTTGCCTGCTTTTTCAATAGTAGAAAAAGTATTGTCTTTTTCATTGGTTGGCGTTACATTCTCCTTATTACATCTTATTGCAAGAACAAATAATGCGGCTAAAAGGAATACTCGAATTTTCATAATGATTAGTTTTAGTTTAACATTTAAATTAGTTAATAAGTAATTTTTTTAATCCTCCATCCTTGCATTAATCCAGTCAATTATTTCCTGGTCCACATTTTCCTGAGCCTAGCAACTCCAAACCATGAAAATCTCCAGGAACTATGATTACTTTTTAGGTTCCAGAGCTGAATTATAAGGAATAATGCTTCTTCATCGAAGCATATATATGAATTGCAATCCAGATCGGATGCGATAAAAAGTACATTTGCAGTGGAAAGCCTTCTTCAATACCAAGTCTGGAAGTTGAAAGTCCTACAGAACCTTTACCCGGGCCAGTTATTACCGATCATGCTTTCGTTGGCCCCCAGCGAACCACCCATAAGACCTATCGCTCAGGATCAACTTTTTGATGTTTTTTAGATACGTATAGCAGGCATGTAAATCATTCCTGGCGTGCACTTTTGCAAATTCTTCCAATCTTCAAGCGTATCAATATCTCAATTATTGGCCAGGAATCTGAATCACCACATGGCCACGGTAATCAAAAATATAACAAACATATCCCTGGCAACCAGGTTATAAAAAACATCTGTCATTTTCCATAAGTTTGTAACTGAATACTCCCATTAAGATAACAGCCGGGCTTTTTGCCGGATTGCTATTTAAATAAAATAAATTTCCGGCAATATTCAATACCATCAATCGTTGTTACATCGGCAATTCTGTCTGGTAAAAGACGTGGCAACTTTTTTTGAGTCACTTACTCCTGATGTTGTGCCATCATCCAGCGTGACTTTAATTCGATGATAATAATTCGTTGCCCCATGTAATCCATCAATGAGTTGACTTGTTTTTAAGGGGTCACTAACCGTAACTGTTTTTAAAATATCCGAAAAATCACTTTGTAATGAAAGCTCTACCTGGCAAGATTGAATGTTGGTTTTATTTACCGTCCAATTGGCTGTAAAACTTGTTTCGGTTACATTTGTTGGATCATTAAGGGTTACTTTCAATGCTGGTTCAGGGGCTGTTCATCCTCTTTGCATCCAACAAAGAATAAAACTGAAAAAGAAATTAGGATTAGTAAAAAGGCATGTGTTTTCATAGGTTCAGATTTTAGTATGTAATAATGTGTTTTAAATCAGTCTACTAGTAACACAAAATTATCTTCAGATTGTGAGGTTTGCTTTTGTTAGCATCTCAAATGTTTTGGAAATCGTCTCAAATTAAGGAGTAGTTGCTTGTTTAGGTTTTCTCTATGATTCTTTTCGCGTTTTGAAGCGATATCTCGATAATCTTAGTCCAGGTTTTCTTTCCAAGCAAATTATCATACATCTTTCCTCCCATATACCACGGAATTTTATAACTCAAACCATGTGTGAACTCTGTTTTACCATTTGAGTTCTTAAAAATCCATTGTGTCTTGTGTTCTATTCCTTTAAATGATTTTCCATTCCAGCCCTCATTTTTCCTGAAATTCCTAAACTCGGTTCCAACCGTAAAATTCACACCAAGCATTTTTACTTTGTAATTGAATTTACTACCGGTAGCCCAGGTTTTTTCTGTTATTGGCTTTACATCTGAAAGGCCTTCATAAAATTCAGGCCATTTTTGATAATTTGAAACATAATTAAAAACCTTTTCGACTGGTGCATCAATTATAATGCTTCGTTTTATTTCATTCATAATAAACCTCCTTGATTTATTATTCTACTCATCTGTATTTATACAAAGGTAAGTTCAGATTGCCGCTTTTACTTTTGTGTATATCTCAAATGTTTTGGAAATCGTCTCATAATGAAGGTTTGTCTTGAACTCAAATCAGTTCACTGGGTGAGTACCCAAATTCTTCCCTGAAAATGGTGCTGAAATGGGAAAGGTTTTTAAACCCGGAGTCAAAAGCTGCCTCAGTTACATTTTTGCCCTCGTTTTCCATCATCACTTTTGCTTTATGAAGCCGATACGACCTGATATACTTTCCAATAGATTTATCAGTAAGAGCCGTAAACTTTCGATACAACTGGGGCCTGCTTAATCCAAGTGATAAGCAGAGATCCTTGATCCCAAAATCTTCATCCGGCAAATGTTCATCTAAAAGCATATTAATACTTGTTAAAAATTTAACTTCCTGTTTGTACTGGGTATTCAATTGTGTTGATGCCGGAGGCAACATGCCCAGCTTTTGCTGCATTTTGTATCTCGCTTCCAGCAGGTTGTTCAACTTTAAAATCAGTTCTTTTTCACTGAAGGGTTTTACCAGGTAATGATCTGCTCCAATTTCAAGTCCAGCGAGTTTCGATGGAAAATCACCCCGGGCTGTCAGCACAACTACCGGGATATGATCAGTCAGGATATTATCTTTCAATTTACTGAGCATCTCAAATCCATCCATATGGGGCATCATTACATCTGTAAGGATCAAATCAGGAATGATCTTTAGCGCTTTATCAAGTCCTGCCTTTCCATTGGATGCTAGTTCAATCATATAATGATCTTCAAGAATGGTAACAAGGTATTCGACCACATCTGTATTGTCTTCAACAATCAACAGCGATCGGTTTTTCAAAGGAAATCGCCGGATGAATTTCACTGCCTTTTTCCCTATTCATCGAATTAGGAATGATGGAGTGAACTGTATCCGGAATGAACCAGTGAAATTCCATCATCTTCCTGCAACTTTGGCGTCTCTTTGAAACGGGCAAGGTGACAATAAATTCTGTTCCAACCCCCAATTCACTTTTTACATAAATATCACCTTTCATCAGTTTCACCAAGTTCATGGGTCAATGCCAGCCCAAGTCCTGTACCCGGTGTTTGATCCTTTTGATCAGGCACCTGGTAAAAACGTTCAAAAATATGATTTATGTCTTCCTGTGGGATCCCTCTTCCATTATCCCTTACATGTATTCTTACCATTTCCTGTCCTTGTTCTGCTCACTGAAAACTTCAACCATTATCTGTCCTCCGGGGGATGTGAATTTGATGGCATTCGAAATCAGGTTGGCAATAACGTGCATCAGTTTTTCAGGATCATAATCAGTATAAATTGGGTTACTATTAACATTCAATTGTATTTCAATATCCTTATTCTCGGCAAGGCTATGAAAGGAACCAACAATGTACTGCACATATTTTTTTATGTCGCCATGAATAAGGTGCAGTTGCATGCTGTTCGGCTTCTATTTTCGAAATATCCAGCATCTGGTTTACCAATCGGAGAAGTGACTGGCTTTGCGCTTTAATTTTTCCCGGCCCGGTTTGCTGCCACTTTTCAGGATGTTTTTCCATTTGCTCAGCCATGCCCTGAATAACTGTTAAGGGTGTTCTGAATTCATGGGAAACATTAGTATAGAGTAACGTCTTTGCCTCATCCAGTTTCTTAACTCTCTCCGTTTCCGCTTTCTCAAATCGGCTTTTGTCTTTCATAAAAAATACTACCAAAAAAAGAGTATACAGCATTCACCCAAACCGCCATGATCACGAAATATAATAGTATTTATTTCAGGTGTAATATAATCTGGTGTTAGTAAGAAAGGGTTGTAAAATGCCAAGCAAGAATGATTGTTAAACAATAGAGTATAAACATGCCAACAGTCCATCTCAATTTCCCGCCAAAACCGATCCCATGGCACAATTAATCCCAATAAAAACAAACCCAAGGGAGGTTTGAAGCCCTCCCGTTTGCAAATGCTGCAAAAAGAACAGAATATAATGAAGTAGGAAAATAAAATATTAATGACCAGGTCAAATCGTTTGGCCGAAGGATATAAAGAGAAAGCATACCATTGGCCATAGTGAAAAGCAGCTAAAGCAAACCAATAGGGCCAGACTGCAAAATAATAGCAACGAAAAACCATTAGAAGACAAAAACCCAGGTAAAGTTAATGACTATCCACATCCAGGCCCAGCGTTTGCGGAGCAGTGCCTCGGGTTCCAGCCGTGGATCATACAGGTGCCGTCAATCCATGGCAATAGTGCATCTTTGCTGGTTATGCGTTTCATGCTGATCTATTTCACCATTGTTCGGCGATCAATAATTTGAAGGGTAAAATATACAACTAAATTTGACGTATGTCAAGAAGACAGAATGAAAAAGAGCCTTGCCGGTAATAATTATACTTATTAACCTAACCCCTGCTATGTGGGCACCGACAAGACTCTATATTTTAAGAATAAACAATTCTATGGTTGTTTTAATAGCCAGGATCATTTCTTTGGTTTCCAAAAAGTCATATCACCAATTAAGAACCAATTGCCCCCTTCCTTTATCAGGAACTCAGCATTTTTTCCTTTCATTGTATAATCAGTTGTTTCCCCATCTTTTGTGTAGGCAATGGTTTGGGTAAAATAATAATCAACAACGGCTACATTTTCATACACAAGAATTCTTGCAGGATCCAGGTCATAATAGGCAAGTTTGCCAAATTCTTTCATCATTTCCATTGTCTTCATCCATTTAGCCTTGCTTGTTGGTAATGGATCCTCATGGTTCCATCCAAGATATTTTTCATGAATACTTTCAAAAACCGCATCATAGTTTTCAATTTGATAGTTTTCCCAGGCTGTTTCAATTACCTGCCAGACTTCTTGCTGGTCTTTCGTCCATTCCTGGGCATTAGCAGTTGATACTCCAAGAAAGACAATAGCTGTAAAAATCAATACAACGTAATTCATTAATGTTTTCATTTTAGCCTCCATTTTTAGTTATTAATTAGTGTGACTGTTAGTATTTATATGTTAATAATTGAAATAAATTGCAAATAGGTGGAATATGATGTATACCGGATAGCAGAAATGTAAACAAAGCAATAAATTTTAGAAATATATTATCATATTTTAGCGTAGCTAAGGTACAACTATAACTGATGAATGTCAAGTGGTTAGACATTGTGCTGATTAAAAAGATGCTTACGATGCTGTATTGTGGAGTTGTGGAAATTTATAATTTTGAGTACAATTAAATAAATGTTTAACCAGAGAATTTTTCCTTTATTTCTCCTTTTAAGTTCATTATACACAGCAGGCAGGAAAGAAAAAACCTCTATACCAGTTGATTAGCACAGAGGCTTCGAGTACCTGAGGCCGGGATCGAACCGGCACGAGAATTACCTCACTGGTTTTTGAGACCAGCGCGTCTACCAATTCCGCCACTCAGGCTTACCGTTTTAAAAAACGGATTGCAAAGGTAAAAATAATCTGCAAATACTTTATTGTAAATTTATTACAATCGCTAAAAAATAAGTTGCAGATTTGATAAAAATTTGTAAAACAAAATAATAATAAGTACTTTTGCCGCCCGATTTTGAATGGGTGACGATGGAAACAACATACTCAATACCGTTTAGGGGATTAGGAGTCGGAAAGCACTCTTTCAAATATGAAATTGATGCAGCGTTCTTTGAAAGATTTGATTTTCAAGATATTAAAAATGGTTCTGCAAAGGTTTTACTAGACCTGAACAAGGAATCAACACTGATGGATTTGCATTTTAAAATCAAGGGCACCTTTGAAGTTAGCTGCGACAGATGCCTCGGCAATTATATGCAACCTATTGATGGTGAATTCAGGCTCATTGTAAAATTTGGCGACGATTTCGCAGAAGAATCTGATGAAGTGGTCATTATACCCAAAACTGAAAGCCGGATTGATTTAGGACAGTATATTTATGAATATGTAAATTTGCTGCTGCCTCTCCAGAGAACACACTTAAATATTGAAGATTGCGATCCGGAAATGATCAAGAAAATCAACAAGCATTCAAAACCTGAAATAGACCCCAGGTGGGAATCTTTGAAGAATATTAAACTGAAATAACGATAAAGAAATAATAAAATGGCACATCCAAAAAGAAAAATTTCTAAACAAAGAAGAGATAAAAGAAGAACGCATTACAAAGCGGAAGCTCCTCAGTTAGCTACCTGTCCTACAACAGGCACAGTTCATGTTTACCATCGTGCCTACTATGTGGACGGCGACTTATACTACAAAGGTAAAGTAGTGATGGAAAATGCGAAAGCCGAGTAAACAACACTTTTTGATTTCTTTTTCAGAAATAGCTCAGAAAAGATTTATAACAACCCTTGTTCAAATTCGAATAAGGGTTTTTTAGTTTCTGAGTAACTTTATGAAGAACCTTTTAAACTTACCTACAATTTAAAATTATTACTTTTGCACCCAATTAATCATTAATTGAATTGATTATGGCACAAATTCGAGCGGCAATAACAGGTATCCATGGTTGGGTTCCGGAATATATACTTACCAATGCCGAGCTGGAAAAAATGGTTGATACTACTGATGAGTGGATCATGACCCGCACGGGAATAAGAGAAAGACATATTTTAAAGGGAGAAGGACTTGGAACATCTGATATCGGTGCTGAAGCTGTTAAGGGCTTACTCAAAAAAACAAATACCTCGCCTGATGATATTGATTTAGTGATCATGGCGACGGTAACCCCTGATATGCTGTTCCCGGCTTCTTCAAATATAGTTTGCGACAAAGTAGGCATCAAAAATGCCTGGAGTTTTGATATGAATGCCGCTTGTTCAGGATTTCTTTTTGCTTTAAATACTGCTGCCAAGTTTGTCGAATCCGGCCAATATAAAAAAGTGATCGTAGTGGGTGCTGATAAAATGTCGGCCATTACGGATTACACTGACCGTACAACCTGTGTTCTTTTCGGAGATGCCGGTGGCGCTGTACTTTTAGAGCCTAATACGGAAGGATACGGTATTATCGACACCAAAAATTATACAGAAGGCTCAGGTCGCGAATTACCTTTACCAGAAAGCAGGTGGATCTGTAAAACCCCCTTCCCATGAAACCATTGACGCCCGTGAACATTTTATGTACCAGGAAGGCCAGCAGGTTTTTAAATTTGCCGTTAAAGGTATGGCCGATGTTTCTGTTGAAATGATGGAACGAAATAAGCTCACCAGTGACGATATTGCCTACCTGATACCACACCAGGCGAACCTGCGTATTATTGACGCCACCGCCAGAAGAATGGGTCTGGATCCTGAAAAGGTAACCATCAATATTGAGCGTTACGGAAATACAACCAACGGTACCATCCCGATGTGTTTGCATGAATGGGAGCATAAAATGAAAAAGGGTGATAATATTATCCTCGCTGCTTTTGGTGGCGGATTTACCTGGGGCGCCATATATTTAAAATGGGCTTACGATCCGAAATAAAAAATATATCTTATTAAAAAAGCGGCTTTCGCCGCTTTTTTTTTACGCAATTTTAATTTCCTTTGATTTCGGAATCACTTCTTCCTTTTTAGGCAGCACCAGTTTCAAGACACCGTCTGCATATTTAGCATCAATTTTTTCCTGGTTGATCGATTCTGGTAGCGTGAATGACCTACTGAATGAATGATAACTGAATTCCTTTCGAGTGAACTGCTTATCTTTTTCTTCTTTTTCCTCTTTTTTCTCGGTAGAAACCGTAAGCACATTGCGGTCAACATTTACCTGGAAATCATTTTTCTTTAACCCGGGGGCAGCCAGCTCAAGCTCAAATTCCTTATCCGTTTCATTAATATTAACGGCCGGAACTGTAGCACCCCTTGATGCCATGGCTGGCAAATTAAATAATTCGTTGTTGAAAAAGTCTTCCCATACTGAAGGGAAGCCCCAATCGTCATTTCTTTTGATTAGTTTCATGGTAATACCCTCCTCTAATTTAAGTTAAACAATTCGTTTTTATTACTTTATAAAATTTTGATCAAAATAAATACCAAATGGATTTCCAGAAATTTTGGCAGGTTTTCACCCTAATTCCAGATTAAAAGAATGAAAAAATGTCGCAAAGGATTATTCTTTATAGCAGTGACTTTGTTACCCAGTTGTGGTTCTTGAGTATCATGACTTCCTGAAAGCCAAATTCGACCAGGCGTTTTAGAGCTTCATCAAATAAATTATTGATCTCATCCGGGTGATGTGCATCCGAACTGATGATAACAGGAATTTTCAATTCTTTCACCCGTTTTAGGGTTTGATGATCAGGGAAGAAACTGTCACTCGTTTTTTTATACACCCCACGTGTGTTCACTTCAACGATCCGGTTTTTCCGCTTAATGAGCGCCAGGGTTTCCTCTACGAGATCGCGGTACCATTTTTCATCTTCCGAAAAAAACCGCCCCCGGTTATGCATTTTAATTTTATCGACATGGCCCACAATTTCAAATTCCTGGCTTTCGATCATCCTGTTGGTTTGATGATAAAATGCCTTTACCGCTTTACGAATATCTCCCGCAAAAAATTGTTGTACGCCTTCGTCATAAATTTTGTAATCAGGTCCGTCGGTAAACCATAGCTCATTTGTAGCTCCAGGTTTTACGAGATGAACGGAGCCGATCAGGTAATCCGCCTGGCACCTTTTTCTCCAGTAATCAAAATCTTCCGAGATACCAGGAATATAGTCCATTTCCAGCGCCATATATATCTCGATCTGACCGGTATATTGCTTTTTTATTTGTTCAACATCTGCGATATATGCATCCACATTCTCTTCTTTAAGTGAGAAAGGATTCGGGAATGGTAATGGAGAATGCTCTGAAAAACCTATCTGCGAAAACCCCAATTCAATGGCCCTTTCGGCAAACTTCCGGAGTGTTTCTTTCCCATCTGAGAATTTGGTATGCTGATGCAGGTTATAATCGATCATTTTTTGCGTAAATTATAAAATCGTAGTCAAAGGGGTTGGTTGCATCCGCTTTCTTCCTTTCGATCGAAACTTCCTCCCAGGTATTCATATCCAGCTCAGGATAGAAGGTGTCGCCATCTATATGCGCATGTATCTTAGTCAGATAAATCCTGTCGGTTACCGGCATAGCCAGTTTGTAAATTTCAGCGCCTCCTACGATAAACAACTCCTTTTCTCCTGATTTACGTGCGATATTGATAGCGTCTTCCAATTCATTTACCACAATACCGTCAGCAATTTGATAGTCAGGATTGCGCGTCAGAACTATATTTACCCTTCCCGGCAGCGCTTTCCCTTCAGCTTCGTAATTCCGCCTTCCGGTTATGATATAATGGCCCCATGTTTTATTTTTGAAATATGCCATATCCGTCGGCATATGCCAGGGCAGACCATTGTCCTTCCCAATTGCATTGTTCAGCGAAACGGCCACTATTTGGGAAATGATCATTTATTGTTGAACTAAGTTTGGAACGTTTCTGTCGGCAGGAACAATTTTATATAGCTTATCGCCCCTGCGCACCAATTCTTTGACACGGACAGAGCAAACGTCCCCTTTTTTGGCTTCATCTACTGTTTTCAGGTCCACCCTTATCTCAGAGACTATATCTTCATAAACACCCGTGGTTGGCCCGATGATCTTTATTTCATCATCCAATGCCAGCGAATTGGTCTCGATTTTGATTTCTGCCACCTCAATATTTGTGTAGTAGTTGGTAATTTTTCCGACATACATTTTACGAACCGTTGCCTGGTTGCCATAATCCTCGGTCCACTCCCCTGTTTTCCTCCCCAGGTAATAACCATCCCAAAATCCACGGTTGTATACTTTGGCGAGTCTTTCATTCCATTTATCAATCTGCTCCTGGTTGTATTCACCTTCAAACCAGGCATTCACCGCTTCGCGGTACACCGAGGCCACGGTTTTAACATATTCGGGCGAGCGACCACGGCCTTCCAGTTTCAATACCCTGACACCCGCATCCAGTATTTTATCAAGAAATGATACCGTATTGAGATCTTTTGGCGACATGATGTATTCGTTGTCAATTTCCAGTTCAATGTCGGATTCTTTTTCTTTCACAATGTATTTCCTTCGGCATTGCTGCAAACAGGCACCCCTGTTAGCCGATGAATCCAGGTTGTCCAGGCTGAGGTAACATTTACCGGACACGGCCATACAAAGGGCGCCATGGGCAAATACTTCAATTTGAATCAATTCGCCTGATGGCCCGATGATATTTTGCTCTTTGATCGCCGTTGTGATTGATTTCACCTGTTCAAGTGCCAGTTCGCGCGCTGTTACCATCACGTCTGCAAACTGGGCATAATATTTTACCGCTTCCAGGTTGGTGATATTGGTTTGTGTCGACATATGGATTTCCATGTCCACTGAAAAAGCATAATTAATCACAGACATGTCAGAAGCAATGATTGCTGTGATATTACTTGCTTTGGCAGCATCTACGATCGACCTCATTTTTTCCAGTTCATGATCGTAGATGACTGTATTTAGGGTGATGTATGTTCGTATCTGGTTTTCCCTGCAAATGCGTGTTATTTCTTTTAAATCGTCGATGGTAAAATTCTGCGACGATTTAGAACGCATATTCAGATTTTCAATTCCAAAATATACCGAGTCAGCGCCACCCTGTATCGCGGCCATCAGCGACGCATAGGAGCCCACAGGGGCCATTATTTCTATATCTTTTGCTGTCATCTTTCGCTTTTAACTGCTGCAAAAATAGCAAGATATGTACAACTTAGATTGATAATAATTTAACATTGAACCGATCCTGAATAGGTATTTATCGATAATTTTGCCACATCTCAAACAAGATGTATCAATGAAAAAGTTTTTGAAGTTTGTATTCATCAGTCTGGTAATCGGTTTGTTGTTTTCTTCTTGTGAACGCCAGCACCATAAAGCCAAATATGTATTTTATTTTATCGGTGATGGGATGGGACAGGTACAGATCAATGCCGCAGAGGCTTATTTGGCCGAAGTCAACGGCAAAAAAGGATTTCAGCATTTTGCTTTTACCCAATTTCCGGCAGCCGGATACGTAAGCACCTTTGCCGACAACCGCTTTATAACCGGATCAGCGGCAGCAGGAACTGCATTGGCATGTGGTAAAAAAACGAACATCAACCGTATTTCAATGAATTCGGATGCTACCGAATCCTACAAAACTATAGCTGAAAAATGTAAAAACCTGGGGATGAAAGTAGGAATTCTATCAAGCGTTTCAATAGACCATGCCACCCCTGCTGTATTCTATGCCCACCAGCCATCACGCAACAATTATTTTGAAATCGGATTGGATTTGGCCAATTCTTCGTTCGACTTCTTCGGCGGTGGCGGTTTCAAATCTCCCGAAGGTGAAGTGGATGGTATATTTATCAATGCCATTGATGAAGCCAAAAAGAACGGCTTCAATTATGTGAATACAGTTGAAGAAATCCAGGCATTGAATAAAAATTCAGGACGTGTGATCGCTGTTTCTAATTTATTGGAAGAAAGTGGTTCCATGCGATATGCCCTTGACCTGAATGAAACCAACCTGAAACTTAGTGACTTTACAACTAAAGCCATTGAATTGCTGGAAGGTGATGAAGGTTTTTTTATCATGGTTGAAGGCGGTAAAATCGACTGGGCCTGCCATGCCAATGATGCAGCATCAACCATCCACGAAACCATCGAATTCTCAAACGCCATTGATGTAGCCATTGAATTTTATAAAACACACCCCGAAGAAACGTTGATTGTTGTTACCGCTGATCATGAAACCGGCGGTATGGCACTTGGTAACGGATCCATGAAGTATGAAACAGATTTGGCCATACTAAAGCATCAGATAATTTCATCACAAGCTTTTGTGGAAGTCATCAGGGATTTCAGGGTAAACCTGACAGGAGATATGGAACTTGATTTTAAACATATGATGGAGATCATGGACTGGTATTTTGGATTGGGAAACCCGGATAAAATTCCTTTGACTGAAAAAGAAATCGCTACCATTAAAAAGTCTTTTTTAACGAGTTTATATACTTCGGAAGGTGCAGAACCCGACCATGCCTATCATGATGAGGAACCACTAGCAAACTTGTTGAATAAAATGATGAGTGACAAAGCGGGCATTGGATGGACTACCTTTTCGCATACAGGTGTCAATGTTCCAGTTTATGCCATTGGTGTTGGGGCTAAGTACTTCTCAGCTTATATCGACAATACAGACATTCCAATATTTATGGAAGAGCTTATTACGCATGGAGCGCACTAGTTCTTTAGAAGTGTATATTAAAGGATAGGAATCCGAGTGGACCAAACTGGGTTCTGAACCCACTGGATTTATTTTCATTTTGTTCCTGTCCATTATATTCATTAGTCGTTTTACTTGAAAATCCTTCCATTATAAATTTCATTTCAGTACCGATCGACAGGTTAGGTGTAATAAAGAAGTTAACCCCAACCAGAGGGCTCACTCCATAGGATATCTCACCTGATTTTGTTATATGCTCTTCGTTACTATTGATTGTGTTTATATATTTATAATTGGCATGCGCAGCTGACATGTCAAAGCCGTAATAAATAGTTCACACGGTTAAAAGTTGAATGCCATTCATAGCCTGCATTCATTCCGGCTTCCAATATCTTATAACTGGAAGTATTAGCACTATTACCGTTGTCATATTTTCCGCCATTATAACCAAATTCGAAAGCCAATCGAACAGCACCTTTTGGATTATGAAATTTTAGGCCAGCAATCAATTTGGTTTTTGGCTGACTATAATCATAATAAAAATAATAGGGAAGTACCATCGTTCCATCATACATATAATAAGGGTAAAAATCATTTTTAGCAAAAACGTTGGCAATGGCAATATTAATCTCCGTTTTTTTGGTATTGAATGCTGCTTTTTCTGTTTCCTGGCTATGCACTAAAGAGGTGAATCCCATTGAAAAAATAACAATAAGGAGCATTGAAAGGGTCTTTTTCATAAGAATCCGTTTTTGATTTTATTCTTTAACGAAATGCACCTACGAAAAAGTATCTGAATTCTTTACAATTATTTTTTCGAATCAAGCTTCAACCCCAGCTCATCCAACTGCTCCTTTGCAATAACAGATGGCGAATCGATCATTACATCGCGCCCGGCATTATTTTTTGGGAAGGCGATGAAATCGCGGATGGAGTCCTGGCCGGCAAATAAAGCCACCAGCCTGTCGAAACCCAATGCAATACCACCATGTGGTGGTGCACCAAATTCAAAGGCATTCATCAAAAATCCAAATTGCGCCTGTGCATCTTCATCTGTAAATCCAAGTACCTGGAACATTTTCTTTTGCAATTCACGATTATGAATCCTGATGGAACCTCCACCAATCTCAACCCCATTGATCACCAGATCGTAAGCATTGGCATTTACTTTTCCCGGATCGGTTGCCAGCATGGCTTCATGTTCCGGCTTAGGTGATGTAAACGGGTGGTGCATGGCATGAAAGCGTTTGGATTCTTCATCCCATTCCAATAGCGGAAAATCTACTACCCATAGCGGTTTGAAAACCTTTGGATCACGTAAATTCAACTGGTTGCCCATTTCCAGTCGCAATTCATTGAGTTGCTTACGAGCTTTTTCTGCTTCTCCTGACAGCACCAATAACAAGTCGCCGGGTTGGGCATTGAATTTCTCTGCCCATGCTTTCAAATCATCTTCTGTATAGAATTTATCAACCGATGATTTGAAAGTACCATCAGCATTGTATTTGACATATACAAGTCCTTTGGCTCCAATTTGTGGTTTTTTTACAAAATCTGTTAGCTTATCCAGCTGTTTTCTGGAATATTCGGCACAGCCTGCAGCATTGATACCCACCACCAATTTCGGCTTCGTCAAAAACATTGAATCCTTTTCCCTGGGCCACATCGTTCAATTCAACAAATTCCATCCCAAACCGCAGGTCAGGTTTGTCGCTGCCATATTTCCTCATAGCTTCTGCATAGGTCATATGGGGCAGTTTTTTAATATCAACGTCTTTAACTTCTCTGAAAAGATACCTGACCAGCCCTTCAAATGTATCCAACACATCCTGCTGCTCTACGAATGCCATTTCACAGTCAATTTGTGTGAATTCCGGCTGGCGATCTGCTCTTAAGTCCTCATCGCGGAAACATTTTACCAATTGGAAATAACGATCGTAACCAGCCACCATCAATAATTGTTTGAATGTCTGAGGCGATTGAGGAAGGGCGTAAAACTGACCTTCATTCATACGAGAAGGTACAACAAAGTCGCGTGCTCCTTCCGGAGTTGATTTAATCAGAAAAGGTGTTTCAATATCGATAAATCCCTGGCTGTCGAGGTATTTCCTGGTTTCCAATGACAATCGGTGGCGCAGTGAGATATTTTCTCTTAACGGATTTCTTCTCAAATCAAGATAGCGGTATTTCATCCTGAGTTCATCGCCACCGTCAGTTTCATCTTCAATAGTAAATGGAGGCGTTTTTGAAGCATTCAGCACTTTCAAAGCGGTCAGATCAATTTCTATTTCACCTGTGGACATCTTAGGGTTTTTCGATTCTCTTTCAATCACATTTCCAGTAGCCTGGATCACAAATTCGCGTCCTAATTTCCTTGCTGTGTCCACAACTTGTTGCGCTGACCTGCCTTCTTCCATCAATAGCTGGGTTATTCCATAGCGATCCCTGAGATCGATCCAAATGAGCCCGCCTTTATCACGAATTCGTTGTACCCATCCGCTCAATTTTACCTCTTTATTAACATCTTCAATTCGAAGTTCTCCACAAGTATGCGTGCGCAACATAATGATCTTATTTTATGAATAATTGGCTGCGAAAATACGAAAAAGGAAAGGATGATTTGAGTCGGAAAAACTAAAAGTGTAAGAATTCTAATCGATCCAATAATCAGGTTTTGTGATGGTACCTCCTTTGAGACGACAATCTACACATTCTTGTGATGGCACTGCTCTTCTTCCGCCTGGTGTCTCAATCGCGTAAATCGGATAAAAAACGGGGTCCGCCATAGACAATTGTCCATACGAGTGAAAATCACCATTATCCAACTCGCAAACAGAATAACGGAACGGGACTGTGATTGGTGGACGTTCTACAAAAATTCGCTTTTCAGAAATGCCCGCCACCATAAAATATCCCAACACAGGCTCTGTATCATCATTCATATTTTTCACATTGCCACTTATTTGATAGGGTTGTGAAGCATACAAAGTTTCCTGTTCTGAGTTTTGCTCTGCCAGACCATCCCAAAAGGAATACGCTTCTTCGCTTATGGTAAATTGCCTTACTAACAAACTATATTTAACTGAAAGTTGCCGTGTTTCCGTATTCACATAATGTAATGCATATTTATCAATTTTAGGTACATTCAGCGGCAGTGTGCTACCTGTAAATATTCGGGCAACCTGGTAACTCTTCCAACAATTGTAAAGCGAGTCAGGCCCGTGAAACCAATTTAAGGTCCCGTCATAATACCAGCGTATCGTAAAATCAGATTGGTAATGATATGTAGCATCAGCGCGCCATAAAAAGAAATTTGTATCCTGTTCAGCCAATTTGGTATCTAAATAAAACTGATATCCTGCCAGATCGTAAGTGAAATCTTCATCCTGGTGGTATTCAATCTCTGCATACACCGAATCAAGACCAACCGGAGCTTTTAATTCTTCGAATGAGGATGCGTAATTTTTACCTTCAGGAGATAGAATTTGCAATTGGTACTTTCGTCCAATAGTTCCCTGAAGTCCTTCTCGTGATGTCATATAAACACCTGGTTCGGTTTCTATTAAATTTTCACTATTTCCGATATCATCAGCTAGAATGAGTTGGCAATTCGTAAATGGAATCAATTCAGCGCTATCAATGGGTGCCGAAACAGATAACCGAACGGCATAAGGGCCCGGTTCATTTGTTATCATTCCATCAACAACTAGTAAGTCTTCGTATTTATCTAATTCGGGCCAGTATTTTTCTTTACATGAATTTAAATGTAAAAAAGCAAGGCATATTAGTACTGCAAAAATGTATGTCTCAGGGTTGCGCATAAGTCAAGGTCTAAAGATACTTGAATTCTCATATTTATAATTCAGATTCCCCTATTTTTGTTGATGATCTTACTCAATAAAACCCTATGAACTTTTTATCCGGCAAATCTATCAACGGTTTAAATCTTAAAAACAGGATCATAAGGGCTGGATGCTTCGAAGGCATGTGCCAGAATGGACAGGTTACAGATCAGCTGATTGAGCATCACCGAAGGCTTGCAGAAGGAGGTGTTGCCATGACAACCGTAGCTTATTGCTCTGTCAGCCATGACGGTCTGACGTTTGAACATGAAATGTGGATGCGGGAAGAAATTATGCCGGATTTAAAAAGATTAACAGATGCCGTTCATAAGGAAGGTGCAGCAGCCTCCATTCAATTGGGTCATAGTGGTTTTTTCACAAGTAAAAATGTCATCGGTAAAAGGCCATTGGGAGCCTCTCAGAAGTTGTGTGTATTTACAATGTCCTATTGCCGCGAAATGACAGAAGCTGATATTTCAGAAAAGATAAAGTCTTTTGCAAGTGCGGCCTTGATGGCAAAAGAATCAGGATTTGATGCTATTGAAATACATGCCGGGCATGGATATTTGCTCAGCCAGTTTCTTTCTCCCTGGACCAACAAACGAAAGGACCAGTATGGTGGGAGCCTGGAAAACCGTTTGCGGTTTCCGGCTGAAGTGATCAAACAGGTACGAAATGCGGTAGGAAAGGATTTTCCGATTTTGGTAAAAATGAACCAGCGTGATGGGATGCGCGCGGGTATTGAAATTGAAGATGCGATACAGATAGCCAGGGCATTTGAACAGGCAGGGGCCAGTGCTTTGATAGCGAGCGCAGGGTTTACATCAAAGGTTCCATTTTTAATGCTTCGAGGAAACCTCCCCATAAAGGAAATGAGTAACAACCAACAGGATTTTCTGAAGCGCATAGGGCTGAAATTCTTTGGCAGGTTTATGGTTCCCAAGCACCCATACGAACCGTTATTTTTATTTGAGGGTGCCAAAAAAATTAAAGCAGCAGTTGACATTCCTTTGATTTATATTGGCGGTGCTGATTCTCTTGATGGTATTCAGAAAATACTGGAGGCAGGATTTGATTTTATTCAAATTGGCAGGGCTACGATACAGGAACCTGATTTTGTCAAAAAAATATCATCGGGAGAAATTAAAAAATCAGATTGCGATCATTGCAACCGTTGCGTAGCAGCCATGGATGCAGGTGGGGTGTATTGTGTATCTAATGAGATTGGATTTATATAAACCACCCCGTCCTACGGACACACCCCCTGTTGTAAGGAGGGGTATGATTTGAGCTCAGCGAAAATCAGGGTTAGTCCAAAGTCATAAGTCGATAACGAGAATCCGAAGGCAGTTGAAATATTTGTAAATTTGATTCATGTCCGAAAAGATATTTAACCGTAAATCATTAAAACATTTCAGAAAAGATTTAAGAAATAACTTAACGCCAGCTGAAGCTGTTTTATGGACATATTTACAGAAAAAGCAACGAAGGCAGAAAATTCAGAAGACAACATAGTATTGGAAATTACATTGTTGATTTTTACTGTCCGTCTGAAAAGCTGGCTGTTGAACTGGATGGTAGCGGGCATTTTACACCTGAAGGCAGTGATTATGATAATGAGCGGGATACTTTTTTAAATAACCTTGGGATTATAGTTTTAAGATATGAAAACAGAGATGTTTTTAATAATATTGATGCTGTGTTGGAGGATATAAAAAATACTTTTACTTTATAACCACCCCGATCATGCGCAGCATGATCCTCCCCTCCTTTTGTTTGTAAAGGAGGGGAAAGATTTGAGCGAAGCGAAAATCAGGGGTGGTTCCAAAATCAGGGGTAGTCATGAAATAAAAAACAAGCCACCCCCATCAAACAAGGGGCCATCATATAGTTCAACTATTTCATATTCTGTTAAAAAACACCTCAGCCTTTCGCTTTCTGAGTAATGATCCAGATTTCCCAACAAGTACATCTGATTTTCAAATATCCCAGCTGTACCACCAATAAATCCATGATCAAAACCCGGTAATTGAATATCTTTCGGATTCACATACAATGATTCCAAACTTTTCTCCTTCAGTGTTTTTTCAATTCCTTTATCAGAAGTTATAAACCTGTTATGAGAAAGCGCCAGTAAATTACACCTCGTATATCCCTGCTGTACATGAATAACTTCCTTTCCGGAAATTAATTCAAATATTTTTTTATCTATAAAATTTGTATTACCGATCAGGAAATCATGGGTAACAACACAATTATATTTAGCTGTTTCAGGATATTTTACGCCTACAGGTTCATAACCTTCAGTAAATTCCAATTTTAAAGTTGTAAGCTCGTTTTTAATTGTTTCCGGCAGGTTGGGAGCTATCACTAATTGCTCATCAATGGGGCAAATAAAAATATCCGGATGCCCTGAAATGGTGGGGTATGTTATCTTTTTCGTCTGCAATAATATCAACTCTCCGCATGCGGATAATCTCCTCATTGCTCCCTCAGGTATATTTTTATTCACCAGAATAACCATAAATCGTATTTTTGCGACTCCATAAAAATACATAAACAACTTATGAATAAAACTGAAAAAATAAAAGCGCTGATCATTGTGGCCTTGGTTTATATTATTGCCGGACTGGCAGCAATAGTGACGTTGGAATATATACCCATAGATATCATTCTTAGAAAAACACTGGTAGCGGATATTGTGGCTACTCTGGTTGTTTTTATTTTCAGTATGATGTACAGAAACTCAAGTATGTATGATCCTTTCTGGAGCGTTGCGCCAATTTTTATTGCCTTTTACTGGTTATATAAAGCATATGGATTTCCTTTTACAGAAACTGATTTCACCGTTTGGATCATGATTTTACTGCTTATTATATGGGGGGTAAGACTTACATGGAATTGGATGCTCAGGTGGGAAGGATTTAATGATGAAGACTGGCGTTATGTGAAAATAAAGAAGAGAACAGGCGTATTCTACTGGCCTTCAAGTTTCATCAGTATTCATTTAATGCCGACTTTATGGGTATTTGCAGGGATGGTGCCGGTATATTATGCGATCAATGCCAATACGACTCCGGTTTCTATGTTGTTTTCGCTGGCAACTCTGGTGACCATAATTGCCATTTCACTTGAAACCATTGCTGATAACCAGCTCAGGAAGCATCTTCGTACCCGGAAAAGCAAAAATGAATTGCTGAAAACAGGTTTGTGGGGTATCATGAGCTTTCCGAACTATATGGGTGAAATGCTATTTTGGTGGGGAATGTATTTGTTTGCCCTGGCATACAATATTGATTTATGGTGGACTATCTTTGGGCCGCTTTCCATCACCTTGCTTTTTGTTTTTATCAGCATCCCAATGATGAAAAAACGCAGGGAAAACAAAGTTGCTGTGTAATTGTTATGCAGGTATGAAAAATTTCGGATTTATTATTTTCTTCTCGGTCGTATTGTTGCTATACGCGTTGATCAATTATTATATCATCAGGCGTGGGTTATCAGTGATACCACAAGGTTCATCCTTAAAAATGTGGCTGATTTTAGGTGTTTCTTTCATGGCTGTGGCATTCCTCGCAGGGCGATTTCTTGAAAGAGTTTCTGTTAATTGGTTTACGGCCACATTGATTTGGGTAGGATCATTTTGGCTGGGGATAATGGTCTATTTGTTAATGCAACTTGTTCTTATCGACCTGGTTAGGATGCTGAATACAATCTTTGGCTTTCTGCCTGCACTTTCTGATCCTGAAAAAGTAAGAAAAATTATAGGGATTACAGTTATTTCCATTACCGGGTTCATTGTGTTGGCTGGTCATATAAACACCTGGTTTCCAGCTGTTCGTAATATTGAATTAGAAGTTGATAAGAATGGAGGAAAGATGAAGGAATTGCATATTGTAACATTTTCTGATGTTCATCTTGGAACTACCATTGAAAAACGACATTTATCCATTATTGTTAATAAAGTAAATGCGCTGAAGCCTGATGTGATCTTGATTCCGGGAGATATCATTGATGAAGACATCGCCCCGGTTATTCACAATAATGTTGGGGAGGTCCTCAAAAAGCTTCAAGCCAGGTATGGAGTTTATGCCGTAACAGGTAACCATGAATATATTGGAGGAGTTTTGGCTTCAAAAAAATATCTCGCCGGGCATGGTGTTGAATTATTAAATGATACTGCTTTACTTGTTGATAATTCATTTTACATTGTTGGCAGAGAGGACCTGACCATCAAACAATTCACCAATGGCAAACGAAAAGAGCTAAGTGAAATTATGAAGGATATAGATCATTCTATGCCTATTATCTTAATGGATCACCAGCCATTTAAACTGGAGGTTGCTGAAGAAAACGGAGTGGATTTACAATTATCAGGACATACGCATCACGGGCAGTTGTGGCCTTTTAACTATATTACCAATATGGTGTACGAATTAAGTTGGGGTTATAAAAAGAAAGGCAATACGCATTTTTATGTTTCAAGCGGTGTTGGTGGTTGGGGACCTCCGATCAGAACTGTGAACCGACCCGAGATCATATCCTTCAGATTAAAATTTATCAAATAATACGCCCATGCAAAAATCGAAATGGAACCTGAAAGGCAAGATTGCACTTATTACAGGCAGTACCAAAGGAATTGGATTGGCCATTGCTGATGAGTTCATAGAGTTGGGCGCATATGTTTTAATTGTTGCCCGCGATCAGCAAATGATTGATAAGCAAGTTGAAAAGTACCATAAAAAAGGAAGCCAGGCCTGGGGATGCAAAGCGGATGTTACCATAAAGGAAGATCGCATCAGATTATTCGAAAAAATTCATGAGGAAATAGGAAAACTGGATATAGTGGTCAACAATGTAGGCATGAACATCCGTAAAAAAACCGTTACTTATTCTGAAGAAGAATATTTTAAAATCGTCCAAACCAATATGCATTCCTCTTTCGATATCAGTCAGCGGTCGTATGAATTCCTGAAAAAATCGGCTACCGGTGCGTTGGTGAATATTGTTTCAGTAGCAGGATTAACCCATGTAAGGACCGGTGCTCCCTACGGAATGACCAAAGCAGCATTGATTCAACTTACCCGCAACCTGGCAGGAGAATGGGCCCCTGAAGGTATCCGGGTAAATGCAGTAGCTCCATGGTATACAAAAACACCCCTGGTTCAGCAATTACTCGAAGACAAGAAATACTTAAACAATATCATTGAAAGAACGCCCATTGGCCGTATTGCGGATCCGGAAGAAGTAGCAGCTGCTGTCGCTTTTCTTTGTATGCCTGCAGCTTCCTATATAACCGGTGAATGCCTGGTTGTCGATGGTGGCTTTTTAATCAATGGATTTTAAATTACATTTACAGCTATGAATACGCCGGATACACTTTTTATTTTATGGACAAGTGGGGAGGTTGAAACCTTCGATGAGATGGTTTTTATGTATGCGTTGAATGCCAAAAAAAGAAACTGGTGGCAGGAAGTAACGGTAATCATCTGGGGTGCTTCAGCAACACTTGTCGGAAAAGATGAACTGGTGCAACTTAAGATTAAAGAATTAATAAAAGGCGATGTTCATGTAACCGCATGTAAAGCATGCGCTGATGATCTGGGCGTTGCCAAACTTTTGGAAGATATGGGCGTTGATGTTAAATACTGGGGTAATCCTTTAACTGAAGTGCTTAAATCAGATGCGAAATTACTCACCATATAAATTCAAACGATGCAACAGATAAAACCAACCCAATTCCTGGCTCAGATAAATGAACTTTGGCTTAAATAAGTGGTTTTTACTTACCAGCGGCGATTTCGATAAAAACCATTACAATACAATGACCGTGGCCTGGGGATATTTCGGTATTATGTGGAACAAACCCATGGCTGTGGTAGTGGTGAGGCCTACCCGATTCACCTTTGAGTTTATGGAAAAGTACGATACATTTACATTGACGGCATTTGATAAAAAGTTCAAAAAAGACCTCAACTTACTGGGCACCAAATCAGGCAGGGATGGGGATAAGATTGCCGAAACCGGGTCTAACAGTTGTTCCTGCCCAGGTAGTTCCAGCACCTGCATTCAAAGAAGCGGAATTAATTATCGAATGCAAGAAAGCTTATTGGGATGATTTTAAACCTGAAAACTTCCTGAATCCTGTTATTGAAAAAAGCTATCCTGCAAGAGATTATCACCGAATGTATTTTGGGGAGATTGTTTCACATCATAGGTGATGAAAAATACGCATCAGCTAAGTAAAAATTCAAAGCTTCTTCCTCTAAGTTCAGATTTTGATACAAATTCAACGGTATCAAATTGCTCCAGCAGCATTTTTTTATTGGTTGCACTATATCCAATGGCATAATTCAATTCTTTTGGTGGGACATAAACCTTCAGATTTTTCTGGTTTTTATTTTCTGTCAACGGTTGCAATTGCTGTTTCCAGATTTCTGTCAGCACCAATTCCTTAAACGACTGGTGAAAAGGTCCGGCTATCAATTCATGGCCTGTTAACAATCCTTCAGATGGATGCAAACCCACCCGTATTACATCTACGTTTGCTTCTTCAAACAAAGGCAATATCTGTGTAGTCCATTGCACAGCTTCTTCAAGCGACAAGGGCATATATTTCCCATTCTCAAACCACTTGTGCATGGCAGTTCCTTTGATTACAACCGCCGGGATAAATTCGAGTATTGGATGCGCCATATTCAATAATTTTTGTGGCTGTTTTGATAGATTTTTCCAAAGTATCCCCTGGCAACCCGATCATCATCTGTAATCCGAGTTCAAATCCATTTTCCAGGATCATTTTTGCCGCTTGCTCCGTCTGCTTTGCAGTATGTCCACGGAAAGACTTTTTCAGCACATCATCATCCATGGATTGCGCACCCAACTCTATAGTTGTTACCCGGTATTTTTTTAAGACATTTAAAATTTCTTCATCGATATAATCCGGTCGGGTTGAAAGACGGATACCATTCACTTCACCCTGATCAATATACGGCTGAACAATCCTAAGGTATTGTTCCTGTTCTTCGATGGGAATACCCGTAAAGCTTCCTCCGAAAAACCCGACTTCCACAACTCTATCTGTTCTTCTAAATGAACTGAGGTGTTCCTTGATGATTTGCTCAATCTCTTTTTCATCAGGAATACGCTGTTGACCTGATATTTTCTCCTGGTTGCAAAAAACACATTGAAACGGGCATGCCAATTCTGGTATGAAAATGGGTATGTTATAGTGTTTCTGCATAAAATCGTTAACAAATATTCACAAAGTTGTTATAATTTTTTCAATACTTTTGCGTTCGATATGACAATAATTTCACAGATTTTCAAAGAATCCATTTCAAATTATATTAATCCCTACTAAAATGAAGCAAATGCTTAAAAATTCATCCCAATTTATTGCGGTGATGCTCATCATGGCCATCGCCATAGGAGGAGCAACGAGTTGTAAAAGTAAAAGACTGGCCAAAGAAGCAGCAGCAGCAGAGTATGCAGCCATGGTTGAACAGGCAAAAAAAGATTTGAATGCCATCATTAACGAGGAAACCTCCTGGTCGTTAGATGAACAGGCAGCGCGTGTTGCTACCATCAAAACTTATAATATTGATGACCCGGAAGTAACAGAATTAATTGAAAAAGCTGAATTAAAAATAGCGGAACTACGTGCCGAAGCCGAAAGATTGGCAGAAGAAGAAAGACTCAAACGCGAAGAAGAAGCAAGGCTCAGGGCAGCACAATCCGAATTTGCCACGATTGATAATGCCTTCAAAGGTGTTGCCAGCGCCGGAAGTTTTGATGCTGCCAATAGGCAGATTGATGCTGCAATGCAGCAATTTGCAAGCCCCGATGTTCCGGTTCTGATCATCATCAGCCAGGCGGGTGGGTTTAATGATTACGATCGCCCGACCACCATTTCAAACTTCCTGAATTACCTGAAAGACAGAAAAGAATATAAATATAAAGTCGAATCTGTAAAACAGGACAGTTTTGGGAAAATTACTGAAATAGAATTAATTACTAAATAACTAGGGCCATGAATAAAACAGCATTTATATTATTATTCGCTATTGGATTTGGAATCTCAACTTCTTCTTTTGCACAAGATGACCTGAGTCCTGAGCGTAAACAAGCCATTGACAGTCTTGCTCTTGAAAAAGTTCGCGACCTGAGTAAATACATCACAATTATTGGAGATAAGGACACACCCTGGAGCGAAGCCAACCGTGTGATTGACCGGGCTGAAGAACTATTTATGACCGGCAGTGAAATTGGTGTTTCTTCACTGGTGAGTACCGAAGTCAACTACTACGATGTTCGTAAGTACTTTGAAAGGCTGATGCGCCTCAATTACAATAAAGTAGAGATCAGCTGGTACAATATTGAATACGTTAGCGACCTGCAACGCCAACCTGACGGAACTTATGTGGGTGTGATCACCATTTTCCAGAAATTCAAAGGTTACGACAAAGAAGGCCGGCTGATCTACCAGGATACGACCAAAAAAGATATTACGGTGTATGTAAAACGTAAAGAAACCCAAATCGGCGGAAGGCTGATTGGTTTCTGGGATGTGTTGCTGGGTGATATCAGGGTGAAAGAAACAACGCAATAAAAAATATAAGTTATTGCTGAAAACCGCTTCTGAAAAGGAGCGGTTTTTTTAATTTTCCAGATTTATTCGATTTTAATTTTTAAATGCTATATCTCTTTCGCAAAAAAAAATCATTTGCAATAATGAAATGGTTATCCAATTTTGGGTCATCCACAATTTATTGTTGCTAATTTACAAATTAAGCATCTTTTTATAAGGATATTACTGATAATTTTACAGCCGTTTGTTCGTTCTATTGAACAGACTAATACAATCAAGATGACATATTTTAAAAAGATACTATACAGCCTTATTTTCTTCATCCTATGTAGTCAGTTAGTGGCTCAAAACAGTTCATTTAACAGCTTTAGTGAAGATGAAACCGTGCTGTACACCATGAACAAACAGGTAGGGCAGTTTGTACGGCGGTTCAATATGGAAGAAGACCCTTACGGGAAACGCCTGCCGGAAAATGATAGTAAATTCCACAACAACCAGCTAAGGGAAAGCATGCTGCCGATTATGTTTGATACTTATAACCCACGTACATCAGGTAAGTTGAAGGAGTATTTTATTAATGATGTGACCAATGAAGAAGCTCCGGTGTACCTGAATTTTCTGGATAAAAACTGGTATGCTGAAGTGTCTGCTACTTTTCTGGCCAATGGCGATGAAGTGAATATTATTTTATTCCTGACACTCGAAGAAGAAAACCTAGGGTCTAAATGGATTATCAGCAATGTGTACTACAGCTATTTCCCAAACCTGTTTCCTAAAACGGCAGATAGTGTTCATCAGCAGTACTTTCTGCATCCACAAAGCCACGAACTCGATTTTATGAACCTTCACAGGGCGCTTGAAGATCCATCACATATTGAATTATATGCTTCCAACAATTACAGGCCTGACTATCTTTCTCTTTTTTTCTACCAGATGAAGAAAGGCCAGTTGAAATTCAAAGAAATCAATGCCGTGAAATTTCATTTCTTCCAAATTGAAAATTGGTATTTTGAATTGTCATACTTTAACAGAAATGACACCAACTCTGGCTGGTTAATCTCAAATCTTAAATTTCTAAATAACGAAGAGAAAAAGGAACTTATTAAATCATATAAACTATGCGCTATCGATCAATAGTTGTACTCTTAACAGTTTTATTCATACAACTTGCTGCTAATTCGCAGGAAACTGTTGAACTTACTCCCCAGCAGCTTGAAGAATATACGGAACAAAGCAAACAGATCGTCCAGTTTTTGGAAGGTACCTTGAACTTCCTGGGAGATGATTCCCAATTGCCTTCCGATAAAGACGTGATATTCAATGAAAGCTTTTTGAAATTTTTCAGGGATGATGAAGTACAAATTGAAGATGACCTGGATGAGAACAGGGAAATTTCATTAAGCAAAGACGTACAGGCTTACCTGAAAGATGTAGACTTCTTCTTTAACGAAGTTACATTTACCTTTAATATTGAAAAGGTAGAGCAACTGGTGAATGATAATGGTGAATTGTATTTTAAAGTAACCATGAACCGTAATTTGCAAGGCATAACTATCGATAACGACACCATTGACAATAATATGATCCGTTATGCGGAAATTAACCTCGACCCTTACCAGAAAGATTTAAAAATAGTAAGCCTCTATACCACCAAATTGAACGAAAAGCAAGAGCTGCGATACTGGTGGGAAAATATGGCTGTAACCTGGAAAAACTTTTTCAGTGAGTCGGTATTGATTTACGATACACTTCCGTTTCATAAAATCGTTTCATTTGACGACAGTACCATTGTTATCGAAAAATGGGTAAATACGATCAGGGTGGATACTTTTTTGGTTCAGGAAGGCGACACCATTAATTACGGCGCCGTTGCCGAACACCTGGCTACTGATCAGATATATACCGTTGCTGATACCATTTCACAAATTGAACCTGACACCATTGCTGTCGATGTATCCCCAATTTATAAACAGTTATTGCGGTTTAAGAAAATCAAATCGATTGATGTTTCCAATAATATGATGATTGGAAACCTGAATCCTGTTTCAGAGCTAACAGAACTTACTTCTATAGATTTTTCAAATACACTGATCGACGACCTGTCACCGTTAAGAAACCTGAATCAATTGCAACATCTCGATTGTTCAGGAACACCTGTTACGGACATCAGCCCGCTTCGTTATGCTACTAATCTTAGTGTATTGGATTGTTCAATAACAGGTATAACTGATTTTTCAGTTTTAGAATATTTACGGCAACTCGAAAAACTGGATCTGAATTATACACCCATTACATCTGTTAAATTATTGAGCAGCCTAACGAAGTTAAAACAACTAAACGTTTCAGGAACCCGGATTAATGATGTATCACCACTTGAACAATTAACCGAACTGGCTTACCTGAATATATCCAATTCAAAAATGACTTCTCTGAATTCCATAAGTATGTTAAGCGGGCTTAAAAACCTGAATATTGACAGCACTTCAATTGATGACCTGTCACCTTTAAGTAAGCTTCATAAACTTTCAGTATTGCAGGCAAACCATACACCAGTGAATGATCTGTCACCTTTAGAGGACCTGAATGAACTTGATATGATCTATTGTGACGATAGTGGTATTGATGCGCTGAAAGCACAACAATTTATGGAGGTAAACAAAAACTGCCTAGTGATTTTCAATTCAGAAAAACTATTTGAATGGTGGGGCACTCTTTCAAATGACTGGAAAGCTATTGTTAGCCAAAATATTCCTGTCAGTGACCCGATAACAAAAGAAGAATTGCACGAGATCATCAATCAAACTTCGTTAGATATCCATGTGCCTGAAGTTAACGCATTAGATCCGGTTAGTATGCTTTACAGGCTGGAAAACCTGGATGCAGGCAGCACACAGGTATCTGATATTGAACCTTTAGGTTCTCTGAATCATCTCAGGCAACTTAATATTAATAATACACCAGTTGTATCCATCGAACCACTTATTAATGTGGACAATATCAGGACCATCCGTATCGAAAATACAAACATAAGTGACCTTATGCCATTACAAAACTGTGCACAACTTCAGTTAGTTTATTGCGACAAATCTAATGTTGCTGCTGAAAATGTCTTGGCATTAAAAGATAAACTCCCTGAATGTTTGGTTGTTTATCAGTCAGACAATATGAATATGTGGTGGAACCAGCTTAATGAAGACTGGCAGCAATTGCTTAAAAAAGAAGCAGGAATTAATGATGAAATGACCCGTGAAAATATTCAACGCATAGCAGACTCAAAGAAACTGACCATTACCGATAATTTATCTATTAGCAACCTGGCGCCATTGACTGTATTTCTTCAATTGCAAGAACTAAGAATTGGAAATACTGCTATTTCTGACATTACACCCATTACTTCACTTCCTAACCTGGTAAATTTAGAAATTACCAGCAGTCCGATCAGTTCTGTAGAAAGAATTACTGGCTTGAAACAACTTCTACATTTAAGTATTGAAAACACCCCGGTTGAAGATATTGAGCCCATATTTGAGCTTGCCGGACTTGCTTCATTAAACATTAGCGGCACACAGGTAAAAAACCTGAAAGGCCTTGAGGAAATGTCAGAGTTAAAGATATTATCCATTAACAATACAAACGTCAAGAACCTGAAACCCGTTGAAAGTCTATATAATCTGAATGAATTCAGATGTTTTAACACCTCTGTTAAGGCATCAAAAATTGAAGATTACAAGAAGAGTCATCCAAAAGTAAAGGTGGTATATTATTAAACAACATTTGATGATTGAGATTATACCCTATAAAACAGGAGACTATGCAAGGCTGATTGACATTTGGAAACGTTCAGGACTACCTTATAAACCACTGGGCAGAGATAGCGAGGAAATGATTGAAGCTGAAGTGAAACGTGGTATTGGCAAATTTCTTTTTGCAAAGGAAAAGAATACATACGTCGGGGTTGTTCTTGCAACACATGATGGAAGAAAAGGATGGATCAATCGGGTGGCGGTATTGCCTGAACACCGGAATAAAGGAGTTGCCAAACTATTAGTCGATGCTGCCGAAAAATGGCTATCTGTTCAAGGTATTGGAATTTATGCCTGCCAGATTGAAGATTACAATAAAGAATCGGTTGAGGTATTTAAGAAACTCGGTTACATCCCTTTCGAGGGCATGCATTACCTGACTAAAAGAAAAAACCCGGAAATTTAAACCTAAGCTTCGATGCCCAGTGTATCTTTAATGAAGCCGGTCCATTGTTTGATGCGTTCGTTTGTCAATTCTGGTTGGTTATCCTCATCGATTGCCAAACCGTAAAACATTCCATTTTCAGCACCATCGGAGTTTGTAAAAGAATAACCTGAAGTAGGCCAGTTGCCAATAACTTTGGCATGAACGGTTTCTGCTTCTTCTTTTAATACACCTAAGTCATCAACGAAATGATCGGGATACAACACCTGGTCGCCCAAACCAAAAAGTGCCATCGATTTGCTCGTCAGGTCATGTTCTTCCAATTTCCTGAAAAAAGTGGCCCATACATTATCCGAAGAAGCTTCTTTCCAGTGGTCAGCTCCAATGGTTGAACCACCCAGAATCACCAGATCATACGATTCAATTGTGTCTACATTAAAACTGGCAACATCATACATTTCGATGAATTCAGGATTGAACATTGCTAAACATCTTATTGGCTACGCGCTCCACATTGCCGCCTTTTCCCCAGTACAATAAAACTATTTTCTTCATTTTTCAGGTTACTTAAGGCCGCAAAATTAATATTATTCATGAAGAAGCCGTATGCTGAAAGCGGAATTAATTCAAAAATTAACCTAAATTAAGAAGTGTTCATGATTTATTATTAATATTCATTATAAGTATTTGGATGCCAGGCAAAAAAGACGAAAAATATAATTCTTCTTAGTTGATGTATACACTCATATTTTTTAATATTATAAATCTTTACTTTTGACGATTATTAGACGAAACCTATGAGCACACAGGAAATCATTATTCTATTGGGATTTTTGCTGTTAATTATTATTATTCTGGCCATAGATATGGGTGTTTTCCATAAAAAAAACCACGAGGTAGGTTTTAAGGAATCACTTATATTTACAACTATCTGGGTTAGTATTGCGCTGATTTTCTGGGGACTGATCCACTTCTATGGTGATTGGATACATGGGCCGGAAAATATGGTGCAACTTAAAGAGCTTGTAGCTAAATACAGCCATCCGATTACTTTAGTTGAAAATGATTTTGACGCATCACTACTGATTTACAAACAAAACCTGGGGCTTGAATTCATCACAGGTTACATTATTGAGTACACACTTTCCATTGATAATATATTTGTCATCCTGATGATTTTTTATTCATTTGGGGTGAAAAAGATATACTACCACCGGGTACTTTTCTGGGGAATTCTGGGAGCTATCGTCATGCGGTTTCTATTTATATTTATCAGTTCTGCACTGATTCAGCAATTTGCCTGGATACTCTATTTATTTGGAGCGTTGCTGCTGTTTACAGGTATTAAAATGTTTCTCGACAGGAATAAAAAAGAATCTATTGACACCAACAAACACCCGGTAATTGTTTTTTTATCAAGGTTTTTTGCTATTGATCGTGAGTATGATGGGCCGAAATTTTTTATTCGTAAAAATGAAAAATTACACCTGACAGGTTTATTTGTCGTGCTGATGGTAGTTGAGTTTTCAGATGTGATTTTCGCAGTCGATTCAGTGCCTGCCATTTTTTCAATCACCAAAGATCCTTTCATCGTTTATTTCTCCAATATTTTTGCCATCATTGGGCTGAGGTCTCTGTTCTTCCTGCTGATCAATGTAATTGAAAAATTCCGTTTCCTTAAAATTGGTCTATCTGCATTATTGGTTTTTATAGGCGCCAAAATGTTATTGCATCATTATGTCGAAATAACGACCATTCAATCGTTAACAATTGTGCTGTGTATCCTTGTAATAAGTGTGGTGGTATCTGTTCTGATTCCTGCAAAACCAGCCAAATCCAAAGTCTAACGGTTTTTTAACTCTTCAGTATAGGTAGAAAGTAATAGTTGGGCAGCTTCATATGGATTGATTTCTGCATTTAGGATTTGCTGTTCGTATTGCTTTATTAATGGTTTTATGGTTTGTGAATTGAAGAAACCTGAAGTCAATCCCTGCTCAATACCCTCTTTTAAAATGCCGAGCGATTGTTCGTTTCTGAGTTTATTGAAATAGCCATTCCCCTTGCTCAGAGACATGAACTCTTCAATGGTTGCCCATACTTCACCCAATCCATTGTTGTAAAGTGCGGAAGCTGTCAATACTTTAGGTATCCATCCGTTAGGTAAAGCAGGAAAAAGGTGCAAGGCATTTTCGAATTCCCGTTTCGACAAATCTGCTTTTTTTATATTATCACCATCAGCTTTATTGATCACGATCAGGTCGGCCATTTCCATGATACCGCGTTTAATTCCCTGTAATTCGTCACCGCCACCGGCCAGCATGAGCAACAAAAAAAAGTCAACAATTTGTGAAACTGCGGTTTCCGACTGACCCACACCGACAGTTTCAATAATGATTATATCAAAACCAGCTGCTTCACAAAGGATAACCGCTTCGCGCGTTGCCCTTGCCACACCACCCAATGTTCCTGAACTAGCAGAAGGTCTAATGAAAGCTGCATTATTTGTCGACAAGGCTTCCATCCGTGTTTTATCGCCCAGTATACTGCCTTTGGTGCGCGTGCTGCTTGGGTCAATAGCTAATACCGCGATTCGATGTCTTTTTTCGATGAGGTTTAATCCAAACGATTCGATGAAAGTACTTTTTCCGGCTCCGGGTATACCTGTTATTCCGAGTCTGATTGAATTTCCAGCATGTGGCAGGCACCGATTAATCAGTTGTCGTGCTATCTCAGCATCATCTGCTAGTGAACTTTCAATCAGTGTAATAGCCCTTCCCAACATTGACCGGTCATGGTTCAGAATCCCCTGATATAAGTTATCTAGCGTAGGCTTAACCTTTTTAAACTTTTGCAGGCCTTCAGATAAAGACGGGTTCAGCTGGGAAGGCTGATCTATTCCCTTTTGAACATGTAACGCGCTCTTTTCCGGATTCTTTTTTGTCATCATGTACGACCTTTCATGCAAAGATATGGAAAAGGAGTAGCTGTCAATCCAGCGATTTCCTTATTTCAGCATAAAATATCATATTCAATTAAATAAATATTACATTTACCTGTTCAATTTATTTCCACTTAACACCAATGAGATGACCAAGATAACCCGGACCTTTGACGTTCTGACAAATGCTGAAGAGCATTTTAATTATGATGTTGCCCTTTCCGTGAAAAGGAATGGAAAATGGGAAAATTTCAGCACAGTTAATTACAGAAAACAAGTAGACAATTTCAGCTTGGGCTTGCTGGCCATGGGATTTAAAAAAGGCGATAAAATTGCTTCTGTAACCAATAACCGTCCTGAATGGAATTTCATTGATTTTGGTATGTCACAAATCGGATGTGTACATGTAGGAATTTATCCAACGATCAGTGAAACTGAATTTCTGCATATCCTGTCACATTCTGATGCAAAAATCCTTATTGTTTCAAGTTTTGAATTATATGAAAAATTAAAGCCTGTTTTTGACAAAACTGAAAATCTGAAGGAGATCTATACATTTGATAAAATAGATGGCGCTAAAAACTGGAAAGAAATATGCGATTTAGGGATTTCGAAGGATAAAGAATTAAGGCCAATGCTTGAAAAGCGCCGGGATGATGTACAACCAGATGACTTGCTGACCCTGATATATACATCAGGCACAACAGGCTTATCAAAAGGAGTAATGTTGACGCATAAGAATGTGGTGAGTAACTTTTTAATGGCTTTTCAGTTTGCTACATATCTGAATCCTGGAGATCGGGCTTTGAGTTTTTTACCTCTTTCACATATACTTGAGCGCGTTGGAAATTATGTTTGGCAGGCAAAGGGTCTTGTGCTGTATTATGCCGAAAGCCTTGAAACCATTGGTGATAACATGAAAGAGATTAAGGTGAATACATTTATCACGGTTCCCAGGGTATTTGAAAAAGTATATGATAAGATCATCAATAAGGGCAGGGAGCTGCCGTTTATAAAGAAGATGATCTTTTTCTGGGCAGTGAAAGTTGGAGATAAATACGATCCTGATCCTAAAAAAAGGAGTGCCATTTACAATATGAAACTTGCGCTTGCCAACAAACTGATATTCAGTAAATGGCGGGAAGCGCTTGGTGGTGAGTTAAAAGGTGTTATTGCGGGCGGTGCAGCGTTACAGCCAAGGCTGGCCAGGATATTCTGGGCAGCGAAAATAATTGTACAGGAAGGATACGGACTTACGGAAACCTCACCTATCATTTCTGCTAATAATTCCTATTTTCCATTGATCAAATTTGGAAGTGTCGGGATTGTGCCCGAAGAAATTGACATCAAGATTGCAGAAGACGGTGAAATTTTGGTGAAAGGTGATAACCTGATGAAAGGTTATTATAAAAGTCCGGAACTCACCAGCGAGGCTATTGATAAAGATGGTTGGTTTCATACAGGCGATATTGGCGAGCTGGACGAAAACCGTATGCTGACGATTACCGACCGGAAAAAGGAGATATTCAAACTTTCGGGTGGAAAGTATGTTGCCCCGCAGCAAATTGAGAACAAATTCAAAGAGTCGCAGTTTATCGATCAGATAATAGTGATTGGAGAAAATGAAAAATTTACTGCAGCGATTATTGTTCCTGATTTTGTTTTTTTACATAACTGGTGTTTTCTGCACAAGGTTAAATTTGTTGATAATACTGATTTGGTTAAACACCCGAAAATTTTGGAGAGATACCAGGAAGAGGTGGATAAATACAATGAATCGCTCGGACAGGTGTCAAAGATCAAAGTGTTTAAACTGGTGAGTGAAAGCTGGACCCCTGAAAGTGGTGATTTGTCGCCTACCCAAAAGCTAAAACGTAAGGTGATCATGAGCAAGTACAAAAAGCTTGTTGATAAAATTTACGAGAAGAGCTAGGTACGTAACACTTGTAAAATTTTCAAAAAGTATAATTTTGCAATTGAATTACTCTCCGTAGCTCAGTTGGCAGAGCAGCTGACTCTTAATCAGCGGGTCGAAGGTTCGAATCCTTCCGGGGAGACTTTTAACGAAAATCAAAATAGCAGCCACTAATCGCAGAAAAAGCCTATATAGGCATTCCAAACCTGATAAAAAATCCGTTTGTTCCAATGGAGGTAAATGCGTACTCAAAGCGAAGCACCAGGTCATAATAGGTCACAAAATCCAACCCAAGTCCCCAGCTGTATAACATCTTATTGTTATATGGATTGTCTTCAGTAAATTTATTTGTCACATAACCTGCATCAGCAAACAGGTTAAGATAAAATGCATACTGAAGTGCTTTGAACTTGCTACCTTTCTGGTCTTCTTTCACTTTCCTTTTGTTTGGCTTAACCAACACGTATTTGAGGTTATTTCGCGTGTAGTACATTGCATCACCTTTCAAAGTGAATAAGTCGAACCCTCTTATATAATCATCCTTATCCGTCATGTTCATTTGATAGTAGTATGGACGGCCTTCTCCTGATGAATTTTCAAGTTTTACCATTTCTGCCACATACCATCTCTCACTTAACTTCTGATAAAACCGAAAATCAATACCGTAATAAAAGTAGTCCACATCTTTACTAATAAACCCCAACCCTTGTTTGTTAATGAATGCTTTCATGTGATTTCCATAGAGTGGATAGGATTTGCTGTTTCTGGTATCATAAGTGTAATCAGCATAAACTGAAAAAGAATTGTTGGTTTTTTTCTGTTTCGCGAGAAAGTTTGTATCAAGTGAATACAGTGTATCAGAGACCTGCACCCATTCACCAGTTAATTTGACATTAATATAATTATATAGTCCGGTTCGAAATTTAAACTTAGCCCCGTATATAAAATTTTGAAACGAATTGTCGTCATACAACATTTGCCTTTTGTTTTCCAATGAGCCATACTCAACTGTATATAAATTTTGATAGGCTGCAACAAAGGTTACGCCAGTTTTTTTTCCATGACCAATCCATGGTATTCGGTAACCGAAAAGTGCCGCATATGATTTTCCTACATATCCGGCAACTGACATTTGCTGACTTGTACCAAAGAGGTTATTATGGCTGAAAAACAAACCCATGCTTACATCTGAAATATCAGGATCACGTATCCACTCATTAAAGTTAGGTGCGTTCAGTTTCACTACCGGAAAAATCCACCAGTAATGGCGTTCAGTCACTTCAATCAAAAGCTTGTAAACATTATCTTCTGTCTGTTCAATACCTAAATCGACGGTCATAAACAGCTTGGTATTAATAATGTTTTCGCGGCTATAATGTAAACGCAAAAGAAGTTCGCTTGAGTCACCTACAGCTTTTCTTTTTTGCATACCAAAGGACTTACTTTTATTATCAATTGTGTTAAGAGTGTCTCCTATTTTAAAATCCAGCTCTCGTGTGATTATAAAATCTTTTGTCAGCTTATTACCTGATACTTCTACACTATCTATAATAATCTCATCAAACTGTATACTTTCTGGGAGCTTAACTTTTCCGTCTTCATTTTGTGCCATAATCTGTCCCAAAAAGCAAATACAAAACACAGTGATGATATATATTCTCTTCATTCTAACGTAAATTTTTTATTTGAATAAGCTTCAATCAATAACAAATATATAAGAACGAATATAAGGATATCCTATTAACTCTTCATTATTCAAAATATACTTAATAATAGGTATATGTGTATATTCAAAAAAATGAACTGTTTTGTGCTGATGGAATTGCATATTACTGAAACTCTTAATTTAAAAATAATAACCAGGATTCTTTCATCATTTCTTCCAATATTAGGAATATGAAAATAGCATTAAAATGACCGGTTCTGTGATATAATAGGAATTTTCAATACTTCAACTGATTTATTATCTGAAGATAAATAGTTATGATAAGAAATTTGCAATCAGCAGTTCTATTATATCTTTAAAAAACCTTGTATATTTGACTTTCCAATTAAACAACAAAACCAATAACAGCTTTTTTCGTTTATAAATGAGGAATATACTTTTAGTTGTTTTTGTATTCTTATTTACTTTTTCTCTTTTTGCCGACAACCCGGACAAGAAGGGTGTAATTAAAGGTGTAATCCGCGATTCCTTAACAAGCCAACCCGTTGAGTTTGCCACCGTTGCCATCTATAAATCAAATGACCACACATTGATTGACGGCGCTATCACAGGTGCAATGGGAGATTTTAAAATTTCCAAACTTGAAGATGGCAATTATGATATTGAAATTACTTTTATCGGGTATAAACCAAAACGCTTAAAAAATATTTTTATATCTGGAAATAATGATGTTGACCTGAATGATATTTTCATTAGCATGACTGCTGAAAACCTCAAAGAAATTGAAATAACTGCAGGTGTACCTTCCATTGAGTATCAAATAGACAGAAAAGTAATACATGTCGACAAACAAATCACAGCAACTGCTGGCACAGCGGTTGATATTCTCGAATCTGTCCCTTCAGTGAGTGTAGATATAGATGGGAATGTTACACTTCGGGGCAGTTCAGGCTTTACTGTTTTAATTGACGGAAAACCTACTATTCTTGAACCCAACGACGTACTGCAACAAATACCCGCTTCTGCCATCGAAGATATTGAAATAATTACCAACCCTTCAGCAAAATACGACCCTGACGGTACTGCTGGCATCATCAATATCATCATGAAAAAAATCAAACTGGAAGGGTTTAATGGCATCATTGATGCCAATGCGGGCATTTATGGCAACTATGGTGGTGATTTTCTTTTTAACTATCGCAAAAATGCTGTAAACCTTTATCTTGGCGCTGATTACAACAAACGTTCTGATCCGGGAACATCAGAATATGAGCGATCAACTATTGATACGGTAGCTGGAAATTCAACATATACGACAGCAGATGGTGATTTTGAAAGTATCAGATTATCATGGCAGGCCAGGGGAGGTATTGAAATTGATGCCAGCAAAAATGATTATTTCAATTTAGGATTCAGGTACGGGCATCGTGAAAGAACAGGAACAACCTCTCGAAACTACGACGAATGGGTAGAACCAGGAAATATTCACAACCCATATATTAGTAACGAAGACTCAGAAAGGGGTGGAGATTTCTATTCAGCTACCCTCGATTACAGGCATACTTTCAATAAAAAAGGACATAATTTGTCAGCTCAGTTTATTTACGATCACCGGGAGTCGAAAGAGATGAATACCAATGAATTGCTCGACACAAATAATATGATCCAAAGTGCACAAAAGACTACTGAAGACGGTCCTGCAGATCGATTTCGTATACAGTTAGATTATACCTTGCCCATCGGAGAGAATGACAAATTTGAAGCTGGGTATCAAAACCGTATTGGTCAGTCGGAAGATGCTAATGACCTGTATAATTATGATATTGACTCCGGTTTTGTTTTGATACCTGAATATAGCAACTCTACCCAATACGATCAAAACATCCATGCCATCTATGCGATGTATGCTGGCGAAGTAAAAAAATTCGGCTACCAACTGGGGCTGCGTGGTGAATATACATATCGGTATATGGAGTTGTTAAAAACTGGTGAATCGTACACGCTCGACAGGATGGATTATTTTCCTACAATCCATTTATCATATAACTTGCCAAAAGACAATATGATGATGGCAAGTTATGCCCGGCGTATCGACAGACCTCGCGGTTGGTATCTTGAACCTTTCATTACCGTCCAGGATGCGTATAACCTTAGCCAGGGTAATCCGGAATTATTGCCTGAATATATTGACTCGTATGAACTCAATTATCAAAAGAGATTTGATAAAGACTTTATGTCATTCGAAGCCTATTACCGTGTTACACACAATAAAATAGAGCGCGTGAGCAGCGTTTACGAAGAAAATATATTGCTTCACACCTTTGAAAACGTGGGCAAAGATTACTCTCTAGGTGGTGAATTAATGATTGGAGTTGATTTTTTCAAATGGTGGCATGCCGACATCATGGGTAACTTATACTACTACCAGGTAAAAGGTGAGTTATACGATGAATCATTTGATAACACAGAGTTTAAACTGGGGGTCGCGTTTTAATAATTCTTTTAAAGTGGCAGAATTTACCAATATCCAATTAACAGGTAATTACATCAGTCCATCGGTATCGGCACAGGGAAAGCGTTATGGGTACTATGTGGTAAATGCTGCTGTGAAACAGGAATTCTTTAAAAGAAAACTTTCTCTCACACTCCAGGCCCGTGATTTATTTGGAACCGCGGTTTTTGAATCCATCAATGAAGGTCCTGACTTCAGTAATTATTTTTATGCGAAAAGAAAATCGCCCATGATTTCACTTTCTGTTTCTTACAGGATCAATAACTATAAAATAAAAAGAAATCCAACCAGCGAAGGATTCGAAACTGAAGAAGAATTCTAGTAAAATTATGGATGTACTGTTATTCTTTTTTTCCAGCACGGTTCATTACCTTAACCAATTAATTCCAACTATTTCCTTAACCTGATGCTTGTTCCTGTAAAGGATGCGTAAAATTCCTTTTCGGATTTTAAATTACTGAATTGAACATCAATTATATCCCCGTAAAACACTGCCATTTGTGAGCATGTATCGCATGTGTCGTTAATTAGAGAAGGTCTGATCGTGATAGATATAGTAGTTAAACATACTATAACTATTAAGGCAATGGTGGTAAATTTAGTACCCATAATGTGCGTTTAAGTGTAAATTACGTTGAACCAAACCTAACTTACATTTCTAAATACTCCTGTTAATTATTTGTTAGTTAACACTTTGTTAACATTATTATCAGTCTGGAAAAATTCCAGAACAGGAACTCCAAACATTTTTAATTCAATTTCTCTTAAATAGCTTTTTTTCAAAAAATATATGTTTTTTTAATGGCCTGATTTACTGCGTTTTTGAATATTATTTATGTTTTTTGTTTATCTTTTTTATTTATTTATTAAACAATAATGGGTTTCGGAATGTTTATATGCTGTAAACACTTAAACATAAATTAAAAATTGAATATCATGAAAACTATTAAAAAATTGAATTACGCAATTATGATAGCCTTAGCAGGCTTAATTATGTTCACATCATGTAAAAAAGACGATGATGTAACACCAGAACCTATGCCAGAAACTTCCAAAAGTATTGTTGAAATTGCAACAACTACTGACGACTTTAGTATTTTAACAGAAGCATTAGTTAAAGCTGATCTTGTTACAGCATTACAAGGTGATGGCCCATATACTGTTTTCGCACCGACCAACTCAGCTTTTAACATGCTGTTTAATGAACTGGGCGTTAACGGAATCCAGGACATTCCCGCTGAAACTCTGAAACCTATCTTACTGTACCATGTTGTAGCTGCTGAAGCACAATCAACTGATATTACTACAGGTTACTATGAATCTTTAAATACCTTTTCTGCAGATAACCAGGCTGTCAAATTGTTTATAGAAACAGATAATCAAAAAGCGTTGAGCCGCGGTGCTGATGCTGAAACAGGTGAAATTAAAGCTAAAAGAGCACAAAGTGTTATGATCAATGGCGGCACATATGTTACAACACCTGATATTAAAGCTACCAATGGCATCATTCACGTAATTGACAAAGTTTTACTGCCTCCAACAGTTGTTGACTTTGCCATCTCAAATCCATCATTCAGCATTTTAGTTGAAGCGGTTGTAAAAGCAGGTTTGGTAGATGCATTGAGCGCTGATGGCCCTTTCACAGTTTTTGCCCCGACAAATGAAGCATTTCAGGCCTTATTCGCTGAATTAAATGTTTCAGGTATCGCTGATCTTTCAGCAGAGGCGCTTACACCAATATTGTTATACCACGTATTGGGTGATAATGTGATTTCGTCAGAAGTTGCTAAAGGTAGTGTTCCTACTTTAAACACCGAAGCCATGATCGACATTGACATCATGAATGCAAAAGTAATGCTGAATGGAAATACCACGGTTATAGCTGTGGACGTGCAGGCTGCTAACGGTGTGATTCATGTAATTGACAAAGTACTACTCCCATAAACTTTTCATAGGTTTGTTTTTGGTTGGGCCATCTTCTCCGGAAGGTGGCTCTTTTTTTATTCAATTACTTTTCTTTCTCTCAAATTATATTTTCTTCCAGCACCCAGCAAATAAAATCTTTCGCTGCCTTCAGGTAATACTTCAATTTCAGGCCGCTCAACCAACCAGTCTTTTTTATCTCTGATAAACCGGCACATAGTTCCATCATACACGGCAACAAAACTCTCACCAATTACTTCAAACTGTTCGCCATGCACAACTATGGCTGTATTTTCATCAAGGCCGATGCCGAGCAATTCAGGATGCGCTTCCAGTATTTCAAATATATCAAACTGCCTGTTCAATGCCAGCAGGTGCTGATCGATGGCACAATTGGTAATAAACCCAAGCCCTTCCTCATGATCGCCCATCATCACTACATTTGTTTTTGTATCACCCCGTACCAGGTAGGATCCCTGAATAGAGGCTCCTGCTGAACTGCCACCAATAACACCTCCCCTGTCAAGTAAATCGAATAATTCCTCATGGGTTTTTGTGTCCAGGTACGAATCAGCCAGCCGCCACTGCCTTCCACCAGCTGAACCAAACACCTCCAGCTTGTCTGAATGGGGGCAAAAAATTCTTCAGAATTTGCTTCTTCACGGTTCCTGGTATGTAATACTTTTATGTCATTAAATCCATGTTGTTGGAACCTCTCTTTGGTTTTTTCAATACCATTTTGTTCAATCAAAAATTCATCATTTCCTGCCGTTGGAATTATCACAATCGGAGCGTCCGGACCTCCTGCCAACTCCATGAATCGGGCATAAATGGAAGTATCAGTCAAGCTTCCCCCAACAATAATGAGGTGTCCATTTCGCGGGCCGCTTGTTATCACTTTTTGACTGTCCTGAGCATAACCCAGCTGGGTCATTATCAATATTAAAATGAAAGGAAATAATTTCATAATGTACAATTTTACGGAAGCTCTAAAGTAAAGAAATTAGTTATTCCGTAGCTATCCCCTCACCTCAGTGTGACTTTGCGCTTTTTTACTACATTTGGGCCATTCGTCCTTAAAAATAAGGAACTCTTAATCAGCAAAAAGAAAAGAAACTATGCATCCAGTTGTCAGAAATATTTTAGCCGTAATTGCCGGTATCATCGTGGGAAGTGCTGTGAACATGGGCCTTATTATGGTCAGTGGTTCCGTCATCCCTCCTCCTGAAGGTGTGGATCCCACCAATATGGATAGCCTGAAAGCTTCCATGCATTTATTTGAAGCCAAACATTTTATTTTTCCATTTTTAGCACATGCACTGGGGACACTCGCAGGCGCATTCCTGGCAGCACTGATCGCGGCAAACCATAAAATGAAATTTGCAATAGCCATTGGTATCTTTTTCTTAATCGGAGGCATTGCCAATATTTTTATGCTGCCTTCACCCCTTTGGTTCACGATACTAGACCTGGCAGTTGCTTACATTCCTATGGCCTGGTTGGGTGGATTAATAGCAGGTGGCGTTTGCAGGAGGTAGTTTATTTACTTTCTATTTCTTTTAGAATTTCCTGTACTCTTTCCATATCTGAAGACATTACCTGAAGCTCTGCTACGAAAGTAGCCATATGGTTCATTATTTGGGTGGTGTATTCATTTTTCAGATAGCATTTGATGCCTTCTGATTCTATCTTGCTTTTCAATACCAGTAAATCAGATACGATATGAGATTCTTTGATGGTTATAAAATTTGTCATCAAAATTTAAATTGCATTAAAGTATAAATATAAAGAATATTGTATTTCCACTTTCGGTCTTAAAAATCCATCCAGCGTAAAAAGAAAAACCCAACACTTTGTGCAAGGTTTTTTGGTTGTCGGGGTAGCCGGATTTGAACCGACGACTTCTTCGTCCCGAACGAAGCGCGCTACCGGGCTGCGCTATACCCCGAAATATCAAAACGTTACTCTAATTTCTTCATGTGTTTATTTCTCACTTTATCCGCATAAATGATCTCTGACCAATGCCATGGACTACACTTTGGTAACTATTTTAAGCAAAATTATAAAATTCCACAATCCGCCATACCAAATCATAGCAGCTTTTAATCAAGCACGAAGCCATTTTGCAACATTGTTGATCCCTCTTAAACAAACCATCATCAGCATTCACATGATGTTTTAAAATTGCGAGTGCGATTATCTTTGCGGTGATGTGGAATGGTACTTTCTAAACCTTCATTTTGGCGGACGCCGCGGTTGAGGGAGACTCCATCAGCGGTAATCACACAGTGATGGCTGGTGGATATGTAGAATACACTTGGTCTTCCGACCAGCAGGCCGCCTATGCAATAAGAAGCGGCTGGATTTCAGTGTCTTTGCAAAAGGCTCTGAAAGACAGATGAGCTTCGGGTGAAAACGACCGACAGAGAAGCATATTTTGGTGACAGACTTGATTTTATCAACCTTGGACGGTAGAGTGGTATAACTCTCTTCTGGGTCTGGCCACAAAATTGCTGGACTAGGGAGTTTGATCACCTCATAACCAAGTCTAATGCTTCTAGGGCTTCTCACTTGACATCCACCCTCATTATTCGTATCTTGCAGTACCCAACTGAACTTGTTGAACCTAAAAACCAACTGCTATGAAAAAGCTATTGACGATTACACTTAGCCTTATTATTTCATGTTCATTTGCTCAATGGACAATGCAAAATAGCGGTATTACCTCTTCCCTTTATTCTGTTGATTTCTTAACTGAAAGCATGGGTTGGGTTGCTGGAGTAAGTGATGTTATTGAAATGACAAGAGATGGAGGGCAAAACTGGGAAATGGCTCCAGGGCAACTCTTTCCATCATATTCAACATGGTATAGTATATGTTTCGTAAACGAAAACGAAGGTTATGTATGTGGGAACTATACTCAAGACTGGTACGAAGCATGGTGGAAATTTACCACTGATGGATGTAATACATGGATTCGACCCTCTGGATCTTTCATTCCTAATACCAGCAGATGGACAAATGTATTTTTTCTTAATGAAGAAATAGGTTGGAGAGTAGGCTATCGCAATGGTGAAGGGAAAGTTAGTAAGACAACCACTGGAGTTGGTGAGGACTGGCATTCCGGTACAACGGTAACAGAACCAATTTACGATATTATGTTTATTGATGAGAATAATGGCTGGATGGTTGGATCAGAAGGTGCGATCTATCATTCGACCGATGGTGGGATAGGCTGGACACCTCAAAATAGTGAAACAACCATGTCACTTCGATCAGTATATTTTATTAACAACATGATGGGTTGGAGTGCAGGCTACCAGAGTGATGAAGCAATTATACTAAAAACTACGGATGGAGGACAGTCATGGTCATCAACCTTGCCTCCAAATATTAAAGAATTACATTCAATTTATTTCACTGGCGCAAATAATGGTTGGGCTTGTGGTTCCATCTTTTCAACACCAAATAATAAAGGGGTAATATTATACACCGAGAATGGTGGAGATACTTGGGAAGAACAACACGTTGAAAGTAATTGTTCTGTACTCTACGATATTGATTTTACAAACAATGCAGTTGGATGTGCAGTTGGTTCAAATGGTGTAATCTTGAAAGCTGATTTTGGTGAATATGATATTGAATTTTTTTCTTTGGCTGATATGAATTATGCAAAATATGGTTCTGGATATACCTTTGATGGAGATTATATCTATTCTATTTGCGGTGGACTTGATGAGGCTCCTTGGAAATCGACCAGTATTGAAAAATACGACCCTGCATTTAATACCTGGACTGAAATTGTTAACAATCTTATTCCGAGGAGATATTGTTCCGCTGAATTTGTTAATTCTCAAAACAAAATATATATCTTCAATGGAGACACCTATACGAATACTACCTATACAGACACTGTGGAAATTGTTGATATTATAACAGGCGATCTCTCTTATAGTGCAACGAACCCTTATCCTGTGGAATATGGTGGGTCGGCGGTTTGGGATAATAAAATATACATATTCGGTGGAAGTAATTCCAGCGGTTATTCAAATCGTTTTTATGAATTTGATCCATCAACTGAAAGCTGGACAAGGTTAGCTGATATGCCCGAAGCAAAACAGGCAAGCGGAGAAATTATTAATGGTGTTTTATATGTTATTGGTGGTTATAGTGGTTCAGCTTCAAAACGAATTGATGCTTACGATATTCAAAATTCAACATGGACTCCATTAGGTGAGCTGCCACATGGAATATCTGCTCATGCGACTGTAAGTTCAGGAAAAAATATTTGGCTTGTAGGGTCTTACGATAATATCAAATTTTTAGGACAATATAATGTAGAGACGAATAGTTTTACTCAACTAACTTCAAATATGATCGGCAGAAAGCATTGTGGAGCATGTATTTCAGAAGAAAACTTATATATATTTGGAGGAAATCAAAGTTCTAATGAATCATCAATAAAAAACCTGCAGTATGCAGATATTTCAAATATGGCTAATGCTATTGATGAATTTGATGTCAATAATAAGATGCTAAGTCATATCTACCCCAACCCCTTCTCCACCTCAACAACCATAGAATACGAGCTGAAACAACCTGAGAAGGTCTCCCTGAGCATATACAACCACCTTGGGCAAATAGTTTACCAGACAGATGAACAGCAACCACAAGGCAAACAACAGCTTATTTGGAATGCTGAAAGCTATCCTGAAGGAGTTTATTATTATAAGCTTCAGGTAGGTGATGCTGTTGCCAATGGTAAGATGGTCAAGGTGAGGTAAATTCTTGACATCCACCCTCATTATTTGTATCTTGCAATACCCAACTGAACTTGTTGAACCTAAAAACCAACTGCGATGAAAAAACTGCTATTTACCATTACTGTTTGTTTATTCTCATTATCACTTATTTCACAATCCTGTTTACCTGAAGGAATAACATTTACAACGCAAGCGCAAATAGACAGTTTTCAAATTATACACCCCAATTGTACCGAAATTGAGGGAGATGTTAGAATATCGGGAAATGATATCACTAATTTAAGTGGATTAAGTATTTTGACTTTGATTGGAGGAAATCTTATGATCTCTGATAATAATGCACTGACCAGCCTGACTGGCCTGGAAGGGTTGACATCAATTGGGGGATTTTTTCATGTAGGTTGTGCTGACCAACTACCAGATTTCTCCGGATTAGAAGGACTGACTACCATCGGCAGTGACCTTAGGATTTACTGTAATGATAATCTGTTAGACTTTTCCGGACTTAACAATTTAAATACTATAGGTGGGGATCTTGCTATTGGCACTTGGTCTTCTGGCGGAAATCAGTCTCTAAACAGCCTAACTGGATTTGAGGGAGTAATTTCTATCGGGGGTGATCTTATAATTGCTGATAATGATGATCTAATCAACCTTGCAGGAATAAATAACCTTTGTTCTATTGGCGCAGATTTAATTGTTGAATCCAATCGGAATCTTGTGAATTTAACTGGACTAGAAAACCTTTCATATCTTGGGGGAAACATCCAAATTGGATCCTGTGGGCATTGGCCTTCTAGCAATTATCACCTTACCAGCTTAACTGGCCTGGAAGGATTGACATCAATTGGGGGTGGTATTGAAATTTGCGAAAACGGAGCATTGACCAGTCTGCAAGGTCTTCACAACCTGGACTCCATTGGCGATGGAATCAGTTTATATAGTACAGGTGTGAATACCCTTACTGCACTCGATAATCTGACTTTTGTCAATGGAAGAATCAGAATAAGTTATCTGGATAATCTTACCAGTCTCGATGGATTGGAGAATATAACATCAATCGGTGGCGATCTATCCATATACAACAATGAATCGCTTACTAATCTTGCCGGCTTAAATAACATTGTCACAATAGGGGGTAACTTGTACATCGCAGGTGATGACGCTTCCATTACTAATCTAACAGGATTGGATAATCTGACTTCAATTGGAGGAAGTTTGATTATAGAGAGAAGTCATGACCTGACAAGCCTGACAGGGCTTGAAAATGTTACTTCTATTGGTAGTAATCTTGAAATTGCACGAAATGCTTACTTATACAATCTGAATGGTTTGAACAACCTTGAAACAATTGGAGGCGAATTGATTATTGGGGATGAAAATTACACTGGCAGTTCATTGCAAAACTTTGTAGGACTTGATAACTTGTCTTCAATAGGGGGTGGAATAACAGTATGGAATTCCCAGCTATACAATTTTATAGGCATTGAAACACTGACTTCCATTGGTGCTGATATTACGATTAGAGATAACACTTACCTACTTAACCTGAATGGATTGTTTGGCTTAACTTCCATGGAAGGTAATCTGTTAATCAGCTCAAACAACTCCCTCACAACCCTCGAAGGAATTGAGAACATTAGTTCTGGAACTATTGAAAACATTGAAATTATCAATAATAACGATTTATCCGAGTGTGATGTACAGAGCATCTGTGAATACCTATCAACTCCAAATGGTATTGTAGATATTTACAACAATGCACCAGGTTGTAATAATCCCGGTGAAATTGCCCAGGAGTGTGGTTTTGAAATGTCTTGTTTGCCCAATGGTAACTACTACTTTTTCTCTCAATCTGATGTTGACAATTTTCCAACTTACTTCCCGTATTGTGAAGATCTGAATGGTATAGTTCAAATCACTGGAAATGATATTAGGAACCTCTATGGATTAAATCAGGTTACATCTATTCTTGGAACGCTGCATATTACAGAAAATGACAGTCTGACTAATTTTAACGGTCTGGACAACCTAGGCTATATTCAGGAAGATTTAATTGTAGGATCTTTTGATGAGTACGGATGGGAATTGGGTAATCCGTCACTAATCAACATGTCAGGATTGCAGAACCTTGATTCCATTGGTGATGACTTTTCGATTCATGGAAATGATGAACTTGTTGATTTGGCCGGTTTGACAAGTCTTTCTGTAATAAATGGCAGTTTGTCAATTTTAAGCAATGATAGCTTGGTCAGTCTGACAGGAATGGATAACCTGGAATATGTAAAAGGGGACCTTTTCATCGGTCGTCCTACTTATCCGGGGTTTCTTGGAAATCGCTCATTAGTTAACCTGACAGGACTGAACAATCTGGATTCTGTTGGTGGAAGTTTTATGATTGATGGAAATTTAAAACTCACAAACCTGGTAGGTTTAGAAGACCTGGTTGCTGTTAATGGAAGTTTTACTATTGGGTATGGATCTGCTTATGCAGGTCCTGGAAATCCTGCTTTGATCAGCTTAAATGGGTTGAATAACCTTTTTTCAGTAGGTGAAGACTTTAGGATACAGGGAAATAGTAATCTATCAAATCTGAGTGGTATAGAAAATTTAACAAGCATAGGGAGTAGCCTGCATATAATATTAAATAACCAACTTTCGGACATATCTGATCTGAATGAATTATCAAACATTGGTGGATCAGTAGAAATCAGGGGAAATAATTCACTGACCAGTTTACATGGACTTGAGGGGCTAACACATATAGGAGGAGACCTTGTCATTGGCCCTGCAGGAGAAATTATGAAAACCAATGCTTTAATCAATATGGAAGGTCTTGATAATTTAACATCAATTGGAGGATTCTTAGGCATATCTAACGAACCCTATTTGACTGACCTTACAGGACTCAATAATTTGGTATCTATCGGTGATGGTTTATCCATTGGTTTTTATAGTGGTTATGAGTATTTTGGTAATCCCAGCTTGCTTAATCTTGATGCACTGGAAAATCTAAACTCAATTGGAGGAATACTATCAGTAAGCAATAATGACACTTTATCAAGCCTGTCGGGGCTTGATAACATAGAAGCAGAAACGATAGATTCATTAGTAATAGCGAATAATGATTTATTAACCACTTGTCATATTAAAGGTATATGTGAATACCTTATAGCACCTTCCAGTGAACCACTAATATTTGATAATGCACAGGGTTGTAATAGTCCAGAGGAAGTACAGGAAGCCTGTCCAAATTGTTTACCTGAAGGCATCACTTTTACTACCCAAGCTCAAATTGACAGTTTTCAAATAATGTATCCCAATTGTACTGAGATTGAGGGGGATGTGACTATTAGCGGAGGTGATATAAGTAACTTGAATGGATTAAGTGTTTTGACTTCTATCGGAGACAGCCTTGATATTTCTAACAACACTGCTCTGGCAAGTTTAACTGGGCTGGATAATTTGACTTCTATCGGGCAAAATCTTTATGTTTATTATAACGATTCCCTGACCAGCTTAACGGGGTTGGATAATTTGACTTCAGTGGGACACACACTTTATTTTTATTATAACAGTTCTCTGACCAGTTTAGCGGGGCTTGATAATTTACCTACCATCGGGGGTAATCTTGTGGTTGATTATAACCCTGTCTTAACCAGTTTAACGGGACTGGATAATTTGACTTCTGTCGTAGGTGGTCTTGCGATTAATGAAAACGATTCTCTGACCAGTTTAACGGAGCTGGGTAATTTGACTTCTGTCGGGGGTAGTCTTGCGATTATTGAAAACAATTCCTTAGCCAGTCTAACTGGTTTAGATAATATTGATGCAAATTCCATTATAGATTTATACATAATAGGTAATAGTTTTTTATCAGCCTGTGAAGTTCAAAGCATATGCGATTACATAGTGAGTCCAGGTGGAACTATTGAAATCGATAATAACGCCCCTGGCTGTAACTCTCAACAAGAAGTAGAAGAAGCCTGCGCTTCATCAATAAGTGAGAATAGTAATTTATATGGGATTAAAACCCAGCCCAACCCCTTCACCGCCTCAACAACCCTGTCATACGAGCTGAAACAACCTGAGAAGGTCTCCCTGAGCATATACAACCACCTTGGGCAAATAGTTTACCAGACAGATGAACAGCAACCACAAGGCAAACAACAGCTTATTTGGAATGCTGAAAGCTATCCTGAAGGAGTTTATTATTATAAGCTTCAGGTAGGTGATGCTGTTGCCAATGGTAAGATGGTAAAGGTGAGGTAAATGCTTGACATCCACCCTCATTATTCGTATCTTACACATCCTTAATCTATAAACTTAAAACACCTGCTATGAAAAAAGCCAAAAAGTCCCGTTTAGCTGGAATCCCTGCTTGGGCATGGTCTTTAATGACTTTATTCGTATTAATCATATTTTTGGTTATAACCGAGGATCCTAAAAATGATGGCTTTTATAGTACTACTCAAATAATCGGATATGTTTTCTATGCTATTTTAATCACAGGTTCCTGTTTTTTCATATGCAGGAAATATCCAAAAAGCATTTGGTTAACTTCTGCTATTTGCAACTCAGTTGGTATTCTCGGTATCATCATGTATATTTTTACGCCATGGGCACCCTTATCAGAAACTTTAATTTGGGTTGGTATTCTTGTATTATCAGTAATAGCAGCAATTATTGGTGCAAGAACAGGGCGAAGCAATGCTAAACCGGTGTCATAAGCTCTAAACGCCAAAATCAGGGTGCAGAAGGTTGTGTAGTCATTCGAAAACCCTGTTGATGGAATGTACTACTACAGGTTGCAAGCAGGAGACCAAGTAGCAACAGGAAAGCTGGTTAAAGCATCACAATAATATATTTTATATGCATCTCTAATTCAGTCTGTTAGGGCGGTGAGAGGGTGGGAGATTTTTTTAGCCCCCACCCTGGAGGTTTGGCGTTTAAGCCCCTGACGTACACCAGTTTTATGCACGCAAATTACAATAAGGCATCTGAAGTTCAATGAGGTGAAATAGCTTAAAAAATAACTCATACTTATACATTAATATCACTGGTCGACACTGATGATATAAGGCTCGTATAAAATCATCTGGGGTGCTTAAAATTCCGTTTAAAAACACCTATTTGAACAATCTATCATGTGGCTAATTTCATCTTAAGTTTTTCAAAAAAAGTCGCAATTATTTTCCTATCAAACCCGCATTATATACTTTTACACCTTAAACGAATTACATATGGAACGATTTACAATATATAATCCTACAAAGCTCCATTTTGGCGCGGGCGTACTGGACAATCTCGGAAAAAGCGTGGCTTCTCACGGAAAAAAAGTATTACTGGTGTATGGCAAAGGCTCTGTTATCAAATACGGCTATTACGACCAGGTAGTGAAAAAATTAAAGTCGAGCCAGGTTGAAATAATTGAATACGGTGGTATCAAACCCAACCCGGTGATTGAAGATGTTCAGAAAGCCAGCGAACTGGGAAGCAAAGAAAAAGTTAATGCCGTGGTAGCTTTGGGCGGCGGTAGTGTGATTGATTCGGCTAAAATTATCGCCTTGTCAATCGCATCAGGCTATGATGGGTGGGAGATCATGAACCATAAAGTAAAACCAACCTCATCCCTGCCACTTATCTGCGTGCTTACATTGGCAGCCACTGGCACCGAAATGAACGGCGCAGCTGTAGTTCAGAGTCACGAAACGGGTAAAAAAATAGGTTATGTAACGGACCTGGCCTATCCGGTAGAATCATTTCTGGATCCCACATTTACCGTTTCTGTACCTAAAAATTACACGGCTTATGGTATTGTCGACCTCATTGCCCATGCCCTGGAAGCATATTTCGGCGAAGGAGAACCCCCGGTGATCGACCAGATCACTTTTGATATCATCAAAGATGCCATACAATGGGGTCCATTACTTTTAAATGAGCTCGACAATGTTGAATTAAGAGCCAATATTATGCTGGATGCCACCCTGGCCTTAAACGGCCTGACCCGCTATGGCAAAAAAAATGGCGATTGGGCAGTTCACGGACTCGGACATGAGATTTCATTATTATTTGATACCGCACACGGTGCCACTTTAAGCATTGCATATATAGCCTGGCTGAAATTACAGAAAGACCGCATTCCTGGGCGGATCATTAAACTGGGCAAAAATGTGTTTGGTGTGGATACAGTAGATGAATCAATTGCTGAATTGAGGAAATTTTTCCAGTCCATCCATTCTCCTGTTCAGTTATCTGAAGCTGGAATTGGCAAAGATCAGCGGCAAAAAATTATCAGCCAGATGCATAAAAACGGCGTTTCGGGTATGCACCATTCGTTATCAGAAAAAGACCGGGAAACAATAGTAGATTTCATGCTTTAAAAAAGGAATGTTATGGGTATACAGCAACGATTCAAAGATCATTATAAAAAAGGGTATATGCCATGGGCGCATAAAAATCCTGATTTCAATCTTGTAGAAATGGTAGAAAGGTGGCCCATAAAACCCTGCAAAACCCTTGAAATGGGTTGTGGAACGGGAATCGATGCTATTTGGCTGGCCTCTCAGAATTTTGAAGTAACAGCCTGCGATGTATCAGAAATTGCGATTCAGATGGCAGAAGATAGTCTACCTGAGGAGCTTTCAAATTGTCATCTTCATGTGCTGGATTGTTTAAATGACCCAATACCTGGCGCTCCTTTTGAATTTGTTTTCGACAGGGGCTATTTTCATTCCAACAGAACCGCTAAAGACCGGAAAAGACTTGCTGAAAAAATAGCTGCTTCATTACAACCCAATGGATTGTGGTTAAATATCTCAGGCAGTTTTGATGCCCCGGAACGGGAAACCGGGCCGCCGCGGATGAAAGTCAAGAATATCGTAAATGCTGTAGAAGAAACTTTTAAAATTCTTTCTATCAATGCTACCCAGTTTGGCAGCGATCAGGATGATCCGGCCAGGGCATGGGTTTGTTTGTTCAGAAAACGTTAAGGTAAAAGATTATATTTTTGAATAAATCTGGGGGTCTGCAATGAGATCGAAGTAGCGCACCTTGACATATGTCAATTTTTTTTAAGCTTCCATGCAACCTTTATATTTAAAGAACTGTCTTATCATTAGAATTTTGAATATAAAACCCACTTTGGAAAGTGATTTGCAACATATTGATGAGCTGTTCGCCAGCAGGTTGAAAGGGTATTCCCAAATACCACCTGATCATCTGTGGCTCTTAATTGAGAGTAAGCTTGATTTGGAAGATGGTAAAAAAACCAACAGTGGTCTGCTGCAAAAATTATTGTCGAAATTCCGTATTACACATTCATAAAATCCTTACCTGAACGACCAGTTTGAACCTTCTTTGCTATCTTTTATCTGGATATTTAATTTTTCCAGTTCTTCTCTGATTTTATCCGAAGTAGCATAGTCTTTATTCAATTTGGCCTGTTTGCGAATATCCAATATCGTGGCCATCAGGTAATCAACCAGGTGGCTGTCGTCTTTTCCTTTTTCATCACGCAAACCAAAAACACTAAATAACATGGTTTCAAATAACTTTTTAGCCATCGAAATATCCGTTTCAGAGAAACTTTCTTTGCTATCATTCACCTGGTTTACTATTCTTGCCAGATCAAACAAATGGGCCAGAGCAATCGGGGTATTGAAATCATCATCCAGGGCGTCAAAGCATAAATCGTGGTATTTCTTTATATCGACAGATGATGTTGATGCCTGGATTTGATCCAGCAAATTATAAGCATCAAATAACTTATTCATACCTTTTTCGGCAGCCTGAAGTGCCTCATTGGAAAAATCGAGGGTGCTGCGGTAATGAGCCTGCAACATAAAGAAACGAATCACCATTGGGCTAAAAGCCCTGTCCAGTGCTTCGTTATTGCCACTAAAAAAATCATCGAGTGTAATAGAATTGTTCAGCGACTTACCCATTTTCTGGCCGCTGGTAGTAATCATATTATTGTGCATCCAGTATTTAACAGCTTCATGGCCTTTGGCAGCATTTACCTGTGCAATTTCTGATTCATGATGTGGGAACAGCAGATCCAGCCCGCCGCCATGAATATCAAATTTCTCACCGAGATATTTAGCACCCATAGCAGAGCATTCCATGTGCCAGCCCGGGTATCCATCGCCCCAGGGAGATGGCCATCTCATAATATGTTTAGCATCAGCTTTTTTCCATAAAGCAAAATCAAAACTGTTCTTTTTATCCTCCTGGCCGGCCAGTTCACGGGTATTTTGTAAAAGATCTTCTACTTTCCTGCCAGACAGTTCGCCATAATTGTAATCCTGGTTATATTTTACTACATCAAAATAAACGGAGCCTTCTTTTTCATAAGCATATCCATTCTTCAATATTTCCTTCACATACTCAATTTGCTCAATCACATGCCCTGATGCTGAAGGTTCAATGCTGGGTGGCAGCACATTCAATTGCTCCATATTTTTATGGTAGCGATTCACGAAAAGCTGCACCACTTCCATAGGTTCCAGTTGATCAAGACGGGCTTTTTTGGCAATTTTATCTTCTCCCAACTCGTCCGTATCGTTCTCGAGATGCCCAACATCAGTAATATTTCTTACATAACGCACTTTATAACCCAAATGCAATAAATACCTGAATACGATATCAAAAGTGATAGCTGCACGGGCATGGCCAAGGTGTGCATCGCCATATACAGTGGGACCACACACGTACATACCTACATGTGGCGGATTCAAAGGTTCAAAAATTTCCTTTTTCCGGTTGAGCGTATTATATATTTGAAGCTTATTTTTCATGCGCTTTATTTTGAAAACAAAATTAAGAATACTCTTTAAACAATTGCAATGGCTTTTTAAATCACATGAATACGATACTGACTTAATATCTTTATTTTTGTTTTTTCAATAGAAATTAAGCTGTTGAAGCTAAACGTTATGACGAAGCTGCGTAGCACATCCGGATTCTTTTTCATTCATCTCATTATCTTTTTTGCAGGTTTTTCTTTTCTTATCTACGAAGTGAGCTGGAACCGGATGTTATCCTTATTACTGGGCGCTACGGTCTCCGCTTCAACACTTGTTCTGATGGCATTTATGGCTGGTTTTGGGACTGGCGCCTACTACTGGGGGAAATTTGCAACTTCTTTTCGTAAAACGGGTCATTTACTGGCTTTTTTATTGCTGGGTGTCGGTGTCCTGAGTCTGCTAAATTATTTTATAATCATCTCTTTCCTGCCCGGATTGTATGAGGCTTTTTCGAAAATGGAACTTTTATTTTCGTTTTCTGATGGTTTGGTTTTCAGCCTGGCGTTGATGCTTTTATTCTTTCCAGCTTTTTTAATGGGAGGCATTATTCCTGTGGTGAGTAAAATCATTATCCAGACGAACAATCATTTTTCTTCAGACCTGGGCCGGATTTACGCCATTGAAACCTTGGGAAGCACGCTGGGCGGATTAGCAGCGGGATTTATTCTGCTGGGCAGCATTGGGCAGCGTTATACGGTATTCCTGGCTGTTAGCATTAATATTCTACTGGCAGCCCTGATTCTGATGAATAAGAAATTTGCGGTTTTTTCACATCCGAATAAAAAGGAAGAACAGTCTGTAGCAGAAAACCTCGAAATTCCTCTTATAAACCATAAAAAAGCGGCATTGGCAGCAACATTTATGAGTGGTTTGTTCATTCTTGGACTGCAGGTGGTGTGGATACGCGTCTTCAAAATCTATCTTACCAATACCAGTTATACTTTTGCTTTAATTACATCCCTAGTCATTTTTGGTCTTTTTGTTGGCAGCTGGATCTATAAAAAACGGGGCGATCGTTTTAAAAGACATTTCAAAATACTGATCCTTGCTATGATACTGATGGGTGTTTTTACCCTTATCGGAATGATCATTTTGATTTGGCTCCCTGAATGGCTGATGTTCCCGCTGGGCAGCATGAGTGAAATACCTCTGGTAAGGCTGATTGTTATTCCTGCCATTGCCTCATTGCTGATCGTTTTGCCGCCATCCATTATTTCAGGATTTTCTTTTCCGCTTGCCTGCCGGATTTATTCAGAGGATACCCGCCAAATAAGTAAGAATGTAGGAATTGTATTAATGTTCAACACGCTTGGATCCGTATTAGGCCCATTGTTCGCGGCCTTCCTTTTGATCCCTTTCTTTGGAGTTGTCAAATCCGTCCTGGTATTTATCACTGCGTTATTTCTGACATTGTTTTTTATAGCACGAATGAATCCTTTAGCAAGAGAAAAAGGAAAGCAATTGGGTTTGGGAGCATGTATTGTCGTTATAGTGTCGGTCATCATTTTTATGAACGAAATTCAGGTACTACCGCCTTCTTTCAAAAAACTGGATCGTGATATTTTATTCTATAAAGAAACCGTTGAAGGAACGCTGGTTGTAGCCCAGGAAAAAAAACCGGGAGCTTTTATCAGGGTTTCGTATGTGAATAACAGCGCTGTAATCGGTTCTACTTACGATGCTGTGAAAGCGGTGAAAATGATCGGACATATTCCTTTTTTCGCGGGCTTGGAATGTGAAAAAGCACTGATCGTAGGTTTTGGAATGGGTGTTACAACCTCAGCGATTGCCCAACACACCGAAGTTAAAGAAATTGATTGTGTGGAAATGGTTCCTGGCCTGAAAGAAGCAGCTCATTTTTATTCAGAACTTAATAACAATGTGATTAATGATCCGCGTGTTCACATGATATCCGGTGATGGAAGACATTTCCTGCAAAAAACTTCTAAAAAATATGACCTTATTTCTTGCGATCCTACCCATCCTGTTTTGGGTTCGGGGAACCTGTATACGAAAGACTATTTTGAGCTATGCAAACAACACCTGAATGAGGGCGGGATGGTAAGTCAGTACCTGCCGCTTCATAAATTACGACTTGAAGATTTTCAAGGGATCATTAAAACGTTTCATGCGGTTTTTCCTGATGCTACCGTCTGGCTGGGGCAGTATCATGCCATTCTGCTGGGCTCAAGCCGACCTGTTAAAATTGATTTTAGAAAATGGAAGGAAAAAGTAGATCAAATGCCCAGTGAAAAATTTTTCTACTTTGATCCTTACCATTTCGCTGTTTGCGTGATGATGGATGCTAAAACAATCCAAAAATTTCCTGACGGCATCCCGATTAATACTGATGACCTGTCTTATACGGAATTCTTTTCAATGAACTGTTTTGATGAAGACAACCTGACAAATAATCTTGCTTATATGGCTGAAAACCGGTGTAATCTCCACAATGTTTTTTATCAGATTGACGACCTACAGTTGATGGATCGATACTTAGCCGGAAATGAGTATCTCGTTGAAAGCTTGTATTTCTATTTAAAGGGCGATATGAACCAATCATTGATTGAATTGAGAAAAGCATGTGGAAGTAAATCCGGAAGATGAGGAATATCCTTTCCTGATTAGGTTTAATTTTAATGTTCCGAATTAAAACTTAAATTTTCTATAATTCTTTTACGTAGCAGCGTCTTCTTTTATGCTGAATATATTTATAGTTTTTCCATGTAGTGATACCTTTGGTATTTGATTCAAACATTCCTGTGGTCTCGACATATTTAACACCATTAGCGATCATTTGTTTCTGCAATTCGCTAATCAGGATGGCTGGTAGTCCCATCTTTTGATAATGTGGATCGACACCTGTTAGTAACAGGTCCATTACTTCGGGCCGTTTCATGGCTTTCATGATATGAAATACTCCGAATGGTAACAATTTGCCATTGGCTTTCTGCATGGCTTTTGAAAGGCTTGGCAAACCTACTATAAATGCCAGAATTTTACCTTCTTTGCGGATGACAAAAATATATTTTGGCTGCAGTACATCCAGGTATTTCTTAGCTGAATATTCGATCATTTTACCTGTGAATGGCGCCACGTAAGGTAATTCTTCGAAAGCTACATTGAGCAGTTCAAATATTTCTTTCAGGTACACCTGCATTTCACTCTTCTTACTGAGTCTTACTATTTCCAGGTCATTCCTTTTTACGATAATATCGACCAGTCGGGAAGCTTTTTCAGGTACTTCTTCAATTTCCAATATGAATTCAATCCAGTCATTTTCCTTTTGATATCCCTGTGCTTCAATATGTTTTTGGTAATATGGAAAATGCATTACAGAAGCAATTGAAGGCAGGTAATCGAATCCTTCAATAAGCAGTCCCTGGTTGTCCAGATTGGTAAAACCTAGCGGTCCATGCGCCTCTGTCATCCCTTTCTCTTTTAAATATTTTTCAGCTGTTTCCAGCAGCATTCCTGAGACTTCTATGTCATCAATAAATTCCAGGCGGGATATTCTACCCTTTTTCTTGCCAATCTTTTCAAGATACATATAATTGATAATGGCTGCTATTCTTCCTACAACCTTGCCATCTTTTATGGCAATCCAGAATTTGGCGTCGCAGAAATCAAAAGCCGGGTTCTTATCTCTTTTTAATTGTTTGGCTTCGTCGGTTTTTATTGGAGGAACCCAGTATGGATTGTCTTTATAAAGCCTGAAAGGAAAATTAACAAATTCCTTAATATCAGCGGCTGTAATAACTTCTTTAATTTCAATCATCATCTGGTTTTTACAATTATTCTGTAAAAATAAAATAATGTCTAACATTATGTTAATTTATTAACAGTAATTGGAATAAATACGCTGCGATTTAATACTTTTGTCAGAAACTTGAAAGCCCCGATATGGAAAGAATACTCGTTATTGGAAGCTCAGGACAAATTGGTTCAGAACTGGTACTTGAGCTTAGGAAAATTTACGGAAACAACAATGTATTTGCCACGGATATTAAAAATCCAACTGAAGAATTAAAGAACAGTGGCCCGTTTCAGATATTGGATGTGCTGAACTATCAAAACCTGCTTCATTTCCTTGTTCGGCATAATATAACGCAAGTATATAATTTGGCAGCTGTGCTTTCGGGCAATGCAGAAAAGATTCCGCTGCAGGCCTGGGATATTAACATGAAGGCATTGATGAATACTTTAATGGCTGCCCGTAAATCTGACGCCAAGAAATTATTCTGGCCAAGTTCAATTGCCGTATTTGGACCAACCACTCCCAGACAAAACACGCCTCAATTAACAGTAATGGAACCAAATACAGTGTATGGAATTTCGAAATTGGCAGGAGAACGATGGGGTGAATATTTCTTTAATCGCTATGGTGTTGATTTCAGAAGTGTAAGGTATCCCGGGCTTATTAGCTACAAAACTGAGCCAGGTGGAGGGACAACAGACTATGCTGTTGAAATATTTTTTGATGCAGTAAAAAAAGGTCGTTATGAAAGTTTTCTGTCAGAAAATACGGCTCTTCCAATGATGTTTATGGATGATGCAATTAAAAATACCATCAAACTGATGGAAACAGATCCTGCAAAATTAAAAGTGCGGTCAAGTTATAATATGGCAGGCATTTCGTTTACACCCAAAGAACTGGCAAGTGAAATAAAGGCTTTCAAGCCAGGTTTTAGTATCTCCTACAAACAGGATTTCAGGCAAGCGATAGCTGATAGCTGGCCGGCAAGTATTGACGATAGCGTTGCGCAAAAAGACTGGGGACTGGAAACAAAATTTGACATTAAAAAGATGACCCAAGTGATGCTTGAAGAAATTGAAAAGAAGCTCAACAACCGGAAATCTTAATCTATAATTGCATAGCGTTTTCTTACGATCATTTTTGCAGCCCTGGGTATCACTTCAAAATCAAGTGGGGAATGTCCCAGTGATTCGCCATCTGTTTCCAGAAACAATTTATCAGAAGGTGTTGATCTGATCGTGAATTTTTTGCCTGTAAACGTTTCCACTTCCGGCATACTTATAAACGACCCATCATATAGATTCTTAATGTTTTTTACAACGCGGAGTTTGGTTGTTTTCCTGATCACCGTCACATCAAAAAGACCATCATCAGGCACTGCGAATGGCAACTGCATCATACCTGCACCATTGTATTTACAAATGCCGATGCTCATAGTAAACACCTTCCCTGAAAATACATGTTTGCCATCTGCCTCAATATCAAGTTGAACATTTTTATATTGAAACAATCCTGAGAGCAGATTCAATAAGTATACGATAGCACCTCCCTTGCCTTTTTGTTTCATCACATTGGTTTTTTTGGCAACAAGCGCATCATAACCCATCCCGGCAATATTTGCAAAATACCTGTTGTCTTCTTCGCTGGCATGTCTGTATTTTACAACACCTATATCCTGAAGGATAAATCGACCATTCCTTATAATTTTCACTTGCTCCTTATAAGTTTCCGGGATTTCATACATCCTTCCCCAATCATTGCCCGTCCCTACAGTTATCAATCCTATTTGTATTTCCATAGTCCGGTAACGCATCTGTTTAAACACACCATTAACGACCTCATTCAAAGTACCATCACCACCTACAACAATAATTTTTCTGAAACCTTCTTTTTCAATCAGGTCTTGCGTCATTTGTAAAGCATGGTTCTGACCTTCTGTAAAAACAATATGCATATCAAAAGCCGCTTTAACCAACAGCTTTTTGATTTCAGGCCAATCGCGTTCACATTTTTTACTACCTGCGTGCAGGTTTACAACGACCAGGTATTTTTCCGTATTAATTTCCAAAATGATCCTCCAGTATTAGTTTTACTTGTTTTGGCTTAATGTCAGCCATGCAATGGCATTTTCCATTTTTTCTGCAATCATTACAATGTTTATCTAAAACCAGGTAAATAGCTTTTGGCCCAACTGGCGCCCAGCGTCCTGGATGCATCGGTTTTATGGGCGGATAAATGCCTATTGCAACCTTGCCAAGCGCTGCTGCTATATGAAGCGGACCAGTGCTGGCAGCTACCAGGCTATCCGAATGGTTAATAAATGCAATGAGTTGTTCAAGGCTCATTTTTCCGCTTACATCAATACAATTGTCATTAAATGAAATATCTTTTCTAAATGCCGCGCCCTCTTCTTCTGTACCTGTAACAAAAACTTTATATTTTGTTCTGTCCAGCAGATCTATAAGCTGCTGAAAATTATGCAAACCCCACTCCCTTGCGCTTCCTTTTGATTTAGGATGTAAAATGAGGTTTACTCTTTTAGGGTCAATTAGCGATTTTAGTTCTTTTGAAATAACCGGTAATTTATTGACACCATAAAATTTTTCTATTTCTTCCAGACTTAATGCTTTATTCCAACCCAAAGGTTTGAGAAGCTTTAAATTTAATTGGGCTTCGTGCTGATTAGAACGTTTTCGTGAAAATTTAACCAATTTGTTACATGTCCAATAATGGTATAACCTGCCACTGGCTCCAATCCGGGTTTTTATCTTTATTTTTTTAGCCAATTCGGCTATTTCTTTCCTGGGAAATACATGAATAATTGTATCAGCACCTTTTTGTTTTAATAATTCAACCTTCTCAATGTCATTTTCAATTTCAGATAAATCATCCCAGCTGATAAATTCATCGATATGTGCTGACAGAGAAATAATATCGCGTGTATAATCTCTACCCAAAAAAATAATGTAGCTCCCCTGAAACATTTGTTTCAGAATGCCTGCCATTGGTAGAGTAAGTATTACATCACCAATGCTGTCGGTGCGGCTGAGGATAATTTTCTGCACTATTTTTTCTGCTTATATAAATTTTTCAGTTTTTGATATTTTGTGTGGCTTGCACCAGCTGATATCCAGCAAATGACAAAACCTTCTTTTCCATCTAAAAATCCCAGATTGAATAAATAGTCTTTTACAAATTTTACAACCGGACTTGCCCAAATTTTATAAAATGGAGCTTTTTTACCTTTTTCATAATCGGCTTGCGCTCCGAGGCTGGTAAATTTTTCCGATTGCTTTCGATGCTCTTCAACAGAGTAGAATGAGTAATGTAGCAGGTCACCTTTCAAATGCTCTATATTTCTGTGTTCATACAGTTCAAACTTTTCATGGATAAGTAGCCCTGTCCACTCCCCTTTCCTGCGGTCAAATAAACGAAGTTTAATGTCGGGATACCACCCTGAATGCCTGATCCACTTTCCGGCATAATTAGTCATACGGTTCATGGTATAGCCATCGGCTAAGAAATTTTCCTTCACTGCTTTAATAGAAGTAAACAATTTTTCTGAAACTACTTCATCAGCATCAATTGATAAAATATGGTGATACCTGGCTTGCGAAACTGCGAAGTTTTTCTGTTTTACATACCCTTCAAAAGGATGGTTAATAAACCGGGCGCCAAATGATTTGCAGATTTCTTCTGTTTTATCTTTAGAATTTGAATCGACAATAACAATTTCGTCGGCAATTTCCTTCACCGACTCCAAACACTTGCCAATATTCTTTTCCTCATTCAGGGTTATTACAACAACAGACAACTGAATCATAAATACAAACGAAGCTATTTATTAACATGCTAAGATACATAAACGGACTGATTTGGTTTAATTAAAAGATTCCAGAAGTGGGAAAAGCCCTAACTCTTCCAGAATGCAGGAGAGATCACTATCAGAACAGTAAACAATTCAAGCCTTCCGAGCAGCATTAAAAATGATAAAAACCACTTGGCAAAAGGTGTAAAAAATGCATAATTTTCAACCGGCCCAACACCACCGATACCCGGGCCAATATTACCAAGAGTAGCAGCAACAGCACCTATTGAAGTTTGAAAATCCAATCCGATAAATGCCATTATTACAACACCTGTAGCAAATATCATCATGTACAACAGGAAAAAAGCCATCACGTTAAAAATGATCTGTTGTGATACAGATTTACCGTTAAACTTTACAGGAATAACTGCTTGTGGATGAATGGCTCTTTTTAATTCAACCCATGAGTTTTTAACCAGTAACAGGTGTCGAGCAATTTTAATTCCACCTCCAGTTGAACCAGCGCTGCCACCGATAAACATCAACATAAAAACCATAATCCACAAAAAGGTAGGCCATATGGCATAATCTGCAGTTACAAAGCCTGTTGTTGTTAATATTGATACCACCGTGAATAGCGCATCCCTGAATGATGATTCCAATGAATCATCCAAATGGGACATTGCCAGACCTATGGTAATAAGAAAAGAGACTATGATAATTATCCCCAGGTAAACTTTAAATTCCTGGTTGTACAAAAGCCTTCTAAATTTAGTGTGTAAGGCCATATAGTGCAAGGTAAAGTTAGTCCCTGCCAAAACCATAAAAATAATGATAACGTACTGGGTGAATGGTGCAAAACTGGCAATACTATCATTTTTAGTAGAAAACCCACCTGTTGCCATTGTTGCAAATGCATGGCAAATGGCATCGAAGAAATTCATCTCTCCAATCCATAAAATGAGTGTTTCGAGCAATGTAAATAACACATAAATCCCCCACAAACGTTTGGCCGTTGCTGTAATTCTTGGGTGCAGTTTGTCAGGTGTTATTCCTGGCATTTCAGCTATGAGTAACTGCATTCCTCCAATACCCAAAAATGGCAAAATTGCCACTGTGAGAACAATAATTCCCATTCCGCCAAGCCAATGTGTTAAAGCCCTCCAATACAAAATATTCTTTGGAACGGCTTCAATATCAGTTAAAATAGATGCCCCTGTCGTTGTAAAACCGCTCATGGTTTCAAAAAAAGCATTGGTAAAAGAGGGAATTGCATTACTTAAAATATAGGGTAATGCTCCAAATAACGAAACAACCACCCAGCTTAAGGCCACAATTAAATACCCTTCTCTTTTTCCAATTCCCTTTTTTCTTCTCTTACCAAGAATAAGCCATATTAATCCTCCTGTTACCCCTGTAATAAGAAATGAAAGAACTAATGGCAATACTGGTTCATTAAAATACCAGGCAACCCCTACCCCGCTTAACATGAAGATCGAAATAACCAATAAGAGAAAGCTGAGTACTCTTATAATTATGCGGAAGTTTATAATACGTTTAGCAGGCATTTATAGAATTATTAAAATCCGAAACCGCTTTTATGAAACATTTTTTCCACCTTATGTTTGGTGCCCGGTAGGGCGAAAACAACCACCTTATCACCGGGTTTAATATGCAGGTTTCCTATTGCTATAAAAGATTCATCACCCCTGATAATACCTCCGATTAAAGCACCTTCGGGCATCTTTAAATCTCGAATTAGTTTTTTTGTAATAGGTGACCCTTCCATGGCAACCAGTTCCATAATTTCTGAATTAATACCACTCAGGCATTTTAACGAAGTCACTTCATCTCCCATTGAATGTTTGATGATATGGCTGGCAACGATCAGCTTTTTATTGATGATGGTATCAATGCCAATATTTTTAGAAATTTCTATATAGTTGAGGTTTTCGACAAGCGCGATGGTTTTTTTTACACCAAATTTTTTGGCATGCAGACAGGTGAGGATATTTGTTTCAGAGCTATTAGTAACCGCCATAAACGCATCCACATTTTCTATGCCTTCATCTTCCAATAAATTTATATCCCTTGCATCGCCATTAATGATCAATGTATCATGAAGTAAATCATTTAAGCTCTCACAACGGACTCTGTCAAGTTCAATTAATTTCACATTCAGGCTATGTTCTACCCTTCTGGCAATCACTTTACCTACCCTTCCACCACCAACGATCATGATATTATTAACTTCTACTTTTTTCTTTCCTCCCAAAGCCAACAATTCATCTTTTGATTCGCGTTTGGTAATTACATACACCATGTCACTGGCTTCAAATACAGTGTCAGCTTCAGGTAAAAAAGTATCACTTCCCCTATGAATTGCTACTGCTCTGAATCCCAATGATCCTTTTTCTTCAGCAATCATTCTCAAAGATTTGCCTATCACGGGTGCGTCATCTTCAATTTTTATCAAAAACACGGATAGTTTACCTTCCGAAAAATCAAAAATCTCTGTTGCTTCTGGTTGTTCAAGTAATTTTACTACTTCGTGGCCAGCTTTATCTTCAGGAGATATCAAGTAGTCAATACCCAATTCTTCATAAATTTTCCTGTTTTCAACGCTTACATTTTCAAGTGTAGCTACCCTAGCAATAGCCTTTTTGGCACCCAGTTTTTTGGCAAGAATTGCGGTTAGAATATTAATGGTTTCATCATGCAGCACCGAAATAACAAGGTCTGCTTTATTTACATTCGCCCGTTTTAAAACAGATACTGAATTGGAATCGCCAACGATGGTCATCAGGTCAGTATGTGCTTCAATCATTTTAAGCAATTCATCATGCGGGTCAACCACCGTTATATCGTGTTTTGAATCAACCAATGCTTCTGCCAGGTAAAACCCCGCTTCGCCATCACCGGCTATGATAATATTCATGTCTCAGAAATTATGGCGTAAAAGTATATTATTTAACCAAATCTGTTCCATTAATTTATATCCTTTTATCCCTCTTAAATATCAATATAGCTTTTTTGTTTTTCGTTTAAATACTATTAAATCGCTGGTTTTATCAAATACATAATAATGTTCGAACTCGTCTCCTGCTTTATAGGCCGATATTCCTAGCGATTCCTGATAATATGACCCAATTATTATTAAGTCTCTATCGAAATCGTTTGCGGATTTTAAAAATCCTTCTCCATAAACAGTTGAATCAAGTTTTTGGAGTTCAATATAGCACAAGTCGCCTTGTATTTGGCTGAAATTTTCAATTTCATTAAAGATAAATGTCATAGGTGCCACTATTTTCATCTTTGATTTATCTGTTCCGGCGTAAATATTGGCTAACTCTCGGTTTTGTTCCTGAGAAAATTTTCGGATAGCCAATTCCACATTGAAATAAGCTGAAGCAGTAATGAAAATAATGAACAGTATAATGAGCAATCCCTTTATCTGTTGTGGTTTCCCAATTATAAAAGCTGTTATTTTCCTCTGGTGTAGCGCCTTTATGGTAAGCACCATGAGCAGTACCAGGTATGGAAAGTTCAATAAAAAATATTGTCTGGATTTATGCATGGCCACTATACCCGTAATGACAGCCACAAGCATAGCAAACTGAAATAAAAGACCATGATTTTTTAATAAAAATTTATATCCGGTAGCTATTGTAACAATCATAAAAACACTGAAAACAATTATTTTAAAATTGTGAAAATAACGCATGTGTTCATTCAACATGTTTATGATTGGTTTTAACCAATACGAATTTGCCTGTAAACTATCGAGTGAAGGAGATTCAAAAAACTGATGCTTCCAAAGTGAAATAGCTGCCGCATCCTTGAGGTCATAAAAATATATGGAGAATGCAATCAAAGCACCAACACCAAACCCAATCACGGCACTATATCTTCTGTTTATAATTAACAGAAGGAATCCCGAACTTAATAAAATGATTCCATTCAGGTGGGTTGCCATAGTCAGGCCATAGAATACCCCTGAAAGTATAAGATACCAGTAGTTGGTTTTTTTTGTCTCCAGAAATTTTTCAAGTAAAATAAATCCAACAAAACCTAATGTCATCATCATTATTTCAGGACGATACAGGAACGCATATTTGAATATCCACGGAAATGAAAGTATGAGGATAAGTGATAACCAGAAATCGGGTGGGTTGAAAAGTTTCTTCCATTTAAGAGTATAAAAATAAAAAAGAAGCAGAAAAATGAAGAAATACAGCAAGCTTACTGTTTTTAAGCTGTATAATGAAAAACCAAGCAGCTTGATAAATAATGCTCCGTTGAGATTAAAAAGTTTGTGGTGTACAACAAAATTTATTTCCTGGCTATTGATCCCGCGCATTAATTCTGAATGAACATAACCGTCTTTTGCAAACCAATAGGCGTATTCACCTATCCAGGCATCATCAATGTCAGCTGATCTCCCAAATAGTGAGTACAGAAAAACAAGTGTAAGTGCTGCCACAATTGGAATAAAATATGATGAACTGTAGCAGCCAGAGAGATTCCGTTTCATAATTTATATCTCGCTTACATTTGAATCTCAAATTTATCCCAATCCATTCCTACATTAAACTTTTCTCTGAAACTCTTTAAATCATTAAAACTTAATACGGCAGATAACGATCTTTCTTTACTTTCATCGGCTTTTTCGATTACTTTTCCCTTGGGGTCAATGATCATTGAATCACCACTATATAAAGTTCCCTGCGCATCATAACCCACACGGTTAACGCCGGCAACGTATGCCAGGTTTTCAATAGCGCGCGAAATCAATAACATTTCCCAGGGGTAATTGCGTACCGAAGGCCAGTTGGCAACGTAAACAGCCAGATCATAAGCGTAAGTACCTTCATCGGTTAAGGTATTCTTACTCCATACAGGGAAACGAAGATCATAACAAATCATAGGAGCAATTTTCCAGCCTTTTAATTCAACAATTAGTTTTTTCGCTCCCTTGCAGATCCTTTTATTTTCTCCACCCATTGAAAAAACATGCCTTTTGTCGTAGCTCTCAAAACTACCATCTGGCCGCATCCAGATCAAAGAATTGTAATATTTTCCGTCCCTTTCAATAAAAAGACTTCCGGTGATAACCGCCCCTGATTTAGCTGCCATTTGTTGCATCCAGGTAATGGATTTTCCGTTCTGTGTTTCTGAGCTCCCCTTTGGTTCTACATGGAAGCTTGTAGTAAATGTTTCAGGAAGAATAATCAGGTCATGACTTTCAGCATGATTTCTGATCTTTATTTCAAACAATTCCCTGTTTTTTTCCGCATCGTTTGAAACAATGTCTGATTGTAAACAAAGTATTTTTAAATCCTGCATAATATTTCTCCTGCTTTTTCAATGGTTTCCTGCTGTTTGGCAAAACAAAAACGCAATACTTTATGATCCCTTTTATTGTGATAAAATGGCGAAACCGGTACGGCAGCAATGCCATGATCTTTGACGAGCTGAACCGCAAAATCCATTTCATTTTTATCAGAAATGGCCTTATAACTCAATAACTGAAAATAAGTTCCATAACAAGGCAGTACTTTAAATCGCGATGATTTAATTTTTTCAACAAACAAATCTCTTTTTTTCTGGTAGAACTCGCCCAAGTACTTGTAATTGGCTGGGTTGGTGATATAATCTGAAATGGCATACTGTACTGGTGTATTTGATGCAAATACCACAAATTGATGGGCTTTCCGAAATTCCTTCATCAAATTTTCAGGTGCCAGCACAAAACCTGTTTTCCAACCGGTAGCATGAAATGTTTTTCCGAATGAGCCCACCAGCAAACTTCTGCGCGCTAAGCCCGGGAAACGGCAAACACTTTGGTGCTGTATGCCTTCAAAAATCAAATGTTCATAAACCTCATCACTTAAAACAACTATATCCCTGCCCTCCAGCATGCGATCAAGACGCTTCAAGTCATTTTCGTGCAACACACTACCTGTTGGATTATGAGGTGTATTGATAATCACCATTTTTGTTCGGTGATTAAACATTCTGGGTAATTCATCCCAGTTAATTCTGAAATCAGGAAATTCGAGTTGGGCATATTTTACAATACCACCATTGAGTTGCACAGCCGGTGCATAACTGTCATAAGCGGGCTCAAAAATAATGACTTCATCGTCTTTTCTGATAAAGGCCGCAATAGCTGCATATAATGCTTGGGTACCGCCTGCTGTTACAGTAATCTCCGTATCCGGATTATAATGAGCATCATGGTTTTGCCCGAACATTTTCGAAATTGCAGTCCTCAATTCAGCAACTCCCGGCATGGGTGCATACTGGTTATAACCAGCTTTCATATAATACGCCACCCTATCAATCAGCTCTCCTGAAATAGGAAAGTCAGGAAACCCTTGCGACAGGTTAACAGCGTCATGTTCTTTTGCCAAGCCGGTCATCACCGCAAAAATAGAAGTGCCGGTTTGAGGCAATTTTGAGTGAATATTTCCTTGAAATAAATCCATATTGTCATTTTTTCGGTAACAACAAAAATAGGGTTTTTGATTCAGGCATTTGGCGCTATCACAGAATAAAAATAAATTCAAAATTAAGCATCCAAAATCATATTTCCTTGTCCAGTATTTTTTAGTTTTGCCTAAAATTCAGACATACAGTTTTACAACCTCATATTATGAAGAAAAATATTGATAATTACAACTTTACCGGAAAAAAAGTAATCATTCGCGTTGACTTCAATGTTCCATTAAACGACAACCTTGAAATAACAGATGATACCAGGATAAGGGCTGCGATACCTACCATTAAAAAAGTGTTGGATGAAGGAGGCGCGGTGATTTTAATGTCGCACCTTGGCAGACCAAAAGATGGTCCTGAAGAGAAATTTTCCTTAAAACACTTGCTACCTTATCTCTCAAAAAAATTAAACATTGAAATACAATTTGCTAACGACTGTATTGGACAACAAGCTATAGAAAAAGCGGGTGCTCTAAAACCCGGACAAGTATTGCTGTTGGAAAACCTTCGTTTTTATAAAGAAGAAACCAAAGGAGATGAGGCCTTTGCCAAAAAACTGGCCAGCCTTGCAGATGTATATATGAATGATGCTTTTGGTACAGCACACAGGGCACATGCTTCAACAGCCATCATTGCTCAATTTTTCCCAAATGACAAAATGTTTGGTTACATTATGAGCAGCGAGATTGCCAGTATTAATAAAGTACTCACCAAAGGAAAAAAGCCAATTACTGCTATTTTGGGAGGAGCCAAAGTATCCGGAAAAATTGAGATCATCAACAATCTGCTGAATAAAGTTGACCATATTTTAATAGGTGGTGGTATGATGTTCACGTTTATCAAAGCCCTGGGCGGAAAAGTGGGTAACTCACTTGTTGAAGATGAATTGATCGAAACAGCTAAAAAAGCCATAGCAAAAGCGGATGAGTTAGGTGTAATTATGCACATTCCTACCGATGCAGTTATTGCCGATAAATTTGATAACAATGCCAACCGGAAATTCTGCAAGTCGCACGAAATACCTGATGGCTGGATGGGATTGGATATCGGCCCTGAAACCGGTCAGGCATTTAAAGATGTGATCGAAAGTTCATCAACCATTTTATGGAATGGCCCCATGGGTGTATTTGAAATGGACAATTTTGCGTCAGGTACCTGTGAAGTAGCAAATGCTATAGCCAATGCCACCACTAAAGGTGCATTTTCACTGATCGGCGGAGGTGATTCCGTCGCCGCCATCAATAAATACAATCTAGCCGACAAAGTAAGTTACGTATCTACGGGAGGTGGTGCCATGCTTGAATATATCGAAGGTAAAACATTACCTGGGGTAGCCGCTATACTGAAATAAGGATCCTTTTAAATTTGCTTGATGATTTCTTCTTTTTCAGGAATCCGGAAGTCGAAATTCTCGAGGTGCAACCAGTCGTATAATTTTGGAGCAAATGATGCCACATGCTCATAAAAAATGGAGTTATCCTTGTATTCTTCTTTAATAAGGTTTTGATTGGTATCAAAATAGTTAATAATCAGCAGTAGAATGCTTAAGATCAGGGCGCCTTTAATGATGCCGAAAACAGCACCAGCTGCCTTATTCAAAAAGCCCAGCAGGATAATGTCGATCAGTTTTTGTAATATTTTTCCGATGGCAATAATGGCTATTACAACTACAATAAAAGTTACGATAAATGACAACGCAGCGATATACTTTTCATCAATAGTGAAATATTCGTTGAGGAGATTAGCGGCGAAGTCGGAAAAATAAAAGGCAAAAAACAGCCCCAGAATTAATGCAGCCAGTGTAGCCACTTCGATGATAAAACCCTTTTTATAGCCCTGCCAGGCAAACAACAACAAAGGGATAATGATGATGATGTCCAGGAAGTTGACGTTCATAATGTATACTTTTCTAATCCCTGTTGATTCTTCTGGTTAATTCTGTTGAAAAAACAAACTCGTTTAATTCTTCATTGTCGGTTTTTAAGATCACATTTTTATCGCCTTTCCACCAAAGTTCACCCTTGTGTAAAAAAGCAATTTTCTGCCCTATCTGTATCACCGAATTCATGTCGTGGGTATTGATCACCGTGGTCATCTGAAATTCTTCTGTTAAATCAGAAATGAGTTCATCAATCAGTTCAGCTGTTTTGGGATCGAGACCCGAATTGGGTTCATCACAAAACAAATAATTGGGTCGAAGCGAAATGGCCCTTGCAATAGCCACACGTTTGATCATGCCTCCGCTGATCTCGGCAGGAAATTTTTTATTGGCATTTACCAGGTTTACCCTTTTAAGCACAGTATTTACGCGTTCTCTTTTTTCCTCCAGCGACATTTTGGTGAACATATTCAGCGGGAACATCACATTGTCTTCCACTGTAAACGAGTCGAACAAGGCACCTCCCTGGAACAGAACACCCATTTTTTTCTGAATTTTCCTTTTCTCTTTTTCACTAAAACACGAAAAACAAGTATCGTCAAAATTAATTTCGCCCTCATCAATATCCAGCAAACCAATACAGCATTTCATTAACACCGTCTTTCCTGAACCACTTTGTCCGATAATCAGGTTCGTTTTTCCTTTCTCAAAAACAAAGGAAATATCCTTCAAAACCTGCTGATCGGAGAAAGATTTAGATATATTTTTAACCTCGATCATGTAAGCAGCATTTGGGTTAAAATAAGGTCGAAAACAATAATCAAGATACTGCTGTAAACCACAGCCTGGGTACTTGCCCTTCCAACTTCTACGGAGCCGCCTTTTACGTTATACCCCTTGTAACCCGAAACCGACGCAATGATGAAGGCGAAAACGAGTGTTTTGATCATGGCGTATGTGATAGTAAATGGATCGTACCACGAACGGACCCCTTCAATATAAACCACAGAAGATGATAATCCGGTTACCAACATGGCTAGCCAGCCACCAAATATTCCGAGCACAATTGAAAAAATAATTAAAACAGGGTTATAGATCATCGATGCGGTAATTTTAGGCAGAATTAAATAATTTGCCGGGTTAATACCCATTACCTTTAAGGCATCAATTTGTTCAGTAACGCGCATGGTGCCGATTTCAGAAGCAATACTCGAACCTACCTTTCCAGCCAATATCAAACTTATTATTGTGGGTGAAAATTCAACAATCATCATCTGGCGTGTACTGAATCCAATGGTTTTGAGAGGTATCAAGGGGCTGTCAATATTGTACGCCATCTGAATGGCAATAATGGCCCCGGTAAACAGGGAAATAACGGCCACAATACCGATGGAATTGGTTCCTAAATCCTGGAAGTCCATCATCAGTTGCCTGCGGAAAACTTTTCCCTTATCAGGACGTTTAAAAGCCTGGAACATTAACCAGACATAGGCACCAATTTCTTGAATAATTTTCATAGTTCAGGCTAAATTAAACAAAAGAATTTATTACTTCCAACAACACTGTTTTAAAAAAATCGTTTCTTTGAAAACGTAAAAAAACGCAAAAACATTCTTTACCGGATGAATTTTATAAGTAAACTTTTAGTTATTCTTTTTATAAGTTCTTTATTGTGTGTGTCTTGTGCTTCCCAAAAACAGGGTTATCACCCAAAGCGTTACAGAAAAAATGACTGTAATTGCTCAAGTTGGACGTATCATCCCACTATTACGATTAGAAATTCCAAATCAACTTCATAAGTCTTTTTTAATGAAGGAAAAACAAATACTCAGCACTTATTTGCCTGACGAATCAGTTAATATTGTATTTGATTGGATTAAAGAAAAAAATATCCATTTTAAAATCACCAGAAACAGGAAAACCAAATTGGGAGACTACCGCCCCCCTATCTATCATACAAATCATCGGATTTCTATCAATCATAATTTGAATCCATACGCGTTTTTAATCACTTTTATACATGAATATGCCCATTTATTGGTTTTTGAAACAAATAAAAACCGGGTTTCGCCTCATGGTAAAGAATGGAAACAAACGTATAAATATCTGATGGAAGAATTTATTAGAAAGAATATTTTCCCTGAAGATATTGCAACCGTTTTGAAAAAAAGCATTCAAAACAGCAAATCCTCCAGTTCTTCTGAACTTGAATTAAGTCGGGTTTTACAAACATACGACACTGCAGCACCACAAATTAAAGTAGAAGATTTACCAGCCAATGCTATATTTGCAACTAGCAGAGGTAAAAAGTTTATCAAAGGAGAAAAAAAACGCACGCGATACAAATGTAAATGTATCGACAACAATAAACTATATTTATTTCATGCACTTACCCCAATTATTCCTATTTCGCAATAGGTTAAAATACTGAGTTTTGTACCTTTGCACTCCTTATATATCATAGCCTTATGATCAATCCGAAAAATAACTATTGTGTTATCATGGCAGGGGGTGTTGGAACCCGTTTCTGGCCCATAAGCCGAACCTCAAAACCAAAACAATTCATTGACATTCTCGGTGTTGGAAAAACATTAATACAGCTCACTTTTGAGCGATTCAAAAAAATATGTCCTCCTGAAAATGTTTATATTGTTACCAATGCCATTTATAAAGATCTGGTGTTGGAACAACTGCCTGAACTAACAGAAAATCAGGTGTTATGTGAGCCAGCCATGAGAAACACGGCTCCATGCGTAGCCTATGCGAATTACAAAATTAATGCGGTGAATCCGGATGCTTTGGTAGTTGTTGCTCCTTCTGATCATATTATTTTGAATGAAGGTGCTTTCGTTAATGATATAAACACAGCACTAAAAGCCGCTTCACAAAATGACAGTCTGCTTACTTTAGGTATTAAACCCAATAGGCCAGATACTGGTTATGGGTATATCCAATACCTCGAAAAAAGCATTTCGGAAGATACCCCAGAAATTAAAAAGGTAAAGACCTTTACTGAAAAACCAAACCTTGAAATTGCAAAATCATTTCTGGCAAGCGGTGATTTTCTATGGAATTCAGGCATTTTTATCTGGTCATTAAAAAATATTATGGATGCATTCAAACAGCACCTGGATGATGTGGATTCTTTATTTGCTGAAGGAGCGGGCATTTACAATACACCCGGAGAAGCAGATTTTATTGACAAAACATATACAATATGCGAGAACATCTCTATCGATTATGGTATTATGGAAAAAGCGGAAAATGTATATGTATTACCTGTAGACTTTGGATGGTCGGACCTGGGGACCTGGGGTTCATTATTTGAAATAAGAGAAAAGGATACGTATAACAATGCTGTAATGGGTAAAAATGTTATGCTGTATGATTCAAAAAACTGTATCGTAAATGTACCCAAAGATAAACTGGTGGTTTTACAAGGCCTCAATGACTATATTGTTGTTGAAGATAACAATACTTTGCTCGTTTGCCGTAAAGAAGACGAACAGCATATCAGGAAGTTTGTTACCGATGTAAAGATTGAAAAAGGCGAAAAATTTGTATAGGTATAAAATAAGAATGTTAAATTAATTAGTTATAAAATGAAAAAAGTTATCATCATTACAATCGCATTATTATTTGGTTTTAATACGCTTTCAAAAGCCGATGAAGGAATGTGGTTACCCTTGCTGATCAACAATAATATTGTTGAAATGCATGAAATGGGATTAAAATTAAGCGCTGAAGAAATCTACGGTGTCAATCAGTCGAGCTTAAAAGATGCAATTATTATTTTTGGCAGGGGCTGTACCGGTGAAATGGTATCACCGGAAGGATTACTGCTAACGAACCATCATTGTGGTTATGGCGCCATACAGAAAGTAAGTACCCCAGCGGAAAATCATCTGCAAAATGGTTTTTGGGCTACCAGTAAAAAGGAAGAAATTCCAATTGAAGGATTGACTGTGAAATTTTTAATTAAAATGGAAGATGCTTCTGATCAAATTCTGGATGGAATAACAACTGATATGACTGAAGAGGAAAGAGGTAAAATGATTGCTGAAAATTCTAAAAATTTGATAGAAACAGCTACTAAGGATACCCACTATAACGCTATTGTTGAATCATTCTTCGGCGGAAATGAATACTATCTTTTTATTTATGAGACTTTCACTGATGTGCGACTGGCCGGAACACCGCCTGAGTCAATCGGTAAGTTTGGTGCCGATACAGATAACTGGATGTGGCCCCGACATACAGGTGATTTTTCCATGTTTCGGGTGTATTGTGACACTGAAGGAAAACCAGCCAATTTTTCTGAAAAAAATGTGCCTTTAAAACCCAGGCATTTCCTACCCATTTCTATTGAAGGCGTTGAAAAAGGTGACTTTGCCATGATCATGGGTTACCCAGGCAGTACTCAACGATATTTATCTTCTTATGGTGTTGACCTGGCCATCAACCAAACCAATATGACCATCGTTGATATTCGTGCTGAAAAACTTCGAATTATGAGAGAAGGCATGGATGCTGACGAAGCCGTCAGGCTGCAATATGCTTCCAAGTACGCACGCACTGCAAACTATTGGAAATATTTTATTGGACAGACAAAAGGACTAAAAAGGCTTAAAGTAAAAGATAAAAAACTTATAGAAGAAGCCGAATTTTCCAACTGGATCAATCAAAACCCGGAAGCAAAAGCAAAGTACGGTGATGCCATCCCGTTAATCAGCAGTGCCTTTGAAAAAATTGAAGAAACAAACCTCACTAAATGGTATTATCGTGAGGCAATCCGGTATGGAGCTGAAATCTTCAGCTATGCAAATTCATTTGCGAAATTGTCAAAACTCATGAATGAAAAAGAAGCAAATGAGGATGACATCAATAAGGAGATAGAAAAGTTAAAGGCAGGCGTATCTGAACATTTCAAAGATTATAACAAATCCATCGATCAGAACTTACTGGCATCAATGATGGATATGTATCATAAAAATGTTCCATTGGATCAGCAGCCGGTATATTTGCTTGAAATGGACAGCAAATACAATGGAGATTTTCAAGCATATGCTGCAGATGTTTTTGAAAAAACATTATTTGCCGATAAAGAAAAGGTAATGGCGTTTTTAAATGATCCAAAAGCTAAACAGCTGGCCAAAGACCCTGCGTTAGTTGCAATAACAGCTTTTACCGAAAAATATAAAGAGGTGATGAAAACGACCAAAGATGCAGATGATAAACTTGAAAAAGGTCACCGTCTTTATATTGCGGGTTTAAGGGAAATGAATAAAGATGAAAATTATTATCCTGATGCTAATTTTACAATGCGCTTAACTTATGGTACAGTTCAGGATTACTATCCTGCCGATGCGGTGCATTACGATTACTTTACAACCATTGAGGGAATCATGGAAAAAGAAGATCCTAATAACTGGGAATTTATTGTACCGGAGAAGCTGAAGGAGTTATATATAACCAAAGATTATGGTCCATATGGTTTTAATAATACCATGCCCGTTGGGTTTTTAACAACACATGATATTACCGGAGGTAACTCAGGAAGTCCGGTTATGAATGACAAAGGTGAGTTAATAGGTCTGGCTTTTGACGGTAACTGGGAAGCCATGAGCGGTGATATTGCTTTCGAACCTGAATTACAGCGTACCATTAATGTTGATATCAGATATGTAATGTTCATCATAGATAAATTCGCTGGCGCATCCAATCTTATCGATGAAATGACCATTGTTAAGAAAATCCCTTCAAAAATACTTGGAGGACCTACATATGGAACTGATATAGAATCAGCAGAAGAGCAGTAAAAATTAAACTCGAACAAAATTCATTATAGCCCGGCATACAAATCCGGGCTATTCTGTTTTGAATAAAATTCTGCCCTGACTTGTATTTCAATTATTTTTGCCTGCTGCTGCATATTTGCAATATTTTACCTGATTTTCAGTTAGTACTAAGAATAATATTTGCGTTCAGATGAATAGAAAAAATTATACGACCACAATTCTAATTGCCCTTTTTATATTCAGTAGTCTTTTTTCAATTGCCCAGCCAACTGCTCTTGGCGAATGGAAAACACATTTACCATACAACCAGGTAATTGATGTTGCTGTTGCTGATGATAAAGTGTTTGCGGCAACACCTTATAGCATGTTCACATATTCTTTTATTGATAATCGCGTTGAGCTATTTGATAAAATAAAAAGATTGAGCGACGTGGGCATCAATAGAATAGGATATAATCCGCAATTAAAATCTGTAATTGTTGCTTACTCCAATGCTAACTTAGATTTGATTAGACCAGATGAGTCAGTCAGGAATATTTCCGATATTAAAGACAAAGATATCCTGGGTAACAAAACCATCAATAATATCACTTTTAAAGGAGAATTAGCATACCTGTCTTGTGGATTTGGGATTGTTGTAATTGACATGCAAAGAGAAGAAGTAAAAGATACATATTACATTGGACCCAATGGCAATGCGCTGAACGTAATGGACTTAACTTATAATGAATCATTTTTCTACGCGGCAACAGAAAGTGGTATTTACTATGCTGATGTGAACAGTATCGCACTGGCTGATTATAATAATTGGCATAAAGACGAAAGTCTGATTCATCCAGATTTGAAATACAACTTAATTGAAGCTTTTGGTAGTAAGATTTATACCAATTTCTATAACGAAGGAGTATGGGACGGCGACACTTTGTTTGTCAATGAAAATAATGTGTGGCAATATTTTTTAAGGGAAAATACAGACCGTCACCATCAACTCAAAAAAGTGGGCAATGAGCTAATCTTAGTGAATCGTTATAATGTAAATTTAATTGATGAAAACGGTGAAATCACAACGAATATCTGGAAAATTAATGACGAAGGTTTTCAACCACTCGCTTGTGATAAAGATGAAAATGATTTTTATTGGATTGGCGATCAGGTAAAAGGGCTAATAAAGAATTGGGGTATTTGGAACGGAGAGTTCATTAAACCTAACGGCCCTGCAACAAAAAATGTTTATGCACTTGATGCAGAAGGCGATAATGTTTGGGTGGCACCCGGCGGAAGACAGTCAGACTGGGCAAAATTATATATGCAGGACGGTGTTTTTTCATATATCGGCGATTCGTGGAACTCCATAAACAGGTTTAATACTGATGCTTTTGATAGTATCACAGATATGGTAAGTGTTAAAGTTGACCCACAGAATGTTAATATTGCTTACATCGGTACATGGCAGGAAGGTGTGATGAAATTTGTTAACAATGAACTTGCTGCGATCTATAATGAAGAGAATAGTACATTGCAACCATGGGTGGCAGCACCAAGCCTGGTAAATATCAGCGGAATTGATTTTGATGATCAACATAACTTGTGGATTGCTAATACAGGTGCTCCCGATATACTTTCAGTTATGCAAAATAATAATCAATGGCGATCATTTAATCTTGGGGGTTCATTGAGTGGTATTGACATTGCCAATTTAATGGTAGATAATGTCAATCAAAAATGGATCATCAAACGAACAGATGGACTTGTCATTGTATTTACTGATAACGGAACGATCGATAACCCCACTGATGACCGGGTTAAAGTCCTTTCTTCTGCATCAGGCAACGGAAATATTCCCGGTAGTAAAGTATACTCTTTTGCTACCGACCTGGATGGTGAAGTTTGGGTAGGAACCGATGAGGGTGTTGCTGTATTTTACTCTCCTGAGAATGTTTTTGAACAGGGTGTAAATTTCGATGCGCAACAAATATTAGTACCGAGAAATGATGGGTCGGGCCTTGCAGATATTTTACTTGAATCGGAAACCGTCACAACCATCAGTGTAAATGGCGCTAATCAAAAATGGATAGGTACTTCAAGGGCCGGAGTTTTCCTGCTTTCGGAAGATGGTACCGAAGAAATACATCATTTTACAACAGATAATAGTCCATTGTTATCAAATAGCATTACCGGCATTACTATCAAAGCTAATGGCGAAGTTTTTATTGGAACAGCAAATGGAATCATATCATATCGGGGTAATGCAACCCCTCCAGGACCAACACCTCAAGGAGTTTATGCATTTCCTAATCCTGTAAGGGAAAACTACACTGGCCCTATTGCCATCACGGGTCTAGAAAATAATTCTGATGTTAAAATTACAGATACATATGGCAATGTTGTGTTTCGTGACCCGGTCAGAAGGTGGTACCGCCGTATGGGATGGCAATAGCTTTAACGGTAGCAGGGCTGCAACTGGTATTTACCTTGTTTTTGTTACAAACAATGACGGATCGGAAAAACTGGTAACAAAAATTCTGGTCGTTAAATAGCTTCTTACTTCTTCATTATTTTTTCATTTGTTCTATTGATTAATTTTACAGATTGTAGAGCACATATCTGATATGTTATATAATACGCGCGGAATTGTATTTCAAAGTTATAAGTATGCCGAATCGGCTATCATTGTGAAAATGTACACTGAAGAATTCGGTATGTTGTCTTTTATTGTCAGAGGTGTTAATAGTAAAAAAACAACTCTAAAGAAAGCTTATTTCCAGCCTTTAACGATCCTCGACCTGGTAATAAACTATCGAGAAGGTAAAGAACTCCATAATATTAAAGAGATAAAAGTTTTGCATGCCTATCAGGATTTGACCAACAATATGGTGAAGCGTTCAATTTTATTTTTTTTATACGAAATTTTAATAAAAACCCTAAGAGAGGAAACTCCTAACAAACTGGTTTTTGATTGGTTGTTTCATTCGCTAACCTGGCTCGACCTGACTGAAAAAAGTGTAATTAACTTTCATCTTGTTTTTCTGTTCCAGTTTAGTCGGTTTTTAGGATTTTACCCCAAATTTTCAGAGCATGATGAGGTATACTATTTCGATCTCCAGGAGGGTCTTTTTCAAAAGAATCAACCATTGCATCCTAATTTTATAAGTGGAGAAATTGTGAAACAATTAGTTGTTATTGGAAAATCAACTTTTGAAGACAGTCATCAAATAAAGCTCGGAAACAATCACCGACGAAAAATGGTTGATGTTTTAATTCAATACTACCAGCTTCATATGCCAAATATGCATCAAATTAAATCTCTCGAAGTATTACAAAGCATCATGGAATAATATTGAATTTCATTTTAAAAATGGCCTCAAATTCACTTAAAACGATTCTTTTAATTTCTTCCATTTTAACTTCCTTGCCAAGTTCTTTTTGTAAAGAGGTAACACTCTTACCTTGAATTCCACAGGGAATTATGTTCTCAAAATAACTCAAATCCGTATTCACATTAAAAGCAAAACCATGCATACTCACCCAATGACTGGTGCGAACGCCTATGGCACAGATTTTCCTGGCTTTAACAGGACTTTCGGCATCCAGCCAAACACCAGTTGCTCCTTCTGCGCGGGTAGCAATCATTCCATATCTTTTTAATACACGAATTATCACCTCTTCCAGCTGATCAATATAACTTTTTATGGATAGTTTGAAATTATCAAGATCGAGAATAGGATAAGCAACCAATTGCCCCGGTCCATGATAAGTTATATCACCACCGCGGTTAATTTTGTATAACGATGCGCCACGGTTTTTCAGCATTTCTTCATTGATCAGCAGGTTGGATTCTTTGCCACTTTTACCAATGGTGTATACATGCGGATGCTCGCAGAAAAGCATAAAGTTAGGTGTTATTACATCCTCTTTTCCATCTCTCTTCTGTTGTTTGGCTTCTACAATTTGTTCAAACAAATTTTCCTGGTAATCCCAGGCTTCTTTATAATCAATCAAGCCAAGTTGCCGAAGTTCAACACAAGTATTTTCCATAATTTTTTATCTCTGAACATGTTTTTCAGCCTGGTATGACGACCTCACCAACGGGCTACTTTCAACAAATCGAAATCCTTTTTCAAGCCCAGCAGTTTTATATTCGGTAAATCTTTCGGGCGAAATATATTCCTTAACAGGCAAATGCTTCTTGGTCGGCTGCAGGTATTGACCTATAGTAAGTACTTCAACACCCACTTTTCTCAAGTCGTCCATCGTTTCGATCACCTCATCGGGTGTTTCACCCAAACCTACCATAATGCCTGATTTTGACACAACATCGGATTCAACGATCACCTCAAGTGTTTTTAAGCTCGTATCGTATTTAGCCCTGCTACGAGCCCAGGGTGTAATCCGCCTGACAGTTTCAAGGTTGTGTGATACTACCTCAGGCCCTGCATTTATTACCTGAAGGATAAGTTCACCATTACCATTAAAGTCAGGGATTAAAGTTTCAATGGTTGTTTCCGGATTCAGTTTTTTTATTTCCATCACTGTCTTTTCCCAGATACCGGCTCCCAAATCGTCAAGATCATCCCTGTCAACAGAAGTGATTACACAGTGCTTGAGTTTCATCAATTGTACTGACTGGGCAACTCTTTTCGGCTCATCCCAGTCTGCTTTTTCCGGTCTTCCGGTCTTCACATTGCAAAATCCACATGCCCGCGTACAAATATCTCCCAATATCATCAATGTGGCAGTTCCTCGCCCCCAGCATTCATGCATATTTGGACAATGCCCACTTGTACAAATGGTATGAAGCTTATTTTTTTCAACGATATCCCTCACTGCCAAATAATCCTTCCCTGAAGGCACTTTTATTTTTAGCCATTCGGGTTTTCTTAGTATTGTTTGTTTTCTTTGATTATCCATTATTTTAAAATCTTCTGATTGCTCAATTAAACGTAGCAAAATTAGCTAAATTTCCTGGGGTACTATGAAACTCAAAATAAACTGTAATGAATGTCGCATAAGGTTTAACAGATTTTCTACATCTAAAAATAGAGAAATAAAAAAGTCCCTTATAAATTGATATAAAGGACTAATTCAGATTTAAAATCGTTTAATATCTTAATAAGATTTTACTATCTGTATTTATTTCAAAATCTTGGTTTGCAATTGATATTTCTTATAAAGCCTTAAACTCTTTTCAAATATATTTGCATGATTTATCAAATCTCAAAATAAACTTTTTTTGAAGATTGATAAATGTTCTGGCTTATTCAACTTTTGTCCAGTAGGTGGTTCTTCCTAACATACTAAAACCTATATAACCCCTCACTTTCAATGTGTTTTTGTCATCTTCATCAGGAAACTCCATATAACATTTATAATCTTTTCCATTTTTGGGATCATAAATACGACCGTCTTCCCATTCATCATCCCCATCAAATACAAAATCCCTTAAAAGTAGCAACCCCATAATAGGTCTGGACCTTAGGCTTTCATCTTCATTTTCATCATCCAGTTTAGGTTCTCCCGTTTCTTCATCAATGGGTTCGTCCAACCATACTACTTTCCCAAAAAACTTATCGCCTTCTTTGTAAATATCCACATGCGCATCTTTATCTTCATTAAGCCATACACCCAGAATGTCATCACCATTAACTTCCTGTGCTTGCAAATTTGTAAACGGGCCGGCTAAAAACCCGATTAATGCCAAAATAATAGTCAAATTTCTCATACATTAATTAATTTATAGTTTACATTTTGTCAAAATCAAATTTAAACTTCCTGTACCAAAATGTCATTCAGTTTTGATTTATCTCCGCTAATATAAGCTATAAGTTTCATTCTTTCCAAATATTAAGTTTCAACTAAGGCGGGTTATATCCTTTTCAAAACACTTTTTATACAGTTCTTAAATAAAATGATACCCTAAAGAACGCTCAATTTGTATGAACTATCCTGTTTTCCGGTAACTTAAAATTGCCCAGGTGTAAAATACAATTGCAAAGGTAATAAGGGCAAAAAACTGCTTATGGAGTTCGTTAAAACTGCTGCCTTTTAAATAAACAAGCCGAAACACCTGCATAATGTATTTTAGCGGACTAATGTTGCTGATCATTTGTGCCCAGCCGGGCATATTTTCAACAGGTGTGTATAATCCGCTTAAAAAGATAAAAGTCAACATAAAAAAGAACATCATTAAAATAGCCTGCTGAACTGTTGTGGCATAGTTGGAAATCACCAGCCCAAAGCCAGAAAATGCGACAATAAACAAACTGGCAAAAAGGTAAATCGTTAATAAACTACCGGATGGTTTTAAACCCCAGTAAAACAATGCAATTCCCATGGCAATGGTCACCACTACATACCCAATGACCCAATAAGGGATAAGTTTGGACAATATGAAAATCCATTTTTTAACCGGCGTCACATTCATTTGTTCGATAGTGCCACTTTGTTTTTCACCAACAATATTAAGGGCAGGCAGAAAACCCGTGATCATGGCAAGTATCATCACCAGTAAGGCAGGCACCATAAACACTTCGTACTTAAGGGTAGGATTGTAACGGTAAAGTGGGACCAACTCCATTCCGGGGATGGAAACTTGGCTGGTATTATTCATAAGTTCTACACGAACTTCATTGTTGTAATCGCTAATGATGTTTGTCAGATAGGCACTTCCCAGCCCGCCTTTATTTCCATTTACAGCATTGGCCGAAACCATCAAATCAGCTTTTTGCTCTTTTATGAGATTGCGTTCAAAATGCAGGGGTATCTCCAGTATTACATCCGATTTATCTGCCTCAATGCTTTTCATGGCCTCATTGTAAGTATCCGAAACGTTACTGATCCTGAAATATCCCGACGCTTGTACTTTTTGAATCAATGACTGAGAATAACTGCTTTTATCATGGTCGATAATGCTCAGATCAATATTTTTTACATCGAAATTGGCCGCATACGGAAAAATGATCATTGCAAATAAAGGCATGATAAAAATGAGCCGGGGAATAAAAGTGTTCCTTTTGATCTGTTTAAATTCTTTTTCTATGAGGTAACGTAACATCTTTAGTCCAATCTGGTTTTAAATTTCTTTAAGCTCACAGTAATTAATACAATGGCCATGGTTCCGAGTACAGCCATTTCGGGTAAAATAGATTCAATTCCTAAACCCATGATCATTACATTTTTAACAGCAGCAATAAACCATTTTGCAGGTACGATTTGCGCGATTACTTGTAATAACAAAGGCATGTTTTCAATCGGAAACATCAAACCGGAAAGCAATACCGCCGGCAACATCAAGCCCATGACAGAACCCAGCAGGGCAGCAATTTGCGTATTTACAATTGATGAGATCAGGAGACCCAGCGCCAGGGAAACAAAAATGAATAGCAGCGACAACATGGTTAACAGTATAAAGCTACCCACTACCGGCACATCAAGCACATAAACCCCCAATGCAAGGATGGTTAAGTAATTAATGATGGAGATTGTAAAATATGGGATCACTTTCGAGAGAATGATTAACAGTGGCGGCATTGGCGAAACCAGTATTACTTCCATAGTTCCAAGTTCCTTCTCTCTGGCTATTGATACCGATGTCATCATGGCACAGATCAGCATCAAAATCAGGCCCATCACACCGGGGACAGTGGTATAAGCACCTTTGAGCGTGGGATTATAAAGCAGTTTTACCTCCGTTTGGATTTGATAAGGAGGCAATCCATTGGCGCCCACTTGTTCCATCTGGTACTCGGCTACAAGTCTGCTCACATAGGTTACCAGTGTTGATGCAGTATTGGGATCAGTTCCGTCGGCAATCAGCAATATCTGGGCTTCGCCGGTTTGCACCATGCTCTTATAAAAATTTTCGCTATACACCACCACCAGGCCTATTTCTCCTTTTTGAAACACCTTTTCAATCTGTGTAGGATCACTCAGGTATGCTGCCAACGTGAAGTACTCGCTGCTTTGAATCTTATCAGTTATCTTTTGCGTCGCCAAATCATGTGAAGGATCATAAACAGCAAAATGTGCATTTTTAATTTCGGTGCTAATGGCAAAACCGAACATAAGGATCATCAAAATGGGGAGCACAAGCAAAATGATCATTGTCCAGCGATCCCTGAAGATGTGGTAAAATTCCTTTTGCGTAAAAACCAAAAACTTCTTCATTGTTTATTCTTTAGCTTTTACCCCTCTTGCCAGCTGATAAAATACCTCGTCCATCGATTGAGCTTTATATTTTTCTTTCAGGTTTAACGGGCTGTCCAGCGCATCAATTCTTCCATCCACCATGATGGAAACCCGGTCGCAATACTCCGCTTCATCCATATAATGTGTTGTGACAAATACTGTTATTCCGCGATCAGCAGCATCATAAATCAGTTCCCAGAACTGACGTCGGGCAGCAGGATCTACACCACCGGTAGGTTCATCAAGAAAAACAATTTGGGGTTCGTGAAAAATAGCAGTCGAAAAGGAGAGCTTTTGTTTCCAACCTAACGGCAGCGATTTTACCATAGTATTCTTTTCAGCTTCAAAACCCAGAGTTTGCAGCAATAAATCCGTTCGTTGGTTTATCTCATTTTCAGGAACGCCATAGATGCCTCCGAACAAGCGCAGGTTTTCCCAAACTTTCAGGTCTTCGTAAAGCGCAAATTTCTGACTCATATACCCGATATTCATCTTTATTTTTTCCTGGTCTTTTTTAATGTCGAAACCCGCCACTTTGCCCATCCCTGACGTTGGTTTACTCAATCCACAAAGCATGCGCATGGCGGTAGTTTTTCCGGCACCATTTGCCCCTAGAAAGCCAAAAATTTCCCCTTTTTCCACCTCAAATGTAATGGCATCAACTGCCGTGAAATTTCCGAACCGTTTGGTCAGGTCCTGTGCTTCGATTACCTTCATGATGCTTCGCTTAATTCCATGAAACAATCTTCAATGCCTGCTTTTATAGGGATGGTGCTAATGTCGGAATGCCCTTTTTCCTTCAAATAAGCTTCCAGTACTGACGGTGTAATTTTTCCAACAGTTATGTGGTGGGTGTCGCCAAAAGCAAAACAACTTCTCACCTCCGGATTCGCCCTTAGGTCTTTTAAAAGTTTCGACATATCATCGCTTTTTACCGCCCATAGTTCCTGATCGTAAGCTGCTACAATATTTGCAGGTGTATCAATCTTCATAAAGGCTCCATCCTGTATCAATGCTATCCGGTCGCACATACTTGCTTCGTCCATGTAAGGTGTTGAAACCAAAATGGTAATGCCTTCATTTTTCAGTTTTTTGAGCATGGCCCACAATTCCTTACGGGAAACAGGATCAACGCCGGTAGTAGGTTCATCCAGAAACAGCACCACAGGTTCATGAATTAACGCACACGACAATGCCAGCTTTTGCTTCATACCTCCTGAAAGCGCTCCGGCCCTACGGGTTTTAAAAGGTTCTATTTGCTGGTAAATATCTTTCACCAGGTGGTAATTTTCTTCGATAGTTGTATTAAAAATAGAGGCGAAAACTTTCAGGTTTTCCTCCACGGAAAGATCCTGGTACAGTGAAAAACGGCCAGGCATATAACCCACTTTTTTTCTGATTTCCATGTATTCCTTCACCACGTCATTTCCATCCACAACGGCAGTTCCCGAATCGGCAAGTAAAAGGGTGGTCAGAATTCTGAATAAGGTCGTTTTCCCGGCACCATCCGGCCCGATGATCCCAAAAATCTCTCCTTTTTCCACTTCAAAGCTGAGGCCTTTCAAAGCTTCCACTTTTCCGTAATTCCGTTTGATATCGTGAACTGAAATGGCTTTCATTTATTCAGGAACTACAATTCCGGCATACATGCCAATTTTTAAATTTCCATCATTCGGCACGGCGATTTTAACCGCATAAACAAGATTTGCGCGTTCATCCTGGGTTTGAATGGTTTTGGGGGTGAACTCTGATTTACTCGAAATCCAGGTAATCTCTCCTTCATATTCACGGCTTCCATCTCCACCAACTTCAGCCAGCACCTGAATTTTCTGGCTTATTTGTAGCTTGGGTAACTGATCCCCGGTTACGTAGGCCCGAAGGATCATTCTATCCAGATCAGCTAACTGGAACAGCGGTTTTCCCATGGCGGTCAACTCTCCTTCTTCGGCATATTTTACCAGAATTGTTCCATCAATCGGGCTTGTAATCGTACTGCGTTCCAATTGGTCGTTGATTACATCAATTTGTGCTTCCAGAGCTTCGCTTTGCGCATCAATAGCTTCAGTATTAATAGTCAGGGCTGTTTTTTTGGCTTTTAAGGTGGCTCGAAGTACTTGCAATTGTGCATTGATGTCATCAAGTTGTTTTTGTGTAGCCACATCCCCTGCCAGTAGTTTTTCCATGCGTTTTTTTTCAAACTCCGCTTTTTCAATTTCCTTTTCGAGGGCTTCCAGTTGCGATTGCACATCGGGCCTGCTTGAAAGCAATGCCATCCGGTTGGCTTCAACCGTTAGTTTGTTCAGGTAGAGTTGTGAGCTATCGATCTGTCCCAATACCTCCCCCTGATTTACTTCGTCACCTTCATAGATTGTGAAAGAGAGAATCTTACCCGAAGATTCGGCTGACACAATGATCTCGGTCGCTTCAAATACACCAGTAGCGTCTGTTTTCTTTTCATTTGAAGTACACGAATAGAACAAAACCAATGTCAGAGGTAGGATGTAGTTAAGTGTTTTCATCATCGTTTTATATAAATTAATTTCCTGATTTATTTAAGTATTGATAAGCCTTCATAAGGTATTGAATTTCATGCATGATCATCATTTGTTTGGCGGTGCCTTCATCATTAATGCGTTGAAGCACATCGGTCATAGTAGTAACACCATTGTCATATTTCACCAAATAGGCATCTTTAATACTGCTTTTTAGTAATAGAATTTCCCTGTCCTGCTCCAGCAATTTGCGATATTTTTCCAGTTCCTTATCAGTTTGACTTAATTCAAGATGGGTATTAAACAAAAAAGTTTCTTCCTGGTTTTGGATGCGTTGCAGGTTGATCTCTGTGAGTTTTTTATTGTTGGCATTTTTATACAAAGGCCCTAATTGCCACGAAAGACTCAGCCCCGCCACAAAAATATTGGTCAGTTCAGATGTACCGAAATCAACACCCGGTGTGATGAATACACCAAATCCCATCAGTCCGAATTTTGGGATAAGGGTGGCTTTGTTCAGTTTTGCCTGCGATTCAATCAATGACTGCTGATTTTTGAATTTCATCATTTCAGGCCGATTGATGCTGATATCTTCAAGAGAAGATGAAAAATCAGGACGGACAAAATTGGTTTCTTCGGTGATTTTTTCGCCAGTCATGGCCGATAGCACAGCCAAATAGGCTTCTTTATTGTATTGTAACTCTGCTTTCTTTTGATCTATATTGATTAACTCAACTTTCAGTTCATCGGCATCCGATTTAAAGGCGGTTCCATTCTCAATGGCATTTTGAATTCTTTTATGGTTGAGAAGGAGTGTTTCTTTCAGCAAATCCAGCTGTGCCATCTGTTCATCTATCAATAATATACCGAAATATAAATTATTCACCCGGTCTTTAAGCTGGTACAAATTGACTTCCAAATCCGCTTTTTCAATTTCCGAATTGGCTTCAATAATGCCTTTACTTGCTTTGGTCATGCCTCCATCCCATAGCACCTGGTTTAACTGAACCATAGATATGAGGTTGACTTCAGTAGAAGCAGATGACTCGGCCCCTGGTAAAGTAAAACTTGGCATACCTTCAATGATACCGCCAATCAGGGTGATGTCGAGCTGAGGTAAATAGTTTTTATTGGCATTGGAAAGGGTCAGTTCTTTGGTTTTTTCGATCAATCCGAATTGTTGGATCAAAGGATAATTTTTTAAAGCACTGTCCTGGCAAGCTTCAATGGTCAGGGTTTGTGCATTTGACTGAATGGCAATGAAAACTGAAAGGATGATTAAAACTTTTTTCATTTTGAATTCTTTTATAGAAAAATGGCGTTTTTAACAAAAGCCGCAACCTGTTCAGGACGCTCATCGATGTAAGCATTGTATTTTTCCTTATCCCCGTCAAGGGCAAAACCGGTGATGATGGGTTTGGCTACGAAAGGGAAAACGCACATCGATAAAATATTTGTGATCAGGTGAACAGGCGGAATAGGCCTGATCAGTTTATCTTCCGCAGCTTGCTCAATGAGACCGAACAACTTCTGTTTATCAAATCGGGTATTATTCATATGTTCAACGATCATTTTGGGGTTCCTGTTTAACTCGTGAATGACAAACTGTGGGATGTAGGGTTTGCGTTTCAGAAGGGCAATGTATTCACTGATAAACTGCTCCAGAAACTCTTCAAAACTTAGTTCTTTCATCACTGCCATCTCAAGCACCTCAAAAACATCCTTGAAAACAATGGAAAAAACTTGATCAAAAAGTTTGGCTTTAGTTCTGAAATAGTAATGTAAAAGCGCTTTGTTAATGCCTGCCTCGTTGGCGATTTCCTGCATGCGCGCTCCATCCATGCCTTTTTGGATAAATACTCTTTTTGCTGCATTAACAATTTTGTCTTCAGTATTTTGTTCCTTAGCCATTTGATTTAACTATTTGGTTAAAGCGAATGGTCAAAAGTATATTTTTTTTATTCCCATGTCAAGTTTTTTGCGAAATTATTTTAAAATGCTTGTTTATTAAGCCCGGAATAACCAAGGGCCAATTGTGAACATATTGGTTTATTCATTACACAAGTTACAAACTTGCGGGAGTAAGGAGAATTTCAATGAGGGTTTAATATTTATGCTAGGTTACAATAAAGTTTCTTTAAAAGGATTATAAGAAAGCCTGTCAATGTACAGGCTTTTTAATGTCCATTTGAATTGCTCAGCTTATGGTCTTTTGCCTTTTCAAATGTAATTCTATAATTATTAGATTTCTACCTTAAAATAAAAGGAACAATTGCTGCAATGATACCGGTAAATATTACGACCATAATAAAAAGGTTGTATCGCACATTATAGTTTCCAAGTAAGGACATATCATAATATTTATCAACGTCCTGATCTTTGTACATTGTCAATAAGCCATTCAGAAGTTTTTCCCTGGTTTGTTTTCCTTTCAGCAATCCGAAAACAACAACAATGTTTACCATTACAATAAGACATACAAAAATAAACATCACAATAAGTGAAGATTGTTCTGTCCGTGAAGTTTCAGCCATTCCCGAATTCACTGCAAGAGTGATCAGGTTAAGCATGATGGCTGTAAGAATAAAGATAATATCGGTGCGGGTATTTTGCTGTAGCTCCGATGTGATGTGTTTATGAACATGTTCGAGCATCATTTTTTACCTCCTTTTTAGAATTATTTTGAAAATCGAAAATGGTTTTTTATTATTCGCTAATAAATATACTAAATAATTGATAATGATAATTTAAAGCAGATCAGGCTTTTAATTAAGGATTTAAGCTTTCAGTATCAAAACGGCGATAAATAATAATTCTGTTGATGCAACACAACACCAGGGGGACTGTAATTTTTCATGCTTGGTTTACCAGTTGCTGGTGAGAAAAATGGATCCTGCTCTTTAGCTTTTACAAGAAACTTATCGGCAGCTTCGTTGTTTCCAGTGCGGCTATTTATCATTGAAAGCAGACCATAGGCCCAGGCTTGCATTGGTGCGATTGGTTCAGGATTGAAGTTTAGATATTTGTTGAACTCCACTTCAATTAAAGGTGCAACTGAGTCAAGCATTGCAGGGTTTTGCATTGCCATCATCATATAATACCTGCCCAAATCAAGGTATAGAACATTTTTTGATGGATCAATGTCGATAGCTTTTTGATAGCAAACTGTGGCTTCATCAATATTTCCCTCAAACAAATATACCCGGCCCAATGCTTGCTCTGCATCTGCGTTGCCAGGATTTTCTTTTACAATTTCCTGCCAGTAAGCAACATAATCATCATCTTCAGGCATAAGTATTTCACGTGCTTTTGCACCGGCAATGAGGTCTGTCTCTTCTAGTTCAATTGCATAGATTTCTGCATTTTCTGTATTACCCCCCATGTTTGGTGGTAAACCACCAAAGAACTCAACCAGGGTCAGTTTGTCTTCAGTATATGTATGGTCTAATTGAAAAACTGAATTGTAAGTTGTCTCCATCTTAGCGAGATATTCAGCAGCATTTTCATTACCCATTTGAAGGGCAATATAAAACTGAAGTGTCTCAATGCTGCCTTTATAAGAAAGAAACAGGGAACTTTCAGGATCATTCGCAACAGCTAGGTTGATACATCTTAAGGACTCATCGAGCGATTCCGTAATTGCCCGTGGATTAGCCATTCCCAGTTGCATAATAGTCCTGCTCAGTTCGTACCAGGCAAGGGCATTTTTTGGATTTTCACTGGTAAACTGTTCAAGCAATATTAATGCTGAATCAGCTTGTCCGTTTATTCTCAACTCGTAAGCTTCGTTAACTGCGTTGTCAGTTTTTTGGCCCGTACAGGAGATTATCCCGACTAAAAGAAGAGTCACAATAAGGCCCATCTGCATCAGGTTTAATTTTTGAATAACCTTTTTTTTTGTTTTCATTATTTTATTTTTTTCGATTTAAAATATTTTCAAAATTTGATTCGCTTGTAAAATTATATACGAGCAGTGACTGTATTGTTGAATTTCTATTGTAAATTAGTAGCAAAATAGTTTACAAGAGTTTTATTTTCAGGTATAAACCAATCGTACCAACTTTGCAAACTAAGAATAAAAATAATTTTGAGTTGCTGAAGAAAAAGATCGTTTTAAAGATGCAACAATCCTATCCAGGAATTAATTCAACTATTATTGAGTGGAAGGGGCAAGATATTGTAAATTTCCAGGAAGAGCTAAGCAATAAAGTGAATGCACACATTAGCGAAAAGTGGTTTTATACCCACATGAAGACTGATAATGATGCCCTGCCAAGAATTGATGTTCTTAATTTATTGAGTAAATATGTTGGATATAAAGACTGGAGTGATTTTATTTTTCATAATTCAAAAGTTCCTTTTCTGAATACTGGCACTAAATCAGGAAATAGGTATTTTATTATTATTCCGCTGATAGTCATACTTATTATGGCGATTTTATTTGCGATTTTTAAATTGTATAATACGCGTGATTATAAATTTTGTTTTTATGATGCTGATACCAAAGAAGCTATATCAAATCAAATTATTGAAATTAATGTGTTGATGGAAGATGAATCTGCAATTAGTATTTTATGTAACAATGAAAGCTGTTTTGAATATAGATCAGATGCAAGTGTCATCAAAATGGTAGTAAAAACGCCTTATTATAAGACCGATACTATTATTAGGTCTCTAAACAAATTTGAGCCGGTGGAACAGGTTGGGCTTCATGCTAATGAATATGCATTGATGATCCATTATTTTTCGGAGGTTAAAGTTGATGACTGGAAGAAAAGACGTTCAAGTCTTGATAAGATAATAGACGACCGGGCAATAATCTATCAGGTGTTTAATAACCACGAAGTAATGGGAATGGATGTTTACAATAAATGGGAATTTATTGATAGAATGACTATGCCAGCCGGAAGTTTAAGGAATATAGAGATATTGGATACTAAATTAAGTGGAGATAAAATATTACTGCTTAAATTCAGGATTAATAAGTAAAGCTGATGCGTGGATTTTTAAAAATATCACTTTTATTAGTTCTTTATGTTCTATTCAGTGCTAAATCTTGCACTGATTCAGAATTGAAAGAAAGCAAGCGTAAGGAAATGGTTATTGCCACGCGGGATAGCATCATCAATGAATTGGACACTGAATTCCTTTCAGAAGAGAAATTGTTCTTAGCTGAAAAATCAGCAGAGCAAAAATTGCTTGATCTGGCTGATTTTCTGAGTATCTATTATCAAAGTGATTTGGATACAGCTTTTAAAAAACAAACCGCCAGAATGATCCTGGATATTTTTATAAATGAGGATATGGAAGTGATGCTTGGAACAAATAGGAGAGCTAATCAGCTTCTTACTGTGAAACAATTGTTGAAAAGTGATTACGGCAGAGATTTTATTAATTCAACATTTCTTTTTGATTCGTTGAATATATCTGAAGCACTTTATCGGCTTGACGAGAAAACTTATTTTGGAAGTCTGAATTTTAATCATTCTTTAATTGCATATAGATCAATGGATACTTTAATAATTGAACCATTCAAATCAAAAGCTGATTTCTACCTTACCAAAAATGAAAAATATTTTGGAACTGACACGCTTGATATTTGGGAAGTAAGGATAGGGGATATTAAGTAAGCTTTGTTAATGCCTGCCTCATCTGCTGTATGCGGACACCTTCAATTCCTTTCTTAATAAATACTTTTTTCGTGGCTTTAACAATTTCATGCATGCCGTTTTTTCATTACACCCTTTTTTACAACGATTAAATAATCATCAGATAAATAATCAGGAATTTATCCTATGATACCTTTAAAATATTTTTTTGCGAAAAAACTATTTTTGGTTGTACTTTTGCATCATAATTCAAATAGAAAATCATGAAGAGAATAATATGGGTTGGTTTAAGCATAATCGCTTTGTTTTGGCTGGCATCGTGCTCAAGCCCCGAAAGTAAACTTATAGGTACATGGAAAGTGCAGGACGTAGAAACGAACTTTGATGAGCAGAGCGTATCTCCGGAAATGTTAAAGCAGGTAATTGACATGCAAAAGCAGACCTATTTCAGGATACTCAATGATTCGACCATGGCCATTATCTCCAACGACAATACGCATGAAGCCAGGTGGGTTTTTAATTCTGACGACAACACGATTACTTTTTTCTTTGAAGGTATGGAAACCACACCGAATACATTGGGTAAATATGCCGATTCAAGGATCATTTCGGAAACCAATACGCCGCTTGGAAAAATGATCATTTTTTACGGGAAAGAGTAACTTTTTATTTTCCTGTCTCTTTTAAAATATATGATTTGATTTCAGCCTGCTCTTCTGCAAAGGAAAGCGTTGAAGGAATTTTCCCCGCTCTTTTATACCAATAGTTAGCATTCCATAAATCGCCCTCAATACGGTGCAGATGGGCATGTATCCAGCAAGCCATTTCAGTATTATATCGCTGAATAAGCTGGTGTGAGGCTTCCCAATCTCCTTTTTCTATGAGTTGGATTGCTTCCAAATATGCATGAGAAGGCATGTTATTTTACAAACTTTGTCGAGTACAAAATGGCTTCCACCTGCCGCAGCAGGTTGCGTTTTTCATTATTCGGATGATATACATAACCAAAAACGGTAATAATATTTTCACTTTCTTTTTCAGCAAATGTATAGCTGACGTATGGCCCACCCATAAAATCATTTTCAACATCCCAAAGCCCTCGTAATTCGATGGCGTAGTCAGCCGCAAAACCATTGACTGCTTTTGGCTCAGGCACTAAATACGTTTCATCCAGCGTCATATAAGATTCATGCACGGAGCCCGGAACATACTGTTTCAGCATTCGTACAGTGCGGGCATTGATGCTTGCTTTTGAAAACTGGGCCGTATCGAGGTAAGGTTCCCTGAATATTATGATTCCCTGGCTGAATTCTGATACTTCTTTCCTCACCCAAATGAAATCAGTTTCTGATTTGGCCATGAAAAAACCATCGGGAATGGTTATTTTCAATCCAAATTTCTTTGCAATTTCAGCGGTTACCTTGTTATTGGATGTAGGGCTGAAAACAGTCAATATACGTTCTCTTTCAGCCCGATCATACATTTCGATGAAAGTTTCAATATTATCTTCGAAGGTTTTTATAAAAAGATCTTTATTGGGTGCAGTTATCTTAATGATCACCTGAGGCTCAGCCCATAAATTTTCAACCATTTCCATTTTTGGATCCAGCTCGCTTTTATCGATCTCCACAATAAGAATATTCCGGTGTTTTTTAAGCAGGTCAGAAAAGCTGTTTTTAGTAAGATGGGCCAGATCAAATAAAGGTTCGGGCTGACTTAACCCAATCTGATTTCTGCCCAGGTTTCTTTTTATCACCTTACCAATAGAGTTTTCCCACTGTTGTTCATTTTCTACCACGACCAATACCTCTGATGTATTTCCAATGGAGCGTACCTTAGAAGGTTTATTGTTGGTAGTGCACGATACTACTATTAGCACAGATGTAAATAAAAGAACGAAGCTGAGTATTTTACTTTTAACCATAGCATGAACTATTTCAAAACGATAACGCTTTAAATGAACGCAAAGTGGTAAAAAAAATTGTTGTTTAGCTGATAGTCGCTATTTTAATCTTTTGTCCGGGTTTAATGGTTTTGGTATTGGTAATATTGTTCAGGCGTTTTATTTGATCAACCGTTACGCCATCGTATTCCTTGGCAATATCCCATAACGTATCTCCTTTGCGGACAACGTGATACAAATATTTTCCTTCTTTAACAGAACTGGAATCTTTTTCGGTCGGCTTGTAAACCACCAGTTTTTGGTTCGGATAGATATTTGATTTGGACAGGTTATTCCATTCTTTCAGATCGGTAACCGTACATTTGTATTTTTTTGCAATTAATCCAAGGTTTTCACCACTTTTAACTGTATGCGTAGATTGCTCCGATGACCTGACCACCGGTGTATTTGATTCCTTGTAATATTCGCTGCTGCCTGCACCATACAACACCAGTTTTTGCCCCGGGTAAATGGTATTGCTTCGGAGATTGTTCCAGCTCTTTATCTGGCTTACATAGACGTGATATTTTTTCGCGATCAAACCAAGGTTTTCGCCACTCCTGACAATATGTACATTTCGGTCCTTTGCTTTTTTAACCTCTGCAAGTAGTTGGTCTCTTTCAATTCCTTTTTTTGTTTTATACGCATATAATTCCTGCTCATTATTCAGGTAATCAGCCACATATTGCCTGGGCAATCGAATATTATATGTTTTTTCACTGGTTGCAGGAATAATCCCCATTTTAAACTGTGGATTCAGAAACTTGAGATCATCCGTAGGGATGCCAAACATTTCGCTTAATTGATCGAAAGCCAGCACCTCGTTCACAGTAACCGTATCTATATCATAAAAAAACATCCCGGGTCGCATGGGGTATATATGGTGTTCTGCGGCGTAGTTCATTACATAATTCACTGCGATAAATGCAGGTACATATCCTCTTGTTTCGCGCGGAAGAAATGGCCAGACTGCCCAGTAATTTTTTGTTCCGTTTGTGCGCCTGATGGCCCTGTTTACATTGCCCGCCCCTGAATTATAGGCAGCCAAAGCCAGTGACCAATCACCATAAATATCATACAAATCAGTTAAATGTTCACAAGCTGCGATGGTTGATTTATACGGGTCATAACGGTCATCAACCAGCGATGAGACTTTCAATCCATATACTTTTCCCGTCCCATACATAAACTGCCATAAACCTTTGGCGCCCGCTTTTGATCCGGCAGCAGGATTTAAAGCCGACTCAACAATTGCCAGGTATTTTATTTCCAGCGGCATATCATATTTATCAAGTGCTTCTTCAAACATGGGGAAATACAATTCCGCAAGGCCCAGCATTTTGGCTGTAAGATTTCTTTTCTTGACCGCGTATAGTTCAATAAAAGTTTTTACTTCTTTATTGTACGTTAGTTCAATAGGTGTTTGCAAATTAAGTGCGGCAATTCGTTGTTCATATACTGAATCTGGAAAAGTGGGTATTTCAAGTGGGTTTATCGCCGCACTTTCCATAGTTGAATCCAGCAGGAAATAAAAATCCTGATAAAATTTATTGAATGTAAGGCTGTCCAGCTCCTGCACTATGGGAGAATCTTTCAGCAGTGAAATACCATTGAAATTATAATAAGCGCCTTGTTTTGTAGTATCCAGCTGACTTATTTCCAATGATTCATCAATAATATCCGTAGATTCTAACCTTGATACTACCTCATCCGATGTATCGGTTTCTGTTTGTGCTTGTAATAATTGAAGTTGGAAAACGCATATGAATGCGAGAAGTATATATATTGTTCTGTTCATGTTCGGTTTATTTTTCTCAATAACGTAAATCAAGGCAAAAGTATATGTTTAACCCAACATTTTTACACAGCTATAGCAGAGTAATAAACAAGAAAAAGTTAATTAGAATATCATATTGCGCGTTGGAAACTGTAACGCAAAAAGAAGAAGTAAATAATAATCATTATTTTTTCTTTACCAAAGTTGCGATATAAAGCAATATAATAGCGCCAACAAATGCAGTTACTAACGAACCTATTGTTCCACCCCATTCTATTCTGAGAAGACCAAATACCCAGCCCCCGATAACACCTCCAACAACACCAACTATAATGTTTATCCAAAACCCGAATCCACCACCTTTCATCACCAAACCTGCAAGCCAGCCGGCTACAGCACCAATTAATAAAAACCAAATAAAATCCATGATATCTTTTTTAAGTTAGATGTGGCTCAAATATAATTAAAAAGATATAAGATTAAATCCATAACTGATTAATGTCATAAGCAGAATGATGTAACACCAAATATCAGTATTCTAATCAACAATAACTTTTAAACCTTCCGAATGCGCTGCAAACTCAGGTGCATAATACGACTGTATGGTAGCGATACCATTAGAAAACATTCCTTTTTGTGTAACAACAACCGGGTATTCCAGCACATAAGTGCCTTTCCGCAGGTACTGGATAAAGAAATCGGTAGAAACATCAGTTACGTTTTCATAATATCCCAATCCGCCATGATATCGATAACCCGACTTATTACTTATCGGTTCAAAAGCTGTTGCTCTCATATCATTCAGTTGCACATATTCCATATCCCTATCGGTTGAAATAACGATTCTGGATATCACTTTATCCCCGGTTTTCAGTTTTTGGCCATCTTTCAAAGCAACCAAAACGGGTCCTTCATCGGTTAATTTTTCGATAAATAATTTTTTCTCGATAGACAAAGGTGAATCGCTTGAGGTAATGCGGTCGAGTTGCTCAAAATACTGCCAATATGCAGCGCCCCAAGCTACAGATTCATTGGGATTTGTTACTTCAATATTTCCCATATTGGCCTTTATTTCTTCGCCTGTCCATGAAGTTTTAAAATAACCGGTGCCGGCTTCGACACTACCATCCTTTAAGGGTATAGGAATTTCTGTACTGCCCACTTTAATTTGCACCAATTGATCATTATCCAGCAGACTTTTACCATTCATTAACAAAGCATAAACGGCTTCAGCAGTGGCTGATGTTGTTTTCCAATGGGTCGTCTGCTTTTGTTTGAGTAGCCATATTTTCATCTGGTCGACAAGGGTCGGTTTTTTCAGAATTTCCTGGAAAGCTTCAATGATCATCGCCTGGGTTTCAACTGGAGCCTGGTACCAGTACCAACCATTTTCCCGTCGCCAGTACATACCCATTTCATCATCCTGGATGGATCTTTCCTGCAGTGAACGTAAAATGCCCTCGGCTTCATTTCGATATCCATTTCCATTTAATATAACAGCGATCATCGCCTGCATATAGTTGTTCTGTTTCAGCCAGTACTTTTTAGCCTGTCCGAGGTAATATTCAAAGGCTTCTGAAGAAGCGTCCTGTATGTTTACCTCGTCCATTAACAGTGTCCTTGCATATAAATACTGTATCTGGAGGCTACCTATGTGATTTTGTTGGATCTTACCGGGGAATTTCTCCAATACCTTTTTATAATCATCCTGTATTTCCCTGTCGAGATATTTTGCCGCTTTTTTGACCATTTGCATGGCCATTGGATTTTGCTTCAGATCTATCACCTGCTTCTTATTCAGTCGGGCAAATCCAAGTACAATTTGCTGGGTTGTGTATCTGTCGTCTCGCATGCCCTTAAACCACGACCAGGCTCCTGATGACAATTGGGTTTGACGCAATTTTTCCATCGCATTTTCAGTTTGATTCGATATCCTGTTGATATCAAACAATACGGCTATCCTTCTTTTCTGTTCTTCTTCACTTTCAGCCTCCAACACCCAGGGGGTAGCATTTAAAACAACGCTTTTCAATTCCTGGTTTTTCTGAAGATTGGATAAAAAAGCATCCGGTGAATGTGTTTTCCAACTTTCCAAAACGTTCTTGATTTTCGGATCGCTGTTCACAATGAACGATGCCAATACATTGGTGTAATAGGCATGAAACAGGTTGGAAGCACTTTCCACAGTTGGTTCGCTTAAATAAGGCAGTGCCTGGATGGCATACCATGCCGGGTTGGAAGTGAATTCAACTGTGTATCTATAATTCTGACGCGTTGACGCCATCATGATCTTATCGCTATCAGCCAGTTTATCCATCCTGAATTTTCTGGTTTCGTTCCCACGAAGGTGCATGGGCAAAGTTTCGGTAACCAACATTCGGTTGGTTAGCACCGGGAACATTCTTTCTTCGCCATCAGTAAATGTAGCCGAAGATGCTGTGATCCTGTAGCCCAGCATACTGATATCAAACGGAATATTTAATTTCCATTGAACGGCCCTACTTTGATTTGCTTTGATGGGTAAAGACAATGTTTGTATTTCACATGAATCAAATATATCAATCACTTTCATGCTGATAGGGTCAAACAATTCAAGATGCACGTCAACTTGCTGTTCCTCATCTGTATAATTAATCACTTTTGCAGTGAATGCCAGTTTATCCCCCTGGCGCACAAAACGGGGCACGTTAGGGATCACCATCAGATCTTTTTTGGCTTTGATATTTTCAACAAAGGCACCTGTTTTCAGGTCTTTGGTATGTGAAAGCATTAACAATTTCCATTCAGTTAACGCATCAGGTGTGGTGAAGCTGAGAACTATGCTGCCACTGCTGTCTGTTTGTAATTGTGGGTAGAAAAAGGCGGTTTCGTTGAAGTTGGTACGTAATGGAATTTGAGCTTTTTCGGCTTTATCATGTATAATTTCATCTGTTGGTGGTAAAATTCCATCAGCCTTCTCATTAACTTCCATTACAATACCATCTTCTGCTTCTCCATCCATGCTCATTTCCCCTGATGCACTTGGAACACCTTGTTTATACCTTAACCCATCCATGCTGTAAATACCCATTCCATAACCCTGCTGGTAACCGAACCAATTGATCATAGGATACACTTTATGTCGAACATTCAAATAATCGGGATTATTATTAATCAATACGTTACTATTGCCTGCCCTGAACTGGCCAGACTTCCAGTTGGAAGAACTTCTCTTTGAATGGTATAATTCCAATGCCCATTGATTGGGTTGAAACTGGTCGAGAGAAGCATCGTACATACCAGCCAGCAATTCGGCAGCTACTTTTTCACCACCCGGACCGCTGATCTTAACTTTCCAGGCTTCTTTCTGGCCGGGCGTCAGGAAATCGCGATGGGTTTCGAGGGTAATGTCCAGCTTTTTATTGGTAAATGGAACATCTATAGTATAACTTTTTTCGAATGAGCGGTTGTATTTAATTGAACTCAGATTCACCCTGAAGCCACCCCGGTAAATTTCTTTTACAGGAATTTCAATTACTTTTTGCTCACGACTGATGGTCAGCCAGTTTCTTTCAATTATTTCATCGCCATTGGATAATTCATATAAGATCTTTGATTTCTTATCGGCCGATGCCACCACAAGCTGAATGGTTTCTCCCGGTTCTGCAACATATTGTGTTAAGGTGCTCCATAACATTTCCATTTCCGGAATTTTATCGGACGATGTTGAAAACAGTGTGATGTATTTTTCCGCCTTGATCAGGGTATCAGAAACATCTTCAATCGCAACATAATATACCCCGGGCTCCAATGCTGCGAATTCTTCTTTTAAAATGACTTCCTTACCTTGAATCGTCATATTTTTTGTTGCAATCTTTTCTTTTTTCCAAGTACTTTTCTGATCTTCATCTTTGTAAGCTTGAAATGGAAACTCCTCTTTATAATCCTTTTCAGGAATCAAATAGAGATCAGGTTGGTTCCAGTAGCGTTCAACAAATAACTGTTCGGGCGGCGTCAAGCGGTACAATTCAACGGTAGTTTCTATATCAATTTCGGCCCCAGCGAGATTTTTGGCGCTGATTTCAATTCCTTTCGTTTTTTCTTTTTGAATTTTATCAGCAGCCGTAATTGTCAAATATTTAGAGATCCGGCCTACAGCTACATTTGTTTCTCCTGATTGTACTTCACCTGTCATGTCCGTTACATCCACATGAATTTTGAATTGATAATTCGGATTGTAAGGGACGCCCGGAACCTGGTCAATAGTTGTTTCAAAGCTGATGACAAACTTACCTTCATCATCGGTTTTTATGATGCCATTTGCAATTTCTCTTTCTTTAAAACTTGGGAAATATGCATAATAACGGTAATAAGGTATGTGCATTATTTGTTGCACTACCCGGTATTTCACCTTGGCATTGTTTACCGCATTACCGGTGTAGGTTTCTGCATAGCCGGTTACTGAAATTTCATCGCCCAGTTTGTAGGTATCTTTAATCGTATCAAATTGTACCTGGAAAGTAGGCCGTTTGTATTCCTCCACCAGGAACGAAACTGAACCTGATTCACATTTGATGGTCATCCGGCCGTTTAAACCACCCTGCGGAATCACAAAAGCCCCATGAAATGAGCCAAACTCATTGGATATTTTTTCGATTGTGCTTACTTCTTTGTAGCTGGCATTTTTTAACGTGACCTGCGCCTGATATCCTTGTTTTATTTTTACTTCATTGCCATTTTTATCAACTACAATTCCTTTAAAATATACGGTTTGACCAGGGCGATAAATGGCCCTGTCAGTAAATAAGTAAGTTTGGGTACGGAATTTTTCATCGGGACGGTTATACGATAAATGATACCTGCCTTCTGAAAACAGTCGGTCTTCATCTTTCTGAAGTGAAAACATAAACGAACTGTTCTTTGCTTCAATCTGCTCATCAATTTTCAGATAACCATATTTATCTGTTTGATAGGTATGCAGTTTTTTGATGGTATATTCCCGGTCTCTGCCTACATATTCGGTTCGAAAAGTAGTTACCATTACCTCTGAAACCGGAGTTCCTTTTTCACGATCCAGCACATATAGTTCGAAACTTCCAACTTCTAAGTCACTGTTTGTAACATAACTTAATTCGCTGATCCATATGGTATTATACTCTAAATGATCTGTTTTTTCAAAGTCGGTATGATCCGAAATGAAAACCATATAGAATCCTTTGCCGAGTTCCGGAATGCGTATTTCAGTTGTATGGTTCTGATGATCTTTGGTGTCGGGTAAATCAACAGACCACAAATGCACCTGCGGATTTTTCAAATATTTTAACAGCTGATCTTTTTCCCTGTACGTCAGGCTATATTCCCGGTACTGATCAGGATCGACCTCCACTATTTTGAAATGAAGCCGGGTAGTATTTTTAAAACTTAAATAACCCAGGAATGGTTTTCCGGGTAGTTCAACATTTGCAAACTGAAGGTTGAAATTTACCAGGTTGATATCGTTAATCAGATTTTGGCAGGCATTGGATTTCATCGTATCAGGAAATGCTTGTATGGCTGCGCGGCAAATGCTGTCAGCCTTGTTTAAATTCCACCTATATTGATCGCCCGCTTTGGGTTGATACCTATTGCCATTCTGAAAATAGATTTGGGCCAATTCGTAGGAGATTTCAACAAATTGTGGCTCACTTTTATAGGTTGTTGCCAAATCTGATAAAATCCCCACATATTTTTTTTCGCTGGAAGCATCTTCAGGAAGATTCGAGTACACATATTTTAGTCTTTTCAGGTCGAGATCAACCAAAGCAACGGTATTATTTTCTTTCAGGTGAAAAGCCAGCAAACGCTGGTACAATTGCAACTCTAATTGATTGTCATCTTCATTAAAATCAATATTTACAAAATCTTTAACCGGTACAAGGTAATTTTTACTCATTGTTTGCGCCTCTCCCATTGTAGCGAATTGTGCATCATCCGTTGAGAAGTATTCGATGGCTCTGTTTGCCAACAGGTCGTAGAGCGTGGGCCACAACACATAAGCTTCATTGGCGCTTTTTTCCACATTCAAAATAGCGGCAAATTGCTGTATCTGAATATCCTCAAGCTTTTCTTTACCATTTAAAGACGCAACATAGTATTCCCTGATTTTTGAGTTCAGCCGGACAGCATCCCATGTTTTGATATCTACCTCATCAAGACCCTCAACAGCGGTCATATCATTTATTTTCCACCTGTTTTGTTGATAATACCACGAATACATTTCTGCCAACATCGATTGTAAAAGTTGTTTTTCAGGTACCGCTGCATTTTCAAGCTCCTTTTCAAAAACATTGATGGCATTCACCATATGTTCTTCTTCATACTGGCTTTGAAGGCTTACCCTGTATATCAAGGATTTTAAAACCTGGGGCGTATTATCTTCGCTTTTAGCATCTAAATAAATGCTATCTACTATTTTTAAAGCTGACTTTGGAAGCCCTTGGTCAACAAACTTCTCAACCTGTTTCCAATCTGCTTCATAATCATTCATATTATCATAGGTTATGTTAAAACTGCATGACACGATTGCCACAATGGAGATTAATAAAAAAACTTTGAACTTTTTCATGATAATGTCATTAAAGAATTGATAGGGCACAATTAGCAAAGATAATGCCTTAATGAAATATTCCATTATGCACAGCATTTTGAAATTCTTAAAAAAATGAAAACCAATTGGTTATTTATTGAACAACCACATTAATAATCCGATTAGGCACGACAATGATTTTTCTAATTGTTTTTCCTTCCGATCCATTTTTGGGCTTCTTCAGCTGCCAATAGCTGCTTTTTCAATTTCAGTAACTGGCATATCTGTAGGTAAATCAATTTTAAACCGCATTTTTCCATTGAATGAAACCGGGTATGAAAATGTATTTTCGGCTAAATATTTTTCATCAAAGTTCGGATACTTCACTTCACTTATTCCAGGATTATTTCCCAGAGCTGTCCATAATTCTTCGGCCATATGTGATGCATAAGGTGATACCAATATAGCGAGTGGTTCCAAAATTTCTCTTTTATGGCATTTGAGATCGGTAAGTTCATTTACACAGATCATAAATGCGCTCACGCCTGTATTGAAAGAGAAACGCTCAATATCACTTCTTACCTTCTTTATCGTTTTATGTAACACTTTTAATTCATCATCTGTAGGCGCATCTTTAGAAACAATAAACTGATCGTCATCGTCGAAATAAAGCCGCCATAATTTTCTTAAAAATCTAAAAACGCCTTCGATACCATTTGTGTCCCAGGGTTTATCCTGTTCGAGTGGACCCAAAAACATTTCGTAAAGACGTAATGTATCAGCGCCATACTTCTCTATCAGTTCATCCGGGTTTTGCACATTCATTTTCGATTTGGACATTTTTTCTACTTCATGTCCACAAATGTATTTCCCCTCTTCCAGAATGAATTCAGCATTTTTATATTCCGGATTGGACTTTTTAAAAGCATCCACATCCAATATATCATTATCCACGAGGCTTATATCCACATGAAGTGCCTGCGTTTGATACTGTTTTCGCAGATTATAAGAAACGAATTTGTTGGTGCCCTGAGCGCGGTATACAAAACTTGACCTGCCCTGTATTTTTCCCTGGTTGACCATTTTTTTGTAGGGTTCATCCTTGCATGCCATTCCCAAATCAAATAAGAATTTATTCCAGAACCGTGAGTAGATCAAATGTCCTGTAGCATGTTCATCTCCACCAATATACAGATCCACATCCTGCCAATATTCATTGGCCTGTTTTGAGAAATATTCTTTGTCATTATGCGGATCCATATACCTGAGGTAATACCCACTTGATCCAGCAAATCCGGGCATGGTATTCGTTTCCAATGGGTATCCTTCCTTGGTTTTCCAGTTTTTTGCCCGGGCTAAAGGAGGATCGCCTGCTTCGGTAGGTAAGAATTTATCAACCGGTGGTAATTCCAATGGTAATTCACTTTCATCAAGGGTATAGGGCATACCATCTTTATAGTACACCGGAAAAGGTTCACCCCAATAACGCTGACGGCTAAAAATGGCATCGCGTAAACGGTAATTTATTTTACCATAGCCGATCCCCATTTTTTCAATTTCCTCTATTGTGGCTGCAATAGCGTCTTTCACCTCCATTCCATTTATAAAGCCCGAATTAATCATAAGGCCATCTTTCGCATCGTATGAATCGTCCCAATTTTTCGGATCAGAAGGTTTTTCACCTTTCTTTGCCACTACTTGAATAATGGGTAATTCAAAATATTTGGCAAATGCAAAATCACGGCTATCGTGGCCCGGAACCGCCATAATAGCGCCTGTGCCGTATCCGGAAAGCACATAGTCAGCGATCCAGATCGGTACGGATTCGCCATTTAACGGATTGATTCCATATGCTCCCGTGAACTCTCCGGTTATTGATTTTACCTCAGTCATTCGATCACGTTCAGAGCGGTTTTTGGCATAGGTGATATATTCCATCACCTTTTCTCTTCTATTATCAGTAACAATTTGCTCGACATGTTCATGTTCCGGTGCCAACACCATAAATGTTGCTCCAAAAAGGGTATCTGGTCGGGTAGTAAAAACTTCTATCAATTCATCATGATCTTTGATCTTAAAGTTAACTGAAGCTCCTTCACTTCTTCCAATCCAATTGCGCTGTATTTCCTTTACATTTTCGCTCCACTCAATAGTTTCGAGGCCATCTAATAAACGTTGCGCATAAGCCGTGATTCTTAATGACCATTGTTTCATTAATTTTTTCTCAACCGGATGTCCACCGCGTTCTGAAAAACCATCTTTCACCTCATCATTAGCCAGTACAGTTCCCAAAGCTGGGCACCAATTGACCATCGTATCAGACAAATAGGCCAGGCGATAATGCATCAGCATTTCCTGCTGTGCTTTTTCGCTCATACTTTTCCATTCATCCGCCGTAAAAAAATCAAGTTGATCAGTTGCGGCATTAATGCCTTTATTTCCTTTAGTTTCAAAGTGTGTTATTAGATTTTCAATGGATTCCGCTTTATTGGTTTTATTATTGTACCACGAATTAAACAACTGAATAAATGTCCATTGCGTCCATTTATAGTAATGCGGATCGCAAGTGCGCACTTCCCGATCCCAATCATATGAAAAACCAATTTTATCTAATTGTTCGCGATATCTTTTTATGTTTTTGTTGGTGGTTTCTTCAGGGTGTGTTCCGGTTTGAATAGCATATTGTTCAGCCGGTAAACCATATGCATCGTACCCCATAGGGTGCAATACATTAAATCCTTCGTGCCGTTTGTAACGCGCATAAATATCAGAAGCGATATAGCCCAACGGATGACCTACATGTAAACCAGCACCAGATGGATAAGGAAACATATCCAGTACATAATACTTCGGTTTGTTAGAACTATTTTTGGCTTTAAAGGTCTTACTATCTTTCCAGTATTTCTGCCATTTTTTTTCGATTTTCCCGAAATCGTATCCCATAAATGAAATTATTTTATCCTTTTTCAACAGTTTATTATCAAGCTGTTGAATTATTAAAATTAAGCTGCGAAATTAATAAAAGATGCCATTTTATTGATATGCTTATTTATTCATTGTGATTCTTAAAAAGCTATAGTGTGAATGATGTCAACATTTCACTAATTTTGTTTTTCATATGTCAGCAAAAGAAGATACATATTATAAGAAGCGGATCAATAGTTCATATATCACATCCGTTATAAGCATAACCCTGGTATTATTTACCTTAGGTATTCTTGGGCTGATTGTATTGCAGGCTAATTCCTTATCAAATTATATCAAGGAGAATATTGGTTTTGAAATTATCATCAAGCAGGGGGTTAAGGAGGCTGACATATTGTATCTTCAAAAAACCCTGGATATGGAACCATTTGTTAAAACTACTGAATACATTACCAAAGAGGAAGCTTCGGAGCGATTAACCGAAATGTTGGGCGAAGAATTTACAGGGTTTCTGGGTGAAGAGGAAAACCCATTGTTACCGTCAATCGACATCCGTTTTCATGCCGATTGGGCTAATAATGACAGCCTTGCAATTATTGAAGAAACAATTCTGGCTGATGAAAATGTGAAAGAAGTATATTATCAGAAATCGCTGGTACATATCATTAATAAGAATGTGAGAAGAATCAGCCTGATTTTATTGGGCTTCAGCTTATTGCTACTTTTCATTGCCATGGCACTGATTAACAACACCATACGATTATCCGTGTATTCAAAAAGGTTTACCATAAGGAGCATGCAATTAATTGGTGCAACAGAACGCTTCATCCGGCGTCCGTTTGTTTTAAAAGGTGTGTTGCAGGGTGTGATTAGTGCTGTGATAACAATGATTCTGATCTCTATCATCATTACAGCACTCAAAAGCAACATTCCCGAACTTGCAGTTTTGATCGGACCCGAACTAATCGTTTTCTTGTTTACCATTATTTTAATAATTGGAATTATGTTTGCTGGCATTTCGACCTTTTTTGCCGTTAATAAGTATCTACGAATGCGCACGGAACGACTTTATGGCTAATCATAACTTTTGTTAAAAGCCGGGCTGTTTCTTCAATATATTGAACCTCAATGATTATCAGAAATAATAAATCTTGTACATTTGGCAAAAAATTAAACCATGGCAAATCCGGTTAAAAACAAAGCTGACGACGAAAAACAATTTGCATTCAGTAAAAAGAATTATTCAATCCTCATTATTGGTTTGGTACTTATAGCCATTGGGTTTTTATTAATGATTGGTGGCGGTTCTGACGATCCACAAGTGTTTAATGAAGCTATTTTTAATTTCCAGCGACTTACCCTGGCTCCTATTATCATTCTGGCAGGTCTGGTAGTTGAAATTTTTGCCATCATGTGGCGACCTAAATCATCCAATTAATTTTCTGGAATTTTTATTATGAATTGGCTTGAAGCAATTATTCTTGGTTTGATACAAGGTTTAACAGAATTTTTGCCGGTAAGCAGCAGCGGGCACCTTGAGTTGGGCAAATATTTGCTCAATATCAATCCTGAAAAAAGTTTGATTTTTACAGTGGTTGTCCACGGAGCAACCGTTTTAAGCACTATGGTTGTTTTTTGGAAGGATATTTGGCAAATCCTTAGAGGATTGTTCAAATTTCAACTCAATGAAGAAACACTTTACGTCATTAAGCTGATCGTTTCCATGATCCCGGTTTTAATAGTTGGGGTATTTTTTATGGATGAAGTGGAACAGTTTTTCAACGGAAATATCGTGTTTGTCGGATCCATGTTGCTGATTACATCTGCTTTACTGGCCATAACAATGCTTGTCAAATCCAATACGCGAAATATACGTTTCCTGGATGCCTTTATTATTGGAATTGCCCAGGCGCTTGCCGTCCTTCCAGGAATTTCCAGGTCAGGAGCAACCATTTCCACAGGATTGATTATTGGAAATAAAAAGGAACTTATCACCCGGTTTTCATTCTTAATGGTGTTGGTTCCTATCATCGGGGCAAACGCACAGAATATGCTGAGTGCTGATGTCTCAGTAAGTTCAGGGGTGGGTATTTTACCATTGATTGTGGGATTTTTTGCAGCTTTTTTATCCGGACTTTTTGCCTGTAAATGGATGATCAAAATTGTCAACAAAGGCAAACTCATCTATTTTGCCATCTATACTTTTGTAATAGGTACCATTGCTATTATTGTAGGACTATTATAAGCCCATGCCTGAAAAAGAACATATTTTCGATTTTGTAGAGGGGGAAATGCTGATGATTGACAAACCACTTACATGGACATCTTTTGATGTGGTGAATTTGTTAAGATCTTTTATTCGTAAACAATATGGCTTAAAGAAACTGAAAGTAGGACATGCCGGAACCCTCGATCCGCTGGCCACGGGTCTGCTCATTATTTGTACGGGAAAACTGACGAAAAAAATCGATGAATATCAGGGCATGGACAAAACCTATGTGGGCAGCATGAAAATGGGTGTTTCAACACCTTCCTTCGATGGAGAGACAGAACCAGACTCCTATTTTGACACCAGCCATTTAACGAATGAAGCGTTAATTGCAGCCAGCAAGCAATTTGTAGGATCAATTGAGCAGGTACCACCCATTTATTCAGCCATTAAAATTGATGGCAAAAGAGCGTTTGAACATGCACGTAAGAAGGAAGATGTGGTTTTAAAATCAAGAAGTGTTCATATCGGTCAATTTGATCTGTATCATATTGATTTACCTAATATTGATTTTAGTGTTACATGTAGTAAAGGAACATATATACGTTCGCTAGTAAATGATTTCGGAAAAGCATTGAACAATGGGGCATATTTAACCCATTTGCACCGAACTGCCATTGGAGAATATACGGTTGCAAATGCTTTTACGCTGGACCAATTCAAGCAAAAAGTACTCGAACAAACCGGTACTAAAGCTGAATCATGATTTTAATCGCCTGATTTTCTTATTTTTATCAATATTCAACTTGACAAACTCCCCTTTATTTCTTATCTTTGCAGGCTTTTTAAAATGAAGGGGGCTCGTTTGGAAGTTTAATTTCTCAGCTCCTGATAAATATCCAAAATATATTACATGAAATTATCACAGTTTAAGTTTGATTTACCAGATGAACTTATTGCCAACCATCCGAAAGAAAATAGGGATGAATCGAAAATGATGGTTGTTGACCGAAAGAAAAGGACTATTGAACATCGTGTTTTTAAAGATATTCGTGAGTATTTTTCTGAAGGTGATGTGTTTGTAATTAATAATACCAAAGTATTTCCGGCCAGGTTATATGGCGAAAAAGAAAAAACAGGTGCTAAAATTGAAGTGTTCCTGCTTCGTGAGCTTGATAAAGAAAGTAGGCTATGGGATGTATTGGTTGACCCAGCCCGAAAAATAAGAATAGGAAATAAACTTTATTTTGGTGAGGATGAATCGTTAGTTGCCGAAGTAATTGACAATACAACTTCCCGCGGGAGGACGCTACGCTTTTTATTTGATGGCTCATACGAGGAATTTAAGAAAACTATTAAAGCTTTAGGGGAAACCCCATTGCCCAAAATACATAACAGGCCCACGGTTCCTGAAGATGAAAAACGGTATCAAACCATTTATGCAAAGCACGAAGGGGCGGTTGCTGCTCCTACAGCAGGAATGCATTTCTCGAAAATTTTAATGAAACAATTAGAAATCCATGGTGTTAAATTTGCAGAAATTACGTTGCATCCCGGTCTCGGAAATTTCAGGCCTATTGAAGTAGAAGACCTGACCAAACACAAAGTAGATTCGGAAGAACTTTATATTACAGCCAAGGCGTCCAATATTATCAATACGGCCAAAAGGAACAAGCATCGTGTTTGTGCTGTTGGAACCACAAGTATGAAAGCACTAGAAACAGCTGTGTCTATAACTGGTGAGATCAAACCTTATAGTAATTGGACAAATAAATTTATCTTTCCACCCTACGAATTTAAAACTGCTGATGCGCTGATTACTAACTTTCATCTGCCTATGTCGCCGATGATGATGATGACAGCAGCCTATCTTGATTACGATTTTATGAAAGAAGTGTATGATGTGGCCATTAAAAAGAAATATAAATTCTTTACATATGGCGATGCCATGCTGATCATTTAAACAAAATTTATAAACCCGGATTTTTTCCGGGTTTTTTTATGGCCAGTAATTATTAAATTTACTTCCTCAATTATTGATGGGATATGGATAAATACGCGTTGATCGTTGCTGGAGGCAAGGGCGTCAGGATGAAATCGGATGTTCCAAAACAGTTTTTAGAAATAAATAAAAGGCCTTTGCTGATGTATACCATTGATGCCTTTTCAAATAACCATCAAATTAAGCAAATCATTCTGGTGATTCCCAACGGTTATATTAGTTTTTGGAAAGAACTTTGTGCAAAACACAATTTTAACACCATACTCAATATCATTGAAGGTGGGCCACAACGATATCATTCGGTAAAAAGGGGGTTGTCGCTGGTCCCAAACAATGCCATTGTCGCTATACACGATGCCGTGAGGCCATTTGTATCAAAAGAGTTAATCAATAGCGGATTTAAAATTGCGGCAAAAAAAGGAAATGCGATTCCAGCAGTTGCCATTAAAGAATCAATACGGGAAGTTTCCGGTTCATTGAGTAAAGCTGTAAATAGAAATCACTATAAACTAGTGCAAACACCCCAATTTTTTCATACATCATTAATTAAAAAAGCTTATCAACAGACTTTTACTGAACGATTTACTGATGATGCTTCGGTTATGGAAGCGTCTGGCCACCAAATTTATTTAGTTGATGGCGAACCCTCAAACATAAAAATTACCACACCGGAAGAATTGAAGCTGGCAGAATCGATTCTTAAAACAGATTAAACTTATCTAAGGCTACTCCTGCCTTTCCATTTATACCTGAAAAAAAAAGAAGTAATCCCTGCGAATGCTATATAAAAAGGATAAATGAATCCAAACAGAAACAGATAGAGAACCGAATTTTTTCTATTTACAAGTCCAGCGAAAAAGTGAAGAAGTGGGAAATCGATCAAAATTTTCAGCAACACAAACAATCCAAAAATGATCAGAAACCAAGGTTTAAAAAAACCCATTAAAAAACTCAACACCAAAGATAGATTCAACATGAATACACTGATTGAAACTAATATAGCCCACCATGATTTATATGCTGTCGCTTTGGAAGCCCATCGTTTTCTTTGAGAAATAAAGTTTTTCCAATTTTCAGGAGGAGCTGTTTTTACAATCGTTAGCTCATCTTTTATAAAATGAACCGATCTTGTCCCGAATTTACCAGCGATAGCCTGCAATAAAAAAACATCATCACCAGAGACAAAAGACATACCGGATTGAGTTTTGATAACATCCAGATACGCTTGTCTTTCAAAAGCTAAGTTGGCACCATTTGCCATTAGCGGCAAACCTGCACCCAACGAACCAGCACCCGATGCCACCAGACTCATAAAATCAAGCCTGAAAAATTGCTGCCAAAGGCCACCTTTCTTTTCATAAATAACCGGCCCGGCTATTAATTTTGGTTTCTTCTCTTCAAAGTATTCAGCCATTCGTCTGAGCCATTCAGTTTCCATGAAACAATCACCATCTGTTGTTATTATCAAATCATTTTTAGCCATACCAATTCCTTCACACAAAGCAGTTTTCTTTCCCATGCCATTCGATTGAACCAGTTTTATTTCAATTTCATTATTTTCAGCTATAAATTGTTCGACTAACTTCACCGTATCATCTTCAGAGTGATCATTTACAATGATAATTTCGAATTGTTTTTTGGGAAAGTGTTGATGTCCAAGAAAATGCAATAGTCTCTTAATATTCTCCTGTTCATTACGCACCGCAACCACCACGCTTATATCAGGTAATTTACTAAATGAATTACTACTGAAGCGAGGTATCCTTACCCAGCCCAAAGTTAGAATACCAATGATGAGAATATACAGCAATGAAAAGCAAATGAGAAGCCAGAATATTGAAAGGATGAATACATGCATAAAGAAATGCGAATTAATATCGATTTGTTTTCTGTAATTTTGTTGACATAATCAAGGCTATTTCATTGAGTTCCGAACGCATCATTTTAGGCATAGATCCAGGTACCACCATCATGGGTTACGGTTTGATCCACCAGCAAGGTAACAAGATTCATCTGATTACTATGGGGATTCTCAAATTGAGTAAATACAACGATCATGCATTAAAATTAAAAAAGATTTTTGAACGCACACTGGGCCTGATTGAAGAATACCATCCTGATGAACTAGCCATAGAAGCACCATTTTACGGAAAAAATGTTCAATCGATGCTAAAACTGGGACGGGCACAAGGCGTAGCTATGGCGGCAGGTCTATTTAAAGAATTACCCATTTTTGAATATTCACCAAAAAAAATCAAACAATCAATTACCGGAAATGGGAATGCTTCCAAAGAACAGGTAGCCGGAATGCTTGCTAATTTGGTTCAATTCGATAAAGAACCCGAATTTTTAGATGCTACCGATGGACTTGCTGCGGCAGTTTGTCATTACTTCCAGGGCGACCTGTCGCAAACCAAAAAAGGATACAGCAGTTGGAAAAACTTCTTAAAGGATAATCCTGACCGTAAATTGTAATATACGCATTACTTAACTGTCAGCCCTTCCATTGTATCTTCAATTTCACCAGGTGTGCTTTTAATTTTCATAAAAGTCCCCATGCTTAGTTCAGGCCAGTATAAAGCAATCCTGTATTTACCTGCAAGCATAGTTGCTGTTTTATCCTGAAGAATAATCTCGTAAGGCAAATTGGCAATATGTCCTTCACCCACGGTTTCCAGAAAATGGGCTTCGCCTGTTTCATCATCCCATAGACCAACGCCAAAAACCGCTATTTTTTTATTTAGAAAAACCTGCTCATATACTTTGTAGGTGTTACCTTTCTTTTTTTCGAGGTTTTTCCGAATAATTTCCAGGCCTGCTTCAAAAGAACTGAATTCCTTCAGTTCGTCCGGATCATCAAAATAGGGCATCATCATCATATAATGATAGTTGGGTAGATCCTTGGTTTTCACCTCTCCACCATAATTTTCGAGGGTGCCAAATTTTGTAAAGATGCTTTTAACCTTGTCAGAAACCAATACCAATAGTTCATCCTGGCCATTTAATTGCTCTCCCCAATAGGCATGAAACATATATTCAGGGTTTAATATTGTTATGGTTACTTTACCTTGATTGTAAACAAAACCCGCTTTCATTACGCTGGCCAATGGGCCGCGATCATTGAATTGCAAACTGAGACCCCTCAACTCCTGGTTGCTAAAACAAACAACAAAAAGGTTTTCATTATGCGCAGGATTATATTCACCTATCACTTCATAACCATTTGCTTTGATCGCATCTTTCACCTGCTGACTCGCTGCTGAAATAGTTGTTTCCAATTCTGCTACTTTAAAATAAGGCGATAAGGTTTCCTGGGCTCCTATTTGAAGCACAAAAAAAATGGCTGCAAATATTGCTAATAATATCTTTTTCATTGTCTTATGATTTAATTTCTTGTAAAACTACAATGATTATATTTAGATATATAACTATGTATCTATTTTATAATGAATTAAAATAAGATAGGCTTGAAAGACGTAAAAAAGTAATTAATTATTCTCTTTAGCGAACCACTCTGCATACGATGTAACAGTTTCTCTCAGCATTAAATATTTTAGATGAACCCCTTCAGGAAGTTTAGCTTTGATGCGCATGGCAAAATCAGCTACCATTAGCTCACTGGTGGGTTGGTAATTAAGAAAGATAACCTTGTTAAATGTATTTTTTAATTCTGCTGAAATATTTGCGGGATAATTATTGTTTAAAACCAACGCATGATCAAATTCATCAATAATTGTTGCTCTCACAATTTTTTTCAGATCACCAAAATCCATCACCATACCCAGTTTTGGATTGCTCTCATCCATAATAGGATTTCCTGACACAGTTACCTTCAGTTCATACGAATGGCCATGAATATTCTGGCATGGACCATCATAGCCTTTGAGGGCGTGGGCCATTTCGAACTTGAATTCCTTTGTTATTCTTATCAGGGGCAGCTTTTCCATTAGATTAGTGTGTTGTTTTGAGAACTTTGAATTGCTTGATTATGGTATTATTTTCATCTTTAATCAGCAATAAAAATAATCCATTTCCCAGGTTAGTTGTATTGATGGATGATTTATAAGGTTGTAACTGTCCTGCTAATACTTGCTTACCTTCAAAGCTTATTATTGAATATGAGAAAGAACTATTTCCATGGTAATCAACAAAGAGCTGATTATTAACGGGATTTGGATAACACTTGATGAACATATGATCAGAAACAGAAATACTGCTGGGATTGCCCCATATTTCTTCTGCAAATTCAGGATGGTCAATAAACGGATTCCTGTTTTCCTGGTAAGCGTATACAACATTGTTGCGGTTTCTTTCAAAATCATCCGGCAGATCTTGCTGATGCCATTCGAGTAAAACGGATAATTTACCATGCTCTGGTGCAGGAGCTGTGTTTACCTTATCTACAACTGTAAGGTCCAATTCACCATTATCACCTTCATAACGCACATCCATATAAAATATCATCCGGGCCACATCCCCTTTTACCTCATCGCGTGGTTCGAACGAGTCGCCGTCTTTAAAACAACCTGGCGCACCAGAAACCGGACTGCCTCCATTGTCGAAATCAAGGTTACCACGCAGCGAATTCACCTGCACATCTGTTGGCCTGATATGGTGCGCATCAGTTCCCGACGGTGGATCATTACCAAAATCACCATGCGATTTGGCCCAAACGTGTTCCCGATTCCAGTCGCCTGTATTACCCCCAAACATACTCTTAGGTCTCGAAATGCCCGAATACAGTAAAATCACATTGTTAGGATTCTCAGGGTCTTCATCTGATGCTTTCAAGATAAAATCCCTTAAATCATCATAACTCGGTTCGTCGTGGTTTTTAATAATATCGTGCAGTGCATCTTTCAGTTCGATTCCGGTCAATCCTGCTGCGTCATCGTAATAACTCGGTGGAACTTGTGCACTTGTAAATTGGAGTATTACAAGGCTGAACACCAGTGAAATAATCGTAGAATATCTTGTTTTTGTCATAGGTTTATTTTAAAAGGCAGCAAAAATAAAGTAAAGTGATGAAACAATGATCACTATACCGCCTATTAAATATAAAAGTGAAGCGAATGTAAAATTAATTCTTTCAGGTTTGGCTACAAGGCCTCCAACAGCCATCACCAATGATACCACAAATAAAATGGCGGCCAGCCAGAGTTTGTTTACCGGAATGAAATACAGCAATAATGCTGCTAAAAAAGTGTTCATCGAGTGCGCCATTGCTGCCAGCACTTCGCCATTTTTATCTGTTATAAGAAACGTTCGTTCCCCTTTTCTGACCCTCAGCACTTCCATTATCATTCGTATGCCGATCAGAAAAAATCCTGCAAATAATATGGTTGATTTATAATCATTGAGCAGATGCATGAATTGTTCTCCTGCATAATAACCCAGTAGAAAAAAAATGGTTTGCGATAGTGATAAGATGAGTATCGAAACAATACTGTTTTTTAAATCCACTCTTGTTAAACCGAGTGCAATCGGGAATACCTGGAACGCTAAGGAAATAACGATAAGAAATGCTGCTGCAAAAAGCATGGCTAATTATGAATTTGGGTGATATACCAGTTTAGTGATCTTTTCGAGCCAGAACGCATCAATTTCGTCAAAGGAATTCAGTTCGCGGCTGTCCACATCCATCACACCGCACAACTGATTTTGTATGTCATAAAGTGGAACGACAATTTCAGATGCAGACCTTGAATCGCAGGCAATATGCCCTGGAAAGGCAGCTACATCATCAACGATTAATGTTTCTTTCTTATTAATGGCTGCCCAACACACGCCCGTATCTTTTGCCAGGTTGATACAAGCCAATGATCCCTGGTAAGGTCCCACCTGCAGTTTCCCATCCATCAACAAATAGAAACCCGTCCAGAAAAAGTAATCTATCTTATGATGCAGCACCGCAATGATGGTCGACATATTGGAGCCCGGATTGTTGCTGCTTTTTTGTATCAGTTCACGAATTTGTTTGAACAGCCTTTCGTATTTCTTGTATTTTTTTGTTTGCTCCATATTTATTTCTTCTGTTTAACCCGTTCCAGTTCTACCGTAAAGTGTCGCAATATAGGTGCTTCTTTTTTAATTTTAAAACCTCTTTTAATTTCGTGCCGGCGTTCGTACACATTGGTAAGTGCCGCTGCGATATAATCCATATGGTTGTTGGTGTAAACTCTACGTGGAATGGTCAGGCGTACAAGTTCCAGTTCGGGAAAACGGTTTTTACCTGTGTCCGGATCACGATCTGCCAGCAAGGTTCCTATTTCAACGCCCCTGATACCTCCCTCCAGATATAATTCTACTGCCAGGGTTTGCGCTACATACTCTTCCACCGGAAAATGCGGCAAAAACCGCTTCGCATCTACATAAATGGCATGACCACCAAACGGATACTGCACCGGGATACCGTTGTCTTTTAATTGCTGGCCCAAATATGCTACCTGGTTGATCCGTGTTTCGAGGTAATTAAAATCGGTGCCTTCGTATAATCCCTGCGCGAGGGCATTCATATCGCGACCCGACATCCCTCCGTATGAAATAAATCCTTCAAAAAGAATATTGAAGGTGCTGGCTTTCTCAAACAAGTCTTTGTCGCGCAAGCCAATAAATCCACCCATGTTCACGATCGCGTCTTTTTTACTGCTCATGGTCATACCATCAGCATAAGAAAACATTTCACGCACTATTTCACGTATACTTTTATCGGCATAGCCTTTTTCTTTTAACTTAATGAAATAGGCGTTTTCGGCAAACCGGGCCGAATCATAAATAACCCGAATGCCGTATTTATCTGCTACTTTACGTACCGCTATCATATTGGCCATACTAACAGGTTGCCCACCTGAAGAATTACAGGTGACAGTAACCACAATCAACGGGATTTTTTCCTTTGGATGGCTTTTGAGAACTTTTTCAAGTTTATCGATATCAATATTGCCCTTGAAGGGATAATCCAGCGTGGTATTGAAAGCCTCGTCGATGGTACAGTCGATGGCGTGGGCCCTTCGAAATTCGATATGGCCTTTAGTGGTATCAAAATGGGTGTTCCCAGGGATGATATCCCCGTCTTTTATCAATGCTGAAAAAAGCACATTCTCGGCTGCGCGCCCCTGGTGGGTAGGTAAAAAGTATTCAAAGCCTGTAATCTCCTGGATGGCTTTTTTCATTTTATAATACGATGAGGCTCCGGCATAGCTTTCATCTCCCAACATCATCTCCGACCATTGTTTATCGCTCATGGCACCTGTGCCCGAGTCGGTAAGCAGATCAATATATACCTGGCTGCTTTTTAAGTTGAAAAGATTGTATCTGGCTTCTTTAATCCAGGCTTCTCTTTCCTGGCGAGAACTTCTGTGGATGTTCTCCACCATTTTTATTTTAAACGATTCTGCAAAAGGTAAGTCCATTGTTGTTGAATTTTTTTGAATGTAAAAATTATAAGAAAATAATTGCGGACGGCAACACCGTAATTATATAGAGAGGGGATCTCTTTTCTTTATATTCAAAAAATTCATTTCTCTATTTATGTCCAATAGAATCAACATATTGACGTGTTCAGACCTCAAAATTATTAAAAACTTTGTAACCGGATGATAATAGAAGCGTCCTAAATACAAATTAATTTGTTAAATCTTAAAATTTTAATATTATGGAAGAGATAGTTCCGGTATTTGTAGTAGCCATTGTATTTAGTTTTGCTTACGGAATCATTCATTTATTGGTGAGGAGAAAAGAACGTATGGTGTTAATTGAGAAAGGAGCTGACGCGTCATTGCTAGTCACCAAACCTAATTTTAATTATTACGCGTTAAAAATCGGTTTGTTATGTATTGGTGTCGCCATAGGGTTGATTATTGGCGCCACTTTGGTAGAAACTACCACATTGAATGATGAAGCAGCTTATTTTTCAATGATCTTTTTATTCGGGGGAATTGGCCTTGTTATCAGTCATTTTCTTGAAAAGAAAGAGCGTAAAGAAATGTTGTAGATAAAAGCACCTTTAGGCAAAACAACTTTTAATTGAACTAAACATAGTGCCCAAATTGATCTTTCTGATCTTTTTGGGCCCTTCTTTTTTCGGCATTTTTTACAATTTTCACCTTTTCTTTGTCAGAACATAAATACCATTTTCTGATCTCTTCGAGGCTCCGGTAACAACCCAGGCAGATATTCTTATCATCATGCGTACAAACGTGAATACAAGGTGATTTTATATTATTGATATTACTCATTTATATCTGCAGGTTCATTTTAATGCGCGAAACCACCATATCAATAGCTACCTTATTTTCGCCACCCTGCGGAATGATGACATCCGCAAAAAGTTTGGTCGGTTCTATAAATTGATTGTGCATGGGTTTCACAAATTTTTCATAATGATTGAGCACATCGTTGTATGATCTTCCCCGCTCCACGATATCTCTTCTCATAATTCGTATCAACCGGTCGTCATTGTCTGTTGAAACAAATAATTTAATGTCCATCCGTTTTCTGAGATCCTTATTCCCGAGTACTAATATCCCTTCAACAATCACAACAGTTTTTGGTTCAATAGTAATGGTTTCTTTTGCCCGGGCACAGGTTACATAATTGTACATGGGCATTTGTATGGGTTGTTCTTTTTTTAACTGGTCAATTTGCTTGATCAACAAATCCCATTCGATGGAGTTGGGATGGTCGAAATTGATCTTTAATTTTTCTTCCTGAGAAAGATGCCCGTTATCATAATAATATGCATCCTGTGGAATAACAACCACTGTTTTTTTAGGGAGTGAATCAACAATTTTATTGACAACCGTAGTTTTACCTGAACCACTTCCTCCTGCAATACCTATAATTAGCATGAATCAATTCTTGAATTACCATTCAAAATTAAAAAAATCGGGCTTTGATACATTTATAATAAGAAACTCATTAAAATACCTGCAGCAACTGCTGAGCCAATCACGCCCGAAACATTGGGTGCCATCGCATGCATTAACAGGTGGTTGGACGAATCATACTTTAAACCTTCTGTTTGTACTACCCTTGCACTGTCAGGCACCGCTGAAACACCCGCAGCACCCACCAACGGATTGATTTTATTTCCTTCTTTAATAAACAAATTCATCACCTTAGCAAACATAACACCGCCGGCTGTTGCAATAATAAATGACAATGCGCCGAGCACGAATATCAATATGGATTCGCTGGTGAGAAATACATCAGCCTGTGTTGAAGCACCCACGGTAAGTCCCAGTAAAATGGTCACAATATCAATTAATGAAGTCCTGGCAGTATCCGCCAGTCGTTTGGTTACGCCGCTTTCTTTGAGCAGGTTTCCAAAGAATAACATCCCCAGCAAGGGTAATGCACCCGGAGAAATAAAGGTTGTTAAAATCAAGGCTACGATCGGGAAAATGATCTTTTCGAGTTTACTCACCGAGCGAGGTGGTTTCATACGTATCACTCGTTCCTTTTTGGAGGTTAATAAGCGCATGATCGGTGGTTGGATCACCGGAACCAATGCCATATAAGAATAGGCGGCAATAGCGATTGGGCCAATCAAATTCTTGGTTTGCAATCCATTGATGATGCCTCCGTTGGCCAATTTTGACGATAAGAAAATAGCCGTTGGTCCGTCGGCGCCACCAATGATGCCAATAGCACCAGCTTCGGGCATATTAAATCCGAGATAAAGTGCGCCGATAAACGTCAGGAAAATGCCTACCTGGGCCGCAGCCCCCAATAGCATCAGACGCGGATTTGAAATCAAAGATGAGAAATCTGTCATCGCACCAATACCCAGAAATATCAATGGTGGGTAAATACCTTTCACCACACCGAAATACAGGTAATTCAGCACACTGCCTTCCTGGTAAATACCCAATTGCAGGTTGATGCCGCCATCCTGGAAAAATGGGATGTTTCCGATAATTACTCCTGTTCCGATAGGTATCAGCAACAGCGGCTCATAATCATATTTGATGGCCAGAAATATAAATATCAGACCAACGAAGATCATTATAATATTTCCGGGTGTAGCATTCCTGAAGCCTGTATAACTAATGAATTTATTGATCCCATCCATCACGCCATCTTGAGAATTGTTGAGGGTGGATGTATTTTCAATTTGTTGTACTTCACCCAATTCGTTAGCAAATCCGGGCGATTGGAAAACGATGAAATGGAGTATTCCCAGAAATACAATAATACCGATGATGGTATATGCTCTTCTTAAATGATTCATGTGTGATGCTATTCCAGTTCCAATTCTATTAACAGGTCATCCTGGAGTACGGCATCTCCCGGTTTTACCTTAATTGATTTAATGTGCCCTGCTTTCTCAGAAACAACCGTATTTTCCATTTTCATTGCTTCGTATAAAAGCAATTTATCTCCTTTTTTTACTACGTCACTTTCTTTAACAAATATTTGAAGTACATTGCCCGGCAAAGGTGCTGTTACTTTAAAAAGTCCACCCTTCGATTTTTTAATTTTATGCGCTCCTTTTGCAGTAGGTACAGGAGTACGCATCAGTATAGGCGTTTTCGAAGTTTTTTCTTCTTTTTTATGAAGTTCAACTTCATATAAAGTTCCGTTTACCTCTATTTTTCCAATCCCTTCTTCAAGTTGTTTGATTTCAACTTCGTATTCGTTGCCATGAATTGTGAACTTAAATTCTTTCATTTTAATACAATTTATCGTCTGAAATATCGCATGCCATATATTTTGGAACTCCAGGGAGAATAATCCTTTGAAATCTTCTTAATCGTCAGGATATCGCTTTCAGCATCGTGCAGATCGCGATTCAAATATATCGCCATTGCGATAGCTGCTGTTACTTCACCACTTATATGTACATCATTATTCTCTTTCGCTTGATGTTGTTTTCCGTATCTGGCTAGTCTTTTTTTTGTATTTATGATTATGGCTTTCGACAAATAATAAAATACAAAATACAGAAGCACAAGCGCTGTAAATACAATGACATAGCCCGTTATCGCAATGGTAATTCCCTCTGTTATCAGTACTGGCGTTTCAAATATAAAAATCATAATTTATCAATTATTCAGATGGAGATATTTTACAAAGGAATATTTGAATGTTTCTTTGGAGGATTCAGATCCTTTTTAGAAGCAATGGAACGCAATGCCCTGATAATCCTGAAACGTGTATTCCTGGGTTCGATCACATCATCAATATAACCATAACTGGCTGCTTCGTATGGATTGGCAAATTTATCGCGGTATTCTTTTTCCTTTTTCCGCTTGTATTTTTTCCGCTCTTCTTCGTTTTCAATTGACCTGATATACTTTCCTTCCAGTACTTCAATGGCGCCATCAGGACCCATCACTGCAATTTCTGCAGAAGGCCATGCATAATTAATGTCTCCCCGTAATTGCTTCGATCCCATAACATCATGTGCGCCGCCATATGATTTTCGTAAGGTAATCGTGATTTTCGGTACCGTCGCTTCGCCATAGGCAAATAGCAATTTTGCACCATGCAGGATAATACCTCCGTATTCCTGTGCACTTCCCGGTAAAAATCCCGGAACATCCACCAGGGTTACTATCGGAATGTTAAAAGCATCACAGAATCTTACAAATCTGGCTGCTTTTCGGGATGCATTGATATCGAGTACACCTGCCAGATAATTCGGCTGGTTGGCTACAATACCCACTGGCATTCCTTTAAATTTTGCGAAACCTGTAATAATATTCTGAGCGTAATTTCTTTGCACGTTCAGGAACTCACCATTATCAACAATCGAATAAATCACGTCTGTTACATCGTATGGCTGATTTGGATTTACGGGAATTATTTCATTCAACAGGTCTTCTTTTCTGTCGATCGGATCATTACATTCGGTAATAATCGGATCTTCGAGGTTGTTTTGCGGCAGATAAGTAAGCAATTTGCGGATCAGCAAAATACCTTCATTCTCGTCTTCAGCAATAAAATGCGCTACGCCAGATTTTTTCCCATGCACATCAGGTCCGCCCAGGTCCTCTGTCGAAATATCTTCGCCTGTAACTGTTTTAGCTACTTTGGGCCCTGTAACAAACATATAACTGTTTTCTTTGCTCATCAGAACAAAATCAGTGAGGGCCGGTGAGTAAACGGCACCTCCGGCACAAGGGCCAAATACGGCAGAAATTTGAGGTATAACCCCTGAAGCCAGTATATTGCGTTGAAAAATCTCGGCATATCCTGCCAGGCTTCGCACACCTTCCTGAATGCGGGCGCCACCGCTATCGTTGATACCAATCACAGGGGCTCCTACTTTCATCGCCTGATCCATTATCTTACAGATCTTTTGTGCATAAGTTTCTGAAAGTGAACCTCCGAATACAGTAAAATCCTGCGAAAAAACGTAAACAACACGTCCATCAATAGTACCATGGCCTGTTACCACACCATCCGTAAGGTATTTTTCTTTATCCAAACCAAATTCGGTCGTACGGTGGGTAACGAACATGTCATATTCTTCGAAACTTCCCTCATCAAGCAGCATGCTGATGCGTTCCCTGGCCGTAAATTTTCCTTTATTATGCTGGGATTGAATTCGCTTTTCTCCACCTCCTTTTTTTGCTTCTTCCCGTTTGTTCAGAAGATGCTGGATGTTATCTTCAATGGTCATTATGATGCAGTTTATAAGTAATTTGTGGTTAAGATTTGTTTTTATCTTCGCAGAACTCGGTTAAAACCCCAAAAGTTGATTTAGGGTGCAAAAAAGCAATATCAAGACCTTCTGCACCTTTTCGTGGTTTTACGTCAATTAGTTTTATGCCTTTTTCTTCCGCTTCACTCAGCGCATTGTCAATGCCATCAACTGCAAATGCAATATGATGGATTCCCTGCCCCCGCTTTTCAATAAATTTTGCTATCGGGCCATCCGGGCTTGTGCTTTCCAGTAACTCAAGCTTCGTTTGTCCGATTTTAAAGAAAGCGGTCTTCACTTTTTGGTCTTTTACTTCCTCAACGGAATAGCATTTTAAGCCCAATATGTCTTCATAATATGGAATAGCTTCTTTCAAATTGTTTACGGCAATTCCAATATGCTCTATATGAGATAGTTTCATGTTTTATTATGTATTGTTAAAAATTTCACAAAAGTAATTATTAATTTTGTTTTAAGAAGGTTATTCATAAAAAATCATCTTTTATCTTGAAATTTAAATTGCTTATGAATAATTTATGCTTGTTAATAATTTTTACAAAATAGGGGGTACGATAACATTATAATTTGAAACTTTTTTTTTGAAAATTATATTGTCGTTTTATATATTTGATTTTCAATATTTTAAATGATTGTTTTTATCTCTTCAAATAATCTGCTATTATGAAATAAATCACATTTTTCTTGACTTTTGCAATTTAATTTCTATATTTGCTGAGCTTATTAACAAGTTTTTAACAAAAAAATATTGTTTAATTAATAAACTTGACTACATTTGCACCTCGTTCTTCAAAATTCAGATTCCAATTCTGAAGATAAGCATACAAGCACAAAAAACACAAGCACAATACAATTTCTGAAAAACAATCCTTCCAAGCTCTAATTTTACATTAGGTATTTTTCCAATTATAAAAAACTTTCTTTTCAAGTAAAGGCCAACATTTCAGTTTGGTTAATTTCCAATTATTAAAACATTCTTTTCAGGCAAAAGACCATAACCAATTTCATTAACCTGGTCGAATTCCAATTATTGAAGCAAGCTTTTCAAGCGATAAAAATTAAACAGGGAAATAATTAATTATCGAGCTATGAAAACAATTTACTATCTAAGAAGTATCTCACCTATTCTTACTCCTTTTAATTTATAGTGTTCCTAAGCGATTTAGGCTCATGCTATATTATTATATAATTATTGAAAAAATAAAACCATGAAATATCTACAAACCAACCCATTTTTAAAGCAAAAATTGATTGCTAAAAGAAATATCCTGATGGCCGTTTTTACTGCATTTTCATTGATGGTATTCGGAAGTGAAATAAATAATGTACAAACTAAATCGGATTTAAATATCCAATTTGTCAACTGCGGATCCGTTGTGACAACAGTTGGCGAAAACATCGCTGAACTATCTGGCAGCAGTATTCAGTATCAAATTCGGATTGAAAACACTGGAAATACCACAAATACATTTACCATTTATGCGGATGACTTTTCAGCAAGTGGAGAAAATCCTGATGGTAGTTCAATGGATAACAATATCAATTTTAACCAGGAACTGCTGGATATCAATCTTAATTCACTAAACGGAGAAGTTACATTAGCGCCTGGTGAAACATATGATTTTTTGGTTAAACTCACTATACCTTCAAGAAATCAGTATGACAGGTGGAACTGTACAGAAATTAAAGCCATCAACAGTGAATGTCCTGAAAACGAAGGACGAGCTGTTGTCTTCACTTATGTTCCGGTACCTGAAGGTGTTATCATTGGCTTTAACGATTTCAATGCACCACTAAATAAGATTGCCTATCAATTCTCTGACATATCATTATTTGTTTAAAAGTTCAAAAAATATTTACCATGAAATATTTTACTCATAATTACCAAACCAAAATCCTCTTAACACTCTTTTTAGGATTGCTATCAATCCTGAGTTATGGAGAAGGTACTAAACAAACGGCACCAAGTGAAGATGATGAAGTTTCTCTATGTGTTGATCATAGTACATATGGAAATTTTGCCCAGTATAACTCGACCGATGCACAAAGGCTTTATATCAGAATTCAAAATCCAAATAGTGAAAAAGTTTATCTCGGTTTTAGTCGCGGTAAAAGTACTCCAACAGGAAGCGAAATCAATTCCTATTTTCGTATTAAAGATCCAAATGGTAACGTTGTATTCGGACCTCAGGTATTAAATAACACCACATCCAATATAACAGGAAATACTACACAAAAATGGACCAAAGCAAAAAACGGCCCAAACGGAATAGATGGTACTACCAACGGATACAATGCCTTCGTTTTCAATCCTTCCGGATTACCAGCAGGTGATTATTGGATTGAATTTGATAGAGACGGCGGATTTGGAACAGAGGTACACTACAATTATTATGATATTACTGTTGCCTCCGGAACTACATCTAAACTGGGACGTGTTTGGTCAAAACGTTGGGCACTGTCTCTTCCTGATGCAAATGAAAATTTTAATGGCGCATTTTATGTTTTTGCCCCTGATTACGGTTCAACAACCGGTGATGAGACTCAAAATGGTTTTGTTAATAAAATTGATTTTAATGGTGCAGGATTCCGCCCATGGTACTTCAATGTTTCTTTCAACAGCACTGGAACGGGAAATACAGGAAACACAGCTCAAGACAGAAAAAGTGTTTGGAATGCACTGTCAACAGAACCTGAATATGAAGTCTTTCTTACAGACCCGGATATTACTATCTGGCAAAATGGTAGTTATGATGATCGTATTATAATTAATGAGATGACTCGTTGTGGCGTGGATGAAAGCTGCATCAATGTAGATGTTTACGCAACAGGAGATGTTGAAGTTTTACTTGATCTATATCCGGCTACCCCGGACGGTATTTATACGCCGGGCACAGCTGACAGAATAATAGTTCAAAATATTGACCCCTCACCGGGCGAAAACCCTCCTTTTTCAGTGTGTGTTCCATGGGACGGGCTTGATGGATTGGGAAATCTTGTGGGTGTTAATGTCAGTGTTTCTGTAGTCGTAACTTTTGCACAGGCAGCATTTCATTTTCCGGTTTATGATGTTGAAGAAAATGAAGATGGATATTCTGTTTCAAGTGTAAGGCCAACGCCTCCGGTGGGTTATCAATTAAATTTTTATTGGGATGACTCTAACATATCCTATTCTTCTAATACAGGCTCTCCAAATGTAAATTTAGGAGGTTGTTTACCTGCCACTACCCCTCCTGGAGGTTGTCATACCTGGGATGGTTTTAATTCCGGAGCTAATGGCAGCCCTCAATATGGTAATAACAATACCATCAATACATGGTGGTATGCAAACAGAGATCAGGCTTCAGCTAATTTAAGCATGCCTGATTATATTTATGCTGTTGGACCAACTAGTCCCATTTATGCATCCCCTTCAGAGCCTATTCAAGTTGACGGTTCGTTCTGGTGGTCTGGAAACGGTCAATATGGTGATGAAGTTTTATGGTCAACTTCTGGAGATGGAACATTTAGTGAAAATCCATCACCAAGTTGTACCTATAATCCAGGTCCAAATGATCTGGCTCTTGGATATGTTGACATTACCTTTACACCTGATCCAGATGAAAACTGTATAACACCTTCTTATACTTTCAGAATTATCTTTTGTACGCTTGATGCTTCTGTAGTCACAGAAGACGTTTCATGTTTTGGCGCATCTGATGGTTCAATTACTGTTAATGCAAGTAACGGATCGTCTCCTTATCAGTATAGTATTAATGGTGGCTCATATGGGGGTTCTAATGTATTCGGTAGTCTTTCTTCAGGTACATATTATGTTACTGTGAAAGATGCGAATGATTGTATAGTAACCATAAATGATATTATTATTACTGAAGCAGAGAATGATCTTACAGCTTCAATTCCCTCTCAATCTAATGTTTCATGTAACGGAGGAGATGACGGAGAAGCAACTGCATCTGCAACAGGTGGTACTCCTGATTATTCATATTCATGGAATACTGATCCAGTACAAACTACTTCTACTGCTACTGGACTTGCCGCTGGTACTTATATTGTGACGGTTACTGATGCCAACGGGTGTACCGATACCGAAGAAGTAACTATTACACAACCTGAGAATGTTGTTCTCACAGTTTCTCATACAAACGTCTCTTGTAACGGATTAGCTGACGGTACAATCACAGCTTCGGCAGTGCCTACTTCGGCTGTCATTACTGTTGATGGTGTTACATATGACCCAGATGCTACTTACGGACCGGGTACTTATACTGTTGTAGCTACCATCCCTGGTGGTAACGATGGTGAAGAGTGTACCGATACCGAAGAAGTAACTATTACACAACCTGAGAATGTTGTTCTCACAGTTTCTCATACAAACGTCTCTTGTAACGGATTAGCTGACGGTACAATCACAGCTTCGGCAGTGCCTACTTCGGCTGTCATTACTGTTGATGGTGTTACATATGACCCAGATGCTACTTACGGACCGGGTACTTATACTGTTGTAGCTACCATCCCTGGTGGTAACGATGGTGAAGAGTGTACCGATACCGAAGAAGTAACTATTACACAACCTGAGAATGTTGTTCTCACAGTTTCTCATACAAACGTCTCTTGTAACGGATTAGCTGACGGTACAATCACAGCTTCGGCAGTGCCTACTTCGGCTGTCATTACTGTTGATGGTGTTACATATGACCCAGATGCTACTTACGGACCGGGTACTTATACTGTTGTAGCTACCATCCCTGGTGGTAACGATGGTGAAGAGTGTACCGATACCGAAGAAGTAACTATTACACAACCTGAGAATGTTGTTCTCACAGTTTCTCATACAAACGTCTCTTGTAACGGATTAGCTGACGGTACAATCACAGCTTCGGCAGTGCCTACTTCGGCTGTCATTACTGTTGATGGTGTTACATATGACCCAGATGCTACTTACGGACCGGGTACTTATACTGTTGTAGCTACCATCCCTGGTGGTAACGATGGTGAAGAGTGTACCGATACCGAAGAAGTAACTATTACACAACCTGAGAATGTTGTTCTCACAGTTTCTCATACAAACGTCTCTTGTAACGGATTAGCTGACGGTACAATCACAGCTTCGGCAGTGCCTACTTCGGCTGTCATTACTGTTGATGGTGTTACATATGACCCAGATGCTACTTACGGACCGGGTACTTATACTGTTGTAGCTACCATCCCTGGTGGTAACGATGGTGAAGAGTGTACCGATACCGAAGAAGTAACTATTACACAACCTGAGAATGTTGTTCTCACAGTTTCTCATACAAACGTCTCTTGTAACGGATTAGCTGACGGTACAATCACAGCTTCGGCAGTGCCTACTTCGGCTGTCATTACTGTTGATGGTGTTACATATGACCCAGATGCTACTTACGGACCGGGTACTTATACTGTTGTAGCTACCATCCCTGGTGGTAACGATGGTGAAGAGTGTACCGATACCGAAGAAGTAACTATTACACAACCTGAGAATGTTGTTCTCACAGTTTCTCATACAAACGTCTCTTGTAACGGATTAGCTGACGGTACAATCACAGCTTCGGCAGTGCCTACTTCGGCTGTCATTACTGTTGATGGTGTTACATATGACCCAGATGCTACTTACGGACCGGGTACTTATACTGTTGTAGCTACCATCCCTGGTGGTAACGATGGTGAAGAGTGTACCGATACCGAAGAAGTAACTATTACACAACCTGAGAATGTTGTTCTCACAGTTTCTCATACAAACGTCTCTTGTAACGGATTAGCTGACGGTACAATCACAGCTTCGGCAGTGCCTACTTCGGCTGTCATTACTGTTGATGGTGTTACATATGACCCAGATGCTACTTACGGACCGGGTACTTATACTGTTGTAGCTACCATCCCTGGTGGTAACGATGGTGAAGAGTGTACCGATACCGAAGAAGTAACTATTACACAACCTGAGAATGTTGTTCTCACAGTTTCTCATACAAACGTCTCTTGTAACGGATTAGCTGACGGTACAATCACAGCTTCGGCAGTGCCTACTTCGGCTGTCATTACTGTTGATGGTGTTACATATGACCCAGATGCTACTTACGGACCGGGTACTTATACTGTTGTAGCTACCATCCCTGGTGGTAACGATGGTGAAGAGTGTACCGATACCGAAGAAGTAACTATTACACAACCTGAGAATGTTGTTCTCACAGTTTCTCATACAAACGTCTCTTGTAACGGATTAGCTGACGGTACAATCACAGCTTCGGCAGTGCCTACTTCGGCTGTCATTACTGTTGATGGTGTTACATATGACCCAGATGCTACTTACGGACCGGGTACTTATACTGTTGTAGCTACCATCCCTGGTGGTAACGATGGTGAAGAGTGTACCGATACCGAAGAAGTAACTATTACACAACCTGAGAATGTTGTTCTCACAGTTTCTCATACAAACGTCTCTTGTAACGGATTAGCTGACGGTACAATCACAGCTTCGGCAGTGCCTACTTCGGCTGTCATTACTGTTGATGGTGTTACATATGACCCAGATGCTACTTACGGACCGGGTACTTATACTGTTGTAGCTACCATCCCTGGTGGTAACGATGGTGAAGAGTGTACCGATACCGAAGAAGTAACTATTACACAACCTGAGAATGTTGTTCTCACAGTTTCTCATACAAACGTCTCTTGTAACGGATTAGCTGACGGTACAATCACAGCTTCGGCAGTGCCTACTTCGGCTGTCATTACTGTTGATGGTGTTACATATGACCCAGATGCTACTTACGGACCGGGTACTTATACTGTTGTAGCTACCATCCCTGGTGGTAACGATGGTGAAGAGTGTACCGATACCGAAGAAGTAACTATTACACAACCTGAGAATGTTGTTCTCACAGTTTCTCATACAAACGTCTCTTGTAACGGATTAGCTGACGGTACAATCACAGCTTCGGCAGTGCCTACTTCGGCTGTCATTACTGTTGATGGTGTTACATATGACCCAGATGCTACTTACGGACCGGGTACTTATACTGTTGTAGCTACCATCCCTGGTGGTAACGATGGTGAAGAGTGTACCGATACCGAAGAAGTAACTATTACACAACCTGAGAATGTTGTTCTCACAGTTTCTCATACAAACGTCTCTTGTAACGGATTAGCTGACGGTACAATCACAGCTTCGGCAGTGCCTACTTCGGCTGTCATTACTGTTGATGGTGTTACATATGACCCAGATGCTACTTACGGACCGGGTACTTATACTGTTGTAGCTACCATCCCTGGTGGTAACGATGGTGAAGAGTGTACCGATACCGAAGAAGTAACTATTACACAACCTGAGAATGTTGTTCTCACAGTTTCTCATACAAACGTCTCTTGTAACGGATTAGCTGACGGTACAATCACAGCTTCGGCAGTGCCTACTTCGGCTGTCATTACTGTTGATGGTGTTACATATGACCCAGATGCTACTTACGGACCGGGTACTTATACTGTTGTAGCTACCATCCCTGGTGGTAACGATGGTGAAGAGTGTACCGATACCGAAGAAGTAACTATTACACAACCTGAGAATGTTGTTCTCACAGTTTCTCATACAAACGTCTCTTGTAACGGATTAGCTGACGGTACAATCACAGCTTCGGCAGTGCCTACTTCGGCTGTCATTACTGTTGATGGTGTTACATATGACCCAGATGCTACTTACGGACCGGGTACTTATACTGTTGTAGCTACCATCCCTGGTGGTAACGATGGTGAAGAGTGTACCGATACCGAAGAAGTAACTATTACACAACCTGAGAATGTTGTTCTCACAGTTTCTCATACAAACGTCTCTTGTAACGGATTAGCTGACGGTACAATCACAGCTTCGGCAGTGCCTACTTCGGCTGTCATTACTGTTGATGGTGTTACATATGACCCAGATGCTACTTACGGACCGGGTACTTATACTGTTGTAGCTACCATCCCTGGTGGTAACGATGGTGAAGAGTGTACCGATACCGAAGAAGTAACTATTACACAACCTGAGAATGTTGTTCTCACAGTTTCTCATACAAACGTCTCTTGTAACGGATTAGCTGACGGTACAATCACAGCTTCGGCAGTGCCTACTTCGGCTGTCATTACTGTTGATGGTGTTACATATGACCCAGATGCTACTTACGGACCGGGTACTTATACTGTTGTAGCTACCATCCCTGGTGGTAACGATGGTGAAGAGTGTACCGATACCGAAGAAGTAACTATTACACAACCTGAGAATGTTGTTCTCACAGTTTCTCATACAAACGTCTCTTGTAACGGATTAGCTGACGGTACAATCACAGCTTCGGCAGTGCCTACTTCGGCTGTCATTACTGTTGATGGTGTTACATATGACCCAGATGCTACTTACGGACCGGGTACTTATACTGTTGTAGCTACCATCCCTGGTGGTAACGATGGTGAAGAGTGTACCGATACCGAAGAAGTAACTATTACACAACCTGAGAATGTTGTTCTCACAGTTTCTCATACAAACGTCTCTTGTAACGGATTAGCTGACGGTACAATCACAGCTTCGGCAGTGCCTACTTCGGCTGTCATTACTGTTGATGGTGTTACATATGACCCAGATGCTACTTACGGACCGGGTACTTATACTGTTGTAGCTACCATCCCTGGTGGTAACGATGGTGAAGAGTGTACCGATACCGAAGAAGTAACTATTACACAACCTGAGAATGTTGTTCTCACAGTTTCTCATACAAACGTCTCTTGTAACGGATTAGCTGACGGTACAATCACAGCTTCGGCAGTGCCTACTTCGGCTGTCATTACTGTTGATGGTGTTACATATGACCCAGATGCTACTTACGGACCGGGTACTTATACTGTTGTAGCTACCATCCCTGGTGGTAACGATGGTGAAGAGTGTACCGATACCGAAGAAGTAACTATTACACAACCTGAGAATGTTGTTCTCACAGTTTCTCATACAAACGTCTCTTGTAACGGATTAGCTGACGGTACAATCACAGCTTCGGCAGTGCCTACTTCGGCTGTCATTACTGTTGATGGTGTTACATATGACCCAGATGCTACTTACGGACCGGGTACTTATACTGTTGTAGCTACCATCCCTGGTGGTAACGATGGTGAAGAGTGTACCGATACCGAAGAAGTAACTATTACACAACCTGAGAATGTTGTTCTCACAGTTTCTCATACAAACGTCTCTTGTAACGGATTAGCTGACGGTACAATCACAGCTTCGGCAGTGCCTACTTCGGCTGTCATTACTGTTGATGGTGTTACATATGACCCAGATGCTACTTACGGACCGGGTACTTATACTGTTGTAGCTACCATCCCTGGTGGTAACGATGGTGAAGAGTGTACCGATACCGAAGAAGTAACTATTACACAACCTGAGAATGTTGTTCTCACAGTTTCTCATACAAACGTCTCTTGTAACGGATTAGCTGACGGTACAATCACAGCTTCGGCAGTGCCTACTTCGGCTGTCATTACTGTTGATGGTGTTACATATGACCCAGATGCTACTTACGGACCGGGTACTTATACTGTTGTAGCTACCATCCCTGGTGGTAACGATGGTGAAGAGTGTACCGATACCGAAGAAGTAACTATTACACAACCTGAGAATGTTGTTCTCACAGTTTCTCATACAAACGTCTCTTGTAACGGATTAGCTGACGGTACAATCACAGCTTCGGCAGTGCCTACTTCGGCTGTCATTACTGTTGATGGTGTTACATATGACCCAGATGCTACTTACGGACCGGGTACTTATACTGTTGTAGCTACCATCCCTGGTGGTAACGATGGTGAAGAGTGTACCGATACCGAAGAAGTAACTATTACACAACCTGAGAATGTTGTTCTCACAGTTTCTCATACAAACGTCTCTTGTAACGGATTAGCTGACGGTACAATCACAGCTTCGGCAGTGCCTACTTCGGCTGTCATTACTGTTGATGGTGTTACATATGACCCAGATGCTACTTACGGACCGGGTACTTATACTGTTGTAGCTACCATCCCTGGTGGTAACGATGGTGAAGAGTGTACCGATACCGAAGAAGTAACTATTACACAACCTGAGAATGTTGTTCTCACAGTTTCTCATACAAACGTCTCTTGTAACGGATTAGCTGACGGTACAATCACAGCTTCGGCAGTGCCTACTTCGGCTGTCATTACTGTTGATGGTGTTACATATGACCCAGATGCTACTTACGGACCGGGTACTTATACTGTTGTAGCTACCATCCCTGGTGGTAACGATGGTGAAGAGTGTACCGATACCGAAGAAGTAACTATTACACAACCTGAGAATGTTGTTCTCACAGTTTCTCATACAAACGTCTCTTGTAACGGATTAGCTGACGGTACAATCACAGCTTCGGCAGTGCCTACTTCGGCTGTCATTACTGTTGATGGTGTTACATATGACCCAGATGCTACTTACGGACCGGGTACTTATACTGTTGTAGCTACCATCCCTGGTGGTAACGATGGTGAAGAGTGTACCGATACCGAAGAAGTAACTATTACACAACCTGAGAATGTTGTTCTCACAGTTTCTCATACAAACGTCTCTTGTAACGGATTAGCTGACGGTACAATCACAGCTTCGGCAGTGCCTACTTCGGCTGTCATTACTGTTGATGGTGTTACATATGACCCAGATGCTACTTACGGACCGGGTACTTATACTGTTGTAGCTACCATCCCTGGTGGTAACGATGGTGAAGAGTGTACCGATACCGAAGAAGTAACTATTACACAACCTGAGAATGTTGTTCTCACAGTTTCTCATACAAACGTCTCTTGTAACGGATTAGCTGACGGTACAATCACAGCTTCGGCAGTGCCTACTTCGGCTGTCATTACTGTTGATGGTGTTACATATGACCCAGATGCTACTTACGGACCGGGTACTTATACTGTTGTAGCTACCATCCCTGGTGGTAACGATGGTGAAGAGTGTACCGATACCGAAGAAGTAACTATTACACAACCTGAGAATGTTGTTCTCACAGTTTCTCATACAAACGTCTCTTGTAACGGATTAGCTGACGGTACAATCACAGCTTCGGCAGTGCCTACTTCGGCTGTCATTACTGTTGATGGTGTTACATATGACCCAGATGCTACTTACGGACCGGGTACTTATACTGTTGTAGCTACCATCCCTGGTGGTAACGATGGTGAAGAGTGTACCGATACCGAAGAAGTAACTATTACACAACCTGAGAATGTTGTTCTCACAGTTTCTCATACAAACGTCTCTTGTAACGGATTAGCTGACGGTACAATCACAGCTTCGGCAGTGCCTACTTCGGCTGTCATTACTGTTGATGGTGTTACATATGACCCAGATGCTACTTACGGACCGGGTACTTATACTGTTGTAGCTACCATCCCTGGTGGTAACGATGGTGAAGAGTGTACCGATACCGAAGAAGTAACTATTACACAACCTGAGGAACTGATCGCTGAAATCTCATACGAGCCAATCGAATGCTTTGGCGGGACTACTACAGTTGAAATTATAGTCAATGGTGGTACTCCTGGATATATATACACATTCAATGGTGTAACAAATAGCATAGGCGTGTTTGAAAACATTGGTGCCGGAGTTGATTATTCCTGGTCTGTTGTGGATGCTAATGATTGCTCTATCAATGGTACTGTGACGATCACCGAGCCTGGTGAGATATTTGTCAACGCTGGTGAAGACGGAGAAATTTGCGAAACTGATTCTTATCAATTGCAGGGAAGCGCAGAAAACTATGAATCTGCATTATGGACAGGAGGCACTGGTACGTTCTCTGATGCAACAGATCTTAATGCAGTTTACACACCTGGTATAGGGGAAACAGGAGCAGTAACATTAACTCTCACAGCTTATGGTATCGGGAATTGTCCGGATGCAGAAGATAGCATGACGCTTATAATCCATGGTGCACCAACAGCTTACGCTGGTGAAGATGCCACCGTTTGTGAAGATGAAATGTACGACCTTGATGATGCCACTGCGACAAATTATGAAACAGTCCGCTGGTATACTTCCGGTGACGGACATTTTAATAATGCAACCGTACTTAATACAAAATATACTCCTGGTGAATCTGATATAGCTCATGGATTTGTAACATTAACATTGTACGCATACGGGAGTGAACTCTGTGAAGATGCTTCTGATGAAATGACCTTGTTTATAGAAGTTACCCCTGAAGCTGATGCCGGACCAAATGCCACAATTTGTGAAACTGATACTTATTATCTTGAATTTGCTTCAGCTTCAAATTATGAATCATTGTTGTGGACTACTACAGGAGATGGAACTTTTAATGATGAAACAGCACTAAATCCTGTATATACACCGGGTAGTTCAGATATTACTTCTGGAAGTGTTGTTCTTATATTAACAGCTTACGGAAATGAACTATGTGGCGATGTGTCTGATGAAATGACATTATCCCTGATTGAATCTCCAATAGTTTTCGCAGGTGAAGATGCTACTGTTTGCGATACTGAATTATATGAATTAAATGACGCTACTGCTGATAACTATACTTCATTACTCTGGACAACAAGTGGTGACGGTGAATTCAGCAATACTACTATTTTAAATCCGGTTTATGCACCTGGCTCAGGTGACCTGATTACCGGAACCGTAACCTTAACGCTTTCTGCTAACGGTATTGGATCATGTGGTGATGATTCTGATGAAATGACACTGACATTTAATTCAACACCTCAGGTATTTGCAGGCGAAGATGCGAACATATGTGCTAATGAACCTTATACTTTATCAGATGCCACAGCCACAAATTACAGTTCCCTTCTATGGACAACCAATGGCGATGGTACATTTGATAATGAAACTCTCTTAAATCCAATCTATACACCGGGTGTTGCTGATATCTCAGCAGGTAGCGTGGTGCTGTTCATCACTGCCTACAGTGGAACGTCTTGCCCTGATGTTACTGACGAGATGACCTTGTCTATCACGCTACAACCCGATGTATTTGCAGGTGAAGATGCAATTACTTGTGGTACTGGAGGTTTTGAATTAACAGATGCTACCGCTGACATGTACGAATCATTGCTTTGGACTACTTCAGGTGATGGTGCATTTGATAACGCAAATATTTTACATCCGGTTTATGTACCTGGAGTAAACGATATTTCAGAGGGAAGTGTCATGTTGACACTTACAGCATTTGGCTCGGGTTCATGTGGAGAAGCGTCTGATGATATGATGCTGGAAATCGTTCCTGAACCTACTGTATTTGCAGGTATTGATGCTGAAACATGTGCTTCTGATGCAATTGTCGAATTAATTGGCTCATCAGCAACCAACTATGTGTCATTGAAGTGGACCACAAGTGGTGACGGATCGTTTGACGATAACACCATCCTTAATCCAATTTATACAGCAGGGGCCAATGATATAGCGGGCGGACAAGTTACTTTAACTTTGACTGCTTATGCCGCCGGTAATTGCGAAGACGCTTCTGCCAGTTTGGTATTGATGATCAACGATAACCCAGTAGCTAATGCAGGAAATGATCAGACGATCCAAATAGGAACAAGTACAACCTTGGTTGGATCAGCTACGGGAGGCTCGGGTTTATTTGCTTACTATTGGACTCCAGAAGAATTATTAATGGATCCAAATGAACAGAATCCAACAACCGTAAATTTAAACACAAACCCAACGATGTTTATCCTTCAGGTAACTGATGGAATGTCAGGATGTTATGATTATGATACTGTGCTGATCAACCTGGAGAATATTCCACAGGATATTATAGTTGCTGTAGATGATTATGACACAACGAACTTCAATACAACATAGGTTATTGATATTCTTTCAAACGACTCATATCCAAGCGAAGAAATCCAACCATAAGCATTTGTGACGAGCCTGTTAATGGATAGTTATCATAAATTCGGATGGCACTAGTAACTTACACCCCTAATGAAGACTTATATTGGAGAGGATGCGTTCTGTTATAAAATTTGTGATGCTGAGCTCACGAATTTATGCGATTCAGCAATCGTTTATGTATACATTAAAGAAAACACTCTGCCCTCCGATGATCTGATAATCTTCAATGCAGTTACACCTAATGGTGATGGTATCAAATGATACATGGATAATTCAAGGCATTGAAAACTATCCAGACAACAAGGTATTTATTTTCAACCGTTGGGGGGATGAAATTCATTATCTAGAAGGATATGATAACACACGGGTATACTGGGACGGAAAAGACAAGAAAGACAAAGTGTTACCTGACGGTACATACTACTACGTATTCTACATAAAAATAGATGGCATTGAAGAAGGTATTCACAGGATGGGTATTCATGCACGGTGCGCACCAATAATAAAAATTGATAATGCTAAAAATTACTGATATGAAAAGGACAGTATTTACACTATTGATAACAATGCTTGGCATAGGAGCCTTTCGCTCAGCAAGATGCATTGTTCAGCCAGTACATGTTCAATAAACTGATTATCAACCCTGCTTATGCCGGATCCCGAGATGGATTAAGTATGACCATGGTTGGAAGACGCCAGTGGGTTGGCATTGACGATGGCCCTCAGACCTTAACATTTGCGATTCAATCTCCGTTAAGGAATGATACATATTGGTTTAGGTTTTTATTGTTACACGGACGTTTTGGGTCCTTTCCAGGCAACTGGTGCCATTGGTACATTTCCTACCGGATTAAGTTAGGACGTGGACATTTGGCTTTTGGTATCCAGGGTGGTATTAAACACACCTATATTGATATCAACAAACTAAGTGTTCAGGATGAGACTGATGTTGTTTTAAATGGTACCATTACCAAACAAACCATACCTGATGCAAACTTTGGTATCTATTATAATTCCGAAAGGTTTTATGCAGGTATTTCATCTAAGCATCTATTTGAATCAGAATATGGTTATCTCCAGAAAACAGATTCAGAATCAGTTTATGGAACATTGATCAGGCATTTTTATGCCATGGCAGGTGTGGCAATACCATTGAGTGATAATCTGGTTTTAAAACCTTCAACCTTGGTTAAATATGCTCAAAATGCTCCTGTTCAGGTGGACATTAACGCAAGCCTTTTAATCAAGGAAGTGCTCTGGTTAGGTGCATCATATAGAACTAAAGAAGCTGTTGTATTATTAGCAGAAATCGTGGTGGCTAAAAGGTTAAGGATTGGTTATTCATATGATATTTACTTAAATGAAATACAGCAATATAACCAGGGATCGCACGAAATAATGCTTGAATACAATATCCCTATATGAAGAACAGGATGTTAACACCTAGATATTTCTAGTAAACTTTTTATCAAATACATTAAAAAAGAGGACTTATGAAATCTAAATACATTATACTTATTCTTGCCTTATTAATCGGAACTGCGATTCAAATAAATGCCCAGTCTGTTAAAAGAGCTGACAAACGTGTTACCTATTATCAATACGCTGTGGCGGTCCCTATTCTCGAAAAAATCATTGAAAAAGATGGGGATGGGAAAGAAGAGGCAATGATTATGCTGGCTGATTGCTATCGTTCGATGAACAATGAGCAAAAAGCGACAGAACTATATGCCCAAATCGTTGAATTTGATAGCATTGACCCTGTTAATCATTATTATTACGGACAGGCATTAAGAACCCTGGGTCGATATGCAGAGGCCAAAGAGCAGTTTCTACAATATGCTGAACTCGTTCCTGGTGACCCAAGAGGTGCTACTTTTTGCATCTTATAGCGATGAAATCGAATCTTGGATTACAAAAAGAGGATAAATATGAGGTGAAACACGTTGAGTCAATCAATAGTGAAAATTCAGAGTTTTCTCCCATTATATTTAACGATGGGGTTGTGTTTTCATCTGACAGGAGATTTGAAAAAATACTAAACCCTACTTATGACTGGACCGGCAAACCATATCTTAGTTTTTTCTACGCAAAAGCTGATTCCACGTGCTCCGGTTTATTTGATCCTTCTTATTTTGAAGCTGAGGGATTCTCAAATAAACTTAATGATGCGTATCATGATGGAACTGCGGTTTTAAACAGTGATAGGAACTATCATTTATTTTACAAGAACCGAAAAGGAGAAAGGTAGCAAGAGATGATGATAATTTATTTACAAATAAGCTAAAGCTATACATGTCGGAGTTTGCAGACGAAAAATGGTCAAAAGCAGAGCCTCTGGCATTAAATAACGAAGCTTATTCAACAGGACATCCCGCATTATCTCCTAATGATTCATTATTATATTTTGCTTCAGACATGCCTGGTGGTTTAGGCGGTACAGATTTATATGTTGCAGAATGGACTGAATAATGGATGGGGAGAGCCTGAAAATCTGGGCGCTAACAATAAATACATCGAAAATGAAATGTTCCCTTATATGCATAAAGATGGCACCTTATATTTTGCCTCATCAGGGCATTTAGGATACGGAGGATTGGATATTTTCAAATCAAAGTCCGAGAATGGGGAATGGGCAACACCTGAAAATATGATGGCCCCCTTGAACTCATCCTATGATGATTTCGGACTTACATTTATATCGGGAATGGGTGTTGGATTATTTAGTTCAGACAGACCTGGCGGACGTGGTGGTGATGATATTTACGCATTTGAAAGCCTCGTAAAAATAGAAGGAAAAGTATTGGGTTGCGGAGAAGAAGGAGTTGAATGTTTGCCATTGGAAAACGCAACTATTTTCGTATTGAATAAAACAACTAATATCGTTACTGTTTTAAAAACAGACGCGATGGGTCGCTACGATCTGGAAGTTAGTCCACGAACCGAATATGCTATAAAAGCAAGTAAAAAAGGCTTTTTTAGTGATGGTACATCAATAAAAACTCGGAATACTTATTTTCCGGTCAGGGATTTGAAACTTGAAAAACATAAAGAAGGAAAGGTATTCACAGTTGAAAATATTTATTACGATTTCGATAAATGGTTTATCAGGGATGATGCCAAACCCGCTTTGGATAATCTTGTAAGAATTATGCAGGAAAATCCAATTACTGTTGAGCTAAGTTCTCATACAGACTGTAGGGGAAGCGATACCTATAACCTGAAGCTTTCGCAAAAAAGAGCACAAGCAGCTGTTGACTATATCATTGAACATGGTGTTGACGCCACGCGAATTACAGCGAAAGGATATGGTGAATTGATGCCTGTAAACAACTGCGTTGACGGAGTAAAATGCACAGATGAGGAATACCAGGCAAATCGCAGAACGGAGTTTAAAATTATCAGTGTTACTCCTGAGCCTCCTCCTCAGGAAATTGATGAGGCAAAATACCTAAACGGAGAGGTGTATGAAAAGAATATCTTTTCAAATGATTTCTTCGAAGGATGTATTTTTTCAGAACCACTTGATAATTAAGAGAAATGGTATTATATTTGGGCGAAATAAAAGCGACATTGATACAAGGCAAGCAAATGAGACAGCTTGGGGTAAATGAAATGATGTTGCTTTAATCATTGGGATTGCTTGTTCCCGGTGGTTTGTATGCAATATTGTTTCGCTGAATTTACCTTAATTGTTTCCCTGAGGGTGGGCCGCGAGGCCCACCTTTTTTATTGGTCTTTTTTTAATCCTTCCAGTCGCCGTTATCTTTTATCAGGGAAATTAAAGAGGAAATCGCATCTTTTTCTTCAATATTGCGAAAAATTAATTCAGATCCTTTGTATAAACTTACTTTTCCTATACCGCTCCCAACATACCCATAATCAGCATCCAACATCTCTCCGGGTCCATTTACAATACAACCCATAACAGCAATCTTAACACCCTTTAAATGAGAGGTCAATTCCCTGATCTTTTTCAAATGATCCTGAATATTAAAATATGTGCGGCCACACGAAGGGCAAGCAATAAATTCAGCTTTGGAAAATCGTAATCCCATGGCCTGCAGGATATCGAGTGATAAGATTACATTTTCATCTGTAGAAGTTGAATTGTTGTCGATACAAATACCTTTAGCCGGAATCAGATCGTTAAGATATGAGAATTCGGCTGCTGCTCTCAATTGCAATTCCTCCTTCGAAATGTCGTGATAGATTAGCTTAATGATTGCGTTATTAACTTTTTTATCAGGCTTTGTCACAAAATCTCTAACCTCAACTGGAAATACTTCCTGCTTATCATTGATCCGTAAATTATTTTCTTCCAGAATCATATCTGAAAATTCAGATGTTCCTTGTGAAATAACAAAGGGTGGTTTTAATTTTCCAGAAATTGCTGATTCGATTTTACCTTTTAGTATTAATTTTTCTGCTTTGATTTCTGGAAATTTTGATTTCTTTTTACCATATAACGCAACCAATTGCCTTGCAACCGGTATTTCATTTTCCGGTTCTTCAGTTAAACTCACCCTGATGGTATCACCGATACCATTGAGTAAGAGGTTTCCGATTCCTGCTGCCGATTTTATGCGTGCATCCTTTCCATCACCAGCTTCTGTAACTCCAAGATGCACCGGGTAATAATAGCCATTGGCTATCATTCTTTCTACCAGCAATTTATTCGATTCTATCATCATCCTGACATTACTTGATTTTATGGACAGAATTAAATTTTTAAAAGAATGGAGCCGGCATATTTCAACGAATTCAATGGCAGATTCAACCATACCCGAAGCTGTGTTTCCATATTTAGCAAGAATACGGTTAGAAAGCGAGCCATGGTTGGTTCCGATACGGATCGCTGTGTTATTCTTATGGCAGATATCCAATAGTGGACTTAAATTTTCCGCTATCTTTTCCAACTCTAAATGATATTCCGTTTCCGTGAAATCAATTTTCAAATTATTCCGATCCACATAATTTCCTGGGTTAATCCTCACTTTATCTGCTATTTGGGAAGCCACTTCAGCCACTTTCGGGTTAAAATGTACATCCGCAACCAATGGCAAATTATATGACTTTTTTAACAATTCATTTTTGATCCTATATAGTTGTTGGGCCTCCTTAATGTTTTGAGTGGTTATACGCACCATCTCGCATCCAGCATCTGCAAGCCGCATAACCTGCTCCGCGGTTGCTGTAATATCCATGGTTTGCGTTGTGGTCATCGACTGAATAACCACAGGGCATTCTCCGCCAATGAACAGATTGCCAACAGCCACCTTCTGACTTATTAAACTCTTTTTTTTATTTTCGGAAAATGACATGCCACTGGAATTTGGATACATTATACCCTCCAAAATTACTATTTAGCTGGCATTTTTTACGAGCCGGCTCAGAACTTTCGCAAAATTGACTGGACTGAATTTAGGTAGCCACCGCCAAATAAATTGACATGCACCATTAGCGGGTATAAATTGCAATAATCCATTCGCTCCCGCCAGCCTTTTTCCAAAGGAAAATATGCATGGTAAGCCTCATACAACTTAGTATCAAAGCCTCCAAATAATTGCGACATACCAAGATCCATTTCACGGTGGCCATAATATACAGCCGGATCAATGATTACCGGTTCACCATATTTGTCAACCATATAATTTCCGCCCCATAAATCTCCATGTATGAGTGCCGGGAGCTCCTCTGGAAAAATTTCAGGTAATTTTCGATAGAAGTTTTCAAATGCATGAGCAATTGTTCGGCCCATTCTGTTATTGTCCCTGGCCAGTTTTACTTGTTTTTCAAGCCTTTCGGTTCTGAAAAAATCATTCCAGCTGTCATATTTTTTATTTGACTGGTGAAGTGAGCCAATATAGTTATCATGATCTAGGCCAAATGAATCGGCGCTATTTTTATGCAATTGCGCCAGGCCTTTGGCAAAATGATCCCAAAAACCGGATTGTTTTTTCCCACTTTCAATATGTTCAAGAATGAGCAATGCAGTGTTTTCTGATTGGTATGTATCTATCACATCAGGAACCTTCAATACACTTTTTCCGGCTAATAATCTCAGGCCTTTTGCTTCTTTTTCAAACATCCCGGGGAAAAGTGAAGCTGAATTTTTTTTAACAAAGAAAATCCCTTTACTAGTTGAAATTTCAAATGTTTCATTAATAGATCCTCCGCTTACTGATGAAATATTATTGATGGTAACGGGCTGATGATACCTGTTTGAAAGTAATTTCTGAATAGATGATTTCCAGGACATTGATTTATTAGTTCTGTAATTTCATTACAAAATTCAACAAAATTTTAAAACCAATCACAAACATTTGAGTACCTGCTGAATATCCTCAGTAATGGCAGTTGCTGACACTGTTGCACCGCTAATAGCTTCAATATCTTTACCAAATTGTAAGGATTCGCCCGGCTCCAATCCTCTAAACTGATTCAACCACCCCCTGCTCATCACTTCATGACCATGTGTAGCCTGGTAATTATATATTTTTACCCAAATCACCTGTTTATTGGAATCCATCAAAACATAATAGTCAAAGTACTCAAAAGTCAGTTCGGTTGTATTTGCTTCAACAGAACACCCTCCGGCATTACAACTGTTAACCCGTCCTGAGTATAAATATCCTAACAATTCATTTTGCGATACAACCTTTAAAAACAAACCATATGTGATGCATGGGTATTCATTTTTCAAATCCATTTCTTTGAATCGAAAATTATCCGTTTTCCATATTTTTTCAATAGATTTTGAAATTTTCCTGGTGGGCAACTCTGACATATCATCAATCGAAAAGCTGCTGCTTATCACCCAAAAAATTATACTTGTAAATAATATGGTTTTCAATTTAAACATTTCTGCATTTAAAACATAACGGCTATACCCGCATTAAACAAATTACTAAACTTATCATCAGCTTCTGATTTCATGAACTGTACGTCTGTTTTAATGGCTACCTGCGGAATGAACCAGTACCCAATTCCGGTAGTTATCACTGTATTATTGAAAGCATTGTTTTTAGTAATCCCTGAAAAAACAGTCCTTTGTGTATCGTAATTGGAATACCTTACAAATGGTACCAGTCGGCCTTTTATTTTTTGGAAAGGGTAAAATACGTCGTACGCAACCTCTAAGTAATAACCATACATGCTGCTTCCGGCATCGTTTAAATGGCCGTCAGAAGCTGTGAAATAGTTGTATTGCTCCGTGTTTGATAAACTTGTAAAATACACCTGTCCCTTTAACTGAAATCCTTTCCGCTGATATCGTACATCCAACCCTGCCATTGAAACGCCAACTACCGAGGAGTCGGCAGTACTGATGGCCGCTATATCAGCGATTTCAACTTTATTATACACCGACGACTGTGTTTTACCCACATACCCAGAAAGGCCCAGGTTAAGTCCAAGTATTCCATAGTACTCTACTCTCGCTGTAAAATTAGGGAAAGTAATAAATGATTCAGCCCCCTTCTGTCGACCACTTCTCAATCCACTTTTTCCAGATATATAGACATTCCCATCCTGGTAACTTTTAAATCCATTTACCAAATAAGCCTGGTATCGCATAGAAATTTCAGATATTGTTCCTGTGATACCAAGCCCAATCTCTCGCCAGGTAGTCGGCACAATATATGTGTCTATCAAAGGCCTTTCAACACCATTAAATGTAGGTGGTTCATGATACTCATTTATTATCCCCATTGGAATGAGCAGTAACCCTCCCCTAAAATTAATATAGGTATTCAGTGCATAATTCAGAAATGCCTGTTCAACATATACTTCTTTCACGTGCTCTACTTCAATTTCTGTTACAAAACTCAGTTTGTTTGTAAAACGATATCCGAATAATAATACCAATCTGTGAACATCCAGTTTGCCGTTATAATGAGTATTGTTTCCAAAAGCCTGGTTGTAATCAATTTGAGCGTACCCGCCAATATTCAATTTTCTATCACTAACCAGCATGCTATTAGCTATGTTAGTGGATGGATTATATTTAAATGCAACACTGTCCTGCCCATGTGCAGATATCATGCTACTAATCCATATAATTCCCGTAATGAAAACCCCTGCTAATTTTCTCCTCATATGATTTTTGTTTACTGTTTAAATCCAATGCAAACATATAAGGAGTTAATAGTCGGATCAATACCTAAAACAAGGTATTTATTAAGAGCATAGTGATGTTTTGAGTAGTGTGTTGTTTACTGATTAATTATGTAAGAAACTTCAGTCAACACTTTAGCTATTTGTTTCTCACTCATTCCCAGTCGCTGAAGAATAATTTCATTATTTACTAATTCTCGGCAAAGAACAATTCTTTCTTTCATCAAAGCGCTTTTTTGTGCTTTGGTCAAATTATGCAGAGAAGTTAAAGGGTGCATGCCTGATTTATCGATATAGTATTTGAGACTGCTTTGATAAGGATAGTCCCACGAAATAAGGCCCAGCCCAGCACATTCAGCGAATTCGATGGCATCTTTTGTAAAACGTGCATTGGTCACTACAAAGCCCTTTACTTTAATGTTTTTATAATTCGGATCATCGCTCCATTTGGCCATAATATCATTAAAGCGGGAATGAATATACAGCGGAACCTTAACGTCAGTTTTTCCGCGGTAATCACTTCTGAATTTGCACTCAACAAGAGTAATTAAATCTTCTTTATTAGCCAACACATCTACTTCATGCAGTATGCATTTCCCTTTGATCAGCTGGTCAGTTTTCACCTGATGTCCCCAGGATTCAAAAAGCCGGCTAACAAATAATTCAAATGCATATCCTGAAGGGCCCAACTCAAAGATTGCTTTTTTCAAACGGTACCTACCGGCAGCCTTGTGTGATTTTTTCTTTTTAAGGAGAGAATATGCCCATTGGTATATCTTACTTGTTGGAATTTTATCGTACAATTTCGATTCTATTTGCTCTAAAATCTGGTAACTCTCTTCAAGGCCCGCTCCTGAATACTTTAATGCACTAATGATTTTATCCTTATCAAATGGTACCAGATCGCCATTTGATTTTGATACCAGTATGTGGTTTGGTTTTTCTTTCATCCCAAACAAATCTACGAAATATGTGGTCAGAAACGAGTCACGTCTTAAAATCATTTTTTTTAAATATGTAATAATTTGCATATTTGCACGTCTATTTAAAACTATTACTGACAAACTTTCTTTAAACATGCACACTAAAAAAATATGTTGGATTTGTTTAAGCTTTTTATTGTTTGTGTTTTCTTACAGCTGTAAACACCAACCGGAAGATATGATAACACCGTTTCCTGAAGATTGTGACCTTACAGGTGTTACCTATCAGGGCACTGTTATCCCTATTCTGGAAAGTAATTGTATAGGCTGCCACAATAACCAGATAAACAATGGAGGCATCAATCTTACTGACTATAATACAGTATCTAACCTGGCCAGCAGCGGAAAATTAACCGGAGTTATTAATCAGGCTCAAGGTTACACTGCCATGCCACCCAATTCTAAGCTAGATAGTTGCGACATTTTAAAAATTGAAAAGTGGATCAGCGATACAACTTTTACTGATCCTGGTGGTAATGATCATCCCTGTGATCCAGACACCATTTATTTTCAAAATACGATTCTACCATTGATTCTGTCAAGTTGTGCAACAACCAATTGTCACGATAAATTAACCGACGAACAAGATATCCTGTTAGTTGATTATGCCTCCATTATTGAATATGGAGAAATTACACCCGGTGATCCGAATGATAGTAAATTGTACGAGAAAATTATTGACACGGATCCTGATGACAGGATGCCCCCACCTCCAATCAGCCCATTGACAAATGAGCAAAAAAATTATATTAAAAAGTGGATTGAGCAAGGCGCTTTGAATAACAGTTGTGATGAGGATTGCGACACCACCAATGTAAGCTATTCAAATCATATCCGGCCATTGGTTGATAACAATTGCCTTGGTTGTCATTCAGGAGGTACACCTGGAGGTGGCATTTATCTGACCGATTATACCAATATTGTTGCCGTAGCAGAAAGTGGTCAGCTTTTTGGGGCTGTTAATCATGAACCGGGGTATTCACCAATGCCTAAAAATGCCAGCAAATTATTAGATTGTAAAATAAGTCAAATACGAATTTGGATTGAAGATGGAACACCTGACAACTAAACTTCTTAAAACCTGCATCGCGATCGGGGTGATTGTTCTTATGCAATCATGCTATTATGATGTAGAGGATGAATTGTATCCACAGGCTGCCCCGTGCGACACAAACAGCATTACTTTTTCCAACGCGGTTTGGCCAATAATTAACTCAAATTGTACTTCTTGTCATAGCGGCGCAGCTCCTTCAGGTAATATAAGGCTTGAAAATTACGATGATATTTCTGCAGCAGCCAATAACGGAAGTTTATTAGGTGTGATCCGCCATGAACCGGGGTGGTCACCCATGCCCAAGGGAGGAGGTAAGCTCAATGATTGCGAAATTTCTCAAATTGAAACCTGGGTAAATCAGGGGACCCCTAATAACTAGTAAATATTGATAATAGAAAAGTATATTATGAATTCCATATTCCGAACAATTCTTATTCTTTCTGTTTTTTCATTCATTTCCTCAATTCAGGCACAGGAAAAACCTGAAGAAGATAACGCAACAGCTTTTACCGAACCAACATTCAGCACAACAATTCTCACGATTGGTCAATCCACAGAAACAGCTGCAAATGGTGACCTGGTGTTTAATGTACAACATCGGTTTGGTGCTGTCAATAGTGGCTGGTATGATTTTTTTGGGCTCGACCAGGCAACAACCCGCCTGGGGTTTCAATATGGTATTACTGATTGGTTATCAATAGGTATAGGGCGAACAACACTTGAAAAAACCTATGATGGATCCGTTAAAGTCAAGATACTGCGCCAAAGTACCGGGAAAAGCAACATGCCATTGTCAATCAGTTATTTCGGGAATATGGGGATCAATTCTTTAGAATGGTCTGAACCCGACAGGACTAATTATTTTACTTCACGAATGTCATTTGTTAACCAATTGCTAATAGGTCATAAATTTAAGAAAATAGTCTCATTACAGCTCATGCCCACATTTATTCATTACAATCTGGTTGAAACTGCGGAAGACGACAATGATGTTTGGTCTGTTGGTGCCGGTGGTGAATTTAAGGTAAGCGAAAAGATCAGTATCAGTGCTGAATATTATTATGTAATTTCAAAACAAACTGCCGAAACATATGTGAATCCTTTCTCACTGGGGGTCAATATAAACACGGGCGGGCATGTTTTTCAACTTTACGCCACCAATGCTGAGGGTATTATCGAACAGCATTTTATTGGTAGAACAACTGGGAAATGGCTGAATGGGGATATCCATATCGGGTTTAATATCAGTCGTTCATTTACATTAAAAAAGAAGGATTATTTCGATTAGTAAAATAAAAAACCCGGTCAGATAAAATATTGACCGGGCACCAAAAAACAACAGGCCTAAGCCCTGGGAATATATGAAGCGATTCTTTTAAGCTTATCTCAAATTAAAATTGATTTTAATACCCACTTCCTGACCGGCATATTTGTCCAGATCTTCAGGTTCCATGTTTTCGATAGTTTTAATAACATGTTTGATCATGTCTTTTGATACACTATTGGCTTCAGTTACATCGAATGTACCATCATCCTGGATCAATACTTTAACGGCTACACAGCATTCAAATCTATCTACTATGGCGAATTCAGGGTAATCAAGTTCTTCTTCAATAAGATTAGCTACTTTTTTAGACACGGCTTTTGAAGCCGGAACAGGTTCCATTGCAAAGGCTGAACTAACAATGAACAGGCCAAATACAAATAGTAAGGTTGCGATTCTTGTTTTCATCTTTTTAAGATTTTAGTTTAAATTAAATGGTTGCGTTATTGAAAATGCGAAACATGTGCCAAACTCTGTAGAAGCCTGTTTTACTTTTATTTACATGAATATTTAACGTTCTGGATTTTTTAAGAATGTTCATCTGCAAACACCATGTGTACATGTGCGAACACTTTGTATAATTTTGATAATTAGAATGTTAAATAATTTTTAACATATTACATGTATAAATGAATAAGCTGTGCAGGTAATGCATTTTTGAACCTAAACCTATTACATTTCTAACTAATTTTGTGGCTTATTAAAAAACTGAGCCAGTATGAATTTTTCAGAGAATGAAAAACGATCATTGAATTTTATAGAATCGATTATCGAAGAAGATTTAAAAAACAATAAGAATGAGAGCAGGGTACATACACGTTTTCCTCCTGAACCAAATGGCTATTTGCATATTGGTCATGCCAAATCAATTTGTTTGAATTTCGGACTTGCTGATAGCTATAATGGTTTATGCAATCTTCGTTTTGACGATACAAATCCCGAAAAAGAAGATGTTGAATATGTAGATTCTATCATGGAAGATATCAAGTGGCTTGGTTTTGAATGGAACGATGCGCCTTATTATGCATCTGATTATTTCGACCAGCTGTATAAATGGTCGGTTCAATTAATAAAAGAGGAAAAGGCCTATGTTGATGATCAGCCGCAGGAATTGATCAGCCGCCAGCGAGGCGTACCAACCCGCCCGGGTGAAGAAAGCCCATACCGAACCAGAAGCGTTGAAGAAAACCTGGACCTGTTTGAGCGCATGAAAAACGGGGAATTCCCTAATGGTGCCCGGGTACTTCGTTCAAAAGTAGACATGGAGTCGCCGAATATGCATATGCGCGATCCGGTGATGTATAGAATACTTCACCAGGAACATCACCGAACCGGTAACAAATGGTGCATTTATCCGATGTACGACTGGGCACACGGACAGTCAGATTACCTGGAAGGTATCACCCACTCTATCTGTACGCTTGAATTTGAAATCCACAGACCGCTGTATGATTGGTTCCTTGATCAGCTGGTAGAAGAAGGTGCTTACAGACCTAGACAAATTGAGTTTGCCCGCCTCAACCTGAGTTATACAGTGATGAGTAAAAGAAAATTACTGGAACTGGTAAAGGATAAACATGTTAAAGGCTGGAACGACCCCCGTATGCCCACTATATCAGGGTATCGAAGAAGGGGATACACACCCGAGTCGATAAGAAATTTTGCTGACCGAATTGGGGTTGCTAAAAGAGACAATGTAATTGATGTGGGCTTGCTGGAATTCAGTGTTCGTGAACATTTAAACCAGATCGCGCCACGTGTTTTCGCTGTACTCGATCCGGTAAAAGTGGTAATCACGAACTACCCTGAAGGTAAAGTTGAAAATATGATTCTTGAAAATAATCCGGAAGACACTGAAGGAGGTGCGCGGGAAGTACCATTTTCAAGAGAAGTATATATTGAGCGTGATGATTTTATGGAAGACCCTCCGAAGAAATTCTTCAGAATGGGGCCCGGAAGCGAAGTTCGCTTGAAAGGAGCATATATTGTAAAGTGTGAAGATTATTTCAAAGATGAAAAGGGCAACATCACCGAAATTCATTGTACTTACGACCCTGAATCGAAAAGTGGCGGCAGCGGTGCCAGCCGGAAAGTAAAAGGCACCTTGCATTGGGTTTCTACAACACACGCTATCGATGCTGAAATAAGGCTTTACGACCGCTTGTTTATGGATGAAGATCCGGCAGGACATAAAGACAAAGATTTTAAAGAGTTTTTAAACCCCGACTCTTTGAAAGTGCTCAGTCATGGCAAACTGGAACCTTCTTTAAAAACTGCCAAACCTGGCGACAAATTCCAGTTTCAGCGCCTCGGTTATTTCTGTGTTGACCCTGACAGTACTGATAATAACCTGGTATTCAACAGGACCGTTCCTTTGCGTGATTCGTGGACTAAAAAGAACAAATAGTGCTTGACAATTAAGCACATTTAGTTTTTAAATTTGCGCTACATTCATTGCCCGATGGTGGAATTGGCAACACACCTGACTCTGAATCAGAAGATTCCAGGTTCGACCCCTGGTCGGGCAACTTAATTACCAGCCACTTCCAGTATTTTATCTGTAAGTGGCTTTTTTCATGTACAAGCATTTGTACAAATAAACTGAGAATTTCTAAATAATAATAGCTAATCCAGCTCCTTTATAATCATATTATTTATCATTTAATTTGATAGGCGGATAATTGATGCTTCGAAAATTGGGTTCCCTTTTAAAAATATAGCCAGATTTCTTCATTATTTTTAAGATGAAGAATCCAGGGATGTAAATTATATGAACAGTTGGTGTAAAATATCTTTACAATTACTAGCACCATTTAATTAGACGGGAGTCTGTAAGTAGCAGATAGTAAGCTGTGTAGGATGTGCGGCATAGCAATTGAAATAGAAATCTATTGTCTAAAATTAATTACATGATAAGAAAAGCAATAATAATAATTCTAATACTGATCTACATTGCAGCTTCATCTTATGCTCAACATTCAAAAGTAGATGTCACCTATATTGGAAATGCAGGTTTCCTGATAAACATCGGTGATAATAAAATTCTTATAGACGCCTTGTTCAAGGGTTTTGAAGGAAACTACATATTGCCTCTGGATATCCAGGATAAGCTAACAAGCGCTCAGGCACCCTTCGATGATGTGGATTTAGTATTAGTAACCCATGCTCATGGTGATCATATTGATCTTTCGATGCTAGCTGAACACATGAAAAACAATCCAAAAGCTAAGTTTGCTTCAACAAAACAACTAGTTGATGCGCTTAATGCTCGTGATACAATTGATCATTTTCATGAGCGAAGAATCGGCTTTAATCCTTCAAAAGATGAATCTGATAAGAATGAAATTCAGGGAATCACCATTGAAACTTTTTTCCTTCCTCACGGACCGGATGCGAGAATTATAAATATTGGTTTTCTTATTTCGGTAAATGGAATTACCCTTTTCCAAGCTGGAGATGCTGATTTTGAGCAATTTACCTTTGAAGAATTTCAATCTTTAGGTTTATCAGATCGAAACATCGACTTATCCTTTATTCAGCACTATTATATGAGAGGAGATTCTTTAAATGACAAATTCATCAATGAAGCCATGGGAGGAAAATACATATTTCCCATTCACTATCAATATACAACTCCGGCTTTTGATGCTTCTGTTGTTAAATCAAATTTCCCTGAAGCAATCATTTTTGAAGAAGAGTTGGATACATGGAAGATGCCAGATCAAAAATAGAATTCGTAAGTATTACAATTATAAAAGAAAAGCACTGAAATTTTTAACGAAAATAAATCCCATGAAAAAATTAAAAACAATTTTATTTCTTGCCATTATCGCTTTAAATGCACTGGTCATCTATGGGCAGGAAATTATTGAATTAGACTATAAAGCCTTAGATCCTGAGTTTATTGAACTCAAAAAAACGCTTAAAGAAATCAATTTGACTGATGATCAAAAATCCATTGAATTAAGTCTGGAAGCGCTTGATGAGTTTACGGATATAAACATCCGGTTTGATTTAATGGTTTGGGAATTATCCGTTCATTATGCAAACCTAAAACAATACAACCAGTGTTTCGAAATCCTTAAAAAGGGTCAACAAGAGGGTATGTTTTATTATATAAGAAGCGGCGATCGGCCATTCCCGGCATATACCCCAGAATTGGAACAACTGGATGGATATGAGGCCTTTCTGGAAAAGAACCAGGAATTATTAGATGAAGCAAGTAAAACTTCAAAAACTGAGTTTATGGTTCAGCTGCCCGACAATTATCTCGAAACAAACCAGTATCCGCTTATGCTGATCATGCATGGCGGATGGGGAAGTATTCCTGATATTCAATACAACTACATTTCAGAAAAACTTAAAAGCGAATTTATTGTAGCCTATTTCCAGGGAAGCATTGTCAGGGCTAGTGGATTAAGAAGTTTTGAAATGGAAGAATGGCAACCAAAAATCAAACAAAGCTTTGAAAAAATCATTTCAAAATATTCGGTGGATACCACCCGGATTATACTTGGAGGTCCTTCAGCGGGAGGGTATCGTTCGTTGGTTCTTGGGCTTAATCATACAATTCCGGCCTCCGGCTTACTTCTTTCATTTCCGGTTTACCCAATTGAAACCGATAGCACCTTCTACATTAGCTCTGCCGAAAGAGGCTTAAAGGTTGCTTTACTCTGTGGTGAGAATGATTGGGCCATCCAACAACAAAAGAAACTTGGGTATTTGTTGGATATATATGGAATACAGAATCGCTTTGTTGTATTCCCTGAGGAAGGACACGGATTTCCTGAGAACTGGCCCTATTACCTCGATACTTCAATAGAGTATCTGCTGGAAAACAGATGAATAAATAATTAAATTAATATCCCCATGAAAGCTTTATGCCTCCAATTTTTCCTCATCACATTCATGTTTTTAGTATTTTCAACTATTTCTTTTGCAGATTCTGGAGGCCCCTTAAAACCAGAACAAGCAGCCTACGATGTGACCTACTATTATTTAGACTTGAGTATTGATCCGGAAACTAAGACCATAGATGGTTCCTTATTGTGCCAAGTGACCATCATCAATGCCATCGATATTTTTTTATTAGACCTTGATGATGTTTTTTTGGTATCCAATGTTGAAATAAGTATTAATAATTCAGATTTTCAGCAGACCACTTATAATCTTCAAAACGATCTCCTGGAAATAGACATTCCTGAAGATGTTAATACTGATGATATCGTGAGCTGTAAAATATACTATAATGGTGTACCTGGAATATCACAAGGCCCTCCCTGGGATGCAGGTTTTGTTTGGGAAACCACATCAGATGATCAACATTGGTTAGGTGTGGCTTGTCAGTTTGAGGGAGGAGATATTTGGTGGCCTTGTAAAGACCATCCTTCGGATGAACCAGATTCTATGAATATAAGTTTTACAGTACCTAATCCTTTGGTATGTGTATCCAATGGCCAGTACTTAGGATTTGAGAATAATGGCAACAATACATCAACCTACAATTGGTTTGTATCTGTTCCTATTAATAATTATAATGTGACTTTTTATGCAGCAGATTTTTTATTGATTGAGGATGATTATGAAAGTATAATTGGTAACGATATTCCTTTTAGGTTTTGGGTTTTACCCGAAGATTATGAAACTGCGGTAAATCACATGGATGTCTTCCAACAAGAATTTGATTTTCTGGAAGAAATTTGTGGTCCTTTTCCATTCGGAACAGATAAACATGGCTGGGCACATGCTCCTTATTTGGGGATGGAACACCAATCAATCATTGCATATGGCCATGATTTTACAACCAATGAATGGGGTTACGACTATATTCATTTGCATGAATTAGCCCATGAATGGTGGGGCAATTTATTGAGTGCAAAAAACTGGGCTGATGTTTGGATACACGAAGGAATTGCAACGTACACAGAGGCATTATATGTGGAGCATTTATCCGGAATGGAATCCTATTTCGATTTTATGAGCGATCTTCAACCTTTTCCTGGTCCCTCTCCATTGGCTCCTTATGAAGATATGACTGCTTCAGATGCATTTAGTTTCCTTGATCCTTATGCCAGAGGAGCCAGTGTGATGCACACTTTAAGATATCATTTAGGCGATGATGCATTCTTCGAATTATTAAAAAGATGGGCATATCCTGATCCTTATGATTTAGGTAACGAAGATGGAAGACAGTGCCGGTTGGTCGATACAGAAGATTTAAAAATCCAGGCAGAGGAGGTTACGGGTGTTGCGTTAGACCCATTCTGGACTGTCTTTTTTCGGGAAGCCAGTTTCCCGCAACTGAAAGTAAACAGACAAGCTGATATAGCAAGTTTTGAATGGTTAACTGAGCAGAATGTTCCATTAGATCTTAATGTTCCAATTACAATTAATGGTGAAGAGCATACAGTAGAAATGGAAAATGGAAATGGAAATATTTCTATGAGCTTTGAAGATGAGCTTGAGATAGACCCCAACGATTGGATATTAATGCAAGACCCGGAAATTATTGTTGGATTAGATGATTTGAGTATTAGCGAAAGTGAGAATCAATTGATGCAGAATTATCCTAATCCATTCTCAGAAAATACAGTTATTGAATTTTATTTAAAAAAATCCCAACATGCCAAGGTTTGTATTTATGATCAGTTGGGAAATAGACTTTTTACAATAACTAATAAATCTCATTCAAAGGGTAAGCATAAAATTAGTTTTAATAAAGGTAAATTGTCTGATGGAGTATATTATTATCGATTGATATCTGGTCAAGGAATAATTAGTAAAAAGTTGCAAATTATAGAATAATGGATTTACCATTGCAGTTGTGGGATGGTAGCGACAATTAAAAAAAATGGATAAACATGAAAGCAAAAATGATAAAATACTGGATTTTGGGTTTAGCAATGATTGTATTATTTGGATGCAATGACAGTAAAATAAAAAAAGAAGCGGAGGAAAATTTTCCTGAATTGACAGGCAAATACATGGGGCAAAAAGAGCCGGGACTAAATCCTGAAATATTTGCTCCAAATATTGTTTCAACCGGAATGGCGGAAATAAATGCTTGTTTCTCTCCTGACTATACAGAGTTTCTATTTTCTGTAATCATGCCCGGAAATAATTTCGTGATCATGTCCATGAAATACAATGGGCAAAAATGGTCCGCGCCGGAAGTAGCCAGTTTTTCGGGCGAATACTCCGAGGCAGACCCCTTTATTACAGCCGATGGAAAATATTTGTACTATGTTTCCAAACGCCCCATCGACAGCCTGCAAACACCCAAAACGGATTGGGATATCTGGCGCGTGGAAAAGATCAATGGGGAATGGGCAAACCCGGAACACTTAGACTCAGAGATCAATTCAGACAAGGATGATATTTATCCCAGTCTGACAAAAGAAGGAACTTTGTACTTTTCATCTGGAAGAGGAGGAGGAAATAATCGGGATATTTATTACGCCAAAAGCAATGGGAATAGTTTTGAGCCTTGCGTTAAATTAAATGAAACGATTAACAAATATTGGGAGGGAGATATTTATATTTCTCCGGATGAAGATTATATGATTTTCAGAACCTATGGCAGACCTACCGGTAATGGTTTGTACATTACATTCAACAGCAACAACGAATGGAGTACACCTCAAAATATGGGGAAAGAGATAAATAAAACCGGGGGTGAATTTTGCCCAATGGTTGATCCGGATGGCAAGTATTTTTTCTTTACATCAAACCATATTACAGAAAAAGAAACATCAGGCGAAAAATTAACTTATCAAAAAGTTAGTGATGATTTTATAAAATCATACAAACATCCGGGTATGGGTAGAAGTGATATTTATTGGGTGAGTACGGAGATAATTGAAAATTATAGAAAATAAATGAAAACTATTGGTGTCTTCATATTGCTTATTACTTTGATTGTACTTAGTTCATGTAATAAGCATGAAACAGCTGAGGAGATAGTAAATGCTACGATAAAATCGATAGATACCATCGAAACTATTTATTATAAGCAGGATATGTCCAGAGGCAATCCGAGGAATGAAAATGATACAATTTTTCGTTACAGAGAAATGTATTTCAAACGCATGGTTTCTGATTCAGTTGTTGGAGTAAAGGGCCATTGGTATATGTATATAAATGATAGGGAGCACGTTGATTTTTGAAGATATTTATGATGGAAATAAATTAATTCGGAAAAACAATAGGGATAGCATAGCAAGAATCTACGATTTAGAGAAGTATCCGGAATTTAAACAGAAACATTTTTGGAGTCACAATACACTTTACGGAATGCAGTATGAATTTAAGTATATGTTAAACAATACAGATTCATACTCAATAGATCGATTAAATGATACAATTATAGATACTAAGAAGTGTTATCAGATTTTAGTAGTATTGGAGAATAAAATGACTATGCCTGGTTTTGCAACCAAACTTGAAGATAATAGTGGAAGCATCTCTAAAACCATATATTTTATTGACATGCAGACAAACTATCCAATAAAAGTAAAAGGAGAATTTTATACTACTGAAAATCCACGACAAAAGACATTTATTGACCAAGATATTATGATATTAAATTTAATCCTGCAATTGATGAGCATATTGAGTTTAACACAGCAGATAAATCAATAAGGGGATTTGAAAAAACAGAAATGAAACCAGAATAAAGTTGGCACATAACATGCTTTAGTGACAAGTTGATTCAAAATCACAATAATAAAATGAATTATATGAAATTAACAACAACATTTTTAATTTTCGTAATTTCTGCATCATTCCTGTTTGGACAGAGTGTTTCTCAAAATTATTCTGATCTTGTTAGAAAAGCAGACTCACTTTATCAAGTAAAAGACTATAAAAATTCTGCTTTTACATTTTCCAGAGCATTTAAGGCAAATGACTGGAATGCAACATCTAAAGAGCATTATAATGCTGCTTGTTCCTGGGCTTTGGCAAACGTTCCTGATAGCGCCTTTTATCATTTAAATTATGTTGCCACTAAAATGAATTACACGGATTATGGGCATATAAAGGGAGATCCTGATTTGAAATCTCTTTATAGTGATAAAAGATGGCAACCCATTATTGAATTGGTTAAAGCAAATAAAGACATAGCCTATTCCAATATAGACTTCATAACTATTAATGGATTCAAGGTTGAAGTCCTGACCTCAGGAATGGAAAACAATCAAGTAGATAAACCCGTTGTTGTATTTGAAAATGGAATGGCAAGTGGTTTTGGAAGTTGGGAAACAGTAGCAGCAGAAATTTCTAAAACAAATGCTGTGTTTCGATACAACCGTCCAAGAATAGGAGAATCAGAAAACGATTCCCTCCCACCAACAACAGAACATATTGTTAGTAATTTAAGAAAAATGCTTTTACAAAAAGGATTAGAGCCACCATACTTATTGGTTTCTCATTCTTTTGGCGGAGCATACATAAGAAGTTTTGCCTCCATGTATCCAGAGGAAATGGCAGGTCTTATTTTTGTAGACCCCATTGACTTTACTAAGAAAAAGGGAGACGGCGATTTGCCTTATCTCGAAATAGGATTGACCCAACATCAGATTGATTCAATTTTTGGAAAACCATATGATAATTTTATAGAGAGACTTTATGAAGAAATGCCTGGTTTCTATGTTGAAGAAGTAAAAATATCAAGACAACTGACCAAAACAGAATTCGCAGAGTGCGACCGGAATCCTTTGCCTGACGTACCCGTACATTTTATTAAGGCAGGTGGCTTTTCTGATACAGAACCACCAACAATTTATGACAGGGAAAAGATGTGGAGAATTAATAGCAACATCCAGATGAAACGATGGTTAGAACTTTTATATCCCCTGAAATATGGGAGGTTATTTTATTCTTCAAACTCAAGCCATTTTGTTCAAACGGATGAACCTGACCTGGTAATTTCAAGTATTAAATTGGCTTTGAAGGATTATGATAAAATAAAAAAAGATAAAGAAACCAGCCACAGACTATGAACTGACATTAAATAAAAAAATGCAAATAACAGATGAATAATTTTGAGCACAATAGAGAAAGCTGGAATGAGTTGACAATTTTACATGCAGATTCAGCCTTTTATGATATTGACAGTTTTAAGGATGGAAAAACTTCGCTAAATCATATTGAAATTGAAGAATTAGGAGATATCAAAGGGAAGAAGATTCTTCATTTGCAATGTCACTTCGGAATGGATACGTTGTCACTTGCCAGACAAGGAGCCGAAGTAACCGGAATTGATATTTCTGACACGTCCATGCAAAAAGCAAAAGAATTGTCTTCCAAATTAAACATTCCGGCTAGGTTTATTCGTTCAAATATTTATGATATTGAAAATGTGTTGAATGACACTTTTGATATTGTATTTACATCCTATGGTGCAATAAATTGGTTGAATAATCTCGATAAATGGGCAAGGATTATTGAACGTTATTTGAAACCAAATGGAATATTTTATATGGTTGAATTTCACCCATTCATTTACACACTTAATGATAAGTCCGAGATTTCTGAGAGTTATTTCAAAACACAAGCACTTGAAACAGCTGTTGAAAAATCATATACCGACAAATCTGAAGTTTTTAATAAACAACTAAAACACATTGAATGGCATCACACTAAGCGAAGTGTAAACGTTAATTTCAAATGGATTGAAAATAGAGTTTCTAAACGAATTTCCTTATCAAGTTTATAACTGTTTTCCTAACCTGTTGGAATATGAAAAAGGGAAGTGGGTTGTCTAATAAATATGGAGATAAAATTCCTCATATGTATTCTATCAAAGCAAAGAAAATTTTGAATTAAAGTTTGTTACAACTGTCGGAAGGCTTCGATTAGACCACCTCCAGAAACTAATAACTCAATATAACTACAAACTGTGTTAAATGCTCATTGCTGGTAGATAAGATTACATCCCCACCCATTTTAAGCATAATTTGTTTGCTTAAACTCAAGCCAACTCCCGATCCTTCATCCTTGGTGGTATAAAAGGGAATAAAAATTTGTTCTTTAATTTCAGGAGGAATGCAAGGTCCGTTATTGCTCATCTCCAAACGTACAGCATTTTCGGTTTGTGACAATTTGATTGTTAATTCCGGATTTTCCGTATTGCCCAAACGCAATGCCTCACATGCATTTTTTAGCAGGTTTATTATTACCTGGGAGAAGAGTTTTTCATCAGTTGAAAAAGTGCATTTATTTGGCAATATTTTTACCAGTTTTATTTTGTCAAATCCACAGTAGGTACTGGCTGCCATAAGACCGTTCTCAATAATTTGGCACAAATCAACCTCAGTATATTTAGGTGCAGGGAGCTTGGTGAATTTTCGGTAATTGTTAACAAAACTCATTAGTCCAACACTTCTTTCTTCAATTACTTTTAATCCCTTTATAGTATTTGCAATTGTTTTTGGTTCAAGATCGCTTATTTCAATAGTACTATTTTCTTTGGTGAAATAACTTGAGATTACCTGAGACAGCGTCGTAATTGGTGCAATATTGTTCATTATTTCATGCGATAAAGTTCGGGCAAGTTTTATCCAGGCATCAACTTCGCCGTTGTCGAGTTCCTTGGTAATATCACTAACAGCAACCAGTCGGATTTTATCTTCCTCAGTTTTGATTTCCGATAATTTGAATAATAGTTTTTGGCCGTATTGATTTTCAAATATTGCAGATTGATTATGCCGACTTTCAATGGGATGCAATAAAAATTCGGGTAGTACGGCATCAATAGCTGATAACACATTCACGTGATGATTATCTTGCAATCCCGTGAGCTTTATTGCAGCCGGATTAATATTTATTACTCGTCTGTTTTTATTAATTGAAAACAATCCCGTGGCTGATTGATTTATTACTGAACGAAAGTATTGCTCCTGCGTACTAATTTTTATTTTGGTTTGCTTGAAGAGGTCATTTAGACGGTTTATTCCAACATAAATGTCATCGATTGCCTTATTTCCACTTTTTGAGGGAGCCTTTAGTGTAGTGTCTTCATTTTCAATCCCAAGTAAAAAAAAAGCAATCCATTGGTTAATCTTGTTGAAATATCTGATAATATTGATTATGGCAATTATCAATAGTGAAAAAGGAAGTAGACTAAGCGTATAATCCTGATCAACAAACAATAAATATGAAGCAGATATCGATAGCAATATTATTATTAGCAGTCGAATTAAAATTGCCGTATTAAAATGTTTATAAGCCATATCTTTTCAATTTATTATACAGTGTCTGGCGGGTAATCCCCAGGTTTTTTGCAACAGAACTCATATTCCCCTTCTCTGCTTTAATATTATTCAAGATCATGGCCTTTTCCATTTCTTCGATGGTTTTATTTTGGGGGTTCAGATCCTGGTCCGAAATATTATCGGTTAAATTAAAACTCGATTCTCCAAGTACGTTATCGTCAGCTAAAATCACTGCTTTTTCAACACTGTGTTGAAGTTCTCTAACATTTCCGGGCCATGAGTAATTCAGTAGTTTTTGACTTGCTTTCTGATTAATTTTCAGTCCAAGCTTATCATATTTAGCAGAATATTTACGGAGGTAAAAATCAGCAAGTAATAATATATCATTTTCTCTGTCCCTTAATGGGGGCAATTCAATGGTAATGGTATTAATTCGGTAAAGTAAGTCTTCTCGGAAAAGACCTTGTTGAATCATTAAATTTAAATTTTTATTTGTTGCCGAAATGAGTCGTATGTTGATGGGAATAGGCGTGTTACTGCCTAACTTTATCACACTTCTGTTTTGCAATACGCTTAGTATTTTGGCCTGCATCGACAATGAGAGATTGCCAATTTCATCAAGAAAAATTGTACCCTTATTTGCAGCTTCAAATTTCCCAACCCTTTCTTCTTTTGCATCGGTAAATGAACCTTTTGTATGACCAAAAAGCTCACTTTCAAAAAGTGATTCGCTGAGTGATCCCATATCCACACTCAACATGAGTTCTTTGCTTCGTTTGGAATATTTATGTATTTCTCTGGCAATTAGTTCTTTTCCGGTACCATTTTCTCCGGTAATAAAAATATTGGCATCTGTTTTGGCTACTTTTTTAACCATATCCAGCACCCTTTTCATTGCAGCTGATTGTCCTATGATAGATTGTGACGCTTGTTTAAGTTCTTGTTTTAAAGCTGTGGCTGTATGCTTTAACATAATATTTTCAATTCTGCTCTTTCTAAGTTTCAATGCTGCATGCAGCGTAGAAATGAGTTTGTTATTGTCCCATGGTTTTAAGATAAAATCAAAGGCTCCTTTCTTTACCGCTTTCACTGCAAGTTCAATGTCTCCAAAAGCAGTAATCATTACTACACTAATTGTTGGATCATGTTTTTGAATTTCTTTTAGCCAAAATATTCCTTCATTGCCATTATTAATTCCTGCATTGAAATTCATGTCCAAGAGCACGATGTCGAAATTGTGTTGTTTTATTGTAGCGAGCAAACCAGCCGGGTTACTTAAGCATTGTACGCTTTCGAATTTTGTTTGCAGCAGCATATCAAGTGCTGTAAGAACACTTTTATTGTCATCAACGATGAGAATTTTACCTTTCATCAATCTTTAATTTTCTATCGAACCGTACGAATTTAGCTAATTGTAAATTAATTAAACACGCATTGTAAAAATATTTTACACTGATTGCTCTGAATTGCACACAAAAGTTTTTTAAGGTAAAGATAATCAGGCAAATACATCTTACGGCATGGGCATTGAAAGTTGTTGCATGATAAAGTCATTCATTAAAGTCTAACTTTTAATAAAATGGACATACCAATAAAAAAACGAAAGGGAATAAAAAGGAAACATATTCTGATAGGAGCTGGAGTTCTGGTTGTTTGTGTTCTAAGTTTTCAGGCTTTTTTCAGAACGAATGTCTCCACATTAAATGTGGATATTGAGAAGTTAACTGTTGAGCAAGTAAACGAAGGAATTTTTCACGATTACATTACGGTTACAGGAAATGTGGAGCCAATAGCCACCATTTTTCTCGATGCCCGCGAAGGCGGAAGGGTTGAAGAGAAAGTTATGGAAGAAGGGGAAGTGCTAAAAAAAGGAGATATAATATTGCGTTTAAGTAATCCTGATTTAAGTTTGAGTATACTTAACAGTGAATCACAACTCGCCGAAAAAAGTAATTTTCTAAGGAATACAATGGTAACCATGGAGCAGGAAAGACTTCAGATAAAAAGAGAACTGCTGAATCTTGAATACGATATTGTACGCAAAAAAAGGAAATACGATCATAATAAATCTTTTTACGCCGACGATCTGATTTCCAGAGATGAGTTTCTCGAATCTGAAGAAGATTATCAATTTGCGAAAAGGAGTTTTGAACTTTATGTAGAAAGAAAAAGGCAAGATTCAATTTACCGTTCCATACAGATTAAGCAAATGGAGGATAATCTGCATAATATGGATTTGAACTTGAAATTGGTTCGGCAACGCCAGGACAACTTAAATGTAATTGCACCAATAGACGGACAGCTTACAGTGTTGGATGCGGAAATTGGACAATTAATTCCCAAAGGAGGAAGAATTGGTCAGATGCACATGCTCACTTCTTTTAAAGTGGTTGCACAAATCGACGAACACTATATCGACAAGGTGAAGGTTGGCTTAACGGCTATTTTAGAACGTCAGGATCAGGAATATCAATTAAAAATACGAAAAGTTTTACCAGATGTTCGTGATGGAAGATTCTCGGTAGAAATGGTTTTTATAGGAGAAATGCCTGAAAACATGCGTACTGGTCAAACATATTATGCGCGTTTACAACTCGGAAGCCCTCAAAAAACCTTGCTTTTACCAAAGGGTAATTTTTATCAAAAAACAGGAGGCCAATGGATTTTTGTATTGTCAGAAAATGGAAAATCTGCCGAAAAGCGATTCATCAAAATTGGAAGACAGAATCCTAAATTCTATGAATTATTGGAAGGAATAGGTCCGGGAGAAAAAGTAATTGTTTCGGGTTACGATGGCTTTGGAGAGAATGAAAAGTTAGAATGGTAATGATAATAACAGATCAATAATAATTTAAAATATTTAATAATGATTAAGACAGAAAAATTAGGAAAAGTATTTCGTACCGAAGAGGTAGAAACTTATGCATTAAACAATGTAGATCTTCATGTAAAGAAGGGTGAGTTTGTTGCCATTATGGGACCATCAGGTTGTGGAAAATCAACACTACTCAATATTATTGGTCTGCTAGACAATCCTACTCAAGGTTTGTATGCTTTTAATGGAACAGAGGTAAGTAAATTAAGGGAAAAAGATCGCACTGACTTTCGCAAAGGCAATATTGGCTTTATTTTTCAGAGTTTCAACCTGATTGATGAACTCAATGTTTACGATAATGTAGAACTACCATTATTGTACTTAAAAATGAAGGCAAGCGAACGAGCCAAAAAAGTAGATGATGTATTAAGTAGAATGAAGATTGGTCATCGTGCCAGGCATTTCCCACAGCAGTTATCTGGTGGACAGCAACAACGAGTTGCCATCGCCAGAGCTGTAGTAGCCAATCCCAGCCTTATTTTGGCAGATGAGCCTACCGGAAATCTGGATTCAAAAAATGGTATCGAGGTGATGAATTTACTATCGGAACTCAATCAGGAAGGATCAACAATAGTGATGGTTACTCACTCAAATCGTGATGCAGGATATGCGCACCGTGTAATTAACTTACTCGACGGACAGGTCCTTATGGAAAAAAGGAATTGAGAGAAAATGGATCTTTTCTAACAAACACTTAAAACCGACAGATCATGATTAAGAACTATTTTAAAATCGCATTAGCAAATATATATAAGAGCAAAGTTTACTCTATAATTAGTATATCAAGTTTAGCGATAGGAATAGCGGTTTGCATATTGCTGCTGTTGTACGTTGCCGACGAACTAAGTTATGATCGCTACAACGAAAAAGCAGATAACATTTATAGGCTGTGTAATAAAGAAGACCCTTTTCAGGCACCTCAAATAGCAAAATTTCTGACTGATAAACTTCCGCAAATAAAGGAATCCGCCCGAATTTTGATTAGGGGAGATATGGTTGTTCAATATAAAAAGTTAAAATTTAACGAACCCTTAGCTGTTTTTGTGGATGCTGATTTGTTGCAAATGTTCTCCTTCAAATTTAAATTTGGCAATGCCAAAACAGCTTTGAATGATCCCGAAACTATTGTAATCTCAGAAAAAGCAGCACAAAAATATTTTGGAAATGAAAACCCGATGGGTAAACTATTAATACTCAATAATGAATATAAAGGCACAATTACGGGAGTCTTTGAAAATATGCCACATAATTCACATTTTAGATATGATTTTTTAATCTCATTAGCAGGTGCAAATAATTTGTTTGGTGAAGAAGATATGAATGATTGGGGTTGGCAAAATTTTCTGGTCTATTTTGAGATGCAAGATCATTTTTCAAAACCGGAAACGGAAGCAAAAATTTCCGAGTTAATAAAAGACACAAGAGGTGATGAGGCTTTACCATTTTTTGCACTACAAAATCTAAAAGATATTCATCTCTACTCTTCTCATATGTCAAACGACATTCAACCTCAGAATAGCATTACCTACGTCCTGATATTTTCGGCTATCGGACTGCTTATCTTACTAATAGCCAGTTTCAATTATATCAATCTTTTAACTGCCAATGCAACCACAAGAGTTACCGAAATTGGTGTTCGGAAAACCTTTGGAGCTTCTCGAAAACAAGTGGCAAACCAGTTTATATCGGAATCTATGGTAGTGTTTCTCATATCCTTGCTAGTTGCACTTTTATTGGTAAACTTAAGCCTGCCTATTTTCAATTCACTTGCAGGCAAAGAACTCTCTACTTTATCATTATTGAATGGAACCATTATTTTAGGAATAACCGGTATGATGATAGTTTTGGGCGTATTAGCTGGTTGGTATCCCGCTTTTATTTTATCCTCGTATAGTCCAACAAAGGTGATGAAATCAAATAAAAGTATGGGTTCCGGTTTTCAATTAAAAAAGATTTTGGTAGGAGTTCAGTTTACCATTGTCATTGTTTTAATCGCTTGTTCGTTGATTATGCTGCGACAAATTAATTTCCTTCAAAATAAAAGCTTAGGATTTGATAAAGAGTATGTTCTTGTTGCCAATGTTAATGATTATGGTGATGAGGCGAAGTATCTTTCGCTTAAACAAGCACTGCTCGAACAAAGTATTGTGAAGAGTGTTTCAACGGCAAGTCGTGTTCCTTCTGGCGATCTAAATAATTGGGGAGCAGCCAAACTGACAGAAGAAGCAGAGTGGATAAGACTTCCTATTGTGCATGTACAATTTGATTATTTTAAAACGCTTGGGATAGAAGCAGCTCAAGGAAGACTTTTTTCTGATCAACTAAAAACAGATGCTACCGAATCATTGATTTTAAATGAAGCAGCTGTAAGTTATTTAGGCATTCAGGGAAATCCAATAGGACAAAAGATTTTGAGTCACTGGCCATATGCTAATAGGGAAATTGTAGGAGTTATTAACGATTTCCATTTTGAATCTCTTCATGATAAAATTAAGCCTGTGTTTTTCATTATTGATCAAGATTGGTGTTCCCGACTTATTGTAAAACTCAATTCGTCTAGTGCTGGCGATGCCATCAATATCCTTAAAGAAACGAGTCAAAACATCTATCCCGATGAAATGTTTGATTTTCGTTTTTTGGATGTGAGATTGGAGCAACTTTATCAGAAAGATGAAAAGACTTTTCAATTGATGGGTTATTTTGCTGCCATGGCAATTTTTCTTGCCAGTATAGGATTATTTGGAATGGCTTCTTTTATAATGTCGGGTCGAATAAAAGAAATAGGCATTCGAAAAGTAAACGGAGCAACTGTTTTTAAAATTATGAAGATGCTCAATACCAGTTTTGTTAAGTGGGTGGCTGTATCCTTTGTAATAGCTATTCCGATTGCTTATTATGGTATGAATAAATGGTTGGAAAACTTTGCCTATAAAACCACACTAAGTTGGTGGGTATTTGCCCTGTCAGGTTTAATATCTCTGGTTATAGTGTTACTCACAGTAAGTGGTTTGACTTATAGCGTTGCCCGCAGAAATCCTGTGGAATCGTTGCGATATGAATAATAAAATTAAATAAATCAGTCATGATTAAGAACTATTTTAAAATAGCATTAGCAAATATTTACAAGAGTCAAATTTATTCATTCATAAGTATTTCAAGTTTAGCTGTAGGAATGGCTGTGTGTATTTTGCTGCTGTTATACGTTGCCGACGAACTAAGTTATGATCGCTACAACGAAAAATCGGATAATATCTATAGATTATGTCAGGAAGAGCATCCATATCAGGCTCCCGGGGCTGCAAGTTTGTTAACCGACAATTTACCAGAAATTATATCCTCAGCACGGATTTTACCCAGGGATAATATTAATGTTCAGATTGATGATAAGCGATTTAAGGAGGATATGGTTGCATGGGTAGACGCTAGTTTGTTTGAAATCTTCACTTTTAATTTCATATTAGGCAATGGGAAAACTCTGCAGCAGCCAGAAACAGTAGTGATTACCGAAAAAACAGCTGAAAAATATTTCGGTAATGAAAACCCCATCGGGAAAACCATTAAGGTTAGCAATGAATATGATTATCTTATTACAGGAGTAATAGAAAATATGCCTGATAACTCCCATTTCAAGTTCGATATTTTTATGACACTTGAAGATGGGACAATGATGTTTGGCGATGATTGGATGGACAGTTGGGGCTGGTGTAATTTTCTGGTTTATTTCGAGATGCAGGATAATTTTTCCAAACCTGATATTGAAGAAAAAATATCCCAAATATTACAAAGTGTTGACAACCCCAATGCTCCCACCACTGCTTTTACTATTCAGAGTGTAAAAGATATTCATCTCTATTCTTCACATTTTTTAGGCGATATTCAACCCCAAAATAGTATAGTCTACGTGCTGATATTTTCGGCCATCGGGCTTTTAATCTTATTTATTGCTAGTTTTAATTACGTTAACCTATTCACTGCCAATGCCACAACCCGGCTAACAGAAATCAGCATCAGGAAAACATTTGGAGCCTCTCGTCAGCAGTTGGCAAAACAATTTATTTTTGAATCGTTATTGGTGTTTTTTGTTTCTTTTTGTGTATCCCTTTTATTGGTAAGCCTGGCTTTGCCTCTTTTTAATGAGTTTTCCGGTAAAGAATTATCCTTTTCCGTTTTGGCACGTCCGAGTATAATTCTTAGCCTGCTTGCAATGATAGTGGTTGTTGGGACTTTAGCCGGATGGTATCCCGCCTTCATTCTATCGTCATATAGCCCTACAGGGGTTTTGAAATCGTCCATTAAAAGTGGTTCGGGTTTTCAAATTAAAAAACTACTTATTGGAACTCAATTTACCATAGTCATAGCACTAATAGCCTGTGCAACAATTATGTTTCGTCAAATTAATTATTTAGAAACCACAGATTTAGGGTTTGAAAAAGAGGCCGTAATTACTGCTGTTTTCGATTATGGCGACGAAACAAAATATAATACCCTTAAACATGAGCTTCTAAGCAAAAGTTATGTCTCCAGTGTTTCAGTAGCTAGCAGAATACCATCAGGATCACTAAGTAATGAAGGGGGTGTATTGCCGGAAGGGCAAACAGAACCGAAAGCAATTGCATATGTACATATTACCTTCGATTATTTTAAAACGCTGGGCATTTTGCCAAAGCAAGGCCGGCTATTCTCTGAAGAGTTTAAAACAGATGCCGCCGAAGCGATAATCCTAAATGAAGCGGCTGTAAAATTTCTGGAAATACAGGGAAACCCTATTGGGCAATCCATACGATGTAACTGGCCTAAGTCAACCAGAAAAATAGTGGGCGTTATTGATGATATTCATTTTGAATCACTCTATAACAAAATTAAGCCCGCAGTTTTTGTAATTAACTATCCCGATGTTAGCCATATTATTGTTAAGGTAATACCATCTGACGAACGAGGTTCAATCAATGCAATTACCAAAATAGTCCAAAATATTTATCCAAATGAAGTCATTGAATTTAGTTTTCTGGACACTATACTTGAGCAACGCTACGAAAAAGATTACAAAACTTTTCAACTCATGGGTTTCTTTGCTGCCCTGGCTATTTTTCTTGCCTGTATGGGCCTTTTAGGGGTTTCTACATTTATTATTACCAGTAAAACCAAAGAGATAGGTATTAGAAAAGTAAACGGAGCAAAAGTTTTTGAAATTATCAGAATGCTAAATATTGGATTTCTTAAGTGGATTGCCATTGCTTTTGTAATTGCAACTCCCTTGGCTTATTATGCAATGAGCAAATGGTTGGAGGGTTTTGCCTACCGAACAGAACTCAGTTGGTGGGTATTTGCTCTTTCAGGAGTACTTACAGTAATAATTGTACTAAGCACGGTTAGTTGGGTTACTTACCGAGCAGCACGCAGAAATCCTGTGGAATCGTTGCGATATGAATAATAAATGCTAGAAAAAATGAAATAAATTAAAAAGAAATATTTACAAAAACTTAAAAAAAAAGCTATGAAAAATGTCACATTAATAACCATTTTTATATTTACAGTATTCACAAGCTTAATAGCTCAGGATTTAAATGTTCAAAAGGAACAAGAGTTAATTAAAAAAGTAATTAAGGAAGCCTATGTGGAGGGTATTTTTTTACAAGGTAATGCAGAACTGCTAAAAAAGGGTTGGCATCCAGAATGCGATATCGTAATATTTGAGAATGGAGGAATAACAAAGTTGCCTGCAAAGTACTGGATTGACAGACTAGAGAAAAACCCCAAACCATTAGACCCTTCAGTTACATACAATTTTGTTGATGTAAAAGTAACCGGATATGCCGCAATTGCAATAATTGAAATTTTTTCAGGTGGTAAACAGGTTTATACGGACTATATGTGCTTATATAAATTCAAGGATGGTTGGAAGATTGCAACAAAAATTTACTATGCTTTTCCCAAATAATCTATTAAAACAAAAAGCACGCATAAACCCGGTAGAGGCTTTACGGTATGAATAAATAAAATAACATGAGATTATATATCAATTTAAAAATTGCTCTAAAAAGCATAGCAAATAACAAAGTACAATCATTAGTCAGCGTGCTGGGGCTTGGTATTGGTTTGGGATCAATTATACTGATATTAATGTTATACATGCATGAGAATTCCTTTGATAGATATATCCCTGAAAACGATCAGGTTTATAGGGTAATACATGGCACCAGCAGCACTACGACCATTTATCCTCGGCGAAACTGCTAAAAATGACATCCCCTCAATCGACGAATTTTTCCGATATCATCAAAGTGGTGAATTTGAAATTCGACTAAATGGAACCGATATAATAGAAGAGGAACGGTTTGCTTGTGCCGATGCTTCTATTTTTAATGTTTTAGGGATTGACTTTATCATTGGAAAAACTGCTGAATCAAGAAACGAGGTGGCCATTTCAGAAAAAATGGCAAAGAAATACTTTCCCAATGGGGATGCCATTAATAAGACGCTTGAAGCACGTTTAAACAACGAATTTATCAACCTGACTGTTTGTGGAATTTTCAAGGATTTTCCATCAAATTCATCCCTGGCACCAAACTTCGTTTCTCATACAGATTTAATTGATGAATTCCTGGGCACCCAAGAAAAGCGCCTCGGCGAGTATGGTTCTGAAGTTGAAACATTCAAAACAAACTGGGAAAGAGATGTATGCATTACCTACTTAAAAATAAATGCACAATCAAATCTTGGGGATGTTACTGAACAACTTCAAAAATATAGCGCTCAATTTGAAGGTGAATCGAAAAAAGAAAAAGCTTTTAGCTTGCAAGCAGCAACGGATGTGTATTTACAATCTGAAGGAATAGGGGATGTATATTCAAGACGAGGAAATGTAAACGAGTTGAAATATTATATAGCAATAGCACTTTTTATTCTAATTATTTCCGTTTTCAACTACATTTTTCTTACAAAAGCAAAGATGGAGGGACGTCTAAAAGAATTTGGTGTAAAAAAAGCGCTAGGCGCTTATACATCATCCATTCGCAAACAGATGCTTTTTGAGGCCAATATCATCTCGTTTTTGAGCTTAATACCAGCGATATTCATTATTGTACTAGGCATGCCATTTATTAACAGCACCTTAGGACGAAATCTCGATAGTCAAATCCTCTCGGTTTGGTATACCATTCCGCTACTGGCGCTCATCCCCTTGCTTACAGGATCATTTTCAGGTTTTGTTGTCGGAATAAAAATTTCCAGAATTTCACCTGTACTGCTGTTAAATAGAAGACACTCAAGTCTTCCAAAAACTAAACAATGGAGTAACTCATTTCTAAGTTTGCATTTTGCCATTTTCATTATATTGATAGTTGGCGTACTTGTTTTGAAAAAACAAATCAATTATTCTTTGAACAATTTTACAGCTATTAATCCTGAGAACGTTATGATTTGTGAATTAAACAGCCCGGTACTTTCAGAAAAATTTGATGTAATAGATAACCACGTTAAACAATTGCCCGGAGTAATCAGTACAGCAGGATCATCATTTATTCCTCCATATAACTGGACTCTACCAATTCGCTTAAGAAATCCTGAGAATAACGAGGAAATCGTGTTTGATGGTTTAATTATGGGAAAAGGCATAGCTGAGCTATTAAATATTGAACTGATTGAAGGTGATTATTTTGGAGAATACAATGAAAATCAACATAAATTTATTTTTAACGAATCAGCAGCTTTAATGTATAATTTGAAAGCAGGAGAAATTTTCAATGGTTTCCATATCCAGGGTATTGTTAAAGATTTTACTGCACATACGATGCATAGCCCAATTAAACCAATGGTTATCATTCAGCAGCACCCGGATAAAATGAGTCTTTTTGCCATTAAAACAACGGGCGAAACGGATGACCAGATTAAAGCAAACATTACCAAATTATTCAAAGAAATATCGCCTGATAAAATGGTGTCCATTTTTACACTTCAAGAACAAATCAACCAATTTTATGTCAGGGAACAAAATCAAGCTGAATTAATCAGTGCATTCTCCATGTTGGCTATTGTTTTAACCATAATGGGATTATTCGGAATGGTATTGAACACCGTATCCAAAAAAACCAAAGAAATAGGCATCCGCAAAGTAAACGGGGCCAAAATATCCGAAATACTCATCATGCTCAATAAAGACTTTATCAGGTGGGTAGTATTAGCTTATCTTATTGCCTGCCCAATCGCCTGGTACTCTGCGAATAAATGGCTCGAAAACTTCGCCTATAAAACTACATTAAGCTGGTGGATTTTTGTGTTAGCAGGAGCGTTGGCTTTCGGAATAGCAGTATTAACTGTAAGCTGGCAAAGTTGGAGAGCGGCTACAAGAAATCCGGTGGAAGCCTTGAGGTATGAGTAATTCCTTAGATAAAATTGAGAGGTGTTTTTTTGTTAAGATTATCAAGAGGTATCAGAGCAAACCAGGTATGAAAATCAAGTTGAGTAAAAGAAATATAATTTAACTTTAACCTAAATTAGTCCACTTTGGTAAAAAGACCTATAAATCGACTGGAAAATAAAATCCTCCCTATTGTTTTAATTCTTTTATTATTAATTACAGGAACTTCCTGTATTGATGAATATTTGCCAGATTTAGATGCGAAATACATCAGTTTATTAGTTGTAGACGGGATGATTAGTAATAAACCCGGACCATACACTATTAAACTGTCCTATTCATCTAGTATTAGTGATGGTAATGAAACCATACCGGCTACAGGTTTTCATATTTCAATTGTTGACAATCTAGGGAGTGAAGAATTACTTATCGAAAAAGAAAAAGGTATTTATGAAACATCCAATTCAGATTTTATAGGAGTTATTGGTAGAGAATATAAATTAAATTTCATATCGCCAACCGGTGACGTCTATGAATCAAATTATAATAAACTAATACAAGCTGTTGAAATAGAATCTATATACGCTGAGCTTGAATATAAAACAGATAATAATTTAAGCGATGAGCAAGCTCGTTATCAGTTCTATATTGATACGTATCAGGCTTCTGAGGATAGTTCTTTTTTAATATGGAGATTAACTGAAACATATAAATTTAATTCAGATTATTTAATAAGGTGGGAATATGATCGTCGCAGACTAACCAGAATATATAATTCGGATACACTATATACGTGCTGGAAAACACAATTGATCAATAGAATATACACGTTTAATACTAGCGCGTTAATTGAGCCAAAGATTACAAGATATCCCTTGCATTACCGAGCTACTAATACACGTCATCTGTCAATCCGATACAGTCTCTGTGTAAAACAACTTACTGTAAATTCAGATACGTATACATTTTGGAATAATTTGAAAAATATTAATGAACAGGAAGGTTTATACAGTGAACAGCCATATCAAGTAAATGGAAACATTAGAAATATTACGAACCCGGATGAGATTGTTTTAGGTTATTTCATGGTAGCTGGAATATCAGAAATGCGAATATTTATGGATAGACCAACCGAAGTTGAATTTAATTATCCTAAGTGCGAATTAGGTCCAGCTGATTTCGAAGCGATGGAATATCTTTGGATGACACCATCACATTTGTGGCCCATATATCTAACAGAAGGTGAAGGACATGCAAAAGCATACCCGCACCAAGATTGTATTGACTGCACAAGGAGCGATGGGGAATTAGAGAAACCCGAATTTTGGATTGATTAATTGATGGGCATTACCATCCCAATGCTATGTTAGCTGCAATAAGATTCACAATTTAAAACCAAAATATGGACATTAGAAATTACATTGGCATTAAATCATTAGCTGAGGAAAGAAAGAAACCTTTGATTTGTGCATTTATATTCTTCATTGTTTACATCTGTTCTGCTATTCTTGGCTCAGAAATACAGACAATATTGAATTTGGATTTACAGATGGGGTGGGTGCAGCAAATTTTAAGTGCCATAACAATCCTTCTTTTTGCTTACTTTTTCAAAGCACCTAGACAACTTTTAGCATTAGAAAAACCAAAAGATAAAAATTGGTTGAAATACACGATTTTTATTGGTGTGACATTTTCCATATGGAATCTTTTTACTTCAATTTTATCAAATGATCCAACTGTCAACTCAGGACCTGAATATTATCTATTTGAGTTGACAATGCCAAGCTTTTCAGAAGAAATTGGTTTGAGAGGAGCAGTTCTTGGTTTTTTATTGTACTACGTTAAGCAATCTGGCTTATCAAACTTTAAAACCTGGATAATTGTAATCATACAAGTGTTACCTTTTGCAATTGCTCATCTATTAGGTGTAGAAAGTTTCGGTGAAGGATTAAGAATATTTCTTTTTACATTTTCTGCTGGATTTGGATTAAGTTGGCTGAGAATAAAGACAGGTTCAATATTTCCTGCAATGATTGCACATAGTATTATAAATGTTTTAGATAACATATTGGGGTATTTGTTGTGATAATGAAAATGACAATCTGATAACTGAAGCTTTGACAAGATGGATGGCGTATACAGATCATTCCTCCTTTTTCTTTAGCCTTTAGAATCTACAAATTAGAAAGGAGTAGTAGGTACGACTAATATCTTTTTGGAATCTGGGTAATTTGGATTTATAATGTAATTGAATTCGTACCGCCGATAACGGATTGCGCTATGAATAGTTGATGCTTACAGGTTCAATTTCACATCTGGAAATTTAGTAAACCAGTAATGTTTTTGACGTGTTTTGATCAGAAGCCCATTTTTCCAGAAATTTCTTTTCGGCTACATCAAGAATAAAAGGGTTGTTTCTGATCACAAGAGCTTTCAAATTTTCTTTTTCAAGTAAATCCCAGGGAAAATATTCAAGCTGGTTTTCCTGAAGATCGACTTCAGTTAAAGATTCGATTTTTGACAAATCGGGCAACGAAATTATTTTATTGTAACTCATGTCAAGACGATCCAGGCTGGAAAGTTGGGTTATCCATTCAGGTACAATCACAAGATTGTTGTGATGGAGGTAGAGGTATTTAAGATTCTTCAGCTTGGTCATGCTTTCGGGAAGCGCCGAAATAAAGTTATAGGAGAGAAACAATTGTTTCAGATTGGTGAGGTCGCCAATTTCATTTGGAATTTCATTTATCTGGTTGTAGTAAAAATCGAGTTCGCTCAATTTCTTCAATTTGAATATTTCGGAAGGTATCTCGGTAAATTGATTTTTGTAAAAAATAACACTCGTTAGGCTATCTAGTTTACTAAAAGTTTCGGGCAATACAGATAGTTTATTTTTTGCGAAATTTAATTTTCGTGCAGCGGTAAGCTCGTCAATATTCTCAGGTAGTTCGGATAATTTATTCCCGGCAAGAAGTATGGTGTTTATCTTAGCTAAATACCTTACCGATCTTTTTGTCAATTTTATTTGGTTGTAGTTCAAGGTAATTTCGTTCAGGTTGTCGAGTTTAAGTAGAAGTCTGGGAATCTTTTTTATTTGATTATCCGACAAATCAAGTTGCCTGAGCTGTTTCAGTTTTCTGATCGATCGTGGAATTCGTTTAAGTTTGTTATTGCTAAGATTAACTGAAGTAATTATTGAATTTGATTTAAAATGCACCTGTTTGATTTCATTTAAAGAGAAATTAATCTTAACCAGGCTATCACTTTTAAATGTTGTTTTTGGAATTTTTTTAATCAGGTTGCTTTCTGCATCAATCACCCGAAGGTTTGTGAAGCATGAAATGTCAGGCACCTTTTCAAAATAAAGCTTACTAAAGTTGACTTTTATAGCCGAGTCACAATCAGCATTTTCCCATTCCTTTATAAGAAGCTTTCTTCTTTCGATAGCTTCATTTTTCATTTCCATCAGGTAGGACCGGGAAGCTGTATCGATATTTTTCGCCTTTATCTCTTGAACATCCTGGGCTAAAACTGAAAAGAAAATAAATAGGAACAATGAAGTAGTAAAAGCCCTTAACATAAAAATTAGTTTGTAGATGTATTATACAAAGGTTAAAAACAAAATTGTTATTTATCGGTTAACATGAAAAAATTTATCAAACTAAAAGTTTCAGATCGTTAAGAAATTGGTTCGACATCTGTCTCGTCAGAATTCTAAATATCCCGGATTCCTTTACTATTTTAGGCTAAACCCTGCGATCATTCATTTTATTGATCTGTATTACTTAAGACGGCTTACGAATGTGTCCTCCCCGTTTGATACTTTTTCGGCAAGGCTCTGAATGGATTCATCGCTTACTAATTTTTCTATTGATTCACGGATAGGCGCAAACTGATTGTGTATCGGACATGGATTTTCGCTGTTGCACTCCTTTAATCCGATACCACAACCCGTAAAAAGATGATCTCCTTCAATAGCCGTAATAATTGTTTTTAATGTTAATTCAGGTAGATCGGCATTGAAATTAAACCCGCCACCCTTTCCTTTTAACGATTCGACAAAACCCTGTTTTGCTAACCGTTGCAATATTTTAGCTGTGTAAAACTGTGGCGCATCAATTTCATCAGCAATCTCTGCGATTCCAGGTCTGCGGCCCAATGTGTTTTGCGACTGAATGTATATCAGTCCTCTCAAAGCATATTCTGTTTCTTTTTTGAACAAATTACCGTGTTTATTTGAATACACAAAAGTAGTTAAAAATAATAATCATATAAAAAGACCTTTTAGTCTTTTATTAAAAAAGTTTTATACATTTGCATCCAGAAAACTTAAAGAAATGAATGCAGAAAAAATAAATAGTTTAACCATTGGCGAAATTGTAGCCAACGATTTCAGAACAGCCACTATATTCAAAAACAACGGTATTGACTTTTGTTGCGGGGGAAAACAAAGTATCGCATATGCATGTCAGCAAAAAGGAGTTGACATTGTAGCTTTAACAAGCCAAATTCAGGAATTAGATATAATGCCATTAAGTCCATCGCAAAACTTTAACGAATGGACACTGGGATTTCTGAGTGATTACATTGTAAATACGCACCATAAATATGTTACAAAAACACTGCCCGAACTGATGTTCTATACACAAAAAATAGCCGATGTACATGGTGATCATCATCCGGAACTCATTGAAATTGCCTCGATTTTTTCACAGATCAATACTGAATTGCTTCAGCACCTGAAGAATGAAGAGGAGGTTTTATTTCCTGCCATTAAAAAAGCGGAAGCTGACAAGGATCTAAAAGTTCGTGCAATTATTGCATCGGAAATAGAACGGATGTCAGGCGAACATGATTTTGCCGGCGGTGGTATGGATAATATCAATGTGATAAGCAAGCAATATCTTTTGCCTGAGGATGCCTGCAATACATATCGTGTAGCATTTCAGATGCTGGAACAGTTTGAAGACGATTTACATGTGCATGTGCATCTCGAAAATAATATTCTGTATCCAAAAGCTCTGAAATTGTAATCAGCAGAAATACCAAACTTTAAACTTAATAAAAATGAATACTGCAACACAAAACCTCGAAAATGATCATGTGTATATCCTTCAACTAACTGATGTGATGGAACAAATGGTTAAAAAAGGAGCCACTGATGTAAATCATTTAAAATCAGTTGTACATATAATAAAGAACTATGCGGATGGTCTGCATCATAAAAAAGAAGAAGACCTTTTATTCCCTTTATTTGAGCAAAGAAGTGCTAATGGTGGTTGCGGACCTGTTGGTGTGATGTTGATGGAACATAAACAAGGCAGAGAATATGTTCAGGGGATGGTCGATAATATTATGGCATACGAAAAAGGCGATGAAGTAGCACTGAAGAAGGTCTACCAGACTATGCTTGGTTACGCTGAACTCTTAAAAAACCATATTTTTAAGGAAAACAATATTTTGTTCAGAATGGCAGACAATGCTTTTTCAGAGAATGATCAGAAGATGCTGCTTGAAAAATTTAATAAAATTGAAAGCGGGGCTGTGCCAGGTGATAAAATCGAAAATTTCGTTGATGCCATCAATGAATTATCAAAAAAATATTCGTAACCGAGATAACAACATACACAATTATTAATTTCCAATCCAATTTTACTTAAAGTCTTACTGCTCCGGATAAGACTTTTTTATATATCCAATATTTAATTTATATGATATAAAACATATTATTATAATTTATACATATATTCAGATATAACACAAAAGCTTCTAGAACGCTATTTTAACATCCTTTAGAAATTGTTTTCTTAATTTAGAATAAAACTAAATTATGATGGTGCTCATATAAAGATATGATTGGAAACATATAAATTATATTTTTACGTTCAAATCTAATTCTGTTTTTCATGAAGAATTGCCAAATGAAAACAATCCTGATCATTCTTGGAATATGTATAGTGACCATGAGTAGGGCTAACGAAGGTGAGCAGCTTTTTAATAAAACATGTGCTGCCTGCCATACCATAGGAAAAGGCCGTCTGGTAGGGCCTGATCTGTTAAACATAGCCGATAAAAGAAGCCAGGAATGGCTGATTCCATTTATCAAGTCGTCTACTTCGATGATAAAAAGCGGTGATGCAGAAGCCAACGCCATTTTTAAAGAGTATAACAATCTGTTAATGCCTGATAATCCATATTCTGACGCACAAATTATCAGCATACTTGAATATATCAATCAGGGAGGAAGTGGTATTACTGGCCAGGAAGATGCCGTTGCCGTTGATATTTTAGCAGGTACAACGGTTGAAAATATCAATGCCGGACTTCGTTTATTTTCTGGAAACCAGCAATTAACAAATGGCGGTGCAGCATGCACCTCATGCCATAAAGTGAGGGACGAGCGAATATTCAGTAGCGGAACATTAGCTAAAGATTTGAGCGAATCATTCGATGTTATGGGCAGTGCAGGTGTGTCTGCAGTTATAAAAAACCCGCCATTCCCGGTGATGCAGGTCGCTTATAATAATCACGCTTTAACGGAGGAAGAAATAATCAACCTGACGGCATATTTAAAATCAGTCAGCAAAGAAAGGATTTATCAAAGACCGCGTGATTTCAGTATGATTTTCGCAATTTTTGGTTTGATCGCTTTTAGTATGATACTTATGAGCACAATCATACTTTATTTCAAACGGAAAAGGTTTCCGGTAAACCGGGAGATCATTGAAAGGCCTTCAAAAGTAATTAACTAAGCTAACAAATATTTTTATGAGTTGGATCAAAGATTTAATCTCACCAAAAACCCGCCAGTGGGAAGAATTTTACAGGAACAGGTACCAGCATGATAAAGTAGTAAGAAGCACCCACGGTGTAAACTGTACAGGTGGCTGTAGTTGGAATATTCATGTAAAAGACGGCATTGTGGTTTGGGAAACCCAGGCTCTTGATTATCCATTGTTGGAAAAATCACTTCCGCCCTACGAACCAAGAGGCTGCCAGCGGGGAATATCATTTTCATGGTATTTGTATAGCCCAATCCGGGTAAAATACCCCATGATCCGTGGTGCGTTGTTAGATGCTTTCAATGAAGAAAAAGCCAAAACCGGTGATGCGCTTCAGGCATGGGAGAATATTCAAACCAATCCCGAAACCAGGAAGCGTTATCAAACCGCAAGAGGCAAAGGCGGTCTAAGGCGTGTTAGCTGGGGCGAGGCATTGGAAATTATCGCCGCTTCTAATATTTATACAACCAAAAAATATGGTCCTGACAGGCTGGTTGGATTTTCACCCATCCCCGCCATGTCAATGTTAAGCTACGCTGCCGGATCACGATTTCTACAGTTGATGGGTGGCGTAAACCTTAGTTTTTACGATTGGTATTGCGATTTACCAAACTCATTTCCTGAAATTTGGGGTGAGCAAACCGATGTAGCCGAAAGTGCCGACTGGTACAATTCAAAATTTATCGCGTGTATGGGAGCCAACCTCGGCATGACCCGTACCCCGGATGTTCATTTCTTTTCCGAATCGCGCCACAATGGAACAAAAACAGTTGTTTTCTCACCAGATTTCAACATGGTAGCCAAATATGCCGATAAATGGGTGCCCGTCCATGCGGGACAGGATGGCGCATTTTGGATGGCAGTGGTACATGTAATTTTAAAAGAATATCACCACGATAAACAAACTCCTTATTTTATTGATTATACAAAACGCTATACCGATAGCCCTTTTTTAGTTGAAGTTGTTGAGCAGGATGGGAAACTGGTTCCGGGTCAAATGTTGAGAGCCGGGAAAGTAAACAAGTACAAAGACATTGAAAATGGTGAGTGGAAATTCCTGAATATTGATTCCAAAACAGGTGATCTGGTGTGCCCCGGTGGAAGTTCTGGACACAGGTGGGATGGAAAAGATGGCAACTGGAATATGAAATTTGAAGATGCTGAAACAGGCAAAGCCTACGATCCTGTTCTTACTTTACTTGAAAAAAATGATGAAGTCCTTCAACTAGAGTTTGTTGAATATGGAAAAAGTATTAGCGCCCAAAGAGGCGTACCTGTCAGGCATATCAAAACTGCTGACGGAATCGTAAAAATAACCACCGTTTATGACCTTACCATGGCCCAGTATGGAGTTGACCGAGGTTTGGATGGAGATTATCCTGCTTCTTACGATGAAAAAGAAGCTGCTTATACACCTGCATGGCAGGAAATTTTTACAGGAATCGGCCCAAAAACAGTTCTTCAATTTGCCCGTGAATGGAGCAGGACTGCCGAAACAACAAACGGTAAATGCAGCATCATCATTGGTGCAGGTATCAACCACTGGTATCATAATAACCTCATTTACCGGGCCGGAACTATGGCGTTGATGCTGACCGGTTGTATTGGTGTAAACGGTGGTGGGATGAACCATTATGTGGGCCAGGAAAAACTGGCACCTACCGATTCATGGGCAACAATCATGTCTGGTAAAGACTGGCAGGGTCCTCCCCGATTGCAGCAAACACCTATCTGGCACTATATGAACTCCGACCAATGGCGTTACGATGGCAACCAGGCCGATTACAATACGGTACCAAAAAACGACCTTTCAGGAATGCATTCAGCTGATATGACCGTGAAAGCGGTGCGCAATGGTTGGATGCCTTTCTATCCGCAATACAACAAAAACAATTTTGAAATTGTAACTGATGCTGAAAAAGCAGGTGCTAAAACTGATGATGAAATCAAAAAATATGTCGTTGAAAAACTAAAAAGCAAAGAACTTCTGCATGCGGTAGCAGAGCCAGATGAAGAAGTTAATTTTCCCCGCGTTTGGTATATCTGGCGTGGCAATGCCATTGGAGGAAGTGCCAAAGGACATGAATTTTTCTTAAAGCATTATCTGGGAACGCACACCAATTCAATAGCTGATGAGGTAGCCGATCAATTTGTAAAAGATGTGAAATGGCGAAGCGAAAGTCCTAAAGGAAAAATGGATCTCATTGTCAACCTGAACTTCAGGATGGATACCTCCGCTTTGTATTCTGACATTATTCTTCCTGCAGCCTCATGGTACGAGAAAACCGACCTAAACAGTACCGATATGCACTCTTTTATCCATCCGTTGGCAGCAGCTATTGATCCGGTGTGGGAATCGAAAAGTGACTGGGTGATTTTTAGAGAAATTGCAAGGGTTACCAGTGAACTGGCTAAAACCCATTTTAACAAACCGGTCAAAGACATCGTCAATACACCGATTTCACACGATAGTGCCGGTGAAATTTCCCAGCGTGACATTAAAGACTGGAGCAAAGGTGAATGCGAACCGGTTCCGGGTAAAAGCATGCACGGGCTTGTTGTTGTTGAACGTGATTATACTAAGGTCTATGATAAGTTTATCAGGTTGGGTCCAAATATGAAAAATGGATTGGGAGCTCACGGAAGCAGCTATGATTGTGCAGATTTTTATGAACAAATGCTGGATGACCGGGATCATGTAAGCTCGTTTGAAGGCAATGAATATCCTTCTATTTATGAAGATGAAGAAGCGGCAAATGCAGTTCTTCATTTGTCAAGCCTAACGAATGGCGAGTTAGCTCACCGGGCCTACAAACGCGCAGAAAAAAAGACCGGCCTGTCACTTTGCGATCTCTCCGAAGGCAATAAAAATGTCAGGATGAACTACAAGGACCTGCAAGCGAAACCTCATCGTTATATCAATTCACCGGTATGGTCAGGCTTGCTTACTGACGGCAGGGCTTATTCAGCTTACACCTACAATGTGGAACGCCTGGTTCCCTGGCGCACACTTACAGGCCGTCAGCATTTCTATCTGGATCACGAAGGATACATCAAGTTTGGAGAACATTTACCCACTTATAAACCATCTCCAAGGCCGGAAGCTTATGGTGAGTTACGCAAAACCGTAGCAACCGGAAAAGCAAAAATGCTGAATGTGCTTACGCCTCATGGAAAATGGCATATCCACTCCACGTATGGTGATACATTAAGAATGTTGACCCTTTCAAGAGGGATGGAACCCTGTTGGCTAAGTGAGGAAGATGCTGCTGAATTAGGAATAAAAGATAACGACTGGGTAGAAGTCTTCAATGACAATGGGGTGTATTCCACAAGGGCTTGCGTAAGTGCCAGGATACCAAAAGGTGTATGTTTTGTATATCATGCGGTGGAACGCACTTACTCAACCCCAAAATCTCAGATAAGAGGTGGAAAACGTTCAGGTATGAACAATAGTTTTACACGTGTTCATCTCAAACCAAACCTGATGGTTGGTGGCTATGGACAGTTTACATACCATTTCAATTACTGGGGTCCAGTGGGAGTAAATCGTGACACCTTTGTTTTGGTTCAGAAAATGGACAAAGTAGAATTTTAAAAAGAAAAACATGGATATAAGATCACAGATTTCAATGGTGTTTCATCTCGATAAATGCATCGGATGTCATACTTGTTCTATCGCATGTAAAAATATCTGGACTGACCGCAAAGGAGCTGAATATATGTGGTGGAACAATGTAGAAACCAAACCCGGTACAGGTTATCCAAGCAAATGGGAAGACCAAAAAATATACAGAGGTGGTTGGACCGTAAAGGATAAGAAATTATCACTCAGGGGTGCTGGTAAATTTAAAGGCCTGAAGAATATGTTTCATAATCCGTACATGCCGGTGTTGGATGATTACTATGAACCCTGGACATACCAGTACGAACATTTGTTTGAAGCAGAAGAAGGCGATGACCAGCCTATTGCCCGTCCGGTTTCATTGATCACGGGAGAAACAATTACACCCAAATCTGGCCCTAACTGGGATGATGATCTGTCAGGAAGCCAGGAATATGCCAGGAAAGATGTGAATTTCAAAGATCTGTCAGCTCAGGAACAGGAGGCCATGTTCCAACTTGAGCGCATGACGATGCATTATCTGCCACGTATCTGCAATCACTGTCTCAACCCTGCCTGTGTTGCTGCCTGTCCTTCCGGGGCCATTTACAAAAGAGGTGAAGATGGCATCGTTCTTATAAACCAGGAAAAATGCCGCGCCTGGCGGATGTGCGTTACAGCATGTCCTTATAAAAAGAGCTACTACAATTGGAGTACAGGCAAATCTGAAAAGTGTTTGCTATGCTACCCAAGACTAGAATCAGGACAGATACCAGCTTGCATGCATTCGTGTGTAGGTAGGATCAGGTATCTTGGTGTAATGCTATATGATGCTGATAAGATTGAAGCTGTCGCATCATGTGATGAAAGTGAATTGGTCGACAAACAAATGGATATTTACCTGGATCCTTTTGATCCAGCAGTGATCAAAGATGCAAAGGAAAATGGCATTGCAGATTCAACGATCACGTCTGCTCAAAAATCACCAGTTTATAAGTTCGTGAAAAAATGGGGCCTCGCCCTTCCGCTTCATCCGGAGTTCAGAACGATACCTAACTTATTTTATGTGCCACCATTGCTGCCCACTATGGCTTTTGTGGAAAACGGAACTTACGAAACAACCAGTGAATCATTCTGGGGAGCTATCGAAAAATCGAGACTGCCGATGAAATATCTGGCCAACTTGTTCAGTGCAGGAAATGAAAAGACCATTGAAATAGTGTTGAAAAAATTAATGGCTGTTCGATTACACCGCAGAAATGTGACTGTAGGTGATTTGCCTGAAGACGAAATAACAGACCCTATGAGTGAAGTAAGTATGGACAAAGAGACCGCTGATGATATCTTCAGGCTTACATCACTTCCTTTGTTTACAGATCGGTTTGTTATTCCTGCCGCTCATCGCGAAGAGGCTATGGAAATGCTGGAAAGTACAGCCGATGTTAAAGGAAACCATGGATTTGGATTTAAAGAACCACCAAAAAGAGGATTATAAATGAAAACGTTACATCATTATAATACATTGGCTAATATGTTCAGGTATCCAGATGAACGGATGGCGGAATATTCGAAAAACTATATGGAAATGGTTTTGACTGAATTTCCTGAAAAGTATGCTGAACTTAGCAAGCTGATTGAAAATCACAACCAATTATCCATCAAGGAGCAACAGGAATACTACCTGAAAACTTTTGATGTGCAGGCTATTTGTTACCTCGATATTGGGTATGTATTATTTGGAGAGGATTACAAAAGGGCACAATTGCTCGTCAACCTGCAAAACGAACACAAAAATGCCGGGGTTGATTGCGGTAGCGAATTGGGCGATCATCTTCCTAACGTTCTCACCCTTATTTCTCAAACCTCTGACCCTGATTTCGCAGAAGAATTAGGCTTCATTGTTACCACCCCCGCTGTCAGGTTCATGCTAACAAAATTCAAAGACATACAAACCAATTATTATAAAGACTTGCTGGCCCTATTATTGGAATTTCTGCAAAGAGATTTCCCTGGCGAGGGCTTACATGAATATGCGGTTCCTGAAAAGGCTTTCAGTGGTGATAGGGAATTTGTAATGCTTTCACCGAAGTCTGAAATATGCGATACACTTTGTCATAAACGAAAAAGTATTTAATCATGCTCAATAATTTTTTCTTTATCGGATTACCTTATACAGCACTGGCAATTTTGCTGGTGGGATCAATTTTCAGATACCGCCGTTTTGGATTTAAGGTATCCTCATTATCAACCCAATTTCTTGAGGGGAGAGAACTTTTTTATGGTAGCAGGCCTTTTCACTGGGGTGTCATCTTCCTGTTTTTCGGTCATCTAATAGCTTTTCTGTTCCCACGGTCAGTAATTTTATGGGGAAGTACACCCTTGCGCCTAGTTATACTTGAAGTAGCTGCACTGGGCTTTGCTATCTCTGCACTTTTCGGCCTTTTCATGTTGATCCAGCGTCGTTTTAAGAATAAAAGGGTGCTGGCGGTTACCTCAAAGATGGACGTATTTGTGTACATCATGTTGTTAACACAAATCATCTCCGGTATTTGGGTAGCCTTTTTTGCCCGGTGGGGATCGGTTTGGTTTGCGTCTGTACTTTCACCTTATATTAAGTCTATTTTCCTTTTCAACCCGGACATTTCAGCTGTTGTTGCAATGCCTTTAGCGGTACAAATTCATATTGTTTCTGCTTTTATTTTCATTGGAATGATACCTTTTACACGATTCATACACTTCCTCGTTTATCCTTTTTCATACCTGTGGAGGAGTTACCAATTGGTCATCTGGAACTGGGATCGTAAGACCATCAGAAAATCAAAAAAACTGGTGAATGGAGTCAGGTCGAAGAATAATTAGTTAAACGGAATTTCAATAATTATTAACATATAATTACAACATGGCATTACCAGAATTAATTGATTTTAAACAGGAAAGAATCAGAACGCTCCACTACACCTGGATTGCGTTTTTCATCACCTTTTATGTATGGTTCAATATGGCACCACTGGCCACTACCATGCTTGAAAATATCGATTGGCTTACAAAAGACCACATCAAAGTACTGGCCATCTGTAATGTGGCGCTGACAATTCCCGCAAGGATTGTGGTAGGAGCGCTGATTGACCGGTATGGCCCCCGGATTGTATTTAGTCTGTTAATGATTACCTTATCCGTGCCGGCATTTCTGTTTGCATTCGGGAATACATTTATTCAGTTGCTGATTTCACGCTTAATACTTGGATCAATTGGTGCCGGATTTGTGATTGGAATCAGAATGGTAGCACAATGGTTTCCGCCTAAAATGGTGGGGCGAGCCGAAGGGTTTTATGCCGGTTGGGGAAATTTTGGTTCAGCATGGGCCGCCTTAACACTACCCTGGATCGCTATCCACTTTTTTGGAGGTGAAGATGGCTGGAGATATGCACTGGCTATCAATGCAGGCGTTTCGCTGGTTTATGGTATTGCTTATTATTTTCTAGTAAGGGATATTCCAAAAGAAGGAGCGACGAAAGCCTATCATTTTAAAAAGGCCAAAAAAACACAACCTATGACGGTTACATCATACCGCGACCTGATTCAATACCTGCTGTGGTCATTCCCTCTGGTCGGTGCTATGGGAATATTAACATGGAAAATAGGAAATGTGATGGTAGACGGAGCTCCAATTCTTTCATCCACAACTTTGTTCATAATTTATGGCGTTCTCGGACTGATTTATGTAGTGCATGTGGTGAAAGTACTTCAGGTTAATTTGCCTGTGCTTAAAGCGGGAGTGCCAGAAGGAGAGAAATATCGATGGGGAAATGTGGCTGCATTAAACAGTACCTATTTTGCCAATTTTGGGGCTGAACTGGCAGTTGTTTCAATGCTTCCGATGTTTTTTCAAAATGTATTCAGGAACCTGACAAATGGCAGCGGTGATTATATTATGACCGCCACTTTTGCCGGCATCATCGCGGCTTCTTTTGCCTTTGTGAACCTGTTTGCCAGGCCTTTGGGGGGATTACTGTCTGATAAAATGAACAACAGAAAGCGGACGATGCTCATCTATATGTTTGGTATTGCCCTGGGCTTCTTCTTTATGGCCATCATTGCAAAATACGGCCCCGTTGGAAGTGATGGTATTATGACGCTGGAACCTCTTTTTGACGGTATGTGGTGGCTTGTTGTGGCTGTAATTATAACCATAGTAACCTCCATGTTTGTTCAGGGAGCAGAGGGTGCTACATTTGCCATTATCCCCATGATTAAAAAAGAACAAACCGGACAAATTGCCGGTATGGCTGGTGCATATGGCAATGTTGGTGCAGTTGTGTACCTGGTGCTCTATTCGCTTGTAGATGACAAAACATTCTTTTACATATTATCAGCCGGGGCGCTTGTAAGTTTCATATTCTGCTGGGCTATGTTACGAGAGCCGAAAGGTTCATTTGCTGAGGAGTAACAATTAATTATCTAATACTATTAAAACTGAATATTAACGAATAAACAACCCCGTCATGTCAAAAGTAAACCTGTCAGTTTGGAATGTAGAAGATGAAAGTTTCTGGAAAACAACCGGAAAGAAAATAGCAACCAAGAATTTGTGGATATCTATTCCTGCACTTCTTCTTGCCTTTGCTGTGTGGATTATGTGGAGCATTATCGCCGCAAAGTTGAAAGAGTTTGGTTTTAACTTTGGAATGATCACCGCTGATATGAATCCGGCGCAAGTAGCAGAAAAGCTAAAAGAGATTAATAGTCTTTATTATACGCTGCCTGCAATCGCAGGTCTTGCCGGGGCTACGTTGCGGATCCCAAACTCATTTTTGATCTCATTAGGAGGAGGAAGGAACGTCATTTTTGTCACCACTTTATTGTTACTAATTCCGGTAATAGGTATTGGTTTCGCTTTACAGGATGTAAATACGCCTTATTTAACTTTTGCTATTTACGCCGGATTATCTGGTTTTGGCGGGGGAAACTTTTCTTCATCCATGAGCAATATTAGCTTCTTCTTTCCAAAGCGGATGCAGGGAACTTCACTGGGTTTAAATGCCGGAATAGGAAATCTTGGTGTGGGGGTGATGCAAAAGACCATACCATGGGTGATTGGTTTTTTCCTGTTTGGAGCTGTGGCTGCTGACGGAACAAAAGTATACGGAGAAGCGTTATCGGGTTTGCAAAATGCAGGTTGGGTGTGGGTTCCTTTGCTTGCGGTAGCATCTATTGCAGCATTTTTTGGAATGAACAATGTAATTACCGGTACACCCAAATTACCTTCAACCATTCAGGGTGTTTCAAAAACATTTTATATGGTTTTACTGGGCTTGGTTGCAGCAGGCATAGGCGCATATCTGTTAACCCAATTACAGGTTAATATGTGGGTTGTTTTACCTGTGGTTATTGTATTGACCGTTTTGTTAATGAAGTATGCCACGCCAGGCGAAATCAAAACGAACCTGAACAAACAATTCGCAATATTTAAGAATAAACATAACTGGATCATGACTGTGATATATACCATGACTTTTGGATCCTTTATTGGTTTTTCGGCCGCTTTTCCAAAATTAAGTCAGGATATATTTGTTTACACCAATCCTAACGATCCGAGTTTTATCAATCCCAATGCCCCTAATTTTATGATGTGGGTGTTCCTGGGACCTGTCATCGGCGCACTGATCCGCCCTGTAGGCGGCTGGTTTTCTGATAAAATAAATAGCGGGGCAAAAGTAACGGCCATGAGTACCATAGCACAAATTCTTGCAACACTTGCAGTTGCCTATTTTGTCATCCAGGCTCGCAACAGCGCAACCCCTGAAGAATATTGGTGGCCATTCTTTGGTTGTTTTATGATACTATTTCTTACAACGGGAATTGGAAACGGATCAACATTCAGGAGTATCCCTTATATTTTCAGTAAGGAACAAGCGGGCCCCGTGCTGGGCTGGACCGCTGCTATTGCTGCTTACGGAGCTTTCATTATTCCAAAAGTATTCGGACAGCAAATTCAAAATGACACCCCGGAATATGCACTTTACGGTTTTGCCGTTTACTATTTCATTTGCCTGCTATTGAATTGGTGGTTTTACCAGAGGCCAGGGGCAGAAATTAAAAACCCATAAGAGTAGTGTTAACAAAGATAAATCAGTTATGAATAAGTGTTAAGGATTTTAGAAAGCAATAAAATTTCTTTTCTTTGCACTTCTTAGAAAAAACAGTAGAGAATTATGGCGACGATAGCAAAAAGAAAATGTGAAACCTGTACGCATTATAATTGCTTCATCAACAAATATTGTTCTGATGAGTGGAAGCCAATAATTACATATAATAAAACAACTACTGATTATCCTCCTGGTGCCACCATTTTTTCTGAAGGGGAACCCGTAACCGGAATATATGAAATTTACTCGGGTAAAATAAAGATTGTCAGTTCATACGGAAAAGGGAAAGAAAGAATTATAAGTTTTGCTAAAAGGGAGCAAATTCTAGGCTATCACGGTTTGGGAGGGAATATGATCTACCCGGTTACTGCAGTTACACTCGAAGAATCACAAGTAACATTTATACCGATTGATATATTCTACAAAGCGGTTAAAGCTAATCCTGACATGGCACTTTATCTTGTTAAGTTTTTCGCAGATCAGTTGAAAGGATCGGAAACGCGAATGAAGTTACAGTCGGTCATGACGGCTTTGGAAAAAGTAGCATTTGCATTGTTAACAATTATCAACTCATTTGGTTTTGATAAAAAGGATACAACTTTATTGAGTTTTACACCATCACGACGTGATATTGCCAGTTTGGCGGGAACCACTTATGAGACAGTCATCAGGGTATTGGCCGAATTTGAAAGGATTGATATCATTAGGCTGGAAGGTAAATCTATCAGAATACATAATCTTCCTGAATTACAAAACATCTGCGAAAAGTACACGATGTTTTAAAGCTCTATCTTAACATTAATAGCAGGCTCAGTAGAATTTTTTGTTAACAAACTGTTAATTAGCTTGCTATTTATCAGCGCTTTATGTAGTTTAACAACCTGTGGTTATTTAAAAATCCATGCGACAAAATCAAAAGTCATTAATGCTGGTTTTGCTGCTCTTAACTATTCCTGTTATCGCAAGTGCTCAAAATGCGAAGTTTATGGTTGGGGCATCTGTAAATTATTTCTTTCCGTCCAACAAAGAAAACACATGTCTTATAATTCCTGAAATAACTGATTTCAACCAGATGATCCTTTCTGACCCGGCTATATATCAATCAATCAGCCAGGGCTTGGGAGGTGAATTCATGGAGGTGCTTTCTTACGATGATTACTCAAGTTCAAGAATGCCTTCATTAGGTATTATGCTTGGATATAATTTTTTGAACGGAATGTATTTACGAATGCAGACACAATGGATGAAAGGTACGCATTCAAGAGGATTTTCTGCGGAATATTTCAGTATTGAAACCGAAATGCCGGAACCGGTCAGCGGTTCATTTGAAGCAAATTGGTCTGAACTCGACTTTCTCCTGGGAACCGGGTACAAGACCAGAACAAAGGTGCCTGTAGTTATTGAAGGTGGCGCATTGCTGCTGATTAAAAAGTATAGCTATGATGAAGCCAATATTTCTGATACCCGTTTTGAAGTTTCAGAAGCATACAATGGCTCATATCCCGGGTTTTATCTTTCAGCCGGAATACAGGTTTTACCCGAAAAAGCTGTCTCGCTCGAACTTTTAGCCCATCTTAAAAACTGGTTTAAAGATGGACAAATGATAACGAATCCGGGTGTTGGGATTTCGGTAGTCTGGAATATTAGAAAAAACAGTAAACATGCCGATACAAAACATACTGAAAATACAAATATCATTACTCCATTGTTGTATTATCCTCCTGATTACAAGCTTCTTTTTGAGGGAGAAGTGTTAGTTGAAACTGATCAGAGAATGGCGTCCAATTTTTCAAACAGGTTTATAATTGGTAGAGTTCCTGACAAATTGGAATTGTATGCCGGACAGGATATTGAGCTTTTAGTGAACCCCGAAGCCAGGTCATTTGTGGTGTATACGGATATGCATATCATAGGAAAGCAGGACACTATTAGAATTGATCTGCAACCTAATTTAACGATCTCCAAACCCGGTATTTTATTCACACTACCCGATTCAATCGAAACGGGTTTTTACACCACGGAGGTAATATATGAATACGATCCATCAGGGATTGACACATTGAAATTTCCATTTATAATCAACAACTATCAGGAGGAATGGTTAGAAGAAATGACGGATGATGAACAACATTTTTTGAACACTTTTTCGATGGATATTGAGCGTTTAAAAAGACGCGGCAGAGGCATTAAGAGAAAGATAGACAGCCTCTATCATGCCCGTGATTCAATCTATTGGAATGCTGAGGGTGATTCTATCCGGTATATGCAGCTAAAGGAATTAGACAGAAGGCTTGATTTCCTTCCCGGCTATTATAAGAATAAGGTTGATGAGATTCTGGATTCCCTTGACAAATTGAAAAATGATTATCCGGGTATTACAGACCCTTCCGGTTTGGCTCAAGGAGTAAAAGATGCAGAAAAGGCAGCGCAAGATTGTGAAGATAAGACAAAAGCCCTTGAAAATGAATTGAAGGAAAACGATGAAAGATGCAGCGAGCTAAAGGAAGCACAAGATGCCATCCTTGAACAAATACATAAATTATTTACTGAAAACGGTTTTACAGGATCCTTTGGATATCATTCAAATGGACGTTATCATTATGGATATATGGGGAGAGGAGAAAATACAAATACTGATTATGGAAACCTGCCCTGGGAAAAAGAGGTTGCCAAACTGAAGAAGGAATTAAAAAAATTAAGCAAGGAATATATGGAATGCCTCGAGAGGTCAAATAAAATTCCAGAGATGATTGCTGAAAATGAAGATAGATGTGCTGAAATGCAGGAAGCTATTGCAAGAGCTAAAGAAGACCAGGCGCGGGGAGATGTTTATGAAGCCCTGAAAGGGGATTTGGAAGACAAATGTGACTGGGCAAAAAGATCGTTGAAAAAACTAAAAGAATGGTGTGATGCCAATCCGGAAAGTTGCTATTTTGGAGATAAAATTGATGATCTGTTAGAAAGAGATTGTCCCCAAACCCGTGATGAGTGGGATGATTTCTGGAATGATATTAAGGATTTATTGAATGATAAGAAAGCACTGGAAGACCAATTGAAAAAGGATTCAAGAGACGGATGGAAAAATGGTGATGCTATTGGTGATGAGATAAAGGATGCTGAAAAAGAAGAAAAGGATAATTGGGATGCTATCAGGATACTGCAGGAAGAAAAGGCCCGGCAGATAAGAGAAGCAAAAGCCGCAGCAAGAAGAGAAGAAAGAGCTGCCCAGGAAAGAGCACGGGAAGAAATGGAAGCATTAAGGGGATGTCTCGAAAAATTGGCAGCCTGGATAGAGGAACACCAGGATCAGATCAATCCTGATGATACCAAAAAAATTATGGAAAGAATTACTTCTGGAGCGGGTGCGGCAGGCCAGGGAGCCATTGAAGCCGCAGAAAAAGTGGCCAAAGGGATAGGAACAGCAGGAGCAATACTTTCAGGAGCTGGGATCGGCGCACTCAATCTGGCTGCTGCTATATTGTATATGTATGCTGAACATAAAATGACAGGTGCTGCGAATAAAGTAGTTGATGACCATTTAAAAAATCGGATTGAAGCAGAGGCGCTGCTTAGTAAAGATCCGTGCGGAATTATCAATATCGGTAATCGATCATATTTCTATATGAAAGTAAATGGAAAAACAATCATATTCTCCATTACACCCAGCGGATTTGAAGTTAGCGTGTATTAGGGGGTGTAAACTCAACTCTGTCTGGTTCATATTTATGATATTTCAATCTGAAGTTAACGATGCGAGATATAAATTGATTTTAAAGCTTCATTCGTTCTTATGTTTTGAAATACTTCTTATGATTCTTTCAAGTATCTTATGGATTAAACGATTCCTGCTTCGGTCCTTTATAGAGCACCATTGAATATGAAAAGGTTATGTGATTATTTAATCATTTGACTTTTTTTGTTTAAAAGATGGAGAATTTTTAGGCATGATAAAAATTATTCTTCCAAACAACATATTTAAACAATCATTTCCTTTATTTTGCCGTATCATATAAAAATCATGCGTAACACCACCAAACTAAAAATACTGTTGCAGAAATACAGGGTTTCGTTGGATATGGATGTGGATGAACAGTTCAGGCTTATGCTGACGGACAAGGATTCCGGGAAAATCCATCAATTGGAAGGAAAATCATACAGTATTGTCATCTCAAAAGCCTATAGTCACCTGTTACGTGTATTAAAAAAACCGATGGAATTTTGATCCTATATTTTGTTTCTTTCTTTAAAACATAAATCACATTCATCGGTGATTTAACATGCTCATCCTAAAGATAAGCACGCTTGTCATATTTTAATTTTCAGTGTGATACAGGCCATCTACTTTTGCTTCATGATTTTAATTAGAAACCATTAAATACGTAAACCAATGAAAACAAAAGTATTATTTGTAAGCATGTTATTCCTCATTTTTTCATCCAGTATGAACGCGCAAGAAAAAGAAAAACATTTTGGTGTTGAACTTAGTGGCGGCGCATCCTTTGCCACCAGCAAATTATATGATGCCAACCTGAATTCGGGATTTGGATTTGAAGGCATTTTACATTACCGTTTTATACCTTTTACCGGTATTTATGCCGGGTGGGGCTGGAACAGGTTCGGTGCAGACGAATCGTTTGTCGGTGATGATGTGTGCTTTGAAGAAACCGGATATGTATTCGGGCTTCAATTTAAACACCCGATTGGTGATACACGTCTTTCGTATTATTTAAGGGCGGGTGGATTGTATAACCACATTGAGATCGAAAACGCCGCAGGCGACATTATCAAAGATAGTGGCCATGGCTTTGGCTGGCAGGCTGCCGGCGGAATTGATATTGACCTGGGTAAAAACTGGAGTCTCACGCCTGGTGTAAAATTCAATTCCCTAAGCAGGGAAGTAGATAATGAAGGCGTGGATGTTCCGTTGGATCAGAATTATCTCTCTGTTCGAGTTGGAATTTTGAAAAAATTCTAAAACGTAAATGAAGGGAACGCGGAAAGCCCGTGTTCCCTTCATTTACACTATCCAATAATGAAAGTGACGACCATAATAGCTGAATCCGTTTCTGTCGGTGCAAATTGACAAAACTTAATTTTATATTTGACTTATAATTTAAAATCAATGTTTTTCAAAAATATTCATAACCAAATATCTTTTCCAAAACTGCTGAAAATACTACTGATCATATCCCTGGGGATGCAGCTTATTGTTTTATCGCAGATGTATTTCTTTAATGTAGATATTTTTGAAGAACCCATTCGTCTCCTTATCAGGATATTCAGGGGTATTATCTTGTCATTTGTCGCAGGCCTTATCATGGTTTACCCCAATTTGTCGCTGATCAGATATCTGAATAATAGATTTCCCTGGAAAAAAAAGATGTATAAAAGGTTTTTTCTACAATTTCCACTGACCGTTGTTGAAGGTATTTTGATCACACCAATTATTGTTATACCGGCAGGGCTGATCTTCTCGATGGAATATGATCTGCAAACCAATCTTAACAATGCCTATTACTTAATCCTGCTCAACTTTTTCCTGATGGCTATTTTAGAGGCACTGATCTATTTTAACGAGAGCAACATTGCCAAAATAGAAGCTGAAAACCTGGAAAAAGAACTTTCTCAAATTCGATTTGAAGTGCTGAAAAGCCAGATCAATCCACATTTTATGTTCAATAGCCTGAATGTTCTGTCAGGCTTGATTGATAATGATGTGCGTAAAGCCCAACAGTTTATTGATGAATTTTCGCATGTATACCGCTATGTGCTTGAAACCATTGAACAACCTGTAATCAAGCTCGAAAAAGAACTCGACTTCATGCGTTCCTATCTATTCCTTCAACAGATCAGGTATGGTGAAATGCTTTCTTATTCTGTGAATATTCCTGCCCATTTACTCAAAAAAGTGCTTCCTCCCCTGTCTTTACAGGTGGTGCTCGAAAATGCCATAAAACATAATATCATCGATAGTTCGAAACCACTCCGTATCGACATAAACTATGAAAACACTTGTCTGGTTGTTAAAAACAATATACAACCCAAAATCTCTTCCGGGAAATCAACAGGTTTAGGGCTCAAGAACCTGGTAAAAAGATATGCCCTGATCAGCAGATTTGAGCCGGTTTTTAACATCGAGAACAATGACTATATCGCCAAACTTCCATTAATAAATACCGAAAGTGATGAACGTACTGATAGTTGAAGATGAACGTATTGCGGCAGATAAACTGGAGCTTATGCTGCGTGAAATTGATCCCGATATCCGTGTACTGGCCAAAACTGGCTCCATTAAGGAATCTGTAAAGTGGCTTGTAAAAAATACCGCTGACCTGATATTTCTAGATATCCAGCTTTCTGACGGTATCAGTTTCAGCATTTTTGAACAGGTGCATATAAACATTCCTGTTATTTTTACAACAGCCTACGATCAGTATGCCATTAAAGCATTTCAATTAAACAGCATCGCCTACCTGTTAAAACCTATCCGAAAGACCGAGCTGGCCGAAAGCCTTCAGAAATATGAACAATTAAAATCGGCTTTCCACATTGATTTTGATTTGCTACTGGCCAATATCCAGGGCAAAGAACCTGAATTCAAAAAGCGTTTCCTGATCCAGATTGGTGAAAAGATAAGGAAAATCGAAACCTCCGAGATCGCTTACTTTTATTCATTGGAAAAAGCTGTTTTTCTGCAAACTTTTCAGGGCCATTCATTTCCCGTTGATTATTCCCTCGACAGGCTGATTGATTTAATTCATCCTGAAAAGTTCTTTCGGATCAACAGAAAATATATCGTGAACATGGAAGCCATAACAAATATGGTTGCCTATTCGCGTGGGCGTGTAAAATTAGAACTAAAGCCAGCAGTAGAAGATGAATTTGATACCATAGTCAGTATCGACCGTTCATCCGATTTTAAAAAATGGCTGAGCGGTTAAATAAAAAACCCTGTCTTTCAACAGGGTTTTTATGCAATTAAGTCTTTCTAAATCAATTTATTTCCTGATCAGCACTTTTTTAGTGACAATACCTTTTTCGCCTACAACTCGTAAATAATACAATTGGTTCGAGAGTTGCTCCACCTGCATTTTTTTCGAATTCAGGCCTTTCATAAGTAGCATCCGGTCTTTATAAACAACCTCGCCCTGCATATTTATAAGTTCAATATTTACTTCATTTCCTTCCAGGGCATTCAGTTGAATTGTGAATGTACCGTTGTTCGGGTTTGGATAAACCTCTATAGCTGTTAGTATATTATTGTCATAAATTCCAGTACAGTCAAAAAAGCTGATCATTATTTCATCTTCCGATAAACAGCCATTTATGTCCGTAACCAGCACGCTAATTATCAGCATGTTATTTTCATCCATGCCGGTTGTATCCACATCAATTACCTGGGTTGTTTCTCCGGTTGACCAGAGATAAGTAGCACCTTCATTTCCTGCATCGAGTACCATGTTATTACCAATACATACTTCCGTATCCTCTCCCAGGTTTACTTCCGGATTGTCATAAATGGTAACTGTATTTGCTTCTGAAAATTCGCTTTCGCCACATTCACTCATCGCCATAACACGAATTTCGACTTCGCCAGAAAAATCCTGACTCCAGGATATAACAGCAATTGCCGAATCACTTTCAGTAGTTCCTGCTTCTGGCGGGTTAATATCCCAAGTATATGAATAATCAGTATTTGCTTCAGTTTCATAGGTGCTCTCTTCCGGGTTTATACATAATATGTTATCACCCTCAGGTACTTCAGGAGCCTCAGGACCTCCAAGAATGGTTACTATTAAAGGATCTGAAAACTCACTCTCACCACATTCAGTAATCGATTTTACTTGTATTTCGACATCTCCAGTGTATGTTTCGTTCCAGCTGATAATAGCTGATGCGGAATCGCTTAAAGTTAAGCCTGCTGATGCTGGAATAACCTCCCACTCATACATATACCCTTCAGTTGAGATTACGCTATACTCTGATTCTCCCGGATTTATACATAGTGATATTTCTCCTTCAGGAGTCATCGGTATCTCAGGAACCGGATCAATCTCCAAAAACAAATCGCTTGATGTATTACCATTATCACCGTATGCTGTTAGAGTTAAGGTTACGGATTCATTTTCTATATCATATGTGCCTGGTGTATAAACAGGGTTAAGTATTGTTTCGTCATTAAATACACCATCACCTGAAGTTGTCCACGCAAGGCTATTATAATTTTCAGCATTAGCAGCCGGACTAAAAGTTTCATCAAAACAAATGCTGGTATCATCACCTGCAAAAACCGTTGGCATTAATCCCGGCGGAAGCGAAATAAAATCAATCCTTGCGCGATCATCGCCATCACTAACAAAAACATCTTTATAATATTCCCATTTGAAAGTATGCGTTCCGGCACTAACCGCATAAACAGATCGGCTCCAGGCTACCTCACCAGACCATTCTCCTTGTTTTACATTATCAATATAGAAAAACAAAAAGTCATATGTTGCTTCAGAAGACACTTCTTTATAAAAGGATATGCTATCATCAGCACCTACATTATATGATAAAATAAGTGAAGTTGATTGGTTGTGTGTAATATTGCCCGATTGACTGCAAAATTCACCCTCATAAGGGTTTTCATTACTGATCACCCAGTTGGCTTCATCATCAAATGTCCAGTTGAATTGATCAAATGAATTGCTTTCCCAATCTTCAACAATTAAACCAATTTTTAGCGTCAGGCTTGAGGAATTTGAGAATACGCCGCTTTGTAAGTCAAAATCACAAATAACATAACTACCTACAGGAGCTTCGTCAGTAACGGTTACCGAAAAACTTGCTGTTTCAAAATCCTCCGACAATATTTGTGGAATGGTTTGCTGACCGGTAACAACAGTTACCAAGTCACTGGCAATCCCGAGATCAACAACAACATTTGAACTGTTTTCCTGACCGTTATTATGCACCTTTATTACAAGATCAACAGTTTCTCCAGGATCAAGCCTTCCGTTGCCATTCCCTTGCGCTGCATCGTCAATTGAAAGATCGCCAAACTCTAAATCGGGGCCATAAGTAAGTAAATTAAAATTGCTGGTCCATGATTCATCTCCATCAGTTGCTTCAACATCAATGGTAATTAATTTATTTCCTGGCGTTCCTTCATTCACTTCAAATCCGAAACCATCTGATATACTTTTATATTCTCCCGGAGCAAAATTTCCATATAACTCACTGTTATCTGTAATTGAGATATAAGATGAGATTGATGAAATCATTACATCAACCCCACTGTATGAATCCTCGCTACCATTAAACATTTCAATGCTTAATAACACGCTTTCTCCTGATTCAATTTCGCCATTCCGTTCTCATCGTTAATTAATGACTGCTAATAAACAGGTCCCGGGTGTTTGGTGTGATTAATCGCTTCAAGCGCATCAATTCTTCCTGATCCAAAAACATTATCTTTTCCTGCAGCTCCCAAATCGATAGCGGTAGTTTCAAGTGCAATGGTAATTTCCTCTGGAGTAAGATTTGTATTTTTTGATAATAACAATGCCATAACTCCCGCAGCACCTGGTGTTGCCATTGATGTTCCGCTTTTAAACGTGTATCCGCTTGGATTAACTGTATCGCACGATTTAACACTTACTCCTGGTGCAGAAACATCAGGCCTTATCAATCCCATTTCAGGGTTAAAAGGATAATCATTAAACGGAGCGATTGATTCCCATTCTGATGGACCTCGGCTTGAAAAACTAGCTATATTATCATTAGAATCTGTAGCTCCTACACAAACTACAGCAGAAATTCCTCCCTGAAGCGTTTGGTCCGGATGTAGCCAGGGCGGCGGACAGTCACCAGGTGTTCTAACATCGTCGGGATCATTTATGTTACCGTCTTCATTACCTGCAGCAATTGCAGCAATTACACCGGCAGCGAGCGCATTGTCTAAAGTGGTTCTCCAGGTAGCTCTATCCGGATTTGAACTATGTGGCCAGCCCAATGACATGGATATAATGTCGCCTCCATTATCAACAGTAAACTCGATAGCTTCCCAAACATTTGATTCAAGACCATTTCCGGAATTGCTAAGTACTTTCAGAGCCATAATCTGTGCATCTGGTGCCATTCCGGTTTGTGAACCTGCTGAACCATCGCCGGCAACAGTTCCGGCACAATGCGTTCCATGACTATGATCATCCATCGGATCATTATCATTGTTATGAAAGTCCCATCCATGATTTGGAAATGAAGGATCGTCCCACATTTGATTCACAAGGTCGTCATGGTTGTAATTAACACCTGTATCAATAACTGAAACAACCACTCCCTCTCCTGTAAACCCAAGCGCCCAAACATCAGGGGCGTTTACGATACTAACATTATATGTTATTTCATCTGTTCCTTTTGGCTGATCCGGATCGGCAAACGGCTCATACATTAACAAATTTCGTTCTTCATCTATGTCAATTCTTGCCACATCAGTTCGCATTGCTAACTCATATATAACCGCTTCACTCGCCAGACAGGTAACCACGTTTGCAATCCAGAAGCGATGCAGTATTTCAGCTTCATTGAGATATGATTTGCCTTCGAGGTAATTCACTAAATCAGCTTGTGCAGCCTCGCTAAACGCTTTTAGCTCGCTTTTCACAAGTTCCCTTCCTTCAAATCGATCAAGAGGCGCCAAATGGGTTTTCAGGGACTCGGTATCATATTGAGCTTTCAATCTGATATTTATCCTGACTAAATCATCATCTGATCGCTGACTCAGGTAGGTTTTTAAATCGTCGGTAATAGGTATCACTTGTGTCTTTTCCTTAGCTATTATTGAAATAGATAAGAATAATAAAATGAACAGTGTAAGTTTTTTCATTCTTAAATTTTTAATTGAATACTTGTTTTTGCCCTATACAGAGTCCCCAAAAGTAATAAAACAATGCTTTCCCTCTTTTCAAAAAAGCGTATCGATTTACTCTTTAAATTTCTTTGCATGATATTTTTTGTAAATTGGTCGTACTTATCAATCACCAAATGAATAAAATTATCGTATTCATTTTAATCCTGATATTTGGCCTTACCGCCTGTGATACAGATATTAAAACCGCAAAAACGGACAGAAAAAAAGCAAAGGCAAACAAAGTTCTTAACAGAATACTGGAGAAGAAAAAGCTGAAAGCCGTTACTGATTATAGTTCGGTTACCTACTTGATTTACCGAGGGGAAACTATTGGATACCAATATGAAATGTTAAAGGACTTTACAGATTTTTTAGGTGTCGAATTGGAGATGGTCGTTGAAAAAGATCTTGAGAGAAGTATGAAAATGCTGATCAATGGAGAAGTAGATTTGCTGGCCATGGGCTTAACCGTTACAACCGATCGGGCGAAAAAACTGGAATTTACAAATCCGATCTTAACAACGCACCAGGTGCTTGTACAGCGCAAACCAGATAATTACCAGAAGATGGCTACTGCTGACGAAATTGAATCCCATTTATTGCGTAATCAGATTGATCTTTCGGACAAAACTATATATGTCCAGAAAGGCACTGTATATGTTAAAAGGTTGCTAACATTGGCAGATGAAATTGGGGATACCATCACCATCATTCAGGAAGATAAAGATGTGGAAGAATTAATTCGGGCAGTAGCCAACAAAGAAATTAACTATACAGTTGCCGATGAGCACATTGCCATTGTAAATTCAAAATATTATTCGAATATAGACATTAAAACACCCATCAGTTTTCCTCAAAAAATTGCATGGGCTGCAAAAAAAGAGCAAACTGGCTTAACCGATACCATAAATTCGTGGCTAGATGGTTATCTGAGTTCATTAAAATCACGTCTTATTTATAATAAATATTTTAAAAACATTCGCTCCCAACGAATTGCAAAAAGCCAGTACAATTCATTCAGCGGAAACCAGCTATCTCCTTATGATGAATTAATCAAGGAAGCCAGTAAAATCATTGACTGGGATTGGCGATTATTGGCTTCTATGATTTACCAGGAATCAGAATTTAAACCCAATGTCAGGTCATGGGTTGGGGCTTATGGTCTCATGCAACTTATGCCTGAAACCTTATCACATTTTGACCTTGATACGACCGCAACACCCGAAGAACAGATTTTTGCCGGCGCTAAATATATTACTTATCTCGATCAGCAATTACCCGAAACAATTTCTGACTCTATTGAAAGAATAAAATTTCTTCTCGCGTCCTATAATTCAGGCATTGGCCACGTATTGGATGGAAGAAGGTTGGCTGAAAAATACGGTAAAAACCCAAACCTTTGGACAGGCCACGTAGATCATTTTGTACTTAGCTTATCAGATAAGTTTTATTATCATGATCCGGTAGTTTATTATGGTTATACGAGGGGGGAAGAAACCTATGATTTTGTGTTAGAAATTATGGATCGGTTTAATGATTATACGAACCTAATTGCAAATTAATCCGGGCTTTAATTTATTGAAACATCTATTCTTGCACTATTTATTTTACTTTTGGGCATCAAAAAGCAATTAAATTCCAATTAAATTAGTCACATATGAAAAAATTTACAATTCTTTTATTGATTGCTGTTTTAGCAGTTCTTACCATTGGTGTAAAATGGGCCATAAGCGATGATACTAAATCTGAACGTGAACGTCGCTCCCAGGTTGACACGAGGGTTGATAATAACGGATATTGGAGAAAAATGGCGGAAAAAGGGTTAGCCATTCTCAATCCCGAGGTAGAAATTGCTCCTGCGGTTTACACAGGCAGTAAAATAAATTCAAGATCAGTAGTCTGGGAAGATTCCCCTGATGTACCTGTAACCACTACAAGCTCAAGGCAAAGTGAAAATTCTATATTTGTTGATCCGACTGATAAAATGACTGCTTTAAATTCAAATAATTCTGGTCCGATTAGCAGCAGTTTTTATGGTGCTAATGACCTGTATACATTCGATGGTTCAGAAACATGGGAAGGAGAAGTTTTCGGAGCAGGAGGAAGTAATAGCGGTGACCCTGCTGCATGCATTGGTACTGATGGAAGATGGTATGTTGGCTTTATTGCATCAAACGGAGGACAGGGTGTTTCGTATTCAGATGATCAAGGCGAAAATTGGACAAGAAAAACTGTTACCAGCTTTAGTTCAACAGATAAAAATCATCTTTGGGTTGACGCCAAAGAAGGGAGTCCGTATGAAAATTACGTGTATAACTCCTGGGTTGAATTTTCAGGGACAAACAATAATGATATTGTCGTTCAAAGATCTATTGATGGTGGCGATACATGGCAGGCTAAAATCAATATCAGTAACGAGGTTAATGCCGGCAGTCATAATCAGGGTGTTAATTTAAGTACAGGTCCTGATGGTGAAGTATATGCCGCATGGGCTATTTATGATGGCTGGCCCCAGGATGAAAAGGCATTGGGTTTTGCCAAATCGCTTGATGGCGGAGAAACCTGGGAGCCATCTACCAGAATAATTACAAACATTCGCGGTATAAGAAACTCAGGGGTGCCACAGAACATGAGGGTGAATTCATTCCCGGTTATGGCAGTTGATGCTAGCGATGGTCCGAATAGCGGAAACATTTATATTGTCTGGACAAACGTAGGTGTGCCTGGACAAAACTCTGGTAACGACAGAGACGTCTATTTAATTAAGTCAACAAATGATGGAAATACCTGGTCTCAACCAATTCGCATTAACCAAGATCCAATAGGACAAGGAAAATGTCATTACTTACCATGGATTACTTGCGACCCTTCAAACGGCATTTTAAGTGTTGTTTTTTACGACAACAGAAATACAAACTCAAATCAGGCAGAAGCCTGGGTTGCAGTATCAACCAATGCAGGTGAAACATGGGAAGATTTTAAAGTTAGCGATGTGTCTTTTACACCTTCGCCTATTCCTGGTTTTGCATCTGGCTATATGGGAGACTATCTAAGTATTTCAGCACTCGATGGTCTTGTTTATCCCTGTTGGACCGATAACAGAACCGGTCAGGTTATGGCTTACGTTTCAGTTTTTGAAACCATTGATATTCAGTCGCCTTATAATTTAGTTGCAGTGGTAGATGATGAAACGGGGCTATCTCAATTAACCTGGGACTTTAACGAAACTGATGGCTTTGAAAACTTTATTATTTATAGAGATGGTGAACTTTTAGGTACAACTGAAGAGGAAAGCTTTGAAGACCAATTACCTGAATATGGTTACTATGAATACGAGGTTACTGCATATTATGGAAGCACTAATGAATCCTCAGCAGCAGTCTATAGAACACAGTGGGGAAATGCAGAAATTCAGGTAATTCCTGGCGAATATGATGTTACTGTTTTTGTTGATGAAGTGTTGGAACAGCAAATGAAAGTTAAAAATACAGGTGAATTGGATTTGGAGTTTGAATTATTTGGTGGTATAGGACCAATGATGAAAAACTATGAGCCTGCATACGGCGGTGGTGATGAGTTTATTAGTAATGTTGCTTTTGAAAGTATTCAAAATAGATCTGGTTCTGAAGGCTATGCTGATTATACAGGTTATGCTACTAAACTAAAATCAAATCAGGTTTATGAAATTACTGTTACGAACGGGAATCCATATGATGGCGACCAGTGTGCTGTATGGATCGATTGGGATCAGAATGGTATTTTTGATGAAGAACCATTCATTCTAAGTAATATTGATCACCAGTTTTTTGGAAATATTTTGCCACCAAAAAGAGTTAAACAAGGTGTTACTGGTATGCGAATTCGATTGACGGGTCCTGGTAAATTATCTCCTTATGGAGATACGAAATACGGAGAAACTGAAGATTATAAGATATTATTCGAAGATTGGTTTACAATGGATCCGGAAGAGGGTACTGTAGCTGTAGGAGATTCATTATTAATAAATCTAACTTTCGACGCGACGGGATTAGAAACCGGAATGTATGATGAAGTTATAAAACTTGTAACCAATGATTTTGATACTCACTTTTTAAACATTCCAATAATTATGAAGGTAACTGACCTGCAAACAACCACAAGTGCAGATCCTTCAGAGCTATGTTTGGGTGAATCAACGCAATTAAATGTAGGTTTAAGCGGGGGAACAGGAACCTTTACTTTCCACTGGTATTCAATTCCTGAAGGTTTTGAATCAACTGAACAAAACCCGGAAGTAACGCCTGCTGTAAACACAAAATATTTTGTCGAGGTAAATGATGAAATGGTTGTAATGATCGATTCTGTTGAGGTAACTGTATTCGATAATCCTGAAGTGAATTTAGGAGAAGATCAGGTTTTGTGTGATGTCAATGAATATGAACTTGATGCTGGTAACGAGGGTGCCACTTATCTCTGGTCAACTGGCGAGACAGCGCAAACGATCATGGTAAATGGCGAGGAACTAAATACCTACTGGGTAGAAGTAACCAATGAAAATAACTGTACTGCAACAGATACGGTAATGATTGATTTTGCCACATCACCTGTTGTTGAACTAGGTGCAGATACTGTCATATGCCACAACACTTCCATGACGCTTGATGCCGGAAATCCAGGAGACAGCTATTTGTGGTCAACCGGTGAAACTACACAAACTATTTCCATTGCCGGAGAAGATTATGATTACGGTACTTACGATTTTTCAGTGCTGGTTACTACTGATAAAGGCTGTGAGAATACAGGAGTTATTACAGTTGAAATCAGGGATTGTACTTCCATTGATGAAAACCAGCAATTAATCGACTTAGGTGTATATCCCAATCCTACTTCAGGTATATTTACCTTACAATTAAATACGAAAACATCGCAATCCGTTTCATTACTTATAATTGATGTCTCAGGAAAAACCGTTTATGAAGCAAAAGATTTAAATATCTTTAATTCTCATTCGATGGAAATTAACCTGAATAATGTATCAGGTGGTATTTATAATATATTCGTGATAAGTGACAAAGGTATCACCGATAAAAAAGTGGTTATACAGAAATAAATTCCAACATTTAAAACATTCGGCTGTTTGTCTTTGTAATAAAGATAAACAGCCTTTTTTTATGCTGATTTAAATATCTTTGCAAAAAATTTAATGTATGCAACTTAGTGAACAGGAACAGATCAGGCGCGATGCCCTGAATGAAATGATAAATTTGGGTATTAACCCGTATCCGCAAGCTGAATACAAAGTCAATGCTTATGCTGATGATATATTAAAACGCTTCCCTGAAGATCAGTCCCTGTTTCAGAAAGTGTCACTTGCCGGACGCATTATGAGCCGTCGTATTATGGGCGCTGCTGCATTTACCGAGCTGAAAGACGCAACAGGTCGCATCCAGTTATATTTCAAACGGGATGATATTTGCCCTGATGATGACAAAACCATGTACAACATTGTTTTCAAGCGTCTTCTCGATATTGGCGATATTATCGGTGTAAAAGGTTATGTTTTTATCACCAAAATGGGCGAAATTACCCTGCATGTAACTGAATTTACAGTGCTTTCCAAATCACTCCGGCCATTACCCATTGTAAAAGAGAAAGATGGTAAAATTTATGATGCATTCACCGATCCCGATCAGCGTTATCGCCAACGCTACGTAGATTTGATTGTAAACGACAAGGTAAAAAACACGTTTATTAAAAGAGCCCGGGTAATCCGCTCCATGCGCGACTACCTGAACGAAAAGGGTTATTTAGAAGTGGAAACACCAATTTTGCAAGCAATACCCGGAGGTGCTGCCGCCAGACCTTTTATAACCCATCACAATGCACTCAACACAACTTTGTATCTTAGGATAGCTAATGAACTGTACCTGAAAAGGCTTATTGTCGGCGGTTACGAAGGCGTTTATGAATTTGCTAAAGATTTCCGAAACGAGGGTATGGACAGGTTTCATAATCCTGAGTTTACTCAAATGGAAATTTATGTGGCTTACAAGGATTATTTCTGGATGATGGAACTCACCGAAAAAATGGTGGAAAAGATTGCGCTTGACCTTCATGGTACCACCAAGGTAAAGGTTGGAGAACATGAAATTGATTTCAAAACACCTTTCAAACGACAATCAATATTAGGTGCTATTGAAGAACATACGGGCATTGACGTAAGTCAGATGAATGAAGATGAATTAAGAGCTACCTGTAAAAAACTGGATGTTGAAACAGATCCTTCCATGGGTAAAGGAAAAATGATTGATGAAATTTTCGGTGAAAAGTGTGAGCCAAACTACATACAACCCACATTTATAATGGACTATCCCGTTGAGATGTCGCCACTTTGTAAAAGGCATCGCGAAAACCCGGAGCTTACCGAACGTTTTGAGCTGATGGTAAACGGTAAAGAATTGGCAAATGCTTATACAGAACTTAACGATCCGGTAGATCAAAGAAAGAGGTTTGAGGAGCAGATGGCACTCGCCGAAAAGGGAGATGACGAAGCTATGTTCATCGACCAGGATTTTCTGAGAGCCATCGAATACGGTATGCCCCCAACTTCGGGTATGGGCATTGGAATTGACCGCCTGGTAATGATTATGACAAATCAGCACAGCATACAGGAAGTATTGTTTTTCCCCCAAATGCGACCAGAAACCAAGAAAAAAGTGTTTACCGCTCAGGATTTCGTCAATTTGGGCGTTTCTGAAGTATGGGCTGAATATCTAATACCTGCGGGATTTGTAGCTCCCAAGCAACTAATAGAATCAAAAGCAAGTGCCATACAGCAAAAGCTGAACGGTTACAGGAAAAAGAACAAACTGGATATTCCTGCAATTCAAATGGATGAAATTGAAAACTGGCTGAATAATATTGAATAGAACTACTTATTAATTGTTCAGAATTAGCTTCCCGGTTTTTATATTATTACCGGTTTTTAATTTATAAAGATAATACCCGGGTTTCAATAATTTGTTTTCAGTCTGCCAGCTGATCTTATTTTTACCTCGGTATGCATAGCCTTTCACCTGATCTATTCTTCTGCCTGCTATATCGTACAAAGAAAATTCATAGGCAGATGGATCGCCTACAGTAAATTCAATATTCAGGTAATCTTTAAATGGATTTGGATAAACACTTACCTGGGAATACGAACTTTCTTCAACACCAGACAATAGCAATGTACTGTCGATCATAATAATACTTTTATATGTATTATTACTGGTTTCGATATACATCGTATCGCTATAAAATGTTTGGAGGGTAACAAGCTGGTGTACCATAATATTCAAACTTAAAGTCTCCCCTTCCATTAGCTGGTAGGGAAATTCCGGCATTTGCTCAACATACCACGGAAATACATCTCCAAAATCAGTTATGCTGTTTATCAAAACGGGCACATCCATATTAGAGCTTATTTCTAATTCAATTCCTTCAACCATTTGCGTCTCTTCAAGAAAGAGCACTGTATCGGGATTCAGTATAATTTCACCTGACTGCTGACTTAAAATCACGAATTCCTCTATGTCTTCATCTATCAGAGTAACTGTTCCGTTTTGCGGGATATATCCTTCTTTACCAGCTGTATAGTTGTATTCTCCGGGTTCATAATCTTCAAATAAAGCCACGCCATCCTGATTTGAAGTTACAGTAGTACTACCAATGGTTACACCTACACCAGGCAAGCCCGTTTCGCTTCCTTCTTCGGAACACCAAAACATGATATCATAAACGGGAGAGAGAGTTAGAACAACAAATTCATCAATGTCCTGATCAGTAATTGTCACTGTTCCCGTTTGTGTAACATAGCCATCCTTAAAAGCTGTGTAATCATAATCTCCAGGTTCATAATCTTCAAATAGTGCTAAGCCATCCTCATCAGAACCGATTGCAACGCCACTTATTGAAACATAAGCTCCCGGTAACGCGTTACCGCTAGCTTCATCTGTACACCAGAAATAGATATCAAAAATCATTTCAGGATTTAGTTCAATATATGCTTCGATATCCTGGTCAAACACAGTTACGGATCCTGTTTGGGTGACAAAACCCTCTTTATAAGCAATATAATCATAATCACCAGGTACATAATTCTCAAAAAGAACCAGTCCATTCTCGTCAGAAGCTATAGTGGATCCATTGATAGAAACATAAACTCCCTCAAGCGGATCGCCACTACCCGCATCTGAACACCAGAAAGATATATCATAAAATACCGGAGGTATTGCTATGCTGAATTCATGGGGATCTGGTTCGCCTATGTATGGATGTTTCACTTGCCTTCCTGATTCATCTGATGCGTATAGATAATACTCAATTTCATCTCCTGCCGTTATATTATTTAACGTTCCTGTCCATGTGTCACCACCCTGATGTGTCATTAATATGCTGTCGTGAACACCGTTATTTACGCTGCAAATAATGAATACAGAGTCGGTATAAATATCCTCACCGCTATATGCAATTAACTGCGTTGATATTTCAACACTTTCTTCAAAAGGCTGTTCTCCCAATACCGGAATATGATGAAAATACAGCATGCCAATATCTGCAATTCCCTTTGTGCGACAATGCAAAGCGTCTGTATTTACCCATGCGTTTCCACTACCCGATGAGGGTGTCATTATTCCCACAATTTCATATCCGGGCATGGCCATTTCGTATGATTCCAGTGCCTCGTCATCCCATTGACTTCCAGTAATCGGCACTAAAACTTTTTTATTGAGTATCAGAGAATTCGTGTAAGGAGTAGCTTGCGGTGTTCCGGGAGTATAAACCCTGAAAACCTCATATGGCACACCATAAGAACTTATTTCGTTAGCAAAAAAATTCGCCGCGGCTTCAAAATCTGCATAACGATAATCATTTGTTGGCACTTGACCAATTAGTATTTTTCCGGGTGAAAGAAATTTTCCCCAGCAATCGATATGCTTGATGTAATCATCTAAAGGATCTTCTGTTACAAAATATTCTTGTATGCCCAGAAAATCTTCTACAAGTTCATCAATTTCACTATGTGTATATTGATTGTTTTCGTCCCAAATTAAATCCGTTGAGGCCGCTTTCCCCATGCCATCACACATATAATTACCTCCGGCAGTTTCCAGGTTCATTCCAAAAAGATTGATGCTTAAATAATCGGCAACTTCAATGGGTATGTCATTATCGTTGGGTCGTGGGCGATTATATGGAAAATTGACTATGCCTGGTTGTTTGTCTCCATCAAAAATAAACCAGGGGCCGTAATCCCGTGTCCATTTACTGTCAGCAGGTGCAAGTAGAAAATCGCAATTTGACATGTTAACACCAGCATTTTGATAAGTTGTGGTGGCCAATTGTTGTTGAGATGCATTTGAAACAATGGTAAGCACTCGTGTATCTTCGGCCATTTCACGAACCAATTCAACTGGAATTCCCAGTGGGTATCTCACTAAAACTGATTGCATTTCTTCAAATTCAGCTACATTTCTGACAGGTGCTACCGGTGGGTCGGTAATGAAAAAGTCCCTTGTAGGATCAAATTCCATGTACATTTCTTCTTCCGATAAATAATGCAATTTTCGATAATCGGGTTTTGCTTTTTGTGCCAATACCTGTTGGTAACAAAATGCGAATATGAAGATAAGGATGGCTGCTATTTTCCTATTCATTGTTCGTATTTTAAGCTTTCAGAACGCAAATATATTTATTCCTGCTAAGAGTACTACCAGAATTCACATGATATAAACAATCAATTCTTAATTATACTATCTTTGTGAGGTAACATTAACACTTTATTCATATGAATCTCCTTACCAATATAGATACGGTTCAGTATGCAGGATGGATAGGAACACCTGAGATCATTATTATTGTCATAGTTGTTTTACTATTATTTGGTGGCCGGAAAATACCTGAGTTAATGAGAGGAATCGGCAAAGGCGTGAAAGAATTCAGAGAAGGTATTGGAGGTGAAAGCGAAAAAAAAGACGCTGAAGACAAACCAAAGGGCAAAGACAGCGATTCAGAAAAGTAAATAAGATTGTTCCTGAGCTATTTCTACATTTTTTCTTTTTTTAATAAAGCAACTCGCTTATAATGAATGCTTTATTTTTTGCGTGACGCAAAAAGCAAAGTAAGCGTCATAATCATTAACGAGCTTATTATGGTACTTAGTGCTATCCTGAATAAGGTTGATAATAATCCTTGAAAAGTGAATACTTCAAGAAAGAATAAAGCGCTATGATGGATAAAAACCAATACCAGAGTATATTTTAAAAAGCCTCCAGGTTTAAGCTTAGAAATATTGGGTTCTTCTTCTTCCGAAAATTCAAGATTCTGAAAAAACAGCCGAAGTATTCCGGGCCTGGCATAGGCCAGCAACACCGTTGCAGAGGCATGTAATCCCAGGGTATTACCAAACAAATCAATTGTCAGGCCAGTTAAAAAGGCCAGCAGCAATAAAGTACTTTTATTGATCTGAACCGGCAGTAAAATAATAAACAGCACATACACATAGGGATTGATATAGCCTCCGAGGTTCATTTGATTCAACACCAATACCTGTAAAAGTATCAATGCAATAAACCTGACTATATTTCTAATGTACAAATTACTCATTCGGTCATACCATTATTTAGTTTGCAAAAACCGAAACCAATGTGTCGGCTTCCGGTTTCATATAGTTTTCAATTACATAAACGTATTGTAGTTTATTAAATTCAGCACTGAATTCAATAATTGCTTCACTCAAATCCTGGTTTGAACTTTGCATATATTCCTTGATAGTTCCTAACATGATTCCTTCCGGAAAAATCAATGAGTTACCACTCGTTACAATACTGTCACCCTCATAAAGTTCAATATGCGACGGAATATCAACCACCGATCCGTTATTATAATCTTTCCCGTCCCACAACACATTTACCAGGTGATTATTTTTTTTAATCCGGGCGCTGATCCTGCTGTTTTGGTGTAACAGTGACATCACATACGCATAATTTGCCGATGTACCCACAACTATACCTACAACTCCTGTAGAAGAAATTACTCCCATTTCGGTAGCGATGCTATCTTTTTCACCTTTGTTGATTAATAAAAAGTTGTTTTGCCTGTTTATGCTATTACTCACAACTTTTGCCGAACGATAATAATAGTTACTATCCATTTCGAAAGTTAATGAATCAGCAGAATTGGCTGAATATTTCATAAATGTTCTTAAAAAAGCATTCTCTCGGACTAATTTTTCATTTTCATTTTTCAGTCCAAAAAAGTCGGTAACATTGCTATATGTTTTATAAACACTTCCTGTAACGTTATTTACAGAAGTGAAGGCCAACGATTTGTGGTAGGAATAACTATTAAAAAGCAGGGTAAGCGAAAAAGCCTCAAGAATGACAAAAAACACAAGAAATTGGTGCTTCCATAAAAAAACAATGAGGTTACGCATCCCGAAGAGTTCTTAATTATTGATTATTTGATCAGGAATGGGAATTTGTCAAAATTCTTAAGCGCAATTCCTGTTCCCCTGGCTACAGCTCTTAATGGATCTTCAGCCACATGCACCGATAATTTAGTTTTTGTGTGAATCCGTTTATCCAGGCCCCTGAGCATTGATCCGCCACCAGCCAGGTAAATACCGGTTCTAAAAATATCAGCCGATAATTCAGGAGGTGTATTTTCAAGGGCATTTAATACCGCCGCTTCAATTTTAGCAATTGATTTATCCAGGCATCCGGCAATTTCCTTATAGTTTACTACAATTTCTTTAGGTATTCCGGTAAGCATGTCTCTGCCATGAACTGCATAATCATCAGGTGGATTTTCAAGTTCAGTAATTGCAGCGCCTACTTCAATTTTGATACGCTCAGCAGTACGTTCACCAATATTTATATTATGGTGTTTCCGCATATACTCCTCAATATCAGAGTTAAAATCATCGCCTGCGATACGAATGGATGTATTATTTACAATACCTCCCAAAGCGATCACGGCAATTTCACTGGTACCTCCACCAATGTCGATAATCATGTTTCCTGTAGGTTCCAGCACGTCAATACCAATTCCGATGGCGGCTGCCATGGGCTCATGAATCAGCCTGATCTCTTTGGCCCCCGCCTGTTCAGCTGAATCTTTCACAGCGCGTTCTTCCACCCCCGTAATACCGGAAGGTATACATACCACCATCCTCAAAGCCGGTGGAAACAGTGTGTTTTTAATACCCACCATTTTAATCAGCTCACGAATCATAAATTCGGCTGACTGGAAGTCGGCAATAACACCATCACGCAACGGACGGATTGTTTTTATATTTTCATGCGTTTTACCGTGCATCATCATGGCTTTTTTACCAACCGCAATGATCTTTCCGGTATTTCTCTCAAGTGCCACAATAGACGGTTCGTCCACCACCACCTTATCATTATAGATAATGATTGTGTTGGCTGTGCCCAGGTCAATGGCTATTTCTTTGGTTAGAAATGAAAACAATCCCATAATCTTTATTTTGTTTGAATCTTCTGAACGAAACTACTAAAATATTCAATAAAGCCCTATAAAACAAGAGTTTTAATGTTTAAAATGCCTGATGCCAGTGAACACCATTGACATGCCATGTTCATTGCAATAATCAACCGAATCGGTATCTCTGATAGAGCCACCCGGCTGTATGACCGCTTTTATACCCGCTTTATCAGCAATTTCAACCGAGTCGGCAAAAGGGAAAAAGGCATCCGAAGCCATAACTGCTCCTTCCAAGGGCAGCTCAAACGCCCTGGCTTTCTCAATGGCCTGCCGCAAGGCATCCACCCTTGATGTTTGGCCTGTTCCCGAACCCACGAGCTGCTTATTTTTCGCCAGAACGATTGTGTTGGATTTGGTATGCTTCACCAATTTATTGGCAAATAACAAATCTTCAATTTGATCTTTATTGGGTGCCAATTGGGTTGCTGTTTTCAAATCAACCGGTTTTTCAGTTACCCTGTCCTTTTCCTGCACAAGCGCACCATTTAACAATGAACGAAATTGATAATCCGGGAAATTATAGGCTTTCTTCTTCAGTATGATCCTGTTTTTCTTAGATTGTAAAATCTCCAATGCTTTCCCATCATAATCCGGAGCAATGATAATTTCAAAGAATATCTTGTTAATCTCTTCTGCCGTTTCAGCGTCAATGGTTTTATTGGTTACCAGCACCCCACCAAAAGCAGAAACCGGGTCACCGGCCAGCGCATCATTCCAGGCATCTGTTAAATTATTCCTCGAGGCGAGTCCACAGGCATTGTTATGTTTAATGATCGCAAATGTGGTTTCCTCAAAATCACTGATCAGGTTGATGGCAGCATCCAGATCCAGCAGGTTGTTGTAAGAAATGGCTTTGCCATGAAGTTGCTCAAAAACTTCATCCAGCTTGCCAAAATACAAGCCTTTCTGGTGGGGATTTTCGCCATACCTCAGCGTATTTTCCTTTGTTAAACTTTGTTTGAAAGCCGGAATATTTCCGGGATTCATCCAGTTAAAGATCAGCGTATCATAATGTGAACTGACGTTAAATGCCTGTGCGGCGAAATATTGCCTGTCTTCAACAGTTGATTTTCCCTGGTTTTTATCCAGCACTTCAATTAGCTCATTGTACATGGAAGAAGCAGGCACCACCAGCACATCATCAAAATTTTTAGCCGCTGCCCTGATGAGTGAAATGCCACCAATATCAATTTTTTCAATAATTTCAGATGCGTTATTGGTATTGTCGATGGTTTCTTCAAACGGATAGAGATCAACGATAACGAGGTCGAACAAGGGAAGTTCATATGCTGACACATGTTCTTGATCGCCGGCATGATCCCTTCTGGCCAAAATGCCCCCAAAAACTTTCGGATGCAGTGTTTTTACCCTGCCACCTAAAATAGATGGGTATGAAGTAACCGATTCGATGGTTGTGGCTTCGAATCCTTGTTTTTTGATGAAATCATAAGTGCCGCCGGTAGAATACATCTGAATACCGAGTTCATTTAATTTGCTGAGAACTTTTTCCAGTCCTTTTTTGTAGTAAACTGAAATTAGTGCGTTTTTTATTTTCTTCAAAGATCTGTGTGTTTAATTTACGCGTTGATAATGCTTCAAAAAATCTATCCTGCAAAATAACATGATTTAATTAAAACTTATTATAATTTTACATACCTATTTATCAGAATTATTCATTTAGCAGGATATCTTCAGGTAAAAGGGTAAAAATTAGATTCATGATCATTTTTAAACTCATCGTTGAAAGTTTTTTATTCGCCATAAATGCGCTTGTAATCAACAAGGTCCGTACATTTCTTTCTTTACTAGGTATTACTATCGGTATTTTTTCAATTATAGCTGTTTTCACGGTGTTCGACAGCCTTGAAAATGAAATTAAAAGCGAAATCAATTCACTGGGAAATAACGTATTGTTCATTCAAAAATGGCCCTGGATGATGGGTGGGGGCGATTATCCCTGGTGGAAATATTACCAGCGGCCAGAACCAAAAATGAGTGAAATGACCGAATTGGGCCGCCGCAGTAACACCATTGAAGCGCTGGCTTTTATGTTTGATGTGGACCGGACCGTATCTAATATCCGTGAAAAAGGGATCAACTCTATGGACAATGTACCGATCATTGCCGTTTCCCACGATTATAACCAGGTAATGCCATTCGATCTGCAGGCGGGCCGTTATTTTACCGAAATTGAATCGCATACCGGTAAAAATATTGCCATAATCGGAGCAGAAATTGCTGAAAATCTTTTCTCAGGACAAAATGCTGTGGGCGAGAAGATCAAAATTTTCGGAAGGAAATTATATGTTATAGGTGTGATTAAAAAGGAGGGTGAAGACGTATTCGGCAATTCCAATGACAACTGGATATTAATACCTGCCAATTTTGCCCGCAACGTGATTGATGTGAATAATGTGGGTACCACGATTATTGCAAAAGGGCAGTCTAATATTTCCAATGATCAGATGAAAGATGAACTAACTGGCATCATGCGGTCCATCAGGAAACTACCCCCCAAAGCCGATGATAATTTTGCTATCAACGAAACTGATATCATATCAAAGGGTTTTGACGAGCTTTTCGCCATCATCGCAATGGTAGGCTGGATTATCGGTGGATTTTCATTGCTGGTAGGTGGTTTTGGCATTGCCAATATCATGTTTGTTTCTGTAAAGGAACGGACTACTCAAATTGGTATCCAAAAATCATTGGGCGCAAAAAATTACTTTATCCTTTTGCAATTTCTTTTTGAAGCTGTTTTTTTATCACTAATGGGTGGAATTGTTGGTCTTATCATTGTTTACATTCTAACTTTTATCGTAAGTTCCATGTTCAATTTTGATTTGATCCTCACCTTCGGAAATATTATGTTAGGCCTGGTTGTTTCCATTATGATCGGACTCATTTCAGGATTTATTCCTGCCTGGTCGGCTTCGCGTTTAAATCCCGTGGACGCCATCAGGTCGAATTTCTAAGAATCATTTTCTGATTTTTTTGTTAGTGATTTATCATTCAATCACTTACTTAAATTATTCAAAATTAGATGCCCGCTTACTTAAAATTCTTCTAATAATGGCTATCTTTACAAGCAAAAGATCTTAGAAATGGAAAAGCGCTGGGTGCTAAATAATAACGTTGATAATGAGGTTGTTGAGCGCTTGTCCTCAGAATTAAATATAAGCAAACCGCTTACCAGCCTACTGAATCAGCGTGGTGTTGAAACATACGACGAAGCTAAAAGGTTTTTCCGTCCACATTTGGATTACCTCCATGATCCTTTTTTAATGAAAGACATGGACAAAGCTGTTAACCGAATTCTAATGGCTGTTAGCCTCGGCGAAAAAATAGTGGTATATGGCGATTATGATGTGGATGGAACAACTGCTGTTTCTTTGGTCTATTCTTTTTTAAAACATTTTCATCGCAAACTTGAATTTTATATCCCCGACCGTTATGAAGAAGGTTATGGGATTTCGTATAAGGGAATCGACCACGCCATACAAAGTGGTGTTTCATTAATGATTACCCTTGATTGCGGCATTAAAGCGGTTGAAAAAGTTGAATATGCCAAAAAACACGGGCTTGATATCATTATTGGCGATCATCACCGGCCCGGTGATAAAGTGCCGGAGGCTGTTGCCGTGCTGGACCCGAAACAAGATGATTGCCCCTATCCTTTCAAAGAACTATCAGGTTGCGGTGTAGGGTTTAAACTCATACAGGCGCTCGGTATAAAAATGGGATTGAAAAAAGAAAAGGCATATGCTTTCCTTGATCTTGTAGCTGTCAGTATTGCAGCAGACATTGTTTCTATTACCGGTGAAAACAGGGTGTTGGCTTATTTTGGCCTGAAAAAAATTAACCGGAAACCCAGCATTGGTATTTATGAGTTATTTAAGTCAGCCGGTCTTAAAGAAAATGCAGACCCAAAATCCAAACTTCTATTTGAACGAGAGATTAATATCAATGACCTGGTATTTGTGCTGGGGCCCCGAATTAATGCTGCCGGACGCATAGAAAGTGCTACCGACTCCGTCAGGTTATTGATCAGTAATAATTTTGAATATGCCGAAAAACTGGGCAAGCAGATTGATGAATTGAACCTGACACGTCGCGACCTGGACAGCAATATTACCCAGGAAGCCAATGATATGATCGATGGGAATATTGCTGCCAACAATAAAAAGACGACCGTTGTTTTTAAAGAATCATGGCATAAAGGTGTAATTGGCATTGTGGCTTCGAGACTGGTTGAAACATTTTACAGGCCAACTATTGTCTTTACAAAAGCTGACGGGTTGATCACCGGTTCTGCCAGGTCAATCAAGAATTTTGATATCTACGATGCGATTGACCATTGCAGCGAAATGCTGGAACATTTCGGGGGACATACTTATGCCGCCGGATTAGCTTTAAAGCCTGAAAAATTAAATTCATTTATTGCGAAATTTGAAAAATACGCATCAGAACATATTACTGAGGAAATGTTGGTTCCTGAAATTGAAATTGATCAGGAATTATTTATTAGTGATATAAATTTCAAATTTTACCGGATCGTAAAACAGTTTGCTCCTTTTGGACCCGGAAACATGTCACCAGTATTTTTAACTAATAATGTAATTGATACCGGTTATGCCAAGCTGGTAGGCAGAAATGGCCAGAATCACTTGAAGTTTTCAGTGGTGCATCCTGACAGAACCGGGAACCCGGTTCCTGCTATTGCTTTTAACCAGGGGCATCATTATGAAAAAATGAAAACCGGTTCGCCATTCAGTATTTGTTACCATATTGATGAAAATACCTGGTTAGGTACCACCACCCTCCAATTGAGAGTTAAGGATATTAAATTTTAATTTACCCTTCGTTTCCTTTCTGTTTTTCAAGAAACCTTTCCACATTTTTCAACCGAATAGAAATGGCGATGAGCACAATGCCAAAAATAAAAGCCAGAATACCGCTAACAACAAATAGAGTTTTAATCGTCTCAAATGGATTGAAAAACATAATAATTCCAAATATCAATGTAATAATTCCATTGATCAGAAGGGTGTTCTTTTCGCCTGGTAATAATTCGGATTTTGTTGCAAGGTATAACTGCATCACACCAACTATTACTGCCCAACTACCAACAATCATAACAAAAATTGTTAATGTTTTAGAGGTATAAAATGTTAGCAGCGAACCTATGATAATCGTAAATAAAGAGCTTGCGAGATCAGTAGTATAGGGTAGCTTGTCGCGAATGCTGTTTATAGCCCCCCACAACATGGCAAAGCCAATAATTAAAATAATAATTCCGAGATACATAACCAAATTTTCGATCATTTCCGGAACAGAAATAGCTATAATCCCATACACGATGGCAATAATACCATTCAGTGTTAAAAGCCACCAGTTACTTAATGGTTTTGAACTCATGATACTACATTTTAAAATTATAGTTAAAAGTAAAGTTTTTTAATATCTGTGTGATGAAAGACTCCTAAATAGTAATTCCCATTTTTTTCATTAGAAAGGTGGCGTTCAGGTTTTGTGAAATGCCGTCTTTCAATTTATAATCGAAAACCAACTCGTTATCTTTAATTTCAACTTCAAACCTTTTGTTGATTACCTGATCGGGAAACGTTTTTTCCAATTGTCCAAGTGCTAAATCATGTGTAGCTATCATGCCGGAGGCATCCAGTCGGATCAGCTGTTTTACTAATCCTTCGGAACCTTTATGTTTATCAGCAGAATTGGTACCCCTTAAAATTTCATCCAGAATGATGAAGAGTTTGGCGCCATTTTCAAGCCTGTTTATCATTTCTTTAAGTCGCTTCAATTCTGCAAAAAAATAAGATTCCCCATCCTGGAGCGAGTCAGAGGTTTTTATTCCGGTAAAAATATCTACGGGTTTTAAAACAAAACTTTTTGCCAGCACCGGAGCTCCCGTCATGGCCAAAACCATATTGACGCCTACCGTTCTTAAATAAGTACTTTTGCCCGCCATATTCGCTCCGGTGATAATTTGAAATTGGCCCCAACCCTCGAAATTAATTTTATTGCCAATATTATTTTTGTCGCTGATAAATGGATGTTTGGCATCTTCGGCTTCCAGCACAAAGTCATGCTGTTTAAAGATGGGAAATACAGATTCGGGGTGACTGAATGCAAATCCAGCCAGCGAATTCAGTTCGTCAAAAACAATTAATGCTTTAAATGCCGATTCCATTTTTTTTCCATAGGATGTTTTCCATTTTTCAAGCCTGATACTTTGCAAAATATCCCACAAGAAGAAAATGTTCAGCAGGATGCCAACAATCAGGTTAAGTCGGTAATCAAAAGCCGATAAAATGCCTGACAGTTTTTGGATGGTTTTTTGTGTAGATTGATCTCCCCCAGCAATGGCTGTTTTTTGCGTTTTTAATAATTCCGAATCAAATGTCTCATTTTCTATCATGCCAAATAAATCGCCATATTTTGAGAGGATTTCTGTTTTCTTTCCCAGTTGGTTATGCAATTTATTGATGGTATTAAATTTACTCCCGATAATGGTAAAAGGGACAAATAAAAACAGCACTAACAATCCGAATCCCACATAGCCCATACTAATTAAAAAAATAGTACTAAAAGCAAGTACCGGATTGATGACCAGTAATAATTTATACAGGGATTTGTTGAACGAAAAAGAGGTGTCTTTTGCCCAATTTAAGAAACTGTCGATGGTATTTTTATCATCGTGCGCAAGTTTCCCGTGCGCCTGGAAATGTTGCCGCCAGATAGTTTTATATATCAGTTCGCTTATTGCTTTTTGCCTTTGCTCCAATTCGATGGTGTCTTTCAGGGGTTGCCTGAAACAATCTGCAAGTTTTTCCCTTCCTTTAACTGTAGCACTGCGATCAACGAGCTGAAACAAGGATCGGTTTCCAAAAATATCCAGGTCAGACGTAAAGGGATGATCCTGTTGGATAAACTCCTGTCCGTTTGGAACAGACGCTGTTTTTCCAGCCAATAGTTCCAATTCGGTTTCGTTAATTTGCACCAGCGCACTAAACCAGTCTTTCATTTTATGTAACCTGGCATGCTTAATAACAAGCATTATAAAAAAAGTAAAACCAAAAACGCCAAACGAAATGAGCGTAATAAGGTGTATGCTTGCTAATATGTAAATGCCGATGATTATTATCAGGAATAATAAAATTCGAAATACTGAAATACGTCTGATTTTTTGATTGACAACAGCAAGTTGTTCCCCGAATTGAAACAATTGATCTTCAAAAAAAGGACGCGGGGAAATATGTTTATTTTTCATGCTACAGAATTAGTAACCACAAAAATAAATATTAAAAAATGTTACTAACCGTCCCTGCTGTTAATAAAACCTAATTACTTTTCAGAATCAGATACTCATAAGGTGAAAGATCAACATGGTCGTTTATGGTTATTACTGTTCCATAAATTGCATGTGTCCAGTTTTTTCCATCCAGTTCAACAGGCATGGAATAAGTAATGTTTTCGTCGCGGGTATTTACGATCACAAGCACCTGGTCAGCTCCGGTTGTCCGTGTAAAAACTGCCACTGACGAATGTGCATACGTTTCTAATTCACCTTTTTTAACCACATCTGAAGATACATAGAAACCAATTGTTTTTTCATATGCGTCAAGCATTTCCGGGTTCAGTGCCCAGTCGATAGGCGAATTGCTGAAGAATGGTATGTTTTCGATAATTCCCACTTCCTGCCCGTCGTAAATTAAAGGAACGCCACCCAGGTAAATAGCAACAACAGAAGCTGCGAGTGCGCCGTCTTTTCCATTAAATAATACCATAGGCGTGGCATCCCAGGCTGATTCATCGTGGTTAGTTGTAAAACGGAGTTTGTGCTTGCCGGCTGGCATATTGTTATAACTCTGCTGCTGAATGGCATATAAAATACCTGGCGTGGAGATACCATGAAAGACGTCTTTCAGTTTGCTGTAAAAATTCCAGGAGAAATTCAGGTCAAAACCTGCTGAAAAATGATCCGTCCTCGCACCTTCTGCCAGGTAAATAAGGTCTTTTTTGGTGATTTCATTTAAAGAATCAATGGCCTGTTTCCAAAAATCGAAAGGAATCATATCAGCTGCATCACACCTAAACCCATCTATACCTGCTGTTTCAATCCAGTATTTCATCGATTCAATCATTTCCAATCGCATTTCCGGGTTGTCGAAATTCAGATCAGCTACATCCGCCCAGTTGGTTCCTTCTGGCGAAATAATATTTCCGCTTTCGTCCTGTGTATACCAGTCTTTATTGGTGATCCAAGGATTATCCCAGCCGGTGTGATTGGCAACCCAATCAAGAATTACAGCCATCTTTTTATCATGTGCTTTTTCAACCAACGTTTTCAGATCATTCAGACTTCCATATTCAGCACTTACTTCCTTATAATTTCTAACCGAATAAGGGGAATTTACTGAGTTTATTTCTCCTATCGGATGAATAGGCATCAACCAGATCACATTTACACCCAGTGATTTGATATGATCCAGGCCCTGAATGACACCTTGCAGGTCGCCCGAAGCGCTGAATGCCCTCAGGTTGACTTCGTACATGACCATATCGTCCGTCGCCGGAATCTTGAACTCAACTTCCGGTTCGGGAGTTGGTTCCACCTCAGTACTTTCTTCTTTATTGCAGGAAAATAACACCAAGAAAACCAACGCTATCAATCCATAATGTTTCCGTCTCATAACAACTCCCTTTTGAGTGAAATAATGGTGGTAAAATTAGAAATATAAATTAAGGTGTTTCGCAACAGGAATTTAGTATGCCATTATTTTCTTCGACATGAAATGGCCATCGTTTTGTATTACGCTTATTATGTATAAGCCCTTACTGTTTCCTTTTAACGGCAATAGTACATTATTATCTGCCGACTGTCCCCGGTTTATCATCCGTCCATTAATATCGGTAAGATGTATACTGCGATTTTCGCTCCCATTAAAAATGAGTTCAACAACCTGGCTTGATGGCCTGTAAATAATATCAAATGAATTTTCCTGAGCTCTTATATCATTACCATCATCCAGCAGCAGATAGTAGCAGAATTCATACTCAGGATTCAGGTAAATAGTGTTTCCCTCTTCCTCTTCGCATAATAAAATGTTGGTGCCACAAAGTCCGCCAAAAACTTCAATTGAGCTGTTTAAAACGCCTCCCATACTTCCAATTCCTTCGATCCAGTATTCTGGAATCATAAATTCGTCATTGGTCAGTTGCCAGCGTTTCCGGTGTCCGTCAGTAGTTTCAACCGAATCTATTTCAGTCAGTACCAGCGACACCTCGGAAATGGCCCTGGGATTATTCACAACAACCGTGTCACCCATTTTTAAGTTAAAATCATATATCAGTCCTTCTTCACCAAAATATTCTCGTAAATAAACTTTTTTGTTTTCTTCACGGATAAAAGAACCATAGAAAAACCATTCTTCCTGGAATTCATCTTCAGAAATAAATACCTGTTGATAGAGTTTTCCTTCGATAATGGTGTCTTCGTCAAATTTAAAAAATGACGTAGTATAGGTTGTATAATCAGGCAGGCAATGTCCGGTAAGTACTGACCATAATTTTTGACTGTTCACAATTTCCTGAGCTTTTAAAGACTGGGTTGCTATCAAAAACAGCAGTATATAAATTAATTTCTTCATTATAGTGTATTTCACAATTAAAAATTGGTCGGTTACGGAAACCATTCCTTACAAGTTTAACCCATTTTAATATGATAAATATACCAGGAAATAATACTAATGACAATTCCTTCAACAACTATTGTAAGCACCATCACGGGAATTGCCTCCTTCCGATGATGATAATATTTGCGAATTAAAAAGGCTCCTAAAGGGATGGACAACAAAATCGGGGTTAGCAAACTAATTCCCCACATGCCATATTTGCTTCTTGCTTTAACAATCATTTTATTCCGCTTGCTGAATTTTTTCCTGTTTTTTGTTTTGCTTAGTCTATTCTGTTTCCATGACCTCAAGCGCTTCAAAACACTTTCAGGTATTAATTTCATAAAGGTGGGTTTTAAAATACTGGCCGAAAGGATAAGAATATTGCTGAGGTAATAAAAGACAAAAAATCCGAAAATACCTCCTGTGATCAGGATAATAAGTGTTTCAAAAAAATCCAGTCCTATAATGAATGCATAAATGGGCGTATAAAAATACTTTACCGTGGCCAGCAGAAACACATTTACTATTTTAACAAAGTAAGACACCCGGTTTTCTTTTGTGCAATAATACTACAATCGGATGAAAGTCATTTATTATCAGCTTTCAAGTCGTTGGGGTTTGAGGAATCTGTAAGTATAAAAGCTTCTGTTATCCGTGATAATATTTCAGAATATGTGTAACTTTATTCCACATATAACCAAGTTCAAAAAACATGTCAAAAAACGACTTCAAACTTTTACTGTCAATAAATGATAGAATTATTGCTGAGGATATTCAAAGCGTTTTAGATGCATCTGAAATATACACCGCCTTACAATCGGATAATCCTGCCTCGTCCGTTCTAAATGCCTATTTAGGATCAAATCCATATGAAAAAATTAATATTATAATAAATAGCAATGACTATCAGCGAGCCATAGAAATTCTTAATGATAGTCCATACAGGGAATTAATTGAAAACGCGTAAGAATATCATGGAAAATTCAAATTGCGAAAACTGTAAACTAAGGGCAAAGTACGATGCCAAACCTAAATCGTTTTTAGGCCGCTTATGGAAATGGCATATTGGTTTTTGCCCGGGCTGGAGATCATACCTTGTTTCATTAAACGAAGAAAAAAGAAACGAGGTGCTGTTAAAGTACAGTAAAAGTTGATTTCAAAAAGCCCGTAAAACGAAAATTTCATCATTTTCGTATGTCAATTTCTTCACAATAAAACGATTACGCTGGTGTTTTAAAAGAAACCAACACGAAAAAACCGGAACATACTTTTCTTTACCCTGATTATTTATTCACCAAAAACAAAAAAGTCATGAAAAAGAAAAGTGCCATTATTGTATGTGCAGTGCTGTTTTTAGGGTTTACATTCAGTTCCTGCAATAAAGAAAAAAAATCCTACGACACATCCTTTTCGCAGGATAACGCCTACGTTGAAAATGTTTTCAATAATGTTTCCAACATCGCTGATGAAGCTTTCGAGCTAAGCTCAAACAGGTCCAGTCTTGAATTAGCAAGCAGTTATTATTTGAGTGAATGTACCGAAGTCATTTTGGATTTAAGTACCAATCCATATTTATTATCAATCGATTTCGGGGAAGAAAACTGCCTTTGTAATGACGGACGTTACAGAAGAGGAAAGATTCTGACCACCTTCACGGGTATGTACCGCGAACCAGGCACTATTATCACGCATACGCTGGAAAATTACTTTGTAGATAATGATGAGGTTGTTGGAACAATGATTGTCACCAACACCGGGCTCAACGAACAGGAGTATATGCAATATGATGTTAACGTTAATGGGGAGTTACGCAAGGCCAATGATGGCGGAATTATTGTCTACACTTCTGATCGGACCCACGAATGGATTGAAGGACGCGAAAGCTTTGAAGTGATGGACGATGTATACCTGATCTCCGGAACAGCATCTGGCGAAAGTAGCAACAGCGCATCTGAAGGAAGTGCCACGAAATTAATGAATACCTGGCAGATGCACACCACCAGTCCGCTGCGGGTGGCATTAAACTGCAACTGGGTGAGTGCCGGTACCCTGATCGTGAATGTGTCAGGATGGGATGAGGCTACCATTGAATATGGTATCAGGAGATTGTGATAATGAGATTTTTGTAATTTACAACGGCAAAACATACACGGTTAAATTACCGTAACTATCACAAACAAAAAAGCATGTCATCATTAGATCCTATTTCAGGACCTTTGGGAAAATCAAATGCAAAGCATTTATTAAAAAGAGCCACATTCGGACCCACACAACAACAAATCAACAGCTTCGCCCAGTTCACTGCTGACGAGGCTGTTGATATTTTATTTCAGCCACAAATGGAGCCTCCTCCGCCTATTGATCCGGCCACGGGTTCAGATTGGGTAAGTCCGTTACCGGGACCCGAAAATAGCGAAGAAGGAATACTTGCCCGCTATTTTATCGCCTGGCATCTTGAGCGCATGCGCAATGAACACAACAGTGTCCGAGAGAAAATTGTTTGGTTTTTACATACGCATTTACCCGTTTCAGTATTTAAGGTTGAATGGAGCACGCCTGTTTATTACCAGAATAAATTGTACCGCCATTTTGCTTTTGAAAGTTTTAAATCATTGTTTAAAAAACTACTCCTTGATAATGCCATGCTTTGGTATCTGGACAATACCCTGAATGAAGCAGAGAATCCCAATGAAAACTTTGCCCGCGAAATGCTGGAATTATATACCATCGGCAAGGGACCACAAATTGCTCCCGGCGATTACACGTATTATACCGAAGAAGATGTAAAAGCTGCTGCCAGGGTGCTAACGGGCCTGAAAGTGGATATCACCCTTGAAAATTACGACCCGGAGTTGTTACCAGAAACAAAGATAGCGCAGGGTTATGTGTATACCTATGGTGAAGATCTGGCCATTTTGCATGATCCCGGCGTGAAAACATTCAGTGATAAATTCCAGAACCGGCAAATCCAGCCAAATGAAATTGTTTCAGGCTTTGCTACCAAAAATGCAGTTTTAGATGAGCTGGATCAATTGCTTGATATGATATTTGACCAGGAAGCAACAGCACGTTTTTTGGTCAGAAAACTGTATCGTTTTTTTGTATATTACCATATTTCCGAAGAAATTGAGCAGGATATTATTGAGCCCCTTGCACAGTCATTCATTTCTAGCAATTTTTCAATTAAAGCAGTACTTAAAACGCTATTCAGGAGCCAGCATTTTTATGATGCAGATAATTCCCTGTCCGTTGACGATCATGTGGGAGCCATCATCCAGTCGCCTGTCGATTTAATAAATGGAACTTTGCGGTTTTTTGATATACAATTTCCGTCTGACGTGAATCAACTGTATGAAGAATTGTATTCGCAGCAATTGCTCAATTACTATTACATCATGGGAATTCCAATTTATTTCCCGGAAGATGTAGCTGGATACCCGGCATATTTCCAGGCGCCTGGCTACAACCGAAACTGGATTACCCCAACCAACCAGGCATACAGGTATTATTTGATTTATGCTTTGATCTATGGTATAAAAAATGGGTCAAACGAAACACTCATTCAACTGGATATTATGAGTTGGGTTGAAAACACGCTAAACATCAGCAATCCTTCCGACCCCCAAATTCTCGTCAGAGAGCTAACTGAAGGATTGTTTGCTGCTTCCTTGCCTGAAGAAAGGCTGACTTATTTTACTGAAACAGCACTAATGGACAATTTACCACTCTACTACTGGACTGTTGAGTGGAATAATTACCAAAATGGCGGCAGCGATGAATTGGTTCGCAACGCCTTGCATCGTTTGTTAATTGGTTTATTGCAATCATCCGAATCACAACTTTTTTAAAACCAGCGAGCTATGAAAAGAAGAAGTTTTATCAAGAAAACACTGGGTGCGGCTTCGGTTCCGTTTTTTATTAACGGTATGCCAGTCAGAACATTCGCCAATCAACTGGCCAGCATGATGTCGCGAAACGATAACGACAAAGTAGTAGTTATGATTCAATTGGCCGGCGGCAACGATGGGCTCAATACGCTGATTCCTTTACACCAATACGACCTTTACAAATCCTACCGTCAGAATATGGCTATTCCCAATTCGGGTAACAGGAAATATATTGTGCTGGATGAAGAAATACCCGGACAGGAAATGCTGGGTTTGCATCCCGATATGGCAGATTTTAAAACCATGTACGATGAAAAAATGGCTTCTGTGGTGCAGAATGTAGGATATGAAAACACCAACTTATCCCATTTTCGTGGTCGCGATATATGGTTTATGGGAGGCGGTGCCGAAGATTATTATCATTCAGGATGGATGGGCCGGTACCTCGATGGAACTTTTGAAGGATATCCTGAAGACTACCCGAACGAAGACATGCCCGATCCGCTCGGTTTGGAGTTTGGATATACCATGTCACTGGCGTTTCATCGTAATGAAGGCATCCCGGCGGGGCTGGCCATCACGGATCCGGATATATTTTACGAGCTGGTAACAGGCACCGGAACCGAACCCCCGGAGTGGCTGCCGGATAGTTATCGGGGTAACGAATTGAAATACCTGATGGACCTCGAATTAAAATCGAACCAGTATGCAGATCGTATCAAACAGGTGTATGATGAGGGCATCAATTCACCAAATGTGATTTATCCGGAAACCTATCCCGGGAACGCGCCAACGCAATACAAGGAAAATCCGCTCTCCTGGCAATTCAAAATACTAGCCCGGTTGTTAAGTGGTGGTATCAAATCAAAAATGTTCATATTGAAAATTGATGGATTTGATACCCATGCCGATCAGATAATTCCCGGGGATCCAACCTATGGCATTCATGGTGCTTTGTTGTATCACTTAAGCTCAGCGATTAAAGCTTTTTATGCCGATTTAAAAGAGCAGGGATTGGATCATAATGTCTTCACCTTTACTACTTCTGAATTTGGCAGAAGGGTCAATTCAAATGCCAGTTGGGGCACAGATCATGGTATGGCGGCACCGGTTTTTTTATTTGGGCCCATGATTAAAGAGGGTATCACAGGGCAGGTACCTGACTTGACCGATCTTGACGATGGTAACCTGAAATATGAATTTGATTACCGTAGATTGTACACATCTATTTTAAAAGATTGGATGGAAACGCCGGATGAGATCATAGGACAGGTATACTGGTCTTCATTTATTGAAAACAGGCTTGATATTTTTAACGGACCCGATGGCATTATTGAAAATAATGGATTTGCAAAAACAAATGGAATGTTGGTTTATCCCAATCCGGCAACCGACTATGTGTTTGTCAAAACTTTGCTCACAAAACCAGGGCATTTGGAATTGTCCATTTTCGATTTGAATGGACGAAATATATTGCCCATTTTTGAAGGCTACAGATCCATGGGAGAGCACCGGTTTAAAGCCTATATTGAAAGGCTTCCTCCAGGGTATTATGTCATTCGTCTAAAGAGCGGTATAAGATCAGAAAGCAGGAAATTGGTTGTACAATAGTCATCTCTCGCATTTTTAATTCATATGCTGCGATTGTCTATTTTTGCCCTATTAATATTCATTCTAAATAATTTTGAAACCCTTTTACTATTTACTGTTCATCGTATTGTTTTCACAATGTATGAATGGTCAGCAGAAAACAGAACATATGAAACATCCATATACCAATCATCTCATTCACGAAAGCAGTCCTTATCTGTTGCAACACGCCCACAACCCTGTAAACTGGTATCCGTGGGGAGATGAAGCGCTGAATAAGGCTAAACAAGAAAGCAAACCCATCATCGTAAGTATCGGATATTCATCCTGTCATTGGTGCCACGTAATGGAACACGAATCGTTCGAAAACGAAGAAGTTGCCAATATCATGAACGAAAATTTCATCTGTATTAAGGTGGACAGGGAAGAGCATCCCGATGTAGACCAGATATACATGAATGCGGTGCAAATAATAAGCGGCAGGGGTGGCTGGCCCTTGAATTGTTTTGCATTGCCGGATGGCAGACCGTTTTTTGGTGGCACTTACTTCCCAAAAGATCAATGGATTAACGTATTACAACAAGTCTCCGGTTTATATGCTTCTGATTACCAGAAAGTGTTGGAATATGCTTCGCAACTTGAAGCGGGAATTCAACAAAGCGAATTAATTATTAAAATAGACACTGGTGAAAATGTGCTTAGTGATAAAACACTTAAGAAAATGGTAAATCGCTGGGAAACTCAACTGGATCATACCCATGGTGGACCCAACAGGGCGCCTAAATTTCCAATTCCCAATAATTACGAATTTTTACTTCGGTATGCCACACAACATAATGATGAAGCGCTTTTACAGCATATAGAACTTACATTGAATAAAATGGCTAATGGAGGCATCTATGATCAACTTGGCGGAGGTTTTGCCCGTTATTCAACTGATGCAAAGTGGAAGGTGCCACATTTTGAGAAAATGCTGTATGATAATGCACAGCTTGTGAGCCTGTACAGTCATGCTTATCAGCACTTTAAAAAACCGCTGTACAGGCAGGTGGTTGAAGAAACTTTAGCATTCATTAAGCGGGAAATGACATCGCCGGAGGGTATTTTTTACTCCGCGCTTGATGCAGATTCTGAAGGCGAAGAAGGTAAATACTATGTTTGGACCAAAGAAGAAATAGAGCATGAATTAGAAGATGATGCTTACTTGTTCTTCGCATATTACCGCATCAACGATGATGCTTTTTGGGAACACGAAAACTATATTTTGATGCGCACCGAGTATCCTGAAAAACTGGCAGAGAAATACGATTTAAGTGTTGCGGAACTGAATATAATAATAGACGGTATTAAAGAAAAATTGCTTACTGTCCGTGAAAATAGGATCCGACCAGGATTGGATGATAAAAGCCTTACATCGTGGAATGCGATGATGATCAAAGCCTATGTGGATGCCTATATGGCAATAGAAGATCCCTCATACCTGGAAACTGCATTTCGTGCTGCCAATCTAGTAGAAGAAAATTTTAAAAAAGCAGACGGAAGCCTTTACCATACATACAAAAACGGAGCAGCTAAAATCAATGGCCTGCTGGATGATTACGCCTGCATGATGGATGCTTATATTTCCCTGTATGCTGTCAGCCTGCAAGCGGAATGGCTTAACAAAGCTAATGAGTTGGCCCTGTATGTTCAACAACATTTTTACGATGAAAAAAGCGGTATGTTTTTTTATACTTCTGATGAAAATGAGGTGTTGGTAACACGAAAAACAGAAGTGTATGACAATGTTATTCCTTCATCAAACTCAATACTGGCCCGGAGCTTGAAAAAGCTGGCATTCTATTTTGAGAACAGACAATTCGAACAAATCTCAAAACAAATGCTGTTTAATGTAGAAGACAAGATGGCTGATTATGGTTCTGGTTATTCCAATTGGGCGATGTTAATGATGGATAATCTGAACAACAACTACGAGGTAGTTATTTGCGGAGATGAAGCACTTTTAAAGCTTAAGGAAATACAAAAATCTTATTATCCACGGGTCATCTGGGCGGGTTCAGAAAATGAGAATGAGGGTTTTTCATTCTTAAAATCCCGGTTTATTTCCGGTAAAACATTGATTTATGTTTGTGAGAATAATGCCTGCCAATTACCAGTTGAAAGTGTTGCAGAAGCCAAAAACATACTTGGTAATTAGTTATTCAACTTGCTGAATTGGTTAGGATTATTAATTTTGTAATCCAAATTAAATTAAAAGATGAAAATTATGCGTTATATCGTTTATTCCTTCTTTTTAAGTCTTCTGTTGCTTTTTTCAGCATGTAACGATCAGAAAGATTTAAATGTCTATACTGTTAACCTGACTATTGAAGGAGCTCCGGATACCTGGGTTTATATGGAACAACAATTTGAAAATCAGTGGTTTCGATTTGATTCAGCAGAGCTAAAGTCGGGAAAAGCTGTATTCAAGGGAGAATTGGAGCATCCTGAGTTTTTCTTTATTAAAATCAAGGATATGTCGAACTATTTACCCGCCTTTATTGAGGCTGGCGAAATGAATATTTCTGCCAGTTCAACAAACCCGAATCAACGTTCGGTGGAGGGTTCTCAATCTCAGGATGAATTTGCGTTTCTAACTGACTCCTTAAATTCTTTCACAAGAAAAAGTCGCGAACTGGGCATGCAATATCAGCAAGCAAGGAGTACGAATGATTCAGTATTAATGCAGGAGATTGAAAACAAATATTACGAAATTGATTCCCTCAAATCATCTTTCCTGCTAAATTATGCTATTGAAAATCCTTTAAGCGTTGCATCAGCTTTTGTTATTTTAAATAATTCATACACATACGATCTGGAAGAGTTGGATTTGATCGTTTCTTCCTATGATCCTTCCATATTAAATTCAACATACGTACAAAAACTCACCGAAAAGGTAAACACATTAAAAAGGGTAAGTGTAGGGCAGCCATATGTTGATTTTACTTTAAATGACCCAGACGGGAGTCCTGTACCTCTTTCGTCTGTTATAGGCACTAATTATGTACTTGTCGATTTCTGGGCAGCCTGGTGTCAACCTTGTCGTGCTGAAAATCCAAATATTGTTGAGGCGTATAATGCATACAGCGACAAAGGGTTTGATGTTTTTGGTGTTTCTTTCGATAACGATCCGGAAAGCTGGAAAAAAGCCATCGAAGATGATGGATTGACCTGGACGCAAGTTTCTGATTTACAATACTGGAGCAGTGCTGCAGGTAAAATTTATGGTATTCAATCAATTCCACAAAATATATTAATCGATCCGAATGGAATTATCATCGAAAAAAATCTAAGGGGGCAAGACCTCCAGAATAAATTGGCAGAACTTTTAAAATAAAACTTTTTATATTTGAGAACGTATAAGTTCAAAACATATTAAATATTTATAAAACAAGCGCTTAACTGGTAAAAACATGTATTATGAAAAACATCGCCTTAAAAAGCAACATGCTTTTTGTTGCTATTTTGCTATTTAGCTTATTTGCATCAGCATTTTCTTACGCTCAGGCGTGGAGAAACAACCTTCCTCAGGAAAAAATCAATAATGGTAGTTTAACTCTATTCGATTATCAAAATGCCTTTAATGATTATTGGGAGCCTTATAATCTGGAAAGAGGATTCTATTATGAAAATGGAGAAAAGGTTAAAGCTGGTGGCTGGAAACAATTCAAAAGATGGGAGTGGTACTGGGAAAGCAGGGTAGACCTCAATACAGGTGCATTTCCAACAACAACAGCCTGGCAGGAATTTCAGAAGTATCAGGATGAAAATCCCGGTTCAAGAAGTCCATCAGGTAACTGGACAAGTTTAGGTCCCAATACAACCAGTGGCGGGTATGCAGGGCTGGGCCGGCTTAATTGCGTTGCATTCAGACCAACCGACAACAATACTATTTATGTTGGTGCGGCAGCTGGTGGTATATGGAAAACGATTGACGGCGGTGCCAATTGGACGCCCCTTGGAGATGGCAACGCGGCGCTTGGTGTTAGTGATATTGTAGTTATTAAAACAAATTTTGATGATGTTGTTTATTTAGCAACTGGTGATCGGGATCACTCGGACACATATTCTGTTGGTGTTTTAAAATCAGTTGACGGAGGGGTAACATGGAATACAACAGGATTAAACTGGACACAAAACCAGTATCGGTTAGTCAATCGTCTGTTAATGGACCCATCCAATAACAATATCCTATATGCGGCTACGAGTAATGGTGTATATAAAACAACAGACGCGGGGGTTTCCTGGAATCAGATGACGGGTACTAACTTTATAGATATCGAATTTCAACCGGGCAACAGTTCCACTATTTATGGATCAACCACATCCGGAACCATATATAGAAGTACGAACAGCGGATCAAGCTGGAGCCAGGTATATTCCATTTCAGGAGGAAACAGAACCCAGCTGGCGGTTAGTCAAAATAACAGTTCTTATGTATATGCAATATCCGCCAATTCTTCCAATGGCCTCAAGGGAATTTACAGATCCACTGACGGTGGAGCCAGTTTTTCACTTACCTATTCGGGTTCTCCACCAAATGCAAATTTGCTGAACTGGGATTGTAACAGTACTTCTTCAGGCGGTCAGGGTTGGTACGACCTGTGTATTGCTTCTGACCCGGCAAATGAAAACGTTGTTTTTGTTGGTGGTGTAAATACGTGGAAGTCCGCTGACGGAGGTTTTACATGGAACATCAGTACACACTGGTCTGGAAGTTGTGGCGGTACCGCTTCAACAGTGCACGCCGATAAACACTTCTTTGCCTACCAGCCGGGAACATCCACATTATTTGAATGTAATGACGGGGGTCTTTATAAAACAACAAACGGAGGAAATTCGTGGCAACATTTAGGTAGTGGGTTGGTTACAAGCCAAATTTATAGATTGGGGGTTGGACAAACGTCGTCAGCCGAAATAATCACTGGATTGCAGGACAATGGCACAAAAGTATATTCATCAGACTCCTGGTCAGATGAAATTGGTGGTGACGGAATGGACTGCCTGATTGACTATACAAACCATAATATTCAATATGGTGAATTGTATTACGGCTCTATTTACAGGACCACCAATCATTGGGGAAGTTCTTCATATATAGCAAGCGGAATTTCAGGAAGTGCGGCATGGGTTACACCCTATACGTTAGACCCTTCAGATCATAACACCATTTATGTGGGTTTTCAGGATGTGTGGAAAAGAACCTTTCCCGGAAGTACTTGGACAAAATTAAGTGACTGGGACGGTTCAACTTTAAAGTCGATAACGGTTGCTCCATCTGATAACGCTTACATTTACACGGCCACCTATGGTAGTATCTACCGAACAACAAATTCTGGCTCTAGTTGGTCATATATTAACAGCAATCTGCCTTCTTCTAACAATATTACATTCATCTCAGTAAAAAATGATGATCCTAACACGGCATGGGTATCTTTCAGCGGATTTAACAATAGCAACCGTGTTTATCAAACTATCAATGGCGGGTCATCATGGACTAATATTTCAGCAGGGCTACCGCAACTTCCGGTGAATTGTATTATTCAAAATCATCAAAATACAACTGATGTTGAGTTATATGCCGGAACAGATGTGGGCATCTATGTAAAAGTTGGAAATGCCAATTGGGTGCCGTTTTTCAATGGACTGCCCAATGTTGTTGTTACTGAATTAGAGATTTATTACGATGCCAATCCCGCAAACAGCCTGATCAGGGCGGCCACATTTGGCAGGGGAGTTTGGGAGTCTGATTTATATTCTCAGGTTGTGCTGGCACCAGATGCCGATTTTATGGCCGATATTTTAGTGCCTACTACTGAGCAAACGGTTAACTTCAGTGATCTTTCAACAAATTCACCAACATCGTGGACATGGTCGTTTACTCCTTCTACAATCACATATTTGGGCGGAACCAATAGCGCTTCACAAAACCCACAGGTGCAATTTGATGCGCCGGGTACATATACAGTTGCATTAACGGCTACAAATGCCGGTGGTTCTGATACGGAAACAAAACCAGCTTATATTTTAGTCACTTATCCCGCACCGATTGCTGATTTTACCGCTGATAACCTGACACCAACAACCATTGATACGGTTACGTTTACTGATATATCAACCAATTTTCCCGATACCTGGTTATGGACAGTTACACCACCAACTATCACTTTCACCGATGGTACGGACCAAAATTCTCAAAACCCAAATATCAGGTTTGATGAACCAGGAACCTATACGGTTGAGCTTTTAGCCAGTAATGGAGGGGGTTCAGATAATGAACTTAAAACGGATTATATTGTGGTAACCTATCCTGCTCCTGTTGTTGATTTTTCAGCTGATAACCTTTCACCAACAACCATAGATGAGGTTATATTCACTGACTTATCAACCTATTTTCCATATGCATGGACCTGGTCATTTTCGCCATCGACAGTTACATACACTGATGGAACTGATCAGAACTCTCAAAACCCAAAAGTATTATTCGACCAGGTGGGTTTATATACCGTTGAACTAACTGCAACCAATGATGGCGGAGATGGTGCGCTCGCAAAAATTGATTATATCGATGTAAGAGAAGCGCTATCGGTAACAGCTACCGCATCTCCTGATGAAATCTGTTTTGGTGAGTCCGCACAATTGTTGGCAACACCTGCCGGAGGTACCGGGAACCTATACTTATAGTTGGACGTCTGATCCATCAGGTTTTAATTCTACCGAACAAAACCCGGTTGTTTCACCATTGATAACAACGGTATATATGGTTGAAGTAAATGACAGCGAACATATAGTAAGTTCCGAAACAGATATTGCAGTTAATTCTTTACCCACTATAACACTTGGCAACTGGCCCGGACAACTATGTAATCAGGAGGAACCTCCGGTACAATTAACAGCTACTCCATCCGGAGGAATTTACAGCGGTAACCACGTAACAAGCAGCGGGCTATTTTCTCCTGAAGAAGCAACGGTTGGCTGGCATGTAATTACCTATACTTACAATGATAATAACGGTTGTGAATCCTCAGAACAGGATTCTATTTATGTAGATAATTGTGTTGGTATTAATAACAATCTGACAAATGAGGCTTCTGTGATGTTATTTCCGAATCCAAATAAGGGAATTTTCATCATAAAAAGTGAACATTTAATTCAGAAAGTTGAAATAGTAAATATGCTGGGTGAAGTTCAATTCAGTAAATCAGTTGAAGCAAACAGTGTACATTTTAACACAGGGCTTGTTAAGGGAATGTATATAATTCATATTTTTGTTGTCAGCAACCAAAGAAATTCCCAGGTTCTTAAAAAGAAAATAGTGATAAACTAATTATTTATTAATTAATTAGCCTGTAACAGATTTATAATTATTAGAAAAAATATTTTTAACAAAAACACGATTTATATGAAAAAGTTTTATTCAGTATTAGCAATCATGCTAATTGCATTTACTGCCTTTCCGCAGCAGATTGACCGCAACCTTATGTTGCTGGAAATAGGCACAAGAGCTGTAGGTTGACCTTATTGTCCAAGTACAGCAATAGCAGCTGATTACTTGCACGACAATGGATTATCCTGTAGGCAATAATAGAAATCATGTATCCAGGTGTATACCCGTATGTACTAACGAATATTCTACTGACGCGAAACTCAATTATTATTCCATTACTGTACTTCCTTACTACCAAATTTGATGGGAACTTGGCGTGAATTAGTAGGTGGTGGTTCTAGTGTTCAGCAACCACTTATATCTAATAAGTGAATGCCAAAGAATGGCTATACCCACATCTTTTAACGTAGAAATTCTGGGTTCTTATTCAGGTAATAATTATGACATCATCGTAAGAGTAACTAAGGTGGCTGATTATTCAGGTACCAATTTAAAGGTTAGATTAGCCCTTACGGAATCTCATAGAGCTTATAGCTGGTACGGTCTTGATGAAGTAAATTTCGTGAACCGATTAATGGTACCCGATGCCAATGGAACATCTGATATAACTTTACAAGTATTGGTCAGACCATTGATGTCCCGTTAAGCTTTGTTTTTGACGACGTATGGGATATTGATAATTGTGAGTTGGTGGCTTTTATTCAGGATGACGCGTCTAAAGAAGCACTTAATGCGGATGCTGTGATGATTACAAACTTACAGCCAGCCGTTCCTATTGCAGCCTTTGAGGGTTCGCCATTATCAGGATATCCGCCATTATCTGTTGATTTTACGGACTTGTCTGCCGGATTGATTGATACGTTGGGACTGGACTTTCGGTGATGGAAATACTTCAACTCAGAAAATCCAACAAATGTATATGACAACTCCGGGTACTTATACAGTAAGTCTGACATGTATCGGTACTGGTGGAACTGATACCGAAACAATTACGGATTATGTAGAGGTTGTTCCTTTACCCCCCGCCCCTGTAGCTGATTTCGAAGGAGATGTACTTACAGGACAAGCGCCATTTACAGTCCATTTTACGGACCTTTCATCAAGCGTTATTGATGACTGGGATTGGGATTTTGGTAATGGTGGTTTCTCAGGACTTCAAAACCCATCATGTACCTATTCGAGCCCTGGAACTTATACGGTAAGTTTATCTGTTTCCGGTCCCGGTGGTGATGATGAAGAAATAAAAGTGGATTATATTGTTATTACAGCTGCTGCGCCCGAACCTGATTTTACATCGGATAATACTTACGGACCCGCTCCGCTAACGGTGAATTTCACGGATATGTCTGACGGTATTGTTGATACCTGGCTCTGGGAATTTGGCGATGGCAGTACTTCTACTGAACAAAACCCACAACATATTTTTACCGATGAAGATTACTTTGATGTTTCTCTCACTGTTTCAGGTCCGGGAGGATCAGAAACCATCACCAAAGAAGACTTTATTAATACCCTTGACCTGGTTAGCGTAACTGTTTCTGCTTCACCCGAAGAAATTTGTGTGATGCAAACAACAGAGCTTAATGCAGAAGCCTCAGGAGGTTCAGAGACCTATACCTATAGCTGGACATCTGATCCGGAAGGTTTTGTGTCTGATGAACAAAATCCGATGGTGTCACCCACAGAAACCACTACCTATATGGTAGAGGTATCAGATGGTGAACAGGTGGTGAATGGTGAAATAGAAGTAATGGTATATCTGCTACCTGAAATTACCCTGGGCGACTGGCCTGAGCAATTGTGTAACCAGCAGGAACCTCCGGTACAGCTATCAGCCATGCCCGAAGGAGGAACTTTTAGTGGGGAGCACGTAACGCCAGAAGGTGTATTTTCACCTGAAGAAGCAACGATGGGATGGCATGTGATCACCTATACTTATGAAGATGAAAATGGATGTGAAAATATGGGTGTTGATTCCATTTATGTGGATAATTGTGTAGGCATTTTTGATTCATTTGATAACGAGGCCTCTTTTGCCCTCTACCCAAATCCAAATTCAGGACGTTTTACCATAAAAAGCGATCAAAAAATACAACAAGTGGTACTAATCAATCAATTAGGCCGTGTTGTTTATCATGAAGAATTCCTTTCACATCAGATTGACTTAGATACAAATCTGGATAAAGGTGTTTATTTTGTGAAAATAAAATTGGTTGATAAGGAAGGGGTTGATAAAACACTCTACAAAAAGATACTAATCAATTAATTCAATCAAAAAAGGAGGGCGATGCCCTCCTTTTTTATTTCTTCTCATTTTTTTCTTTCCAAAGCTCATTAAAAGATTTATCGGCAATTATTGGAAAGTTGCGTTTGTTTCCCCAGCTTTTAGTTGCAAACCTGGTTGCCAGCATATTTTTTGTCTTCCCGGACGCCATATTCATAAGTTTCCTGGAGTCAAATACCCTGGTAGCCCATTTTATGCCTTGTTTTTCCTTAAAAGGTATCAATCCGTCTTTAACGGCATCATTGCGGTTCACGAGTAAAAGTTCGTGTAATGGAATTTTAACCGGGCATACTGTTGTACAGGCTCCACAAAGTGATGATGCAAAGCTAAGGTGCTTGTAGGTTTTAAAATCTTTTAGATGCGGTGTAATTACTGCTCCTATAGGCCCACTATAGGTGGTGTTGTAACTGTGCCCGCCAATATTTTTGTACACCGGACAAATATTCAAACAAGCACCACACTTTATACAGGTTAATGCTTGCCGCTGACGCTCTTTTGCCAATAATTTACTACGACCGTTATCAATTAACACCAGGTACATTTCATCTGGTCCATCTTTCTCGCTATTTTTCCGGGGGCCAGTAATAATCGAATTATAAACGGTTACTTGCTGCCCAGTACCATGGGTAGCCAGTAACGGCCAGAATAAATCAAGGTCTTTAATACCGGGAATAAGTTTATCGATGCCTGCAATGGCAATATGAATTTTTGGAAACGACATCGATAAAAACGCATTGCCTTCGTTTTCAGTAACTGCTACGCCTCCAATATCAGCCAATAAAAAATTAGCTCCGGTAATACCCACATCTGCATGAATAAATTTTTCCCTTAATAATTCCCTGGTATAAAACGTTAATTCTTCAGGTGTAAGGTTTTCGTCGGTTTGAAATTTTTCATGATATAACGTGGCAATATCTTCTTTCGACAAGTGCATGGCGGGTGTAACAATATGATATGGTTTTTGATTGGCCTGTTGAACAATGAACTCGCCGAGATCAGTTTCCAATACTTCCAGACCATTCTTTTCAAGTGCAGGGTTCAGGTCAATTTCTTCGGTGATCATCGATTTTGATTTCACCACCTTTTTGGCATTTTTTTTCTGAATCAGCTGGATAATCTCTTTTACTGCCTCATTGGCATCCCTGGCCCAGATTATCTTCCCACCGTTTTTTAAAAAATGATCTTCAAATTCGATCAGGTATTTATCCAGTTCATTAATAACCTTATATTTGATATGGCCCGCCCTGTCCCTGGCAAGTTCAAGGTTTCGATAGATTTTTTTTCCTTGATTAACTGCCGCATCATATTTTGAAATATTGAATTGTATTTTTTTTCGATGTTCCTTATCAAATCCAACTTTTTCAGAAGCACTTAAAAATAATTTATTCTCAGCGGAAATCTTCACTTATGTTTATTTTAGTAATTGAGAAATTTTTTCTACCCTGCGCTCATGGCGCCCACCTTCAAAAGGTGTTGTAAGAAATACCTGAACCATTTTCCACGATAAGTCGAACGGGATAAATCTTCCGGGTAATGATAATATATTGGCGTTGTTATGTTCCCTTGCTAATTTTGTCAACTCTTCATTCCAACACAAAGCAGCCCTTACTTTTGTATATTTATTGGCTGTGATCTGGGCACCGTTTCCACTGCCACATATAATAATTCCAGTTTTATACACACCTTCATTTACTGCATGGGCCAACGGGTGAATATAGTCCGGATAATCAACGCTTTCGTCTGAAAAAATACCATAATCCTTTATTTCATATCCCCTGGAAACCAGTTTTTCTTTTAAATATTCTTTCATCCCGTAACCACCATGATCGGCAGCTATGGCTATTATTTTATCAGGTTCATTCATTGTTCATAAATATGAAAAACAAAATTACTCAATTTTGGTCTCAAATTATATGTACTTGATATGTAGCTTTTTATTATACGCTGAATGGATGTCTTTTTTACTCAACAAACTAATTTTCAATTTTTTAAAACTTATCAATATTTAGTTGTTAATATCTGCTTAATTTTGTTAGGATTTTGGTGATAAAACCGAGCTTATGAACAACAGAATAAGTCGTTTTTAAAATCGTTCATTGATAGCTGCTTTTTATGAATAGTTTTTACCAGAAATGAACATTTTTTGTAGTTAGTTTTAAGAAAAAAATATCAACAAAATTAGATATTGACAACTGTTCATTAAATCATCAAATCATTGATTTTTAATTTAATTGTTGGTTAAAAGATGTCATTTAAATGTTTATAAACTAGTTTTTGTTTAATATCAAAATATTATGTCATTTTTTATTCAAACAAGCTAACAGGATATTATTATTATATTATTTAATTAATTAAATAAAATATATATAAAGGAAATTGTTAATAATGGATTTAATAAAAGAAATAGAAAAATTAAAAAAGCAAAAAGACGCCATTATACTGGCGCATTATTATCAGGTTCCCGAAATTCAGGACATCGCCGATTATATAGGCGACAGTTTGGGTCTTGCACAAAAAGCATCTGAAGCTAAAGCAAAGATAATTGTTTTTGCCGGCGTGCACTTTATGGCCGAAACCGCAAAAATGTTAAATCCGCAAACCAAAGTTGTATTGCCCGATTTGGAAGCTGGTTGTTCGCTGGCCGACTCGTGCCCCCTGGATGACTTTGTAGCCTTCAAACAGAAATACCCGGATCATATAGTAATTTCATACATCAACACCACTGCCTCCATTAAAACGGTTACAGATGTGGTCTGTACTTCGGGAAATGCAGTTCAGATTGTGAAATCATTTCCAAAGGATCAGAAAATAATTTTTGCCCCTGATAAAAATCTGGGCGGTTATATCAACCGCATCACCGGACGCAATATGGTGTTGTGGAATGGTACCTGTGAAGTGCATGATATATTGTCCACTGAAGCAATCTTTCAAATGAAAGAAAAAAATCCTGATGCCGAGTTGATTGCACATCCCGAATGTAATGCACCTGTGCTAGAACTGGCCGATTACATCGGATCTACCACCGGGATGCTCAAATATACTGCCAGCAGCCCTTCCAAAAAGTTTATTGTGGCTACCGAAACAGGAATTATTCACCAGATGCAATTACTATCACCTGATAAGGAATTTTTGGTAGTGCCATCTGACGAAACCTGTTCATGCAACGACTGCCCGTATATGAAATTAAATACCATGGAAAAGCTATATTTGGCATTGAAAAATGAGCAGCCAGAAATTGTACTGGATGAAAAAACCATGGAAATGGCTCGGAAACCCATCGAACGTATGCTTGAATTATCAAAAGAATTAAAATTAATTTAGCAGAACATTTGATGATCCGTTTTAAAAATACAGCCTTTTTTGTTCTGGTAATTATCATCTTTTTCAGTTACCAGTCAAAGGTAAATGCGCAGGATGATACTCTTTCCATTGACCCAAATGGATATAATAAATTCTATTACGAGGATGGTACACTATCCAGTGAGGGCAGTATGCGCGATGGAAAACCCGATAGCTACTGGAAAAATTATTATCCGAACGGACAGATAAAATCGGAAGGAAACCGCAAAGAATATTTGCTAGACAGCCTCTGGAAATTTTATGACGAAGAAGGTAAAGTGGTATTGGAAATTAATTATGCCGGCGATAAAAAAAATGGTTTTAGATATACTTACCAGGGTGATGAGACCATAAAGGAATTTTTTGTGAATGATGTAAAACAGGACCATTCGTATGTGTTGTATTCGGACGGAAATGTTAAGATGAAAATTCCATTTATAAACGGTTTGGAAGAAGGTATTGCAAGGGAATATGATTCCGAAGGAACCATCATTCAATTAATTACCTACAAAAAAGGCTACGTGGTTGAGCGGGAACGTATCAATCGTTACGATTTGGATAGTTTAGCAAATGGCAGATGGAAATGGTTTTATGATGAAGAAACCCTGTGGCAGGAAGGTACTTTTAAGCATGGACTGAAAGATGGATATTTCAAGGAATACGATCGGGAAGGAAACCTGTTGTCGGCAACCAAATATGTGGATGGAGAAAAAATTGAAAAAGCAGAAGAACTTGTCAAACTGGAAATACGAACCGATTATTATCCGGATGGGAGTGTTAAAGTGGTGGGTACTTACAAAGATGGAATCCCGGAAGGCGTTCGAAGAGAATATGACGAAGAAGGCAATATTAAGAAGTCCTATATTTTCAGAAATGGTAAGATCGTTGGGGAAGGCATTTTTACTGACGGCGGAATGCGTGAGGGAAACTGGAAAGAATATTATCCCGATGGCACTTTAAAAGCTCTTGGATCTTACCATAATGATGAGCGTGTAGGGCAATGGAAGTTCTATTATCAGGGCGGTCAACTAGAAGAGTTAGGTGCTTATATCAATGGAAAACCGGATAGCGTATGGCGCTGGTTTTATAAAAGCGGCAAAGTATTGCGGGTCGAGACTTTTTATAACGGGCTGGCAGATGGTGTGATGACCGAATATGATGAAGAAGGAAACATAATCACCCAGGGCGATTACCTTGAAGGAAAAGAAGAAGGAGCGTGGTTTTATCAGGTAGGCGATAATCGTGATGAAGGCACCTATGCTGAAGGCATGCGCAATGGTACCTGGAAATCATTTTATTCGGATGGCACCCTGCGTTTTGAAGGAAAATTTGTGGATGACCTGCCCAATGGTGAACATACCTGGTTCTGGCCCGATGGAAAATTAAAACAACAGGGCCAATATGTAATGGGTCGTAAGAATGGCGATTGGAAACGATATGACGAATCAAGCCTGTTGATCATCACTATCAATTACAAAGGCGGTAAAGAAGTGAAATATGACGGTTTTCCGGTAGATGCACCAGAATAATTTCCTATATTCGCCTGACCAAATTAAACACACGGATATGAAAAAATACTTATTTGCTTTATTAGCAATGATTTTCGTTTTATCAGCTTGCGAAAATCAGCAAAAGAAAGAAACTGCTTCAGAGGAAGAAGTAGTATTGATTGAAGAAATTGTTCCCGTTTCCCTTTCTGATTTTGATGTAAAAGCCGAAGAATTAGTTGGTAAACAGGTAATGTTGACAGGTACGGTTGATCATGTTTGTAAACATGGCGGACAGCGTATGTTTGTTATTGAAACTGGCTCAGAAGGCCGTGTAAAAGTAACACCAGACGAAAATATTGCGGCTTTCAAAACAGATTTGGAAGGCCAAAGTGTGAAACTCATTGGTATTGTTGAAGAACAAAGAATTGACGAAGACTACCTGAAAGAATGGGAAGAAGAAGTGATGGCCGGTGTAGACATGGGCGACGACAAAGGAGAAGGGTCGCACCTGGGTGGTGATACCGAAAAAGGGGGTAGTGATGCAGATATGGAAGAAGAGATGGAAAAAATCAACAACCTGCGCCAGGAAATTGCCGAATCAGAAAAAGGATACCTGGCATTCTATTCTGTGCTTTGCACTGAATACGAAGTAGTAGAAATGGACTTTGAAGAGGAAGAATCAGAACCCATCGAGGAATAGAAAACCAGAATTTTATGGCGTTTAAGTGGAGGAAGTGGAACCGGGCCGTACATCGCGATTTCGGCTATCTTTTCTTTGGTATGACCCTGATCTACGCATTATCGGGTATTGCCATTAACCATATCGACGACTGGAACCCGAACTATAAAGTATATACTGAAGATATTCGTGTAGAACCTTATCAGGGAAAACCCACCAAAGCTGACATTAAGAAAATGCTGGAACCTTTCGAGGAAGCATCTACCTATAAAAACCACTATTTTCCAGATGAAGGTTATCTGAAAGTTTTTATAAAAGACGGAAGCGTGTATATCAACCTTAATTCAGGTAACGGGCTGATTGAAAAAACCAAGCGCCGCAGGGTTTTCCGCGAAGTAAACTACCTTCATTACAATCCCATTAAATACTGGACCTGGTATTCGGATATTTACGCAGGAGCACTTATTTTACTAGCCGTTACGGGGATACTGATCCCGCGGGGCGATAAAGGGATTACCAGCAGAGGCTTGTGGATGGTAGCCCTAAGCATTGTTATTCCGCTAATTTATTTATTCATTTATTTCTATTAGCATGAATGAATACATTGTCATAGCCCTGTTTATTGCCTGGTATGTGCTGGCCATGGTCATTTCCGAACGTATGGGCAAAAAGAAGAGGATAGGTGTCGAATGGTCTTTCCTGATCAGTTTTTTACTAAGTCCGGTAATAGGTTTTATAGTTACGTATTTTAGTAAGGATAAGTAGTGATGTTAAGTCACTATAATTTCGTCCATTTAATCTGCTTTTTTTTTACTTCAATCCTTGATCGGTGAGTTGCAGAACCGTGTCACACCTGCTTATTAATTATGATAATAGCCATTGCTTACCCTTTGATTAAAAGCTGTAACAATATTTTTGAACCTTCGGTCTTCTTTATTGTTCAAAAAAGAAAAATAATTGCTTAAGCATTTTTTTCGCCAAACACCTTGCCCCATACTGCACCTACTGACGAATGATACTTGACGATAACAATATTTGTATCAAGCCCTTTTACCAAGGCCTCTGGTAACGTTCCAAAAAGGACATGATGATACATGCTTTTTTTCGTGGCACCAATGAACACAGTATCATAGTCCAAAGACACCTCTTTAATGGCGGCTTCAACTCTTGGGTGGTAGATAATTTTGGTTTTGACATTCAATCCGCATTTTTCTTTGATACGACTTTTTGAATTCTCGAGTTGTGCTTTTACTTCCAATTTTTCTTCATCGGAAAGAGATGACTTAGTAACTACGCGAAGGATTGTTAGCGAACCTTTCATTGTTTTGGCTAAACCTCCCGCATAGATCTCAGCAGCTTGGGCATGAGGGCCTCCTCCTGCAGGTAAAAGGATATTTTTGATTTTTTTATTCGGATGAGGACGAAACAACATGACATCCCTTTTTGTTTTATTAGCCACCGAATCAATAATACGTCCAATTACATTTTCCGATCTTCTGACTTGACCTTCCCAGGTCATAAGGACCAGGTTTGCATTGGATTTTCTTGTAGATTCCAGGATTGTCTTTACGGTATTATGACCAACTCGAAGGCTGGTACCAATTGAAGCGCCGTGTTTCTCACCCTCTGTCTGAATAAGTTCTAACAGTTTCTTTTCCTTCTTAAAATCCCGGGAATCAAATTTCAATGGTTTTAATTTGGGGAATTCTACAGCTACCAATGCGGTGATGCTAGCATCATGTCCTTTGGCAAGATTAACGGCAAAATTAACTATCTCAGGCATCATATAATCATCGGCAATTGGAATCATTAACTTTTTACTTTTTTGTAATTCATCAGCGGCATACGTCTCGAGTACTAGTTTAGAGGGATCTCCTTCAAGGCCTTCTTCATCAGGTAAAGTGCCCTTCCAATACAGGAATCCGACAGCACAAAATATAAGTGCAAATAATGCCAATGAGAGTGGTATAGGATGATTCATAACCTGGATAAGCAAATATAGATTCGCAATTATACCAACAATGGGAGTTATTGGATAGAGGGGAACTTTGAATGGCCTGGGAAGGTTTGGAAATCTTCTTCGATGTACTATAAGTGCAATATTTACCATAATAAGCGCAAACAAGAGAACAGTATCCGCAAAATGTGCTAACTCCTCTAAAGGCAGAAAGATGGTAAAAAGCATGATGAGTACCCCAATAGTAATTACCGAAACCCAGGGAGTTGCAAACTTCTTGTGGATTTTACCTAAGTATTTCGGAAGTTGCCCTAGTTCGCTCATGGCAAGGGCCACGCGTGATCCGGCCATAACGGATGCGTTGGATGCAGAAATCATTGAAAAAATACCACCACCTACAATGACCAGCCCGCCAATGCCACCTAAAAATTTCTTTGCTGCAACACCCATCGAAGCTTCATCATATGCTGTCAAATCAGAAGCGATAAGGACAAAAATTACAAAAACATATAGCACTGATACAATCCCCACAGCCCAGAAGATGGCTTTTGGTATATTTTTTATTGGGTTCTTTACTTCACCTGCAGTAGCAGCAATAGCCGAAAAACCAAAAAAAGTAATGAATACCAGGGTAGAGGTTTGTACAATTTGACCCAGATCGCTGCTAAACTTGTCAATCAGATCCTCAATCGATATAAATCGCAGGCCACCAGCCACAAACCATAGAAGCAGAACCACCTTTGCAACGGTCACAACAACCTGAAATACGCCACTTTCTTTGGTTCCTTTTATATTCATTAAAGTTAATGCTATTATGAATACCACTCCTGCGAGTTTTTCGAACGGGGCGTGCCAGATAAATTCCTGAAAATAGGCAGAAAGACTTGACAGGTAAAATGAGCAACTACTAACATATCCCAAAAATAGAGCTACTCCAACTATATAAGCCAATGGGGCGACAAAGGTTTTCCTGGCATAGAGATACCCCTCTCCCGATTTTGGATAGATCGAAACAAATTCACAATATGCTAGTGCCGTGAAGAGCGAAACGATTGCAGCCAAAATAAATGAAATAATGGCGCTTGAGCCCACATTCCTGATCGCCAATCCTGAAAGTGTAAAAATACCTGCTGCTATCATGGTTCCAACTCCAATTGACAATGCAGTCATAAATCCCATACTGCGATGAAGTTCACCAGGTGTGTGAGTAATTTTACTCATATTGAATCGCTTTTTTAAAGTTATTATAGATTCCGGTCATAATTCCATTGCTTTATTGGTAATCAAAAGCCGGATAAAAGTAATTATTTTTGGATTCATAACAAGCCCGACAAAGAATTATTACCCTTGTCGAAAACTGGTTTTATTTCTAAAATTCCATCAACTGTCAAAATCTCGATTGATACTAGGAGCTCTGAATCAATCTAATTAGAAACTTTTCTCTTTTGGCTGTGTAATTTTATCAGATTCCGAAAGACTCATTGTTTATATAGCCAGCTCAAATGAGGTCTATATTGTCACATTAAATGTGGTGGATTTTAATTATCTACTCCAAATTCAAGTTGTCGGTTGTATTCGTCTGATGAAAAGCTGCCTTTTGAATTTTTGATTAGATTTCCTTCACTCAATGTCCAAAGCTCAAATCCACTAATTTTCACTTGATTGCCTTTCCCATTTGGGTCTGCATCGGTTCCGGTTAAAGTCCAATGAAATTCTATTCCGTTTGTTTTATGAACTAAACTGTCAAAACTTACATTCATATCTGGAAACCTGGTCATAAAACTTTGAGCAACATTCGATATGGTTATTCTACCTAAAGCGGGATCTCCGTCATTTACCTGTAACACCCCGTCTTCCTCAAAAAACATAGCAACAAACTCTGGTCGCTGACTGCCCCAAACCTGTGCATAAGCTTGTGCAAATAGATTCAGATCGAATTCTCTTTCTGCCTCTGGAATTTGATGAACGGTCCATGCAACACTTAAGAGTTTCCATTGGTCGTTTTCTTTCATCATTGTTACATGATTAATCTCCTCGCTTCGGGCAACACCGAATTGCGATATGACAGTGGGTAGTTTTACTGTGGCCAAACGGCCTTTGGTTACTGAGATATTATATTCGATGGCCGTTTCTGAAATTGGTTTTGGATTTTCAATCTCTGAGATTTTGCTTAAATATTCTTCGATGGTTAACTCTTTATTCAACCAGACTCCATCCTTTAAATAAGTCCATCCAATTATGGCCTGGTCGAAAGACAAAGCACTTAATTCTTGTACGTCCCGATTTCCAACAGCAATCAAAATCCTATCGAGTACAGCTTTAATCTCTACTTCTTCACTTGATATGGAATCTATTGAGCTTGATGCAATTCTTTCACTAATCTTTGCCTTGTCTTGATTAGATTGACAACTAATAATAAAGATTGAAAATAGGGAGAGGACCAATATGGGATTTCTTAAAAGTTTTTTCATGATGAGTTTATTTTAGTTTTACTGAACTAGTTATATGTGTACCAAAGTTAATGAATAACGATTATGCTGGCATCGGGTAGCGCTTAAATTCCTTATTCTGATCGAATAAATAACGATAGGTAATATAATGTTTTGCAGGCTCAGCTCCTACTGCTAACCAAAGTTTACGCATTTGAGGGTTATAGTCGGCAACAAAAGAGAATTCCAGTTCGGAATAATGAGGCATTTCCTCAAAAACTTTTTCCAATTTCAGAATAAAAGCCGATTCGATACCTCTATTCTGAAATTCAGGAATAACGCCCATTAATATTCCTTTAGCCCGGGTCATTTTGTTGGTTTTTACCATGTAAAGTAACCTGAGTTTATTCCATAGATTTAATTTGCCATTAAAATATTTAAATATCTGATTAACATCAGGAATCATAAGGTAAATAGCAATTGGTCTTTTCTCGTGGTAAGCTAGCCATATAAATTTTTCTTCAAGAACCGCCTTCGCGTCAGTAATAAACTTTCTGACATACTCTGTACTTAAAGGTTCAAAATCTTTTTTAAAACTTACCCATGCCGTATTAAAAACTTCAGCGAAATCTGCCACCTGTTTGTCAAGTTTCTTAAAATCGAAATGTTCGAAAGAATACTCAGGTTTATTTGTAAATCTTTCGGCAATCTTCTTAAATCGTTCAGAAATGGGTTTATTTATATTAAAATGAAAACCTTCTTGTTTGTAATAAATCTGAAATCCATATGTTTCGAAAAGATTTTGATAATAGGGAAGGTGATATGCAACATTATACGAAGGTTGTGTGAAACCATCAACCAGAAGCCCCCAGAATTTATCGGTTTCGCCAAAATTTACCGGGCCATCCATTGCTTCAACGCCATTTGATGTAAGCCAGTTTTTTGCTGCATCAAAAAGCATGTTTGCTGCTTCCTGATTGTCGATACACTCAAAAAACCCACAAGCCCCGGTTGGTTGCTCGCTATCGTTCATGGTATTAAAATCAATAAATGCTGCAATCCTGCCTATTAATTTACCAAGATCGTTTTTTAGTACCCAGCGTATAGCTGTTCCATGTTTATAATAAGAGTTCTGTTTTGGGTCGAAAATGCCATCAATATCATTGTCCAGGGGACATACCCAATTTTTATCATTTTTATAGATAAAACGGGCAACATTCAAGAACTGCTTCCCTGAAAACTTATCATTTATTTCGATTAATTCCATAGCTATTCCGAAACGGTTTCTTTATTAAAAATATCGCTGATTAATTCTTTGTACTTTTCGATAAGAACTCTTCTTTTTAACTTCAAAGTAGGAGAGAGTTCACCCGAATCGGGCGTCCATTCGTCTGATACAATCTTAAATTGTTTTACTTGTTCATCTTTACTTAAGCGCTTATTAAATTCCTTTACAATGCCATAATAGAGTTGGTGCACTGCAGGCATATTTACCAATTCTTGCTTACTGTCGGTATTAATTTTATTTCCGATACACCATTTATGAAGGGCTTCGAAGTTTGGTGCCAGTAATGCGCTGGTAAACTTTTCGCCATCGCCAATTACCATTATCTGGTCGATAAAAACCGATTCCTTAAATAAACTCTCAATAGCCTGGGGAGAAATGTATATGCTGTTCGACAATTTAAATATTTCTTTCTTCCTATCTGTTATACGCAGAAATTTACCATCTTCCAATACACCAATATCTCCTGTATGAAACCAGCCATTGCTATCAATAACTTCTTTGGTGGCTTCTTCATTTTTGTAATACCCAAGCATTACATTCGGTCCTTTGCATAAGATTTCACCGTCGGCTGCAATTTTCAATTCAACTCCCTCTATCTTACAACCAACGGTTCCAAAACGCAGGTCTGGTAAGTGTTGTCGGTTAAGCGTAATAATGGTAGCAGTTTCAGTTAAGCCGTACATATTCAGAAGTTTAATTCCTGCTGCCCAAAAAACTTTTTCCAATCTTGGTTGTAAGGCCGCCCCTCCTATTCCTACCGACATAATATTGCCTCCGACTGCTTCGCGCCATTTACCAAATATGAGCTTGTCTGCAAGTTTATATTGAAGTTTGTACCACAAACCATTTCCTTCGAGTTCGTATTTTAACCCGAGATCAACGGCCCAAAAGAAAAGTTTCTTTTTAATACCCGTTAATTTTTCGCCCTGGCTAATTATCCGATCATATACTTTCTCTAAAATTCTGGGTACAGCGCCAAAACCATGCGGTTTAACATCTTTAAGATCGTTGGCTATGGTTGCCACATGTTCGGAATAATAGATGCTGCATCCTGAATACTGTGTTTGATAACACCCCAGGCGCTCACCAACATGGCAAATTGGCAATATGCTTAAGTATCGTTGATTGGGCTGAAGCTTAAAAACTTTTGAAGCAGCTATGGCATTACTCATTAAGTTCCAATGCGATAATAGTACACCTTTCGGGTTGCCTGTGGTACCGGATGTATAAATCAGGGTAACCGGGTCTGTAGGCTTTGTTTCTTTTTTAGTTTTAATTACTACATCTTTAAATTTGGCTGTTTTTTCTTTTCCCAAATCGCGTACTTCTGTCCAGTGTTTTGCCCCTTCAACTTCGTTGAAAGTAAATATCAGTTCAGGCAATAAAGGTTTAATAATATTATATAATCTTTTGTCGGAGACAAATGCAGCTTTTACTCCTGCATGTTCAAAAATTTCTTTATATCCTGCGCTATTTAAGGTTGTAAAAATTGGCACATGCAATAAACCCGACTGGGAAAGCCCCATATCTACAAAATTCCACTCCGGGCGGTTATTTGTAAGGGTAGCTACTTTATCGCCTTTCTTTAAGCCCAGCGCCAATAAGCCATAACTAACAAAATTGGAATTATTAATGTAATCGCTTACAGAATGATTCACCCACTCACCATTTACCTTACCGGCAAACACGTCTTTTTTGTCGGAAAAATGGGTGGCATATCTTTCCAGAAGGTCAAAAGTTCTTGTTACTTCCATAGTCTAATTATCTTGTTTTAGTTTCGCGGAACGTTTATGGCTATGGCAAGTGGGGCAGAATTCTACCAGAATTTTATCCCACGTTGGTGTGGACTTTGAATCCCGCCCCATTTGATATAGCCTGTGTTACCTGCTGGCTTTTCATTTTTTTCAATGTCAGATTTTGAATCAATCAGTCAAATTCTCTTTGACAATAATTGACTTGGTTGAAGCAGAATTCTTTCTTAATTCAGCTACTTTTTGATATTCCGCAGAGTTTATAAATTTTTGAAGTTCCTCCATTGAATTCCATTCCAAAATTATTAATCTGTTCGGATTCCAATTCCCTTCGCCTGGGATAACTTTTTTGTCTGGGTCTTTGTCAAAAGCCATTCCTCCAGAACGAACTAAATATTTTCCTCCATATTTTTTTATAATTGGTTCCACTTTTATTCTGTATTGTTCATACATAATTGTGTCATTGACAGTAATGTCGAGTACAACAAAAATTTTCGGTGATGAAGTATCTTTAGCTTTGTCTGTTTGTGCTTGGATAGATATAGTACATAAAAATAAAATGGCTATCAGATTGGTTATTTTGCTTTTCATGATATTTTTTAATTAAGTGTTGTTTTCAGCTTCCTGCCAGTCCGGCAGGCGGGTAGCTGAATGTGATACATCGGACAGCGCTATGAATAGTTGCCGTTTGAGGAGCTCAAATTTGACAAGTTACTTCTAAATTTCATTCGGGCTTCAATGTTCATATTTACTACTGTTTGGGCTATTATTTTTATACTTTGTTACAGGTAGTTATTCTTTGCAAATTTCAGTATTTATAAATTCAAAATCTTCTGTGATAATATACTTTCCTGCCGTCCATGTCTTTAAATTAATTTTGTAAAAAGTCCTGTCATTTTCTTTCCAAGATGTCAATAGTGTCACATTTTCTTCTCGAAAATTTTGATTTACATTAAATGAATAGTCATCTGACTTATCGAAGATTCCTTTGAAGAAAATCATCTTAAATTTAGGTTTAAATCCAAAATCTTTCGATTCATTTTCATCTACTTGTATCTTAAACTCAGATTCTGTTATTTTTCCTTTAAAAAAGGCATTCATTATTTTAATTTGTTCTTCACTTTTTCTTTCATCATATTCATCAAGAAGATACAATGTGTCATTTCTTGCTAAAAATGTCCATTTCCTCATTTCTTGAATTATGATAGTCCCATTTTTCTGAACCTTTTTTGGATAACGGTAAATATTAAATCTTTCGTCTTGAATGCTTTCTGTCAATGATTCAATATCTTCTGCAATCGAACCCCCTCGTGAAAAGATGATTATTGTATCTCCAATGACTTTTCTGTAAGCATGAATCTCATTACAGTTCTGAAAGTATTCAAATCCCTCAGGACAAGCTGGAGAGTTAAAAACTATATTATTTTTATCAATCCACTTTTCAAGTTTCTTTACTTCCTTATTTTGAGCAAATGAAAAAATACTCGAAATAGTTAAAATTAATATGATGATGTGTCTTTTCATAATTACCTGTAACTTCTTTTATGCGTCATAAAAGTACCGAATAACACCTAATTTGAAGGTGAATTCGGTAGTTTTTTGTTCTGTTTATCCCTTTCTGTTATTTATACATGTATTAGCATTTACTATGTACCTAATAAACGTATCAATTCAAATATATAACAAAAAAACAGTTTAAAAAATCAAGTTTTAACATGATGCTTGTCAGGCCATACCAATGTAGCGAAAATGGCTGTAACTAATGCCACAAAAAAGGTCAGTAAGCGGGAGGTGATCACCTCCTCCATGCCGGTATTGATCCAAATGATGGTAAATGCCAGCCCGGTAACAATGGTAACCAATACTGCCTTTCCGTGATACCGTTTCCAGAACAGTGTAAGCAGAACCACTACCGAAAATGTACCGCCAATACCTGCCCATACATAGCTCACCAAACTAAAAATAAAGGTGTTGTCGCCCGATATCCAGGCGAGAACCAGGGCAATAACAGCCAGCAAAGCTGTGATTATTCGTGAAAGCTGAAGCTGCTTCTTATGGCTGATCTGCTGCATTTTCCGGGATGCGGGTTTTAAGAGGTTTTCGGTCAGCTCGGTAGACGAAAGGATCAGCAAGGAGTCGGCCGTGGAGATCATGGCGGCAATGGCCCCTGTGATCAACACAGCTGCTATAGGCGCAGGAAAAATGGTCAGCAATACTTTGGGCATCACAAATTCACGGTCGACAAGGCCCGTGGCGCTGCCTTCGGGGCCAAAAATAGCCAGGCCAATCCAGCCGATGCTCAACGCGCCCACATAAGCGATCAGCGTCCAGCCAATACCAATATTCCGGGCAATTTTGGCCTGCTTCCGGTTGTGGATGGCCATAAAACGCGTACTTAATTGGGGTTGTCCGCCCAGGTATCCGAAAAACCATGAAAATCCCCCAACAATAACAATCCCAATACTAAACCCTGATGCTGCCCCGGTAAAGGAGGTAAAAGATGGTCCTGCCTGTTCTAATGCCTGGCTGATAGAGGGCGCAAAAACATCCGGGTGTTGCGACAAATAAACAAATCCCATAATGGGCCCCACAATTAAAGCGATGATCATTACGATGGCCTGTATTACATCGGTATAAACCACCGAACGAAAGCCACCATAAATGGTATAGGGAATAATGATCACCGCCGTAATGACCATACCTATGAGCGGATCGATACCAAAAAGCGTATGCAGGGTTTTGCCGCCACCCAGGAATTGGGCTCCGACATAAAAAAAGAAAAAGAAGACAATGGCCGAGGAAGCCACCATCCTTATCCAGCGTGTTTGTTCGGGATGCGATTTGGCTATGAATGAAGTAAATGTATCGGCATCTAACCGGTCGGCTTCGTCACTTAAACGCCACGCCAGTAAAGCCCATGCAGTGATGATTCCCGCTACACATCCGATAGCGGTCCATATTTCAGTCAGTCCAAATGCATAAGCAGCACCGGGTAATCCCAGCAATGCCCACGAACTTTCGCCTGTAGCCCTTTCGCTTAGTGCAGCTACCCATCCCGGTAATTTTCTGCCGGCAATTGCATAATCTCCTTCTGTTTTTACCTTTCGTCCCTGGTAAACACCCCAGAGCATAAGCCCCGAAATGTAAACAGCCATAATAACAAGAATGGTGACCTGGTTTTCCATACGGAGATTATTTTGTATGGCAAATTAATGAAATTTGAGAAATTTGAGATCGAGTTTCCACGTAAAATTCCGCCGTCTGAATAACGAATAATAAAACCAGCTTATTTATTTTTTATTGATGAATAGCTTTTCGGCATACACCGTTTTCCCGGCGTCAAGCACATGAAAAAGAAAAATCCCCTTTGATAGTTTTTGGGTGGAAACGGTTGTTACAATGCTGTCGATGGTTTGATCAAACATCAGTTTGCCTTCCATAGAATAGATTTTCATCTGTCGGCCGATCATTTGTGGCGCCACCTCAACATGGAAAGAAACAGTTGCCGGGTTCGGGTACAATTTAACACCACCGGGCTGATCTGTTTCAGTATTTTCAATACCCACATAATCAGGATTCCACAATTTGACAATTCTGTGTGTAAACGGTTCGGTATTGACCCAACTGGAGCCATTGGTGGCCAGGTAAATTTCTCCTGCCGGACCGATGCAGATATCACGCAGTCGGCCCCACCAATTTGTAAAAAGCTGCTCTTCTCCAACTACTTCGGTTCCGTCTTCATTCAATGCCATCACATACAGCCGTTTATTTTTAAGACTGGTGAGCAATATATGTCCCTGCCATTCCGGGATGGCTTCATGGTCGTAATATACAATATCGGATGTGGCGATGGTTGGTGTCCACGCTTCCAGGGGTTCTTTCACATTGTTTTCATCACAAAAGGTGATTTCATCGGGCAAGTTGCAAAAACCGCGCACATCTGGCCAGCCATAATTTCTGCCCGGTTCAATGATATTCAGTTCATCATCGGTGGATGGGCCGTGTTCGGAACTATAAATAATGCCATTGGGTGCCAGGTATAAACCCTGTGCGTTGCGATGTCCAAAACTATAAACCGGATTACCCGGAAAGGGATTGTCATCAGGAATGGAACCATCCAGGTTCAGGCGCAGGAACTTTCCTGAAAGGTGATCCAGGTTCTGCGCAGCCGGCTGGTTTTGGGCGTCACCGGTGCTGAATAGCAGCGTTTGATCGGGTAAAATGATCATCCGGCAGCCATCATGCGTGGTATTGCCCTGGATGTTATCGAGCAGGATAAATTCGTTTGCCAACTGTTCGCTATCATATTCGTAGCGGACAATTTTTTCTTTTATATTTCCTGAAACCATATACGTATAGGCAGTATACACAAATGGATGGTTATCAAAATCGGGATGCAATACCATGCCCAGTAATCCTGATTCACCTTCCTGGAATACCTGGTCTGAAATATCGAGTATCACATCCTGGGTACCTGTTTCAGGATCTATCCGGCTTATGCGGCCATAACGTTCAGTGGTCCAGATATGATCATCAGGGCCCCACTGAATTTCCCATGGAATGTCCAGGCCTGTGATGATGGTGGCCGTATCAATGGTGGTTTCCCGTAATTGTGGTTGCGCCACCAGGCTTATTGATAAAATGATTGAGCAAATGAAAAGCAGAAATTGTTTCATGTAAGATAGTTTTAGAATGTACAAATCTAAGCATTTCGATTTCTTTTGACAGTGAGGCTTCTTTTACACTTCGGGTGTATCATCATCAAACAGGTGCTTAATCACTATAATTAACCAACCGGAAGCAATGGCAAGGCTACAAACTATTTTGAAAATGTTTTCCAAGCCCAGTTTGAATTTCAAAAAATGAATACGAAGCGCTTTTTGGAAAAGCTTAAAAGCTAAACTAACCCCTGTTCTAATTGAGAATGAAATCATACTATATTTGTTAACTACAATCTCTCAAATCTTCATGCAATCCAATCGACGACTGTTTCTCATTTTACTGGCTTCCTCGCTTTATTTTATATTGGTTTGTGCAAATCAAGCCAATGCTCAGGAAAAAGAATCAAAATGGTTTGTTGATACCCCAAACCCTACCATAATTAATTGGGATACAAATTATTACGAAAGTTATATGGAGCAGATGACCATGCGCTGGTATTCTTCAGTAAAATACACGGGTTTCAGAATTCTGAATATGGAAGAAAAGCAAAACCTACTGTACCTTTCAAACGTTAAATATATCATTGGAGCCGGAATATCTTATTCCTGGTTTACGCTGAATATCGGGATAAACTATTACCCAATTATAAATAATGATGAAGACATTTATGGCCCAACAACATATCTTGACCTTCAATCACATATATATCTCCGGAAAATGAATATTGACCTGTATGCACAATATTATGAGGGTTATTACCTGGCCAATTCAGGAAATGTAATCAATAACTGGCCACAAGGTGATACTTTTCAAATAAGGCCCGATATATATACTTTAACTTTGGGATTTAATTACCAGTATGTTTTTAACTGGAAAAAATTTTCGTACAAAGCGATCTATAACCAAAACGAATGGCAGAAGAAAAGTGCCGGCTCGTGGGTGCTGGGAGCGAATGCATTTTATTATACCAACCGTGGCGATTCGACATTGATTCCAGCCAATTTAAAGAATACAGAACTGTTTAATAATCTTGATTATTCTAAGCAAAATGTGTTGAACCTGGGAATCAGCGGCGGATATTATTATACACTAGTGCTCTTCAAACATTACTTTATTTCAGCTGGAGTTGCAGGGGGGCCCAGCATTGGCAATTCATGGCTGAATACTGAAAATATTGGTAAAGTTAGTTTTTCAAATGTAGCACTGAACCTTAATGTTATTGCGAGGGCTTCGATTGGCTATAACAGCCAAAAGTTTTTTGCAGGATTTTCATTTTTACAACAAATGTTTTTTAACCAGATACCTTCAGAAAACATCTGGACCAATTTTCATACTGGAAATGCAAGGATTTATTTTGTATACCGCTTCCCAATTAAGAAACCGTTCAAGATAGCCAACCCCAATTATTGGAAACTTTTCAATAAAAATAAAAGTGAATAAGACTGGTTCAAAAGACAGGGTTTCTTTCCTCCTGGTGGACCGATACATTTTTTATTCAGCCAACAGCCCTACTATCTGGCCCATCAAGCTTTTGATTAATTTTCTCTCGTCTCTTTCCAACACATAAATTGAAACAGATGCATTCAAATCTGGAAAATAAAGCACTACGGTTGCCCAGAAACCACCATGGCCATAAGCCTTTAAATTGTTGTATTCTGATAACGATATCCCTAAATAGTAATTGCTGGGTTCTTCATCCTCAGTTTTAATTTCTGTAAAAATCAAATTCAAAACAGTGGTATCCTGAATGATGTTGGCATTAAATAAGTCATAGATAAATTTTGCTAAATCTTTGGTAGGACATGCGATTCCGCCACCTCCGTATAAATCAACTGAAATATCCATTTCATAAGTGTCCCACCCATTTTGTCCCCAGTACTGGTGTGCCATTGCTTCAGTATGGGCGGGCTGTTCTTGAAGCGTTGGAAACCAGGTATTGTTGATGCCCAATGTATTGTATTTAAGAAGCTCTTGCATGGCTGTGTAAAAAGGCTTCTTTTCCACTGTTTCGATGATTTCGGTACACAACAAATAATTGGCGTCGGTATAACTAAAGGTATAACCGGGCTTGCCAAGAGGAGGACCTAAGCGAAGCGTTAAGGCCAATTGATCATCTCTTGTCCACCGGTGCAATTTATTGGCGTCAATAAAATCAATATATTCCTGGTTGGCATAATTTTGAATACCACTTGTGTGCGAAAGCAAATGTTTGATGGTGATTTCATCCAGATCATATCCGCCTTTTTCAAATAGTCGGCGGGTTTTATCCGAAAGGAGATTCTTGATGGGTTGGTCGATGGATAGCTTTCCCTCCTCAACCAATCTTAAAATAGTGGCCGAGACATAGGTTTTGGTATTGCTGGCAATCCATGCAGGCTGATCCGGCTGTAATTTTATTTTGGTATTCTTTTCAGAATAGCCACTTGCTCCACTCCATGAGATTTCCTTGTCGGGTGCTTCAATGTGAACCATGATTCCAACAGATGCAGGATTGGCGGTGTAAACAGAATCAATTAATGCCTGAAGTTTCGCCTCAGTGGATTGCGCAAATGCAAAAGCATTTAAAAACAGGATGCCAATTGTTGTTAAATAGATTCTTTTCATTCTAAATTGATATTGTTCAAATTTATATTGATTGATTGCGAATTTCTTTTCATTCCGTTTAATGGCGAGATGTTGGTGTATTTTTCGATAGATAGTTATCATTAATTATGATTTTTTTGGTAATCCCCGTTGTTGTAATTCTGTTTCTATTTGTGCTATCGATCAGTTCAGTCTGTTTCTTCCATTTATTCGATTTGACAATGCCATACATCCCTGCTAATCTAATGACCAGACTTAAAACATTGAGTAATGTACTTATCTTTAAGGATAGCAGAATAATCGACAGGGGTTGCTAATATTCCGGAAGAAGAATGATATCGGTTCAATTTTGCACGAACCATGGCATATACTATTTGCGCTGATTAATGCTCCATTCCCATGTAATCTGAATCGTTTTGTATATTGAAATGTCTTTGTCATAAAACCGGGTTATATTTTTTTCAGGCTGTCATTTTTTATAAGTTCTGGTTCCTTTTGATTTGAAGACTTCGTAAGCACTAGTGGTAAATATGGAAGCTGACACAATAGGGAAAATACTTCCATACTTAAAATAATCGAATCGCATAACGCTAGCGCTGTAATGATTGTCCATTTACTAGGTGTTTAATGCATCTAAAATTGTTCAATTGAATTATACGTTTCCTGTTGCGAATATCTCGATCGCTGAATTCAAAGTGATTCATGTACGGTTATGAATATCAGACAAATTTGTTAAGATAAAAGTTCTCCGGCTTTGACATCTTTCGTTGCTTCATTCCAGTTGTTTACCTGCAGCGCAATTAGAATCCCAATTACTACTAAAAGATTTCGCCAATGGCATAGCGCATGTATTTTACAGGCTTGTTATCATCAGCCATTTTTTTCCGGAATTTTTCTGAAGAATGGAATCATGTGGTTGGATTTAATTTAAAAGATGAATGTGGAAATTTAGCTATCTTTTTGCGGAATATTTTATTTAGTGATGATAGAATGCCTAAAAGGATTTGTTGTAAATCACAGGCATTTGTCCTTTCCACTTTTTCCATAATTGTTCATTTGAAATAAGTTCAGCCATAAAATGGCCAACATTAATTCTGCTGGTTTTACCTGCATTGAAAACAGCACTTCTAATTGGGGAAGGATAAACTTCGTAATCGGTAACTTTTTCCTCATCAATTAAGCCGTCAGGACGAACAGCAGCCCATTCAATCGTTTTGTCATTTTGACCAATTTGAGTCCTTAAATAATCAGCAGCTTGTTCATTGTCAACCTGGGGTGGAAGCAACAATCGGATTAACCCAATTAACACTTTTTGAGCAAAAGAAACAGGCTCATTCAGGTCTCGGTTCCTATTCCCGGTAGTGTTCATCAGGACATACTTAACCGGCTTTTTTGGATTATTTGATTTTACAGCCTGACATAACCTTCTGGCAGAATCGGTCACTAACCTTCTGGGTTGTCCATAAATACCTTTCAAATTTAAATTATGTCCCAGACAAGAAGCAACTGCATCGCATCCGTTTACATGTTCGGCCATTTCTTTATCGGATAGGTCCAAAACACTGGCTGAGATTACGGTCAAATTTTTATTTTTCTTTAGAGATTCAGGCAGTCTATCAGACGAACGTATTATTACTTTCACCAAATATTCCCGATTGAGTAACTGCTCGACCAACAACCGACCCGTGGCCCCGCTGGCTCCAACTATAAGTGTTTTCATGATGTTATCCTCCTCAATTCTTTCTTGAGTATCTTGAAATTCTCAGGATCATAGCCCGAGTGGCCTGCATTCATGATATTTAATGTTGAATTATTTAAAGCGTCGTTTAGCTGAAAAGCCTGTATAGGCGTGCAGATAAAATCGTACCTGCCATGTACTATGGTAGTTTTGATGTCTTTGATTTTATCTATGTTTTGCATGATGAAGTCTTCCTGAATAAAGCAATCGTTGGCGATAAAATGAGCTTCCAGGATGGCCATTGATTTGTAGGAAAAAGTGCTCAGGATTTCATCGATTCCTGAAATCTTTCGAATGGTGTAAAACGACATTTCGTAATAAGCCCATTCGTAGGCGTATTTGTCGCTGGTTTTTTTGTCGGCAGTTAACATTTGTTTCAAATAATACTTGGCTGGGTCTTCACCTTCAGGCACCAGTTTGCCAAATCTTTCCCATACATCAGGAAAAAATTCGTTGATGCCGCCGCCGATGTAGTGGTCGATGGCGTATCTGTTCGCCAACCAGATACCTCTCAAAATCAAACCCAACACTCGTTTCGGATGGTGAATGGCATACACCAGCGCCAGCGTACTACCCCACGAACCCCCAAAAACATAGGCCTTGTCGAAGCCTACAAAATCCATCAGTTTATTGATATCACTTACACAATCCTGGGTTGTATTGTTTTTGATAGAGCCGAAAGGAAGTGCTTCTCGAAGAGCCTCTCTGGTCAAAGAGAAGAACATTGTACCTTCTTTTATCAAAAAAAGTTTTGTCCTTGTCGGAAAATCCTGCTCCCGGCCCGCCGTGCAGAAAAATAACAGGAATGCCTTTCGGATTTCCGTACAATTCGTAATAAAGGTTGTGCCCATCACCCACATCAAGAAAGCCTTTTTGATAAGATTCTAAGTTTTTAGTAGTTGCCATAATAGAATTTTAACTTTAAATGTTTTCAAACCAAATATATACTCTTTTATTTCCGCTTACTTTCAATTTGCTGCCAAATTTTTTTGAAATTAATTAAACCGTATATCAGTGTTAAAACAATGATAAATAAAGCGATTCCCACAAGTTCATTCATGGCCAAATTGGAAAGGAACCACAAAATAACAAGAGATGACAGAATGGGAACTGTATAACCTCCGCGGATTCTAAATAGTTTGGAATCCGGAATTGTATTCTTTACTGTCCTCAATTTTATTACCGAGAGTGATACTCCCAAATAAATCAGTAAAGCTGAAGCACTCGAAATAATAGCCAGTTGCCTAAACCCGCCGGCTAATGTAAAAATTAGCCCTAAACTTGCATAAACGATAATCGAAATAAAAGGTGTTGAATATTTTGTGTGAATCTGCGAAAGCATCTTCAACGGAATTACGTTGTCGTTAGATGCTGCATATAACAACCTTGGCATACTGAGGATTTCACTGCTTAAAGTCCCAAACATGGAAACGGCAGCGCCAATGGTTATTAATGTAAACCCAATTGGGCCAAAGATTTGGTTGGCAACTTCACCCAAGTGGATTTTCAATAAAAGCAGATAATGAAGCACCCAAAATACCCTGCGAAATAGTTTGAATTAATATATAGAGTAACAGAACACCAACTACAGATAAGCGAATCGCCTGTGGTATTGTTTTATTTGGATTTTTAACCTCGCCACTTACCAGCAAGCCCGTTTCTGCTCCTTGAAATGCGAAGAATAGAATAAGTGCAGTTTCTCCTATTTCCTTTGCCGAAGGCAATCCTTCCCAGTATAGGTTTACTACTGAAACATCTTTAAAGCCAATCAATACGATGATTAGCAAGGGAACAACTTTTAAAGTGATGATAATTTTAACAAATGCAATCCCCTTTTTAAGTCCGATTATATTAATTGTAGCCAGGCCTAAAAAAAGAAAAACGGAAAAGAGGCTTTTTATTATATATCCCTGGAAAAAAGGGAAAATCGAACTAATTACTTCGCTAACAGCGTTAGCTATGGCTGCATCGCTCGTTATGCCAGAAAGCATAAAGAGAATAGCCGTAATGAAACCGGGATATTTCCCAAAAGATTTCTCAATATAAGTATAAGCACCACCTGAGCTGGTAATTCTGCTTCCTACTTCAGCAAAACAAAGCATGACCAAAGTGATTAAGAACCCACAAAATAAATAAGCCAATATGCTTTCCGCGCCAAGATTTGCAGCCACAATTGCCGGCAACACAAAAATCCCGGCTCCAATCATGATGTTGACTATATTCGCACTCAGCCCCCAAACCCCAATTTCCCGTTTTAAGTTTTCTTCTTTCTCTGCCATTTTTTTAACTGGATTCTAAAGTTCTTAATTTCAACTATTTTGAAGGGAAATGTTTATTTATTTAGCCAGCTATTGTTTCCGCGGTTCACATCCGGCAAAACATTTTCAGGGTCAAGAATTACCTCATTTATTTTACTTGTCGATGCATATTTGAAAGTCCAGGTACCGCCGTGCAACCATATTTCAACCGGCAGCTGAACAGTACCGCCCTGTCCATTACTTTGAACAACTTTTACAATAACCGGCATGATCATTTTTTCCTGGTTTTCAATGGTAATCAATGCTCCATTTGATGGGTTGTTGTCAACATATTGCACGTCTGTAACTGCCTGGTCAAGCATCCAATCGGTATAAGAACCATTCTTTCCAGAACCAGTTTAAATCTTCGCCCGTGGCGTTATTCATAAACTGAAAAAAGTTGTAAGGTGTTGGGTGTTTGAAAGCCCAGGCTTCGGTATATTTCCTAAACGCATAATCGAAGCTTTCATGTCCAACCACAACATCACGAAGGAGTTTTAGCCCGTAAGAAGTTTTACCGTAATAAATGAAAAATTCGGCTTCGCCCATGGCATCAGGTAATAACATGAGCGGGTTGTTGCGGTATGGCAAGCTATCCACATTGAGCATGGGCCAATAATCAGGGTTATACAATATATCATCCTTTGCATATTCACCATTATTGAAAATTTCAGTGGCCTGGTAATTGATAAAACAATTGAAACCTTCATCCTGCCACATATACCTTCTTTCGTTTGACCCAACAATCATGGGGTACCAATTGTGCCCAATTTCGTGCGAAATCAAGAACCACAAAGGGCCTTTCGTCTCTTTGTAATCGTTGAAAATCATTCCGGGATATTCCATTCCGCTGACAATTCCAGCAATGCTAACTGCAGAGTTCCAGGGATATTCATAATAATCTTTTGAATAAATTTCAATGCTGGCTTTCAGGTATTCTGTAGACCTTGACCAGGCATTATCTCCCATAACTTCAACAGGGTAAGCCGACATGGCAATGGCATTTTCTGCCGGAAGGCAAGTTAACTTTCGCGGCATCCCAAATCAGCCCCCTTGAAGCGGCCCAGGCAACATCTCTCGTGTTCTTCATGGCGAAATGCCAGGTTAAATTTCCTTTTGTGGTTGGGCGCATTTCAGGTTTCCCAACTTCTTCAGGCTTAATTATTAAAACAGTTTTATCACTATTTGCTGCAACGGCAAGCCTTTTAATTTGTTCAGCAGTTAAAACATCCTGAGGATTTTGCAGTTCGCCGGATCCATAAACTATCATTTCGGAAGGCGCTGTGATGTAATAATCATAATCACCATATTCGCAATAAAACTCGCCAAGCCCCAAATAAGGGAGGGCGTTCCAGCCTATCAATCATCGTAAACACACATCCGCGGATACCACTGGGCAATTTCATAAATAACTCCGTTTTTGGTGTACAATCTTCCCAATGCGGTCTGCACCATCAGCAGGAATTGAAAAACTGAAATTTACCTTTATTTCTATTTTGTCACCTTTTGGCAACAAAGAGCTGTTTAAACGAATCTGCATCCTGGTATCAGTAATAATAGGTTCTGCCTGGTAAGCTTTTCCGTTATATGTTACCGAAACGCCTGAAATTTGGTAACCTCCTTCCAACCCATTTGCATCAAAACTATAGCCTGTTAGTGGTGTTGCGGCAACACCTCTTGAGTTTGAATTAAACAGATTCTGGTCTAATTGCAACCACAAAAAATCCAATTTATCCGGGCTATTGTTGGTGTAAGTAATTGTAACATCGCCTATAATGGTAGTGTCTTTTTCACTTAAGGTGGCATTAATCAGGTAGTCTGCACTGTTTTGCCAGTACATCGGCCCAGGAGTTCCATTTGCTGAGCGAAACATGTTTCCGGCAGGAGGGTCGAAAGTGGGCAAATAAAAATCATGTGGATTGTATTGCAAATTATTTTGGCCAAATAAAAAAGCAATGCTAAACAACTGAAAGCAGAGCAAAAAGATTTTTTTCATAGTCGTGTTTATCAAGTGTACTTAATTTAGAGGCTTATGTTTGGGGGCTGAAAGGGCTATCTTTTACATCAACTGCTCTTTAAAAAACTTAATCGTCCTGCTCCAAGCCAGGGTAGCCGCTTCTTCATCATAACGTGGTGTTGTGTCGTTATGGAAGCCATGGTTTACATCGGGATACATGTGGGCGATGTACTCCTTGTTGTTTTCGATGAGGGCAGCTTCGTAGTCAGGCCAGCCTGCATTTACCCTTTCGTCAAGACCGGCAAACTGAAGCAGCAGTGGTGCCTGAATGGCAGGAACTTCTTCAGTAGATGGTTGACCTCCGTAAAACGGAACAGCCGCTTTTAATTCAGGAATGCGAACTGCCATCATATTCGAAATCCATCCGCCAAAACAAAAACCTACCACACCCACGTTGCCATCACATTCGGGAAGGTTTTTCAGGTATTCGTAGGCTGCGATAAAATCTTCCAGCATCTCATCACGATTACGTTCTTTTTGCATAGTTCGCCCATCGTCATCGTTTCCTGGATAGCCGCCAAGCGGAGTTAAAGCATCTGGTGCGAGTGAAATAAATCCGGCCAGTGCGACTCTTCGTCCCACATCTTCAATGTAGGGGTTTAGTCCGCGGTTTTCGTGTACAACCACAACACCTGGTAATTTACTTTTTTCGTCAGCAGGCCTGGAGAGTTGTGCCCGGATTTTACCTCCTCCTTTGGGCGAATTATAATCAACGAATTCAGTTTTTAATCTGGGGTCATCTGCTTTGATCTGGATCTTTTCGCGATAGTTGGGCATCATAAAACTGAGCAATGAAGGCAATGTGAGCCCTCCCACAGCGTAGATGGATAATCGTTGAATAAAATCTTTCCTGTTAAGTTTGTTGTGTGCGTAATCATCATACAGGTCATACATTTCCTGGTTGATATCTTCTTTAGTTATTTTTTTCATTGAGAGATTTTTAAATAAATCGAATTTCGGGGATTAAGATAGCGTTTTTTCGAAACTTTCTTACCTTCATACATCATGTTGAGGCCCTTCGATTGAAAGGGTAAACATAGCATATGCTAAATCAGACTTTCAAATAAATTAAATGGTTAAAGTGAGCCCGCCATCTGCAGTTAATGTTGTGCCGGTAATATAACTTGACTCTTCTGAACAAAGAAAGACAATAGCTTTTGCCATCTCTTCAGGCTGACCGGCTCGTCGTAAATGAACGGTTGGTAACAGCCCTTTGTCGTATGGATCATCTCCAATAATCCCTCTCAAGCGATGATGCATGGGAGTATCCGTAATACCCGGACACAACAGGTTTACCCTGATACCTTGTGAAGCTAACTCGGCAGAAACACTGCTGGTGAGTCCAATTAAGCCGTGCTTGGAAGTTACGTAGGCTGACCCTGTCGGGAAACCAAGAAATGAATTCACCGAACCAATATTTACAATAGCACCTCCATGACCAAGATTAAGCATGGCCCTAGCTTCGTACTTCATGCAGAGATAGGTTCCTTTCAGGTTGATATCCAGCACCTGGTCCCAGTCTTCTTCGGTAAGATCCGTTATTCCACAAAACTTTCCTTCAACGCCGGCATTGTTTATGGCATAATCCAACCTGCCAAAAACTTTGATGGTATGAGCAACCATCTGTTCAACGCTCTTAGCAACTGATACATCCGTTTTGACAGCGGATGCTTTGCCTCCTTTAGCTACGATTGAGGCCACCAATGTATCAAGCTCCTCTTTTCTGCGCGCTGCAACAACAACATTTGCTCCTTTGGCTGCAAAAGCTTCAGCAGTTGCTTTTCCAATACCACTGCTCGCGCCTGTTACCAGTGCGACTTTTCCTTTCATATGACTCATTTGAATTTTTTTATTGGTTATTATTTTTAAACTAAATACGTTTTATCAGGTAATTGGTAATTGTACAAACCATGCGGCAATTGCATCCCATAGCGGAAAACTTATATCAAAGAAAATAAGCGTATGAAATACCATAAACATGACTAAAAGCAACGGGAACACCCATCGTCCGCTAGTTTGTTTTCTTTCGAGAATGATCAGCGAAATAATCAGTGCATACATGATGGCTACCGTAATTCCAAGACCCAGGTAAAAATCAGGTTCTGGTAATACAGTAAGTATGATGAATCGTCCCAGGGTAGGTTCAATAAATACAATGCCGGTAGCTATCATTGCCCGGGCATGGATTTGCATAGTCTTTTTATTCACCATGGCTATGGTAAACATAGTACCAATAATGACCAGATCTTTTAATTGCAACCACAAACTGGCGCCTAAACCTTCGGTAACTTCACCACCGATTAATGAATGTTTTAGCAGAATTACCGAAACGAAGAACAAAGGCAAAATGATAAAACTCAATTTTCCGACCTGCCTGTGGATTGATAGTTTCTTTTTCCTGATAAGTATGGGTTGGACAATTAACAGTACTATCCAGGATGTTGCCAACATAAAATGAAAATGGAAATAAAAATTGAAGTCGGCTGTTCCGTCGAAGAATTTAGAAAAGTAGGTGGGCCAGAAACCTAAAACTGCAATGGCTAATAAGCCTACAGCATAATATCCGGTTTTATTGAAGCTTGTTTTTTTTGGTTTGCTTATGGTGGGAGATTTCATTTGTTTACTTAATTATTTTTTCAATTTGTATCGATAAAGAGAACTTGAACCTTCCACATAAGGATATTTTCCAGTAGTCCAGTAAACATATTCTTCCTTGCTATCCAACACACAATTTGATGTAAATTCAGGTGTCTGAATGTGTCCTAAAAAAACGCCTTTTGGAGAAACAAACCAAATCCCATTGTATCCGGAAAGCAATATGACGCCTTTCTTCGAAACTGTCATGCCATCAAAAAAGGGCATTGATGAAGCACTTGAGCGATCAGTTATTTCTTTTAAATCGAAGAAATCTACTGATTTGACGATGTCACCCTTGTTGTTCAATTCATAGGTAACTACCCTGCTGTATTCGGTATCTGCAACGTATAAAAACCTACCATCAGGAGACACACCAATGCCGTTAGGTTTTTGCAGGCTGTCAATGATTAGTTCAGCTTTATCATTTTCAATTTTGTATACACCACTGAACGGTAATTCCTTCAGCGCATCATCATCAGAATTGGACAAGCCATATGGCGGATCAGTAAAATAGAGGAAGCCATTTGGGCTTAAGATAATATCATTCGGGCTGTTGAATTTTTTGCCTTTATAATCCGTCACAAAATCGGTGATGGTTTTATTCGATACGGGATCAACGATTTTACCAACCTGTCTTTTTGTTTCACTGGTTGAGGCGTAGCATCCCTGCATTAAAAGCAAATCACCCTTTTCGTCGAGCATTAGGCCATTGGAGAATCCAGAAGGTTCCAACCAAACCGAAAGGCCTTCTTTTTCATTCCAAAAATATATTCTGTTGGCAGGAATATCAGAGACCAGAATTCCACCCAGGGCGTCAACCCAAACAGGACCCTCCAAAAAATACTTATCTGAAGTAATGAGTTCGATTTCATTTTCACTTGAAAAATATGTATCAAACTGCTTATCAAAAATGGATAACTCAGGAAATGTGATGTTCTCTTTTTGCTTTACAAGGCTTGAATCTTGAGCCGAAACAAATGGACTCACTAGCAATGCGGCAAAAAGTATAAAATGAAATAAGTTCTTCTTCATCAATCTTAGTATTAATACTGTTGTTTAAGTTTTATCCTACTCCTGGTTTCCAATTAAAATAGTTGGTGCTCCTCCCGACGAAATCCGGTTGGCATCCGCAGCGACCTCCTGCATTCCTGGTGAAGACATAGCAGCCTCCAAAGCTTCAGGCGACTCAAAGGGTAAGCTAAACATCAGGTAGAAAGCAGCTGGGCCATCTGGCGTTGGCATAAATTTAGTAACAGTGTATGGCCTGGCGTCTGCCGGAATTCCTGTTTTTTCGTGAAGCAATACCACATGTTTGGCATAGTCTGCCTCAAATTGTTTTACATCGGTAGGTTGTGGGTAAAGGACTGTTAATTTTAACATATCTAAGTTTTAGAATTGATGCCTACTCTAAACGGTTTTCGGCTTACCCGTTAATTCATATTCCGGACTTACTTTCCTGATTCCTGTTTAAAATATCTGTTCAGACCAATCAAAACGGTAATACAGATGATGATCATGGCCAGCGATAAGGTAATGAGCAAAAATGAAACAATACCTTCCTGTAAAGGAGTTCCTTCCTTGCCTTCAGCGGCAATCGTTAAATCTTTGCCTGCATTTACTATAGCAGCATACAACATGCCCAGCCAGTTTGCAAAGGTTCCGTAAACCGCCAGCCAAAAAGTTATTTTTAACCACCTGTTGGAAAGGGCTATTTTATGCCAGATGAGACCCAGGATGACCAAAAACATCCCATTCAGCACGCCTTCGATATGGCTTGAAAGCCCCATTCGCGGATTCGCCATTAATGGGATGAATAATCCTACAATCAGTCCCAATAAAAAAAGCAGGATTCCGTAAAATATAAGTTTGTTCGATTGTTGTTTTTGTAAAATTAGTTTTTCCATAACTCAATGTTTTATAGTTAAAAGATCAAATAGTAATTTATAAGAGCCTATATCTTATTAGCCAATCAATGCTTGTGCTGCTCATAATGTGACTTCAGGACATCTTCCCCAAAATCATTTCCTTTTTCACGCCAAATGGAATGAATATGGTTCCCGGGATCATCAGAAAACCCAACATTGTCATATTCAATCAAAAAATCAGGTCCATTGATAACATAATAATGGGGTTTAAGCGGTTCATAACTGCCAATCCACGCGAAATAAATATTATCGATCCCTGAGTTATCAATCTTATGCGCGTAGGCATGAGCCTTTTCATGTTCCAGGTTGTTGATGTATTCCATGATCAGCATTTTCAACAACTTTTTTTGGTCTTCGTTTAACTGATTGGCTTTGATGCCGCTATAATCGATCAACCTGCTTTTGTTAGAAGGATTTGTGATGATATCTCCGGGTACTTCCACACTCAAAGTAGCAATTGATTTTTGTTCGTCAGAAAGCGAATTGATCAGTCGAAATCCATAATCTTCTTCTTTGCTCAATACACGCAATCCGGCATATTGTGTCGAATGTACCTCAGCAGGGTCGGTGCCGAGGAACAAGGGCGTCATCGAAAAATTGTTGCCTGAAACAGTCAGGTTTAGTGAAATATGGTGTCCGCCAAATTTTAATCCCCAGGTCCCATTTTTCTCAGGTTTACCCCAGATCGAAATGTAGTAATTGCCATAAGCCCAGTCCAGATCCATCAATTCCTGATACAGTTCTTTATCGATTTCCTTGTTTTTATACTTTTCGGTATAAAGTTCATTTAAGATATCATCCAACTGCATGATGCTTGTTGTTTTGAGATAACCTTGTGAGCTGAACAAGGTGGTGAGGATATGATGGAATTTTATCCTGCTTTGAGTGGACAGGTCACCATAGCGGATGCCCGGCCTTGGGGCCAACCCGACCGGAAGATTCGTCCATTTTGTCCTAAGTGTATCATCCATGGGATACGTTGCCTCCTGAAGTTGGTCAGGAGACAATGTATTCATGAAATCGACGGTATGTGAATGTATTTCATCGACGGTTTGACCGAAAACTGTTATCGACCATAATGATGTACAGCAGATGATAGCTATTAGAATTTTATATGAGGAAATCATTCTTAAAATTGTTAGTGATCTTACATTTTATCGTTTAAACAGAATCGGAATAAAATACTACTCCTTCCAGTCTTTATAAGCAATATGAGCCGGTTTCTTTGGATTTTTAGATTCCTTCTTTTGGAGCTGTTCGGCTAACCACTGAACCCATTCACCATAATTTTCACTATGTGTAGTTTGCCTGGTTTCGATGAAATAGTTTTTAAAAGTCATCCAGAAAAGCAGAATGGGACCGCCTATAAAATCTTTAACCAACTGTAATTTTATTTCACGGCGATAAACAAGTAAACCGAGACTCTCGAACTTTACAAACATCATGAGGATGTAGGTCATTTTACCTTGCAGCTGTTCTTCAATTTCTTTCTTTGACAAACCTTCCGGGAAATTATAGATAATATCTATGGCCTTCATAAATTCAATTGTCTGGGTAGAATTCAGCATCTGCAATGCTGCTTCCCGGGCTCGTTGTTTCTTTAGCTGAAGAATTTGTACAGCGGCAAAAATGCCACCGGCGATTATTGCCACTGCAGTTATGAGGCTAAGAAGGGTATTAAAGTCCATCAGAAAATATTAGTCTGCTTTATGCACTTCCAATTCAATCTCAATCAAAAACTCAGGCAGTGCCAGTTCTTTCACGCCCAACCACGAACCTGTCGGAAAGTGGTTTTTATAAATTGTGGCACGATAGCCGGCATGTTCCAAAAACAAAGGCATATTTGTGGTAAACACATTTTCAACCACCACATCGTCAAATGTGCAGCCGTAATGTTTTAAGACTTTATCAAGATCGGCATAGCAATTTTTCATTTGTTGTTCGAAATCGCCAACAGCGGTTGGGTTTCCGGCATCGTCCATACTTACGGCTCCTGAGACTTTAATGTCGTTGCCAATTTTTACAGCATGAGAATAACCGTAGGCTTTTTCAGTTTCGGGCCGAAGGAGAAAATATTCCGGAACCTCTGCTTTAACTTCGTGTTCGTGGGTTGTTTCTTTGGGTGCCTGCTGGCAACTTTGTGTTGAAATAGCGGTTACTGCAATAAATGCAATTGTTACTATTTTAATTGTAAGATGATTTAAAATTTTCATAGTGTGTTGTTTTAATATTTATTTTACTTTATTCAAAATGGATACTTTTGGTCCGCCGATCACACCGGCATTCTCAATAGCTTTTTGTCTTTCAGGGTCACTCATGATTTTATCAAATAATTCTGCACTGGGAGCTTTAAAAATCATAGTTACATCATTTGGTTTGTTAAACGATGTATAAAGACCCTTAAGTTTTACTCCTGCTTTTTTTAGATTTGGTTTATCTGCGTCAAATGCTTTTTTCCATTTTGAAAAATCTTTGACTTCATGTTGTACAATTACTCTTACCATTGTTTTATATTTATAATATGATCCTATTCATCTGGCTTTTCGGTTTCGCCCCGTTTATTTAAAGTGGTTTCTGGTCTCCACTTTGTTTAGTTGATCTTTCGTTTTTTTACAATCCAATATCACGATACATTTTCCATTGTCCATCTTCCAGCTTGCGAACCACCAGGTATTTACCTGTGCTTTTGACAATATCGTTTGTATCTGCAAATTCATACGCGCCAACTTCAACTACAAATTCTCCGTGACTGGAAACAGAACTGATTTGATATTTGACATTGGGAGTACCTTTCTTACTAGCATATCGAATGTATTTTCCCCAGGCAGACATCAAATTTTCTTTTCCTTTGACTGAACCAAAAGTGCCGTCTGATGAATAGTGCTCTGCCAGAGCAATTGAATCTGCATTGTTGAAATCCTCAGCAAATTGGTCATCAAGTTCCTGTAATATTTCCCTAACCTCGATTAAATCAATTGCTGCTGGGTTAGTTTCAGTTTTTGTAGACAGTTCATGGCTACACGAATTGCCTATAAAAGCAAGAAGAATTAAAACAACTGCGATTATTCCTGGATTTCTTTTTTTCATTTATGTAGAAGTCGTTTTTATTAATGCGCAGCCATTGGTTCGTTGGCGCTCCACATGCCGTAAAGCGATATCCAGTAGCCTTCTTCATTGCGCTGTAGGATTTCAGTATATTTTCCTTTGTCGATGATTATACTGCCATCTTCAAGCTGAATCTTTAACTCAAAAGAGCCAATTTCGTAACCCAGGTCGCCATCACTGCTGGCAGCTATGGTATGGACTTTAGCATCTACCAGGCCGGCATCGATTAATCCTTGCCAGTAAGCCTGGATATTAGCCCTGCCTGTAATAATAGGTTCGTTGGGTGGTAAAAGCGAGGCGTTTACATCGTATACGCTTGCTGCGGCTGCGGCATCTTTTGCCAACAGTGCCTTAGCAAAATCGCGGTTCATTTGCCCGAGTTCTTCAACGGTAGCCGGTTCGGGCGATTCACAGCAGCTGTTGAACGAAAAAGAAAGGACAAAAGCTACCAATACAAGGGTTAATAATTTTGTTGTTGTCATGGTTATAAATGATTAGTGAATAAAAATGCGTTTGAAAACATTTTTGCACGGCGAGAGAAAAATACAGGTGTTTGATTGAGCATGATGTAGTTTGACCGCCAGCTTATATAGCTTGCCATATTATTAAGTGTGCACACCAAATGTATGTCTAAAACACTCGGAATGAAAAATATAGAAGAAACTTAACAGAATTTTAACAAAAAGGAGGTCAATTGTACTGATGGGAAGCACATTTCTTACTCGTTTTCAGCAAAAGTTAAAATGTAACCATTATTATCCTGAATAGAAAATTCCGTAGCACCATAAAAGGTTTTTTCAAGACCTTTAATAACCTTAACCTGGTCCTTGATTCGGTTGTAAAATTTTCGAATTTCCTTTATTTGGATGTAAAAGAGAAGTGATCCACCATCCTTCCTGCTGATTTCGGGGATCTCGTCTCCCAGGCTTTCGAAAGTCTGGAACATGAAGGAAACATTTTCACAGCTCAGCATGGCCCAAACCGGATCACCTTCTTCCGGAACCGACATGGTCACTTTGAAACCAAGTTGTTTGTAAAAATCGATGGTTTTATGGATGTCTCTGACAAAAATATTAGGTGAAAGGGATTGCATCATGGTTGTATGTTATATGTAAGTATTTATTTATTGTAACGGTTAGTATAAAATGCGTTTCAATGTGTTTTATACATAGTTATGAGCTTTTTTGTCTTTTCAGTATTTTGACAATTCTATTATTTAAGATTTCTGATAAGTTCCAATTATACAATTTGGGATCAGTTGTGCTGTAGAACTCAATAATAACAGCATCAAGGTCTTTATAATATTTTGCAAAACTTTGATATCCCGGAACCCACCCTGCATGTTCATACTCATAAATAGAAGCATATATTTCCTTTTCTCCCGGTTCAAACAATGAGCCATCGTTTAATGCCCTTAAGAAATCACCTACGTCTTCTGCTGTAGCATGCATGCCATAGTCATTTACTTTTAAATCATGGGGATATCCTACATGGTAGCCACTCATCACATCCTCAATATTCACTTCACTTAGCGAATTAAAGGTATTGTTAAGGTTTAGCGGCATTAGAATTTCTTCCTGAATGAATTGAAAGTTACCATAACCCAGTACATCATCCATTATCTTATTGATTAAAAGATAATTCGTATTACAATATTCATAGTCTTCACCGGGTTCAAAGTCTGCCGGTTTATCCAGAATCAATGCAAGACTTTCTTCATAGGTTTCTGTTGGAGCTGCCCAAAAATTCGGAGCGTCCGTAAAATTAGGTATGCCACTTCTATGCTGTATCATCAAGCTCAGTGTAATTTCATCAGCGTTTTCTATTCTTCCGACAAGCTCCGGTAAATAATCAGCGATGGTTTTATCCAGAGAAAGACGTTCAGCAGCAACCAATTTGGTGACAGCCACAGCATCATATAACTTGCTTATACTGGCAATTTTGAATAATGAATGCGGATCGGCAGGTATTTTATTTTCCTTGTTTTTCCAACCTGCCGCATAAAAAGCAGGTTCTTTTCCTCCCTGGTCTACATAGACAATCATTCCATCAAATCCATGATCAATGGCTTCATTTACCTGTTCTTGAATCGTATCCGGTAACGGAAGAATCCATGCCTTTACCAAGAGCCATGGCACAAAGAACATAGAAACTATAGTTCCGACTAGTAGTATGATTCTGAATATTTGTTTTGTTTTTTTCTGAGTCATAATACCTCAAACGGTATAATTATTAATTACTCACAACTTGATATATGTCCAGTAAATATAAACATTATCAGGTGAACTTCCGGGATATGTGCAGGTTTTAGTATGTATATCCCGCACAAAAAAGGGAAAACAAAAAAGGGGCAACAGTTTAACCGTTACCCCATCACATTATATTTTTTAGTGAATTATAAAGCTGCCAATGCCGCTTCGTAATCTGGCTCGTCAACAATTTCAGGAAGCTGTTGCTTATACACTACAGCACCCTCTTGAGGCACCGAATAGATTACCTTGAAATTACGCTGCATAAATTTCTAATGGTCTGCATGCTGTTTACCATCCAATATGGTTACTTTTCCATCTGTCAGGCTGTAATATGCACCAACTACTTTTACTTTACCCTCTTTTTCCAGGCCGCTGATGATTGCACTTCTGGTCCTGATGTCTTCAACTGTTTGATCTACATTGTTTTTGATAACATTATCAAAGTAATTCTTGTCTTTAACATTCCTGTCGCCTTCAATTTCCTGAATTGCTTGTTCCAGATGGCTGAGCAAAGCATCAACATTTTCACTTCCTACATCTACTTTGTTAATCGCAGATTTAACGGCACCACAGTTTTCGTGGCCAAGCACCATTAACAGTTTTGAACCGGCAACCCCTACACCATACTCCATGCTTCCAAGCAGTTCTTCATCCTCAATATTACCCGCTACCCGCGCTACAAAAATATCTCCAACCCCCTGGTCGAAAATGTATTCGACAGGTACACGGGAATCTATACAAGCTAAAACCACTGCTTTTGGATATTGACCGCCGGTTGTAGCTTTGACTTGAGCGGGCAGGTCGCGATTAATTAATTCACCTGATACATAACGCTCATTACCTTTTAATAGATCTTCCAACACCTCATCAGGGGTTAATTCTTCCTGTACTTGCTTTGTCATAACGGTTTTAACTTTCTCTGAAGAAGTAACTATTTGGTCTTCGTTGGTTTGATTCGTTTTTTGGCCAGCCTGGTTGCAGCCGATGAATGATAGAAATAAAACCCCAATAAAAACTTTAAAAACAATCTTTTTCATAAAGCTAATTTTTTTGTTCGACTTCAATATTTATGCAAAACAGCAAAAATAATAATTCTGTTTTATACCCAGCAGACACCACTTTATATGATGAACAACTAAGATCATGTCTCAGGAAACAACAGGATTTTTGTTGTCGTATTTCGCTGAAAAATTTTCGAATAAAAAAGGGCAACTGAAAAACAGTCACCCTTCCAAATGTTTTAAAAAGATTTATAAAGCCGCCAGAGCTGCCTCATAATCAGGCTCATCCACAATTTCAGGAACCTGCTGTGTATACACCACGGTACCCTCTTCGTTAAGTACCACAACAGCTCTCGATTCTAATCCGGCTAACGGGCCATCAATAATTTCTACTCCATAATCTTTGCCAAATTGTCCGCCACGGAAATCAGACAAATTGTGTACATCTTTTAGTCCTTCGGCACCGCAAAAACGGGCCTGTGCAAAAGGAAGGTCCTTTGAAATACAGAGAACCACCGTGTTGTCCAATTTGGAGGCTTCTGCATTAAAACGTCTTACCGATGCTGCGCATGTGCCTGTATCGAGACTTGGAAATATGTTCAGAACTACTTTCTGTCCTTTATAATCTGCCAATGATTTTATAGATAAATCGTCTTTTACCAATGTGAATGCAGGTGCTTTTGTTCCCACCTTTGGTAAGTTACCGATAGTATTGATGGGGCCTCCTTTTAATGTTATCTGTGCCATGTTAAATATTGTTAGTTTAATAAAGCGGCAAAGATAAGGGTAAATATCATAATCGCTAAAAAGGCAGTCTTAACAAATCTTAAAGTTTGATATCAATCTATGAAAAGAGCTGCAGCAATGCCGTCAGCCTGTATTTTACCCCTGTTGGTCAGGTAATAGATATGATCCTTTTTTTCTACCAGTCCATCATCGATAAATTTTGATATTTTACTTACCAGGTGTGACAAAAATGCCACATCAAATACATTTTGAATATGTTCCATATCACAACCCCACGAAGTACGGATGGAGGTCATCACGTATTCGTTGAATTGTTGCTCTTTGGTAAGCACTTCTTTTTCGAGTACCGTAGTTCCCGTTTTTTCAAATTCAACATACTGCTTCATATTGGCAATATTCCATTGACGCGAAACTCCGTTGAACGAATGTGCCGAAGGTCCTATACCCAAATAATGCCCCCCCAGCCAGTAAATGCTGTTGTGTTTTGAATAGAAACCGTCTTTGGCAAAATTTGAAATTTCATAGTGATTGAATCGGTGTTTTTCCGTTTGCTCCATCAGGATTTCAAAATGCCGCACTGTTTGATCCTCGCTAACCGCCTGCATTTTATTTTTAGCAATTAGCGTATTCAATACGGTTTTGGGCTCAACTGTCAACGCGTATGACGATAGGTGGGGCAATCCGAAAGCGAAGAATGTCTCCAGGTTTTTTTGCCATTGTTCATCAGTAAGGGTTGGAATGCCATAAATCAAATCGATGGTCATATTGTCAAAGCCTTCGGTTAAGGCATCTTCAATGGATTTCAGGGCCTGTGTTCCGGTATGAACGCGATTCAGGTATGAAAGGTCTTTATCACAAAAACTTTGAACTCCCATGCTCAGGCGATTGATCCTTGTTTCGTTTTTCAACGCCCTGAGTTTGTCTTGATCCAGGTCGTCAGGGTTGGCTTCAAGCGTGATCTCCGCATCTTTATTCAACACGAAAAGCGTGTCGATTTTATCAATGATAAATCCGATTTCTGAAACTGATAACATGGAAGGTGTGCCACCACCAAAATACACGGTGCTGATGTTTTTATCGTCCAGATAATTCTTGCGTTGCTCCAGCTCTTTATGCATAGCAGAAATAAAATCATCCCGATATTTTTGAGAGATCACCGTATAAAAATTACAGTAATGGCATTTTTGCTTACAAAAAGGAATGTGAATATAAATACCGGCCATTTTCAGTTTCTTAAATCAGGCCTTTTTGCGCATGATGATCCTGAAAGTTGTCCCCATACCTACAGTTGAGCGCTGCACAAATATTTTCCCTTTGTGATAATCGCGGATAATACGTTTTGATAGCGAAAGCCCGAGGCCCCAGCCTCTTTTTTTACTTGTATATCCGGGGTTAAAGATATCTCTTTGTTCAGTCCGCGAAATACCACGCCCGGTATCAGAAATATCAATTAAAACGTATTTTGCCTCTTCTTTCATACTGATAACTATGGTGCCTACACCACCCATGGCGTCAATGGCATTTTTGCAAACATTCTCAATCACCCAGCTGAATAAGGCATCATTCACAGGTATAAATAGCTCCTGATCCTCAGGGAAGTCGATAAGGTAACTGATTTTTTTAGGTGAACGCGGTTTCAGGTAAGTAACGCTGTCGTAAATAATTTTTACGATGTTGTTTTCATACAACTTAGGGATAGATCCAATTTTTGAAAAACGCTCCGTAATTACCTCCAGGCGCCTCACATCTTTTTCAATTTCATCTGCCGCCTGGTCGGCAGAGCCCTCACCCATTTTCAATAACTCCATCCACGCCATAATGGATGAAAGTGGCGTGCCTATCTGGTGGGCCGTTTCTTTAGCCATACCGGCCCATACCCTGTTTTGTTCCGATTTACGGGCATAGCTGAACAGCAGGTAAGCAATAACAAAAAATACGGCAATGATGAGTATTTGTGCCAACGGGAAGAAGCGCATAATGGTCAGCAGGTCCGAATCTTTGTAAAAAATATAGCTGGTGCCCTGGTCGCCAAAACTTACTTTGATGGGTGTATTTTCACGTTCCATTTCATCCAGTTTTTCCTGCGCATAAAGCGGATCACTCATTCGAATATCATTCAGGTTTCCGAACTGGACTACATTCTTTTGGGTGCTATCAGTAATAATTACAGGCACACTGGAAGAATTTAATGCCACCTCCTCCATAAAGGATGAGATGTAATCATTCAGTACTTCTTTGAGCTCCTGGAAGAATTTAGAATCTTTATAATACAAATAATTTCGCCTGGTTTTTGTATAGGGCACCTCAATGGGATCATATAAGGCGAATTCATCTTTGATTTTCCCACTTAAAAATGTAAGGCTATCCAGTTCCGTTTCAAGGTTTTTGGTGTTCAGGATTTTCCCTTTTTCGTCGGTTAATATCACCGGAATGGTGGTATTATTACGAATAATTTCCAGGTAAAAAGTAAGATCACTTACCGTATCGTCTTTCAATAATTGATTATAAACTTCGGCAAGGAGTTCAACCCGTTCCCGCTCCTGCTCCTGAAGTTTGCTGAAAAAGAACTCCGTGTATTTTACCAATCGCGCCTTACGATGCACTGCCGCTGCCCAAAGCCTTACGTTTTTTTGCTCTTCCTGGGCAAATTTGTTCACCAACACATTCGTATAAAAAATGGAAACCCCAATGATGATGGCTGCAAATACAAAAAGCAATATTTTGGCCCGTTTCTTTTGTGTGTAAAGATCCAATGCAGAATAATTTGTAATCAAAAATAAGAACATTTAAACTATAATGATTATTGCCTTCGTTATGATATTGGAAATAGATTAGCCGAAAACCATCATAAAGACTGTTTTATATGGCCGAATTCGCACACCCGGTGTAAAGAAGCCGAACACTTTATGAAAGACAATAAATCTGTAAAGCTCACAAAAACAGCCATATACACTGGTTGGCATAATTACTGGTAATACAATTTTTGATTACTACAAAAGACAACAGAATTGATATGATAAGCCTTAATAATATCAACAAAACATATTTTACCGGCTCCAATAGCCTGCATGTGCTTAAGGGTGTTGATCTGAATATTGAAAAAGGAGAGTTGGTTTCAATTATGGGTTCTTCCGGTTCCGGGAAGTCCACCTTATTGAATATTATCGGTATGCTGGATAATTATGATACGGGAGAATTTTATTTAAATGGAGAACTAATTCAGCATATGAGCGAGAAAAAAGCAGCTTTCTACCGGAATAAATTTATTGGCTTTGTGTTCCAATCCTTCAACCTGATCTCATTTAAAAACGCTATGGAAAATGTGGCATTACCGCTGTACTATCAAAAGGTAAGCCGCAAAAAAAGAAATATGAAGGCGATGGAATATCTTGAAAAAATGGGGCTGACTGAATGGGCCGACCATCTTCCTAATGAATTATCAGGTGGACAAAAGCAACGGCTTGCCATCGCACGGGCATTGATTTCTGAACCCAAGGTTATACTGGCAGATGAGCCTACCGGCGCATTGGATTCTGCTACGTCGATGGAGGTAATGGAGCTGTTTCATGAAATTAACGATTTGGGCATCACGATTTTAATTGTAACCCACGAAAGGGATATTGCAGCAAAAACAGACAGGATCATCAAACTGAAAGATGGTATTGTAGATTCGATTATAGCCAATGGCGAACGTAAAAAATGGTTGGCTGAACAGGTAATGGCTTAAATAAAAGAGTTAAAAATGTTCGATCTCGATAAATGGCAGGAAATATTCAGTACCATTCGTAAAAACAAATTACGAACGGCCCTTACCGGCTTTAGCGTTGCCTGGGGTATTTTTATGCTGGTTGTGCTGCTGGGGGCTGGTTACGGACTCGAAAATGGAGTTAAAAGAGAATTTCAGGGTGATGCTGTAAATTATATTTCGATTAACTCAGGCGTTACCTCAACTCCTTATAAGGGAATGAAAGCCGGGAGACGTATACAATTTACCAACGAAGACCGGGAAATATTAGGTAATATCGAACATGTTCAAAGAAGCTCTTCAAGAACTTTTCTGTTTCAGGAAAACAATACCATTGCTTATAAGAATGAATACGGCACGTTCGACATTTTTGCCATTTCGCCCGAATACAGGGAAGTGGAATCATTAACGATGACCAGTGGAAGATTCCTGAATGAAAAAGACATTACCGACTACAGGAAATCAGTGGCTATTGGCCGGCTTGTTTATGAAGCCCTTTTTAAGGGTGGAGAAGAAGCGGTTGATAAATACATTAAAGTGAGCGGCGTACCTTTTAAGGTGGTGGGGGTATTTGATGATCCTGGTCAGGACAGGGATTTATTGCGTATTTACATTCCCGTGTCAACAGCACAAAGAGTGTTTAATATGGGGAATAACATTCGTAATGTTTGTGTAATGCTTGGAGAGGCAGACATGGAACAAAGCCTCCAGGTGGTTGAAAATGCAAAATTGGAAATGTCGAACAGGCATAAATTTGATCCTAATGACAACAGGGCGCTTTTCATTTTTAACAGCATTGAGAATTACAAACAGTTTATGGATCTATTCGCAGGAATAAGATTTTTTATATGGATTATTGGAACAGGCACCATAATCGCCGGAATAGTTGGCGTGAGCAATATTATGATGATAGTTGTGAAGGAGCGTACCAAAGAAATAGGCATCAGGAAAGCACTGGGCGCCACACCGTGGACCATTATAAGCCTGATCCTTCAGGAATCGATATTAATAACAGCTTTTGCAGGCTACATAGGCCTTGTTGCAGGAGTTGGATTGTTGGAGCTGGTGTCGAATCTGATACCGGCACACGATTACTTTGCTAATCCTGAAATTAATATAAATATTGCCGTTGCAGCCACAATATTGCTTGTGATTGCGGGGGCCATAGCCGGATATGTGCCTGCAAAAAAGGCAGCATCAGTAAAACCGGTTGTAGCATTAAGAGATGAATAATAAAGGTACCAATGGGTATAATTGACACAGATAAATGGCAGGAAATATTTTACGCGCTTAAAAAGAATAAGCTACGTACATTCTTTACCGCTTTTGGTGTATTCTGGGGCATCTTTATGTTGATTATCATGCTGGGTTCAGGCAGGGGATTGAATAATGGCGTTTCGCAAGGCATGGGTGACCTGGCAACCAACTCCATGTTTATGTGGACCCAACAAACGACAGTTCCGTACAAAGGTTTTCCCAGGGGCAGAAGGTATAATTTCAATAATGATGATACCCGGGCATTGATAGATAATATTCCTGAAATTGAATATATCGCACCCCGCCTGCAAGTGTTTAGCGCCGGAGAAAATGGGAACAATGTGGTACGAGGTGAACGTACGGCCGCTTTTACAATTCAGGGGGATTATCCTGATTTTAACCTGATTGACCCGGTAAATATCCACCAGGGAAGGTTTATCAATGATTTGGACATTGAACAGAAAAGAAAAAATATAGTGATTGGTACACGGATTTTTGAAGAAATGTTCGATCCTGATGAGGATCCCATTGGTGAATATCTTAGAATTCAAGGGGTATATTTCAGAGTTGTGGGTGTTTTTTCCTCAAAGAAGAATGACCAGCAGGCAGAGCGAGAAAACGCACAAATATTTATGCCTTTTACCACCATGCAGCAAACCTATAATTTTGGTAATATCGTCGGGTGGTATTCCATAACAGCCAAAGAAGGATATTCTGTTTCGCATGTGCTTGACAAAGCAAAAGATATTATGCGGGAACGGCACTCCATTGCACCAACCGACGAAAGGGCTGTAGGATCTTTTAACCTTGAAGAAGAATACAGAAAAATGACCACCCTGTTTACAGGGATTGATGGCCTGATCTGGATTGTGGGTATTGGGACTTTGCTGGCTGGCGTTATTGGTGTAAGCAATATCATGCTGATCGTTGTAAAAGAAAGAACTAAGGAAATTGGCATTCAACGCGCATTGGGAGCAACGCCTTTCAGTATTAAAAGCCAGATAGTTATAGAATCAGTATTTCTGACAACAATTGCCGGATATGTGGGGCTTGCGCTGGGTGTTGGCGCGCTGGAACTGATTAACAATTTGTTGATACAAATGAACGCCAGCACAGATATGTTCAATAACCCGGAAGTTGATTTTAGCAAAGCTATTTCAGCACTAATTATCCTGATTATTGCAGGCGCAGTTGCCGGTTTGATTCCTGCTCAAAGAGCAGTTCATATTAAACCAATAGATGCATTAAGAGACGAATAAAAAATGAATATTAATATATTGAAGCAATGAAAAAGTTCTTAAAAATACTTGGAATAGTGATCATAATAGGTGTATTTGGTTATACCATATATTTCCTTTATCAGAAATCGCAAACGGAACCGATAGTTTATGAAACAGAATCGCCAACGGTTACCAATATTATAAAAAAAACAACAGCAACGGGTTCCGTGGTTCCACGCAAAGAAATTGAAATAAAACCCGTTGTTTCGGGTATAATTGAAGAGCTTTATATTGAAGAGGGCGATAAAGTTAAAAAAGGAGATTTATTGGCGAAAATCAGGATTATACCTAATATGATCAACCTGAACAATGCCAAATCAAGAGTTGAAGTGGCCCAAATTAACCTGAAAGATGCTAAAAGAAACTATGAGCGCCAGCTTGGATTGTTTGAAAAGGGTGTTATTGCAAAAGCCGACTATGAATCTTATGAGGTCGTCTATCAAAATGCACAGGAAGAACTGGAAACGGCCAAAGAAACACTTCAGCTGATACAGGAAGGACAGATCAAAGATTCGGGCGAACCAACCAATACACTTATCCAATCTACGATAGACGGAATGGTTTTACATATCCCTGTTGAAATAGGATACCAGGTAATCGAAGCCAACAATTTTAATGCAGGAACTACCATTGCCTCTATAGCCGATATGGGTGAAATGATTTTTGAAGGGAATATTGATGAATCGGAAGTAGGAAAGATCAGCGAAGGTATGCCGTTGATCTTAACAATTGGAGCTCTTGAAGATGTTACTTTTGAGGCCTCCCTTGAACATATTTCACCAAAAGGACAGGAGGTGAACGGCGCCATACAGTTTGAAATAAGGGCAGAGGTATTACTGCGCGAAGATCATTTTATAAGGGCGGGCTACAGCGCCAATGCTGATATTGTCCTCGACCGCGTTGACAGCGTGCTGAGCATTCCGGAAAGCCTACTGGTATTTGAAAAAGATACAGTATATGTTGAAGTTGAAACGGCACCACAGCAATTCGAAAAGAGGTATATCGAAACCGGATTATCAGACGGAATTACCATTGAGGTTACATCAGGCCTTGATAAGGATGATAAAATCAAAAAGAGAACTTAAATCCTTATTATTTAAAACCCTGCTTCGGGAATAGATTGTTAACTTTGCCTTCTCAACTATAAAGTAAAAATGAAGAGACAATTCTTATTCCTGTTGATGGTCATCGTACTATTACCCACTGAATCATTTAGCCAAACAGCTAAAAACGATACGGTTTATGATTTTGTAACTACCATGCCCGAATACCCCGGAGGACAAAAGGGCATATTATCGCATTTTATGCAAAACATGAGATTTCCCCTCGCCGCTTATTTAAACGGAGTGTCGGCAACGGCATATGTCAATTTTATTGTTGAAATCGATGGCAGTGTTTCAGATGTAATCGTATTGAAGCCGATAGGTTATGGCTGTGACCAGGAAGCCATTAGGTTGGTAAGCCAGATGAAAGGCTGGAAGGCAGGTGAGTTAAACGGAAAAAAGGTGCGTGTACGATCGAACACGCCGATTTATTTTAGAGAAGAATTATATCCTGAAAGCAGAATTTATACAAATTTAGACACCATGCCCGTATTTCCGGGAGGTGATGTGGAACTGATCTCTTATATCGAAAGAGAAGTGGTTTATCCTGAATTGGCCAGGAAAGCCAAAATAAATGGGGTTGTTCAGGTAGATTTTGTAGTTGAAAAAGAGGGAAGCGTTTCAAACGTAACGGTGAATAACAGCCTTGGTTATGGCTGTGACGAAGCTGCGGCAAAAGTTGTTTTAAGAATGCCATTGTGGGAACCAGCCTATTATATAGGCGAACCCGTCAGAACCATGATAAGTGTTCCGGTAACTTTTAAATCCTCGTATGAAATTGTTGAAACAATGCCGGAATTTCCGGGTGGCAGAAATGCGATGTATGATTTTATTAGACAAAACCAGGCATATCCCGAAGAGGCTTTGAAAAATAAAACGGAAGGACAGGTAATAGTTAGTTTATTGATTGCCGCAGACGGAAGCCTCTCAAATATTGAATTGGCAAAGGGTATTGGAAGCGGTTGCGATGAAGAAGCTCTTAGGGTAGTCAGCATTATGCCTGCTTGGAGACCCGGATTGCATTTTGGCAAACCTGTTGCTGTTAAATATAACGTGGCTGTGGGATTCAAGCTGCCCGAATAAAATACTTTTCGCTGAATTTGGAATAAAAACAGTACTGAAGTACCTTTATGCACATATTTATTTGAATTCTTAAACATGGTTCCCCTTAAAAATTATTCACGAAGAGGATTTCTAAGCACCATTGGTACAGGATTGGCAGGCCTTTACGCTACCACATCCGGATTACTGAACCCCCTTCAAATCCTTGGAAATAATTCGGGACTTGACTATTCAGCTCAGGTGGCCGCGACTTTAACTGATACGTATGATCAGACCCTTGTAAAAAACAGGGTAGAACATTTGTTTGAATCAATAGGTGGAATAAATGACATTATTAGTCCGGGCGATAAAGTAGCTATTAAAATCAACCTGACAGGAGGGTCTGATACGGTAGGTCATGAAAATTTACAAGGGGTTGATATCAGGGAAGCGGTGTGGACACATCCGGCCGTTTTACAAGCCGTTGGAGAATTACTAATTGACAGTGGTATAAACGGGAATGACATTTACATTGTGGAAGCCATCTGGGATATGTATTCATATACTGGTTTTGGATATCAGGATGTGCAAAATTATCTGGGAGCGCAATTTGTGAATTTGAATGAACCGGCACCTTATGCCGATTTTATGAATGTAAATACCGGATCCAATTACTTTTTTTATGATCATTTCATTTTCAATCGAATTTTAGATGAGGTAGATGCATTTATTTCCATTCCTAAAATGAAACACCATTATGATGCGGCACTCACCCACGGAATGAAAAACCTGGTAGGGATCTCTCCACTTGATCATTATATGATGCCGGACCAGCAAGGGTGGCGCTCCAAGCTACATTTTGAGGGTGGCGAAGTGGGCGTTCACTTACCCCGGGCCATATGTGACCTTAACATGGCGCGACCAGTAAATTTGGTTGTAAATGATGGTATTAAAAATGCAGTTGGAGGCGAAGGTCCCTGGAATCCAACATTTCAACCGGCAGAATACGGTTTATTACTGGCCGGAAAAGACCCTGTTGCAACCGACTCAATAGCCGCTTATGTTATGGGAATCAACCCCGAATCAGTTGAAATACAAAGGCCGAGCGGACTATACGCTGACAATCAATTATATCTTGCCAAACAAAAAGGACTGGGAACCAACCTGATGTCTGAAATTGAACTGGTGGGGGATGGCGCCGGAGCAATAGTTGGGACTAATGAATACCAGGCTATTAATACACTGAAATTATTACCAAATTATCCCAATCCATTTGTAATTTCCACCACCATTCCTTTCTATCTGCCTAAAGAAGGGATGGTAAATATTACCATCATCAACTCAACCGGCAGGGAAATCAAAACACTTACCAACAAGGTAATGCCTGCAGGTCAGCACGAAATAACCTGGAATGCAGGAAGAATGGGTGGCGGTATGTATTATTGCAGGATTAATTATAATGGCAGTACCCAATCAAGAGCATTGGTGTTACAGAGATAGTTTTTTCATTTTTACCATTGTTTTACATTGAAAAAATTTAAGTTTGCTAAAAAAGATACTTTATCTATTTTTAACTGTTAATTCATAAATATTATACGTTTAGCAACTGATGAAAAACACCTATTTTAATTTGATTGAGCAGAGTTTTTATTTTCCTCAGGAAGGTTTTGATCTGCAAGGGGGTTATCTAACTTTTCACGGAGTTTCACTCAAATATTTAATCAATAAGTACGGTACTCCTTTCCGGTTGATGTATCTTCCCAAAATAGGTGACCAGATAAAAAAGGCCCGTAACCTGTTCAACAGGGCTATAAAGGCAACGGGCTATAAAGGAAAATACCACTATTGTTATTGTACCAAATGTTGTCACTTTCATCATGTGGTAAGTGCGGCGCTTAAGCTAAATGTAGATATTGAAACCTCCTCGGCATTTGATATCGACCTGATTTTAAAATTGTACCAAAAAGAAGAACTGGATAAAGAGATTTCCATCATCCACAACGGTTACAAAACCGATGAGTATTTGAAAAAGATACTGAACCTTCAGGACCAGGGATTTGTAAATTCCATCATTATTCTCGACAATCCTTACGAATTGGATAAGATACTGAAGAAATCAGGCGATAAGAAGTTGAAAGTAGGGATCAGAATGGCGGTGGATGAAGAATCACAATCATCTTATTATACATCCAGGCTGGGTATACCACAATCAGAAATTCTGGATTATTTTAAAAAGAAGATCCGAGGAAAAAAGAACGTGGAATTAAAAATGCTTCATTTCTTTGTCGATTCCGGTATTAAAGACACGCTTTATTACTGGCGCGAATTTCAAAAAGCGATGAAACAATACATTGAACTCAAAAAAATATGTCCCGAATTGGACTCCCTGAATCTTGGGGGAGGCTTCCCGATTCGCAGTCACCTGGGTTTCGAATATGATTATGAGTACATGATCCGTGAGATCATCAAAAATATCAAGGAAGCCTGTAACAAAGAAGGCGTTGAAGAACCACATATCTATACTGAATTTGGGAAATATACCGTGGGTGAAAGTGGCGCCATCATTTTTTCAGTGATCGAACAAAAACAGCAAAATGATAAAGAGCTGTGGTATATTGTTGACAATAGCCTGATGAATACCATTCCGGATGCCTGGTCGCTTTTTGAAAAGTTTATTCTGCTACCGGTAAATAAATGGGATAATGAGTATACCAGAGTGAGTATCGGCGGTATCAGTTGCGACCGTTCAGATTATTACAATTCTGAAGACATGAACCAGGAAATTTTGCTGCCCGGTTACAACCGTAGCGATAAAGAACCGTTATACCTGGGGTTTTTCCATACCGGCGCATACCAGGATTCTATCAGTGGATATGGTGGTATCAAACACTGCCTGATCCCGGCACCTAAACATGTGATCATCGACCGGGATGAAACAGGAAACTTTAAAGATTATGTATATCGGAACGAACAAACAGTGGATGATATGCTAAACATTTTAGGATACATAAACGAATGATGAGAATTTTTGGGGGGATAGATACAGAACGTGCTACTTTTGAAAAAGCAGCCGTATTGCTACAGTCAGTACCATTTGACGGAACAAGTACCTGGGGAAAAGGTGCCGATAAAGGTTTTGACGCTTTTATGGACGCCACCGACAATATGGAATTATACGATATTGAAACGGACAGCGAAGTGTATGAAAGAGGGGTTTGGGTGTTACCCGAGGTGAATGGCAAATCTGCCGAAGATATGTTCAGGAATGTATATGGTAAAGCCAGAGAATTGCTGAAAACAGATAAATTTCTCACCTTTTTCGGCGGCGAACACTCCATCAGTATTGGCGTTATCAAAGCATATTATGAAGCTTTTCCAAATATTACCATTTTACAACTGGATGCACATGCCGATCTCAGGCCCGAATATATGGGAACACCTTACAATCATGCCTGCGCACTTTATGACGCATCTAAAAACACCAATTTGATTCAGGTAGGTATTCGGAGCATGGATCAACCTGAAATGGAACACCTGGATAAAAACAAGTGTTTCTTTATGCAGGATATATATGATGACTATGATTGGATGGATCGTTCTATTGAATTAATGGGAGATCAGGTGTATATTACGCTAGACCTGGATGTATTCGATCCTTCCATCTTGCCTGGAACCGGAACACCGGAGCCCGGAGGAATGCAATGGTACACAATGATTGCCTATTTAAAAAAGGTATTTGAAAAGAAAGAAGTGCTGGGGTTTGATATCGTTGAACTGGCCCCTATTGAAGGATTGCCGGCATCTGAGTTTCTTGTATCAAAGCTCTATTACAAAATGTTAAGTTATAAATTTGAGCATCATGGAAAATAAAGGACCGGTAACACAATTTCATGCTGGAGCATTACAAACATTTTAATGCAGCCACCATTATCGATGCAGCCAAAGCTTACGAGGAGCAATTAAAGTCGGGAAATAAGATGATGATTACCCTGGCAGGCGCCATGAGTACGGCAGAACTGGGGAAATCGCTGGCAGAAATGATCCGGCAGGATAAAGTACACATCATCACATGTACCGGCGCTAACCTGGAAGAAGATGTTTTCAACCTGGTGGCTCATAATTACTATAAACGGGTGCCGCATTACCGCGATCTGTCACCTGCCGATGAAACAGAGTTGCTGAAGCATCATTTTAACCGCGTTACCGATACCTGTATTCCTGAAGAAGAAGCCATGCGACGAATTGAGCACCATTTGGTGCGGCAATGGAAAAAAGCAGCAGACGAAAACAAAAGATACCTTCCACACGAGTATTTCTACCAGATATTGCTCGACAAGGCGAATAAGCTGGAACATCAGATTGACCCCAAAAATTCATGGTTAATGGCTGCGGCCGAAAAAAATCTTCCGGTAATTGTGCCAGGCTGGGAAGATTCCACCTGTGGCAATTTTTTCGCAGCCCATTGCATCGAAGGTATGTTTCCGCCTTCCATCACAAAATCAGGTATTGAATATATGATGTTGCTGGCTGATTGGTACCAGAAAAACAGCTTAAAAAACGGGATCGGCTTTTTCCAGATTGGTGGTGGTATTGCCGGCGATTTCCCGATTTGTGTGGTTCCGATGTTGCACCAGGATCTGGGCTTGTCCAAAATCCCAACCTGGTCTTATTTTTGCCAGATCAGCGACTCAACCACCAGTTACGGTTCCTATTCAGGTGCCGTTCCAAATGAAAAAATAACCTGGGGAAAACTGGAAGAAGATACACCGAAATTTATCATCGAATCAGACGCCACGATTGTAGCTCCGCTGATTTTTGCTTATCTGCTGGGCTGGTAATAATCGGTCTTTATTTATCTTAAATGCTATTTGTACAGCATGATTATTCGTAATTTTGTACACGTAAAACCAATTAAACCAATGTAATATGTTAAAGAAAATTTTTCCAATAATTATTGTTCTTACCGTGGCAGTTGTAATGAACAGCTGCGAAAATGCCAATAAAAAGGCTACAGAAGAAACTACAGAACCCTCTTACGATATGGCCGAATACGCTGATTTTACATTAACAACTGATATTTCCCATCTGAGTGAAAACCAGAAGGAAATGCTCCTCCTCCTTTTCAAGGCGGCAGATTTAACGGATGAGATTTTCTGGATGCAAAATATAGGCGATAAAGAAGCTTTTCTGGCTAGTATTGAAGATCCGGCTTTAAGGCAATATGCTAAAATTAATTACGGTCCCTGGGATGAACTGAATAACCTCACCCCTTTTATCGAAGGATACGGACCTAAACCTGCCGGCGCTGAATTTTATCCACCTGATATGTCCAAGGAAGAGTTTAATTCCTTTGATGATGAAAATAAAACCAGTTTGTATACTTTGATCAGGAGAAATGAAGAACAGGAGTTGACAACAGTTTGGTACCACAATGCATATAAAGATAGAACAGATAACATTGCAATGCTGCTCGAAGAAGCAGCGCAATTAGCGGACGATCCGGGGTTTGCCAACTATTTGAATTTAAGAGCCAAAGCCTTACGCACAGATGATTATTTTGAAAGTGATATGGCCTGGATTGACATGAAGGACAACCTGATAGATTTGGTAATCGGACCTATAGAAAATTATACCGATGGTCTGTATGGATATAAAGCAGCCCATGAAGCTTATATCCTGATAAAAGATGTGGAATGGAGCGAAAAACTGGCCAAATATGCTGCTTTTTTACCTCAATTGCAAACAGAATTACCAGTAGAACAGGTGTATAAAAACGAAGTGCCGGGTTCAGACGTGGATCTAAACGCCTATGATGTTATATATTATGCAGGTGATTGCAATATGGCGGGAAAAACAATAGCCATTAACTTACCCAATGATGAGCGTGTACAGTTAGAAAAAGGCACCAGAAAGTTGCAATTGAAAAATGCCATGCAGGCGAAATTTGACAAAATATTAGTTCCGATTTCAGAAATGGTCATCACGCCTGAGCAACGTAAGCATATCACCTTTACTGCTTTCTTTTCCAATACTATGTTTCATGAAGTTTCGCATGGTATGGGCATTAAAAATACGATCAATGGCAAAGGCTCTGCCCGTAAAGCCTTAAAAGAAAAGTATTCAGCCATTGAAGAAGGAAAAGCAGATATACTTGGACTTTACCTTGTAACAAAACTCAACGAAATGGGCGAATTTAATGATACCGACCTGATGGATAACTACGTCACTTTTATGGCGGGCATTTTCAGATCAGTTCGTTTTGGAGCTTCCAGTGCGCATGGTATGGCCAATATGCTGCGTTTCAATTATTTTCTTGAAAAAGGCGCCTTTGCCAGGAATGATGATGGTACTTATTCGGTTGATATGGAAAAAATGAAAGCTGCTTCTACTGATCTTACGCAAAAAATTCTGAAAATTCAGGGAGATGGTGATTACGAAGCGGCCACCAACTGGATAGAAACAGATGGTGTTATTAAACCGCAATTACAGGCCGACCTTGACAGAATCAATGATGCTGGAGTTCCGGTTGACATTGTTTTCACCCAGGGACCTGAAGTATTGGGATTGAAATAGAAAATACGATTGATATAATAAGAAACCCCGCTTTTAGCGGGGTTTTTAATTTATGCGATGCGTTTCAAGATGTTCACTTCTTCCTGTGTTAGCTCCCTGAATTTACCACGCGGGAGATCCTTTTTTGTTAACCCTGCAAAAAATACGCGGTCAAGTTTTATCACCTTATAGCCCAGGTGTTCAAATATCCGCCTGACAATTCTGTTTTTACCCGAGTGAAGTTCAAGTCCCACCTGTGTGTTGTCATGCTCACTGCTCACATAGGATATTTTGTCGGGTTTAATAAATCCATCTTCAAGTTCTAAACCATTGGTTATTTCGATGATATCGCTTTTGTGCAGCGGTTTATCAAGATACACATGGTAAATCTTTTTTACATTGTGTTTGGGATGGGTGAGTTTTTTAGCCAGCTCACCATCATTCGTAAACAACAACAACCCAAGCGTATTCCGGTCGAGCCTTCCCACCGGGTAAATCCTTTCCTGACAGGCGTTTTGCATGAGGATCATTACTGTTTTTCGGTCATGTGGATCGTCAGATGTGGTGATAAAATCTTTGGGCTTATTTAAAAGAAAGTAGCGTTTTTTCTCCCGTTTTAAAGCCTCGCCACCACATATCACCTTATCTTCAGGGTTGATTTTGGTTCCCAGTTCAGTGACAATTTTTCCATTTACTTTAACAATTCCGCTTTCTATGAGTTTATCAGCCTCCCTGCGGGAACAAACACCCGCATTGGCCAGGTATTTATTCAAACGGATGAGGCCATCATTTTTGTTATCAGCCTTCCTGCTTGGCTTGAAGCTGGTGCTTTTTGAGCTTTTAAAAGTTTTCTTTGGGTATTTTTTATGTTCCATAAGGCAGATAAATCTGCTGCAAATGTACAAATGTTATTTTCTGATATTTAGAAAGTTGATTATAATCTGTTCTTAGAAATATTACCCGACAGTGTGTGATAAACACTTGCTTTTTCCTGCCGAAATAACTATATTTACACAGCAAATCGAAAAACACGAAGGTCATGCCGGAAAAAATCATCACCCTTGCTACACTTACCTACATGCGGGCACAATTGCTTTGTGCAATGCTCGAAAGCAATGGTATTGAGTGTTTTATGACCAACATCAACCGCATGAAAGAAAGTCCGGGAGGTGTGCTTATTAAAATACAGGCAGAAGACAGCGAAAAAGCGGTTAAAATATTTGAAGATTTCAGAGCTTCATACGGTGTAAATAAGGAAGAAGCGGTAGCCTATATGAAAAGTATCCGTCGTATTCTTGTTCCGGTTGACTTCAGTGTGCATGCTGAAAACGCAGCATTTTATGCACTTAAAATAGCAGGGGCTTTAAAAGCAGACATCAAATTGATCAATGCTTACCTTGACCCGATGGGCACCCCACAAACCTATCTTGAATCCTATTCATATCAACTGAATCTCGATACCATTATCCGCGAAGTGGAAGAGGAAACGGAAAAAAGTCTTAGGTCGCTTTCCAACAGACTGCAAGACAAAATTCAATCAAAAAATATAAAGGATGTAAAAATAAGTTTTGACCTTTTTAAAGGCAATGCAACTGATACAATTTTAAACCAGATCAGAGAATATGATCCCGCATTAGTGATTATGGGAACAAGGGGTAATAAACTGGAGGGATTTAGAACTTACAGCAGTACCACAGCACAAATAATTAGAAAATCGGATATACCGATTATGGCCGTACCGCAAAATTATGACGGTATGAATTTTACTTACCCGAAACGTGTATTGTATGCAACGGATTTCGATAAATCAGATTATACAGCCCTGCGAAGACTTTCGTCTTTTGCCAAACCATTTAATGCCAAAATATATTGCGTTCATGCTGCGCTGGAAGATGATAATGAAATGGATGAGATGGAAATGAGAAAAGTGCGCAATTACCTGCTGGATACCATGCTTGAACCAAACATTGAATGTGGTATTTTAGAGACAATTGACTTGCAGCAGGGATTTGAAAATTTCATCAGGGAAAATCAGATTGATGTGCTGGCTGTTAATACACGCAAACGGAACTTTATCGAAAAGCTGTATAAACCTAGCGTTGCTAAAAAATTCCTGTTCCACTCCAACATTCCTTTATTGGTATTCCAGGCCAAACCTTAATCCAGATCGGGCATTTCTGGATAAAAAGCGTCTTTGATATGTTCAATGCTTTCAGCATTGTTGTCTATAACAATCGAAATGATATCAAAGCGTGTGTCCATATTAATATCATGGATTTCCAGGTAGGCTTCTGCCGCACGGATCATAAAGTTTTCTTTGGCAATTCCAACAGCTTCCGATGGTTCGCCAAAATAACGGGTACTCCTGGTTTTAACTTCTACCATAACTAATTCTTCACCATCTTTCGCAACCATGTCAATTTCATCTTTTTCATGTCGCCAGTTGGTTTCAATGATCTGAAATCCGATTTCTTCCAGGAATTTTCTGGCAATCAACTCTCCCTTTTTCCCAAGTTCATTGTGTTCCGCCATCGTTAATCTAAAAAGGTGATTTGAGCATGATCATTCACATCCAGTCTTACTTTAGCTCCCATTATCAATGGACGGTTGTCGTTAAAATGTCCGGCAGGAAATCCAAAGCATACCGGGTAATCATAAGCTGAAACCGCTTCTTTAATAATTTGATAAGCCGTTTTTCCATATGGTACATTCGTTATCATTCATATCGGTCATTCCGCCAACGATCAAACCATTCAGGTTTTCAAGTGATACCGGCCCTTTTTAATGCCATCATCATGCGATCGACATGATACAGGTATTCGTCCAGGTCTTCAATAAATAATATCTTTCCGCTTACATCAGGAAAAGATATGCTGCCCATCAGGCTGTACAAAACCGACAAATTACCTCCGGTAAGTAAACCTTCAGCGTAACCGTTTTTGTTCAAATGATGCGGATCAATTGTGTAATTCGGTATTGCTCCCCGAAGCACGTCAAACAAACCTTGCAAAGCTTTTTCTGTGTTCTCCTGAAAATTGATAGGCATGGAAGCATGCAGGGTTTGAATATTCAGAACGGAATTGATATGGCTATGGAAAACGGTTACATCACTATAACCCACCAGCCATTTAGGTTGTTTTATAAACTGGTCGAAATTCAATAAATCAATAATTCTTACACTTCCATAGCCTCCCCTGACAAAAAAAACGGCTTTTATTTCCGTATCGTCCAGCTGTTGCTGCATAGTGGATGCGCGTATTGTATCGTTTCCGGCAAATTGATTATCAGTGGCAAATAAATCGTTTTTATAAACAGGAATAAAACCCTGTGATTCAATAATATGGATGGCTTTTTCAACTTCTTCCGGTTTTATTTTCCGGGCGGGGGCCACCAGGCCGATTTTGTCACCTTTAATAAGCGAGGGAGGCTTTATCATGTTTAGTTGTTTGTTAACTTTGCCGAAATTAAGGAAAAAACGACTTTATGCCTAAAAACTTCAAACGATACACCATCACTTCGGCCCTGCCATATGCCAATGGGCCTATACATATCGGACACCTTGCCGGTGTATATGTACCGGCAGATATTTATGCCAGGTATTTACGAATGAAAGGTGAAGATGTACTTTTTATTGGTGGTTCAGATGAGCATGGCGTGCCGATCACCATTAAAGCACGTGCTGAGGGCGTTCCGCCACAAGAAATTGTCGACAGGTATCATGAACAGATTAAAAAGTCGTTTGAAGAATTTGGTATTTCTTTCGACGTGTATTCCCGAACTTCTGCACCCATACATCATGAAACAGCATCAGATTTTTTTCTGAAACTATATAAAAAAGGTGATTTCATTGAAAAAACCAACGAGCAATATTTTGACGAAGAAACGCAACATTTTTTAGCCGACAGGTACATCACTGGCACTTGTCCTCATTGTGGAAATGAAAAAGCCTATGGCGACCAGTGTGAAAATTGTGGAACATCCTTAAGTCCGATGGAATTGATCAACCCGAAATCAGCACTGAGTGGCAATGTCCCTGTTTTAAAAGAAACCAAACACTGGTACCTGCCGCTGGATCAATATGAAGAATGGTTGAACGAATGGATTATCGAGGGCCACAAGGACGATTGGAAAGCCAATGTATACGGGCAGGTAAAATCGTGGATCGACCATGGACTAAAACCCAGAGCAGTTACCCGCGACCTGGACTGGGGTGTAAAGGTCCCGCTGAAAGATGCCGAAGGTAAAGTGCTGTATGTGTGGTTTGACGCGCCGATTGGCTATATTTCAGCTGCCAAAGAATGGAGTGAAAAAACCGGAAACGACTGGAAACCTTACTGGAAGGACGATGATTCAAAACTGGTGCATTTTATCGGGAAAGACAATATTGTATTCCATTGCATTATTTTTCCGGCCATGCTGAAAGCCGAAGGCAGTTATATATTACCTGACAATGTGCCTGCCAACGAGTTTTTAAACCTGGAAAACGATAAAATCTCTACCTCAAGAAACTGGGCTGTTTGGCTGCATGAATATTTGAAAGATTTTCCTGAAAAACAAGACGTATTGCGCTATGTGCTGACCGCTAATGCCCCTGAAACAAAGGACAATGATTTTACATGGAAAGATTTCCAGGCGCGCAATAATAATGAATTATTGGCCATTTTTGGAAACCTGGTGAACCGCACCCTGGTGTTAACACAAAAATATTTTGACGGCAAGGTTCCGGCCATCACCGAATTGGATGATGTGGCTAAAAGTACGCTGGAAGAAATGAAAACCTATCCGGATAAAATTTCCAGCAGCCTTGACAGGTATCGTTTCCGTGAAGCGTTGTCAGAATTGATGAACCTGGCACGCCTGGGTAATAAATACCTGACGGATATGGAACCGTGGAAAGATTTACAAAACGGACGAGGACAAAGTGAAGACCATATTGAATGTGTCACTGCAAATTATAGCTAACCTGGCAGTGCTCTCTGAACCGTTTTTGCCATTTACAGCTAAGAAGCTACAGGAAATGCTGGGCATGTCAGCCGCGGTTTGGTCAGATGCCGGAAATACGGAATTGATAGAAACAGGAAGGATTTTAAACACCCCTGAACTTTTATTTGCCCGCATTGAAGACACGGAAGTGGATGCACAGGTACAGCGATTATTGAATACAAAAAATGAAAACGAAAAAATGACAGCAGCCAAACCTGCCAAAGAAGAAATCGTTTTTGAGGATTTCATGAAAATGGATATCAGGACAGGAACCATTTTGGAGGCAGAAAAAGTAGCCAAAACCAAAAAACTCTTGCAACTGAAAATTGATACAGGCATCGACCAGCGTACAGTTGTTTCGGGTATTGCCGAATATTATGAACCTGATCAGATCATAGGGAAAAAAGTAAGCATCCTTGTGAACCTGGCGCCCCGGAAATTGCGGGGTATCGAATCGCAGGGCATGATATTGATGGCTGAAGACGCAGATGGAAAACTTTGTTTTGTGTCGCCCACGGAGGATGTTTCGAACGGGAGTGAGGTAAAATAATGATAAAATAGTATTTTTGCACTCCGAAATTATGGCCTCATACCTGTCCGAATGAATTCATTCAGGAGGGGTTAAAGGGATACCCGCCCGAACGACCCGTTATTAATTTGTAATAACCTCTATATGATTATCTGAAAATTATTAATTTCGCAACCCTGCTGAATTAAATGGAATATGGCCCCGTAGTTCAACGGATAGAATAAGGGTTTCCTAAACCTTAGATACAGGTTCGATTCCTGTCGGGGCTACAAAATCCGGTGCGTTCGCCGATTTTTTTATACTTCTGAAACATGTCATATTTTGCCTATGTGATATACAGTGATTCACACCAAAGATTTTATAAAGGCCACTGTGTGGATATTGATACGAGGCTTAAAGAACATAATTCTGGTAAAACGAAAAGTATTAAAGCATTTATTCCATTCAGGTTGGTTTATTTTGAAGAATTTGAAACACGCGAAGAATCAATTCATAGAGAAAAGTACTTTAAAACTGCTGCCGGCAGAAAATTTATCAAATTAAAATTATTAAACAAACTCTAAATCTCTTGATTAGTTTAGGGATACCCGCTCGAACGTGCCGTCTGGCTCGGGCGAGGAATAGAAGTTTCCTAAACTTTAGATCCAGGTTCCCCGCCTGAATGACTGGCGTCAGACAGTCGGGCAGGGAGTCCTGGTGAGGCTACAAAAATTCTTTATATGAGAATTTTTCCGAATTGACAAACCTCTTGCAGACTGATTGTGAGTGGTTTTTTTGTTGTTAACTAAATTTTCTCAATAATGCAGTCTACATTAAGCTGATAACATACATGCTGGTAAAGATTTTGCTAATGGTTAGGTGGTGAAAGTGAGATAGGTGTTTTCATTTGACAATCGCTATTGATTGAAGTATCTTTACAGTGATTCTTGACTATGAGAACTTGTAAATTCAAATCCTATTAAACTCAAAATTATAAACATGGAACAGGAAGAAACCCAAAACAAACAAATTTCTCAACGTAAGAAATCTTTAAGAAAAAAAGGAGGAATCTATTTTCTCATTTTTATTGTCTTTCTCGCTGCAGCGCTCATAATGTATTCAATGGGAATACAGGGCGGAATCATCTATGCAATTATCAATTTGGCATTTGTAGTATTTTTAATCCTTGCAATAATTACATTGATAAGAGGCTATACCGGGAAATAAAGGGCTAATTGAGCAAAGCTATATTAGTAAAACCATCACTTAATTCATAACTATATAGTATTCATTTTTTCATTACATACACTTTCAACATTTAAATAAATTAATAAATGTGGAGGAGCATCACCAAGACTTATATACTGCTCATATTGTTACTTTACATAATAATTGCAACATCATGTGTAGAGAAATATTGGCCCGATCTGCCTCAGTCATACGTGAATGCACTTGTTGTAGATGGAGTAATATCAGATAAACCAGGCCCATATACCGTAAAGTTATCCCTCTCTTCTGAAGTTCAAAGCCCTCAATTTAATCCACTTGCTGACTGCAACGTAATTATAGAAGACGATGATGGAAATAGAGAGACTCTAACTGAACATGAAAAAGGCGTTTATGAAACTTCACCAAACGGTATCCACGGACAAGTCGGAAATAGTTATAAACTAATCATCATAAAACCTGACGGAACACAATATGAAACTGATTTTCAGGAGTTGCCAATTTCAACTGAAATAGAATCAGTTTATGCAGCTATTGAATACCAACGACATCCATATTACCAGAGGAATATGACTGGATTTCGATTCTTTATTGACACATATACCTCTGAAGTTGATGTTAATTATTATTTATGGGACTTAGAATGCACTTATAAGTTCAATGCTAATTATCGAATTAAATATTATTTCGATGGTGCAATGCACCAATTCTCAAATTCGGATTCACTTTATACCTGTTTTAAAACAAGTAAAATACGTCAAATCTTCATTTACAATACTGAACAGTTATCAATTCCAAGAATTACAGAATATCCTTTGCACTATGTCACAACAGAGACTAAAGAATTAAGTATTCGATATAGCTTGTTTGTTTCACAATATAGCATTTCAAAAAAAGCTTATGAATTTTGGAAAAGGCTAACTAGCATAGAAGATGATCAAGGTGAGCTTCATTCAAGACAGCCATATCAGGTTAGGGGAAACGTTTATAATATAAAAAATAGTGATGAAGCAGTATTGGGATATTTTATGGTAGCGGGTGTATCTGAAAAAAGAATATTTATGGATCGTCCAACTGGTGTTGATTGGCATTATGCAGATTCATGCAATTTATATCCACCTGAGAACATTTTTCTTTATGCAAATGTTGATGGCTGGCCATTATACTTAACCGCAGTCTACTTTGAGAATGGACAAAGCCCTGCATATGTAGATTATCAGTGGTGTCTTGATTGCACGGCTATAGGAGCTGATGGATATTTAGAAGAACCAGATTTTTGGGAAGAATAGATCTATGTTGAAACAAAGATGGGCAAGCAATGAAGAATCATCTGCATGAATGATTGTGAGTGGTTTTTTGATTGCATGACGTTTTTTCATCCACTAAAACCACCTTTTGCTTTAAGCATTTTTGAATTGACTTTTCTTCCTATTCGAATTACAATGTCAATAATTTCATAAATATCCTTTTCTGAGGTCCTAAAATTCACAATGCAGGCTCTCAAACAATACTTTTTATCAACAATGGCATTTGATAGAAAAGCTTCTCCGCCTGTTTGTATTTCATTCAAAATTTTTTCATTCAACTCATTCAAATAATCATCTTTATCTTTTACAACTTCTGGGTAATTTCTTGGAGTATATCTAAAGGTAGTAATGCTTAAATTTTGTGTTATAGCTTCTAATTCCGCGTGACTTTCTGCAAGACGAAACAATAATTTGGATAGTTCAATATCTTCACCTATTAATTTTTCATAACCACTTCTACCTACTTGTTGTAAAGTCAACCAAACCTTCAATGCCCTGAATCCGCGGGAGTTTTGAAGACCATATTCGTAGTAATTTTGAGCTATTTCACCTTCCTCGCTGTTAAAATTATAATACTCGGGATGTGAACTAAAAGTGTCCAATAAATGTTGTGGATTTTTCACTAAAGTACATCCGGCTTCAAGTGGGCTATATAACCATTTGTGTGGGTCAAGAGCAATAGAATCAGCTTCTGCAACACCATCAAACAAGTTTTTAAAAGAGGGAATTACTGCAGCAGGCATACCATAGGCACCATCAATATGAAACCATAAATTGAACTTCTTACTAATAACTGAAATTTCCTTTAGATTATCAACTACTCCTGTACTCACATCTCCAGCTGTTCCTATAACCATTATCGGTTTATATCCATTTTTTATATCTGAATGAATGGTCTCCTTTAAAATTTTCCCATCCATTTGATTAGATTGGTTTGTTTTTATCCAACGGATGGATTTAGTTCCTAAGCCAAATAATATAACAGCTTTCTCAATCCAGGTATGGGTTGTTTTGGAGCAATAAACAGTCAATTTATCAGATCGCGTTTGAAATCCCGTTTTCCTTAATATTTTTAGGAGCTTTTGCGGTTCTGGCTGCAAGAAATGCAGTGAAGTTTGCCATATTGCCACCACTAACCAATATGCCTCCATAGTTTGATGACACACCAATAAATTCAGCTAGCCACTTAATAGTTTGTTTTTCAATTTCAGTAGCCATTGGACTTAATATATGTGCACCAACATTTGGATTTACAGATGCAGCCAACAAATCTGCCAAGGCACCAAGCGGAGCAGGCGAAGAGGTAATGTATCCCATAAACTTAGGATGCCCGTTCAGCAAAGAATGATTCAGCATCAAATCTGAAGCTTTTGAAAGAATTGCTTCTGCCGATGAACCTTTTTCTGGTAATGAAATGTTGCCAAGTAATTCTTGCAATTTTGTCGGCGACTCATTAAGTTTAACAGGCCTTTCATCAATGTTATCAATAAAATCAGCAATTTGATCAATGAGCTGATAACCTAATTTTTTGAAATCTTCTTTCTTAATTTCAATTGGGGTTTCTCTTTTATCGTTCATTTTTTTTATTCAGTGAAAACATATCTAATTCCATCAGCAAATGAAATGGGATATGTATTTTCGTAGTCGCTATCCTTGTATCTTATTGATTTAAATTGCAGCCATGGATATTGTGCATCGTTAATTGTGTTTATTAAGTCTATACAGCTCTCATAATCATTGCTTTCTGAAAAAGAAAAATGAAGTTTTTTGTTTTGTTTATTTTGCGGAAAATCTCCGTTGTTGATCATGTTTACGACGAACGAATTGAAACTATCGGGGGAGTCTGTTGCAATAAAATTATCAAATACTGATGTTTCCCGATCTTCCTGAAAAAGAGCCATAAGAACAAGACCTGCTTCACTGCCCCTGCCGATAAATGTTCTGGAAGTATCGTTAGTGTAATTACTATCAACATAAGAAGTCATATTTTTAAAAAGATCATAATATTCCTGAAAATCAGTCGGATTTGAATCAATGTCAAGATGTGCTTCTAAAGTAACAACCAATGCATCAAATCCCTCGATCTGCTCTACACCAGCAACTACTTTCTCAAATTCATCTTTAGCAATGTTAAAATGCTGTTCTGTAAAATCAATTAAATAGATTGTCGGCAGACTCTTATTTGTTTCGTATGCGTCAGGAAGATAAATTTTCCCTTCTCTTTCAATTCCATTTGATGAAAAAGTGAATGTTTCAGTTTTCAATGTATCTGCGGGAGGGGAAGGATTTACATTCGGTTCATCGGATCCCTTAGTACATGCTGTAGTATATATTACTGTAAATAATAAAATATATAATGTTTTCATTTTTTTTGAATTTTAGTTTACTGATAAAAAGTCTTGAAGTTTGAATTTTTAAACAAATTGTTAGATAGAGCAAAAGGGAGTCTCATAAAGGTCATTAATTAGTTACAAATTAGTTAATTAGTTAAATTACAGTGTGTTTAGGGCTCCTCTATTCAACTTCCCTGCTTGCACTTATCTAAAGGCTTAGTTAGTGTAGTTCATTACATCTTTAATGGTGAATGATGCTCATGAACCAGCTTCCAGCCATCAGCTGTTTTCACAAATAGCAATGTAATCTGGTCGTTTACAACAACAAGGTCTTCACCAAATTTGAGGTGAAAATCGGAGTGAAAGGTTACATTGGCGACATCACCATAAACGGCAATCTGTAAATCGTTAGCATCAAATTTTACTACTTCTGTTACTGATCCAAAAACATTGCGTTCATGGGCTTCATTAGCTTCGTCACCATTACGAGGCTCTCCATTTTTAAACTCGGTAAACTTTGGACCATAGGCATGAAAAGAGATGAGTTTATCGATATCTCCGTCTTTAATGCTTTGTGCAATCGCCCCGAAAGTTTCCAGTACTTCTTGTTGTGATTCCGGGAATTCATCATTTATGAGGTCGATTTTAACACTTCTGCAATGGTTTTTGTTCTTCTTTTGTCGCATCCGTGTAATTAAAATTACTGAGATCATAATCAATAATAATGTCATTTTTGTTTTCATGGTACTTTTTTTAGTTAGTAATTAGTAATATTGTTCAGCAAGTAATGGGTTCTTATATATAGTATTGTCTCTTACATTTTGCTAATTGTTTAAAAGCTAATTTGTTAAATCAGCTATTATCCATAAATTCCTGTAAGAAAATTTCAGATTCATCGTGAATACTTTTGGCTTTCGTGAAAAGTGTTTCCATACCTTCAAGCTGCTCACTCTTTACCTCATTCTCAATTTCAATCAGCAACTCTTTTAATTCGCTGATTCCCATAAATTCAGCCTGGGGTTTAAGTGAGTGGGCATTTATAGCCAATTCCGGCCAGGAATTATCTTCGATATTCTGATCTCATTTTCTCAAATGACTCTAGGTGCCGTATCAAGATACATGGCAATATATCTTCTCATTTTGCTGGGGTTTCCTTTTGTAAATTTTTCCAAGAATGATAAATCAACCATTTATACGTTTGCTTTAATTAGTTCATAGATTTCTTTAAATGCGTCTTTTCCTTTTATCACGTAATGAACAGCGCCGTACATGATCGTTTGCGTTGCAATGGCATAACTCTCCTGACTAGACAGCATGATAACAGGTATTGACTTATTTCGCTTTTTAATCTCTTTCAAAATGTCAATTCCATTTGCAGCATCCTTTTCCCGTGAATTCAGAAAATAATCAAGTATAACAGCATCCGGATTTTCGTGTAATCTTTCAAGACATGCTTCTCCGGTTGCAAACGATTTTATTTTAAATCCTAGATATTGTTCTTTTAAGTAGTCAGTTAGCATTTCAGACAATAAAGGTTCGTCATCAACTATAAAAAGTTTCGTTTTTTCTTTTATCATGGTTTTCAATTTAAGTTTGCTTATGAACTAGTGTATAAATTTTCAGTATCAGTTCCTCTGTCTCAAAAGGCTTTCCGATGAAATCATCCATACCTGCTTTGTAGGATAGTTCTACTTCCTTTTTCATAACATTAGCAGTCATGGCAATAATTGGGATTTTTGATTTTTCACTCTCTAAATTCCGAATGGATTTTGTTGCCTCATAGCCATTCATTACAGGCATTTGCACATCCATGAGTATCACATCGAAATCATTATGGCTTATTTGCTCAACTGCAATAGCGCCATTTTCTGCAACTACAATCATTACTTCTTCAATGGCGTCTTCCAGTTCTTCCTTTGCAACTACTGCATTAAAAACATTATCCTCTGCCAATAACACTTTGATCCCTTTCAGTTTATCATTAAGATTTTCTGTATTTGAAGTCGTTGAATCAGTTGCTATGTTTTCTTTCTCTTTACATACTACATAAGGAATTGTAAAATGAAACTGGCTGCCCAATCCTTTTTTGCTATCTACCCAAATTTTACCTTGTTGAATTTCGATTAATTTTTTTGATATGCTCAATCCTAAACCTGTACCTCCAAATTTGCGACTGGTATCAGCATATGCTTGTTCAAAAGAGTTAAAAATCTGTTCAAGTTTTTCTTTCTCAATACCAATTCCGGTATCCGATATTGTGAAATGGGCATTTATTTTTGTCTCGTCTCCTGGCGTTTCCAGTCTAAGTGAAGTTGTCACAATTCCCTTTTCCGTGAATTTAATCGCATTTCCTATCAAGTTAATGATTACCTGGCGCAGGCGTGTGGGATCACCAAGTACTTGTGGGACGTTGTCTGTAATGTCTGATTTTAATTCCAGTCCCTTTTCCTCCGCTTTAAATTGCATAACAGTGTGAATGTTTTTAATTATTTCTGTTATTGAAAAAGGGATATTTTCTAAATCAACTTTGCCCACTTCAATTTTTGAAAGATCAAGGATATCATTGATGATAACCAGGAGGGAATCGGAGGATTCCTTTATGGCATTCAGGTATTTCATTTGCCCTGCCTTTGGTTTTCTACGAATCAAAATATCGCTCATTCCCTTAATGGCATTCATCGGAGTGCGAATTTCATGACTCATATTGGCGAGAAACTGGTGCTTAAATTGCTCACTTTTTTCGGCACGATCTTTTTCTTTCCTCAAACGGGCATTTGCTTTGCGGACAAAACGCATCCTATTCCAGATTCCCAAGGCGAATAGAAGAATAAGTAGTCCTGAAACAATAAATATGTTTTTTGTGCGGTCTTTTTTACCCAACTCTGCCTGATGGATAAGTTTCGTTTTAAGTTTATCCTCTTCGTGTTGCAACGAGTCTGCGTACATCTGCCTTGTAAATTCCATTTGCTGCAGGTTATTGGCAAGCGATTTAATATTGATACTATCTTTCAGGACAAGCATTTTTTCATGAAATACCAATGCTTTATTATATTCCCCCAACGCTTTATGTGCTTCATAAAGACATTCGCAGGCGTTCAATTGATCACCAATTGAACCTATCTCCAAAGCTATTTCATAGCTCTTCTGGCATTCTGATATACTCAACAAATAATTTCCTTGTTCCAAATGTAACCAACCAATATCTCGACATTCTTCACATTCCATATCTCTGTTTCCAATCGCCCTCGACAAAGCAAACTCCGTTGAAAATACTCCATTGCTTTGTCCGTTATCACCCTCTCTTGAATAAATATGCGCTATACTGCTCAGTGAAATAGCAAGGCTTCGCTTATCATTCATTTGCTCATCTATTATTAAACTTCGTTCTATGAATTCCAATGCTTTTTCATCGTCACCCATACGTGAGTAGGTATTTCCAATATTTCTTAAAGAGTAGGATATTGATATGCTGTCTTCTGTCTTTTTATTGATTTCCAGTCCTTTCAGATAATATTCTAAGGCTTTTTCAATATTTCCCTGTCGTGAATAGAAGACTCCCATCGCATTCAAACCCCAGGCAATGCCATCATCGTTACCAATTTCTTCACTCAGTTTGAGGCTTTTCTGCACATGCAGCATGGCAGTATCATACTGACCTTGCTGAAAAAAGCAATAAGCAATTCCATTCAGACATAAATAGATCCTCTCTTTATCTTCAATTTCGTAAGCAATGTCTAGTGACCTGCGGTGATACTGTTTTGCCGTTTCATAATCCCCGGCTGTCCAATTCACACCTCCTATCTTATACAGGGCGCGAGCCATTTTCTTCTGGTCCCCAAGCGCTTCGTATATTTCATAGGATTGTCCGAAATAATTACTAGCTTCTGAAAGTTCTCCCATGTCCTCATAAGCTCTGCCAAGATTATCCAGTGCATCAGCGCTATATCCCTTTAGTCCTTTTTCGTTGGCAAATTCAAGTTGCATTTGTGCATAGTGGGATGCACTATCATTTTGTTTTAAGATGAAACCCTTATAGATAAAATCGTCTAATGCCTTTAATCGGACCGTATCCTCTTTTGAATCGTCAATCCAAACACTCCATAGCGAATCAAGGTTGACTTGAGCTTGTAGATTGATGCTCAGCAGAATAATTGCGAAAAGAAAGATTTTATTTTTCAATAGCTTAATTGTCTTAATTATTTTGAAAACAAGAAATAATTCCGCTAATGTAGTGACAATATGATGCCTAGATAGCTTTAGTTATCAGGCGGTCACTTCAATTATCAAACGGTTAACTTTTCTAAGAATATGAATTTATGGTTATCTTGTTGCGCTAATTGACCGGTTTAAGTAAAATTAATTATGAGAGTTAGTAAATCATTAATTGTTGAGGATAATACATTTATGGCTACAGTATTGTCAGATTTGCTTCTGGAAAATCATCCTGAAATTGAGGTACTTGCTGTTGCAAAAGATGGAAAAGATGGCATTGAGAAGATTAAACAATTTCAACCTGAACTAATCTTCCTTGATATTGAGATGCCTGATATGACAGGATTTGAGATGCTTAATGAACTTGATGAAATTAATTTTCAGACCATTTTTATTACTGCCCATGCCCATTATGCCATTAAAGCATTTCGGTTTAATGCCTTAGATTATTTGGTCAAGCCGATTAACGGGGAACAATTGAAAGAATCAATAGGGCGATTTAAGTCAAACATGTCATCAAGAATTAATAGAAACAATGTAAAACAGGCGTTGGCTAATTTAAATACGAAGAAGATTGAAGACCAGAAGCTAGTCTTACAAACTCAGCAAGGAGTATTACAACTTCCTCTAAATCAGATTACCAAGATTGAGGGTGAAAGAAATTACAGTTACATTCACTTATCAAACGGGTTAAAGGAGTTATCATCTAAAACATTGAGCTATTTTGAATATATGCTCAATGAAAAAGGATTTTTTAGGTGTCATCGTTCGTTTTTGGTAAATCGTTACCATATTGATAATATTGCTCTAGATTCATTTGAGCTGAAAGACGGTACCGAAATTCCTATTTCAAGAAGAAAGAAAAACGAGGCTAAAGAATGGTTCTACCATTGAATTAACAATTACCCTGTTTATTTATGCCCAAATATTTGTCGGCTTTTACAAGAGCTAAATACTGTGAAGTAAAAAAGATTAGACAGTACCTTTTAACACTAATCTTTTAATTTGATCCATTTCTTTTAAAAGAGCATAAAAAGATTTAGATATCTGATAACTTAGGGCTACAAAAATTCTTTATATGAGAATTTTTCAGAATTGACAAACCACTTGCATAAATGAATGTGAGTGGTTTTTTGCTTATCATGCATTGCTACATTGTATCAAGCTATTTAACTAAGTAAACTATCAAACCCAACCAAATATTAACATTAAATTAATAAAGAAATAACATTAAGTTTACACAGTACCCATTGTCCTGATGTACTTTTACTCAAAATCTTAAAAAAATAATTCAGATGAAAAGATTTCTTATTATTTCGATTGCACTAATGTTCATTGGATTAGTTCAGGCAGACAATGATGTTTCAGAAAATATGAATAAAGCTACAAAATCAGTTACAACCATAAAAGGTATTGTGCTTGATAAACATACAGGTGAGGCGTTGGTTGGTGTTAAAGTAAATATTGCCGAACTTAATAAAGAGGTATATACAGACTTTGATGGTATTTTTGAATTTAAAAACATATCAAAAGACTGCTATAACCTTCAATCAGAATTGATCTCATATGAGAAACAAGAAGTTAAAGTGGAGTTGTCAGATGAGCTCAATGTAATTTTAATGGAAAACAAATAAGTTATTGATATAATATAATTTTTATTGAAAAGGCAAACCGTTGGTTTGTCTTTTTTTAGTTTTGCATAATTGTTGCATTGTTTGCTTAAGGTTTAAACCTTAAATATATATCCTTTAATGATCAATAAAAATGAAAACCTATCTAATTTTAGTTATCGCTTTAATTCTAAGTCAAACTATCAGTGCCCAGGAGATTGAAAAAGCTGAAGACGGCAGATATTATCTTAACGAAAAGTTATATTCGGGCGAATTCAAAACACATTATGAAGACGGTCAATTATTGTCAGTTAGAAGTTTTAAAGATGGCAATGAAGATGGTATTTCAATTTATTACTACGAAAACAGCCAGAAAAAAGAACAACGGTCATATAAAGATGGTTATAAAGATGGCTCATGGTATACCTGGAACAATGAAGGCCAACTAACTGCTGAAGCACATTATTTAAAAGATCTTAAACATGGAACATGGATGGTTTTCGATGAAGAAAGTGGTATAAAACGTTACGAAATGAATTACACTCGTGGCAAAAAAACAGGCACCTGGTTTATGTGGGATGAAAGTGGTAAACTTATCTCACAAAAGGATTTTTAAGCCATCTGTTGTAATTATCAAATTTACTGAATCTGGTATTTAATACTAAGTTCAAATAGCATTCCTGGCTTAAACTCCCTATATACATAGGACATATCCTTAAAAGTATAGTTTTCTAAATATGTTGAATTTAAGAGGTTTTTAATTTTTAAACCTGCAATAAATTGTTTCTTCTTTCCAATTGTTTTATTAGCCACCAGATTTAAAGATTGAAATGGTTGGGCATAAATATCAGGCGTTCCTCCTTTAACATTAATAATTATCTTAGGTCCTGTGACATTATAAACCAGCCTTGAATCGAAACCAACTTTTTCAAGGGTATACTCAATAAAAGCATTTACAATATATGGCGACTGTTCCGACATGGGCCTGTATGATGAAGCGCTTGGATCAGTAGCCCTTATGGCTTCCAGTTCAACTGAATCAATTGCTACTGCTGAATAAATATATGCAAAATTAGCCCCAAAGATCACATTCCTGGTTACACTCCAAAAATCAAGCTTTTTCCTGAAATCAAATTCAATACCATATACATCTGCACCGTCAACATTTTCCCACTTCAATTCAGGGTTTTGTGCTTTAGGATTATCAACAAGTTCTATTGGATTTGTGAATCGTTTATAAAAGACACCTGCTGAAATGATCTCACCCGAACGCATAAACCACTCCCAGCGAAAATCAATATTGCTAATAGTTGTGCTTTGCAGATCTGCATTACCAACATAAACTTCACCACCTGCAAAATCCTCTGAAGCATAAGGAGCCAGTTCTCTGAAAGTTGGTCTTGCAATTGTCCTGCTCGCATTTAACCTCAGGTTCATTTTTTCATTTAGTAAGTAGGTCAAATTAATTGCCGGAAGGAAATCGTTATTATTCAGATAACCTTCATCCATTGCACTGTCCTTACTCGCGGAGTTGATTAAAGTATGTTCGTAGCGCAACCCTGTAACCAACCTTAGTTTCTGTAATAGTTTTATGTCAATCAAAGCATATGCAGCAGCAACTTGTTGGTTAGCAGTGTAACTGTTTTTTAAATCATCTCCTGGGTTACCTTGCACGTATAGTCCAAAACTCTGTCCAGTCGCAGGGTTATACCCTGGATAATTTAACCCGATATTTTCATCATTAAGGAAAGCTGTTACATCACCATTGTATGTGTTCTGTGGAAATTGGAATTTATAATCTATACGCTTATCAGAAAAATCTCGTTCCTTGAATAAATATGCACCCCCGAACTTTAGTTTTGGTGCATCACTCTTTGAACCCAGATCAAGAATAAAGTCTCCTTTAAAATTGAAATTATACTCTTCCAGATAGCGATAATACCTGGCAGGTACTTTATAAATGGAAGGTTCAATAGCATATTGATTTTGTTCATTGTTCTCAGGATAGTAGCTATTAGTAAAAAACCGCATATCAGGTTCGTCCTGATATGAGTAGGTCGCTGCACCCATCCAATTAAATCGCAATTTCGATAGGTTTTCAAAGTAATGTTCACCTTTCAATTGTGCTGTATTTAGTGATCGTTCCAGCCATTGTAATTTCCTGGTTTCTACAAATAATCCTTCTAAATCATCGGATTGCTTAGGCCCTATCATATATCGTGCAACATTGGTCCCGCTTTGATTTTTAATGAGGTTTATTCCGAGTTTATGTTTATCAGATAACTTAAAGGATAAATTTGCCAATACTCCCCATAACACCCTACTTGTTCCTTGATTATCGTTATAATAGTGTTCAGTATTTAATTTTGTGTCATTTACTCCTCCAAGTTTGTATCGGCCTTTGATACCATTTTCATAATATTCATTGTCAGCCTTATATGAAAAGCTTACAATGTAACCAAGTTGTTTTTCCCCAAAATTGTAATTATTACCTACTGAAAAACCTATGTTATAATTAAGATAAGAAGTGGTGCGCTGTGGATCCATAATCTTGTTAAGATCCATTGTAATGTCAGTTAATTGTTGTTTTTCGTATGGGTAAATAGGTATTTCACCAGATGCTGAATTGGGTATACTTCTAAAACCATTGTCAAATCCCAATCGATCAGTTGGGCTTCCCTGATAGCTTAGGAAGTTACTATTGAAACCGGACTGAGTATTATATCCAACTGAAATTTTTGCATTCAACATAAATCGATCTGGAAATTCACGGGTATTTATATCTATTAACCCTCCTGTAAAGTCGCCAGGTAAGTTTGGGCTAAACGATTTGTAAACGATAATATTTTCAAGCATATTGGTTGGAAAGAGATCCATTTGAACCGTATTTCGGTTTGGGTCAAGTCCGGGTATTTCAGCATTGTTCAATATTGTTTTACTATATCGATCACTTAATCCCCTTACAAAAACATATTTTCCGTCGGTCACTGTTACACCAGTTATCCTTCTTAAAGCACCGGCTGCATCACTATCGCCTGACTTCGTCATTTGTTGCGCTGAAAGGCCTTCGATCACATTTGCCGATTTCTTTTGAACCGTTAACAGTGCCGCTTCTGTGCGGTTTACAGCTTTTGCAGAAATAATAATTTCATCCAGACCAACACTTACAGACTCTAAAACAATAGGTATGTTTGCTACTCCTCCATCTTCAATTAAAATATCAGTAATCTTTTGGGTTTGAAAAGAAATATATTGACATATGAGGGTGTATGTACCAGGTTGAATATTGGGGATATAATAATTTCCATCCAGATCGGAGGATGCACCAATGGTTGTACCTTCAATAAATACAGATGCCCCTATTAGCTCTTCACCAGTTTCTGCATCAGTTATTTTTCCTTTCATCGTTCCCACCTGAGCCACAATTTGCAAAACAGCCAGCATATGAATT
>CAVZLR010000002.1:0-749702 GCA_963776205.1 Marinilabiliales bacterium
AATGAAAACTCAGACTAAATTATCATTTCAATATGGTCGAGTAGATATTAGAGCTTTGCTTCCAAAGGGTCAGGGGATTTGGCCAGCACTGTGGATGTTGGGCAATAATATAGCATCTGTTGGATGGCCCAAATGTGGGGAGATTGATATTATGGAAATGGTTGGTGGGAACGGAAAGGAAAATACGGTTCATGGTACCATTCATTACGACAACAATGGTCATATATATACAGGTGGTAGCTATACATTGTCCTCCGAGTATTTCTATAATGCTTACCATGTCTTCACTATTATTTGGGGCGATTCTACCATTAAATGGTATGTAGATGATAATCTTTATCATCAGGAAAATATAAGCAGTCCAGAAAGGAGTGAATTTCATCAGGAGTTCTTTTTTATTTTGAACTTAGCTGTTGGCGGAGAGTGGCCTGGAAATCCTGATTCTTCAACTACCTTTCCGCAACGTATGAAGGTAGAGTACATTTCGTGTATTTCAAACAGAGAAGTAACGAATTACACAAAATTCAATATGGATTTATAAAGCCTTTTATTTAAAACCAATTTATTCAAATAATAAAGCAGATGATAGTAAATTTTTACAAGAAGTTTGTTACTATAATATGTATCATTATGGTTGGAAGTGCAACTATACACGCAATATAACTGGTACAATAACTGATAGAACAACTGGACTAACCATTGTGGGTTATGGGTATTCGGAAGGGAACTGTTAATGGAACTATAACTGACATTGAGGGTTATTATTCAATTAACTTAATGGAGGGTAGCGATACCCTACAATTTTCTTATATAGGATACAAAACTATTGAAGAAAAGGTAAGTGGAAAAGAAGTTTTAGACATATCCATGTCTGAAGATTTATTAGGATTAGATAGGTGGTTGTCATAGGTTACGGGGTTCAGCAAAAGAAAGTTGTTACTGGTGCCATTTCTACTTTAGAACCTGAGGATATAACTTCAACACCTGTAGTTAGGGCAGACCAGGCCATGCAAGGACGAGCTGCCGGGGTGGTTGTTACAAATATGTCAGGGCAGCCTGGGGAAGAGCCTACCGTTCGAATAAGGGGAGCAGGAACAACCAGGGATGCTGCGCCACTATATGTGGTTGACGGATTTGTTGTGGGAAGTATTGATTACCTTAATCCAGGAGATATTGAGTCGATGGACATTTTGAAAGACGCCGCATCCGCTGCGATTTATGGCGCAAGGGCTGGAAACGGGGTAGTTTTAATTACCACAAAATCAGGAAGTAGGAAAAATGGACGTAACCTTTTCTGGTTACTATGGAATACAAAACGTGATCAAAGAACTCGATATGCTTGATTCGGATCAATATATGATGATGATGAACGAAGGAGCTTCTAATGCAGGACTACCGAACCTTTCGATCCGAATGAAATACAGAAATATAATACCAATTGGCAGGATAAGGTGTTTGAGAAGAATGCACCAATTATGAATTATGACCTTGCTGTTTCCGGTGGGAATGATAAATCATCATATTCTTCTTCCATATCATATTTTTCTCAAGACGGCATTATTGGTGGGGATAAATCGAGTTTTGAACGTATTACAGCACGAATAAATAGCACACATAAGGTAACCAAATGGTTTACTTTCGGAATGAATCTTGCCTATGCCAATTTAAATAAAAGAGGAATTGCGTCAAATCAATCCTTCAACGGAGTATATAGCAGTGCATTAAATATGGACCCGTTAACTCCTCTTTATGAAACAGACCCAGATATTTTAAGTATGCCGCCATATTCAAACGAGCCTGTTGTAACTGATGCGGACGGCAATGTTTACGGAATCTCGCAATATGTAGGGGCTGAGGTCGTTAACCCTTTGGCCTTGCTTGAGATACAAACTGGAAAGCAAAAAGTAGATCAGTTTTTAGGTAATGTTTTTGGAGAATTTGAAATTATAAAAGGTCTGAAATTTAGGACATCGCTGGGAATGGACCTTGCTTATATTAATGACGATTCATATAGACCTTTATATTACTTAAATGGGGCCCAAAACAACACAAAAAAGACATCAGTATATAAAAGTTTAGAACGATATTTTACCTGGCAATGGGAAAATACACTTGTTTATTCAAAACGAATAAAAGATCACAATTTTTCAGTCTTGCTTGGGACAACAGCTTCTGAAAAAAGGTATGATAACTTAAATGGATTTAATGCCAAAGTGCCAACAACAGATCCGGATAATGTATATTTAGATATGGCTATTGACACTGCTTGGCAAGCTTTCGGTGGTGCCTGGGAAGAAGCTTTATTTTCAACCTTTGGACGAATCACATATGATTACAAAAGCAAATATGCATTTACAGGTATTGTGCGATACGATGGTTCATCCATGTTTGGAGAAAACAACCGTTATGGAGTATTCCCTTCTGTGGGCGTTTCTTGGCTTTTGTCTGAAGAATCTTTTATGCCAGACCTTGGGCCACTTAGTTACATGAAATTAAGAGCTTCATGGGGTATAAACGGTAATGATAGAATCGGAAGGTACCAATATCTATCTGTAATTGATATGAATCGCCGCTATATTCTAGGTGGAGGAACTGCAACAGGGGCTTCTCCCGCATTTCTCAACAATCAAGATATTAAGTGGGAACAGTCTGAACAGATTGATATTGCCCTTGACCTTGGGTTTTTTAATGAAAAGTTAACAGCTACTTTTGATTATTACATAAAAAATACAAATGGTTTGCTTGAGCGGATCCCGATTCCTGCTCATGTTGGTAATGATCCTCCATATGCCAATGTTGGAAGTGTGCGAAACACTGGTATTGAGTTCCTGTTAAATTGGCGCGAATACAATAAGAAGGTACGCTATTCAATTGGTTTGAACGGAGCCTATAATAAAAATGAGGTGACCCACATTGGTAACGAGGAAAAAGCAATTATTGGAGCATCATGGGCTATTGCTGGTCCTGTTACCCGGGCAGAAGAAGGGCTACCTATTGGCTATTTTTGGGGCTATAAAACGGATGGTCTTTTTCAAAATGAAGGAGAAGTATATAGTCATATTAGTGGAGAAGGTAAATTATTGCAGCCAAATGCTGAGCCAGGAGATGTACGATTTGTCGATATAAATAATGACGGTGTAATTAATGATGACGACCGTACTATGATCGGTGACCCAATACCCGACTGGAACTTGGGTATTAATGCAACTATTGAGTATAAAAACTTTGACTTATCATTTCTGATCATTGGCGCATTCGGTCACCAATTATTTAATGGTAGCCAACGCCAGGACTTAAGATATACAAACCGAACAACTGAAATTCTTGGCCGCTGGACTGGTGAAGGTACTTCGAATACAATTCCAAGATATACATGGATTGATGTAAATAATAATTACCGTGTATCTGATCTGTATATTGAGAATGGATCTTATGTTCGTGTCAAGAATATTCAGCTTGGGTATAATATACCTGCAAAATTTCTAAAAAAATTCGGTAGCACTTCATGGCGCATTTATGTTTCAGCAGAAAACCTTTTAACTTTTACAAAATATACAGGTGCAGATCCTGAAATTGGATCATTAAGGGACTATGAGGGCCATCTAAGCGTATTTGATATTGGAATCGACCGTGGTATTTATCCGCAGGCAAGAACATTTCGTTTTGGAACATCTATTTCATTTTAACTGAAAATATAAGGATCATGAATATTAAAAAAATATATTATTTAGGAATATCAATCTCAATTCTTTTACTTTTAGCCTCTTGCTCAAAGGATTTTCTAGATAGGCAACCATTGGACCAGCAAGTTAGCGCTAACTTTTACCAAACTGAACAAGATGCTAAAATGGCTTTAATAGCCATTTATGATGTATTGGGATATCAATCAAGCCCCGGAGTTTCTTGGGCACCTTTTTTAACCGTTTCTGATATGCTTTCTGATGACTCTTTTGCAGGAGGCTCAGATGCTAACGATGGTAAAGATGAAGATGAGCTTAATACCTTTAATATACCAACAACAAATCTGCTTGTGCATGCCACATGGATTAAAAATTATGTTGGGATTTACAGAGCAAATCTTCTACTTGAAAAAATTGATGGTATTGATGCCTCTGAAGAGTTCAAGACAAGGGTAATTGCTGAGTGTAAGTTTTTGCGAGCTTATTTTTATTTTGAACAAGTAAGATTTTTTGAAAACGTACCATTACTTACCTATACAATTTCAGGGCCCTCTGAATATGCTCAGGATCAAAACTCACCTGAGGAGGTATATAATCAAATAGCAATAGACCTAGTTGATGCTATAAATGTATTACCTGAGTCTATTTCACCTGCAGAAGCAGGAAGAGCAAGCAAATGGGCCGCTAGTGGATTATTAGCACGGGTTTATTTGTTCTATAACGGGGTATATAATGCCGATTTGGATGCCAATGGAACATTGATAAACCAGGCAGCTGTGTTGACGTACTTGGAAGACTTGATTGCTAACAGCGGCCATGATCTGCTTGAAGAGTATGAACAAAACTTTAAAATTGCAGGAGAACATGGTGTAGAATCAGTATTTGAAATATCTCACGGTGATACACCAGCCTGGTGGGATTGGAATTATGTAAGGGGTGGAGAAGGAAATCTTGCCGCTCAAATGCAGGGTCCCAGGGTCACAGGTTCAGATAATTGGGATAGAGGCTGGAGCTTTGGGACAGTTAGCCAGAAGCTGGTTAATGATATGGAAGGTGATCCTCGCTTAGAATATACAGTTCTTTTTGAAGAAGATCTTGATGGTAAACTAGGTAAAGGATACCAGCATACCGGATATTTTTCAAATAAATATAGCTCTGATGCCGAACATTGGTCGGTAGATGGACAGTTTGAGCTAAACAGAACTTGTAACTTCAGGGTAATCAGATTCTCTGATGTGCTGCTCATGGCAGCAGAATTGGGAAGTCCTAATGCTCAAGCTTATCTTGACCGTGTACGCACAAGGGTTGGTTTAGAAAGCATTCCGGCAACTCCTGAAAATATCTACAAGGAAAGAAGACTTGAATTATCACTGGAAGGATTACGATACTTTGACGTAATTAGAAAAGGAATGGCTTTTGCCACACAAGAATTAACCTCAGTTGGATTAAGCGGTCCCAATTATGTTGGAGATCCGCAGATTTTTGATGTGACTTTCAATAGCGTAACTAGGGGATTCTTGCCAATCCCTCAGACAGAGATTGACTTGTCTGGAGGATTATTTCAGCAGAATGTTGGTTATTAGATCTTGTTATTAAAAGTGAAGATGCAACTGAAATAAGTAAGCATAATGCGTGATGCACAACTAGGTTGCTGCCATTTTGAATTTTTTGATGGGGCGATTATCAGGTGACTTTACAGATCTAATCTAAAACTATGTTAGTAATAGTTCATTATCATTGAACTGCTGCAGAGTAAGTTCAACGGGTATAGGAGTGGAAATAAAGACTAGTATCTAGGGTAATTATCTGGCAAAATTAATTCCAGCTGAAATAATTACATTGATATAATTAGCAAGACAATGATTAAATTCTCAATATTCCTGTTAAATACATTGATAATAACAAGTGGATGTATTAATAATGATAATGGTGTTTCGAATAGCCAGTCAATAGGTGTGTTAGATTCTAATGAATATTTGCTAGTTTGGAATGATGAATTTGAATATATAGGCCTTCCCGACTCTACTAAATGGAAATATGATACAGAAGGTAACCAAGACGGATGGGGTAACAATGAAGCACAGTATTACACGGTAATAAACGAAAAAAATGCAATAGTTGAAAACGGTATTCTGAAAATTGTTGCACGCAAAGAAAATTATGGTGGAAAAGAATTTACTTCGGCGAGATTGGTTTCTAAAGCTGACTGGAAATATGGCAAAATAGTTGTCAATGCGAAGTTGCCGGAGGGCATTGGAACCTGGCCTGCTATATGGATGATGCCTTCAGGCTGGTCATATAAAGATGGTAACTGGCCTGATATCGGGGAAATCGATATCATGGAACATGTTGGTCATGACCTGGGAGTTATTCATACTTCAGCACATTCAAAAGATTATCAATGGCAAAAAAACACGCAAAAAACAGCCACTATTTTTATTCCTGATGTTGACAAGAAATTCCACTCGTATATTTTAGAATGGGACCCGAATGTTTTAAAAGCTTTTGTTGATGACAGCCTATACTTTACATATGAAAATGAAGGTCTGGGCGAAAGCAAATGGCCATATGACAAATCTTTTTACCTCATACTTAATATTGCAATTGGTGGGGCATGGGGAAGCATGAAAGGGATAGATGACGAGGCATTTCCTCAAACTATGGAAGTGGATTATGTCAGGATTTATCAGAAAGATGCACAATCTAAAATTGAATAAATATTGAATCAGCGTAAGAGTAATATTGTTCTAATATCTCTTATTGTCGCATTAGGAGGTTTCCTGATGGGATTCGATGCTTCCGTGATATCAGGTGTAGTGAAATTTATTGAGTCCGAGTTCGATTTAACAAAAATAGAATTGGGATGGGCAGTAAGTTCTCTTACCCTTACTGCCACGCTGGCAATGATGATTGCAGGTCCCTTAAGTGATAAATATGGCAGAAAACGATTGCTTTCCTTTGCTGCAATTCTTTATGCAGTTTCAGCAATTGCATCGGCGCTGGCACCATCATTCATTTTTCTTGTAATGGCCAGAATGATTGGTGGTTTTGGTGTAGGTACTTCACTCATTATCGCCCCCATGTATATTGCCGAAATATCTCCACCTGAACTGAGAGGAAGGATGGTTTCTTTTAATCAGTTAAATATTGTCATCGGTATATCCGTTGCATTTTTCACGAATTATCTTATTCTGAAACTGGGGCAATCAGATTTGGAATGGGCCAGGACATTGAAATTTGACTTGTACAATTGGCGCTGGATGCTGGGATTGGAATTAGCACCAGCCATACTCTATTTTTTTTTCCTCTTTATCGTACCCCGAAGTCCCCGATGGCTTATCATGCGCGGGAGAGATATAGAAGCTATGACAATATTGGAAAAAGTTACAAGCAGAACCGATGCTGTTGCTGATATACAATCAATTAAACAAAGCTTTGAGTCTGACGCAGGTAAAGAAAATGTCTCATTGAGTGATATTTTTAAACCTGCTTTAAAAGCTGCGCTTGTTGTCGGAATCGTTTTAGCCGTTTTGCAACAAATCACGGGTATTAATTCAGTGTTTTTCTATGCACCAATGATTTTTGAACAATCAGGTATTGGCACTAATGCCTCTTTTTCACAGGCTATTTACGTGGGCCTTGTAAATCTGATTTTTACTATTGTAGCGATTGGATTAATAGATAAGATCGGCCGCAAACCCTTACTTATTATTGGGGTTTTGGGCATTACTATTTCAATGTTTGTATTGGCAGCCGGTTTTGGTTCGGCCACGTATACTTTAACTAACGATTCAATCAGTAAGTTGCCAACAGAAATTAACAAGGAAAAACTTGCACAGATGGAAGGTGTTCAGTTTAGCTCTGACATTGAATTTAAGTCCGCACTTGAACAATCCATGGGAAAAACGATCAGACAAGAGCACGAGACGATAATTTTAAAAAATGCCATTAGTCTCAATTCAACATTAATTTTATACGCAATATTGGCATTTGTAGCGTCATTTGCTATTTCTATCGGGCCAGTTATGTGGGTCATGTTTTCCGAATTATTTCCAAACAAGGTGAGAGCAATTGCTATTTCTTTTGTTGGCTTTATCAATTCTGTGATTAGCTTTTTGGTGCAACTTGTCTTTCCCTGGGAAATTGCAAATTTAGGAACCGCAACAACTTTCTTTATTTATGGATTATTCGCCTTTTTTGGTCTGATCTTTATCTTACTAAAAGTCAAGGAAACAAAGGGGAAATCACTTGAAGAATTGCAAGTAGTTTATTCAAAAAAAACCTTCTGATTCTAAGAAAAATATAAATCGAAAATGGGAAAGCATAAAATATATCTGGGTAATACTGAAATAAACACCACTCACTCTGAAGTTTCAGGGCAATTTGTCGAAATTGATAATGAAAAATATTACCAGATTAAGAATTACCAAGAGATGCCTGATTTCTTCATCAGTATCGTTAGTGACTCTGATCACTGGATGTTCATTTCAAGCACGGGTTCCTTATCGGCCGGGCGAAAGGACCGCGACAATGCTTTGTTTCCCTACTACACTGTAGATAAAATTCATGATTACAAAGGCTTGACTGGAAACAGAACCTATTTCCTGGTGCAAAAAAACAGGAAGACCTCACTTTGGGAACCCTTTACTGATAACTCAGCCAAATTTTACAAGATTACCCGGAATCTCTACAAAAGCATTTACGGTAATAAAATCATTTTCGAAGAAATTAATTTTGATCTTGGACTAAGTTTTATGTATGGATGGTACAATAGCGAAAAATTTGGTTTTATAAAAAAGTCATCCATCACCAGTATTGAAAAATCAGACACTACTGTTGAAATGCTGGATGGAATTCAGAACATCCTTCCACACGGTGTTGATTATAGTTTTCAAAATGAATACAGCAACCTTTCTGATGCTTATAAAAAAAGCGAAAGAATTGAAGATAGTTCTTTGGGCTTATTCATACTAAGTGCCATTCCTGTTGACCGCGCCGAGCCAAGTGAAGCCTTAAAAGCAACAACTGTTTGGTCGACAGGTTTTGGCAATAAAAGCCGAATTCTATTATCAGATATGCAGGTGAACAATTTTGTAAATGGACAGCATGTCAAGTCTGAACTTGATATTCGAGCAACTAGGGGCGCATATTTTATAAATGCCCGGATAAAATTAGCAGAGAAAGGCATAAAGGAATGGTTTATAATTGCTGAGATTAACCAGGACAGCACGGAAGTATCAAACTTGAATAGCTTCATCAACAAAACAAACAAGCCAGAAGAGCTAATTAAAGAAGATATCAAACTGGGGACATTAAATCTGAAAAAGATAGTAGCATTTGCCGATGGTTTTCAAATGACCAACACTGACCTGTGCTATGCTCGCCATTATTCTAATACCCTATTTAATATCATGCGTGGTGGTGTTTTTGTGAACAATTACTATCTTGATAAAAATGATTTCAAACTCTATTTGTGGCAAATTAACCGCCTGCTTACAAAAGAACATCAAAGCTGGCTTGAAAACCTCCCGAATAAAATTGCGCATTCGGCTTTAATTGAACTGGCCGAAAATGCTGGAGATGCGGATTTGCTAAGGATAGCATATGAATATTTACCCCTGACATTTAGTCGTAGGCATGGCGATCCGAGCAGGCCATGGAACGTGTTTTCCATTGAAACCAAAGATGAGGATGGCCGGATCAAATTTCATTATGCCGGAAACTGGCGTGATATTTTTCAAAATTGGGAAGCCCTGTGCTATTCCTATCCTGAATTTATTGAGGGTGTCATTTCAAAATTTGTTAATGCTTCAACCATTGATGGCTACAACCCTTATCGAATTAAGCGTGATGGCATTGACTGGGAAAGCCCTGACCCTGATGATCCCTGGTCTTATATCGGCTACTGGGGCGATCACCAGATAATTTACCTACAGAAACTATTGGAACTTTCTAATAATTTTCATCCGGGCAAACTGGATGGTATGCTTACAGCTGAGGTTTTTACATATGCCAATGTACCATACAGGATAAAATCTTACGATGAAATCTATCAAAATCCAAAGGATACTGTAGTTTTTGATGAGGCATTAAATAAGCAGATAAAAACTGAAGCACTTCATTTAGGTGCCGATGCCAGGCTGCTGAAAAACAAAGCAAGGGATCAAATTTATAAGGTAAACCTGACCGAAAAAATTTTAGTGACACTTTTGTCGAAGCTGAGTAATTTTATCCCTGAAGCTGGTATCTGGATGAATACGCAGCGGCCCGAATGGAATGATGCCAACAACGCACTTGTGGGCAACGGCACCTCCATGGTAACCTTGTATTATCTCAGGAGGTTTTTACAATTCTGGGATGATAAATTGAGTGATGTTTCCATAAGCAGTATTGATGTTTCAGAAGAAGTAGCCATACTACTTGCAAGTATTCACAAGTTCTTTAGAAAAAATATTGGGCGACTCGAAGGCAATTTTTCAGATGCTGATCGAAAGAAATTTGCTGATTTCCTTGGGCAGGCACATGCGAAATACAGGAATGAAATTTATACCTATTCCTACTCAGGTGAGAAAAAACAACTGTTGGTAAAGGACCTGGTTGATTTTATCAGGAGTACTTTAAAATATGTGGACCACTCAATCAATGCCAACAAACGCGACGACGGCTTGTACCATGCTTATAATTTAATTTCATTGAATGCAGATGGTATTTCCATTCGAAATCTGTATGAAATGCTTGAAGGTCAGGTAGCTGTCTTAAGTTCAGGTTATTTGTCTACCCGCGAAAGCCTTCAGGTTTTAGATGCTCTTAAAAACAGTGAAATGTTCAGGCCCGATCAGTATAGTTATATGCTTTACCCCGACCGGATTTTACCCCGCTTCATGGAGAAAAACTGGATACCGGAACATTTCGTTGAGGAATCACGTTTATTGACGAAACTGCTTGATGATGCTGAAACATCCATCATTCAGAGAGATGAGGACGGTGAATACCATTTCAATGGAACATTTCGAAATGTGGATGCCCTTAAACATGCACTGGATAATTTAAAAATAGGAAGCTACAGCCATCTTATTGAAAAGGAAAAAGAAAAGATATTAGCAATTTACGAAGATGTTTTCGATCACAAATCTTTTACCGGTCGTTCTGGAACTTTTTTTGGTTACGAAGGCCTGGGGTCGATATACTGGCATATGGTTTCAAAATTATTGCTGGCCACGCAGGAATGCTATTTTAAAGCTATAGATGAAGGTGCTGATGCTAAAATCACCGGCCGATTTGAAGCGCATTATTATGAGATTAAAGCCGGGATTGGATTGTATAAAACTCCTGACCTATACGGTGCTTTTCCAACTGATGCCTATTCACATACACCATCGGGGGCAGGCGTTAAACAACCAGGGCTGACAGGCCAGGTGAAGGAGGATATTATTTCCCGTTTGGGCGAGTTGGGTATCGTCATCAGTAATGGTAACATCAAATTTGAAACTTCTTTATTGAATAAGGAAGAAATTCTGGAAAGGCCACAAGACTTCGATTATTATGCGATAGACGGAAATAACCGCCGGGTTTTCTTAAAGGAAAACCAGATAGGATTCACTTTTTGCCAGGTACCTGTGATTTATACCTTTTCGAATGAGGATAGAATTGTTGTTCATTATGAAGATGAAAGTATTGAAGAATTGCAGAACGAAAAACTGAATCAACGGATCAGTAGTTTAATTTTTAAAAGAAGTGGAGAAGTAGAACTAATCGAAGTATTTATTAATAAATACAAAAAGAAGAATTAGTATGTCGTTTAGAAGTGAATATATTTTGTCGTTGCTAGGTGAAAACTTTGCGAATAGAAGCAAAGAGGAATTACAATCTTCTTTTAGTAAGGTTTTTAAATCCCGCATGCATGGATTGTGCTTCAGCCCCTATCTCGAAGGGCAGGAACCAGGTGATTATATCAGCGAGGAACAGATAAGAAAGAGAATAGAAATAATTAAACCGTACACAAATTGGATAAGGTCATTTTCATGTACAGATGGTAACGAAAATATTCCCCGTATTGCTCATGAACATGGGTTAAAAACTTTGGTGGGAGCATGGCTGGGAAGCAATGGCAGGATAAACGAGGCGGAAATCATGAATGTTATTGAAATCGCTAAAGAAGGTCATGCAAATATTGTCGCTATCGGTAATGAAGTGATGTATCGTGGAGATTTATCAGAAGATGAACTACTAAATTTTATTACAAGGGTAAAGAATGAAATTCCGGATGTTCCGGTCGGCTATGTTGATGCCTATTATGAGTTTGAAAACCGACCTCGAATTACGGAAACATGCGACATCATTTTTGCCAATTGCTACCCATTTTGGGAAGGCTGTGATATTGAGTATTCTTTGATTTACATGAAAGATATGTTCAGCCGCGCTGTTAAAGCAGCAAAGGGTAAGAAGGTCATTATTTCTGAAACAGGGTGGCCAAATATTGGAGAAGCTTTTCATGGGGCAGAACCTTCATTTGAAAATGCCATCAGGTATTTCATTAACACCCAGCTTTGGTCAAAAAAAGATGACATCGATATCTTTTATTTTTCATCTTTTGATGAACCGTGGAAAATACACGACGAGGGCGATGTGGGTGCTTTTTGGGGCCTTTGGGATAAAGGTTGCCATCTTAAGTATTAAAAATTTAAAGGTAAGATAACATGGACGTACGTAAATATTTTGGAGTTATATTATTACTTTCTGTCCTTTTTATGAGTTGTGAATCAGGATTTAAAAATAACAAAGACGTGGAAGAAAAACCAGAAAAATCTATGAATTCAGTCCTGCAGGATAAAGATGATTTGCTCGTTGGTATTACAAAGGCTGTTTCCTATTCTGGATTTAGAACAGGACAGCATCCTGACAGAGGAGATGGTGCTATTAATCCTTCCTACAATGAAGTTTTGGAAGATCTGACTATGCTTACTGAAGATGCCGGATTTCATCTTATACGGATTTATGACTGTGGTGAAAATTCTGAGATGGTGCTGAATGTCATCAAAGAAAATAATATCAATATTAAAGTCCTGTTGGGAATTTGGTTACACGCCGAGCTGAGTAATCACGAAACTTGTGAATGGTTAACTGAGCCAATCCCTGATGATAAGCTAAAGAAAAATAAAGAGTTAAATCTTGTCGAAATTCAGCGAGGTATTGATTTGGCAAATAATTTTGAAGAAATTATTGTCGCCGTTAACGTGGGAAACGAATCCTTAGTTGACTGGAATGACCATAAAGTAGATGCTGACACGATTATATCTTATGTGAAAAAAGTAAAGAATACCATTGCTCAACCCGTGACAGTTGCTGATAATTATAAATGGTGGGCAGACCATGGAACAGCACTTGCAAAAGCAGTTGATTTTATCTCCATCCATATATACCCGGTATGGGAAGGTAAAGATATTAATGAAGGTCTCTCCTATTCCATTGAAAATGTAATGGAAGTAAAAAAATCACTCCCCGAAGCTACCATCGTAATCACTGAGGCCGGCTGGCCCACTATAGCATCCGAATTTAATGAACGTGCAAGCGAAGAAAAACAGTTGCAGTACTATAACGAGTTTATGAATTGGTCAAACGAGAACAATTTTACAACTTTTTGGTTCGAAGCTTTTGACGAAGATTGGAAAGGTGAGCCTGGAAATATGATGGGTGCTGAAAAACACTGGGGATTGTTCAACATTGATCGAACCCCCAAAAAGCTTATGCAACATATTTATTCACAAGAATAATAACAACGAAAAAACAATTGAAAACTTTAATAACAAGATTTAATGAAAGCAGTACTTCAAGCAATTTAAAAGTAGAAAGTTGCATTAACAAAGCAAAAGAGGGGAAAACAAAAAAGGATTAGAAAACAAGGCACCAATTGCCGAATTAAAACAAAGAATTTTGACAGCTCGTTATAAAACAGCAAAGGAAGACAGGGTCCCTATGGGACAAAAGTTTGCATACGGTGCAGGACAATTGACAATAAACCTATATCCTGCTGCTCTTGGAGTTTTTATGTTCTATCTTATTTACGGATTTAAAATGGATCCGGCATTGGCTGGATTGGTGGCTGCTTTACCAAAATTATTTGATGCGATTATCGATCCAATCATGGGATTTATCACCGATAACACACGCTCAAGGTGGGGAAGAAGAAAGCCTTATATTCTTTTAGGCAGTATGCTAACCGGACTTTCTTTTATGGTACTTTGGCAGTTATACCCAGAAAATACTGAAGCGTATAATTTCATTTATTTTTTAAGTCTCTCCTTCGTTTTCTTTCTATCATTTACCGTTTATTCTACCCCATTTATTGGCCTTGGATATGAAATGACACCAGATTATAATGAACGTACCAGGCTAATGGCTGTTGGCCAGTTTATGGGACAATTAGCCTGGATGATTGCTCCCTGGTTTTGGATTTTAATTGGTAATCCGGATATATTTTTTGAAGAATCAACAGAAGGAGTACGGGTTCTTTCTATTTGGGTAGGTGGTTTCAGTATTTTCCTGGGGGCTTTGCCAGCTTTGTTTTGTAAAGAAATGATCCTATCCGATTTGAAAGGTGAATCAAAGCTTAATATGAAGAATATGGCCTCAAACCTAAAGGAATTATGGCAAGCCATTGTTCAAACCCTAACTTGCAAACCCTTTCTTAAATTATGTGGAACCACCTTTTTGGTTTTTAATGGTTTTCAAACCATTGCTCAGTTTTCGTATTTTATCATTCTCTATTACCTGTTTGAGGGTAGTATTACTGCGGCCGGAACCTGGCCGCCATGGTTTAGTACCGTTAATGCTGCCGCCACCGCCTTTCTTATTATTCCAATTATTGCAAAAATTTCCACACGAATCGGGAAAAAGAATGCCTTTATTGTATCTACCATGCTTTCAATTATTGGTTATATCCTGAAGTGGTGGTGCTTCAACCCGGCAAATCCCTGGTTGATGTTTATACCTCTACCTTTCATTTCTTTTGGTATTGGAGGTCTCTTTACCTTAATGATGTCAATGACTGCCGATGTATGTGATTTGGATGAGCTCAACAACGGCAAGCGACGCGAAGGTATGTTTGGAGCCGTCTACTGGCTAATGGTAAAAATAGGTAATGCTTTAGCTATGTTATTAAGCGGTGTGGTATTAAAAATGGTTGGTTTTAATGAAAATGCCGTGGTGCAAACCGCTGAGTCATTGGTAAATCTTAGATTGGCAGATATTATCATCCCCATCGTTTTTGCCTTGATGGCTATCTGGATAATGAAAAATTATTCAATCAGCGAAGAAAAAGCGCATGAAATTCGTGAAGCTCTTATTGCCAGGCGAGGTAAAGTTAAACATCAGGGTGATAATGGAAAATAACAAATAGAAATTATGAATATTTTAAGAAACATATCATTTATTTTAATCATAGTTTTATTGATGGGCTGTAATCAAAAACAAAACCAACTACAGGTTGAAGTATATGAAACTTCCGCTGAAGGAAACAAGCTTTCGAAAGTTTCTGAATTTGAAAAAACAGATAATGCAATTCAAGTAAAGATATTGCCAGAAGACAAATATCAAACCATCACCGGGTTTGGCGGTTCCTTTACCGAATCATCAGCTTATCTATTAAATCAACTTGGCAAAGTAAACAGGGATTTAATCCTAAAAGCTTACTTTGGAAATGAAGGTGCCCGGTATTCTCTAACCCGCACTCATATTAATTCCTGCGACTTTTCATTGTCGAATTATTCGTACCATCCCAAAGAAGATAAGCAACTAAAGAACTTCTACATCAATGAAGATCGCGATGATATCATCCCCATGATCAAAGAGGCTATGGCCATTTCAGAAGAAGGTTTTAAAATCATTTCTTCGCCATGGACAGCACCACCATGGATGAAGGATAACAAAAATTGGGTTGGAGGAAAATTACTCCCTGAATATTATGATAGCTGGGCATTGTTTTTTTCTAAATACATATCAGCATATAAAAAAGAGGGGATAGATATTTGGGCAGTAACTGTGGAAAACGAACCGCTTGGAAATGGAAACAATTGGGAAAGTATGCATTTCAGTGCCAAAGAAATGGCAGAATTTGTAAAACACCATTTAGGCCCCAGATTTGAAACTGATGGATTAAATGCAAAGATTTTGGCTTATGACCAAAACCGAGGACATGAATTAATAGAATGGGCAGATGTTATTTATGGCGATAAAGAAGCTGCAAAATATTTCGATGGATTTGCGATTCATTGGTATGCCAGCACTTACGACTGGTTTCCTGAGTCATTAAGGCACACACATGAATTAGCTCCTGAAAAATACTTGATTCAATCAGAAGCATGCGTTGATGCAGAAGTTCCACATTGGAAAGATGATCAATGGTATTGGTCGAAAGAAGCAACTGACTGGGGCTGGGACTGGGCGCCAGAGGAGCAGAAACATTTGCATCCCAAATATGTTCCGGTTTATCGATATGCACGTGATATTATTGGTTGCCTTAATAACTGGGTTGACGGTTGGGTTGATTGGAACATGGTCCTCGACAGGCAAGGTGGTCCAAACTGGTTTGAAAACTGGTGTATCGCTCCCGTCATTGTTGATCCCACTATAGATGAAGTCTATTTTACACCTTTGTACTATACCATGGCACATTTTAGCAAGTTTATCAGGCCTGGTGCGGTGCGCGTTGGATTTGATAACCCTGACGAAACTCTAATGCTGACAGCTGTACAGAATCCAGATGGATCAATTGTAGTAGTTGTTTTAAATATGAATGCAGAATCAAAGAATATAAGACTTAGCCTAGAAACCAAATCCGTTGATGTTCAAATAAGCGCCCAAGCAATACAAACTCTCGTGGCTCCTGCTTTAAATCAGAATTAAAAGAATGAGAAAACTAAAACATATCGCAATCTTCATCCTTATCATTTTCATGTTTTCTTCATGCTCGAATGTATCAAATACTAATGTTGTCAGCATTTCAGGGCGCCAGGTCATGGTTGACGGTGATCCCTATCTGATAAAGGGAATATGTTATCATCCGGTATCCAGGGGGAGTGACGAAAGAAGTTTTGACAATTTAAATGAAGATTTAGCTTTAATGAAAGAAGCAGGAATCAACACCATCCGAGTATATATCCCAATTACGGATAAGGCGGTTCTAGATGAAATAAATGCTGCTGGGCTTAAAGTAATCATTGGTATTGGTTATAACCAGGGCGGAGAAAATGATATTCTTTCGGGGTCATTTATCGATTATATAAACACCTACAAAACGCATAATGCAATATTATTTTGGGAACTGGGCAATGAATACAACTACCATCCTGAGTGGTTTGGTGATAATATCCAGAACTGGTATTCAGCTTTAAACAATGCTGCGGATATGATTCATGCTAATGATCCGGCCCATCCGGTTGCTACCGCGCACGGTGAATTACCCGATTCATTAGCACTTTCTGTATGCCCCAGCATAGATGTATGGGGAATGAACGTTTATCGCTGGGATAACCCAGAAGGGATTTTTGAGGAATGGGCCAGGATTAGTTCAAAGCCAATATATCTTTCCGAAGCTGGGGCCGATAGTTATATGGTTGTTGACTCCAATGGATACGAGCAGGGTGAAAATGAAAAAGCGCAGGCTGATGCCACACAAAATATTTTGGATGATATTTTCAGGAACAGGGAAATTTGCTCCGGTGTTGCCATATTTGCGTTTAATGATGAATTATGGAAAGCAGGCAACAACAACTCCTACGATGTGGGTGGCTCAGTGCCCTATAGTGGTGGTGTTCCATACGACGGCGCTGCCAATGAGGAATACTGGGGAATAGTTGATATTGAAAGAAACAAGAAAATGGCTTTTAGAGTGCTAAAAGAAAAGTATAATGAAGTACAATAGGAATCATGAGTAAAACCAGCACAAAGTTATCCTTTAAGGAAAAAATAGGATATGGCCTGGGTGATACTGCCTCTCACTTTGTTTGGGATATGGTAGGTTTTTGGATACTCATTTTTTATACCGACACTTATGGAATATCTGCGGCAGCAGCAGGCACCATTATGCTGATAGCAAGAATCTGGGATATGGTTAGTGATCCGGTAATGGGTATTATTGCAGACAGGACAAATACCCGGTGGGGGAAATTTCGACCCTATATCTTATGGATGGCTTTACCATATAGTATTCTGGCAATTTTAACTTTTACGACACCGGATTTTGGACAAACTGGAAAAATAATCTATGCAGGAGTTACCTACCTTTTGCTAATGACAGTTTTTACTGCAATTAATCTGCCTTACTCATCATTGGGAGCTGTTATGACATCAGATTCATACGAAAGAGCCGGATTAAATTCATACCGCTTCATTTTTGCATTTATTGGCCAATTTATAGTTACGGGTACTGCGCTCTCACTCGCTTTATATTTCGGGCAAGGTGATAATGCCAAAGGTTATCAATATACACTTACACTTTTTGCTATTATCAGTTTTGTGCTTTTCATGATTACTTTTAAAACAACTAAAGAACGTGTAAAACCGCCCAAAGACCAAAAACAAAACCTGAAAGAAGACATTAAGAATTTGTTTAAAAACAAGCCATGGGTAATTCTATTTTTCGTAGGAATCATCTCTTTTGTCATGTTTGCCATGCAAAACCTTTCTATTGCTTATTATTTTAAATATTTCATTGGTGATGAAGAGAGCGTGCAATTGTTCAATGTAATTGGAACTGCTGCGCTCATTGCTGGTATCCCCTTCTCAAAGCCATTATCTAAACGATTTGGGAAAAGGAATGTCTATTTAGCCAGCTCCCTCATCTCAGGCTTTTTCTTTATCCTTCTTTATTTACCAGGAGCACAAAATATTGTTCCTATTTATGTTTTAAATATTCTTGCAAAATTCACGTATGCCCCTGCAGTGCCTCTTTTATGGACAATGCTTGCAGATACGGCTGATTATTCAGAATGGAAAAATGGAAGAAGGGCGACAGGATTGGTTTTTTCGGCGGCGACTTTTGCACAAAAGGCAGGCTGGGGGATTGGTGGTGCACTTGCTGGATGGCTTTTAGCTCTGTACAAATTTATCCCAAATGTGGAACAATCAGCATCAGCTATAACAGGTATTAAAATGATGATCTCGGTATTTCCGGGTGTACTTTATATGTCATGTGCTATTCTTCTCTTTTTTTATGCCATTGACCATAAAACATGTCTAAATATGCAAAATGATTTGGAAACTAGAAGAAAGAAAGAAAATTAATATTCAATATTTTGATTTTTAATAATATTTAATTAGTTCTCTTCAATGTTCAAGCAGGGCGGTTTTTTTATAACCGCTCTGCTTGTTTTTCAGATTTTACTAATAATGAAGAACGTATTTTCCCAATAAACCCTTACTTTGTAGTAAACTATGAGCAATTTAATAAAAGGCAGCACCTTGAAAAAGTATGAATAAGAAACAAATAAAACGAATAATCAGAATAGTATTTATTATGGCAAGCATATCCTCTTTGTATTTCGTACCATGGATTTTGGTAAAGGCTTGGACATTACCACTCCCTGATACGGTTCAGGAACAGTTAGATGAAGCCATAGGTCATGGATTTGATGGAATGATTGTTTACATGGACCAAGCTGGGAAGCCACCGGAGTTTTATGCAGCTGGCTGGCACGACCGAAAAAATAAAATACCTGCCGACCCGCAAGCCTTATTCAAGATTGCCAGCATTAGCAAGCTATATATTGCTGTTGCTGTCACCAAATTGGTACATGATGGTCAGTTGTCTTTGGATAAAACACTCGCTGATTATTTTCCAGAACTAGTAGGAAGAATTGAAAATGCAGATAAAATTACCTTGAGAATGATGGTGCAGCATCGGAGCGGCATTCCCAATTTAACTGATACACCAAACTTTTGGTCAAACCCACCAGAAAACAGTAATGAAGCGCTCGAACTAGTACTTGATTTACCGGCTAATTTTGAACCAGGTGACCACTTTGAATATTCAAACACGAATTATTTGTTGATTTCCGAACTCATCGAAAAGGTGACCGGGTCTGGCAAATTCGAATACATCAGGGAGGAAATATTGACCCCTCTCGGGCTCAAAAATACTTTCGGCTCGGTTCATGAAGTGAATCTCGACTATGTGATGAGTGGTTATTACGTTGGCATTGTGGAGGACATAAAGACTTCTGAATATGGATCAAAGCTTACCTCAATGATTTCCACTGCCGAAGATGTGGGCATATTTTTGCGGGCATTAAACGATGGCTCTTTGTTTGCAGAAGGTGAACAGGAAATCTATTCCTCAATATACGTTTACGAACATACAGGTCTGATGCCCGGCTACCAGAGCATTGCCAAATACCACAAGGACATCGACGCGGTTGTTATTCAATTTAACAATACGACTAACTTTGATGGATATGACTGGAATTTAGCGGAAATCATATATAATCGTATTTTGAAAATAATGAGAAGGGAAAAAAGCTCATAACAATGTATAAAAATTAATTCGTTCAACAATAAAAAAGGACAACTCGGTTTAAAACTAAGTTGTCCTGTTTGGTGATCCCGCCGGGATTCGAACCCAGATCATAAGAACCGGAATCTTACATTCTATCCATTGAACTACGGGACCATATACATAAAATTGTGGAGCTGGGGGATTAATTTCATTGATCCGATATTGGGGGATACAACGAAAAATCCTTCTCGCATTGCTCATCATTACTATCATGAAAAATAAAAACAAGCAAGCTTGCTTTTATTTTACAGTCATGTAATACACTTCGTGTGCGGTTTTGCGTTGTGGAGCTGGAGGGATTCGAACCCTCGTCCAAACAAGGAACACATAAGCCTTCTACATGCTTAGTTTGCTATTGGTTTTCGTACAAAGCGTGGGAGCAAACGCCCAAAACTTTGTCTTAGCCTCTTTAATCTCATCCCGGCTTCAAGGCAAAGCCGGAACCAGTTTGAAGTTGCTTGCGATCCGTAACCGGGCCGGAATCAAACATGTCCACCCGCGAACCGTCCCGTCCCCGATAACCTAGACCAGGGATTAAGCGAATCTACTAAACTTCGATTATGCTGCGAGAGCGTAATTATTTTCGCCAATTAAAAGTATGTGACACGGATTAACGAGCTTAATCACAAGGCTCGGCATGCTTACTTATCCACTCAACTTGCTGTCAAAACCGGTCAGCCCCAAATGTCAAAGAACTCCCCTTTTAAAAGGGATGCAAAGGTACGAAATTACTAAATCAGTATACGTAATTTCCTTAAAAACTGTTCCAAATGGGTAATGCGACTAAATCATTAGCGGCTTTACAAAACGTTCTACATCTTCCACCTTTATTTTATCGGTGCATAAAATAAGTAATCGTTCAATCACGTTATGAAGCTCACGAACATTCCCACTCCATGTTAATTCATTAAGCTGAAGTATAGCCTTTTCTTCAATAGGAATAGGGGATTTCCCATGTGATGCTGATATTTGTTCAATGAAATGATTTACCAGTAATTGAATATCACTTTTTCGGTCTCTTAACGGAGGTACTTCCATAATAATAACACTCAGGCGATGGTAGAGGTCTTCCCTGAATTTCCCATCCTTTATGGCCGATTTCAGGTCTTTATTGGTGGCTGCAATTACTCTTACATCCACAAAAATTTCCTTCTCTCCCCCTACCCTAACGATTTTGTTTTCCTGCAAAGCCCTTAATACTTTTGCCTGCGCTGAAAGGCTCATATCACCAATTTCATCCAGGAACAGCGTTCCGCCATGTGCCAGTTCAAAGTCACCTTTTCGCTGTTTTATGGCACTTGTAAATGACCCCTTTTCGTGTCCAAAAAGCTGGCTTTCAATTAGCTCTGAAGGAATGGCGGCGCAGTTGACTTCAATAAATGGTGATTTTGAACGGGAGCTTTGCTCGTGCAATTGCCTTGCAACCAATTCTTTTCCAGTACCATTTTCGCCTTCTATAAGCACACGGGCTGAAGTGGGTGCTACACGCTCAATCATTTCTTTGAGTTCCACTATTTTTTGAGATTCACCGACAATCTCATATTTTTTATCAACTTCTTTTTTCAGTTGCCGTGTCTGAGTTACCAGGTCACTTTTATCGATCGCATTTCGGACAATTACCAGCAGCCTGTTCAAATCTGGCGGCTTCACAATGAAATCATAAGCACCTTTCCTGATGGCCTCAACAGCCGTTTCAATGGTACCATGTCCTGAGATCATCACCACCGGAATATCTTTCAACCTCGTAATCCGTTCCAGCACTTCCATTCCATCCATTTCCGGCATTTTAATATCCAGCAATACCACGTCAAAGTCTTCATCATTGACAAAATCGAGTGCTTCCTGACCATTTGATGCCACTTCCACCTGGTGTTTTTCAAACTCAAGAATGTCTTTCAACGTCCTTCTAATACTGCTCTCGTCATCAACAACTAATATACGTGCCATAATTCAATTTTGCCCAAAAGTACATGAATTTTATTATTTGCAAATTCAAAAAGCCAAATGAAAAAATTCATGTACTAACGAAGTGGTTCCTTCTGTAAATATAAATTTTGTATCATTTAAAGAACAAAATTTATGTTTTTTACAGAAGAAAATTAGGAATAATATTTGTTTACTTTTACGCTTGTCAAAGTTACTTAAAACTCCTGTAAAATGACGCCATTCGATAAAACCAGGCTATGCATCCAAAAACTTGCAAGTCCCATCATCGGGATATTTATTTCCATGATTTCATTTACAGGCTTTGCACAACAAGCAACAAACGACATCAAAGTGATGGGTGAAGCTGATTCGTTTTACACTTCTCCCTGGGCTGGTGGTATGAATTCCATGCAATTTGGAGCGCTGGATATGAATCTGGATGGCATAAAAGACCTGATCGCTTTCGACAGGGAAGGTAATCGGAAAATGTGCTTTATCAATAGTGGCATACCCAACAACATAGATTTTTCGTATCACCCTGAATTTTCAGGATTACTTCCGGAACTATACGACTGGGCTATTTTTGTGGATTATAATATGGATGGAAAGAACGATATTTTCACTTATTCACCGGGTTATGCCAGTATGATGGTGTATCAGAATATTTCTGAAGATCAGCTTGCATTTAAAAGGGTTGTTTACCCCTATCTTACCTCACTCCAGGGTGGCGGTTATGTAAATATTTATGTTACCTATGCCGATTATCCAGGCATTTCAGATATAGATAATGATGGTGATCTTGATATTCTAACCTTCTGGGGACTGGGTTCCTTTGTGGAAATGCATAAAAACATGTCGATGGAGAAATATGGTATCCCTGATTCATTGGACTTCGAACAGGTTACCTACTGCTGGGGTCATTTTGTCGAAAGTAATGAATCCAATGAGTTATATCTGGATACCTGCTTGATCAGTAATAATGAAGACAAAGATTATCGTGATGATTTACGACACACCGGCTCTACTTTTCTACTCCTTAACCTTGATACAGATGATGACAAAGATTTACTATTAGGAGATGTTGATTACCCGGGATTATTTGCATTAATAAATGGGGGAAGTATTGAAGAGGCACATATCACATCCGTTAATACATTATTTCCTTCAATATCAGAAACTATTGAATTGTTTTCGATGCCTGTTGCTGCTTTTATAGATGTAAATAATGATGCAAAAAATGACTTGATCGTTTCGCCTTTCGATCCGAGTATTATTGCTTCAGAGGATAAACAAAGTGTTTTATTGTACTTGAACATAGGCGAAAATAACCAGCCTGATTTTGAATTTTATACGGATAATTTCCTGCAATCTGAAATGATTGACCATGGTTCTGGTGCTTATCCAGTTTTGTTTGACTGGGATGGTGACGGACTCCTTGACCTTTTTGCTGGTAATTATGGTATTTATCAGTATTCATACTACGAAAATTATTTCCTCCGGTCAGTCTTCAGGTCACGGTTGACATATTATAAGAATATGGGTACAAGCGGGAATCCTGTTTTTCAGTTAACTGATAATAATTTTGCCAGTTTATGGGATCAAGATCTGCTGGGAATATTCCCGGCATTTGCTGACCTGAATGGCGATGGAAATACAGATCTGTTGGTTGGAAACGAAAAAGGCAATTTACTCTTTCTCAGAAATGAAGGCGCTAACTTTACCCTTGCCGATGAAAATTATTTGAATATTGACGTAGGCGAATTCAGTAGCCCACAGCTGTTTGATTTGGATAAAGACGGAAAAACAGATTTGCTTATCGGTGAAAAAGGTGGAAATATTAATTATTACAGAAATACAGGATCCAATAGCCAAGCTGAATTTACATTTATTACGGACAGCCTGGGGAAAATCAATGTTACCGATCCCATGTTTTCGCTTTTCGGGTACAGTACGCCCTGGTTTTTCAGGAACAACCAAAACGAAACGCAATTGATCGTCGGTTCAGAACAGGGGCAGATTTTTTATTATACAGATATTGATGGCAACCTGAATGGAAAATTTACTTTATCGGATGAGTTGGGCAATTTGCTGGACACCACCGGTATTTCTTTCGACCGTGGACTGAGAACCTGTGCTACGATTGCTGATATTTCCCAAAATGGGGCATTTGAAATGATCGCCGGAAATTATTCTGGGGGGCTTGAGTATTTTAATGGTTCTGCTGATGTTTCACCGGGGTTCAGCGAAAACACAAATACGGATAGTTTCATCATTTATCCTAACCCAGCTGCGACATCTATCACAATACTACCCAATACAACTGAAACTGAATCAATTTCAATATATGCTATCACAGGACAACTAGTATATCATAAGAATTTAATATCTATTGGCAGCCATAATATTACCATTGATATTTCACAGTTGGAGAAAGGTGTTTATCTGGTTCAATTCAAAACCAAAAATGGCAACATCAATAAAAAACTGATTATTCAATAATCGCCTAAAAATTAGGCTTTAGTTCATATTTATTGTAGAAATCTTCAATCACTGCAACGGCATCTTCAACACTATCAACAAGATGAAATAATTCCATATCTTCATCACTGATCATTCCCTGTGCCCGCATTGTATTTGTAATCCACTCCACCAGTCCTTCCCAGTATTCCTTGCAGACAAGCACTACCGGAAAGCTTACCAGTTTATGCGTTTGAATTAAAGTGATCGCTTCAAATAACTCATCCATAGTGCCAAAACCGCCAGGCAATACAATATACCCCTGCGAATACCTCATGAACATCAACTTCCTTGTAAAGAAATAATCAAACTCAATTAATTTATCAGGATCAATAAATACATTGGGGCGTTGTTCGAAAGGCAGGTTAATATTTAATCCAACTGATTTTCCACCTGCAAAGTGGGCGCCTTTATTAGCTGCTTCCATAATTCCCGGGCCTCCACCTGTTATGATACCAAATCCTTTTTTTGTAAGAAGATAGGCTAATTCTTCGGCAGCTTTATAATACTTTTCTGTTTCTTTTGTTCTTGCTGAGCCAAACACAGCCACACAAGGACCGATTCTTGCCATTTCTTCATAGCCGTCCACTACTTCTGCCATGATCTTAAAAACAGACCAGGAATCATGCGCTTTAGTTTGAGTCCATGTTTTTGGTTTGAATTCCTTATGCAACCTGGATATTTCTTTTTCATTCATCATATATCAATTTTAATCTTTTACAATTCTTTTTTTAAATACTGTGCCGTATAACTTTTTTTGTTTTTTAAAATTTCTTCTGGAGTGCCTGCTACAATCAATTCTCCACCTGCGTCACCACCTTCAGGGCCCAGATCTATAATATGGTCAGCTACTTTAATTACTTCCATATTGTGTTCAATTACCATCACCGTATTTCCCCTGTCAACCAGCTTATTTAATACTTTGAGCAGTACATTCACATCTTCAAAATGCAAACCTGTTGTAGGCTCATCAAGAATGTACATCGTTTTACCTGTATCTTTTTTCGAAAGCTCAGCAGAAAGTTTTACCCTTTGCGCCTCGCCACCTGAAATGGTGGTTGACGACTGCCCGAGCGTTAAATAACCCAGCCCCACATCTTTTAAAGTTCTTAATTTATGTACTATGAAAGGGATATTTTCGAAGAATTCAACTGCCTGGCTGATGGTCAATTTCAGCACATCATTAATGGATTTCCCTTTAAACCTGACTTCCAGGGTTTCGCGGTTATACCTTTTCCCCTGGCAGTCTTCGCACAAAACATAAACATCGGGTAAAAAGTTCATTTCAATGGTTTGTACCCCGGCACCTTTGCAGGTTTCGCAGCGGCCGCCTTTTACGTTGAAAGAAAAACGACCCGGTTTATAACCCCTGATTTTAGCTTCAGGTAAATTGCCATATAACTTCCTGATCTCGTCAAATACTTTGGTGTAGGTAGCTGGATTGGAACGGGGTGTCCGTCCGATAGGTGACTGGTCAATCTCTATTACCTTATCCAGATGCTCCAGCCCTTCAATTTTATCATACTTCAATGGCTCTTTTAATGATCTGTAAAAATGGTTGCTTAGGATCGGATAGATAGTTTCATTCACTAATGTAGATTTACCGCTACCTGACACTCCGGTAATACATATGAATTTGCCAAGTGGAAATGAAACTTTTAAACTTTTCAGGTTATTTCCTGCAGCGCCATAAATTGTAATCGATTTACCGGATCCTTTTCTTCGTTTTTTAGGTACGGCTATTTCCTTTATTCCTTTTACATAATGCGCTGTAATTGAATTGCAACCATTAATTTCCCTGGGCGAACAGGAAGCTACAATTTCGCCCCCGTGCCTGCCGGCTCCCGGACCGATATCAATTACATGGTCGGCTTCCAGGATCGTATCTTTATCATGCTCAACAACGATAATCGAATTACCGATGTCTCTTAGTTCTTTCAACGCATGAATAAGCTTATGGTTATCGCGTTGGTGTAATCCTATGCTGGGTTCATCTAAAATATACAATACACCTGTGAGTTGCGAACCAATTTGAGTAGCGAGCCGAATGCGTTGTGATTCACCACCTGACAGGCTTCTGGCAGGCCGGTATAGATTCAGGTAGCCGATACCTACTTCCAGCAGGAAATCGACTCTTTTGGTTATTTCTCGCAATATCTCATGTGCAATGGTTTTCTGATTTTCGCCCATCTCATCTTCAATATTTTCCAGCCACTTCCTTAAATGATTCAGGTCCATCAATGCTAAATCCGCGATATTTTTATCTCCTACCTTAAAATATAAAGCTTCTTTTTTCAACCGGGCACCGTTACACCCTCCGCAAACATGCGAATTCATAAAACTGTCCGACCACTTTTTGGAACTTTGTGAAGAATTATCAGAATTATATTGTTTTACATAATTGATCACCCCTTCAAAGGAAAGTGAATAAGTGGAAGTAATTCCTAAGTATTCCTTTTTTACCTGGAATGTTTCGTTAGACCCATTCAGGATTGTTTGTATAGCTTCATCAGGTATGTCTTTTAAAGGTGTACTCAGTGTAAATCCAAATTTAGCACCGATTGCTTCCATCTGATTGAACACCCAATTGTTTTTATATTCACCAAGTGGTTTGATGCCGCCTCTTTTAATAGATAAGTTTGTATCAGGCATTACCTTTTTCAGGTCAATCTCGCTTACCGTTCCCAGTCCGTTACAAACTGGGCATGCGCCATAAGGCGAATTGAAAGAGAAAGTATTGGGTTCGGGCTCATCATATGACAATCCGGTAGTAGGACACATTAGTTTCCGGCTGTAATGCCTGGAGTTTTCAGAACCGTCCTCTACCACCATGATCACTCCTTTTCCGTGTTTCATGGCAGTTGAAATGGTTTTATTGATACGTTCTTTATACTCCGACTCAACCAGGATGCGGTCGATCACCACTTCAATATCATGTACTTTATACCTGTCTAGTTGTAATCCAAAAGATATTTCACGAATTTCGCCATCTACCCTGACTTTCAGGAATCCCTGCTGCCTCACTTGTTCAAATAATTCCCTGTAATGCCCTTTGCGGCCTTTTACCAAAGGAGCCAGTATTGAAATACCTTTGTCCTGGTATTGATCAATGATCAAACCAGTTATTTGTTCCTGGGTGTATTGCACCATCTTTTCACCCGTATTGTAGGAGTATGCTTCAGATGCCCTGGCAAACAGTAATCTCAGGAAATCATATACCTCAGTTATAGTGCCCACAGTTGAGCGAGGATTTCTATTTACAGATTTCTGCTCAATAGAAATAACCGGACTTAACCCACTTATCTTATCCACATCCGGACGTTCCATATTGCCAATGAACTGTCGGGCGTATGCCGAAAGTGTTTCCATATACCTCCGCTGACCTTCGGCATAAATAGTATCAAAAGCCAGTGAAGATTTACCGCTTCCACTTAAGCCCGTTATTACAACCAGCTTATTTCGCGGTATCCTGACGTCAATATTTTTCAGGTTATGTACTCGTGCCCCGAGCACTTCCAGCACTTCATTATGATCAGTATGTATATCTGTCCTTTCGTCTTTCATCTTAAAATCATCAATTGCTGATTCCGTTTTGCATGAGAATCAACTGCTCATGAGTTAAATTATAGGGTGGATCAGGAATTTTAATTTTATAGGTCCTTCCGCTCCTGTTCTTAAGGTCTGTTTGCCGTAACCAGGGATTAAAATATTTCAGGATTTTGTAGCTGATTCCATGGTCCTTTGCAAAATCTGACCAATTTTCAATTTTTCCGTTCACTTCTACAAGGTGATAAGGAATGGGTAAATAATACTCGTCTGGTTCAATATAAAATCCATAGGCCTGAGGATTTTCAAAAATGAGTTTCATGGCCAAAATTCGGTATACATACCTGCTTGTTTCTTCGGCAACAAGCATATCATAATAAGATCCAGCCTGTTGTTTTTCCATCAATCTCTGGATACCGCTTGTACCCGCATTATACGATGCAGCAACCAATGCCCAGTTGCCATATTTTTCGTAGCTCTTCAACAGATATTTGCAAGCTGCTTCTGTAGATTTCTCCACGTGGTATCTTTCATCAACCTCCCTGTCCACCTCCAGGTCAAAATCTTTCGCAGTCCCCTTTAAAAACTGCCAGAATCCGACAGCATCCGAAGGAGAAACTGCATTGGACAATCCACTCTCAATAACAGACAGGTATTTAAAATCAAGCGGCACACCGTATTTTTCAAGTATGGTATCCATCACGGGAAACCAACGTCCTGATTTTTTAATGATCTGCAAAGTGGATGAGTGCCAGTAAGTATTTACAGATAATTCCCTGTCAAGCGCTTCTCTAACGTAGAATATATCAAGTGGAACAGCCTCTCCTGCAAAAGTAAGTTCGTCAGGTATATCAAGTGACACGATCTTGTAATACTGTTCATTATTTCCAGGCAACTTCGACTGATCCTGCCGCCACCATTTATCAAATCCAATTATTAACATGATAATCAGAACGATTAACAAAAAATATGTCAAAGCTTTATTCATCAACTCTCAGCGTATAAATTATTCAATTCAGTTTAAAAGGGACTATCCAGATCTTTAAAAAAGGGTACGTTTTGATCTTTATCGGAGAGTATCGGATCACTAATTTTCCAATCAATATTCAAATCCGGATCATTCCAGCGAATACTCCCTTCTGATTCTTTATTATAAATATTAGTGCACTTGTATATAAATACTGTATTGTCCTCTAATGCAACAAACCCATGTGCAAACCCGGGTGGTATCCAGTACATCCATTTATTCTCATGGGTCAATTCTACAGAAACCCACTGCCCATATGTTGGTGATGATTTTCTGATATCTACTGCCACATCAAGAACTGAGCCACTTACAACACGAACCAGTTTACCTTGTGAAAATGGCGGTTTTTGAAAGTGCAGACCCCTTAGTACTCCTTTGTTTGAATATGATTCATTATCCTGAACGAAATTATGGTCAATGCCCATTTTAAGAAATACTTCTTTATTGTATGACTCAAAGAAATAACCTCTCTCATCCAGATAAACTTTGGGTTTGATTATATATAAATCAGGTATCTTGGTTTCAACAATCTCCATCACAACAAATTTTAACTTGTAAAAGTACTTATTTAACAGTTAGCAGCTTAACTGGCAAACAATCAATTTTAATCTTTTAACAAATATCTAAATCTGTTCGAATATTTTTTTTCGAATTAAAAATTGATAAAAATTGTGGTCATTTTTGAACACCTCTGTTTCTATTCGAACAATATATTTTTTGTCATTTTTTGTTCTGAAAGCTATATCTTTGGCAATCAGAACTTGTTAAATTCTGGCATGAATTATGGGCATAGAAACCTGCTAAGAACAACTTTTATTTTGAAGGGTAATCCAATCCAAAAAACAATCCTCCTTGCCTCCTTATTGTTGGTAATATCCGCTTACTCACAGGATAGTTTAAGAATATATCACACGAACCGATTGATTGGCGCCCCTCCGGTTATCGATGGCTTAGTTAATGAAGAAGCCTGGGATATTGTCGAATGGAGTGGTGAATTCTTGCAGCGCGAGCCTTATGAATACCAGAGACCTTCTCAGGAAACCAAGTTTAAACTGTTATATGATGACAACCACTTGTATATAGCCATTCGCTGTTTTGATTCAGAACCTGATAAAATAGAAAAACGATTGACCCGACGTGATAGTTTTGAAGGAGATTGGGTAGCTGTTGGCATTGATAGTTACAATGATAAAATGACAGGATTTTCATTCTCTGTGAATGCTGCAGGCGTCAAGAATGATGGAATAGTTACAAACGACAATGACTTTGATGAGACATGGGATCCAGTATGGTATACGAAGGTTAGTATTGACGAACTTGGTTGGCTGGCTGAAATGAAAATTCCATTTACACAATTAAGATTTTCAAAAAAAGAGGATTATATATGGGGCTTTGAAGTATTACGTTGGTATTTCAGAAAAGAAGAAATGTCGTTGTGGCAGATGGTACCTCAGGATGCCACAGGCTGGGCAAGTTTATGGGGTGAAATTCACGGTATTAAAAATATTCAACCCAAAAAGGAAGTTGAATTAATTCCTTATGCCATGGGTTACGTTGAAACTTATGAAGCCGAAGAAGGCAATCCATTTGAAGACGGAACAGACTTTGGCTACAATGCAGGGTTGGATGGTAAAATTGCGATTACCAATAACATGACTCTGAATTTTACAGTAAACCCTGACTTTGGGCAAGTTGAAGCTGATCCTTCTGAGGTAAATTTGTCAGCATTTGAAACATATTTCGAGGAGAAAAGGCCATTCTTTATTGAAGGAAGTAATATTTATAATTATCCGGTTACTGAAGGTGATGGATTCTTTGGTGTTGATAATTTATTTTATTCACGGAGAATAGGACGCATGCCTCAATATGAACCAGATCTTGAGGATAATGAATACGCTGATATACCTGAGTATACCCGGATTCTGGGCGCCATGAAATTATCAGGAAAAACCAATAACGGATGGTCGATTGGTGTTTTGGAAAGTATTACAAATAAAGAAACTGGTCAAATTGCTTCCAATGGAATTGTTAACGAAGAAGTTGTTGAACCTCTTACTAACTATTTTAACACCCGAATTCAAAAAGATATTGATAAAGGCAATACAACAATCGGTGGAATGGTAACTGCCACAAATAGATTTATCAATGATAGTTCAGTAAATTTTTTACCAACCGCTGAATATACCCAAGGGATTGATTTTAAAAATTTCTGGAAAGAAAAAGCCTATAATCTAAGTATAAGAACTGTTTTTAGTCAAGCTTATGGTTCAACTGAAGCAATAACAGAATTGCAGGAAGCACCACAGAGATATTACCAGCGACCGGATGTAGAACATTTATCGATTGACACAACAAGAACCAGTCTTATTGGGAATGGAGGTACGATTGAAGGAGGTAAGATTGGTGATGGACACTGGCTATATGGAGGGTGGTTTACCTGGAGAACACCCGGTTTGGACTTGAATGACATGGGTTTCCTTCGGTTAAGCGACTACTTTAATCAAGGTGTATGGGGTGGATACAGGATATGGGAACCATTTAGTATTTTCAGAAATTTGAATATAAATGCGTCTCAGTCTTCAGGCTGGGATTTCTCAGGCCGTCATTTGTATATTAATGCAAATGTTAATATTCGTATGCAATTTAAAAATTACTGGAGTTTTGCTGTTGGTGTTAACCGGGGTTTTTTTGATATCGATCGACATCAATTACGTGGAGGACCTGCATTGAGAGCCCCAGGAGATTTTGGATACTGGTATAACATTGAGTCTGACACTAGAAAAAAACTTTCATTTGAATTATTCATGCGAAATAATTGGGGAGATGATGATTATCAGAGAACTTTTGGAACAAGTCTAGAAATCATGTATCGACCATTATATTTTTTACAAATCTCACTCGAACCGGGTTATAACTTCCAGAACCAGGAGATAATATATGTCGAAACACCGGAATACAATGGCAATAATGTTTATGTTGTTTCAAATATTTACCAGGAATTTGTAAGCATGGACATCAGAATTGAACTATCCATAACCCCCAATCTTTCCATTCAATATTGGGGGCAACCTTATCTCTTTTCAGGAGATTATTCAGATTATAAAAAAGTTACCAATCCGATGACAGAGCAATGGCAGGATCAATATACACTTTATCCAGAAAATGAGATATTATACGATCCTGTTGATAATATGTATAATATTGATGAAAATGCCGATGGATACACCGATTATAGTTTTGAGAATCCGGATTTCAGCTTCTATGAGTTTCGTTCGAACCTGGTAGTCAGATGGGAATATATTCCGGGGTCAACCGCTTACCTCGTATGGTCACAAGGCCGTACAGGCGACCATCCAGATGGCAGGTTCAGTCTTTCAGAAAATATGAACAAACTTTTAGATGTCAGTCCAAGAAATATTTTCCTACTAAAAGTCTCATACCGGTTTAGTTTTTAAAGTTTTCTTTTTGCCAATAACAATTTTTTAGCTTTGAATAATCAAATATGGCTGATTACTTTTCCATGCGGACAATTCAAAATAGTATACTCTTACTAAAATTTGTGACCAAGGTAAGGGCTGTCAATAGGGAAAACGGTTCATATCATCGTTATGTCAATGAGATTGCGCATCAGGATATTACCAAGTCAAACCAAATCAATGATGGTAGCATTTCTCAACTGCATTTTTTGAAAATCCAATGGTATATGGCCACCAACCTTTATCTGGGTGAATTGCTATCAGAATTGCGTCATCAGAAACTTAATATAAAAGAAAAAAAGTCTCTCATCTATCTCGGAGCACTCATGGCCATTACGGACCTGATGGTAGATGATAATCAAATTGATTCGCAAAGAATTTCGATTTTATTAAAAAGCGATTATCATAAATTTAACGAATGCACTGCTATTGAGAAAATATTCATTCTTTATCACGAAAAACTACTTTCTATTATTGATAGCAAGAAAGCATTTTTGATCAAGGATTTTTCATTGCGGAAACCGCAAATTGACAGCGTGGCACAATTGAAAAAAGATATAAGTGAAGAAGAAATCCACGAATTAACAAGAAATAAAGGTGGGACTGCCATTTTACTCACAACTTCGCTCCTCTTTGAAATAACGGAAAAAAACAAAGCAGCATTTTATCAACTCGGCGCATTTATTCAATACATGAACGACAGCCTGGATATGTGCAAAGATATGAATGCGGGTGTTACAACTTTTGTGAGTTTTTGCACCAATTATGATCAGGTAAATGAGCAACTCAAACTTGAATTTGACAAAACAACCACATTGTTTCAAGAAACTGAATACGATTCAGATGACTTATACAGGCTCATGTTTTACATACATGCGATGTACGTAGCTGTGGTTTATAAAAATTTTGAACTTGCCAAAATCACTGGTTATAGAATTGAGTTTAAAAAGATATATTTGAAGGATAAATCGAGATTTACGATCAACATGTATTCATTTAAAAGTCTATTTTTTTGTATACCAAAAATACTTAATGGCCCTTTTCTAAATACAAATAGCTGACAGGTTCATGAATAAAAAGCTTAAAGCTCTATATTTTATATTAATTGCCTTTTCTCTTCTTTACCTCTCATTTAACAGGCATAGCAAATACGAGGCATTTCACTACCGAAGTGAAATTTTTGCAGACAAAGCAGGCTACTATATTTATTTACCTGCACTTTTCATTTATCAGTTTCATATTCCTGACTTTCCTGTGGATATTGATCAGAAAACAGGTAACGGCTTCCGATTAGATTCCATAAATAATAAAGTGTTCACCAAATACACCTATGGTGTTGCATTACTTCAATTTCCCTTTTTTCTCCTTGCGCACCTGATCACTCAGTTTACGAATTTTGAGGCAAACGGATTTACTTTTCTTTATCAGAAATCAGTTGATGTTGCTGCCATTTTTTATCTGTTAACCGGTCTCTTTTTTTTGTTTAAATTGCTTAAAAAAAGTTTCCCCACTGGGATATCAGCCCATACTATATTAGTAGTCTTTGCAGGCACCAACTTGTTTTATTACGCTGTAATAGAGACAGGTATGTCACACATTTATTCTTTTTGTATATTTTCAATTTATCTTTTTCTATGGTCCAGCCGTGATAAATATTTGCATCAGCAAATGAAATATGGTTTTTTATTGGGAATAGTAGCTGGGATTATTGTCATTCTCAGACCGCTTAATACTATTTTTATATTATTTTCTTTGTTTTTAAGGCCAAGCATCCTCAGTAGGAATTTTATAAAAGAATATCCAATTCTTATTGGATCGTTCATAATATCGGGCTTTGTCATGGTGCTTCCACAGATGTTTTACTGGAATTATATTTCTGAATCATTTTTTTATTATTCTTACGGAAATGAAGCATTCTCCAATATTCATAATCCACAGGTCATTTCCGTATTCTTTGCTCCAAACAGTGGTCATATCTTATACAATCCGGTGTTCTTGATTTTTGTGACGGGAATAGTCTTAATGATCATAAATAAAAAACCAAATGGTTGGATAATAGGAACCTTAATAGTTGTATTGAGTTACTTGATCAGCTCCTGGTGGATCTATAATTTCGGATGCGGATTTGCCAATAGAAATTTTGTTGAATATTATGCTATATTGGCCATACCCTTAGCTTATCTGCTCAACTATCCCAAATCAAAAAGTATGCAAATATTTACCTATATATTGCTACTCCTTTTTAGTATCTATAGTATAAAAATGTCCTTGTCCTTTGATGGTTGCTGGTATGGAATAAGCAATTGGGACTGGAGCATGTACCAACATTGGTTCCTGAATGCACCCAGTTAATCAATATCTCCAATTAAATATGAATCACCTCCCCGAAAGCATCGGCAACAGCTTCCATCACGGCTTCTGACATGGTTGGGTGCGGATGAACCGATTTAATAATGTCATGCCCTGTAGCTCCTTTCTTCCTTGCCACTACAACTTCAGCGATCATCTCAGTTACATTGTCACCGATCATATGGCATCCTAACCATTGCCCGATGCCTGCATCAAAAATCACTTTAACAAAACCATCCCTGTTGCCACCAGCACTCGCTTTACCAGATGCGGTAAAAGGGAATTTACCGACTTTTATATCGTATCCGGCGTCCAGTGCCTGCTGTTCAGTCATTCCAACGGATGCTACTTCAGGACTGGTATAAGTACAGGCTGGTATATTACTATAGTCAATAGCTTCAACATACTGACCAGCAATTTTTTCAATACATGTAATACCTTCATGCGAGGCTACATGTGCCAGCGCCGGTCCGTGGACGATATCTCCAATGGCGTAATAACCCTCAACGTTAGTTTTGTAAAAGTTATCCACTTTCACCTTCCCTTTTTCAACTTCAATACCCACATCCTCCAATCCAATACCGGAAATATTGGTTTCAATACCCACAGCAGAAAGTACAATATCTGCTTCCACAATTTCTTCGCCTTTAGCTGTTTTTATCAATACCTTGCATGTATCACCTCTTTTATCAACACTTTCAACAGCTGAATTGATCATCACTTTCATTTTAGCTTTTTTGAAGGATCGCGCCAATTGTTTTGAAACATCTACATCTTCAAGTGGCACAATATTGGGTAAAAACTCAACCAGGGTCACCTCTACCCCAAGCGAATTATAAAAATAGGCAAACTCAGAACCAATCGCCCCGGAGCCAACCACTACCATGCTTTTTGGAATTTTATCCAGGGTCATGGCTTCACGGTATCCAATTATCTTTTTGCCGTCCTGTTTCAGATTGGGTAACTGCTTCGATTTTGCGCCAGTAGCAATAATAATGTGATTTGCCTGGTATGTTGTAATTTTTCCTTCAGCATCAGTTACTTCAACTGATTTACCTGGTTTCAATTTTCCAAATCCATGGATTACATCTACTTTACTTTTCTTCAGCAGGTACTGAACACCTTTGCTCATTCCGTCAGCTACATCACGACTTCTTTCAACCATGCTTTTTATATCAGCTGTGATTTGTCCATCAATCTTCACTCCATAATCAATAGCATGTTTGGTATAATTAAATACCTGTGCGCTCTTCAACAATGCTTTAGTGGGAATACAACCCCAATTCAGACAAATGCCACCTAATTCTGACTTTTCAATGACAGCTGCTTTCATGCCCAGTTGCGATGCCCTTATGGCTGCTACATAACCACCTGGTCCGCTTCCCAATATCAATATATCGTATTTCATTCGTGCTAATTTTATAGTTTTGAATTGCAAAAATAATATTCTCCGAAAGCCGGGGATGCAATTCTTATAAATTATGACAGGCTCACAGGAAAAGATTATTGAAAATACAATCAAATTTGTTCAAAACGAGCTTAATAATGCAGAGGGCGGGCACGACTGGTGGCATATCTACAGGGTATGGAAAACTGCCGTTCATATAGCAATGGAAGAGAAGGCCGACTTATTTGTTGTTCAGATGGGCGCTTTATTGCACGATATTGCCGATTCGAAATTCAATAATGGAAATGAAGAAATTGGCCCGAAAAAGGCAGTTCAATTCATGACAAGTTTAAATCTGGATATCAAAACAATTGAACATCTCGAAGCCATCATCAGGAATATTTCATTTCATAAAACATTTGAAGAAAAGAAATTTGATTCTTCAGAATTAAGGGTCATCCAGGATGCGGATCGCCTTGATGCTATCGGGGCTATTGGTATTGCACGGGCATTTAACTACGGCGGATATAAAAATTTCAAATTGTATGATCCGGGCATTGAACCTGACCTTTACATGAGTAAAGAAACGTATAAAAAAAGCGATGCCCCTACCATCAATCATTTCTATGAAAAACTCTTTCTGCTAAAAGGTATGATGAACACGCCAACAGGTAAAAAACTGGCTGAAAGACGCCATACTTATATGGAAAATTTTGTTGCTCAGTTTATGAATGAGTGGGAAGGAAAAGCTTGATATAGATCTACAAGATCAACGTTTTAGATGACGATCCATTTCACGCTTCGAATCCTTCTCTTTCAAACTATCCCTTTTATCATAATGATGTTTACCTCTTGCCAGTGCAATTTCAAGCTTTGCAAGTCCCTTTTCGTTTATAAATAAAGTAATGGGTACAATGGTCATGCTTTTTTCTTTCACCTTTGTAAACATTTTTCGTAATTCCCTGGCATTTAACAACAGTTTCCTGTCGCGTTTGGCCAAATGATTATTGTAAGAAGCAAAAGAATATTCGGCAATATGCATACCCCTGACATACAACTCATGGCCTTCAAAATAGCAATATGAATCGGCCAGGCTTGCTTTCCCATTTCGTATCGATTTAATTTCGGTACCGGTCAGTATAATACCGGCCACTATTTTATCAATTAAATGATATTCCCAGGAAACCCTCTTATTCTTTATTTTGATCCCATTACCCATCCATCAAATGCTATTTACTATCACCTAGTATCAGTGGCATTCCATCTTTTGAATTCCCGATGACAATCACCTTTGTATTTGGTGATTCTGCAAGTTTAACAGTTGCACTAATGCCCTTTTCCTGTAAAATTTTGTCAGTTAAACTGGCATTTAAGATCTTATTAGCTGCTGCCTTACCTTCCGCATCAATACGTTGTCTTTCCGCTTCTTTTTGTGCTTTCTGCAGTTTAAATTCATACTCCAGTGATTCCTGCTCCTGCTTCAATTTACTTTCAATGGCCGATTTGATGGTCGGAGGCAGGATAATTGAACGAATAAGAACATTGTCCAAATCAACGAATTTATCATCCAAAATGGCTTTCGTTTCTTCATAAATTTCAACCTGAATGGCATCGCGTTTTGTTGAGTAAATCTGTTCGGGAGTATAGCGGCCTATAACACTTCTGGCAGAAGAACGAAGTGCTGGTATCACAACGACCCTTAAATAAGCATTGCCAATCTGCTGGTGCAAGAATCCCAGTTTCGAATAATTCGGACGGTACCAGGCAGATACATCTGCTTTAATTTCCAATCCGTTAGAAGAAAGTACATTCATTTCTTCTGCAATTTCCTGTTGCCTTGCATTGTATACGATCATTTTATTCCAGGGAGCCAGAAAATGAAATCCTTCACCGTAAGTACGTTCTGTATCAACCCCATTTGTAAGGGTTCTGAACAACACACCCGCTTCACCGGAATTTATTGTTACTGTCATCCTGCTCCAGAATACAATTAATAAGATTACTACAATTGCGATTATCGCAATAGGTCCTATACGTTTTACACTAAATTCCTGTTGTGCCATGTCAATTTTTTTTATGGTTTTTATTGTTGCAAAGATATGAATAAGTGGCTATCAGAATGATTCAAGTGGTAGAATCATAATTTCATAATTCCCGTTTAGAAAAACAGAACATGCTATCCACTTCCCGTCAGGCGAAATACTAAAATCCTGCATCCGAAAATCATCGTCAGTAAGGCGTATCAGATGGGTTCCATCTTTCCAAATACTATACAACTCCCCCTCCTGATGATCTCTATCAGAGATAAAATAGATTTTCAGTCCATCAGGATGCCAAATAGCATTTGAAATATTGAACTCATCAAATTGCTCCAACATATTTCCATACCAGTTCAAAATCTGCAAACGATGAAAAGGATAGTCGAGTGAAATATAGCTGTAGCAAACGCTTTTTCCATCTGGAGACAGATCGAGAAACAAACCATCTTCCTTAAAATTTGTCAACTGATTGAGATTATCGTAAATGAAATGATAACTGAATAACTCCCAATTATCATGTTGAGCATCAATGCCAAGGAAATATACCATTCTTCCGTCTGGAGCTAATGATGCCTGTTTACAAATCACCTCCCGGTTGAATAAAGGGGACATTTTCCCTGTTGTAAGGTTCAGTTTATAAATAAACTGAGACAGACCCGCTCCGGCATCATAAATTATCACATTTTTATGAGGATGCCATAAAGGATGTTGTTCATTTTGCTCACTGTAAGTATATCTTAAAGTGGTATCCTTCTCCAAATTATAAGCATAAATATCCCAATTGCCATTCCGGTCTGTTTGATAAAGGATACTCTTACTATCAGGCGACCATGCCGGAGATATATCACTACCTCCATTTCTGGTAATGTTCCGGGCAGTATCAATATAAACTACCTGCCCAAAACTTACGCTATAGTTAAGTATCAATAAAAAAACTATAGGAATCCGGTTCATAGGGCCGTAAATGTACGAATTGCCTTTAAAATTTCAGGTTAATTCCGGCCATAAAATTGAATTCAGCCTGCGGAAAATATCCGTTCAAAACTCCTTCTTCACTATTATACACATAACGATATACCCAGGCGTTGGTTTCGTATTTGGCATTGAACAAATTATTCAGCGTTAACAATAAATCAATTTGTTTGATAAAATTTGTTTTAATGCTGTAAACAAATCGTAAATTATTCACCAGATAAGGATCAATACTTCTATCCACATTGGAAGTGTTATCGATAAATTGACGGCTCACATAATTGGTTATCCAGCTTATATTGAAATTGGTAAACGGTTCAACTTTTAATTCACTTGACAAAGTGAAATCAGGTGAAAAAGAAATGTCAGTGGTCCCGAGTTCTTTCTCATACTGGTAAGGCTGGCTTTCAGGGTCATCCCAGTAATTCCAATTATCAACATACTCAGTGAAGTTTTGTATTTTATTCAAACTATAAGTAGCATTCAGATACCAGTTAACGATTTTCAGAAATCTAACACCTCCCATAAATTCTATTCCTGTTCTGTAACTGTCTGGTACATTTGTCATGATGGGGGCTCCAACATCGTTTATTTTTCCTGTTAAAACGAGCTGATCTTTATAGTCCATATAAAACAGGTTGGCTTCAAGACTTAAAAAACTACTGCTATATTTATAGCCAAGTTCGTAGTCTGTTAATTTCTCAGGTTCTACTTCCTGATCTGGATCAGCATCCCTGAAAACTGAACGATTTGGTTCCCTGTTAGCAATTCCGGCGTATGCATATAGCGAGTGTGAAGGATTAAAAATATAATTCAATCCTACTTTCGGATTGAAAAAATCATAATTATGAGATTGTGTGAGGTCGCTTAAATCGTCATGTGTTCCTTCAATATCATAACTAATTTTGCGATATTGGAGATCGACATACAAATGGATTTGATCACTTATACTGTAATCAGCTTTCGTAAATATGTTAAAATCTGTTTTTATGCCTGTATTATTATACCAATCTTCATCATACATTCCCAAAGTTGCAAATTGCGCCCAGATAACTTTACCATAATGGCCACCATCATATCTGTTCCATCCGGTACCAATGTTTAATTTCAGTCTGCTAAGGATATAATTCAGGGATACATTAATTCCATAAAAATGATTGTCCAACCACTTTTGCGTTATCATATTCGACTTAGTGATTGTGTCATTGCCGATTACTGGATCATCAGAACCATAATCAGCATAATTCTCACCATTTTTATAGTTTTCATAATAACCTATACCTCTTGTATAAAACAAACTGCTGGTTAAATTCAATTGATGATTAAATTCATGTGCATAATGTGCCTGGTAATAGGTTTGCCTGTAATTATCAGTCTGGTTATCGTAATATCCTAAAAAATTTCCTTCCAGATCATAAATTTCACCCGCCGGATTATATGTTCTGTTTGTGGCCAAACTATCTTTTGGAACACCATACCATGCCTGGTAGGTTTTTTCATTTCCATTCAGAACGATCATTTTGAATACATCTTTTTTCCCGTAATAACCTCCTGATAAATAGAATGAATTCAGGTTAGAACTGGCGCGGTCTACATAGCCATCTGATTGCACAAAAGAAACTCTTCCGTCAAATGCCCATTTTTCTTTAATTAAACCCGTACCTAATTTCAGAGTGTTTTTAAATGTATTGAAAGAACCTGCAGCACTGCTAATCTCGCCATAGGAATTTCTTTCAAACTCGCCAGTTTTAATATTGATACTTGCGCCAAAAGAAGCCGCCCCATTGGAAGAACTTCCCACACCCCGCTGCACTTTCATATCATCAATTGAAGAAGCCAGATCGGGTAAATCAACAAAGAAAACTGATTGTGATTCAGCATCATTAACCGGAACGCCATTTAAAGTTACATTTATTCCTGTAAGGTCAGTTCCTCTTATCCTCATGTTAGTATACCCTATTCCATTACCCGCATCAGAAGTAACTACCGTAGATGGCATAGTTTGCATCATATACGGCAGATCACGCCCAAAATTTCGATCCTCTATTTGAGCCGCATCCAGCATGGTATAAGACGTGGGGACTTCACCTCCTGCCCTTATAGCTGAGATGATTACTTCTTCGCTCACATACACTTCTGGTTCCATTCGGAAATCCAACTCTATGTTTTTTAATAACTCGACTTCTTTATTAATGGTTTTAAAACCTATGTAACTGATTACTAAATTATAGGTGCCCGGTTTTATATTTGCTACTAAATATTCACCCTTCGAATTTGTTGAAGTAGTCAAATAATTATTCGATATCGAAATATTTGCACCAGGTAATGGCATACCAGTTTCATCACTCATCACCTTTCCTGAAATCCTGTACTGGGCATGTATATTCATTGAAAATATGATAATAAGTAGTATAAAAACGTTTTTTTTAATCATGGCTATTTGATTTAAGTTATCACTAAATCAAATGAGGAAGCCGATTGTGGATCAAATGTTATCGCTCTCCCTTCGCCGGCATTATCCGGATCAGGTCCGAGGGTATGATCTCAGCCCTTAGTTATAAGGCACCCCTATTTGAAGAAGCAAAAGTACTAAAAACAACGGAAGTAACTGTTCAATTTCATTAATATTAGGATGTATTTATTAGCAACAATTGTTAACTTTGCGGTAATAAGCTTAGCAGCAGATATGAGAATCCTGATTATTAATGGGCCGAATTTAAATTTACTTGGTGAACGAGAAACCGAAATTTATGGTAATATGTCGTTTGAAGATTACCTGGAAGGATTACGCAATAGGTTTTCCCATCAGCATATCGAGTATTTCCAGTCGAATGTAGAAGGTGAAATTATCAATAAGATTCAGGATGCTAACCTCGAATTTAATGTTATTATTTTAAATGCAGGCGGATACACACATACATCTGTCGCTATTTCTGACGCGATAAATGCCATAGATACACCAGTTATCGAAGTACATATTTCAAACATTCTGGCACGTGAAGAATTTCGTCACAAATCATTAATTGCCCCTAATTGTGTTGGAACGATAACCGGATTCGGATTGGACTCATACAGACTGGCACTTGAATATTTGAAATAGCATTAACTAAATCTTTCCGGATCAAGGTCTGAAAATTTTTTCTTTCCTAGAATATAATGCTCGTAAGCCATATTTCCATTATACATATTGCTTACATATTTTTGTTTTAGGTTATTTCTTTTCTTTTTCAACTTGCTGAAATTCCGATAAAAATACAAATGAGCTTCAATAACAGCTGTCAAATCCTGAAAATCACCTTCAATCAGAAATTTAATCCCCGCAGCACCATCCAAAAATAACCTAACCAGGAATGTTTTAAACAGCCTATTCTTTGGCAGATTTTTATACAATAATGAAAAATTATTCCTGAAATTAAGATATGTTTTTCTGGCGGATTTTTTTGGCAATGTACCACCACCAACATGGTAAACAACTGATGATGGGCAGACCATAATTTTGTAATCTTCATTCTTTAATCGCCAGCAAAAATCAATTTCTTCCATATGAGCGAAAAAATCATCATCTAGTCCACCAAACTGGTGGTATAACTCAGCTTTTACGAACATACAAGCTCCGGTAGCCCAAAAAACCTCAATAGGATCATCGTACTGACCCGTATCTTTTTCGAGGGATTGGAAAACCCGACCACGACAAAAAGGATAACCGAATTTATCTATAAAACCACCACTGGCGCCAGCATATTCAAACTCATCATGTTCAGAATATGATCTGATTTTAGGTTGACACACGGCAATTTTTGGATCAGATTCCATCAATTCAATCACAGGATTGATCCAGTTTTCTGTAACTTCTATATCAGAATTCAGCAATACATAATAATCGGCTTCAATTTTATTTAACGCCATATTATAACCTGTGGCAAAACCCCCATTATAATGGTTTTCAACCAGCTTCACATCAGGAAAATGTTCAATTAAATAGTCAACAGAACCGTCAAGGGAGTTGTTATCCGCTATCCAGACTTCCGCATCTTTGGAAGTTTTTTCAATTACAATGGGCAGGAATTTCTCCAGGAAACTAATTCCATTATAATTCAGTATGACAACGGCTACTTTTTTCAAAATCCTATTTCTTCATTCTTATTTATGCGACCCTTTACTGCATAACAGCAAACGAAAATAAGAACTATTTCGACACCTTCAACTACCTGGGCTGAATGTAATAATCTGTGGCAAAACTACCATATGAATTAGGAACGATGACATCATCTATGGAATATGGATCCCAGGTACGACTATACAACTGCCTTTGCCAGTGATAATTTGCCAATTCGCCTACTACATCCGAATGAAGCAATTGAAAATCATTGGTAGCTATTTCCTGGGTATAGAAAACAAATTTCTTATCCCTTTGACCGTTAATATTATAATAATGCCAAATTTCATACGGAAAAGCAGCCGGTTCATTATGGCTTTCAGCTATTGCATTTGGCTTACCGTATTGCAGATAAACTCTTCCCCTGTCTGAAAGATAGCCAGGAAGCGCAACGGTTTTAAAATCATTATTTGCTTGTTTTACTCGCTCCAAATATGTTAGCCAGGCGCCTTCCGGATCAAGGTTATTTCGCTCGAACCAGAAATTATAGAAATATTTTTGTAAGACATCAATATCAGCCTTTAAAACTTGTGATTTTACGTATAACTTCTCAGCAGAAGTTGAAATCGCATACAGATAATCAATGTATAATTCAAGTGTATCCCTTTTATCAATTTTTCCTGCAAATGTATTTGATACATCGGTTAATAACACATTTGTCATATTAAACTGTGCATTCGGATTATCCCGATAAAAGAAAAGTTCTTTTGTAGCCAATAATTCATTATCCCTATTGCGTGCTTCGTTTACAATAAGATAATTACCGGTTGGCAATTGTTTAATATTAATAGTATTCAACATCACATCAACAGGCTTGGCATTCATTTTTCTCAAATAAAAGAACTGATCCATTTTTTTATCCACTTCAAAAGGTCGTATATAAGAATAAACCACATAATCCCCCCCACCTATCGTTTTATCAGCATTGTAAATTTCTGTATAAAATTTCAATTCAGCTTCTTCCTCAGGATAATAGTTAAATACATAAGGAATGACCTCGAAACCATGCTTGTTCAGAATATTTTCAGTATCATCCTTTTTATAGGAGCTTAGAAATTCAATATCAGAGAATGAAATTTTATCATTTTCAAAGAAAACATTCAAAGTTGTAATAGAAACAATTGGTTCTTCGGGAGAATTTGGATCATCCAACGTCAGTTCCATGTCATAAGTTCCAACAGGCAGTGAATACCGCTGAACATCAAGGAAGTTCATTGTATTGAGAAGTGTATCCTTTATTTCTGGACTTCTTAGTTCATACTTACCAAAGTTAACAATGCTGTCGTTTTGCCTAAATATTACCTGCACCTGCAATTTGCCACTGTATAAACTGTTTTCCTGCAAGGTGTGCACTATACTAGCGCTTTGAATATTGAGATATGTTTCGATATAAGGTTTATTCTCTGGTGTATTAAAGCTTGAATATGATAAGTAAGCCCTGATTGATTTTGATTGTATATTCAATGATACAAATACGATCAATGAAATACTTAAGACTATTTTTTTCATGGGACAATTATTAATGGTTACGTATTACAAAATTAGTTGAATTACATGACTTAGTCAAGTAGTTATTTTTACTGTTAATTAGGACAAAATTATGAATGAATAAACCACTTGAGTGATTAACTGTGTTGATCAGATTTGAGGGGGTGATGCAAATCAAGAGTCCTGCGTACTTTTCCTGCCTATTAATTCTTTTTTCAAACTTATGAAAGTCAATTTTCACCACTTTAAATAAGAAAACCCAACCGTACTGGCTGGGCTCTTGCTTTGCGGAGAGTAAGGGATTCGAACCCTTGGTACCTCAAAAGGTACAACGGTTTTCGAGACCGCCCCGTTCGACCACTCCGGCAACTCTCCAGCGCAAAGGTAAAAAGGATTAATGATTAAAAAAAGTAAGCGTAGGGAGAGCCCTTTTCGAGTATTGAATCAAGGAAAGTTTAACTATGTTAATCTTGTTTTAAGGGTGATATAAAATAAAAAACCTTGATATGCAAGCAGTTTTTCTCGTTTTCACCTAATGAAAGAGAACTGTCAACGGCCAAAACCAAAAAAACCCAACCTGACGGTTGGGCTTTTACTTTGCGGAGAGAGAGGGATTCGAACCCCCGGTCCCGTGAAGGACAACGGTTTTCAAGACCGCCGCATTAAACCGCTCTGCCATCTCTCCGAAGCGGCAAAAGTACAATTTTTTCTTTTTTATGAAAACTTTGGTATTCTTTTTCGGGAAAATATTTTCTTTCTTAATATTTTAATACTTTTTCAACCTTGTTTCTTCTTAAATAAGAATTGATTATCTGCCGAACTTCCCGGTTATCACGATAAGTTTTTATGCAATCATGCAAGGGTTCCATTTCACCGATAACCTCATTTATTGTTACGTACCCAAACCCTTTATATTTTCCATGTTCAACTTTTACAACCGATCGTTCTTCTTCATTTCTCCCTTTATCGATGATGAAAAAATTCTGGTGATCGAAATGATAGTTTTCGAGCGCTTCATTAACCTTTGCATTATAATCATCCGGCGTTTCTTCACCAACACAGGCACCATTACATTGTTTTATCTGGTGGTGAAAGCATGCCCCACTTGTTTCATAAAGGCTACACAACTTTTGGCATAATTCATATTCCTCTGTCAATTTAAAAAGATGGTCTTTCCCTTCTTGTGATGAACCATAAGTGAAAATGGGGTTCAACTCGTCAACAATACGCATGACTTTCAGGTTCATATATTCATTTTCATCTTCAAATGAGTATAATCCATAATTAAAAAAAGTACGGCGTTGCAGCCTGTTATATATAGGTTGGTGCTTTTTAATTTCTGACGATTCAAGCAAAAGGGCCAGCAATTCACTTCCGGTAAGTTTGCACTGAACATCTGCGATTTCCGCCCGCATTTCCAATGCTTTTTTGTGGAGGTTGTTGTTCATGTGCGATAGCACCCGGTCGTGAATATTAATGGATTTCCCCACGTAGATCAAATCTTTATCCTTGTTATAAAAATAATACACACCAGCTTCTTTAGGCAAATCATTCACCAGCGATTTACTTATCTCTGACTGGTATCCATTCAATTTGATCTCTTCTGGACGCTCATCAATTGAAAGCAGCATTTCAAACAGTCGGGTTGTTGCCATGGCATCACCGGCTGCTCTATGTCGCGATGGATTTTCGATGCCCAAATCTTTGCAAAGCTTTCCAAGCCCATAGGCCCTTCTTCCGGGAATCAGTTTCCGGCTGAGTTTTACCGTATCCAGCGTTTTTCGCTGAAAATCATAACCAAGGCTTTTAAATTCGCTCCTGATGAAATTATAATCAAAACGAACATTGTGCCCCACCAGTATTTTGTCTTCGGTAAGTTCTACCACTTTTTTGGCGATCTCGCAGAAGCGGGGTGCATCCTGTACGAGGTGATCATTGATTCCTGTCATTTGCACAATGCGGTAAGGGATTTTCTTTTCAGGATTTACCAGGCTTTGAAACTCCTCAACTATTTGTTGCCCATCATGCACATAAATAGCAATTTCCGTGATCTTCTCCCCTGCAGGGCTCAATCCGGTGGTTTCAACGTCAACTATAGCGTACATGAATCAGGTAGTTTATAAATTCAACTTCATCTGGATAGCCTGCACCTGCTTTTTCAATTTCTCCACTTCTTCTGCCAGGATTTCCTTCTCTTTGTTTTGAGGTGGCACCTCCGAACTGATGTAATTTACAAACTTCCACACTTCTCTCACCTGGTTAATATGTATTTCGTAAGGTTCATACAATGGATTCAGTGAATGCAGTACCAGTTTCCGATTGAGGCGAATGCGGTTTTCTACCACTTTAAAAACTATGCCATCCTCGCGGGTAAGAATGATGTAGGCGAGGTGATTTTTAATATCGTTCCAGTCGGCAACATATTCTCCCGTTACGTATGATTTATCAGGAATGGGTAACATGGAGTCACCACTTATCTGGAAGCTGCGGTATTTTTTCTGCTTCGATAAAAAGGGCATCTTAAAAGTGGGCAATATCCGGATGTATTCCGGATCGGCAAAACCGGTTCCGTATCCCGCTTTTGCTTTTTCTTCAACGAGCTCTATATTTTCTTCATTTTCCTGGTCAACAGTGGTGGCCAGTACCCTGAGTTGGCTGCCTTTTATAAAGGTGTCAAAACCTTGCTCCAGCTGCTGCAATTGCGATTCGGATAACTCCGACAAATCCACCTTGACCAATGTATCGATGGCAATTCCGTAATATTCTGAAAAAAGGCTTAAGGTTTGCAGGTTGGGATGCCCTACCCCATTTTCGTATCCGCTTAAAGTGGGCCGTTTCAAATCAAGTGCTGACGCTACTTCATCCTGAGTCCGGTTGCGTCTTTTTCTTAAAAATTTAATATTTTCCTTGAAGAACATGGTTTTTGATTATTATTTAATCGTTTTGATTGATTATATCGTAATCAAAAGTAAATAAATTTTCGTTAGCGGGATTAACTTTTCCAAGTTTTAAGCTTTGGAAAAGTTGATTAATTAATAAAGTCGTTCTCTTTTAAATAGATATGGTAGCAAGATACCCTCGAAGCCTTTGTTAATATCTGCTTCAACGTAATCAATACCGTAGCGGCCACATCGCACTTCGAGTTCTTTACGGGCCTTGCTGAAGGCAGAACGGTATTGTTCTCTTACCTCCACCGGGTTTAACCTGATCACTTCGTGACTTTCCATATCAACAAAGCGGTAGGGACGGTCATCAAGATCCAGTTCTTCTTCCAGTTTTTTATCCACTGTATGAAACAGGATAACCTCATGTTTGTAATGTTTAAAATGTTGCAGTGCAGCAAACATTTCATCAGCACGATCCTGGTCGTCCATCATATCACTAAAAATAATCACCAGCGAGCGTTTATGCAACATCTCAGCAATGCGGTGCAGCGATTCGGTTACATCAGTTCGCTTTTGTTCCTTAGCTTGTTTCATGTCAAGCAATCGTTCCATCTCGGCAAATAAGAACTTTTGGTGCACAGAACTGGATTTAACCTGTGTATGTTGCTCCACGGTATCGGAAAAGAAGCTGACCCCCACCGCATCACGTTGTTTTTTCATCAGGTTAATGAGGGCAGCAGCAGCATAAATTGAAAATGTAATTTTATTCGGGTTGCTTATGTCTGCTATATCCCTTAAAGGAAAATACATAGACGATGAACGGTCTACAATGATTCGGCACCGTAGATTGGTTTCTTCTTCGAATCTTTTAACGAACATTTTATCTGTTCGGCCATACAATTTCCAGTCGATAAAACGGGTTGATTCACCTGAGTTGTAGAGCCTATGTTCGGCAAATTCTACTGAAAAACCATGGAAAGGGCTTTTATGCAACCCGGTTATAAACCCTTCCACCACCTGGTTTGCCAGAAATTCAAGTGAATTGAATTGTTCGAGTTTGTCCTGATTTATTATTTCCAATTTCGTTTTTTCTAAGCCTAAAAAAGGCTGTTTTTCAACAGCCTTTTTACATTTTTACGCAGTTTGTGTTTATAACAAAGCATCTAGTTTTTCTACTAACTTTTGTTTTGGAACAGCTCCTACCTGCTTATCAACAACCTCCCCGTTTTTAAAGAATAAAATCGTTGGTATATTCCTGATACCATAATTTCTGGCGGTTTCCGGGTTATGATCTACGTCCAGTTTTCCTACAACAGCTTTATCTTTATATTCTTCACCAATTTCCTGAACGATTGGACCAACCATCCTGCATGGGCCACACCAAACTGCCCAGAAATCAACCAATACGGGTTTATCTGATTTTAATACCAACGATTCGAAGGTTCCATCTGTTAATTCAATTGCCATAATTTTGGGTATTTTAATTTGCGTGAACAAAGATATATATTATGCCATATTCAGATAGAAATGAATGAAAAAAAATGTCAACACTTTTAATTGATAGAGAATCCGATATAGCCCAATTTGGCTATTTCATGCACAAAAGGTCTTGGTTCAATTCCGGTTTTTCCTACATGCATTGTTAAAAACTTCCCATTTTCCGGGTCTTCAATTTTCAACTCAAGTTTGCAAGTTCCTGCATTTTCATTCACCGTTGTATGTAGCAATTTTGTAAAGTTGGAAGTGATGTCGGTAGCCTTTAATTGGATGGTTATCTTTTGTGACATTTTATTCATTGCATCACTTAAAAGCAACACATCATTTACCCTGAAACCATAATAGCCCGGCTGGTTATACCTTTCTTCCACTTTTCCAATTACAAATACGCTGTTGCCTTCTTCGAGCAGGTGTTTCTTTTTCAGAAAGTCTTCTTTAAAAAGCATCAGATCCATGGTTCCCGTAAAATCTTCCAGTATGAAAATACCAAAAGCATCGCCACGTTTTGTCATTTTTTGTGAAAAACTGTTTACCATCCCTGCAAACATTACGGTTTGATCTTTATAATCTTTCAGGTTACTTCTCAGGTGTGCAATTTCCACATTGCAATACCTGTCGATGGTGTACCTGTAATCGTCCAGTGGATGGCCGGAAATATAAAAACCTGTTACTTCTTTTTCACTTCGTAGCTGCTGAACCATTGACCATGGTTTACAAACTGGCATTTCCGGATCTACCATCTCGAATGCATCGCTCATATCACCAAACAATGAATGTTGCTGTGAATTTGATCTTTCCTGGAAAGCATGACCGAACTGGATCACCTTCTCAATAAAAACGGCACTATTTTCATCATCCCTATAGAAATATTGCGCACGATGTGTATTTTCAAAACTATCGAAAGCACCTGCCATAGCCAGTGCTTCAAAACTCCTTTTGTTTATTGCTCGCAGGTTGACACGTTTTGCAAAATCGAAGATTGATATAAACTGGCCGTTCTTTTTCTCTTTCAGCCACAATTTGCTCAACTGCAGCACCTCCAACTCCTTTAATAGCAGCCAGTCCAAAACGGATAACCCCATCTTTGGTCACTGTGAAACTACTTGCACTTTCATTGATATCAGGTGCCAATACTTTAATTCCCATGCGGTTGGCTTCCTTAATCATCTGGGTAATCTTCTTAATATCATTCAGGTTGCGACTTAAGTTGGCCGCCATAAACTCAGCCGGATAATGGGTTTTCAGGTAGGCTGTTTGATATGACAAATGCGAATAACAGGTAGCATGTGATTTATTAAATGCATATTTGGCAAACTCTTCCCAGTCTTTCCATACTTTTTCAACAATTTCTTGATTCAAGCCGTTTTTCAGACAACCTTCAATAAATTGCACTTTTAGTTTGGCCATCACCGACAATTGCTTTTTGCCCATTGCTTTTCTAAGACTGTCAGATTCACCACTTGTAAAACCTGCCATTTTCCGGGCCAACAGCATCACCTGCTCCTGGTAAACAGTAATACCATAGGTTTCTTTTAGAATTTCTTCCATGACTGGTAAATCATACGAAATTTCCTGTCGTCCATGTTTCCGGTTGATAAAATCAGGAATATATTGCATCGGGCCCGGCCTGTAAAGCGCATTCATTGCAATCAGGTCTTCAAACCGAGTAGGTTTTAAATCTTTTAGATGTTTTTGCATTCCATCCGACTCGAACTGGAACAAAGCGGTCGTATCACCCCGGCTGTATAATTCGTAGGTGGCTTTATCATCAAAGGGAATAGTGCTTCAATATCAAGGTCAACACCTTTTGACCTTTTAATATTTTCAATAGTATCTTTGATGATGGTGAGTGTTTTAAGCCCCAGGAAATCCATTTTCAACAGGCCGATCGATTCAATGAATTTACCATCATATTGTGTGGCCAGGCTGAGCACCGAATCTTTTACGGATGCCAGCGGTACATATTCATTTAAATCTTCTCTACCAATGATGATTCCACAGGCATGGGTTCCGGTGTTGCGGACTGACCCTTCCAATTTTAATGCATTTTTTAAAACCGAAATCACCTCAGGGGTTCCTTTTTCAAGTTCATTTTTTAATTCAGGAACATTTTTATAAGCATGATTCAAGGCTTATTCCAGGTCCATCAGGTACCAGTTTCGCCAGCCGATCTGCTTCTGACAACGGAAGTTTCTGTACCCGTGGAAACATCACGTATGGCCATTTTTGCCGCCATAGTTCCAAAGGTGATCAGGTGGGCCACACGCATTTTTCCATATTTTTCAGCAACCCATTCCAGTACTTTATCACGTCCGTCATCATCAAAATCAATATCAATATCAGGCATGGAAATACGGTCTGGATTCAGGAAACGCTCAAACAGCAAGGTCGTATTTAAGTGGGTCAATATCAGTTATTTTCAAGCTGTATGCTACTGCTGAGCCAGCAGCACTGCCCCTACCCGGCCCCACTGAAACACCCATTTCCCTTGCTGCTTTCAGAAAATCCCAAACAATGAGAAAATAATCAGGGAAGCCCATTTTCTTGATGGTCTCCAACTCAAAGTCTAGTCGCTCCTGAATGTTTTCGTTTAATTCTCCGTATCTTTCTTCAGCTCCTTCATAAGTAATGTGTCTTAAATATTCATTGGCATCGTTAAAAGGTTCAGGAATAATAAACTCGGGCATTATTGGATCATGGTTGAGTTTGTACAATTCCACTTTATCTACAACTTCATTTGTATTTTCAATGGCTTCAGGGATATCAACAAACAATTCTTTCATTTCTCCCTGTGTTTTAAACCATTCCTGTTGCGTATAGCGTAAGCGGTTTTTATCGTCCAGATCTCTGGCGGTACCAATACAAATCAAACGGTCATGTGCGCCGGCATCTTCCTTATCCACAAAATGTACATCATTGGTAGCCAATACTTTCAGTTGATGTTTTCTAGCAAACTCCAGTAGTACACGGTTCACATACACCTGGTCATCAAAAACCTTTTTATCCATTTCAGGGTCGCCGGTGGCATGTCGCTGTAATTCAAGATACAGGTCATCGCCAAATAACGCCTTCATTTCCAGCAATGCTTCTTCGGCAATTTCTTCTCCTTCATTAATTATCTTGTCAGGTATTTCACCTCCCAAACATGCTGTGAGTGCGATCAGTCCGTCTTTATGTTTTTTTAGGAGTTCTTTATCAATACGGGGTTTGTAATACTGGCCATTAATCCAGGCTTCTGAAACCAGTTTCATCAGGTTTTGATAACCCTTCAAGTTTTTTGCAAGCAACACCAAATGCCATCCCGACCGATCAACTTTGGCTTCTTTTTGCTGCATACTTCTTCGGGCTACATATACTTCACAACCAATGATAGGTTTTATGCCTTCTTTTAATGCAAAATCGTGAAATTTTTTCACACCGAACATATTTCCATGATCGGTAATAGCCAATGCTTTCATACCATCTTCTTTGGCTTTTTTCATCAGCTTAGGTATAGCCGACATGCCATCCAGCACTGAAAACTGCGTATGCACATGAAGATGGGTGAATTTAACCTCCAGCAAATCAGCTTCATCCAGTTCCGTTTCAGTAACCTCGGAAGGCAACTCAACGATTTCTTCTTCCTCGTGATACGGTTCTACATCAATTCCGATTGATTGTATGGGTTCCGGGTTAACCTGTCGGAAATTTTCCAATGAAGCCTGGTCAATACCCAGCATATCATAGGTGATGATGCCTATACGGATCAGTTCGAGGAAACATCTTGTAGTTGCCTGCACATCTGCCGATGCATTATGGGCTGCATCAAATTTTTCGTTGAATAACTTCTCATGCAACTCCTCAAGTGTGGGCCATTTGAAAGTGCCCCCCCGTCCACCAGGCAATTGGCAATATGCTGTTGAAACCGGAATAGTATCTACCATCTTTTTATCAAAAAGGGGTGTTTCCATTTCCATTCGCAGGAATTCGGACCCAACAATATTGTTATCAAACTCCAGATTATGCCCCGCGACAACCCTTGCATGCTGCAGTGCTTTGTTAAATTCTTCAAGCACAAAATGTAAAGTTTGGCCTTCCTTTTCTGCACGTTCTGTTGTGATACCGTGAATTTTTTCCGCTCCCCTGGGAATTACAAATCCATCAGGTTTTACCAGGAAATTTTTTACATCTATTAATTCGCCGTTTAAGTCGTGAATTTGCCATGCCAACTGAATCAAACGGGGCCAGTTATCGAAATCGGAAAGGGGTGCATTATAATTTTTTGGAAGGCCGGTTGTTTCAGTATCGAAGATCAGGAACATGAACTAAACTTTTTTATATATTTGATTTTAAGCTATTTAACTAACCACAGGAGGATGAAACAAAATTAATCAAATAGCTTCTCAGATTCAAATTTGTTGATAACTTTGAAGGGTTTTATTGAACGAATTGGAACTCAGCGAACTTAAAAAGATCATTAAATGACATACCTGTTAAAACGATGCGGAATTCATACTTTAAACTTTTTTTTCATATTCACATGGCTGTTTTTTTACTCTTGCCAGGAAAAATCAGGTAGCCAATTACAAATGGAAGATAACTCCGCTTTTATGGCTATCGTAGCTTTTCAGGATTCAATTGTTCATGCCAACACACCCGGAATTAATACGATTGATCAAGCTTATTTGTATTATCTCGATTCCGTATGTCCATTGATTTTAGAAAATGGTGATTTCAGCCTTTCCGGTATTAATGCAGAAATTCGGGAGAAATTATTTGAAAGTTTGCAAGAAAATGAATTAGCAGAAATTTTTCAAGTAGGTGATAGCCTCGAATATTTCAGCATGGATGTAAAAAGAAGGGTCAAGAAGTATTTTCCCTACTATGTGACAATGAATATGAAAGGCCAGTTTGCCGGATTATTAAAAAGCCTTTCAGACACTGATCCTTTTATGAATAAATATTACAGCAGTATGTTGGAATCGGGCGATATCTCCCCTGCTTGTTTCGGTATGGTATTAAGGGATTATAACCAACTAGATTTTTCAAATCCAAGTAACAGGTTGCTTTTAACTGTCACTATACTCAGCGTAAATGAGACCATTAAAGACCGTTTTGTGCATTAGATTAGGACTTTTTCGAATAAAATAGTTTTATATTTCAAAAAATAATCGGATATTTGCAGCCCGATTTTAGAATCGTATTTATTCACTTAAAAATTAATTAGTTATGCCAACTATGATGAGATTGCAACGGCATGGTAAAAAGGGAATGCCTTTTTATCATATCGTAATTGCGGATGGTCGTGCACCACGAGACGGGCGTTTTATTGAGAAGATAGGTACATACAATCCCATCCCAAATCCAGCCGAAATTATTTTAAATTTTGATAAGGCTTTGGATTGGCTGCAAAAAGGTGCTCAGCCTTCTGATACAGTTAAAAGCATTCTTTCTTACAAAGGTGTTTTATTTAAACACCACCTTATTAAAGGGTTAAATAAAGGTGCGTTAACAGAAGCAGAAGTGGAAGTTAAATTCCAGGCCTGGCTCAAAGAAAAAGAAGCTAAAATTGAAGCTAAACTAAGCGGACTGGCTGAAAAAAGTCGTTCTGAAAAGAAAGCTGCACTTGAAGCCGAAACGAAAGTTAAAGAAGATCGTGAAGCTGAATTAGCTAAAAAAAGAGCTGCTGCTATTGAGGCCGAAGTAAAAGAAGCAAAAGCATCTGCAGAAGAAGTAGCAAATGAAGAGGTAGCCGTTGAAGAAGAGGAAATGCTGACCAAAGAAGCTGTTGCCGAGAAAGTTGCCGAGAAGGTTGAAGTGAAAGAAGAGAAAGCTGAAGAAAAGGTTGAAGAAGAAGTTAAGGATGAGGTGAAGGAAGAAGAGAAGGCTGAGGTGAAGGCTGAGGCTAAGGAAGAAGAGAAAGTTGAAGAAAAAGAAGAAGTAAAGGCTGAGGTGAAAGAGGAAGAGAAGGCTGAGGTGAAGGCTGTGGCTAAAGCTAAAGAAGAGGTGAAGGAAGAAGAAAAAGTTGAAGAGAAAGAAGCTGAAAAGGAAGCAGATGAAGAAAAGAAAGATAAAGAATAAATATTAAATTCATTTATCTAACATTTTAAGGCCCGGTTTTATACCGGGTCTTTTTTTTACCAAATCCATTATTCCCTAAATTTGTAAAATAATAACTGCCCAATGGAATTTGATGATTATTTCTTTTTAGGCCGAATTCTAAAAGCTCACGGTTTTGATGGAAGGCTGAACGCATTTCTTGATGTGGATGAACCTACTGAATATACGGAACTTAAGATGGTGTTTGTAAATTTCAATAACAGTATGATTCCTCATTTTATAAAACACATACAGGTGTTGAATAACAAGGCCATTATTCATTTTCAGGATATCGACAATCTTGAAAAGGCTGAGATGTTACAACAAAAAGAGATGTACCTCCCTTTAAGTGAATTGCCGGAGCGCACCGGCAATAAATTCTATTTTCATGAAGTCATAGGATTTCAGGTAATTGATCAATCATTTGGAGACATTGGCCCAATTTCAGAGATTCTTGAATATCCCAACCAGGCTGTCATGCAGGTATTCCACGAACAGAAAGAAGTTTTAATTCCCATATTTGGAAATATCATACAGAAAGTTGACCGTATCAAAAAAGAAATTCACATTGAAGCTCCTGAAGGATTGTTTGATATTTACCTGAATAAATAATGTCAAAAAAAATAGACAACCGTCCATTTCATCTAAAACAATTCAGTTTGTTTCATAATAAATCCACCATGAAAGTGGGAACTGATGCTCTTTTACTGGGCATTTGGACAGATGTAAAAAGTGCAAATCACATATTGGATGTGGGTTCCGGCTGTGGGATTCTTGCCTTACTCATGGCCTCAAGGTCGGAAGCTTTTGTTGATGCCATTGAACTGGATGAAGCATCTTATTTGGAAGCCAAAAACAATTTCGTAAATTCATCATTCGCGAATAGATTAGAAGCCATACATGAAAATTTCAATACTTTTTCAATAGGGCGCAATAAGAAATATCAGTTGATCATCTCCAACCCGCCTTTCTTTATTAATGATATGCGATCCGCCGAAAAGACACGGAGCATTGCCCGTCACGGTGATAGTTTAAACTATCAGGAGTTATGTAAGGGCGTGGTTCAATTATTAGATAAGAATGGTTACTTTTCCATAGTATTGCCTTACGATGAAAGTAAAATCTTTATTGATATTGCTAAAAAAACCAGGCTGTATATCAATCGACAAATGATAATTTTCCCAAAAAGAGGTTCTCAACCCAACAGGGTCAATCTGGAATTATCTTCTACAAACACAAATGAAATAATAAGTGAAAAATTTGTAATCAGGGAAGAGAATGGACAATTCACAGAACAATACATTCATTTTTTTAAAGACTACCTGATCGGTCTGGATTAAATTCTTATATTTATTCTATGAGGAAAAACATTTTTAACACACTGATAATTATATTAATAACCGCTTTTTTATGGTCTTGTTGTGAAAAAACAACAGCCCCGATTACCATAGCGATTTCGAAAACGAATGACAATTACTCATCCTGGGTTGAAAGAAATGGAGATAATGCGACTTGGATTAATTTATATGGACTGAGCGTCGATTCAGCATTGATAGTATTGAATAATTGCGACGGACTGCTGGTAACAGGTGGAGAAGATGTATATCCTGACTATTACGGAAAAATATCAGACACATCAGGATGCGGTGCATTTGACCTTTACAGGGACAGCCTCGAGTTGGCTTCGATTGAGTATGCAATCGGAACTAAAATGCCTGTTTTTGGTGTATGTCGAGGTCTTCAAATATTGAATATTGCTTTAGGCGGAACACTTATCGTTGATATTCCAACTAATTTTGACACAAGTGTTATTCACCGCCAGGATGATTGGCAAAATTGTTACCATGAAGTAAACGTAGATACCACTTCTTATATATTTACTCTAGGTAATGTCAGATCGTCAACAGTAAACAGCAATCACCACCAGGGCATTGAAAACCTGGGAAACGGACTGCTTATCACTTCTTATACGAAGGATAGTTTGCCAGAATCTATTGAGTGGATTGATAAGGAAAGAGATGGTTTTTTACTTGCAGTCCAGTGGCATCCTGAAAGAATGGAGCCAATGCACCCACTTTCAAAAAATTTGGCTAATGCATTTTTAAGTGCTGCCTCTGAATATAAAAAAGTGAATAAATAACAATTACTGACCCGGTGTATTAACAAAATTTTTCCGGCTTTGCTCTTCATTAAACACCCAAATTAACCGAAAGGTAATCACATTATTATATTGATCACGTGTCCATGTATTACCAGCTAAATCTGAAAATTCCCTAGTTCGGATACTTAACAAACTATATTGATAACGCAGATTGAATTTTAATGATTTATATAATCGGATGCGAAAATCAGCCAGTATGGAAAAATCATTTTTATCATATGTTCCACTATTAAGTGTTGTGGTTTCAACTAACTGGCCATGTTCATATTCTGTTACGCCTACCAATCGTGCCCAAGCCAGTCCCATTCCAAACGAAATAAATTCTTTGTCAGTAAACATAACCATTACAGGAATTTCAACATAGTTTAAGTTTAATTTGTATTCACCGGTTATTAACGAATCATAGTATTGCTGTCCTTGTTTTGATCCCTTTTGAGTAAATAAAGTTTCAAATGACAGGTCCCACCTGCCTCTTTTTCCAAAAGGAACCATTACTCCTGCACCGAGATTCGCTCCTACTTTCTTAAATCCAAACACTTCATCGCCGTCCACCTGCGAAAGATTCATACCTACTATGGCCTCACCTTTAATGATCTGTGCGTCGACCTTGCCAGTTATGCCAAAAATGAAGAAAATAAAAATGAAATAAAATGTTGTAGTTTTAAAACCCATAGTCATATGTTGCTGAACGCAAAAATACATTGAAAATTGCTTCTCTTAAATGAATTGTACCGAATATTGACAGGCTTACTTTTTATTCAATTCTGAAAGAATGGCTTCGCTAATTTGACGAACATCATCATTTACGCCAAAGACCTTAACATGCTGCAAGTCGAATTTTTCGATGACCATATCTACAATATTTTCCCTTACTGTTATGATCAACGGTTTCGGGTAAGTTTGTAGCAATTGTCGAAACGAATTAAACCACACTTCCTCTTCAAGTTCGAATATGCCAATCTCGTCAATTACAATAATATCAGTATTCTTAGCATCCTGATTGAGAATTTCATTTCCAAGACTAATTGCAGCAGGATTAAAATAAAAATGTCCGAATTGTAAATATGATTCATTAAAATCTTTGGTACATAGAGGTATAGAAACCCTATCTTTAATCCGTATGAGATTGAAGCCAAATCTTTTACCATTCTGCCATATTCCTTTGGCCACGAATCCGCCCACCTTAATATTTTCTAGCTGCAATTCTTTTATCAGCTTACTCAGAAATGAGGTTTTACCACTACCCTGAGTCCCAGTTAAAATATAAGTCTTGCCCCTTATCATGATGGTCACTAAAACGCTACCTGGAAACGCATTTGGAAAATATTTGCCCTTCCAAGATTTTTTACGTTCGCATTTATGTAATTAATTGTATACCTCACTGCAGGATTTACATACCAGTTTAAACCAACTGTAATATCGTTTAAAGTTCCAGCTTGCATGTCAGCATCATTAAAATCAATGGAGGAGTATCTTACTGCAACTTCAAATGCTCCCGCGCCACCCTTTCCAAGGTTCCTTTTGGGTTCAATAATGTCCAATGACGTTTTTGATTTATCGAAATTTTTATGTTCTCCCGTAATAAACCAGCTTAATGTACCATAATAAGCATCAACAAAATATTGATCCTTTTCTAAAGTTGATGTTGTTGAAGGAGCCAATGACGCAATTGTATATTCAGATTGAAAGGCGAATGGACCTAATACCAGGACAAGCCCGATATTAGCCTGCTGATTATGATCCAATGCATCCACTGTAAGATTCAGGTATTTGGGTGCTAAATGCGCTTCGGGCCTAACTTTTAACGATAATTCTTCGTTATTATCATAATGGTACGAATAAGCTATATCTATATTGAGAACTTTATAGCCATTGTCAACATTATATATAGGCAGCCCTGAAACCCGGGTTGTAATTTGGTATTGATTCCCTTTATAAATCCCGGCACCATTCGCGGGGAAGAAAACACCTGCAAACCATGAAAATCTTTTATCAAGATGACTATTAAAGAGCATTAAACCTAAATCACGATCATGATCAAACTGATTGGTCAAAGGCCGTTCCATATTGGTAATGTATTTTGAACTGGATAACATTTCCACTCCAAAGGGTTGTTTAAAATTACCCGCCTGAATATTTCCAATAACCGGAATTTTAGTAAAAGTCAGATAAGCATCCTTTATAACTACTCCTGCCGGCGCAAAATCAACCTGAAATTTAAATTTAATGTTTCCGAAAATAGTACCAGAAGTATAAAGCCTTGCCCTTCTGAATTCGGCGCCATTATTCGCTTCAAAATGCGCATCAAGTGAATCATCCTGATTGATAAACATGATATCGTATTGTATTCTGCCACCCAGTTTAATTTTAAAGTCGCCATCATCACTTTCAACACGAACACCATTATCCCAATAGGTGGTGAATTTATTTTTATCCTGAGCGTTTATTACCCTTATAAAAAAGATCAAAATAAAAAAGAGAAAAATTTGTTTCATAGATTTATTGGTTTTTAACAAAATTAAGTTTTTCGATGTACTTTAGTTTAATTAATATTTACGATTGTGAAATGGAAAAATAACATATTATTAGATCTAAAAAGTCAGTATATAGAATTACTTTCGGCCAAATTTAATCGAGCAGAAAGCAAGCAATTACTAAACATTCTGATAGAAAACTTCTTTAATATTTCAAATATACAATTAGCGCTTGAACCTGATAAAAGGCTTAATGAATCTGAAATACTAGAATTGCATTTCGCTGTAAAAGAATTACTTGCCGATAAGCCCATACAATATATAACTGGGATTTCTAATTTCCATGGTATTGAGATAAAAGTGAATGAATCCGTTCTAATTCCCAGACCTGAAACTGAAGAACTGGTTAGCTTGATACTTAATAATGAGTCAAATGAAGAATTAAAAGCTATTGATATTGGTACCGGGAGCGGCTGCATAGCATTGGCATTGAAGAAAAAATTACGAAATGCAGATATTACAGCCATTGATATATCAGTAAAAGCTCTTGAAACCGCAAAATTAAATAGCCGGTTAAATAATCTTGACATAACTTTTATGCAATTGGACATTTTAAAAACTGACTTATCGTATACCTTGCCATTATATGACATCGTTGTGAGTAACCCTCCTTATGTAACTCATACCGATAAAAAATTTATGAATCGTAATGTTGTTAATTTTGAACCTCATCAAGCTTTATTTGTTGAAGATAAAAATCCATTAAAATATTATTTAGCTGTACTTAATTTTTGCCAACAATACCTTAAGAGTGGAGGCAGAGTTTATTTTGAAATCAATGAGTTGCAAGGTAATAACGTATTAAAACTATTCATAGAACATGGTTTTAAAAATGGTCGGCTTTTCAAGGATATTAATAATAAATACAGGTTTGCTTTAGCTATTAAAGATTCTTAATTCAGTGAAAGTTCATCAAGAAACATTGTAGTCATGGAGTAAATCCCCATACTACTACTTTCCCTAGGTCCGGCAATATTCAAAATTTTTAAATCATTGATATTTAACCAATTTGTCAATTTCTGAAGGTTTTTTTTCTTTTCTTCAGATAAATCTATTATTAATAAAGGTTTACTGAATTGCAATGCCAAATCAATGGTTAAGCGGGTTCCTTCATCCATTTTCAAATAACAGAATATTAGCGTTCCATCACTGTTCAGCACATTGAGTTTTGTTCTTACATCATAAACTGTGTCATTTGCTTCTTGTAAAGGATATCTTTTATCGATTATTCCATCTTCTGCTTTTCTGCCTTTTGGGCACCAACCTCCGCAAGGGATACCCTAATTTAAGTGCAAAGTCAAGGGCAGCCCGGTCAACGCCAGACTGCCCTCCACTAATAATTTTTAATTTCCCGATCACACTTCTTTTCCGTTTTTGAAACTAATAAAGTCTCTTTGTGACTTGTACAAATTAACTAACTGTAATGAAAGGTTTTTCAATTCATTAACTATATTCAGGAATAAAATACTGCTTCTTGTACCCACCTCAGCATTTTTAAGACGCTTTATCTGATTCTTGTTATATTGACGAATCAATTCGCTAAATTCTTTCTCCATGGCTAACAAATCAGTTTGTGTGGAAAAATTCTGGCTAGTGATACTTTTCACAACAACAGCTATCATTTTATTAAGTTTTATTTCCAGCAACTTCAACTCAGTAATTTGAATTTCGTTTAGCGGTTTATGATTATTATCAACATGTTCCACTGATGGATTTACAATAAAGGAGATGCTATGAAGCATTTCTCTCATGTAATCTAAAGTGGTTACAAAATAGTAAGCCGTATCAATCGATTTTTCTTTTAATTTATCAATGATCACATTAATATGATCCTTTAGATATTTTGTTTTAGCGGTTATTTTCTGGATTTCTACTTTCGCCTTTTTCAATTCTTTTATGTCTTCTTTTTCAAGTCCAATAATGAGTTCTTTCTAATTCAACAGATATCTTTTTCAGGTTTTTAATAATCGTTTTATTAGATTTATCTGCAATATTTTCATCAGTGACTGTATGCACTTCCTGAGTTTTTTCAGTACTACTTTCTTTTGACTTCTTATGTATTACATGGGTTCTGAAAAGAATATAGATAACAAAGGCCACCATCGCAAAAATTCCGACTGCCCCGCCAAAATGGAAAATATATACCATAATAAAAGCTACCACAAATGCGCTCAAAGCAGTTAAAAACCATCCACCAATTACAGCTAAAACACCTGTTACACGGTAAACAGCACTTTCCCTGTCCCATGCCTTATCTGACAAGGATGTACCCATTGCTACCATAAAAGTTACATAAGTTGTTGACAGGGGCAGCTTTAAAGATGTTGCAAATGAAATTAAAATACTTGCTACTGTTAAATTAACTGAAGCTCTGACCAAATCAAACATAGGAGCATCTTTACCCTTTTCAGCCTCATCATCAGGTTCAAATTGTTTTTCAATTGTTTTTATAACTTTATCCGGTAGAATTTTTGCAAATACCAATGAAGAGTTCACCGAAAAACGAACGAGTGCTTTTGAGAGCCATGAAGAACTAAATCTTTCATCTCCCTCTTCCTGCCGGGCCAGGCTTAATTCAGTCTGTGTAACTGTTCTTGCTTTTTTCGATATATAAAGTGTAATTACCATGATAACTCCAGCAATGAGCAAAAACAATGTTGGAGTCGGTACTTTACCTGACAAGCCACTCATAAGAAAATTTCCAGCCTCAGCACCACTTGATGCTTCAAATAACTGGTAAGAGTTAAAACCTGCAATAGGTACACCTATGAAATTTACCAAATCATTTCCTGCAAAAGCCATAGCCAATGAAAATGTACCAACCAGCACGATCATTTTCAAAATATTAACATTGAAAAGAGAGTACAGAATCTGTAATAGGACTGTCCATCCAATAAAACTGTAAATGATAATCATACCACTATGTGTACCGATCCATTCAACCATTTCAGAAGTCATAAATGTAGCACCTTTAGCACCTTTAATTAAAATAAAATAGGTCATAGCAGTAAATGCAATACCACCCCATATAGCACCAATGTATTTAATTCTCCTGGCAAACTTAAATGAGAAGAATATTCTCATAAAGTACTGGATTATTGCTCCTACCGTAAATGCAACAGCTACGGATAACAAAATTCCAGAAATAATTGCCAGGGCTTTTGAAGAATTAATAAACTGCGCAATCGTCAATCCGTTATCAATAAAGATCAATTTAATTGATGCCATGGCAACAGCTGCTCCTAATAATTCAAAAACAATGGATACGGTAGTGGAAGTTGGTAATCCAAACGTGTTATAAGTGTCCAGCAAAACAATGTCAGTGACCATTACGGCCAAAAATATGATCATGATCTCAGAGAAATAAAACTCTCCGGGATTAAAAATACCTTTCCTGGCAACTTCCATCATACCACCTGAAAATACTGCTCCTACCAGTATTCCTAGGGCGGCAATTGCCATTATTACTTTGTATGATGCCACTTTTGAACCAATAGCAGAATTTAAAAAATTGACAGCATCATTACTCACTCCAACAACTAAGTCGGAAGCAGCAAGGACAAACAACAAAACGAGAATTACTAAATAAATGGTTTCCAATGCTTTATATTTTTTGGATTAAGAATGCAATAAATAAAATGTTAATGTATGTTTTACATTTCAATATTAATAAATTGTTAAGTAACTTTCTATTATTGAAACATCTTTCTTTAGATTTTATTAAAAAGCGAAATAAATGTAATGATCTTCTTATTTATATACAATGCCAACTGAATAACAATCCAAAAGTGTTAACAACTTTTTAAGACTCACTTCTTTCATGCTTAACAACGGTCTTTGATTTCCACCTACCAGTTCTGTAATAAACGTATGATGCAACAACACCAAATGCCCATGCAACGGGTATACCCCACCATATTCCGAGGGTGCCTATTTTTAATGATAACAGATAAGAAGCAGGTATACGAATGACCCAAAGAGAAAGTATTGTAATTATCATGGGGAAAAATGTATCCCCTGCACCTCGTAATACACCATTAATGATGAACATAGTTGAAAAGACTATATAAAATCCACTAACAACATAAATATATTGTTTTCCCACTGCTACAACCTCAGCATCATTTGTGAATAAAAACATCAAGGGTTCAGCGAAAAACATGGCCAGGATCGTAACTGTAACAGAAATTATGGAAGTCATTGCCAATGTTGAATTAAGCCCCCGCCCTATTCTTTCAAATTTATTAGCTCCAATATTTTGCCCAACGAATGTTGATAAAGCTGCCGAAAAGTTCATTGCCGGCATGGCTGCAAACATATCAATACGCATGGCGATGGTATAAGCGGCAATGGTAGGTGTTCCGAACATATTTACAATGCGGTACAGCGCTAAAAAGCCAAGTGATACAAAAGTTTGCTGGAATCCTGTCGGCAACCCAATCTTTAAGCTTTTCTTGAATATCTCTTTATCAAACCGCATTTTTAAAGGTGAGAAGTCGAGAAAACTATGATAACGGTTCAAATACCATACAATCGTAAAGAAGGCTCCCGCCTGCGCAATAACTGTGGCAAGTGCCACACCTTTAACACCCCATCCAAGTACCAATTACAAAAAACAGGTCGAGGCCAATATTGGTAAGCGTTGAAATAATCAGGAAATATAATGGTGTTTTTGAATCACCCAGTCCCCTGAGTATTGCACTGGTTCCCTGGAAACCGAAAAAGAAAATAAATCCGGTAGCGTAGACGGTAAAATAGTCAATAGCCAGTGGAATTACATCATCAGGTAAGCTGATGAGTTGAAAGATATATTTACTGGTGAGTATGCCGACAGTCGTAATTAAAATGGAGGCAAAAAACATAAAAATATAGAGTGTGTCAATGGTTCTTTTAACCCGGTCCATTTGTTTTGCTCCAAAGTATTGTGAAATAATCACGGTTGACCCAATGGCGATCCCCACGACAAAAGAAATAAGTGCGAAAATCAAAGGGAAGTTGGCTCCCACTGCAGCAAGGGCTTCTTTTCCCAATACTTTGCCAATAATAATGCTGTCAACAACATTATACATTTGCTGAAATACATTACCCGCCAGCATGGGCAGCGCAAAGTTCAGTATTAGTTTTCCTTCCTTACCTTCCGTTAAATCTCTCAAAAAATAATTCTTTTTAATGAAGCTTTTATGCAACCTTCAAATGAAATTACGCACAAATCTATGCTATTTCTTTTTGGGTTTGAGTGGATTCTCAATTTGGAAAGCTTTTTTTGGATTTAGTTTATCCACATCTTTTTTTACTTCATTCATTTCTGATGCAACGTCTTTTAGATCTTTTGCAAGCTCACTATCTTCGGTTGCTGATTTAAAATCTTTAATACCTTTTCCCAGGCCCCTGGCCAGTTCCGGTAGTTTTTTACCTCCAAAAAGCAACAATATAACCACAACAATGAGAATTATTTCATAGCCACCAAACCATCCAGCGTATTGTATCATTGTTCATTTTTTGTCAAAAGTAACGATTTAGTAAAATATAAGGACCGCTTTTTGATAAACTATGTTTAAGCTTTCAGAATGCCTATCTTTGCCACGTTCAACAGGCCGGCTTGTCGCTCCCGCAAGGGGGAGGAAAGTCGGGACAACACAGAGCGCCATACTTCCTAACAGGAAGGCACCATTTTTGGTGACAGAAAGTGCCGCAGAAAATAACCGCCTAAGCCCTTTGGGCCGGTAAGGGTGAAAACGTGGGGTAAGAGCCCACGCAATATATATGGTAACATTGTATTGGGGTAAACCTTATGGGTTGCAAGGTCAAATATGCCGGTGTTTGAGGACTGCTCGTCCGATACCGGTGGGTAGACTGCTAGAGTTATACAGTGATGTATAACCCAGATAAATGACAGGCACTTTGCTGATCTATTTCAGTGGAGAACAGAATCCCGCTTACAGGCTTGTTGAACTTTTTTTTACTCTTTTATAATTATTCTGCCTTTGTCATATGATAATTGGTTTTTTAACGTTTATTGAAAAATGATATCAAAAACTGACTAACCGTTATCGAGGCAACCTTTACTTTTTTCAACTATTAATAATTGTTTTATCACCTATGAAAAAAGGACTCTTAACAGTTATCTTATTGTTTTCATTAATATATCAGGGATTATTGTTTTCGCAGGTAACCCCCTATTATGAACCTCCCCAGTCGACATACAGACAGGCATTAGGTTTATTTGAACAGAAGAATTATGGTGCAGCCAAGCAATTGTTCTCAGAGTTCATGTCAGAAGTAAATGACCCAAATGATTCATTTTTTGAAAATGCTTCATATTACGAAGCCGTCAGCAGCATTGCTTTGTCCAATAAAGATGCACTTAAGAAAGTAGAACATTTTGTAACCGATTATCCTGAAAGCACATGGCTGCCCAAAATCTATTTCGAATTGGGTACCTTATATTATAAAAACAAAGATTATGTCGAAACTCTGGAAGCTTTCAAAAAAACCTCACCAAATAAATTAAGTAAGGAACAGCGTGCTGAGTACTATTACAAAAAAGGATATAGCCAATTAAGTCTCAATCAGTTTGACGCAGCTGCCATATCATTTTCAGAAATTCTAACTTCAGAAACTACTTATGGGCCGGCTGCCAACTTTTACTATGGACATATTCAGTACCAGAAAGGAAAATATGATGAAGCTTTACAAAGTTTTAAAGCCATTGAAGATAATAAAAGATTCAATAAATATGTACCCTATTATATCATCCATATTTATTATGAACGAGGCGATTACAGCAAAGTAATTGAAGCGGGCAATATATACCTGAATAAAGCTGATCATAAAACCAGGAGCGAAGTAGCCCGACTGATTGCCAACTCATATTACAATCTTGGCGATTACATAGGTGCCCTGGAATACTTTCTTGAATATGAAAGATCAGGATCAAAGAATTTGAGTCCAGACGAACATTATAGAATTGGCTATTCAAAATTCGTAAATGAAGAATATCGGTCAGCCATAGCAAATTTTGAAAATGCCAGTGAAGCAGAAAGCGACAATAAGCAAAATGCATGGTACAACTTAGGATTCTGCTACATGAATACAGGACAGGAAAAATTTGCCCAAAACGCATTTTTAAAAGCCTACCAACTTGAAACCAATTCTGACATTACCATAGATGCACTGTATAATTATGTGAAGCTAACCATTGAATTGGGTGGTGATCTGTATAACGACCCGGTAACAATCATCAATGATTATATCAACAAAAATCCTGGCTCAGAAAGAATAAATGATGCTTATGAATTGCTGGGACAATTATACCTGGCTTCAAATAACTATGAAGCAGCGCTGGCATCCATTGAAAAAACGAAAAATATCAGTCCGCAGCTTCAATCTATTTACCAGGAAATTGCATATACAAATGCTGTAGATCAGTTTAACAGGGGGGATTTTGAAAATGCAGCCACCAATTTTGATAAGTCTATCAAATACAGTGCTAACGAAGAAATCAAACTAAATGCATTGTTCTGGAAAGCTGAAGGATTATACCGAGCTAAGGATTATATAGGTGCGTCCGGTTTGTACCGTGATTTTATTTCATCCAGTGTGTCATTAGACTCTGAACTGTATCCAAAGGCGTTATACAACCTGGCTTATACTTATTTCAATCAAAAGAATTACAACCAGGCCATTCAGTATTTCAATCAATTCCTCAAAACAGGTGTAACTTCAGGTGAATTGGTCAGTGATGCAACGCTAAGGTTAGCCGACTGTTATTTTATCTTGAAAAAATACGATGATGCTTCAGTCCTGTACCAGAAAGCGGTTCAAAGCAATGCTAAAAATGCGGATTATGCGCTTTACCAGAGGGCTTTTTGTTATGGTGCTAAAGGCGATCTAAACAACAAGATCAGCATGCTAACAGAACTGACACAACGCTATAAAGGTTCATACCTCTATGATGATGCATTGTATGAAATAGCTTCCACCTATCTCATTCAAAATGATCAGCGGCATGCCATTATTTATTTTGACAAATTGGTAAAAGAAGTTCCCAACAGCAGTCTTTCGAAAAAGTCTCTTGTAAAAATGGGTTTTGTGTATTATAGCAACAACCAATACGACCAGGCTATCAGAACATTGAAGCTGGTTATTGACAAATATCCGGCATCTGTTGAAGCCAAAGAAGCGCTGAACACCCTCCAAAGTGTGTATATGGACCAGGGCAAAATTGATGATTATTTCAAATATGCCAAAAAACTTGACTTTGTGCAGGTTTCAACCGGTGAAGAAGATTCCCTGTTGTTCACTTCCGGTGAGAATCATTATATGAATAATGATTGTTCAAAGGCTATTTCTGGTTTAAAGAATTACCTGCAACAATTTCCTCAGGGTGGCTATGTGCTAAAATCATATTACTACTTATCGGAATGTTACGAGAAACTGGGTGATGAAGACGGTGCAATACAGTATTATGAATCAATAATCGCATTTCCCGATAATCCTTATACAGCCAATGCACTGTTAAAAACAGCCAGAATGGCCTATGAAAAAGAACAATATAACGAATCAAAAAAACATTACCAACACCTCGCAGATATTGCTGAAGATCAAGGTATGCTGGTTGAGGCTTTTGACGGCACGATGAGATCATCCTACTATTTAGAGGATTTTCAGAATGCTATAAGCTACGCAGAACTTTTAAAGGAATCGGGCATGGCCGATGATGACCAAATATTGTATGCGAATTACCTTATAGCCAAATCGTACCAGCAATCAGGAAACTCAAGAAAGGCCATTGAAATATTTGAAGTTATAGAAAATATAAGCGCTAATGAATATGGCGCCGAAGCAAAATACGAACTGGCCCGGAATGCATTTGAAAAAAACAAGTTGGATGAATCAGAATCGATGATCTATGAGTTGAAAGAAAGCTATTCCAGTTACCCGTATTGGGTAGCAAAAGGCTTCATTTTGCTGGCGGATATTTATGCCGAACGGGGCAATACGTTCCAGGCAGAACAGACCTTACAAAGTATTATTGATAATTATAGCGGCGATGACTTAAAACAGCTTGCCCGTGAAAAGATCAGTCAATTGAAATCAGGCAATGAATAGCAACAATATCAAAAGCGATTAACCAATGAAAGGAATCAACATACAAATAAAATTTTCGATTATCGTTCTGTTAATTCAAATAACAGTCCTGCAAATGGCACTTGGTCAACAGGAACAGACAACAGATAAAAACCATAACGAACAGGTAACTATTATCGGCTCATTCGACCCTTCCATTAATGAAGCTTATAAAGTAAACCAGAAGCCCGAATCACACTCATTTTCGTTTTCAAACCCTGAATTTGAATTTCAACATATCGACAGGCAATCGAGTACACAAATAAAACTGGAACCTATCACGCCGGCTAACATCAATGTCGATAAAAGAGAAAAGATTTCACAAAACCTGTTGCTTATTGGATTCGGAAGCCAATTCAGTCCTTATCTCAACTTTTTTCATTCGAGTGGAAAAAGAAGCCAGCATCGTTTTACAGCAGAAATATATCATTTGTCAGCTTTTAAGAACATACCCGAATATGTAAACCCTTATTCAAACTCAAAAGCTGCCCTAGAATTTAATAAGTTCATCAACGATCACATCCTTGATCTAGGATTCACTTACCAACTAAACACCAACAGGTACTATGGTTATCTTCCTGCCGATTATCCTGAAATAACCATTGACGAAGACGGTTTGAACCAACGCTATAATTTGTTCGAAGGAAATATTGGCATCAGAAGCAATTATAAAAGTGATAAAAAACTGGTTCACTCAATAGATGTATCTGGTTACTACTTTTTCGATATTTATAAATCGTCAGAGGCAAATGCTGAACTGGTTTTCGATTTATACAAATCATTTGATGTAACCAAGGTGCTGAATTACCAATATTTAGGAATGGATGGCCAGGGAATTTATTACAACAATACTGATACTCTGATAACAACAAATGAATATCTAATAAATGCCACACCTTATTTCAAAGCAAGATATGGCATCATCAATTTTAAAGTAGGGCTCAGCTTTAATTATCTGAGCGCAGGTTCAAAACTTAAATTCTATCCTGAAATTGATGCATCCATTGAGTTGTATCCTAAGTACCTTACATTCTATGCAGGTATTGGCGGAGGATTGGAAAAAATAAGTTTGCGGAACCTTTCTGCTGAAAATCTATGGATACTTACGGCCATCGACAGCAAATGGAAAGATAACAAGTTCATTGGTTTTGCTGGTTTGCGCGGCAATATCGGTCAGAAAGTGGGTTACAACCTGGAAGCCAAATACAGGCACTTTAACAACGAATTCTTTTATACCAACATAATTACTCAGTATTCACCTAGCCTAACACCAAATGGACCCATCAATAAATTTAATGTTGTTTACGATGATGGTAATGTCATTAATTTGAAAGGTGAAATTACGTTCACCTTAGACTCAAAATTTAAAACCTGGCTGGCTGCCAACTATAATATTTATAGTTTAAATTCACTTAGCAATCCCTACCACAAACCCATAACTGAATTTAAGTTAGGTGCTTCATACCTGTTCTCAAAAAAAGTAAATGTATGGACAGAAGTTTATTATGTTGGAAAACGCTATGCGCTTGATCCCAGGGGTTTGGTGCCGACTGAGGTCACACTCGATTCATTTTTTGATGTGAACCTGGGTGTTGATTATCAATTGAAAGAAAACTTCTCTGTCTTTTTAAAACTTACCAACCTGCTCAACTGGAATTATGAATATTACTATCAGTATCCGGTGCAGGGTATTAATGTTATGGCAGGTATCAGCTATAAATTTTAAAACTATTAATCAGGATAGGCGATGCGAACATGATTGATATTCATGATCTTTTTCTTCAGCACCTTTTTAACCGTGTTGATTTCCCGCATCGTCATATTAGAGTTGATGAATTGATTACCCGCCATAAGAGAGCCAACTATATTCTCAACAAGGTCGTTTATCTTTTGCTCATCAGGTTTGTTAATGCTGCGTGACGCAGCTTCAATTGAATCCGCCATCATCACTACCGCAGTTTCACGCGAAAATGGGATGGGTCCATGATATTTGAATTCTGACTCATCAACCTCCATACCCTGCTTTAATTTCTTTTCAAGTTTATAAAAATATTCCACCCTTCGGGTTCCATGATGAGTTCTGATGAAATCAATAATTTGTTCAGGCAATCCTGCTTTTCTGGCCATTTCAATGCCATCAATTACATGCCCAATAATGATCCGTGCACTGTCTTCATATGAAAGTTCATCATGTGGGTTATATCCTGACGATTGGTTTTCAACAAAGTATAAAGGGTTATTCATTTTTCCAATGTCGTGGTACAAAGCGCCTGTTCTAGCCAGCAGTGCATCGCCACCTATCACATAAAGTGCTTCTGAAGCCAGGTTGGCCACTTGTAAAGAATGTTGAAATGTACCTGGTGCTTTTTCAGAAAGTTCTCTCAATACTGTATTATTTGTATTGGAAAGTTCCAGGAGTGTCAGGTGTGTAACAATACCAAATACTTTCTCATACAAGAATATCAAAGGAAACGCAAGCAATACCAAAATAGAACTTCCTGCCAAGTATAAAATTGCGATATAAGAGAAACTATCCAGCGATCCTTCCTGAACAACCAAGCATGCTCAAGTAAACAACCATATAAGTCAGAAATATAGATAAGGATGTTTTGAAAAGTCGGCTCTTTTCGACAGATCGCCCACAGTAAAAATAGCAATCAATCCTGAAGTAAATTGAGTATAAAAGAAATTAAAACTATTGGGCGCATAAAATCCTAAAATCAGCACAGTAACTAAATGCACAATGATGGCCACTTTCCTGATCGACAAATATTGCAATCAATATGGGCAATATGGCAAACGGGATCATGTAAGTCCATTGCGGGAAATTGCTGAAAATATAATGGGTGATAATAATTAGCACAAGCTGGCTTAGTAGTATGAGTATGATTAGTTTTAGAGAATCGAAAACATTCCGGTTATATAGAAATACAAATAAGAATTCTATTAAAAACAATAAAATAATCAGCAACGCATTTCCGGTAATGATATAGAATTGAGATTCGGATCCTCCGAGATCCTGCTCATAATCACGTTTTAATGACATCAGCACCTGGTACTTTTCTGGATTAACCAATTCCCCGGTTGAGATGATCAATTCTCCTTTTTGCACCAACCCATAGGTTGATGAAATACGGTTTAATAATTCGTTGCTTTCAGCTACACTTTTTTCCTGATCATAAAATACATTTTGCACCAGTGACTGGCTAATGATCAGCTTTAGCAAAGAACTATCAGGGTCTTTCAATCTGTTAATCTTTTTATCAGCGAATTCATTCGCTGAAATCACATTATAAAATAGACCCAGATTCGTATTTGACACCTCGTTACCGCGAATTACCCTGATGGGATATTCAGGTCCTTTCCCTTCCAGTATTTCATGATACTGTATAATTCCGGTCTTTTGAATGTCATCATATATTTTAGTTAAAACCTTTCTGGAGCTTCAAAGAATCTTCCGATCGCTGGCTTGCATCACTAACCTGCCATAACTCACTGAAATTTTCTATTAAAAGCTGCCTTCCCGACTCAGTAACGTCATCATTATACCTGAAATAAGGTCTGAAATTGCTCAAAACCTGCTGTTCTTCTTCAGCAATTTGCTTGTCGGATTTATAAATAGCAAAATCATAAGGGGCAATCAGGTCGTTATGATTCCAGGGTTTCCCAACATTAAATTCATATTTAAACATGCTTTCCCGCGGGCTGATCCAAACAACCAAAGCAATTGCAATGATAAATAACAACACCTTTAAGATGTCGTAATAATTATGTTGTAATTTTGACAATATTGTATTCATTCGAATTACATTTACGACACAAAAGTAATAAAAGGATCGTGTAAAAAATTGATTATGGCAACATACGGTATCAGCTTACTCACTTTGGTCCCCGTTAGGAAATCACCAGGCGACAGAAACGAAATGGTAAATCAGTTATTATTTGGCGATTTTGTGGAGATCAAAGATACTTTTGAGGATTGGTATCTCATTGAAACAATTGATGATGGATATGAAGGCTGGGTGGATAAAAAACAAATTCAAAAGGTGGAAGAAGAAACATTTAACCTGTTTTTGTCTTCGACCAGGTATTTTGTTACTGATCTGATAAGTATATGCACTTCAAAGGAAAACAAAACAGAGACACAGCTAGTTTTGGGCAGCCAGTTGCCACATTTGGTCAATGATACATTTACAATTGAAGATAACAGCTTTTCTTTTCTTGGCAATTTTATCTCAGCTTCTAGAAAACCACCAAAAAAGTAGACTTAAGAAAAATGCCATATCCTACCTGAATGCACCATATTTATGGGGAGGAAAATCACCTTTCGGAATTGATTGTTCAGGGTTTGTGCAAATGGTTTACAAGCTTTCGGGCATATTTCTCAAGCGCGATGCAGCCCAACAGGCGCAACAGGGAGAATTGGTTAACTTTATTCATGAAACACAACTGGGCGACCTTGCATTTTTCGAAAATGATGAAGGAAATTTCGTTCATGTAGGTATTATACTTGATAATGAGCATATTATTCATGCTTCAGGAAAAGTAAGGATTGACAAAATTGACCATAATGGTATTTATAACGAACAAAGCAGGAGATATACGCATAAACTTCGTTTGATCAAGAGAATTATTGAAGAATAAAATCCTATAGTTTATTTTCAATTCAAAAGCCCAATCAGACCGAAAAAAGAATGAATCTAAATTTCTGTTTCGGTTTTTTTCAAGTATTTATTAAGATACATTTGCCGTTGAATTTTCTTCGGGGCAGGGTGACTCGTTTAGCATAAAAAATAAACAAGAATTCCCGACCGGCGGTGAAAGTCCGCGACTCTCTGTATAATATATTCAGGGACTGATCTGGTGAAACTCCGGAACCGACAGTATAGTCTGGATGATAGAAGAAAAAAAATAGGTAACGCGAGTTTGCTTATGGGATGTTTTCATTTCCTATCCGGAGTTCTTGCAGTCACCTTCATTATAGTTCTTTTTTTGGCCCCGACAGAAATGTTTTTGCACAAAAAAAAAGGCCATGAAAGGAAGCATCTTCAGCATTTCAATTCTTGTTTGCACTAGTTTTCAAGTTTTTTCTCAATTCAGCATCAGCGGACATATTACCGATGCGGACACAAGGAAGGTTGTATCATATGCGCATGTGATCTCAAACAACAATGTTCAGGGTACGGTTAGTAATGACGAAGGCGATTTTTTGATAAACGTTCCTGACAAAAAAGGATCATTAGCCATCCAGGCATTAGGATATGAACAAATTAATATTCCTTACCGCTTGAACCAAACTCATTATTCACTTGATACAATTTATATTAAACCAGTAGCTTTCGAGCTCGAAGAAACTGTTATTTCTGCTGGCTTATCGAAACAAGAAATTACTCCAGTTGCGGTTTCCGAAATTGATGGCAAATTAATTCAGGAAACCATTGGCGATCAACCATTACCCCTTATTTTTAATAATACTCCAGGTATTTATAGCATTCGCAATGGAGGTGGCAGTGGTGACGCTGAAATGAGTATCAGGGGATTTAATCAGGAGAATGTGACGATATTACTAAATGGGATACCAATAAATGGTATTGAAAATGGACTTGTATACTGGAGCAATTGGTTGGGGCTTAGCCAAACTGCAGCAAAAATACAGATTCAAAAAGGTCCGGGCCTTGCGAACCTTGGAAACAGTTCTGTTGGTGGAAGTATTAATATTATTACTCATTCATCCACAAATTCCAAAGGTGGATCGTTGGGCTACCAAATTACAAGTTATGGAAACCAACAGATCTCATTTGCACTCAATAGCGGGAAATTAGCAAACGGTTGGGATGTTTCTTTAATGGGATCCTACATTTATGGACCCGGTTTTATTGATGCGACATATGTGAATGGATGGTCCTATTTCTTTTCTATGAATAAAACAATGAATACCCGGAATAAACTATCTATTACGTTACTCGGTGCGCCTCAGAGACACGGCCAACGAACGTTATATTTAACAGACGATGAATTTCAATTGCATGGAAATAAGTTTAATAAAGATTGGGGCAGCTATAACGGGCAAATTAACAATGCCTCCGAGAATTTTTACCACAAGCCATTCTTAAGTATCAATCATTATCTGAATCTTCCAAATGAGAAGAAATTGACTAACATATTATATCTGACAGCCGGAAATGGAGGAGGTAAATGGTCAGAAAGTTTTAATTATGCTCCAACAATTTTTGAGTACAGGAATCCTTCAGGACAAATCGATTGGTCTGAAATATATGATATGAATGTAAATAATGAAGATAGTTATACACTTAACACTGGCGAAACAGTAACAGGTTATTCTATTAATGTTCAAACACACTTTCTGGCAAGTCATATTGAAGCTGGTTATACTTCTGCTTACGAACAAAAAATAGGAAAACATTTTGACCTGACTGCCAGTATTCATTACCGCTATTTTAATTCATATGTAAGAGAAGAAATTATCGACTTGCTGGGAGGAGATTTTTTTATTGATGATTATAGTTGGGCCATAGATGGTGATGCCGACAGATCCGAAATTAAAACTGTAGGTGATATCATTAAAGTTGATAATAATAGCATTATAAACTATGTAAATTCATATGCTCAGTTGCTCTACAAAAGAAGGCGGGTAAATACTTATTTGTCGTTCAATTTCAACAATAACTGGTATAAAAGGATTGACAGGTATAATTATATTGAAAATCAGCAAAGCGAAACAATTACAAAACCCGGATTTGATGCAAGGGCAGGAATTAGTTATCAACTTCATGCATTCCAAAAATTATATTTGAATGCTGCCTATATTTCAAGAGCCCCCTATTTTAAATTCGTATTCGGTAATTTCAACAATCAACCCGTTCAAAGTATTGAAAATGAGAACATCCAAACCATTGAAGCTGGTTACCGTTTTGATAACCATAAATGGCAATTGGAGTTAGGTGCTTACTATACATATTGGAAAAATGTTTCCATGTTAACGAATGAGTATGTACAGTTGGAAAATAACTTGCAAACCAGAGCGATGATTAATGGTTTAAATTCGCTGCATCAGGGTATTGAAATTGAAACAGAATACAATGTTTCTAAAAGCTTAAATATTGGAGTTCATATTTCTATTGGCGATTACAAATGGACCAATAATGTAAGCGCGCAACTATTTAACAATGAAAATGTTGTAGTTGATACAGTTGAAGTATTTGTTGAAGGATTATTCGTTGGTGGTACCGCTCAGCATCAATATGGCTTTTTTATCAATTCAAAAATTATGAAACTTTTTAAAGTAAGAGCAGAGTACTTTTTTTACAATCAGATTTTTGCAAATTTCGAACCAACTACCCGAAATAATCCTACTGACCACCAACAAGCCTATAAAATTCCATCTTATGGTTCACTCAATATATATATTGGTATACCTTTTACAATTTTTAAATCTGATGGTTTATTGCAAATTAACGGGTATAATTTGCTTAATAATACGCATATTATAAATGGTGAAGATGGAATCCAACATAATCTTGATACATTTAAAGGGTTCTGGTCATTTGGCAGGAATTTCGAGTTTTCAATCAAGTTGAATTTTTAATCAAAAACACACCAAAACTTATTAACATTTATTAACATTTAAATACTTGAATACAGCAGAATTAAGCTAAACAGGATCCTATAAGGTGTTATTTTGTTAACAAAAGGTAATAATTATTTAACATGGATGATTGGCATATTTTTTACATTTACTTTCTTTTAAAAAAATGAATTTATCAACCAAAAATTAATGCTTATGCAACGAATTAAATTACTCTTAACCTTAACGGTTTTTGTGTTATTTAGTGGCAATTTAATGTCACAAGGTTTGATCAGGGGGGTATTACAAGACAATAATACCAATGAAACGCTGATTGGAGCCACAGTACTTATTGAAGGAACAACCATTGGTGTTACTACCAACCTTGACGGAAGCTTTTTACTTATTGCACCAGAAGGAGAACATTCATTGGTATTTTCTTATGTAGGTTATGAAGATCAGAAGACTGAAATTACAGTAAAAGACGGATCAACTTATAATGTTGGTACCATTCTTATGCTATCCAGTGCTATAGGTCTTCAAGAAATCAATGTATTCGCTAATGTTGCGATCGACAGAAAAACACCTGTAGCTGTTACAACGCTGAATGCAGCTGAAATAACAGAAAAACTTGGAAGCAGGGAATTACCTGAAGTTCTGAATGAAACCCCTTCAGTGTATGCTGTTAGACAAGGAGGTGGATTTGGGGATTCCCGTATAAACATTCGCGGGTTTGATCAGCGGAATATCGCTATCATGGTCAATGGTATACCTGTAAATGATATGGAAAACGGATGGGTATATTGGTCAAACTGGGCTGGTTTAGGCGATGCTTTACGTAGCATCCAGGTGCAGCGTGGGCTTGGTGCATCTAAACTTGCTATTAACTCAGTGGGTGGTACCATGAATATGATTTCAAGGACAACCGATGCAAATGCCGGAGGATCTTTTCAGGCAGAAGTAACTGATTATGGTAATACTAAAATGACCTTATCACTTTCAACCGGAAAAACAAAAAATAACTGGGCAGTTTCATTTGTTGGCTCAAGGACGCAAGGCCCTGGTTACATAGATGAAACCTGGGTTGACGCATGGTCATATTTCTTTGCAGTTTCAAAAGAATTTAAAAATCATTTGTTGTCTTTTACTGCTATTGGCGCCCCTCAAGAACATGGACAAAGATCATATACAGTATCAGAAAGTAATTTTACAAAATATGGTCCAAAATACAACCAGCACTGGGGAACCTGGGATGGCAATGTTTTAATGGAACGTGAAAATAAATACCACAAACCGCAGTTGGCATTGAACTGGTACTGGACCATTGATGATAATAACTATTTAGCTACTTCGGTATATACAAGTTTTGGCAGTGGATATGGAACAGGAACCCTTGATAACAGGGAAAGTTTACCAAGGTACAGAATTGGCTTCAACAATAATGGACAAATTGATTGGGATGGTGTAGCTATTGAAAATGCAAATCACCAGGATACGGCCTACTTTGCCAATGGCAATTATGCCGCTGGAGGTATTTTATATGATCCAGATGGTGAAGAGATTCAGGATGACACTCAACTTTCTAAAAATATATTAAGAAACTCTGTTAATAATCATGTGTGGTATGGAGCCATTTCAACTTTCAACCATACTTTTAAAAACAAAGCTACTTTGATGGCAGGTATTGATGCTCGTTCATATGTGGGAGAACATTACCGCGAAGTAAGGAATTTACTTGCCGGAGATTACTGGTTTGAAAGTTATGCTACTGCTGTAGATGGTGTAGCAGGAAGAAACCAGTTAATGAGTGTAGGTGACAGAATTAACTACGATAATGATGGCCTTGTTCGTTATGGTGGCGCATTTGCACAATATGAAGTTTCCTTTGGCAACCTTTCAGTTTTTGCTGCAGGTACTGTTTCTAACACATGGTATGCAAAAATTGACAGGTATAATTATGTAGGTAGCGAATCTGACCAACGTTCAGACGTTGTAACAGCATTGGGTTATAATGCTAAAGCCGGATTGAATTTCAATATAAACGAGAAAAACAATGTTTTTATGAATATTGGTTATTATTCAAGGGCACCTTATTGGGATTTTGTATTTGTTAACTACACTCAAAACTCATTAATCCCGGTTAATGACATTCTTAACGAAAAGATTTTTGGAGTTGAAGTAGGATATGGTCTGAGAGAGAAATGGTTGGCTTTAAATGTGAACCTGTACTATACAAACTGGATAGATAAATCATATACTGACCGTTTCACAGATGGTGAAGGAAATGATTTTACTGCACCTGTTATTGGACTTGATGCAACACATATGGGATTGGAAGTTGATGCCAAGTTCAAAGCAACACGCTGGCTAGACTTCTTTGCTGTATTAGGTTTAGGTGACTGGAAATGGACCAGTAATACAAGTTCTGTAATTTATGATGACAATGGAGTAGCTGTTGACACAGTGAGTATTTATGCTGAAGGGCTACAAGTTGGCGGACAGCCACAAACTCAGGTTGTCCTCGGAACAAAATTTCAACCCATTAAAAAATGGACGGTTGGTTTATCATGGCGTTATTATGACAGGATTTACAGAGATTACGATGCAGTTGAAATAGATGAGCCTGGTTATGAAATTGAAGAACTACCTGCATACGACATGGTTGATTTCAATACAAGTTATGAATTCAAAATCGCTGGTTTAACTTCATTTGCCGGAATGAGTATTTACAATGTTTTTGACAATGTTGTTAAAACACAAGGAGATCAATACGGATATTTCTGGTCATTCGGGAGAACATTCAATTTCTCATTGAAGGTTACATTCTAAAAAATTATTTATGATAATGATAAAAAGCCTCCTGTATAGGGGGCTTTTTTTATAATTTTATCAAAAACCAATTTAATGAAAAGATCAGTCATTCTAATTTTGGCCATCCTGGCAATATTTACAGCATGTAAAAAAGAAGAAACAAATCAGGAGCAACCTTATTTAATAGTCATATCTCTGGATGGTTTCAGATGGGATTACACGCAAAATGCTACTACTCCAACCTTTGATTCATTACAAAAAGCAGGTGTTGTAGCTGAATCGCTCAAAGCTTCCTTTCCAACAAAAACATTCCCAAACCACTATACAATGGCAACAGGTTTATATCCTGATCATCATGGAATTGTATTAAATGGTTTTTATGATCCCGACATGTATAAACATTATTCTCTTTCGGATCGTGTTTCCATTGCTGATGGTTCATTTTATGGTGGCGAGCCTATCTGGGTAAGTGCTGAATTACAGCAAATGAAAGCAGCTACTTTATTTTGGGTGGGTGCAACGGCTGAAATAAAGAATATTCGTCCCTCTTTTTGGAGTTATTATGATGAAGATCTTTCTTTTGAATCACGAATTGATTCCATTTATCAATGGTTAAGTTTACCCGATTCAGAGCGCCCGCATCTTATTATGGCCTATTATCATGAGCCGGATTTAACAGGTCATATAAAAGGACCTGAAAGCCTCGAATTAATGTATAAAGTTGAAGAAATTGACAGCTATTTAGGTAAATTATTTAGCCAATTGCGTGATTTAAAAATTTATGATCAGTTGAATTTTATTATCACTTCTGATCATGGAATGAATGCAATTTCAGCTGAAAGACAAATAATACTAGACCAAATTATTGATACAGCCGATATAGAATACTGGGATGGATGGAACCCTAATTATAACTTAAAAGTTAAAGAAGGAATGCTGGATAAGGTTTTTAATCAATTAAATTCTGAACAATTAAACTACCAGGTTTGGAAACATGGTGAACTTCCTGAGAGATTGCACTATGGCAATAATATCAGAACCCATGACTTAATAATTGTACCGAATGAAGGATGGAGCATCTATTGGTCATGGGCAAATTCAAATAGTTTAGGAGCCCATGGATTTGATAATGATGTAAAAGATATGCATGCCATTTTCTATGCTGCCGGACCCGCTTTCAAATCTGATTATGTCCACCCTACTTTTGAAAATGTGAATTTATATGCGCTATTTGCTGAAATACTGAAACTTCAACAGGCTGAAACGGATGGATCAATTGAAAATGTGAAACAAATGCTTATTGAATAGACATGAAAACAACTTGTTGCCTTATCGTTTTAGTTATTCCCTTTTTGTTGAATGCACAGTCTGAACTTATTAATGCCGGACCAATGCCCGGCTATAGTGAAATGAGAGAAGTACCTATTTGGGTACAAACAAAAAAAGAAGCTGTTATTAATGCTATTTATTGGGTGAATGGCTTCCCCGACTCCGTGTTTCAGACAAATACAGTTCATACTGAAAAAGAAAATGCATTTACAGCTATTTTAATAGCAGACTCATTGGAACCGGGATTTGATTATACGTATCAACTTGTGGTGAATGGACAAAAAATTACTTTTCCACATGAAACAATTTTTTCTACTCAAAAAATCTGGAAATGGCGAGATGACCCACCTGATTTTTCATTTTTAATCGGTAGTTGCGCATACATAAACGAAACAAGATTTGACAGGCCTGGTAAACCTTACGGAGACAAATTTGAAATTTTCAATGCGATGGCAGATCACAAAGTTAATTTCATGATCTGGCTTGGAGATAATATATATTTCAGGGAACCGGACTGGAACAGCTGGACTGGAATTATTCAGAGATACACACACGACAGGGCAATACCTGAGTTGCAGAGATTTCTGGCTTCCACGCATCATTATGCAATTTGGGATGATCATGATTACGGACCTAACAATAGCGACAGAGGTTACTGGATGAAGAATAAAACACTGGAAGCGTTTAAGCTATTTTGGGCAAATCCTTCCTATGGTGTTGGAGATTTAAATGGTACCATCACATTTTTCAATTATGCAGATGCTGACTTTTTTTTACTTGATAACCGGACCTATAGAACGCCTGATCGATTAAATGCTGAACATAAGACGCAACTGGGTAAAAAACAATTGCAATGGATATTTGATAATCTTATTACCAGCGAAGCTACATTTAAGTTTGTAGTTATAGGCGGACAGTTCCTGAGTACAGCCTCTGAATATGAAATGTATACCAATTATGGATTTGATAAGGAGAGACAGGAAATCATTGATTTCATTTATGAATATGATCTGACAAATGTTATATTTCTGACCGGAGATGTGCACTTTTCAGAAGTATCTGTCCTTGAAAAAGAAGGAGAACCTACTATATGGGACTTTACCGTTTCTCCTTTAAATAGTGGTGTTAATATTGATGCACTTGAACTTAATAATTCGCTAAGAATTCCTGAATCCGTCATTATGGAACGAAACTATGCACAGCTGCAAATAACCGGTCCTACCAAACAGCGGGAACTACAAATTACTTTTTATGATTATAACGGTCAAGAACTTTATCGGTATGATGTAAAAAGTGAAAAAGTATTTAACTATTAACGTCTTATTTTCTGAGCATATCAGCCTTATTCAAAGCCTCCTGCATAATTGCTTCTGATTGCTTATGCGCTTTTTCCATAATTTTATCTGACTCTTGTTGCGCTGCGAGCATCGCCTTATTTGCATTATTTTCGGCATTTTTTACAAGTTCATTAGCAGCTTTTTTCGCGGCTAACTCAGCAAGCGGTCCTTTTTTGGCAGCTTCTTTTACCAATTGATCCGCTTGTATTTGAGCTTCACTTTTAATAGTACTTACTGATTGATTGGCCAGTTGCATCACTTTATTAACCTGCTGCCGTGCCGACGCTATTATGGAGTCTGCTTTTATTTTTGCTTCCGCCAGAATCCTATCAGCCTCTTCATTTGCTTTTTCTATATAATCTTCAACCACTTCTTTAACCTGCTCTTTAACAATGTCTTTAATGTTGTTTTTTGTTAATTTTCCAAGCGAAACAATTGAAATTTTCGGATCCGTGAAGGGTCCTTCTACTTTCAATAATGGTTTTATTGTTTGTACATCACCAAGTTCAAATCCCAGTTTACCTGCTTCTTTAGCGTATTGCTCAACTACCTTTGAAACATTATCCCCAAGCAATTTTACAGGAATATCAATGGCTAACATATAATCTATTTGCTGATCTAATCCAGTCCATCCACTTACCTCCATTTGAATATCATTGAGAGATACTTTAAAAGGTTTATGAAATATTTTGCCATCCATTAATTTAAAAGAAAGATCAATTGGCCCGGTGGAAGGATTCTTAAATAAATCGACTTTTAATACGTCAGAAATTCTTGTGAATAGCGTATTTGCCATCAATTCAATATCTTCGGATGTAAAATTGCCATTTCCGAGTATCGAGCTCCAAACCGGATTCATGTTTTCATCAAGTTCCATATTCAGGTTCACTCTTGTGTTAAATATCCCAACTGCTTTTTCAGCTAAGGGCGTAAATTTGCTGAATATGGACATATTCTGATACGCGGTACTTACCTTCAAATCCATTAAACTAATGCTCAGATCAATATGTGGACTCACAGTTGTACTAGCCTCATAATAACCTTGTACTTCTATTAATCCACCCAAAAATGAAGATCTTAAATCTTCAAATTCTATTTTCCCATTATAAATATGGATAGACGAATTAAAATTGGTCAGTGATAATTCATTATACATTAATGAATCAGCTTTGGCGGCAATTTGTAAGTCAATATTCTGAGGAATATATACAACACTCTCGCCATCTTCAATGTTCTCAATATCCGACCCAGACCATGGCTCAAGCATTTGATCGATATTAATTGTTTTGGCCGTTATGTTCAGATTTCCCTTAAACATCTCATCATTAAGAAAATAACCTAGATAGTTATTAAACTTTCCATCAATCAGAAATTTATATCCATTAATTTCACTATCAAGGCCAATGATATCAATTTGCGATGGTGAAAAATTAAATTGCCCATATTGTAGCAAAATAGCATATCCATCTTCCATTTGATAATTTATATTATTACAAACCAGCGATCCCATGGCTAAAAAGTTTTGATAATCCTTTTTTTCAATGGATGATAACCTGCCTTTAAGGCTAAAATCAGCTATCAGGTCTCCAGTTAAATCCTGGAATGACTCCTGTGGGAATACTTCTTTTAAATTTTCAAATGTAATCTTAGCAGATGCTTTTAAATCAATTAAAGGATCAGAAATTGGATGCAATAATTTTAAATTTAAATTGACTCTATCCTTTCCAATATTACCTGAGAAGTTATCTAACCTGATTATTATATTATCGAAATTGTTACCCTCATTTTCTATCAACAATCCAAATTCAATATTTTTAACATTTGCAGCCATATCAGGATAAGAAATTTCAGTGTTCTTGGCTTGCATTTGTAATTTAAAATCTGGAAAATCAGTATCGGAATAAATCCCTTTAATGTGACCTCCCATATTAAATTGCCCACTCGTTATCAGGTTTTCATAACCATCTGTATATATCATAGGAATTAACGAAAGTAACTGCTTAAACGAATTATCTGGAGCTGTATAAACTAGCATCAGGTTGATATCATCGCCTACATAGGCAACCGAACCTTCAAATTTGATATGTAAACCATTCAAATAAAGTGAATTTTCTTTTAGGGTATATATCTCATCTTTTAGATTGGCATCTATTATTGCATCAAAACTCAGAAACGTATTCTGCAGATAAGTTGCTCCTTTGTATAAAACATTAAAATCATTTGAGTTTAAACTTAAATCCAAATTGCTTCTATCATCAGTAAATTTTCCTTTTAAAAAGCCGTTCATTTCATGAATAGTAGCTTCTATTCCAGATTCTTTATCTGTATAATAAATCTCTGCAGCCTTCAACACCACTTTATTTAACAAGAGAATGTAAGCCTTGGACTCAGAAGTTTCATCATTCTCAGCCGTTTCTGTATCGTTAAGTATATACCAGTTTTCTATGCCTTCTTGATCAACCTTTAAGAATAACTTCGGCTTTTCGATTATAACTGACTTTATCTTTATGGTTTCGTCTTTTAACACACTAAAAAGTCCAACGGTAATATAAATGCCGTCTGATATCATCAGTGTATCTGAGGGAAGATTTGTTACTGTCAGGTCATGCAATCCCAGGCTGAAATTAGGAAAGCTTCTGAAGAGTGTTAAGTCGAATTCACCAAAATTTACTTCTGCATTTAATTCTTTGTTTATTTCAGTTTTTATGATTTCGGCAATTTTGTTTTTGTAAAAATGCGGAATTACGAACATTGAAATCACAACCAATGCAATAATAATGAGCATGAATATGCCAAAAAACTTTAAGGCTTTCATATGATAATGGTTTTATGGATATATTAGATTTTTGCTGTTAAGTTACGCAAATAATGATCAGCCAGCACAAGAGAAGCCATGGCATCAACTATTGGAACGGCCCGAGGTACAACACAAACATCATGACGTCCTTTACCTTTCAAAATAACCTGTTCAGCCTTGTCAGTTAAAGTAGTTTGATCCTTCATTAAAGTCGCAACGGGTTTAAATGCAACATTAAAATAAATATCTGTCCCATTAGTTATCCCGCCCTGGATACCACCTGAGTAATTTGTTGACGTAGATATTTTCCCGTCTTTCATTTCAAACAAATCGTTATGATCAGTCCCTTTCATCCGGGTAGCATTGAAGCCTGAACCAATTTCAAATCCCTTTACCGCATTTATGCTCATCATGGCTTTTGCCAGGTCAGCATGCAGTTTATCGAAAACGGGTTCTCCCAAACCAACTGGCGAATTATGTATCACACAACTGATAATTCCACCCAGGGTATCCCCTTTTTTTGATGTTTGCTCAATGAGTTTGATCATTTCTCCTGAAATATTTTTATCAGGACAGCGTACCAGCGATTCTTCTATTAAGGAAAAATTAAGTACTGAGAAGTCTTTGTTGAGAACAATGTCTCCTATAGCACTCACATAAGAAGTGATGCTGACTCCGACTTTTTCAAGTAACATCGAAGCAAGCGCTCCTGCAACAACCCTGGCAATTGTTTCTCTGGCTGATGATCTGCCACCCCCCCGGTGATCGCGGTGGCCATATTTTTTATGATACACAAAATCAGCATGCGAAGGCCTGAACTTGTCTTTTAAATGATCGTAATCCTTTACTTTCTGATCTGTGTTCCATATTAAAAAAGCAATTGGAGTTCCAGTCGAATAGCCATCATAAATACCAGACAGTATTTCAAGTTGATCCGCTTCTTTTCGGGGACTGACAATTTTTGATTGTCCTGGTTTTCTTCGATTTAGCTGATCCTGGATTTTACCAATGTCAATTTGAATCCCTGCTGGAAATCCATCCAGAATACCTCCAATAGCTTTGCCATGTGATTCACCAAAACTGGTGAGACGAAGTATGTTACCGAAAGTATTACCTGACATGAATTAGTATTTTATGTTGACGAACAACATGTATTTATGCAATCAGGCACGTATAGCAATTATTCCGCTTCTCTGAGCATTTTTGATTTTGCCTTTAGTGTCCCAATCTCTTTCTTAGCTTTATCAATTTTAAGCTGGAATTCTTTTTTTAATAATTCTGATTGCTTTGAATTTGAGAAGAAACCAATATTGTTTTCCCATAAAGCAACATCTTCCTTGATCTTCTTTATTTTATTTTCAACACTAAAAAGTTCTTGCGATATTCTTCTGTCAGAATCAGGCGCTGCTTTAAGCATTTCAATTTTGTTCTTAAAATCAGCTTTGGTGAGTTCGATTTTATTGATGTCCATTGTTGAGATCAGTTTATCGATCACATCCCTGTATTCATCCTGGATGGCATCTTTATCCTTAAATGGTACAAAACCGACTTCAAGCCAACGCCTTTGGAATTCCTTAATCGCTTTCAGGTCCGTTTCTTTATTCTTTGCTATCTTATACGCTTTTATCTCCTTAATAATTTCTTTCTTCTTCTTTAGATTCTCATCTTCTACAACATGAATATTTTTATAATATTCGCTTTTCCGGTTAAAGAAATGATCGCAGGCTGAACGGAATCTTTTCCAGATTTTATCAGAGTTTCTGCGTGGAACCGGCCCTATTTTCTTCCATTCTTTCTGAAGTTTGATTAGTTCATTGGTTGTACTCTTCCAATCGTCACTGTCTTTTATAGCTTCAGCATTTGTGCACAGGTCAAGTTTTAAATTGTAATTATTGGTTTGTTCATCCTTTAGCTCGTTAAAAAAGGCTCTTTTACTATCGAAAAAGCTGTCCATCAACGATTTAAACTTATCCCATACTTCATCATTCTTGGTTCTAGGCGCCCGTCCTGTGGATTTCCACATTTTGAAAAGATTATTGATCTTCTGGGTGTTTTTTTGCCAGTCCTTTAAGCTTTCATTTTGATTTGCCAGCACATCTTCCACTTGACTAATTAGTTCCAGTTTTGAATCATAATTCTTTTGTTGCTCTTCCTGAACCTCTTTGTAATGATCTTTTCGACGCAGATTTATTTTATCTGTAGCTGCTTTAAACCTATCCCAAAGTTCTTCTTTTTTATCAATCGGTGTTGGGCCTATTTCACGCCATTCGTCATGATACTTTTGCAATAGCTTAAATGACTTAATGATAGATTTTTCTAAAAGTAACTCTTCAGCTTTTTCACATAATTCAATCTTTAATTCCAGGTTTTTCTTTAGGTCAAGGTCTCTTAATTCATTATTAATCCTGACCTTATCAAAGAATTTCTCTACAAGGAAATGGTAATTCTGCCACAGATTCGATAACTCTCCAGCTGGCACCATACCAATCTGTTTCCACTCTTCTTGAAGATTCTTAAACTCATCGTATGTTTTCTTAAGTGTTTCTTCGGAATTAATAAGTTCCTTTAAATTTTCGAGCACCTTGAATTTAAGCTGAAGGTTTAAAATCTTTTCCTTCTCAAGTTCTTCAGAAAATTTTGATTTATTGTGGCGATATTTTCCGAAAGCTGCATTAAACCTCTGTTCAAGTGGATCGCTTATATGTTCATATTTATCTTTGTCTCCACCATCTGCAATAAAAGCCTGTTTTTCATTTTCAATATCTTCTTTATTTTGATGATAAAAAGCAGACTTTATTTTTGCAACCTGGCTTTTAATTTTTGAAATGTCCTTTTCTTCAACAACCTCTTCTAAAAGTTCAACCAACTCCTGTTTATTTAACTGATCATAATCAATATCTTCTTCATCAGCTTCATCCGATATTGAAATTTCATCATCAAATTCTCCGCTTAGAAGTAATCTGATTTGCTCATTCTCCTTTTTACTGATTTGTTTTCTGGAAGCTTCTCCAGTTTCTATAGGCTGAACAGCAGCTTCAGGTATCTTTTTGTCATTTAACAAATCAACTATTTCCGCTTTCTCAGATTTTTCAATTTGAGGGTCGGCTTTTTTTGACTGCTCTGACAAGACTTTCTTAGCTGAATCTAACGGAATAAACTCGTCTCTGAGCATTTGAACAATCCATTCTCGTTCTTTTTTGGCAAGTTGTTTCTTTTGTTTAGTTGATGTTTTTTTTGCTTCTTTTTTTACTGTATCTTTTACAGTTTTAGGCTTCTCCTCCTGAACATTTAAGTCAGGATTTTGATCAGGTTGCATAATTCAAAAATTTTAAATAACATATTTATTTTTCACGATCCTGGTAGTACTAAAACTACCTGGTTAGAGATTTCGTTTTATTGCTTCAAAAGCAAGAAGCAAAAATAGCAATTATTCTGTATAGTTTACTTCAATTTATTATTGATAACCCTATGCTAATAACCTATAAATATCTACCTATAGTACCTGGACTTATTAAAAATTAAATACCCGAAATTGAAAAGGAAACCAAATTTATCTCCAACTTTATCAATATAATTTACAGAAATGCCCAAAGGGCCAATAGGTGTATAATAAAGCACCTGGAAATTCCCGATAATGTACTGATAGGAAAATTGTTTGCTATAATCAACACCAGAACTCCGATCGGATGAGACAATTTTCTGATAAGGAACAAAATAATACCCTTCTGCTCTTACATCAAGGTTCCGAATAATATGAAATATGAGCTTTGCTCCAATACCTGCATAAGCATTTGCCCTGTAGTTTTCAAGAAAAAGTGTTTTCGTCACAGGTATCGGATCGTATTGATCGGCAATAAGTAAACTTGAAACATAATTATTCAATAATGGCCTGTTCGAATACTCAATCTCACCAGTTACGCCGAAATCAAAAGGTTTAGAAATATTAAAATATTGCTCATACCTGGCTTTTAAAACATAAAAACTAAGGTTTTGTTTAAACTCTTCAACACCATCAGCTTTAGTTCCAGGATAATAATGCTCATTACCTGTGTAATAATTGAAACCAAGAAAGAATCTGCTACCTTTAGTTGCATATTGCTTTCTGTTTAAGTTGCTCCTTTCAAATTCAATATAAGGGTTTAAATAATAAAAATTGGATTGATCAGCTGTATCTTCTCTTGTAAAATAATTATCAGGATAATAAATGTAATTGATATTAATATTCGACAGACCGATTCTGAGTGCATGTGACAAACCTACAGGAATACCAATACTTGCATCGGCATAATTTTCATCAATAATAATATATGCCGGAAAATCATCTTCATAAAAATAGCGGGTATTGCTGAAATAGTCCTTTCTGGAAACTAATCCGCCAACTTTTATATCAAACGGAAATGTACCCGGTTTTTCAAACTTAAAATAACCACTAAAACTATTATAAAAGGTACCAAAATATGAGCTAATTGAAATTTCTTTACTTGTTTTCCCTAATAAGCGCAAACCTAATTCTAAATAACCTTCATTAACACCTGTTGAAGAAATGTAACCACCGAAGCCAATATTAATAGGGTCAGTATTGTTTATATCAAGACATACATCAAACTTTTTAGTGGCATTATTAAAGGATAGAGAAGGATAGACAGATCTTACATTTTCATTGGCTACAAGCCGTTTATATACTTTTTTAAAACCTTGTATATCTTCTTGATTTTCAGCTCTTACAATTGATTTTTTGAAATATTCTGCCTGTTTTGGACTTACACCTTTTACATTGACTTCTCCTATCAGCTTTTGAGGTTTATTTTCAACTACATGATGCCTCTTCATAACTAGACTTAGTGAGTCTAATCTAATCTTTATCCTACTTTTTAATGCTGGAATCATTTCTAATGTTGCAACATATCCACTATCTATGTATTGTTGCACCTTACTGAATTGAAAAATATTTTCGTTGCCTGAATTTATTTCAATGAGGACACCCCTGGTTGAATCCAGACTGAAATCTGCTTTTTTCATCAACATGTTTTGCAATTGAGAAACCACATCATCCTCATCGGGCGATGAATAATTATTTACAGCCTTACTTCCGATTATAAAATCAGGCTGAAATTCTTCAATGGCAGCATCAACGGGAAAGTTATCATAAATGCCACCATCAAATAGCAATTTATCTTTTACTTTAATTGGTTTAATAAAAAAAGGGAACGTTAATGATGACCTTACAGCCATTGCCAAATCCCCATCCCTGAACACAAGTAACTTGCTCGAATCAATATCTGTGGCAACACACCTGAAAGGGATCATAAGGCTGTCGAAGTTGTTATTGCAAAAAGCTGAAGCACATGCAAAATATTCCATAATGAGATAATCAAGGTCCGTTACATTATAGAAATTTATTGGTATTTTTAAATCCAATCCTTTGTGAAAGGAAAATGGTATATTCAGCATTGATGCATCTATATCATATTGCTGAAAGAAATAGTAGTTCCGCTTAGTATCACCTTTTCTAAATTCGTACAATCCAGGTGATGTAAGCATAAGTTCAATCTCATCTGGAGTATAACCTGATGCGTATAAACCTGCAATTAGCGCTCCCATTGAGTTTCCAATGATATAGTCAACTGGTATATGATTTTCCTCCAGTGCTTTTAACACACCAATATGTGCCGTAGCTTTTGCGCCTCCTCCGCTTAATACCAATGCCACATTTTGAGATAACCCTGATTGGGCTGATAAAAAAAGAAATAATATGTAGCTTATTTTCTTTAACATCTGGGAGAATAGCAACAAATTCGTACCCTAAGTGAACGAAATTACATAATTAGTTATTACAAAAAAAGCCGAACAATCAATGTCCGGCTTTTATTAAAACTGTTATTTTTAAATTTTATCCATCGCCTGCTCTAGGTCATTGATTATATCTTCCACATCTTCTATTCCCACTGACAGCCTTACCAAACCATCAGTTATGCCTGCTTTCTCCCTCGCTTCCTTCGACAACTTTGAATGCGTCATAGACGCCGGATGCTGAATAAGTGATTCAACTCCTCCAAGCGAAACCGCTAATAAAGCAAACTGAACATTATTCATTACTACTTTTCCTGATTTAAGACCGCCTTTTAACCCGAATGAGATCATACTACCCGGGCCATTCATTTGCAATTTACCCAATTCGTATTGTGGATGAGATTTTAATCCCGGGTACAATACCCACTCTACTTTAGGGTGATTCTCAAGATATGCTGCCACTTTTTTGGCGTTTTCCTGCGCCTTATCAATACGAATTGAAAGTGTTTTCAAGCCTCTTCTTGCTAACCATGACTGATGTGGATCCATATTGAATCCCATATTTATCATGATCATCTTAAGAGATTCATGCAATTCTTTTTCCTTCGCAACGATCACCCCACCAACAATATCCGCATGGCCATTTATGAATTTAGTCATAGAATGCAAAACAATATCCGCACCTAATTCCAGGGGCCTTTGGAGATATGGACTGCAAAAAGTATTATCAACACAAACCAGTATGCCGTATTCGTGCGCCAGTTGTGAAGCTGCCCTGATATCAGTAATCTCCATGGTAGGATTGGCAGGAGTTTCAAGATAAAGAAGTTTAGTATTTGGTTTGATGTGTTTTTTTATTTCATTAAGATCAGTTGTATTTATAAAATCTGATTCAATACCGAATTTCGGATATACTTTTTCCATAATTCCCCTTGACGGACCGTATAAAGCACTGTGACCGATCATATGATCTCCTTTACCAAGCACTGTAAGATAAACTGTATTTACTGCGGCCATACCTGATGAAGTAGCGATACCACCATAACCTTTTTCAAGATCAGCCATCGTTATTTCAAGATCTTCAATAGTTGGATTTCCGAGCCGGGTATAAATATAACCCTTATCTTCACCCGTGAAACAACGGGCACCATGGTCGGCACTTTTGAATTTAAATGTTGATGTTTGATAAATAGGCGTTACTGCACTTCCCAAAGGATCGTCAATGCCTCCGGAATGAATTAATTTAGAGCTAAATCCTTTATCTGATGAATTCATGAATCTGGTTTTATATTAATTTTTAATTTATTTGATCGCCGGTAAAAACAAGGGTACAAAGGTACTTATCTTTCTATGATATATATTCTAATTCTATTCCGTGTAATTCCATAAAAAAAGGATATTCCCTTGATTGTGAATATCCTTTTTCTCTTTTCATTGTGATTTATCTTTTAAAATGGCCAGAAATCATTATCATGCCATATTTTTTCCTTTAAATCTTCATTAAGCCTGAATAATAAATGATGATGTGTTTTTTCCCAGTTGGCCAGCATTTTATAGGTTGCTTTTTCATTTTCATCGGTTGCCTCTTTTGCCCTTTTTGAATAGACTTCAATCGCTTTATTCTCAAAATCAATGGCAGCTGAGATAGCAGCTGCTTCAAAACTGGCGGCACTTATTTCATTTTTTATTTTCTCGGTCAGGATTTCAACAACTTCGTCATCTTCTTCCGGCGGAGGATCACTAACACTAAACTGATGGTTTTTCACATAATTTTTAAATTGCTTTTCAAGAAACTCGATATGCGAGTCTTCTTCGTCCGCCATCATTTCAAAAATTTGTTTTGTCGATTCACTTTCACTTTGCCTTGCAGCTTGCGTATAAAATGCTTTTCCTCTTCTTTCCAGTAGAATAGCCGTTTTTAAAACTTCAATGACTTTATCATTTTTATCCATGATCTATACTTTTACGTTATACATCTACAAAAATAATATTTCATCCGATGCAATCGAATTATTAAGCCAATAATCTGTAAATAATGATAATTTTGTAAGTGTCAATAAACATTCAATCAATTGAAGAATCAACAAAAAGCCATAGAAAATCTCCTCGCTGAAAATAATTTTCCGAAAGCAGTATCCATTCGTGCCCTGCCATCCTCGGGTTCTGACCGGCAATATTTCAGAGTGAATTTCGATAATGGCTTCACCCCTTCTATATTAGCAGCTTATAATCCTGATGTGCAGGAAAATATTGCATGGAATTCTTTTAGTACACACTTCAATTCATTGGGTTTTCGTGTTCCCGAAATACTGGCCAGGGATGAGACGTATCAGCTATTTTCTTTTGCAGGACCTGGGCAATACAAGTTTGTTTTATCATGTTTCCCAGGGCATAAACGAAGAGGTGATCGATTATTACAAAAGAGCCTTAAGCGACTTAATCCGTTTCCAGGTAGAAGGAATCAAAGGATTGGATTTGGATGTGGCATATCCGGCAACAACATTCAACCTGCGGTCCGTTATGTGGGACCTGAACTATTTCAAATATTATTTCGTCAAACCAAATGGCATTATTTTTAACGAAGCCCGGCTGGAAGATGACTTTGAAGTGTTTGCTGCCCATTTACTGGAAGCAGAATCAGAATATTTCATGTACCGCGATTTCCAGTCAAGAAACATCATGATCCACAATGATGAGCCCTGGTATATCGATTTCCAGGGAGGCAGAAAAGGGCCGCTGCAATACGACCTGGTATCGCTTTTATTCCAGGCGAGGGCTAACCTCGGCCCTGAACTCAGGTCGGAACTGAAAGTCCTATTATCTGAATGAATTGGAGAAAGTAATTCCTGGTAAAACAAGCTTCATTCAATAAACACTATCCCGCCTTTATCCTTTTCCGCCTGATGCAGGTATTGGGAGCTTATGGATTCAGGGGACAATTACAACGAAAAACACATTTCTTAAAAAGTACAAAACTGGCTATTGAAAGTCTTGCTCATCAGCTTCAGCATGCAAAACCCGATTTAGATTTACCCGAACTCACATCTGTCTTTGAGCAAATAATCGCATTGCACTCTGCAAAAACTGAAACAGCAGAAAAAGGAAAACTAAAGATTCATATCAATAGCTTTTCATTCATCCAAAGCGGCATTCCTGATGACCCTACTCAAAATGGCGGTGGTTTCGTTTTCGACTGCAGGGCATTGCCCAACCCGGGTCGCATAAAAGAATTACGCGATTTTAATGGCTTGCAGGATCCGGTGATCCATTATCTGGATGACAAGACTGAAGTGAAAAAGTTTCTTGAAAATATGTACCTGATCATCGATCAGAGTATTGACAACTACCTGGAACGCGGGTTTGAAAACTTACAGATCAATTTTGGATGCACCGGTGGAAAACACCGCTCTGTTTATTGTGCTGAAATGCTGGCAAAACACCTGAAAAAGAATAATCAGAATTTAGATATCCGAGTAAACCACCTGATGTCATACAACTGGTAAAAAAGAATATACCCGAATGAAAGCATTTATACTGGCAGCAGGATTGGGAAGCAGGCTTGGACGAACTTACAAAGAAGAAGCCCAAAGCGTTGGTTCAACTGGATGGTCAGGAACTCCTGGGCCGATTAATCAATCATCTTAAGAAACAGGGATTTGATCAGTTTCTTATGAATATTCACCATCATGGACAAATGGTGATCGATTACCTTGTGGAAAACAAGCAATTTTGATGTCCAGATTGAAATATCCGATGAAAGATCTGAACTTTTAGACACTGGCGGAGCAATTTTAAAAGCACGTCAATTTTTTAAAGGTAATGAACCTGTTTTGATCCATAATGTTGATATAATTTCAGAAGTTAATTTCAAAGAGATGCTTTCTTTTCACGTAAAAAATGATGCGCTGGCAACACTTTGCGTAAGAAAAAGAGAAACAGACCGGAGCCTGATTTTCGACCATGAGATGATATTGAAAGGCTGGATGAACAAAAAGACAAATGAATTTAAATGGGTTAAAGCAAGCTCTTTCCGACTACCTGGCATTTGCTTATAGTGGTATTTATTTTGCTGCACCTGATTTTCCAGATCATTTAATGCTATACCGGTAAATTTTTCCATCATCGACGGGTGGTTAACTATGGCCGAACCAGACCGTATCAGTGGATACCTGGACAAATCAGAAAATTGGTTTGACCTGGGAACTCCTGAAAAGATCAATATGGCAGCAACCTATTTAAAATCGCAGACTATTGGATAAATTTTTAGAAAAAGTCGCCGAAGAAATCCTGCGGGATTATGACCATCATGATACGAGCCTTATCGTTATTTTGCCAAATAAAAGGTCGGAAATTTTTCTGAAGAATTATATTAAAAGAAAAAACAAGCGGTACTTATTGGCTACCTGATTTTTACACTACCGACGAATTTATCATTCAGCAAAGTGGCTTCAACCTGCTAGATCCGATTTTGATCTACTTTGAACTTTATGAAATTCATAAGACTTTACAGGGTGACAAAGCCATGCCAGTTGAAGATTTTCTGAGTTGGGCACCTATAATGCTTTCCGACTTCAATGATATTGATCTTTACAAGGCAGATGCGGAGCATGTTTTCAACCACCTGACGGAAGCCAAGAGCCATCGAGCAATGGAACCTTTCAGGTGCCCCCCTCACCACACTCCAAAGTGATTATATTGCTTTTTACCGATCCTTTATACGTATTATTCTAAATTAAAATCACAGTTAGAAGCCAGAAGATGGGATATAAAGGGATGATCTACAGATATCTGGCTGAAAATATTGAAACCATCTCTATATCTCTAAAAGACAAAAAATTTATTTTGGTTGGTTTCAATGCACTTTCAACATCTGAGAAAGAAATTTTCGGATTATATTAAACATCATTTTAAAACCACATTTTATTGGGATGCTGATGAATACTACATCTATCCTGAAAAAATAGGCTTGAAGCAAATGGAAGCCGGTAGGTTTATAAATGATTTGATAAAAGAATGGAAACTTACAGATATCAAATGGATTAGTAACAACTTAAAAACAAGTAAAAAAGAAATACACATCCATGGAATCGCCAAACAAATCGGTCAGGTAAAATTTGTCGGTCAACAACTTGCAAGACTGGAATAAGAATCAGTTTATGCAATTCGAAAAATATTGATACAGCTATTGTCTTGCAGATGAAAACTTACTTCTTCCACTTCTACATTCGTTGCCGAAATTAATTGGATGATGCTGAAAAAGAAATCCCATTCAATGTTACAATGGGTTATCCGCTCAATAATTCAAGTTTAAGCCGGTTTATCTTACAATGGCTGAATTTTATTTTAAAATCTAGCTGATCGCTCAAGCCGGAAGTACGACTCAAGTCAACTGATAAACCTGCTAAAAAACCCCATTATTAAATTAATATTTGAAGATAATCAATTGCACCTACCAAAGGCATTTGCAGCAGATTTATTAGATAGCAATCTCGTATACTTAAGTGCTGAGGACATAAAAGGATTTCTAAAGAACTATAAACAGCCATTATTTCATCAATTCTTTGAAATATTGCTGTGAAAACAGAAGAGCTCTCACTTTTCTTAATTCTTTAATACAACTCATGCAATGGGTTGCCAATGCAGTTCAAAAAAATAACAAAAATCCGATTCTTGATGCTCAAATTAATGTCACATATTCCATTATCAAGAAAGTGCAATCCATTCTGCAACTCAGGGTTCAGATATTTGGTTTGAAAGCATTACAGAAAATTTTATCCAGCTATTCAGGCGCAGTGAAATAAGCCTGAAAGGAGAACCTTTAGCTGGAATACAGATAATGGGTATGCTTGAAACACGAAATCTTGATTTTAAAAATATCATCCTCCTTTCAGCCAATGAAGGCATACTTCCAAAAACAAGCGATTTAGAGTCATTCATCCCATTTGATATCAGGCATGACAATAATTTACCGCTTCCCAAAGAACAAATCGACATATTTACTTATCACTTTTACAGACTGTTGCAAAGAGCTGAAAACATTACTATTCTGTATAATACTGACAGTGATAAGATGGGAAGTGGAGAAAAAAGCAGGTTCATTTTACAACTGGAAAATGAGCTTGCAAAGATCAATGAATCTATACAAATACATCAACATATAACAAATATTGAGATTGGGAAATATTCCAGATGAACAAAGTATAATTATTCCAAAAAATCAGAAAATCCTGCAACTTGTTTCTGAAAAAGCTAAAACAGGGCTTTCTGCATCCGCTTTGAATGTTTACAGAAACTGTTCTTTAAAATTCTATTTCAGGGAAATCATCAAATTGCAGGAATCGGACAAAATTGAACCGGACATAGAGTTTAACGTGTTTGGAAACGCCATTCATGAAGTGCTGGAAAATATTTATAAGCCATTTATTGACAAACCTATAAACCGGAAAAACTCGAATGAAATTGCTAAATGAAGTTGATTCGATGCTGGAGAAAGCTTTCACGAAGAATTTTAAAGGAGGTAATATAAAAACAGGTAAAAACCATTTGATTATGAAGTGGCCAAAAAATACATCACTCAGTTTTTAATGGCTGAAATTGAGGATAAAACAACGCCTTTTAAACAGATTATTGGTTTGGAAGAAAAAATAGAAGTTACCTTGATCTTGAAGACAAGGAGGTTAAGTTGAAAGGTTATCTTGACAGGATTGAAAAACTTCTTCAGGACGATCGAATCGTATCATCGATTATAAAACAGGCAAAGTTGAGCCAAAAGACTTAACTTTGAAAGAATGGGAGGAAATATCTAGGAAAAGACAAAGACAAATTATTTCAATTCTTTTTTATGCCTATATATATGAAAAGAAATATCAACCCGTGCTATCTCCAGAAATAGGCATATATAGTTTACGAATGCTTTCATATGGATTGATCAAGCCAAAGCTGCCCGAAGAAGAAAATCATTTTGAGGATTACTTAATTAACCTGATTGATGAAATTTTCGATCCTTCTAGTTCAATTTGAACAAACCATAGATGAAAATATATGCTCCTGTTGCGACTATAGGGAAATTTGCAATAGATAATCAAATTCATTTTTACATCAGAAAACGCCAGTAAATATAGATTACTGAGAAAATAGTAAAAAATGCAATTCCAATCCATGAAAGTATCCGGAGAAATTTGCCAGGCCTTATTCCAGTGGCATATGTTCATCAGTAACTACTTTATAATTTAGCCATGCAAATACTGGGGCCATTAAAAAAGATAAGGGTGGTTGCCAATGTTACCATGTGCACCATTGATTTTGCCGCAAATGCCAATATAAATGAAGCCCCGGTTATTAGAATAACATACCATAACCATCTCAATCGTTTCTTTATTCCTGAATTTCTTCCATACCCCTGGTCCCAGGTACTTAACAATAGGATTCATCACTCTCGAATAAGCATCCAAAACAGTAATCGTTGTCGATAACATGGTTGTAAGTGCAGCTATTGAAATGATCCAGTAGGACCAGCTTCCTATACTGTTTGTATAAATATTTATTAATTGCCCTGCGAATATTACACCATTTGATGACAAAGTCTCACCCGAACCGGACATGACCAGTGCACCCAATGCTAAAAATCCCAATGCAAGTAGAGCTGTCCCTATGTATCCCATTTTAAATTCCAATAATACATTCTTCATTTGGGGTACATAACCCAACTCTTTATTCTTTTCAAGATTCCAAATAGATGACCAAACAGAAACATCAATTGGCGCAGGCATCCAGCCAATGAACGCTATGAGAAAAAATACATCTGCTGAATTTGACCAGTCAAAATTACGTATCAAATCCGGTGATATTTCCCTATGCACTCCCATGGCAGCAAAAATGGCTACAACAGTTGATACCGCAAGTAAAACAATAATAAACTTAATTATTTTATCAAGTGCACTATATTTTCCTGAAATTAGAAAAATAGCTGCTCCTACCAAAACTATCATGCACAACAATGTAATATTGATTGTAATATTGAAGATATATGCCATTATTCCCACTGTTACAACCGTAACAGCTGCCTGAATGATAAACATAGAAGTAATTGTCAAAACTGCGAAAACAACCACTGCCCATTTACCTATCTTATGATATCCATCAACTAATGATGAACCGGTAGCTGTAGCATATCTTGGTCCAAATTCAAAAAACGGATATTTAAGAAAGTTTGCAACAACCAGTACCCAAACAAGGTCGAAATTGAACATGGCACCTGCTCTGGTGGATTGTACCAAATGTGAAACCCCAATTGCTGCCCCTGCATATAATAGTCCTGGACCTGCAATCCTTAATAAACTTTTCAGATATTCTTTACTCATCCACGATGTTTCTTTTCAATACATCAACGTAAATAGGCAAATGATCACTAACTCCCCCATTATATTTGAAACCGATATTTGTTCTGTATGGTTTTACACCTAAAAACTTCTCATCCTTTTCAAGTAGAAAACCAGCATCAAAAATAGTAGTTTCATTGTCCTTGATATATAAACCGTTATCGCTAACTGTTAAAGACTCAGAAACAATAGCCTGGTCAAAATAACTCCAGTTTCCCTGATATTTTAAAGTACCTTTTACATCTTTATTACTATTGACTAAATTGAGTTGCTTTAATACACCTGAAGCATCATCAATCAAATACCGTATGCTTTCATCTGTCGGATTATCATTAAAATCTCCCATGCATAATATATTTGCATCAGGATTTATCATAGCTATAGAGTCAATCGACTGTTTCAATCTCATAGCAGCTATTTGCCTGTATTCCTTCGACTCGAGAAGGCCTCTGTACCGAGAAGTCCAGTGATTATAAAATAAGTGTATTGTATCCGTACTCAAGCAATCCCTTTAAATAAATAATATCCCTTGTTTTGAAACTGCTATCGGCTGGAGTTATAATTTGAATTGCTTCTGAATATAGGAGTCTGAATTGATCCGCATTATAAATCACACCTATTTCAATTCCCCTGAAATCTTTCGACTCAAAATGAACAATATTATAGTTTTCATACTTCAACGGAGTTTTAGCAATAAGCTCATATAATACGAAGATAGTTCTCTATTTCAGCCAGGCCAATAACTGTTAGTGGCTTCCATCCCGAAATTGCAACAAGAGTTTTATATATATCATTCCGCTTCTTCTCATACTTTTTATAGCTCCAGTGCAGATTTCCATCGTAAGTGAATTCATTATAATCTCTTGTCGAATCGACGTAAGGATCAAAAAAATTCTCAACATTATAAAATACAAAGCGATTAATTTTGAGGAGATGTTGCTCTACTTTTTTCCTGTCCGATTGCTGATTGAATTATAATACATATAAGAATATAGATAAAAGTTTCCGCATGTCCAAATTTATTAAAAAAGCCGGATATACATTCTTCATTTAATAGCTAATAATACTGGTGTTTTGTAACATAGTACGAAATCCTTCGTAAATGTAAGAGATACTAATAAAGAGTAATATTTAATTAAAATGAATTCGTAAAATTTACCGCCTTATAAAAAGCTGTTTATCAGCCTATTTGAATTTATTAAAGAACTGATTACAGAAAAATAAATTAATTCAGGGGGTATAATTTTACATTAATCTGGTACTAATAATTGAACAGTGGCAAAGTTCTCGACTGAAAGAATCCTTGCTGGTATAGTTGAAAACGATAGAATCGTTATTCAATACGTGTATGACAAGTACTTTGCGTCAATCAAAAGCTATGTGTTAAAGCATGGCGGAAACGAAACCGATGCATGGGATGTTTTTCAGGATAGTTTGATGGTTGTTTACGAGCAGGCACGAACGGGGAACTTGATCTTAAAAAATACTTTTATAACTTATTTTTACAGCGTTTGTAAATATAGGTGGTTGAAACAACTAAGAGATAGTTCGCCGAATCAGCACGAGGAGTTTGAGTACAAGAACGAAACAGAATTATACGGCTACAATAGTTATGTAGTCCAACTGGACGAAGCACTCGAACAGGAAGAACGAGAAAGATTATACCAGGAGAACTTCTTAAAGCTTAGCAAAGAATGTCAGAAACTGTTTAAATTGCTCGCAAAGGGCTTAACAACAAAAGAAATAACAGAGGAGTTAAATTATAAATCAACAGGCTTTACATACAAAAAAAGAAGACTTTGTAAAGAACAACTGCTCAAAAGAATTAAAGAGAATAATGACAATTCGCTAAAACTGTAAATGAAATGAAACCGGATAACAAAAATATGATCAATAGCAACTTCCCCGAAAGGGAATTCTTGATGGCTATTCAAAATGAGCACAAAATGGCCTTAAGAGAAACGCTTACTTGATATTCATTACAAAGAATCACAAAATAACAAATATGTGATCAGTATCATGTCATGGAAAGTACAATCAATAGCAGCATCAATCGCTATTTTTCTGTTGGTGGGAGCAAGCTTCTTATTTAACATAAGCAATTCGGTTTCCAACGAAGAAATATTTAATCAGTATTATTCAACTGAGAATTCAATCTTAACTGTAAGATCACATCGAATCAGCAGACTTTAGTCCGGTTAATGAGGGCATGAAATATTTTGATCAGCAAAAATATGAGAATGCCTTAAATGCATTTGAACTTGCATCAGAAAATGTTGTGGCTAAATTGTACAGTGGATTCTCATATATGGAACTCAAACAATATGATCAGGCAATAGTGGAGTTTAAAGAAATAATCAAGCAAAAAGACAATTTATTCATTGACCAAGCTGAATGGAACCTCGGGTTGTGTTATATTATAACAAATAATACAGGCCAGGCTAAAGAAGTACTAACACAAATCACTAATAGTAATACAATTTATAACATCAGGGCCCAACAACTCTTAGAGGATATGGGAAACAATTAATCAATACGTCATTTAAACAGGACGTGAAGAACAAGCAAGCAAAGAAGCGGGAAAACTTATATAGTTTTTCCGCTTCTTTTTTTATGTCGTATTATGAGCCAGATAAAAAGTGTACTTAGGAGCAAAATTCCCGCGATAACTATGGAGTAAATGAAAGGAAGTTTACTGTTCTTTATCGGCTGGGTATCACCAGTAACTATATATGCTGACCAGTAGAAAGGATGTGTATTATAATCAGGTGAATTATAAATGAATTCTAGCTTAGCCTTTTGTAATGCAACATCTTTTGAATCACCCAGGGTCAAATTCTTATAATAGCTTGTCATGATATCTGAACCACTCTTATCCTGGACCTCCCAGAGTGTCATCACGATAGAAGGAACTCCTGCATATATAAAACCGCGGGCCAAACTCATTATACCCTCTCCGTTGCGAAGTATTCCAGATCCTGTGTTGCAGGCACTCAGCGTAACCATAGAGGCATTCAGAACCAGGTCATAAATTTCATAAGTATTTAAAAAACTTGAAGATGTATCCTTCTGTGATTCAGCAAATATAAGTTTTGAAAACATGGGTATAGAATCATTTATCATAGCGTGCATCGCCAGGTGAATTACATTATAATCTCCGGCTTTTTTGATAAAGTTTAATTTGGTCGCTTCCTCGCCCATAAATATTTTACCTCCCCACATATCTTCAATATTCACTACTTCTTGCTTCGCATTTGGCAAATTATCAAATTTCAAGTTCCTGGTTTTTGTATTATTCCTACTTTCCAAACTATAATCAGGTGCGAAAGCTAAAAGTTTTTGATTGCTCTCTCCTTTTTTATCAAAAAATGGATTATACTTTAAAGTGGCTGAATATGAATATGAAACAGGAAATTCTTTTAATAAATACGGCATACTTTTAAAATCCAGCTTTTCTGGATCTTCCGTAGTTCTGGCAAGTATTTCAAATGGAAGATAGCCTAAAACACCGTCAGGAATGATGATCAGCTTTTTAGAATTTACGAGATGACAAACCGGTTCAATAAGCTTGCACCACAAATAATTCGAATGTTTATAAAATTGCTGAATTTCTTGTTTTTTGAATTCGGAAATATCAACATTTTTAACTGTTAGTAAATAATCAAGCGATTTCCAGAATGTCGAATCTATATCGCTTTGCTCTATGATGATACCATTTTTTGTAATAGCATATATATAGATACTGGAGTCAGCTAATTCATATTCTATGATGGCTTCGCTATTTTTCATCTTCTCAACTAAATGTATTAACTGAATAGTTGACCTGTCATATTTCAATGAATAATACCTCGGGTAATTTTTTTCAAGCTTACTGACCAGGCTATCATGCTCAATAAGCAGACTTAATAATTTTGACTCGAAAAATGAGACTTTTTCAGCAGCAGGTGATCTCTTTTGTTTTTCATCTGCCAGCAATTGCCTTAATCCGTTTATTTCTTCATTCAACTGTTTTTCAAGTTCCATCACATTTACAGGAACATCTGCCGACTTTAGCGCATCCAGGTTTCTGACAGATGCCAGTAATACAGCCGACTTACTTCGCTCCATATAGGTAAAAACATCCTGTAAATAGGCATTATTATCACTTAGCCTGTTTTGTTCGTAGGCAATTTCTATTGCCAAATTATAAGCCGGTTTAAGCTGATCAAATATTAACAATTTACTCTCTTTATCTAATTTACTGATTACCTGCTCAATTCTGTCTAGAATCATTTGAATGTCGATACTACTTGCATTTAGCATCTCAGGGTTACCATCGATTAGATATATTTGATATAATGCACTGGCCCTTCCAATATACGCTTCAGCGTACTTGACTTCATTGAATGCCACAAGGTTAACGCCAATATCATCTGGCGACATATTCCAAATCTTTATTGCCTTATTAAAATAATAAAGAGATGAATCCAAAGCGAATGTTTTTAAATAATAATATCCTAATTTTGATATAATATTTGCATATGTAGCTGAATTCTTCCCAAAACTATTTAATATCATTATTGATGCATCATCATAATACTTTTTACATTCTTCATATTTTTTATTAGTCAATAGAAAGTCAGCAAACTCAATAAACAGACTTATTTTCTTATTAGGGCTAATAATTCCTTCCTCTTGAAGGTTAATAGCCTTTTCAAAATATAGAAAAGCGTTTTGATTATCATTTAAAGCGATATATGCCTGGGCTAAATTGGAATATAATAACCATTTTAATTCATCTACCGGGTTGAATTCTAATCCTTTATTAGCATACTGTATAGCTTGATTGTACTGGCCTGATTTCACGCTAACTGCCGCCATATTAATATAGGTCCTAGGAAATCGTTCTTTCAAGTTATCATTATATGCATAAATATCCAGTGCTTTTTCAAAAAATAATTTCGCTTTTGCAAAATCATAGTTGTAATAAGCATTCAGTCCTTTATTCACATTAATGTCTGAGAGTCTAATATTATGTGATCCTAATTTCTTTAGGTAAATCAATTCAGCTTGATTAAAATATTTATTCCCTTCAGCAAGTTTTCCATTTAAAGTTGCCAGTGTACCATAGTTAAGAAAAAACCTTCCAATAAGTAAACTGTCCACTTCTGAACCTATAGAGTCCAGTACCATTCGTGTGGTGTCAAAATAGCTGATCGCCTTATCGTACTTACCCTGCACAGCTTCAACAATACCTATGTTCAGATAGGAATCAAAGAGAAATGGTCCCCAAACATCATTTTCAATTAGTATAGCCGCAGATAATTTATAATATTTAGTAGCCATTTGATAATTTCGTGACTGGAAATAACCGATGCCAATGTAATTGTATGTTTTTGCCAGAGACCTATGTTTGGTTCCAAAGACATCAACTTTTAATGAAATACTCTTGAGCAGTGAATCAATTCCGGAAGAGTTCAATTGTTTGTCTATCTGTATTTTACCGTACACATGCAATAATTCGGCGTAGAGAGTATCATGTATCTTAGATTCTCTAATTAAAGTAAAACCCAGTTGTGAAATTGCCAGTGCTTTTTCTAAATCATTCTCCTTCCACAATTTCTCAGCTTCCGCGATTAAAAGATTAATATTTTTATCATTATCGGCTTTAGAGGAATCCGTTTTCAGTTGGCTAAGTTCATGATATTCTGAACCCAACGCGCTGTAGTTAACCAAGAAAATTGCTAGAATTAGCCCTGTTATGAATAATAACAGATTGAATCGAAAAATCCTACTTATGTAAGTGAGGCCTAATGCTTGTTTGATATTTGCTATTTGCATTCCGGGTATTTGCTTATAACCAGATCTATTTAGTATTCATACGGTGAAAATTCTAAATAGTTAACAATATTACTCATTATATTTCACCCTATACAAAAAAAGGACGCAATTCGCGTCCTTTTAGAACTTCTATCAAAGATCTCTCTATTGATCATTTGATTTTCTGTCGTACCCTTCCAACGGTAGCTTGCTATCATTGCCTGTTACTTCAATAATTACAAATTTGTCAGGGCCATGACTATTGAATTTTTAGCTTTGATCAGTTTCCCACCGTACGAAGTAAACATAATCAGTGTTCTTTTTAACTCAAAAGTCAGCAAATGTTATAGTAGTAAAAACTACTTAAAAAATAAGAACGTATTAAATATTATATACTTTTTTAATTTTTAAAAATTAAGCCAATCTGCCTGATGGAACCCAAACAGCCTCAACATCGCCATCCGGGCGGTGATCCAAACTTGCCAATCTGCCTGATGGAACCCAAACAGCCTCAACATCGCCATCCGGGCGGTGGTCCAAACTTGCCAGTCTGCCTGATGGAACCCAAACAGCCTCAACATCGCCATCCGGGCGGTGATCCAAACTTGCCAGTCTGCCTGAAGGAACCCAAACAGCCTCAACATCGCCATCCGGGCGGTGATCCAAACTTGCCAATCTGCCTGATGGAACCCAAACAGCCTCAACATCGCCATCCGGGCGGTGGTCCAAACTTGCCAGTCTGCCTGATGGAACCCAAACAGCCTCAACATCGCCATCCGGGCGGTGATCATTGTTAACAATTAAATTGTCAGTATTTTCAATGCTTGAAACATAGTTTAATTGTATCCCTGCGAAACAAATTAATACTATTACCAATAAACTAAAACGGAATAATTTTTGAAGATTTTTCATCGTACGGTGCTTTAAAATGTGATGAATAGTAACAGCTATTCAATTGTTAGTACCCAAAATTTGCTTATTTATACCCCCGATCCATTAAAAAGTTGCCTGGAAAATTTATTTTTCCACATAAAATAGTTTATAATATTGAGCGTTTTTATGTATATTTATCATCGGAAATGAACAAACAACAAGCAATACTATTCGCTTTCCTCATTTTAATTTTTAACATTTCAGGGAAAGCCCAGGTGAATTTTAATATCATTATTGATAATTATTACGATTCCTCTGTTTTACTTACCTCCTATCATGGAAATAAAATCAAATTGGTTGATACTGCTTATTTAAGTGACGGAGCTTTTACTTTCAGTAACAAGAATTATCCTGGCGGAATTTATATTCTGGCTGATCCAGCTAAAAAGAAGCTATTCGAATTTATTGTCAATAACGAATCTGATTTTACCATTTATTCAGACTCGAAGTCTTTGAACCGATTCAATGAAGAGAATTCAACTGAAAATAAAGCATTCTTCCGGCTTCAGGAAATAAGAAACAGTATTTTCAATTTATCAAAGCAGCATTCTGATACAAATTCTAATCTTAGTCATACAAAAAGTATAGAAATTGAAATTCAATTGGACTCCTTAATTAGATTACTGGATGCTGAAGAAACCGAATTAAAGTTAAATCATCCCGATCTATTAATTTCAAAACTTATTGAGGCTAGTAAGGACATTCAAGTTCCTGATTCAATTTCAATTGACAGCATCCAGCGATACCATTATTATAAATTACATTTTTGGGATGGAATTGACCTTAATGATGAACGTTTTATTAGAAGCCCCATCATCGATCAGAAACTAGAAACATATTTTGACAATATCGTTTTTTTGCATCCCGATTCTGCAATTATAGCTATTGACCAGGTTATTTCATTTGCCAGGCCATCTGATGAGGTAGTTAGTTATTTATTATGGTTTTTTATATCCAAATACCAAAACCCTCAGTATATGGGATTCGACAAAGTTTTCGTTCATTTGGTTGACAATTATTTTTTAAAAGAAGAGGTGTTACATACAACCGAATCAATCATTGAAAATTTAAAAGAAAGGTCAGATAATTTAAAACCATTATTAATAGGAGAACTGGCTCCTGACCTGATATTAATGGATACAAATAACCAATTTATTTCATTTCGTGAATTAAAATCAGATTTTACACTTTTATTATTCTGGGATTATAATTGCAATGTTTGCGATGATGAGATAACAGAACTGAAAGAATTTCTTGACTCAACTATCTATGAAATAAGTGTTTACGCAATTAATACCAATAGGAACCTCCTGAGATGGAAAGATACTTTACGTCAAAGAAAAATGGACTGGCACAATGTAAATGGCACACAAAGTATTACAAATGATTTTCATACCCTATATGATATTAATGGCACTCCAAGGTTATTCTTACTTGATAAAGAAAAAAAAATTATTGCAAAACATATTAAAGTTGCGCAATTAATTCCTATTATTGAAAACCAATTTATGAAAAGCAAATTATAATAAAAAAGATTCTATTAAAAACAATTATGAAGTAAACAAGCAAAATCAAAAGTATTTTTTTCAGAACCTTTTTCGGTTAAAATCGTATCCATTTCTATTATAAAGGTACTTTTTATTATGCTGTATTGTTATAAACGAACAAAAAAGCAATGTTGATGAAATTAAGATATTTTTTTATTTCCTTTTTTTGGCTAGTATTATTTGGCGCACAATCGCAACCTTGCCCACCAATTAATGTTGATTTTAATTATACTTACATTGGCTGTAGTGAAATTAGTTTTCAAGATAATTCAAATACACCAAATCCTAATTTTACATTGGTTGACTGGGAATGGGATTTCGGTGATGGCTCGCCAAATGCTTTTGGACCAAATGTAACTCACTCTTATGTGCCCGGGGATCTTGTTAACGTTACTCTACTAGTCACAGTTGATTCGATGGGTTTTCTATGCCAGGAATCCTTTAGCCAATTTATTGCAGTAAATCAGAAGCCAGATGTGTTTATCTCAAGCACACCGAATCCGGGCTGTGAAGGAGATGTCATATTTTTTACCGGAACATCTGGATTTAATATAACCCTATGGGAATGGGATTTTGGAGATGGAAGTGTAAGTTCCTTAAATTCACCAAACCAGACTCATACGTATGGTAGCCCGGGAACATATGATGTCATTCTTACTGTTACAGATGTTAATGGTTGTGATAGCACATATGATCCGCCTTACCAGCAAGTTATTGGTGAAAATCCAATAGCTGATTTCTCGTGGGACCCCGATCCAGCCTGTTTAAATGCACCGGTTCAATTTACCGATCTATCTACACCAATTCCAAATGTTGTTAGTTGGAATTGGAATTTTGGAGATGGATCGACTTCTAATCGTCAGAATCCTCTTCATAGTTTCGCAACAACAGGAAATTTTAATGTTACTCTCACGGTAACAACGACTGAGAATTGCTCCAGTTCGATAACTCAATTAGTAGATGTAAATCCACTTCCGATTCCTGATTTCATCACCAATACGCCAGTTTGTTTTGGTGATTCTGTTCAATTTACGAACTTATCAACTTCACCAAATGGAAACATAGAGCAGTGGATATGGGATTTTGGTGATGGGAATACTATTACAATTAACAGACCTAGCAATCCAAATATTTCACATTTGTACGGTGGAACTGGTATTTTTGAAGTATTTCTTACCGTAACAGATTCTGATAGCTGCCAAAACACAACATCTAGACTTATTGAAGTAGCTTCTAATCCAATTGCTGATTTCATATTCGACGAATCCTGTTTTGGAGACCCGGTAATGTTCACTGATCTATCATCACCAAATGGTGGCCCTGCTTTATATACATGGGATTGGAACTTTGGTGATCCATTATCAGGTGTAAATAATATATCAACATTACAAAATCCATCCCATATATTTACAAATCCTGGAACCTATACAGTATCATTAATAGTTAATAATACAATCGGGTGTTCAGATACTTCAATTCAAGACATTATAGTAGATACAATTCCACAGGTAGATTTTACAATGGCAGACGACACAATTTGTCTTGGTGAGAATGCTGTTTTTACTGGAATAGGCTCAACTTTCAATTCCTGGTTTTGGAATTTCGGTGACGGCAATACATCAACACAGCAAAATCCAGTGCACACGTATCAATTACCTGGAGTATATACTGTTACACTCACCGCAACCACAACCGAAGGTTGTGTAAGTACAATTAGTTATAATATAAGGGTTAATCAGCTACCTGCTGCCAATTTTACAGCTTCGGCTCCAACTTGTCAGAATGATTCAATTGCATTTACTGATCAATCCTCTTCGCCTAATGGATTAATTATTCAATGGATATGGGATTTCAGCGATGGTACGGTCGTAACTATTGATTATCCTTCTAACCCTAATATTTCACACTTATTCGGATCAAGCGGAAGTTATGAGGTATTTTTAACGGTGATGGATATTGATAGTTGTCAAAATACAACCTCAAGGATTATCCAGGTTATTACAAGTCCTGTTGCAAATTTCACTTTCGAGAATGCTTGCCTGGGCTCACCAGTTTTATTTACAGATTTATCTTCACCAAATGGAGGTCCTGACCTTTTCACCTGGGACTGGAATTTTGATGACCCACCTTCAGGCGTTAATAATTCATCAACCCTTCAAAATCCTTCACATATTTTTACAAATCCGGGCACATATTCAGTTTCTCTGATGGTTACCAATACACAAGGTTGTTTCGACACGATTACAATGGATGTAGTAGTTGACTCATTACCTTCTGTTGATTTTACTATGGCCAATGATACCGTATGCCTGGGGGACAATGCTGTATTTTCTGGAATTGGAACAAATATCTCAATATGGCAATGGGATTTTGGTGATGGAATTGGTGTTTCTGGACAGCCAAATCCTGTATATATGTATACACAACCCGGAACTTATACAGTTACTCTTACTGTTACTGATATTAATGGTTGCCAAAACAGCATTTCTTATAATATTCGTATAAGAGACTTACCAAATGTAGATTTCACTTTTAATAACGCTTGTTCTGGTGACTCTACGTACTTTATCGATGCAACCGTTATTACGAATGGATTCCCAGTAGCCTGGGATTGGAATTTTGGAGATGGTGGAACATCTGCCTTGCAAAGTCCTTCACATTATTACAATACTTTTGGAAACTTCCAGGTGTCATTAACTGTTACTGATAACTTTGGATGTATTAACTCATATACACAACTAATAAGTGTTTATGACGGTCCAACGGCAGCTTTTAGTTTCGAGACTCCTTGTGAACCAGCTGGCCAGGCATTCTTTTTTGATGAATCAACTTTAAGTAACAGCAATAGCCCTATACAATCATGGTTATGGGATTTTGGTGATGGTTTCTTTTCAACAGAAATGAACCCAGTGCATATATATTCCGTTACCGATAGTTGTTATACAGTTACTCTTTTGATAACGGATGCGAATGGATGTTCTTCTACAGATACAAGTTTTAATGTATGTGTTTTGGATCCCCTTAATATAAGCTTTACTGCAACAGAAGCGTGCTTTGGACAACCTACACAATTTCGTGCATTCTATTCACCACCTAATGATTCAATCTTACTTTACACATGGCGTTTTAATGATGGCAGTTTGCCTGTTGCAACTTATCGCGATACAATAAATCATATATTTTCTGCACCCGGGAATTATACTGTTCAATTAACAGCATTAGATACGAATGGGTGTTCTATGACTATTTATGAAAATGTTTATGTAAATCAATTGCCATCCCCGAATTTTACTTATACAATGGGGACATGTGAGGAGCCTACTCAATTTTTTGACCAATCTTTAGGAGGTGGAGCTCAATTAATAAGCTGGTATTGGGATTTTGGAGATCCAGGTTCTGGAGCCGCTAACAATTCTGATGATCAGCATCCTATACATTATTATCCTCCACAGGATAGCTCTTATCAGGTTAAATTGATAGTTACAAACTTAAATGGTTGTGTAGACTCAATCGTCAAGACTGTCGAGCGAAACCCTTGTCTTATCGCAGATTTCTATGCACCTTCTGGTACTTTATGTGCAAATACCGAAGTTTGTTTTACTGATAACTCAACAATTGCAAGTAATAACACAAGTATATCAAATTGGTTCTGGGATTTTGGTGATGGTACAAACTACTCATACAATATTCAGGAAAATCCGGTTTGTCATACATATACATCCGGTGGAACTTATGATGTAACTCTCATTATCACAGCAGTTACTAATAATTCCATAACGCTTCGTGACAGTACTGTTCGGACAATAACAATAAACCCGACTCCAGATGCCAACTTTTATATTACAAGCTCAACATGTTTCGGAACGCTTACACAGTTCACAGATATTTCTGATGAAAACGGTGGTTCAATAACTAATTGGGAATGGGACTTTGGTGATCCGGCAAACCCTGCAAGTACTTCTGACGAGCAAAATCCAGCTTATATGTATTTTGATCACGGCACCTACACTGTTGAATTAATTGTTAGCAATGATTATGGTTGTAGTGATACTCTTGAGCAAGATGTAGAAATTTTTGAAAAACCGGAAGCAGAGTTCTCTTTTGATGTTTCTTGTCTTGAAAAACAAACATTCTTCTTTGATGAATCTATTGATGGAGGAGGTATTATAAGTTCATGGTATTGGAACTTCGGAAATCCATTATCAATAATTGACACTTCAACTCACCAAGATCCATATTATGTTTATAATGAAACAGGTACCTATAATGTTAACCTGATTGTAACTGACGATAATATGTGTAAAGACACTGTAATTCACGAAGTTGAGGTTTACGAGAATCCTATTGCAGATTTTGAAATATATGATTCCTATGAAGGCGAACAAGGAGTAATATATTTTGCAAATACAAGTGAAGATGCAGTTTCATATTTCTGGGATTTTGGTGATGGCCAGGTTTCGGATGAAGAGAATCCTATTATAACCTATGGTGAAGATGGATTATATACAATAACACTTATTGCATACAGCGAAGAGAATTGTGCCGATACTATCTCATATAATTATGAAATGTTGTATAAAACTCTCTATGTGCCAAATGCTTTTATTCCAGGAAATTTAGGTTGGAATTATGAAGACGGACGGTTTATTGTAAAAGGTGTTAACCTGTATAGATACCATTTATATATTTATGACGCCTGGGGAGATTTAATCTGGGAAACTGATGCGTTAATTGATGGCAGACCAGCAGCGAGTTGGAATGGCAGAAATGAAAACAATCCTAACCTTGATCTCTGTCCTGCGGGAGCATATACATGGAAAATTGATGCAGTGTTTAAGGATGGAACCAAATGGAAGGGCAGCGATAACGGAGATGGAAATACCAATACTTATGGGACTGTACTTTTAATTAGATAAATAAACAAGCATAAAAGATTTAATGATGGTACGTAAATTAAAGAACATATTTGCAATAGGAAGCGCTCTGACACTGCTTGTTTTAAACCCTGTAGATGCAAACGCTCAAGACATAACCTATTCTCAACCTTACAATGCACCTACTTATTACAACCCGGCGTACGTGGGATTAACTTTAGGATTAAAAACGAGGTTTAATTACCAAAAACGCTGGACAGGGTTAAGCGGGAATTATTATACCTATAATTTTTCTGCTGATATTGCTGACAGAAATATTCCTGGTTCAGGAGGATTGGGATTGATATTTTCACAGGACAGGCAAGGCATGGGATACATTAAAACTACCACTGTAGGTGTTATGCCTTCTGTTAGGATACGTTCTTCGCATAACACACTTTTCCAGATGGGAGCCACTATTTCTGCAGTTAATAGAAAGTTAGACCTGACAGATGCTGTTTTTTCAAGCCAATTAGATCCTATTTATGGAAATATTGGACCTTCTACTTTTTCGGACTATGGCAATGAAAGTACCTTTTACGCTGACTTCTCAATAGGTGGATTATTTCAATTTGAAAAAGGAGCTGTTACAGGTGTGTTGGGGTTTGCCGCGCATCATTTAACTCGTCCGGATCAATCTTTTACAGGACATACTGCACCTTTAGAGATTAAGTATGTCGCTCAGGCTGATTTTATAATTGATTTTATGGAATCTCGTCAATTTCATGGTAAGGACAAAGGATGGAAACTAAATCCTGGTTTCATCTATCAACGTCAATTATTTATGGATGTGTATCAGGTTGGCTTAAATGCATATACCTCTTACGTGTACTTTGGAATTTGGTATAAAAACGAAGCATTTAACTGGGATAATTTCTCAAATATGACATTTATGCTAGGAACTAATGTTCCATTTACCAAAGAGAACCGAATGAAAGTAATGTACTCATACGATCTAATGATCCATTCAGAACACGGATATGTTGGACCAACACACCAAATTTCTTTGATCTTTGAATTTGATGGCATTAGTTTCCATAAAAGTAAAGGAACCCTGAACTCAATGAAAATGCCAAACCAACCGCTTGAGTGTTCTTCCTTTTAAGTTAACTTAAAAAAACGTTTCCGATAGAGAGTTGTTACTTAAAAAGCTCTCTTTTTTATTAACATATCATTCTTCAAAATGATTTGAAAGAATTTGTTACATTCTTTTTCATTTTCTTACTTTCGTCTTTGCATATTAAACTTATTCAAATGAAACAGCATTTATTAATCATAAGCTTCGTTTTAAGCAGTCTTATTAGCACAATCGCAATGGACCAAATCATTTACACTTGATGATTTTGGCGACACCACCGACATGGTTGAAATTACAGGTAAATCATTTGATGGACTTACTTATTATAATGATCCCAATGGGAACCCGATGGAAAAATTTTGCACAAGAGTCTTTATTGATAAGGACCAAAATGTCGGATTATTCCTTTACGAGAATTGTATTTTTGAGAAACTGGCATTCCCTGGCACTGACCCATTAAAAGAGGTCACATTCAGAATGCGAAACAGCGAAGGAACCACCGAAAAAGTGAATATTCTCGATAAATGGGCCAAATCGGGTGGATTAAAGCTGGAAAATAAAAAGTTTATTGACTTTTTAAATAATAGTAATGGCGAAATCCGGTGCATTGTGCAATCAGGTGTTGCCTACTATAAATTTACTGTTGATGCAACAGGCTATAATCAATTAATAGGTAAATAAACCTGAACTTATCAATGAAGTGGGTTATACTGGATTCGAACCAGTGACCCCTGCCCTGTCAAGGCAGTGCTCTAAACCAACTGAGCTAATAACCCGAATTTATCGACAATTGTTAGTTCGCAGCAAAAATAGAAAAATACATCCGATCTGAAATACCTCTGGCTACAAATAATTAAATTTGCCGCTGCTTATAAACCAATTTAATCCGTACCATGAAAAAAATCGCTTTATTCATCGTTATTTTCACGCTCATATCCAGCCCATTGCTTCGTGCACAAAACGAATTAAAAGAAATTAGTCTTGAAGATATCTGGGTTACCTATAAATTCTTTCCAAAGTCAGTAAGAGGAATGAACTCCTTGCAAAATGGCGAGCAATACACCATGATCAAAAATGGTTCGCTCGTTGTGTATGATTATAAAACAGGTGATTCAGCAACCACCTTGATTCAATCTGGGGAACTTAAAGTTGATGGCGAACAAGAACCCATCAGGCTCAGTTCTTTTTCAATGAATAATGAAGAAACAAAATTTCTGATACCGACAGAAACAGAATCCATTTACCGCCACTCGTCAAAATCAATTAACTATTTATGGGATAATCAAAACCAGACGCTGGAAAAACTTTCTTCCGGTAAACAGCAACTTGCTGAGTATTCACCGGATGGTCATAAGATAGCATTTGTAAGGGATAACAACATATTTATAAAAGACTTAGAATCGAAAGAAGAAATTATGGTTACTGATGATGGTGAATTCAACCACATCATCAATGGTACTTGCGACTGGGTATATGAAGAAGAATTTGGTTTTTCAAAAGCATTCCATTGGTCACCTGACGGGAAGAAAATCGCCTTTTATAAGTTTGACGAAAGCCGGGTAAAAGAATATACAATGACCTATTATGGGGATCTGTATCCTGAATTATACACATATAAATATCCAAAAGCAGGCGAAGATAATTCGCTTGTGAATATTTATGTGTACCATCTTGATAAAAGAGAAACAATCAAAATGGATACAGGTGAGGAAACAGACCAGTATATTCCGCGGATCAAATGGACCCACGATCCCAACATCCTGGCCATCCAGTGGTTGAACCGGCTTCAGAACCACCTGGATATTCTTTTCGCCAATGCTTTTACCGGCGAAAGCAGGGTATTGTATTCAGAAGATAATCCTTACTACATTGACATAACGGACAACCTTACTTTTATTGGTGAAAACGACAAGTTTATCATTACATCAGAAAAAGACGGCTACAATCACATCTATTTATATTCTTTGGATGGAGAATTACTCAGGCAACTTACTTCCGGTCCTTGGGATGTTACGGAAGTATATGGTTATGACACTAAAAACAAGAAAATTTATTATCAATCTGTAGAAGAAAGTCCGCTGAACAGGGACATTTATTATGTTGACCTCAAAGGAAACAGAACAAAGGTCTCAAACAGAACAGGGACAAACAGCGCTGTTTTCAGTGATAATTTCAAGTATTACATCAACACATTCAGCGATGTGCATACACCTCCTTATATAACTGTGAATAATTCCAATGGTGAAGAAATCAGGATTCTGGAAGATAATGAGAAGCTAAAAGAAGCGATGCGTCAATATGATTTGGGAGAATTTTCTTTTTTTACAATTTCATCACCAGAGTTTACACTTCCCTCTGGAGAACAAGTAGACCTGAATGCCTGGCAAATACTTCCTCCTGATTTTGATCCTGTAAAAAAATATCCCGTACTCCTCACTATTTACGGTGGACCAGGCTCACAGGAAGTATTGAACACCTGGGGATATTTTAACTATTTCTGGTACCAGATGCTGGCGCAAAAAGGCTTTGTTGTTGTTTCTGTTGACAACCGGGGAACAGGAGCACGAGGCGAAGCATTTAAAAAGATGACCTATCTCGAATTGGGAAAATATGAGACTCTCGACTATATAGAAACAGCAAAATATTTAGGCGCATTGGATTATGTAGATAAGGATAAAATTGGCATTTTCGGATGGAGCTACGGTGGTTTTATGGCAGCCAATGCCATCACACAGGGTGCTGATTATTTCAATGCGGCCATTGCCGTAGCACCGGTAACCAACTGGAGGTACTATGACAATATATACACCGAAAGGTTCATGAGAAAACCCCAGGACAATCCCTCGGGTTACGACAACAACTCCCCTATCAATCATGTAGATAAACTGAAAGGTAATTTTTTAATGATACATGGCAGCACCGACGACAATGTGCATTTTCAAAACAGCATGGATATGATCACCGCACTGGTAAAAGCTGACAAGCAGTTTGAGTTTATGGTGTATCCCAATAAAAACCATGGGATATTCGGGGGCAATACGCGTTATCATTTATTTTCTAAAATAAACGACTTCCTGTTTGATAATTTGCTAGAAACTGAATAGGTAAATTGAAACACACATTAATAAGGATATGTATTTGTAATTTGAAAAAATATATTACCTTTGCAGCCCCTTAAATAAATTATTTTTTAAACTTAAAAAGAAAAGGACAGGTATTAGAAATGATCATCATTCCAGTAAAAGAAGGTGAGAATATCGACCGGGCTCTGAAGAAGTTCAAACGTAAATTTGAAAAAACAGGGGCGATGCGCGAATTGCGTAGCCGTCAAAGGTTTACAAAACCATCCGTTGTTAAAAGAGAACAACGTCTGAAAGCAATTTACGTTCAAGGACTCCGTCAGGCTGAAGAAGGCTAAGTTTAGTCTTCACTAAGGGATATTTTAAAGAAGAAACTTTGATTCAATCATGTTTTTGATTATATTTGATCGGAGTTTCTTCTTTTTTGTTTACATGAACATACAAAACTTTCTTCAATATATTTCACTTGAAAAGCAGTATTCAGGGAATACCCTCAAGGCATATCAGTCAGACATTCAATTGTTTTCCGTTTTTTTAACCAATAATTATGATGGCCACAATATCAATGACGCTTCTGCTCAAATGATCAGGTCGTGGGTAGCAAGTCTGAAAGAAGAAGGGCTTAATACCAACTCAATCAACCGCAAAATAAGTACCCTCAAATCATTTTATAAATACCTATTGAAGAGTGCCTATATCTCAGCAAATCCGATGCAGAAAATTCATATGCTGAAAAAAGCTGAAAGGCTTCCCGTATACATTGAAAAAGGACAACTTAAATTATACCTGGAAAATAAAATTCCTGAAAATGACTTCAATGCAGTTCGAAACAAAATAATCGTTGAACTTTTATATGTTACTGGCATGAGGCAAGGTGAATTATTAGGGCTAAAAGATGATTCGGTTGATTTCGCTAATAAAATGTTAAAAGTGCATGGTAAGAGAAATAAAGAGCGGGTCATACCGTTATCAAACAGCACGCTTGAAGAGTTAAGCAAATACATATCCTTGAAAAGAAAGACTTTTGATATCACCAACGACTGGTTGATCGTTACAAATAAAGGATTGAAAACATATCCAAAATTTATATACCGGATAGTTCATAGCCAACTGGGAGGATACACAAGCACAAATAAAAGTCCACACATCCTGCGACATTCTTTTGCAACGCATATGTTAAATAACGGAGCCGACCTGAATGATATCAAAGAACTATTAGGTCATAGTAATTTATCGGCGACACAAGTTTATACACATAATTCCATTGAACAATTAAAGAAAATATATAATAAGGCCCACCCCAGGGCGAATACTAACTAAAAGAGGAGGTAAGCATGGAAGTTAACATTAATTCGGTACATTTCAAGACCGATAAAAAACTTGAAAACTTTATTGAAAAAAAAGTTAGTAAACTTTCTGGAATGTTTGAAGGAGTAATGAGCTCTGAAGTAACATTGAAAGTTGATAATTCAGAATCACGCGAGAATAAAATTGCTGAGATCCGATTACTTATTAAAGGCTACGATCTATATGCAAAAAAACAAAGTAAAACATTTGAAGAAGCGACAGATACCGCTATCAGTGCATTAAAGAAACAACTTGAAAAATATAAAGAGAAAAAGCGTAAATAAATATTGAGTTTTTTGGCATTTTTTTTGGTTATATAAACTAAAGTATATATTTTTGCAGACCTTTTTAAGCAGAGGTCTGCTTTTTTTTGCAGATAACCGTTCTAAAAGTATTGCTAATAGGCACATTGCCCTTGAATAGAGATAAAATATCCGGTTGAATGCCAACATAGCTCAGCTGGTAGAGCAGCTGATTTGTAATCAGCCGGTCGGGGGTTCGAGTCCCTCTGTTGGCTCAGTTCATGAACATAATGAAGATTTGGGGAGATACCGAAGCGGTCAAACGGGGCAGACTGTAAATCTGTTGGCTCAGCCTTCGGAGGTTCGAATCCTCCTCTCCCCACTTGAGTGTGAGCTTGAGTGTGAGTTCAGTATTCTGGCCTTGCCAGTCTGCTTAACCCACACTTTTGTTTGCGGGAGTAGCTCATCCGGTAGAGCGACAGCCTTCCAAGCTGTAGGTGGCGGGTTCGAGTCCCGTCTCCCGCTCCATTTTTGCCGGGGTAGCTCAGGGGTAGAGCACTTCCTTGGTAAGGAAGGGGTCACGAGTTCAATTCTCGTCCTCGGCTCATTAAAGAAGTAAGAAATTAGAATTTAATTGAATAACTTAATCTATTAACACGTTTTTATATGGCTAAAGAAAAATTCGAACGTTCCAAACCACACGTAAATATTGGAACTATTGGGCACGTTGACCATGGTAAAACTACATTGACTGCTGCCATCACAATTAACTTACAAGATAAAGGTTTGGCAGCATTCGCATCGTTTGATTCCATTGACAACGCTCCTGAAGAAAAAGAAAGAGGTATTACTATTAATACCGCTCATGTTGAATATGCAACAGAAAACCGTCACTACGCTCACGTTGACTGTCCAGGTCACGCTGACTACGTGAAGAACATGGTTACTGGTGCTGCACAGATGGATGGTGCTATTCTTGTAGTTGCTGCTACTGATGGCCCTATGCCTCAAACTCGTGAGCACATCCTGCTTGCACGTCAGGTAGGTGTACCTAAACTTGTTGTTTTCATGAACAAAGTTGATATGGTAGATGATGAAGAGCTTCTTGAGCTCGTTGACATGGAAATCCGTGATCTTTTAACGTTCTACAAATTTGATGGTGATAACACACCTATTATACAAGGTTCAGCTCTTGGCGCTTTAAATAAAGAAGAAAAATGGGTTGAAAAAATCTGGGAACTGATGGAAGCTTGTGATACCTGGATTCCACTTCCTGAGCGTGATCAAGACAAACCATTCTTAATGCCAGTTGAGGACGTTTTCTCAATTACAGGTCGCGGAACTGTTGCGACTGGTAGAATTGAAACTGGTATTATTCATACTGGCGACCCTGTTGACCTTATTGGTATGGGTGCTGAGAAATTGAAATCAGTAGTAACCGGAGTTGAGATGTTTCGTAAGATTCTTGACCGCGGAGAAGCTGGAGACAATGCGGGTCTTTTATTAAGGGGTATTGACAAAGATGAAATTACTAGGGGTATGGTTATTGCAGCTCCAGGTAGTGTTACTCCTCATAAAAAGTTCAAGGCTGAGGTTTATATTTTGAAAAAAGAAGAGGGTGGTCGTCACACACCATTCCATAATAAATATCGTCCACAGTTCTATTTTAGAACAACAGACGTAACTGGTGAGATCATGCTTCCTGACGGAGTAGAAATGGTAATGCCTGGTGATAACTTAACAATCAATGTTGAATTGATCGAAAAGATCGCTATGGATAAAGGTTTACGTTTCGCTATCCGCGAAGGTGGACGTACCGTTGGTGCTGGTCAGGTAACTGAAATCGAAGACTAGTTAAAAAATAAAATTGGACGTTTAAGGTATTCCGGAATATTCCGGAATACCTTTGGCTTCTTAAATATACGGGTGTAGCTCAATTGGTAGAGTAGTGGTCTCCAAAACCATTGGTTGTGGGTTCGATTCCTACCACCCGTGCAACATAAAAGATCTAAAATGGCAAAGTTCAGTATTCTAAATTATTTTAAAGAAAGTTATGATGAATGGATGCATAAAGTATCCTGGCCAACTTGGAGTGAGCTGCAGAATAGTGCAATTGTAGTATCCGTCGCTTCCCTTATAATCGCAATTGTCGTTTATTTGATGGATATTTCATTTCAATCAATTCTTGAAAGATTTTACACATTGTTTTAATCATTCAAGGACGTACTATTCGAATCAATTATATATTTAAATAAATCTGTTTTAACTAATCACAATCACCTGCACGAAATGAGCGAGCAATCAGCTAAAAAGTGGTACGTAGTACGTGCGATAAGTGGTAAAGAGAAAAAGGTAAAGGAATATCTTGAAAGTGAGATTAAACGCTTACAAATTCAAGAATTTATTTCACAAGTCCTTATTCCTACTGAGAAGGTATACCAAATTCGCAAAGGGAAGAAAATAAGTAAAGAAAGAAATTATTTTCCCGGTTACGTGCTTATTGAAGCTGATCTATCAGGAGAAATTCCACACATCATTAAGAATATTCCTAATGTAATGGGATTTTTGGGTACAAAAGGAGAACCAGAACCAATCAGGGAGTCAGAGGTCAAACGAATCTTAGGAAAAGTTGACGAACTGGCAGAACAAGGGGAAGAAGTCAATGTTCCATATATCGTTGGAGAAACCGTTACAGTTATTGATGGTCCTTTCAACAGTTTCAGTGGAATTATTGAAGAGATCAATGAAGAAAAGAAGAGATTGAAGGTAATGGTAAAAATATTTGGAAGGAAGACCCCTCTTGAACTCAGTTTTATGCAAGTTGAAAAGGAATAGTTAAAACGTAAATTTTAAACATTAGGTTTAAAATGGCAAAAGAAATAAGTGGATTAATAAAATTACAGATTCGGGGAGGAGCCGCAAACCCTTCACCACCCGTTGGGCCTGCATTAGGTGCTAAAGGTGTGAATATCATGGAGTTCTGTAAACAGTTCAATGCGCGTACTCAGGATCAGGCCGGTAAGGTTATTCCTGTTATCATTACTGTTTATAAAGACAAGTCCTTTGATTTCATTATCAAATCACCCCCGGTTGCTGTTCAAATAAAAGAAGCTGCTAAGCTTAAGTCTGGTTCTGCTGAATCAAACAGAATTAAAGTAGCTACCATTACCTGGGATCAGGTAAAGGATATTGCTGAAGCAAAAATGAAAGACTTAAACGCTTTCACTGTTGAATCAGCTATGCGAATGGTTGCCGGTACTGCAAGAAGCATGGGCGTGAAGATTAAAGGTAAATTTCCCGCAGAAATCAATTAATTGACGAAATCTGTTAACTAGGAGAAGAATATGGCAAAAATGACAAAAAAACACAAAGAAGCTGTAGCCAAATTCGAAAAAGAAAAACTTTACTCCTTGACAGAAGCTGTTGAGTTGGTAAAGAATATTTCTTATACTAAATTCGATGCTTCAGTTGATTTAAATATCAGATTGGGTGTAGATCCCCGAAAAGCTAACCAAATGGTTAGAGGATCTGTTACCTTACCTCACGGTACAGGTAAAGATATCAGGGTTCTGGTTTTATGTTCACCCGATAAGGAGGAAGAAGCTAAAGCTGCAGGTGCTGATCATGTTGGACTGGATGATTTCGTTGAGAAGATCAAAAATGGTTGGACTGATGTTGATGTAGTTATTACTACACCTAATGTTATGCCTAAAGTTGGTGCACTTGGACGTATTTTAGGACCAAGAGGCTTAATGCCTAACCCAAAAACAGGTACTGTTACTATGGAGGTTGGAAAAGCTGTTGAAGCTGCAAAATCCGGTAAAATTGATTTTAAAGTTGATAAATATGGTATCATCCATTCAGCGGTGGCCAAACTCAGCTTCGACAATCAAAAAATTATCGATAATGCGTTTGAATTACTGAATACGGTTATTAGAATGAAGCCAGCATCTGCCAAGGGTACATACGTTAAAAGCATCTATTTGTCCAGTACCATGAGCCCTGGAGTTCAAGTTGATCAAAAATCGATTACTACTGCTTAATGTTAAAAGATTAAATTGTTATGAGAAAAGAAAATAAAAAAATACTCATCGAGGATTTAACACAGCAGTTAACCGATAACAACAATTTTTATCTTGCTGACATCTCTGATCTTAATGCTCAGGATACAAGCGATTTAAGAAGGCTATGTTTCAAATATGGAATTAGAATGCAGGTGGTTAAAAACACCCTTTTGAAAAAAGCCATGGATAATGTTGAAAAAGATCTCGAAGAGCTATACAGTGCATTAAAAGGAAACACATCCATCATGTTTGCAGAAGCCGGTAACGGACCAGCAAAGATGATCAAAGAGTTTAGAAATAAATCAGAGCGCCCGATTTTAAAGGCTGCTTATATTGAGGAAATGACCTATATTGGTGATGAACAACTTGATTTTCTTGTCGCTATTAAATCGAAAGATGAACTTATCGGCGATATTATTTCGTTACTTCAATCACCAGTTAAAAATGTTGTTTCTGCACTTCAATCAGGAGGTGCTACACTCTCTGGTGTTCTTGAAACTTTATCGCAAAAAAGTGAATAAAGTATACAATTTTTAAAAATTAGAATCATTACAAACTATTAAAAACGATATTAAAATGGCAGATTTAAAAGCATTTGCAGAACAATTAGTTAACTTGACTGTTAAAGAAGTTAACGAACTTGCTGGCATCTTAAAAGAAGAATATGGTATTGAACCAGCTGCTGCTGCAGTAGCAGTTGCTGCACCTGGTGCAGCTGCTGAAGCTACTACTGAAGCTCAGTCATCATTTGATGTAATACTGACATCAGCTGGTCAATCTAAATTAGCAGTTGTTAAATTGGTAAAAGAATTAACCAGTTTAGGACTTAAAGAAGCAAAAGAATTAGTTGATTCTGCTCCAAAAGCTATAAAAGAAGGCGTTTCTAAAGACGAAGCCGATGCCTTAGAAGCACAGCTTAAAGAAGCTGGCGCTGAAGTAGAGGTTAAGTAATTATTTACAACCTAAAGTTGCAACCTCTATTCCTATTTAAAATATGGAGTAGGGGTTGCACCTATATGTTCTTATACATTATTCTTTCTATTTTTCTGGATTTTAAAACCAGAATATTTTAAACTTTAAAACTATTCGCCTTGGCTGAAATTAAAACCGAAAGAATCAGTTTCGCATCAACAAAGAATCAGTTACCTTATCCAGACTTTTTGGATATCCAACTCAAATCATTTCAGGACTTTTTTCAACTTGAAACAAACCCTGAAAACAGAAAAAATGAAGGGCTTTTCAGAGTATTTGCTGAAAATTTTCCAATAACGGACGCAAGAAATAATTTTGTCCTCGAATTTTTAGATTATTTCGTTGATCCTCCTCGTTACTCAATTGAAGAGACACTTGAACGCGGATTAACTTACAGCGTGCCTCTTAAAGCTAAATTAAAACTTTATTGTACCGATCCTGACCATGAAGATTTTGAAACCATCGTTCAGGATGTGTACCTGGGTATGATCCCTTATATGACACCCAGAGGTACCTTTGTCGTAAATGGTGCCGAACGTGTTGTTGTATCGCAATTACATAGATCGCCCGGTGTATTTTTCGGACATCACAGGCATGCCAATGGTACACAATTGTATTCAGCAAGAATTATTCCGTTTAAAGGTTCCTGGATGGAATTTTCAACGGATATCAATAACGTGATGTACGCGTATATAGACAGGAAAAAGAAAATGCCTGTTACAACACTTTTACGAGCCATCGGCTACGAAAGTGATAAAGATATTTTAGAAATCTTCGACCTGGCTGAGGAAGTTAAAGTGAACAAGGCCAGCTTGAAACGTGTATTGGGACGCAAATTAGCCGCCCGTGTAGTTCGTTCTTGGTTTGAAGATTTTGTTGATGAAGACACAGGTGAAGTTGTTACCATTGAGCGTAATGATGTTATAATAGAACGTGAGACCATTCTTGGAAAAGAGCATATAGATCAGATTATTGATGCCGGTGTAAAAACCGTATTGCTTCATAAAGATGATCCTAACCTGGCTGATTACTCTATTATTTTCAATACGCTTCAGAAGGATACAACCAACTCTGAAAAAGAAGCTGTAGAGTATATTTATTTCCAGTTAAGAAATGCACTTCCTCCGGATGAGGAAACTGCCAGGGGAATTTTTGAGAAACTTTTCTTTTCAGATAAAAGATACGACCTTGGTGAAGTTGGAAGATACCGGATCAATAAGAAATTAAACCTGGATACATCTTCGGATGTAAGGGTGCTTACCAAAGAAGACATAATACTTATTATTCATCACTTGATCAAACTTGTAAATAACAAGACAATTGTTGATGATATTGACCACTTAAGTAACAGGAGGGTGCGAACTGTTGGTGAGCAGTTATACAATCAATTTGGCGTGGGACTTGCACGTATGGCTCGTACCATTCGCGAAAGAATGAATGTAAGGGATAACGAGGTATTTACACCTATGGATCTGATCAATGCTAAAACATTGTCATCTGTTATTAACTCCTTCTTTGGTACTAACCAGCTATCTCAATTCATGGATCAAACCAATCCATTGGCAGAGTTAACACATAAAAGACGTATTTCAGCATTGGGACCAGGAGGACTTTCAAGGGAAAGAGCTGGATTTGAAGTGCGCGACGTTCACTATACCCACTATGGAAGGTTATGTACCATTGAAACTCCTGAAGGACCAAATATTGGTTTGATATCATCACTTTGTGTTTATGCTAAAATTGACAAATTAGGATTTATTGAAACGCCATATAGGGTTGTTGAAGAAGGTAAGATCAATTATAAAGTTGATCCGATTTTCCTGAGCGCAGAAGAAGAAGAAGACAAAATTATTGCTCAAGCCAATACAGTAGTTGATGATAAGGGGCAGTTTGTTAACGAAAAAGTGAAGGTTCGTTACTTGGCTGATTATCCCATAACACCACGCGAAGAAGTAGCTTTAATTGACATTGCGCCAAATCAGATTGCATCTATCGCTGCATCATTGATTCCATTCCTGGAGCATGATGATGCCAACCGTGCTTTGATGGGATCAAACATGATGCGACAGGCTGTACCATTATTAAATGCAGAGGCTCCGCTTGTTGGTACTGGTATTGAATCAAATGTAGCTATCGACTCAAGAGTATTACTTTCTTCTGAAGGCGAAGGTGTTATTGAATATGTTGATTCCAATAAGATCACCATCAGGTACAATAGAAGTGAAATGGAAACGCTGGTAAGTTTTGAAAATGATGTTAAGGATTATTACCTGACTAAGTTTAAAAGAACCAACCAGAATACATCTATCAATCTGCGCCCAATTGTTAAAAAAGGGGATAAGGTAACAAGAGGACAGGTGCTTTGTGAGGGATATGCAACCAAAAATGGGGAATTGGCACTTGGAAGGAACTTAATGGTAGCTTTCATGCCATGGAAAGGATATAACTTTGAGGATGCCATTGTTATTTCAGAAAAAATAGTAAAAGAAGACCTGTTTACTTCGGTACACATCGAAGAATTCACATTGGAAGTAAGAGATACCAAAAGGGGTATCGAAGAACTTACCAATGATATTCCCAATGTTAGTGCAGAAGCAACCAAGGATTTGGATGAAAACGGTTTGATCCGTATAGGTGCTGAAGTATCAGAAGGTGACATTCTTATTGGAAAAATTACTCCAAAAGGTGAAAGCGATCCAACACCTGAAGAAAAATTGCTCAGGGCTATATTCGGTGATAAAGCCGGTGATGTTAAAAATGCCTCATTGAAAGCACCACCATCTATGAAAGGGGTGGTTATTTCAAAAAATCTTTTCTCAAGAGCAATCAAGGATAAAAAATCCAAAGTAAAAGAGAAAGATATACTGGCAGCACTGGAAACAGAATACAATACATATTTTGAGGAATTAAAATCTAAACTGGTTGAAAAACTGATTGTCTTAGTGGGCAATCGCACTTCTCAGGGCGTATATAACAACTATGGAGAGCGTGTTGTTCCAACAAAAACTAAATTCACTCAAAAAATTCTGAACAGCCTGGAATATATCAATGTAAACCCTGATAAGTGGACAACAGATAGTGAAAAGAATGAATTGATCAAAACACTGATCAACAACTATAATATCAAATATAAAGAGCTGTTAGGCGTATTTAACCGAAAACAGTTCGTTGCTTCCGTAGGGGATGACTTACCAAGTGGTATTGTTCAGATGGCAAAAGTTTATATTGCTAAAAAACGCAAGCTGAAGGTAGGTGATAAAATGGCCGGTCGTCACGGTAACAAAGGTATTGTTGCAAGAATTGTTCGTGAAGAAGATATGCCATTCCTTGAGGATGGAACCCCTGTTGATATTGTGTTGAACCCGTTAGGAGTGCCATCACGAATGAACCTTGGACAGATTTATGAAACTGTTTTAGGCTGGGCAGGAAAACGTCTCAACTTACAGTTCGCTACTCCTATTTTTGATGGAGCATCCGTTGAACAAATAAACGATTACCTAAAACAGGCTAATTTACCAGAGAACGGAAGTACTTATTTATATGACGGAGGAACTGGCGAAAGATTCGACCAACCTGCAACTGTAGGTTTTATTTACATGCTGAAACTACATCATATGGTGGATGACAAAATGCATGCTCGATCTATTGGTCCTTATTCACTAATTACTCAGCAACCATTGGGAGGTAAAGCTCAGTTTGGAGGACAGCGTTTTGGTGAGATGGAAGTTTGGGCACTGGAAGCTTTCGGAGCAGCAAATATCCTTCAGGAAATACTAACTGTTAAATCAGATGATGTGACGGGAAGAGCAAAGGCTTACGAAACCATAGTAAAAGGGGAAGTTATGCCTGTGCCAAATGTTCCTGAATCATTTAATGTACTTGTACACGAGTTAAGAGGCTTAGGCCTTGAACTTAGTTTTGACTAATACTTCATTTAATAGAATTAAATAATTTTCAGCTATATGGCTTTCAGAAAAGACAGCAAAATACCGAACACATTTAATAGAATTACCATAAGCCTCGCTTCGCCCGAGTCAATTCTTGACCGGTCGCATGGTGAAGTGCTAAAACCTGAAACCATTAACTATCGTACTTATAAACCCGAAAGAGATGGATTGTTTTGTGAACGAATCTTCGGACCTATAAAAGATTACGAATGTCATTGTGGTAAGTATAAAAGGATCAGATATAAAGGCATTGTTTGCGATCGTTGTGGTGTTGAGGTTACTGAGAAAAAGGTCCGACGTGAGAGAATGGGACATATTGAACTAGTTGTACCAGTTGTTCATATCTGGTATTTCCGTTCACTTCCAAACAAAGTTGGAGCTATGCTTGGTCTTCAGACAAAAAAACTGGAAACAATCATATATTATGAAAGATATGTAGTTATCAACCCCGGTGTTAAAACAGCCGATGGTATTAATTATATGGATTTTCTGACCGAAGAAGAGTATTTCGATATACTTGAAACCCTTCCTCCTGAAAACCAATATCTGGATGATAATGATCCTGAAAAGTTTATTGCTAAAATGGGGGCTGAAGCGATCCAGGTTTTATTATCACGATTGGATCTTGATCAGATTTCATTTGATTTACGTCATAAAGCAAATACCGAAACATCACAGCAGCGTAAAGCAGAAGCCTTGAAAAGGCTGCAGGTTTTTGAAGCATTTCGTGATGCGAGGAAAAGAGCGGATAACCGTCCCGAATGGATGGTTGTTAAGATTGTTCCTGTTATTCCACCTGAATTAAGGCCACTTGTACCTCTGGATGGCGGTCGCTTTGCTACATCTGACTTAAATGATCTTTACCGAAGGGTAATTATCAGAAATAACCGTTTAAAAAGACTCATTGAGATCAAGGCCCCTGATGTGATCATGCGAAATGAAAAACGGATGTTGCAGGAGGCCGTGGATTCATTACTTGACAATTCAAGAAAATCAAGTGCTGTTAAAACTGATTCCAATAGGCCACTAAAATCGCTTAGCGATAGCTTGAAAGGTAAACAAGGAAGGTTCCGTCAGAACTTGCTCGGTAAACGTGTTGATTACTCAGGTCGTTCCGTTATTGTTGTTGGGCCTGAACTGCAGTTGAACGAATGTGGGTTGCCAAAAGATATGGCAGCAGAATTATTCAAACCATTCATCATCAGGAAACTGCTTGAACGTGGCATAGTAAAGACCGTGAAATCTGCCAAAAAAATAGTTGAAAGAAAAGATTCCGTTGTTTGGGATATTTTAGAAAGTATTCTGAAAGGACACCCGGTTCTTCTTAACCGTGCTCCTACCCTGCACAGACTAGGTATTCAGGCTTTCCAACCTAAACTTGTGGAAGGTAAAGCAATTCATCTGCACCCATTGGTTTGTACCGCATTCAATGCGGACTTTGACGGCGACCAGATGGCAGTCCATGTTCCACTAGGAAATGCAGCTGTACTTGAAGCTCAAATTTTAATGTTGGCATCACATAATATTCTAAACCCTGCTAACGGTGCTCCAATTACAGTACCTTCTCAAGACATGGTACTCGGACTATATTATATTACCAAAGCCAGAAAAAATACACCGGAGAGTCCGGTGAAAGGTGAAGGAATGCACTTTTACTCACCTGAAGAAGTGATCATTGCCTATAATGAAAAGAGTGTTGACTTACACGCTATCATCAATGTAAAGGTAGATGTAATAGATGGTGGAGTATTAGTTAACAAATCGATTGAGACTACAGTTGGTAGGGTTATTTTCAATGAATTTGTTCCCAAAGAATACGGTTATATAAATCAATTACTTACTAAAAAGGCTTTAAGGGATATTATTGGTGAGATCCTGAAAGTGACTGGTACTGCTACCACAGCCCAATTCCTTGATGATATTAAAAATCTTGGTTTTAATATGGCGTTCAAAGGTGGTTTGTCATTTAACCTCGGTAATGTTTTAGTTCCTGAAATTAAAACAAAACTGATTGATGATGCCAATGCCGAAGTTGAACAAGTGTTGAGCAACTACAACATGGGGTTCATTACCAATAATGAAAGATACAACCAGATTATTGATATCTGGACACATACAAACTCACACCTAACCAACACCCTGATGCAAGAACTGTCGAAAAACGACCAGGGTTTTAACCCTGTGTATATGATGTTGGATTCGGGTGCCCGTGGTTCAAAAGAACAGATTCGACAGCTATCGGGAATGAGGGGATTGATGGCGAAACCTCAAAAATCTGGCGCAACCGGAGGTGAGATTATTGAAAACCCGATTCTTTCTAACTTTAAAGAAGGCTTATCGGTTCTTGAGTATTTTATATCGACTCACGGTGCACGTAAAGGTTTGGCAGATACTGCGCTGAAAACGGCTGATGCCGGATATCTCACAAGACGACTCGTTGATGTTGCCCAGGATGTGGTTATTAACATTGAGGACTGTGGTACTTTAAGAGGACTTACCAATACTGCACTCAAAAAAGGTGAAGATGTAGTTGAGTCATTGTATGACAGGATTTTAGGTCGCGTTACTTTGCATGATGTATATCATCCGCTAACCAATGAGTTAATAATTGGAGCTGGAGACGAGATAAATGAGGATACTGCTGCACTAATTGAAGAATCACCGATTGAATCGGTTGAGATTCGTTCAGTACTCACATGTGAATCAAAACGTGGTGTATGTGCAAAATGTTATGGACGTAACCTGGCATCAGGAAGAATGGTTCAAAAAGGAGAAGCTGTTGGTGTTATAGCCGCACAGTCAATTGGTGAGCCCGGAACTCAGCTGACACTGAGAACATTTCACCAGGGAGGTACAGCATCAAATATTGCTACAGTTTCGAAAATTGAAGCAAAATTTGATGGTCTACTGGATATTGATGAACTCCGTACTGTTAACTTTAAAAATAGTGAAGGTAAGAAGTATGAAGTAGTTGTCGGACGATCAGCAGAGATGAAAATCGTAGATGAAAAGACCGGCGTTGTGCTCGCTTCAGGAAATATACCTTACGCAGCCAACTTATTTATAAAGAATGGCTCAAAAGTTAAAAAAGAAGATGTAATAGCTGACTGGGATCAATATAATGCAGTAATCCTTTCAGAGGTTGCTGGTAGCATAGCATTTGAAAATATTATTGAAAACCAGACATACCGCGTTGAATCAGACGAGCAAACTGGTTATTTTGAGAAAGTAATAATCGATTCAAGGCTTAAAACTAAGAATCCGATCATTAAAATCTTATCAAAAGACGGTGAAGAGGTTAAAAGTTATGACTTACCAGTTGGCGCCCACATCCTGGTAGATGAAGGAGAGAATATTAAAGCAGGTAATATATTGGTTAAAATACCACGAGCTTTTGGTAAATCAGGTGACATCACAGGAGGTTTGCCCAGGGTTACTGAGTTATTTGAAGCCAGAGAGCCTTCAGACCCGGCGGTTGTTTCAGAGATTGATGGTGTAGTATCATTCGGGAAGAAACTGAAACGTGGTAACCGTGAGGTAATCATCACTTCAAAAACCGGCGAAGAGAAGAAATATCTTATTTCAACTTCAAAACAAATACTTGCTCAGGAAAACGACTTTGTAAAAGCTGGAACGTCATTATCTGACGGATTAATGACACCATCTGATATATTGGCTATTAAAGGGCCTATGAAGGTTCAGGAATATATTGTGAATGAAATTCAGGAAGTTTATAGATTACAGGGTGTTAAAATTAATGATAAGCACTTTGAAACTATCGTTCGTCAGATGATGCGTAAAGTACAAGTTGCCGATTCCGGTGATACTCGTTTCCTTGAAGGTGAATTGGTGAATAAGATCGATTTCCAGGAAGTAAACGATGAAATTTTTGGCAAAAAGGTTATCATTGAGCCGGGTGACTCTGATGTTTTCAAAAGAGGACAAATTGTAAGTGCACGAAAATTACGGGATGAAAATTCATCCTTAAAACGCAGGGACAAAGTTTTAACACAATCAAGAGATGCACAGCCTGCAACTGCTCGTCAGGTACTACAAGGTATTACAAGGGCATCGTTACAAACCAATAGCTGGATTTCAGCTGCATCCTTCCAAGAAACAACTAAAGTTCTTACTTTAGCTTCTATCCAGGCGAAATCAGATGATCTGCTCGGATTAAAGGAAAATGTAATCGTTGGACACAAGATTCCGGCAGGTACAGGACTCAGAGAGTATGAGGACATTATTGTTGGATCGAAAGAAGAATATGATGCGGTAATAGGATTAAAAGAGGCTGAAACCGAATTTATTGAAGTTGAAGACTCGAAAAACACAGTTGATTAAAATAAAGCGCTACTTTTAGTAGCGCTTTTTTAATATTTATACTTATGGAAGATAATAAAAAACAGAAAAAAATAAATATCGAGCTGAGTGAAGAAGTTGCCGAAGGTACTTACTCAAACCTGGCAATTATTACACATTCACATGCTGAATTTATTATTGATTTTGTAAAGTTGATGCCTGGAACACCAAAGGCTAAAGTAAAATCAAGGATTATTCTAACACCTGAACATGCCAAACGCCTGTACAAAGCTTTACATGACAATATCAGGAAGTTTGAATCGCAGCATGGTCCGATTAAGGAAACAAAAGATGGAGGAGTACCCCCATTTTCTTTTGGTGCACCAACTGCTGAAGCTTAATTTATACTGATTTTCTTTTTGGAATAATCTTTTCCAGGAAGTACCTCATTTGGTTATAGGTTTTTTTTCTGGGACCTTCTTCGGACAAAATAAGGTCGTGTTTTCCATTCTCAATTTCTACCACTTTTACTTTATCTCCGAGTGTTGGCGCATACTTTTTCATATGTTCCACATTCAAAACTGCATCGGCAAATAACATATCGTCGTTGTATTTGCCTGGTTTAACACTTTTTGCTGCATGTAATAGTAAAACCGGACAACTGATTTGCAGTCCTCTTTGCAATTTCCTTTGCGCTGAATAAATTCCATTAAGCCAGCCAAAATATATCGGAAAACCCTTAATAGGTTTCAGTTTTACATCAAATTCCCAAGCACCGTAATGATCTTTATGGATGCTCATGGCATAACCATCTGCTAGTTTTACAGGAGATATTACGTTAGGCAATACTTTTCCTGTCAATGCCAATAAGGGACTAACAAGTATATTCACGACTACCGAAGCATTCAGCTCGAAAAACGGACTGTTCAATATGAGCGCATCAATGAGCTTTTTGTTTGCTTTATCATGTGCATATAGGGCAGAAATTAAACCTCCCGTTGAATGGCCAATCAATGCCAGAAAAGTATTTTTGTCTTTGCTTCTAATGACATCAATGGCAGCATCTATTTCTTCGTAATATTCCTTGTATTCACGGAAATAGTTTGGTTTTTGGTGAGCTAACATCGACCTTCCGTATTTTCTTAAGTCGATGGCATAGAAATTAAATCCTTGCCTGTTGGCCCAATCCGCCAATTCCAATTGGAAAAAATAATCTATAAATCCATGAATATAAAGAATTGCGTTTGAGGATGTTCTTTTGGATTTTCTTGAAAGCAGAGTAGCTTCTACCCTACCCTCATAATCATCTTTTAACTCAAATTTGGTGACATCAAAACCAAATTCACTATCCCATGCCATATAATTGTTCTATTTATTACAAAGATATGAATCATTTTTTAGGAAACAGAAAAAAAAGAACGCCGCGTTATGCGGCGTTCTGCTATTCTATTTTGACTTGTCAGGGAATTCAGATGGAATTTCCATTGAAGTTTTATAGTCCTTCAATTGCTTCAGAATAACCTCAATGGCCATGTTCAACTGTTGATCTTCACCGGCATATTCCTTGGCCGGATCATTATCCACAACAATATCAGGCTCTACACCAAATCCTTCAATAACCCAGTTTCCATCCTCATCAAAGGGTGCGAACTCCGGACGACGTAAGTCACCACCATCAATAAATGGTAATGAGCCACGAATACCCACTACTCCTCCCCATGATCGAAGACCAATAATTGTTCCCATTTCCAGTTTTTTGAACTGATAAGGAAATAAGTCTCCATCAGAAGCAGAATAGTTATCCATTAACAACACTTTAGGGCCAAGCATCATCTGGCGCGGTTTGGTATTGATACCATTATTTCGTGACATACCATACAATGTAAGTTCCCGATTCAGTCGTTCTATAATCATCGGTGAAACATTACCCCCACCGTTACCACGATCATCAATGATCAATGCTCTTTTGTTCAACTGTGGGTAAAAGTATTTGACGAATTCATTCAACCCACCAGGGCCCATATCCGGAATATGAATATATCCTACCTGGCCATCCGTGGCTTTGTTTACTTTCTCAATATTATTCCTTACCCACTGAAAGTAATATAATTGCGATTCATCGTCTATTGGAATAACGATCACTTCCCGGGCACCTTCATTTGAAGCTTTCGAATTTACCGTTAGCATCACTTGCTCATTAGCTTTACCCACCAGTAACTGATATATATCCATCACATTGTTAGTAGGTTGCCCATTTATGGCAATAATAAAGTCGCCTTCATTCACATCTACACCGACTTCTGTTAACGGGGATCTTCCATTTTTTGTCCAGTTTTCACCTGGTAAAATCTCTTCAATAACGAAATAGCCAGAATCATCTTTACTTATTCTGGCGCCCAGCAATCCTGTTTTTATTCTTTCCGGGCTCGGCTTATCACCTCCCAATACATAGGCGTGGCCCACGCTAATCTCTCCAATCATTTCACCAATGACGTAATTCAGGTCATTGCGGTTTTTCACATAAGGTAATAGCACTTCATATTTGTCTTGTATGGCAGGCCAGTCCAATCCATGCATATCAGGATCATAAAAGAAATCGCGCATCTGCCTCCAAGATTCATTATAGATCTGTGTCCATTCTTCCTCAAGGTTTACCATTATTTTCATGTTATTCAGATCCAGAAACTCTTCAGGTTTCACCTTTGATTTGGGAAGGTCAATCACAGCTCTTTTTCCATTCATGCTTATCAGCATTTTTTTATGATCTGACGAAATCACAAAAGAACTAATATCGCCGAGATCTGTTTCTTTTTCAGCTTCAAGATCATACATTTTGAGTTCCGGTGCACCTGATTTTGAGGAATTATAGACATAGTAAACCGAATTCTTTACAGGATTTAGATTCCAGTAATTTCCAGCGCTTCCCGGCAACTTGATCACCCTTTCGCCAATGCCTTCAAAGTCTATATCAACTGCTTTAGATTCTTCTTTCTTTTCAGAGTCCTTTGTTTCTTTTTCTTCATCAGTTGATTTTATTTCAACCTCATCATTTTCAGGCTCAAATGGTGAAGGTGTATCCTTCTGCAATGTGACAAAATAAACCGCATTCATATCCTGGTAAGCGTGGTTCCATTCTGTCCAACTGTAAGTGGGATTAAAATCGCGGGCCGAAACAAAAAACAAGTATTTTCCTTCGGTTCCAAAAGCTGGACTTCCGGCGTTGTACCAATCATCTGTTACCTGATGAATATCCCCTTTATTAAGCCCATAAATATGGATTTTATTTACTGAATTATTTGAATTTTCTGAAAAAGCAATCCATTTGCTGTCAGGCGACCAGTTATATTCCCTGATTTCCCAGTCTTCTGCTTCATAGATTACTTTCACTTTTTTTGTTGCCACTTCCATTAGGTTTAACCTGGCCATTTTATCTCCCCAAAGCAGGTATTTGCTATCAGGTGACCAAACCGGGTTGTATTTGTATGTGTCAGAGTTAAAGGTCAATTGGATGGCATCTTCAAGTCCATTTTGGTTTTGAATATAAATCTCATCTTCTCCGGTCAAGTCACTAATATATGAGATATACTTACCATCTGGCGACCATTCCACATTACGGTCATGTACACCGGATGATTGGGTTAAATTTCTGGTAATTCCTGATTTTGCAGGAACTGTATAAACATCTCCTCGTGCTCCAAATACTACTCTTTTACCATCGGGGGATATGGCCCAGGAATTGATGAACTTGCTTGCATCTTTAATTTCATTCCTTCCTGCTAACAGGTCGTTATTGATATTTACGGTAATTTTTGTAATGTTTCCTGTTGCCAGTTCATAGTTGTAAATATACCCTCCATTTTCATAGATAATGGAATGATCACCAAGTGATGGAAATTTAATATCAAAGTTGGTATAGTCGGTTAGTTTTGTGGTTTGCTTTGTTGTTTGATTATATACAAAAAGATTCATTGTTCTATCCCTGTCTGATAAGAAATAGATATTATCTCCTGACCACATAGGGAAGATATTCTGATGTTCATTATTTGTAATATTTATAGTCTCTTTGGTTTCAAAGTCATAAACCCAAACATCGTCAGCCATACCTCCCTGGTAATATTTCCAGGTCCTGAATTCACGGAAAACCCTGTTGTATGCCATTCTTTTTCCATCGGGCGAATAAGAGCACCACCCTCCGGTAGGTAATGGTAATTCTTCTGAAAGGCCACCCTCCATGGATACTTCAAATAGTTGGCCTTTAAATGAATTAAAGCTTTGTTTCCTGGAACGGTAAACTATGTTATCATTATCCGACCAGGTCATAACCACATTATTTGGACCCATACGGTCAGAAATATCATCCCTGCTCAGGGTTGCTGTATATGTTAATCGTTGTGGAATACCACCATCTGCAGGAATCAAATAAACCTCTGTATTTCCATCATACTGACCGGTAAAAGCAATGTGCTTCCCATCAGGAGAAAAACGGGCAAACATTTCGTAGCCATCCACATCGCTTGTCAGTTTTCGTGCTGTGCCTCCTGACAGAGGTACTTCGAATAGATCTCCAGCGTATGTAAATACAACTTTTTCGCCATGTACTGCTGGAAATCGCAATAAACGCACATCATTTTGTGCCATGCCGACTCCAGATAATAAAAATGTAATCGTAAATAATGTAATCAGTTTTTTCATTGATAATTATGTATTGGTTAGTTATATGTTCAAAAATACAGCGCTATTTTACCATTATTATGCCAGTATATATATCAGGCTGTAACACTTTCTTTTATAGAAATCGTTGTGTTCTGAATAGTACTCAATTGTCCGTCTTCCGCCATCTTATGTTCGAAATCGTACGATCAATTCTATTTTTATACATGAACTACTTCTAAGGTTTCATTTAAATACACCAGTATCTTTTTAATGTTTCTGTAACCCAATTTGTTGAAAAATCCGGCATATTCTATAATTTGTTCATTATGATCTTCACTTTTCTCCCCTGTTTTATAATCAATAATGATGAGTTCATTATTTTTTATCACTACCCTGTCAGGCCGCTGTATACTTCTTTTACCATTGAGCAGGGTGATTATTTCTGTTTCATTCTTTATTATTACTTCATTGGCAAAATATTGTTTTAGTTCATTGTGACCAACAACACTTTCCATTAGATACTGAATTCGTTTTGCTTCCTGTTCATCAATGATGCCAGATATCAAATACTTTGAAATCACTTTTTTAACATCTGTATGTAAGATTACTTCTGAAAGCATTCTATGAACCAGCTTTCCATATACATTGGCCGGGGTGCTTTTTATCAACTCCCAATAAACCGGGTCGGATGGGGCGACTTTAACTTTACCTTTCCATGAAGAAGAATGCATATTATTTAAAATTACTTTCTCCTTTTCTCCCTTATTAATTTCCTTTTTTGGTTTTTTCAGTTTTCCTGACTCATACACTACATCATCAGGACTAAAATCATGAGCAGATAGGAAATTCTGGATGTAATTTGTAAGACTATTTTGTTTTTTTTCTTTTTTTTGACTTATAATAAACAATGCGCTGACTGGCCTTGTGAGAGCAACATAGATCATATTTAACAGATCAAGTTCAGTTTTATCAACTTCTTCATTATACACATGATCTAAATCAAGAAATTCCAGGTCTTTTACCATGGGTAGCATTGTCACCTTTAATTCATCTAAACCATCCAATACCAAATCCGACCAGAAATCATTACGTGTTGTTGTATTACTTCTGGGAATGAAATCGAGAATAACGGATTCAAACTTAAGTCCTTTGGCTTTATGAATGGTCATCACCTGTATAGCATCCACACCTTCGGGCATTGTAATATATGTTTTGTCACATTTCTTTTCCCAGTATTCTATAAAAGAAGTTAATGATCCATCTCCAATTTGCTGGTTATCATATGCAAAATCGAGAAAGTAATGCAAAAAAATATTATTATTGGTTTTTCCAAAAAGATTTGAAATACTGTATTCAGTAAGTTCATAAACTGACAAACCTGCTATTTCTTCTTCTTTAATATCTGGATAACCCAAATGTATCATGAGGTCATTGATTCCATTTTTTAAATGAATAGAGGCCTGTGTATATACATCGTGAAATGCCTGCAAATGGCTTCGAACCAACATCATATTTTCAATAAAACTGGCGAGTTGTACCTGGTTACTGCTATCAAGTATCAATTTAAAAAAAGCAATCAACATCCTTACTTCTGGGGCTTTTTTTATTAATAATGATTCGTTAGATATGATGTTGTACCCATTTTCAATCAGAAATGTAGCTATTTCAGTAGCATATTTATTTTGATTTGTAAGTACACATATATCCTTATCATCGAAACCTTTACTTTTAAGAATATCGATACTGTTTTTTATTTTCTGCAATCTCAATTCCCGATAGTGTTCAGTTTTTTCTGCCTGAATCAGTTCAATTTTAACATAACCCGAATTCTCTAGCTCTTTTTCGGGTTGCACTTGTTGGTGGAGATCATCATATACTTTTTTATTCCTACCGTTCAAATCTTTATGAATGTTCTGGAAAAAACTATTGTTAAAATCAACGATTACCTTGCCAGATCTGTAATTTGTTCCAAGAATGACCTCCTGATAATGCGATTCCAGAAATTTTTCGGATGCTTTTTCATTAGCTGTTGTTGCTTTGGGATATAATTTCGGTAAACTCGAAAACAGTTCAACTTCACCATTTCTGAATCGGTAAATCGCTTGTTTTGCATCCCCTACCAGCATATTGAAATTTCCATATGCCAATGATTCTTCAATTAGAGGCATAAGATTTTGCCATTGCAATACTGATGTATCCTGAAATTCATCGATTAAGAAATATCTGTATCGCCGGCCCAAGCGCTCGTATATAAAAGGAACAGGTTGCCCGACAATTGACTCGCTGATCTTTTTATTGAATTCAGAAATATGCACTTTCTGATTCCTGCTCGCGTAATCATCAAAAAGATGCCTTATCTCACTTATCAGAGCTACATCATAAATTTTACGGTATACCAGTCTATAAGTCAAGTATCTCTTACTCAAATGCATTGACACATTGAATATTTCTGATAGTTTATCTTTAATGCCATCTATACTGGCTTTTTGGTCGGCAGGGCATTTACCAACATACCAATTATCTTCAATTACCGTTTTTGTGGAATAGCTATTTGGTTTAATGTCTTTATCATTCTTAAAATCACAATTTTTTTGAAAATAATTGTAAATGCCTCTTTTTCCCTGGTAAAAACTGCCGGGATCAATTCCTGCTTTTTCGATTAATTCAATAGCTTCGTTTGCAAGGTTTTTGATTTCCTTTTTCAACGAAATACATTGTTGCCTAAGTCGCTGGATGATCTTCTGAAAATCAGACAAACTGATATCTTTCAATTTTCTAATGAAGAAAAATCCTTCTTCCTTGATTTGCTTCTGAATAAATGAATACAACTGGTTGGTCGGGTCATGTGCTTTCTCGTCTTCTAAATTAGCAATTACAAAATTGATTAAGGTACTAGTGATATCTTTGTCAACCCCTACTTTTTCATATAGATCCCCTATGATCTCAGGAATTATTTCATCCTCTTCGATAACGACCTCAAAATTTTGAGGCAATTTAATATCTGTGGCAAAAGTTTTGATGATCCGGTGTACAAATGAATCTATGGTGCTGATTGCAAACTCATCGTAGTTATGGATGATCAATGAAAGCAGTCCTTTGGCCCTTTCCTGTAAAACAGTATCAGAAAATCCCAACTCTTTCTGAAGATCGATTAATTCATTCTTTGAGAGTTTCTCACCTTTCGATAATATATTGAGCCACTCGAGTACACGGCTTTTCATCTCATTAGCAGCCTTGTTTGTAAAAGTAATAGCCAGCACATTCCTGAACAGGTGGGGATTATTGAGTGTAATCTTCAAATATGACTGCACCAGTGTGGTTGTTTTGCCTGAACCGGCTGAAGATTTGTAAACAACAAGGCTCATATTTATAAATTACTCTGTTTTAATTATTTAGTTAGCTATGACCAGTTTTCGCGTCAGCACCTGGCTTCCTGTACTGATAACGATCAAATAAGTCCCGTCTGGCAATGCTTTTTCTTTTAGTGAAATCTTACTGGTAATCAAACCTTTTATCAGGTTTGTTTGTGTTATTCGAACCAAACAGTTGCCCCGTAAATCAAACAAAGCTAACTCCACATCTCCTGGTTTCATGATGTCAAACGCAACAAAAATATCAGTTGAAGCCGGATTGGGAAATAGGTGTAACGATCCTTTCCTTATTAACTTTTCATTGATATCATCATAATTAACCCTAACTGAATCTGTGTAGGTAACGAATAATCCGTTTATATCTGAAGTGATTTCCAATACAGGTATTTTTTGATCTTTTGCTAGCCATTTATACTCTGTATAATGCCTGTTAACAGGCACACCCATCTCTAATGAATCAATATAAATGCTGTCATATTCGATAACTTCTGATGTCATCCGCAACACATTAAAGGTTCCATAAGGAGTAATGAGTGTACCCCAACCATCAACTTTATTTACCCTTTTTCTGTCGATAACCAGATAAGCTGTTTCAGGAATGTTGTACACAAGTCCGGAAACCGAAGAATCCTGATTGCCATATTCCAGGGGAAATTTATATAAAATGTCAGGAGTTGACAATACAAAGGGTAATGGAAGTAAATTTAAAGATGCGGCATAACCTACATTATTATAGCTGCTTTGGCTGTTTTTGAAATAATAAAACACATTTGAAAGTTCGAAATCGGGAATAGGTAAGTCCTGAATATACCTATAGGCCAGATTCGTTCGTCCCATAAAAAAAAACTGGTAAGTAAATGGCGTTTCCGATGGGCTTACAAATGTATCAGCAGTCTGACTAATATTTAACAGACTTGAAAAATCCCATATAAAATCTTCTCCCGTTTCAGTGTAGTCAATAAAATCAACATTTAATCCAGTGCTCATGTTAATGATATCGCCCTGAACAGGCATATCGCTACTGTCAATAACGATTTGTGCATGTATGCTAAATGACATCATGAGTATCGTAATTGCGATCAATAATTGGTATTGAACTATTCGAGACGACTTATAAACTTTCATCTTCTTCTTTGATTGCGTCAGCATTAACTTTCTTATTCTTCTTAGGCCTTGTTCTTTGAAATATTTCAGCAATTGAATTAAATTGCTTTGTGAATGCTACACCAATTCCTTGTGTGTATGGTGATGTTTTATCGTAGGTGCTGTAATTGTACCATGAATTGACATTTGAATGATTGTATACTTTCGCCACCCACCTTCCATCTTCCGTAATTTTATAACTTATGTCGACATCCCCAACAATATTGCTTGCATTTCCCTGAGCTTTATCATAAGTCATTCCAACGTTACCTTCAATAGACAACCTATCATCAAATAATTGGGTAGAAAGTGCCAATTCAAATTCTTCCTGTGATACCTGATCGCCGGGCTTATAATTAATACCTACATCTACATCATCACTTATACGCGAAAGCACTTTACTTAATTGATTGGTAATAACACTATAGTAGGATGAACTTAGACTAACATTGGAGGCGTTACTTGCACTAAAACTTCCCAACACTAGCAATGAGATAACTTGTTGATTTAACATGGCTTCATTGGTAGTGTCAATTTGAGCAAACACTGCTCTTTTCAGGTCAGGATCAAGTTCTGGAATTTTAATTTCGAACCGGATGTCAGGATTAATAAGCTGGTTAGTAAGAATCACATAAGCTTCAACGTTGACCCTATTTTTAAAATTGGTGGTTGAATCAACTACAATACCCAAGCCTGCCAAATTTGTTTTCACTCGATATAACCCCCTGATATTCAGGTTAGCCGTATAAGGATCCCCTGACCAGGAAATACGCCCGCCTTTTACAAGTTCAAACCGTTTGTTAACCAGGTTACCCAGGTTAAAATTAAAATAACCCTTATCAACGGTGTAATCTCCAATCATTTTAAAATCGCCAACTGAATTGTACTCCATAGAAAGGTCGCCATACCCCTCTGATTCAATTTTACCGAGATCGTTTGGTACGTAAAGCGTTACTTTAGCTGCTGGATTAATATTCATTCCCAACCCGATCTCGTATTTAAGTTTATCATCTTCTTTTATCACTTCTTTTTTCAATTGTTCATCAATAATTAAATTTATTGAATCTTCTTCAGGACTGATAAAAACTATATAGTCTTTATCTGAAAACTCGAGTGTGTAATCAAGTGGTAAGTATACGTTTGTTCCATCCAGTGTAGCAACACTCATTGTAAGTTTTACATCATTCAGACCTCCCGTGACATGAAGATTTCCACTTGTAATAGCCGAACCATAATACAGGTTGTTCATCTTTCGTGTTGTGTTGAAGAACAATAATTTATCGGTTGACAAATGAATATCAAAAACGGAATTCTTAAAATATTCGTGCTTTAAGTAGCCATCAATATTCGCATAATTACCCAGGGTATCATATATCACTAATTCATCAAAATTAATTCGTTCAGGTTCAATAATGATGGCGTTTGAGAAGGAGTATTTAGTATTCAGATAATTCACAACCAGGGCAGCTCGTTTCATATCAATCATACCGGTCAATACAGGTTTATCTGGTGAGCCTTTCAGGTTCAAATTTCCAGAAGCCACTCCTTCTATTTTCGATATGAATTCACTTAAGAATGGTTCCATTGTTTTTAATCTCAGCCTGTTAAAATCAACTTTAATATCGAATGATTCCTCATCCCTGAATGGGTAATAAAAACCTTTTGCTGAAAATACCCGTCCTTCGCCTGAATCGCCTTTTCTTAATATTTCAGAATCAAAATATACTGACTTATTTATATTATTCCAGGTATTTACAAGATGCGCTGTCCCTAAATATTGCTCATTAAAATAGAAGTCGTCGATCCGTAAATTAGAGACAAATGTGAAATTATCATAGATCTTTGAAATATTCAGATCGCCATTTATTTTTCCGTTCAGATCAAAGCTAAAAGCATTTGTTATAATATCAAAGTGTGATAATCTCCAGTCAGAGAATTCAATCAGTAATGTATCTTCATTCAACTCTGGATATTTGCCTGAAATTTTTAATCCGGATTGCCCACCTCGGATGTTCAAGTCATTAAAATATATTCCTGACTGGTTCATTACAATCGAATTTCCTTGCTCGATCTGCCATAGTGTATCATTCACATAAACTTCCGAGTCAATTATTTTAAAGGTGGATAATTCATTACTATACTTCATATAACCATTAATAAACGCTGAGTTTTTTAAGGTTGTATCCTTATTATCCCAGTTCAACTGGTAGATAATGCTATCATTCCCTGCTGAACCACCAAATTTTAAATAATCGATACCAAACACAGTTTTATCATCCACCGTACTATCTTTAAATATGATGTTGTCAACTAAATAATCAAATTTAAGCCTGTTCAGATTGGGTTCCACCATAATTTGATTCTTGCTGAATTTAACTCCCTGGTAATTTATTTCGTCAGCATTTACATTTAAAAACAAGTAATTACTTTTAAAATCAAGATCTGCATACAGGTTGGTACCCGGAGAAATAAATAACCCGGGAACTAATTGTTCTTCAATTAAATTACTCTTTTTAAATTCCAAGGTAATAGCCGCATTTTGGTCTATCAATTCGTTGGTGTCTATTTCAACATTCTCAAGATTATAATAATAATCAAACAGATGAAAAAGGTTTTTGCTAAAATCAGTCAGGCGATATTTTCCGATCATCCTTGCATCAGCATAATCCGTAAATAATTGGATCTCATCATTTTCACTCTCATCCCTGCTTTTAGATAGAATTGCATTCTGCATCCAATATTTTTCGCCATTGAAGTACATTGTAGTGCTGTCTAAATTTATTTGTCCGGTTAAAAGGTCAGGATCAAAGCCACGTAGGCTTAATGTCAGTTTGCTTGCCATAATCAGGTCATGGCTATTTATAAATTTCAGTTGCTCTAAATTCGCATATTTTATATCTGCCTGGGCTTTTAGTAGTGGAACTTCGTTAAGGTTAAGGGCAGCATCTGCATTCATCATCAGGTTTTTATCTCCTATACGCAATTTGATATTTAAAGAATCGTCTTTATACCAACCATTCGCACCAACCAGACTATACCTGTAATCAAGGAAGTCAACCGACTTGAAGAATCCATCTACCATTATTTTGATGTCGTCTATATTATTCCCAAAACCATTTATATGAGCATCCATGGTTACCTTACCAAATAGATGGGACACGTCCAACAAACGGCCAATGTCAATTGAATCACTTTTTACAAAAGCATTAAAAAAAATGGTATCGTTTTCAATTCTTGTGAATGCAATATCTGCATTAATAATTCCTTCATTGGATGAAAGCCTGAGTTTGGTCTTAAAGTCCTCATAATAACCTTTAAAATTACCTGCAGCTTCAAATACCTCATCACACTCAACCAGGTGCGACATATCCACATGTTCTTCTTCAGTTGGAATACTGAATTTCCGGAGATCACATGCTGAGGAGCTAAATTCAAATATTTCAGCTTCCATATATGATGTAAAGAAATCTGGCAAGCCCTTTATCATTGCGTTTCCATAAAAACGTGTATCTGATGCGTACTTAATTCGCAGGTCATCACCCTTCATATTGGCTACAGTACCAGAAACAATTCCTGAGATGCCCAGCATATTCTTCATTTTAAACATTATCTCAGCGAAATAACCTATGGTACTCAAATCTAATGTAGATGGTCTGATATTTCCGTTCATCACAACAGAATCAATAAAGTAAGCGTAACTCTGATAGGATTTATAATCGAAATCCAAATCCATATCTATATATGAATTATTGCTTTCGAGTTTTAAATTGTGTCCTTTCAGGTTCGTGGAACTAATACCGAAATCAGCACTCATCCGGTCAATTTGGAAACCTGATTTTTCATGGGCAAATAAGCTGTCAATTCCAATGCTTAGCGAATCGTTAATCAAGCTGAAATTATGGCTATACAAATAAATGCTATCAATCAGCATATCACCATAATCCATGGCGATACCATTATCGAATTCCATATGCTCATCGTACAAATGAAAAATGGAGTTGGTTAGTTTTAATCTTGAAGATTTTATTTTAAAATCTCCTGTGTTCGTTCTGCTACCCGATGAGTCACTTCCAGTATATTTATTTAGCAACAGTATTAGGTTATAGTCGTCATCCTCAGCATAGCGGGCAAACCTGAAATGAGCGCCATCAATACTAACACTTCTGAATTTTAACAGCATCAGATTCCACTCTGCAAAAATGGGCTGTGCTTTTAGGTGGTCAATGTGCAACATTATCTCACCCCGGTGATCGTTTACTTTAAAACCATGAAGTTCAATTCCACTAAATGCAGTAATTCGCATCCGCTCCAGTCCAACTACATAGCCCGTATTTTGAGTTAGCCATTTGGTAATCATCCTGGCCGATAAAGATTGTACCATTGGATCGCGAAACATCATAGTTAATACCAATGGGATGGTAATCAACACCAGAAGTATGTTCAACAGCCATCGAAATAGCTTTTTTATGTTATTTTTGCGAACCGATTTATTTTTCAAATGAGTACTTATATTTTAGGCATTGAATCTTCTTGTGACGACACCTCAGCAGCGGTTTTAAAAGAAACCCATATTCTTTCGAATGCCATTGCCAATCAGGACATTCATAAAACTTACGGGGGTGTAGTCCCTGAACTAGCCTCAAGGGCTCATCAACAAAATATAATCCCTGTTGTAGAGGTGGCCTTGCGCAAAGCAAAGATAACCAAAAATCAGTTGAATGCCATCGCGTTTACAAGAGGTCCGGGGCTACTTGGATCGTTGTTGGTAGGTACTTCTTTTTCAAAATCATTTGCTATGGGATTAGGTATTCCTATCATTGAAGTGGACCATCTGAAAGCCCACATCCTTTCTCATTTTATTGATGATGAAGACACAAACTCCCATCCCCAATTTCCATTCATTTGTCTTACGGTTTCAGGTGGCCATACACAAATTGTCAAAGTGAAATCGCCAGGCCAAATGGAATTAATTGGTTCTACTATTGACGATGCTGCAGGTGAAGCTTTTGACAAGGCAGCTAAAATAATGGGCCTCCCCTATCCCGGAGGTCCTGAAATAGATAAACTGGCAAAAATTGGCAATCCGGATGCGTTTACTTTTCCTGAACCCAATATGAAAAGACTTGACTATAGCTTCAGCGGATTGAAAACTTCTTTTTTATATTTTTTACGTGATCGATTGAAAGAAGACGAACAATTCATCGAGAAGAACAAGGCTGATCTTTCTGCATCCCTGCAACAAACTATTATCAGGATATTACTTAAAAAACTAAAAAAGGCGGCCAAAGAAACCGGTATTAATGAAATTGCCATTGCCGGCGGTGTTTCTGCCAATTCAGGTTTGCGCCTGGCCATGCGTCAAACCGCTGACGAGTTGGGATGGAATATCTATATCCCAAAATTGCAATACAGCACTGATAATGCAGCCATGATCGCTATCGCAGGATATTTCAAATACCTGGATAAAGATTTTGCAGCACAGAACCTGACACCTTATTCAAAAAGTATTTTCTGATTGCAAATTCATTCACTTTAACAATTCTTATTTAGATTAATTTTAAGCAATTACACTCAGTTAGTTGTTTTATTATTAATTTTGCGCCCTAAGAAGTTGATTAACTATTCATTAATACAAAACGTATGTGTTTATTATTTTCAAGAATAAAACCGGCTATTTCCGGTTTATTAATGTTTTTATTTTTTATTTTATTTTCATTACCTGCACAATTAAAAGCGCAGAAACAAGAAAAACCCAATATTCTTGTCATTTGGGGTGACGATATCGGACAATCCAATATCAGTGCCTACACAATGGGAATGGTGGGTTATCAGACACCTAACATTGATCGCATTGCTGATGAAGGTATGATCTTCACTGATTATTATTCGGAGCAAAGCTGTACTGCCGGTAGGTCATCTTTTATTCTTGGTCAAAGCGTTTTTCGGACCGGACTTAGTAAGGTAGGCTTACCAGGTGCTAAAGAAGGTATTTCTGAAAAAGACCCAACAATTGCTGAATTATTAAAACCCCACGGTTATCGTACCGGGCAGTTTGGCAAGAACCATTTGGGTGATCGTGATGAGCATTTACCCACCAACCATGGTTTTGATGAGTTTTACGGCAATTTATACCATTTAAATGCTGAAGAAGAACCAGAACTGCTTGATTATCCTGATCCTGAAAAATATCCAAACTTCAGGGATAAGTATGGACCTCGTGGTGTGATCCACTCCTTTGCCGATGGAAGAATTGAAGACACCGGCCCTTTAACAAAAAAGAGGATGGAAACCATAGATGATGAATCCGTTGAAGCGGCTAAAAAGTTTATTCGTGAGGCAGTTGATTCCGGTGAGCCATTTTTCGTTTGGTGGAATGGTACACGGATGCATTTCCGCACCCACGTAAAAGAAGAACTCAGGGGCATTTCCGGACAGGATGAATATGCAGATGGTATGGTGGAACATGATATGCATGTTGGCCAGTTATTGGATCTTTTGGATGAGCTCGGCATTGCTGATCATACGATTGTACAGTATGGAACGGATAATGGTCCCCATAAAAATTCTTGGCCAGATGCAGCCGTGAGTCCTTTCAGGGGAGAAAAAAATACCAACTGGGAAGGGGGATGGAGAACACCCTCTATGGTTCGTTGGCCTGGTCATATAGAAGCCGGTTCAATTTGCAATGAAATAGTTTCGGGTATGGACTGGATGCCAACTTTTGTTGCTGTCGCAGGTGATGATAATGTAAAAGAAAAGTTACTTGATGGTTACACAGCAAACGGCAAAACCTTTAAAGTTCATCTAGACGGATATAACCTGTTACCAATGCTTACAGGTGAAACATCTGAAAGTCCACGCAACGAAATTTTTTACTTTTCTGACGATGGTGACTTGACAGCACTTAGATATGACGATTGGAAACTGATATTTATGGAACAACGTGCTCCAGGAACCTTATTAGTTTGGGCCGAACCATTTACCCCATTGCGTATACCGCTTATTTTCAATTTGAGGAGAGATCCTTATGAATTTGCGACTATAACCTCTAATACTTACTACGACTGGCTTTTAGACCATGCTTTTTTACTGGTTCCCGCACAGGATATAGTAGGAGAATTTTTAATGACTTTTAAAGATTATCCACCTCGGATGGAAGCAGCCAGTTTCAGCCTTGATAAAGTAATGGAACAACTTTCATCACCAGGATCACGTTAACACAAAAAATTAAAAGGGGCCAGATAGCATATGTTATCGGGCCCCTTTAAAATAGTATTATAATGAAAATTATCAGTTTTTTCAAGTTACTGGGATTAAGTATAATCCTGTTTGGTTTCGTAGCTTGTGACTCTCACAATGAATCCAACGAAAAAACCACAACTCAAAATAAAGAAATCATTGATCCTCTTCCATCATGGAATGAAGGAAAAACCAAGGAAGCAATAATTAACTATGTGAATGATGTTACCAATATTGAAAGTGAAAACTATATTACAGTTTCTGAACGTATAGCAACTTTCGACAATGATGGTAACCTTTGGTCGGAACAGCCAGCCTATTTTCAATTATTTTTTGCTATTGACAGGATTAAAGCCCTGGCTCCCGATCACCCTGAATGGAAAACACAACAACCATTTAAAGCAGTTTTGGAAGATAATCTGAAGGAATTGGCAAAGCACGGAGAACATGGACTGCTGGAATTGGTTATGGCTTCTCATGCAGGGATGACAACAACAGAGTTCGAAGCAATTGTAAAGGAATGGTTGAAGACTGCAAAACATCCACGATTCGAAAGGCCTTTCACAGATTTGGTTTATCAGCCAATGCTGGAGTTGTTGCAATATTTAAGAGATAATGAATTTAAAACTTTTATTGTTTCCGGAGGTGGTATAGAATTTATGCGTCCCTGGGTAGAAGAAGTTTATGGAATACCTCCTGACCAGGTTGTTGGCAGTAGCATAAAAACTGAATTTGATTACAACAACGGAAATCCGGTGATAAGAAGATTAGCAGAAATTGATTTTATTGATGACAAAGATGGAAAACCCATTGGAATTCATAAATTCATCGGTCAAAAACCGGTTTTTGCTTCCGGCAATTCTGATGGTGATCTGCAAATGATGCAATGGACCGCGTCCAATAATCACAAAAGTTTTATGCTTTATTTGCATCATACAGATGCCGAAAGAGAGTGGGCCTATGATCGGGAGTCTCACATTGGACGATTGGATAAAGGTTTGGATGAAGCCCATGAAAAAGGCTGGACCGTGGTTGATATGAAAAAGGACTGGAAGGTTATCTATCCTGAATAAATGACCTTATATTAGACTTAACCCTGATATCAACTTTATCATGGCAGCTCGCTGATAAGTTGATGTTTATCAGTGAGCTGCTGTAGTTTTTATATCTTTTATTCCTTTAAAAGAAACCCCTTTCTTTTTAAAAAGTAAAGTATCACCCGGTAAGTTGCAAAGATCAGCACCGGCCAACTAATTAACCAAATAACAGCTTCTAAATAACTCATTTTTCTTTCTTTTTAATTTTTAATAGGCCATCGTATCATTTTCCAGATCGCTTTCGCTCACTTTTTTCTTACTCATCGATTTCCAGGTATACCAGATGTATGCGATTACAAATGGAACCAACAGTGAAACCCAACTCATGGCCGTCAACGTATATTTGCTGGAAGAGGCATTGTAAATGGTAAGCGAACTTTGCAGATCGTATGTTGATGGATAGAAAGCCGTATTATTAAACCCAGCCAGCATGAGCAAGGCAAATACCGTTAAAATCGTACCAGCACCTGCAAACCAGATGCCTTTTCCAGAGGTTTTAAATGCACCCATGAAAATACCGTACAACACACCCACAACTCCCAGCAGGAATAATACCAATACCACGGGCATCTCTATTAAATTATGAAAATATTTATACTGTTCCCTAAATACTTCTCCTGTTTCCGGATTAACTGCAAATCCATATGCTGTAAGTATTAATCCAACAAACAATAGGAATAATATTAAAAATGCAAGACTATTCCGCTTGAGCGTTTTAACTGAACGTTTTATAATCTCGTCATTATCAATATTATTAATGAAATATAGCATGGCCAACACCCGTGCCAGGAAAAAGACGGCCAGTCCGAGTGCCAGGTTGGTAAAATTCACTGCTGCTTCCAATCCGTGTGTGGCATTTTCCCAGCGTGAAATAACCGGATCAGCTGCTATGGTGATGTTCATCCGATCCACTGAGAATTCAGATCCGGTAAAGAATGTACCTACTGCAGCGCCTACCAGTATGGTTCCTAAAATTCCATTGATGAGTAGAAAAGTATCATAGGTTTTCGTACCCAGAAAATTATTTGTCTTGGTCCGGTACTCATAGGATACAGCTTGAATCACAAAACTGAATAAAATGAGCATCCATACCCAGTAGGCACCTCCGAAACTGGTTGAATAAAACAATGGGAAAGATGCGAAAAAAGCACCTCCAAAGGTAACGAGTGTCGTAAAAGTAAGATCCCATTTCCTACCAATTGAATTGATCAGGATCGACCTTTCTTTATCGGTTTTTGCAAGTTGCTTTAACAGGGTTTGTCCGCCCTGAACGAACATCATGAATACAAGTATGGCGGCCAGCAGCGAAACAATGATCCACCAATAGCCTTGCAACATCGGGTATGATAAATTATTAAACATGGCTGCCTCCTTTCTCGGGTCCCTTTTTAATTTGGAAGACCATAATTTTTATTTCAGCAATTAATAAAACGGTAAATAATGCCAGGAACAGGAAAAATGTGGTTTGCACATTACCCACACTTAAATGGGAAGTAGCAGCACCCACCGGTAAAATATCCTGAATCGTCCATGGTTGACGTCCTACTTCGGCTACCAGCCATCCCAATTCGGAAGCAATATATCCGAATAACAACGACCACATGGAAAGATGCAGTACCCACCTGTGTTTATCCAGTTTATTTTTCATGCTGGCGTATAACAGCCAGGCGAATAAAGCAATAAAAAACAAACCGAAACCCACCATGATATGAAATGAATAAAAAGTAAGTTTCACATTAGGCACCACTTCTTCTTTGTTTTTAAAAAAACCATAGCCAAAATGGGGATAATTTTCTTCAAACTCAATGAACTTCTGATGGGCCAGTTCCGTATCTCCTGCCTTTTTGGCCAGGGTATAATCCGCCAGTGCCTGTATGGCGATCCGGCCTTTTTCCATCCGCGTTTCGGTGGGTAAAATTCCCTGTTCTTCGTTGCCGTTTAAAATATCGTTTACCCCGGCAACAAAAGCATTCGGATCCCGGTATGCCATAATCGAAAGCATACTGGGAATCCTGATGCCCTTGAAATTCAAATTATCCTTTCTGTCATTTAAAAAACCAAAAGCATACAGGTCAGCACCGGCTTCTCCATCGTACAAGCCTTCCATGGCAGCCAGTTTCATGGGTTGTTTTTGTGCCACGTCATAAGCCGAACTATCACCCGTAAAAGCTACACAAACAGCAGCTATCAAACCAAATACGGAAGCTATCAGGATACTTTGTTTGGCAAACAGCAGGTGGCGTTTCTTTAACAAGTACCAGGCGCTTACAGCAATCACAAACAAAGCGCCAATGACGTATGCCTGTGAAATGGTATGCAAAAACTTAAAAATGGCGGTTGATGATAAGGCTACATCGAAAAAATTCACCATTTCATTACGGGCCGTGTCCATATTGAATTTGGTACCCACCGGGTTTTGCATCCAGGCATTGGCCACCAAAATCCATAAAGCCGAAAGGTTTGAACCAAACGCTACCAGCCAGGACGACGTCATGTGGAATTTCTTGCTCACCCTGCCCCAGCCAAAAAACATGACCGCGATAAATGTCGATTCGAGAAAGAAAGCCAAAATACCTTCGATGGCCAATGGTGCCCCGAAAATATCACCTACGATCCATGAATAATTCGACCAGTTGGTTCCGAATTCAAATTCGAGAATGATGCCCGTGGCCACACCAATGGCAAAATTGATCCCGAATAATTTCATCCAGAATTTGGTCATGTTTTTCCACTTTTCGTCACCGGTTTTGTAATAAATTGAATGCATGAAAGCCACAATAAATGACAAGCCCAGCGTAAGCGGTACAAAAAACCAATGGTAAATGGCTGTTAAGGCGAATTGCGCCCGCGACCAATCGACCAGTTCTACGCTAAATTGTTCCATATGCTACTTTTTATTAATTAATTGTTCTTTTACGTAATCACTTTTTTGTTCGTCGGTATCGAATTTTGTATTCAGAAAATCAGGGAAAAAGAAAATCTTTAACACGGCAAACATGATGAAGAGCTTGATCAGTATGATCAGCCAGAGCTTTTTGCCCCAGGAAGGCATATTTTTAAACCCATTGTGATAAAAACTGACTATTTTTTTGATCATCTCTTTTCTGCTTTTATTTGTCTTCCGTTTTTTCCCAGCAACAATTCCCATGTCCAAATCCTCCCGCGGCATTTAGTAAATTCTTTGAATGACATTCGGGGCATTTACCAACCCGTGTGTTTATATCTACCCGGAAAGTATGATCACAATCCAAACAGCGAATGATGTTATTTTTAAAATGCACATTCCCACCGCCAATGGTCAGCATTTTTCCGAGGAACATAAAATCAGCTACTTTCTTTCGTGCTTTCCTGATGAGGCGGGTAAAGGTGGAGCGGGAAATCTCAAGCTGTTTGGCGGCTTCTTCATGCGACAGATCCTTCATGATCTGCCAATCGAAGGGCTTCAAATTCATCCAGCGAAAGTTTGATCTGCTCCAGGTTTCTTCCGGGTATGCCCATAGGTTTGAACTCGGTAAAAAGAGGCGGTTCGTGGATAATTCTGTCGCTTTCCGGACGGGGCATGCTGTTGGGTTTTTAGATTCAGCACCTTCAAAAGTAATGCACATATGTTCATAATGCAAGAGAAATGAGATATTTTTTTAATAATAAAAATGTGCATAATAGTTGGTGGTTTTAAACAGGATTTATTTGAAATTAATGGTTTAATCGATATATTTGAGGGTGTTATTAAACCTGCGCAAATGAAACACCCTGTCATTCTGAGCGAAGCGAAGAATCTCCTCTTTACAACAGTCAACAAAATACTCAATCGGAGATCCTTCACTGTCGTTCAGGATGACAATAAAAACATAACCCTATGAAAAAACTGCTACTCCTTTCCACTTTTGCCTTTTTACTTTTTACTTTTTCCATTGCCCAACAATACGGCTGGACAGACATCAGTGACAACCTGCCCGGAACACCGACCTTTCCGATGTTTTCTTTATTTCTGATAATGAAGGCTGGATCACCAGCAGTTCAGAAGCTGAAATTTATCACACCACAGATGGTGGATTGACTTTTGAAATTCAAACAACCCAATATTCTTGCAATGCCATTCATATGCTTAGTGAGAACGAAGGCTATGCAGGTGGTACAAGCGGTTTCGTATACAAAACAGTTGATGGGGGTGAAAACTGGAACTTTCATGGAACAATGGCTACAACTCTTGCCGATATTTCATTTCCCCCAGTAGGAGATATAGGTTATTGCTGTGGAATTAATGGAAATATATGGTCCATTGACAACGCAGGCGTAACAAAAATGACCAGCAATATTAATGGAGACTTATCCTCAATTTCTTTCCCAATCAATAGCGAACAAGGCTGGGTATGCGGAGGAAGTGTTATTGTCACATATTTTAATGGAATCTGGGGAGGGTCAGTAAATGGCTATCCCTCTGGCTATTTCAGTGCCATTTGTATGGTGGATACATTGCGTGGCTGGGCGGTTGGAGATAATGGGGCGATTATTCATACCTCAGATGGACACAACTGGGCAACTCAACAAACAAACCCTGCCTATATTTTAACAGATGTATTTTTTGTGAATGTACAAGAAGGGTGGGTGGTAGGTAGTGGAGGAGGGATATTCCATACAATAAATGGTGGAACTATTTGGAATATTGAAGGCGATGAACTATCATCTTCAATTCTCACAGGTGTCCACTTTACCTCCTCAACAAATGGATATGTTGTTGGAAATAGCAAAACCCTGCTGAAGTATGGTGAGGTTTCAGGGATAGGCGATGGTGTTGAAACATTTCCATTAAAAATTTTCCCCAATCCGGCTGTTTCAGTCATCAGTTTGCAATCTGCAGTCTTCAGTCAACAGTCAGTAGTTGTGGAAATTTCTGACATGCATGGCAGGAAGCTGCTTGAAAAGCAAATCATATCAGGAACTGAAACTATTGAGATTGATGTAAGGAACCTGGCAAGTGGCGTGTATTTCTGTCGTTTGATTTCTAAAAATAAAAGTGCAACACAAAAATTAATTATTCAAAAATGAAAACATCCTGTCATTTCGAACCGACCGCAGGGAGCAAGTTGACCCGCCTGCCGGACGGGCAGGAATCCCCAAAGAGAGAACCATTGTTCCGAGGAGATTTCTCGCTAACGCTCGAAATGACAACATAACGAAATGACAAAAAAAATTGATTATTAAATAGCATGGAACTTGGGCAACGGGGTTACACCAGGCTCCATGCGCTCTGCACCATGCATTCAAACTACTTCTTAATAATCTTTTCTGTGTAAAATCCTTCCTTGCTATTTACATGCAGGTAATAGAAACCGCTGTTCAAATGGTTCATATCCAACGCAAGCTGACTTTGATTAGATTTTTGATTTACAACTAATTGCCCCAGTGAATTATACAAGGCTATGGTATACTCATCAGCACCGGGTAAATCAATTTTCAGGTTTGAAGTAACCGGGTTTGGATACAAGTCAACATCCACCAAAACATTCCCATTTTCATGAATTGCTGTTGGAATCACCCCATTGAAACGCGCTACATTATTCTTGGGTTCATTGTCGCTTCCTGCATACTGGAAATCACCACCAAGATAAAGCTCACCATCATAAACTGTCATGATAAATCCAATCCATTGGGTTGAATTTTCATTAAAAAAGTTCAGGCTTTGCCACTGATAATCCTCTTCTGTTTCATTAAAGATACAACAAGCAGCAACAATGTCAGAACCTTCTGTATAATAAAAGACCCCAGCTACAAATAGCTTATCATCAAAGACATACATATCTTCTATATTCCAGAGGTTATTATCCACATCCATTTGATAAAGCGTCCATTCTTCACCGCTTAATTTGGCCATTGTTGTATAAAAAGGATTAAAGAAGATTCCTCCTGCATAAAGATCGCCATTGTATTCCAACACTTTATATACTTTATCAAATAATCCATCAGAAGGTATATTTAATGACTCCCATGCTGTTCCATTGAAACTGGCCACGCTTTTCGCATCTGTCTCATCAATGACATCAAACAAACCTCCAGCTACAATTTGATTATTATAAATACCGAGGGTGTATATCTGCCCCTGGTTTCCGTTATGGATAAATTCGCCGGGTAAATCTGTCCATGTAGATCCGTTGAATTTTGAAACTCTTGTTATAAAATCAAATCCAATTGCACTATGATTGGTGATGTACAATTCATTATTATGAACCAACATATCATAAATTTCGCCACCCCAGCTATCCGGGTCATAATCGGGTAAAGGACTCCATGCTGAACCTGTCCAGCGTGCAATTCCTTCATATTCCTGCGTAAATTCAGGATCATTAAAAAACCAACCCGATGCATATAACCAACCACCATAAATTGCAAAATCATATACTTCGCCTGCAAAACCATCTCCCATAGCATACCATGAAGAGCCATCCCAACGGGCCACATTGAAGGCTTCCTGACCACCCGCCTCAGTGAATTCGCCACCAACGATCAAGTCGCCATCAAATTCAATCATAGCTCTGACACGACCATTGGTTCCATTGCCAACTGCACTCCAGTCCTGGGAAAAACCAATGACCATTAATAAATTAAAAAATAAAAAGAGTACAATTTTTTTCATATCCATTTTGTTTAAGTTTAACTGGCTCAAAAATAGGTGTTCAGCAAACTTTACATCTACGGTAAAACACGTATTTTTATGAAACGATTTAAGATGAATGATTCTCTTTCCATTTCGCATATTTGATTTTTTCGTTACTTTATTAAATATTTCTTCCAATAAATGATTTCCGAATGCAGCTGAAGTCGCACTTGGACCAAACAGAAAAATCATGAAAAACCTGATCTTAATTATTTTAGTCAGCTCGCTGGGATTGTTATCCTGCACCAACGAAAAAGAAACCAAAAATCAACCGCCCAATATTTTATTCATTCCGGTTGACGATCTGCGTCCAGACCTCGGATGCTACGGTGATCCGACAGCCATCACGCCGAATATCGACAAAGTGGCTGAACAGGGTGTTACTTTCACACGGACCTATTGCCAGCAGGCTGTATGTAATCCTTCGAGGGTGAGCCTGCTTACCGGTTTAAGACCAGACACCCTGAGGGTTTGGGACTTAAGGACCGAATTTCGAAATAATTTACCTGATGTCGTAACACTTCCTCAATACTTCAAACAGAATGGCTATTATGTTTATGGCATCGGAAAGATCTTTCACAATATTTATCCCGACACGATTTCATGGACTGAAAAACCTCATGTGGATGGTTTTCCTTTTGATCCGGATGCTGTTTACCTGAATGAGGAAAATATAGCAAGGCAGGAAGAAAAGAAACTGATATATATTGAGCAAGGAATCAACCGAATTGACCAGCTTGGCTCCTGGTATATCAAAACTGTTGCCACTGAAAATGCGGATGTGGATGATGATGCCTATTTCGATGGTGCACAAACAACTGCTGCTTTGAAAAAGATGGAAGAACTGGCACAGAAAGGCCAGCCTTTCTTTATGGCTGTTGGCTATTACCGGCCACATCTTCCGTTTAACGCACCCAAAAAATATTGGGATTTGTACGACCGCGACTCCATTCCTTTGGCAGAAAACCAAAGAATTCCTGAAAATATGCCGGAATATGCCATGAATCGTGGTAATGAACTCAGGTCGTATGATGACATGAAAGACCTTCCTTTGCCTGAAGGCGAACCATTTGATGAAGATAAGCAACGCTTACTGAAACATGGTTATTATGCGAGTGTGTCCTACATCGATGCCCAAATCGGCAGGTTGGTTGAAGGTCTTAAAAAATTGGGCTTATATGACAATACGATCATTGTGATTTGGGGAGATCACGGTTGGAAACTGGGGGAACACAACGCCTGGTGCAAACAGACAAATTATGAAATTGACACCCGGGTTCCGATGATCATTGCAGGTGCAAATGTTACAGCAAAAAGCACCCAATCAAATGCCCTTACTGAATTTGTCGACATCTACCCTACCCTTTGTGAGATGGCTGGACTAGAAATACCCAAACATTTACAAGGTACAAGCGCAGCGCCCTTGCTTCAAAATCCGGATCAGGAATGGAAAACGGCTGCATTCAGCCAGTTCTTGCAGGGACGATTCGGTAAGATGCATAAAAACCATGAAGGCAAACAATATATGGGCTACTCTATTCGAACAGACCAATACCGCTATGTTGAATGGTACGAATGGGACCAATCAAATACGAAAGGAGCCCTAACTGAAAGGGAACTTTATGATCATGAAACTGACCCTGGTGAAAATATAAATATTGCAGGGTTTGATGACAATGCTGAAATAGTGATTGCTTTATCTGACCAACTTAAAAAAGGTTGGAGATATGCTCAACCTTAAGGACAAAAATTGAAAATGAATTTTTACGAAAGTATCACTAAATATTATCATCATATTTTCCCACTAAATATGGCCCAGGCGGCATTTGTGAGGCAGTCGTTTAATGAAACGGAACAGTCAGAATTGCTGGATATTGGTTGTGGCATTGGCGAACTCAGTTTTGAACTTTCCAAACATTTTAAAAAAGTGCATGCCATTGACCTTGATGAAAGCATGATTAAAAGGGCAAAGCAGGATTTTGGTACAAAGACAGGGAATTTAAAATTCAATGTACTGAATATGCTTGAAATTGAAAGAACCTTTGGCGTCAACTCAATGGATGCCATCGTTTGTTTTGGCAACACCCTTGTACACCTGGATGGGCCGGAGCAAATGCTCGATTTTTTTAAGCAATCCAGGGCCGTACTAAAAAGTGATGGCAAATTGCTTCTTCAAATCATCAACTACGACCGGATCATTGATCAAAACATAAAAGCTTTGCCCACCATAGAAAATGATGAAATTAAATTTGTAAGAAATTACAGGCTGCACACTGATCATAAGAAACTTGATTTTGAAACCATTCTCTCTATAAAAGAATCGGGAAAAACGATTGAAAATTCGATTCAACTATATCCTGTTAGCAAGCATAAAATCAAAGAACTTTTAAATCTATCCGGCTTTAGCGAAATATCACTATTTGGGAGTTTTAAACATGAAATATTTTCTAACAATAGCATTCCTTTGGTAATCGAAGCAAAATAATTTCTAAAAAGCAGTTGACATTCTTCTTATCTATTCGATACGTTAAATAAGTGTTAAAGTTTTTTACTAACAACAGATTTGATTTATTTTCAAATGCTTTTTTTATTTAAAACATTATATGATGAAATTTTACTTCTTTTTAATTCTATTTTCTGTCAGCCTCTTTTTCTCAGCATCACTTCTTTCACAGGGCATTCCAGCCCGTCAGGAAGCCAAGCTCGACCAGGTTTATTCGCAATACGATCTTAGCGGGGAAGGTGTGGTTGTTGCCCTTATCGATCGTGGTATAGATTATTTCCATCCTGATTTTATTGATGAAGACGGAAAAACACGTCTGTTGTATCTATACGATATGATCAATCCTGACGGCGCCAACGATCCTGATAATCCTTATGGCGTGGGCACCATTTTTACAGAAGCAGAAATCAATGCTTCGCTTGAATCCAATGGTCCTCCCCTCTCAATGGATCGTTATGGTCATGGTACGGCCATTTCGGGAATAGCTTCAGGAAATGGAACAGGAACTTCAGACCTTGCTTTTCAGGGCGTAGCGCCTAATTCAAAAATTATTGTGGTGAAGGCCGTTCAGGATTACTTTCCTGCTTTTGACGATCAGCCCGCACAAGAAGGGTTTTACAACCCTACATACATTCAAATCGCCATCCAGTTTGTTGCCGATAAATTTGAAGAATTAGACCTTCCGGGAGTTGTGCTTCTGAATATGGGTTCTATTGGTGGTCCGACTGATGGTACCAGTACGATTTGCCGGGCCATTGATGATTTCGTTGAAACAGGACATCCTTTTGTTTGTGGTGTGGGTGATGACGGAGGTGCTGAAAATCATGCTTCAGCGACGGTAACCTTTGATGGAACTATTGAACTGCGAGTTATGAAAGGTGATGCAGGCAACTTACGTTTTGACCTTTGGTATAGCGAAGATGATCGCTTTGAAGTAAGCATCACCAGGCCCAATAATAGCACAGAAGGACCTTTCCCTGCACCTGCAACAGCAAATGATGCAGATGACAGATTTCTAACCGGAATCAATTACTACCACCGTGGGGCCAATACAGATTTCGCAGGTGCTACTTCCAACCGCCGGGAAATCATGATCGATTTAACCGGAGCAACAGGTGAATATAAAATCACCTTAAAAGGAACAACTATAAATGGTGGTGGAAATTTCCACGCTGTACTTAACCCATCCAACAACCACAACACCAACAAATTTCTAAGCCATGTAGTTGAAGGATATAGTATTAATGACTTTTCTTCTGCGGCAAAAGCTATTTCACCTACCGATTATGTTGTGAAAAACGATTATGTTGATATAGACGGGGTATACCGTAACTTTACCGGGCAGGGAGACCCTGGTGAATTGTGGATTGGTAGTAGTTTTGGCCCTACGCAAAACAACCAGATGGGTGTGGATTTTGCAGCTACAGGCGAACTGCTATATGGAGCATACAGTCCGAATACATGGTACAGCCATTATCCCCATTTACTCATCCAGGGAGGTGATTACAATTATGGAATCCAAAATGCAGTAAGTGCAGCAGCTCCTTTGACCACCGGAGTGATCGCATTGATGCTGGAGATGGATAAGAACCTTAGCCCTGAACAGGTTAAAACGATTCTTCAAACAACCGCAAGGGCGGATAGTTACACAGGAACTGTTCCGAATAACCAATGGGGATACGGTAAATTAGATGCCCTGGCTGCAGTTAAAGAGGTGGAAACACTTGGAATCTTTAACCCATCTGCGCATAAACAGGATTTTACAATTTATCCCAATCCTTCAAATGATAAAATCATGATAAAATTTGATGATAGCAACGGGATAGAAGTGTATCATATCAGGGTAGTAAATAATTTGGGACAAACAGTTCTACAATCAGATTTAAAAACTGATTATCTCGACATAAGTAATCTTCCCAATGGTTTTTATCAATTAATAATTGAAGATGATTCGGAAATTTCAACGGGTAAATTCTTAAAATTTTAAAACCTAAGGTTTCCAGACCGTTACTCATTCCTTATTTTTACCATTTGCAGCTAGCAGTAACTGGTACTTGTAATACATAATTCATTTGTACCATTTAAACTATTAAAATGAAACAACCCCTTGTAAACCCAAAATCTGGAGAAGACGATAAAGATCTTCAGAAATTAATTGAATTTTATAATGAAACGCTTGGATTTTGCCCCAACAGCATTAAAACCATGCACCATCGTCCGCGTATCGCTTTTGCATTTATTGAAATGAACAAAGCTGTGATGGAAAACAAAGGCCGGGTAACCAGCGCGCTTAAAAGAATGATGGCCTACATTAGTAGCAATGCAGCCGGATGTCGATATTGCCAGGCGCATGCCATCAGGGCTGCTGAAAGATATGGCGCTGAAAAAGAACAACTGGAGAACATTTGGGATTATAAAAGCTATCCGGCATTTAGCGACGCTGAGCGTGCAGCATTGGATTTTGCGCTGGCAAGTTCATTGATTCCGAATGATGTAACGGACGAAATTGCAGAGAAGCTGAGAAAATACTGGAACGAAGGAGAAATTGTAGAAATGATGGGAGTGATCGCATTATTTGGCTATCTTAACCGCTGGAATGATTCGATGGGCACAGAAATGGAATCGGGAGCCATTGATTCTGGTAAAAAATACTTAGCCAAAAAGGATTGGAATGTGGGCAAGCATGCTTATTAATTCTCCAATAGTCATTTGTCACTGAATATCGGCCAACATTTGTTTTGCATCTTGCTGAAAGTAAACATTCCATGGATATGGATTATCAGTTTTATGTGGATCTTGCGAAACAACCCATTCTAGGTCAGCTTTAAAATGCTCTTGATCTCCGATTAACTGATACAAGTATTTTGCTCTCCCCCACCTATTTACTAAGTAATTAGGTCCAATTTGTACAGCTTCAGAAAATTCCTGATCAGCTCTTTCTTTGCTACCTCCAAAACGCTCCGGAATGGCAATATAATACAATCCTCTTGAAAAATAATTACCACCACCAGCCCAGGTTCGATCAATCTCATCAATCCGCTCAATCATTTTGTTATTATCTATCACTATCCTGGTATTCATTACCCTGCCAAGTGGAGCCAGACATTCGCTGAAATAATAGAAGCGTGCAGTATACCAATAGCCCATTGCATCAATCTGGTTAATTGTTAATTTATCAAGGACTTCGGTGATATCTTTGCCATTCAAAACTTCAGTTTTAAAGTTTGTATTTGTGGCCATTGCTTTTTCACAGTATTTAATTGCCTCCCTATAATGATACTTCTTATCCTTTTTCTTCTCAGCATAAGCAGCACCCATTAAAATATGGTAATTTCCAATTTTCCATAGCGCATAATAATTCTGAGGATCAGCTTTTAAAACTTCTTTAAAGGTCGCGATAAGTAATTCAACTTCTTCAGTTGAGGCAGCATTATTCTCAAGCAGTTGAGCCTCTGCAATAAGTTGTTTAGTATTAATACTACTCTCTTTAATTTCTGTTGTGGTCCAACCCGGTTTAAATGTAACGCATGAAGAAAATCCTAAAATACCAACAGCAATTATTAGTTGAATCAAGCATTTCAATGTATTTTTCATTGTTTTTGGTTTTAAAAAGTTCTATGTTAAGTGTCTAAAATATAATATCATAACCAACCCCATCTTGCCGTTTTATAAATCTATTCGTATCTGATAGGTTAATTTTATTACCATGAAAGAGTTCTTTGTAAAATTGCTTAATGGTATGGCTTTCATCAGCAACCTCACCAATAAAATACGTGTGAGTAGTCCCCGTTGGAGTACGAAAACCAACTGCTTCAGTAAATTGAATATAATTTGCATTTTGTGCAATAGGAGTTTTTACTTTTTCTCCCAATTGTTTTCCATCTTTAGTAAAAATACGTACGCCTTTTAGGTTAAAATCTCTCCTGTTACTTGTGATATAAATATTCTCCTGAAAACTTAATTTTTCAATCCAGCTACTATGCCCCTCCTGATTTACCGCTGCTGCATTAAGAACAACATTATCAAAAATAAAATCTTGATATGCAATATCCCTGTTTTGTTTGACTAAATTTTCGATGTATAAATTACCCAAACTATGAATAAAAAGGGAAAGCTTTTTGTCATTTGAAAAAGCCGAATTAGATTGCCGAAATCCCTGAATAAATGATAGTAAGCTTTCGAAATGATTGAGTGACTTTAGCACATTTTGCTTAGAGTTTTTGAAGTTTTTAATACCATTGTAGTTTGGATCTTTTGTGGGCCAGCTAAAAACAATTACATTGATTCTGTGTAAATGCTGTATATCATATCCACGCATCACCGCTTGCTCAAAAGTCTTACTATCTCCATGAATAAATAATAACCAGTCCTCTCTTTTCTCAGCAATTTCATGAAGAAACGTCTCGGGTGGTATGATTTTTATGCAAAGTGAATCTGGTTTGTAAAAGATGATTTTCAAATACGTCAACATTGAATCACTTGTAACTTCATTGCGAAAATGATATTTGTTTTCATCTAATGAATAAGACCTGTTAGTTATAGTATAAATTGTATTCCCTGATTCAAATTCTTCTAAATACACTGATTCAATTTTTTGCGCAATAAGAATCTGTTGGTTTAGAAGTAATGTTGCAATGAAATATAGGCTCAATGAGCAACATCTAAAAGCTACTCGAGTTTGGCAGGCATGCATAAGGTTAAACTCAAAGGATCTTTTTCAAAGATAGCAAAAATAGCTGAACAATCCAATGAATAGAATTATTACTTTAGTGATATAATAAATGTTTAATCAAGATTTTATTAATTTTTATATAATGAATATATTCTCGAAATTACTCTTACTATGTTTTATAGTATTTCAGGCTTTTTCCTGTGCTGAGCATAAAAAGCCAGTTGAAATTGAACAAAGTACAAGAGATTTCATACAATTTGTCAACCCTTTCATCGGAACTAAAAACATGGGACATACATTCCCCGGGGCTACAGTGCCTTTCGGGGCTGTGCAATTAAGCCCTGAAACCAACCAGGTGCCCATGTATATTGATGGCAACTACAATCTGGAGGTTTATAGATATTGTGCGGGTTATCAATATGAAGACTCAACTATTTTCGGCTTTAGCCATACGCACTTTAGTGGAACCGGCCATTCTGATCTCGGTGACTTGCTCATTATGCCAACAACCGGGCAGCTTAAACTGAATCCCGGAGAAGCTTCGATCCCCCAAAGTGGCTACTTTTCTACATTTAATCATGAAAATGAATATGCGGAACCTGCATACTATAGCGTTTATTTGAATGATTATAATGTGACTGCTGAACTGACAACTACTGAGCGGGTTGGTTTTCATCAATATACGTTCCCGAAAACCGACAGTGCCCATTTCATTCTCGACCTGATGGCCAACATTTACAATTATGACGACAAGAATGTCTGGACTTTTATTCGTGTAGAAAATGATTCGACGATCACGGGTTACCGCCAAACAACAGGTTGGGCAAGAACACGAACTGTTTATTTTGCCTTGAAATTTTCAAAACCATTCAACTCATACGGACATAAAAAGTATGATGAAAATCCATACAAGGGGTTTTACAGGAGGTTTAACGAGGAAGAAAATTTTCCTGAAATGGCGGGTAAGAATATCAGGGCTTATTTCAATTTTGAAACACAAGCAGGAGAACAGGTCAGGCTCAAAATGGCAATCTCTTCCGTCAGCATGGAAGGAGCATTGAATAACCTGGAATCCGAAATTCCACATTGGGACTTTGAAGCCATCAAAAAAAGGGGGCAAAAAAAATGGAACCAAGAATTATCAAAGATTGAAGTTGAAACCATTTCTGAATCCGACAGGATTACTTTTTATACGGCTCTGTACCATACAATGCTAGGGCCAACAATTTATGAAGATGTGGATGGAAGTTATCGGGGTTTGGATATGAATATTCATCATTCAAAAAGATTTACAAATTATACCACTTTCTCGCTTTGGGATACATACAGAGCATTGCATCCTCTGTTCAACATCATACAACCATCACGAAATAACGATATGATAAAATCCATGTTGGCCCATCATGATCAGAGTGTTCACAAAATGCTGCCAGTATGGAGCCACTATGCAAACGAAAACTGGTGTATGATCGGTTATCATTCAGTGCCGGTTATTGTGGATGCGATTGTCAAAGGGACAACGGACATTAATCCTCAAAGGGCATTGGAAGCTTGCACAAACACTTCAACAACACCATATTTTGACGGCCTGGACTCATATATGACAATTGGATATGTGCCAGAAGATATAAGTTCCTCATCCGTATCTAAAACGCTGGAGTTTGCCTATGACGACTGGTGCATTGCAGAACTAGCTAAAAAATTGGGCGATTCCATTACCTACCACAATTATTCAGAAAGATCTGAAAACTTTAAGAATGTTTTTAATAAGGCAACAGGGTTTATGCAACCCAAATTATCAGATGGAAGCTGGAAAAAACCTTTCGACCCTCTGGATACGCACGGGCAGGGATTTATTGAAGGAAATGCCTGGAATTACGGCTTGTATGTACCACATAATATTGATGCAATGATTGAAATGATGGGTGGCTCAGATCCTTTTACAGCTCACCTCGACTCTCTTTTCAACATGGAATTGGATGATAAATATATTGAAAATACAGAAGATATTACCCGCGACGGAATAATAGGCAATTATGTGCATGGCAACGAACCCGGCCACCATATTCCATATTTGTATAATTGGACAGAATCCCCGTGGAAAACCCAGGAAAGGGTTAGGATGATCATGAGCACTATGTACGGGTCGGAAGAAGATGGCTTATGCGGCAATGATGATGCAGGCCAGATGTCGGCATGGTATATTTTCAGTACCTTGGGATTTTATCCCGGTTTGTCCCGGGTCGGATCAATATGCGATTGGAAGTCCTTTGGTTAAAGAAGCAACCATTCGCCTTAAAAATGGAATTTTTTCTATTAAAACTGTTGATCAGAGCGAAGAGAATGTATATGTTGAAAAAGTTGAACTGAATGGCAGATCATTGAATCGTTTGTACTTACATCACAATGAAATAATGAATGGTGGCGAACTAACTTTTTATATGTCAGATAAGCCCATCATACCAGCTGAATAACCTACTATAAAATTTTTGTTGAGATTTAGAATCAACAAATTTTAAATACCTTTATTACGAATTTCAATTAGTCCCATTTACAATTCTGCATAGAAATGATTGATCAAAAAACAGCCCGTCCTATAAATATAGTCCGCATTTTACTAAAATCGAATGACCGGATTGAGCTAACAAATTTTCTCGAATCTTTATCATCTACCCAATTGGTTTACCTGATGAGCAGACTGCATAAAGATGAACAGCAATACCTGCTCAAGCTGCTTAATCCTGAGGATGCGGCTGATGTAATTGAAGAATTACCAGATGCACAAGCTGTTGATATTATTGAAGATATGGATGTTGAAGATGCAGCGGCCATCATCAACGAAATGATGAGTGATGAACAGGCAGACCTTATAATGGAGTTGCATGAAAAAGATGCTGAAGCCATTTTAACTGAAATGAACCCTGCTGAAGCTGCCGGTCTTAGAAAATTAATTGAATATGATTCTGAAACTGCCGGTGGGTTGATGCTCACGGAGTATATTAGTTATAAAGAAACTGCAAACGTAAAGGAAGTTGTTGAGGATTTGAAGAAGAATGCTGAAGAATATAAATATTTTCATGTCAGATATATTTATGTTCTTTCAAGAAATGGCCGTTTTTTAGGGGTTCTACAAATGCAGGATTTGCTGCTCGCCGATCCGCATCAGCACCTGTCAGACATTGTAATCAAAGATGTAATCTCTGTTCATGTAAATGCTACACTTGACGAAGTGAGTGACCTTTTTGACACGCATGATTTTTATGGCATTCCTGTTATTGACGACCATAAAAAGTTAATTGGTATTTTGAGAAGGAAGAATGTACTGGAAGCCATCAATGAAAGGGCTGCATATGAACATCTCGAAACTCAGGGAATCATTGGTGGAGATGAACTGAGAACCATGCCTGTATTTCTTCGTTCACGCCGAAGACTTTCCTGGTTGTCGGTTAACATCCTTTTAAACATCATCGCAGCCAGCGTAATTGCATTCTACCAGGATACATTGAGCACTGTTATTGCATTGGCAGTATTTCTTCCTATCATATCTGATATGAGTGGTTGCTCAGGAAACCAGGCTGTCGCAGTCAGCATGCGTGAACTTTCTCTGGGTACTGTAAAACCATCTGAGATGCTAAGAGTTTGGTTTCAGGAAATTTCCGTTGGTCTCATCAATGGTTTGGTACTTGGTCTTCTGATCGGTCTGGCAGCTTATTTCTGGAAAGGAAATATTTACCTCGGACTGGTTGTTGGAGGTGCACTCGCCGTAAATACCATAGTAGCTGTTTCCATAGGCGGAACGGTTCCATTATTTCTTAAAAAAATGAATGTTGACCCAGCCCTGGCATCCGGACCTATTTTAACTACAATTACCGATATGATTGGTTTTTTCCTTGCCCTGAGCTTTGCAACAATTATGATCTCACATCTGGGTGGATTGTAATCACTTTATTCGATCATTAGGTCATTTATCAGAATCCTACCATTAAGTTTACATATGCCCAGCGGTGCCATAATCCCGTAGGGAATGCGGGTGTAATTACTTCCTGCCCTAATTCGCATTTTATCTTCTTAAAAACGAGGGTTCCCCCAAAGCGAGTGTGCCAGACATTAGAATTTATAAAAGGGATCGTTCTTCCCACTCCCTGATTGTAAGTACCACCCTGTATGGCTGCATTATAATTTACAAAATAGAGATCACCGGCAACGAAGAACCAGAATTGCCATTTTGCAGAAGAATTAACGGCCATATGTTTAAAATAATCATCAAATTTTCCCACCCTAAAATAACCCCCTATCTGGGCTTCCGTATGAGGAATACCTAGCTTACCACCCAGGTAGGCATTTAATTCAAACCAGCTTTTATTTATTATTCCCTTTTCAATCATTGCTGAATACTGAAGGCAGAAATCATTTCCCACCTGTGTATCCCATCCTTCTACATGCTCAGCTATTGATATATTTCGATGCAGGGTATTCTGGAAATATCCTCCCCCACTGGCTGGTCCCATAATACCGATTTGTATTGCTGAAGTTAGTTTATACCGATTGCGACGGTTAAAAGATTCCTTCTGATTGCCAATTAACAAATACGAAGCGTAGGGATGATCAATACCATTCACCTGGTGTACATAAATTTCAATAGGTGTATAGATCTTATGCGTTAATGTTAATGAGTAATAAGTTCTGCTTTGCTTACCATCTGGAAGTAATACTAAATTCAATGGTGACTTCTGCATATATGCGGCATACACTTTCAATTCAATACCATTTGAATAATAATGATCAGTAAAAAAGGTCATATCGTTGTCAACCTGTAATTCAAAGATTAATCCATGATTGACTTCCTGGGTGAAAAGGTTCAGGTTGAACAATAAAAGTGATATGATCGCAAAAAGTCTCAATTAATATTCTTTAAATAGGCAAATTGAATATAAAATTACATTAATAACAAGCTTAAATCAAAATGTAACATTTATTTATGAGTTTGTGAAGTTTGTTAATCCAGAATTTGGTCTGCCTGGAATCATTAAAAATAATTCAGTTATTTTTACTTCAAATTAATTGAAAGTAGTTTACTATGCGACGGATTTTTATTGTTTGGTCAATTATTTTAATGCAGTTCTTATGTTTGAATGCTTACACACAGGTTCCGGATTCCATTGCTGCCACAGAAGAAATAGAATTTACACCTGAGGCAAAACCCGCATATGTCATCTTTCGTGGCGATTCATTATTTACCATCAACGCTAACTTCGGACCCTTTACTCCTTCTGAAAGAGCATCTGTTATTATGGAGCACCTGAATAGCCTGGCTAATGAAATTACTATTGTAGAAGATTCATTCAGTGTGGTTAATAAGCAAAATTACTCATTGGTATTTTATAAAGGATTCTCCCTAATGAGCATTAGTGATGCTGATGTTGCCCCTTTAGGCATACCCAGGCAGCAAGCGGTAGACGAATATGTTGATACTATTCGGGAATCTTTTAAGAATCATATTGAAAGCAAAAGTATATCAGAATGGTTAATGAGGATTGGATTGACAATTCTTACGTTAATAGGCTTAATTATTATAATTTATCTGATTAACCGATTATTTAAATGGCTTAATAATAAACTTGTAAAATACGAAAGTACGCTTAAAAGAAAACGAAAGAGCTTATTCAGATTTCTGGCTCCAAAAGGACCCGAATATTTCTTTACATTTCTTTCAACTATACTGAAGTATGCTATCATTATTATAATTTTAATACTTTATCTACCACTCTTATTTAGTTTTTTACCTTGGACAAAAGATGTTGTCGAGCAATTTTATAGTTACATTTCAACACCTGTTAAATTTATATTAAATGGACTCCTCGATTTCCTGCCAAACCTGTTCTTTATCATCGTTATCATTATCATCGCCAGATATATTGTCAGGATTCTTACCTATGTTTCAGGTGAAGTTGAGACTGATAAACTGAGAATAAAAGGCTTCCATAAAGAATGGGCCAAACCAACTGCTAATATTTTAATAGTGATCATTTATGCTTTTGCCCTGGTATTTATTTTCCCATATCTACCAGGTTCAAATTCACCTGCATTTCAAGGGATATCTATCTTCCTTGGAATACTTTTATCACTTGGTTCTACTTCAGCCATTGCAAACCTCGTTGCCGGTATAGTAATTACCTACATGCGCCCTTTTACTATTGGCGACAGGGTAAAAATAGGAACTACCATCGGAACTGTTATTGAAAAATCTATGTTGGTCACTAAGGTCCGAACATTAAAAAATGAGGATGTAACCATTCCGAACGCTCAAATCATTAACACACATCTGCTCAACTACTCCAACAATGATAAAGAAATAGGTGTTATCCTTTACACTTCCGTTACTATAGGATATGACGTTCCCTGGAAGAAAGTTGATGAATTACTCATTGCAGCTGCCAATAAAACAAAAATGCTTTCAAAGGAGAATAAACCCTTCGTTCTTCATAAAAGTCTGAATGACTTTTACGTGGAATACGAAATAAACGTTTACACAAAACAATCCCTCAAAATGCCTTTCATTTATTCAGAATTACATCAAAATATTCTGGATACTTTTAATGAAGCAGGCGTGGAAATCCTTTCTCCTCATTACAATGCACTGAGAGATGGAAATGCTTCAACAATTCCAGGAAAAGACATTCCAATAGCTAGAAATCCTGTTGAAAAAGTAATCGATAAAATTTCAGGTAAAGATTAGTTATAGATATTTAACAAGCTTTTGTTGATACCTTTTAAATAATTCAACCGTTACTATTGAATTATATTGAACCTTTAGGCTATTAAAATGTTAAGCTTATAGCTGGTATTTATGGATTATGTAATTTTGTAGAAATTTCTAAAATTGAATTATGGAAGCAAAGTTTTCTCAAAGGGTTAAGGATGTGCTATCATATAGCCGAGAAGAAGCCGTGAGATTGGGAAATAATTATATAGGGCTGGAGCATTTATTGCTAGGACTCATTCGCGAAGGCGATGGAATGGCGATACAAATGCTCAGTTATTTTGGTATTGATCTCAAACAATTTAAGATGAGCATTGAAAATGCAATTAAATCAAATAATACCAATACACTTAAACTTGAAAATATTCCTCTCGTAAAACAGGCTGAAAAAGCACTAAAAATCACTTATCTCGAAGCAAAACTATTTAACAGCGAATTAATAGGTACTGAACACCTGCTGCTGGCAATACTGAAAGACGAAAATAACCTGGTAACGAAGAAACTGGAAGGGTTGGGAGTAAATTATAGCAATGTAAAGGAAGAGTTGGCTACAATTCTTAAAGATAAAAAAGAAGATCCGGGATATTTTAACCCAAAATCTGAATTATCAGGTGAAACTGAAGACGATCCGGAAGGTGAGCAAAAATCATTTGGCGGACTGAAAAAGACTGCTGATCCCAAATCCAAGACCCCCGTTCTGGACAATTTTGGCCGTGATCTGACAAAACTTGCTGAAGAAGGGCGTCTTGACCCCATCGTTGGACGTGAGAAAGAACTTCAGCGTATTGCACAGATATTAAGCCGACGGAAGAAAAACAATCCCATATTAATTGGAGAGCCTGGCGTAGGTAAATCTGCAATTGCAGAAGGATTGGCCTTGCGTATTATCGACCGCAAAGTATCAAGAGCATTATTCAACAAACGCATTGTTACACTCGACCTTGCTTCGCTGGTAGCTGGAACAAAATACCGTGGGCAATTTGAGGAACGAATGAAAGCTGTCCTCAATGAACTTGAAAAAAATGACCACATCATTCTTTTTATTGATGAAATTCATACCATTGTTGGTGCAGGAAATGCTTCCGGTTCGCTCGATGCTTCCAATATGTTTAAACCTGCATTGGCCAGGGGTGAACTGCAATGTATTGGTGCTACAACACTTGACGAATACAGGCAATACATTGAAAAGGATGGAGCACTCGAAAGAAGATTCCAGAAAATTCTTGTTGATCCGACAACAACGGAAGAAACCATTGAAATCCTGAACAATATAAAAGAAAAATATGAGGATCATCACCTGGTTAAGTATTCAAATGATGCTATAAAATCATGTGTTCAGCTCACTAACAGGTATATCAGCGACAGGTATTTGCCGGATAAAGCCATTGATGCGTTGGACGAAGCCGGTGCACGCGTGCATATCAGCAATATTCATGTCCCTGCCGAAATTATCAACCTGGAAAGTTCAATTGACGAGATCAAAGAAAAGAAAACCGGTGCTATAAAAGCACAAAAGTTTGAAGAAGCAGCACAGTTCAGGGATATTGAAAGACAATACACTGAAGAGTTGGCCAGGGCCAAAAAGCGCTGGGAAGAGGAAGCTAAAATTCATCGCGAAGAAGTCTCGGAAGAAAGTGTGGCGGAAGTAGTGGCCATGATGACAGGTATTCCGATGAAGAATATTGCGCAGAGTGAAAGTCAACGACTTATCAATATGGAAGATGAACTTCAATTGGATGTAGTTGGGCAGGATGAAGCAATTAAAAAAGTGGTGAAAGCTATCCGTCGTAATCGTGCCGGACTAAAAGATCCCAACAAACCAATCGGTTCATTTATCTTTTTAGGGCCAACGGGTGTTGGTAAAACCTATCTGGCCAAGATGCTGGCAAAATTCTTATTTGATTCTGAAGATGCCCTTGTTAGAGTTGATATGAGCGAATACATGGAAAAATTTGCCGTGTCAAGACTCGTTGGTGCACCTCCAGGATATGTTGGATACGAAGAAGGTGGACAATTAACGGAAAAAGTCAGAAGAAAGCCTTATTCGATCGTATTACTTGATGAAATTGAAAAAGCACATCCTGATGTATTTCATCTCCTTCTGCAGGTGTTGGATGATGGCGTATTAACAGATGGATTAGGCCGCCGGGTTGATTTTAAAAATACCATTATCATCATGACTTCCAATATTGGTTCAAGACAATTGAAAGATTTCGGACAAGGAGTTGGATTTAGTACATCTGCTAAAAAGCAAAGCAAATCAACATACGCCACAGGTGTTATTGAAAATGCTTTAAAACGTGCTTTTGCACCTGAGTTCCTGAACAGAATAGATGATGTCGTAATTTTTGAACCACTTGAACGTGAAGATATTCACAAGATCATAGACATAGAGCTATCACATTTATACAAACGTATTGATGAGATGGAATATAAAATTAAAGTGAGCGATAAGGCCAAAGATTATATTATTGAAAAAGGCTGGGATGAACAATTTGGTGCACGTCCTTTGAAAAGAGCCATTCAGAAATATATTGAAGATCAATTGGCAGAAGAGATCATAAAAAGCTCATTACACCCAGGTGATACCATTGCTGTTGATTTCGATGCGAAAAAAGATGACATTAGCATTGTTATCAGGAAAGCAAAAAAGCCTGCGGTTAAAAAGAAAAATGATAAAAAATAAATAGTAGGTGAAATTTATAAACCGGGGTCATTCCCGGTTTTTTTATGCGCAAATTAATTGATTTAATTTTATAATAAATATCATACAGCATAATAAGATTCAAATTATATCTTTGTTGCTCATAACGAAAACAGTACCATATGAACACTAATGCCAAAATTAAGGGAGCAGAATTTTTAATCAAAGATGTATCTTATCAAGATGTTTTTATTCCGGAGGAATTTGATGAAGAACAGCAAATGATTGCTGAGTCATGTGCCGATTTTGTTGAAACGGAAGTGGCTCCAAATTTCGATGCACTGGACAAACACACTGAAGGATTAATGCCATCGCTTCTGAAAAAGGCTGGCGAATTAGGCCTGCTGGGAATATCTGTACCTGAGCAGTATGAAGGTTTCGGACAATCATTTTTAACTTCCATGAGAGCGAATGAAGCCATAGGTTCTGCCTATTCATTTTCGGTGGCGTTTATGGCCCATACCGGAATCGGAACCCTCCCACTTCTGTATTATGGAAATGATGCACAACATCAGAAATATGTTCCAAGTCTGGCAACGTGGCGAATGGCTGGCAGCCTATTGTTTAACGGAACCGGGTGCCGGTTCTGACGCCAATGCCGGTAAAAGCAAGGCCGTGCTTTCCGCTGATGGCAAACATTATATTTTGAATGGCCAAAAAATGTGGATCACCAATGGCGGATTTGCTGATTTGCTGACTGTTTTCGCTAAAATTGACAATGACCGTGTTTTAAGTGCTTTTCTTGTAGAATCAAGCTGGGAAGGCATTACCATGAATCCCGAGGAGCACAAAATGGGTATAAAAGGTTCTTCAACACGCCAGATCTTTTTTAATGATGTTAAAGTTCCGGTTGAAAATTTATTAGGTCGCCGGGGAGAAGGTTTTAGAATCGCATTGAATATCTTGCATATAGGCCGAATTAAACTGGGCGCAACTGTTATTGGAGGTATGCGCAGGGCTATTAATAATTCTGTGACTTACGCTAACGAGAGAAAACAGTTTGGATCTTTCATCGCTGAATTTGGCGCCATTAAATTTAAAATGGGAAACCAGGTTGTTCGAATGTTTGCTACAGAATCGGCAGTTTACCGTGCAAGTAAAGATGTTGAGGATACTATCAAGAGTTTAGAGGAAGAAGGCAAAAGCCATGGCGAAGCCAATATTGGAGGTGTTGCCGAATATGAACCTGAATGTGCCATGCTTAAAGTGTATGGCTCCGAGTCATTGGATTATATTGTTGATGAAATGGTTCAGATTTATGGCGGAATGGGCTTCTCGTCAGAAGCTCCGGCTGATCGTTCCTACCGCGATTCAAGGATCAATCGAATATTTGAAGGCACAAATGAAATCAACCGTCTTATTACCGTTGACTCAACTTTAAAGAAAGGCATGAAACATAAAATTGACCTGTTTGAAGCCGCAGGTGAAGTAGTTGAAAATCTGGACAAATTAAAACCTGTCGATACAGATGGAAAAGATTATTACGAGATCAAACACGCTTTTGCCAGCAACCTGAAAAAAGCCATTTTAATGTTACTACCGGTAGTTTCTGATACTTTTAAAAGACAGCTGGGCGAAGAGGAAGAAATATTGATGAATATTTCTGACATGATCATGAATGTGTATGTTTTTGAATCGACTTTGCTGCGTGTTGAGAAACTCGAAAAAGGAGGGTTTAAAAAGGATATAAAAGTATATCGTGACATTCTCGATGTGCTTACCCGCGATACACTTCAGAAAACCTATTCAAATGCATTTGATGCCATTGGTTCTTTTGCTGAAGGCGACATGAAAGACAAACTTAGTAATGCGCTTAGAACGCTGACAAAAGCGGATCCAACCAATGTTAAAGAATCGAGAAGAAGTATAGCCAATAAATTAAATGACGATGGCATGTATAAATTCTAATCAACATTGACTAAAACAAAAAACCCGAAGTTCACTTCGGGTTTTTTTATTCATTTAAGTTTTATCTTATTTCAAAATACTTTTTCCAATTACCACACGCTGTACCTGGTTGGTACCTTCGTAAATCTGGCATAATTTGGCGTCACGCATCATTTTCTCTACCAGAAAATCTGTCGAATACCCTTCTCCTGCCATCACCTGGACAGCATCAGTAGTTACTTTCATCGACACATCTGAAGCATATAATTTAGCCATGGCAGATAACATATTGGCTGATTTTTGACCCGTATCATATGCCCAAGCCGCATTCCAGGTAAGCAATCTGGCAGCTTCAATTTCTGTAGCCATATCCGCCAGCATAAAACTAACTCCCTGGTTGACAGTTACTGGCTTACCAAACTGGATTCGGTTTTTGGCCCAGTCTTTTGAAGTTTCGTAAGCTTCACGTGCATTTCCAATACTTAATGCAGCCACCCCGGTACGTGTTCTTTCGAAGGTTTTCATAGCCAGCAAAAATCCATGACCTTCCATGCCAATCCTGTTTTTAATTGGAATTTCCACATCGTGGAATTTAAATTCCGTTTGTACAGATGCTTTTTGTCCCATTTTTACCATGTCGGCAACAATTTCAACACCGGGCGAGTTGGTAGGAACCACGAAGGCTGTCAGGCTTCTGGCACCTTTTGTCGGATCTGTTAAAGCAAAAACTGTAATGAATGAAGAAACACTTCCGTTGGTAATAAAACGTTTATGTCCGTTTAAAATATATTTATCGCCATGTAAAATAGCCTGCGATTTAATCCCAGCTACATCTGATCCGGCATTGGGTTCTGTTAGTGCGTATGCGGCAACACTCTGTTCTTCATTGATCTGCCCGAAAAGTCGCTTCTTTTGCTCATCATCAGCACCAATATATAGAGGTGTTAATGCGAGTGTATTTGCATCCATGCATATGCCGATACCCACACATCCTGCTCCCAATTCTTCCGAAGCTAACGCACTTTCAAATATGTTATGATTCTGTCCACCAAATTCTTTAGCCATCGGACCATTCATTAGTCCTTCTTTATATGCCTGTTTCACAATATCCCATGGAAATTGTGCAAGGGTGTCGTACTTTCTGGCATTGGGTCGCATGTATCGATCAGCAAAATCTCTCACTTTTTCCTGGATTTCTATCTGTTCTTTTTCTAAGGTAAAATCTACCATCTTAATTAATTTACTGGTTATTATTGAATTATATATCGTTTGAATGCAAGTAACAAAATTACGTCATAATCTTGATTATTCCTATTTTAGACATAGATTTGAAAAAGCTGGAAAATCCTTTTAATCTTGAACTACTCCATATATAAAAAAGGTTTTAAAACCTATTTGCAGTTAGAAAGAAACATGTCGGAAAATACTGTGGCTGCATATATGCACGATGTTGACCTTCTGTTTAAATTTCTGACTGAGGAAAAGGATAGTAAATTAATATCCGGGATAGTTTTAGACGATCTTACCAGTTTTATTGCTTATATCAATAAGCTGGATTTGGGTGTTTATACTCAATCGAGAGTAATTTCAGGAATTAAAGCTTTTTTCAAATATCTCATGATTGAGCAGGTCATTGATACGGACCCTTCTGAACTTATAGAATCTCCAAAGCTTGGCAGGAAATTACCTGATATATTAAGCATTGAAGAAATAGGGCAACTTATTGATTCTATCGACCTGTCGACTCCGGAAGGAGAAAGAAACAAGGCCATACTTGAAACCCTTTATGGTTGTGGATTGCGGGTGTCGGAATTGATCAATTTAAAAATTTCAGATTTACACTTTAAGGAAGGTATAATATCTGTAACAGGAAAAGGAAACAAGCAAAGATTGGTACCCATCGGTGGTGCTGCTGAAAAACAAATTCGCATTTATAAAGAACAGGTGCGCCTAATGGGACCAATAGATAAGAAATCAGAAAACATTCTTTTTCTTAACAGGCGAGGTAAGCAAATGAGCCGTCAGATGATCTTTATCATTATCAAGAGTTTGGTGGAGAAGCTGGGAATTAAAAAAACAGTCAGTCCACATAGTTTCCGACATTCATATGCCACACACCTGGTACAAAATGGTGCCGATTTAAGGGCGGTACAAGAGTTATTAGGCCATGTATCAATAACTACAACTGAAATTTATACACATCTGGACCGTGAGGATTTGAGAAGATCTATCATGCAATTTCATCCAAGGAATATGAATGATTAGAATAGCCTTATTCTAGCTATTTGGCCACAAATTTTCAGGATTAAGAACAAATTGCAATTGACTTCTAAACAGATTTTGAAAAAACAATTTCGCGGAATATTAGCACTACTCAGAGCATTTTTTAAATGTTCGACCCCAGTTGACATCATCACTGCCAAAAGATATTTATATCTCTCAGCATGTTAACAGGGTTTTTTAATTCTACAACAGAATGTATTTGTTAAAACTTTGGCAACTTATTTTAATAAATAAGTGAATTTTCGAGATACAAATTATTGGAAAATAATCCTTTAATAAATTTTTTAAGTTTTAATGGGTATGAACTTAGGCCGCTACTAAACGGTCTCTATCTTTCCCTGTTCATCAACAAGGACACCAAAATTCATATATACAAGTTTGTCTTCTCTGAAGAAGAAGTCCATCATACTGAGGTCATAGGAAAGCATCTTGTCTTTGTCTTTTTCAACCTCTACTTCAAAGTGGCTTTCGCCGTTGCTTTTCATTAATGCAACTATTTCTACTTCAGTAAGGCTCATTATTTTTTTACCAAAAAGGCTTGTGTCAGGGTGGTCAGTTTCGATACCTGCCAGTATTTGTGTATAAAGTCCCACGAAAAATATGGAGATACCTTTGGTCCAGTAATGAAGTACGGTTGTATTTAACTCCTCATCATCATCAAAGCTGTCAATTTCTTCCGGTTCACCGTAAGTATCAATAAACTTATCCATTTTCATTCCGAATTCCAATTCACCAAGACCGTTATTTGGTTTTATTTCATAATTTGATAACATCCTCTTTTATTCTAATTAGTATCTAACAAACATATATAATTGTGTGGTACAAAACAAGTAAAAATTTATTTAAATGGCGAATCTTCCTCTTTAGCCAAACTATTGTAAACCTGTTTATTCAACCATGCGGGAAAAAACTTATTAAGTAAAGCCACCATTTTACCTTCTGTAGTTAGCGTAATCGTATTTTTTCTCTTTTTTACAGCCTTATAGATGTGAGCTGCTACCTCTTCCGAACTCATCATTTTTTGTTCATTTCTCGGCGATTCTCCCTGTGGTTTGCCATCAGCAGACAAAGAAGCTTTCCTTATGTTGGAAGCAGTAAAACCCGGATAAGCAACCAATACATGAAGACCTTTCTTCAGATTTTCAATTCGTATGCACTCTAAAAATCCACCCATAGCAAATTTGGAGGCTGAATACCCTGTTCTGGCTGGTAATCCTTTTATTCCGGCAATCGATGAAACACCCACAACACTACCTTTCTGTTCCAACAAGTATGGAAGTGCATATTTTGTGCAATAGACTGTTCCCCAGAAATTAATATCCATAACTTGTTTCAACACTTTAAGATCAACATCAGTAAATAAAGCGCGCATAGAAATACCCGCATTATTGATTAAAACATCAATCTTTCCGAATTGCTCAATAGCGGTCAATATCAAATTTTTACAATCATTTTCGTTACTAACATCGGTATGGGCAAAAGCGATCTCTCCCCCACTCAGTTTTATTTCTTCAGCTATTTCAATCAATTTTTCATGATTGCGAGCGCCTATTACACATTTCGCTCCCTTTCCGGCAAATTCAAAAACAAGTGCTTTTCCAATGCCTGAAGTGGCTCCTGTTATAACTACTACTTTATCTTTCATGCTTATTTTTTATATTACAAGTATATGAAATATACGTAAAGATATCCGGTACAAGATGGTGTAAGTTTTAACGCTTTTCAAAATTTCACATTTTGAATTGTTTACTTTTGTCATCGTAAAACGCAATTTATGCTCAATAACAGGCAACTTTTTTTACAACATCTGGCTATTCCTGCCACGGTAGGTGATGCGCTGGAAATTGTAAAAGCCGAAGGAATATTTTTGTTTGACGACAAGGGACACAGATTTATAGATCTGGTTTCAGGTGTTTCTGTCAGCAATACAGGGCATCGGCATCCAAAAGTTATAGCTGCCATCGAAGACCAGTTGAAAAATTATTTACACCTGATGGTTTATGGCAAGTACATTCAATCGCCACAGGTGCAATTAGCAGGAAAACTAACTTCAGTTCTGCCAAATATGCTGAACTCGGTTTTCTTTGTTAATTCGGGTAGTGAAGCTATTGAAGGCGCACTTAAACTGGCAAAAAGGATTACAGGAAGATCTGAAATATTAGCATTTAAGAATGCATACCACGGCAGTACTCATGGCGCACTTAGTGTGCTGGGAAATGAAGAGATGAAATATGCTTATCGCCCCTTATTGCCAGATGTAGGTTTTTTGGAATTTAATAATCTGACTGAGCTGGATCAGATCACAGATGCAACAGCTGCTGTTTTGATAGAGCCCATCCAGGCTGAAGCAGGAATTATAATGCCTGATATTGATTATATGAAGAAACTCAGGGGGATATGTGATGAAACCGGTACCATTCTAATTTTTGATGAAGTTCAGATGGGTTTTGGTCGCACTGGTAAGCTTTTTGCCTTTAAACATTTTGGAATTGTGCCTGATATATTATGCCTGGCCAAGGGAATGGGAGGGGGTATGCCCATTGGTGCTTTTGTTTCGAGCAAAGCACATATGTCAACGTTAACTCATAACCCGGCATTGGGGCATATAACCACATTTGGTGGTCACCCTGTAAGCTGTGCAGCAGCGCTGGCTAACCTGCAGGTGATAATTGATGAACGATTGGCTGAGTTAGCCGATGAAAAGGGGAAGTTGTTTAAATCGGAAATTGAAAAACATCCGCTTGTTGATCATATCCGCCAGGTTGGACTCATGCTTGCTGTTGAAATTAAAAATGACTATTCTGTATCCAAACTGATAAAAATCTTGCAAAAAAACGGCCTCATTGTTGACCAATTTCTTTTCAATAATTCGTCATTCAGAATTGCTCCGCCACTCACAATTACAATAAATGAAATACATCTTGTTAACGACAAACTCAATACAAGTTTGAGCCTGCTACAAAAAGACTAACTTATGATACAACGAATACTGACTTTTTTATGCATCTTTTTTTTGTCGTTGCAAATGACGGCCCAACTTGCCATATCATTTCCCGGTGAGTTTGAGAAGAATGAAGGCGTATTGCTGGTTTGGGATTATAACCCATCACGCGATTCTGTGGTGGCTAATATGGCAGCAGCAATTCAGCCGGTTGCAAAAGTCTGGATTATTTATTATCCGGGAACCGCACCTATGGATACCACGGACATTAGAAATTACTTATTAAGCCGGGGTGTTGGGTATGAAAATGTTACATTTATCCCCGCCTGGACAGAAACCCTCTGGATAAGGGATTTCGGACCTTTTACAGCTTATGGTGTTTTTGAAGATGCCCCTGAACGTTTTTTTTATGATGCAGGATATAGTCAGTATAGCAGGCCAAAGGACGATAGTATTCCGTCTCAATTAGGAAATTTCTGGAATTTCCCAACTGTAGATTTAGACCTTGAATTTGAAGGCGGTAATTTTATGCTGGATGGCCTCGCAAATGGATTTGCCACAAAGCGGATTTATTCACAAAACCCTTTATTGACACCAGATGAAATTCAACAGCAGCTAAAAGATTATTTTAACCTGCAATCGGTTGTCTTTTTAGATGTTTTGAATCATAGTGGAGGTGGTATCTGGAAACATGTCGACATGTTTATGAAAGTACTTGATTACGAAACTATTCTTGTGTCGTCTTATCCTGATTCACTTCCTGATTATCCGGTCATCGAATCAAATGTAGAGATACTTTCTCAAAAGCTGAACTATTTTCAAAATCCATACAAAATTATCCGCATTCCGGCGCCTCCTAAAGAAGATGGAACATTTGCAACCACCCAAAATGACGAGATGCGCACATACACGAATTCATTGATTATTAATAATATAATTATTGTACCCTCATATAACCTGCCCGAATATGATTCAGCAGCCAAACATATTTATGAAGAACATATGCCGGGGTACATTATAAAAATGGTAGATGCGCGTACATTAACACCCTTGTATGGAGCATTGCATTGTATCAGCAAGGAAATACCGCAGGAGCGCTTATTGAAGATCGTACATGAGAAAGTTGAAGGCCCCCAGGTTTATATGAGTGATTTTGCTATCACCTGCCTTGCAAATTGCGATTCGCTGGTAGAAGAAATGTGGCTGAATTATAAAATAAATGATGCAACTGAATTCCAGATTACACCCATTTACCTTGTTTGCCCGACCCATTATGGCGTTATTGAAGGATTGCTGCCGACAGATACTGTGCATTACTTTATAGAAGGCCGCTCAGGATTAAATACGGTTACATATCCCCTTTCCTCGCCGGATGGATATTTTACATTCTGGTTTGATATTGTAGGGAATGAGGAACTGGATTATCCTAATGATCATTTTTCAGTTTATCCAAACCCTTCGGACGGAAAAATTACCATTGATGCTGCTCTTAAAAATGAAGAAATCAAATTAAGCGTGGTTGATTTAAGTGGTAAAACAATTTACAGCGCATCTGTAATTTCAAATCAAACGATTGATCTCAGCAAAAATGTATTACCTGGCATGTATTTTCTCCGAATAAGTTCGGCATCAGCAAACCAAATTATAAAAGTAGTTTTTAACTAATGCCCGTTTACCAACTTCCCGAAGAACCTGTTTTCCCACCAGCCGGTCTGGCTGATAAAGAAGGATTACTGGCAGTAGGCGGTGACCTCAGCCTTCAAAGACTTTTAAATGCTTATGCATCAGGTATTTTCCCCTGGTACTCAAGCGGACAACCCATCTTATGGTGGTCGCCTGATCCGAGGATGGTGATGTTTCCTGAAAAGTTTCGTCGTCATAAAAACTTAAGCAGGGTGATTGAAAAAAAAGTCTTCACTTTTTCTTTCGACCAGGAATTTGAAAATGTTATCAATTATTGCAGTGCTGTTAAAAGAGATAAGCAGAAAGGAACCTGGATAACTAACGAAATGAAGGAAGCATACATCAATCTTCATCATGCAGGTTATGCGCATTCGGTAGAAACATACTTTGAAGGAAAATTATCGGGAGGATTATATGGTGTTTCCATTGGAAGTATTTTTTTTGGTGAATCGATGTTTCACCTTGCAACAGATGCTTCAAAAGTGGCACTCTGGCATTTGGTTGATTTTTGCATGAATAATAGCATTAAAGTAATTGATGTACAACAAAACACCTCCCACCTTAAAAGTTTAGGAGCGGAGCTAATGAGTCGTAAAAACTTTTTAACTTTACTTGAACAAAATCTGACTTCAGGATCCTTAACTGGTGACTGGCAAAAGTTATCTAACCAGACAATTGAATGAATGACAAGACGAAATATATGGAAGAAGCCATCAGGCTCGCTTCTGAAAATTCACAAAAGAATGAGGGAGGCCCTTTTGGAGCAATCGTAGTAAAAGATGGTAAAGTTGTTGGCCGCGGAGTTAATAAAGTTACTACGTCTAATGACCCAACTGCACACGCAGAAGTAGTTGCTATACGCAATGCAGCCCAAACACTGAAAACTTTCAACCTTGAAGGCTGTGAGATTTATTCAAGTTGTGAGCCATGCCCCATGTGCCTGGGTGCTATTTACTGGGCAAGGATCAATATGTTGTATTACGCCGGCACAAAAGATGATGCCGCAAAAGCCGATTTTGATGATTCTGTGATCTATAAAGAATTTTGTTTGCCTAAAGAAAAAAGGTTCATTCCTTCATCACAAATGATGAGAGAAGATGCTGTAAAAGTATTTGAGCAATGGATAAAGAACGAAGATAAAACTCCTTATTAGCATTTTTCTTTTGAACTCTTGCTTCCTATATTCTCAGCAAGGTAATTGTATAATGTCCTGATATAATCACATCCCTGAAAACCACTATATTTTTTAATTCACAGATAATAACCTTTTATTGTGCTCAATAATGTTTTCAATTTGTTCTTGAATAGATAATCTATAAAAGAGGATATATTGAGAACAGAAAGAAAGGTACAAACCCTGACTTTTTTGGATGTGAGTATTCATGAAAAACGCCTGATGTTAATTGAAGTAAAAGGCATTTCTGATTATGAACAACCTGGAATTCCAAAACTTGTACCAACATATGAAATTGGGAAACGAAAAAACGCAGGAATCCTGGAATTGGATTTCATTAATCAACCGGTTGAATATGCTAAAAAAGAAGAGGTCGCATTTGAGATAAGAACAGTTATAGACCTTGGAAAACTGCCGGAAGAACTTAAAGGAATTAAAGTGAATGCAGAAGAAAATGCCGATATAGTTTTAATATCATAATAATGATCGCATTGCAACAAATAAATATAAAAAATAATTATACCACTAAGCTTGCTTTCGGGTTAATTTAGTTGTATATTGCACTAAACCAAAATGATACGATTAATTATTACCGATGATCATCCTGTAATCCGAGACGGGATCAAAACCATCCTGGCAAATAATAAAGAAATTAGTTTGGCAGGGTGCGCAGCTGATGGAGCTGAATTAATGGCTTTGCTTGAAACAAAAGATGCCGATGTGATCCTGATGGATATCAACATGCCGGGCATGAATGGAATTGAAGCCACAAAACTTGTTAAAAGTAAGCATCCCAATATCAAAGTCCTGAGTTTTTCGCAATACGACGAAAAGCGGTTTATAAAACAAATGATGAAAAACGGGGCCAATGGCTACCTGTTAAAAAATTCTTCGGCGAGCGAAATGGTAAATGCAATAAAAATGGCTCATAACGGAGGCATTTATATGAGTCCAGAACTTCCAAATGTATTTGATGTGAAAACCCAAACCACGCTCCAATTATCTTTTTCCTGACCTGACACCTCGCGAGATTGATGTGCTGAATGAGATATGCCAGGAGAAAAACACGCAGCGAAATTGCCGAATCCCTTTTTTTAAGTCCCAATACTGTTGAAACACACCGCGCCAATTTATTGCTTAAAGTGGGCGTAAAAAATACCGCCGGCCTTGTAAAATGGGCCATAGAAAATGAAATTGTTTAACCTCTGAAAAATTAATGCTATGAAAAGATTTATGATTGGAAATTTAGAAACTGGATTTACTTGTGACACTAAATTAAAAGAAGGAAAGAGAACCTTTATTGTTAAGTTTGATACTATTCCATTTGCTGTTGATATGATTGAAAAAGAACCAAACATATCAATCCTTAGTGAAAAATATGGAGGGCTTGGTAGTCTGAACTTAACATTCAGACTCAATAAGGATAAAATGCTTACAGATAGAGTAGTTAACCATGTTACAAAAAAGTTCGACATCAAGAAATTGAATTTAGATGGATTTAAAAGAATTGGAACTACTGTTTACTTATTATGTCCTGATCCGAAAGATCCAAATCTAGAATCAATTGAAAGTGAATCAACTGTGAGTGATGACCAAGATGTAGTGAATGTAAGCCAAGACAAAAATGGAGGTGATGATTAGTCATCACATAGGTCAACTTATTTGATTTAACCATTCCTAATATTTAAAATAATAAAGGTGTAAGTGCTAATGAGAAGTCTAAAAATTCTGCTTACTCTTATTTTCATTTTTGGTTTAAATTGGACTGCTACCCCAAAAGAAGATAATCCAGAAAGTAAGCTTAAGGCATATCTTCAATTATCAAAAAAGTATTATAATGCATATGAATACGACTCTGCTTTATTATATTATGATTCAGCATTAATTATAGCTGATCAATTGGATGAAAAAGCATGGAATGCTCATATTTTAAGACTTAAAGGAAGCTCACTTAGGTTGGCTGATAACATCGACTCCGCTCTTCCTTTTTTTGTAAATGCAAGAAATCTGGCCTTGAAGCTGGGAAATGATTCCATTTGTGCCAGGGCCGACATTGGCCTTGGCCATATTTATGAGAATAAAGGCCTTTTAGACTCTTCTGAGTATTATTATTATCATGCCTATGAAGATTATCTTCGAATCAATGATTCATTAGGTATCGGAAGAGCCATGTACAACCTTTCCATGTTTTATCAAACTAAAATAGATTATGAATCATCGCTGAAATATGCCCTGGAATCTCATCGGATTTTAAAAGGAATTAAAAGCAAAGGATTGTATGCAAGTTCACTTCTAAACCTGGGCAATATTTATTTTTACTTAAAGGACTATGATAGTGCGTATTCGTGCTATCTTGAATGCAAAGCATTAGCTATTAAACTTGAAAAGTATGCTTTAGAATCAAGGGCCAGCAGTAATATAGGAGTCATCTATTTTCAAAGAGGTGAATATGAGAAAGCAAGAGATGCATGGTTAAAATCAATTGAATTCAGTGAAAGTATTAAAGACAAAAGAGAGCTATCCATTTTATATCGTAATACATCAATTGTTTATAAAAGGTTAGGAGATACATTAGGTGCTATTGTTTTATCAGAACGCGCTTTAGAGTTTAGTAGAACTTCAAAAATAAAAGAACTGGAAATAGAAGCTCTGGTTAATTTAGGAATATTGTATAAACAAACCGGAGTATATGATATAGCTGAACAATACTATCAGGAAGCTGTTGAAATGGCCGAAAGATATAATATGTTTTGGCAAATGCAGATAGCCTATCATAACATCACTGCTTTTTATGAAACCATGGGGAATTTTGAGAAAGCTTATGAGTATTCTCAAAAAGACATAAGTGTTCAGGATTCAATAAATAATGAACAGCAAATTAAAGCAAGAGAAAGATATAAAGCCGAATATGAATTAGTGCATTACCAGGATCTTAACCGCTTAAAGGAACTGGAGAAGAAAAAGATCCGTTTTGAGCGAAACATATCATTAGGTTTAGGAATTACTACCATCATCCTGCTGGCACTATTCCTGTTCTTTTTCCGGATGCGGGCGAGAAAGAATCGAATTATCGCTGCTCAAAAAATTCAAAAGCTGGAAGATGAAAAGAAACTCATGGCTGCACAATCAGTGATGGTTGGTGAGGAAAAAGAACGCGAACGTATAGCCCGTGAGTTACATGATGGCATTGGCGTGTTGCTTTCCACTGCCAGCATTCATTTTTCAAGTGTGGAAGAGAAATCAGACCCTGCGACCAGTGAAATGCTTCAAAAAGCCAATAAATTACTTAAGGATGCCAGCAAAGAAGTACGGCAGATTTCTCATAATATGATGCCGGGTGTGCTTTCAAAATTCGGACTCAAGGAAGCCATTGAAGATCTGTGTGAGGATATAGAAGAAGCAAGCGGAATAAAACTTGAGCTTCACATGAGATGCAAAGATGAACGTCTTTCTCAGAATATGGAAATTATGATTTACAGGGTTGTACAGGAAATACTCAATAATACCATTAAACACGCGAAAGCTTCACTAATTAAATTATCCATAGTTAGGGAAGAAACACATCTTCAAATTGATTATAGTGATGATGGTATCGGTTTTGAAGAAGATAAATTACCTCACGATAAAAATATTGGTTTGTCAGGGATCAGATCCAGAATTGAATATTTGGGAGGCAATGTTATTTTATCCAGCAAACCCGGAAAAGGAACTGGATATTCAATTACTATTCCGTTAAAAGTCTAGAATTACTTGTTATTATACTTTCATCAATTCTTACTTCCTTCATTAATACCAGTATCCTCTACAATATAAAATTTTAATTTATCAAGCCCTTCTTTAACTAACTGTATTCCACCATTTTTTTCAAATACCTGAATAAGGTTAAAAATTTTAGCCTGAAGTGATACACCTTTGTAACACTAATAATCACTAAAAAATTACTACCATGAAAGCAAAAATTTTAACAATTACAGTTTTACTGTTTGGAGGTTTACTCTTTTCCTCATGCCAAAAAGACAATGCGCTGTTAGAAGATACAGCAACCAATCAAACAATTATGAAAGATAATTATGAAGAAGATAATGTGCCAGGTGAATCTCTGTTTAAGTTCCGGAGTTATCCTGAGCCATTCGCTAATTGCGCTACAATTGAGTACTATCTTCCACGTGCTTCATTTGTTGAATTGTATGTTTATGCTGACGGATCTGAAAAGGTAATAAGGCTTGTAAACGAATTTCAAAAAAAGGGCGATCAAAAAGTTGAATTTAACGCTTTAAACTTACCTTGTTGTGAGTACACTGCAGAATTGAAATTTAACGATGTTGTTCATACAATTACCATGAACAAGGATAAAAATGTCGATTTTATTTTTCCTGATATCCGTTAAAGATTATACAACTTGTATTTTGGAGTAAATTGCTCCTTCAAATGTTTATCATTCAGCCTGGTTATTTACTATCCGGGCTGAATTTGTTATTTATAGCAAGTAAAAAGCCAGCTAGCGGAATTCAGCCATTTTTAAAACATCACTGATAATAATTAAAAAAATGAGTTGATTGTTTACCAAATTTGTAATTGAAAACATAAAAACGCAATGCATAACCCGCTTCCAGAAAAGAGTTTAAAATAAAACTCTGTTCATTACTAAAACCTCTCATAATTCCCTGAGACTAACTCGCATTGCCTTAGCCCGGTTAACTTTCCAACCGGGCTTTTTATTTAAAAGACCCTTTTTAGCTGAATACAACCATATTCTCCAATTGCCTGAAAAAGGTTAAAAAAAATCAACTGATGAAATGCATCTTTGTATCACTATTCATCCCTAAAAAATACTGCCATGAGAACAAAAATTTTAACAATTACAATTTTGCTTACCGGAGGTTTAATATTTACCTCATGCAAAAAAGACGATTCACTGAATGAAGAAATTTCAATTGAACAATTTTCTGCCAAAGACAATTACATTGAAGATGATACTGAATCTAACTTTAGTATTAAATTTCAAAATTATCCGGAACCATTTATAAGCGTTACAACAATTAGTTACTACCTGGATCAATCAAGCTTCGTGCAATTAGATGTGTATGCTGCTGATTCTAAAAAAAGGATTTTATTAGTGAGGGAATATCAGAAATCAGGTGGTCATAAAGTTCAGTTTGATGGTAAAAACCTATCACCTGGAAAATATACAGCTGAGTTGAGAATAGGAAATAAAACTTATTACCTAACTATGACTAAAAGTAGTTGGGCAGAAGATGTTTCTGAACAGATGAGTGACTATTAAGATATTCTCAGATAGTCTTCAAACTTTTACTGATTAACTAAGCCTGCCAAAAAAACCTGCTAACTTAACAGCCTGACTTTGAAACAAAGTCAGGCTGCTTTTTTAGTTATTTGCTATTTAAAATATCAACTATTTTCTATAAATCTCACCGGAACCATTGGAAATCACATCCACTTTTTCCGGAGATCCATGATATGTGAGGTCGCCTGATCCATTTATCATTGCTCTTATGCTATTTACTGCCTGCAGCACGATATCTCCAGAACCACTGTTGTTCACTTCAACATCCACTGCTTTTAGGCCGTATGCATTAACATCACCTGAGCCATTCTGTTTCACCAGCAACGAAGCAGTAGCACCTTTTAACTGAACATCACCTGATCCCTGAATCGAAACTTTACAGTTTTCTAATTGTAATTCACCTGCTTCCACATCACCTGAACCTGAAACAGCAAGATCAAAATTGCCTCTCACACCAGAAAGCTCAACGTCACCAGAACCTGAAATTCTGATTTCCATATTTTTAGCTTCAAGATCAGCATCTAAATCTCCAGAGCCATTGATTGACACCTTTACGTCGTTTCCAGCTAGTCCACCCATACATTTAATATCTCCGCTTCCCGAATTTTTTATATAATCAATCCTTTTCATGGTTAGGTGCACTTCCAAAGTTCTGACATTACGCAAGCCTTTTTCAGTATCAATATATAAAATACCATTCTCGACTTTTGTTGTCAATTTATCAATGGCATGTTCGTCTGCCTTAACTGTTACCGTGTTTCTATCGCCGCTACTAATAAATACATCAGCAGATGTTGATTGATGAATTCCTGTAAAATCACCAACTTGTCTTTCCTGGCTGACTTGCGCATTTATATTTATTGACACCAAGAGTATTATTCCAATTAAAATTGTTGTAATTCTTTTCATTTTTCTGTGCTTTTAAGTTTATTTATTTTGCTTCGAGACTTGTGCCTCCGAAATTACTTTTTATGCTTACCCTGGATTGTGCTTCCTGGCCTTTTCCAATAACACCAACTAGCGTTGTTTTAAAATTAGTTTTTACGTGTTCACTTAAGTTGGCCATTTCATCAGGGTAATCAATCTCACAATGAGTTGCTACTCCAACCAGTTTATAGGTGGCGGTCTTATCAATTTCCACTGATACAGAGCCATAACTATTATCGATTATAACTTCTGAAAATGAAGAAGGCATATAATCTACTTCCACGCTGCCATATGAAGATATTATTTCAAGGATATCGCTGATCTCTTCAACCTGTATACTTGAAAACTTAGAAGTACCTTTTAAAATATTCGCCTTTCCAATTTCAAGGCTGCCTCCTTCCAGATCAAGGCTCATTATTTCTATTTCGTCTGCTTCAATATCTGAGTATGCAGAATTGAGAGTAATATTTCCAGCTTTACCCAACTCGAATGAAGAATAATTAATATTTATGGAATTTCCTGCGAAATAATCCAATTCGCCTTCACCAAAGCTCAGTTTAAATTTGCTTTCAGGATGGAGTAATGATTCTATCATTATGCTACCGTAAGAGCTACCAACTGCGCTTTGTCCTGAAACTGTTTCAATAAAGGCGTTACCGAATTTATGATCAAAATCTAGTCGGACATTTTCAGGCATAAAAATGATCAGTTCAACATTCAAATTAGAAGTCTTGAAACCATTTTTTTTGCTTTTAATTTTACATGATACGGTTACGGCATCCCTATTTCCTGAAACACTAAAATCTACCTGTTCAAATGCTTTCAAAGCTTTTTCAGGATCATTGGTTTCAGCATTTGCTGTGATCTGAACTGAAATTTCATTTTTGTCCCAGTTTTTACAGCTTACATTACCCATTTCATGCGATACACTTAACAAAGCATTGTTGTTTATTTCGAAAGTATTATTGTATAACACCTTCTCTGTATCACCTTTAGCATGCGCAAAGCCTATTCCCATGAAAAGGATTACACACATCATGATTGCGATTCTCATTTTTCTAGTCATTTTATTTTTATTTAAGGTTAATGGTTGTTTAGAATAATTGATGGTTGGCCATATTTAATTGTTGAATAACCTGATCCATCACTTTTACTTTATTGCGCTTGCTGTTGATCATAGCTGCTTTTAATTTTTCATTTTCCGGATTTTTTGAATATTCCTTTTCAATAGCAGCCATGCTGATATCTAAATCTTCAAACTGTTGTTGTACCGCTTTTTTTACATGAGATGCCTGTTCAGAATCGGGTGACAACTTTTCAATTTCCTGCATTTTACTGTCTGCCTTTTCATCGTAGTAAGTTAGGACTGATTCGAAATCTTCATTGTATTCTATCAATAGCACACTTTGTGCACTTGATTTACTTTCAGTGATAAAGTTAAAAGCAACTGCCCCGATTGAAATTAAAATAAGGAATGTTGCGGCTATTTTCAGCCATATACTTCCAAAGTTTCCTGATTGTTGCAATTCGGGTTCGGCTTCTAGTAAGTCGATAAACTTTTCCCTGTGACCCGGTGCTGGTTCATGGGCGTTGAAAAATGCCTTTTCTTTTTGTATTTTTTCTTCAAGTATTGACATGGTCATTTTTTTAGTTTGTTATAGACTTGAGATATGCTTCACCTGAATGCACAATTTCTTTTAAGAGTTCTTTCTTAGCCCTGAAATAACGGGCTCTTGCGTTGTTATATGATATTTTTAATATTTGCGCAATCTCCTGGTGATCGTAACCTTCCAATAAATGCAATGAGATGACAGTTTTGTGGTGATCTGCTAAATTATCAATAGCTGTCCTGATATCTTCCAATCTTGTAAAGGTGTTGTTCAAAAATGCTTCGTCTTCATGTGCTGTATCTTCAACATCTTCTGCGGCAATGATTTCTTCTTCAAGGCTTAAGGTATCTTTTTTTGCACGCAAATGATCGATTGATTTGTTCACAACTATTCTTTTTAACCATGATCCAAAGCTCCCCGTTCCTTTATACAGTTGTATTTTCTTAAATGCATCCAAAAAGGCTTCCTGCATAATATCTTCCGCTTCTTCTCTATTTTGTACTATACGTAAACTTGTATTATACATGGCTTTATAGTAGAGCTCATAAATCCTGATCTGCGCTGATCGTTTATTTTTACGACACCCTTCAATAAGATGATTGTTAACTTCTATATAAGTATCTCTTAACACACTAATCTTTTTGCACTTTATCTAATTGACGTAAGGTTTTTTAATTTGTTACCATGAATATAAAATTAATTGAAAAAATAAATCTATCCGATAATTCTGATTAAAACTATTGCCTATAACCTATTTTTGTAAAAAATAATTAGATGGATATTTTTTGGCTTATTTTGGGAGCAATTCTAATCCTTGTTGGTCTGGTAGGGTCTGTTGCTCCCGTTATTCCTGGCCCTGTGACATCTTTTATAGGATTATTGATTTGTTTGTTAAGTAACTATTTCAGCATATCTGAAGATGTGATCATTGCCTTCGGCATAATTGCTTTAATCATCACGGTAATTGATTACCTTATTCCAATATATGGAACAAAAAAATTCGGAGGGACCAGAGCAGGTGTTATAGGCAGTATTGTTGGGCTTATTGCTGGAATTATATTGCTTCCGGGAATAGGCATTATCATTGGCCCTTTTATAGGAGCTTTTATTGGAGAGATGTTAGCCGGAAGTCAGTCCGACAAAGCATTTAAAGCAGCAGTTGGCTCTCTTATAGGCTTTCTTGCCGGCACTTTTATGAAATTTATTTTCAGTCTGGCCGTAATATATTACTTTGTTGTGGGATTAGTTTAAACCTATTTTAGATTATTAAAACAGCCAATAAATCTTATTTTTGCTTCTTAAAAAACGATTTCATGATAATTGAAGCCGGTAAAACAGCCACCATTCAATATACACTTTCAAATGCCGAAAGTGGCGAAAAAATAGAATCCACACCTGATAAAAACCCGGCCGTTCTCAAGTTCGGCGCACAACAACTGATCCCTGAATTTGAAAAAAACCTGATGGGATTAAAAGTAAACGACACATTTGATTTTACTATTGAAGCTAAATTGGCCTACGGACCTGTTGATCGCTATGCCATTTTTGATATTCCGCTGGATACTTTTGAAGTTGATGGTAAAATTGACGATAAAATGATTCAGGTGGGCAATATTATTCCCATGACGGATGATGATGGGAACAAACATCTAGGTAAAATTACAAAAGTGATTGATAAAGCTGTAACGATGAACTTTAATCACCCGCTCGCGGGTCAGGACCTTCGTTTTATTGGCAAAATTTTAGAAATTAAATAATATATCTCCATGAAGTTAAAAATCACAAAAGCTATTCTGGGAATTTTTCTTTCCATATTTATTGCTGGATGTATCAGTCAGGATTCAAAAAAAGAAAACACCCAAATATCGGAATCAGAAACGTACCTGGCACTAAATGATTCTCTTCAAACAGCATTGATTAACAAAGGAAATGAAATTGCAAGGCTGACCACAATATCTCTGCAAAGGTCATTGCAAGAGGCCATTAAAAAAGGCGGTTTAGAATATGCAATCAGTTTTTGCAATACTGAGGCCATCCCATTAACAGATTCTGTGTCTAAAACCGAATCTGTTAACATAAAGCGATTGGCTAAAAAATATCGTAACCCGCTGAATGAAACCAATGATGCTGAAAGCGAACTATTTAAATCTTATATAATCGAATGGCTTGGGGGGCAGCAACTCAAGCCAAAAATTATTCCAAACCAGGAAAACCACCCGGTTTATTATAATCCAATTTATGTGGGTACCCTATGCCTTAAATGCCACGGAGATGTGGGTAAAAATATCAATGAAGAATTAGCGACAACAATCAGGAACCTATACCCTGAGGATAAAGCAACAAACTTTAAAAATGGTCAGTTAAGAGGTATGTGGGCCATCACTTTTACTGAATTGAAAGTGAAATAGTATTTCATTATTCAACAACTGCATAAAATGGGCGTTAAATGTGAGCATTGTGGCGAAGACTGTGGAAAACATCCGGTTATGTGGGATGAAAAACCATTTTGTTGCTATGGATGCAAAACGGTTTACGAAATTCTGAATGTAAAAAAGCTCGATAAATATTATGAAATTAAACCCATGTCGGGCATCAAAGTTGAACAAACCGATGTGGGTGATAAATATGCTTATCTTGATTTGGAAGAGATTCAGGAAAAAATTCTCTCCTTTTCCGATGGTGGAATTAGCAAAATAACATTCTTTATTCCGACAATTCATTGTGCATCTTGCATCTGGTTATTGGAAAACCTTTCAAGTCTGAATTCTGGAATAATTCAATCAAGTGTGAATTTTCCGAAGAAGAATGTAAGCATTACATTTAAAGAACAGGAGATAAGTTTGAGACGATTGGTTGAATTGTTGGTTTCAATTCATTATATTCCTGAAATAACACTGGATCAGCTGGATACAAAAAGTGGTGATAAAGCAGCTCGCGATCTCTTATTAAAGATTGGTGTCGCAGGATTTAGTTTACTTAATGTAATGCTTTACAATTTCCCCGAATATTTGCCCGGTGGAGAGTTATTGGAAAAAGAATTTATGCGATATTTCGGATGGCTAAGTTTTATGCTGTCTCTACCAGTAGTTTTTTATAGCGCCAGCGATTACTACCTGTCAGCTTATAAAGGCTTAAAGCATAAAATAATCAATATCGATGTTCCGATCACGCTGGGCATATTCACATTATTCATTGAAAGTTCATACCAAATTCTGACAGGAAGCGGAATCGGGTTTTTAGATTCCCTTGTTGGGTTGGTTTTTCTGCTTCTCATCGGAAAATGGTACCAGGGAAAGACCTACCAGGCGTTATCCTTCGAACGTGACTATAAATCGTACTTTCCAGTAGCGGTTACAAAATTAATTAGCCACAAAGAGGTAAGTACGCCACTTCAGAAAATCGCTACCGGAGATCGTATTTTGATCAGAAACCAGGAATTAATCCCGGCAGATGCCAAATTACTAAAGGGCTATGCTAATATTGATTATTCCTTTGTTACCGGGGAAGCCATTCCGGTTCCTAAAAAAGAAGGTGAATTGATTTTTGCCGGAGGCAGGCAAGTTGGTGCAGCAATAGAACTGGAAGTGATACATGATGTTGAACAAAGTTACCTGACACAACTTTGGAACCAGGATAAAAAAACAACAGTTGACTCAGGCTTAAATACAATTATTAACAGAGTAAGCGAGTATTTTACAATAATTATATTACTTATTGCAACCGTCGCTGCTGTTTATTGGCTATTCAACGATCCCACATTAGCAGTATTTGCTTTTACTTCTGTTTTAATTATTGCCTGCCCATGTGCATTGGCACTTACAGTACCGTTTACTTTTGGAAGCACAATGCGAGTATTTGGCCGAAAAGGTTTTTATATTAAGAATACCCAGGTTATTGAAGAATTAAAAAAAATTGATGCTATTGTTTTTGATAAAACCGGAACCTTAACACACTCACGCTCTATGGTTGCCAATTTTATTGGAGACTCACTCAGTAAAGAGGAACTGATCATGATCAAATCTTTAAGTTCCAATTCGAGCCATCCTTTAAGTGCAACCATAAAAGACAATATTGATTTTTCAGATTCCTATGAAGTTGAAGGCTTTCAGGAAATTCCTGCAATGGGAATAACAGGAATTATTAAAGGTAAACGAATTAATATTGGTTCTAAAAAATTTGTAACCGGAAAAGATGATGTGGATGTCGAATCCACCAATGTGTATGTTTTTATTGATGACACAGTGAAAGGGTATTTTCGAATAGAAAATAAATACCGTGATGGTCTGGCACAAGTAATTGACAGCTTAAAAGAAAATTATCAGTTATTTCTTCTATCAGGCGATAATGAAGCCGAAAAAAAGAACCTCACTCCTATTTTTGGTTCCGACACACAACTCTATTTTAACCAAAGTCCTACTGATAAAATGGAATTTATAGCAAAACTAAAAAAAGAGGGCAAGAAAGTTCTTATGATTGGCGATGGACTGAATGACGCAGGGGCTTTAATAAAAAGTGACGTTGGATTAACCATTGCCGACGATATATATAGCTTCTCACCTGCTTGTGATGGCATCATTGAATCTTCAAAATTTCAAATTATTGATCAGTTCATCAAATTCACACATAAGTCATTGAATATTGTGAAGGTCAGTTTTATAATTTCATTTCTTTATAACATTATCGGTATTTACTTTGCTATTCAGGGAACCCTTTCACCGCTTATTGCTGCAATCCTTATGCCGCTGAGTTCTATTAGTGTTGTTGCGTTTGCAACATTTATGGTTTCCAATACATCCAAAATCATTACTCCGTTTAAAGAATAGATCTGCTATTCTGTTCATATATTGGGATAAAAAAACCATTCATATACCAACATTTATATATATTTTATTTAAATTTGGGGCCAATCAAAAAAACCAAATTACAACTTTCGTGTCAGTTATTATTCTTCTTATCATCATTGGGATTATTGTAGCAGGAGGTTTCTTAATAGGATTTATATGGGCAGTGAAAAGTGGTCAGTACGACGACACTTATTCGCCAGCCATCAGGATGCTATTTGATGATGCCAAACCTGTTAAAAAAAAAGTGATGATGAAAAAGAAGCAATAGGCATGAAGGATGAAAAAAGTAAATGTCATAAAGATGACAAATCATTAAACAACCAATAAATTAAGCTTATGGCGTTAGAAAAATTTACGTATGACAACAGGTTAACAAAAATGTTCCTATTTGCCAGTATTGTATTTGGTGTAATTGGAATGTTGGTTGGTCTTATCGCAGCGCTGGAACTGATTTTCCCTAACCTTAGTGGCGGGATCTCCATTTTCTCATTCGGGCGAATCAGGCCATTACACACAAACGCAGTAATTTTTGCCTTCGTTGGTAATGGTATTTTCACTGCAATTTATTACTCAATGCCCCGGTTATTAAAAACACCCATGTTTAGCAAATCATTGGGTAATATTCATTTCTGGGGATGGCAACTGATCATTTTAGCAGCAGCAATTACATTGCCATTAGGATTTTCATCATCCAAAGAGTATGCTGAACTTGAATGGCCAATTGATATTGCAGTCGTTCTCATTTGGGTAGTGTTTGGTATTAACATGATAGGGACCATCCTGAAGCGAAGAGTTAAACATATTTATGTCGCCATTTGGTTTTACATTGCAACATGGGTTACAGTTGCTGTATTATACATTACCAATAATGTTGAGATCCCTGTAAGCATTTGGAAAAGTTATCCTGTTTATGCAGGTATCCAGGATGCGCTGGTACAATGGTGGTATGGGCATAATGCTGTTGCATTCTTTTTAACAACCCCTTATTTAGGTTTGATGTATTATTTTATTCCTAAGATTTCAAACCGGCCAGTCTATTCATACAAACTGTCAATCATCCACTTTTGGGCATTAATATTCTTATATATTTGGGCAGGACCTCACCATTTGCTTTATTCAGCATTACCTGATTGGGCCCAAGCCTTAGGTGTTGTATTTTCAGTAATGCTCATTGCGCCGTCGTGGGGTGGTATGATCAATGGTTTGCTTACTTTGAGAGGTGCCTGGGATAAAGTACGTGAAGACCCAGTACTAAAAATGCTGGTTGTTGGTGTAACCGCTTATGGTATGGCAACATTTGAAGGCCCGCTTCTTTCATTAAAATCAGTAAACGCATTAAGTCATTTTACCGACTGGACTATTGCACACGTCCATATTGGAACGCTGGGATGGAATGGCATGCTGACATTCGGAATGATCTATTGGTTGGTTCCACGAATGTTTAACACGAAACTGTTCTCCATAAAATTAGCCAACACACACTTTTGGATTGCAACGCTGGGTATGCTTTTCTTCTCAATCCCATTATATTTTGCCGGATTTACACAGGCTTTGATGTGGAAACAGTTTACAGCCGAAGGATACCTTGCCTATCCTAATTTCCTTGAAACCATAACACAAATATTACCCATGTATTACCTGCGTGCTTTTGGCGGCACATTGTACTTTGTTGGTATGCTGTTATTTGTGTATAATATTGTTAAAACATCCATTGCCGGAAACTTTATTCGTTATGAAGAAGATGAAGCCCCTGCAATGGAAAAGGAACATTCAAAGAAAAAAGAAGGATGGCACAGAAAATTGGAAGGCAAACCAATACAGTTTACTGTATTAGCGCTTATTGCCATTTTGATTGGAGGTTTGATCGAGGTTGTGCCAATGTACCTGGTTAAATCAAATATTCCTACCATTAGTAGTGTTCAACCTTATACGCCGCTTGAATTAGAAGGCCGGGATATTTATGTAAGAGAGGGATGCTATGTTTGCCACTCCCAAATGATCCGGCCATTCCGTAGCGAAACAGCTAGGTATGGTGAATACACAAAAGCAGGTGAAACAGTTTACGATCATCCGTTTTTATTCGGTTCGAAAAGAACAGGACCCGATCTGGCACGAATTGGTGTAACATCATTACCCAATTATAAGCCTGACTCATGGCATTACAGTCATATGATTGATCCGCAAAAATTGAATGCTGAATCGATTATGCCTCCTTATCCATGGTTGGCCGAAAACGATTTGGATATCTCAAGCACAGCTAAAAAAATAGAAGTAATGCAGCAGCTGGGAGTACCCTATCCTAATGGTTATGCTGATAAAGCCGTAGCTGATCTGAAAGAACAAGCTAAAAAAATAGGGGAGGGATTGCGTGCAGGCGGAATTGAAGCTGATGATAATAAAGAGATAATTGCTCTGATAGCTTATTTACAACGACTTGGCACAGATTTATATAATGAGTAAGCAAAGTCTGATATATACATTATAATTCATGAAGATCGTTATTCATACCATGGAACAGATTGCTGGAGTGGAAATATTCCCGATCATATCATTACTGTTATTTTTCATCTTTTTTATGGTTGTTGGCTATATGGTGCTGACAGCTGATAAAAGTTATATTGATGAAATGAAAAATCTTCCATTGGATAAGGATAACGATCTGAATGATGAAAATCATTTAACCTGAAATTTTAAAAAAATAAAAATATGGCTAAAGAAAATATGAATCAGCATCATAATGAAGATTATGAATATGATACCCTGACTAATGAAAAGCTCATCAAAGATCATGATTATGATGGGATCAGGGAGCTGGATAATGATCTTCCGCCCTGGTGGAAATGGCTATTTTATATTACCATCATCTTTGCTGTTGTATATTGTATTCGTCTTTTTGTATTTCATTCTGATGACCTGATGCAATATAGAGAATATGATAATGAAATGGCCAAAGTTGAAAGTAGCAAACCTGCACCTTCAGCAGATGCTGCAGCATTTGAAATAGTGGTTCTCGAAGACGAGGCATCATTGGCGAGTGGAAAAGAAACATGGGATAAAATTTGTGCCGTTTGCCATTTGGTTGACGGTGGTGGTTTGGTTGGACCAAACATGACGGACAATTATTGGATCCATGGCAACACGGTTGAGGATCTTTACAAAATTGTTGAAACCGGTGTAATAGAAAAAGGAATGATTCCCTATAAGGACCAGCTTTCTGAGCAAAAAAGGCTCGAAGTAGTGAGTTTCATTCTTGTTAAATTACAGGGCTCAACACCTGCTACTCCTAAAGCACCACAAGGTGATGAATATTAAGATGAGATAGATATTAAATTCCTTACAGTCAGAAGCCGGAACAAGTTCCGGCTTCTGAAATTTTAGGTCGCAGAGAATAAGTAACATAGGTACATTAATCCATAATTAACGATCAGGATGGATAATAAAAAACAAACCAAAGAAACCGTTTATTATAGGGATAGCTTGTCAACGGTTGACAGTCAGGGAAAGCGAAAATGGGTTTATGCGAAAAAACCAGGCGGAAAATATTTCAATCGCAGGGCCATTTTAGCGAGTTTTCTTCTCATATTATTTTATGCAGGACCATTTTTGAAATTTAATGGCGAACCCATAATGTTATTTAATATTATGGAAAGGAAGTTTATCATCTTTGGTGTCATTTTCTGGCCACAGGACTTTCACCTCATACTTCTCACATTTATTACAACACTCGTATTTGTAGTATTGTTTACGGTCATATTTGGACGGTTATTTTGCGGATGGGTTTGTCCTCAGACTATTTTTATGGAATTTGTATTCCGGAGAATAGAGTATTTGATTGAAGGTGATTACTCAGCACAAAAAAGACTCAATAAACAAAGTTGGAATGGGGAAAAAATTAGAAAGAAGGTATTAAAGCATACGCTATTTTTCCTGATTGCATTTATTACAGCCTGTACATTTCTGTCATATATTATAGGAATGGATGCACTGATCAGTTACTTTTCAGAAGGTATCAATCCCCACCTGGCAGGATTTATCGGACTTGTGATTTTCTCGGGCGCCTTCTATTTTATATTTGCTTTCTTTCGCGAGCAAGTTTGTACCATCGCTTGCCCTTACGGAAGACTCCAAAGTGTTTTAATTGATAAAAAGACCATATTAGTTGGATACGATTACAAAAGGGGTGAACCCCGTTTACCATTATCAAAAAACAGGGATGCAAATGCCGGCGATTGTATTAATTGCAATAAATGTGTTATTGTTTGTCCAACAGGTATTGACATTCGCAACGGAACACAAATGGAGTGTATCAATTGCACCGCATGTATGGACGCATGTAACAGTGTAATGAAAAAAATAAATAAACCTCTCGGACTGATTCGGTATGATTCAGAACAAGGTATTGCCAAAGGTGAGCATAAAATTTTCAATGCCCGGTCAATAGCCTATTCGGTTGTTTTAACACTTTTAATATTATTTGTGGCGGGCTTATTTGCTATCAGGGGCGATTTTGAAGCTACTATATTACGTGCCCGTGGTTCACTATACCAGGAATATGGCGCTGATAGTATCAGTAACATCTACAATTTTAATATTGTAAATAAAATCAGAAAACCTATCGAAGTTGATTTCAAACTTGAATCGCATGCCGGTAGTATTAAATACCTGGGTGAAAATTTAATAGTGAATAAAGGAGAAGTCGGTAAAGGATCTTTTCTAGTTATTATTAGTGAAGATCAACTGACAAGTTCCAGCACACCAATCATCATTGGTTTATACAGAAACAATGAGAAAGTTGAAGAATATAACAGTACTTTTGTAGGGCCAAACTCATTGGATAATTAATAGAATTTTTAAACCAATAATAACATCCTATATGTTAAAAAAGATTCCATGGAATTGGGGAACGAAACTGGTAATTGCTATCATTCTTTTTATGAGTTTCATTTTTATATTTGTTTATTTAAGCATTCAAAACCCAATTGATCTGGTTGAAAAAGATTATTATCCGAAAGGCCTTAAATATCAGACGCGAATTGATGAAATCGAGATGGCAGCATCATTAAAAGATGATTTTATTATTTCTCAGGACAATGGGTTCATTATTTTATCAATACCTGAAATACATCCTGATTCAGGTTCTATTGTGTTCTTTCGCCCTTCAGATCATTTACTTGATTTTGCTTCGAACATTCAACCAGACTCGTCAAATAAAATGTATTTTCCGGTACAAGAATTCAAAACAGGAATGTATGTGCTAAAAGTGCATTGGTATGAGAATAAAGCCGGTTATTTTGTAGAAAAAAAATTCTTCATCAATTAATTATGAACGATTTATACATAGTTGCCCTCATGACCGGATTGGTTGGCAGTTTGCATTGTATTGGTATGTGCGGGCCTATTGCAGTTGCCTTGCCCCTTGGAAATAAATCATGGTTTCATAAAGTTTTAGGAAGCTTTATTTATAATGTTGGCAGGATTGCCACTTATGCACTACTGGGGGTTCTTTTTGGTTTACTTGGACAAGGAATTGAAATGGCAGGCTTACAGAAGTGGGCTTCAATAGGATTGGGAATAGTGCTTATTTTATCTGTCCTGTTTCCAGTATTATTTAAAGGGCAGGCCAATATCGACCGATTCTTTTTTGGATATGCCGGAAAACTTATTGGTAAATTCCGAAAACTATTCAATATATCATCATACCCTTCGCTTCTTGTCATTGGATTATTAAACGGTTTGTTGCCATGTGGCCTGGTTTATGTGGCTATAGCAGGTGCAATAAATACAAATGATATTGTTAGTGGAGCCGTTTACATGAGTATCTTTGGCATTGGAACTATTCCTATTATGGCTTCCATACCTATTGTAGGAAATTTAATAGGAACAAATATTAGAAAAAAGTTTAAAGGTGTTGTATCAACTTTTATTGTTATTCTTGGTATTATTTTCATTTTAAGAGGCCTGTCACTTGGCATACCTTATATAAGTCCGCCAGAAAAGGTGTTGCAACCCCATGAAAAAACAATGAAGCACAATACGACGGAATTGGGTAAAGAAACAGCACCTTGTTGTCATTAAAATCAAATTATTAATTTTAAAAATAAGTGTAATCATGAAAAAAATAGCGATAATATTAATTCTGGGCAGCATGATAGTAACTGCTGCAACCTCTTATGGTTATTTAAAGGAAACCTATACCTCGAATGTAGAAAATTCATTGGTTTATCTTCCTCAGGATGACCCGGCAGATGCAAAATTCCCGGAAGGCGCCAAAATTTATAAAACAAAATGTGTTGCCTGCCACCAACTCACCGGGTTGGGTATACCCAATGCGTTTCCTCCACTTAAAGGTTCTGATTATTTACTGGCCGATAAAAAAAGAGCTGTTAAGCAGGTGTTGAATGGATCACATGAAGAAATGGTAGTGAATGGTGTTACCTATAATATGCCAATGCCTTTCCAGGTAGACACACATGAAGATGCAGTAAATGTGATCAATTATACACTGAACGCCTGGGGAAATGATGGCGGAATTATTACCATTGAAGAAGTAAAAGACATTAAAATTGTAAGACCATAAAATATGAGAAATATTTTCTATTTATTAGCGGTATCCTTGCTTGTTATATTTAGTTCGTGTTGTAATCAGGATAATAAAAAAGAGCAAGAAAGCAAGCATGAAACTGCTGTAGCACCTACCTCTTCCACAGGAAACTTTGGAGAAGATATTACAGTAGATGATGCTATTTCTGTAGTAAATCTACCGGCATTATTGGAAGGTCAGGAGACCGTGGAAGTAAAATTAACTGGAGATGTAGCAGCGGTTTGCCAAATGTCAGGCTGCTGGGTGGATGTTGCAATGGGAAATGATAAGATCATTCATGTTACGTTTAAAGATGATAGTTTTTTATTACCGAAAGATGCGGCTGGTAAAACAGCCGTAATAGAAGGCATAGCATCATACGAAGAAATTCCTGTGGATATGCTGAAGCATATAGCTGAAGATGAGGGAAAAACTCAGGAAGAAATAGATGCCATTAAGGACCCCAAATTAGAATATACTTTTATTGCCAAAGGTGTAATTCTATTTTAGAAAGCCTGTCAACTAGATATTAATCCCGGTGACTTACGAGCCGGGATTTTTTATTTATACTACGCTTTATAATGCCTTCTTTCAATTAATTATACCATCTCTGTTAATAATTTTTTATCAATATTAGCTATTCTATTTATATTTAGTCTAAATTAGCGCACCAAAAACCAATGTTTAACCTAAGCATTACAACCTAAATATGAGGCAATTAGCTTTTTTACTGTTCGCATCTATTGTTCTTTCAATACCCACATTCGCTATCGACGAATCAAATAATTCCGAAAATGAACTTGGAATTTACGAGCATCTGGATGAATATATTACAGATGATCTGGTATTCAGAGATGAGCTTTACAACGAAATAAACATCAAAGATGCTATTGACAAACCTACTGTAATATGTCTTGTTTACTACGAATGTCCAGGTATTTGCAGCCCCCTCTTAAATGGCCTGGCTGATGCAATGGATAAAACCGATGTAGAACTCGGTAAAGATTACCAGGTATTTACCATCAGTTTCAGCCATACAGAAAAACCACCATTGGCACTTAAAAAGAAGCAAACTTATTCCAAACTAGTATCGCACGGTGACACGGAAAACGCATGGAAATTCTTTACCGGAGATAGTATTACCATAAACAGGCTTTTAAATGAAGTTGGTTTTAAAGTTAAAAAAGAAGGCAAGGAATACATACATCCGGGATCATTAATAATGTTAAGCCCTGAGGGAAAAATAACTAGGTACCTCTATGGCAGCACATATTTTCTTCCTTTTGATTTGAAAATGGCAATTGTTGAAGCTGCCCAGGGAAAATCAGGTCCCACAATTAATAAAGTGCTGAATTATTGTTTTAGCTATGATCCTGAAGGCAAGAAATATGTTTTTAATATCACTAAAATTTCAGGAACCATTATTCTATTATTAGCAATTGGTTTGCTATTAAGTATGGTTTTAAAAAAGAAAAAAACAAAAAAGGAATTATCAAAAGTTTAATTATATGATTGCATCAGTTGTACAGCAACCCAGTTTTTTTCAAGCCAAAAAAGGTCTGTTCTCATGGATTTTCACACTGGATCACAAACGCATCGGATTGTTATACCTCTATTCTGTAGGGCTATTTTTCCTCGTCGCTGCAGGTTTGGGTATTTTAATGAGGCTGGAATTATTAAATCCAGGTCGTGACCTGATTGACCCCCAAACATACAATCAGGTATTTACACTTCATGGGGTTATCATGATATTCTTATTCATCATACCAAGCATCCCGGCCGTATTTGGGAACTTCTTACTTCCACTTATGTTAGGAACTGATGATGTTGCATTTCCCCGATTGAATCTGTTTTCATGGTGGTTATATGTTACAGGTGCACTGTTTGCTCTTTCAACATTAGTTTTAGGAGATGGTCCTGCTGATACTGGTTGGACTTTTTACGCACCTTACAGTGTAAAAACAGGTACAAATGTCACCCTTTCAGTGCTCGCTGCTTTTATACTTGGCTTTTCCTCCATTTTAACAGGCTTAAACTTTATTGTTACCATTCATCGATTGCGAACACCTGGCATGGGCTTTAATCAAATGCCATTGTTCGCATGGTCACTCTATGCTACTTCATGGATTCAATTACTGGCAACACCGGTAATTGGAATAACCTTATTAATGATCGTAGCTGAACGCGTATTCGGTATAGGATTATTTGATCCATCAATTGGTGGCGATCCTATTCTTTACCAGCATTTGTTCTGGATATATTCACACCCAGCAGTTTATATTATGGCGCTTCCTGCGATGGGAGTAGTTTCAGAAATAATTCCCACATTTTCGCAACGGACCATATTTGGTTATAAAGCTATAGCTTATTCAAGTATGGCCATCGCATTTGTTGGGTACTTTGTTTGGGGACATCATATGTTTACATCAGGTATGAGTGGCCCGGCTGCAATCGTTTTTTCGATACTTACTTTTTTTGTTGCAATTCCAACAGCTGTTAAAGTATTTAACTGGGTGGCTACACTTTACAAAGGATCAATCGACATCCAGGTTCCGCTACTTTTTGCCCTGGCATTTATTTTCAATTTCCTCATAGGAGGATTAACAGGTTTGGTTTTAGGTGCACTTGCTGCTGATGTTCACGTTCACGACACCTATTTTGTGGTTGGACATTTTCATTATGTTATGTTCGGTGGTGCCGGATTTGCATTTTTCGGAGCATTACATTACTGGTTCCCAAAAATGTGGGGCAGAATGTATAATAAAGCAGTTGCCAATATTGCTTTTGCACTGCTCTTCATCGGATTTAATGCTACGTACTTCCCAATGCTAATTTTAGGACTGAAAGGTATGCCTCGTAGATATTATGATTATTTGGTTGAATTTCATGAATTAAATATGGCTTCCACTTTTGGTTCATGGATTCTTATTACAGGACTCATTATTATGGTTATTAATTTATTTTCAGGAGGATTGAAAGGTAAAAAAGCTACATCAAATCCATGGAATGGCATCACACTTGAATGGCAAACAGCGTCTCCTCCACCATTGCATAACTTTGATAAAATGCCTGAATTACCCGAAGGTGGCCCATATAATTATCCTAATGCTAAAAATGCAGATCATTAAAAGAAAAACAACACTTAAAGAATTAAAGATTTATGGCTGATTCACACACATTTGTATTACCTAATTCAGGTCATAACTTCGATGCAAAAGCTTCAAAGATGGGTATGTGGTTATTCCTGTTTACGGAATTATTGCTATTCGGAGGGCTTTTCCTCGTTTATATGATATACAGGTATCTGAACCAGGATGCATTTCTTCTGGCTTCATTCGAATTAAATGTTTGGATGGGTACAATTAATACAATCGTACTGCTCACAAGTAGTATGACGATTGCGATGGCTATAACAGCTTTGCAAAAAGGAAATGCTAAACTTGCAATTACACTTTCGTGGTTAACTATTTTAGCAGCTTTAGGATTTTTAGTTATAAAGTACTTTGAATGGACTTCCAAATTCGAACATGGATTATTTCCAGGGATGGATCACTTTGATGCTTTGCCCTTAGGTGAACGTCTTTATTTTTACCTCTATTTCTTTATGACTGGTCTGCACGCATTACACGTAATTGTTGGTGGTGTTTTTATTGCGGTTGTTATTCGATTAATTAAAAAAGGAAAAGTTACAAAAGAACGTTATTCGTTGTTAGAAAACTCAGGATTGTATTGGCATTTGGTTGACCTTATCTGGATTTACTTATTCCCATTATTCTATCTAATACATTAAAATTATGGACGGAAAAGATAATAAAACACTACATAAAACTGCTCACGAGCATATAAGTAGTTATGCAGAACTTTTTGGCACCTGGGTGGCATTGATTTTACTTACGCTGATGACTGTTTTTATTTCAACCTTTGGCGCTGACTTAAGAACACTTACTGTTGCTACCGCACTTCTGATTGCCACTGTAAAAGCACTTGCAGTTGCCTTATATTTTATGCATTTAAAATACGATGCAAAGATTTACAGAGCATGGATGATTATTGTAATGTTCTTGTTCTTGTTCTTTTTATTTATGGTAATACTCGATTATATAACAAGATAAATTACATTTTATGAATGCTTCAAATTTTGTTGAAGGAGTTGATTTCACATTATATTTAATCCTCGGAATATCCATTTTTTTTCTAGTGGGCATTACTGCTGTGATGATCTATTTTTTATTCAGATACAGGAAAAAGAAAAACCCGGTTGCAACAAATATTACTCACAATAATACCCTGGAAATTGTATGGACTGTAATACCAACGATTCTTGTATTGATTATGTTCTGGTTTGGCTGGACAGGCTATAAGCCAATGTTAGTTGCTCCCAAAGGCGCCATTGAAATTGATGCCATCGGGCAAATGTGGAAATGGACTTTCGAATATCCCAATGGAAAATCTTCTGACTCCCTAATTGTACCGGTTGATGAACCGGTTAAACTTAATCTTACATCAAGAGATGTATTGCACGCCTTGTATATTCCTGCATTCAGGATTAAACAGGATGTGGTACCGGGTGATGAAAAAATGATGTGGTTTACAGCTCAAAAAAAAGGAACCTACGATATACTATGTGCAGAATACTGTGGACAACTTCATTCTTATATGCTAAGTACAATTAAAGTTGTTGACCGCAGTGAATATGACACCTGGCTGGAGACGATTCCAGATACTAGTAATGAACATCCTGGATTAACTTTGATGAAGAAAAATGCCTGTTTTTCTTGTCATACACAAGATGGAACAAGATTAGTCGGGCCAAGTTTTAAAGGTGTAATGGGCATGAAAGAAACCGTATTGATTAATGGTGAAGAAAAAGAAATAGTAGTTGATCGAAATTACCTGATAGAATCTATTAAAGATCCCAACGCTGCCATTGTTAAAAGTTACCAGGGCGGTTTGATGACATCTTATGCGGATGTACTTACTGATGAAGAGATTAATGCAATTATTGATTATATTGAGACCATTAAATAATCTCTGACCATGTCAATAAAAGATGCGATCCGGTTAATACTTGAACTTAATAAAGTTAAAATAACATTAGCAGTTACATTAACTACTATTGCCGGGTATGTTTTAGCAAAGAACACTTTCGATACGGGCCTGGTATTACCGGTCCTTGGTATTTTTATTCTGGCCTGTGGTTCTGCAGCACTAAACCACTATCAAGACAAGGATAAAGATGCGCTGATGAAACGAACCAATAACCGACCCATTCCTTCGGGAAAGATCAGCCCAAATTTGGTTCTTCTTATTGCAATTTCAGAAATTGCCATTGGAACTTATATCATCTATTTAGGAAGCAATTTCCTCGCTGCACAACTTGGACTTCTGGCGTTAATTTGGTATAATGGCATTTATACACCTTTGAAACGTAAAACTGCATTCGCTGTAGTACCGGGGAGCATTATCGGTGCCATACCTCCTATGGTAGGCTGGGTGGCAGGTGGTGGAGAATTGTCAGATCCAAGACTTTTTGTGTTGGCTTTTTTCTTTTTCATCTGGCAGGTACCTCATTTTTGGTTACTTATGCTGAAATATGGAAAAGAATACGAAGACGCTGGTTACCCAACCATAACCTCGATGATCAGCAAACAACAAATTAAAAATGCCACGTTTATGTGGACAGCTGCTACCGCAGTTACTGCGCTAATGATACCTGTATCAGGACTCATGAGTACTGTATTCTTTAAAATAACAATCGTGCTGGCCTCCGTTTGGCTTATTGTTGTATTTGCTCAACTACTCAGTTCAAAAAAAGAAGACTTTAACCCTTTCTACTATTTCATGCGAATCAATTATTTTGTTTTAATTATGATTATCGCTTTAAGTATCGATCCACTTTTTGGTTAACTCTTCTTTTTCTCATAAGCACATTTGTTAATGAAAATTAAAGCATAACTTTGGGCATCCCAATTTTTAATCTCTAAATAATACACATGAAGTTTTCAGAACCAATGTTTAAAAACAAGGAACTAAAAGACCAGGTAATAGTGGTTACTGGTGGCGGTTCAGGCCTTGGTAAGTCCATGACAGAATATTTTCTTTCACTTGATGCAAAAGTGGTCATCACATCACGGAATATCGATAAACTAAATCAGGCAGCAAGTGATTTGACTGCAAAAACTGGTGGTGATGTATATGCAGTTGCATGTGATATAAGAAAATACGATGAAGTTGAAAATATGCTTTTAAAAACCATCGAAAAATATGGCAAAGTTGATGGTTTGCTAAATAATGCAGCAGGAAATTTTATCAGCCCCACTGAACGATTATCATCCAACGCTTTTGATACAATTATCGACATAGTATTGAAAGGCACCAAAAACTGCACCTTAGCATTCGGAAAACATTGGATTAAAGAAAAGCAAAAAGCAGTCATTCTTAATATCATTACCACTTACGCATGGACTGGTAGTGGTTATGTTGTTCCATCAGCTGCTGCTAAAGGAGGTGTTTTGGCCATGACCAGGTCACTGGCGGTCGAATGGGCTAAGTACGGAATCCGATTAAATGCTATTGCTCCCGGCCCATTCCCTACTGAAGGCGCATGGGACAGGTTATTACCCGGAGACCTAAAAGAAAAATTTGATGTATCCAAAAAAGTACCCCTGCGTCGTGTGGGTGAACACCAGGAATTGTCAAACCTGGCTGCTTACTTATTATCAGAATATTCTGCATATATCAATGGTGAAGTAATCACTATTGATGGTGGTGAATGGTTGCAGGGAGCGGGTCAATTCAATATGCTGGAAAAAGTTCCCAAAGAAATGTGGGATATGCTGGAAATGATGATCCGTTCGAAGAAAACAAAATAGTAATTTCATTTGTTATATCTTCTGGCGCAACGACTTCTGCCTTTGTGTTGTCTTACTTAATAATACATTTTTATATTACTTTTGTCAGCACCAAAAAACATTTTAATTTTCAATAAGAAATTCAATGAAGAAAATCCATTTATTAACCTTTATTTTCATTTTCACGATTATTACGCAAAATGCTTTTGCTCAGAAACATACACCCACAAGGGTATCCAAAGCTGTTTATTTTGATAAATCAAATAAATTAAGCGAAACAAAACCCATTCCGCTTGGAAAAATAAAAAGTGTTTTTAAAGACAGATTGGTACCAAATAAGTTTGATTTTCATGAAGAACTTATCAATTCATCTACCCTTGAAGGACCCGATCCAGCATTACAATCTGAACACGGAAAAAACAGGTTTGATGTTGAGATCAACGACAATTTCAGCGGTATACATAATACGTATAGTGTGGCACCTCCGGATACGGATGGAGATGTAAGCTTAAATCATTATATGCAAATGGTGAACAATGGATTTGCCATTTGGGATAAAGAAGGAAATTTACTTTACGGACCAGCGCACTCAATTACATTGTGGGAAGGATTTGAAGGTCCCTGGAGTGGCACCAATGATGGTGACCCGATTGTGGTCTTCGATGAATACGCTGGCAGATGGGTTGCATCACAGTTCTCACTTCCATTCAGGCCTTCAGGACCATTTTATGAACTTGTTGCGGTTTCCGCCACTGACGACCCAACAGGAGAATGGTACAGATATGCCTTTGAGTTTGAACATATGCCTGATTATCCAAAATTTGGCGTTTGGAATGATGGTTATTACTTTACAATTAATCAATTTATAAATGCATCCCAATGGGCAGGTGCTGGTGTTGTTGCTTTAGATCGTGAAGCCATGATAGCAGGCGACCCTGATGCACAAATGGTATTTTTTGATTTAGGTGAATCTTATGGCAGTTTGTTACCATCTGATGCTGATGGAGTAATACCACCACCCGAGGAAGCACCGGCTTATTTCGTAAATATGGGAAATAATAGTCTGCGGGTGTGGGAAACAGAAATTGATTGGGAGAACACCAATAACTCAACCATAAACCTGGTAACAACCTTGTCAACACAATCTTTCTCATCACAAAACATATCCATCGAACAGCCTGGAACTTCACAGGAACTTTCAACTCTAGCTGGAAGACTGATGTTCAGGTTACAATACCGTAATTTCTCAGATTATGAAGTAATGGTAACAAATCATACTGTAAATGCCGGTGGAGGAAGAGCTGGAGTAAGATGGTATGAACTGAGAAAATATGATGATGAATGGACTATGTATCAGCAAGGCACCTATGCCCCTGAAGATGGCGAAAACAGGTGGATGGGTAGTGTAGCCATGAATGAGTATGGTGACATTGCTGTAGGTTATTCGGTTTCAAGTTCCAACACCTATCCTTCTATAAGAATTGCAGGACAGTCTGCGGCAAACACAGGAACAGGCATATTAGACATTGCTGAAACAAGTATTTATGAAGGTCAGAATTCTCAAACAGGTGTTAACAGGTGGGGCGATTATGCAAAAATGTCAGTGGACCCTACAAATAACCAGTCTTTTTGGTTTACAACCGAATATACAAATGGAGGATGGGATTGGGCTACACAAATTGCATCATTTAGTTTCACCCAATTACCAGAAGCTGATTTTACAGTAGATGAAATCTTAATACCTGTAGGAGGAACTGTGAATTTTACTGATTTATCAGTCGGTATTCCTACGAGTTGGGAATGGACATTTGAAGGTTCAGAAACGATTTCCTCAAATCTCCAACATCCGCAAGATATTATTTATCCTGCAGAAGGAACTTTTCCGGTTAAAATGATTGCAATCAACGAAATCGGTTCCGATACCATAACAAAATTTGACTACATAGAAGTAAGTTCAACAATTTTACCTCTGGTTCAGTTTTCAGCTGATGATGTTTTTGTTTGTACGGGCGAAACTGTTCAATTTACTGATATGACACAATATAGTCCAATTAGCTGGCTATGGCAGTTTGATCCACCTAGCGTAACTTTTATAAATGATACTGATGAAAACAGCCAGCATCCGGAAGTGGTATTTGACGAAGTTGCTACATATGAAGTAACATTATCAGCATGGAATTTAAACGGATCAGCATCTGTTACTAAATCCGGTTACCTCATGGCAGGCGGATATATTCCATTCTTTAAAGAAACATTTGAAGATGGATTAGATGCCAAAAACTGGACCATTGACAATCCGGATGAAGGAAAGACCTGGGAGTTGTTTGAAGTGGGGGGGTCAAGTCCTGGCAATCTTGCTGCTGCCGTAAACTTCAGGAAATATTACGTAATAGGTGCAAGGGATAGATTAATCACACCGATGATAAGTTTAGAAGGATTAAACTCGGCGTACTTAACATTTACACATGCTGCCGCAAAAAGACTTGATGAAGTGAGCGATTCATTGATCATTTCTGTTTCAAATGATTGTGGCGAGACATGGACAAGAGTATTTGCTGATGCTGAAGATGGCTCAGGAAACTTTGGCACACATCCACAAACGGATTATGATTTTTGGCCTGAAACTGGAGGCGACTGGTGTTTATGGGGCTGGGGCGCTTCTTGTATAGATATAGATTTAAGTCCATGGGCTGGTGAGCATAATGTACAAATTGCTTTTGAAACTTATAGCTTTTATGGCAATCCCATTTTTATCGACAATATAGTTATCAGCCAATACGTGGGTGAGGAAGAACTTCAGGTCTCAAATGAAATTAACATATATCCCAATCCTAATTCAGGAAAATTCACCATTAATTTACCTGCTGAACATTCATATTCTGAATTAACCATTACTAATCAAAAGGGTTATGAATTGTATAGAGAAAATATAAATGAAAATGTAAACACCCTTGAAATTGATTTGTCAAAAAAATTATCGAGAGGTATTTATATAGTTAATTTCACTGGAAAGAATATTTTACACCCACAAAAATTAATTATCAACTAAGTTAAGGAAATTGTAAAAAATTAAAAATTAAAATAATGGATTTCAAACAGAATGCAGTAACAAAAAGATTTATACTAATTTTATTTATCGTCATTCCTTTTTTGTCTTATTCTCAAAGTTTTGAATATAGTTCAGTAAAAAAGGCGGTAAAGTTTGATATCTCAAGAGAATTAAAAGAAGTTGAACCAATTCCTCCGGGTGCAATTAAAAGCGATTGGAAAGATGGATTGGTTCCCAATAAATTCGACTTTCACGAAAAAGTAACACCACGTGTTGACCTGGATGGGCCAGATCCTCTGCTTCAAAAAACTATTGAAGCTACACGAAATACGCCTGAGATTGTCGAGAATTTTAATGGTATTTCAAACACATATGGCGTTGCGCCTCCCGATACACAGGGCGATGTTAGTCTCGACCATTATTTTCAAATGGTTAATAGCGGGTTTAAAATTTGGGACAAATCTGGCAGTACGGTGTATGGGCCTGCTGATAATATAACCCTGTGGAATGGTTTTATAGGACCATGGAGTGGCACCAATGATGGCGACCCAATCGTATTATATGATGAATATGCAGATCGTTGGATTGCAAGTCAGTTTTCATTACCTAACGGTGCAAATAATGCACCCTATTACGAATTGGTAGCTGTGTCCGCCACGAGTGATCCGACAGGTGCATGGTACCGTTATGCTTTTGAATTCGACAAAATGCCTGATTATCCAAAATTTGGAGTTTGGCCTGATGCTTATTACCTAACTATAAACCAGTTTGAGAGTGGTTCTTGGCATGGTGGCGGTGTTTGCATGTTGGATCGTGATGCCATGCTTGATGGTGATCCTGATGCTGAGATGCTCCTTTTTGATATAGGTTCTGGTTACGGTAGCCTGATGCCAGCTGATGCAGATGGCGTTGTGTTACCTCCCGAAGGTTCGCCAAGTTATCTTGTCAGCCTTGGACCTGGTTCACTTAGGTTGTTAGAGGCAAATGCAGACTGGGAAAATCACGAAAACTCTTCTGTTGAAATAATTGATGTTTTAGCCGTTGCTTCATATTCTAACAGCAATATTTCTGTAAATCAGCCTGGTACAAGCCAGAAACTGGATGCATTGGAAGATCGTTTGATGTACCGTCTACAATATAGAAATTTTGAAGAATATCAAGTAATGGTCACCAATCACACCGTAAATGCGGGAGGAGGACGTGCCGGTGTAAGATGGTATGAATTAAGAAATTACGGTGACGGCTGGGAAATATATCAACAAGGTACATTTGCCCCTGATGACGGAAATAACAGGTGGATGGGAAGCGTTGCCATGAATTCTTATGGAGTCCTTATGGCAGGATATTCAGTTTCTGGTCAATCGACCTATCCTTCTATAAGGTTTTCAGGTCAGACTGCTGGAAATTCTGGGACTGGTGAGTTTGATATTGCGGAGACCAACATACTCGAAGGGACTAAATCACAGACTGGTGTTGATAGATGGGGTGATTATTCGATGATATCAATTGATCCATCTGACGACAAAACCTTCTGGTACACAACACAATACACCAATGGAGGTTGGAATTGGAGAACTAGGATTGCTTCATTTTATTTTGATCAGGAGCCTGTTGCCAATTTCATTGCATCTGACACTTTGATACCAGTTAATGACTTTATTGACTTTACAGATAAATCAACTGGTGCACCGAACACCTGGAATTGGACATTTTATGGAGGAGATCCCGAAACTTCAACTGATCAACATCCGAGCAATATTCTATATGCTCTGGAAGGCATGTATGATGTTCAGCTTATTGTTTCGAACGATATCGGAGATGATACATTAGTGCTGGAAGATCATATTTCTGTTAGCGGGTCACTTATGCCTGAAGTTCAGTTTTCCGCTAATCAATTAAGGTTTTGCACAGGAGATACTGTCTTTTTTACCGATGCTACAATTTATAATCCAATAGCTTGGGAATGGGCATTTTCACCTTCAGATATTACATTTATTAATGGCACAGATCAGAATAGTCAGCATCCCATAGTATTATTTTCCAATGCAGGGGAATATGATGTGACTCTGACTGCCTGGAATACAAACGGACCTTCTGAATTAACAAAAAGTAACTATATAAATTCAGGCGGTTTTACACCTTATTTTAAAGAAACATTTGAAGACAATGGCCTTTTAATGAATCAGTGGACCATCGAAAACCCTGATGATGATAAAACCTGGGAAGTTTTTGAGACAGGTGGCACATCTCCAGGCAATACTTCTATGGGAATCGACTTTAGTAACTACCTTGAACTTGGCGCAAGAGATCGTTTAATTTCCCCTCCTTTTAATCTATCGGGTCTCGATCAGGCAGTACTAAGCTTTCAGCATGCATATGCAAAAAAATTTGCTGCTGCAACTGACTCCTTGCTCATATATATTTCAGATGACTGCGGCGAAACCTGGACAAGAATTTTTGCAGATGGAGAAAATGGAAGTGGAGATTTTGCTACCCATGAATTAACGGATGAGTTTTGGCCGGAAACAGAATCAGACTGGTGTTTATCCGGCTGGGGCGCTTCTTGTATTGATATTGATATAAGCCAATGGGCAGGAATGGATGACATTCAAATTGCATTCGAATCTTACTGTTACTGGGGAAATCCTTTATTCATTGATAATATAGTAATAACTCAATATGTTGGGCAATCTGAATACATGAATACCGATAACATTAAAATTTATCCCAATCCATCAAATGGAAAAATTACTGTTAATTTACCTGCTGATCATAAGTATATTAGCATGGAAGTTGTAAATACTAATGGGAGAAGTATGTACAAAAGAGATATTCAAAACGCTTTTAACATCTCAATTAATGAGGATGGTAATCTATCGAAAGGAATCTATTTAATCAGGTTTAAAACAGAAGACAGTCGATTATTAAAGAAAATTGTTATTAACTAAAGTACAGGCGATTAGCGTTTTTTAACTGTGAACCAGTAAGAAAACTCTTTTTTTCTTCTAATTACAATTAAATTTGTAAGCTAATTCAATAATAAGCGTCTATTGCATAAATCAAGTTATTTCTTGAAATTAACTAGATAAACGCTTCCGAATACTTATCATAAGTATGAATTTAATTCATATGTAATAAAGAATAATTGTCAGTTAAATTTACCCAATAAATTTGAGCAACTTTTAAACAATAATTAAATAAATAGATATCTACACATGAAAAAACTTTTTTTGGTATTCATCTCTCTTGTTATTTTTTCAACTTTGAACAGTCAATCAGTCAAACCTTCAAAAATAACTACCGCAAAATATTTCGATAAATCCAAAGCATTAAGAGATGTTGAACCGGTTTCAATGAGAACCGATACTAAATCATGGGAATATTATATCATTCCTAATAAATTTAATTTTGCAAAAGATCAGGATTTTTCTGGCAACCTGACAGGCATTGACCCAGTATTGCAGGACCAAATGTATGGTTCAAGAAATGAACCAACTGTTGAGGCAAATTTCGACGGTGTTGCTAATACGTATGGGGTTGCACCTCCTGATACACAAGGAGATGTTGGACCAAATCATTATATGCAGATGGTGAACTTGGGTTTTGCTATTTGGAATAAAGAAGGCGAAATGCTTTATGGCCCCGCACATAGTAGCACCTTATGGGATGGTTTTGATGGTCCGTGGTCAGGCACCAATGATGGCGACCCCATAGTTGTTTATGATGAATATGCCGACAGGTGGGTGGCCAGTCAATTTTCTTTACCTAACGGATCAAATAATGCCCCATATTATGAATTAGTTGCAGTATCAGCCACAAGCGACCCTTTAGGTGAATGGTATCGATATGCTTTTGAGTTTGATAAAATGCCTGATTATCCCAAGTTTGGAGTCTGGCATAATGCTTATTGTTTTACCATTAACCAATTCTCCAGTGGATCATGGTATGGGGGTGGTATTTGTGTACTTGACAGAAATGCTATGCTTGTAGGTGATCCTGAAGCTGAAATGGTATTTTTTAATATGGGTTCAGGTGCTGGAAGCCTATTACCTGCTGATGCTGATGGTCCGCTATCACCGGATGAAGACAAACCTATTTATTTAATAAGAGGAGGCAATAATTCTTTAAGGGTTTATGAGGCAATTGTAGATTGGGATAACAGTGCAAATAACCAGGCCAGCTTTGTGGCAAGTATTAATGTAGAACCATATTCAAACAGTAGTATAGTTATTTCACAACCAGGTACCAGCCAAAAACTGGATGCGCTTTCAGACAGACTGATGTATCGACTTCAATATAGAAATTTTGAAGAATATGAAGTCATGTTAACCAATCATACAGTAAATGCAGGAAGTGGACGGGCAGGTGTAAGATGGTATGAGCTCAGAAATTATGGTGATGGATGGGAAGTTTATCAACAAGGTACATTTGCACCCGACGATGGCAATAGCAGATGGATGGGAAGTATAGCCATGAACCAAAATGGTGATATTGCAGTCGGCTATTCAGTTTCAAGTACATCAGTCTATCCTTCTATAGCTGTAACAGGGCAAACATCTGCCAATTCCGGAACAGGGATCTTTGACATTTCAGAAATTCTTATTAAAGAAGGGAATGCATCACAAACTGGTATTAACAGGTGGGGGGATTATTCAATGATGTCAGTTGACCCAAGTGATGATCAGACTTTTTGGTTTACAACTGAATACACAAATGGTGGTTGGAATTGGAGAACACAGATAGCATCATTTGGATATGTTCAGATTCCGGTTGTAAATTTCACAGCTAATGAAACCCTGATCCCACTTGATGAAACAATTGACTTTACAGATGCCACTAGTGGTATACCAACTGAATGGTTATGGACATTTGAAGGTGGGAATCCTGAAACCTCAACCGAAAGAAATCCTCAAAATATTCAATATTCCAGTGAGGGAGAATTTGATGTTACATTGATTGCGTCTAATGAACTTGGGTCGGATACACTCATAAAAGAAGATTATATTAGTGTTAGTGCATCTCTTCTACCAATTGTGAATTTCACAGCAAACAAAGATGTGTTCTGCCTTGGGGAGATCGTTTCATTTACTGACCAATCTGAATACAGTCCAATCCAGTGGCTTTGGGAATTTAACCCCGCAACAGTGACTTTTGTAAATGAAAGCGATGAAACCAGTCAAAATCCGGAAGTGATCTTTGACGAAGGTGCGAATTATGATGTTAGCTTAACTGTATGGAATCTGAATGGTGAATCAACACTATCGAAAACAGAATTTATTCATGCCGGTGGATATACACCGTATTTTAAAGAAACATTTGAGGAAGATGGGTTTAGGAACCAGTATTGGACAATTGAAAATCCTGATGATGATAAAACCTGGGAGATTTTTGAAGTGGCAGGCACTACACCCGGATCTTTTGCTGCGGGTATAAATTTTACAGAATACTTTGCCATTGGTCAACGAGATCGCTTGATTTCACCTCCATTAAATTTAAGTGGATTAAATACTGCTTCTCTTAATTTTCAGCATGCTTTTGCTAAAAGATTGGATGAAGTTTCTGATTCATTAATAATTTACATTTCTGATGATTGCGGAACTACCTGGACCCGGATTTTTGCCAATGCCGATGATGGTAGTGGCAACTTTGCCACGCATGAAATGACAGAAAACTTCTGGCCTGAAACTGCATCTGATTGGTGTATTTCTGGCTGGGGATCTTCTTGTTTTGATGTAGATATCAGCCAATGGGCAGGAAATCCTGATGTTCAAATAGCCTTTGAAACTTACAGCTTTTATGGCAATCCATTATTTATCGACAATATAACCATAAGTCAATATGTGGGTTTGGAAACGAACACTCTCAATAGTAACAATGTTCAGGTTTTTCCAAATCCAAATAGTGGAAAATTCACTGTAATTATTCCCGAGGACCATTTATTTGATGAGTTGGTCATATATAACCAACTCGGCCAGGTTGTTCACAATCAAAAACTGAATAGTCAAAATAATTCTGTCCTTGTTAACATGGGTTCTGAATGGCGAAATGGTATATATTTGATCAGGTTAACCGATTCAAATAATCAAATTATAACAAAAAAGGTCGTTGTCAATAAGTAATTTCTTTTTTTCGCCCGGCATTGAAGGGAACTTTCATACATTAAACAAAGATGATTCCAATCACCTGGTACGTGTATTGCGCATTCAAAAGGGTGACAAAGTATTTGTTACGAACGGAAAAGGCTTGATCTTTGAATGTGTTGTTTCTGATCCAAATCCGAAAGGTTGCGAGCTTGAAATTATCCATCAGAACAATGGAGATGATCATCGTGATTTTAAGTTGAATATTGCTGTCGCCCCAACAAAAAATATCAACCGCTTTGAATGGTTTCTTGAGAAATGCACCGAAATTGGTATTGATCGCATTTCCCCAATTTTAACTGAGCATTCAGAAAGAAAAATAATTAAGGAAGAACGACTGAATCGTGTAATTACAGCCGCTGTGAAACAATCTCTCAAATCATTTCATCCCGAACTGGATACTATGAAAGGTTTTACAGACCTGATTGAAACACCTTTTCCGGGCCAGAAATTCATTGCTTATATGGATGCAAATGTGAAAGATGAGCTCTTTACAATTTGCAAACCGAATATAGACACATTGATTCTGATAGGTCCTGAAGGTGATTTCAGCCAGAAAGAGATTGAAACTGCCAAAGAACAAGGGTTTACACCTGTGAAACTTGGGCCATCGCGCCTGCGGACTGAAACAGCCGGAGTTGTGGCCTGCCATACTGTTCATTTGGTTAATCTTTCATAAAAAATACATATACCACTTTTTCAATATTTGCGTTTTTTATATTTGCACTGATTTATGAAACTTAATTTTTCAATATTTATACTGATACTATTCACTTTTCAGGTTGCAAATGCGCAGGAAGTGAAAATTGCATTGCTGAAATATAGTGGTGGCGGCGATTGGTATGCCAATCCTACCTCCCTCCCCAACCTTGTAAAGTATTGTAACAATACCTTGAATACGGATATTGATCCAGATATCGCAACTGTTGAAGTAGGCAGCATCGAAATTTTCAATTATCCTTTTGTCCACATGACTGGTCACGGAAATATCATATTCAATCCTGATGAAGCAGAAAACCTACGGAATTATTTGATTTCAGGCGGGTTTTTACATATTTCTGACAACTACGGAATGGATCCCTATATAAGAAGAGAGATGAATAAAGTTTTTCCCGGTATTGAGATGCAGGAACTTCCATTCTCCCATCCTATTTACCACCAGGCATATGATTTTGCGGATGGATTGCCTAAAATCCATGAACATGACGATAATTCCCCACAAGGATTCGGATTATTTTATGAAGGAAGACTGGTATGTTTTTACGACTATGAATGCGATCTGGGTGATGGATGGGAATCTGCCGAAGTTCATAATGATTCACCGGAAAAAAGGATGGAAGCCTTCATGATGGGCGCCAATATCATACAATTTGTTTTTCAGCAATAATATTTCTGAACTGTAAGTTTTAAAAAAACCGTACGTCTAATACAAACAAAAAATGATCATAATGAAAAAGAAAATAAGAACCTCACTATTAGTTGTTGCACTCATGTTTTTCAGCATATTCATCTTCGCGCAAAGTGTTCCAGCAGAACTTGAAACAAATATCGTTGACTTAAATAGTCCGGAATATGCGAACACCACTTTTAATGACATTATTGCCAAATACGATGGCAAAGTAATATACCTTGATTTTTGGGCCAGTTGGTGTGGACCCTGCAAAAGAGAAATGCCTTATTCTCATAAATTACAGGAAACTTTCCTGGGCAAGGATGTGGTATTCGTCTATTTTTCTTCAGATAAAAATGCAGCAGCATGGAGTTCAACGGTTGATAATCTTAAACTGACCGGCGAGCATTATTTATCAAGCCTTGCTGTAAAACAAGACTATGGAACTCGTTTCAATGTCCGGTTCATTCCCCGCTATGTACTGATTGATAAAAAAGGAAAGGTAGTGGATGAAAATGCTAAAAGGCCCAGTGATCCGCAAACGGTAAATGATATTGAAGCCCTGCTGTAGGAATTAAATAGGTTTTTACTTTATAAATTCCTCAAAAGATTCTTTATAACCGGCGCTCATTTTATACACATATTGTTTTACCAGATCAGCCCATTGGGCAGCCGTATTTCTTTTATCAAAGATTTGGTATGGAATGTGGGGGCCAAATGTAATCACCAGGGTTTGATTTTTTTGCTTGTGAAATTCATCCACCAGGTATAGCATTTCAATATTGGCTTTTATACCCAGTTTTTTCCTGATATTGGCCAGGTTATAAAAGAAATTGGTGTTCTTGCCGCTGATATGCGTTGGAATAATATTCCTTTCAAACCGTTTCGCTTTAGTAATAAAAGTCGATTTCCATTCCATATCCCGAACCTCACCACCTGTTTTCCTCGAAACCAATCCGGCAGGAAAATAACACACCACCTTATCCGAAGCAAAAGTATCATTGATGATCTTTATATTTTCAGCATTTGATCCATGTTTATTTATCGGGATAAACAATGATTCCAGGTTTTTCACATTCATCAGGATATCATTCACAGGAAATACAATATCGCCTCGTACATGACTCACTGCGAGCATTAAGGCCATACCATCCAGTCCGCCCAAGGGATGATTTGAAGCAATAATGCATTTTTCTTTTTCAGGAATATTCTCAAGCCCGACCAGTTCTAGTTTTGTATTAATATATCCGAGTACAGCATCAATAAATTCCACGCCTTGCAAATGGGCATATTCCGTCAGGTAAAAATTGAGCTCATCCTGGTGTATTATTCTTTTCAAGTATGCTGTAATAAAACCCGGTATCACTTTTTTGAGTGTCGGACTCTTATCTTTGATGACTTTTTCAATGTCAACCAGTGCCGGTGTTGGCTTCGCACGTTCCATATGTAGTAACTTATTATGCACTTCAGCAAATACAAATATACGCCAATCAGAGTAATTCACCGGTTATTAACAAATGTGAAATTTGATTTCTGTTAATAAGTCATCTCCCACTCTTTTTGTAAAATATTAATTATTGAAAGTCAAAATATTAAGCCAACAGGCAATAAATTTTTTTGGCTATAAAACGTAACATTTTGTTAACAATGTGGTAAAAGGTGGTAAATTATGTAAAATTGTGGTAAATTCTTAGTACATTTACGCCATTAATCTGCAGAATTCAATGATAAATATCCTGGGAACATATGAATGTAAAATTGACGCTAAAGGTCGATTTATGTTTCCGGCTCCTTTCAAGAACCAGATGGGAGAAACCTACAAACAGGGGTTTGTTATCAAGCGCAGCATATTTAAAAAATGCCTTGAACTTTTCCCTGTTGATCATTGGCAGGATGAAACAAGCATGGTAAGCAAGCTTAACATGTTTAAAAAGAAAAATGCAGAATTCATAACCAAGTTTATGGCTGGTGTGAAACCGGTTGAGTTGGACGGCCCCGGCAGGCTTCTTATTCCAAAGGACTTGCAGGCTTATGGCGGAATAATAAAAGAGATCGTACTTACATCAGTTGTAAACCGCATCGAGATCTGGGATAAAGTTGCCTATGAACAGGCAGTTGACTATGATCCGGATGATTTTGCCGATTTGGCAGAAGAAGTTATGGGCGAGTTTGAAACTGATAATTAATTGAATGTACCACAATCCAGTATTATTAAATAAAAGTATTGAAGGCCTTCAGATTAAACCCGGAGGTACCTATGTGGACGCCACATTTGGTGGTGGTGGTCATTCTAAATTGATTTTACAGCATCTGAAAGAAGGACGTCTATTCGCCTTCGACCAGGATAAAGATGCACTTGAGAACGTTATTGACGATGAGCATTTCATATTGATCAATCACAATTTCAGGCATTTAAAGAATTTCTTAAAACTTCATGGCGTTAATTCGATAGATGGCATTCTGGCTGACTTGGGCGTTTCCTCCCATCAGTTTGATGTGGCCGAACGAGGCTTTTCAACCAGATTGGAAGGTGAATTGGATATGCGGATGAACCAGGATGCTCCCTTAACAGCCCGTGAACTTGTGAACACATATTCGCTTGAAGACCTTCACCAAATTATCCGCGATTTCGGGGAGCTGAATAATAGTTATAAGGTAGCGAAAGCCATTGTTGCAGCAAGGGATATAAATCAAATCGCAACAACATCCGAACTGGTGCAAGCCGTTCAGTCATGTTTTCTTCCAAACAAACTCAACAAATCATTGGCGATGCTTTTTCAGGGCATACGTATTTATGTAAATGACGAGATAAATGCTTTGAAAGAATTACTGCTCCAGGCCACTGAAATGCTTGCTCCTCAGGGCAGGCTGGTGGTGATCTCCTACCATTCACTCGAAGACAGGCTGGTTAAGAACCTGATCAAAACAGGAAATTTTGAGGGTGAATTAAAAAAGGATTTCTACGGAAACCCGGAGTTGATCTACAAAGCTGTTAACAGGAAAGTAATTGTAGCTGACGAAAAAGAAATAGAGTTGAACAACCGGGCCAGAAGTGCCCGCTTAAGAATCGCTGAAAAGATATAATGAAACCAGTAAATAAAATAAAAAAACAAAAAAAAGAGAAAAGGCTGAGGTTGCCCAGGGTAGAAACCAATATTGGGAGTACAACAAAAGGCATACTTGGTGGCGAACTTATCACCGAGAAGACATTCAGACTTTTCCCTTTCCTGTTGTTCATAGCTTTTCTGGCTTTTATATATATCGCTAACAATTACATGGCTGAAGAAAAGATCAGGGAGATCAGCCACTTACACAGGGAGCTCAAAGAATTGCGATTTGAATTTATCGATAGTAAATCAGATTTGATGGAACTCTCAAAACAATCACAAATTTCAAAAAGGCTTGAAGCAACTGGTGTGAAGGAAAACCGGCAACCGGTGAAGATATTAAAAGTTAAAAAAAATAACGATAAAGAGTAAGCTTTGACAGATCAGAAGAAAGACATATTATGGCGTGTTTACCTGGTGTATTTCGGGGTACTGGTCTTTGGTGTGGCCATCATCACCAAGATGCTGCTTATTCAAATCGTTGAAGGTGAGGAGTTAAAACAGCAATCACAGCATCAGGAATTAACTGTGGCCAATTTGGAAGCAAGCAGGGGAAATATTCTTGCAGCAGATGGCAGCCTGCTCGCCACTTCGGTTCCTATATTTGAGATCAGGTTTGATGTTGCTTCTCCTCACATCTCTGATGAGCTTTTCTATGGAAAGATCGACTCACTCTCCAAAGGTTTGTCGAATACGTTTAACAAATCGTCGCAATGGCAGATTAAAAATGACCTGATCAAAGCCAGGAAAAACGGCAAAAGATATTTCTTGTTAAGCAGATCTGCTACCTACGACCAGCTTAAAGAGCTCAGAAAACTGCCCATACTGAAACGTGGAAAATACAGTGGCGGTTTAATTACCATTCAGAAGACAACACGCGTCAGGCCGTTTAGAGAACTTGCCGGACGGACGATCGGATATGAAATTAAAGAAGAAAACCTGTTTGTCGGTTTAGAAGGTGCTTTTACGGATGTGCTTACGGGTGAAGATGGGAAAATGGTGTTGCGCCGCATCAACCACGGCGATTGGGTGCCCATTCATGATGAGAATGAGGTGGAACCCAAGAATGGTTTAGACATTGTCACTACCATTGATGTTAATATCCAGGATGTAACCGAACTGGCATTGCTAAGGCAACTTATTAGCAATGAGGCATTCCAGGGTTGTGCCGTGGTAATGGAAGTAGCAACAGGGCACATCAAAGCCATTGCGAACCTCAGATACGACAGCACAGATAGCTTTTATAAAGAAACTTACAACTACGCCATTGGCGAAAGTATTGAACCTGGCTCTACCTTCAAACTGTATTCGTTAATGACCGCTTTGGAAGACCAAAAAATCAAATTAACTGATAGTGTGATCACTGGAGAAGGATATACTTCCTATTACGGCAGACCTCTTAAAGATGTTCATAAAATCAAGAACGGCCGGGTAACCGTAAGAGATGTTTTTGAACATTCATCCAATGTTGGTGTTTCCAGGATTATTTATGAAGCTTACAAAGATGAGCCTGAGAAATATATCGAAGGTCTTTATGAACTGGGGCTAAATAAAAAGCTTGAGCTTGAAATACAGGGCGAAGGTGTACCCTATGTTAAACATCCATCCAATAAAAAAACATGGTACGGCACCTCATTGCCCTGGATGTCGATAGGTTATGAATTAACGATAACACCTCTCCAAAACCTGACAATCTATAATGCCGTTGCCAATAACGGAATCATGGTTAAACCGCAGTTTGTTACCGAAATACGCGAAGCAGGCATTCAAAAAAAAGTATTCGAAACTGAAGTGATCGATAAAAGTATTGCATCGGATCAAACCATTCAACTTGCCAGGTCGCTGCTTGAGGGTGTGGTTGAGAATGGTACCGGTAAAAACACTTTTGCCGACAGTCCTTATAAAGTAGCAGGCAAAACAGGAACCGCCCAAATTGCCATGGGAGGCAAGTACAACAAAACCAATTACAACGCATCTTTCATTGGATACTTTCCAGCGGATAATCCAAAGTATTCATGTATCGTTGTGATCAATAATCCTTCTGCTGGCAAATACTATGGTGGATCAGTTGCGGCTCCGGCATTTAAAGAAATTGCCGATAAAATATATGCCACCTCTCTGGCACTTGAACTCGAAACCAAAGAGGACACGAATACGATTCATCAAATACCGGCCAACTCCGCAGTCTGGTATGCTGATTTGAAAAATATTTACACTGAACTCGGTTATGATCATAAAGACTTCATTTATGAAGAACAATGGGCCTATGCTGAGGTGAATGAAAACAATATAGAATTAAAACCCGAATTATTCCCCCAGGATTTGACTCCGAATGTAGTGGGAATGAAGGCTAAAGACGCAATATTCCTGCTGGAGAATCTTGGGTATCAGGCAACACTAAATGGAAAAGGAAAGGTCAGGTCACAGTCAGTAAAATCGGGTACTCCGGTAACCAAAGGAAGACAAATCAATTTACAATTATCAAGTTTTTAAGGTGAAAAAGTTACGAGACATATTATCCGGTATCAAGGTCCTTCATACGAAAGGAACATTGGATATTTCCGTTTCAGGATTATGTCTGGATTCCAGGAAAGCATCTCCGGGCACGCTTTTTGCCGCCATAAAAGGCACCCAAATGGATGGCCACCAATTCATTGAAACGGCCATAAAAAATGGCGCTGCTACTATTATTTGCAGTGAACTTCCGGCATTTACAGTTCCGAATGTAACCTATATTCAGGTTGAAGACTCCTCAGATGCAATTGGGAAAGTAGCTTCCAATTACTTTGATCAGCCTTCAAATAATCTGAAACTTGTGGGAATAACGGGTACAAACGGGAAAACTACCACGGCCACTCTTTTATACAACCTTTTCACCAACTTAGGATATAAAACAGGCCTTATCTCAACTATTCAAAACCGGATAGCCGGCAAAATTCTGCCATCCACCCATACCACACCTGATGCCATCAGTCTTCAGCAAATATTAAACGACATGATAAGATCTGGTTGCGAATATGCATTTATGGAAGTAAGTAGCCATGCCATCGACCAGGAAAGAATAGCAGGTGTAACATTCAGTGGGGCAGTTTTTACAAACCTTACACATGACCACCTGGATTACCACAAAACGTTCAAAGAATATCTGAATGCCAAGAAGAAGTTATTTGATGAACTACCTAAAACAGCCTTTGCTCTTTCAAATATGGATGACAAGAATGGCAGGGTGATGCTTCAAAATACTAAAGCTGCAAAAAAAAGCTTCAGCCTGAAAACCCTGGCTGATTATAAAGGAAAGATCATCGAAAGTAGTTTTGAAGGATTGCAATTACAAATAAATGGTCAGGAATTTTATTCCCTTCTATCGGGCGAGTTCAATGCCTACAATTTACTGGCAGCTTATGGAACAGCCATTTTACTAGGTCAGGATAATGAATCTGCCCTCACTCAACTGAGCAAAATACAGGCTGCTGAAGGCCGGTTCCAAATGTTAAGATCAACAGACGGAATTATATCTTTTATCGATTATGCGCATACACCTGATGCACTAGAGAATGTGCTGACAACGATCAACTCCATCAGAACCAAAAACGAAACACTTATTACTGTTGTAGGTGCCGGTGGTGACCGGGATAAGGAGAAAAGACCCAAAATGGCGCAGGTCGCTTCTCTTCTGAGTGATACTGTCATTCTCACTTCTGACAATCCGAGATCAGAGGATCCGGAAATGATTATCAAGGATATGCAGGTCGGAATTGATCCGGCAAAAACAAATAAAACACTGTCCATTACAAACCGTGAAGAAGCTATTAAAACAGCTGTGAATCTGGCCAAACCAGGAGATATCATTTTAATAGCCGGTAAAGGACATGAAAAATACCAGGAGATAAAAGGCGTAAAATACCCTTTTGATGACATGGCAATTGTAAATAAATTTTTTGAAACTGTATAGATGCTTTATTATTTATTTAAATACCTGGATGAAATATATGCACTACCTGGAGCAGGAGTATTCGAATACCTCTCTTTCAGGGCTGCAATGGCCGTTATCACTTCACTTATTATCTCGCTGCTATTTGGTAAACGATGGATCAAATATCTGAATAAAAAACAGGTGGGAGAAACCATCCGCGACCTCGGCCTCGAAGGGCAACTTGAGAAACAAGGAACACCCACCATGGGTGGTTTAATTATTCTTGCTTCCATTCTGATTCCGGCTTTGCTTTTCGCCAAACTTGATAACATCTATATCATCCTGATGCTTTTCACAACCATTTGGCTTGGTGGCATTGGGTTTCTGGATGATTATATCAAAGTTTTTAAAAAGGACAAAGCTGGTTTGAGCGGGAAATATAAAATTGTGGCCCAGGTGATTCTAGGTCTCATTGTCGGTCTGGTTATGTATTACAATCCTTCTGTTGTTGTCAGGGAAAAACAGCAAGCTATAGTTCAACAAGCGCAAATTGGGAGCACCGAAATTACCCCAACTGACAACTTTGAAATTGAAGAATCCAGGTCGACAAAAACAACCATACCATTTTTCAAAAACAATGAATTTGACTATGCCTACTTATTAAAATGGTTGGGCGAGGGTTATCAAAAATGGGCGTTTTTAATTTTTATTCCAATAGTTATTTTAATAATTGTTGGCGTTTCAAATGGCGCTAACCTAACCGACGGAATGGATGGACTTGCTACCGGAACTTCCGCAATCATTGGTTTAACACTTGGGCATACTGGCATGGGTTTCGGGCAATATCATTTTCGCCGATTACCTGAATATCATGTATTTACCCAACGTAGGTGAATTAACCATATATATTAGTGCATTTGTTGGTGCTACAGTTGGGTTTCTATGGTACAACACTTATCCGGCCCAGGTTTTTATGGGCGATACAGGTAGCCTTGCCATTGGTGGAATCATTGCTGTATTTGCGATTATCATTCGTAAAGAATTGCTCATCCCCATCCTGTGCGGAATTTTCCTGGCAGAAAGCTTATCCGTCATTATCCAAGTTAGTTATTTCAAATACACCAAAACGAACCCGTGGTGCTGGTGTCCGCATATTTAAAATGTCGCCATTGCACCATCATTTTCAAAAACTAGGATATCCTGAACCAAAAATTGTACTTAGGTTTTTCATTGTTGGAATTATGCTGGCAGTGTTTACGATCATCACTTTAAAACTAAGATAATAAATGACCATAATAAATGAAAAGATACAGGGAAATAGTTGTACTGGGGGCTGCCGAAAGTGGCACCGGGGCGGCTGTTCTCGCAGCGAAAAAAGGATTGAAAGTTTTTGTTAGCGATAATGGCGCTATCAAAGAAAAATATAAAAGCGTTCTTACACATTTTGAAATTGATTTTGAAGAAAGAAATCACGATCTGAATCGGATTCTTAAAGCGTGCTGAAATCATAAAAAGTCCTGGGATACCTGATACGATTCCAATTATGGAAGCCATCAGAAAGGCAAATATTCCAGTGATCTCGGAAATAGAATTCGCGTCCGCGTTTCACAAATGCTAAAATCATTGGCATAACAGGCAGCAATGGAAAAACGACAACTACTTTGCTTACTCGGACACATTCTAAAAACTGCCGGATTGAATGTTGGTGTCGCAGGAAATATCGGGAAAAGCTTTGCCTGGCAGGTGGCAGAAGACGACAAAGATGTTTATGTTCTTGAACTCAGCAGTTTTCAACTGGATGATATGTAAAATTTTAAAGCAGACATTTCCATATTGTTGAACATCACACCGGATCATCTGGACAGGTATGACAACAAATTTGAAAATTACGTCGATTCCAAATTCAGAATTATTCAAAATCAATCAGGAAATGAAGCTTTTATTTATTGTTACGATGATCCGGTTATCAGGATGGAATTAGCAAAAAGAAAAGCAGATATCAAAGCTTCCCTTTCAGCCTAAGCAAATTAAATACTGAAAATGGAGCTTATAGAGATCAGGAAAAACTAATAATTAAACACAATAAAAAAGAATTTAACATGACATTGGAACAGTTAGCATTACAGGGAAAACACAATGTTTATAATTCGATGGCAGCCGGTGTGGCAGCTAAATTAATGGAGATCAGGAATGATACGATCAAACAATGTTTATCTGATTTCCAAAATATCGCCCATCGTCTGGAGTATGTAGGCAGTGTGCATGGTATCAGGTTCATCAACGATTCAAAAGCCACCAATGTTAACTCAACATGGTATGCGCTTGAAAGTGCTGAAAATCCTACCGTTTGGATTGCCGGAGGAATTGATAAAGGAAACGATTACAATTTTATCAAACCTCTTGTAAAACAAAAAGTGAAAGCTATTGTCTGCCTGGGAATTGACAATAAAAAAATCCATGAAGCATTTGGAGACGATGTTGAGTTAATTGTTGACACACAATCTGCTGCAGAAGCAGTTCAGGCTGCTTATCAAATTGCATCCAAAGGTGAAACGGTATTACTTTCTCCGGCCTGCGCCAGTTTCGATTTATTCGAAAATTATGAAGACAGGGGAAATCAATTTAAAAAAGCAGTTAACAATCTTTAAAAAATGCAGTCATTTTTATCTAAAATAAAAGGCGACAAGGTGATCTGGGCAGTGGTATTTCTGCTGACACTGGTTTCATTTCTGGCCGTGTATAGCTCAACAGGTACCCTTGCCTATAAATACCATGGTGGAAATACGGAATACTATATGCTCAAGCATGCCATTATTTTATTATTTGGATTACTACTCATGTACTTTGCACATCTTTTAAAATACACCTATTATTCAAGAATATTTCAGATTGCCTTATACATAGCCGTGCCTTTATTACTGATCACATTAATTTTTGGGCTCAATTTAAATGAAGCAAAACGAGTACTCCCTCTCCCCTTTAATCTGACTTTTCAAACCTCCGACCTGGCCAAAGTCACATTGATTATTTATTTAGCACGTATGTTAACTAAAAAGCAGGAACAGATCAAAGATTTTAAATCTGCATTTGTCCCACTGATGCTTCCTGTGCTGATCGTCACAGGATTGATCTTCCCTGCTAATTTTTCAACTGCTGCATTACTTTTTGTTACCAGCCTTGTCCTTATTTTTATTGGCAGGGTTAAAGTTCGATATATCCTTGGTATGGTGGGCATTGGGATTGTAGCGCTGGCCATTGGTATTGCCGTGCTTTATGTATTGCCTGCTGAAAACCAGGGCCGTCTGAGCACCTGGAAAAACAGGATCACCAACTTTGTTGACGGCGGTGTAGAAGAAAATTACCAGGTTGAACAGGCAAAAATTGCCATTGCGACAGGCGGACTTATCGGAAAAATGCCCGGCAACAGCACCCAAAGAAATTTTTTACCTCACCCCTACTCCGATTTTATTTTCGCCATTATCGTGGAAGAATATGGTGCCATTGGGGGTGGATTTGTTGTATTGCTTTATCTGATACTATTTTTCAGAGCTGTTAAAATTATGACAAGGATACCGGGCACTTTCGGGGCATTTCTTTCAATTGGTGTGGCATTCAGCCTTGTTTTTCAGGCGATGATCAATATGGGTGTTGCAGTTAATCTGCTGCCTGTTACAGGACAACCCTTACCACTGATCAGTATGGGAGGAACGTCCATCTGGTTCACCAGTCTGGCCATCGGTATAATTTTAAGTGTAAGCAAAGAACTTGAGAAAAAAGAAAAACCGGAAAAAAATGAATTAAACAAAAACGGAAACCGTTTATGCGTAAGTCGACGAACATATTGATAAGTGGTGGTGGTACCGGTGGCCATATTTTCCCCGCCATTGCAATTGCCAATGGTTTACGAGCCAGGATTCCTGAAGCTAATATTTTATTTGTTGGTGCAAAAGGCAGGATGGAGATGGAAAAAGTACCACAAGCCGGATATCCCATTGAAGGCTTATGGATTAGTGGCTTACAGCGAAAACTGGATTTAAAGAATTTAAGTTTTCCTTTTAAACTTATCAGCAGCTTGGTAAAAGCCAACCAAATCATCAATGCGTTTAACCCAGATGTGGTAATTGGCACAGGTGGTTACGCGAGTGGTCCGCTGCTTTATGTGGCATCCAAAAAGAAAATCCCGACACTAATACTTGAACAAAACTCTTATCCCGGAATCACCAATAAAATATTGGGGAAAACGGTTAGCAGGGTTTGTGTGGCTTATGAAGGAATGGAAAAGTTTTTCCCAAAAGACAAAATTCTCATTACGGGCAGCCCGATCAGAAAAGAACATCAATAAGCTGAAAGTAACAAAAGAAGAAGGTATAGAATATTTCGATCTGAACAGGGATAAAACAACCATCCTGGTCATCGGCGGAAGCCAGGGAGCCATGAAAATTAATGAGGCTATCGGAGAAAAGCTGGATGACATTGTTAAAAATAATATCCAAATGATATGGCAAACCGGTAAAGCATCATTTGAAATAGCAAGGGAATATGCTGAAAGTTCTGCCAAAAGAAACCATATTAAAGTTGTTAGATTTTATAACAAGAATGGATTTGGCTTATGCGGTAGCCGATCTGATAGTTTCTCGGGCAGGAGCAATCGCTATTGCCGAGATTGTAGCTGTTAATAAACCTGCTATTCTCATTCCACTTCCTTCGGCAGCTGAAGATCACCAAACTAAAAATGCGATGGCCTTGGTCAATGGACATGCAGCCATTCTTGTGAAGGAAAATGAAGCCAAAGAAAAGCTGGTCCCAACTATAAATGAAATGCTGGAAACAAAATCAAACCGTTTGGTGATGGTTCAGAATTTAAAACGCTTTAAGCACCCTGATGCAACAGAAAAAATAGTGAATGAAATTATTAAAATGATGAATTAGTGGATTTTAACCAAATACATAAAATCTTTTTCCTCGGTATCGGAGGCATTGGCATGAGTGCACTGGCCCGATATTTTAACTATCAGGGAAAAGAGATATTTGGTTACGACCTTACTTCAACACATTTACTGAAGAATTGATCATTGAAGGAATGAGCATTCAGTTTGATGAAAAAATATCTTCAGTTCCTTCAGATATTGACCTTATGATATACACCCCGGCCATCCCAACAGAAAACCAGCTATTTACTTATTTCCAGAATGGCAAATTTCCTTTTTAAAGCGTTCTCAGGTTCTTGGTCTACTTTCCGAAGAAATGTTCACTATTGCTATTGCGGGCACACACGGAAAGACAAGTATCAGTGCTATAACTGCACATTTGCTTAAGTCGGCTGGAACTCCCGATTACCGCTCTTATCGGAGGCATTTGCAAGAATTACAATTCCAATGTGATACTTTCCGAAGAGAGCAAATATATGATCATCGAAGCTGATGAGTTTGATCGTTCCTTCCTGACATTAAAACCAAACATAGCCGTGATTTCTTCCATGGATGCGGACCACCTTGATATTTATCAGAGTGAAAACAACCTGATCGACAGTTTTAAGGAGTTTGCAAAGCTGATCAAATACGATGGTACTTTAATTTGTCATTCCAAACTAATAAATCAACCTCCTATTCGCTGACCATGTTTTATACTACGGAATTGATGAAACATGCAGATGTAATAGCAGAAAATATTAGAATTGAAGATGGTTCCTTTGTTTTTGATTTCAAAACTCAGGAAATGTTTATTGAAGAAGTCAAAATAGCTGTTCCCGGTTTGCATTATATTGAAAATGCAACTGCCGCGATGGCCATTGGATATAAGTTAGGGCTGAATATAGACCAGTTAAGAAATGGAATAGAAAGTTTTGCCGGCGTTGAAAGAAGGTTTGAAATAAAATATGATGGTGGTCCTGTTTATATTGACGATTACGCCCATCATCCTGAAGAGATAAGGGTAACCGTTGAGGCTGTGCGAATGCTTTATCCCGATAAAAAGATAACGGGTGTTTTTCAACCCCATCTTTTTAGCCGGACACGCGATTTTGCCGATGAGTTTGCTGTTTCACTTTCTGAATTGGATGAAATAATATTGTTGGGAATTTATCCTGCCAGGGAAAAACCTATTGCAGGTGTTACGTCTGAGATGCTCCTTGAAAAAATTAAAAACCCCAATAAACGAATCCTTGATAAGTCGGAATTGTTAAGCTACATTGGGGTTTTCAAAAATGATATATTACTTACAATCGGTGCAGGAGATATTGGTTTATTATCCACTAAAATCAAAGAAATATTTAATAAGCGATGAAGCAAATATTACTTACCATATTGTTTATTTTATTTGGTATGATCGTATCCACACTAATGGGATTTATCGTTTATAAGAATGGAAATCAGCATATAAAGGATGTCAGGATCAAAATATCAAAGACCGAAAATGGAGGTTTTCTTTCTCAAGAACTTATTCTGAAATTAGTAAATGAAATAGATGGTATCGATTCCGTTCCTATTGCCCATTTCAATATATCCGACCTTGAAAACAAGATTATTAATAACCCTTTTGTTGATTATGTAGATGCTTTTATTAATATCAACAGGGATTTAATCATAAACATAAAAGAAAGAGAAGCTTTATTACGTATTTATTTACCTGATAATAGCAGCTTCTATGTGGACTGTGACGGAAATATTTTTCCATTATGCAGTTGGTTCACACCCCGCCTTATTATAGCTAATGGCTACATTAAATCACCTGAATCTTATAATCAAAAGTCTGTTTTCGACACTGCTTATTCTAAAACCAAGCTACCTGAATTATACGACCTGGCCAGAAATATTTCTGAAAATCAACTATTAAAATCACAGATAAGCCAGATATATGTAAACAGCATGGGTGAATTTGATCTTATACCCGAATTGGGGAACCACACTATCCAACTCGGCACAACCGAACAATTAGATGTAAAACTTAGAAACCTCGACTCATTTTACAGAAAAAAACTTGTAAGAGAAGGCTGGGATAAATATGAAACATTAAACCTTATGTATACAAACCAAATCGTTTGCACTAAAAAATAATGATATGGAATCAGAAATAATCGTCGGACTCGACATAGGGACAACAAAAATTGCCTGTATAGTTGGCAGAAGGAACGAATACGGAAAGATTGAGATATTAGGCTATGGAAAAACCGAATCCATTGGCGTAAAAAGAGGTGTTGTTGCCAATATTGAAAACACCGTTCAATCCATCAGGACTGCCGTAACACAAGCAGAACATAAATCCGGTGTTGACATTAAATATGTAAATGTTGGTATTGCCGGTCAGCATATTCGAAGCCACCAGCACCGTGGAAATATAATCCGGGAAGATCCTGACAAGGAGATCAATGCTGCAGAAATTGACCGGCTCACCCAGAACATGTACAAATTAAGCATGGCTCCAGGTGAGGAAATTATCGATGTAATTGCACAGGAATATATTATAGATGGTGAAGTCGGCATCAGGCAGCCCATAGGCATGTTGGGGAATACACTTGAAGCCAATTTTCATATCATTATTGGCCAGACAGCTGCAGCGAAAAATATTTTAAAATGTATCAAGAAGGCCAATCTTGAAATGGTGGATCTCATCCTTGAACCCATTGCCTCAGCTGAAGCTGTTTTAAGTGATGAAGAAAAAGAGGCAGGTGTGGCACTGGTTGATATCGGAGGTGGAACAACTGACATCGCAATCTTCCAGGATAACATCATCCGTCATACTGCAGTCATTCCCTTTGGAGGCGATGTGATCACGGAAGATGTAAAAGAAGGATGCACTATCATTAAAAAGCATGCTGAGGAGCTTAAAGTAAAATTCGGTTCTGCACTTGCTAGTGAAAACAGGGATGATGAAGTAGTCGCCATTCCTGGCCTTAGGGGCCGACCGCCTAAAGAGATTACGCTTAAAAAATCTGGCATCCATTATACAGGCGCGAATGGAGGAAATCATTGAGCAGATGTATTTTGAAATTAAAAATTCAGGCTTTGAAAAGAAACTAATCGCAGGAATCGTCTTAACAGGTGGTGGTGCCCAATTAAAGCACATTGATCAATTGGCAGAATTTTCTACAGGTATGGATACAAGGATTGGTTATCCGAATGAGCACCTGGCAAATGATGTACCCGATGAGATGGCAAGCCCCATGTATGCAACTGGTGTTGGTCTCGTCATTGAGGGTATCCATCGCCTTGACTATGACAAACAACGCGAAAATTTTGAATATGATGCCGATGGCAATAAAAAAGCTAAAAAGAAGAAAAAGAAAACGCAAGGTGGTGAACCGGGTTCAAGGCGATTTTTGAATATGCTTGAAAACTGGTTCGACAGTGATGCCAGTGAGTAAGTAAAAATTAACTTCTGTTTGTTAAAAACTATATAAGCATTGAATTATACAACTTTTAGAATACATTAATTTTAATTAAAACCAAAATACCAAAAATGATCACTTTCGAACCAAAACAACGACCAGCCTATATCAAAGTGTTAGGTGTAGGAGGAGGAGGCAGTAACGCTGTAAATCACATGTTTACACAGGGAATTAAAGGTGTTGATTTTGTTGTTTGTAATACTGATGTACAAGCACTCGAATCCAGCCCGGTACCCGTAAAAATTGAAATGGGAAATAAAGGCGGGCTTGGTGCCGGATCAAAACCTGAGGTTGGAAGAATGGCTGCAGAAGAATCGCTTGAAAAAATCAAAGAAGCATTAACAGAAGATACCCAAATGCTATTCATAACGGCAGGAATGGGCGGTGGAACCGGAACAGGTGCTGCCCCCATTATTGCCCAGATGGCTCGCGAATTGGGTGTTTTAACTGTGGGAATAGTGACCCTACCCTTTTCCTGGGAAGGACGAAGGCGAAAACAGCAGGCCGAAGCCGGAATTGCTGAAATCAAAAAATATGTCGACACATTGCTTGTGATCAGCAATGATAAACTCAGGGAACAGTACGGAAACCAGACCGTGAGTGAAGCATTTGCAAAAGCTGATAATGTGCTAACCTCTGCAGCTAAAGGTATCGCCGAACTGATCACGGTAACAGGATATATAAACATCGATTTCCAGGATGTTAAAACTGTAATAGAGAATAGTGGCAAAGCCATCATGGGATCAGCTAATGCCGAAGGTGAAGGACGAGCTTTACTAGCTATAGAAGAAGCTATGAGTTCTCCACTATTGGATGACAATGACATAAAAGGAGCCCAGAATATTCTGCTCTATATTATGACGGGAGCTGAAGACCTGACCATGGATGAAATTACTGAAATAACAGATTATGTACAGCAGGAGTGCGGCAGTGATAACGAAGCAGATGTAATATGGGGAAATGGTAAAGATGAATCACTCGGAAATAAAATTGGCATCACGATCATTGCAACCGGCTTCAATTCAAAAAGGAAATCTGATGTCAAACCAATGAAAACGGTAGGCACCATAGGTACGAATCAAAAAGAGGAAATTCCAAAAGCTGCAACAGAGGAAGAGATGCCCACGATCGAGATAATAAAAGAGGAGGAAGTAGAAGAAAATGTGATAGAAGTACCTGCATTTGAATCCATGTTGCACAGAAATAGAAAAGAAGAGAATGATAACAGTTCAGAGATTCGTCTGGTGAGTAAAAAAGGGGATGAGTTGAATTCTGAAAAAGAAAATAATCCCGAAATTGTAAGGAAAGACAGCTCTTTCGATAATATTAATGAAAGTAAGGAAGTAGCTTCTACCAAAAGGAGTGATTCTTTTTTTACGTTCACAAGGAAAAGCGACAAAATGCCTTCGGGTGTGAGTCATACAATTTCTTCAAATAGTGAGAAAGAGGAGGAAACGACACATACCATTGAGGAAGAAAACGAGGCGATTAAAAAGAATATGGAAGACAGGGCTAATAGACTGAAATCATTAAGTCAGATTAAAAGTCCTGAAGAAGTTGCAAATCTGGAAAATGTTCCCGCCTATGTTCGTAAAAAGATTGATCTTCATTCGCCTTCGTATTCTGAAGAATCAGTGGTTTCGAGATATACACTTGGTGAAGACGGAGATAACAACCCGGTAATCAAAACCGACAACTCTTTTTTACACGATAATGTTGACTAATTAACTTGATAATCACTAATTATGAGTTTAGAAATACTGATTAACAACGACATTAAGTCGGCCATGTTTGAAAAGAACAAGGAGAAGCTCAATGCATTACGCGCCATTAAAGCCGCATTATTATTGGAAAAAACCGGTAAAGATATTAGTGCAGGTGAGATTCCGAAAAATGTTGAATTAAAAGTATTACAAAAACTGGTCAAACAAAGGGTTGAAGCTTCGACAATTTACCGGGAAAAAGGACGACCAGAACTGGCGGATGAAGAGGATTACCAGGCTAAAATTATACAGGCATATCTGCCTGAGCAAATGGATGAAAAAGAAGTTGAGGCAGTGGTGAAGCAAATTGTAAATGAAGTTGGCGCCACCAGCATGAAAGATATGGGAAGAGTGATGGGTATGGCAACAAAACAATTGGCTGGTAAGGCCGACAATAGTATTGTTTCCAAAATTGTAAGGAACCTTCTCAATAATTAATGGGCAAAAAAAGACCGGCTTTCGCCGGTCTTTTTTTCACTTTTCTTTTCTGACTATGATCCTAAAGCAACTCGTTTAAAATCAACAACAGTCAGGTCCTTGTCTTTTGCTTTCAAGTATTCAGCTACACTTTTCTTGCTATCTTTAATAAAAGCCTGGTTCAGGAGTGTGTTTTCTTTAAAGAATTTATTCAATTTTCCCATGGCGATCTTTTCAAGCATTTCTTCCGGTTTGCCTTCCTGACGTGCTATATCTTTTCCGATTTCAATCTCATGTGCAATCACGTCGGCAGGCACATCATCTTTGCTTAAAGATACTGGGGCCATTGCAGCAATTTGCATCACCACATCTTTTCCTTCAGCATCAAAATCACCAGCTTTGTTAAATCCAGCAATTGTAGCAATACGGTTACCAGGATGGATATAGGCATACGTACTGGCAGCTTCAACCACCTCGTACTTGCCTAATTCAATTTTCTCACCTATAACACCAGTCTGATTGGTAATGGTTTCATCAACAGTATGTCCATCCAGCTTGGTTGTTTTAAGCGCATCTATGTTTTTTACTTTATTTTTTATAGCTGCATCAAGTACTGATTCAGTATATGCTATAAAATCAGCATTCTTTGCAACAAAATCTGTTTCGCAGTTAACCATAACAGCAGCGGCAAAGGTTTTATCATCGCTAACTTTAGCTAAAACAACACCTTCATTCGCGGAACGATCAGCGCGGTTGGCAGCCACTTTTTGTCCTTTTTTTCTTAGAATGTCAATAGCTTTTTCAACATCACCTTTGCTTTCCACCAATGCTTTTTTGCAATCCATCATTCCGGCGCCGGTTATCTTTCTTAATTCGTTTACCTGTTGGGCTGTAATATTCATTTTTATATCAGCTTTTATAATTTTTAATCTATTTCTTTTTTGTAATTGGCTTTCTGGGGCGTTTTGATTTAGAAGGCTTCTCATCTTCATCCATCAATTTCTTCGATTTTATTTCCTTCTTAGTTTTTTCAGCTTCTTTATCAGCTTCTTCTTCTGCCTGTGCTAAGGTTTTTGATTTAGCTTTGATATCATCCTGTGCCAGTTCCAATGCTTCAGCTTCTTCCTCGTCTTTCTCTTTTGCCAGCTTACGTTCTTTCAATCCTTCGGCAACTGCAAGCACAGCCGCATTTACGATAATTGAAATTGATTTTGAAGCGTCATCATTTGCAGGAATTGCAAAATCAACCAGGTTCGGGTCTGTATTTGTGTCAGTCATGGCAAAAATAGGGATATTCAATTTGCGGGCTTCTGCCACGGCAATCTTCTCTTTATTTATATCCACAACAAACAAAGCTGCTGGTAAGCGGCTCATATCAGCTATACTTCCAAGGTTTTTCTCCAGTTTGGCACGTTCACGGCTAACCTGCAATTTTTCACGTTTTGACAAGTTGCTATACGAGCTCGTATTCGCCATCTTGTCAATATTTGACATTTTACGAACCGCTTTTCGAATGGTAGCAAAATTGGTTAACATACCGCCAGGCCAACGCTCTGTAACATAAGGCATATTCACTTTTTTAACGGACTCGGATACCAATTCTTTAGCTTGCTTTTTCGTAGCCACGAACAGGATTCTTCTTCCTGATTTAGCAATTTGCTTTAAAGCTTTCTGCGCTTCTTCCAGTTTAGCCTGGGTTTTGTAAAGGTCAATAATGTGGATTCCATTGCGCTCCATAAAAATATAAGGCGCCATGTTTGGATTCCATTTGCGTTTGAGGTGGCCAAAATGAACACCTGCATCAAGCAAATCGTCGAAACTTACTCTAGTCATTTTTTAAATTTTAATTTGTTTACATTCTCTTTAACAATTGCCATATAGCTCAATAATGAAGTTATGGCAATTTGGATACTAAACTCTTTCCGGCGTAAATGAAATATTTTAACGTTTACTGAACTGGAATTTTTTACGAGCTTTTGGTTGTCCCGGTTTTTTACGTTCTACCATACGTGGATCACGTCTCAGAAGGCCGTTTTCTTTAAGAACAGGACGATATTCTGGATCAATTTTTATGAGAGCACGTGATATGGCAAGGCGCAATGCTTCTGCCTGACCTGTAATTCCACCACCTTTTAAGTTTACATTGATGTCGTATTTACCCATGTTTTCAGTAAGTAACAAGGGTTGCTCAACAACATAGTGCAATGTAGCAGTTGCGAAGAACTCTTTGTAATCACGTTTGTTGATCTGAATATTGCCTTTTCCTTCTTTTAAATAGATCCGCGCAATAGCAGTCTTTCTTCTACCGAGTGCATTTACAATTTCCATTATAAATTATCTGATTGTATTTAATTTAATTTCTTTTGGCTTTTGAGCTTTCTGCTCGTGCTCTTCTCCTTCGTAAACATATAAGTTACGGAACAGTTCGGCGCCCAGTTTATTTTTTGGCAGCATGCCTTTTACAGCTTTTTCAACCATAGCTGTAGGCTTTCTGTCCATAAGTTCTTTGGCGGTTAATGATGATTGTCCACCCGGATAACCTGAGTGACGAATATATTGTTTCGCATCCCATTTTTTACCTGTTAACCGTATCTTTTCTGCGTTAATAATAACTACATTGTCTCCGCAATCAACATGTGGCGTAAAATTTGGCTTATGCTTACCCCGCAATAATTTGGCTACTTCCGAAGCCATTCTTCCCAGCGTCTGGTTTTCAGCATTTACCAAAAGCCACTCTTTTGTAACTGTATTTCTATTTGCACTTACAGTTTTATAACTCAACGTATTCATCTATTTTATTGTTTCTTAAGGTGTTTAATCCAAAGCCCTAAAAATCGGGCTGCAAAAATAGAAACTATTTTCCGATTAACCAAATTTGTTGAATTTAAATATTACAATTTGCTTTTTACTAATTTTGACACTCCTAAAAATGATGGAACATGGGACAGGTGAAAGTAAATGACATTTCAAAATTTTACGGCGAACAGAAAGCACTGGACAACGTTAGTCTGCTGGTTGACAAAGGAGAAGTGGTAGGATTATTAGGTCCAAACGGTGCCGGAAAATCAACCCTCATGAAAATTTTAACCTCTTTTCTGACACCCACTTCCGGCACTGCCAGCATCAATGGTTTTGATGTACAGGAAGACGCGCTGAAAATAAAACAACTGATCGGTTACTTACCTGAACACAATCCCTTGTACCATGATATGTATGTAAAGGAATACCTCAGGTTTGTATTGAAAATGTACAAGTTTGCAAAACCTGCCGGCCAGGTGATTGATGATACCATTCAATTGACCGGACTGGAAAAAGAACAGCATAAGAAAATTGGAGCATTGTCAAAAGGATACCGACAGCGGGTGGGTTTAGCGCAGGCATTGATCCATGATCCGGAAATCCTGATTTTAGACGAACCTACCTCAGGGCTTGATCCGAACCAGATTGTCGACATTCGAAAGATCATAACCGATCTGGGTAAAGAAAAAACTGTCATTCTTTCCACCCACATCATGCAGGAAGTAGAAGCCATCTGCGACCGGGTGATCATCATCGACCAGGGTAAAATTGTGGCCGATGATTCAACACGGAATCTATCAGGATTATCGTTGAACAATTTACAGTTTCGTGTCGAATTTAAAGAAGATGTTCCCGAAAAACTGATACGCAACATGCAACATGTTTCAAAAATTGAAAAATTGTCTGGAAAAACATGGCTGATTGAGACCGAAGGCAAAAAAGACATCCGGGAAGATATTTTCAAATTCGCTGTTGCCCATAATTACAATGTACTCTCCCTTTCGCAAAGCGAACTAAAAATGGAAGACGTTTTTAGAAGATTGACCAAACAATAGCTGATATTTCCCATTTTTATTTATTCATATTACATATTTATTTATTTTTGCACATCCTGATTTCAGGACAAAAATTGTGGACAGATTTGATTGATTGCAACCACCTAAAAAAATGCTAAAGCAATTTTTAGCCCACCGATCAATCTTTCTCTCCTTCACTTCATAAAAACGATTTATTATGTCATATTTATTTACATCCGAATCCGTATCAGAAGGACATCCTGATAAGGTTTCAGATCAAATTTCAGATGCTATTCTTGATGAAATGCTCAAACAAGACCCGGAATCAAAAGTAGCATGTGAAACGCTTGTAACAACAGGTCTGGCATTCCTGTCAGGTGAAGTAAAATCAAATGCTTACGTTGATTTGGAAAAAACTGCCAGAGAAGTAATTAAAGATATTGGTTATACCAAAGCAGCCTATCGCTTTGATGCTGATTCCTGTTCTGTTCTGTCAGCTATTCATGAACAGTCATCTGACATTCGTCAGGGAGTTGTACGTGAATCAGACGAAAACCAGGGCGCGGGCGACCAGGGGATGATGTTTGGTTACGCCTGTAGGGAAACAGATAACTTTATGCCGCTGACATCCGAACTGTCCCATGATATTCTGTTTGAGATGGCCAGGCTTAGAAAAGAAGGTAAAGTAATGAAATACTTAAGGCCGGATTCCAAATCGCAGGTAACTATTGAGTATGATGACAATGACCAGCCTTTGAAGGTAGATACGATTGTCATTTCTACCCAGCATGATGATTTCACTTCTGAAGAAGAAATGCAAAAAACTATCAAGTCAGATGTAGAAAAGTACATTCTTCCAAAAGTGAAAGAATCGTATCCGGAAAATGTCAGGGAATTGTTCAATCACAATTACAAATTATTGGTAAATCCAACCGGGAAGTTCGTTATCGGAGGCCCTCATGGTGATACAGGTTTAACGGGTCGTAAGATTATTGTTGACACCTACGGCGGTCATGGTGCCCATGGTGGCGGTGCGTTTTCAGGAAAAGATTCATCAAAGGTCGACAGGTCAGCGGCTTATGCAGCACGCCACCTGGCAAAAAATATGGTAGCAGCTGGCATCGCTGATCGTATCTTAGTACAGGTAGCCTATGCTATTGGTGTAGCCAAACCCGTTGGTTTTTATATCAATTCATATGGAACCGCAAAAGTAACTAACGAATCAGGTAAGACATTAACAGATGGTGAAATTGCAAAAAAAATGTCAGAGCTTTACGACATGACACCATATCAAATTGTAAAACGATTCGGGCTCAAGAATCCAATCTTTCAAAAAACTTCCAATTACGGACATTTTGGACGGAAACCATTCGATGCCGAAGTTGAATTACAATACAAGGCAGAAGGCAGTACTGAAAAAAAAGATGCCAATGGTCATAAAACCTATGTAAAAAAGGTTAGCTTTTTCGCATGGGAAAAGCTGGATAAAGTGGAGAAATTCAAATCCGCATTCAATCTTAAGAAATAAAGGGTAATAAAAAAACCGGCTGGCAGCCGGTTTTTTTATAAGATTATTTTTCTCTATTTCACGATTAATTTCTTCGTTTTATAAACTTCATTATTGATTATAACGGAATAAAAATAAACACCGCTGGTTAAATCAGAAATATCTAATCCGAAGATTAGAAGATTTGTTATCGATATCAATATTCTTTACCGTAGCTCCCAAAAGATTCACAATTCGGAAACTAGCATTATCAACATCTTGTGTTAGATTATAGTCTATATTTACCTGAGTTGCTGCAGGATTTGGATAAATTTCAGACAAATAACCTTCCTTTTCCATGCGATCAAAAACTCCCGTTGGTGATGCTTTAAATTTTACTACTACGGTAACATTTTCATCCAGGTCGTTTTTATTAAAGAAAGTGTACTCCACCATTGATGTCCCAATAACACCATGTGGCTCATAATGAGCTGAAAAATCCAATTCCAATGACGACTGTCCGGATTCAAGCACAAGTATATCCGGGGCAACCCATATTGAATCCCTATTAGGAGCATAGCAAGCTACAGACCAGCATAAGTAATGTACGGTTTCATCTAACAGCTGAATCATTCTTCGTTGCACTTTTAATGAATCCGTATCATCTGAATTATTTGTCAGAATTGCATGAAAAACCATTTCAAAATCAGCAGGATCTCCAACAATTAACAGCGTGTCTCCAATCGGTTCGCCATCCCACGATAATGAATAAGATTGCGCATTTAGAAAGGAAACAGAGAAAATAAATGCAATAATTATAATTGTAAATTTTTTCATCATATAAATTTTATTGGTTTAACTTAAGTTTACAAATTCTATTCCAAAATTTTTGACAAAGATAATTGATTACTTTAATCACTTTTGGTAAAATTTCAATTAATAGCAAAAGAATTGTATTCCATTTTCTGAATATTGATACTTTTGCCTATTCAATTAAACGAACTTTTATATACTTCTTAAGAATAAAGTCATGAAAAAAAATCTATCCTTAATTTTCTTTTTAACATTTTCTTTTTCAGCACTGGTCTCCCAAACAATTGTTGGCACCGATCCTGAGAATAAGAATGTAGTTCTTGAAGAATTCACAGGAATTCATTGTGGCTTCTGTCCTGATGGACATGCCATCGCGCAAGCTATTTATAATGCCCATCCGGATGATGTAGTGCTTATTAATATTCATACAGGTAGTTTTGCAGTTCCTTCGGGCAGCGAACCGGATTTCAGAACACAATGGGGCAATGCCATCGCCGGTCAAACAGACTTACAAGGTTATCCGGCTGGAACAGTTAACCGCCATTTATTTCCTGGATGGTCACAAGGCTCAGGAACCGCGATGAGCAGAAATTACTGGACCTCGGCATCGAATCAAGTGTTAGCTGAACCAAGTTATTTAAATGTTGGCGTTGAAGCTACGATTGTTACATCAACGCGTCAATTAGTAGTGGAAGTAGAAGTATATTACACGGGTGACAGCCCGCAAAATTCTAACTTCCTGAATGTTGCTGTATTACAAAATAATATTTTAGGCCCTCAAACTGGAGGGGGTGCAGGCAATAATTACAACCATATGCATATGCTGCGCCATCTGCTAACTGGCCAGTGGGGTGTTGAAATTACTGAGACAACAGAAGGTACTTTATATTCAAACACATTCACTTATGAACTTCCTGCTGATTATAATGATGTAGAAGTTGTTCTTGAGGATTTAGATATAGCAGCTTTTGTAACTGAATCGCACCAGGAGGTTATAAGCGGAAGTTTAGCTGAAATTACAATTATTGAATCCAATGATTATGATGCAGCCATAAATTTTGTGCAAATTCCCCAACAAGCATGCTCAGGTGAATTGTCACCTGTTTTACTACTTAAAAATTATGGGGCATTTAATTTAACCAGTTTAGAATATTCCTATTCAGTGAATGGCGGTGATCCTGGACAATACTCCTGGACAGGAAATCTTGCACAAAATGAAACAGCAATGGTAACCTTACCCGTATATGGGTTTAATGCAACAGACTTGAATACAGTTTCTATTAGCTGCGAGTTACCAAATGGCGAAATTGACGAACTTCCTCAGAATGACAATTTCAATGGAAATATTACCGGCTCTCAAACTTTTCCGGAAGTATGTAATTTTGGTGTTCAATCATTTGGCAACCAACAAGACATAACATGGAATATTGTGGATGATGAAAATAATATAATTGCAGAGGGAGGACCCTATGAAACTACAGGCTTGCATTTTACTGAATTCACCTTTCCTGAGTCAGGATGTTACACGCTAACACTTAATGATGCTTCAGGTGAAGGTTTAACTGGAGGCTATTATTTCATTACGGATGCCAATCAGGACTTAATATGGATGGGTGGTTCATTTACCGAAGTGGCCACCACCGAGATGGCATATGGCATGGTAGTAAATGTCGAGGAAACACTTATTACTGAAAACATCAAAATCTACCCAAACCCTGTTCTAAACAGTGCAAATGTTGAATTTTCTTTAAGTGATGATACTTTTATGGAGATTTCTGTGATTGATATTTTGGGGAAACGCGTTAAAAGTTTATTTGAAAGAAATTTGAACCGCGGTCAGCATAAAATTCAATTTGAGGTTTCTGGATTAGCTGAGGGAATTTACTTTGTTAAATTCCAATCGGATAAGGAAGTAACAACAAAGAAAATACTGATCTCAAAATAGAGGTTTAATAAATTTTAAGAAAAGGCGCATCAGCGCCTTTTTTTATTTAAACGATCCCTCAATTAACTTATCATCTGCTAAGTTGGGCAGGGTAACTTTTAATTCAGGGGTTTCCTTCATCGCTCTTTGGATAGCAGTTACAGCACCTTCATTACGTGCCCAACTCCGCCTGGAAATACCATTATTTACATCCCAGAACAGCATGGATTTTAACCTTCGATCTGCATCATCGCTTCCATCCAGTAACATACCAAATCCGCCATTGATCACTTCTCCCCAGCCAACTCCTCCTCCGTTATGGATCGACACCCAGGTAGCACCCCTGAATGCATCGCCTATGACATTTTGAATGGCCATATCGGCTGTAAAATTTGAACCATCATAAATATTGGAAGTTTCACGGTAAGGTGAATCTGTGCCCGATACATCATGATGATCTCTTCCCAGTACAATCGGTGCGGATATTTTACCTTCTTTGATGGCTTTATTAAATGCTGCTGCAATTTTAATTCGTCCTCCTGCATCAGCATATAAAATCCGGGCTTGTGAGCCCACCACCAGTTTATTTTCACGTGCGCCTTTGATCCATTTAATGTTGTCATCCATCTGGCTTTTAATATCGTCTGACGACTTTTGCATCATTTCTTCCAGCACGCTTTCAGCTATTTTGTCTGAGATGTCCAGATCTTCAGGATTTCCGGAAGTACACACCCATCTGAATGGGCCAAAGCCATAATCAAAAAACAGCGGACCCATAATGTCCTGTACATAGGAAGGATATTTAAAACGAATACCATCAGCAGCCATTACATCTGCACCAGCCCTTGATGCTTCCAATAAGAATGCATTGCCATAATCGAAGAAGTAAGTTCCTTTTGCAGTATGTTTATTTATCGCTTTGGCCTGCCGGCGAAGCGATTCCTGCACCTTTTCTTTGAATAACTCAGGTTCTTCTGCCATCATTTTATTGGCTTCTTCAAAACTGATGCCGGCCGGATAATACCCACCTGCCCAGGGATTATGCAACGAAGTCTGGTCAGACCCGAAATCCACATAAATACCTGCTTCATCAAACTTTTCCCAAACATCCACAATATTGCCTTCAAAAGCAATTGAAACAGCTTCTTTATTGACTTTAGCAGATTTCACTCTTTCAACCAACTCATCCAGATCGCTGATAATTTCCATTACCCAACCCTGGTCAAATCGTTTTCGGGCAGCGGCAGGATTTACCTCAGCCGTTACAGATATGACACCCGAAATATCCGCGGCTTTCGGCTGTGCCCCTGACATACCTCCCAATCCTGATGTTACAAATAATTTTCCTTTGAACGGGTCTTCGCCTGCTGCAGCTACTTTCCTGGCAGCATTCATCACTGTTATTGTGGTCCCATGAACAATGCCCTGAGGACCGATGTACATATACGAGCCGGCCGTCATTTGACCATATTGCGAAACACCAAGCGCATTGAATCGCTCCCAATCATCTTGTTTTGAATAATTTGGAATGACCATACCGTTGGTTACCACAACACGCGGTGCATCTTTATGCGAAGGAAATAATCCCATCGGATGACCCGAATACATGACCAGTGTTTGCTCATCCGTTATGGTGGCCAGGTATTGCATGGTGAGCAGATATTGCGCCCAGTTTTGAAAAACAGCGCCATTTCCACCGTAGGTAATCAACTCGTGTGGATGCTGCGCTACATCAGGATCAAGATTATTGGTGATCATCAGCATAATGGCAGCCGCTTGTTCAGATTTGTGAGGATATTCGTGTATAGGTCGTGCATACATTTTATATTCAGGGCGAAACCGGTACATATAAATACGGCCGTATTTTTCCAATTCTGTGGCAAATTCTTTGGCCAATACTTCATGATGCTCTTGAGGGAAATATCTCAGGGCATTTCGTAAGGCTAGTTTTTTTTCTTCCAGCGATAAAATGTCTTTTCTTTTGGGTGCATGACTGACGCTTTCATCATACTTTTTTTCGAGAGGAAGCTTAAATGGGATTCCTTGAAGAATTGCTTTTTTAAAATCCATTTTATAACATTTAGTTTATTAAAAAGGAGATTACAAAATTATAACAAATCAACCAACCCAAAGACCAAACCGGATGATTATATTAAACTATCAAGGATTGAGATTTAAATTTTCTCTTTCGAGTTTTTAAGGATGTTGAAAAGAAATTCGCGGGCACGGAATAGCTGTGCTTTTACTGTTCCCAATGGTAAGTCCAGTTCTTCCACGATCTCTTCATAGGAATATTCCTTGAAATACCTGAGTTCGATCAATTTCCGGTAATGCGGTTTCAGCCGGTCAACTACTTCGCGCATCATATCCACCTTTTGATCTTTTATATAACTCTCCTCAGGATCAAGATTGGATGCCGGGATCTGGTGTGTTATACTTTGCAGCGCATCGTCGCTTCCGGTATTCAGTGTTATATCGCCTTTTCTCTTCTTGCGCATGAAGTCGATGCAGTTGTTGGAAGCGATTTTGAATAACCAGGTACTGAAAGCATAATCAGGGGTATATTGCTTCAGGTTTTTAAATGCTTTCCCAAAGGCTTCAATGGTTAAATCATCGGCATCATGTTGATTGTTGGTCATTTTAAGCATCATGAAATACAGCGAATCCCTGTAATAATCAACCAATTGCGCATAGGCTTGCTGGTCGCCTTTTTCGAGCGCCCTGATGATCAATTCATGATCCCGTTGTCCTTTTTCTGTCAACTGGCTGCTTACTTCCATTGTACTGATTTGAGAAATAAACTTTTAAAGCTGATGATTGGCATGATCAGTATGTAAATTACTTCCAACAAAGGCGAAATTATTAATAATTGCTTTTCTTGCAGTAGATTCGTCACTTTTTTTTGAACAATTAATTGAGAAATAAACCGAAAAATAAAAATACCTGCGATTAAATAATACGCATCTGAAAAAAATAACAATAAAATAAAACAGCCATAAAATAATATTTGAGTAGCTGAAAAAATACCCAGCAATATTTTAAACTTCGCTTTATAATACCTGCCAGTAGTCAGATGCCGCTGTTTCTGCTTCACCCATTCAGTAAATGTTTTTTTGGGTTCAGAATAAATAAAGCTGTCAGGCGACACTTCAATTCTAGTATTATTCTTATTTGAGATCTTACCTATCAACAGGTCATCATCACCTGATGAAATTTTATAATGCGAAGTAAAACCACCACTGGCAAAAAATATGCTCCTCGAATATGATAAATTCCGGCCTACACCCATATAAGGAAAGCCCGCAAGTGCATATGACAGATATTGCATGGCCACCATCAAGGTATCGTACCTAATCAGCATATTAACGAATCCTTTTTTCTTTATATAAGGTCCATAACCCAGCACCACCTGCACACCATCAGTATAGTTCCTTACCATCAACTGAATCCATTTTTCACTGTTAGGTACACAATCGGCATCAGTTAACAGCACAATATCATTTGAAGCTGATTTGATACCCAGCGAAAGTGGAAATTTCTTGCCTTTAAAAAAATTCAGGTCCTGAGTGATATGCACTACTTTCAGTTTCGGATGCTGACTTTTCAAATCATTCAACAAATCCTTGGTTTCATCATCCGACATATGGTTCACAACAACCACTTCAAAGTCAGGATATGATTGCCCTAAGAAAAGCGGTAGATTTTTAGATAAATTGTGATATTCGTTCCTTGCCACAATAACGATTGAAACAGGTGGATTTGATTCGTTGGTTTCGATCGGAGGCTTGTAGAATGCCAGTCTGCCAAATACAATCCAGTAGTAAACCAGCTGAATCATTGTAGCGCCTGCAAAAATTCCCAATAAAATCCATTCGAGTGGTGAAAGTGTCATATTAGAAGCAGAGGAATTTATAAAACAAATTTAAGAATAATTAACGTCAATTTGATAATTTGCATCAGCATCTCTTAATTTACAATGCGCTATCTTTGCCGTAACATAAAAACGTATGCGATTCGATTTGATAAAGTCTGATAAAAAGAGTTCGGCAAGGGCCGGATTAATTGAAACAGACCACGGAAAAATAGAGACCCCCATTTTTATGCCCGTTGGAACAGCCGGTACTGTTAAGGGCCTGCATCAAAGGGATGTGAAAGAAGATGTAAATGCGGATATTATCCTTGGGAACACCTACCATTTGTATCTACGTCCCGGCCTAAACATTATCGAAGAAGCAGGTGGATTGCACAAATTTATTGGATGGGACAGGCCCATTCTTACAGATAGCGGTGGTTACCAGGTATATTCACTGGCAGACAGAAGGAAATTAACGCCTGAAGGGGTTACTTTTCAATCGCATATTGACGGTTCCAGGCACTTATTCTCGCCCAAAACAGTCATTGATATTCAGCGTACGATTGGTGCTGATATCATCATGGCATTTGACGAATGCACACCGTATCCTTGTGATTATAATTATGCCAAAAAATCACTGGATATTACCCACGACTGGCTTACAAGATGCATCTCACGCTTTGATGAAACCATACCGAAATATGGTTATGAACAAAGCCTTTTTCCCATTGTGCAAGGAAGTACATATCGGGATCTTCGGAAAATTTCAGCTGAAACCATCGCATCCCATAATGCTGATGGAAATGCTATAGGAGGATTATCAGTTGGAGAACCACACGAGTTGATGTATGAAATGACTGAATTGGTATGCGGTATCCTTCCGAAGGATAAACCCAGATACCTGATGGGCGTAGGCACACCTGAAAATATTTTAGAAAGCATTGCATTGGGAATTGACATGTTCGACTGTGTAATGCCTACCAGGAACGGTCGCAATGGAATGCTTTTTACAAAAAAAGGTATTATCAATATTAAAAATAAAAAGTGGGAAAATGATTTCAGCCCCATTGATACTGAGGGAACATCTTTCGTTGACCATCATTATTCAAAAGCCTATTTAAGACATTTGTTTGTGGCCAAAGAAATGTTAGGTGGCATGATTGCCAGTCTTCATAATTTAAGTTTCTATCTTTGGTTGGTGCGTGAGTCGCGCAAACATATCATCGAAGGCGATTTTAGCGAATGGAAAACGAAAATGGTCAAAAAAGTTTCTCAGCGATTGTAAAAATATATGAAGATCATTGATACATATATCATCAAAAAATTCCTTGGCACTTTCTTCTATGCCATCTCGCTGTTGATATTGATCGTGATTATCTTCGACATCTCAGAAAATATTGATAGTTTTATTAAAAATGAAGCGCCGTTAAAAGCCATTGTCATTGACTATTATGTGAATTTCATTCCATACTTCATCAACCTTTTTATATACTTATTCACTTTCATTTCGGTTATATTCTTTACTTCAAAACTAGCTGGAAATACTGAAATAATTGCCATTTTGAGTAGTGGTGTTAGTTTCAGGCGATTGCTTTATCCTTATTTGATATCTGCAGTTTTTCTTGCACTTTTTTCATTCTATCTTGGAAATTTCCTGATTCCACAAACCAATAAAACCAGAAGAATCTTCAAGAATAGTTACATGGAAAAACTCACAAAGGATAACGAGCGCAACCTGCACTTGCAAGTTAGTCCCGGCACTTTTGTTTATGTAGAATCCTATTCCAGTGTTTTAAATGAAGGAAAAAGGTTTTCGTTAGAAAAATTTGACAACCAGTATCTAACGTATAAAGTTAATGCTGAGAAAATAAAATATGATACGGTTACGCGTATTTGGTTATTGAATGATTATTATGAACGAATTTTTGATAGTATCAATGGGAATAAATTAATATCTGGTGAAGAAATGGAATTAACCGGAATCAACCTCAACCCTCTTGATCTATATAAAATAAAGGAACGGTTTGAAGAAATGAACCTTTTCGAGTTGAATGATTTTATTGAAAGTGAAAAAAGAAAAGGCTCCATCGCCTACAAAAAGTATGAAATTGAGAAGCATAAACGTATTGCAGGACCTGTTGCTATTATCATCTTAACATTTATTGGTGTTGCGCTTTCAAGTCGTAAAGTCAGGGGTGGTATAGGTATGCACCTGGGTGTGGGCATTGCTTTGACGTTCTCTTATATTTTACTCATGCAGGTTTCTACGGTATTTTCAACCTATGGTGACTTATCACCGTTGGCTGCTTCCTGGATTCCTAATATTATCTACTTTTTTATAGGTCTTTATTTACTAAAAGTTGCACCCAAATAGTAAACTTTAACAGTCTATTCGGCAACTTGAATGAAATTTTTACCCTATTCTATGCTTTTTTGACCTTCTCTTCAACCCATTTTCTGGCATTAACAAAGGCTTCAATCCAGGGTGTGACTTCATCATTTCTACTTTCCGCATAATAAGGCCATTGCCAGGGATAAAACGAACGTTCCAGGTGCGGCATCATAGCCAGGTGCCTGCCATCATTGCTACAAATACCGGCTGTAGACCAGTCGGAGCCATTAGGGTTACCGGGATAGGTGTCGTAACTGAAAGTAATTGCCAGGTTATATTTATCCTTATAATATGGGAAACTAAATTTTCCTTCACCATGTGCAACCCATACACCAAGACGCGAACCTACCAGTGACTTGAGCATAATTGAGTCTGTTTCATTAATCTCAACATTGACGAAATTAGATTCAAACTTGCCTGAGTCATTACGCAACATTTTCAATTTTTCCGGATGCTTCGGATATACCAGCCCTAATTCTACCATCAATTGGCATCCATTACAAACGCCAAGGCTAAGTGTATCCTCTCTAGCATAGAATTGATCAAGAGCTCGTTTTGCTTTGGGATTATACAGGAATGCACCCGCCCATCCTTTGGCAGAACCCAACACGTCAGAATTAGAAAAACCACCCACAAATACGATCATATTCACATCTGACAAATCATCTCTTCCTGCTATTAAATCAGTCATATGAACATCTTTTACATCAAATCCGGCGAGGTGCAGCGCAAATGCCATTTCACGGTCGCCATTTACCCCTTTTTCCCTGATAATGGCTGCTTTAACACCACTCTTAGATCTGCGACTTAATTGAATACCATATGATGCAACTTTTCCAGAAAAACCCTTTTTAAACTGATAACTAAGATCCTGGCGTTTGTAATTTTTAAACCGACAATGTGCATGTCCCTCACCGCTTTGCACCCTGTCAAGCATGTATGAGGTTTCAAACCAAACATCCCGTAGTCGTTCGATATTCAAGGTGTGCTTTTTATCTCCTTTTTGCATTCTAATTATAAACTCAGGTATGACTGTACCAAGCACCTTATAATCTATAGAGTTCTTTTTTAGGAAGCCACTAACGGCTTCTTCATCCTCTACTTGTATAATAATTCCCGGATTTTCACTGAATAAAGTTTTAACAAGGTCAATCTCCCCAAATTCATCAAGGTCTATGTCCATTCCAAAATCACAATTGGAAAAATTCATTTCCAGCAAAGTTGTAATAAGGCCTCCCGCTGAAATATCATGACCAGCCAGAACTTTATTTTCTGAAATGAGCTGTTGAACTAAATTAAAAGCCCGGATAAAATACGAGGCATCTTTGACGTCAGGAGATTTTTTTCCCAATAAGTTCCGTGTCTGTGCAAAACTGCTACCTCCCAGGTCAAATTCATCTTTTGAGAAGTCGATATAAATAATTTTTGTACCCGTTTTCCGTTTCAAAGTAGGTGTGATATTTTTTCGAATATCTGTTACTTCACCCACAGCTGAAATAATAACGGTTCCCGGCGAAAACACAACATTTCCGTCAGGGTATTTTTGTGTCATTGATAGCGAATCTTTCCCGGTAGGTACATTAATGCCGAGTTCGACAGCAAAATCACTCAACGCTTTTACAGCATTATACAATCGCGCATTTTCACCTTTATTTTTTGCAGGCCACATCCAATTGGCACTTAACGACACTCCAGATAATTTATCTTTTAAGGGTGTCCAAATCAAATTGGTTAATGCTTCGGCAACAGCAAGGCGTGAGCCTGCTTCAGGATCAATCAAACCTGATACCGGTGCATGACCTATGGCAGTTGCAATGCCTTTAATACCTTGATAATCCAATGCCATAATACCCAGATTATTTAATGGCAATTGAACAGGTCCAGTACATTGTTGAAGGGCTACTTTACCTGATACAGATCTGTCAACCTTGTTGGTTAACCAGTCTTTACATGCTACTGCTTCTATTTGTAAAACATCTGTTAAATAAGTTTCAAAGTGCTTTACATCATAGGTTATATTTTCAAAATCGGGTTCAATGGTATCATCTACCAGAATAGTTTTTGGCGGTTTACCAAACAGGAATTCCATTTCAAGATTGATGGGGCATTCATCAGCATCGGTTTTAAATACCAATTTATGATCGGAAGTAACATCACCCACACTATAAATAGGCGCCCTTTCCCGCTTTGAAACTTTTACCAAAGTTTCAAAATCTTTTTTCTTGATTACCAGGCCCATTCTTTCCTGCGACTCGTTGCCTAAAATTTCTTTTACGGAAAGGGTTGGATCGCCAAGAGGGAGTTTATTTACCTTGATTACAGCACCTGTGTCTTCAACCAATTCCGACAGGCTGTTTAAATGCCCCCCTGCGCCATGATCATGAATGGAAATGATAGGGTTTTTTTCTGATTCGGCCATCGCCCTGATGGCATTGGCTACTCTTTTCTGCATTTCAGGATTGGCCCGCTGCACAGCATTTAATTCGATGGCATTTTCGAATTCACCAGTAGCAACTGATGATACCGCTCCACCACCCATACCGATACGGTAATTGTCGCCACCAAGAACAATTATCAAATCTCCTTCTTCTGGTTTGTCTTTCAATGCATCGTTGGCGTTGGCGAAGCCAACACCACCAGCCAGCATGATCACTTTATCGTATCCATAGGTCTTCCCGTCTTCTTCGTGTTCAAAGGTGAGCAGGCTTCCATTGATAAGTGGTTGCCCAAATTTGTTACCGAAATCCGAAGCTCCATCCGATGCTTTAATTAAAATTTCTTCAGGAGTCTGATACAACCATTCGCGGGCTTCAATATTATTTTCCCAATCCCTGCTTTTATCTCTGCGGGTATAAGAAGTCATATATACGGCAGTTCCTGCCAACGGCCAGCTTGCTTTTCCACCAGCTAACCGGTCGCGGATCTCACCACCGCTTCCCGTAGATGCACCATTAAAAGGCTCAACAGTTGTTGGGAAATTATGCGTTTCGGCTTTCAGTGAAAGTACCGATTGAATATCCCGTATCTCAAAAAAATCAGCCTTATCGTGGGTTTTAGGCGCGAATTGCTCAATTTGCGGACCCACAATAAATGCTACATTATCCTTATAGGCAGATACCAGATTTTCGGGATGCGCTGCCGATGTTTTCTTAATTAAGGCAAACAGGCTTTCTTTCTTATCCTCACCGTCGATAATGAAAGTACCATTAAATATCTTGTGGCGGCAGTGCTCAGAGTTGATTTGTGCAAATCCATAAATCTCTGAATCTGTTAACTGTCTTCCTATTTTTTCACTCAAGCCTTCCAGGTATTCAACTTCGTCATCACTCAAAGCCAGGCCTTCATCATTGTTAAAAGTCTGGATGTCTTCCACATTGCGTATTGGTTCAACAACATCAGGTATTTCAAAAACGCTTTCGTTTAAGCCTGTATATAAATGTTGTAACATGGGGTCATATTCAGCATCTTCATTCTCTACTTTTTCGTAAAATTCAATTCTTTCTATACCTTCAATCCCCATATTTTGGGTTATTTCCACCGCATTTGTACTCCACGGGGTGATCATTTCTTTCCTGGGACCGATAAAAAACCCTTTTACCTGATCCTGCTGCAACAATTCAGCTTCACCGAAAAGCCAATTTAGTTTTTCGACGTTGGTTTTGGAGAATTTTTCTCGTGACTTAATGAGGTAATACTGGCTTTTCTGAATTTGAAAAATGGATACCATGATACGAACTTTTAAGGTTTGAAGAAGCAACTGCAAATATATAAAAGGTAGGCTGATACCATAAGGATTCTGCTAACAATTCATTAACAGAATTAGCAAATATTAAAAGATGACAAATTAGAAAATTTGCTAAAGGTGTTCTTCTGAAATTCCAAAGACCTCGTCAATTTCACAATTACCGTGTGGCTCAATATGAACAAGCACATCATAAACATTCTGTATGTTTTGTTTGATATTTCTTTCCACCTCAGCACTTATTTCATGTGCTTGTTCCAATGGCATTTTTCCATCCACTTCAACATCCAACGCAATCAAGTAAAGATGCGCCATTTTACGAACCCTGATCCGATGCGGGTTTGAAGCACCATCAACACTGTTCACCTCGTCAACAATTTTCTGATAAATTTCTTCGTCATCAACGCCGTCCATCAGGTCACGGTTGGTTTGCATAAAAATCCGGAAAGCGATGAACATGATATAAATGCTCACGAGTAATGCAGTAATCACATCAATAATGGGCATTTTAAAAATAAAAGTAAAAATTAGTCCGGCCAGAACAGAGAAAGAAATGACAACATCATTTTGCATATTTCGGGCGTTAGCGATCAGCATAGCACTTTCAACTTCTTTACCGACTTTCTTTAAATATATTGAAAGCAATAATTTTCCGATAATAGAAATAACAATTATATAGATCGCAATACTATCAGGTATAACTGAAATGTCCTCATTAAAAAGCCTTCTGATAGAAGCCAAAGCTAATTGTGCGCCTGCAAAAAATATAATGAAAGCCAGTACTTTTGTGGCAATTGTATCAGCTTTTAAGTAACCATAGGGGTATTTCTTATCAGGAGGCCGTGCGATAACATGGGCTGTATAAAGGGTTATAAGAGAAGTGATAATATCGCTTGCAGAGTCAATTCCATCAGCGACAACAGCCAGGCTACCTGCTATAATTCCGATAACAATTTTTAGTACAGATAAGAATGCATTACCACCGATACTAACTTTCGATGCAAAAACAATCTTTTTCTCTCTTGCTCCAAGTGCCATTCATCAGGATTAGGATTTCCAAAAATAGAAAAAGCCACCCAATAAAGGATAGCTTTTTATCATCAATAGATGTATATTTTACTGCTCGCCAAGAAACCTTTCCGATTCGATAGCTGCCATACATCCTGTTCCGGCTGCTGTTATCGCCTGGCGGTAGTGTTTATCCTGCACGTCGCCGGCAGCAAAAATACCGGGCACACTGGTAGCAGTTGAATCCGATTTGGTGATCAGGTAACCGGTTTCGTCCATTTTCAGTTTATCTTTAAATAGCTGTGTATTTGGCGTATGGCCTATAGCTACAAAGAAACCTTCTACGTCGATCTTTTTTTCTTTACCCGTTTTATTATTAAACAGGATCACCCCATTTAATGCTTTTGTAAATCCTTGTTCAACACCGACAATCTCTTTTACTTCGTGATTCCAAAGTAACTCAATATTTGGTGTATTTAACACCCTGTTTTGCATGGCCTTTGAAGCTCTTAACTCATCACGGCGATGGATCAGATATACTTTGTTACACATATTGGCTAAATAAGTGGCTTCTTCAGCAGCAGTATCACCACCTCCAACCACGGCTACATCTTTACCTTTATAAAAGAAACCGTCGCATGTAGCACAAGCTGACACACCCCCACCTTTAAACCTTTCTTCTGATTCGAGGCCCAGGTATTTGGCTGTAGCACCTGTTGCAATGATTATTGTTTCGGCTTCTAATTCAGTTCCGTCATCAACCTTCACTTTAAAAGGTCTTTTTTTTATATCAACTTCAGTTACCATGCCCCATCTAACTTCTGTTCCAAATCTTTCTGCCTGTTTTTTGAGGTCTTCCATAAGTTGTGGACCATCAATTCCTTCAGGATATCCCGGGAAGTTATCTACTTCAGTTGTGGTTGTTAATTGTCCTCCCGGCTCCATTCCCTGGTACATAACCGGGTGTAAATCAGCCCTGGCGGCATATATCGCGGCTGTGTATCCTGCAGGCCCGGAACCTATGATGAGACATTTTGTTTTTTCCATGCTGTATTTTCTTTAATTATATTGTTAATTTTTTGGATGGCTTATCAAATTAAGTGCCAGTAACAAATTTACTCAATTCTATATAAGCGTAAGTGTCTTTTATAGAAATATTCTGACATTCTGGCTTATCATTTTATTTAGATTATCATTTCTTATGATTTTATTTTGTGTTACTTTTGCGAAAAATCTGGGACGTTCTTATTAAAGATTTAATATGTACATAATCACCTTAACTGAAGTTTTGGTGATGTAAAACGGGGTGTGGTGCAGTTGGCTAGCATGCTTGCATGGGGTGCAAGTGGTCGCAGGTTCGAGTCCTGCCACTCCGACACTGATAATGAAAAACCTGGCCATCCCAATGGGGTGGCTTTTTGTTTAGTATGATGGGGTCAATAACACTCGGGAAAGTATGCTAAAACGATATAAACTACCTCACCCTTATTATTTTCCCATTTCGGGTGCAATAAAAAAACCCACTGCAAAGAGTGGGTAATAATCTTACAAAGCAATCAAGGGGCAGATGTCATTGATAAGACAATATAAAGGCAAAATATCCTTACTGTAGTCTTACGACAATTCTATTTCACCTTCATCATCTTCCCATTGGCAACATGATCACCTATTTTCAAGCTGTAATAGTAAATACCACTGGAGTATCCCTCAGCATTCCAAATCAATTGTTGATTGCCTTGTAATTGGTTTTCTTTAGTCTGATATACTTGTTTACCCAAATAGTCATATATCGCTAATGAGACTTTTTCAGGTTGTTTCAATTCGTATTTGATGGTTGTTGAGGTGGTAAACGGATTTGGAAATATTTCTATTGACAGATCATCCAATGTGTTATCAAAGCTAAATATTCCTATGGCTGGAATATACTCATCTGCACCAACATCCACTACATTATTTAGTGGCCTGGGATCTCCGTCAATATCATGGTCGGGACAATAATAGAAAGTTCCATTAATCTCTAAAGAATCTATTCCTGTGTCTATGCATGGACTACTTTCCAAAAGGTGAGTGCTATCCTCCTCTAATTCTGGATTCGCATAAAAATTATTCTTCCCATCCCACTCTCCGAAAATATCGATAACATTAATGTCTGAATTATATACAAATACAGTATCATTACTAACATTGTCGATATCCTTTCCCCATCCCGATGCTGAATTTTCCCAGAAAATGCAGTTTATTATCACAGGTGAACTACCATTAATACTAAAGTCTCCCTCATAAGAAATGGCACCTCCATATTCACTGGCTGAGTTGCCGAAAAATGTGTTATTTATTATCTGTGGCCGGTATTCTTTACTGCTTCCCAGGTGGTAAATACGAATAGCACCACCCACATAGGCATCATTACCAATAAAAACATTATTGGTAAGCTTCAGATTATAGCTATTTACCTCAACAAATCCACCACCTGCATATACATTGTTATGAAGAAACTGGTTACGATCTACTATAATAGGATATTCATAAGCATTGTAGATACCTAATCCACCACAGGCACCATTTTCTGTATATGCTCCATCATTGTATGAAAACTCATTTTGGAATATGTTAACAGTGCCTATAGGATTAAAGAAATAAACTCCATTCCAATAGATATCTAAATTATTCACTTTATTTCGGGTAATAATATTTCCGGTCATTTCAGTATGATAAGTATAGGATATAGAAACAGCTCCTCCAAAAGTATCATATCCGGAAATTGAATCATGACTGATGACATTGTTGCTTATTAGGAGAGAATTGTATCTGCTATAAATGCCACCGCCTAATGCCATACCATCCGAAGATGCAACATTGTTACATATGGTATTGCTCCGAATCACAATCCATGATGAACCGAACCTGCATCCAATTCCTCCTCCGCTGGCATGGTTTGAGTGTTCAGAAATATTGTTTATGATCTTGTTGTGCACTATCTTTGCACCAGCGTAGCTGCAGTATATACCTCCACCATATTGCTCATCAGTATTGGCCAAATAAGTTCCGGTTCCTCCGGTAATTGTAAAACCGCATATTACTGAAGTTGAGTCCTCGCCTGAACTAAATGTTACCACCGATCCATTATCCGGGTTAACAGGTTGGCTGCCATCAATAATGGTATTATTGATGAAGTTCGTATCCCCTTCCATAATGTACTGGCTGGCTACGGTAATTGCTTTTCCGTTAAATTTGATGTTTTCATAATAGGTGTCTGATGCAACAAGTACAGTGTCGCCATCTGAAGCGGCATTAATACCTTCTTGTATGGTGTTGTAGTCACCTGGCACATTAATTATTTGCGCCTGGAAGGAGTAAAACAAAAAAATAAATGCACTTAATAGTAAAATTCTTGTTTTCATAGGAATGAAGTTAAGTTTAAGAAAGGTAAATTGATATAAGAGTTCTTGTATTTCTTGAATGGGAATAAGTTCTCCGAGGTAACATAGCAGTGAGTTTTTAGTTTAACAAGCATAATTGGGAGTACAATATACGAATAATGAGGGTGGATGTCAAGTACTTGGGAGTTTTTCAAATGAAACTTATCACTTGGTTTCTATGCAAATGCATAAACAAGTTATTTTAAAGGCAAATAAAGTTTACGATTATTACCCATATATATTTTTAAAGGTTTTGAACTATTCCGCTACCGGATTGGAAACTATATATTCCTCTTTTTTATCCTCTGTGGCATGTCGCAATACCTTATCAATCATGAGCCTATTGAATTTCGATGGCTCTTCAAAAATGGTACAATGCGCACTCTTATCAAATGCTACCAATTCTTTAAAAGGTGCTTCCAAAAAATTGAAATACTCCCTTGTTAATGTATCCGCTGTGATATAATCAAATTTACCTGACAGCAGATAAACCGGCACTTCCAAGCGGGGAGCATCATTGAAAAAATTTACTTCAAGGAATTCCGGAGTCCAAAGCAATTTCCGGGATCTACTTTGGCCTTTCATATATTTCAGCTTTTCTAGCAATGTGTATTCTGGCGCTGTAATTACCACAATTGCCAGGTTGTTCAAATTATTTCTGTTGTACACGATTCGTCCATTTTTTGCAATCCAATCGCGCATGTATATTGCTTTTTCAAGATCACTTCCTCCTTCGAACCTACCGTTGATTTTCATCCCCGAAAAAACCCTGACATCTCTAATATTTCCATTACTTTTAGCCAGATCAGTGCACAATTGATAAGATGATTCAATATTGCGTTTCATATCCACAACCTGGCCAATGCCAACATAGGCATAAAAATCTTCCGGATGTGCTATGATAGCTTTTATGCCCAATACGGTACCAAATGAATGTCCTGCCAGGAATATTTTTTGCTGATTAAACCTGTTCTTCAGGTATTGTACTACTTCATACGTATCAAGCTGCAACTGGTTCATATTGATACTCTCAGGAGGGATGTTGTGTTTGTTGGATTTACCTGCGCCGCGTTGATCCCACGTTACCACTGTGAAAAATTCTTCCAATTCGAAATTATAATGCCTTAGTAAAGGCATTTCAGCTGCACCGGGTCCGCCATGTAAGAATAAAAAAACCGGGTTATCAGGATTTGCACCTCTGATAAGTAGCCACTGATCAACTTCACCTATAGAAACTTTAACTAACTCTTTAATTGGTTTTACATCATCTATTCTGACTGATTTTCGTAATTGTGGCGTTGCGGCGCAAGATACGATTACGAAAATGATAGAAATACGGATGCATGTTCGAAAAAACCTTCTCCTGCTTCTTTTGAAAAGGCAATTGCATTTGTTCATCGTACTATAAGATCCATAGGTTAACGTCCACTAAGTTACCATTTTTCATGAATCCACAAAAAAAACGCCCATCAAATGACAGGCGCTTTAATACTATTTGAATGGATTTAATTTCCGATTTTAAAAATCAAACCTCCATTAAAATCACCCTGGAATAGGGCTGAATAGCTGCTGAATGTTAAACCTCCGCCTCCGGTACCAGCATAAAAACCAACACCACCAAATGCCATGGGCAACATTAACCGCCCCCTGATCATAACGCCAACATGATCCGAAAACATGAATTTAGCGCCTAAACCAGCGGTAATTGAAAACATCCATGAATCCTGGTAATCAGCAAAATCGAACCATGTGGCACCCATTGAAAAAGAACCAAAAGGTATGATCTTAGGGTTTTGCTTTGTTATGGCTTTAACAGCACCTACCTGAAAATAATTCGTACTCATTGCTGTTTCTTTGTCGGTAAAACCTGGAAACCCCGAGTAGGCCGTAAAGGTTCCTTCGCTGCTCATACGTGTATAATTAATTTCTACATCTACTACATCCTGCACCGGGACGAGAACCGATACACCGTAGTCCATGCCATCTGTGACTTTATATTTGCCTTCATAGAAATTGACACTTCCGCCAAACATATAGCCTGCAAAGGGTACTATTTCAGCACCACCTTGCGCTATTACAAAAGCTGGGAATAATAGTACTGCTAATAAGAATTTTATTTTTTTCATTTTCATATTTTTATTGTGGATGCAAAGAAACAAAAAGATTTATTTGTTCCCGAATTAAAATGGGTGTTTACTGATTTAAAGATTTTTTGTATTCCCGGATTGTTCTGATACGGTCAGTTTTACCTGATTCCGTCCTTATAAATGATTCTATAAAAATAATCTCTTTTGGTATTTCAAGCCGTTCAAGTCTTTCTTCAATTTTATTCCAAATGTCAAAAATTCGTCGTTCGATTTGCTTTCCTTTTTCAATGAATAAAATCAGTTTTTGTCCTAATTCATTATCTTCCAAACCAGCTATTAAAAAGTCATTTGAAATAATTCCAGCCAATTTATCCTCTATTGATACAGGGTTGAATTTCAATCCGCCACTAACGATCACATCATCTATCCTGCCAAGAATTTGAAATGTTCCATTTTTCTCAATTTCCGCCAAATCATTCGTAGCCAATGCATCAATTCCAAGATGCTTTGCATTGATAACAAGGCACCCTCTTTGATCCAACCTAACTGAAATTCCGGGCAATAACTGATACCTATTCTGTAGTTTTACACCATTGATTTTTCTTACAGCGATATGGGTCATGGTTTCTGTCATACCATAGGTTTGCCAGGTCTGGGTTTTTATTTGTTGCAATTGACTAAAAAGTGAATCTGAAATAAACGCCCCACCTATGATCAGCTTTTCAATGTTAACAAATGCATCCTTATTTTCATTTAGTAAATTGGATACCTGCAATGGCACCATGGCCGTGAATTTTATTTTTTCACTACCCACTTTTGGTCTTGAAGAAGGTTCGCTGAAATACAAATCAAGTGAGCCTGCCAATGCCCTGACCACCATCATTTTTCCGGCTATGAAACTCATCGGAAGGCAAAGTAAAATTTTGTCCTTTTTCTTTAGATCAAAAAAGGAAATTGTAGCTTTTGCGCTGGCCATCATGTGCTTTTTAGGCAACTGAATTTCTTTGGGACTTACCGGTCGAACCAGATGTTTCAGCGATGATAGAATTAAATGGTGAAAACCATTCAATGAATGAAATGCATAACAGTTCTTTTTCAAATTCACTACACTCAATTCCTTTATTTTATCACTGACAAAATTGGATCAGGCCCTCCTTTGAAAATGCGTTTCCCGAGAGATAATATGTTGCTTCCCTATTACTCATTTAGCAATGCATTTAAATTCCATGCGATTTGATTTCCATAATGCAATGCAGCATTTTCAATAAACAAAGGTGAATGTAAGTTGTTTTTAAAAAGTTGTCCGGTTCCCAATCCCTGGTACATATCTGTTTTAACGAATATGTCCATTGGGCAATGGCATTTAAGCCAATATTCGATTCAATGCCGATGTTACCCACCAGCCAACATTTCTTGATTCCGCTTCTTTATATAAATACCTCACTTTGTTTTAATCCACCAATCAAACCTGGTTTTAAGATGATAAATTGTGGGCGGATAGTATCCAGCATATTTTCTATTTCCCCTTTTTCCGTTCATGCCAATTAATTCTTCATCCAGCGCAATGGGAATAGGTGACATTTGGCATAATCTTGCCATTTCCTGCCACCGACCCTGCCTGATGGGTTGTTCAATGGAATGCAATTGATATTCGGATAATCGTTTCAATTTCTCAAGCGCTCATCTGGTGAAAAAGCGCCATTGGCATCAACCCGGAGTTCAAGTTCATGATCTGGAAAATTCCTTCCTGATTTTTTTCAGCAGCATCAGTTCATCTTCAAAATTGATGGCCCCAATTTTTAATTTGATGCAATTAAAACCCAACGCTACTTTTTCTTTCACCTGCTGAAACATATTTTCCACATCTCCCATCCATATCAAGCCATTTATGGGAATGCTTTTTTCGCCCCTTGTAAAAGCCGAAGGAAAAAGTACTTGAGACGTTGTTGCATTTAAATCCAGCAAAGCTGTTTCGAGGCCAAACCTGATGGAAGGAAACGCTTTTAAGCCTTCCTCCAGCCAGTATGTCGTGTTGTTTACCTCCTTAAGAACTTCTTGTAGTTTCGATTCAAAATCAGGCTTGTCATCCACACTTAACTTCCTAATGATGCTGCACTCCCCTACTCCTTTCTTATCAGGATTTTTTTCATCATACAAGATAATAAACCAGGAGTCCTTATCCTGCAGGATGCCCCTTGACGTCCCACTGGGCTTTTTAAATCGAAGAGTATGTTTTTTGAAATGTGCTTTGAGCATTTCTTTGTTTTAAAACATAAAAATAGCAAACTAATGCCATAATGGAATATTTACGTTTCCAATCAGATCATCAATCCCAGCCCAAACACAACGACAAATAGCAAGGTTGCCAGTGCAGTTTTTTTAAGGTATGGATCTAATCTCCGTTGATCGGTTACTTTGAATATGCCGATAAGATTTACTGCAAACAGTGGAAAAGTGGCCAAAAAAAGAAATTCCCAGTTTGAAACAAACGTCAGAAGCACATAGATAAATGCTGCAAGAAATCCAGCCAAGATCAGCATTAATTGATAGATACGGGCAGCCTTGTAGCCTATCCGGACTACTATGGTTTTCTTACCTGAATGCTGATCATTTTCCATGTCTCTCATATTATTCAGGTTCAACACTGCAGTACTGAAAAACCCAAGGGTAGCTGCCGGTAATAAAATATACCAGGAGAAACTGAGGGTGTTCAAATAAAAGGTACCCACAACTGCCAACAGACCGAAAAACACAAAAACAAAAACATCACCAAAACCAGAATAACCATAAGATTTTTTACCCACTGTATATTTTATGGATGCTGCGATTGCCAGTATACCAAATACCAGAAAAATAATGGCTTTTATCCAATTGCTGCCAAAACTCTCATAAATCAGCCAGATACCGCTCATTAGAGTTAGTACTGTTAACAACAACATTCCCTTTCTCATCTGCTTCGGACTGATCTCGCCCCCCTGCACGGTTCTTACCGGTCCTAACCTGTTCTCGTTATCCGTTCCCCTCATCGAATCGCCATAATCGTTAGAGAAATTCGATAAAATCTGAAGTAAAGTTGTAGTTATAATGGCCAGTATGATCACAGGCCAGTGATAATTATCCTGATTAACCGCCAGAAAACTGCCCATTAAAATGCTTGACATAGCCAATGGCAATGTCCTTAATCGGGATGCTTTTAACCAGGATTTTAAAGAAGGCATCTGCAGTGCTTATGGAAACTTTGGATATTTATGAAAATCGGGATCGCGTTTTTCCAGGAATGCGTGTTTGCCTTCCTGGGCTTCATCAGTAAGGTAATATAATAGCGTAGCATTTCCAGCAAATTCCTGTAAACCGATTTGCCCATCGAGTTCGGCATTCAGCCCAAGTTTGATCATTCTGAGCGCCATAGGACTGCGTTTGTGCATGGTCAGGCACCAGTCGACGGTTTCATCTTCCAACTTATCCAGTTCAATCACTTTATTTACAAGACCCATGTCCAGTGCCTCTTTAGCAGAATATTGTTTATTAAGGAACCATATCTCTCGTGCTTTCTTCTGACCAATGATACTTGCCAGGTATGAAGACCCCAAACCTGCATCGAAACTTCCCACTTTAGGACCTGTTTGACCAAAAATAGCATTCTCAGATGCAATCGTCAAATCGCACACAACATGCAACACATGGCCGCCGCCAATAGCAAAGCCATTTACCATTGCTATCACCGGTTTTGGCATCGACCTGATCTTCCGCTGAACATCCAGTACATTTAAACGGGGTACACCATCTTTGCCAATATAACCGCCTTTCCCTTTTACATTCTGATCCCCTCCACTACAAAAAGCTTTGTCACCTTCGCCCGTTAAAATGATGGTATATACATCCTGGTTTTCACGCAACATCTCAAAAGCTGTTGCCATTTCAGTGGTGGTGGTTGGTGTGAAAGCATTGTAATAACGGGGCCTGTTAATAGTAACTTTGGCGATGTGATTCCAGTATTCCAGTTTTATTTCTTCAAATTCCCTGATTGGTTTCCATTCTCTTTTGCTCATGACTATTGCCGTTTATTGAGGAAACGAAATTATAAATATTTTCCGAGTGCTTTGCTGAGTATTTGTATTTTTAGCTTTTAATATTTAATGCATGAAATCACACTATATATTATTCGCTTTTATTTTGCTAATCATAAGGTCGCAATTTATTTTTAGCCAGGAATACCCTTCTATTCACCAGCTTGAATATGAAAAATATAAAGATCAACCCAAAGAACCTTCTTTTTTTGATCCGTCGGGGATGGATATTGTGCCTTTAAATGAATTTCAAAACCGAACACCCACCTCTGCAGTATTTGGTTATTTCCCTTACTGGAAATATCCTGAATCAGTGCAGGATATGCAGTTTGACCTCTTAAGCCACGTTGCCCTTTTTGACTTTTCTGTTCTGTCTAGCGGAAACCTGTCGCCCCCTTCCATGTGGCCATGGACCGACCTGATCAATGCTGCACATGAAAATGGGGTGAAGGTGATTTTAACAGCTGTTAATTTCAATGGAACTCAGATTCATCAGTTGTTAACGAATCCCGACATCAAGTCGAATTTCTTCCAACAACTCAAATCTACCATTCAAACTTATAATCTGCAAGGTGTCAATATTGATTTTGAGAATATTTCAAGTGATGACCGTGGTGAAGTATTGAATGAATTTATATCAGATTTAAGTGATTACCTACATACTGAAATCCCGGGTTCAGAAGTTTCAATTGCCATACCTCCAGTGAACTGGGGCGGCTGGGAGTTCATGGGTTTGGCAGAAGCATGTGATTATATGTTTATAATGGGTTATAATTTTTATGGTTCCTGGAGCAGCACAAGTGGAGCATGTGCGCCCTTAACCGGGGGAAGCTATAACATTTCTAACTCAATTATTTACCAGTTTGGCGAAGTGGCTGCCAGCTATCCTGAAAAGCTAATCCTCGGTGTTCCCTATTATGGCAACCGATGGGAAACTGTAGATGGCGAAGCTTATTCTCAAGTTATTGATCATACCAATCAGCCTACCTACAGCCTTGCAAAAAACACTTCGGATTTGTATGGCGAATTGTGGGACGAAATCAGCCAGACAGCCTATTGCAGTTATATGGAAAGCGATAGCTGGTACCAGGTTTGGTATGATTCTGATTCCAGCCTGGGACTGAAATATGATCTTGCTGAAACCTTCAATTTAAAAGGAATAGGTATGTGGGCATTGGGTTACGATAGCGATAAACCAGAACTATGGAATGAAATTAGAAAAAGATATGAAGGTACTTCAACTGTTGAGGAGTTTGCTTTCCATTCAATTGAAATTGAGGTTTCAGAAATTACAGAAAATAGACTGCAAATAGAATTTCTATTAAATCAAGCTGCATCTGTGTCAATCCTTCTTTTTAATGTTTCCGGACAATTGGTTTTTCAAAAAAATTACGGGCAAATGGTAACTGGCCAACATACAATTGAAATACCCATTGGACGGTTAACTGGCGGTATATACGTTTTGAAGCTTTTTAGCAAGACAAATTCAGAATACCATAGCGATATTAAAAAAGTATTTATCAGGTAATAAACTTTTAGTCTGATTTTGATTTTAAATAAGCAAAATAGCCTTTTAATACTTTGCCATTAATTTCAGGAGGTGTGAAAATTTCCAGTAAGGCAGGAACTTTTTGATCATTGATAAAATCATTAAAAGCTACTTGAAGCAGGTCCATGTTTTCAGCTTTGTAATAATTCAGACCAAAGGCTTCAGCTATTTTTTCTGCTTTCCAATTGTGTTTTGCTTCAAAAAATTCTTCCATGTGTCCTGATTGGGCAGGCCCGTCAATAAACCTGAAAATACCGCCACCGGCATTATTAATAACAACGATCTTCAAATTGGGTTTTAGATATTGGTTCATCAGGCCGTTTGAATCATATAGAAATCCCAGGTCTCCGGTGATGAGGACATGCATATCTTCATTTGTACATGCATTTCCAGCGGCTGTCGACACCTGTCCGTCGATGCCACTTACCCCGCGGTTGGAGAAATATTTGAATTTTTGATCACTGCCAAATAGTTGTGAATATCTTACAGGGGTGCTATTGCCCAAATGTAAGTTTGTGTTTTCCGGCAATTTCGCCAAAAGAAATTCAAAAACTTTGAGGTCGGAATAAGGAATTTGCTGTAGGTATGCTTCCTTCCGCTGATTCAGCGTATTTTTTCTTTGCAGCCACCTGTTAAAATAATCAGGCTTCTTTTCCGGCATCAACACTTATCAATTCTTTAAAAACCTGCTTTGGATGAAGCGGTAGCACTTTTTTCAACCTGAAATAGGTATCCATTGGGATTCCTGATGGTGATATATGCCAATGCTCTATCGGTGGAAAATCCTTTAGAAACTTTTTGACCATTTTTGAAACTACCTGGCCACCGAAAGTCAATAATAAACCTGGCTGAAAATCACTTGCCTCATCCGGATCGATGCTTGAGATGATGTTATCAATACAATCCATGAAATTATCATCATTAAGATTGGAAGTAGTTTCACTAAGCACCACCACTTTTTTGGAAGCAATGGATGACAGCAATGTATTCAAATCTACATCTTTTTGCTGCTGGCCGGCAACAATAAGGATATTATCGTATTTGTTGCAAAAATCTGCCAACTCACTTATCAACGGTTGAGAATCTACTGCTTCTTTTTCAATATCAATAACCTTTGCTTGCAATATTTCATCGGTAACGCCATACAATGGTTCACGGAAAGGAATATTGATATGTACAGGACCGGGTTCGGGATATTTAGTTAGGTTGATGGCTTCGTTGATCATTTGTACCGTTTCCCGGAAAGTAGCTTCATCTTCTATCTCCACCGGAAGTTCAAAACTGGCTTTGATGTAGTTGTTATAAACCTCTTTTTGCCTGATGATCTGTCCGTAACCCCTTTCAATGAGTTCCGGAGGCCTGTCGGCAGTGAGTACCAACATAGGGATCTTCTGATAATAAGCTTCCGCTATGGCGGGTGCATAATTTAGGGCTGCACTGCCGGATGTACAAGCCACGGCTACTGCCTTTCCTGATTGCTGTGCCATCCCCAAAGCAAAAAAACCGGCACTACGCTCATCCACTATACTTAAAGCATTCACGCCAGGTTTGCCGGCAAAAGCGATCACAATGGGTGCATTCCGCGAACCCGGAGAAATGATAATATCTGAAAGTCCTTTTTTAACAAATAAATCAGCGAGCAGGCTTACATTTTTCTTGTCAGAAGTCATTGGGCAAATGTCAGAAATTTTCAGCAACTGATAACAAGGTTTTTGATTTATGTACCGTTTCTTCCCATTCCGATTCCACTACTGAAGAAGAGGTAAATCCGCCCCCAACAAAGATGTGCATTTTTGAGTTATCAAATTCGGCACATCTAAGATTTACAAATAGGTCCGAATGGCCATCCATTTGCCACGGACCCAGAAATCCCGCATAAAATTTGCGGTCATGTTCTTCAATTTGCATGATGTATTCAAATGCTTCCCATTGGGGAAGGCCGCAAACTGCCGGTGTAGGATGTAAACTACGGATCAATTTACCGGTTTTCCCAATGAGGTCATTGCTCGACATGGTAAACTTTGTGGATATATGCGCAACATTGCCAGCCACGACAGTCTCTGGCCCATCCATTTGATAGTTCACAACTCCCAATTTATCCAGTTCATAACGGATAAAATCAGTTACTATGGCTTGCTCACGCCTTTCTTTTAATGTCCAGTCGATATGATCCGCCGGTTTTGTTCCTGCCAGTGAAACAGTTTCTGCCACACTATTGTCTATTCTGAGAAAAGCTTCAGGAGTGGCTCCCATCCACGATCCGATAGCCGGCAGGTTACATATGTAATTGAATGAATGATGGTATTGCTTGTTTAACGTGACGAATGCATTACCCGGATCAAAACCCTTTTTCAGGTTTTTTTTTACAACCCGCGATAAGACCAGTTTTTGCAGCTTATTTTTCTTCAACTGTTTTAATACGATATTGGCTTTATCAAGGTAGGTTTCCTTTGACCAAGCGTGATTGTTCAGCCTATTTTTTTTACCATGATCAGTAATTGAAGAAAGTTTTTCTACTTCGCTCAATACATCAGAAGAAGAAAAAATGACATCCGGTTTTAAAATGTATGCTTTTTTGGTTCGGGCACTCTCAAAAGGTGCCATAATAAATCCTGATTCAGATTCAATATCTTCCAGATCAAATGAGTTAATTGATGCGGTTTTTTGCACTAAAATTGCTACTTCCTCCTCCCCCGGCAACCTGTAAGCCACAAACGGAAGCCGCTTTGACCAGAGAATACTGATTATTTCTTTTAAATGGTCCTGCATGATTAGGTTAATGTTTTACAAAATCTGATCCAGCACTTTGATCAGCGCATTGACTTCCTCAACCGTATTGTAGTGCACCATGCTCACCCTGATCACCCCATCTTGCTCCATCAAACCAAGTGATTCGATCAATCGCCTTGCATAAAAATCGCCATAACGGATCGCGATTTTGTGCTTATCCACTTCAACAGGAATTGTATTACTGATAACACCGTTAACGACAAAGGAAACGGTAGCGACTCTCACTTTTTTAGAGGAGGCTTTTTCTCCGATTATCTTCACATTTTTCTTTTGCATCAAAAATTCCAGCAGGAGACCCGCCAGTTTTTCTTCCTGTTCAGCAAAAAGATCGAAAACAGACTTCATCTTTTCCTTAAATCCAGCTTCTTCATCCCAATGATGATTATACACATGCTTCGAGATAATCGGTAACCCCAAGCAAACTGTAACTAAGCTCATAATTTACATTACCGGGTTGTAGTTTGTAAGGAATATCATCCTCTCCGATAAAAAAATGATTGATGCCCGGAAGTTCTTGCAAATGTGATTTTTTCCCATATAAAAGTGAATAATGCGGACCATATACTTTATAGAAACTAAACACCAGGAAGTCAACATCCAATTCTGAAACATCGATTTTCCTGTGTGGTGCATATGCAACCGCATCCACACAAACTTTTGCACCTCTTTTATGCACAAAGCTTGTAATTTCCTTTACCGGATTTATAGTTCCCAGAATATTGGAAGCATATGGAAATGCAACCAGCTTTGTCCTGGACGACATTAGTTTATCAAGCTCCTCTAATTCGAGCCGGAAATTTTGTTGATTGATCTTCCATGTTTTAACAATGATTCCTTTCTTTGCCAGTTTTATCCATGGCCCTACATTTGCTTCATGATCGCTATCGGTTATGATGACCTCATCGCCTGGTTGAAGCGTATTTTCCATCGACCTCGACAGATTTTGAAGCAGCATGGTGGTGGATGAACCCAGGATGATCTCTTCATGGGAAACTGCATTGATATATTCCGCCATCCTTTGTTGTGCTTCTAAAACCCTTTCACCCGATACTACAGATGTTTCGTAGCTGGCGCCCAATTGTACATTTGTATTCAAGAGGTAATCTGTAAGCCTAACCGCTACTTGTTGTGCCACCTGTGAGCCACCTGCATTATCAAATAAGCTCCATTCGCCCTTTAATGCTGGGAATTGCTGCCTGATAAAAGGCATATCTAATTTGGTCATACACTTTTTTTTAATCGACACTAAATTAAACATAAACGGCGCTCGTTAAAGAAGATTAAGTCTGATTCAGCAAAAAGAGTTGAATTAAAAAATATTTTTTCTCATTTTTTTCTTTTGTTTGAACATTTTTTGTTTTCTTCGTAATGTTTGTTGAGATCAATGGCCATATATGCAATACATTGACCAACAACGAATAGATTAAAAATTACCTAAAACCACTCAATTATGAGCAACGATAAAAAAAGGGTAATCAAAGATTATGATAAGCTTGATGAACAAATCCAGGAGCAAATAAAACTTGTTTATCCCGAAGGATTTGATCAGAATTTAATTCATTTTACCAATAAAGATGGTAACCTGGTGAGCGCATTGCCCTTTGAAACAGATGAGATCTATTACCTGGTGACGAATGACCGTTAAGGAGGCCCGTGCGATCATAAGTGATGATGACGATTATGATGACGATGGTTATCTCAAAGAGGACAGTAAAGAAGCATTCGAAGATAAGTATGCCGACATTGATTATATGGCAGAAAATCTTGAAAACCGGGACAATGAAGATGACGATGATGATTAATCCATCGCTTTTTTCAGAATTATAAAGTTTGTCAGCCTGCAGGTTGACAGCAGTTTTCCTTCTTCATTTCTGATATCTATATTCCACACGTGTGTGTTAATTCCTTTATGAATCAAATTTCCTTCGGCATATACCCAACCTGAATTTGCCGTACCTACATGATTGGCACTCACCTGGGCACCGCGCACAGCATATTTGTTTAAATCAACCATAATGGCTGAACCGAGACCGGCGACGGTTTCGGCCAAGTGCCAGGTTAGCACCTCCATGAAGTATGCCATTGGGTTGTTTGGTGGCTTCATTTACCGGCATCCGCGCTTTCAGGTAGCCTTCTCCAGCCTCCAGGTATTCAACACCCATCACTTCCATCATTGTATTTTTATTCAGAGCGTTTAATTGTTCGATGGTCGAATTCTTGTTCATTTTAATCCATTTTATTTGAACTACTTTATGATCCCCAGCTTTCGCGATCAAGGCTTCTGTACTGAATGGCCTCTGCCAGGTGTTCAGTTCCGATATCCTGCTTGTCATCCAGATCAGCTATGGTTCTTGCTACTTTAATGATCCGGTCGTAGGCCCTTGCCGACAAATTTAATTTCTCCATGGCGTTTTTCAATAAAGCATTTCCCTGCTCACTCAAACGGCCATAAATTCCCAGGTCTTTTGTCGACATCTGGGCATTGGCATATATCTTATCATGATCCTTAAAACGCTCCTGCTGTATTTTTCGCGCTTTCATAACCCTTTCCCTTACAAATTCACTTTTTTCTCCTGCCGGAGCATCTGCCAGATCAGTAAACGCTACCGGTGTAACTTCCACATGCAGGTCAATCCGGTCCATCAGCGGCCCGGAAATCTTGTTCAGATAACTTTTTACGATACCGGGCGAGCAAACGCAATCTTTTTCAGGATGGTTATAATAACCACATGGGCAAGGATTCATAGAAGCCACCAGCATAAAACTGGCCGGATAATCAACAGTTACACGCGCCCTGGAAATAGTTACCACACGGTCTTCCATGGGTTGCCGCATCACTTCCAGCACCGATCGTTTGAATTCGGGTAATTCATCCAGGAATAGCACCCCATTCTGCGCCAGTGATATTTCCCCGGGCTGGGGATAGGTACCGCCACCCACCAATCCGGCATCACTAATGGTATGATGGGGTGAACGGTAAGGACGAGTAGCGACTAATGATGTGCCACTTTGCAAAGCACCTACCACCGAATGAATTTTTGTTGTTTCGAGTGCTTCTTCCAGGGTTAAGGGAGGTAGTATAGAGGGCAAACGTTTGGCCAGCATGGTTTTTCCTGATCCCGGGGGACCTATCATAATCACATTATGCCCACCTGCTGCCGCGATTTCCAAAGCTCTTTTTATATTTTCCTGGCCCTTCACATCTTCAAAGTCGAAACTATACTGGTTCAGGGTTTTGATCAGTTTGTCATGTACATCCACCATCACCTTATCGGGTGTTTCTCTTTGCTCCAAAAAAGCAATTACATCCAATATATGTTCAAAGCCATACACATCCAGTCCTTCTACTATGGCTGCTTCTGCCGCATTTTCCTTTGGCAGGAGCAAACCTTTCATGCCTGCTTCCTTTGCTTTCAAAGCCATTGGTAAGGCGCCTTTTACTGGATTCAGACCTCCGTCAAGTGATAGTTCGCCCATCAGCATATAATCACCCAACATATCACTTTCAATTTGTTCAGAAGCCGCGAGAATGGCAATTCCAATAGGCAGGTCGTATGCTGAACCTTCTTTTTTGATATCGGCGGGTGCCATGTTGATCGTCACCCTTCGTTTAGGAAATTTATACCCAATATTCGATAAAGCGGCCACCAGGCGGTGATGGCTTTCCTTGATGGCATTGTCAGGCAATCCTACAAGGTAAAACTTTTGGCCTTGGCTTACATTTACCTCAATGGTGATCAATAAGGCATCAATACCATGAATTGCACTGCCAAAAGTTTTAACGAGCATAGAATAAACTGCTTAGAATTATCGTAACAAATGTATGAAAAACGATTGAGAGATTGACTAAAAGCAAAGTCCTTCAAAAGGCTCATTTATGGTTTATAACCCGATTGCTGCAGGATCAATTGAGCATCATTCAAGTTCATCAACTCCTGCAAACTGGTTTCAGGATGTTCAGCCATATACGCCCTGATGATCTTCCAGCCTATAAAGACCCCTAAACGGGATGGCGATTCGCTTGAAAATCCTGTTGTAAAAGGCCCATCCTGTATGAGATTCGACTGTGTGTTGAAATCCGTGGCGTACAATAATTCATTTTGCACGATAAATGCCCACACCTGCTTTTCGTTCTCTTCAGCCCATTTCAATTTCCTTTCTGTATAGCATAATTTGATGGAGTCAGGTGTATCTGGCAACACGGCATCCAGGTAATACAGCAATTTACCCCCGGCAATCATCCGGTCAAGCAGGGTCTTTTGTTTTGGATTCGGCCATACTTACATCAAAATACATCGCTTTTAAAATATCCGTTGCCACGTATCCAGGGGCCATGCACCTGATCTTATATTGCGGCAATCCAAGAAAAGGATAAAGGAAAAAATCCTTTCCCAAGTATACATCCAATGCTACTACCATCACGGTATCATTGATCCAAACAGGCTGTTCAAAGTACATATCCGAAACATAGGTATACACATTCGGAATGCTGTTATCAGGGAAAAAATAATGGTACCTGCTGAAAGCATCTGAAAGGTTTGTTTCCAGTCCATTCAAATCAGGATATACTTCCATTGTTTTTTCAAATAGCTTCCGTGTTTGGGTATCTGTTACGAATGCATATAGTTGCGAAATATTGGTACTGTCATTTAAATCGGCATCCAGGAAATAAGGAAATAGTGGTTGAATTTTACGCAGGCCTTCTCCGAATTGTGAGGTATCGATAGTAAAAAGTGCTTCTCCGTATCTTTTAATCTGCACATCCATTTTGGTGAGCGCTGATTCATCCACGTGAATGGAACGCTGTGAATCTCCCTGGCATGAAAACAACAAATTAGCAGCAACCAATATAAGAATTAGCCTGATGCGATTTGGCATAAGATTAAAATAAACGGTTATATTTCTTTATAATATCTTCCAGCCCAGGGTCACCATAAATAAGTTTGATTTGGAAGAAATCGTAGTCTCACCTATGCTAAAATCATGAAGTATGTTATTAATCCCACCCATATATTTTACATCAATGGCAAACATGAGCACATCCACGCCGGCACCTACATCCCATTGCCACTGCGTTTTCCCAAAATCATCTTCTGTCGGAAGGGCGTCATAATAGTTCGGGTCGCCACCTGAAGTTGTAATCGTAGTATTGGTTACAAAATTCGCTAAAACCCCGGCAAATATCCTAATATTAACCACTTCTAAATTGATAATTCTCCAACCAATATTAAGAGGCACCTGGATAGTATTTAATTTGATGTTTTGTTCTATGGGAGATAGACTTCCGATAGAAGGATATTTAAAAACGCTTCCCTGTGTCAACCAGTTAATTTCCGGTTGGACATATATCTTCTGCCCAAACCGAAAGAAAACGCCAGCTACAAAATTGCTTTTCAGGCCATTTGTAATCGAGTCAGTGTCTAATGAAAGGTTAGAAGCTGTATATCCAATTTGCGGACCCACGTGAAATTGCCCATAACTTGATACAGTAAATACGATTGCCACTAAGGTTACAATTAACTTTTTCATAATTATTTGTTTGAAATATATATCAAAAATAAGAGTTTAACATAGAAAGAACGTAAGAATTATAAAAGAAATTATCAATTGAATGTTAATAGCTATTTTTGCTTAAATCTTAGGGGAATGAAAAAGATCATTTTAATTGTCTTCATTTTGTGCTCAACTACCCTCCTGGCGCAACATAAACCTTTTCAATTTGGATTTAAAGGATCCGTGAACATGGGTTGGTTTGGTACAGATTTGAAGGATTACAACAATGAGGGCGTAGATTTTGGAGGGTCGTGGGGATTTGTTGCCGATATATATCTTATGGAAAACTATGCCTTTACAACAGGTTTTGATGTACTTTTTTTAAATGGCAGTATGACATATCCTTTTGCAATGGTTGACACAATTGATTTGCCAATCTATGGGCATATGGAAAGCAAATTCAAGGCTAAATATATCGAAGTTCCTCTCTTATTTACCATGAGCACCAACGAGATTGGTAAAATTAAAATCTATGGTCAGATCGGTGTTGGTATTGCTTTTTTATTGAAAGCCAATGCTAATTCTGATTTTACTTCCGAAAATGGTCTTTTTACTGAAAATAAAGAAGGAGAAGAATCATATATCTTCCGATCGACCAGGGAATCCTTTATTATTGGAGCAGGCGTTGAGATACCTATTCATGGATCTACTTTAATCAGAACCGGTCTCAAATTTGATAATGCTTTTGTCAATGTTTTAAAAGGAAATAATACAGCTGATGCGAGCATCGAAAATGATGCACGAAACAACTTTATTGAATTGAATGTTTGCTTACTTTTTTAATTTTAACCTGTGAAAATAGCTTTAGCACAACTCAATTATCATATCGGGAATTTCAGCAGCAATGTGCAGAAAATTAAACATGCCGTTCAAAAAGCTGAAAAGGTAGGCGCCGATCTGGTTGTATTTGCCGAATTGGCAATTTCAGGCTATCCGCCACGCGATTTTCTGGAGTTTGATGATTTTATTAATCGGTGCAATAATGCATTGGATGAGATTGCCAGCCACTGCAGAAACATAGGAGCAATTGTTGGTTTACCGACATATAACAAGGGGAAGAAAGGTAAACCACTTTATAATTCAGCTGCCTTTATTGCAGATGGACAAGTGAAAAAATACATTCACAAATCATTACTACCCAATTACGATATTTTTGATGAATACCGGTATTTTGAGCCCAATAAGAGCTTCGAGATTATTGAATTTCAAGGTCGGAAAATTGCACTTACCATTTGTGAAGACTTGTGGAATGTGCAGGACAACCCGCTCTATACGGTCAATCCAATGGATGAATTGATGCCATTGAATCCTGATCTCATTATCAATATTGCGGCTTCTCCTTTCAATTATCACCAGATAGAAATACGAACCGAAATACTCAGGCGAAATGCTGAGAAATATCATTTACCTTTAGTATACGTAAATCATGTAGGTGCACAAACGGAATTGATTTTTGACGGCGGATCGCTCGTTATGAATGCAAAAGGACAAGTTGTTGATGAACTCCAATATTTTGAAGAAGACCTTAGAATTTTTGAACTGGATGACATCCAACAGTCCAATGTTTATAAAGCAAAAGTTAAAAAGCCTGTCATCGGATTGATTCATGATGCGCTGGTGATGGGTATCAGGAATTATTTTCATAAACTGGGGTTTCAGAAAGCCATCCTTGGATTATCGGGCGGTATTGATTCTGCGCTGACAGCTGCCCTGGCTGCCGAAGCATTGGGTCATGAAAATGTATATAATGTGCTGATGCCATCCGAATTTTCGAGTGATCATTCGGTAAGCGATGCGATCAAACTGGCTGAGAACCTTCAAATGCCATACGATGTTATCTCAATTGAAAAAGCGTATGATGCTTTTAAAACCACATTAAAACCACATTTTAAAGACCTCCCATTTAATATTGCTGAAGAGAATATCCAGGCAAGGATCAGGGGGGTATTGCTGATGGCATTATCCAATAAATTTGGCTACATTTTACTGAATACCAGCAATAAAAGTGAAGTAGCCGTGGGTTACAGTACTCTATATGGCGATATGAATGGTGGGCTTTCAGTGTTGGGAGATGTTTATAAAACACAGGTCTTTGAAATGACCCGATATATAAATCGTAAAAAAGAGAACATTCCATATCATATAATTAGCAAACCACCTTCAGCTGAATTAAGGCCTGATCAAAAAGATACTGACTCACTTCCGGAATATGAGATACTTGATGAAATCCTTTACCAATACATTGAAAACAGGTTAGGCCCCAGAGAAATAATAGCGCTAGGGTTTGAAGAAAATTTGGTGAAAAGAATATTGAAACTCGTCAATATGAGTGAGTATAAAAGATACCAGACGCCCCCTATTTTGAGGGTATCGTCAAAGGCATTCGGAATGGGCAGGAGAATGCCTATTGTTGGTAAATACCTTTCTTAGAGATTTATTGCTACCACTTCCTTGATTTCGGGAAGTACTTTTTTTAATGTAGCTTCAACACCATTTTTTAAAGTCATTGTACTGTAAGGACATGTTCCGCAAGCACCTGTTAATTCCACGTTTACAACATTATCTTCAGTAAGTTCAACAAATGCAATATCGCCACCATCCTGCTGTAAATAAGGCCTTACCTGGTCAAGTACATTTAATACTTTGCGGGTTAAATCTTCTCTTGAGTTTTCCATGGTATTATATATGTTAGTTTCTTAATTTTTTTACCTGTTCTTCTACTTTATCTGCAATTTCTTTGAAGGCTTTTGTAACCAGCGAGCTATCATCCAATACAATTGGCGATCCATTATCACCGGTTTCTACAATTTTCTCAACTATGGGTATTCTGCCGAGCACAGGAATATCCAATTCTCCTGCCAAATCATCCGTAGCTCCTTTTCCGAAAATGAAATATTTCTTCTCGGGCATGTCTTCAGGAGTGAAATAGGACATATTCTCAACAATTCCCAACAATGGTATTGTCAGTACATCCTGCCTGTACATCATGGCTGCCCTTCGCACATCCGCAGTTGCCACTTTTTGAGGCGTTGTGACCAGTATGGTTCCCCTAACATTATAGGTCTGTGCTAGCGTAAGCTGAATATCGCCGGTTCCGGGAGGCATGTCTATCACAAGGTAATCAAGTTCGCCCCAATCTGAATCTGCCATAAGCTGGTTAAATGCCTTGTTGATCATTGATCCCCGCCACATCAATGCCTGGTTGGGCTGAACGAAAAATCCAAGCGACAGTATTTTAACACCGTAATTTTCCAATGGCAGCATAATGACTTTACCTTCCTTCTCAATTACGCCTGGCTTCTGACCTTCCACACCAAACATCATGGGTACGGATGGCCCCATAATATCAGCATCAAGAATACCCACTTTTAATCCTTTTTTTGCCAGGGAGACCGCCAGGTTGGCCGCTATGGTAGATTTTCCAACACCCCCTTTTCCGGCAATTACCGCAATAATGTTTTTAACCCCCGATAGTGGCCCCATTCCCTTTTCTGTTTCCGAAACAGGGATGATGTTCACTTTAATGTCTTCACTAATCTCCGATTTTAAAATCTTTTCAGCAGATGAGCTGATGATTCCTACAGCTGGATCATCTTTTTTTGGGAAAATAATATGTATGGTTATCTCATCATCATTGATGTCAATATCATCTATCATATTCAGATCGACAATGTTGTCTTTCTTAGCAAAAAAGATGACTTGTTTTAAAGCATTATAAACTTGCTTTTTTGTTATAAACATCGAATTATTTTAATTTAGATTTAATAATAATAAATAAAATACTAACTGCAAAATTACGTATTATTTTTCGAATAGAACAAAGGAGTTTTAGAATATTTACTGCATTTACAGTAGGTTTTCGTGCAGGGTTCCAGAACTTCTCTTTGAAATTGACAACCTGATCATCTTCAATAAGAATTCCTTCGCTTTCCAATAGTTGCTTCATTACATCTGCGCCTCCAAAATGATGCTTACCGGTGAGCATTCCTGCTCTGTTTACAACCCGGTGTGCCGGAATATTTTCAGGCATGGTATGGCTTCCATTCATGGCCCATCCCACCATTCGAGCTGATCCTTTGCTCCCAAGGTATTCAGCAATAGCCCCATAAGAAGTAACACGACCGTAAGGGATCTGTTTTACTACTTCATAAACTTGTCGAAAGAAACCGGCTTGATCACTCATATGTTCAGCATGAATTTTAAGTATTTGATTTTTGTGCCGTGTTCCAGCCATTTTTTTTCATAAAACGTTTGAATCTGTGTAAGCTCATTATTTATACTACCATCGTAAATATCGTAAGAATAATATAAAAGATCCAGTTTCTCTTCTTTGATCACATCCAGTGTATATTCAAAGAATATGATGTTATCTGTTTTCAGGTGAATGACACCTTCTCTTTTTAAGAATTTCCTGTATTGTTCCAGAAACTGAGGTGATGTGAGCCGTTTTCGGGTTTTGATCTCCCTTGGATGCGGATCAGGAAAAGTAATCCAGATTTCAGTAACTTCATCCAAGTCGAAATAATAGCTGATCTGGTTGATCCGGGTTCTGATAAATGCCACGTTAGTCAAACCTTTTTCTTTTGCAGTTTTCAATCCCCGCCACATTCTTGCCCCTTTGATATCGATTCCAATAAAATTTTTATCTGGATGTCTCTGCGCCAGGCCCACCGTATATTCTCCTTTCCCGCATCCCAATTCCAAAATGATAGGGTTATCGTTTTTAAAAAAATCATTCCCCCATTTACCTTTCAGATAAAAACCATTTTTTACCTCTTCAAAATGATACTGGAAGAGATTGTCGAAGGTCATGTTTTCGGCAAAACGCTTCAGTTTATTTTTCGCACACACTTTTTGGAGTTTTCTTGGAGGTTACTTTTTTTTCAATATCCAGGCATCCGGATATTGCTCGTTTCTGAGGGCATATAATTTTTCTTTCGCTTCTTCGACGGTGGCAAATGCAGCATAAGCTACCCGGTACATGCCATTTTTGGTGGTATCGGCGATAACTGCACCAATACCTTCTTGTTTGAGTTGATTGACCAGTTTTAATGCATTTGATTCTTCAGAGAATGAACCGGTGATAATCATATAAGATCCTGACTGAGGCTTTATTGTTGGAATCTTAATGATCCTCTTTTGGGAATTCGGGTGTTTCAATTATTTCCAATGCGCTTTCAGAATCTCTTTCAGTTATTTCACTTCCTGTATTAACTTCTTCAACTGGGATAATACTTTCAGATACTTCAGTTGAAACATCCTTCATAGCAGATTCCAGTTCTTCTACCAGTGGTATTTCTTTACGGATCGTTTTGCTAACTACAGCTGACTCACTGGGGAGCTCACTGGAAAATACGGGGATGAGCATAGCATAATTTTGCCAATAGGAAGTAACATGCTCTTTAATCGTAAATCCGCCTCCAATGCTTAATAATAAAATGAATAAAACCAGCACAACGATGCCTGCCCGGTTTCTACTCTTGCCCGCCGTTTCCTTATGAACAACAGGTTTTCTGTCTTTTGGCTTTAATTTACCGCTTATTAAAGGTTCTACGATGCCTTTAATTCTTTCTTCATCTGATTCCCTTTCAATAGGCGGCGAGTAAAAACTTCCAAGCCCGAATGCTTCCAAATTATAGTTTGCCTGTTCATTCTGCTCAAAAGTAATATGACCTTCACTATTCTTATACAGTGTGCCAATATCTTTAAAACTGATCCTGTTTCCAGCTTTAATCTCCTCCTGACATTGCTTTGAAAAGTCGAGAATAATTTGTTTGGCCTCCACATAAGAGATGCTTTCTGAATTTGCAATTTGATTCATCAACAACCCATCGTTGGCACTCAGATGGATATTGAACATGATTTTCCTGAAAGGAGGTAGAAACTGATGAGTTAATGCGATTTATAGTTGCAGGGCGATCGTTTACAATAAAACCACCAAAGCCAGGAATTACAACGCATTCGTGTTCGTAAAGGAGTTCACTTATGTAGGGAGCTACATTCACAAAATCAATATTTTTTCAGAATAGGCTAAATTATACATTCAAAATCTTATTATCAAGGCTTGTTCGTAAGTTTTAATAAGTCTTCAGGTGTATCGATCCCTAACGAATCATATTCGGTGTATTCCACTGAAATCTGATATTTGTTTTCCATCCATCTCAATTGCTCCAACTTTTCTGCCATTTCAAGCGTTGTTGGCTCAAGCATTGCCAATTCAATTAAAATGTTTTTCCGGTATCCATAAATGCCAATATGTTTGTAAAAATCGGCATGTGAAAGCCAATTTGTTTCGTGTACATCTCTCACATATGGTATTGGATTCCGACTGAAATACATGGCATTGCCATTTTTATCTAGAACCAGTTTTACCACACTGGGATTGAATAATTCTTCATCGGAAGTAATTTTTTTTGCCAGCGTTCCAATCTGTGCATCCTGATTATTAAATATGGCAGTTACTTTTTGAATTTGTTCCGCTTGAATGAATGGTTCATCGCCCTGGATATTAATCACAACTTCAAATGATGAACCAGTATCTTTTTCAATTTTTAAAATCGCTTCTACACATCTTGAGGTACCATTCTGATGATCTTGACTGGTCATTACAGCTTCTCCACCAAAATCCATTACATGATCCCATATCCGTTCATCATCAGTTGCTACTACTACTTTATCAAGCACATCTGCTGACTTACATTGTTCAAATACGCGCTGGATCATCGACTTTCCATCTATAAATGCCAGCGGTTTGCCCGGGAAACGGGTAGATGCATAACGTGCAGGAATGATACCAATAATTGACATTTAAAACAGGATCATTTGAGGATTTAAAAGAGACCGTGAAGGTCGGCATTTACTTTGTCAATAACAACACTCAAGTTCTCAGGATCATTGAAATCCGTATCATCCACATTGATGATCAATAATTTACCCTGGTCATATTTCTCGATCCAGGCTTCGTATCTTTCATTCAGCAATTTCAGGTAATCCAGGCGAATTGATTCTTCGTAATCCCTACCCCGTTTCTGGATTTGTTCAACAAGCGTAGAAACCGAACCACGAAGGTAAATCATCAAATCAGGAGGTTGAATGAAGGAGCTCATTAACTCAAACAATGAAATGTAATTTTCAAAATCTCGGGTCGACATCAGGTTCATCGAGTGCAGATTGGGTGCAAAAATGTAAGCATCTTCATAAATAGTGCGGTCCTGGATAATGTTTTTTCCACTTTTTCTAATTTCAACCACTTGCCTGAAACGGGAATTCAGAAAATAAATCTGGAGGTTAAACGACCATCGCTGCATGTCTTCGTAAAAACTATGCAGGTATGGATTGTTTTCTACATCTTCAAAATGAGGTTTCCAGTTAAAATGTTTTGCCAGCAATCGTGTTAATGTCGTTTTACCCGATCCTATGTTTCCTGCTATCGCTATGTGCATTGATTCAAATTTAAGTTACGAATTTAATAAAATTAGCGCTGCCTGCCATTCATGATATAAAATCTTATTATTTAGCAAGAATTGATAATATTTCATCCACATAAGTACGGTCGTTAAAAAGACGGGGTACTTTATTCTGCCCTCCTAATTTATCCCTCATTTTCATCCACTTATAAAAAGATTGCTGTGGTAAACTTTTTATAATCGGGGGCTTTAATACAAAATTATGATATCTTTTAGCTTCATAATCCGAATTCAAGGATTTCAATGCATTATCAAATGCTTCGGTAAAAAACTCAAAATCGTTGGGTGGTTTTTCAAATTCGATCAGCCATTGATGTGCCATTTCATCATTCTCAAAATTTGGTGCTGCTGTATATTCCGTTAAGATGGCATCTGTCTTTTTACAAGCAATTGAGAGCGCATTATCGGCATTGTCAATAATTAGTTCCTCGCCTACCAGGTTAATAAAGTTTTTAGTACGGCCTGTAATCCTGATTGTATAAGGATCTGTGGAAGTAAAAGTTACTGTATCACCAATTTCGTATCTCCAAAGCCCCGCATTGGTTGTAATGATCAATGCATAATTTTTACCTATCTCCACTTCATTCAGTTGCATGACCTTAGGTTCTTTTTTGCCCAATTCATTAATCGGAACAAATTCATAATAGATACCGTAATCCAACATTAGTAAAAGATCATCATTCTCTCTGTTGTTCTGGATACCAAAAAAGCCTTCCGATGCATTGTAGGTATTGAAATAGTGTATCCTATCTGGCTGGATGATCTGGTTGTATTGCTCCCTGTATGGCTCAAAATTTACTCCCCCATGAAAGAAAACTTCAAGGTTGGGCCATACTTCGTGAATATGGCTTTTACCTGTTTTTTTTAGAATTTTTTTCAATAAAACCAACATCCAAGAGGGCACGCCTGATAAACTCGTTACATCGTGACCAGATGTAGATTCAGCCATTAACTCCAGTTTATTTTCCCACTCATCCATAAGGGCTATGGTTAAGGAAGGGGTACGTTTGAACTGGGCCCAAAACGGCAAGTTGTTCATGATAATGGCCGACAGATCACCTTCATAATAGGAAGCGTTGCTTACTTCTTTGATATTCCCGCTGCCCCCCATCGCCAGTCCGTCACCATTGAATAAACCAGCTTCAGGAAATTGGTTGAAATACATAGAAAGCATATCTTTCCCGCCTTTATAGTGGCAATCGTTAAGTGCTGATTCAGTAACCGGTATGAATTTACTTTTCCCGGCAGTGGTGCCGGATGATTTGGCAAACCATTTCACTTCTTCAGGCCAGAGCAGGTTTTGTTCGCCTTCTCTCAGCCGGTCAATATAAGGTTTCAGATCTTCGTAGGTACTGATGGGTACCCTTTCGGAAAAGGTTTGAACAGAATTGATGCTTTCAAAATCATATTTTTTGCCCCATTCAGTATCTTTTGCTGTCTGAATCAGCTTTTTAAACCATTCTTCCTGCACTTCATGCGGATATTTCATGAATAGGTCAATCTGGTGTATCCTCTTTTTAATAAGCCAGTTAAGTGCAGATGCGATGATGGGCATATTCGTGTTTTGATCAAATGTTAAGCCTTCAAAAGTAAAAAGAAATGAGCTTCGTTTTCCGGTTTCTTTTATGAATTTCGAATGTGCTCAACAAATACAATTTCTTATTTTTGGTCTGCAATAAAACTTCCTGATGATAGTTTTTCCGAACGGCAAAATAAATCTGGGTTTATCCATCAAAAATAAAAGGGCAGACGGATTCCATAATATCGAATCATTCGTTTATCCCGCACCCATTTATGATGCGCTTGAATTCAAACCTTCATCAAAATTTTCAATTGAAATTTCCGGAATGCCTATTCCCGGAAACATGGCAGATAACATCTTATATAAAACCTGGAAATTGCTGCAAGAGCAATATCAAATTCCAACTATTGACATCAAATTGCTGAAAGGTATTCCTTTGGGTTCAGGACTGGGTGGTGGTTCATCAAATGCAGTATTTCTCCTGAAAAACCTGAACACATATTTTAAACTGGACTTAGCGAATGAAACACTGCTGAACTATTCGGCCACTCTGGGAAGTGACTGTCCCTTCTTTCTGAAGAACTCCCCGTCTATCATCAAAGGATGTGGTGAAATTGTGCAACCCGTAAATCTCAGTTTAAAAGGTATGCATTTGGTCGTAGTCTATCCCGATTTTCAAATTTCCACTCAGGAAGCCTTTAGTAATATTATTCCTGATAAGAAGCATATCAAGATGGAAGACATTGTAAATAAACCTATAGAGCAATGGCAAGACGTCCTGGTAAATGATTTTGAGAAAACGGCTTTTAAAAAATATCCTTTATTGCCAACTATTAAAAACACACTAATAGATAATGGGGCTGTTTATGCTTCCTTAACAGGAAGCGGAGCTGCTATCTATGGTTTATTCAGACAATCAGTCAACGTGAAAAAATATTTTCCGGATTATTTTATCCGGAATGGAATCTTAAAATAAAATTATGCAACATATTACTTTGATAACAGGCGCAACGGCAGGCATCGGATTGGCTTGTGCGCGGCGATTTGCCAAAGAAGGCCACGACCTGATCATCACGGGCCGGAGAAAAGAACGATTGGAAAAAATAGCTGCCGAGCTTAGGCGAAAAAATGGCGTTCAAGTGCTGCCACTGAGTTTTGATATTACTTTAGTTAACGATGTCCGGAAAGCGATTGAATCGTTGCCTCAGGAATGGAAAAACATAGAAATTCTAATTAATAACGCAGGTTTGGCAGTTGGATTAAACACTATCCAGGAAGGTGTAATTGATGACTGGGAGCGAATGATCGACACCAATATTAAGGGATTATTATACATTTCAAGAGTTGTAACACCACTGATGATCAAACTGGGAAATGGGCATGTGATCAATATTGGATCCATTGCAGGTAAAGAAGTGTATCCTAATGGCAACGTTTATTGTGCTACAAAACATGCGGTGGATGCCCTATCAAAAACCATGCGCATTGATTTAGTAAAGCATGGCATCAGGGTAACACAAATTGCCCCGGGTGCCGTTGAAACGGAATTTTCGGAAGTTCGTTTTAAAGGTGATACAGAAAGAGCTAAAAGTGTGTATAAAGGCTACATTCCCTTACATGCCGAAGATGTTGCCGAGGTAACTTATTATGTTACTACTTTGCCAAGGCATGTCAATATCAACGATTTGGTAATTATGCCAACAGCACAAGCCAGTGCCACCATATTTAAAAAAGAATAGTTTATTTTTGCATCCTTCATTTTTTTGACATCTAATGGAAATTAAACGACTTTTTGACTTGTTGCCAAATTACGAAGCTTCATTTAAGCCTAAAGGTGATGTGCTTGCAGGAAAAGTTAATGGTGAATGGGTAAAATACGATATAAAAGCATATCGTGAATTTGCAGATCACATCAGTTTCGGACTGATCAAACTTGGTATAAAAAAAGGGGATAAAATTGCCACCATCTCAAATAACCGGCCTGAATGGAACTTTATTGATATGGGTATTATGCAGGCTGGGGCCATTCATGTTCCTATATACCCAACCATCAGTGAGGATGATTACAGGTACATTTTAAGACACGCTGAAGTCAAATATGTATTTGTGTCGGGCAAAGAACTTATGAGGAAAATTGAACATATTTTGCCTGAGATAGACAATATCCTCGACATTTATACCATTTCAGAAATTGATGCACACAAACATCTGAACGAACTTATTGAATCCGGTAAAAAGTCGAAGAATGAAAAATTGCTTGAATCCATCAAAGCAAACATTGATGAAAATGATGTGGCATCACTCATTTATACATCCGGCACCACCGGGTTTCCAAAAGGTGTAATGCTGACCCATAAAAATATCCTCAGCAATGTTATCGCATCTGCACCCATTTTCCCGGTAGATGAAAATTCGAAAGGTTTAAGTTACCTCCCTTTATGTCACGTTTACGAACGAATGGTGAATTATGTGTTGCAAATTAAAGGTGTATCCATTTACTATGCTGAAAGCATGGCTACCATTGTTGAAAATATTCAGGAAGTTCAACCGCACATCATGACCACAGTACCGCGCTTACTGGAAAAAGTGTACGATAAAATTCTTGCCAAAGGAAGGAAACTGACCGGGTTCAAAAAACAGATATTTTTCTGGGCTGTTAATCTAGGTTTGAATTACGAATACGATAGACCTGACCGTATTTTTTATAATCTGCAGTTAAAGATCGCCAACAAACTCGTTTTCAACAAATGGCGGGATGCGCTGGGTGGCCGAATGAAAGCAATTGTCTCGGGAGGTGCTGCCTTACAACCCAGGTTGGCAAGTGTTTACAATGCTGCCAATATCCCGACAGTTGAAGGCTACGGCATGACGGAATCATCCCCTGTGATCGCTGTTAACACCTTTGAAAAAAGAAAACGGAAAATAGGAACCGTTGGGCCTCCCCTGTTCAATGTAGAAGTTAAAATATCGGCACAAGGTGAAATCCTTGTTAAAGGGTCCAACGTTATGAAAGGCTATTACAAACAACCTGAATTAACAAAAGAAGCTATTGTTGATGGCTGGCTGCATACAGGCGATGTTGGTATTATTGATGCAGATGGTATGTTGAAAATTACCGGCAGGGTCAAAGAAATCTTTAAAACTTCAATGGGGAAATATATTTCACCCGTATTACTGGAAAACAAAATCAAAGAGTCTCCCTTTATTGATCAGATCATGGTGATTGGCGAAAATCAGAAATTTGCTGCCGCACTGATTGTACCAGATTTTGAGCATATGCGGAATTGGTGTAAAATAAAAGATATTCCATACACCACAAATTCAGAAATGATTCAGCACAAGGAGTTCAGACACCGGATAAAAAAGGAACTTGATTGTTTTAATAAACAATTTGGTGATACCGAACAAATCAAAAAATTCGAGTTGATTGACCATGAATGGACCATTGATTCGGGTGAAATAACTGCCAATTTGAAATTAAAACGGAGAACTATTCACGAAAAGTACAAGGACCTGATCAGTTCTGATATATAATATTAAAGAATAATAATTTCTTAATCTGGAGATTGATTCTATAATAATATTAGCAGCCCGGTCAGAAGCACCTTCTTTACCAAGCTTTTCTTTCAGCTCTTTATAATCTGAATGTATCTGCTGTAATTTTTTATGATTATTTAGTAATGAGTCCAATTCCTTGGTGAGATTCTTTTGATTTAATCTTTTTTGTATAAGTTCCTTCACAATCTCCCGATCCATAATCAGGTTTGCCAGCGAAATAAATTTTACATCAATAATTCTCCTGGCAATAGCTACAGAAATAAAATTTCCTTTGTAACAAACCACTTCCGGAACTTCCATTAAAGCTGTTTCAAGAGTGGCCGTGCCCGAAGTAACCAGGGCAGCCCTGGCGTTTTGCAGTAAGCTACTGGTTTGATCAAGAACAAGCTTTACAGGGGCATTTTTTATAATGTTCAGATAAAATGCTTCAGAAACAGAAGACAAACCTGCGACAATAAATTGATAATCAGGAAATTGACTTACAACATTCAGCATCGTTTTAAGCATCGTGCTGATCTCCTGTTTTCGACTACCGGGTAATAAGGCTATTATAGGCTGATCCTGCAAGCTGTTCTTTTGAAGAAATTCAGTCCGGCTTACTTTTTTCTGCTCTTTAATTTCATCCAATAAAGGATGCCCCACAAAATCAACATCCACATCGTATTTCTCATAAAATGCTTTTTCAAAGGGCAGAATGACCAACATTTTGTCGACCACCCTTCTAATTTTATGCACACGTGATTTTTTCCATGCCCATACCTGTGGAGAAATATAATATAACACCTTAATTCCTTTTTGGTGGGCAAATTCGGCTATTCTTAAGTTAAAACCAGGGTAATCAACAAGGATTAGGGCATCAGGTCGGAATGCTTTAATATCTTTTTTACAATAGGAAATATTTTTTGCTATTGACCTAATATTCATGAGCACTTCTACAAAACCCATGAATGCCAGGTCGCGGTAATGTTTTACAATTTCGGCTCCTTGTGCTTCCATCCTGTCGCCTCCCCAGGCTCTGATAACTGATTTATCATCTTTCTGCCTGATGGAGCGAATCAGGTTTGCAGCATGCACATCACCTGAAGCTTCTCCTGCTATGATATAGTACTTCATTGGCTCAGGATTGATAAAACATAAAAAAGTATGCAAGGATATAAATGACTGTCATTACCAAAACACCAATACCCGTTTTTTCAGCTTTTAAATTTACCAGGTAGTAACGAATAGGTATTACATTGATAGCAGCACTTAGCAGATATAAATAGTGAGTCTGGCGTGTCAGATGCACATGAAACGATCTGAATAAAAGCACATCAACTAACCATACAATGCCAAAGAAAATAATTGGCAAAATTATTCCTATCAGAACGCCAATAGAGAAGTTGTCTCTTTTAAAAAAAGAAAATATCATCAGCTTTAATCAAATTTTAGCTTTTCAATATATTGATGTGCAGTAAAATCGACATGAACCGGAACTACGGATACATAATTTTCCTCCAGTGCTTTTTGATCTGTATTTATTCTTGGATCGCCATTTACAAACTCTCCTTTCATCCAAAGATAATTTCTTCCATAAGGATCAAAACGCGAATCGAAATCTTCAACCCAGCGGGCTTTTGCCTGCTTACATACTTTTATACCTTTCAGGAGCTGATCTGAAATTCTAGGGATATTCACATTCAGTCCAATATCTGATGGCATCCCTTCCGACAATACTTTTTTAGTGATCTTCAGAATATATTCGTCAACATGTGAAAAATCAGCTTCATGGCTGTAATCGAGCAATGAAAACCCAATTCCGGGGATACCATCGATCGTACCTTCCAGTACAGCTCCCATTGTCCCGGAATAAATAATATTAATTGAAGCATTAGAACCATGATTAATTCCTGAAACCAAAAGATCGGGTTGCCTATCCAGAATCTGATGTTTACCTAACTTCACATTATCACTTGGAGTACCATTGGTTACATATTCTGTGTATCCAGGTTCCTCTTTCACCAATTTTATTCGCAATGGTGTTTGTATAGTCACTGCATGGGCCATCCCTGACATAACATTTTCAGACGCAATTACCACCACGTCACCCAAAGGTTTCATAAGTGAAATGAGTTTTCTTAATCCCGGAGCATGGATACCATCATCGTTTGTGATAAGAATTAAAGGCTTTTTATTTGTCATTATTTTTTTATTCAATATTAGTAACGCCGGCTGAAATAATAAATTTCATCACATCGGTTGAAGACGCCTGGATGGGTTTTACATATTTCGCAGATACAATAATCAGATTACCTGACCATGCGTAAGAATGTGGCAAATATACCGCTACTTTTTCATTCGAGATGCCAATTACGCTAAGATCTTCATTGGTAATAAACCCCAGTTTTTCGATATTTGAAGCACTGTCGAGTTGCACCAATACAGGTTCTGAAAATCGCTTTTTTTGTCCTACAAAGGCTGAAACCAGGTCCTTAACCGCTGTGTAAATAATCTTTATCAATGGTGCCCTTGCCATAATTCTATCAAAATAGGTGATAAGTGGTTTAAAGATAATTGTAGAACCAATTAATCCGATAAATGTTATTAGCAATAGCAGTATCAACAATCCCAAACCAGGTATGTTCATTCCTACGAACCTGTCGATAAACCCTTTTAACAATCCATCAATCCAGTAAAACATTTCAAGGATAGCCCATATGGTGATCGTTACAGGTGTCAGAAACAGCAATCCTTTTAAAAAATAGTTAATAAAACTTTTTGCCAGTGTCTTTTTCATAGATCGGTCAATTTATAGATTTGGAATATTGTCAAAGTTACTACAAGATTATGTATTTCGATTAAATCCTGTCATTATCCTGATAAAATTACCTGATGAATATCCTTTGATCGAAAATGAAAGGTTCCGCCTTCAGAATCTTTATTTTTCCCGCATCTTTATGATTCGGGTTGATCAGATAATTGCTGTCACCTTTTACCACCGCTGAAGGCACTTTCATCACACCAAACTCATTTTCTTTAATAAAATCATCACCCAACACCTGGGTTTTGCCCGAATGCGGGATTGAGTCCCAATCAGGTGGTAATTCTTTTTGTTGAATTTTATATATTTTAATGACTTCCGGAATTTCAATGGTAATCAATTGAAAATCGTTTGGTAAAATTCCCAAAGGTGTATGAACTGCAATTTCAACCGCACATAGCGCCCTTGATTCGCTGGTATATACCATTGCTACACCTCTGCTGTTCCATCGGCCACCCGCCTTTTCAGCTCCTTTGCCAGATAGGTCATGTGAATAAGTTGTTTTTGCGAGGCGGTAAACGATCATGCCAGTATACCGTGCTCAATGCGTGTAAGTTCATCTTTTATCAACTGGATACCAAAAGAACTATCTAAGAGATCTTTCGGGTTGACACCTCCCAATGCAAGGTTTTTAGAAGACAGCCATGTGTTAAATTTCTGCTGTTTACCAAATACTTTGATGCCGTATTTGTTCAGCATGGCAATTTCAATAATTTTTTCAGAAGTAACCGGGTTAAACGTTCCCTTTTCCTTTTTATAACGCTGTAATGAACGTTCTGAAAGATGCAGGTAAGAAGCCCACTCGCGGAGAGTGAATGGTATTCTTTTAGCAAGTTTCTCAAAAAAAGAAAACTGAATGCCATTTTTTATAGCATGAATAAGTGAGTAAACGCTTTTATCATCCAGCGAAGCGTAGGCGACCAAGGGTTCTTTAAGTTCATATTTCTTTGCCATATCAATCAATTTATCACAAATATACGCATTTTTTCGTAATATTTACGTCAATTGTCGCGTTAATATATAAAGGAAAAGTAGCCTGATAAGATTCTAAAGAATAAACAAAAGGAAAGTATTGCAATAAGTTATGCTTGGACAAAGTAAATAAGCTCCTTGTAAAGTTGATGTGTTGGTAGTCCCATCACATTGAAATATGAACCTTCAATGCTTTCGATGGCCGCATGACCAATCCATTCCTGTATGCCATAAGCTCCAGCTTTATCAAACGGTTGAAAGTTTTCAATATAGTAATCTATCTCCGCTTCCGATAATGCTTTGAAATGTACGGTTGTTGTCACCGAAAAAGTCTTTAATTTTTTCATTGATCTCAGTGTAACACCGGTAATCACTTCATGTTTACGCCCTGATAATTGTTGTAAAATACTTTTCGCCTCCCTGGCATTAATTGGTTTTCCCAGGATGATATCACCAATAGTTACTATTGTATCAGCAGTGATAATGATGGTATTTTCAAGCATTTCATTTTGTGAAAATGAGCGTGCTTTTTTTTCACTCAAATATTCAGCAACCTTTTGAGGTGGAAATTCTGTGTCGAATTTTTCATCAATATTTTTGGGCAATACCCTGAAACGAACACCCAGTTCTTTCAATAATTGGCTTCTTCTGGGGGAGGCAGATGCCAAAATAATATCGTATGATAAAAGTTTTTGTTCAAGCATTTTTTTAGTATTCAAAATAAACCAGGCACATTGACAGGATGCCAATAATCATTAATAGTTTGATAACTCCTGAAACTTTCTTAAAATCATCACTTTTCTGAGCTTTTAAAAGCAAGTATCCTGCAACTATCAAAAACAGCTCAATGACAAAGAAATAATAGAAAAGTTTCGGGTATGAAGCACCATAAAAATATAGCTGGCACCAAATAGTTAGTAAAAGAGTTACAATCACCATTGAAACGGCTATCCATTTTGATTTTTTTATGCCATACACCACCGGTAATGTCCTGCAACCGAAACGATCATCGCCTTTGAAGTCTTCCATATCTTTAACCATTTCTCTAATAAAGCTGGTTAAAAATGCAAAACCTGTAAAAATCAGAATGAATACATTAAGATTTGCAAATTGCTGCTGAACACTAGCGAAAACAACAGGGTTTTTGATCAGGGCAAAAAAACTAAAAAGCCATACGATGGCTAAGGTCAATGCAGTCAGGAATGCGACCACTATATTACCAACTATAGGCTGGCATTGGTATCGCTCCGAATAAAACCACAACAATCCGGCAGCAAAAACGAACACCAGGCTGTAATTGATCTTTCCGATGGCATAAGCCACATAAACCCCTATCAATATTCCGGTTATGTTAAAAGCCCAATATAGAATCTGCACCACATGTACCCTGAATTTCCTGCCTACGAAATTTTTGCCAGGTTTATTAACAGCGTCTGGATTTATATCGAACAGGTCGTTTAACAGATAACCTGCAATGGAAATAAGGGTAGTGGAAGCAATAAGTAATATGAATTGAGTAATGCTAAGTCCGGCTTCAAAATATTTAAGTCCTAATACAGGATTGATAACACAGAAGAGAATGAGACACATGCTCATCCAGATGATCAGAAGGTTAGGCCAACGGATAAGTTTTAGAAATGAAATCATCATGCAGACATTTTAATAACTCTTACCAGTGGTGCGATTCGTCTGACATCCACTTGCCCTGTACTTTTAAAACCTGCTCAATAATATCGCGAACACAGCCTTCCCCTCCTTTTTTATCGGAAATATATAAAGATATTTCTTTAATTTCTTCTGCGGCATCAGCGGGACAAACGGGCACCCCCACCTTTCTCATCACTCTGTAATCGGGAATATCATCGCCCATATAAACTATGGTTGCCGGGTCAATCTGGTTATTTTGAATGTACTCCTCAAATACAATCAATTTATCCCTGATCCCGAGGAAAACATCTGTAATACCAAGTGCTTCAAAGCGGGTTTCCACAGATTTTGAATAGCCACCTGAAATAACCACAATTCTGTAACCTAATTTTACCGCCAGTTGCAATACAAACCCGTCTTTTACATTGGCAAACCGCAAGGGTTGCCCATCCATTTGCAACAACAGGTTACCATTTGTCATTACTCCATCATAATCAAACACGAAAGTATTAACCTTCGTAAGCAGGGCTTTATAATTACTCATTATATTTTTTAATTAACTGTCCGGCAAATATCTTATATAATTCTTTATAATCAGGGTATTCTTCCAATAGCCGGGTATGTTTCTCAATTGTTTTCAAATCATTTCTTCGTGCCGGACCAGTTTGTGCTTCCTCAGGATGCAGTGATTTGATTTTAGATACGGTCTCTTCAATCAGCGGCATCAGCAGTTGTTCATCTACATTTTTTGTTTTCAGGATATCGAAAGCCATCTGGTACAGGTAATTTGAATAGTTATTTACTAAAACCGCCGTCAGATGCAGGTATTTTCGTTGATCTGTATTTATCTCATAAACCGATCCTGATAGTTTTTGTGCCGCATTCTTTAATTGCAGGAGTGTAGCTGCTGAAGAAGCTTCAATACAAAAGGGAACATTGGATAGGTTTACTTCACGTTGCTTCGAGAAAGTTTGTAAGGGATAAAAAACTCCATAATGATCCATTTTTTTCAAAACACTCATCGGTGTAATACCTGAGGTATGTGCTACAATTCCGTTAGTATTCGGGAATTCTTCAATAATATGTTCAATAGCTCCATCAGGTATTGAAATGATATACAAATCAATTTGCGAATCTAATTCATTGATATTTTGAATGGCTGACGCATTTACTTTCCTGGCTAATTCCAATGCATTTTCATAAGTCCCGGAATAAATTTGCCGAATCTCAAATCCGGCATTATTTAATGCGATGGCCAGGTGTGTTGCCACATTTCCGGACCCTAAAAAACTTATTGAATGAATTTGATCCATTTGATGCTAAGGTACTATAAGTCGGCCAATTCACCTTTAAGGCTTTGCATGGCCTTATCAATCGGATCTTTTTCTACTGAAAATCGCCTGGACAATATCTCCTGCGCGTAAACACCTGCCGATTTATCTGTCATTTCAGCACTCATGCTTTCATTAATCAATCCTGAGACTTCTTCTTTTGCAGCTTTTATCAATTCCCAGCTTTCAGAGGACAGAAAAATTTGCTGCGACATATTGTGCTCATATTCTTCGCGGATAATTCGCAATAATAATTTTTGAAATTCAGCTGCCTTTTGCCCGGCACTTATATTTCTGGTGATCAGGTTAGGCAAATTGATTCGCTCCAGAAAAAGTGACATTCTTTCAAATGCCTGTAATTTATGCTGGATGAGTATTTTATCTGAATTCAATTTTTTATCAATCGCCAGCCTGAGCCGTTGAAGTTCCTGCTCATTTTTTAAAAAATCATATTGCCTCGCTTGCTCCCTAAAAAAATATCGTAGCAATATATAAACGGAGAACAACATGATTAAAAGGGGTACAGACACCATTAATATTTCTCTGAAAAAGCTCATAATCAGTAATTTTTATCAGAATTGAAAGTAGTACAAAATAACAACATATTTTTAAACCTGCAAAGCGTGAAAATTGATTTGAATTACTACTTCAATCTACAAAGGTCACTAATTCTGTTTTCCAAATATCCTGCAATAAACGTATATTTGCCCTCTTAAAACCCGAAACACATAATAGTTGATGGATAAGAATATATTATCAGATAGATTGTTATCGATGACTGAATCAGCCACGCTTGAAATGACCCGAAAGAGTCGTGAGTTGAAAGACAAAGGCCTCGATGTAATAACACTAAGCATTGGCGAACCTGATTTTAATACCCCGGAACCTGTAAAAGAAGCAGCAAAAAAAGCAATTGATGAAAATTATACGCATTATCCTCCGGTTCCTGGTTATCCTGCTTTGAGGCAGGCCATTGCCCATAAACTTAAACGCGATAACGGACTTGATTATAATGAAAGCCAGGTGGTTATTTCTAATGGTGCCAAGCAATCTATTGCCAATGTGCTGTTATGCATTTTAAATGAAGGTGATGAAGTAATTGTTCCAGCGCCATACTGGGTTTCCTACCCTTCGATGATTAAAATGGCAGGTGGAAAAACAGTAATCATTAAAGCTGGTATTGAAACTGATTTCAAGGTGTCGCCTGAACAAATTGAAGCTGCGATTACTGAACGCACCAAGGCTTTTTTATTTAACTCGCCCAGCAATCCAACCGGAAGTGTTTACACTAAAAAAGAATTGGAAGCCATTGCCAAAGTGTTCGAACAGCATCCTGATATTCTCATTATCTCGGATGAAATTTATGAATATAACCTTTTTGATGGGGAGCATATCAGCCTGGCTTCATTTGACAAGATCAAAGACCAGGTTGCCATCATCAACGGCGTTTCAAAAGGTTATGCCATGACTGGCTGGCGCATTGGATATGTAGCAGCCCCGCAGGTTATTGCCAATGCGTGCAACAAGGTACAAGGGCAATACACATCCGGCGCAGGTTCAATTTCGCAAATGGCTGCCCTGGAAGCTATAAAAACTGACCCGGAAAAATCACCTGACATTAAAATGATGGTCAATGCATTTAAAGAACGTCGGAATTTACTGATTGATTTGCTGAATGATATTCCGGGAGTGATCACTAACAGACCCAGTGGCGCTTTTTATCTGTTCCCCGATATAAGTTTTTACTACGGTAAATCAAATGGAAGTGTGACCATTAATAACAGCACCGACCTCTGCCTTTATTTATTAGATAAGGCATTAGTGGCCCTTGTTCCGGGTGAGGCTTTCGGATCTCCTGAATGTTTCAGGATATCATATGCAACATCTAAAGAACAAATTATTGAAGCAGTAAAAAGGATAAAACCTGTACTTGAAAATCTGAAATAAATAACTGACAATTTTTATATTTGAATTTCTAATTTCTTTACTAAATGATTACAACCGATACTATTTCCCGTTTATTTTCTGGTTTCAATAACCTCAATGTACTAATTATTGGTGATGTAATGGTGGATGCATATTTATGGGGTAAAGTAGAACGCATCTCCCCTGAAGCACCAGTACCTATAGTGAGTGTTAAAAAGAGAGAGAATCGTCTGGGAGGTGCTGCCAATGTGGGTTTAAATATAAAAGCACTCGGAGCAAACGCTTACTTATGTGCTGTTATTGGCAACGACCAGAAAGGTGAAGAATTCCTGGAATTACTGGATACGGAAGATATCTCAAAACAAGGGATCGTAAAAAGTAACAAACGGGTAACAACTACTAAATTCCGTGTTATTGGGAACAACGCACAAATGATCAGGGTGGATGAAGAGCATACCAATCCCCTCGACAATGAAGAAACTAATACCCTGCGCCTGAATATAACCAACCTGATGGACCAGGAAAAAATAGATGTGATTATTTTTCAGGATTATGACAAGGGTGTAATCACTCCTGAATTGATTAAAGAAATAGTTTCACTAGCTAATTCCAGGAGTATCCCGGTTGTTGTCGACCCTAAAAAAGAACATTTCCTGGATTTTAAAAATGTAAGCCTGTTCAAACCAAACCTGAAAGAGATCAAAGAAGGATTAAAGATCGAATTCGACGAAAATAATCCTTTGGAATTGGAAAAAGCCATCAGCTTATTACAGGAATCTGTAAAAGCCCAAATTGTGTTAAATACTTTATCCGACAAAGGAATTATTGTCAGATGGAAGGAAGACGGTCAATTCAAATCTGATAAATTTCCGGCACATTATCGGAACATTTCCGATGTTTCGGGGGCAGGTGATACCGTTATAAGTGTAGCCGCGCTATGTCTTGCGTCAGGAGCTGAAATTCAGGATATGGCAGCCATTGCAAACCTTGCAGGTGGTATTGTATGCGAAGAAGTAGGTGTTGTTCCCATCAACAAATCTAAGCTTCAGGACGAAGTGATACGCACACTTAGCAAATAATTTATGACCCAAAATAGCATCCCGACAGGTAAAAAAGTAAAAGTGGAAGCCATGTTTAACGACATTGCTCCCAGATACGATTTTCTGAATCATTTTCTGTCACTGGGTATCGACATCCAATGGCGTAAAAAAGTAAGAAAGCTGCTGGCTCCCAGAAACCCACAAGTCATTCTTGACGTTGCTACCGGCACTGGCGATTTGGCGATTGAACTTTGCAAGTTAAAACCAGAAAAAATTATTGGCCTTGACATTGCTGCCAATATGCTGAACATCGGGAAAGAAAAAATTAAGAAAAAGAAGCTGGAACATATTATTGAAATGCAACTCGGGGATTCTGAAGAGCTGCCTTTTAAGGATCAGTCATTTGATGCAGTAACTGTTGCATTCGGTGTAAGGAATTTTGAGAATCTGCAACAAGGATTAAAAGAAATGTACCGGGTACTAAAACCAGGCGGAACTGCTGCCATTCTCGAATTTTCAAAGCCCAAAGTTTTTCCTGTTAAGCAAGTGTATAATTTCTATTTCAGGTATATCCTGCCGGGATTTGGCAAAATCGTTTCCAAAAGCAAAGATGCTTACACTTATCTACCCGAATCAGTAAGTGCTTTTCCTGAAGACCAGGATTTTATCAACGAATTGAAAAATGCCGGGTTTAAGGAAAACAGCCAAATACGCCTTACAATGGGCATTGCCACTTTATATTCAGCATTCAGACAATAATCACCCCAAAATAGCTTCAGATTGTTATTTAATTACTTTATTTTTGCCATCCTGAATTTCCTGAATACTAATGTTGGAATAAGGTCGTTTAACTAAAAATCATTTTTTTTGAAAAGGTTATTCATTTTAATCGCAGTATTAATCATCAACTTCTCTTTTTGTGGCGAATTGCATGCGCAAAAACGTAAAGTAATGAATCTGCGCAATTACAACCAACAACCATATCATTTTGGCTTTATCCTGGCGGCCAATCAAATGCATTTTACACTAAAGACCATTGATGATCTTCCCCTTGTTAAATGGACAGGGACAGAATTACCAGAAGATCCTGGTCTGGTCAATGCCGATTATGCTCAGATTTTAAGTTTGAATTCGAAGCCAACACCGGGTTTTACGATCGGAATACTTGGGAGTTTGCTGCTACATGAATATATTGACATGCGCTTTACACCTTCACTATCATTTGGTGAAAGGATTTTAACGTATGATATTCTTTCAGTGAGCGGTTCTGACTCATTATTATTCACAGTAGATAAAAATATATCTTCAACACTGGTTGAGTTTCCTCTCGACTTCAGGTTGCGATCCAAACGTGTGAATAATTTTGATGCGTATGTCCTTGCAGGAGTTAACTATACGCTCGACCTTGCTTCACAAAAAAAAGCTGAGCAAAACAGCAATACAACTACTGTAAAAATCAACAAAAGCGATGTAACCATCGATGTGGGCGTTGGCTTTGATTTTTATACCCAGTATTTTAAGTTTGGTTTGGAATTAAAAATGGCATATGGGCTTTTCAACCTGATTAAGCAGGAAGATAACTTGTATACAAATAGCATTGAATCCTTACATTCCAAAATATTCCAGCTTTCTTTTACCTTTGAATAAAAAAAGGATATGGGTGTCGACAAAAAACCTGATGAAAAAAAATTGTTTGATAACCTCATTCAGAAGTCAGAATTAAAACAACTTGTTTATCAAAGTACTTTCGACTCATTCAATCTTTTAAAAAAGATGATTGAGCAAATGAGCCACAATTATCAAACCTATACCAAATCACGAAAAGCAAAGTTCGATATCCCGTTTGAAATGGTTTCGAGAAGCCAGTTTGAGATAGAATTAAAATTTGGTGGCGACATCCTGCTATTTATAATGCATACCAATGTGTTCGAATTTTCACGTGGCCATCGTGTGATGAATACCTCTTATATTAAAGAAGATAAAGAAAGGTCGTATTGCGGGGTGATTCATATGTATAATTTCCTGTCCGACTCATTTAAGTACAGCCGAATGAACGATGTAGGATACCTTATTGGCAGGGTGTTTATCAACAAAGACAAACATTATTTTATAGAAGGCAAAAGGGAATTGGGATACCTGTACAATAACTTTGACCAAAATGTTCTGGATAAAGAAGCCGTAAAAACCATTGTTGCAGCGGCCATTGAATACACAGTAAATTTTGATTTGCTGACACCTCCTTATGAAAACGTGAAACAGGTAAGCCTGCACGAAATGGTAACGGCTCTTGACAAACTCTCCATTAAGACCGGTAAACGACTGGGATTCAAGTTTCAGGCCGATGAAGATTAAATTTCTGAAGTCTATTTGAACAAAATTCATTTATTTTTTCTATTTATTTTGGACAATAAAATATTTTATTACTTTTGCAGCCGCTAACGCAAATTAGCTCCGTTCGTCTAGCCAGGTCAGGACGCCAGGTTTTCATCCTGGTAACACGGGTTCAAATCCCGTACGGAGTACATAAAAAGCCCGCACAAAGTGCCGGGCTTTTTTATTTGAAAACCGTTGAAACGAAGTTTCATATGGATTGAAAATGTAAAAGGCCAAAAAAAACGAAGTGTGTCGGGCTTTTTATGATACCCCCCAAAAAAGATTCGCGAAGCACATCGTGCACGGAGCAATAGAAACCGAAAAAATGCCGGGTTTACTATTCTTTGTTCTTCTGTGCTAAAAAATCATATTAATCAGCCATGCAATTTTTAAATAAGAGCTTTTTATCGTACCTTTCAGTTTGCGTTATAAGGGAGATGGTTTATGTGTGTATTTCATCATTCTTTATCATAAAAAACTACAAATCATGAAAATCAAGTGGCTTAGAAGAAATAAAAAAATCGGCCTGGCACTGGGCGGAGGTGCCGCACTTGGAGCCGCGCATATTGGTATACTCAGGGCTTTTGATGAATTGGGATTGAAAATAAGCTTTATAAGCGGCAACAGCATAGGTGCTTTTGCGGCCACACTTTATGCATTTGGAATAAACTGGGAAGAGCAGGCTGAATTATCAAATGATATGAAATGGTTGGAAATATCGAACATTTCAATTTCTAAGTATGGCTTGTTAAGCAATAAAAAAATTGGCCGGAAAATAATAAAAGCCATTGGCGATGAAGATTTTAAAAATGCCCGGATACCCCTTGCTATCGTAGCCAGCAATTTAAATACCGGTTTAAAAATTATTTTAAAAGAAGGCAAAGTAGCCAATGCCGTCATGGCCAGCACAGCCATTCCGGGTGTATTCAAACCTGTTGAAATAGACGGAAAACTATTGGTTGATGGAGGTATTGTTGAAAACGTGCCGGTATCGCCATTACTGGAAATGGGTGCTGAACTAACCATTGGTGTAAACCTCAACGGCAAAAGGAAATATAAGAAACCGGAAAACCTGTTCAGTGTGCTGATCAATTCATATTACACACTGATCGACAACCTGTCGAAAGTGCATACCAGCAAAGCCGACCTCGTAATTGAACCTGACCTGTCAGCCTACAGCCTGATCGATACAAGAAACACCAAAAAACTAATTGAACTGGGTTATCAGGAAGCCAAAAAATCACTGACGGAGTATTTCTTTTAAAATGCTAAATTGTGTTCACGGTAAATTAATCTTAATCTACAAGAATCCACCTAATAGTCATTGAAGTATTCGAAAGCTTCTTTAATGCAGACTTTTTTCATACGTTCATTTTTTATGTATTTTTGCCAACCCGAAAATTAACTGCTCAAATACTGGATTTTCAACTATTTAAACAAAAATGCAATCAGACAACAAACATAAACTTTTGGGTATAAGGCATCTTACTGATTCAACTTATGTGCTTGAAATTGAACGCCGGGGTATAGAATTCGAAGCCGGACAGCACATCCTGTTAGGTGATGCCAGCAGTTTGGACAAACGCGAATACTCCATCTATAGCGGAATCAAAGATAAAAACCTGGAAGTGCTGATCAAGGAAATTGAAGAAGGATTGGTTTCCAAACAACTAAAAAGAATTAAACAGGGCCGGCCCGTTGAAATTGAAGGACCTGTCGGCTTCTTTTCGATTGAAAAGCAAGATATTGAAGCCAAAAAGAAATTCCTGTTCATTGCCAGCGGTACTGGCATTGCCCCTTTTCATAGCATGGTAAAAAGTATTCCAGGTTTGGATTATACCCTGTTACACGGTGTGCGGCATGCTCACGAAGCCTACGAAATGGAGGCCTATGAACGCGACCGCTATATTTTATGTACAACGGCAGATGATGATGGCGATTTTAAAGGACGTGTTACAGACTATATCAAACAGCATGAATTTGATAGCGATACTGTATGCTTTTTCTGTGGCAATTTTAACATGATCAAAGATGCAATGGCATTGATGGAAAAAAAAGGAATTCCTCCGGCACAATTACATGCCGAAGTTTATTTTTAAAGGAAGAACAACAAGATGCATTTAAAATATCATATCGTCCAGTTGGGTTGCCAGATGAATATCTCCGATGGTGAACGAGTGCAGAAGGTACTTGATGAGTTGGGATTTGTTTATACTGAAAATGAAGACGAAGCACAGCTGTTAGGCGTAATCGCCTGTTCCGTTCGGCAAAAAGGTATTGACAAGGTATACAACAAAGTGGCCAAATGGAACAAGTGGAAGAACAGGAAAAGCCTGATCACCTTTGTTTCAGGTTGTGTGCTACCAGCAGACAGGGAAAAATTTTTAAAACTCTTCGATATGGTATTTCCGATGAGTGAATTGCCTGAATTCCCTGATATGATCCGGCAATACGGTATCGTTACACCCGCTGGCATTCAATCACTCGATGCCGGCATACAGGATATAAAACTACCAGACGAAAAAACGATCAACCCTGCTGATTTTAAGCTGGTTCCCTTAGAGGTCACTAATAAACCGGCTGTCATTCCTTCTGTTACCGAATCAAATAAAACCATCGGCGAATTCTGGCACATTCAACCCAAATACGGTTCCGGTTTCGAAGCCTATATTCCTATCCAGAACGGATGTAATAAATTTTGCACCTTTTGTGCTGTTCCATACACCCGCGGCAGGGAAGTTTCACGCCCTTCAACGGAAATTATCGATGAGCTCAAACAATTGGTAAACCAGGGGTTCAAATCCATCACCCTGTTGGGCCAGAATGTGAATTCCTATGGCCTGGACAAAAAGGGTGAAGAACTTTCATTTGCGGACCTATTAAAAGAAATAGGTGAATTTGGCCGCCAATCGAAACATGACTTCTGGGTGTATTTCACATCGCCGCATCCACGTGATATGGGTGATGATGTGCTTGAAGTGATCGCCAATTACAAATGCCTGGCCAAACAGATTCATATTCCTGTGCAGTCAGGTGACGATAATGTTCTGGTGCGCATGAACAGGAAACACTCGGTTGAAAAGTACAGGAGCATCATTCACAGCATCATCGTTTATTGCCTGAAGCAACAATTTTTACCGATATCATTGTGGGGTTCACCGGTGAAACCGAAGAGGAATTTGAAAATACCCGCCAGATCATGGAGGAGTTCAAATACAATATGGCCTATATTGCGCAATATTCACCGCGGCCCGGTGCCGCGAGTTCCCGCTGGGCAGACGATATTCCAAAAGAAATAAAAAGTAAGCGATACCATACCCTTACCGGGGAGTTGATGAAACATTCGCTCGCATATAACAAAGCCATGATCGGCAAAACCTACAAAGTGCTCGTTCGTGGTGAAGACCGCAAAGAAGGGTTTCTTTCTGCCTTAACCGAAGGTAAGATCATTGTTCGATTTGCTTCGGAAGAAAAAAGCCTGATCGGAAATTTTGTTGAGGTTAAAATTACGTCTGCTGCACCATTCTCCACCGAAGGTGAATTGGTGGAGGTACTATCAGAAATCAACGTGTGAACAGGAAAGAATTATGAAGAAAGTTGCATTCAAAACACTGGGTTGTCGGCTAAATCTCTACGAAACAGATGCCATTGCCGCCGAATTTTCCAAACAGAATTACCAGGTTGTTGATTTTAATTCAGATGCAGATGTATTTGTAATCAATACCTGCACCGTTACCAATCAGAGCGACCAGAAATCGCGACGGGTGATCAACCAAACCCACAAGTTGAATAGAGATGCATTGACCATTGTAACTGGTTGCATGGCCACCAACTACAAGGAAAAACTGAATGCCAATGAAAAAGTGGATTATGTGGTGGATAATGAACACAAAACATCAGTCCTCTCGGTAGTAGATGCACATTTTAATGGGGAAACGGTAAATCCCGATCAATTTGAAAAAGATGTGTTCAATTATGCACCTGCCGAAGAAACTTTCCATACACGTAGTTTTATTAAAATTCAGGATGGATGTGATAATTTTTGCACTTTCTGTATCGTACCCAAAGTACGTGGCAGGGCCATCAGCAGGCCGGCAAAAGATATATTTGAAAATATCAAACAGGTGGTGGCATTCGGGTACAAAGAAATCGTGCTAACCGGGGTGAACCTTGGACGATACAAATTTGAGAAATACGATTTCGAAAAACTGGTTGAGGCGATACTGGAAATCCCGGGTGATTTCAGGGTGCGCATTTCATCCATCGAACCGGACGGTTATTCGGAAAGTTTTTTCAGGCTATTCCAAAACCCAAAACTTACACCGCACATGCATATTTGCCTGCAAAGCGGATCGGAAGATATTTTGTTGAAAATGCGGCGAATGTACACGGCAAAGGAATTTGAAGAAATTGCCACCAAATTAAAAACCGACTATCCCCAATTCAACCTGACCACAGATATTATCGTTGGTTTCCCGGGAGAATCAGAAGAGGATTTCAACAAAACGGCAGAACTGGCAAAAAAAATCGGATTTGGGCATATTCATACTTTCAAATATTCGGTACGAAAAGGTACCCGTGCTGAAAGAATGCCTGAACAAATTGCATGAGAAAACAAAGTCGGAAAGAAGTGAGATCATCCGCAAGCTGGCTGATGAAACGAAATACAATTACCGGAAAAGTTTTATCGGTAAAACACAGCAGGTGCTCGTTGAGAAAATAAATAAACAAGGTTTTGCAACCGGATACGGCGAGCATTACATCCCTGTTGTTATTGAAGAACACGGATTGAATAAAAACGAATTTTACCAGGTAAAGATCACTGCTATCGAAGTTGGAGAAGAACCTGTTTTAAAAGCAAGTCTTATTAAAACCTAGGAATATTTGCACGAAATAAATGGGATGGATTTTTTTTATATTAAAAATAGTTTTACTTTTGCAGCCCCAAAATAAAAAATCTTAACAACTAAAATAATTATGGCTAATCATCAATCAGCACTTAAAAGGATCAGACAAAATGAGTCGAGAAGGTTACATAACCGTTATTTCGCAAAGACCATGCGTAATTCAGTTAGAAAATTCAGAGACTTGTCTGACAAGAAAGAAGCAGAAGAATTATTACCCAAGTTATATGCAATGATCGATAAAATGGCAAAAAAGAACCTGATCCATAAAAATAAGGCAGGCAACCTGAAATCGAGTATTACAAAATATGCCAACTCATTGTCATAAGGTTTAAAAAAGAAATTATTGGAAACCCGGATGTGAAAACGTCCGGGTTTTTGTTTTTTAATATCTTTATCAGCCCAGAATCTTTGATGATGAGCGAACCCAATAAACTTTCCATAAAACACTGGTCGGAAGATGATCAGCCACGTGAAAAATTACTTTATAAAGGTAAGGGCAACCTGACAAAGGCTGAACTGATCGCTATACTTATTGGCTCAGGAAATACTGAAGAATCAGCCGTTTCCCTATCACAAAAAATACTAAACTCCGTAAAAAACAACCTGGCTGAACTATCACTTTTAAGTGTTAACGACCTCACTAAATTTAAAGGTATCGGCACTGCCAAAGCTGTGAGCATTGTGGCGGCCCTCGAACTGGGTAAAAGAAGGCGTGCCGACGATATGATCAAAAAAGCGAAAATAACTTCAAGCCGCGCTGTATTTGATGTATTGTACGCCGAATTGGCTGATAAAAATTATGAAGAATTCTGGGTATTATTGCTCGACAGGGCCAACCAGGTAATCCGAAAATTTAACATCAGCGAAGGCGGACTGGCAGGAACAGTTGCAGACCCGAAAAAGATTTTTAAGATGGCACTTGAGAACAATGCTTCATCCATTATCCTCGCCCACAACCATCCTTCAAATAACCTGAAACCAAGCACAAACGATATTGAACTCACCAAAAAGATCGTGAAAGCAGGAAAAGTCCTTGAAATTTCTGTACTTGATCATATTATTTTCGGTAATGACAAATATTTTAGCTTCGCAGATGAATCTTTGATTTAAATTTGTCCACTTAATTGAACAAGAAGATGCTCAAAATAGTTACCATCATAGGTGCCCGGCCGCAGATAATTAAAGCGGCTGCGTTAAGCCGGGTTATACAAAAGAATTATAAGAATTCCATTAAAGAGGTGATCGTACATACAGGCCAGCATTATGACACTAAAATGTCGCAGGTTTTTATTGACGAACTCAATATTCCTGCGCCTAATTATAATTTTGGTGTCGGTAGTTCTACTCATGGTGCCCAAACCGGGAAAATGATACGGGAAATAGAAGAAATACTATTCCAGGAAGACCCAGACTATGTGATTATATACGGCGATACTAATTCAACACTGGCAGGAGCCATCGCTGCTTCTAAAATGAATATCCCGGTTTTACATATTGAAGCTGGACTTAGGTCGTATAATAAATCAATGCCCGAAGAGATCAATCGGATCATGGCAGATCATGTTTCTACGATCCTCTTCACTCCCACCCAAACTGGTCTTGATAACCTTGTAAAGGAAGGCTTTTCAGCCACCACCTCCAAACCTTTTACACAAGACAATCCCGGGCTTATGCATTGCGGCGATGTGATGTATGATAACAGCTTGTATTTTAAAAAGCTGGCATTTGAAAAAAGTAAGGTTATAAAAGACTATAAACTGAATAAAAAAGAGTTCATCCTCTGTACCGTTCACCGCGATAACAATACGGATGACCCGGAACGTTTAAATTCAATTTTCAGCACACTGAACGAATTAAGTTTGGCTAACAAGGTTGAAATTGTAATGCCGCTTCATCCGAGAACATCACGTGCCATTGAAGAGTCGTTGGATAATACCGTTGACGAAGCGATTAACAGGAATCCTCTTTTCAAATTACTGCCCCCAGTTTCATTTCTGGATATGATTTTGCTGGAAAGCCAGTGCCAGATGGTCATTACAGATTCGGGAGGTGTTCAGAAAGAAGCTTTTTTCTTTAAAAAACCAAGTATCATTTTACGAACTGAAACCGAATGGAAAGAAATTGTTGATGCCGGAGTAGGCATTGTTACAGACATAAAAAAAGACATGATCTTCGACGCTTATGTGCATTTTAAGTCGGATGCAGAAAACCTGCAGTATCCTTCTATTTTTGGTGATGGCAATGCTGCTGGTTTCATTTGCCAAACGATCTTGAACAACAAATAGGAAAATAATTAGCAACAAATCCTCATTGCGCTTAAAAACATAGACACGGGGCTTGTTGTTAAAGAAATAATTTCTATCTTTGCGCTCCCATTTTTGGGTATTAACAATCAATCATTTAACAAAATTAGTATTATGAATCATTATGAAACCGTTTTCATTTTAACTCCCGTTTTGTCTGATGAACAGATGAAGGAAGCGGTAAAGAAGTATGAGGATTTCCTCAAAGACCATGGTGCCGAAATGGTGCATCGCGAGAACTGGGGCATGCGTAAGCTAGCCTATCCAATTCAGAAAAAATCTACAGGCTTTTACCAGCTACTCGAATTTAAGGATGATGGTAAAGTGATTGCAGATATGGAAGTTCAGTTCAAACGCGACGAACGCGTATTACGCTTCCTTACCGTAAAACTTGACAAACATGCTCTTGCTTATAGTGAAAAAAGACGCAAAAAGGCTGAAGCAAAGAAAAAAGGCGAGGAAGTTTAATTAATTAATCATCTTTAAACAAAGAAATTATGGCACAAGGAAATTCAGATATCAAATATCTAACACCGATTGCAGTTGACACAAAAAAGAAAAAATACTGCCGTTTTAAAAAGAGTCGCATCAAGTATATCGATTATAAAGATGCTGACTTTCTTTTAAAATTCGTAAATGAACAAGGTAAATTATTACCAAGACGCATAACTGGAACTTCAACCAAGTATCAGAAAAAAGTGGCCCAGGCTGTTAAAAGAGCCCGCCACCTTGCTTTAATGCCTTACGTAGCTGACTTACTTAAATAAAGGAGGGAAAATAACATGGAAATTATTCTTAAAAAAGATATTACAGGATTAGGTTATAAAAACGACCTCGTTAAAGTAAAAGACGGCTACGCCAGGAATTATTTGATTCCTAAAGGCATGGCAGAAATTGCATCTCCATCAAGTAGAAAGGTATTAGCTGAATTAAAAAAACAGCAATCATTTAAGGAAGAAAAAATCAGGAACGAAGCTGAAACCATGGCGAAAGCTTTGGAAGGACTAGAGCTGAAAGTAGCTGTAAAAGCAGGCACTTCAGGAAAGATCTTTGGTTCAGTGAACAGCATCATCATTGCTACTGCGATCAAAGACCAGAAAAACCTGGATATCGACCGGAAAATGATCCATCTTGATGAGGAGCATATCAAAGAAGTTGGAAAACATAAAGCAAAGATCAAATTACATAAAGATATCGAAGTTAACATCGATCTTGATGTAGTTGCTGAATAATTGCTAAAAAATATCATTACTTTTAAACCCTCTTGAAATTCAGGAGGGTTTTTTTATAATTGATGATCCATGTTATCCAAACCCAAAATAAAACTGATCAACTCCCTTAAAATGGCAAAATACCGCCGGCAACATCATTTATTTGTTGCTGAGGGCACCATCAATGTGCTCGATTTTATTGCAAGTAGCGTTCAAATAGAAGGATTATATGGCACTCAGGATTGGCTAAAAAAACATAAGCCATTTTTAAAAAATGTGAATGCTATCGAGGTCAGTTTAAAAGAACTATCTAAAATATCAGCTTTAAAAAACCCCTCAGAAGTGCTAGCTGTTATTTCGATACCTGAAGAGGATGAAGTCGACCTGAATACGATAAACGACTTGGTCCTGATGCTGGATGATATTCGTGACCCGGGTAATTTAGGTTCCATCATTCGGACTGCCGACTGGTTTGGAATAAGCAATATTATTTGCTCTGAAAGTACGGTTGATGCATATAACCCTAAAGTAGTGCAGGCAAGTATGGGTTCTCTTGCGAGGGTTCGGTTATATTACCAGGACCTCGAGAAAACTATTCAATCAAAACCAGATTCAATAAAGGTCTTTGGAGCTGTTCTTGAAGGAAACAATATTGTGGAACTAGCCAAACCCAAGCATGGGATCATTTTGATTGGAAGCGAAGCACACGGCATCTCAAAGGAATTAATGACATTGATTGACATGAAGATTACCATTCCGAAACAGTTCTCTGAAGATGTTCCAACTTCTGCCGAATCACTCAATGCTTCTATTGCTACTGCCATTATATGCTACGAATTCAGGAGAAAGTAAAGCATTTCGATTGATATTTTTGCTAATTTTTATGGAGGCCTGTAATTTTTCAAAATCTTAACAGGCTATTTAATATTTATCTGTTATTTTTGCAGCCTAAAACTGAAATACATGGTTTTCATCAAGATATTGCTTATCACTGTCGTTTTTCTGGCACTTGCTTTCGCTGGATTTGCCATTAAAATGTTCTTTAAAAAGGATGGTGAATTCAAAAAACAATGCTCTACAGTTGACCCCAAAACCGGGCAACCATTGGGTTGCTCATGTGGCGGCAACGGCGATGGAAGTTGCCGAAATGAAGATGAAGAGACTTCCTCTGAAATCAAGATTCAGCCTCTCCAGGTTGATTAATCTTAATAATTAATTTCTTTTATTTCGAAATATGCCTGAGGGTGCAAGCATGCCGGACAGGATTTAGGTGCCTTTTTACCTTCATGCAGATAACCGCAATTACGACATTTCCATACGATTACGCCATCCCTTTCAAATACCATTCCATCGTCCAGGTTTTTATGAAGCTTTAAATACCGTGCTTCGTGGGCCTTTTCAACTTCAGCGATCATTCTGAATGCTGCTGCTACCGTTTTAAAGCCTTCTTCTTCCGCAATATCAGCAAACATAGGATATAACTCTGTCCACTCTTCATTTTCACCTTCAGCAGCTGCTTTCAGGTTTTCCATGGTAGTACCAATTACACCCGCCGGATATGCTGCCGTTATCTCTACCATGCCTCCCTCAAGAAATTTAAAGAAACGTTTTGCATGTTCTTTTTCATTCAGGGCTGTTTCTTCAAATATAGCTGCAATTTGCTCCAGTCCTTCTTTTTTTGCTTGTTTGGCAAAATAATCGTATCGCATCCGTGCTTGCGATTCGCCTGCAAATGCTTTAAGCAAATTTTGCTCTGTTTTGGTTCCTTTTAAACTTTTCATGACGTATTAATTTAGTTTTGATGTATTGTGAATTTGATCTTAACGTGTCTCTCAAAATTAGCGATTATAAGGCATCAAATAATTTATAATGAGTAAAAAATAGGAGGTGGCTATTAATACTCAACAGAAACAACAGCCCTAAATCCTTCACTCATAAAAGTTTGGTAATTTCCTTCTTCGTCGTCATATATAAAGAAGGCTTCCAGTGTCGGATCATTTTCTACAAATGTTATGGCCTTTTCAAGTCCCATCACCATAAATGCAGTGGCATATGCATCGGCAATGGCCGTATTATCTGCCAAAACGGAAACGCTTAACAGTGAATGTTGCACGGGATATCCACTCAACGGATCGATGGTATGCGAGTACCTAATGCCGTCTTCTTCATAGAATTTTCGATAGTTTCCGGAAGTAGCTATTGATTTGTTTATTAACTGCACAACTGCTTTTAAATCCCTGGTATCATCTTTATTTTCAGCTGGTTTTTCAATCCCTACTTTCCACAGCATTCCATCAGGCTTTTTTCCTTTGGCTTTTACTTCGCCCCCAATATCAACCAGGTAGTTCTCAATTCCTTCCTTTTCCAGAAAATCACCTACCAGATCCACTGAATAGCCCTGTGCGATCGCGTTGAAATCGATTGAGATACGGGGATCATCCTTTATGAAATATCCGTTTTGAATATGAACCTTACTGTATCCGGTAAATTCCAGGATAGAATCAACAATATGCTTATCTGCTTTCTTTAGTGCATCGAAACCAAATCCCCAGGCCCGGGTTAAATTTCCAACTGATGGATCGAATGCACCACTTGTTTTTCCAGCAACTTCCATCGCGATATTAAAATTATCGGTAAAGAAATCATCCACTTCGATAGCCGTATCACCTTTGTTCACCGAAGAAATAAGAGATCCAGGCACCCATAAAGAAAGCGACTGATCAAATTCTTTGAGTATGGAGTCCACCTCAACCTGAAAATCCCGCTGCTGGTCGTCAAAATAGATGATAGAATAATAAGTTCCCTGGGCTTCTCCCATAAATCTCACTAGTTCTTTTTGCTGTGAACTACCGCACGAGAAAAGAAATAAAATGAGGACAGCTTGAAGTGCTTTCATATGGAAATATTATGAAAAAAATAAGGGGTGATTTATAAACCACCCCTCTGTTTTATAGTTAGCCTCCGAAATCATCAAAGGCAATCATTTCTTCAGGAACACCCAGATCGTCGAGCATTTTTTGCACTGCAGAATTCATCATGGGCGGACCACAAAGATAATACTCAATTTCTTCGGGTTCAGGATGGTTTTTCAGGTAATTATCGTAAATCACCTGATGAATAAATCCTGTGTAACCTTTCCAGTTATCTTCTTCAAGTGGTTCCGACAAAGCCACTTCAAAATTGAAAGTATCAGGGTTTTCTTTTTCAATCTTTTCAAAGTCTTCCATATAGAATAGCTCACGAAGCGAACGACCACCATACCAGAAAGTAGATTTTCTATCGGTTTTTTTAGTTTCGTACAAGTCGAAAATATGTGAGCGCATGGGAGCCATTCCGGCACCACCGCCTATGAACATCATTTCGCGTTTGGTATCTTTAATAAAGAATTCGCCATAAGGTCCTGAAATAGTCACCTTGTCGCCAGGTTTACGCGAAAATACAAAGGAAGAGCAAATCCCCGGATTTACATTCATGAATGCATTTTTCTTTCTGTCCCATGGCGGCGTTGCTATCCTGATATTCAGGATGATGATATTTCCTTCAGCAGGATGATTGGCCATTGAATAAGCACGATAAATAGGCTCCGGGTTCTTCATTTTCAGTTCCCACATATTGAATTTATCCCACTCATCCCTGTATTCATCTTCAATATCCATGTTTTTAAAGTCCACAACACATTTTGGTACATCGATCTGAATATATCCACCTGATCTGAAATCGAGTGATTCTCCTTCCGGGAGTTTCACAACGAATTCTTTAATGAATGTAGCTACATTGCGGTTCGAAATCACTTCACATTCCCACTTTTTAATTCCGAAAATTTCTGGCGGAACTTCAATATCCATATCGTTACGAACTTTCACCTGGCAAGCCAAACGCCAATCGTTCATTTGCTCCTTGCGCGTAAAGTATCCTTTTTCGGTAGGTAATATGGTACCACCCCCTTCGGTTACCTGAACACGGCACATGGCACATGTTCCTCCACCTCCACAAGCTGAAGGAATAAATATTTTTTGGGCTGAAAGTGTTGACAGGAGGGTATTTCCTGGATCAGTCTCAATTTCTTCCTCCTGGTTGATATTAATCTTCACTTTACCTTGTGGCATCAACTTTTTCCTGGCGAAAAGCAAAATACTCACCAGTAAAAGGGTTACAACAAGAAAAATCACAATACTGGTAAGAACAACTGTACCGATTCCTATTTGCAACAAAGTCATGTTCTATTTACTTTAAATAATAATTACAATTTAATTCCAAGGAAACTCATGAAAGCAATTCCCATAAGTCCCGTTATGATAAATGTTATTCCCAATCCCCGGAGCGCGGGAGGTATATTTGAGTAGCGTATTTTCTCGCGAATGGCTGCAATACCAATAATGGCAAGGAAAAATCCTACACCCGAACCAAGTCCAAATGAGGTAGCCTGTGCCAGGCTTTGGTATTCTCTTTGTTGCATGAATAAAGAGCCACCCAAGATAGCACAGTTAACGGCAATCAAAGGAAGAAAAATACCCAATGAAGCATATAATGCAGGGGAAAATTTCTCAACTACCATTTCAACCAATTGAACCATTGAGGCAATGATGGCGATAAAAAGGATAAAACTTAAAAAACTAAGATCAACATCAGCAAATCCTGCATCGAGCCAAACCAATGCACCAGGCTGAAGTACAAATTCATTTAGAAGATAATCTACCGGTACTGTGATACCAAGTACGAAGACAACAGCTAATCCTAATCCAAAGGAAGTGCTTACAGTTTTAGAGACAGCCAGGTATGAACACATGCCCAGGAAATAGGCAAATACCATGTTGTCTATAAAAATAGATCTTATAAATATGTTAAATATCTCTTGCATGATTGAATATTTTAATTGTCTTCAATTAATTCTCTGGTTCTATACCTCTGAATCCAAATAATAACTCCTACCGTTATTAAGGCCATAGGCGACAGAATCATAAAACCATTATTCTGGTAACCGAAATCATAAAAACTCTGTGGTATTACCTGGTAATCCATGAGTGTTCCTGATCCGAGCAGCTCCCTGAAAAAAGCAACTATGATTAAGATTACTCCATAGCCAGCAGCATTTCCAATCCCATCTAAAAATGCAGGCCAGGGTTTATTAGCCATGGCGAAGGCTTCAAGACGCCCCATGATAATGCAGTTGGTAATAATTAACCCTACAAATACTGACAATTGCTTACTTACATCATAAACGAATGCTTCTAAAACTTCATTTACAAGAATTACCATTGTTGCAATAACAACAAGTTGAACAATAATTCTAATTCTTGGTGGCAATCCATTTCTTAGTAATGAAACAACCACATTTGAAACTGCCATAACGACCACAACTGATAATGCCATAACTATGGCCGGTTTTAATTTAGCAGTAACAGCTAAAGCAGAGCATATACCAAGCACCTGTACTGTAATCGGATTACTTGTATTCAAAGGCTCTGTTAGCAGCTTTAAATTCTTAGCCGAAAATAACGGCTCACGTTCTTTATTTTGAGTGCTCATCGTTATTTCTGTTTTTGAATAAATGGTTCATAACTTTCTACAACATTTTTTATCATATCCCCAACACCATTGCTGGTAATAGTACCACCTGAAATCGCATCAACAGCATGTATTTGTTCGGGTTGAGGTAATGTTTTTGCACCACCTTTAATAATTCTTATTGATGCAAAATTTCCCTGGTCATCAAATATCTTCTTCCCAATGAATTGATCAGTAAACATGGGCGTTGTAATTTCTGCCCCAAGACCCGGTGTTTCACCATCATGGGCAAATGTTACCCCCACAATTGTATTCAAGTCTTCAGCCAGCGCCATATTTCCATAAACAGGTCCCCACAAACCAGATCCTCTCATTGGAATAACATAAGTTTTAACGCCCTCCTTTTCAACTACATATAATGGCAACATAAATTTCTCTGACTTTGACTTTTTGTACAATTCCTTTTTTAAATCAACACCAAAGGCTTTACTTTCCTGTATAGCACCTTCTGTATAACTATCAACAATATTACCTTCGCTATCAACAATTAAAGCTTCAGCAACATACTTATTAAAGGTACTAATGGTTTGTTCTACTTCAACATCGTGAATATCCGCAGAAATCAAAATGCTCCCCATTTTATCAATAGCTTGATTTCGCTCTTGAAATGGTTTTAGGAACATAGCTGCAGTAGATAACAAGGCAGCAGCCACAATCACCATGATGGCAGCGTACCTGAAAATATATCCGTTACTATACATAATGGTATAATTTTATTTTTTAACTCGTTACAGTTTTCAGGCGTTTAAGCCTTTTTTTAATATTTCCTTCAATAATGTAATGATCAATTAATGGCGCAAATACATTCATCAACAGGATGGCCAGCATCATTCCTTCGGGATACGCCGGGTTAAACACCCTGATAAGGATAGCTACCATACCAATAAGGAAACCATATATGTACATGCCTTTTTTGGTTTGTGTCGCAGTAACCGGATCCGTTGCCATAAAAACAGCTCCGAAAGCAAAACCACCCATCACCAAATGATAATGTGCTGGCAAATCCATGTAAGCATTCTCACCCCAAAGATTGAAAAGCAATCCCATGATGTAGCCTCCGATAAAAACTGTAAACATAATGCGCCAGTTTCCAATACCAGTAGCTAATAAAATGACTGCACCAATAAGTATAAACAAAGTTGAGGTTTCAGAATTTGACCCAGGAATGAACCCCATGAACATATCGTAAACGGACGGCAGGTTTTCAAACTTACCAACCAATGCATCTCCTAAAGGCGTTGCACCCGAAAAAGCATCTGCTTTATCAGCAATCCAAACTTTATCACCTGAAATATCTGCCGGGTAAGCAAAAAACAAGAATGCTCTTGCCAGCAGGGCAGGATTAACAATGTTCATACCTGTTCCTCCAAAAACTTCTTTTCCGAAAATAACTGCGAAAGCTACTGCAATAGCCAACTGCCATAATGGTATTTCGGGAGGAACGATCATCGGGATTAATAAACCTGAAACGAAAAATCCTTCATTTACTTCATGATGCCTTATTTGTGCGAAAATAATTTCGAGGCCAAGACCAACACCATAGGACACAATTAGTAATGGTAACATTTTTAAGAAACCATACCATAAGTTGTTCCATAAGGTTGAACTTTCACCTACTGAGAGGTAATGCAGATTACCTATATTCCACATTCCAAAAAACAACGCTGGCATCAATGCAATAAAAACCACGATCATGGTTCTTTTCATATCAATAGCGTCGCGTATGTGGGCTCCTTTTCTTGTTACCGTATCCGGAACAAATAATAAGGTTTCCACGGAATCGAACATGGCATGTAATTTCTCAAATTTCCCACCTTTTTCAAAATGAGGTTTTTGTTTATCTAAAAAATTCCTTAACGCTTTCATGCGGTATACTTCTGAATTAATTTAACTCATTTCCTGACGCATCAGGTCTAAACCCTTACGCACAATTTGCTGAATATTTGTTTTTGATGTATCAATTACTTCACATAATGCAAAGTCCTCATCATCAATTTCATAAATACCCAATTGCTCCATCAGGTCAATATCTTCAACTATAATTGCTTTTATTAACTGTAATGGATATATATCAAACGGGAATACCTTTTCAAGCTTTCCAGTCATAACGTAAGCCCTAACGCCTCCATGTAAGTTGGTATCAAGCCTGTACTTTTTATTTGGGAAAAACTGTGAAAGAAAGGTGTTTGAAAAACTGAACTTATTCAAACCCGGCATTATCCATCCGAAAAATTCGTGTTGATCACCTTCTGGAATCACTGTTATAAGCGAATCATAAAAACCTACAAATCCATCTTTTTCAATTTGTTCACCTGTAAGCACATTCCCGCTTATAAACCTGTTTGTTTCTCCAGAAACATTTCCACTTGCCATATCAACAATGCGAGCGCCAATATTTGTTTTAAAATATTTTGGATGCAGCACTTCGGAACCAGCAAATGCAACAATTCTTTCAGAATCAAACACTCCTTCCATAAACAACTTACCAATTGAAATAACTTCCTGTGGTCCGGTGTACCATATTATTTCACCTTTGTTTATTGGATCAAGGCGATTTACATGAACACTTACATTGCTTGCAGGGTGCGGACCTGCAAACTGGTTAATTTGAACATTTTTTGAATTTAAAAATACTTTTGAAGTAGTGTTTTTTGCATCAATATTCAAGTGCACTTTGCCTTCAGTCAGTTTTGCCAGCACATCAAGTCCAGCCTGAAACTCAACTCCTTTTCCATGAACCAACAGGTCAAAATCGGCGGCAAGGGGTGCAGTGTCGAAAGCTGAAATAAAAATGGCTTTTGGTGCTAACTTTGGATCGGCTACAATAGAATATGGCCTTTGACGCAACATGGGCCAAATACCACTTGTCAGCATTTTTTCAATAATGGTATCGCGATCAACAGATTTTATATCTGTTTTGCCAAAATTAATTGCTGCATTTTTTCCGTCAGATTCAATGATCACATGCAAGAGGCGTCTTTTGGCTCCCCTGACAATTTCTATCACCTTCCCACTAACAGGTGAGGTGAATTTTATTTCCGTTCTGTATTTGTCGTAAAACAAAGGTGTACCTGTTTTAACCAAATCACCTTCTTCAACGAGCATTTTAGGGAAACAACCAATAAAATCCGGAGGTTTTATGGCAAATCTTTTAGCATTTAAGTCAACGATTGTTTTTTCGGCCTCTCCTAACAACTTGATATCGAGACCTTTTTTAATCTTATAAGCAGTTGACATATGTGTATAGATTCATGTGTTTTTACGATTGCGAAAATATACAATTATGTTCATATATCTAAAGCTATCTATATATATGATTCAATTTTTATCAACTCTAAATAATGTTAAAAATTCTATCCATTAATTAAGCCAATCCTTACGAACCACTTCTATTTAAATCAATACTTTTACATTGAAAATTTATTATTATAAATATTGGCATAATTTTTACAATACACTACTTAATTAAAAAAACTAAGTTTGATGATTAAATATTCATGGAAATGATCAGGATTTATACATTACTCATTTTATTATTTTTTCAATCTTTTGTTTATTCACAATTGGTAACTAATGAGGACAGGGTTTATGACGATAATATACAAACAGTTTTATTGTATACGGAAGGCGACCAGCTGAACGAGCCAGTTATGAGGCTTAATAGTACTGATAAATTGCGACTCTCGTTTGACGACTTTAGTAATGAATCATACCTATTCAAATATACCTTTATACATTGCAATGAATTCTGGGAGCCTTCAAATCTGTCACAGATTGAATATCTGGATGGATACTTTGAAGATGAAATAACAAATTATTACTTTTCATTCAATGCTATTCCTGGTTATATCCATTATTCACAGTTGATCCCTTCACCTAATATTCGTATTAAGTTGTCAGGTAACTATATTCTGAAAGTCTACCTTGATGATCCAAGTGAAGCGAATGTGCTATTCACAAAACGTTTTTACGTGGTTGAACAGTTAGTTAATGTGGAAACTTCCATTCCATATTATCCAAAAAACTTGATGTTTACTAGAAAAAAACAACAAATTGATCTTAGGATCTTTACACCTGACCTGTTCAACGCCGAACCGCTTCAAAGAATTTCAGTAACCATAATGCAGAACGGAAGATGGGACAATGCCAAAGTGGGAGTTAAAGCAACATCTGTCTTAATGGATGAATTGCAATATAATTATCCGGATGGTATCATTTTTGACGGCGGCAATGAATTCAGAAACTTTGATATGAAAAGTTTCCTTTACCAATCCATGTATATCAAAAGAATTGTGAGTGACAAAGATGGATATATTGTTATACTTCATGATGATTACTCAAAAGAAAAAAAACCATACGAAACTGTAAATGATATAAATGGTAAAAAATTGATCAAGGCTCGAACTGACCAAATTTCAATGATTGAAGGTGAATATGCGGTTGTGCAATTTACATTAAAGCATCCGAAAATTGCTAATGCTGATGTTTATGTGCTTGGCGCGTTAAATAACTGGCAATTAGATGAGAAAAGCCGAATGAAATATAGTTCAAGCGCCAAACAATACTATTGCGATATTCTCTTAAAGCAGGGATATTATGATTATATGTATGTTGTTGTACCAAGCGGTTCGGCCGAGGGAGATATAACTATCATAGAAGGTGATCATTGGGAAGCAAAAAATTCGTACACAGTTATTACCTATTACCGCGAAATTGTTCCCGAATATGACAGGCTAATAGGATATCAGAAATTTAGTTCCTTTGAAGCAAGTATAAATTAATTTTTTACTCATACCTGAGGGATTCGATTGGATCAAGTTTGGCGGCTTTGTTAGCTGGGATAATTCCAGAAAGCAATGCTACTACAAAGCAAATTACAACACCAAGTAAAACCCAAAGCCATGGAATAAGAAATGCGCTGCCTGTGACAAATGAAACTACATTCCCGATCAGAATACCTGCCAATATTCCCACTAAACCTCCAGCCTGCGCAATAACAATTGCTTCAGCAAGAAATTGATTTCTGATAGTACGTTGTTTGGCTCCTACGGCTTTTCGAACACCAATTTCCCTTGTTCGTTCCGTAACAGATACCAGCATAATATTCATTAAGCCAATGGCTGCTCCCAAAAGGGTAATCAAACCGATAATAGTAGCACCTATTTGTAATTTGCTGGTCAAACCGATAAGCATATTGGCTACATTATCACTTTTAATAATGGAAAAGGAATCATCCTTGCCCAATTTATCATCCCTTATTTTTCTGAATACCCCTATAGCTTCGCCAATGGCCGCATCCATTTTCGAAGGATCAGATACCATAACACTTAATCTGTAATTCATGTCTGGTCTTGAGAAATACTGTCTGACATTTGTAATCGGTACCAAACATGACCTATCGCCACTAAAACCTATGCTGGACCCTCTTTCTTTCAGCACACCAATTACTTTATATTTTCCTGCACCGATAGAAATAATCTTATCCAGCGGATCTTCATTCTTTTTAAACAATGAATTTGCTATTTCATTTCCGATAATGACCACATGCTTTCCATAATGAATCTCATTCGGACTAAATGACCTGCCTTTTGCAATTTCCTGTCCTGAAGTAATTACATAGTTTTCATCTGTACCTAAGACTGAAATATTCGGGTTGGTTTTTTCAGATTCATATTTGAGTGTTGCAATGCCCGTTCCATATGTAAATACTGATGCTATGGCTGGAAAATCGTACTGCTCTCTAAAATCCATAGCTTCCTGAAAGCTTATAACCCTGTAATCGACAGGATTACTTCTTTTACCACCAACATGAACCCTCAATCCTCTGTTTTGTATATTGAAAGTATTGGAGCCCATAAGTGCAAAATTTTCCGTTAAGGAAGCTTCAACGGCATCAATAGCGGTTAATATCCCAACTAGGGCCATTATCCCAAAAGCAATAATAAGTATTGTTAGGATTGTTCTAAGTAAATGACTTTTAATGGAAATAAAGGCAACCCTGATATTTTCTTTGATCAATCTTGTATTTGCTGTCATAGGCTCTTACCTCAAATATCATCTTTTCTGCCAAAAGCCAGATCTCCTGCATCTCCCAGACCAGGGACAATAAAAGCTTTTGCTGTTAATTCAACATCGATGGCTCCAACCCAAAGTGTTAAATTCTTAAAAGTAAATGCTCTTTTAACCTTAGCAATACCTTCATCACTAGCTAATGCACAAACAACATGCGTATGTGAAGGTGTTCCGTTTTCATACAAACCCCTTAATGAAGCCACTAATGAGCCTCCGGTTGCTAACATTGGATCGCTGACAATTAATACCCTTCCATCAATATTAGGTGATGAAATATAATCAAGTTTAATCGTGAAATTTTCATTTTTTGAATATTTTCTGTAAGCTGAAACAAAAGCACTATCAGCTTTGTCAAAATAATTTAACAGTCCCTGATGTAGCGGCAAACCTGCCCTCAGTATTGTTGCCAACACAGGTTGTTCAATCATAAGATTCATCTCGAGCATGCCGAGTGGTGTAGAAACCTTATATGGTTTATATTTTAGCTCCTTACTTATTTCGTATGCAAAAATCTCACCAATGCGTTGCAGGTTTCGTCGGAATCTTAAACTATCCTTTTGAACTGAAGAATCGCGAAGCTCTGAAAGAAACTGATTAAAGATTGAATTTTCGGCACCAAGTTCGTGAATCATAGTTGCTGCTTTCTAACAAAGATAATGGAAAACATTAAGAAAAAAACGCGTTTATGCTTTTTTTAAGAACAAATTCAATTTGTAAAGAATGTTTAAAAACCAACTCAATGTATTTCTTTTGAGCCGAAGATATTCCACTTCTTTAGCTCCAAATCCCCGGTAAAACCTGGCCAAATTTTTATCATTTGAACCTTCAAAATCAAGAACCAGTTTGCCCGGAGAAAACTCTCGAATCACTGAATCGATAAGAAAAGTCATAGCTGCCGTTTCTTTTGCCAGCTTGTCGGTAGCCGAAAATAAGAAGATCAGACGATTGTGACTTTTTAAAAAGAAAGCCCCGGCACACAATTGGTTATGCTCGCTGAACACACCATAAACCAAGCCTTTTCCTTTATACATAGCCATATACATCAAGCGATTCAATCTTTGATATTCATTTTCCTTCCAAATGCCCAGAGTTTTTCCTCGATTGGCTTTAAACAAATTTATAAGACTTTCAGGCTTAATGCCTTTAGTAATACTCAATTTACTATTTAAGCTTTTCTTCAGATTTCGTTGTGTATTGGTAGCGTACTTTTTGGAGAGTGATGGATGCTTGTTAATAAGGTCAAGTACAAAATTTTTATTAGGTGAAACATCATATAGTTTTCTGTCAACCGTGTTGAAGCTATTCAGGTTGATATCGATCAACTTAAATTTCTGCGGTATCTTTTTAATGAATTCCTTAACAATATCAGGCGTTAAGATTGGTTTTGAAAATACTCCGAGTTGCTGAACGAAAAAAGGCTGAAATATATATGAAATGCTAAACTTTCTTGACACGGGCAACGGCATAACGCGCTCATAATCACCTTCAACTAATGCATCCCAGTTTTCATGCACAATATCTAAATACCAGGCATAGGCGTATACAATTCCGTTAAAAGACTGTCGAATGCAATCATCCCACTTGTCAGTATCTATTTCGCTGTTTTTAATGTACCTGATCAATGATTTTTGGTTAATTGTTAATTGTAATTCAAAACCTGTAATCTGCAGGAATTGTCTTACTCAAGTGCTTCTTTGATCAATTGTTCATAAACTCTTTTCCATCCTTTCCAGCGTTTTTGGTCGCTTAATGATTCGTTATGCCAAAGGGAAATGAATGTACCATCTACTTTTTTTACTTCCTTAACCAATGTTTTTATATGATCAATTGCATCAGCAGGTGTCAATCCCAGGTAGTCATTCAAGGTACCGTCCATTACGGCAAAAGGATGGATCCGAAGTTTAGTTTCAATTTCTAAATCCAGATCATAAAAGTTGAATGGTGTGCAAATACCCGCCCTGAATCCTGGTAAAACTGCATACCCCATCGAGTAATCGTCAGTAATATCCTGCTCTATAAGGTTGCGATAAGTTGAGGGTAATACAATTCTAAGAAAGTGCTGCCTACTGCATGACACATCCTTATTTAATACTTTTCGCAGGTTTTTAATTTCACTTTTTAATAATCCGGGTTGTTCAACCGTGTTGTATGAAGGATGGATACCAACACTGGCATAATCCCCCATACTTTTCACAAGAAATCTGAACTTAGAATTCCGAATGTTGATATTTTTATCGTACTGACCATAATGCGCAAACAGGAAAAAATAAATAGGTTTAAGTTTATATTCTTTCTGATATTGAATCTGCAGGTCGAAAGTATTAAATGGATCATTTTCCTTCCCCAATAATACACGGGTTCTTTGAGCTAAATCGCCCCATTGCATATCCCTTAAAGAAATTAAATAGCCGCCAGCGGTTCTCACCAGGCCTTTTTGCGAATATGCATATGCGGAATCAATATCATATGTAGGAACGAATTTGTACCGTCTTTTTTGGAAAACCAGTCCAAAATACTTTAGTTCCAGTATTTCTTTGATTTTGTTTGCCCAGATATTCACCATTGGCTTATGAAGGATATGCAATTTAGCACTGATACTTAGATGTGCCGTGAACCTACCATGCATATCTTTAACAAATGGCAGGTATTCTTCGTAACGACTTACCAGGTAAAAAATGGAAGAGAAAATATCGAAGGGTAATACTGAATCTTCAGAGTAAATAGGGAAAAAAACTTTAGAACCATCAAAATCGAAAGGTTCAAGATCAACACTTTCAATTCCTCTCGTAAAAAGTAATCCTGACGACTTAAAAAATAATTCGTTAGCAATTGATTCATCACTATACATGAATTTTGGGAGATCCGATGACTTAAACTCCTCCAAATCTGTGGTTAATTTATGACGTACCTTTAAAATATCATCAAATACTAGGCGAAACACATAACGCACACGACCGGTTTTAATTGGTGTAAAAATCAGTATTGGATCCATACATGTAAAAGTAATAATTTTTCAAATCGAACTGTTTCCCGACAAATATTCGCAGAAATGCTGTCAACGTTAATTACCAAAAACCGACTTGTTGATAATTCAAGCGTATAGAATTCCTATCCTACTTTCAATAATTCGTATTTTTGACATCCAATTTTACACCCCGGCATGGAGAAATTTATTATATCAGCAAGAAAGTATCGTCCGGCTACTTTTAAACAGGTCGTTGGCCAGGATTCAATAACTTCAACACTTCAGAATGCGATTAAAAACCAGCATCTGGCACAGGCATTCCTCTTTACCGGCCCAAGGGGTGTGGGCAAAACAACATGTGCCCGTATACTTGCTAAAACAATCAATTGCAAGAATTTAAAGGAGAATATGGAGCCATGCGATCAATGCGAATCTTGCACTTCTTTTAATAACAACGCCTCTTTCAACATCCATGAACTGGATGCTGCTTCGAACAATTCAGTAGATGATATCAGGAATCTGGTTGACCAAGTACGCATACCGCCTCAGGTTGGACTGTATAAGGTATATATTATTGATGAGGTTCATATGCTGTCGCAAGCTGCTTTCAACGCTTTTTTAAAAACACTTGAAGAACCGCCTGCTTATGCAAAATTTATCCTGGCCACTACTGAAAAACACAAGATAATCCCAACCATTTTATCGCGTTGCCAGATATTTGATTTCCGCCGGATAAGTGTTGAAGATATCGCTGATTATCTTGCCTATGTTGCAAAAAGTGAAAAGATTGAAGCGGAGCTGGAAGCATTGCATATCATTGCACAGAAAGCAGATGGAGCCCTGCGGGATGCCTTATCCACTTTTGATCAGATTGTAAGTTACAGTGGCGATACGCTAACATATAAAAATGTAATCGAGAACCTGAATATCCTGGATTATGAATATTATTTCAGAGTTTCGGAAGCTATTTTAAAAGCAGATATTTCAGAGCTGTTGCTGATCTTTAATGAAATTATTGAAAACGGTTTTGACGGCCAGCATTTTATAACCGGCCTGACTGAGCACCTCAGAAATTTGCTGATTATAAAGGACCCGGCAACACTGCAATTATTATTAGCAAGTCCTTCGCTGAAAGATAAATACAAAGGACAGTCAGAACAATTTGAAGCTTTAACTTTATTAAAAGCAATTGACACTTGCAATAAATACGACCTTAAGTATAAAAACAGTAACAACAAGAGGTTGCATGTTGAAATCGCACTAATGCAACTATCCCAAATCGATGTTACTGAAATCGCTCAGGAGCCTAAAAAGGCAGTTACTTCGAAGCCCAAAACTGTTAACGAGCCTGTTAAGGAATACAAAAAACCGATTGGGGAAAAAACGGAACCAACGGATGAAATGGAAACCGTCAAAGAAAAAAAGGCAACTCCAAAGGCTCGTAAAGAAGAAAACGGCAGAAAAATAAAAAATATCTCCATTAAAGACAGCCTGAAAGCCCTGAAGCAAAAAGCAGAACCTGAAGAGAAGCAGACGGAAAAAGAAATTACCACAGCGTTTAACTCGGATCAATTATTAAAAGTTTGGAATAATTTTATCAAAAGCTATCAGGAAAAAGCACCGAGTTTTGCCAATGCGATTGCCAAGTACAAACCTCAATTGAAGAAGAATTTTATCATTGAGTATACTGTTGACAACCAAATTATTGCCGGCGATCTGCTCAATATTACTTCAATGCTTGAATTCCTGAAAAAAGAGCTGAATAATAATCAAATAACATTGAAACCGGTAGTTGCAGAAAAAACAACTCAAAAAGTAGCCTATACCGACCGTGAAAAATTTGAGGAAATGGCTAAAAAATACCCCGGACTTATTGATTTGAAAGAACAGTTAAATCTAGAATTGGACTTTTAATAGTATATTTTAATTACTTTCAGGCAGGAGTTTACCAAAATGCCTAAAACTAATTCTGATTACTTAATATGAACCATTGCGGATTTTAAAGTTGCCATTTTGCCATCATCCACACTTAGAACCAATTCATACCAACCTGTATCAGGATATTGATAATTTAAAATTGTATATATAGAGACGAAATGGGTATCCCAGTTGCCATCGCCTGTCCAATCCCACCTGGCAGTTAGGGTGTCTGAATCAGCATCAGAGCTACAAGAAGCACTTATAGACAAGGGTATATTCAAATCCGATTCCAAATAATCACCGTACCCACCGCTGCCATCATACCAAGGTCCAGAAATACAAGGTTGTGGAGATTGATTGGATTGTTGTTTATTACAGCTTAAAATACCTAATGTTAATACAAAAATTACAGATATTGCAATATTCATTATCTTCATATTCCAATGTTTTTTCGCTGTTATTCAAATTTAACTATTCCTCTTCAATTTCAAATGAACAAATTTCTATTCAATAAAAACTTTGACATGTGACACTAACATTCCAAAATTGAAATTATGCATTTCTTTCCTCCGTTAAAGAAGTCACCTGGTTGGCATAATAATCAACCAGGTTAGGTTTTAACACTTTAAAGCCTGTTCTGTCATCATTAAATCTGATAATATCTCTCTTTTCCATCAACTCCAATTGGCTTTCAATACTGAACCTGTCCGTTTCTATGATCTGAATATTGCCTTTTTCATTTTCGATGATTTTCTGAGTTACATCAATCAATTTCAGTGCATCTTCAATGATAACCAGTTTATGATACTTATTTAGAAATTGAATGGAACTGTACACCAGGTGCTCTTTAAAAATGGGCAGCATGCCGACCACTCTTGACCTCACCTCGTTACAAATGCCAATGGCATAACTACCATTTTCATCCGGTTCGTGTTCAGCAACAAATTGGTTATAGCTTAACGGCTCCCCAAAACCAAGATAAACACCCCTGATATCCCTTGATGAATGTGTTTTTTTCAGATTAATAAATCTTTTCATCAGGTCTGTTTCTTCTGCAATCTGATTATGCTCGGTAGTAAGCTTTTTTTCATCAGGATTTTCTGACCAATTAATGGCAATAGGAACAAAAAGGATATCTTCAAACTCCGTTTGCTCTTTCATTTTGTCGAATATCTCTTCGATGGTGCCAATAATTCCTTTTCGGAACATGCCAATCTTACCATCCCTTGGCCTTGTCCCTTCCTGGAACGACATGATCTGATTTCCCGCCATGATGCTTGCCCCGAGATATGATGACAATAGCCGGTAATAATGCACATCCTCCGAATACTTATCCCTGCGAATTTTAAAAGCCCCATAACTTTTTAACACGAAATTCGATGGCTTATTCCTGAACAAATTTTCGCCGGCAGATGTAATAGGAATTGGCATATGTTGCTTTAAAAACTTATAGCCAATAATAAATTCATCAAGATGCGATTTATGGTTGGGCATATATACCACTATATTTTTAGCGGTATTTATTGCTGAAAAATCAAATTGCGATACAAAAGTGACCCTTTTTGCGGTAGGCAGCATCAGTGGCCTGAGAAACTTTGTCAGCCCGATGATGTTCTTCTTTTTATTCGCTGCAATGTCTTTAATCTCTTTCTTTATCTCCTTAACTGCTCTTTTGACAGGTGTTGTAAACTTACAGGAAACTGGCATGTATTGTACAGTTCTACAGCTTTATTTAGTATATCAGGTAATCTGTTTTTTATCATAAATTAAGATTAAGTGAATTTATTCCGAAACGATAAAGATATATCGAAATCGATAAAAAGCAAGAAATGCGACTTAAAAAATGGTTTACCTTACCTTCATCATTTTCCCATTAGAAATAACATCACCAATGTTTAGCTTGTAATAATACATCCCTTCTTTCAATCCGGAAGCATCCCAGCATAACTGTTGCTTACCTTCAAATTGGACTACTTCCCACTGATAAACCAATTGCCCTAAAGAATTGAATATTTTCAATAAAACATTTTCAGTCTGTTTCAACTCATAATTGATGGTTATTTTTGAGCTGAAGGGGTTTGGGTAAAGGTCAGCATGTACGCTTCTAATATTATAAACCTGTTCATTCTCAATATCAACCGTGCTGCCATTTCCAGTATGTATCATGGTTCCTCCATCTCCAACAGCCCAACCATTTTCAGTATCGGTAAAGTATAGGCCATACAGGTTTTGGGTAGTAAAAAGATATGGATTCCAAGTCTCTCCCCCATTAGTTGTATAAAGCATGGTTCCTCCATTTCCTACAACCCAACCATAATTCAGGTCAGTAAATTGAATATCGTTAAACCATATCATAGTACCACTTTCCTGCTTTTCCCAATCATCTCCCCCATTGGATGTATGATAGATTGAGCCATTCTGCCCGGCTACCCATCCATTCAAATCACCCACAAATGTGATGGATTCAATTGTGTCCTGAATTCCTATTGAATGATCTGACCATGAATTTCCACCATCTGATGTATAATAGACATGTCCTTGATCTCCTACCAAATATCCTCTGGAATCATCCAGAAATTCCAAATCACGCCAGGTCAAATTAGCTAAGGTTTGAATTTCTGTCCATTGGTTTCCTCCGTCGATTGTTCTGATTATTTTGCCTTCACTTCCACATGCCCAACCATTATTCTGTCCAACGAATTGAATATTGTAGAGCCATGCAATTGTATTGCTGTTATATGATTCCCAGTTCAGTCCACCATCAGAAGTGTGGAGCAAAATACCATCCTTACCTGCTGCCCAACCTTTAAGTGCGTCAGTGAAATAAACGCTCTCAAGCCACTCCGCTAAAAAAAGTGATTGTCCCATCCAGTTTTTCCCACCATCCTCTGTATGTTCTATAATCCCTTCATATCCGACTGCCCAGCCGTTATATTGATCTAGGAAATAAACATCTTTAAAAGGATGGCGTGTACAACAATGCATGGGCTCCCAGATGTTTCCTGAATCTGTGGTTTTCATAACATGCCCATTGTGTCCAACGATAATACAAGTTTCACTGTTTAAGGTCTGTACTCCTAAAAAGCCAGCAGTTGTTTGAGGATCTTCTGTAACCCAGTTATCTCCTCCATCTATTGTATGAAGAATGGTTCCGTTCAGTCCTGCAGCCCATCCATTGTTTTCATCCACAAAATCAACACCGTAAAGATATTCAACTGTACCACTTACCTGCTGCTCCCAATTTTGACCACCATCAACAGTATGTACAATACTGCCTTCCTGACCGACTGCCCAGCCAATTTGGTTATTTATAAAACAGACATCCCAAAGTGCTACATTTAATCCAGCGGTATCCTGTTTGGCCCAGTTTTGTCCGCCATCAGATGTATGAAGAATGGTACAACCATCAGGTACCAACCAGCCACGACCTCCAACAGCCCAACCGTGCGATGCATCTGAAAAAGTGATGGCCTGTAAATGATACGAAGAGTCAATCTGGTATAGCATCCAGTCATCTCCTCCATTCTGTGTATACACCATGACACCAAAACGGCTTACAGCCCACCCATTCTGATCATCCGTAAAGATAACTTCACGGTAACGGCAATCAATAGGGCTTTGCTGATATTCCCAGGTTTCACCACCGTCCACCGTTCTTAACAATAGATTTTCATGCCCCGCTGCCCAGCCTTTCAAATTATCCAAAAAGAATACCGACCTAAGCCGTTCATAAACATAGGTGTATTGTTGTTCCCATGTAATACCAGCATCGGTTGTATGAAACATGGTACCTATACCTCCACACGCCCATCCTTCCTGGTCATCAATAAAGAATACATCGAAGAAATGGTTATTTGTTGGTTTAGGATTTTGCCACTCCCATTGTGCAAATCCTGATATAAAAAGAATGGAGAAAATAATAGCAAAGGTTGTTCTCATAGCAGTAATTTTTTGAGTTATACAAGATTTTCAAAGAAGCATGTAAGATACAACAATCGTTGATAATTGTCAAGAGAATTAACAAATAACCTAGTATATTTGCTGAGAATAAAATGAAAAGGAATGTCCTGGACCTGCCTGGAATGTAATCGCACTTTTAAAAATAACAATCAGTCGCATAGCTGTGTGAATAAAAGCCTGGATTTGCATTTTACGAATAAAGAACCGCAGGTTCGAGCCACTTATGATGCATTAGAAAACAAATTAAAAGCCATGGTTGATTTCCAGATTTGCCCGGTAGTCAATGCGATTATGTTTACAACTGAAAGTACATTTTTGGCCATCAAACCAAAAAAAAGATGGATCGACCTGGAATTTGCCCTGGATTTTGAAGCCAATGAATTTCCCATCCACAAAATCGTACAAATATCTAAAACCAGATTTGCGCATTTCATCAGGGTACAAGAACCCGGTGATATTGATGATCAGTTAATTAATTGGATTAAGCAAGCTTACGAGCTTATTTCAAAGAATGTATAAATTTGTCAGCTAAATAAATCATATGTTACAAAAGCTTTCTTCACTAGTTTTAAAATTAATGGGATGGACCATCATGAGTGAGGTACCTCCAACACTTAAAAAGGCCATTATATTACAAGCACCTCATACCAGTATGATGGATTTCGTGATCGGCAGAATTGCCTTCTGGCATTATGGTGTTAAAATAAAATTGCTGGTTAAAAAAGAAGCACTAGATACTTGGTATGGTTTTCTTATAAAAGCCGTGGGGGGCATCCCGGTCGATCGGCAAAGAAGTACAAATTTAGTGGACCAGGTCGCTGAAAAATTCAATGAAAGTGAATCATTGTTTTTAGTGATAACTCCGGAAGGTACGCGCACCCGCGTTGATAATTGGAAGAAAGGATTTTACTATATGGCACTTAAAGCCAAAGTACCCATATTGGTTGGATTTATTGATTACTCTAAAAAAATTGGCGGGATCGGTCCGCATGTTTATCCTACCGGTGACTTTGAAAAAGATATGAAAGAAATAGAAGGTTACTTGCGCGGTTTTATTGGTAAGAATAAAGGCTGGTATAATCTTGAGAACTTCGATTAAGAAGTAGAGTCCTGATTTTTGATTTTCCAGTAAGCATTTTCATCTTCCTCCAGGTCTTCTTCTTCATACTCCCAGGAATATTTCTTTCTTTCTGGACCGGAGTTTTTGTAATAAAAGGCTAGGATCACGCCTGATAAAAATCCACCTAAATGACCTTCCCAGGAAATATTTTCTTTTGGAAAGAAATCTGGAAACACACCCCAAACAATACTGCCATATAAAAATGCAACTACCATTGCCAGGGCAGCTAATCGTGTGTCTCTCCGAATGGCACCACTCACAAATAAGAATGCTGCAAGTCCATAGATCAAACTGCTGGCACCAATGTGATATGATTCTTCATGACCACTTAACCAAATAAACATACCAGATAAAAGCCAAATACCAATGAGTACCCTTAGGGATATTTGCCGGTAAAAATAAAACAGAGCCGCCGCCAATACTAAAAAAGATACTGAATTGGCCATCAGGTGATGGATGTCGCCATGAAGTAACGGCGAAAGAGCTATGCCCGGTAAACCATCAATATGCATTGGATGGACACCAAGCCAGGATAGACGAAAGTCAAATGCTAATTCCACTACTTTCACCACCCACATAATAAATAATAAGATGAATGGAATATATACAGAACTGATTAATTTTTTCCTTTCGATGCTCATAGCCTTTTGCAAAATAATGAAAATCACTACTCAAATAGCGTGCCTGAGTAATTTAACATGAAATTCACATGACAAACTAGCTTATCATTTATATTTGTGGTTTGATTCCAGACAAATCCGATTGATTGACCCTACGAATATGAAAAAAAACCTTTACTTCCTGTTATTAACAATTTTATTTTCATGTTCAGATAAAACACCTGAATTAAAAATAGAGGTGATACGACAAGCACATTTAAGTGATCTGCCTTCAGCTTCAGGAATTGAATATTCCAATGGCATAACCTATTTAGTAGGGGATGATATGCGCTGGCTGGTCTCGATGAATGATGAATGGAATGTATCAGAGAAACTGGCTTTATCAGCAATTGACACACTGGTAAATAACCGGACACCCTGGAATGTGAAAGCTGATTTTGAATCGATCGCAAGTTATGAGTATCAGGAAAATGATTATTTACTGGTTATGTCTTCAGGCTCAATGACTGAAACAAGGGATACAGCCCATTTGGTTCAATTTGGCGACAGCCTGATATCTTATAAGAAAAATGTGAGAGAACTGTTCGAAGAAATTAAATCGAGATCAGGAATCCCAAAAACTAATGAGATCAATATTGAAGGACTGGCTATTTCGAATATAGCTGTTTATTTACTTCACAGAGGCAATGTGCACGAAAATTTTATCGTTGAAATCCAACTCGATTCATTTATGAGATATGTATTGGATGACACCCAAAATATACCAGAATTGAAGATACACCCATTTAAACTTCCTTCATACAATAAAATACCTTCAGGTTTTTCCGGAGCTTGTATCCTTCCCAATCAATCGGCTTTGCTATATACTGCCTCACTGGAGGACACGGATAGTGAATTGTATGACGGAGAAATTTTAGGCAGTTTTATCGGATATATCCCACTGAACAAATTACTGGAAGGAATATCATATACGTGCCTTTTAAAAGATAAAAATGAACTTCCTATCAACAAAAAGCTGGAAAGCATTGTTATAAAATCTGTGTCGGACAATAAGATGGTGATTCTGTCAGTTAGTGACAATGATGATGGCAGTTCTGATATTTTTGAAATGAATGTTTACCTCAATAGGCCTAATTAATTGAATTATAAATACCATATCATAGTTTTCTTCTTTGCATTGTTTTTATGCATTAGCGCATATGCTAATGGCAACGTTAAGGGAGAATATACGATAAGTGGTTATATTACCGATCAAAGTAACGGAGAGTCTTTGCCAGGAGCTACGATATATATTTCAGAATTAAAAAAAGGCACTGCTTCAAATATCTATGGTTATTATTCCATTTCATTAAAACCTTCGAACTATCATATTGTTTATTCTTATGTTGGGTATGGAGAAATTACCATCAATTTAAATCTCACTTCAGATACATCCATTAATATTGAGCTTATTTCATCCGCAAAAAATCTCGATGAAGTTGAAATTACAGGTGAAGCTGTCAATGAAAACATCACCTCTTCCCAGATGAGTGTAAATAAAATTGACAGCAAAACCATCAAATCGATTCCGGCCTTGCTTGGAGAGGTGGACCTTGTGAAAGCATTGCAGTTGCTGCCCGGTGTTAAATTTGCTGCGGAAGGCTCTTCAGGTATCAGTGTACGTGGAGGCAGCCCCGATCAAAACCTGGTTTTACTTGATGAAGCTAATGTTTATAATGCAGGCCATTTAATGGGATTCTTCTCTGTATTTAATAATGATGCTTTAAAAAGCGTTGAATTGTATAAAGGTGACCTGCCCGCCAAATATGGTGGACGACTGGCTTCACTGGTCGATATCAGAATGAAAGATGGTAACACAAAACAGTTTCACGGCAATGGTGGTATCGGTATCATTTCAAGCCGGCTGATGCTCGAAGGCCCAATCGTTAAGGACAAAGCTTCATATATGGTGGCTGGCCGCAGGTCGTATGCCGATCTTTTTTTGATACTCTCCAAAGATGATGACCTGAAAGGCAATAAACTCTATTTTTATGATCTGAACGGAAAGGTCAATTATCGCATCAACCAAAAAAACCAGCTTTATTTATCTGGTTATTATGGAAAAGATGTATTTAAAAGCGACTTTTTCAAGATGAATTGGGGGAACGCTACTGGAACACTTAGATGGAACCATATTTTTGATGAAAAATTATTTTCAAATTTTACCTTTGTTGTCAACCAATTCGACTACAATATCGGCTTTACAGATGATGGACCACAGTCCTTCCTATGGCAGTCATCTTTAACTGATTATAACCTTAAAGCAAACTTTAACTGGTTTGCAAATACTAATAATAAAGTAACGTTTGGATTCTCCGGAATGTTTCATAATTTTTTCCCGGGCACTATTGAAGGCCAGAGTGAAGAATCATTTATAAGCACGTATTCTCTACCAGATGAATATGCGCTGGAAAGCGCAGTTTATATCAGCAATGAACAAAAGATCGGAAACAGGGTAACACTAAAATATGGTCTAAGGTTATCTATCTTTAACAACATTGGTCCGGGAACATCTTATATGTTTAATGAAGAGGGTGATGTAGTTGACTCAACCGTATACTCCAATGGCGACTTTTACAATACCTACTGGGGTCTGGAGCCGAGAATTGGAGTTGTGTACCAATTAAATGAGGTCAGCTCCATAAAAGCCAGCTATTCCCGAAACTATCAATATATTCAGCAAGCACAAAACTCGGTGGCCGGTTCGCCCCTGAATATCTGGTTCCCTGCCAGCCCCAATGTGAAACCCCAAATTGGTGACCAGGTAGCACTGGGTTATTTCAGAAACTTTAAAGAGGGGCTTTTTGAAACATCTGCTGAAGTTTATTACAAAAAAATTAAAAATGCCGTTGATTTCCGTGACCATGCTGAATTATTGCTGAACAAATATCTTGAAGGTGAATTGCTCATTGGTAAAGGCTGGGGTTATGGGGCTGAATTTATGGTGAAAAAGAATTATGGAAAAATAACAGGATGGATGAGTTATACCTGGTCGAGGTCGATCAGGCAAATTGATGGCATCAATTTCAATGAGCCCTATTCATCTTCATACGACAGGCCCAATGATTTCTCCATTGTTGTGAATTACGATCTGAATCAGAGATTAAGCTTTGGAATGTCGTGGATTTACATGACCGGACAACCTGTTACTTTTCCGGTAGGTAGATACGAATATGGGAATACCAATGTGCCAATTTACTCAGAAAGAAACGACTACCGCATGGCGGACTATCACCGTATGGATCTCTCCATAACATGGAAAGACAAACCGAATCCTGAGAAACGCTGGCACAACGAGTTTAATATTTCATTTTATAATTTGTATAACAGGAAAAATCCATGGGTGATCAATTTCCAGACAGATGTGAATGATCCTTCTGTTACTTATGCTGAAATGACGTATTTATTTGGTATTATTCCGGCATTTACCTGGAATTTTAGTTTTTAATATGAAGAGGAAAATCACATACCTGATCGTGTTAACAATGTCAACAATTGTTATGCTTCAATCTTGCACCGAGCCCATTGATATTGATCTGGAAGAAGGATATATAAGGCTGGCAGTTGAAGGATATATGGCTCCTGATGATGATAAAAACTACGTCAGGTTAACCCAATCTTCAGGGTATTTCTCCAATATGCCGGCACCTACTGTTTCAAACGCTATTGTGGAAGTAAAGGACGGGGCAGATACTTACACCCTTCAGGAGGATGCAGAACAAGCAGGTATTTATATGTTTCCGGATGAATTTATTGCTGAACGTGAACAATCCTACGAACTGAATATTAACCTGGCAGAAGAAGTAGGTGGCTATTTGAATTACAGCGCATCAACCTATATGCCGAGATTAACCGATCAGATTGATTCAGTATCCGTGGAATTCAATTCAGATTTTGAATACTGGATGGTTTTGTTATATGCCTGGGAGCCGGCAGGTCCGGATTATTACATGTTCAATGCCCTGCGGAACGACACCCTGATTACCGATACCATTTCGGAAATAAGCATTGGCAATGATGAGTTAATTGATGGCAATTATATGAATGGCATTGTAGTAATGGGATTTGGAGAAAGCTCACTTAAACCTGGAGATAAATTTACATTGGTGTTATCAAATATTTCAGAAGATTATTTCAATTATGTCATTGAGTTGCAAACCGAAATTTCATTAAGTGTACCTATTTTTAGCGGCCCACCGGCGAATGTAAGCACCAATTTTAATAATGGAGCCGTGGGTTATTTTGCAGCATATCCATCAGTGTATACCAGCACTATAGTGAAGTCGCCTTAAACTTTTTGTAAGAAAGAAATTAAATTAAAACTGGAATCTGACAGTAGCGTTCGGATACCAGCCCATTTGATAATCTTCCACAATTTCTCCGGTTACTACATCGATCCGGTACAAATAAACATACGTATAATTGGTCCGGTATTGTAAATCGAACAGGAAAGCCACATTGAACTTACGTTCATTCCGTCGTAATCCCACCCTGAAACTGGTACGGAAATAATCCTGATGGCGGGGTACATATGCCTCTTCCCAATCATAAACCACTTCGCCTTCTTCAACTGTTGCCTGCTGGTCGAAAGGCACATAAGGACGTCCTCCTGCCAGTGTCATACGCAAACCTAATATTAGCGCCCTGTTTTTCTGTTTTCCAAAGGGTAATTCATAACCACCGACCGCATTGATAATGTAATTGCTATTGAACGAGGTGCTTCGTTCAACTTCATCATAGCCTTTGTATTTTGACTGAAAAAGGGATGCGGTCACCAGGAAAAAATAATTCCTGCTCATAAATTTCTCCAATGTAAGTTCCAAGGCCATAGTTTGTACCTGTACCCTTATTAACAAGGCTGTCCATCCGTTCAAGAAAGTATTCGGTGCCTTCATTCAATATCGAATACTGCGGAATACTTTGCTTTACCGGGATATCATATAAATGCTGGTAGTAAGTCTCAGCTTTAAGCCGGAAGAATTCCGTTATTAAATAATCATAACCCAGCACAAATTGGAGGCTTTTTGAGAAATCCATCTGCTCATTCGTCAATGTATATTCGTCGTCAGCTATGGGTGTTTGCACAAAGTACATCACACGTGCCTGTGTCTGGCTGTGCAAACCTGCCCCAAAACTTATGGATTGACGAGGGTTAATTAAATATTTAAACCCTATTCGTGGTTCTGGCAACTGGCTGCCATTCAAAGTAAAGTACTGATAATGCAGTCCTGCGTATGTAGAGAAATAATTATTGAATTCATATTTCCACTGAATAAATGAACTGAACAAAGAGAACTGTGTACGGATATTCGTTTGTTGTTTGTATGCCTGTTTACTATAAATGCTGTCGGAATAATTTACATCGAATAGTTGCCATTCTATGCCAATATCAAACGAACTGGCTGCATTTAACTTTTTTGAAAATTTCGTTGCAAAACCATAGATCATTTCTGATGATCTTTCCCCATTTTTTAAAAATGGCTCATCACTTACAGTGCTGAAGGTATCAATCCGGGTTTCTACCTGGTTACCTACTGTCGAAATCCTGCTTTGCAGACTGGTTGTTGAATTAAAAAAATAATGATGCGAAAACCCCATGGAAAACAAAGTACTTTCCGAGTTCAGGTCCTCACCATGCGTGGCAAAGGTCCAATCCTCCATATCTTTATCTGAATCCAGGTTTTTTATTCCGCTTGTTCCACCTATACCAAATAAGGAAAAGACTCCCGCTTTTTTTGTTGGAAAGTTCAGCTTAAATGAAAGATCCTGGTATCGGGCACTTTCCTCCAGTTGAACACCCATTTTTTCCAGAATATCGGTAATTGAATAGCGATATGCGGCCAGGTAAGTAGCCGATGATTTTTTAGAAAAAGGACCTTCCATACCAAACTCAAGTCCATTCCATCCAAGTTGTCCCCAGAACTCATATCGGTCTGCATTTCCATTCCTAAGTTTCAGGTCAAATACACCGGAGAGTGCATTACCATATGAAGCCGGAAATGCGCCCGTTAAGAAATCGGAATTAGCGAGCAGGTTGGTATTCAACATGGTAATCGGCCCACCTGTTGTTCCCTGGGCTCCAAAATGATTCGGGTTGGTAATTTCAACTCCATCAAGTCGGTATTGCAAACCTATTGGAGAATTTCCCCTGATCGCAATATCATTGCGGTTATCGCGCGAGGAGGCTACACCCGCAAAATTGGCTGCCATCCGGGCCGGATCACCATAACTGCCTGCATATTTATTGGTTTCCTCTACGGTAAATGAGCGGGCGCTGACAATGGCCATCGGATTTATGGGTTTGTCTTTGCGGTAATCGGCAACTATTTCCACCTCCCCCATCGTTTCAATGAGTTCCTTTAGCTCTATTTTCAGCACCAATTCTTTCCCGGTACTCACATATAAATCAGCTAAAACAACCGTTTGGTAACCAGTATAACTCACCTGAATGCTTTGCCGGCCAACAGGCACATTCGAAAGCAAGAATAATCCATTTACATCTGCAGAGACTCCTATTTTTGGTTCGGAATCAAGCACAATAATATTTGCATTGGGTAAACCGGAGCTTGAGGTCATATCGACAACCTTTCCCCGTATGTTTTGAGTGTAATCATCCTGCCCACTCAAAATCAGCATTTGAAGCATCAAAAGAACAAAAAGAAATCCGTATGTAAAGCGCAGGTTCAAGAATTCAGTTGCTAAGCCGTTTAAATCATGACAAAGTTAACCAAAGCGTTTTATGATATCATATCATCCACTTCTTTATTGCTGACTCTCCTCCATCGGGGATTGGTGAAGAGGTCGCCATCCCGGTCGAATTCCACTATATCAAATGTTTCTTTGTAAAAATCCAGTTTTGATTGTCGGTCGGGATTGTGCTCAATGAAAACCAGTTTTTTGGGATCTATTTTGAAATCTTTACAAATTGATGTCGCCAGTTGCGCTGACCAGCGTGAGATAGAAGTTCCGGGATTATGTTCATACAGATTGGTGGCAATCACGATTGTTTTTTCCTGTTTTTGAACTGCTTTCAGACCGCAAATACCCGGCACATCCCACTTCCCCTTGAAGTGATATTCAAAATCCATGTATTTACCGGATGCTATTATCATGATTTATTACCTGTCAACCACTTTGCCAAAACTGGATTCCATCAGGTCTTTCCTTGGTTTGCGATAGGTACCGTCCAACACTTCACGCTCTACCACTTTCATCATCAGCTTAAACATTTTCTGTTCCTGGCTTTCTGATGCATAGAAACTATCCCAGGCATAATTATATAATTCCTGCAATCGCTCCGCCGACATATGTCGGGGTTTGAAAACAACTGTATCTGCGGTATAATGATTCCAGTCGTGGTCAAAAATACGTCCCTCTTTCAGCATATCATCATAGGCTTTCGTTTCAGGAAATGGGGTTAATACTGTAAATTCAGCGAGGTCAAGATTTATCTCATCCAGGAAGTCCAATAAACGTTTTATATCGTCTTCTGTCTGGTTGTCCATACCCAACAAAATAGTACCCTCAACGCTGATACCGTGATCGTGGTATCTTTTAACGCGCTCTTTGATATAATCCGAAGTATCGAAAACGGCCTGGTAAACATACCATGAGCCTGCCTGTGCTGCCAGGTCGAGCACCTCAGGATCATCAGCGATGGTATGGCTGCACCACTTCTTTTTAAAGGGAATCATCGTCCTGAACAACTCTTTGGTCCACTCTATATCCTGCGCCAGTGTGTTATCCACTACGAACAATCTATTATTATCAATCGTATCCAATTCTTCAGCAATACGGTCGAATGGCCGGGGTCTGAATTGCCTGCCACCCAGGAATGAAACAGCACAAGGATAACAATTGTACTTACATCCTCTTGAGGCATGAAAAAGATCTACCATTTGGACACCTTTGTGGTAATATAAATCGCGTTCCAGTAAATCACGTCTCGCCGGGCCTACCAATTGTGTATCCGGTTGATGATTCATAAAATTGTACAACTTTTTCAGTTTGCCTTTTGAAAAATCATCCAACACCTCTTCCATATGGCCTTCCGCTTCACCCATAAAAATGCTATCGGCATGTTTCATGGTTTCCTCAGCATGGAGCATCGTAGAAATACCACCAAAAAGAACTTTCATTCCTTTGGCTCTATAAGCATCCGCTATTTCCCATCCTCGCTTGATTTGCGATGTTAGCATCATGGAAATACACACCAGGTCTGCCGGATCATCGTAACTTAAAGATTGCACGTTTTCATCCACAAAATCCACATCCACATATTCGGGCAATGCAGCCGCAAAAACAATGGGGCCGTGGGGTGGCAAATTGAATTCAGTTTGTCCATTCAATTTCGACCATTTCGGGTATATGAGTTTGATCTTCATGTTAAGTCAGTTTTATTATTCCTCGTAATTATAATGTTTGAAATGTTCCCTCAGCCCATTCCTGATGATTTCTTTATCGGTTTCTGCAAGCTTATAATTGTTTTTCTGGTAGAATTTCATTTCAGATAATCTCTCTTTTAATTTCGCATCAAACTCTGGAGTATATTTCAAACCCACCTGATCATAAACCTGCTTCAGGGTTGCTATCGGATTGTTTTGCAATTCCCTGAAATTGACCTCTGCTCTGGCATCTCGCGGCATCAAATCCATTTGCCGACGGATCGTTGACAACATCCGGTTCAATACGACTACAACATCCTGAACTTCAAAACTAAGCTTTCTGCTTTTCAGTTTATTCTCCTTACTCACGACATTCCACATATGAATGGTTGAAGGCACCACTTTATAAGGATGGCGATGGATATGAATGAATTTTGCCTTGGGAAAAATGTCTCGCAACAAAGAAATGCGCATCGAATGAAAGGGGTTCTTTAACAACACTCTTTTTCCTTCGGGGTAACTAAGTCGTTTACAGAAATCATTCAGTGCTTTTTTCCAATCTTCTAATGCATTCTCCGGAGGCGTAAAATCATCATAATTAAGCAGGAAATAAGGCTTGTATTTAGGAAAAATCAGCTTCTCCAGTGGTGAACCTGATGTCAGTTTGATAAGTGCATATTCATCTTCCTGAGGTTCGTAAAAGCCGAGAGCTACATTATCCATAGGCCGTCTCGGACTCATCATTTTTGTCATCACAGGCTTATAATATTTCTCGGAAACCAAAAAGCTGTCCGGAACAGATACCTGAAATACAGTGGGTGCCACCAGTTGATCGTCCAACGACATGAGTTGATGCAAGAATGTACTTCCCGTACGCCAGTGTCCGATAATAAATACCGGATCTTCAGGCATATCGAACTTTTCCAACTTCCTTTTAAGCTTTCTTTTTTCACTTCCTTTAAATATCGAAGCCCAGAGGGAACTTTGTGCCAGGAAAAATATCCTGAAAATGATTTTGGGTGTGAATGAGAAACCGTTTTTAACTAACAGCCTGCTTAGTTTTCCTGATGTAATTCCTAATAATAAATATGAATGCTTCATCAAGATTTCGGTTTGGATTCTTTATGCACTTCTTTGCCTTACGATGAAAGCAGCGAGGGTGTCGATGGATTCCAATACATCGCGGGCCTGGTTCTGATCATCGATACGTACATTAAAATGACTCTGGATTCGCATGATGAGATCTATAGCATCAACGGAATCCAATCCGAATGCATTGCCCGGTGCAAAAAGCGGGGCGCTGTCATCGATTTTATCAGGTTCTATATTCTTTATATTGAGGGCTTTGATAATGACCTCTTTCACTTCTTGTTTTATTTGTTTTATATCCGTTGCTGCCACTTTCGCAATTTTAATTTATTTCACCATTTTATAAAGCTCAGTAAAAAACACTTGTTCCTGATCAGCCATGGCATTAATCATCTGGCTGAGTTCGTTCAGGCGTTCTGGTCCAAGGTCCCTGTTCTTGCCAATTTTAGCCGCAAAATAAGAAATATTTCTCCAATCGTCGCCTATGGCCATCATCTTTTTCGACATATCGTCTAACTGACTAAAATTGAGTTGTTGAGCAGCCTGTTGCAGAAATGTAGCATAAAGAAAGCGAAATCCGGCCCCACCTGTTCCCTGGTCTTCAAGAAATACATTTATTTTCATTATCTCATGCGAGAGATGATCGATATCCCGCGCCAATTCAGGCCATGTTTTTACCTTTTTTGCAAATTTCCTTATACCTTTCACACCAATAAAAGGCACCGGCAGCTTGGTCATATTAAAAGCTGCTTTTTTAATCCCTCTGAGAATGGCTTTTTCAAAATCAATATTCTCAGGAATGTAGGCCGGATAGAATAAAAAACCTTTAGGAGCCATATATCCACCCACAAAGCGGGCTTTGTTCAGTGTTTCAACATCCAGTTCAGCAATTGTCCTATGATAGCTGTCACTCACCAGGTAATTTTCTTTATTTCGGCCAACGATATTTACAAAATGTACATTCATATGAGTGCGCACATACTCGGGTAAGAATTTCATGTAATAGAAATCAACCTGCGTAGCTACCGGATGGCCTTCATCGATTAGCCTGTTGAGTTCATCAATGCCTTTTTGTTTTTTATTAAAGTCATTTGTATAAAATTTAACTCCAAGCCGTTTAGAGATATTTTTTCGTATCGATCCCGGTTTATTACGCACAATAAACATGGGAAAAGGGAAATTGGACGATTCAAAGTAACCGAAAAAGATACCACTGGCTATTCCAAAAACCATAGGTTCCGTTATTTTCAAGCCATTATGATTTAGTATGGCTGTAACTGTTCCCGACTCGCAATGAGCCGCCATTTTATGTTCAAATTCAATCTCCTTCATCTTTTCAATATGCTTCTTATCGCTTTTAATTTCCTCTAATTTTTCCTTCACTTGAAGTCTCCTGGTTTTTCAATTTTGCAATCAGTCATTTGTGACTTTCGATTCTTTCTTTGCCAGCCAAAAATGAGTTAACGTTTGAACGTGTACATCAAAAACATCGGCATACTTTTTTAACATGACAAGGTTCATTTTCTCAAACACGTCCATTTTGAAATGCTTTTTAAGTTTCCTTCTTGAAATACCCACCCTTGAAGCCAGATCACCTTCGCCCATTTCCAGCATGATCATAAAGTAATAGACCGGACTGATCTCACTATTACCAAGCTGCTGTTTCAGATCTTTATCCCACTTTTTCTTCTTATCCAAATAATCATCCAAATAATGATGCGACAAGTAAGATGCTGATTCTGTGCGTCCATAGGAGCCATCTTCCTTTTCAACATATAATATTAAGGGGTGTCGATCAAATTTTATTTTTGCTTCTTTTTCTTTCATTTTTACTGGCAAATATGGCGCTCAAAGTTATTAAATTTAGTGAATAGTCCGCTTTAGAGAATGGCCCGTATTGTTATTTTCCTCATTTTTGTTTGCAATAAAAAGATGAAAATACTTCTTATAAATCCACCTCGGTCGCCCGAAAATAAAATACTAGAAACTGCATCAGCAGAAGCAAGATATTTTATTCACAAGAAGCTTATAGGCCCACCACTGGGCTTGCTGACCATAGCTGCGGCGGTTAAGGATCATGATGTAACCGTATTTGATATGAAAGGGGAATATGATCTTGTTCCCGATGCACCATCACTTGAAACCATAGTTGAGGATCTATTAAAAGAACATAAACCAGATGTGGTTGGGGTTACCATCATCACTTCCGAGTTATACTTTTCCATGGATATCTTCAGGGTAGTAAAGAAGTTCAACCATGAAATACTTACCGTCGCCGGTGGTTTGCATACTACTTTATGTCCTCATGACTTTAATGATCCGGTAGTGGATATTGTTTGTCCGGGGCATTCCGCCTTAATTTTCAAAGAATTGATAAGGGCTTTGCGAGAAAATCGAAGCCTAGAATCAGTAAAAGGTATTTACCTCAATAATGAAAAGGGATTTCATGCCACCGGACCTTCTTCTACTGTATATGATCCGGCAAGGGAACATTTCCTGTTGCCTGACAGGCGACACCTTGAAAGATGGCGCTCTACTTATGCTGTGGGAGGAAATCCGGAACCCGCCACATACCTGTTCTCGTCGTTGGGGTGTCCGTATAGCTGCTCATTCTGTTCTATATGGAAAGAACACAACAGTTGCTACTTCCAGCGCGATGTGGAAAGTCTGATTGAAGAATTAAAACTTATCGATTACAAAATTGTCCGATTCGCTGACGCAAACACCATAGTGAATATCAACTTTATAAACCGGCTTTTTGACCGGATAGCCGAAGAAGGCATTCATAAAGCATATATCATGGATATCAGGGCGGATACCGCTGTGGAACACCCTGAATTAATTGAAAAACTGGCTAAACACGGGTTGAAAGTGGTCATCACAGGTTTTGAGTCATTCAGGGATGAAGAACTCAAACTGTACAACAAAAGATCAGAGGCAAAATTGATTGAAAAGGCTATTCAAATCTTTCATGACAATGATATCCTGCTGCGTGGAAATTATGTGGTACCCCCAGACTACGACGAAGGTGATTTTAAAGCCTTATCCGAATATGCCAACTCAAACAAAGTAACCTATGCGGGATATACTATTTTAACTCCGATGCCAGGAACTGTTTATTATGATGAAATGAAGGATCGCATTATCGACCATGATTATTCCAAATACAATTTCTTTAACAGTGTGATGCAAACAAAACTGCCCCTGGAAAAGTTTTATGAAAATATGGGCAATTTGTGGCTAATAAAAAAGGGAACAGATGTTATCTGAATCGGGATTATGAAAAGTGAAAGAAATCGGGTTTTTGTAAGCGGTATGGGTATCATATCTTCTCTAGGGATAGATGTTCAGAAAAACCTGGATGGGCTGATAGAAGGGAAAAGTGGCGTCGGGTCCATCAGGCATTTGAAAAGCCGGTTGAGCAGTGAATTGATTGCCGGAGAAATTTCGTACTCAAAGGAAGAACTTATTGACATTTCAGGAATTAAAAATACCCGCGGTGTTTCCAGGGCGGCATTGTTGGGCCTTATTGCAGCGAAAGAAGCCACCAAAAATGTTGAACTTCATGATCCCAACATCAGATCCGGTATTATAGTAGGTACCACTGCCGAATCTATGAGTAACATAGAGCTTTACCTGAAAGATTTTCTTAGTAATGATAGCCGGAACGAGTTTATCGAATCACAGGATTGGGGTGCCAGCACAGAGGTTATTGCCAATGAATTAGGAATTTCTGGTTACCAAACTACGATCAACACTGCCTGTTCTTCGGCTGCTAATGCTATTATGACAGGAGCCCGGATGATCAAACACAATTTACTCGACCGTGTGCTGGTGGGAGGAACAGATGCCCTTTCAAAAGTGATGCTCAATGGATTTCATGCGCTGATGATCGTTGATCCGGAAGTTTGCAAACCCTTCGATCGTTACAGGAAAGGGCTTAACCTGGGCGAAGGTGCTGCCTTTTTAATGCTCGAATCTGAAGAATGTGCACAAAAAAAGAAGGTGTTCTGTGAATTAAGCGGTTTTGGTAATTCAAACGACGCACATCACCTGACAGCTCTATCACCTGACGGAGAAGGTATAGCTATGGCAATGGGACTGGCTCTCAAAGAAAGTGGCCTGATTGCAAAAGATATTAACTACATAAATGCGCACGGAACCGGCAGTGAAAACAACGACCTGTCAGAAATAAGGGGTATTGAAAAAGTTTTTGGAAACAATGTTCCCGCTTTTAGTTCTACCAAACCATTTACAGGGCATACACTTGGCAGTTCGGGAGCCCTTGAAGCAGTGTTTTCAATACTTTCCATCCAACATCAACTCATCTTTCCCAACCTGAATCATTCACAACAGATGATAGAATCAGTGTTAAGTCCTGAAACAAGATTGATTCGATCGCAGCAACTAAAACATGTGTTATCCAACTCCCTCGGTTTTGGCGGCAACAATACTTCCCTCATCTTCTCAGAATCGGCATTATGATCTATATCAACGGACTGTCCAGCATATCGCCCCAACAAACTTCTACGAAAAAGGATTTTCTTTCTGATGTTGTTCAGTACAACACAAATATGCTGCAATGTATTGAACCTGACTATCCAAAATTCATGGATACCAATGCATTGCGAAGAATGAGCCGGGTTCTAAAATTGGGTTGGGCAGGTGCCAGGTTTTGCCTTGAAGATGCAGCCCTGGAAGCTCCTGACGCCATTTGTATAGGAACAGGCAAAGGCTGTTTTAAAAACACCCAGATATTTTTGTTTTCGATTGATGAAAACAATGAAAGGTTTGTCCCACCATCACCCTTTATCCAATCTGCCCATGGATCCATCGCCTCGCAAGTAGCCATACAGACAGCTTGTAAAAATTACAATATGACCTACTCTCACCGGGCTTTTTCATTCGAAAGCGCTTTGCTTGATGCAATGATGTTGTTAAAGGAGAAAAAATACACGAATGTTTTACTAGGCGGTGTGGATGAGATTAAAGAAATCCAGTTTAACACCTTTGATAGAATCGGATACTACAAAAAAACGGGCATCTGCAATCTGGACTTACTGGCCGATCAAACAAAAGGAACCATAGCCGGTGAGGGAAGTACATTTTTCCTGCTCGAAGATCATCCTGCTAATAATACTTATGCTGCCATAAAAAATGTTCATGCTTTCTCAAATCACAAAAAACATTTCCAAATTGAAGATGTAATTACATCTTTCTTATCTAAAAATAATCTATCAATACAAGATATCGATGCGGTTGTTTTGGGTATGAATGGAGATGTTGAGTTTGATGGAATATATCATGAATTGAATGCCTCTTTGTTTAATGATAACAGGCAAGTTTATTACAAACATCTCTGTGGTGATTATTTAACTTCGAGTGCCTTTGCTTTGTGGATGTCCACTATGATGATCAAACATAAGCGGATTCCTGAAATAGTGAACCTGAACCACAAAGATGTAAAACAAACAAAAAATATTTTGATCTATAACCAGCACCGAAATACCAATCACAGTTTGATGCTGGTTTCGGATGTTGAGTGAGCCTACGATGTATTCTAAATTCTAAAGTTTGAAATATCCCTACAAAGTTTAAATTTGTGATGGCTAATCCTTATTTATGAATAACCAACAAAAAATGACCCCGGTACCACCAGTTTGGGTTTTTTCAATCACAAGCAAAATACGAAGCATATTTAAGAAACTTTATTACGCTTTTGTGCCTGCAAATATGGCCGTATTCGAAAAGTCGCAGGGATTTTGGACGGCTAAAGCCATCAGCGTTGCCTGTGAATTGAATCTGGCTGAAATATTAGGCGACGAAAAAAAAACAGTTGAAGAAATCGCTAAAGATTCTGGTGCCAACGCTTCGGCACTTTACCGCCTGATGCGGGCTCTTGCCGGTGAAGGTATTTTTAAAGAAACCGGGCCGCAAGTTTTTAGAAACAACCACCTTTCAAAAGCACTCATACAAAAACCAGGCAATCTCAAAAATATGATCATGCACCAACTAAATGATTCCAACTGGGAGGTTGTAAAAGGATTAAAATACAGTATAGCTACAGGAAACAGCGCGGCAAGAAAGTTATTTGGTACCGATATTTTTACTCATTTGGAAAATACACCTGAAAAAAACGAACTTTACAACAAAGCCATGAGCGAGACATCACAGCTTTCGAGTGCCAGTATAGCAGCTGCGTTTTCATTTCGCAACATAAATACTTTGGTTGATCTCGGTGGAGGTGAAGGCATCTTACTTTATACCATCCTGCTAAAAAACAACAAGCTTAAAGGTATTTTATTCGACTTGCCCCATGTGGTAGCAACTGCGGCTCAACTGGCTGAAGAATTTGGAGTTGAAAATCGGCTGCAAATCATTCCAGGAAGTTTTTTCAAGGACGATTTGCCAAATTCTGATGCCTACCTGTTAAAAAATATTTTACATGCATTCGATGATGCTACCTGTATTTCATTACTGAAATTGATACACCGGACCATGACCGAAAAAGGAAAAATACTGGTTATTGAAACTGTTATTGGTGAGGATAATAAATACGAATTTGGTAAAATGTTTGACCTGCAAATGCTTATTGGCACTGAAAACGGTAAAGAAAGAACCAGAAACGAATTCAGGAATATTTTCGAAGCAGCGGGATTCAGATTAAACCGGGTGATCAAAACTGTTTCCCCGTTTTGTATTGTTGAAGGTGAGAAAAATTAGGTCTTCATAGATTATTATTGCAGTATTATTTATACTTCCTGAAAACCAACGTGGCGTTATGACCACCAAAGGCAAATGAATTGGATAAAGCTATACCGATATTTGCTTTACGGCTGTGATTAGGCACAAAATCAAGATTTAATTCAGGGTCGGGTTTGTGCAGATTGATCGTAGGTGTCAGCACACCATTTTTAATACTTAAAACGGATACGATGCCTTCGATCACCCCCGCAGCACCTACGGTATGGCCAATCATGGATTTTTGTGAGGAAACGGCAACTGATGAGGCTTTGTTTCCAAATACCTTTTTAATGGCCATCGTTTCATACAGATCATTGAGCATGGTGCTGGTACCGTGGGCACTGATATAATCCACTTCCGATGCATCAACCCCTGAATCTACTAATGCTTTTTCCATAGTTTCCGCCATTCCTTCTCCATCTTTTTTGGGTGCCATAATATTATAGCTCTCTGTTGTTAATGCGTACCCGGCCAGTTCACCGTAAATAGTTGCACCTCTTTTTTTGGCAGAGGCTTCCGATTCGAGGATCATAATTCCTGCACCTTCTCCTACCACAAATCCATCCCTGTCTTCAGAGAATGGTTTACTGGCAGTTTCCGGATGTTCATTTTGGGTTGATAAAGCAAACAAATGATTAAAACCGGCTATTTCTTCCGGGTTGATAATGGAATCAGCACCCCCGGTGATGACCATATCGGCTTTGCCACTTTTAATTAAATCGTAACCCAACCCAATGGCATAGGCAGATGAAGAACATGCCGTGGCCACTGTATAACTCGGCCCGGTAAGTCCATATTCCATCGAGATCCATGCGGACATGGCATTGTTCATGCCTTTTAATATGGAACTCCTTGAGACATCTTTTCCTTCGACACTTGAATTTCCCGTATTTACAACGCCCAAAATGACAGCCACCCGGCTTTTATCAAATGTATCAAAACTGATTTCTTCCTGTTCAATAACATCTTTTGCACAAACAAAACACATACGGGTAACGCGCGTCATTTGCCCTGATTGTCTTTTCTTCACTTTCGTAGCGGCAAATTCTTCAAAAGAATCAGGCACTTGCGCGGCAATCCAGGTTTCCAGTCCTGTTGGATCAAACAAAGTAATGCGTTTTACGCCACTTTTCCCCTTCACCAGATTATCCCAGTTTTCTGTCAAATTCAATCCCAGGGATGAAATAATATTCATACCGCTTACCACTACTTTGGTATCCTTTTTCATACAATATCTAATAGACAATTGTGCTACACAAAGAAAAGAATTATTTAGGAGTATAGCCAACTTTCTGTGCCAGTTCGAGGGGATTTTTTTCAACCATCATATAGGCTTTAACAATATGTTTCATTTCATCATCTGTACATACTGAATTTCTTACGGTATCATATACGCCATCCAGGTACCAATGGGTGATTTGCTGGAGAACATGATCCATCTTTTCTATTGGTTTATTGTCTAGAACGGTCTTTTTTCGGGGATATTCATGAAACCCTGAGGCAGTTTTAATTCCCAGTTTTCCTTCGTTCACTTTCGCTTCAAGCAAATCCTTCATCGGTTGATAAAAGAGCGGATCAGTTTCATATTTGATATAATTTTTAACCGATTGCAGCATCACATCCAACCCCACATGATCGAAAAACTCAAAAACACCTAACGGGAAAAGTTCGTTAGTTACCAATTCATCTAATTCATGCACCAGGCATTTTCCCTCTTTGATGATCTGACAACAGCCTGCCTGCATTTTTAAAAATATTCGGTTGAATAAGAAATGATCATTCCCATATAGCACCAGGTGAAACTTTCCGATCTCATTTAAAAATTCCCTGACGAGGAGAACCGTTTTTTCGTCAGTTTTATCTGAAACATTGATTTCTGCCAGATCTTTTACCGCTACCGGGAAAAATAAATGAAGGCCAACAAATCTGTCTTTATGAAGCGCCTTTTTAAACAGTTGATTGGGAGAAATGGATGAAGTATTACTGGCGATAATACAATTTTTGGGAACGACAATTTCAATCTGTTTGAACAACTCTCTTTTCAAATGTAAATCTTCGGTAATGCTTTCAATAACTAAGTTACAGGATGACAGTTGATTCATCTCCGCAGTAATCACTGTATTTTGGTTGCGAAAATCGAAAGTACCCTGGTCGATCAACTGGTATTTCAATGCCCGTTTTTGTTTTTTTTCAAGAACTATCTTCATCTGCTCAACCGACTCTTCTGATTTGCAAACAATAGTCAAAGGAAATTTAAAGCCCGTTAGAAAGTCGAACAGGTCTTTGCCCATTTTTCCGCATCCGATAATGCCTACCCGGTATGTGACTTCCAACTTCAAGTTTATTCGTATTTCAATAAAAATCCGGCCTGCATAAATTTGCTGACTTCCGTCACAAAACTAAGTACCAAATCCCCCTTTTTAAATTGTTCTTCTTGGATCATTCGATCAATACTTACCAATGCCATCGGCGGACCTATATAACCCATCGAATTCATTTTGGTGTATAACTTATCTCTGGAAATACCCAGGGCTTCGCATTCTTCAATCACCAATTCAGCAATATGTTTGGATGGAAAATTTACCTGGAAGAATCGCACTGCATCCGTATTAAAAGGATACTTATCCATCATCCGTTGCAACCCTTTAAAAAAGACAGAACCATCCTCTTCATTAAAATGCACCCGCAACTGATCATTGAATAATTGTGCGAGATGATGATATGCTTTTTCATATTCTTCCTTCGGGTTCATCCAATAGGCCGGGCGCTTATTGAACATGGCTGCCGGTTTTTTGCCACCGATGGATTCCATATACGTATGCTCCACAAACAATCCGTGGTCATCTTGGGTTGACTGCAAAATGAGTGCTCCTGCCCCATCGCTGAGAAAATATCGCAGCAGCACTTCTTCTTTTTTAATAAGCGCCTGGTTATAATATTCTGCCCGCAACTCCGACGAAGACATATTTGATGAAACCACCAAAGCGGTTTTATAGCGACCGCTTTTTAACATATCATGTACCACCAGCAAAGCTTTGTAGGCAGATGTACAGTTGGCATGGATAGAGATTTCGCCGCATTGCTCAATACCCAATTGCTCCTGTATGCGTACTGAAGCCGTGGGCATCTGGTCCTGGTGCGGACTGCCATAGGCAATGAAATCAATATCTGTGGCCTTTATTCCTGCCGCTTCGATGGCCTTTTTTGCCGCTTTGACTGACATGCTGATATTGTCATCCATAAATTCGCGGGTAAGCGGATCAATAGCAAAATGATAGTATTCAATATCCAGCATCTGACCCATGAGACCTTTTGTCATTTTTAACCACTTTTGGATTTTGGAAGGCGCTTCAGTCAATTCTCCCAATATGAAGTCTACCTCGTCCAAACTCCGCTTTTCACCTGGCAGATAGGTTCCTGATCCTAATATCTTAACTTTATGTTCACTCATCTTTTAAAATCACATTTGTTGCGTTCGAAACAAATAATCTGATCACTCCTCAATTTTCAGGCGCTTCAAATAGTCTCTTTTATTATATTTTCTATAATTTTCAGCGCACAGTTTAGCTAATTGTGCGGCTTTTTCAATTACTATTTTCTTCGGATAAACCTCATCCACTACTTGCAATTTCAGCGCATCGGTAGCATTAAAATGATTGCCCTTTAAGGCCAATTCAATCGCTTTTGCCTTCCCTGATAACTCCATCAATTTTGAAATACCTCCCAAGCCCGGGATTAAACTAAAACTTGATTCGGGAAGCCCCAGGATGGCATCTTCTGCACACAACCTGAAATGACAATGTAAAGCCAGTTCCAGTCCTGAGCCTATACAAACACCTTTAATTGCGGCGATTACCGGTATTTTTAACTGGTTTATAGTATGAAGCATTTCAAAATTTGATATCAATGCATCCGATTTTTCTTGCTTGATGATTCTGAACAAATCTTCCAATTCAGCACCCGATGAAAAATGGCGTCCAGTTCCAGAGATTATCATAGCGATGGCCGCACTTGCAGGTATAATTTCATTGACAATAACACCGAACTCTTCAAAAAAAACTGAATCCATGCGATTCTCAGGAGGATCGACAAGACTTAAATATCCTATTTCATTCCTGACTTCCCATGATATTTTTTTTCCTGTGAATATGGCCGGCATCTGCTAATCGTTGTTTTTATTCATGGATTTAAGCGCCAGTTCAGCGAACATCTTCGTGTCGCATTTGATTTGTTCATCGACACTCATTGATGTACTATTGTTGACAGATCTCATCACCGCACGAATCACTTTCAAGGGTCTGTTATTAGTGATTTTTTCAGCCATGTCAACGGCACATTCTCTAGCTTCATTCTTTTTAACCACTGTGTCAATTATTTGCAGTTCAAGGGCTTTTTCGGCATTGATCATATCACCTGTCAATACCAGTTCAAGGGCTGCTGACCTGCCTGTTAATTCTACCAGCCGCATTGCACCTCCCAATCCGGGGAATAAATCATGATGCACCTCCGGGAAAGCAAACAGTGCATTTTCATCACAAATTCTGATGTCGCATGCAAGCGCTATTTCCAATCCCGCTCCGAAACACACCCCCGAAATGGCTGCTATCACCGGAATTTCGAGTTTATCAATATAATTCAATAATTTGTTGCCTTTCATTAATTGATCCTGAAACGCCTTTTTATCTTTTATTTGATCTTTCAACTTTTCAAGGTCAGCACCCGCGCTGAAATGTCGTCCAACTCCTTCAATCACCAGGGCTTTTATTCCTGTATTAACAAAATCTTTTAATTCGTCGATTTCAATAAAATCCGGCTGTTCAAGATAGTTCTCAGGTACGTTGTTGATTTTCAACCAACCTACATCTTTTTCCCTTTTCAATATAATCCTTGGTGTCATATTCATGAGTTATCAGGCTTCAGTAAAGGTTTCCAGCAGTGATTCAGGAATATCGCAGGGTTTGTCATTTTTATCCAGGAATACCGTTTTCACCATCACTTTCGATAATGCTTTTTTAGTTTTGGTGTTTGTTAAAATATGCTTGAACAAAAGAAAATGTGCTGACTTCTCCATTTGCGTTTCGATCTCTACTTCATCAAAAAGCTTGATCTGACGTATATATTTGATGTGGTTTTCAATAACTACGATTTTCATACCACTGGCCATGAATTGATCCAACAAACCCAGTTCATTAAAAATTTGCCAGCGGGCCTGTTCGGTATAATTCAAATAAACAGCATTATTTACATGCCCATATGAATCCAGTTCATAACCGCGTGCCTGAATTTCGAAATAATATTTTTTTGATCTCATATTATTCATGTATCCTTACTTTATTTTTCAACTTTCCGGCTTCTAATTTAGTGATCTTCCCAAATCTCCATTGGGTGATAAATGTGAATATGGTTTTATGAATAAGCTCACCCACTTTATTGTCTTTTTGTCGTGCAAATATTTTAAAATAAAACCAGGTTCTTTTTAAAGTCGTTAGCAGGCTGAAACCTTTGCGATTCACATTTTCCAGGGCACGAATTACCTGTTCATTTGTAATAGATGAATGTACTACATTGGTTACATTACTGGTATTATCCTGTAGTCTATCTTCTTTATTCAAACGATCAAATAAATCAGTTCCCTCGAGGGCATGCACGGGTGTAAATACCGGGATCAGGTTCATTTCAAGACAAAACCGGAGTGTTGCCTCATAGGTTTCTAGGGTGTCATCTTCATAACCAATGGCAAACCATGCCGAAATAAGAATACCCTGCTGCTGGATGAAACGAATATTTTCCTTCATTTTTTCGATCAGATCATTCGCTTTGCTGACACCCATTTTTGAATAGCTGCCACTTTTTTTAAGCACCTGCTCATTGATCGACTCCATGCCAATAGCTGCATAAATCAATCCTGCTTTTGCCGCTTTTTTGATGACCTGACGCCCTTTTTCATTCGAAGCTGCATCCAGGTTGGCCTGTCCTGTCCAGTAATTTATCTTGCCTGAGTTTACTATTTTATCATACAACTCATCATAATAAGTATATGTAGATGGCCTGCCGAAAACGGTATCGTCTATCAGGTAATAATAACCTCTTATAGATGCGATTTCATCTACCACATCGTCAACAGGCCGGAAACGGTATTTACTTCCAAAAAGCCTGCTTACGGAACAAAAATCACAATTAATGGCACAACCCCTGGATGCAAATACCAGTTCAAAATCATATTTCCTTTTAAATAGCCAGCGATTAACTTTTGGAATTCTATCCAATGAAGGAAGATTTTCAAGCTGATAAACAGAATAACCATTGGCTTTAAAAGAAATGGGTGCAGAAACATAAAAATCTTTCAATGCATTTAACTGCACATCGTGTAGCAATTTAGGCCAAAGGTCTTCTCCCTCACCAATCACCACCACATCAGCATGTTTAATTGCCTCAAGCGGATTTGCCGATGCCTGCGGACCGCCCAACACAACTTTTACACCTGTTTTCATGAACTGATCAGCAACACCAAATCCCGCTTTCTCTGCCGATTTTCGGATACTAATCCCAACAACATCTACTTTTGAATCATAATCGATTTCCGGGGTATCCAACATATCAATTAGTTCATACTCATGGTTAGGAGCCGAAGCTTCCAATAACAAAAGCGATAAGGGTTTGAACGGATTTTTTTTTCGTAGTGGGTCATTTGAATCAGCAGCCAGTATCAGTTTTATCTTCATTTTCCTTTCTAAATTGTATCTTCATTCATCACCTTGCATCACAAATATATATATTTGCCTGTCCAAATTAACACAATTTTGAATTTTGAATAATAATCGCAATAAATGACAAGTTTGAATGATACCATTAAAATAGAAGTGCGTAAAGTGATCTACGATTTCTTTGCGGAGGAGTGTGAAATTGATGTAAATGAAATAACTGACGACTCGAAAATAATTGCTGATCTGGGAGGCGATTCGCTGATGTTCCTGGCACTTATTGAGATATTTACAAAAAAATACGACCAAGAGATTGATCTGAAAACAATTGGAAAATACAGCATCAAACACCCGGTGGAGACCATTGGCGAATTGATAGAAATGCAATTGCAAATTATTGAACACGGAAACAATATCATTAACCTCGACTAGCTTAATGCCTCTAATTATAGATGAAAGTTGCCTTTATTTTTCCTGCCTTTGTTTCTGAATATATAGGTACTGAAGTTCAGATTCTGAATGGACTTTCAAATAAATTCAAGGAAAATTTAAAAAAAGCTTCAGTAGCAAGTGGCGTTGATTTCGAGTCATTCCATCTCGAAGACAGCGCTTTTACGGAAGATGAATTGCGGGTTCAGATCATCAGTTATATTTTCAGTTGCAGTTTATCAGATGAATTAATTGCAAGAGGAATAGAGCCCGATATCCTGGCTGGATACAGCATGGGGCTTTATGCGGCATTATATACCGGGGGCGTCATTGAATTTGACGAAGGTATCCGTTTGATCATTCAGGCATACAATATCTCTAAATCAGTTGTTAGAGACATGGATTCAGGAATGGGATCGATTATCGGGTTGACCAAAGAAGAAATCAATGGCATCATCCTCAAACACAAACTGGAAGCAGAAATTGCCAATACCAACAGTGTACATTCTCATCTGGTTACAGGCCGGATCAGAACTGTGAACAGATTACTTGAGCTGGCAAGAACTACCGGAGCACTTCATGTTTCAATGCTAAATGTGAATACACCTTACCATGCTTCCATGTTAAAAGAAAGTACAAGTGGCCCGTTTAACGAGTATATTCATCACGGCGCATATCCAACTCAGGAAATCAAAATATCCAATCATTTCTTCAATTGACCAGCGATTGATGGAATCCCCGGAAGATATTCAGAAGGAACTAACCGAAAATCTCTCAGGAAGAATTAACTGGATGGCGAGCTTTGAAAGCATGTTGCAATTGGGTGTTACGCAATTTATTGAATGTGGCGCAGGCAACAGCTTGAAAAAGATCAGCCGGTTTCAGTCTGGCGACTTTAAGGTTTATCCAATGAATAAAGTGGAAAAATTACTGAAGTAATTCATTATTACAAATTTCTTAATGAGCAAGGTAGAGTCCTAACAGGTTTGATCCGGAATGTTCAGGCATTTTTTCAGGTAATCCTGCAATAACATCGTCTGCTCATGGCCCAAATGCTGCCCGTAAAGTGCTGCTACATATATCCCCAGCCAAATGAACAAGAGCAGCCGGGATGCTCCAAAGCCAGGGTGCACTCATTTTTAACATCCATTGCGAAACGCCCATGGCACTTCCAAATGCCAGCAACACAACCACTGCCGAATAAAAAAACATGAACATGGTCCATACTTTGGGCTTCGGGCCAACAACACCACGTACAAGACATCCTGTTTCCGTTTCTTCGACGTAATATGGAATTCAGGCGACCAATAATGCTGGTCCTTTTCAGGAATTGTAAGATATGCATGGCGCTGCAAAATACTGCCTGTAACCTCATCGCTGCTTTTTCTCAACTGGGTTTCGATCAATTTCATCACCTCATCAGCCGGTAAATCAACTATGTATCTGCAGCGGGGCCTGACACGCTTCCATTTCATGCGCTTTTTTGTTATTTAGACAGATTCAAAATTGTGCTAATATATAAAATTTGATTTATCCAGACGTTTTTACCCAAAACAGCGTGTAAACATATTAAATGCGAATATTTCCTAATTTTGGTAAAAATTTATATATGGAATTATCTCCCTTAACCGCTACTTCACCTATTGACGGCAGGTACAGGAATAAAACTGAAGAACTGGCTGATTTTTTCTCGGAATATGCGCTTTTTAAATACCGTGTAAAGGTTGAAATTGAATACTTTATCGCCCTCTGCGAATTACCTTTGGATGGTTTGGAAAATTTTGACAAGTCGTATTTTGAAAAACTCAGAGATATTTACAGAGAATTTTCGCCTTCCGATGCAGCAGCTATAAAAAATATTGAAAAGACCACCAATCATGATGTAAAAGCGGTTGAATATTTCATCAAAGAATGTTTTGACGAATTGGGTTTGACAAACTTTAAAGAGTTTATTCACTTCGGACTCACATCACAAGACGTGAATAATACAGCACTGCCAATTTCATTGAAAGATGCCCATTTCCTGGTGTTATTGCCCATGATCGAGAAACTGCTGAACCGAATTAACCTACTGGCCTTCGAGTGGAAACAGGTCTCCATGCTGGCCCGCACACACGGACAGGCAGCATCACCCACAAAACTTGGTAAGGAGATGTACGTTTTTATTGAACGGCTTGAAAACCAACTGGACTTGTTAAAAACCATTCCTTTCTCAGGAAAATTTGGTGGTGCCACCGGAAATATGAATGCACATGTGGTGGCATACCCACATGTCGATTGGGAAGAATTTGCCGACCAGTTTTTAAAAAAGAAATTGAAAATCCACCGGCAGAGGACCACCACACAAATTGAGCATTACGATTACCTGGCGGCCTATTTCCATAACCTGGCACGAATTAATACAATTCTCCTTGATTTAAGTAAAGACATCTGGACTTATATTTCGATGGATTATTTCAAGCAGAAAATTAAAGAAGGAGAAGTGGGTTCATCGGCCATGCCGCACAAAGTAAACCCGATTGATTTTGAAAATGCCGAAGGAAACCTGGGTGTGGCAAATGCATTATTGTATCACATGAGTGAAAAGCTGCCTGTTTCGCGTCTGCAACGCGATCTAACAGATTCAACCGTAACAAGAAATGTAGGCGTTCCGGTAGCTCATATGCTCATCGCTATAAAATCACTATTAAAAGGATTTGAAAAACTGATTCTTAACGAAGATAAACTGGCTGAAGACCTTGAAAATAACTGGGCAGTGGTTGCCGAAGCTATCCAAACGGTTCTCAGGCGGGAAAATTACCCAAATCCTTACGAAGCACTGAAAGAGTTAACCCGCACCAATGAAGCCATCACAAAAGAATCTATTCATCAGTTCATTGAAAAACTGGAAGTATCTGAAAAAATCAAATTGGAATTAAAAGGAATTACCCCTGAAAATTATACCGGGCTCCATTTGTTATAAAAATTATTTATGAAAAAGTTTTATCGGGTACTTGCATATATTAAGCCATACTGGGGCTTTGCCGGGCTAAATGTCTATTTTTAACATACTTACAGTAGTATTTTCTCTTTTTTCATTTGCACTTGCTAATTCCGTTTCTCAATTTACTATTTGGCATTAACGATTTGGTTACTGAGAAACCTGAGTTCAGTTTAAGCACAGATGCCTTGCTGAATTTCCTGAATTATCATATCAGCCAGGTGATTGTGAGCGAAGGAAAAATGCAGGCGCTAGTTTATATATGTGCCGTGATTTTAAGTGCTTTCTTTTTCAGAAATTTAGCCCGGTTTTTTGCCATGTATTTTATGGCCAATGTCAGGATAGGAGCTGTTAAAGGCATGCGAAATGACATTTTCAGCAAAATGATGATCCTTCCATTGTCATTTTACAGCAAGCACCGGAAAGGGGATATCATCGCCCGTATAACTTCTGATGTCCAGGAGATCGAATACTCTATCATGAACTATCTTGAGATGATCGTTCGTGATCCAATTACTATTCTTGCTTATCTCGCATTTATGATCAGCTTGAGTCCGCAAATTAAGTCTGTTTCGTATTGATTATTTTACCCGTTACCGGGATTATCATTGGTCAAATTGGAAAGACATTAAGAAAACAATCAAGGGTGGGTCAGGGTCATTTTGCCAGTTTGGTAGCCATCATTGAGGAAAGTATTTCCGGATTACGAATTATCAAGGCATTCAATGCCATTACATATTCGCTAAATAAATTTGCCCGTCAAAATGCTGATTATTCCCGGGTACTTTTATGGATTTACAGGCGCAGGGATCTCTCTTCTCCATTAAGTGAATTCATGTCGTCTGCCGTTATTGTGGTGGTATTGTGGTTTGGCGGGAAAATGGTACTGTCCGATTCACCTTCTATCCAGGCGGCTGATTTCATTGCATATATAGTTGTTTTCTCGCAGATTATTCCTCCGGCCAAAACATTTGCCCAGGGCTTTTATGCCATTCAAAAAGGTATTGCCTCAGCCGACCGGGTTTTTGAAATTCTTGACGCCGAAGAAGTAATTGAAGAAAAACAGGATGCAGTTCCCGTTACGTCATTTAATAAAGAAGTTGAATATCGGAATGTAGGATTTCAATATGCCAACGAGCCTGTTTTAAATGGTGTAAATCTTAGAATTGAAAAAGGCAAATTAATTGCCCTCGTTGGTGAGTCAGGAGGTGGTAAGTCTACCATGGTTGATTTGCTTCCAAGATTTTACGATGTTACTTCCGGCGAAATTCTGATGGATGGCATCAACGTCAGAGACTACAAGATAAATGACCTGAGAGGCCTCATGGGAATTGTTTCGCAGGAAAGCATCCTTTTCAATGACACCATATTTAATAACATTGCATTTGGTTTAAATAATATCTCTGAGAAGGATGTAATTGCAGCGGCAAAAATTGCCAATGCACACGAATTCATCATGGAAACTGAAAATGGCTACCAGACCAATATTGGCGACCGCGGAGGCAATCTTTCAGGAGGACAACGACAACGGATCAGTATTGCCAGGGCCGTACTTGCCAATCCGCCCATCCTCATTTTAGATGAAGCCACCTCTTCACTGGATACCGAATCAGAAAAACTGGTACAGAACGCTCTTGCCAATGTGATGAAAGACCGTACTTCCATTGTAATTGCACACAGGCTTTCCACAATTCAGCATGCCGATGAGATTATCGTACTAAAAAAGGGAGAGATCATTGAACGAGGAACCCATACCGAACTGATCAAAATTGAAGGTGCTTATAAACGATTGCAGGATATGCAGTCATTCGAATAAGGGATTAAATATGCATGATTTTTATCATTTATTCCTTCAATATAAACTTCTAAATCGTATTTTTGCCGAAATTTCAAATATCAATGGATCTTACTAAAATTTTATCTATTTCAGGAAAACCGGGGCTTTACAAAATGGTGGGTGAAACCAAAAACGGTTTAATCGTTGAATCATTAGAGGATAGCAAGAAGTTTCCCGTTTTTTCGCATGAGCAAATCAGTTCTTTGAAAGAGATCAGTATTTATACTGACACTGACAGTGTTTCTCTCAAAGAAGTGTTGAAAAAACTGAGAGAATTAAAAGCGGATAAACCGGTTGACAATCCTAAGAAATCCAGCTCAGCTGATTTAAAAACCCAATTCGAGCAAATTGTACCCGATTATGATAAAGATGCCGTCTATGTATCGGATATGAAAAAGGTTTTTACCTGGTATAATTTGCTATTAAAGAATAATATGCTCGACTTTACAGAAGATGAAGAGGAAGAAATAACTGAAACTGAGGAGAAACCCTCTGCAGATAAACCGGAAAAAGAAAAAGATACCTACGAAAAAGAAGCCTAATGAAGCGCATACAGGATTTTAAGTTTAAGGAGTATAAATGGTTAAACTACCAGAATTATATCCTTACGCTTAAAACCAACGATAATATTGCTGAGATCAAACCAGGTAATTTTGCAGAACTAAAAATTCCCAATGCGCCTGATGTTTTTTTAAGGCGACCGCTTTCAGTCCTCGATGTCGACCATGATGAGAACACCATCAGTTTTTATGTCAAGATCATTGGAAAAGGTACCGAAAAACTTGGGAAGCTGAGTGGAGGAGATAAAGTGAGCGTCATTTATCCCCTTGGGAATTCATTTTCGATATATGGAACTAAAAAAGCATTGCTTGTCGGGGGTGGTTCCGGAATTGCACCCTTTATCTTGCTGGGTCGCGAATTAAAACAAAAAGGTGTTGATATCACATTTTTGATTGGTGCCCGAACCAAAGAAGAGGTGCTTCTGACCAATGAGTTTATTAAATTAGGGGCGGTACTTGTTACCACCGAAGATGGAACAATGGGACAAACTGGGCTGGTAACCCACCACTCAGTTTTTTCTGAAAATTTCCAATTCGATAAAATATACACCTGCGGACCGGACCCCATGATGAAGGCTGTGGCAAAAATTGCGGAAGAAAAAGAGGTTGAATGTGAAGCTTCACTTGAAAATATGATGGCATGTGGTTTCGGAGCCTGTTTGTGCTGCGTTGTTGAAACCAACGGCGGAAATAAATGCGTTTGCACTGAAGGCCCTGTATTTAATACAAAAGAACTGGCATGGTAGATTTAGGAGTACATATAAAAGACCTCAAATTTAAGAATCCGGTAACTACCGCATCAGGCACTTTTGGTTTTGGTGAAGAGTTTACCGACTTTATCGATCTGAATCAACTGGGGGGTATTTTTATAAAAGGGCTTACCCTGAAACACAGGGAAGGCAACCCATATCCACGTATGGCTGAAACTCCTTCAGGAATGTTAAATGCTGTTGGATTGCAAAATAAAGGAGTTGATTATTTTATTAATTCCATTTATCCGAATATTAAAGACTTTGACACAGAAATCATCCCAAATGTAAATGGCTCAACCATTGAAGATTACGTTGAAGTAACTGAAAGGTTAAATGAAGTAGAAGGCATTAATTCGATTGAATTAAATATTTCCTGCCCGAATGTTAAAGAAGGAGGAATGGCATTTGGTGTCAGCTGCCCATCAGCGATTGCAGTTACCGAAGCAGTGAGAAAAGCCTATTATAAAACACTTATTGTAAAGCTTTCGCCCAATGTTACAGATATAACTGAAATAGCGAAAGGTATTGAGGGTGCTGGTGCAGATGCAGTTTCACTGGTCAATACATTTCTTGCCATGGCCATTGATGCACAAACGCGCAAACCGATACTTTCTACAATTACAGGAGGTCTATCCGGTCCGGCTATTAAACCAATCGCATTGCGTATGGTTTGGCAGGTGTATAACGCTGTTAAAATTCCCGTTGTTGGTATGGGCGGTATTATGAATGCAACCGATGCTATCGAATTTATACTGGCAGGCTCAACAGTCATTCAGATAGGTACTGCTAACTTTATCGACCCGCAGATTTCTGTGAAGATCATTGAAGGCATTGAGTTATATTGCAAACAACAAAATGTAGATGCTGTAAGTGACCTGATCGGCGCTATGGTGACCGAATAATTAACATCGAATTTTTCATAATTTTTTAGTTCTAAAAACACTATTTGGCTTAAAATTTGCTTATTTAATTCTTTTATCAAAAAAACCATTTCTTATGAAAAAGATTTTCATTGTATTTCTCGTCTTCATGCTGTTTTTCGGGGGCACCTCTGTTTATGAAATAGAAGGTTACAGACCCATTTATATTCCGAAAGATCAGGCAAAACTTATCAAAACTCTTCCACCGCAGGATATTACTACCCAGGGAAAGATTTATGTTAAAGACCAGTATATTTTTATCGGGGATGTTAACCTGGGCGTGCATGTTGTGGATAATACCGACCCGCGTAATCCGAAAAAAATAGCTTTCATACAGATTTATGGCAATCATGATATTGCCATTAAGGAAAATGTATTGTACGCAGATAACCTGGATGATTTAGTTGCCATCAACATTGCAGACATACAAAGCCCGACGCTCGTAAAACGTGTTGAAGGTGTTTATGAAGAGCCCAACCAGCATTATCCCGAAAATCTGCCTTTTTATTCCTACTTTGAATGTGCCGACCCATCAAAAGGATATATTATTGGATGGATACCTGATATGATTGAAAGTCCCGAATGTTACACTTCTTATTAATGTTAAAAACAAACGACATGAAAAAATATTTGATCATATTATTGGCTTTGTTGGTTGTTTTTGGCTTGCAAAACTGTGATAAAACCACATCCGATATAGGTTACGGCGGAAATCCTGAAGGAACTACCGGCAAAGGCGGATCCATGGCAAAATTTACCATTGCTAACGATCACCTCTTTCTTATAAACGAAAAACAATTGCTTATTTATAATGTAACCAATGCATCCAGTCCTGTCCAGGTGAACAAACTGGATGTAGATTTCGGTATCGAAACTGTTTTCTCCCTGGGAGACAAATTATTTATTGGCTCTATTAACGGGGTGTATATTTACGATATTTCTGATCCTCAAGGAATTATATTCCTTTCGCATTACGAGCACATCACAAGTTGCGACCCGGTTGTGGCTAATGATTCTTTAGCATTTGTTACTTTGAACAGCCAAAGCGAATGCCGATGGCAAACGGGGGCCAACAGGCTGGACATTTTGGATATCAAAAACATCGTAAATCCACAATTGCTTGTCAGTAAAAATATGCAAGATCCGAAAGGCCTGGCAGTTGATGGAAATTACCTTTTTGTTTGTAATGGCGATATCGGCGTTACAATTTATGATTTTACCAATCTCCATCAATTGGATCAGGTTAGTGGCATTATGGGCATTAATGCTTATGATATAATCCTTCATAATAACATCCTTATTTTGGTTGGAAAGGATGGATTGTTTCAATACAATTACGATAACATTTACCAACTCGAACCTCTGTCAAACATTATATTCTAAAACTCATGAAGATATTAACCACATTTTTAAGTTTCTTTCTACTGCTGTCATTATACGGGCAAAGAGGTTATACAGAAGTAATAGCCAAGGAGGGGCCTGTTGATAATGAAAGTAAGGTAAAACAATACAACCTAATAAAGATTGGATCATCAATTCAGGCTGAACCCTTTAGCGACAATTATTACGGTTATGATTATTATGATTCCTACTACTATTATGATGAATATTATTATGATAACGGGCCAATTACGCAAGTATATGCAACTTATGAGCACATCTGGGAGTTCAGAAATAGTGCTGCTGTTTCCCTAGAACCTCGAATTGGAGCTGCATTTTGGAATTCAAATGTGGGCTTCATGGCAGGTAATGAGATCAAATTCTATTGGACCAATTTAGAAAACTGGCGTATGGGAGTTGCAGCATATGCTGGGTATACTTATTCAAACAGAGAAACATACAGATGGGCAAATATGGATGATGGCGCGTATCAGCAAAGAATTCCGGTTACATTGAACTACCATTCAGTTAGTTTCGGACCTGCTTTAATTCCGTTTCAATTCAGGATTAAAAACTCACCGATTATAATCGAAAATATGATTAGCCTAATGGGGTTGAGTGTTATTACAGAGCGAACGAATGACTATCCCGTTGCAGAAGGCCAATATGATCATATAAATAATACTGAAGTCTATCCCTATTTTCTGAAATTTGAATTGAAGGTAGGCATTGTTTTACCATAATTGAAAACTATTTTATTGTTAAAAGACAGGACAAAAACACACTTTTATCAAGTTAGACGAAAACATGACAGGAGAAGAAAGAGTAATGATAATTACACTTGAAGCAGGAGACTATTTTGATCATGTAAAAATTAATCAATTAGCTAACTAATCTCGATTTGAGGAATAAAAACGTGTTTTGTATTGAGAATTATAGATGTCAATACAATATATAAGTAAACTGCTCTGTTTGGTTGTCTTTTTGGTCGTCTCTGCAATTATCCCGACTTTTGTCTGATAATCTCAGGAAATGCCCAATTCAATTAATATTGCTTTAATAATTACAAGCTGTCTACTATTTGTAATTATGCTTTGGGCAGCAATGGTTTCTTTTCATGAGAAAGAAAAAAGGGCTTTCTCCCGATTTCTATTACTTTCTATTGTATTACCCATACCCTATCTTTTCCTGGCGCTTTTTAAAACTAACTTTCAACTCCCGGCTGCCATTATTTTATTGATTTTAACTTACGGAAGTTTAATGATGTTATTGATTCCTTTCGGAAGAAAGAAACAACAACCCGTATCCATTCCATCACATCAAATCGACGAAAGAGACACGATGTTCTCAAGGAATGAGTTGATTCCCGGAACTGAAACATTTGACAATTACTACAATCGCAAACCGGCATACAAAGAAGTTGATGATCATTTCCGTTTAAAAGCAGGTTTGTTACAACCGGGATCATCTCAATACAAACCCATTCAGTTTGCTTCGGCAGATGCCAGTTTCGAAACAATCGAAGCCTTGAGAAACAAAGTAAACGGAAAGGTCAACATTATAAAAAAAACTACCGATCCAAAAGAGATAAGCCAGTATATAAAAAACTGGTCGAAAAAGTTAGGGGCTATTGATTGCGGCATTACAGAACTTAAACCTTACCACTTATATTCCGTGGGCGGACGAAAAGAAAGAAGGGATAAGCCGGTAGTCAATCATCATAGGTATGCCATTGCATTTACTGTTGAAATGGACAAAGAAATGGTGAGTGCTGCACCCTCTGCCTCTATCGTAATGGAATCGGCACAACAATACCTGGAGTCAGGAATTATTGCCTTACAGGTAGCCAGCTTTATCCGGAAACTCGGTTATAACGCACGTGCACATATTGATGGTAATTATGAAGTGATTTGTCCGCTGGTAGCCAGAGATGCCGGCCTGGGTGAAATTGGCAGAATGGGACTTTTAATGACCCCGAATTTAGGCCCCCGTGTTAGGATTTCTGTTGTTACTACTGACCTGCCATTGATCATTGATAAACCATTAAACGGACATTCTGTAATTGACTTTTGCACCATTTGCAAAAAATGTGCAGATGCTTGTCCCAGCCAGGCCATTTCATTTGAGCCCAAGCAGGATATGGATGGCGTTAAAAGATGGCAGATCAACCAGGAAAAATGCTTTACGCTCTGGTGCACCCTGGGTACCGATTGTGGCCGATGTATCAGCGTGTGTCCATATTCGCACCCGGATAATTTGCTACACGATATGGTCAGGGCTGGCATCAGAAACTCTTCCTTATTCAGAAAGTTAGCTTTACATTTAGACGATTTCTTCTATGGCAGAAAGCCTGCTCCGGCAGATTTGCCTGAATGGGCCAAAACAAATTCAATATAAATATGAAAACCCTTCATTTTAAAAATGCCATTGTAAGGAAACCATGTAAAAACATGGTGAATGGACTTTCCACCGCTAATATGGGTAAACCTGACCATAACCTGGCCTGTAAACAACATGAGAAATACGTTGAAGCTCTTGAAATTTGCGGACTTGATGTTGAGGTGCTGGATGCTAATGAGAACTATGCTGATTCCACTTTTATTGAAGATATCGCTTTACTGACACCGCATTGTGCCATTATTACTAATCCCGGTGCACCTTCCCGAAAAGGTGAGGTTAAGGATGTGATGGATATTATAGAAAGATATTTTACAAACGTAGAATATATCAATGAACCAGGAACAATAGAGGCCGGGGATATTATGATGGTAGGTGATCATTTTTATATTGGTTTATCTGAACGCACTAATGAAAAAGGTGCCCTGCAAATGAAATCCATACTGGCAAAATATAAATTGGGCACAACGCTTGTTCCGCTGAAAAACATGCTGCATTTGAAAACAGGTGTGGCGTACCTTGAACATAATAATCTATTAGTAACAGGAGAATTTGCTACCTCACCAGCATTTGACCAGTTCAACAAGTTAGAAATAGAATTATCGGAAAGTTATGCTGCCAATTGCATTTGGGTAAACGATCATGTGATCATTCCAATAGCTTATCCCAAAGCAAAACAACAAATTGAAAAAATCGGTTATAAAACCATTGAAGTGGATGTATCGGAATTTCAAAAACTGGATGGCGGTTTAAGTTGCCTTTCATTACGATTTTAAAAAAATTCAAAATGAAGTATTTAAGTTTTATCCTGACTGCAGTACTTTTATCCTGCCAAAACACAACCCATACAACCACTGTAAAAGATGAAATCATGCAAGTGCTGATGTCACAGCAAAATGCCTGGAATGATGGAGATATTGAAGGATATATGCAGGGATATTTCAAAAGTGATTCGCTTCGATTTGCTTCAGGAGGAAATGTTAGTTATGGTTGGGAAACCACCCTTAAAAGATATGCTGCTGGCTACCCTGATAAAAATTCGATGGGTCAATTAACTTTTTCAGAAATTGACATTTCTATCATTTCGGAAGATTCAGCTCTTGTTTTCGGGAAATGGGAACTGGAAAGGGATTCGGATCATCCCTGGGGACTGTTTACCTTACTTTTCAAAAAAACGGATGAAGGTTGGTTTATAATTCATGATCATACTTCATCAGCGAATTAAAAATTGGTCTATAAAATATTCACTTCCGGTTCCAATTTGATTCCAAATTGCTTTTTCACACTTTTCTGTATGTCTTTTGCCAAAGCCAGTATTTCTTCTCCGCTTGCATCACCATAATTCACAATAACCAATGCTTGTTTCTCATGCACTCCGGCATCTCCTACTCTTTTTCCTTTCCACCCGCATTGCTCAATCAGCCAACCGGCAGCCAGTTTTACTTCTCCATCAGCGAGGTGATATACAGGCATATCAGGATATAGAATTTTTAGCTTTCCAGCTTTTTTTGAAGATACCACAGGATTCTTAAAAAAACTACCCGCATTTTTCAGTTTATCCGGATCAGGTAATTTAGAATTCCTAATTTGTATAACTGCTTCACTCACTTCCTTTATCGAAATATTATCCTCATTTCTACCGGAAAATGCTTCTTCTAGAGGGGTGTAGTTCAGATTTAATCTGGGGTTTTTCGACAAGCGGAATGTGACATGGGTAATGAAAAATTTGCCTTTTTCCCTAGTTTTAAAAATACTTGACCGATATCCAAATTCACACTCGTCTTTGTTGAATTTTTTAATCTTTCCCGTTTTCAGTTCGAAAGCATCAAGGCTTTCAAAAACTTCTTTTACTTCTACACCATAGGCACCAATATTCTGAATAGGAGTAGCACCTACTTTTCCAGGTATTAAACTCAGATTCTCAATGCCGCCAAAACCTCTTTCCACCATTTCATCAACAAATGATGGCCAGGGTTCACCGCCTCCAACCTTAATCAGGATTTCATCATCGGTTTCGTTGATTATTTCTTTTCCCCGGATTTGACACGATAATATCAATCCTTTATAATGATCTGTAAATAAAATATTGCTGCCGCCACCCAGCACCATAATAAGTTTTTGATTGAGGTGGCCATCCTCAAAAAGCACTTTCAAATCTCTTAAAGAGGATATCACTGTGTAGCGGTTGGCCCTTATTTCTACTCCAAATGTTGTAAAGGGTTTTAAACAGAAATTCTGACTTATGATCATACCTCTCAAAGATATGAAATTGAGGCAATAATTTTAACATTTTTTAGTTATTCCATAAAAGCAGTTATAGATTGTTTATACTCCTCTAACCACTTGGCCAAAAAAGTAATTGTATCGGTTATCAATGACCTGGTTACCGACCAGCGCGTTGCCAAAGTTTGCCAGTCGCTTACCAACATGGGATTTGAAATTTTGCTTGTAGGCCGCAAATTAAAAAACAGCTTACCACTTGATGATCGCCCTTACAAAACACACCGTATGAATTTACTGTTTGCAAAAGGGCCCCTTTTTTACACTGAATTTAATAAACGGTTGTTTTTTATTTTGCTTTTCCGCAAGGCTGATCTATTGGTTTCAAATGACCTTGACACGCTGTTACCAAACTACCTGATGTCTAAAATAAAAGGTATTCCACTGGTTTACGACAGCCATGAATATTTTACTGAAGTACCGGAACTCGTCCACCGAAAAAGGGTTCAAAGAATATGGAAAAGTATCGAACGTTGGATATTTCCTAAATTAAATAATGTAATCACCGTTAATGATTCCATTGCCAGTTTGTATGAGAAAGAATATGGAATCAAACCTGAAGTGGTCAGGAACATCCCGTTATCGAATAAGATTCCAATAACCAAAACACGAAAGGAACTTGAGCTGCCATCTGGTAAAATCATCCTTATTTTACAAGGTTCTGGTATCAATATAGATCGAGGTACGGAAGAAATGGTAGAAGCCATGCAGTATATAAACAAAGCCGTTCTGCTGATTGTTGGTGATGGTGATGTGGTTGATATGCTCAAGAAAAAAGTGACCGATCTTTCACTTCAACACAAGGTCATCTTCAAACCAAAACAAACGTATAAGGACCTCATGCAATACACGGCCAATGCCGACCTGGGGCTAACGCTGGATAAGAATACTAACCTTAATTACCGCTTCAGCCTGCCCAACAAACTTTTCGATTATATCCATGCCGGAATTCCAGTTATTGCATCACCCTTGCCAGAAATAAAGAAAGTAATTGAACAATACAATATTGGAGATTTTATCCCCAGCCACGATCCAAAGCAGATCGCACAGAAAGTGAATGAGATAGTCGAAAACAAAGAGATTATAGCAGTTTGGAAAAAAAATATTAAATTCGCCATCCAAGAATTAAGCTGGGAAACTGAAGAACACATTTTAAAACAAGTCTATGGAAAATATGTCTGATTTACATCTACATATTATATCATTCGATATCCCTTATCCAGCAAATTACGGAGGTGTTATTGATGTGTATTATAAAGCAAAAGCTCTTGCCGAAAAAGGCGTGAAAGTGCATTTGCATTGTTTCCAGTATGGCCGCAAACCAAGCGCAGAACTGGCTGAGGCTTTTTACGAGGTGAAATATTATAAAAGGGATATCTCTAAGAAGCACCTTTTTAAAAGTATCCCCTATATTGTAAGTTCAAGGGTTTCAGATGAGTTAAAAGCCAACCTTCGAAAAGACAGGTACCCGATATTGATGGAAGGATTGCACACGAGTTCATTACTTGAAAGCAAAACCCTGCATAAAGGCCGGAAAATGATTGTACGACCGCATAATATTGAACATGAGTATTATCTGAACCTGGCCAAAGTAGAATCCGACATTTTTAAAAAATATTATTTCTATAACGAATCGGCAAAACTGAAACGTTACGAAAGTATCCTGAAGAAAGCTGATTTGTTGCTGGCTATCTCAAAAAATGACGAAGCTTATTTCAACCAGCTCTACAACAATGTGGCATTTATCCCGGCTTTCCATCCATTTAAAACCGTTGATTGTAAAGTGGGTAAAGGCGATTTTGTGCTGTATCATGGAAACCTGTCAGTTGCCGAAAACACAAATGCAGTTAAGTTTCTGATTAGCAATGTTTTTAACGATATTGATATTCCATTGAAAATTGCTGGTTTAAACCCTCCCCGGAATCTAATCAACTTGATTAACAACGGGCATGGTCGAGATGTGGAACTAATCAGTAACCCGGATGATGAAACCCTAGATTCGCTTATTAAAAATGCACAGATCAACATCTCCATTACAGCTCAAAAGACCGGCTTAAAACTCAAATTACTGAATACCTTGTATAATGGTAGGCATTGTCTGGTAAACGAAAAGATGCTGAGTGGCAGCAAACTGGATGAGCTTTGCATTATTGCCAATGACCATGCAAGCATGAAACGTAAGATAAAAAGCCTGTTCAATAAAGAGTTTAATGAAGGCAATATAAATACCCGAAAAAAGAAGTTAACTTCGATTTACAACAACGGCCACAATGTGGAACACCTAATTGAGCTGATTAGCTGAGCTGATCACCAGGCCATCTTCACATTTGATGATCTTTCCAGGAAATTTATGGATGATGTTATAATTATGCGTGGCCATGATTACTGTTTTTCCCATCTCACAAATCTTCAGCAATAATTTCATAATGCCATTCGATGTTTCAGGATCGAGGTTGCCGGTAGGTTCATCTGCCAAAATAACCTCCGGATGGTTTAATAATGAACGGGCAATGGCAATCCGTTGCTGCTCACCGCCAGAAAGTTGGTGTGGCATTGTTTTGAGCTTATCAATCATACCCACCTGTTCCAATACCTCTAAAATCCGCTGATCAATCTCATTTTTTTCTTTCCACCCCGTAGCCTTTAATACAAATTTGAAGTTTTCTTCCACATTCCTGTCTTCCAGCAACTGGAAACTCTGAAAAACGATACCGAGCTTTCTCCTTAAAAATGGAATATCATGCCTTTTCAGGGTGTTCAGGTTGAAACCACAAATTGATCCCTCTCCTTCCTTAAGTTCCAAATCGGCATAGAGAATTTGCAGCAGGCTCGACTTTCCGCTGCCTGTTTTTCCAATCAGGTACACAAACTCGCCACTTTTTATATCGAGATCCACATTTTCAAGCACCCGTTTATTTCTTTGATATACGGATACTGTATTCAGTTTTATGATCGGTTCGTTACTCATTTAAAATGATTTGAAACAAAGATAGAAAAACAGAAGGAAGCAGGATACTGAACTACTGATTTTATATTGAATTGGGATTTTTTGAAATCCTAAATATCAATCTCTAAATTATAATACCTAAATACAAAACTCTTTTGGTTTTTGAGTTATTGATTATTAATTGAGATTTGGTGCTTGCTAATTGGCATTCTTAATTTTATTTCTTTGCCTCTTTGGAGTATTTCGATAAATAGAAATTATGCATCATCCAGGCCTGGAATTTATTGATGGTTTTCACTTGTCCCAAAAATTCGCCTTCAATAAATGCTTTGCAGGTTTTTTCCAGCAAAAAAGTCACCGCGTAGGCTTCGTTCATATCGCGGCCTATGCAAACGGCACCATGGTTGGCAATCAAAGCTGCGTTTCTTCCTTCCAATGCCTTTACTACTTTCCTCACAATTTTTTTGGTATTCGACAGGGCATAATCCGTCACCCGAACTGAAGGACCGATCAATTGCACCTGGTCGTCGAAAATAGGTGGCACTTCGCGCCTGCATGCAGCCACTACTGATGCATTCACCTGGTGGGTATGGATGATGGAATGGATGTTTTTCCGCTTCAGGTAAATGCCAGCGTGCATTTTAAACTCCGATGAAGGCTTATGCTTTCCAACCGCTTCAAATGTCTTTAAATGTACCACCACCATATCATCTGCTTCCAACTGGTCGTATAATTTTCCTGATGGAGTGATAACCATATATTCTTCATTTAGCCGGTGGCTCACATTTCCCCATGTCCTTACCACCAGTCCATCTTTCAGCAATTGCTTCCCGGTTTGGCAAACGATGTTTTTAATTTCGGTTTCTGTCATGGAAATCTCATCCATTTGAATAGATTATCATTCAAAGGATAAAGTTATTGAAATTCAGGAAATGGGTTAAAGAATGTATTAGATAGTTTACACCAAGCCTGTAAATCCCATAAAGGCGAGCGCTAAAATGCCAGCCACTACCAATGAAATAGGAACACCCTTCATGCCTTTGGGTACTTCCATCAAATCCAAATGCTCCCTGATACCGGCAAATAAAACAATAGCCAGCGTAAAACCGATGGCATTGGCAATGGCATACACCACACCTTCCATCAGGTTAAATTCTTTTTGAATGGTTAAAATGGCCACACCCAATACAGCACAGTTGGTGGTGATCAATGGCAAGAAAACACCCAGTGCCTGGTACAATGGCGGACTTACCTTTTTAAGGATAATCTCCACCATCTGAACCAAAGATGCGATAACCAGAATGAAAACAATGGTTTGCATAAACGACAGCCCGAATGGGTTCAGCACATAATACTGCAGCACCCAGGTAACAATGGTGGCCAGGGTAAGTACGAACAATACTGCACCTCCCATACCTACAGAAGTGGACAACTTTCCTGATACGCCGACAAAGGGACAAATACCAAGAAATTGCGCCAGTACAATGTTACTGACGAATATAGATCCAATAATAATTACTACATATTCCATGATCTTCTGTGTTTAAGATTTAGCAACTTTATTCATTAATGCGATTAGGTAACCCAAAGCTATAAAAGCGCCAGGGGCCAGCACGAAAACAAGCATCAGATCGCCTTGTAATATCTCGAATCCAAAAATGTTTCCACTTCCGAGTAACTCACGAACGCCTCCAAGTAATGTTAATGCAAAGGAAAAACCGAGGCCCATTCCAAAACCATCCACGATAGATGAAAGAATGCTTTGTTTGGAGGCAAATGCTTCTGCTCTGCCGAGAACAATACAGTTCACCACGATCAATGGAATGAATAATCCCAGGGCTTCAAAAAGCGCAGGTGTGTATGCCTGCATGGTCAACTCAACGATGGTTACAAAGGATGCAATGATCACAATAAACGCCGGAATGCGCACTTTATCGGGGATCATGCTTTTTATAATGGATACCACCAGGTTCGACATGACCAACACAAAAGTAGTGGCCAGTCCCATGCCCAGTCCGTTAATGGCTGTTGAGGTAACTCCAAGTGTTGGGCATAGTCCAAGCAGGAGCACAAAAACCGGGTTTTCTTTGATAAACCCTTTTGTAAAATTCGTTAGCTGGTTCATTATTGGGTTCCTCCTTTTTCTTTTTCAAATGTTATAAAAGCACGCTCAACAGCATCGCAAAATGCTCTTGAGCTGATAGTGGCGGCGGTTATTGCATCCACATTTCCGCCATCCTTCGTCACATACAGTTTAAAATCGGCTGGATTTTTACCTTTAAATTGTAAGGGAAAATCCGATTTACTCACGTCCATTTTATCACCCAGGCCTGGAGTTTCTTTGTGTGCCAACACTGCCGTATTATTAATGGTTCCATCTTCGAGCAATCCTACCATCAGTTCAATCTTTCCACTAAAACCTTCCATGGTGTATGTTTTAATAGCAGCACCAATTTGCAAACTGTCTTTATATGCATAGTAAAAAGTCAGTGAATCTTTTCCCTCCGGATCAATGAACTTTGCTTCCTTAATCGTATCAAAATCAGGAAGTACCGATTTAATGGCTGCTTCCAGTTTCTTTTGTTTCGCTATCGCGATGGGTTCCTTGGTAACCGTGTACACACCTCCCAATGCTAAGGCTGCTACTGCTGCCACCAGGAAAAGTGTGATCACCATATTTATAAAACTTGATTCTCTTTTTGAAGCCATATCTTTATGTATTCTTAATCGGTTAAGAAGTTTTTATTGCAACACCCGGTTTAGCACCAAACCTCCTGGGTTTAAATCCCATATTTATCAGCGGAACAACAGCATTCATCAGCAAAATAGCAAATGAAACACCTTCGGGGTAAGCGCCCCACATCCTGATCAATATGGTAAGCAGGCCTATTCCGAATCCATACACCAGTTGTCCTGCTTTGGTCATCGGTGATGAAACCATATCAGTCGCCATAAAAATAGCGCCCAGTAACATACCACCTGTTAGCAAATGAAATATCGGGTCGGCATAATGTTCGGGATCAACACCCCAAAATATACCTGAAAAAATAACAACCGTCAGCAACATGGATACCGGAATATGCCATGTTATGATTTTTCTGACCAACATATAAACGCCACCGAGGATCAATGCAATTGCAGAAACTTCGCCCAACGAGCCACCCATTTGCCCCATGAGTGTTTGCATATAATCAGGTAATTCAGGTGTCAGTTCACTTATGGTTTTGCCAGCACCAAGCCCTTCTTTTACAATACCAAGTGGTGTAGGTCCGGTTATCGCATCCGTTAATCCATTGATGATGGCTTGTGGCTTGGGCCATGAAGTCATTTGAACCGGGAATGAAATCAACAGGAATACCCTGGCTACCAACGCCGGGTTAAACACATTTTTTCCCAAGCCACCGAATGACATCTTCGCCATACCAATAGCTACCAAAGCTCCTACAATAATCATCCATGTAGGCAAATTTGACGGAACGTTAAACGCCAATAAAATTCCCGTTACCAATGCAGATCCATCCGTGATGGTAATGGGCCCTTTGATCAGGTATTTTTGAATTACCCATTCGAAGAACATGCAGGCAACCGAAGCGATCAACAACACCCGCAATGCATCCAGACCAAAATAATACACGGAAACCAGCATGGCCGGTATCATTGCATACACTACGCCATACATGATCTTTTTTGTCGAATCGTCCCCATGAATGTGGGGTGAGCCTGATACCGTTAGCATACTCATAATATTGATTTATTTCTTATTTCTTTTTCTGATATTTGCGCCTACCATTGTTTTACCAAGTCGCAAGTAATCCAGTAATGGAATACTGGCCGGACATGTGAACTGACATGATCCGCATTCGATGCAATCCATCACTTTTTCCTTTTCCGCCATATCGAATTTGGCAAGTTTTGCCGCTTTTGACAAAAGAAATGGTTCCAGGCCCTGCGGACATACATATGTACATTTAGAACACCTGATACATGGGCTTTCTGGTTTTCGTTTACTTTCATCTTCTTTCATCAACAGAATTCCAGATGATCCTTTTACCACAGGAACTTCGAGGGAAATCAGGGCTTTTCCCATCATGGGGCCACCGTTGATAATTTTTCCGGTTGTTTCAGGAAATCCTTCCACAGCATCGATCAAATCCTGTAAAGGTGTTCCGATTCTTACCAAAAAGTTAGACGGCTTTTTAACATCCTTTCCGGTTACTGTTACCACCCGCTCAATCAATGGTTTGTTTTTTTGAACTGCTTCATAAACAGCAAAAGCAGTACCTACATTTTGCACGACGCAGCCAACTTCAATGGGCAATTTTCCAGATGGTACTTCCCTATTCAGGGCTGCCTTTATCAATTGTTTCTCACCTCCCTGTGGGTACTGTACTTTTAAGGATTGTATTTTAATGCCTTCGTAACTCTTAGCCAGTTCACTTAAATGATTGATGGCATCGGGTTTGTTTTTTTCTATCCCAATAATTGCTTTATCTACATTCAGAGCTTTCATCAGAATTTTGGTTCCGATCAGAATTTCTTTGCCCTTTTCAAGCATAAGCCGATGGTCAGAAGTAAGATAAGGTTCACATTCCACGCCATTGATCAATAAATATTCAGCCACTTTACCGGGAGGCGGCATTAACTTTACATAGGTTGGAAAGGTAGCGCCACCCATTCCTACAAGGCCTTTTTCCTTAATCTTCTCAATGATCTGTTTTGAATCGAGTTCGATGTCTTCTTTTACTTCATCCGAAAGATCAACATTTTCATCCCATTCGTCTCCATCAACATTAATGATAATACCAGGTCTTTTATATCCCGTGGCATCCACTATATCATCAATTTTTAACACTTTACCCGAAACCGGGGAATGTATATTGCTTGAAATAAAACCGCTTGCTTCAGCAATTAATTGGCCTACCTTAACAATATCGCCCTTATTTACAATGGGATTTGAAGGTGTTCCGAGATTTTGTCCCATTGGAATAAATGCCTGCTTAGGGACAGGAATAGTTTCAATGGGTGCATTGGCCGATAATTTATTTTCTTCAGGATGAACGCCCCCTAAGGGGAATGTTTTTACGGTTCCTATCATAATGGAATGAATCTTAATTTTCTTTCGGTGCCTCTTTATTATCTTTTGACGGAGCTGCGTCAGCAGCTACTTCGGCAATAGTTTCGACAACACTTGCCTCTTTCGGCTTGGTGTCTTCTTTTGGAGGCTTTGGTTTTTTCGGTTTGAAATTCGTTTCATGAATGGCCGAAGTTGGGCAAACTTCAACACAATCACGACAAAGCTTACATTTCTCAAAATCTATATATGCCAGGAAATTATCAATTGTTATCGCTTCATGCGGACATACTTTAACGCATTTGGAACACCCAATACATGCAACTTCACAATTTTTCTTTGCTATACCACCTTTTTCTTCATTGATACATGAAACAAATACCCGACGTCCCTTAGGTCCTTTTTTGCGTAACTCAATAATATCCCTCGGACAAGCTTCAACACATGCATTACATGCGGTACATTTGTCATTTACAACCGGCAATCCCAGTTCATCATTCATATGGATGGCATCGAATTCGCAAACCACCACACAATCACCTAGTCCCAAACATCCATGAGGACATCCGCCTTCACCAGCATACAATGCATGCGCGAATGTGCAGGATGTGGCACCTTCATAATTTATTTTTGCTGGAGAATTTGCTTTCGAACCATTGCAACGTACAACTGCAATCAATGGTGCCTGCTGTTCAACTTCAAGACCTAAAATCGCTCCAACTGTCTGCATTACATCATTTCCACCCACCGGGCAATTGAGTCCTTCCAGGTGTCTTTCTTCTTTCGCCTGTTTCACAGTTACTTCAGCAAATGCCCGACAACCCGGATATCCGCAACCACCGCAGTTGGCTGATGGAAGAGATTCTTCTACTTCATCTATTTTTGGATCTTCAATTACTTTGAATTTACTGGCGATGAAATACAGTACAATTGCAGCTACCAATCCAAGTCCGCCGAGGGCTGCAACTGCAATAATTATAATGTTATCCACGATATGTATTTTTTATTTTTTTTAACACTCCTTCACTGAAATTCAGCGTAGTGCAAAATTAAAATATTTAGAAACACCTTGAAATTTAGGGCTGCCTACAGAAAAGAATGTAAGTATTTGTATATGTATAACTTAGAAGGTATTGCAAAATCAGTACATAAAAAGAGCCCCCGAAACTTCTTGAAATTCAAGCTGTTTCGAGGACTTCTTAGAAACACTCTAAATTAATACAAATCAACTATTTAGTAACGATGAGCCGCAAAGTCTTTAAATAGCCTTTTGATTTAGCGCGAATATTATAAACACCTTCCTCTAATCCAATCAATTGCATTTTTCCACTAACTTTTCCGTTAACTATCTGGTAGTTATCACTCGAAATCAAACTACCTTTCATATCCATAATTTGGATAGTTACTTCATCATCAAAAAGGTTCTCAATATAGAATCTGGAACTTCCATTGGCCGGATTCGGAGCCACTTTAAATTCAATATTTTCATAGAGAGAATCCTGGAACAAATCCACAAATTTCAATATTCAGAAACATCTCATCCTGGCTGGCTCCATCACATGGAGCAATGGCATAAGCATGCAGTGTTAACTCAACACCTCCCATGAATATATCATTATTACCAGGTGTGTAAGTAGCGTTTAACAATGTAGGATCGTCAAAATTACCATCCCCAGCACTTGTCCAGAGAATATTGCTTTCGTTATCTGCATATCCTGTCAACACATAGGATTCATTATGACATATCGTATCATTCTCACCTGCATTAACCAAGGGCATATATGATATTTCCAGTAACATATCATCATTTACGGAATTACAGTCACCTTGACCTTCGGCCGTAAGTGTCAATATCACTGAACCTGAAGCAATATCATTATTTCCAGGTGTATATGATGCATTGAGAATTGACGAATTATCAAATGTACCATCTCCTGATGTTGACCACTGAACTGATGAATAGTTTTCAGCAAATCCATCAAGAAGATAGTTATCATCTTCACACACGAATCCATCATCACCGGTATCTGCTAAAGGATTGGCATATAAGATAATACCCATTTCATCTTCCGAATCCCCACATGTCCCCGAAACGTTCATAGTTAATGTTACTGTACCGGTTTCGCCTGTACCAGCATTATAGGTTGGTGATAAGGTAGTCGCATTGGATAACGTACCGGTTCCATTATGGGTCCATAATATTCCTGTGTAATTCATAGCAGTAGCATCTGCTATCGTATAACTGCTCCCTTCACAGATCGATCCGTCTGAACCTGCATAAGCAGTAGAAGCCGGATCTATTGTAATTTCCATTTCATCCATACCATCTATACAGTCACCATCAGCGATCAAAGTTAAGGTTACAATACCAGTTTCTCCTGTACCTGATGTATATGTAGGACTCAAAGTGCTCGCATTGCTCAATGTTCCCGTACCATTGTGAGTCCAGGTTAGCGTATTATAATCACTTGCTGTGGCATCATTAACCGTATAAGAACCCGCCTCACAGATAGAAGCATCCGATCCTGCATCAGCCGAAGAGTTCGGACTGATGGTAATATCCAACGCGTCCGTAGCATCCAAACAATCGCCATCCGCATGTAAAGTTAAGGTTACCTGACCTGTTTCGCCAGCACCACTCGTATAGGTTGGACTTAGAGTTGTTTCATTACTTAAACTTCCCGATCCATTATGAGTCCATAGAATTGTATTGTAATTCAATGCAATTGCATCCAAAACTGTATAAGAATCTCCTTCACAAACTGTTGCATTTTCTCCTGCATAAGCCGTTGTGTTTGGAAGAATGGTAATTATCATTTCATCTACTGCCGGATCACAATTTCCTGAAACAGTTAATGTAAGGGTAATATCTCCAGTTTCACCCACTCCGGGTATATAAACGGGAGATAATGTGGTAGGATCTTGTAAAGTTCCTAATCCATTATGAGTCCATAATATAGAAGTATAATTGGCTGCTGTAGTACCTGTCACGTAATAGTTATTGCCTTCACAAATCTCACCATCCGCTCCAGCGTACGCAGTAGCATTAAACTCAACTGTTAAAGTCGCCACCAACGAAGTCACAGAAGCACAATCTCCAGTAACAATACAGGTATAATTACCTTCATCGCCAGTGACGATATTTATCAGATCCAGAGTGGGTGCCGTGGCTCCAGGAATATCAATATTATTTTTCTGCCACTGGTATGAGATCGCTCCTGTAGCCGTCACACTGAAACTTACATTGCCATCTTCACAAACAGTAGCACTCGTTGGTTGACCTGTGATAACTGGCTCCGAAGTAATTGTCAATACCACATCATCACTCGGACTGTTACATGCGCCTGTTACGGTCATCGTTAAAGTAACTGTGCCATTGGCGATATCTTTGTGCCTGGTGTGTAAACTGCATCTTCTGCAGTGTTATCTCCAAAGCTGCCATCACCATCCGTGGTCCATAATATCGTTCCGTTGGTCGCTGTGGCTGAGGCTGTATAGGTCGCATCATAACAGATCGTTGCCGTGGAGGCTCCTGCATCGGCAGTGGCTTCCTGGTCTATGGTCAATACCACATCATCACTCGGACTGTTACATGCGCCTGTCACCGTCATCGTTAAAGTAACTGTGCCATTGGTGATGTCTGTTGTGCCTGGTGTATAAACTGCATCTTCTATAGTCGCATCTCCAAAGCTGCCATCTCCGTCTGTGGTCCATAAGATCGTACCGTTGGTTGCTGTGGCCGATGCTGTATAGGTCGCATCATAACAGATCGTTGCTGTGGAGGCGCCTGCATCGGCAGTGGCTTCCTGGTCTATGGTCAATACCACATCATCACTCGGACTGTTACATGCGCCTGTTACGGTCATCGTTAAAGTAACTGTGCCATTGGCAATATCATTCGTGCCTGGTGTGTAAACTGCATCTTCTATAGTGCTATCTCCAAAGCTGCCATCACCATCCGTGGTCCATAAGATCGTTCCGTTGGTCGCTGTGGCTGATGCTGTATAGGTCGCATCATAACAGATCGTTGCCGTGGAGGCTCCTGCATCGGCAGTGGCTTCCTGGTCTATGGTCAATACCACATCATCACTCGGACTGTTACATGCGCCTGTCACGGTCATCGTTAAAGTAACTGTGCCATTGGCAATATCATTCGTGCCTGGTGTGTAAACTGCATCTTCTGCAGTGTTATCTCCAAAGCTGCCATCACCATCCGTGGTCCATAAGATCGTTCCGTTGGTCGCTGTGGCTGATGCTGTATAGGTCGCATCATAACAGATCGTTGCCGTGGAGGCTCCTGCATCGGCAGTGGCTTCCTGGTCTATGGTCAATACCACATCATCACTCGGACTGTTACATGCGCCTGTTACGGTCATCGTTAAAGTAACTGTGCCATTGGCAATATCATTCGTGCCTGGTGTGTAAACTGCATCTTCTATAGTCGCATCTCCAAAGCTGCCATCACCATCCGTGGTCCATAATATCGTTCCGTTGGTCGCTGTGGCTGATGCTGTATAGGTCGCATCATAACAGATCGTTGCCGTGGAGGCTCCTGCATCGGCAGTGGCTTCCTGGTCTATGGTCAATACCACATCATCACTCGGACTGTTACATGCGCCTGTCACGGTCATCGTTAAAGTAACTGTGCCATTGGCAATATCATTCGTGCCTGGTGTGTAAACTGCATCTTCTGCAGTGTTATCTCCAAAGCTGCCATCACCATCCGTGGTCCATAAGATCGTTCCGTTGGTCGCTGTGGCCGATGCTGTATAGGTCGCATCATAACAGATCGTTGCCGTGGAGGCTCCTGCATCGGCAGTGGCTTCCTGGTCTATGGTCAATACCACATCATCACTCGGACTGTTACATGCGCCTGTCACGGTCATCGTTAAAGTAACTGTGCCATTGGCAATATCATTCGTGCCTGGTGTGTAAACTGCATCTTCTGCAGTGTTATCTCCAAAGCTGCCATCACCATCCGTGGTCCATAATATCGTTCCGTTGGTCGCTGTGGCTGATGCTGTATAGGTCGCATCATAACAGATCGTTGCCGTGGAGGCTCCTGCATCGGCAGTGGCTTCCTGGTCTATGGTCAATACCACATCATCACTCGGACTGTTACATGCGCCTGTCACGGTCATCGTTAAAGTAACTGTGCCATTGGCAATATCATTCGTACCTGGTGTGTAAACTGCATCTTCTGCAGTGTTATCTCCAAAGCTGCCATCACCATCCGTGGTCCATAATATCGTTCCGTTGGTCGCTGTGGCTGATGCTGTATAGGTCGCATCATAACAGATCGTTGCCGTGGAGGCTCCTGCATCGGCAGTGGCTTCCTGGTCTATGGTCAATACCACATCATCACTCGGACTGTTACATGCGCCTGTCACGGTCATCGTTAAAGTAACTGTGCCATTGGCAATATCATTCGTACCTGGTGTGTAAACTGCATCTTCTGCAGTCGTTATCTCCAAAGCTGCCATCACCATCCGTGGTCCATAATATCGTTCCGTTGGTCGCTGTGGCTGATGCTGTATAGGTCGCATCATAACAGATCGTTGCCGTGGAGGCTCCTGCATCGGCAGTGGCTTCCTGGTCTATGGTCAATACCACATCATCACTCGGACTGTTACATGCGCCTGTCACGGTCATCGTTAAAGTAACTGTGCCATTGGCAATATCATTCGTACCTGGTGTGTAAACTGCATCTTCTGCAGTGTTATCTCCAAAGCTGCCATCACCATCCGTGGTCCATAATATCGTTCCGTTGGTCGCTGTGGCTGATGCTGTATAGGTCGCATCATAACAGATCGTTGCCGTGGAGGCTCCTGCATCGGCAGTGGCTTCCTGGTCTATGGTCAATACCAAATCATCACTCGGACTGTTACATGCGCCTGTCACGGTCATCGTTAAAGTAACTGTGCCATTGGCAATATCATTCGTACCTGGTGTGTAAACTGCATCTTCTGCAGTGTTATCTCCAAAGCTGCCATCACCATCCGTGGTCCATAATATCGTTCCGTTGGTCGCTGTGGCTGATGCTGTATAGGTCGCATCATAACAGATCGTTGCCGTGGAGGCTCCTGCATCGGCAGTGGCTTCCTGGTCTATGGTCAATACCACATCATCACTCGGACTGTTACATGCGCCTGTCACGGTCATCGTTAAAGTAACTGTGCCATTGGCAATATCATTCGTACCTGGTGTGTAAACTGCATCTTCTGCAGTGTTATCTCCAAAGCTGCCATCACCATCCGTGGTCCATAAGATCGTTCCGTTGGTCGCTGTGGCTGATGCTGTATAGGTCGCATCATAACAGATCGTTGCCGTGGAGGCTCCTGCATCGGCAGTGGCTTCCTGGTCTATGGTCAATACCACATCATCACTCGGACTGTTACATGCGCCTGTCACGGTCATCGTTAAAGTAACTGTGCCATTGGCAATATCATTCGTACCTGGTGTGTAAACTGCATCTTCTATAGTCGCATCTCCAAAGCTGCCATCACCATCCGTGGTCCATAAGATCGTTCCGTTGGTCGCTGTGGCTGATGCTGTATAGGTCGCATCATAACAGATCGTTGCCGTGGAGGCTCCTGCATCGGCAGTGGCTTCCTGGTCTATGGTCAATACCACATCATCACTCGGACTGTTACATGCGCCTGTCACGGTCATCGTTAAAGTAACTGTGCCATTGGCAATATCATTCGTGCCTGGTGTGTAAACTGCATCTTCTGCAGTGTTATCTCCAAAGCTGCCATCACCATCCGTGGTCCATAAGATCGTTCCGTTGGTCGCTGTGGCTGATGCTGTATAGGTCGCATCATAACAGATCGTTGCCGTGGAGGCTCCTGCATCGGCAGTGGCTTCCTGGTCTATGGTCAATACCACATCATCACTCGGACTGTTACATGCGCCTGTCACGGTCATCGTTAAAGTAACTGTGCCATTGGCGATATCATGTTGTGCCTGGTGTGTAAACTGCATCTTCTGTAGTCGTATCTCCAAAGCTGCCATCACCATCCGTGGTCCATAATATCGTTCCGTTGGTCGCTGTGGCTGATGCTGTATAGGTCGCATCATAACAGATCGTTGCCGTGGAGGCTCCTGCATCGGCAGTGGCTTCCTGGTCTATGGTCAATACCACATCATCACTCGGACTGTTACATGCGCCTGTCACGGTCATCGTTAAAGTAACTGTGCCATTGGCAATATCATTCGTGCCTGGTGTGTAAACTGCATCTTCTGCAGTGTTATCTCCAAAGCTGCCATCACCATCCGTGGTCCATAATATCGTTCCGTTGGTCGCTGTGGCTGATGCTGTATAGGTCGCATCATAACAGATCGTTGCCGTGGAGGCTCCTGCATCGGCAGTGGCTTCCTGGTCTATGGTCAATACCACATCATCACTCGGACTGTTACATGCGCCTGTCACGGTCATCGTTAAAGTAACTGTGCCATTGGCGATATCAGTCGTGCCTGGTGTGTAAACTGCATCTTCTGCAGTGTTATCTCCAAAGCTGCCATCACCATCCGTGGTCCATAAGATCGTTCCGTTGGTCGCTGTGGCCGATGCTGTATAGGTCGCATCATAACAGATCGTTGCCGTGGAGGCTCCTGCATCGGCAGTGGCTTCCTGGTCTATGGTCAATACCACATCATCACTCGGACTGTTACATGCGCCTGTCACGGTCATCGTTAAAGTAACTGTGCCATTGGCAATATCATTCGTGCCTGGTGTGTAAACTGCATCTTCTGCAGTGTTATCTCCAAAGCTGCCATCACCATCCGTGGTCCATAATATCGTTCCGTTGGTCGCTGTGGCTGATGCTGTATAGGTCGCATCATAACAGATCGTTGCCGTGGAGGCTCCTGCATCGGCAGTGGCTTCCTGGTCTATGGTCAATACCACATCATCACTCGGACTGTTACATGCGCCTGTCACGGTCATCGTTAAAGTAACTGTGCCATTGGCAATATCATTCGTGCCTGGTGTGTAAACTGCATCTTCTGCAGTGTTATCTCCAAAGCTGCCATCACCATCCGTGGTCCATAAGATCGTTCCGTTGGTCGCTGTGGCTGATGCTGTATAGGTCGCATCATAACAGATCGTTGCCGTGGAGGCTCCTGCATCGGCAGTGGCTTCCTGGTCTATGGTCAATACCACATCATCACTCGGACTGTTACATGCGCCTGTCACGGTCATCGTTAAAGTAACTGTGCCATTGGCAATATCATTCGTGCCTGGTGTGTAAACTGCATCTTCTGCAGTCGTTATCTCCAAAGCTGCCATCACCATCCGTGGTCCATAATATCGTTCCGTTGGTCGCTGTGGCTGATGCTGTATAGGTCGCATCATAACAGATCGTTGCCGTGGAGGCTCCTGCATCGGCAGTGGCTTCCTGGTCTATGGTCAATACCACATCATCACTCGGACTGTTACATGCGCCTGTCACGGTCATCGTTAAAGTAACTGTGCCATTGGCAATATCATTCGTACCTGGTGTGTAAACTGCATCTTCTGCAGTGTTATCTCCAAAGCTGCCATCACCATCCGTGGTCCATAATATCGTTCCGTTGGTCGCTGTGGCTGATGCTGTATAGGTCGCATCATAACAGATCGTTGCCGTGGAGGCTCCTGCATCGGCAGTGGCTTCCTGGTCTATGGTCAATACCACATCATCACTCGGACTGTTACATGCGCCTGTCACGGTCATCGTTAAAGTAACTGTGCCATTGGCAATATCATTCGTACCTGGTGTGTAAACTGCATCTTCTGCAGTGTTATCTCCAAAGCTGCCATCACCATCCGTGGTCCATAATATCGTTCCGTTGGTCGCTGTGGCTGATGCTGTATAGGTCGCATCATAACAGATCGTTGCCGTGGAGGCTCCTGCATCGGCAGTGGCTTCCTGGTCTATGGTCAATACCACATCATCACTCGGACTGTTACATGCGCCTGTCACGGTCATCGTTAAAGTAACTGTGCCATTGGCAATATCATTCGTACCTGGTGTGTAAACTGCATCTTCTGCAGTGTTATCTCCAAAGCTGCCATCACCATCCGTGGTCCATAATATCGTTCCGTTGGTCGCTGTGGCTGATGCTGTATAGGTCGCATCATAACAGATCGTTGCCGTGGAGGCTCCTGCATCGGCAGTGGCTTCCTGGTCTATGGTCAATACCACATCATCACTCGGACTGTTACATGCGCCTGTCACGGTCATCGTTAAAGTAACTGTGCCATTGGCAATATCATTCGTACCTGGTGTGTAAACTGCATCTTCTGCAGTGTTATCTCCAAAGCTGCCATCACCATCCGTGGTCCATAAGATCGTTCCGTTGGTCGCTGTGGCTGATGCTGTATAGGTCGCATCATAACAGATCGTTGCCGTGGAGGCTCCTGCATCGGCAGTGGCTTCCTGGTCTATGGTCAATACCACATCATCACTCGGACTGTTACATGCGCCTGTCACGGTCATCGTTAAAGTAACTGTGCCATTGGCAATATCATTCGTACCTGGTGTGTAAACTGCATCTTCTGCAGTGTTATCTCCAAAGCTGCCATCACCATCCGTGGTCCATAATATCGTTCCGTTGGTCGCTGTGGCTGATGCTGTATAGGTCGCATCATAACAGATCGTTGCCGTGGAGGCTCCTGCATCGGCAGTGGCTTCCTGGTCTATGGTCAATACCACATCATCACTCGGACTGTTACATGCGCCTGTCACGGTCATCGTTAAAGTAACTGTGCCATTGGCAATATCATTCGTACCTGGTGTGTAAACTGCATCTTCTGCAGTGTTATCTCCAAAGCTGCCATCACCATCCGTGGTCCATAATATCGTTCCGTTGGTCGCTGTGGCTGATGCTGTATAGGTCGCATCATAACAGATCGTTGCCGTGGAGGCTCCTGCATCGGCAGTGGCTTCCTGGTCTATGGTCAATACCACATCATCACTCGGACTGTTACATGCGCCTGTCACGGTCATCGTTAAAGTAACTGTGCCATTGGCAATATCATTCGTACCTGGTGTGTAAACTGCATCTTCTGCAGTGTTATCTCCAAAGCTGCCATCACCATCCGTGGTCCATAAGATCGTTCCGTTGGTCGCTGTGGCTGATGCTGTATAGGTCGCATCATAACAGATCGTTGCCGTGGAGGCTCCTGCATCGGCAGTGGCTTCCTGGTCTATGGTCAATACCACATCATCACTCGGACTGTTACATGCGCCTGTCACGGTCATCGTTAAAGTAACTGTGCCATTGGCAATATCATTCGTACCTGGTGTGTAAACTGCATCTTCTGCAGTGTTATCTCCAAAGCTGCCATCACCATCCGTGGTCCATAATATCGTTCCGTTGGTCGCTGTGGCTGATGCTGTATAGGTCGCATCATAACAGATCGTTGCCGTGGAGGCTCCTGCATCGGCAGTGGCTTCCTGGTCTATGGTCAATACCACATCATCACTCGGACTGTTACATGCGCCTGTCACGGTCATCGTTAAAGTAACTGTGCCATTGGCAATATCATTCGTACCTGGTGTGTAAACTGCATCTTCTATAGTGTATCTCCAAAGCTGCCATCACCATCCGTGGTCCATAAGATCGTTCCGTTGGTCGCTGTGGCTGATGCTGTATAGGTCGCATCATAACAGATCGTTGCCGTGGATGAACCTGCATCAGCAGTGGATTCAGGGTCGATGGTCAATACCAAATCATCACTCGGACTGTTACATGCGCCTGTTACCGTCATCGTTAAAGTAACTGTGCCATTGGCAATATCATTCGTACCTGGTGTGTAAACTGCATCTTCTATAGTCGCATCTCCAAAGCTGCCATCACCATCCGTGGTCCATAAGATCGTTCCGTTGGTCGCTGTGGCTGATGCTGTATAGGTCGCATCATAACAGATCGTTGCCGTGGAGGCTCCTGCATCGGCAGTGGCTTCCTGGTCTATGGTCAATACCACATCATCACTCGGACTGTTACATGCGCCTGTCACCGTCATCGTTAAAGTAACTGTGCCATTGGTGATGTCTGTTGTGCCTGGTGTATAAACTGCATCTTCTATAGTCGCATCTCCAAAGCTGCCATCTCCGTCCGTGGTCCATAAGATCGTTCCGTTGGTCGCTGTGGCCGATGCTGTATAGGTCGCATCATAACAGATCGTTGCCGTGGATGAACCTGCATCAGCTGTGGATTCAGGATCGATACTTAATACCAAATCATCACTCGGACTGTTACATGCGCCTGTTACCGTCATCGTTAAAGTAACTGTGCCATTGGCGATGTCTGTTGTGCCTGGTGTGTAAACTGCATCTTCTATAGTCGCATCTCCAAAGCTGCCATCACCATCCGTGGTCCATAAGATCGTTCCGTTGGTCGCTGTGGCTGAGGCTGTATAGGTCGCATCATAACAGATCGTTGCCGTGGATGAACCTGCATCAGCTGTGGATTCAGGATCGATACTTAATACCAAATCATCACTCGGACTGTTACATGCGCCTGTTACCGTCATCGTTAAAGTAACTGTGCCATTGGCGATGTCTTTCGTGCCTGGTGTGTAAACTGCATCTTCTATAGTCGCATCTCCAAAGCTGCCATCACCATCCGTGGTCCATAAGATCGTTCCGTTGGTCGCTGTGGCCGATGCTGTATAGGTCGCATCATAACAGATCGTTGCCGTGGAGGCTCCTGCATCGGCAGTGGCTTCCTGGTCTATGGTCAATACCACATCATCACTCGGACTGTTACATGCGCCTGTCACCGTCATCGTTAAAGTAACTGTGCCATTGGTGATGTCTGTTGTGCCTGGTGTATAAACTGCATCTTCTATAGTCGCATCTCCAAAGCTGCCATCTCCGTCCGTGGTCCATAAGATCGTACCGTTGGTCGCTGTGGCCGATGCTGTATAGGTCGCATCATAACAGATCGTTGCCGTGGATGCTCCTGCATCGGCAGTGGCTTCCTGGTCTATGGTCAATACCACATCATCACTCGGACTGTTACATGCGCCTGTTACGGTCATCGTTAAAGTAACTGTGCCATTGGCAATATCATTCGTGCCTGGTGTGTAAACTGCATCTTCTATAGTCGCATCTCCAAAGCTGCCATCACCATCCGTGGTCCATAAGATCGTTCCGTTGGTCGCTGTGGCTGAGGCTGTATAGGTCGCATCATAACAGATCGTTGCCGTGGATGCACCTGCATCGGCTGTGGCTTCCTGGTCTATGGTCAATACCACATCATCACTCGGACTGTTACATGCGCCTGTCACCGTCATCGTTAAAGTAACTGTGCCATTGGCAATATCATTCGTGCCTGGTGTGTAAACTGCATCTTCTATAGTCGCATCTCCAAAGCTGCCATCACCATCCGTGGTCCATAAGATCGTTCCGTTGGTCGCTGTGGCTGATGCTGTATAGGTCGCATCATAACAGATCGTTGCCGTGGAGGCTCCTGCATCGGCTGTGGCTTCCTGGTCTATGGTCAATACCACATCATCACTCGGACTGTTACATGCGCCTGTCACCGTCATCGTTAAAGTAACTGTGCCATTGGCGATGTCTGTTGTGCCTGGTGTATAAACTGCATCTTCTATAGTCGCATCTCCAAAGCTGCCATCACCATCCGTGGTCCATAATATCGTTCCGTTGGTCGCTGTGGCCGATGCTGTATAGGTCGCATCATAACAGATCGTTGCCGTGGATGCACCTGCATCAGCTGTGGATTCCTGGTCTATAGTCAATACCAAATCATCACTCGGACTGTTACATGCGCCTGTCACGGTCATCGTTAAAGTCACCGTGCCATTGGCGATGTCTGTTGTGCCTGGTGTATAAACCGCATCTTCTATAGTCGCATCTCCAAAGCTGCCATCACCATCCGTGGTCCATAAGATCGTTCCGTTGGTCGCTGTGGCCGCTGCTGTATAGGTCGCATCATAACAGATCGTTGCCGTGGAGGCTCCTGCATCGGCAGTGGCTTCCTGGTCTATGGTCAATACCAAATCATCACTCGGACTGTTACATGCGCCTGTCACGGTCATCGTTAAAGTCACCGTACCGTTGGCGATGTCTGTTGTGCCTGGTGTATAAACTGCATCTTCGATCGTCGCATCTCCAAAGCTGCCATCTCCGTCCGTGGTCCATAAGATCGTTCCGTTGGTCGCTGTGGCTGAGGCTGTATAGGTCGCATCATAACAGATCGTTGCCGTGGAGGCTCCTGCATCGGCAGTGGCTTCCTGGTCTATGGTCAATACCACATCATCACTCGGACTGTTACATGCGCCTGTTACCGTCATCGTTAAAGTAACTGTGCCATTGGCGATGTCTGTTGTGCCTGGTGTGTAAACTGCATCTTCTATAGTCGCATCTCCAAAGCTGCCATCTCCGTCTGTGGTCCATAATATCGTGCCGTTGGTCGCTGTGGCTGATGCTGTATAGGTCGCATCATAACAGATCGTTGCCGTGGAGGCTCCTGCATCAGCTGTCGATTCAGGATCGATACTTAATACCACATCATCACTCGGACTGTTACATGCGCCTGTCACCGTCATCGTTAAAGTAACTGTGCCATTGGCGATGTCTGTTGTGCCTGGTGTATAAACTGCATCTTCTATAGTCGCATCTCCAAAGCTGCCATCTCCGTCCGTGGTCCATAAGATCGTTCCGTTGGTCGCTGTGGCTGATGCTGTATAGGTCGCATCATAACAGATCGTTGCCGTGGATGAACCTGCATCGGCAGTGGATAATGGACTGACCGTTAGGGTCATATCATCGCTCACATTACCGGGCTGTCCCGTTAATGTTAAAGTAACTGTACCTGCTGCAATATCTGCAGACCCTGGAGTGTAAACCGGATTCAGTTCTGTATCATTATCAAAAGTTCCATTACCAGAAGTTGTCCATAATAAAGATGTTGTATTTGATTCTGTTGCACCTGATAATGTATATGTTTCATCAGCACATATGCTTGCATTATTGCCTGCAAATACTGTAACAGCCAAGCTAGTTTTAGAGGCTTGAACTGTATTTCCATAAGCTCCCTGATTAATTCTATTTCCACTTACAGGTTCATTTGAATACGGATCAACTGGATTACCCGCGTCTATTGCTGGAGAATTACTTGCATCATTCGTCCACACACCACTGCTTGCATTCAGAGGTGGCCATTCGCCTCCATGATATGAACCATTTGTAGAGAAAATATGATAATCGCTTCCTCCTACAAGAAGCGGATTTGTAATTAAATCGCTTGCCCCGAGAGGCCCTGTATTACCAACTGTTCCATTATAATCAAACAAATTTGTGTTGGTAGTATAATAGGTGTTGTAATTAGAGTTCACTGTAACACCTGATTCAGTGATTAAGGCATAATAATCATTGTTACCTGATTTGGCAATGAAAATATTGTTTTGGATGGTTGTTCCTGTACCGGATTCTACATATAATCCTGCCCCAGTACTAGTTGCAGCACCTGCTTCGTCACCTGTTACCGTTATATCGTCCACAACCCAGAATTCACTTGCACTATTATTTGTTGCCGTAAAACGAATTTCCAAAGAGTTTGCTGTTCCACCTGTATTTATGGCTGAACTAATACCTTGAATATATGCATCTACATCATTATTATCATTAAAGAATTCAACCCATCCTCCACCATCAATCTGGTATTCACCGCTTATAATATCAGTTATCTCCATATTGCCAAAATCCCTATAGTAACATGAGACAATGATATTAGTGTAACCAGAAATATTTACAGATGAATAGCTTATATATCCATCAGTAAAATTTGTCATTTCCGCACAATGTGTTGGAGATCTGGCTATGGTTGGATCATCATATATCGACCATCCTCCATTTGTTGTCCACCCGTCATAAGAGCCCGATTCCCAATCTTCATTAAATAATTCAACTCCGGTAGCGGGTGTATAAGAACCTCCATTATCATCAGAAGTATTATTTTTTATAACAGAATTATTTGAATTGCTTAATTGAATTCCATATTTATAATTACCATAGCACAAGTTGTTTGTAATAGTAAATAATGTACCTGTTTGAGCTCTAATCCCTGAACCGCCAGTTGCACCATAGCATTTATTATATTTAATCGTGACATTATCACCTTGTGCATATATATTATCAAATATTGCGCTATGAACTGTAAAACCATTTAATTCAATATTATCAACTGTATTCAGATTAAACCCATACGATTGACTACTCGCATTCACAATAGGAGCATTTCCAGTAACAGGCTTTATCATTAGTTGGTTCGCCACTGTTGGATTTAAACTCGAATTTAAAGTCACACTTTCAGTATAAGTACCATTTGCTACTTCAATTATCTTTGTTCCTGGTAAATCTCCTGCATTGAATGCAATACTTCCATACCATGCTGCCAATCCATCAACAGCACCATCAATGGTTTGATGAATATCTGTATTTGCCCCTGTACTTGCATTCACGGGAATTGTATTTCTCGTATTAACTGTTACTGTGTGTGTATCATTTCCAGAGCTATTTGTAATTGTAAGTGTGTTATTTGTATAATTACCAGGTGGAAAATCAATAACGGCTACTAATCCAGTGTTGGAAACTTCAGTTCCAAAAACCCCTCCAATCTCGAAAGAACTACCAAGTAGATCTGAACCTGTTACAGTAATTTGTTTACCCCGGTCTTTATATAAACCTGAGGGAGTAACAGTTACGATGGTTGGCGGGCTCGCAGAAATTGAAATGCCACTTAATATTATTGAATAGACCTGTGATCCTCCACTTAGAGATCCGTCATGATCAATCGTTATTGTATAATCACCTGCTGTAGGGGTTGCAATATAAACCACCTCTACATTATCAACATCATTTTCACTGTTGTTTGTAGCAGCATTTGAAGGATTATTTCTACTCAATTTCCAAGGATAGAAAGTGGTTGCATCCTTATTAATTCTCAAATCCAAATCATTGACAAGCATAGGATCAATTGGATCCAATTGTGCGGTGACAGGTGTTCCTGGCACATCATTCCAACAAATTGTAACTTTTAGTGGTTCAGAACCATTGCTATAAACAGTCCTGTTATAGGTGGCTCCATTTGCTAAAGTCAGTTCATCAATAACATTTATTGATTGATCCTCAGAAATCTTTAATACGGCTTTTTCTGTATTCATCAGACCCCAACCAAATTCATAATCTGGTCCATCTGCTATTCCTGCTTCATCTGCAGTGTTAATTATCAAAGCTTTCAGAGTAGACGCTAACATAAAGTTCCCAGAACCATTCAAATTTTCATAATGTTCCTGTAATAAAATTAAGGATCCTGCTGCTGATGGCGATGCCATTGAAGTTCCGCTTTTAGAAACGTAATCTGTATTACCCGTATTTTCAGCAGAATACAAACTAACACCATTAGCTGAAATATCTGGTTTTATTCTACCATCATCGGCGGGTCCCCATGAACTGAAAGAGCTCATAACTACATCTGAGGGTTGTGAATACCCACCAGGAATGTCAGCAACTGCAGCAATTGTCAGTAAGTTTTTCGCAATTCCTCTTGTACCAATACAGTCGTATCCTGTTCCCTGATTTCCATCTGGTGGATAAGATCCATCCCCGGAATCATTCCTGTCATTTCCTGCTGACTTACAAATAAGAAAGTATGGAGCATCATGTGCAATTTGATCCCATTCCTGAGCACTTGCATCATAAAACCCAAATTTATAATCTTCGAGGACACTAATACTTGGGGTGCCATACCATATACCATCATTCCAACCCCTTGTAAAACCATATGAATGATTCGAAATCAAAGCACCATCAGCCCCGGCAGCCGCGACTTCCGATTCGTCATTTGTCCATTCATAAGCATTAAGATTAGCTTGTGGAGCCATACCTTTTGCACTTCCAACAACACCTGACCCAATTAATGTTCCCGCAACATGAGTTGAATGGCTGCTTGTTCCAGAAGGGCTGTCAACTTGGGTGACCCTCCCTCCAAACTCCTGGTGCGTGGTGAGAACACCTCCACCATCCCATTCATAAACCGTCATACCATTCCCATCCAAATCATATCCTAAACCACTACTGCTGTTCACATTATTGGTAGAAATTGTAGCGGATGCATTTGCATTATCAATTTTATAATATTGAGGAATACCATCTTCTATGGAAATCAACTCCATAAAAGTACTGTCATTCTCAATGATTAAAGGGATATTATTTATCCTTGCAAATTCCTCAGCTTCAGCCCTCCTCAAATTCCATTCATTCGATTTTCTTTCAGAAAACTCTTTCAAAGCCCGAACATTTGTTTCAGGCTTTTCTTGTTTGTCAAAAACTGTTTTCTCTTTTAGAGTTTTTACATTCGATTGAGCAAATACCAGAAAGGGGAATACAGCAATGACCAGCAGAATAATTGTTTTTTTCATTCTTATTAATTTATGGTTTAACATAGATGGTAAGACCAACAATGTATAAATTTTACTTCAATTTTATTAATCTTTCTATTTTATTATATATATCCGACTTTATTTGGATAAAATAAACTCCTTGATTCAAGTTTATAAGCCATAATTTAGCATTAACAGAACCATTAATTATCTCATATTTATCATAGTTAACTACTGCTCCTGACATATTAATTAAGCTTACTTCCGCAAATTCACCTTGTAAATTATCAACTGAAAACCTGACATATTCATAAGCAGGATTTGGCATTATTTTAAACTCAGTAATCGGATCATCATTAAACTGACTTGAAGTACATGTTTCTATTGTAAGTACCATTTGATCGGAATGCTCAATGATACATGGGAATACACTAAATCCTGTTAGACTTAGTTCAACATCTCCATTAGATATATCATTTACTCCTGGCGAGTATACTGGATTAAGTGACGTGGCATTGCTGAATACACCATCACCTTCTGAAGTCCAAATAAACGTTTCACTATTTTCAACGGTTCCTGATAACTGATAAGTTTCATCATCACATATTTCAGCATCAGTTCCGGCAAATGTGAATGCGGCTGCTGATATTTGAATGTTCAAATCATCACTAACTGAATTACAAGAAAGTGAATTAGCAGTTATTACCAAGTTTACCATACCCGTGTTAATATCTTCATTTCCTGGATAATAAATTGGGTTTAGTGCACTTTCATCATCAAAAACACCATCTCCAGAGGTACTCCAATCTATGGATGAATAATTTAAAGCATAGCCATCCAACTGTAATAAATCACTCTCACACATTATAGCATCCTCCCCTGCATATACTACAGGTTCTCCATATATGGTTATTGTTGTGGAGGAAGTGGCTACTTCACAATCTCCTCCGTTATTTGATGAAACTGTTAAAGTCATTAAAACATCTCCCGTTTCACCAATTGCCGGCGTGTACGTTGGTGTTAATGTAGTCACTCCTGATATTATGCCTAATCCATTTGTTGTCCATAATACGCTACTATTACTACTTGCTGAAGCCCCGTAAATAGTATATGATAATCCTTCACACATTCCTCCATTAGGTCCGGCATAAGCCGTTGCCCCGGGAACAATATTTAAAATTCGTGATGAAGATGCTGTACCGCATTCTCCATTCACACCTGAATTAACTGTCAATGTGAACACTATTTCACCTGTTTCTTCAATATCAGGTGTATAAGAGGGTGTCAAAGTTGTTTCATCTGTAAGTACCCCACTTCCATTTGTTGTCCACAGAACAGAAGAATAGTCACTTGCTGAAGCACCTGTCAGATAATAAATTTCACCCTGACATGATTCATCATCATACCCAGCATCAGCAAAAGCCTCGGGATAAATCAATAGATATTTAGAGGAAGTCGCCGTTCCGCAATTTCCTCCTCCAGATTGCACTGTCAATGTTAAAGCAATCTCCCCAACTTCATCAGCAGCTGGTGTATAGGATGGCACTATTGTAGTTTCATCAGTTAATATTCCCATTCCATTGGTTGTCCATAAAATACTACTGTTTTCACTGGCAGTTGCATCTGTTACTGTATACGTGTTATTTTCACAGGTCGTTCCGTCCATTCCTGCGAAGGCGGTTGCTCCCGGTACGATGTCAACTGTCATTGAAGAAGATTCAATTCCACACATTCCATTGTTTTCTGATGTAACTGTTAAAGTAAATAAGATCTCACCTATTTCATTTCCTTCAGGCACATAAGTAGGAGTAATGGTTGTTTCGTCAATCAATAAACCATATCCATTCGTAGTCCATAAGATTGTACTATTTTGACTTGCGGATGCTCCGCTAATCAGAACAGATTCACCCTGGCAGGAAATCAAATTATCACCTGCATTGGCATATGCCGAAGGAATAATATATATCGTCATTGATGAAGTAGCTATGCCACACATTCCACCACCTGATTCAACAGACATTGTCAGTACGACTTCACCTATTTCATTAACTGCCGGTGTATATGTTGGTGACAATGTCAATTCATTTGTAAGAGTTCCGGCTCCATTCGATGTCCAAAGGATCGAACTGTTTTCGCTTGCCGATGCACCACTAATTGTATATGAATTATCTTCACATATTTCTGCATCAGGTCCTGCCTCTGCGAATGCACCCGGAATAATTTCAAGAACTTTTAAAGAGTTGGCAGTTCCACAGAAACCGCCATTACCAGAAATTACTGACAAACTGAGTGTAACAAACCCAATTTCATTTGCACCAGGTGTGTAAGTTGGTGTTAGTGTCGTCGCGCCTGTTAAACTTCCTGTTCCATTTTCAGTCCATAAAATTGTACTATTGCTACTAGCTGCAGCATCGCTTACGGTGTAGGGTTCATTTTGACATGAAATGTCATCATCTCCAGCATCTGCAAAAGGCAAAGGAATGATCTCAATATCAAGAGAAGACACAGCCGTTCCGCAAGATCCTCCAGCGCCTGATGTTACTGTTAATGTTAATGTAACTATTCCGGTTTCACCAGTTGCCGGATTATAAGTGGGTGACAATGAAGTTGGGTTTGAAATTATACCATTACCAGTGGTTGTCCATAATATGGTGCTATTATTACTCGCTGTTGCATCTGTTATTGTGTAAGCAGATGCTTCACAAATAACAGCATCTGAACCAGCAAATGCGGTAGCTCCGGGAATAATTTCGAGACTCATATTTGAGATAGCTTCTCCACAGAATCCACTATAAGCCGATGTAACTGTTAGCGTAAATGTTATAATTCCAAACTCATTATTAGCCGGATAATATGTTGGAGTTAAGGTACCATGGTTCTCTAGTGTACCATTTCCGTTAGTTGACCAAAGAATAGTGCTATTTTCGCTGGCTGATGCACCACTTATTGTGTATGCTTCATTTTGACAACTTATGTCGTCCTCTCCTGCATGAGCCATTGGTGTTGGTACTATTTCAAGGATCATTGTTGAACCTGCACTTCCACACATACCTCCTCCTTCTGACTGAACAGTCAGTATAAGTGTAACATCTCCTGTTTCATCCGTTGCAGGAACATATGTGGGACTTAATGTTGTTGGGTTAGAAATAGTTCCTGACCCATTCGATGTCCATAGTATAGAACTATAATTGGTTGCAGTCGCATCTGTGATTGTAAATGGATCATTTTGGCAAGTAATATCATCAGGTCCCGCATCAGCTGTAGCTCCGGGAATAATGTCTAATTGCATAGATGAAATGGCATCACTACAATTTCCCTGTCCTGCTGCAGTTAATGTTAAATTAACTATCCCAGTTTCATTCGTACCCGGATGATATGTTGGATTAAGTGTATTCGCATTTGTTAAATACCCAGTACCATCTTCATCCCAGTTAACTGAACTATAATTAGTAGCATTTGCTCCATTCAAAGTAAATGTTGAACCAGCACATACCATCGCATCAGAACCTGCATTAGCTGTTGGAGAATGGAAAATTACAAGCTGTTTAGTATCAACCGCATCCGTACAATTACCAATTCCTTCCACAGTCAGGGTAAGAGTAACATTCCCCGTTTCTCCACTACCAGGATAATAAGTCGGTGTTAAACCTGTAGCATTTGTAATATATCCAGATCCATTTTCTGTCCATAAGATACCACTATAATTTGCTGCTGTTGCGTCATTAACGGTATATGGAATTCCCTGACAAGTTTGGGCATCCTCACCTGCTGAAGCAGATGGTCCTGCAACTATTTCAAGAATTAAACTCGAAATTGCTTCATTACATGTTCCCTGTCCCTCAACAGTTAAAGTTAATGTTACATCACCAATTTCTCCATTTCCAGGTGTATATGTTGGATTTAAAGTTGTAGCATTTGATAATGTTCCGGTTCCATTTTCAGTCCATAATAATGAACTACCATTTGTAGCAGTTGCACCCGTAACAGTGAATGGAGTATTTGAGCAACTCATATCATCTGAGCCCGCATTAGCAGTCGGGGCAGGGAATATTTCAATTTCCATGGATGACTCACTATCTCCGCAAGCACCCTGTCCACTGGCTGTTAATGTTAATGTAACTATACCTGTTTCTCCGTTTCCTGGCACATAGGTAGGTGAAAGTGTTGACGCGTTCAATAAGTAACCAGTTCCATTTTCTGTCCAAAGTAAAGAACTATAGTTTGATGCTGAAGCATCAGTGATTGTATATGAAAATGATGCACAAGTTACACCATCTGACCCTGCATTCGCAGTAGTTCCGCTTAAAATATTAAGTTGCATTGTTGACACATCCGGTGAGCAGTTTCCCAAACCCTGAACTGTTAATGTAAGCGTCACTTGTCCTGTTTCACCATTCCCAGGTGTATAAGTTGGTGTTAAAGTATTAGCGTTTGATAAACTTCCTGAGCCATTTTCCGTCCAAAGTAAAGTAGAATAATCCGTAGCAGATGCTGCACTTACTGTATATGCAACACCTTCACATGTTTCGTCATTAGGTCCGGCAGTTGCTGTTGGTTGTTCCTGAACAGATAAAACCATCTGATCTGTTGCATTTCCTGTTGCTGGAGGAATTGGGTATGCAGTAAGAGTGAGTGTTGCTGCGCCACTTGATTGGTCAAGATTACCTGGTGTATATGTAGCATCGAGCTCATAAATATCATCAAATGTTCCATCCCCGGAGGTCGTCCATTCAATTGAAGAGCTGTTATACGATGTTCCATTAAGTTGTGAATTTGAATTTTCACATACAGTTGCATCAGGACCGGCATTTGCAGTAGGCCCTGACCCACTTCCTCCACTAATTGAAAAATCATCGATGGCCATATCAGAATGCCAGTTTGAACCAGTTAAACCTGTGATTCGAAATACAAGATTTGTTTGGGTGCCATAGCTTCCTAAAGATACAATTGCTTCCTGCCATTCGTCTACCTGATTACCTGATAAACTCCAGATATCTGATGACCAACTTGTTCCTCCATTAGTTGACACCTGGATTGACAGTGTTCCCATTTCAGCACCATACATATGATACCAGAACCTTAATTCAGGATTGGTAAGAGAGGATAAATTAAAAGCGGGTGAAATAATATAACCTTCACTGTTAAAACAACTTGAGCTCTCAGTAAATAAGTAATTTCCACCACCTGTATGATCTTCATCAGGTCCCGTTTCTCCTGATGGGCTGTATTCAGCATAAACATCCCAATCGATGTCATCCCCACTTCCATTTTGCCAACAATCATCCAGAGACACTGTACCATCTGATGTACAAGTCATTTCAGGAACACTTGTTCCCCATTCATCAAATGTTTGCAAATATGGATATACTGTAATAGGCGAGCAATCCAGTACTTCAATAAAATTAGACTTCACTTCAATATCTGAACCAATATCATTTGTTGCTGTCAGGGTAACAGTATAAAACCCTGAATTAGTAAATTGAACTTTGGGGTTTTTTGAGCCTGAATTTGTTCCATCAACATAAGTGACTCCGGAGGGGGAGAATGACCAGGACCATGTATGAGGTACATTAGATGACTCATCCATAAAATTAACAGTTTGACTAACCATCGGATGTGTATCATTAACGCTAAAATCAGCTATGGGAGGATCAACAATAGGCGCATATGAAAATGAGGCAATTCTTGTTCTCCAACTCCAACCACCTGATGAATATTCAGTCGTAAACCAAAATGTTTGATCATCGCTAGGGTCTACCGACATCATTGAGTAGTCACCCCACCGATTAATGCCTGTTTGTGATGCATTTCCTTCATAAATACTAGTTTCTACAATATCTAAAATTCCGGTGCCGCTACTCTCTGAATTTTGTCCTGCAAAACGAATCGAGGGATAGGTTGTTGCGCTTGATACGGAATACCCTAACGCAATATCACCATCACCATTCATTGCGATACTTGCCATCCACCTATTTTCACCATCGTCAGGTGCATACGTACCTTGCTGGTGAATACTCCAGCCACTGCCGTAATTTCTTAATTCATACCATCTTACTCCTGCTTGTCCATTTCCATCCGCATTAACTGTATGATTTGTAAGCATCACCTGGTAGGATCCAAAGTTCCTGTATTGTAACCGATACATCAATCTATCTGAAATAGACATCAATTGGGTAGATGTACCTGGTTGATCAATGACAATATTACTGTATGAATATGATTCTGTTGTAATATTTTGTGAAACTGTAACTGATGAATTATTAGTATTGTTCCAATCAATATCAGCTTCAAATATGCGTAATGAATTTGTATTTAACTCAACAAAATAATTAGATGAGCCTGCAGGAGGTAAAGTTGAACCATCGCAATCTCCCGGCAATAAGCTACCGTAGCTTGTTCCCATATTGAAAAAGATCATTTCAGCGTCAGGATCTCCAATTAACATTGCATCCCTGTCTAAAACACAGACACCTGCGCCTGCCCAAGATGATCCATTTGAAAATTGATTGATTGTAAAATAATACCCATCAGACCATATCCCAAATTTAGGATAGTCGGGCATATTACTGAATTCAAATGCATAACGATACCAAGCACCTGTTGGGTCACCTGTTTCAGATACTGCAACCAATTCATAATAAGGACCACTGGGATAATTTGGCAATGAGAATTGAGATGCAATCCATCTGTCAGCGTACTCATCATATAAGACAATCGGATCGCCGTCATTGGTTCCACTCCATGGACCACTAAATCCATCCCATAGTGTAATATTATCTGCCGGACCATACAACAGGTTACCGCCTTTATCCCAAATAGCAAATGCAAGATTCACCATCTGGAAGTAATGATTAGGCCCAACATCTCCATCTGTATCCGGAGGTGCTACACCGCTTAAGTTACTTACGCCGTCATGGTTTTCTCCAACTATAGGATTCGAACGTTCCCCTGAATTATAATTCTGCAAAACCGGATCAGGTCCATACCACCATGATGTCTGCTTGAAATCTTCATGAAATCCTTCTTTATTTTTAACTACTCCATCTTTCCAAGAACGGTCCCTCTTTTGAGGGTCAACAATCGGAATGTTTCTTAATTCTTTTGACTTATCAAAGTAAACAGCCTTGACAACGCTTTCTGGCCGTATAGTTTGAGAAAAAATTGGGGTTACCAGAAAAAGGTTAATCAATATGAGAACAACAAAAGCAACGCAACCTTGTTTCAAAACAGTAACTTGATTTTTCATGTTTGTTTAGTTTTTCTATTGTTAATTTTATTATGTGTTTCTGTATGTCTTTTAATTCAACAAATTATGATTGGGAGAAACTGCTGAGATTTGAATTAATTACTCAAATCGTAACGCATAACAAACGGCAGAAGAAAAACCGTACCAGGCATTTCTTCAAACGGAAAACTTTTCGTTTTCAAAATCAAACAATAAAAAAGCCTATTTTTTGTGAATAGGTGAGCAAGGCATTTGCTAACCAGGTATCTAACTAAGGATACATACTTTATGCCCCTGAAAGAGGAATAATTGCGGCTCATTTTGTTTGTTTTGTTTGTTCTTCAGCTAACTATCCAAATTGTTTGCTTGCTTTGTGGATAGCCAACCTGCTTGTTTTCAGTTATCTCATAATCATTGCAATCTGTACGTGAACTTTTTACGTAAAATAGCACGGAAAAGATACATAATTAAATAATACGGTGCAAGTGTTAGTATGGCCAACAGTCCTGAAAGCCCCTGATCAAGCCCGAAAGAGGTTAAAATGATCAGTGTTGTAATGACCAGTAAAAATGGAAAAAAGTATCCAAAAAGTACTGCCCAGCTTCCTAATGATTGCTTCATTTCAATAATTACTTCCTCTCCGTTAGTATATTCCTGATCTTCAAAAAGATCAACTTCAATAATTTTTTCCTTTACATCACTTATGGTGCATGCTCCTTTTATATGACATGAAGCACAGGCTGATTGAGCAATAATTGACACCACGGCTCTGCCATCGCTAACGCTTTTAATAATTCCAGTATGTGTTACTGTATTGCTTTTCAATGTAAAAGACTTGTTATGGAGTTGATAATGAAACCGGAATAATCTTACCGTTTATATAATGATGTCCTTTCAGTGCAAAATCTATGATGAAATCTGCCATTTCACCAGCGTTAACAGGCGCCTTGTAACCAGGAAAAGCTTTTGTAAGCATTTCTGTTTGCACTGCGCCAATGGCCAGCGCATTTGTTTTTATATGTTGATCTTTTAATTCTTCTGCCATGCATTCTGTTAAAATACCCAATGCTCCCTTACTGGCACTATACAACGACATACCAGGAAATTTAGCACTCCCCTGGAAACCACCCATGCTTGTTATATTCACAATATGCGCATTCTCATTAAATTGAGGCAATAAATCTCTGACCAGCTTAAAAACACTTTTCACGTTCATATTAAATAAATCGTCGAAGTCTTTATTTGTTAAATCCTGTATGGGTTTGTTGATAAGCAGACCGGCATTGTTAATCAATACGTCTACCTTTCCCAAACTTTTTACAATGTCAGGAATCAAATCCTTTTGAAAGTTCTCTTTCAGCAAATCAAACGCCTGGAACTGAAATGTTGCATTCAGGGCATATTTTTGAAGCGACTCAAGCTTTTTTTTGTTTCTGGCCAATGCAAAAACTTCGTGTTCCGTTTCGCTTAGCAGTTTCTTAACAACTTCATATCCAATTCCCTGACTCGCGCCTGTTACAACAATCTTCATATAGCAAATTGAAAGGCAAAAATAATATAAAAGAAATTAGATATGTAAGCTAATTATATATAATGGATATAAATTACAATTTCCATATAAATGATTGTTCAGTAATATAAGTTCGCCAAACTTTTATCAAGTTTTTTATTTCGTATTTTTGAATACTTGGATCAAGAATTTTCGACATATGGAGATTGAGGAGATTGTTGCGCTTGCCCTGGAAGAAGATATCGGTGATGGTGATCATACATCTTTGGCTACCATTCCGGAGAATGCAAGAGGCAAAGCCGTTTTGTTAGCAAAAGATGATGGTGTTTTGGCCGGCGTTATTGTAGCCAGGGAAGTTTTCAGGCAAGTGGATCCAACAGCGGAATTAGAAATATTTATCACTGATGGAATGCAGATAAAGAAAGGGGATAACATATTTATCGTTTCCGGGAAAGCACAATCATTATTGACGGCTGAACGTACGGCATTGAATTTTTTACAACGGATGAGTGGCATTGCCACCTTTACAAGGAAAATGGCAAATGAGCTTGAGGGCTTACATACTAAACTACTCGACACAAGAAAAACTACAGCATGTAACAGGACTATTGAAAAACTGGCAGTTCAATTGGGTGGTGGTTATAATCACCGCTTTGGTTTATTCGATATGATCATGATCAAAGACAACCATGTGGATTTTGCTGGAGGCATTAAAAATGCCATTAGTGCCACAAATGATTACCTAAAGGCCAAAGGGAAAAACCTGAAAATTGAAATAGAAGTAAGGAGTTTTAAAGAATTGGAAGAAGTATTGGCGGTTGGTAACATTGACCGCATCATGCTGGATAATTTTACACCTGCAGACCTGAGCAAAGCTATTAAATTGATTGATCATGCTTATGAAACTGAGGCATCTGGTAATATTAGCTTAAACAACATCAGGGAATATGCTGAAACTGGAGTAGACTTCATTTCGGTGGGTGCGTTGACACACCAGATAAAAAGTCTTGATTTAAGCCTAAAAGCCATTAAATAGATAGTTTTGAATATTCTACGAAGCATACAATTCATAACCCTTAAAACAGATCGCTGGTTACAGAAAAAACTCAGCTTTATCGTCCTTCCGGGATTTGATGGCATGCCACTTTACGATGTGCTTGTTTTCTTTTTTCAGGGCCTTTTTAAAGGAGTTGTAACATACAGGGCGGCTGCTATAGCATTTAACTTTTTTTTAGCACTAATCCCTTTCGTGTTATTTATTTTCACATTGATTCCGTTTGTAACCACCCCTTATTTGCAGGTAGATCTGCTGGATCTTTTAGACGAGATTATTCCTGCGAGTGTTTACAACCTGGCTGAGAATACTATCATTGAAATCGTAAGTCGCCCGTCATCCGGTATGCTATCCTTAGTTTCCCTTTTAGCCATTTATTTCTCAGTGAATGGTATTGATGCCATCCTTGGAGGGTTTTAACCAAAGCGTACACCAAACTGAGATATGGCCATGGTGGAAGCAAAAAATGCAGGCTTTCTTCCTTATGCTGGCACTTTCAATACTTGTATTTGTTTCTATGTCACTTTTAGGTTTCGGTAAGGATATTATCAACTTCCTGGCAACCAGGGGTATAATTACACATAAGTTGACTTTATCGGCATTAGTTGCCTTACAGTGGTTGATTATTATCCTGAGTATTTTATTAAGTATCTCGTTGCTTTATTATTTCGGACAGCAAAAAGATCGAGAAGTAAATAAATACCGTTTTTTTTCACCTGGTTCCATTTTAGCAACAACTCTTTTCGTAGTAGGTGGGGTACTTTTAAAAATGTACTTTGAAAATTTCTCGAGATACAATCTGCTTTATGGATCTATTGGATCGTTGATCATCCTACTCATTTGGTTGTACTATAATGCCATCATCCTGCTTATTGGCTACGAACTAAATGTTAGCATACGCAAATCACGTTCGGAAGCTGTCATCAAGTATAAGGTGGTAGAGTAAGGAAGAATTGAAATTATCGGCCCAAAATAATTGTATTTTTGATTATTATGAACCGCATCAAAATACTATTGCTACATAAGGGATTTTCATCTTTTGTTAAAGCTGACGAAAAACTGCTTAAGAAACATTTTGATGTGTCAACATACTTTCTGAATCCCTCGAAGAAAGCGCCTAAGTTCTTTTATTATCATATTAGGTTCTTTATTTACTTATTATTTCACTTCAGAAGGTTTGACCTGATTTATACCTGGTTTGGTGACTATCATGCATTTCATGCAGGTGTATTGTCAAAACTTTTTAATCTAAAGCATATCATTGTTGTTGGTGGAAATGATGCGGTTTCAATACCCGCCATACAATACGGCGTTTTTTATAAAAATAATATCAGAAGCAAACTCGTCATTAAAGCCTATAAGAATGCTGATGCAATACTTTGCGTTGATGAATCACTAGTAAATGGTGATAACAGCTATATTGATGGCGATAATCAGGTGGGCCTGGAAAGTTTCATCTCTGGTATTTCAAAAAAATGCAACGTCGTTCCAACAGGTTATGATGCAGCATACTGGAATTGTAAAGCCGTAAAGAAATCAAAGCAGGTTTTGACCGTTGGTGTAATTGATTCGGAGAACCGTGCCATTTTAAAAGGACTGGATCTTATCACTCAACTCGCCGACAAATTACCAGAGGTTCATTTTATCTTTATTGGCGTCATAAACGATTCTATTCAATTAAATATACAAAAAAAGAACCTGACCATCATCGATAAAGTCAACCAGGAAACATTAAAACAGTATTATTGTCAATCGAAGGTGTATGTGCAATTTTCAGTCACAGAAGGATTACCAAACACCCTCTGCGAAGCAATGCTGTGTAAGTGTATAGTAGCAGGATCAAATGTGAATGGAATTCCTACTGTGATTAGAGACAAAGAATTCATATTAGAAAAGAAGGACTTAGATAAGGCAGAAAAAATGATTCTGAAAGCTTTAAGTTCAGAGCAGGAAATTGGTGAACAAAACAGGGATTTCATTAGAAAGTTCTACACAGAAGATAGACGGGAAAAGGAGTTGGAAAGAATAATAAAAGATATTGTAAAATAAATTCAATGGAATAAAGCTATGACCAGGAATTACCATATGTTGGGCAAAATTTATCAAATAAATACCATTGATAGTTTTGAAGGGGAAATCCTGCATCAGGAGCTTGGAATTTATCCAATTGCAAAACAAGACGATACTATAGATATTACGATTAACTACCTCGACAAATTAGAAAATAAAATTCCCATCTTAAAAAATCCTTCTATCCATTTATATTATAAAGACAGCTTCAGATGGGAACTAATAAATGCATCCATTGAGTTTCACTTTAACAATAAGCAATTAATACAAATTGACTTTTGTATTAAGCAGGGTGGCAAGATAAAGGCCATGGCCAATAAATGGTTTAGTTACCAATTTACGAATCGGAAAGAATCAATTGGTTTTATTTTTCATGAACTTGTCTTAATTCCTTCTGCTTTTTTCTCCCCGGATATGTCTGTCGTGCATGCTTCAGCGATTGATGCTGATGGTGCCATTTTATTTGGTGGCACCGGCGGTGTTGGAAAAACTTCACTGGAACTCGAATTATGCAATAATCACAATAAAAATTTCTTTGCCGATGATATTGTGGTTGTTAATAATAAAGGAGTTGCTTTTCCTAATTTATCTTACCCAAAAATTTATGGCTATAATTTGGTTAATAATGAGGATGTAAGAAAAAAGATATTTTCACAAACTGGATTTTTTGACAAGCTTCATTGGCAAACACGTAAATCAATAAACCCAGCTATTGTCAGACGCCGGGTTAATCCTGTTGATTTGTATGGTCATATTACTAATCAACCAAAAAAACTAAAAACCTTTTATATATTGGTTAAAGACGGAACCGTAAATCAGATTGAGAAAAGCAATATCGGTAAGGAAGAAGCATCTAAATTAAACAGCTTGGTGTTGGAAACAGAATATCATATCTTTTATAAGCATTTGCTTTGGGACGAATTCAACAGCATGATTGCATCATCTGCACCAAGACTTAATTACGCTGATTTGACAGAAAATATTGAACAAAATTTTCTGTCAACACTTACCAACGCTGAATCTTATATCGTAAAAATCCCACTTCATATCAAACACAATAAATTCCTTGAACAAATGTCAGATATTGTGCTAAGTGGTTCCCGTACTTAATAATATTCAACATATATAACCGAAATTTTTATCTAAGCCTTTCTTTTATAAATTTACACACGATTTAAAATAGCTCAAATGGGTATATGTTTTTATTTGCAAATACCTTTATCAGTAAATTCAATTGTAAACAAGTAATACATTGGGCATCATTCAAAAACAAAGTATCTCGGGAACTATCTATTCGTACATAGGAGTTGCACTGGGCTTTATTACTGTTGGCATACTTTATCCGCGCATATTCTCGACTGAGGAGGTAGGACTTTTAAGAATATTGGTATCCTATTCCACACTGTTTGCTCAATTTGCCAGCCTGGGAATTAATACCGCCACTATTAAATTGTTTCCATTTTTCAGAAATATTGAGAAGAAACACCATGGTTATTTGGGTATGGCGCTCATTGTTTCCATTGTAGGTTTGATGATTGTTATTCCGGCTTATTTAATGCTTCGCCCTTATTTCCTGGAACACGGACAGGAAAAATCTGAATTGTTTAACACCTATTTTTATTACGTTGTTCCATTAATTGTTTTTACACTTTTGTTTAATCTACTCGACACGTATTACCGTGTTTTGTACAATGCTGTTAAAGGAATCGTTTTTAAGGAAGTAGTCCAAAGGGTATTGATCCTTCTGGTAATTGTTGCGTACTTTTTAAATCTAATAAGCTTTGATTTAACTGTTATTCTCTATGTTGTGGCTTTGATCACACCTACTTTTTTCCTGGTTTATTCGGTGCTAAGAAGCGGACAGTTCTTTTTAAAACCCGATTTTTCTTCTATCGATAAACCATTACGAAAACAACTTATTGATGTCAGTTTTTTTGGGATGATCACCACGTTTTCAGGCATGTTGGTATTAAATATTGATGTCATTATGGTTGAACGTTTCATGGGATTGAGCTCTGCCGGAATTTACACTGTAACTTTCTTCTTTGGAACACTTATACTTGTTCCGCTGCGAACCATGGGTAAAATAGGATCAGTTGTAATTTCAGATGCATGGAAGGCAAATGATCTGGTAACAATAAATAATATTTACAAGAGAAGCAGCATTAGTCTAAGTGTTCTTGGATTTTTATTATTCATTGGCATTTGGGGGAATATCGACAATATCTTTATGATTATTAAAGATGACTATCTACCAGGGAAATTTGTGATCCTTTTTATCGGTTTGGCCAACCTGACAGATATTGCGCTCGGCATAAATCCACAGATTATTACCAACTCAAAGTATTACAGGTATATTTCTTATTTCCTTTTCATATTTGCCATTTTGCTTATTGCCACAAATCTAATATTGATTCCTGTATTGGGTATTGTTGGAGCTGCCTTGGCATCGCTTATTTCAAAATTCATCTACAACTTTATTAAGTTCATTTTTCTTTATAAAAAGTTTCATTTTCAGCCATTTGACTACAAGTTTATTTTACTTCTAATAATTTCAATCACAGCATATGTTGTTTCCCTTCTGATTCCGCAACTATCAAATTATATCATTGATATTCTTGTTCGATCAACAGTCATTTCAGTCGTATTCTTAGCACCGGTTTATTTATTGAAAATTTCTGACGATGTTAACAGGAAAGTCAATGAAGCTTTTTCATTTCTTATAAATCGAACTAAATCCAATTAATTACGTATCATTTGTTGGTTATAGATAACATTACCGGGTTATTTATCCCGGAAAAGGAAAGATTGACCATCTAAATTATGGATAAAAAGCTGAAGATATGTTTCGTGGGCAGCGGGGCAATAACAACCTCTATGGGCAATGTTATCTGCCTTAAAGAGACTTATGAAGTAACGCTGTTGTCGATAGAAGAAGATGTTGTGAAATCGATAAATGAGGACCATTTAAACCGAAAATATTTTCCTAATGTCAGGCTTCACCCTTCACTTAAAGCTACTTCTGACAGGGGTATTTTACGAACTTCAGATGTTATTTTTCTCGGAATTCCATCCAATGTAGTAGTGAGTTATGTACGCAATACCAAGGAATTATTCAACCCCAACGCATTGGTTGTTAATCTAGCCAAAGGATTTGGTGTCGATCATAAGACAATTCCTCAGGGACTCTCAAGGGAAATTGACAACCCTATTTTTAGTATGAAAGGGCCATCGTTTGCCAGGGAGATCATCAATAACCTGCCTACTGGTTTTACCTTGGTATCAAAGCGTGAAAGGTATTTTAAAGGATTTGAGGAAATATTTAAGGATACCAGCATCCACCTCGACTTTTCCAGTGATGTATATGGTGTTGAAATGGCTAGTATCCTAAAGAATGTTTATGCCATTATCGTGGGTATCGTGGATGCCCATTTCGATTCGCCTAACCTCAGATCGTTAATCATTACCAAGTCTATCAACGAGATGCGTGTAATTATGACCAGGTTTGGTGGCAAGGAAGAAACCATGTTCAAATATTGTGGTTTTGGTGATTTTAGCCTGACCGCATTAAATGACCTTAGCCGCAACAGAACACTGGGTCTGTTGATTGGGAAAGGGTTTTTTACAACTGACATCTCAGAAAAAGTTGTTTTAGAAGGCCGCATTGCTACCAATGTTTTTGTGGAAGAGATTGCCAAAAAGCGGAATATAAAAACCAAAAACCTAATGCTGAAAGAACTTTACAAGGTTTTTAATGAGCCTAATTACGATCTGGCCAATTTCGTAAACCGGATTATTTCTATTACCCCTTAATATGGTTTAAAACTTCTGCCATTTTTTTCGTCAGATGTTGTCTTTCAAATTCATCTGTATTTTGGCATTCAACCACCAGGCTATTTCTCTTGAACTTTTTATAAGCTTCCTCTAAAAACTCTTTTAGCGATCTTATTTCATTAAAATCAAACACTTCCCCACACTTTTTATTACGAATAATATGGGCTGCATCACCGTCAACCGGGCCAATGCAAATGATGGGTGTGCTGGATGCCAGATATTCGAAGATCTTACCAGTCAGAATTAACTTTGCATTTGGGGTATCATTTATAAGAAGTAATAGAAGTGATGCGCTCTTTTGCTCGTCAATTACCCGGTTATGAGGCAGATAGTCAATGGAGATCAGGTATTTTTCCAGCCCTGACCGATTCAGCGACTCGATGGCATTAAAATCAATTTTACCGATATTTTTTATCTCCAGATCGTTTTCAAATTGCTTATTTTCGGATACCAGTTCCTGTAGCGCCTGCCAAAGATTTTCAGGATTGCGGGTTTTTGTTAACGACCCGATATGCGACAGGGTAAACTTTTCTGATTTTATAACTTCAACACCTTCCTTTATATCCGCTTTATCATATCCGTTCGGAATGAAAAAATAATCTCTCTCCACTTTGGCTTTAAAATCTCTTATCATTCCCGGGCTCACTACTGTTACAGCATCAGCACTTGTTAATACTTTTTTTTCCAGTTTATGATGGATACGGTCCGCTCTTTTACCCAATTTTAACTGATGATAGTAATCAATATTGGTCCAGGGATCGCGAAAATCAGCAAGCCAGGAAATATTTAATTTGTTTTTCAAATGATAGCCGATCATGTGCATGCTATGCGGTGGGCCAGTGGTAACAATAACGTCAATTTTATTCTCAGGCAAATATTTCGACAGAAATTTAACGGATGGTTTTATCCATGATTTACGGGCATCCGGGATGAATAAATTACCCCTTATCCAAACGGAAAGGTTTTCCAGTAACTTATATTTCGAGCCGGACTCAGACAAGAAGGCAGTTTGAATTTTTTGGTCTTTCGATTTCCCTGTCAGTTTTTTATAAAACCTATATGGTTCATTGATCGGTTTTTTAATAACCGTTAGGTTTTCGGGTATATCTTTTAAAAGTGATGGGTCCTCTACCGGACCTTCCGGGTTTTCAGGTGTATAAATAACCGGTTCCCAACCAAAACTTCTGAGGTATTTGGCAAATTTCAGCCAGCGTTGCACGCCTCCTCCTCCACTTGGTGGCCAGTAGTATGTTATGATGAGGACTTTTTTCAATTTCCTTTTTTTATTCGATTGTCATTCTTAATGAAGTCATGCTTTTGATTAACGTCGAGGAATCTCATCTTGTCATTTTAATTCGCGCTTGGGTAAAATTATATTCTTAACTATCGTTCAGAATGACAAATATTCTATTTAAGTCTAACAATTATTTCTTATCAAATAATCTCTTCCCCTCATACACCAACATGCCAAGAACCAGCAATATCAGCAGTAACGAACTGGCAAAAGAAATCTTCTCTCCAATCACCCACACCCTGGGTTCAAATTTAAATTCAATGGTTCCGCTTCCGTCAGGAACTACTAAAGCTCGCAATACATAGTTCGACCTGAAGTATGGTACTTTTTCACCGTTCAGGTAAGCATTCCATCCTTTTTCGTAATAAATTTCAGAAAATACTAACAGTTGCTCTTTGCCTGCATTATAGCTATAAGTTATATGATTTGGCTCGTATGATTTCAGCATAACACTTGCCGATAGATCTTTTTGAAATGATTTATTTTTTAACTGCTCCGCAAACCTTTGATCAATAATGGCTGTTTCACTGAGCAGATACTTATCAAGTGCTGCAATTTCCTCATCTGCTGAGTTGACTACCACATAATTTTGAACAAACCAGGCATGTCCGAATGCATTCCCATTGAATAAAGGTGGAGCTCCCGGGTTATAAATCATATACTTGGTATTGAGCATATTCAATACCTGGGTTCCTGCAAACAGACGGTCTATCTTTTCTTGTGTAACCCCGGATTGTAACACCTCAATAATTCCGCTAATCTCAGGTTGAATATACGCTTCAATCAAATCCTGATACCGTTGCAATTTAGCACCGTGATACCCACCAATCGATTTATGGAAATACGAGCAACTGGCATCATTAAAGGTGCTTTTACTAATATCAAGCACCCTGAAATCAGGATCATTATCTTTTAAAATTTCATTGTTCGCATTGCTTGCTACAAAAGGTACTTCAACTATGCGTGCTCTTTCAAAGTTGCCGTTATTTATATATCTCCAGTTAATAGTTGCCATATCAGCGATGAGCATTACGGCCAACACACCAATTAAAACGCCTTTGTTTATATGACCCTTCACGTAAGCCCATAGAAAAGCACCTGCCAGTATGATAAATATAAAACTACGGATGGCATCTGCTTTAAAAATAGCGATTCTCACATCTTCGAGGCTGCTTATAAAAGCGGCAACCTGCACCGGGTCAGCACTGCCTTTTAAGCTTTCGAACTGCTGCAATTCAAACTGGCTGAGGAAATTAAAAAATACGGAAGGGAACAGATAAAATAACAAAGTTATTCCGGCAGTAATCCCCAATGCAAAATACAATGGTTTGGGCTGTGCTTTCAATTCTTCTCTTTTTTTAATAACCGCTCCCAATGCCATAAAAGCCAGTATGGGTATCGTAAGCTCAGCAATCACCAAAGTCATGGATACAGCGCGGAATTTATTGTAGCCCGGAATATAATCAATGAAGAAATCGGTAAAAGGCATGAAATTTTTACCCCAGGCAAGGAAAATGGACAGAACAGTTGCTGCGAGCAAGGCCCATTTAAATTTGCTTCTGACAATAAAAATCCCAACACAAAAAGGAACATCACGATGGCTCCCACGTAAACAGGACCTGAAATTCCCGGCTGATCACCCCAGTATGAACTTTGACGTGCTATTTCACCCCTGAAATTTCGATCCGCTTTTTCCAGTGCTTTTTGCTGCCCAATAATTCCCGATGCGCCTCCTTTTGCATTTGGTATTAATAGTGACCATGTTTCGCCAATACCGTAACTCCAGTTCGTAATATAGTCCTTATCGAGTCCACCTGATTTATTCTCCTGATTTTTGGTTAACTCAGGTTTGCCACGCATGGTATCCTTACCATAATCGTAAGTAGCCCAAAGATTTGTAATGTGTGTTGAAGCCCCTAATAATGCTCCCACTACAAGTATGACCGTAATTTTAGCAAAATGCGGCAATTGCTTTTTTTGTATAGCCCTGATCAATTCATATATTCCATAGATAACTACTAACATTAACAAATAATAGGTGATCTGCAGGTGCCCGGCGTGAATCTGCAGTGCCAGCGCCACAGTAAACAGGAGGGCTCCCGGCCATATCTTTCCCCTGAATGACAGGATAATTCCGGCCAGCACTGGTGCCATATAGCCAATGGCATGTGCTTTTGAAGTATGCCCTGCCCCCAGTATTATAAAGAAATATGACGAGAGTGCGAATGCGATCGCCCCGAGCAAACTCACCCATGGATCATTCTTTAATACCAGCATCAGTATGAAAAAACCCAAGAAAATAGAGGAAAACGTAATTGGCCGGATAAGGTAATCCCAACATCAGCACTTTATCGATATACCTGACCAGGTTGGCCTGGTATTTTACGGAAATCTGCCATGCAGGCATACCTCCAAACATGGAATTTGTCCACAATGCTTCTTCACCGGTTTTTTCCCTGAAATCAACGATTTCTTTCGACATACCCTTGAACATGGTTATATCATGTTGATTTAGTTTTTTCCCTTCCAGTAATGGAGAAAAGTAAGTAAATGTGATGGCTAAAAAAACAATAATGGCTACAAGATAGGGAGCCGACTTTTTAATCAATTGTTTATCCATTAAAAATGATATTTCATGTTAATCAAAAAATTATGTTTCAAGGTCCTCAAATTCCACGTATTCACCGAAATCGCCCTCATCTTTTTTTGTTTTTTTTCTGGCTTGATTGATTTTGACTTCGCCCTCTTTTTTCTGATGTGCGTTTCCACCAGCCTGATCAAATCCCTGGTAAAATTTTTCTTGTTGCTTCTTTACATAACGGCCCATCAACCAGGGTAATCCATAACGTAAAAACAGCCTGAATGCATAGCCGAGGAGTATAAATATCAATATGGCACTTAGAATAAATTCCATCATTCAGATGCTTTTAAAAACTCATGCGAAGTTATTGCTTTTTACTAAAACGAAAAAGGAGGTATATAAAATACCTCCTTGTCCATATTTTTGCCAGAATTAGAATGAAATTCTAATCCTTATGTTATTTCATTTCGTCAGAAACCGTCAATCTTTTTCTTCCTTTTGACCTTCTTCTCTTGAGCACTTTACGGCCATTCACACTGGCCATTCTTTCGCGAAAGCCATGTTTATTTCTTCTTTTTCTGTTTGAAGGTTGAAATGTTCTCTTAACCATTGTTCTTTATTTTGGGAGTGCAAAAATAGACTTTTTTCTTTGAACTCAAAAAACTTTGTAAAAAAATCTTCAAAAATGAAAAAAATCCCGGTGTAAATTTTCCACCGGGGTTTACAATTCAAATTATTGTTGGTTATTTCTTTTCAGGAACATGTTTTAAAGTTTCCACAAGGAAATCATAAAACAACTCCACCGTATCAATCTTCACCATTTCGTCAGGTGAGTGCGGGTTACGAATGGTAGGTCCAAAGGAGATCATATCCCAATTAGGGTATGTAGCACCCAGAATACCACATTCCAGTCCGGCATGAATTACCTTCACTTCAGGTACTTTTCCATACTTGTTGTTATAGATTTCTTTCATCTCTTTCAGAATGTCGGAATCCGGATTTGGTTTCCAGCCCGGATAAGCACCTTCGCTAACTGCTTTGGCTCCTGCCGCTTCAAAAACAGTTCTGATCTCAGCCGATAATTTATCCCTGTCAGCATCAACTAAACTCCTGTTCAGGGTGCAAAGCTCAATTTTCTTTCCATCCGATTTAACAATGGCCAGGTTGGTTGAAGTTTCAACAATTCCTTTTACGCTTTCACTCATTTTGATTACGCCATTCGGACAACCAGCTACCGCATCATACAAGTTTTTCTGAGTTTTTTCATCGATAATTTTTGCTGGTACTTCAGTTGTTTCAGCAATAACTACGAGACCCGGATCTGCTTTTTTAAATTCATCCTGAGCAATTTCTTCAAATTCGCTCACAAATGCTTCAAAGCCTTCCTTATTTTCTTCAGGAACAACTACCGTAACGAATGATTCACGTGGAATGGCATTTCTTAAACTTCCACCGTTGATTTCTGCCAGACGAACACCATATTTTTCAAATGCTTTCATCAGCAATACATTCATTATTTTGTTGGCATTTCCACGACCAAGGTGAATATCCAGTCCTGAGTGACCGCCTTTCAGGCCTTTCACACTTACTTTATATGCAGCTACTCCTTCAGGTGTTGCTTCTGCTTTGTAGGTGTATGCACCATTGGTATCCACACCACCGGCACAGCCAATATATAATTCACCTTCATCTTCCGAATCGAGGTTCATCAGAATATCACCATCAATTACACCTGGCTTCAAGTTTTCTGCACCAGTCATCCCGGTTTCTTCATCCATGGTAATCAATACTTCAATTGGTCCATGTTCAATATCAGTAGCTTGCAGCACTGACATGCCTGCAGCTACACCCATACCATTATCGGCACCCAGGGTAGTTCCTTTTGCTGTTACCCACTCACCATCAATATAAGCATCAATCGGATCCTTTTCAAAATCGTGAACGGTATCCGCATTTTTCTGAGGTACCATGTCCATATGTCCCTGAAGGATCACGCCTTTGCGGTTTTCCATACCCGGGGTAGCTGGTTTTTTTATGATCACATTACCAACTTCATCAACGATGGTTTCCAACTTCAGGTCTTCACCGAATTTTTTCAGGTAAGCAATTACTTTTTCTTCTTTTTTAGAGGGCCTTGGTATTTGTGTTAACTCATAAAAGTTTTTCCAAATACTTTCCGGCTTTAGTTTTAATATGTCTTTACTCATTTTTAATTGATTATTTTAATTTTTCAATATTTGGCAATTCAAGGCCATATCCTTTTTTCTTGTCTTCTGCTTTAAGCATTATGGCTACAATGATGGCCAGAAAACCAGTGGCAGCAAATATTAACATCGGTATTGTATAATCATAATACATGAACTTACCTTCTCCATCTAGTACCTGGCAATATCTATCGAGCACAATACCAATTAATAGTGGTACACCCATCAGACCCCAGTTCTGAACCCAGAAGATCAATGCGTAAGCTGTTCCTAATTGTTTCTCAGGAATGATTTTTGGCACGGATGGCCACATAGCTGAAGGGACAAGCGAAAACGTCACACCCAGGAATATGATTAGGCCAATCGCTAAAAGATAATTATCAAGTGCCGGAATGGCGAATACTAAATGTGCAATTAATAACATAATTGAACCTATTAGCATGATGGTGGCTCCTTTTCCTTTTCTGTCGTAAATATTACCAAAGAAAGGAGTTAAGATAATAGTTCCGAATGGAAGTAAACCCGGTATGGAACCTGCAAACTCTTCCGCCACTCCATATTTATTGATCATTAAGTCAGTAGCATAGTATAAAAACGGGAAGACGCCAGAATAGAACAATACACACAATAAGGCGATCAGCCAGAATCCTTTATTTTTTATAATGAACAGAATATCACGAACCTTAAACTCTTCTTCGGCGGATACTTCATCTTTGACTCCTTCTGATACTTCAAGTTTTCTATCCATAAATGTGTACCAGATAAAGGCAACAAAACCGGCTACCAGTAATCCAAGGCCTAACATCACAGGTGCTGAAAGATTTGGAATGCCGTCCATACCAAATGCTCTTGCCATTGGTAAAGGTAATGCCAATGCTAAAGCAGTACCCATACGTGCCGTAGCCATTTCCAATCCCATGGCTAAGGCCAACTCCTTTCCTTTAAACCATTTAACTATAATTTTTGAGACCGTTATACCCGCAGCTTCCACACCAACTCCAAAGATTCCGAATCCCAAGGCGCCAATTGCAATCTGAGTTTTCATACCCAGTATCATGCCGTCCATCGGAAAGATTTGGGAGATGGCTAGATATTGTAGCAAAGTACCAACAATCATTGTTAAACTGGCTCCAATACCAGTAAACCGAACACCCATCTTATCAAGTATAAGTCCTGCAAAAATGAGCATCAGGAAAAATACATTAAACCAGCCGTAAGCACTGTTCCAAATTCCAAAATCACTACTGGTCCAGTTGAAATATCTTTCAAGCTCAGGTTTTAATGGAGAAATTACATAGTTAATGTAATAACCCGTCATCATTGTAAAAGAGACCACAGCAAGGGCACCCCAACGTGCACCTTTTGAATCTCTTAATGACTTTTTAATTGCTTCTGTCATAATGAAATTTTTAATGAAGTGGCGAAGTTAAGATAAAATCATGAATGGTTTTAAAGTTGCCTAATTATTTAGAAGTACTAAAAAAAGTATTAATAAATATGAATAACCGATTTCGTTTCGAAGAATGGCTCAGAAAATAAATCATGAATGGGATATGTGCGTTTTTTAAAATTTTTGAGCTGACGTAACTCCTCTTTCACATCTCCCCCTTTCAAATACAATATGCCGTTGGGAATGGTGTTAAATGACTTTCGATGGAATTTGTAGCCTGTCCATCTCACAAAATCAGGTAATGCGGTTACCGCCCTGCTGATGATAAAATCAAAAGTGCGATCCACCTGTTCCATGCGGATCTGCTCGGCTTCAACATTCTTAATTCCAACAGAACCAACAATTTCATTTACTACTTTTATCTTTTTGCCGATGGAATCTGCCAGGTAAAAATTGGCTTCCGGAAACATGATCGCCAGCGGCACACCCGGGAATCCACCACCCGTTCCGGCATCCATAATTTCAGTAAAATCTTTAAATCTGACAACTTTCGCAATGGCCAATGAATGTAGGACATGGTGCGCATAAAAATGTTCCATATCCTTGCGGGAGATCACATTGATTTTTGAATTCCAGTCAGCATAGAGCGGACCCAATGCTTCAAATTGCGCCTTTTGCTTTGCAGTAAGCTCAGGAAAATAGTTAAACAAAATATCTACGCTCATGTGCTTTGATTAAAAAGTAAAAATAGACAATATTATGCTGACTATTTTGAAATGACTTGAGCTATTAACCCTCAATTAATAAACAATGATTTGTGAAGAATTGCGTTTCATTTGAGATCAACTCAATGCATATTCTCATACATTTGCTGCATTACAAATCTTATGTTAAAACCCTTCCTTACATCTGCTTTTTTATTATTGACCTGCCTGCTGTGGGATGCACCTGTTTTCGGACAGGAAAAAATCAGTACGGAAGCATATATTGATTTGTATAAGGAGATCGCCATCGGCAAAATGAAAGAATACAGAATCCCGGCTTCCATTACCCTGGCCCAGGGCATCCTTGAATCGGGCAGCGGTAACAGCAAACTGGCACAAAAAGCCAATAATCATTTTGGCATCAAATGCCACAAGGAATGGACAGGAAAAACTTTCTATATGGATGATGATGCCAAGGATGAATGTTTCAGAAAGTACAATAAAGTGGAAGATTCTTATCGTGATCATTCACTTTTTCTGACGCAACGTGGCCGGTATTCATTCTTGTTCGAATATGATATTAAAGATTACAATAAATGGGCTTATGGGCTTAAAAAAGCAGGATATGCCACCAACCCAAAATATCCTGAGCTACTCATCAGGATCATTGAAAAGTATGACCTGGCCCAATACGATTCAGGGAAAGTAGGCAAAAAACGGAAGGATAAAAATGATGACAAGTCCGATTTATCAAACGTTGCGGCCGCAGTTACAGCTGATTTGGCAGATGCCGGCACCAGTGAAAGCGGAAGACAATTATATAGCAATAACGGTGTGAAGCTTATTCAAGCTAAAGAAGGAGACACATATTATACAATTGCTAGTGAATTAAATATATATTCCTGGCAGTTATTCACCTACAATGATGTGGATAAAAAACATACTGTAGAAAAGGGAGAATTAATTTACATAGAAAAGAAACAAAGAAAAGCAGATAAGAAATACGAAGTTCATATCGTGCTGCAAGGAGAAAGCATGCAAATGATCTCGCAGATATATGGCATCAAACTAAAGCGGCTTTATAAAATGAATAATTTACCAGAGGGCATCCAGGTGGTTACAGGCACCAAACTAAAATTGCGTTAACTCTTCGGCTAAAGCTTTAAGTTTATCTGCTGTTTTCTCAGGCTCATCTTTTTCAATTTGAATTTCGATTATTTGAACCGGCACCTTATCCGCCGTATGATGGTTATAAGCCTTGTCGTAGTAAGTTAGGCTCAGGTCGGCCACTGCGAATAGGTCACCGGTTTCGATTGCTGCTTTGGCTTCTTTAACTGCCAATCCGCCCATCCGCTGCCTGATCTTATCTATGGATTCAACCAATAACTTCTTATCAAACCCTCCGTATTCTCTTACCAGCCTCTTAGCTCTTTCTGATTTTGGAAGCAGTATCTTGATCAAAATACTGCTTCTCATTCTCCTGAATAAGGGATCGTTAATACTACAACTACCCAACACCCGGCTTTCATCTTCTACCCAAATGATTCTATCAAAATTAAACATACCCCAACGATCAGCCAGATCATTTTCAAACTGTTCATTTGTGGGCTGTTCCGCCTGTCCTAATCTTCCAAAAGCTGAGCCTTTGTGTTGGGCAATGCCCTCAATATCCAGAAATTGCTCTCCCTGTTTTTCAAGTTGTTTTAAAATATCCGTTTTTCCGCTTCCGGTAAATCCGCCCAGCACCACCATTTTAGCGGGTTTTGAAAACTGCTCACGAATAAACCTGCGATAGGCTTTATAACCTCCTTCAAGCACACTTACATTGAGTCCGGCTGTTTCAAATAACCAGGCCATATTGGCGGATCGCGCACCTCCGCGCCAGCAATAGACCATGATTCGTTTCTTCTGTGCTTCTTTTCTGGCCTGTTTTGCCAGCTCTGCCAATTTCGGGCCCACAATCTCTAAACCCAGCAATACCGCATTTTCATTGCCTCCCTGCTTATATCTGATTCCCACAGCAGCTCTTTCTTCATCATTAAAAAGTGGAATATTCACCGCGCCGGGAATATGGCCCTGCGCATATTCCTTAGGTGAGCGGACATCTACCAGTGGCCAGATTTTAGTCAATGGCAGATAATCTTCGATACATAATCTTTCAGGCAAAACTTTGTTGTTTCAGTAATATGTACTTATATGAATTGGTATTGCAGAGATAATTATTATTTCAAGCCGGCCAATTGCTCTTTAATTACTTTTATCCGATTTTCTGCATCAGCTTGTTTTTGCTTTTCTTTAGCCACAACAGCCTCCGGGGCGCTGTTTACAAACTTTTCATTAGATAGCTTTTTCATGACCGATTTTAAGAACCCTTCCGTATAGTCCAGCTCTTCCTGTAGTTTAGCGATCTCTGCATCCACATCAATATCAGCGGTAAATGGAATGTAAAACTCCTGCGAACCCACTATGAAAGACATCACATTAGCAGGTTTTTCACCTACTTCTTTTATGCTTTTAATATTTCCCAACTTAGAGATGACCGGGTAAAAAATACATTCAGGATGATCGCCTTTTTTAACGATCAGGTCGATACTTTCCTTGTTGGGAATGCTTTTTTCGAGCCTGATATTCCGGATACCCAGAATAACCTGTTCAGCCCTTTCAAATGCGTTTAGAATATCTCTATCAAATCCATTGGATGTTGGCATAGAAGCAATGATGATATCATCGCCTTCGTTTCTTTCTCTCAATAAATGCCATATCTCTTCCGTGATGAAAGGCGTAAATGGATGCACAATTTTCATCAGGTCTTCAAAGAAAGACACTGTTTTTTCGTATGTAACACTGTCGATGGGCTGCTGGTAAGCCGGTTTCGCTATTTCAAGATACCAGCTACAGAAGTCATCCCATATGAGTTTATAGGTATCCATCAAAGCATCTGAAATTCTGAATTTTGTGAAATGGTTGTCAATCGTCTTCAAAGCCTTGTTCATCCTCGACTCAAACCACCTGATGCCCATTTTGCTGCTTTCTGGTTGATCAATCGAATCATCTACTTCCCAACCTTTAACAAGCCTGAGTGCATTCCAGATTTTATTACTGAAATTCCTTCCCTGCTCGCATAATGAAGGATCAAATGGCAGGTCGTTACCGGCAGGTGCTGTAAGTAACATTCCAACACGAACACCATCTGCACCGAACTGGTTCATTAACTCAATCGGGTCAGGTGAATTGCCCAATGTTTTTGACATTTTCCTACCAATCTTATCACGAACGATCCCTGTAAAATATACATTTTTAAAAGGTACTTCATTCCTGAATTCAAGTCCTGCCATGATCATCCTCGCTACCCAGAAGAAAATAATATCGGGCGCTGTAACCAGGTCGTTGGTTGGATAATAATATTTAATATCCTCATTATCTGGATATCGAATGCCATCGAATACAGAAATAGGCCACAACCATGATGAAAACCATGTATCTACCACATCTTCATCTTGCTTCAGGTCATCCAATCTGAAGGTCAGGAAGATCATATGTAGATTTTGCTTTCTCAAAGGCTTCCTCTAAAGATCTGGCTACCACCATTTCACCATTGGGCAAATAATACACCGGTATGCGCTGACCCCACCAAAGCTGGCGTGAAATGTTCCAGTCACGGACATTCTCCATCCAATGCCTGTAAATATTTTTAAACTTGGCAGGATAATATTGAATTTCACCTGATTCAACAACATCAAGTGCCGGTTTGGCAAATTCTCCCATTTTCAGAAACCATTGTGTAGATAGTTTGGGTTCAATTACAGCTTCCGTTCGTTCTGAAAATCCAATTTTATTTGTATAATTTTCTTCTTTTTCATGGCTGCCGGCTTTTTTCAAGTCTTCAATAATTTCATCCCTAACCGCGAAACGATCTTTACCCACGTACAGTTCAGCAGCTTCGCTGAGGGTGCCGTTATCTTTGAAAATATCGATCACTTCCAGCCTGTGTTTCATGCCGAGTTCATAGTCGTTAATATCATGGGCAGGCGTGATCTTTAAGGCACCGGTTCCGAATTCACGATCGACATATTCATCAATAATGATGGGCACCGGCCGGTTGAGCAATGGTACCAGTACATTTTTACCGTGAAATTTAAAAAAACGCTCATCTTCGGGATGGACACAAACGGCGGTATCGCCTAAAATGGTTTCAGGGCGTGTGGTTGCAATGGTAATAAAATCATCTTCGCCTTCCACTTTATATTTCAGGTAATATAATTTTGATTTTACCTCTTTATAATTCACTTCCTCATCAGAAACAGCCGTTTTGGCAGAAGGATCCCAGTTCACCATACGGATGCCGCGGTATATCAATCCTTTTTCGTACAATTCAATAAAAACATCGATTACTGATTCGTATAAGGATTCGTCCATCGTAAATCGGGTACGATCCCAATCACATGAAGCACCCAGTTTTTTTAGCTGCTCCAGGATAATACCACCATGCTTTTCTTTCCATTCCCAGGCATGTTCCAAAAATTCTTCGCGCGTAATGTCATCCTTATTGATGCCCTGCTCCCTGAGTTTATTTACCACCTTATTTTCAGTAGCAATGGATGCATGATCAGTTCCGGGTACCCAGCAAGCATTCTTTCCCTGCATGCGCGCACGACGCACCAATACATCCTGCAAGGTATTATTCAGCATATGGCCCATGTGCAATACGCCAGTTACGTTGGGTGGGGGAATCACTATGGTGAAAGGTTCCCTTCCATCAGGTTCCGAATGAAAGTATTTCTTTTCCATCCAGTAGGCATACCATTTATCTTCAGTAACTGCAGGATTGTATTTGCTGGCTATATCCATCTTTATTCAATAATTATAAGCGGCAAAAATAGTAAACTTGTGGCATTAGCTCCCATACATTTGGAAAAATACTGTATAATGAAAGGTAATCACATTAACAAATAAAAAACCCCTGAATTTCTTCTCATTCAAGGGTTTAATAAATTTCAGATATACTATAATCAGTCTGAAACGAGGATAAATGAAGCATCGTCCTCATCACTGGTAATCATCAAAATGGCTTGGATACTATCCTCTTTTCCTTTGAGAACAAGAAGACGAAATTCGTCCTCACCACTTATGTCAAGAATTGTGGTGTAATCATCCTTATCAATGGTTTTGTTCAGCTTCTCTTTGAATGATTTTAAATCTTCCTGGTTTCCATTACCGAATTCAAAGTTCAGGACGTAGAAAGACTCGGCATCATCAAGGAATTTCAAAAAGCCAGCATCTCCATCGAAATCAATATCAATATTGGTATCTGATACCTCCAATTCAAAACCTTTAACGTTTTCGTATTTCTTAAATAGTTTCTCCACGCTGCTCGTTTGAGCTATCATGCATACAGGAAAAACGAAGGCCAGGATCATTATGGTTGCTTTTTTCATGTTATATCTTATTTATTTTTGTTCATCTGATAGATACCTTCCATTCCTTCTATTTCAAGTGATTTGGAAATCTCTGAAATTGTTTTCATATCCAGCAATCCACTCATGCTCATCACCACAGCTTCATTAGCTTCCAAAACGATCATCAGCATTTCAGAAACGTTGCCATCTTTATCCTTTTTTGCCAAAAATTTAACCGTTTCATCATTTTCATTCACCGACATCATTTCATCATATCCCTTTATTTGGGTCAGTGTCCTGATTTCATTCATAAATGCTTCGTTGGTTTCTCCTTCTTCAGGTTCAAACACCAACATTTTTAAGCCGCTCAATTTTTCCATGGCATTTTGTGATTCCTTTGCCTGTTCTGAGCTATCGCTCATATCCATATTTGAGAGCATCTTAAACATTTCAGGATTGATATTGATGCTGGTAAATCCTTTTTGACCGGCATACTTCTCATACAACTGATCGATGGCCGTTTGGGCATTCATGCCGAATGGCAAAACGAACATCATTACTAATAAACTGATTACTAACTTTTTCATGATTTAAGTATTAAATTGTTATACATTTTTTTTATTACTTTATGAGTCCCCATAAGAGACATATACTTTACTGATTGATTTCAACAAATCACTGGCCTGGTCAATTTTCCGCAGTCCTTTTGTTTTTTCCAGTGCCTGGTTCATTTTTTTAAGTTCTCCTGCTCTCTTTACATTCTCATCAATTTTCTTTACTGTTTTTTCGGCAGGCTGCAAACCTTTATTCAGTTTTTTTGATACCTCGTCCATTGCTTTTCTTGTTTCGAGAAATGCAAGAGAGGGATCCGTAATGGTGCCATAAACTTCCCTGGGTTGCAGCAAGTCGGTTCCGAACCAAACCATAACAAACAGCAATATAGTGGCTGCCACACCACTCAGCCGGTAAGTCCATATTTTTAATGGATTTGATTGGGTTTCTTCCTTTTCTATCAACTGAATGAACTTTTCATCAAATGCATCGTCTAATTCAAGTTCCTTTTCGTTCTTTAGAATGATGAAATGTTCTTTTACTGCTATAAATTGCTCAGGAACTGTGTCCTGGTTCAGATAATCCCTTAACATTTCCTCTTCCTCAAGGCTCGTTTCTCCATTATAAAACTTCTCAATTAGCAGTTCAATTTCATGTAGTTTCATAGCTATGGATTTTTTGTATTTCTTCTTTTATTTTCTTTCTGCCCCGCGACAGGTTTACCCTGACATAGTTTAAGTCGAATCCCGTGATGTTCAGAATCTCGTCAAATTCATATCCTTCAATATCCCGTAACTGGACAATTGTTTTTTGTTGTTCAGGCAGTTTGCTGATCAGTTGTTTTACATGGTGAACATCATCTGCCACTTCTGACTGTCGTTGAGGATTAACTGAATCTGATGCGTTGAACCGTGTATCCAAACTTGAAAATTTGTTCTTCTTACTTTTCAGTTTATCGAGGCACAGATTTCTGGTCATGGTCATCATCAGCCCATCCACATTGTTATATTTTTTCAGATCGTTACGCATTTTCCATGTTTTCAGGTATGTTTCCTGCACAGCATCTTCAGCCTCTTGCCTGTTCGACAATAGCCTGTTTGCCAGCCTGAACATCTTGTTCTTTAATGGCATCAGATTATTTTTAAATTCTTCTGAGGTCATTCTATATGTATGACGATTTTCAACTTATAAAATTACACCCGATTTATCAAAAATTTGGAATCGTTCTAAAAATACATTACACATTAATGCTGGATAATGCACAGGGTTTGATTATCAACAAAATATGTCAATAACTCGAATCAGGTAAATTTGTATCCCTCAGTTTTTTATTTACATTTGTCGCCTTATTGAAATTTATAAACAAAAACTGATCTTATGTTTAAAGGACATCCAAAGGGATTAATTGCAGCCGCCCTGGCAAATATGGGCGAACGATTTGGTTTTTATACCATGATGGCAATCTTAGTATTGTTTCTCCAGGCTAAATTTGGTTTATCCGGTGAGAATGCTGGTTACATCTATGCAACGTTTTATGCATTGATTTATATTCTCTCATTAGTTGGAGGAATTATAGCTGACAAAACCAAAAACTTTAAGGGCACAATCCTTATGGGATTGGTGTTGATGGCAGTAGGTTATTTAGTCATGTCGATTCCAACACCAACTCCTGTACCCAATCAAGCATTGTTTTTAACCTATTCATTGATAGGATTATTTGTGATTGCTTTTGGTAATGGTCTGTTTAAAGGAAACTTACAGGCCCTGGTAGGACAGATGTATGACAAAGGCAATTATAGCGATGAAAAACGGGGTTCCGGCTTTCAGATCTTTTATATGTTTATCAATGTGGGTGCTGTTGTTGCACCATTTATTGCACCAGGCATAAGAACCTGGTGGTTGAAACAAAATAATTTCCTCTATAATGCGGAGTTACCATCTCTTTGTCATGCGCAACTCAATGGTACAATCTCACCCGAGTCAGTTAACAAACTGCAAACATGGGCCAATGACGCTACCATAAGTGGCGCTCCTGTGGCTGACCTGACTTCTTTTGCCAATAACTACCTGAATATTTTTACGGAAGGTTTTCACTACGCTTTTGGTGTGGCAATCCTCGCAATGGCCATTTCATTCATAATTTATATAGCTAATAAAAAACGATTCCCTGATCCTGCACATGCTACTGAAACAGATGACACAAATAGCGAACACAAGGTAAAAGAAATGGATATCAAACAAGTAAGGCAACGTATATTTGCATTGTTAGCTGTTTACGGTGTTGTGATATTCTTTTGGTTTTCTTTCCATCAAAATGGATTAACCCTTACATTCTTTGCCCGTGATTATACACTGCTGAGTTTTGCGGGAATGAGTTTATCAGTTGAATCATTCCAGGCTATGAATCCGTTTTTTGTTGTATTCTTAACGCCTATCATCGTTGGTTTTTTTGGCTGGCTTAAAAACAAAGGTATTGAACCTTCAACTCCTAAAAAAATTGCCATAGGTATGTTTATCGCTGCGCTGGCATACTTATTAATGTCAGTAGGTTCACTAGGACTTCCACTTTATTCAACTATCAATCCTGATTTAGGCGGCAACCCCGCTTGATAATATTCAAAAAATTACCCCGCTTCTGTTATTGGGCACCTATTTTATCCTGACCGTGGCAGAGTTATTTATAAGCCCGCTGGGCATTGCCTTTGTTTCGAAAGTAGCTCCTCCGCAGTACCAGGGTTTGATGCAAGGTGGCTGGCTTGGTGCTACTGCATTAGGCAACCAGCTATTATTTATTGGCGCTATCTTATATACCCATATTCCATTATGGATTACCTGGGGTGTATTTGTAGTAGTCTGCCTTATTTCAATGACCATGATGCTGCTGATGTTAAAATGGCTTGAAAGAGTCTCTGCGTAACCGTTAGTAGTAAAAATACAAGACATATCAAAAGGGGTTGAATTCTATTTCAATCCCTTTTTTATTATTGCTAATTTTGCCCTTATTATGGATTATCCATGGAAACATGACAGACGCTACAATGCCTATGCGCCCTACTTTAAAAATCTTTTTGGAGAAAGGGTTCAGAAGATCAGCGTGGATGCAGGATTTACCTGCCCCAACAGGGATGGTTCCAAAGGCCGGGGAGGATGTACCTACTGTAATAACGATGCATTCAATCCCTCCTATTGTGATCCCAGCAAGTCGATAGCCCAGCAGGTTGAAGAAGGTATTGAATTCCATAAAGTAAGATACCGCAGGGCGAAGAATTACCTGGTGTACTTTCAGCCTTATTCCAATACCTATGCACCCCTCGATCATTTAAAGAATTTGTACGAAACAGCTCTTTCCTATCCTGAGGTGGTTGGGCTGGTGATTGGCACCCGGCCCGATTGCGTGGACCGGGAGAAACTACAATACCTGGGTGAATTATCTAAAAAGCATTATATCACCATAGAATATGGTCTTGAGAGTGTCTACAATGAAACCCTTGAGCGGATCAACCGACAGCATACACATGAGGAATCAATCGAAGCTATCCGGCTTTCGAAAGAAGGTGGTTTGAATGTGGGGGCTCATTTTATATTTGGACTGCCAGGCGAAAGCCGCGAAATGATGCTGGAATCCGTGAAAGAAATTTCATCGTTGCCATTGAATTCTGTGAAATTCCACCAGTTGCAAATTGTGGAAGGTACGGCGATGGCGAAAGATTATGCTGTAAACCCTAAGGATTATGATTTGTTCTCCTTTGAGGATTATGTAGATTTCATCATCCGTTTTACCGAAATGCTGAACCCAGCTTTTATTATTGAACGATTTGCCGGAGAAGTACCGCCACGTTACCTGGCCGGCCCAGGCTGGGGATTGATCAGAAACGACCAGATAAATGTGGCCATTGAAAAGGAACTGGAGCAAAGAGACACCTGGCAGGGCAAATTTTTTTAAATTTTAGTTGACTGGAAAAAATATAGGTGTATATTTGCACTCGCTTTTAAAAAAGCATATGTTCATAACATATTGGGAGTTTAGCTCAGCTGGTTCAGAGCACCTGCCTTACAAGCAGGGGGTCACTGGTTCGAATCCAGTAACTCCCACGGAAGATCATTCCTCTGATCTGAAAGCATTAAAAGCCACCTCTCATAATGGGGTGGTTTTTTTGTTGGTTACATATTGGAACTACCAATCATCTTCTTCTTCAATAGTTTCAGCCTCCAAATTCAGCTTCATCTCTTGAATAAAAAAATACGTATCACTTTTAGCTTTCCACTTTATAGATTGCCCGATTATCGCACCCTTCACATATGAAATTTATTGAATGACCAGGCTTTGCTTCAGACTCGCTCTATTTGTGTGCAAGTTGTGTTAATTCTAGGATCACACTTAAATAATAACCTTAATAATTGTCCATCTGTATTTGACGATTCACAATTTACTTGATTTTAAAGTAATTTGCTGCAAATCACAATCCCTATGTTTACTTGCATTTGCTTTCTTCAATTGACTATCTTCAACATTTAATGCTTTAAGCAGCAAAGCTTTTAATCCTTTATAAATTGATATTGTAAAAAATGGTGAAAAAACATAAACAAAATGTAGAACAGGCGTACCATGGATAAGCCCGAAAAGCAATGGCTGGGCATTAGGTTTGCTGTTTTCATGAAGGCTTAAAATAACGAAGCCGAAATATTCAACTACGAACAAACAAACCAGATAAATTGTCCAAACCACGAGCCATTTCAGCCAAATATTAGAAATACGAATGAATGATGAGGCCCATATAGTTGCAAAAGCACCTAAAACCCAAAAAACAAAAGCACCAATATTGATACCCGGCGAATTGTAGAACTCCTGGTTATAATCGTAGCGGTAAAACCCAACCCATAGCCAGGCATAAGTAATGCTAGCAAGAAAAATTGTGAATAAATCCAGGTTCCATATTTTTGTATTTCTGTTTAAACTGTTGAACCTGAGTATTAAAAATCCAATCATTCCACCAAGCATTCCCATTATAATATCAGTAAATTGATCCTTAATTGTTTCCGGCTCAAAAATATGTGATGCAAAATAGATGAACAAAACTTCAAGCACATTATAAACAAACAAAATGAAAAGAAGTATTGATAGCGGCTTTTTGGCTTGAAGGGCCTTCAAGGATATATACAAAACAAACCCGCTCCAGCAATTCACAATTGACCAAAGATCAAAAAAGAAAAATTCGTTTTGATAGATTTTCGTATAAAGCCATTCGGCGTGTTCAAAATACCAACTCATCCCTTGTATTAAAAGTATTTTTTAAAATAAATATGTTAAATAGTATAATAACTGGATAAGATAGCAGGAAAAGAAGAGACCCCAAAAAGTCAAAAATAAGTAGAATTATGTTTTTCATTTTCGGGAAGGTTTAGGTTTGTTTCAAAACTAAGATAATCTTTTAAGATCATGGCCGCCAATGCACTATATATCATAGTTCTAAATAATCAACAATGCTTAAAAAGGCAAGCTCTAATCTATTTATTTGATTGTTATTTTTGCCCATTTGAAATCCATCCCTCCCACCAACTAGCGTGAGTCTGAAGCATGACAATTAAGCGAGGACAACTCGTACTTTTATTTAGGATATAAGCTAATTTTTACCATTAAAATATTACCTGTCACGAGTCACAACCCACACGCCTCTCTTCATATTCGCACCAGTTGTTGTCACTGGTTCGAATCCAGTAACTCCCACGGAAGATCATTCCTCTGATCTGAAAGCATTAAAGCCACCTTTCTAAATAGGGCGGCTTTTTTGTTTGTTTACCTTTTGGTTTGCTCTATAGAAATTCTTTCATCGCTTTGCTTACCTCACCTTAACCAGCTTCCCAAAGCAAGCTGATCACTCACTTAAATCCGAAAAGTAAATGCTATCGTGCAATCTTTCAGTCTTCCACATAAACTGTTGTTCTCCTTGAGGTTGGTGTTTTTCTGTCTGATAGACCAACTGTCCAAGATGATTATAAATATTCAAAGAGACCTTTTCTGTTTGTTGTAGCCTTTATTCAATCGTTGTTGAGTATGTGAAAGGGTTGGGGTAACAACAGACTTCGACAATAAATAATATTCTCTTACGTAAGAAAAATCAATTTTGAATTTTAAAAAACCTATCAAAATTGATAGGCTTAAAGGATGTTAAAAGTTAAAGAATAATTTTATATTACTTTGACATTTACTGCGTTCAACCCTTTTTCACTTTCCTCTACATCATAGCTTACTTTATCTCCTTCAGATATCTTATCGGTTAATACATTTTGATGCACAAATACATCTTTACTACCATCATCAGGCGTGATAAATCCAAACCCTTTAAACTCATTGAAAAATTTTACTGTTCCGTTACTCATGATTAATAATTTAAATTAATATAAAACACAAAGTTATTATTATATTTTTTAGGCGATAGGTTTTTAGTTTAACAAGCTAAGTCGGGTATTGCAAGATGCAAATAATGAAGATGAATGTCAAGGAGAAAGTATTGAAACCATTTGCTCATTGACGCTATTAACACCCTTCGAAATAAGTTGGTATTAATTTAAGAAGATAATGTGTATGAAACAAGAAGCCCATTTTGAATAATTCAGTTTATCGCAGTCATAACCTCATTTACAATAAGTTCCAATGTATTCCCCCAATTGATTTCACATTGTGTCCTGGAAATCCCAATCCATTGGTTTAACGCTACAATAACAACATCCTGATCTGGGATAACAACTATGAACTGGCCTCCGTAACCATTGGCAAAATAATAGTCATGCCCATTCTTGTTACCTGTCCACCAGAAATATCCATACCCATTTTGATAAGGAATGATATTTTCCGTTGAAATATGACTTTCGGTTGCTTCTGAAATCCAATTTTCAGTAACAATTCTGGCCTCCCCGTACATACCTTTGTCAAGATACAGTTGGCCAAATTTGAGTAGTCCTTGTGTAGTCATATCCACAGTAACACCACCATAGTAGAATCCTTGTTTATCTGTGTACCATGCATAATCATTAATTTCCATTGGTTCGAAAAGATACATTTCAGCAAATGCGAGAGAATTCATACCACTCGCTTCTGTCAAGATCACCGATACAAGATGTGCATTACCATCACTGTAATTGAATTGTGTTCCCTGTGTGTATGTCATCTCCTTGTCAAGGATATAGTTGACCTGATTGGGTGCGTTCACCCACTCACTAAACTCGGACTCAGGACCAATCTCTTTCCATGGAATCCCTGAACTCATCCGGATCAGGTTTTTAATTGAAATAGATGCTTTGTCAAGCTCCAGTGGGTAAATCTCAGGACCTATAAAATCACCCATTGTCTGATTTATATTCTCAATGTACCCTTTATCGATGGCAATCCCGATAAGGGTAGAAGTGACACTTTTTGTTATCGATCTTATATCATAAAGTGAGTCACGGACGCTTCCATGAAAATATTCCTCTGAAATCAACACACCGTTTCTTGACAGCAGCAGACAATGAATCTGATCCAGATCATCAGCATGCTTGTATGCTGTTATCAATTTATCTTCATCAATGTTATGGTTTGATGCAAGAGGAAACTGGTAACTGTCGCTACCGTCAGGATTTACGTTCTGTTTGTTTTTATCCGAGCATCCGAATAGAAGAATGATAGGAAAAATCAGGAAAAATAAAAGACTGATCTTATTCATGGTTGCGTTTATTATCAATGATGATATTATGATGCAAACGGATGCATCATTTATACAAATATAGCAGGAGCTTTTCTGCCTTCAACACTAAACATTTCTCAATAACGACTTCTAAGATACGAATAATGAGGGTGGATGTCAAGGAGTTACCTTTTAAATGCTATTTGCAGGTAATAAGGTTAGCAGTTTAAAATTTAAATAAGCCCACTTACCGACTATATCATTCCACTCGCCGAAAAGGTCTTTGCTGAGGGCACAGTTACCTATAATTTAGCACTCAGAAACAAATCAAAAAAACTATAAAAATGAAAACACTACTGCAACTTACAGCCATCGCAACCCTGATCGTTGCCTTTAGTTTTAACCTCAGCGCTTCTGTACCCAACTTTGAGTTGGAAGAAGAAGCTTACATCAACGATATTCCTTTCAGCACTGAAGAAATTGCTGCCAACTACTTATATGAAAAAGCATTGAGTGAGACTTTCGAATTTGAAGAAGAAGCATATATAGACGATATCCCTTTCGATACAAAATGTGTAGCTGCTAATTGTAAATATCACAGCGCTATGCAGGTTGATTTCGAAATAGAAGATGAAGCCTACGTTGACGATATCCCATTCAGCACAGAGAAAGTGGTTGTTGAAAACACTTTCAGGGATGCTTTGAATGAAGTATTCACTTTTGAAGATGAACTGTATATTGATGACATTCCAGAAGCACTTTTACATACGATAACACAAACCATAAAACTTAGCTTAGAAGAAACAATTATATTAATTGCCAGAATAAAATAAGTAAGCTATGGATGTTGATTTTAGTTTGTTTTCTTAGCATTAACGGGCTGGTCGTACTGGTCCGTTAAGCTACTCCTACCCAATAGATTAAATTTCCCTAAACCATTCCATATCGAAGCCACCAGACACCCTCTAAAGTATAACTATGCTAGAAACCATAAAAGCCTTTAATTGCTCGAATGGTTCGGCGATTATGGGTATTCTGATAACGATTATTGGGAATATCATCTACAAACTTATTAAATCTCACTATGAACGTAGTTTAAGGAACATTCTTTGGGATAACGTTCAATTTAGCTTCTTTGTATATTCCTATTTATAGTTGGTATATAAGACTTTGACAACCTCCTATTTATATCGTAATTAGCATTTAATAATAACAATTGAATTTTCAATAATGAATGATAATTATTTAATTACTAACTAAAATTTCAAAACAATGAAAACTAGAATCGCAACCCTAGTATTGGTATTTGGCCTTTTATTATCAGCAAATACCTATGCCAACGAACCAATTCCAGCCTCAAAAGCTGTGTCTAATTCAGTAGCTAACCACATAGCAGGAGAACTTGAATATCCAGAGTTTGCAATCAAAGAAAAATTTGAGTGCTGTGTTGTAGTCAAATTAACCATACAAGAAGATGGTACTTTTTCTGTTGATGCTGCTAATAGTATAGACGATCGAATGAGAAAATATGTAGTATCAGCTATATCTAACTTAGATGAAAAGGCAGACTATTATGAACAATTTGCAGGACAACAAGTAGTTCTTAAAGTAAAGTTTGATCTTAAATTGGTATAACGCTGTCCAATTAAACTTATAAAATTGATAGCCCTGTCTTAATTGATGGGGCTTTTTGTTTTCCAGAAACACATTCTAATGCGTTTAATCCTATGCAAGATCAGCTAATATTTGATAGGGAGTATATGGATAACCTTCGCAATTAAAAACCCCATTAGAATTATCTAATGGGGCTATCTGCTTTAAACTAAAACCAGATTTGTGAAAAAGCTTTACTAAAGGTACTACAATCAAGAGTGTTTGTCAATAGACACCATTACCTCACCTTCACCATCTTCCCATTGGCAACCTGCATCACCAACCTGTAGCTTGTAATAGTAAACTCCTTCAGCATACCCTTCAGCATTCCATATAAGCTGTTGTGTGCCCTGTGCTTGGTTTTCTTTTGTTTGATAGACTTGCTTACCCATATAGTCATATATGGTTAAGGTGACTGTCTCAGGTTGTTTTAGTTCATATTCGATGGTTGTTGAGGTGGAGAAGGGGTTGGGGTAACATCTAACGACTTGTTCCTTGCTTTCTGTCTCAAGTTCTTCGGCACCCAGGCTGTTCCACTCAACTGTACCAATATCTATCCGATTGTTCCAAATACGCGGGCTGCCCAGTAAATCAAATAATGGAAGCAACAATCCGGTAGTATCGGGCGTTCCTGCATCTATACAGGGGGAATTATAGGACAAAGCGAAACTGAAATCCCCGTCAGCAATAAATAAAGGATATTCATCTAAATTGCCTTCGAGCCAGTGTATTGCAGCAGTATCATTCGCTACAATGCCGGCTTTTCCTCCCTGGACATTTGAAAATAACACATCAATAAAACTTGAGGCCACTTCATCCTTAAAAAATATGTTTTGTTCAGTGTTGCCCCAAACAATTGTATTGATGAGGGTGGGATGAGAAATATAGCGGGCATATATCCCGCCGCCTTCTTCTGCTGTATTGAAAACAATTGTGGAATTAATAAATTCTGATTCCCAATAAAGTTCACTGAAAATAGCACCTCCTTGTGGCGCTTCGTTGTTGGCTACAAGGGAGTTAATAATTGTTGTCTGCCCTTTTGCGCCTTGAATGCCCCCTCCGCTTATGTTGGCTTGGTTGTCAATAATTAATGAGTTCAGGAGGGACGTTTCCGAATGGTAATCGTAAACTCCGCCGCCATAGTTCGCAGCATTGTTGCTGATTAACAAATTTTCTGCTTTTAGATTGCTGACATGGACGTACATTCCCCCACCTTTATTAGAGGCATTGTTTTTAATGGTGCCATCAATAAATACCAGGCCAGAATAGGTAAAGAAAGCTCCTCCGTTAGTATTTCCGGTAATGGTGGCATTTGATATAAGAAGATTTGAATGCTTACAATATAAACCTCGCCCATCGTTATCCAGTATCTGGGCATCTTTTATTGTTGCTTCGTTTACATCCTCGAATGAAATACCTGTACTTCCATTACTTAGGACTTTTACATCCTGAATAAAAGGCGTAGAATTTGAGCAATATATTCCTATACTCTCATTGTTTGCGGCTTTAACACCCTCAATAAAAGGTGTAGAATTTGAGCAGTAAATCCCATAACCATTGTCAATAATATCAAGGTTTGCCAATATGGGATTGGAATACGAACAATTTATACCTGCCCCATTGCTTCCTTTCACTGTTAAGCCTGAAATCAGGTTGTGTGTATTTTTATATAATTCTATTACAGGGCTAATGCCTTCTGAATCCAGGATAACCTCACCGGGTGAATTGCCAACCATATAAACATAGTCTGGCAGGTGGATTGGGAATATTTCACCCGTAGTTGAAGGGCTGTAATATCCTTCCATCAGGTAGATTGTATTTTGGTTTTCTTCGTTGGCAATCATTTTCGATAGTGCAAAACCCAGGTTTTTCATAGGGTCGCCAGGTGTGAGGCCACTGTTATTGTTATCGCCATCAGGAGATATGAAAAAGTCTGCATCGAATTGCTCCAAAAGGCCATTGTTTATGTCGAAAGTAAAATTCTCCAGGTAAAGTGCATGAAGCTCATTTGGGTATAAAACGGTGAACGTATCAACTATCACCTCAACAGGGGTTTCATAAGAATACAAATCTCTGCCGGAACCGGCTTCATTCAGATAGATATTGCACCGGTTGATGCTGTCGAAAATAAGGGATGAATTAAACAAGCTAATTCCGCCACCACGCACAGCCCGGTTTTTTCTAACGGAAACATTTGATAAAAAAACTTTACTGTCATTGTTGATGTCCAGCCCTCCTCCATAACTTTCATCATTTCCATTATCAGATATTACCATATTCACCAGGTTTACTTCCGCATTGCTGACATATACTCCACTGCCAACTGATGCCTGGTTTTCAGAAACCATTATTCCTTCACTGATGATAGAGTCGCACGATCCAAAAAACGAAATTCCACCACCACGATGATTTGCAATGTTTTTCGTAATGAGAACATCATTCATAATGGGATTTACGTTCTCCAAAGTCATACCTGCTCCGTAATCAGCTGTATTTTCAGTGATAATAAGATTTGAAAGCACCGGTTCGGAATCATCTGTAAAGTATATGCCTCCTCCATTCCAGTCAGCATGGTTACCTATAATGGAAACATTATTCAATGTTGGGTTTGAGTTGGAACAGAAAACACCGCCACCCATATGCACGGAAACATTATTCTTTATCGTGACATTTTGTAGAGCCGGAGATGAATGGCTGTAGCAACTCAGACCACCCCCGCGCCAATCTCCAGAATTGTTAGAAATGATTACATGATCAAGAAGCGGAGAGGATGCATCTGCACAATAAATTCCTGTTGAGATATTATTGGAAACTTCAACATTGAATAAAGTTGGGTTCGAGTGTTCAATTATCATAATTCCTGCACCGCCTCCGTTACCGGTAACAATCAGGTTGCTCAACTCCGGGCTTGATTGAACACAATGAATACCGGTTCCTATTTGGTTGTTCAGTGTATCTCCACCTGTAATAGTAATTTCATTTAGCTTGTTGTATTGGTTGTGGTCAATCAGAATTACTCCTGAATTGTACTCTGCATCCAAAATGGTTGTGCTGTCATTTTCGCCTTCTATCGAAACAAAATCAGGTATGTTTATTGGGAAGAATTCTCCTCTTAATGAGTGTTTATAAACACCTTCTTTTAAATGAATTGTGTGTTGGTTCAGGCTGTCAACCAGCATTTTTGAAATTGCCCAATGAATCGTTTTAAGTGGGTTATCAGCATCCAAACCACTATTGTTGTTGTTTCCATCAGGCGAAACGTATAAATCTGCATTTACCTGCTCTATTTTCCCGTTTAGGATATCAAAAACGAAATTCTCGTAGGGGTCAGCAAAATACTCGGTTGGATTAATTACAGAGAAAGTGTCAACAACAACTTCCATCATTTTGTTTGCATACAAATCGTTGCCATAGAGTGCACTGTTTCCGTAAATGTTGCAGCGGTCAGTTGTATCAAAAGTTACGATGCTATCATTGTTCCAATAAATTGCACCTCCTTTTGTAGCTTCGTTGCCAATAATGGTGACGTTTTTTAAATTACCGTAAGTCTTTCCGGAAAAGTAAATACCACCACCTGAATAAGCCTGGTTATCGACTACCAAAACATTTTTAAAGTCAATGTTTGAATGTGAAATTAAAATCCCTCCTCCGTATGGACCATCTTCATAATAATAAGATTGGTCAGAGAAATTATTGTTTCTAATGATACTGTTTGTGAGATTAAGATTTGATTGATATGCATAAATTCCTGCTCCCAACGCCCTAAAGTCGTCGCTATCATAACCTGTGTTTTCAGCAATTACACTAGAATCAATTGTAGCAACACATTCTCGCAGATAGATTCCTGCTCCATCACTTGCAGAGTTATTCTTTACTTCAACATGTTGCAAAGAGGGATATGATGATACGAAATACATTCCACCGCCATTTCCTTCAGAATACCATCCGCTGAGAGCAACATTTCCTTCAACGCTTACATTAAAAATGAGCGGACTTGAATTAGAACAATAAAGTCCGCCACCAGTTGGTGCAATGCCGCCAGTTAGTTTCATATTTGAGATAACAGTGCTGTCATTATTAATTATTGACAGTACCTGTGATTGATTTTCAGCATCAAGAATTACCGTGCTGTCTGAAATTCCTTGCAGGCTTATGTCGTCAATCACATTTACCGGAAAAATCTCTCCTGTAGTAGAATCGCTGTATGTACCATCTAGCAAATGAATGGTATGAATATGCATGCTGTCAGCCCTGATTATTGAAAATGCAAAATCAATGGTTTTCAGGGGGTCGCTCTCTGTTAATCCACTATTCTCATTATTCCCGTTAGGTGAAATATATAGATTGGCATCCACTTGTTCTTTAAGTCCATGGCTGATATCGAAAGTGAAATTTTTTAATGATTCGATATAATAGTCGGAAGGGTACAATACCGAAAAAGTATCTAAAACAAGGTGTATTATTTGTTCATCATGCTGTTTATAAATGTCTTTGCCGGTTAATGCCCAGTTTTGATAGATATTGCATTTGTTTATACTATCAAACAGCGTTGTCGCATCGGCAATATAAATTCCTCCTCCCTGGCTACTTGCAGTATTATTTATTAGCGTTACATTTTTAAAAATTGACAACGAGCTGTCGGCAATATACATACCACCGCCAATTTCACTCGTGTTTTCGGCAACCAATAAGTTTTCAAAAACAGGATTAGAATCATGACTACAATATATTCCTCCGCCTATACCTTCGTTACCATACCCTCCTATAGTAGTGTTACCCATAACATTGGTATTCAGAATGGTTGCGCTGGAATTCCAAAGATAAATACCTCCCCCACCGCCACCCCAGTATGATCCTGCTGAACAGTCTGAGATAGTAAGGTTATTAATTATCGGATCGGATTTAGAACAATAAATTCCTCCACCTGTACCACCCCAGTATGATTCGGCTAAACAATCTGAAATTATAAGGTGATCAAGTACCGGCCCAGATTCATAACAATATATTCCTCCTCCATATGGTGCGTAGCCACCTGTAAGCTTGAAACCGCAAAGCAAAGTGGTTGAATCTTCACCACTTTCAAACCTGACGACATTCCCATCATTATCACCATCAATGATCGTTTGCGAGATGTAGGAGGTATCCAGTGTTGTTAGATAATGAGAAGCAACAGTTATATTTTTCCCGTTGAAATTGATATTCTCAACATAGGTACCGGGTTGCACCAGGACCGTATCGCCATCAATGGCAGCATCTATACCTTGCTGAATTGTAGGGTAGTCATCAGGAATATTAATAATCTGGCTAAATGTGATGGAAAAGATAAAAAGGATAACGAAAAGAAGTATCAGTTTTTTCATAGCAGTTGAGTTTTTAGATTTAACATAGCATAAACTGGCGAATGCAATATACGAATAATGAGGGTGGATGTCAAGGAGTTACCTTTTAAATGCTATTTGCAGGTAATAAGGTCAGCAGTTTAAAATTTAAATAAGCCCACTTACCGACTATATCATTCCACTCGCCGAAAAGGTCTTTGCTGAGGGCACAGTTACCTATAATTTAGCACTCAGAAACTAACAATAAAAAACTATAAAAATGAAAACACTACTGCAACTTACAGCCATCGCAACCCTGATCGTTACCTTTAGTTTTAACCTCAGCGCTTCTGTACCAAACTTTGAGTTGGAAGAAGAAGCTTACATCAAAGACATTCCTTTCAGCACTGAAGAAATTGCTGCCAACTACTTATATGAAAAAGCATTGAGTGAGACTTTCGAATTTGAAGAAGAAGTATATATAGACGACATTCCTTTCGATACATATGAAGTTGTTAAGAACTACAGATATGAGAAATATTTAAAAAATGTACTTGTTTTTGACGAAGAAGAATATATTGACGACATTCCATTTGACACTGAAGAGATATTTAACGAAGTATTTTTTACAGTAGTCTATTATTCAAAGTAATCATACAATTAAATAATTCAATTTTTTCCTTTACCTGCTCACCTTCACCATCTTCCCATTGGCTATCTGGTCTCCAACCTGAAGCCTATTATAGTAAACCCCATCAGCATACCTTTCGGCGTTCCATATCAATTGTTGCTTGCCCTGAGTTTGGTTTTCTTTTGTCTGATAGACTTGCTTACCCATATAGTCATATATCGTTAAAATGACCTTCTCATTCTGGTTCAGTTCGTATTCTATGGTTGTTGAGGTGGTGAAGGGGTTGGGTGATGTTGTAATGTCTCCAATGATTGAAACCTCATAAATGGATACAGCTTCACATGCTTCTTCAACTTCTTCCTGCGTGCTACACCCAATATCATTTTCCGATATATAAGCTACTTTACCTGGTATATCTAGGTAAGCACAAATACTTTCAACCTCACACTGGCTCAATAATGGGTTATTGGAAATAGTTAAATCAAATATTGTTTGAGGATCAATATTTTGAATTCCATTTAAGCTTGATAATGAATTGTTATTGAATATATAAAGGTAACCACCAATTGTTTCAAGGTTATCAAGCCCAGTTAGATTATATAAAGCATCATTATTGACGAGTTCAATATAACTGCCAATATAATTTAAGCTTTGTAATGCTGCCAGGTTTTGTAATTCTGGATTATCGCTTATATGAAGGTATCCTCCAATAGTTTCTAAATTTTCAAAACCTTCAAGACTTGTCATTCCAATATTATTTTTAATCCATAGCGTGAATCCAATGGATGACAAGGTATTTAATCCTGAACAATCAGTAATATTTTGATTGTCTTTAATAAAACATCCTTCGCCTATTGTTGTAACATTATTAAGACCAACCAGGCTTTGTAATGAGGCATTATTTGTGATATCTACATATGAGTTAATCTGTTCCAGACTATTGAGACCTATAAGATTTTGCAAGCTGTAGTTATTTTTTATTTCTAAGAACCCTCCGAGAGTAGCCAAATTATTTAATCCATTAATATTTAAGAGGTTTTCATTATTCTCAATTCTGAGATCACCGCCAATTGAAACGAGACCAGAAAACCCATCAAGATTGATTAGCGCATCATTTATTGAAATCATTAGATTAGCACCAATAAACTGTACATTTTCCAGACCAGACAAATCTACCAATTCATCATTATTTGCAATAGCTATACTTCCACCTACAGATGTTAGATTTTGTAAATCATCCAGGGATTGTAACACGGGATTACTATTTATAAGCAATGCTTCACCAATGTAGCTAAGTTGATTTAATCCATTTAAACTAGTTAAAGAGCTATTAGATGTAATTGATAAAGATTCACCAACATATGTAAGCGAATTAAGACCAGATAGATCATTTAATAAATCATTTCCTGCTATCGAGAATGATCCTTCAATTGTATTGATTGGATTTAATCCATTTAAATTAGTAATGTCGTTGCCGTCAATCATTACAAAACCTTCAATTTCCGTGCAATCGGGATGTTCTGTTTGAAAATTGTCTATTTGTTCCTGAGTAGTGAATGTAATCCCTTCGGGTAAACAACTGGTAACAATTTCATCACATAGATCTTCTATTTCCTGTACACTATTGCAACCTGTTGCGTTTCCATAAACTGTAGCATATCCACTTAAATCCAGCAAATAAGTGCAGATGCTTTGCGCATGACATGAGGCTAATTCATTATTATATATGATAGTTAAATCTGTAATGGTTCCAGCATCAATACTTTCCAATGCTTCAATACTGAGCAGGTCATTATTATTCTGTATTAAAATATCACCATCAATTTCATTCAGGTTTTCAAGTCCTGTTAGTACATTTAAGTTTGAATTGGATAATATTTTCAACTGACCACCTATTGAATTAAGGCTGCTCAACCCATAAAGGCTCATCAGGTTATTATTCTGATTTATTTCCATGTCCCCACCAATTGAGCTTAAGCTGGAGAGCTCTATAAGATTTGATAACTGTTGGACACCATACATCTTGAATTTCCCACCAACTGATATTAAAGATTCCAATCCATCCAAATCGGTTAAATTATCACAATCGATAAACTGTAAATCACCCCCTATATGAGTTATATTGCTTAAGGGTGTAAGGTCCCACATACCGCCGTGAAACTCTACATTACCTTCTATTTCGGTGCAATCCGGGTAATTTTCAAGGAATTCGTCTACATCTTGCTGAATAACAAAATATATACCTTCTGGCAGGCATGAAGATTGCGAAAACGAAATAAAATAAACAAGCTGGAGTAATACTATAACTATTGCATATTTCCTCATTATAATTGGCTTATTAGGCAAATTTAATAAAATGTATATGTTTCTAATAATCGGTCTGCTTGAATTTTCAAACAATCTAATACTGGCACTTTCAGGATAAGTGTTCTATTTTTTTTTTCAAAAATCAGTATGCTATTGAGGACAAAATTAATTTAGGTACTCGAGAAGTTTTATTGCTATGCGCCGGGTGCGCTACTAAGAGAGTAAATTACGATCCGTTCTTCCACAAATAAAACAGAAAGCCTTCTTCATCATAGGCTACCAGGGTGCCATTGGTAATTTTGTAATATTCCCTGTATCGGTTGTAGGTATGGTATTCACCATTTTCATCGAGTGTTAAAAACTCAACATGGTTGGTTCCGTCATCCAATCGCAGGCTGGCCCTGAATTTATTAGCCTTTATTTTTTTAATGGTCACCTGTTTAATACCCTGGTATTTCAAAACTGTGTAGCTGCTCCACACACCTTCAATTTCGCTTGTTGTATTCCTTTTATTATTCTCATTTGCAGGCTTTTTACCTGGAATTGACATGCCAATTTCAGCATAAAACAGGAAGCATAACAGCAATAACAGATATTTCAATTTCATAACTACACTAAAAAACGATGCAAAGATATAGTTATCATTGAATAGACACAACAACTTTTAAATTTCCTATACCTCTTTTGTTAAATTTGCATCAGATAATCTTCCTCTGGTGTTAAAAACAGTGCTCAAAATATGCTTTATATGCCTTTTCCTTGCAGGTATATTATCTTCATGTGCAGTAAAAAAACACCTGAATGAAGGTGAATTTCTTATTAATAAATATGACATTGATATTCGAAAAGAAATACGCCCAGATCGATCAATCGGAATTGAAACCGTTTTTAAAGCCCAAAGCCCAATAAAAAGCTTCTAGGCTGGCGTGCCAAATTATCTTTTTACTATCGCAATCAAATAAAACCCACAAAATTCAATACATGGGTTAATAAAAACTTTGGAGAAACTCCGGCTTTGTACAGTGAAGAAGACGTTGAGTGGGGCGCCTTGCGAATGGAACAATATTTAAACAACATCGGCTTTCTTCAATTCAGCTGTTGAATTTGAAGTGAAATTTGGCGAAAAAGTAGCAGATGTTTCATATACGATCCATCCTGAAACACCCTATTTTATAAGAAGTATTGAATATGAAATACCCGATTCGATTCTTGCTGATTTTTTTTACGAAAGCATCAATAAAACCTTGGTAGAGGAAGGAGATATTTACAATGCTTTTGTTCTGGATGATGAGAGAGACAGAATAACAAAAGTGCTTGCGAAATAATGGATATTACTATTTTAATCGTAATTACATTCAATTCCTGGTTGATAGTAATTATCAAAACCGAACGATGGATGTTACGCTTAAAATTAATAATGTTAAGATACCGGGTAAAATTCCGGACGCTAACTTAGACAAACCCCACGACACGGTATTTTATTAAAGGAGGTTACAGTTATTCCTGAATATAATCCTTCCATAGAATCTAACTTTGATACCTTATGGCATAATGTAAAATTTCTGAGCGATTCATCAGCCTATTCATACCTGTATTTGATAAGTGACAAACCCAGGATAAAACCAGTTGCTTTTGATGCAGCCATTAAAATACGACCAGGTGACCCCTTTTCATCTGATGACGTGCAAACTACTTACAGCAAATTGTTCAATTACAATATTATACGAACTGTTAAGATTAATTTTGATACAACTGACGCCGGCAAGAGTGATGATGGTTTAAAAAATTATATGAACACAAGCATTGTGATGCAAAATGCGAAACGAAATTCATTTTCAATTGAAAGTTTTGGCACCAACTCAAGTGGCGATTTGGGTGTAAGAGGGTAAATTGACTTATCTTAATAAAAACATTTTTAAACGTGCCGACATTTTACGAATACAGGCAATAGGAGGTTTTGAGGCGCAATCTGTTGGCTCTTCAGACGATTCATCTCCCGGTGTTTTTAATACTTTCGAAGCTGGAATTGATGGGACAATCTTCTTCCCTCGGTTCTTATTTCCACTAAAATTGCGTGGATTTAGTGAAAGAACACAGCACTATAACCAATTTAACATTTGGTTTTAACTACCAGGTACGACAGAATTATACCCGCAATATTACGAACATGGAGTTCGGGTACAGTTGGAAACAGACACAATTGATGCGGCATATTGTTACACCTATTAATATCAATTTCATTAAGGTATTTCCGACACCCGAATTCCAGGAAATTCTTGACCAGGAAGAAAATCAGGCCCTTAAAGAGCAATACTCTGACCAAATCATATTTGGTTTGAGTTACAGCTTTATTTTTAACAATCAGAATTTAGCGGCATTAACAAAACATCAGTTTTTAAGGGTAAATCTTGAGAGTTCAGGTAACTTGCTCTATGCCATTAACAGTATTGCAAATTCTGCCAAATCAGAAGAAGGCTATTACCAGCTATTTGGTGTTCAATATTCTCAATATATCAGGGGAAGTGCTGACTACAGGCGTTATTTCTATTTAAGCAGTCAAAAAAATAGTTTGGCAACCCGATTTTTTATCGGTTCGGCTATTCCCTACTTAAACTCTAATGAGATTCCCTATACAAAAGGATTTTACGGTGGAGGTGCGAATGGAATGAGGGGGTGGCATTTTAAAGAATTAGGACCTGGTGCATACTCAGGTACTGGCAACTTCGAAAGAATTGGAGAGATACAGATTGAAGCAAATGCTGAGTTGCGGTTTAGAATTTACAGGTTTTTTAAACTCGGACTGTTCCTGGATATAGGTAATATCTGGACATACTCTGCTTCGACTGTTTACCCTGATGGTGAGTTCAAATTTAACACTTTTTATAAACAACTTGCCGTAGATGGTGGTATAGGTTTTCGGTTCGATTTCAGTTTCTTCTTAATAAGGGTAGATTTTGCAGCTCCGTTCCGCGATCCGGCATACCCTGAGAATGAAAGATGGAGAATTCAGTACCTTCAATTCAATGATTTCATTGCTAATTTTGGTATCGGTTATCCATTCTAATCATAATTTAACGCATGCATTTTACAAATGACTCAAGTTGATGTTAGCAGGCAAATCCTCAATCATTTTTCGCACCAACCTACCAGCGATCAAAATACCGCTATACAACATTTAGCCGCGCTGCATCTAACTCAAAAAAGAAATCCGGTTTATATTTTGAAAGGATTTGCAGGCACTGGGAAAACAAGCCTGATAAGTGCTTATCGTTCATATGTTGTCTGTTGAGCAGAAGACCTTTGTTTTACTGGCACCAACAGGAAGAGCCGCAAAAGTACTTTCAAAATACACCGGGTACAAGGCGCATACAATCCATCGTTATATATACCATATTACCACGTCACCAGAAGGCCAGTATAAGATATCACTTTCGCACAACCGGTTAAAAAATACTGTTTTTATCGTTGACGAAGCCTCAATGATTTCTGATAATAGCCAGCAGTCGGCTGAAATGTTCGGTAGTCGAAATCTACTGGAAGATTTGGTTTCCTATGTTTTCTCCCGCGATAACAATAAGATGATCCTTGTTGGAGATACAGCACAACTCCCGCCTGTTGGCATAGATATAAGCCCTGCCCTCGATATTCGTTATATTAAAACTGCTTTTAACGTAACAGCGTTCGAATTCGAAATGCAGGAAGTAATGCGCCAGGCAATTGACTCAGGCATACTGAACTCAGCCACCAGCCTTCGATTACAAATAAGCAGGAACCAAGACGTTTTAAAACTTTTTCATACCGCTGATTTTAAGTCAGACATTATGAAAATTGAAGATGGAAACACATTCGAAGAATTATTGAACGATTCATTCGCCCAACATGAAATTGAGAGTAGTATTATCATCTGCCGGACTAATAAGAGGGCCAACCTGTTCAATCAACAGGTCAGAAGCAGCATACTGAATAAAGAATCGGAAATTGAAGGCGGTGACATTCTAATGGTTGTAAAAAACGATTACTTCTGGCTTGACGAGGACTCAAAAGCCGGGTTTATTGCCAATGGCGATATGCTGGAAGTTACGAGGGTGTTGAAAACAGAAGATATGTATGGATTAAGGTTCGCAGATGCTGAAATTAGATTAATGGATTATCCGGAAGAAAAAGAAATCAGTGTGAAACTCCTGCTATCAACTATTGATATTGATGGGCCCGGTTTACCGAATGATGCCAGGAATACTTTTTTTCATTTGGTAGAGGAAGATTATATGGATATCCCGGAGCGTAGAAAGCGCATTCAAAAGATAATGACAAATCCATGGTACAATGCATTGCATGTTAAATTCGCTTATGCGATGACGTGTCATAAAACGCAGGGTGGCCAGTGGCCACATGTTTTTATTGACCAGGGATACCTGACAGATGAAATGATCAATAAAGAATATTTGCGTTGGCTTTATACAGCAGTTACCAGGTCAACAAGTAAATTATACCTGGTAAATTTTAATCCTGCTTTTTTCGATTAGACTTTGACAACCATACAAATAGAATAACTAAATTGCATTCAAAATTATAATACATACATTATGAGGAAATTATTTTTAATTCTGATTTTCAGTTTGTCAATACATTATATTTCCGCTCAAGAACCCGGTTATATAACCTATAGTAGTTCTGTTAAATTGATTGCCCTACAGGGTAGTGAATCCTATGAATGGGAAAACACGGATAGTTCAGTTGTCCTTAATTATAAGACCGGAGATTTTATTGCCAGGTTAAAGAACAGTGATTTTTACAATCCCCTGCATCCTGAGCCTTCCGATCCTGACATTGAACAAGAAGAGAGAGAATTTTTATTCAAAGGCATATTTCCCATCAATGATTTAATCAATCAGAAAAGCACAAGCCAGCATTACAATGTTGAATTGCAGTTGATTTGTGATGATCTCAGGCTGAACGAACCCGTTAATTTCGAAATGACGGTAACCAATCCAAACCCTGGCAGTTCTCAAAAAAGCTACCGGATATTTTCAATGCAGGGAATTCTATACAACGATCAATTAAACCTGCAAGCATTTGATGGGTTTGATAATGAGATTGAATTGTATGATCAACTTCAATGGTTTTTTTGAAGGAAAATAAATTGGTTTTATTTGCCTTTGATGGATACAATAGCAAATGCGGCTATTCCATCTCCGTTTCCGATATAATCCAAGATGTTCTGTAGTGGTTGCTTTTACTGACACATCAGCAGGTCTGATATTTAAAACAGAAGCGATATTTGCTTTCATTTGAGGGACATGATCAGAAATTTTGGGTTCCTGAAGAACAACGGTTGTATCCACATTATTTACCTGGTATCCTTTTTCATTAATGAGCTTTAACACCTCACTTAAAATCAGCTGACTGTCAATATTTTTAAATTGAGGATTTGAATCGGGGAAGTAGGTTCCAATGTCATCAAGACCGGCTGCACCGAGCAAAGCATCAGATAACGCATGTAATAAAACATCAGCATCAGAATGACCCAGAGCTCCTTTAGATAATTGATTGAAACACCTCCGATAATTAATTTTCGACCGGGAACCAATGGATGAACATCGTAGCCAAAACCTACACGGAACTTGTTCATCCTAACCCAATTTAATTTTTATTCAGGTTATCGAAATTAAACAACAATGAAAAACGAAGTGTATTTTGTAGCGGATTTTGGTTAGCATTTCCGCCTGTCGGGATCAGATATGAGAAATCAAGACCGAAGACATTGTACCTTAAGCCAACGCCCAGGGTGGCATATTGCCTGGCACCTTTTGATGCATGTTCCCAGAAATATCCGGCACGGATGGCTAAAATCTCATTATACCAATATTCGGTACCAATTGAATAATAAAACTCTCTCAGTTCTTCCTTAAAAGCAGATCCTGATTCAACAGTTGTTTTAGTTGCTCCATTTTCTTCATATTCAATATTACCGTTTTCATCGGTTACTACCTCTACTTCTCCCGGAGCATCATACCAGGATTGGATCATACCTTTTATTACCGAAACATCAGGATTCATACCTGCTGCTATTTCATATTGGTCAGTTCCTGGTATTGGAATATAATTACCTACACTATCCCAGGCATATACAGGAGGAGTAGGCACCAAAAATTTATTTATATCTCCAAAAAATGCGAGTGTATTATAATCGTCCAATTCAAAGTTAAACGCGGTCCGATCCTTAGGTTTGTGGGTATAAAATCTTGTTCAATATTACTGCTTGTATAAGATATTTTCTGCCCAATGTTGGAGATGTCCATTCCCCATGCGAATTTCGCATCCATGCTTTTAAACCAATTCACATCTTTTTCCCAATAAATGGCCACATCTGCCGCAACTGAAATTCCCGGTTTGGTTTCCACACCCTGGACGGTTTGCCCCTGTGTTAGATTTGAATAAATAAAACGTCCTGCAACTGCTAACGAAAAATAATCGGAGAGTTTTCTGTGCATAGGTTCCGTCAATGGCAAATTCATTAGGATTGAATGTACCCAGGTTGTAACCATTTTCATCAGTAAAATTGAATCTCACCAAGAGAGAAATATCTTAGTGAAAACGCGATGGCCTGCATATCACCTATCCTGTTATAATATGAAACATAGGCCATGTTAATGTCATTTACCAGATTACGCAACCAGGGTGTATACGAAATGGCAAATCCCATTTTATCCTGAATAAATGCATATTTGGCAGGATTATAATGCATTGCGTTTGCGTCAGGAGAAGTGGCTGCTCCTCCATCACCCATACCGCCTGATCTTGCATCAGGGCCAATGGTTAAGAAATGGAACTGCTGTATTTAATGTATTTACCGGAACTCCATTTTTTGTGACGTTATATTGAGCAAAAGAGCTGGCCACCAACATACATTAATCCTACTGTAATAATTGTCCTTAGTTTCATACTGATATTAAATGATTTTTAAAAAAGGTTTGCAAAAGTAACGATTTATTTCAGGTATTAGTATAAAGTAACTATGTAAACTATCTGGTTAATTAATTTTTATAAATTTTTGTTTTTGAATTGCTGTGCTTCCGATAGGATCTGTAACAATAATATTGTACATATAAACACCCGGAGTCAATTTTATTTCCATTGCTATCTTCACCATTCCATTCAATTGGCTCTATATTAAATCCATTAGTTCTAAGCTGTTTATTAATGGTTGTTATAAACCTGCCGTTTATATCGAAAATACGAATTTCAACTTCTAACTTAGAATTGCTTTTATTATGTCTGAAATCGAATTTTGTTGCATTGACTGAAAGGATTAGGATAGTTTAATACACCTGAAAGCTGAACATCTGCATTTTCATCAATATAAAACTCAACTTCTGTTTCAGATGAATTATTATGCAAATCCCATGCTTTTATACTGAGTGTATGCCAACCTGGATTTAAAGTACCCAATTGATGAACAATCGATCCGCTTTTATATGAATCTGTATCTATGTTGAAATAGTCATTCATGATCATCGAATTGGAATAATCATCATCAATCACCATTACAATATCACGTCCCAGGCCTAATCCTGTATAACTAATTCCCTGGTCATCCGAAATATCAGCAAGCAATAACGGGTTTGCATGAAGTAGCATCACCGGAATTAAATGTTTTATCTTCAAGATAAATACGAATGACAGGCCCGGTATTATCAGGTGATGACGTATTGGCATCAATACCTCCGACTACTAAATTTTCATAGGCCCCCCAGGCATCTACCATATGGGCGGTATCAAGCGCATAATAGCTAATCTTACCAAATCCGTAATCGTACGAAATATCTTTAGGCACAACGAATGAGAATTCAAACTGACCATTTTTCACAGATACCCTCCCATCAAATAATAATTTATCTGTCAATTGAAATGATTCAGGATAGCTCCCGTTATCATTTCCCTGGGTTGTATAATTTGAAGGTTTATCATATACTTTGGGATAAATATAGCCATTGAAATTTGTTCATTGAATCTCCCAGGTTCATTCGCTATATTTTCCTTGTACTGTCACTTCCTCCAGCGCCCTGATTGTATCTGCTAGTGCTGTTTACATCCTCTGCATTAATACCGGTTGTAACAATTTCATATTGAGGAAATGCAAGCTTCAATGCAGGATCACCAAGCAATACAAAATTCAGATAGTTATTATCAGACGGAATTTTTGACAACCTTACCAGGTCACCTAAGCGCGGCAATTCCCCATTGATTTTATTATTCATATTCTCATATATCCGCCGGTTTACCACAATATTGGCATGGGCATATGCCAGCCTCGTTGTTGTAAGCAAGGCAATACCTCCACCATGTCTCATTTAAATACACGTATTCACCTGCCGATATAAATTCGGGATCATCAAAACGTGAAAACTCACATGTAGCGGTTATAAACAATGGCAAATTATCATAGTTTCCGAAAGAATGGATCATGGGCAAATCCAAAATGTATGACTTCTGACCAACCTATTAATCCACCATGCCCCGTATAATTTATGATAAGTGCACCACTTTCAACTTGCTTTGTGATTAGATCATTTACTTCCGGAAATCTTTTTCCGCCAGGTACCGTAATTTTGGCAAATGCATCCGAAAATATCTTATTGATCCTGATACCGGGATGCAGGGTATCGGCAATTCCAATTAATTGTTTGGCCTGATGCAAATGCAAATTATTATCGCCATCATCTGCAATAAAACAAAATTGGCTGCGCCAATCCCGCATCACCTTATTATTTCTGCTGAGATAATGTTCAACTTTATCAACAGCTGTTTTGGCCTGCACTATATTTACAACTGGAAAACGACCGATACCAATGTCTAATTCCCCAGAACAATTCTGGCCTTCATCTTCATCTAACAAACCAAAAAATCGTCGGTTACAAACGAACTGGTCAGTCGGAGTGATTCTTTTGATTCGATAGGTAGGTACAAAATTGGTGTTCTCATGTACACGATGTTTATAATCATATGATGCATCACCAAACAGTAAGAGATAACCGGGAGCCTTCACCAAATGCTTCACGTGAATACAACATCCTCATAAAATCCCTGATTGCCGAAACATCCTGAGAACCTGAAGAAAACTCATTATAAATCTGTTCAGGAGTAACTACTATTACATCCATACCGTCAACAGATTCATGAATACCTGCCAGGCGATGGGCTTGTTCAAGAAATGATTCAGGGCTTATAATTACAAAATCAACATCTGAAATACTATGCAGGTTTTGATTTTGCACTGCTTCATAGGAAACAGGGATATAATATCCATTCTTGTCACAAATAATAAACTCCCTCAGCGAATCTGTTGGCAATGTATAGTGGATGCTATTTTCATTTTGTAAAAATTCAATATTTCGCGGTATAAATGGATTTGTTATATCCCAAACAACATTGATTGTTACCTGCATTTTCAATTTCAAACCTTGTGATATTTCCAGCAGCAGCTGTTCCCGGGTCACGAAAATCCATTTGTCCGCCATCAAATATCAAGTGACCTCTCTACATTCAACTCAATACAACTTAGCCATGCATTAGCAGTAACATCATCGGTTAATATATTTAACCTTAATATCAATTTGATCCTCTTCTGTAAAAAACGTGACTGATTTTGTTGATCGCCGGGCATAAATACCTCCGTTACTGCTCACTTTTGAAATTAAAATTGAATCAATAACCAGCATTTCGTTCGCATATACCTGGTAATATGAATTTGTAAATGCCCTCCCTATAATCTCAAAGCTTAAATAAACGGGAGTTTCATGCACTTTATTTGGAAAAGAAAATGAAAATGTTCGTTCTAATGTATCACCTGAGAAACTTTCACCAAACCATTCTTTCCCTGAATAAATAAGGTTTTCCAAATCTTTATCGTGTACATCAAAGTCTGAGAAACTGGTTATCGTAAATGTAGGTTGTTGTGCGGAACTTGGAATGTTTTCTATTCTCATTCCGTTTCCCTGATTTGTTGTTAGAAAATAATAAGTAGTATCAGTATAGAAATTATTTTCGTGATGAAATCGTGATGAAAAAATATTGTACTCCCAAATAACCGGTGAAATGGCATTAAAAACAATATAGTCGCCCTGGTTAAATTCGCCATCGCTATCGCCCATAATTTTGATTGCATTTTCAGATAAATCATCCGTACGTTCAATGGCATTATATTCGGGCAGCATGCCTTTATAATTTCCGAAAATTCCGATTTCATCAATATCAAGGCTTTCCGGAGTTATACCTAATGCTTGCAAATCGCTGTAGGTAATTTTATGAATTCCTGTTTGAACGATTCCAATTTTATACCAGTTTCCTTCACTCAGAACAGAGTTGTCCTTGAATGAGGTTTCCCTGTTCAACTGTTTTTTCCCAGGTTCAACCGGAATGAGATTAAGGATAATTTTAAAATCAGTAATGAGTTGAATGTCCATTTCATTCTGCCCTGCAATCATTGGTACAACATAAATTTTTGCGGTTAGCTGATCGTATTCAATCTGCCATAGCGGTTTATCTTTTAATAAATCTGCATCTGTAAGGCCGGATGACTCAGTAAAAGAAAGTGTATCTGACTCAGCAATTTCGAATTGCAATTCATAACCCCAATATTCGGATGGCAAATCAATTTGAACTGAATAAACCGGCAACGCACCATAAGCAATAGAATGAATATTGTCCTTTAAAAGAGATGGTTTGAATTTCAATATCCTTTACTGTCTTTTGAACATCTGTGGTATTCCAGTCAATATGTACTTCTATCTCATCCTGTCCAAACATGAACATGGGAACTATTGCGATTAATATAATGAGATATAACTGCTTCATTTTTTCGAATGGCAAAATTACAATTGTTTTGCTAATACCACTTTATCGTAAAAATACCAATTTTGAAGTATCATGTGCGGTAGCCCCATTTTCATTCTTAACAAGCACCCGATACACATAAAACCCTTTTCCGATGGTAGCCCCATTGTCGTCTAAACCATCCCACTTTATAGGTGTTGACTGATATCCTTCCGGGTTAATCCTTGTTTCGATGGTTTTTACTTTTCTTCCATCCGTTGCATAGATGATAATTTTCACATCCAGATCCTGACCTGACTGATTATGGTCAAAAATAAAATTGGTTTCGTATATGAACGGGTTGGGGTAATTTAGTAAGTTTTCAACAATCATTTGACTCTGCGAGAAGACTACGAAATTTAAATAAGCTGTTGACGAGTTGTTATAAATATCCCAAACTTTCAGGCTTAAAACATGGGGGCCATCAGCCAGGTTGCTCATCGGATAATTTATCTCTCCGCTTTGGAAACTATTGATGTCGGCCTTGTAATATTGATTGAGAATATAACTTTGGCCGTTATCATCATCTATAGTAGCAACAATATCGTGTCCTATACCATTTCCCGTTGTATTAATGCCGCTCTCATCAAATACAAATGCCAGAAGATCAGGGTTTTGATCTGTTTTACCTCCAGATACAAATGTTGTATCGTTCATGAACAATGCAATGTCAGGTCCCTTTTCATCGCTTTCCGCTTCTTCATTGAATCCTCCAATAATAATATTTTCATAGTATCCGGCTCCATCTTCATCATCATTTCTTACGTAATAGCTTATCCTGCCAACACCATAACTATAGGAAATATCACGTGGCATGATGAATTCAAATATGAATGTGCCATTTGTAATACTCACCTGCCCGTTAAACAATATATTTTTCCTTACAAGAAAAGTTGTCGGACTATTCTCATCTCCATAGGTTTCTACTTCTGAATACTTATCATACACTGTGGGAAAAGCTTGTCCGTTGAAATCTGTCAAATGATTTCCCTGCCTGTCAGTTACAATTCCTTCAACCTTAACTTTTGACAATGCCTGCAATGTATCAGGCACATTCTCAATCACAAACTCATCATTAATTTTAATGGTCTCAGCCCAGTGTTCAGTGTAAGCCAGTTGTAAAGCCGGATCGCCTATAAGAATAAACTTGCTGTCATTTTCTCCACCTATTACCTTCGAGTTCATAATTACATCACCCAAACAGGGATATGATCCATTTGTCCTTTCAAAAAGATTATTATTATAAATGGCCATATTTAATGCCAGGTTCGAGCTTGCAAATGTTGCCCTTGTAGTCGACATCAATGCAATGGCACCCCCATTATCATTAAGAAATACGAATTCACCTGCCGAAACACGGGTAGGATCATCGTAACGGGTAAATTCACAAGTAGCTGTAATAAACAATGGTAATTTATCTTCATTACTCCACGAGTTTATATCAGCTATCTGCATAAATTTTTCATGCCCTAGTCCACTTTCACCACCATGACCGGAATAATTAAAAATGAGGGTTCCGTTTTCAATTTTATCATTGATGGCTTTGTTCATATCTGGTGACGCCTGTCCTCCCGGAGTGGCAATTTGCTTATAAGCATCCAGATAAATTTTATCAATATTGTACACCGGGTAATGCTGAAAAACATAATCCGATAAATCTTCAGCATGATTCAGATGGAGGTTATTATCGCCATCATCGGCAACAAAAGTGAGCATGTTTCGCCAGGGTTTCATTACTTTTGTTGTATTGGTAGCATAACTCACTGTTTTATCAACGGCAGATATGGCCTGCTCCATTGTGCTTGCAACAAATCGGCCAATTCCGATGTCAACCCTTCCCGAAATGCCTTCGCCATCATCCAGGTAGCCATAATAATCATCACTTGCTATAGATCTCACAATATTCATTGACTCAATCGATTCCCAACAAGGCACAAAATTCGTATTGTCCGCTAGTACGGTTTTTATAATCGAACGAAGCATCACCAAATAGCAGCAGGTATTTAATTTCCTGACCAGGATCACTGTTGTCATAAAGCATTTTTACAAAATCCCTGATCGCTGTAATATCCTGTGATCCTGAAGAAAATTCATTATAAATTAATTCCGGAATCGTTACAAACGAATTCAGATTATCTATGCTTTTATGAAAATCTGCTAGGCGATTGGCTTCTTCCAGGAATTCTTCATTCGCTATGATAAGGTAATCAATATTTTTTAAACCATGCAGGTTCTGATTTGCCAACTGTTTGACAAATATCGTTTTATAGAGTCCATCTCCATCGTAAAATGCAATGTATTCTTTTAACTCCTCAGCACTCGCATTGAATTCAAACATGCCTGAAGATAATTGCGCATTTACTTTTTTGGCCTGAACAGGTTCAGTGATATCCCAAATAATTAACTCAGAAGTAGCATTTCCCAGGCGATACTTTGCAATTTGGACGTTTGTATCATCGATAGGTGCACGGAACATCATCTGGGTGCCTGACATTAGTAATCTGCCTTTTTACATTCAGCTCGATAAAATCAAGATAACCGATTGAGTTATTGGAACTCCTGTTATATACGGTTTTTATAACCAATTGATCATTATTTGGCGTGAATTTGAAATTTGTTCCGTTATATTTTCCCAATTGATATGGATTATCAGCAAAAACAATCCCCATGGAAAGGGTTTTTTCCAATTGGTTATTAACATATAAAGCAAAAGCACTCGAAGAATAAGCCTTGGCTGCAAAAGCACAGCTCATATACCCGCTTTCCGTTTCATTTATAATATTCGGGAAGTTGAATGTAAATTCTTTGGTAATATTAAAATCATATACTTCTCCGAACCATTGCCGTCCTGTATTGAATAAATTCTTTTCATCCAGTTCATGATGTGCATAATCAGTAAATTCATTAATAACTGCATCATGCTGACCCGCTGGGGGCTGCATGGTTTGAATTCTGCTTGCATTTTCATTTAATACTGTGATGAAGTAATAGGAGAAATCGTCGTAATAATTGGACTGGAAATTAAAAACTCCTGAAAGTGAATTATATTTCCATGTTACAGGTCCTTCTCCATAAAATAGTATATAATCATTCGGATCAAATGAACCATCATCTTCACCAACCACTATAATAGGATTTTGCACCAGGTCGTTATGCCTGGGGATATTGTTCACTTCAGGAAGAATACCGCCACCATTTCCAAAAACGGCTATTTTTTTTGGATTCGCCGATACATTGAATCCCATTTCCTGTAATTCCTGGTAGGTGATTTTATAAATTCCACTTTTGTCAATTTTAACTTTAAACCACTCCCCTTCCGCTAATACCGAGTTACCTCTTTCCCGTTACTATCATCTCCGTTCAGGCTGATCATCCACTTGAATAACCAGATTAAAAGATGACAGTTTTTCAAAAACTGAACTATCAGCATTCCATCTAATTGGCTGAAACCTAACCTGAACAAAAGGTTGTTTTCTGCGAATAACCAACTCACAATCTGGGGTTATACTTATATTCTTTAGCGAATAATCTTTCAATAACAACTGTTCTTCATCTGTTAGATGGAATATAAATATCATTTTCTATGGTGCAGCTAACAAGTGCATCAGAAGTATGAATTGCATAAGTCATTTACAAAGGTCGGAATTACATCTAAATAGGGATAATAAGCCCCATCAAATGAAAGACGACTTATTTCAATTCCCTCTTTTATTGTAAATTTCTGAATGCTCGTCCATTTAATTTCTTCTTTGAAATCATAAGGAATTGCAACTGTAACAGTGTGAGCCAATAAAATAATCGCCACTCAACAGCAGCGGCTTCTAAAAAATGGCATGCTTAATAGGTTATCTTTCAAATAATAATGCTTTAATGCATATTGGAATTTAGTTCACTACAATGAACGAACTTTTTTTTGATTTATTTTATCGAAATTATAAAACCTCCTGTAAGTTATATTGTTGCATTTTTTAAATAAAATGAAAATATTGTAATATTGCACTTTGGTTGACACTAGCCCAATTAAAATGCTGAGAAACAGACTTCTTCAATTAATTATCTTTTTTGGTTTTTCACTTATCGTGATTTCTGGAAAAGCACAGGACTGCAATTTTCTCAATTTTATGCAAATCCACTATACCTTAATCCTGCATTGGCAGGAGCAACAGAATGTGCCAGGGTCAATTTAAACTATCGCAATCAATGGCCATCACTCACCAATGCATTTATAACATACAGCATTACTTACGATCAAAACCTTCCTTCAATAAATAGCGGATTTGGTGTGATCTTAATTAACGACAGGCAAGGTGACGGTGCATTGAACACGACTATGGCTGGCGCTATTTATGCTTATAATTTGCAGGTATCTGAAGGCATGTTTATTCGCTTTGGTGCCGAAGCATCCTATTACCAGCAACGATTGGATTGGGAAAAACTTGTTTTTGCTGACCAGATAAATCCAATTAATGGTTCTATCAGTAATATTTCCAACCAAACACCACCGGAAAATACAAACATTGGCGTTGCAGATTTTTCAGTGGGAACAGTTGTCAGATATTATGATCAGTTTTTTGTTGGATTTACTGCTGATCATATTACGCAACCCAGCCTGTCATTTTATGACAATCCGGATGATAAATTGCCCCTAAAATAACAGCACATGGGGGTGTATCTATCAATGTTAGCCGCGGTATTACTTGGTAATGTTAATGAAAATGATTTTAGTATAGAACCCCATATTTTGTATATGTATCAGCAAGATTTTCAACAATTAATGCTGGTTTATACCTAAATCGGAAGCCTTTTGTTTTAGGCGCATGGTTCCGACATAATTTTCAGAATCCGGATGCCGTTATTTTATTAATTGGTATTTCATTTAAAAATATTAAATTTGGCTACAGTTATGATATAGGGCTTTCCAAGGTTGGTGGTGAAGCATTGGGCGCTCATGAAATTTCATTTGCATGGGATTTCTGTATTTATAATGATAAAAAAAGAACAATCAGGGCAATAAAAACCCCCTTATTTTAGTTATTACAAAGCAAAAAACACAAACACAATTAAAGATGTTTAGAATCAGCAAGTTATCTATTTTATTATTAGGTGCTTTTGCATTTATGGTATTCAATTCCTCTTGTACAAGCAACAAAAGGTCAAGAACTACAGGCTGGGAATATAACAATCCTGCCAATGGAGGATTTGAAGTTTCAGAATATACAGAACAAATTACCGGCCCCGGATTAATTTTAATTGAAGGCGGTACATTTACGATGGGTGCTACCGCAGAAACACCATTTTATGAATGGGATAATTTACCGAGAAAAGTAACCCTCAGCAGTTTTTATATGGACCAAACAGAGGTGAGCAACCTCGATTATCGTGAATATATTTATTGGCTGAACCGGGTATTTGGAGAAAGTTATCCTACAGTTGTTCAAAAAGCATTACCTGACACGCTGGTTTGGCGCGACAGGCTTGCCTATAACGAACCATTGGTTCAAACCTATTTCCGCCATCCATCATATCAGCATTATCCGGTAGTTGGTGTTTCCTGGGTTCAGGCCAATGATTATGCATCATGGAGAACTGACCGTGTTAACGAAAATATCCTGATTCAAACAGGCATACTTGATTTTGATCCCGACCAGAAAGATGAAAACAACTTTAACACAGAAGCATATTTAGCTGGCCAATATGAAGGATTGGTTAATGAAGGAATGGAAGACCTTGATCCGAGCGGAACAGGGATAAGAAATGTAAGATTTGAAGATGGTATTATGCTGCCGAGTTATCGTTTGCCCACCGAAGCTGAATGGGAATATGCTGCACTTGGACTGGTTGGAAATACATTATATAACCGAGTTGTTGAAAGAAAAGAGTTTCCATGGAATGGTGATGGTGTTAGAACTGACGAAACCAAATATTACGGCAGTTTTGTTACGAACTTCAAACGCGGAAGGGGTGACTATATGGGTGTTGCCGGTAATCTGAATGACGGTGCTGCCATTCCTGCTCCTGTAGGGTCATACTGGCCAAACGACTATGGCCTTTATAATATGGGAGGTAACGTAAGTGAATGGGTACTGGATGTTTACCGTCCCATGTCACATGAACTGGTTAGCGATTACAATCCTTTCAGAGGTAATGTTTTCAAAAATATTGAAAAAGATATGGATGGTGGTATTGCTGAAAAAGACAGCTTAGGTAGAATTAAATATGTTGAAGTGTCAGCTGAAGAAACTGCCAACCGGAAAAATTACAGGAAAGCAGATAACATCAACTACCGTGATGGAGATTATGAATCTACCATTCAAGCTGATTGGTTGGGAAGTTATGACGATGATAATGCTACAGCAGAGATGTATGAATATGGTGTAACTTCATTAATTTCTGACAAATCACGTGTTATTAAAGGAGGTTCATGGAACGATGGAGTTTATTACCTGAGCCCAGGAACAAGAAGATATCTGAATGAAGATGAATCAGCTTCAACAGTTGGTTTCCGTTGCGCCATGATACGTGTAGGAAGCCCTGTTGCCGGAAATAGATAAAAAGAACAATATTTTATAAATTTACCCCATTCAAAAACGAATGGGGTTTTTTATTGCAACATGTATGGATTATCAGAACATATACCATCATTTTTTAACCTGCGGAAAGGTTTCCACCGATACCCGAAAGGATATTGAAGGAAGCATTTATTTTGCCTTATCAGGTGAAAATTTCAATGGAAATCAATTTGCGAAAGAAGCCCTTGAAAAAGGTGCCACGCTTTAGTGATTGTTGACCAGGAAGATTTTAAAATCAATGAGAATTGTTTCCTGGTTGACAATACACTTCATACATTGCAGGATTTGGCCCGTCTACACCGGTCAAAATTAAAATGTGAATTTATTGGTATTACCGGGTCCAATGGCAAAACAACTACCAAAGAGCTCATCGTCAGAGTGCTGTCCAGCGAGAAAAAAGTAAGCTATACAAAAGGTAATCTAAACAACCATATTGGTGTTCCATTAACCATTTTAAGCATCAATAATGATACAGAAATTGCAGTTATCGAAATGGGGGCCAACCATATCGGTGAAATTGCTTTATTATGTGATATTGCACGTCCTCAAACTGGTATCATAACAAACATCGGCAAAGCGCACCTCGAAGGATTTGGATCAATTGAAGGCGTTATTCAAGCCAAAAGTGAACTCTACGAATTTCTCAGAATCCATAATGGAATGGCCATTGTAAATGGTGAAGACCCGCTTTTAATAAAGCTTTCAGAAGGAATAGAAAGAACTACTTACGGTTCATCATCTGAAGTTTTTACTTCTGAAATCATTAGCATCCAAACCTTATTTAGACTTTCGATGGATCTATCAAAGCAGTAATTTTCTTTGTGAAACTAAATTGTATGGAAAATACAATATGGATAACATACGTGCTGCGATAGCCACCGGCTTGAAATTTGGGATTTCACCAGAAAAGATAAACCAGGCTATAGCTGATTATCAACCAGACAATAACCGCTCACAGTTACTGGAAACAGGATCAAACCAGCTTATTATGGATGCATATAATGCCAACCCCGTAAGCATGTCGAATGCTATTGAAAGTTTTAAAGAATTTGAACCTGAAAATCCCTGGCTGCTATTAGGAGATATGTTTGAATTGGGAGATGCTGCAACTAAAGAACATGAAAAAATCATTCATTTGATCCAGAAAAATGGATTTGAAAATGTGATTTTAGTGGGAAGAGATTTTTTCAAATTACGGTCAGTGAGCAATTTTCCTACATTTTTGAATTTACAGGAAGCCGAAGCCCACCTTATCAATCATCCCATCAAAAATGCTCAAGTACTTGTAAAAGGATCCCGTGGTATTCAATTGGAAAAACTGTTAAAATATTTGTAAAATGGAAACTATTTCGGCCATTGGTGTAATGTCGGGAAGTTCATTGGATGGCCTTGATCTCGCCTGGTGTGAATTTAATAAAACCACTAACTGGTCATTTAGAATTATGAAAGTCCTAACTTTTCCATTTTCTGAAGAATGGAGATTAAAACTCACCTCACTTCCTTCGAAAAACCAGCAAGGAAATTGATAAAACAAATATCGAGTTCGGAAAGTATATCGGTCAAATATTGAATGAATTTCTGCAGGATAGTCAATATAAAACCTGAGCTGATTGCTTCACATGGACACACCATTTTTCATGAGCCTGAAAAAGGATATACTTTACAAATAGGGGATGGTCAAACCATTGCTGATCTGACAGGCATTACTACCATCAATGATTTCAGGTCAAAAGATATTGAATTGGGAGGACAGGGCGCCCCACTGGTACCTATTGGAGATGCATTGCTTTTTAACGAATATGACTTTTGCCTGAACATCGGAGGGATCGCCAATATATCATTTGATAAAAACGGAAAACGATTGGCTTTCGATATTTGTGCTGCTAACCAACTTTTAAACCTTTTGAGTATGCAATTGGGGGCCCCTTTTGATAGAAATGGCGCTTTTGCTCAACTTGGGAAATTGAACGTTCCCCTTTTTAAAAAGCTGAACAATGACCCCTATTTTCTGACTGAACCACCAAAATCATTAAGTAACCAATACGTGCAGAATGCTTTCACTACACTGTTAGAAAGCATCGAATGCTCCTAGTTGAAGACAAACTTTATACAGTTGTTAAGCATATTGCATACCAGGTAAATGAAGCTATAAAAACTCAAGCTGGCAGTAAAATTCTGGTTACCGGAGGCGGTGCTCACAATAGGTTTCTTATCGATGCCATATCAATGGAAACAAACAAAGAAGATAATTATTCCTACCCATGAAATTATTGATTTTAAAGAGGCCCTCATTTTTGCTTTTATGGGTGTATTGAAAAAGCTGGGAGAAATCAATTGCCTGGCTTCAGCCACAGGGGCTACCCAGATTGCAGTGGTGGCGTATTTGTAATCCATAAAAAAACCCTGCTTATTTCCAGGGCTTTATGAATAATTAATGTTTTTTAACCAACAATTGCATCTGGAAGTAATAAACCGCTGCCCCGGCCAAATATCCTGCCAATGCTAAAAGGCTGATTTTTTTCATATACCAGATAAAGTCAATTTTTTCCAATCCCATAGCTGCAACACCCGCTGCAGAACCAATGATCAGCATACTTCCACCCGTACCGGCACAATACGCCAGGAACTCCCAGAAATGCCCATCAACCATAAAATCTGCCAAATAGGGCCAACCAGAACCTGGTCTCAGCAACTGGGTACATTCCCATGGCACCAGCTACCAGTGGCACATTATCCACAATGGCTGAAAGACACCAATAATAAGGTTTATGGCGTAAATATTATGAAGGTTTGCATCAAGATATTTTGATAACACATCCAAGTGACCCATAGATTGAAGGGCAGCAACGGCAGACAAAATACCAAGGAAAAAGAAAATAGTTGGCATATCCACTTTTTGTAAAATACCAATAACGGTAAGTTTTCTTTTATCCTTCAGAGGTTTATTACGATGCATAATTTCTGTAGTTAGCCCAAATTACACCCAAGTCCAAATAACATGCCCATGTATGGTGGAAGATGTGTAACAGTTTTAAAAACAGGCACAAATAACAAGTGCTGAAACTCCCATGATCAATAATAATTTTCTTTCAAAAGAAGTAGTAAACTCTCTTTCCTCGCCATTATTAAGACGGGGCGCTGCACATTCACCTTTCATGGTAAAACTAACAATCACAAGCGGAACGACATAGTTACTAAACTAGGAAGAATACATTGCGTAATAATATTTACAGCTAGTTATCTGCCCACCAATCCATAGCATAATGGTAGTTACATCACCAATTGGTGACCATGCGCCGCCGGCATTGGCTGCCAATACTACCATACTGGCAAAGAACCATCTTGTTTTTTTATCATCAATCAATTTTCTCAGCAGTGCAACAAGAACAATAGTTGTTGTTAAATTATCAAGTGTAGCTGACATGAAGAAGGTAAGAATACTCAGGATCCAGAGCAATTTCACTTTATTGGTGGTTTTAATTTTATCAGTAATGATTTTAAATCCCTGGTGTTGGTCAACAGTCTCAACAATGGTCATGGCACCCAGCGAGGAAGAAGAGGATTTCAGCAATCTCAATCAAATGATGATTCAGGTCGTGTGCTACAAAATGTGAAACGTTCGTGCGATAATTCAACCTGATTTTCCCAGAACCTGTCAAAATCTGGATTTTCAATAGCTGGGTATAATGAAAGTCCATGATCTCATGGCTCAGTATTTTTTACCGCTTCCCATGCCGGGCTAAAACCCAGATCTAGAATATCAACGGCATTTAAAGCATATAATCCCCAAATATCGTACCTGTCAGCAATGCAGATGCAGCTTTATCAATTTTTAGAGGATGTTCAAGGGCAATTGCTGTATACCCGAGAATAAAAATTACTACCATTAAAATAAACATAGGGCTGAAAAATTTCGTTGGTTTATATTGGGCGCAAAAATAGCCAAAGAAATCAAAGAATATTTTAATTGTATATAAATAATTCAATATGTTCTGAATTTAGATAAAATCTAAATTGTCAGGTAGTTATTCTCAGCCAATTGGTATGAATAGTTTTAAATGTGCTTATATAAAATATTTCTGATAAAATTTAGTTTATACTATCAGTGTCACATATACATTCTCTTATTGAAGATCATTACACCAAGGATTTTTTAATTAAGCAAACATTTATTTCTTTAAAATGACAACAGCAATTTTATTACAAATTCAGGAGGCTGCGCAATTGATCACCGGCTCACCCAACGAAAACGAAATAACCTTACCTATTATCGAACTGGTCGTCAAAGGTGGATGGATCATGGGCATTATAGGTTTACTATCGCTGATCGCTTTTTATATTTTCTTTGAAAGATATTTTATCATCAGCAGGGCATCGAAAGAGGATAAAAATTTCATGAACAACATCCGGAATTATATTACCAATGGCAAACTGGAATCGGCCAGGGCTCTTTGTGTTACAAATAATTCACCCATCGGACGTATGATCGACAAGGGATTATCAAGGATCGGGAAACCGCTGAATGATATCAATACAGCTATTGAAAACGTGGGCAAACTTGGAAGTTTCCAGGCTTGAAAAAAATGTGGCCGGATTGGCAACCATTGCAGGTGCAGCACCCATGCTGGGATTTCTGGGAACCGTAATTGGTATGATCCGTGCTTTCTACGATATGTCGATGGCAGGAAATAATATCAATATCGAATTATTATCGCGAGGTATTTACCAGGCGATGATCACCACCGTAGGTGGATTGGTGGTAGGAATCACAGCCTATATCTTTTATAATATCCTGGTGGCCCGTATCCAGAAAGTAGTGTACAAACTGGAGATCAATGCCACAGAATTCATGGATGTACTTCACGAACCTGCAAAATAAAAAATCATGGCCATACAAATGCGAAATAAAAGGGATACCCAATTCAGCATGGCTTCCATGTCGGACCTGGTATTCCTGTTGCTTATATTTTTTATGCTGACATCAACACTGGTAGCGCCAAATGCTATTAAACTACTATTACCCAGTAGCAAGAGTAAAACCATGTCGACTCAAACGCTGACGGTTTACATCAATAAGGAAAGAAATATTTATGTGGATGAACAAAAGGTAGATCCGGCTAACCTGGAAAATGCGATATTCAGCAAGATCAGCAATGAACAGGAAGCTTCGGTAGTATTGAGATCAGATAAAACAGCAACTGTTCAGGATATTGTGGTAGTGATTGATGCTGTAAATGAAATCAATAATAAACACCAAACAAAACACAAAGTAATTTTGGCAACCAAACCGAATAAATGAGTTGGAGTTGGCAATAAGCAGTCGGCAATAAGAAGTCGGCAGTCGGCAGTCGGCAGTTAGCAGTTGGAGACACAAAGATTATTAAATTAATAAATCAATGGCAACCGGGTTTCAAAACTTAATAGTTTATCAGAAAGCTTTTTCGTTAGCGATGGATATCTTTGAATTAATAAAATCTTTTCCGAAAGAAGAAAAGTATGGACTCATTTCACAAATTAGAAATTCTTCCAGATCAGTTTGCTCGAACTTAGGTGAAGGTTACCGAAAGCGACAATATCCTGCGCATTTTGTAAGTAAAGTTTCTGATGCAGATATGGAGAATACAGAAACACAAGTTTGGCTTGATTTTAGTTTGGCTTGTGGTTATATTACAACTGAAATTTTTAATTCATATAAATTAAGATCAGAAGAAGTTGGAAGATTATTAAACGACATGATTAAAAACCCTGAAAAATATAATTAACAATATAACTATTGACCAGGAGATTATTAGACTGAAGACTGTGAGACTGAAGACTGGAGACTGTAGACTGAAGACTGGAGACTGAAGACTGAAGACTGAAGACTGATAAATAAAAATAAATGTCATCATTTAAAGAAATACTAAAAGACAAAGACCGCAGACGGGGTATCATCGCAACTACCGTTGTACATCTTTTGTTGATAGTCGCCTTACTGTTTCTGGCACTCCGAACACCCTTGCCATTGCCAGGTGAAGAAGGTGTAGAAGTCAACCTGGGGTATGACGACATGGGTATAGGTGATATTCAAACTGAATCACCGCCATTACAAACAGAAACCCCTCCTCCGATGCCACAACAGGAAATAACGGAGCCTGAACCTGTGGTTGAAGAAGAGGAGATCATCACGCAGGACATTGAAGAAACCCCTGTGATTGAAGAAGAAAAAATAGAAGAAGTTAAAGAAGACCCTGAACCAGAACCTGAAGAGATCATTGAAGAAATACCTGAGCCAAAAGAGGAGATCGTTGAAGAAATTATTGAAAAACCAGTTGACTCATCCCTGCTTATACACAGAAAAGATAGTTGAAAAACCTGTTCCTAACCCGGATCCGGTTGTAAATGAGAAAGCATTGTTTACAGGCAGTTCACAAAACACGAGTGGCACCAACCAGGGAATTACTGGTGGTGCAGGTGATCAGGGGAAACCTCGTGGATTTGAAGACAGCAACAAATATGACGGGCAAGGTGGATTAGGAAATGGAATCTCATTCAGCCTTGGTGGACGTGGGTCAAAATTCCTTGATAAACCATCAGCCAATTTCAAGGAGCAGGGAACTGTAAAAGTTGATATATGGGTGGATAGGAATGGAATTGTAAAAAATGCGGCAGTTAACCATAAAGGTACCAATATTATCGATCCGGCCATGCGCCAGATTGCTATCAATGCGGCTAAAAATTCCACTTTTGCCGAAGATCCCAAAGCACTGGAATTACAAAGAGGCAGCATTACCTATAATTTCATCCTGATGAAATAAGGTTCATATCTTTATTCAAAATCTCTTTGACAATCACAAACTGATGTAGTTACCTTTGTTTTATGGATTATCAGGAAACCCTCCAGTGGCTTTTTAGCCAGTTGCCCATGTACCAGCGGATTGGTAAGGCGGCTTATAAAGCCGATCTGGAAACTACCATTCAATTACTGGACAGACTAGGCAATCCGCAGGAAAAGTTCAAAGCCCTTCATATTGCCGGAACTAATGGAAAAGGAAGTGTATGCTCATATTCTTGCATCCGTTTTACAGGAAGCGGAATACAAAACCGGATTATACACATCTCCTCACCTGAAAGATTTCAGGGAACGTATTAAAATTAACGGCCAGATGATCCCTGAAGATGAGGTTGTGGCATTTACTAAAAAACACAAGAAGCTTTTTGAAGAGTTACAACCCTCTTTTTTTGAAATGACCGTTGCCATGGCTTTTGACTATTTCGCCAGCGAAAAAGTTGACTTCGCAGTTTTGGAAACCGGCATGGGCGGCCGCCTCGATTCAACAAACGTAAGTAAACCCGTTGTATCGGTAGTTACCAATATCGGCCATGACCATATGCAGTTTTTAGGAGATGATGTTGAAAAAATTGCTGCAGAAAAAGCAGGCATTTTTAAGGAAGGTGTTCCCGTGGTGATCGGTGAAAAACAGACCTGGGTTTCTGAAGTTTTTGAAAAAACAGCCAAAGAAAAAAATACTTCCGTGGTGTATGCTGATGAGCATGTAGAGTTAAAACCCATTCAGAGACGTGACAAAACCAAACAGTTTTATGATGTTTGGTATAACAATGAATTGTATCTCGAAAACCTTGCCTCTCCCCTGTTGGCTAATTACCAAATAAAGAATTTAAAGACCGTTATTCAGGTACTTGAATTACTCATTAATAACAAAACCATCGAAATTGATCGCCAGACCATAGCTGAAGGAATTGAAAACACCCTTGAAAATACCAACCTGATGGGCCGCTGGCAGATTTTAAGCACCAACCCATTGACCATTTGCGATACAGGCCATAACCCGGAAGGATTACAGGCTGTTTTGGACCAAATCAATCAAACCCAGTTCAATAACCTGCACTTTGTATTTGGCATGGTAAACGATAAAAATCCGGAAAGCATACTTGTATTTGCTGCCCAACGACGCCACTTATTATTTCTGCAAACCCGATATTCCGAGAGGAATGGATGAAGAAGTGCTTCAGCAGCATGGCTTTAAAGCAGGATTGAGGGGCAATGCATATTCATCAGTCAGGGAGGCACTAAATTCGGCGGTGAACAAGGCAGGTGCTGATGACCTTGTTTTTATCGGGGGCAGCACTTTTGTGGTTGCCGAAGTAGTTTAAAAAATTCATATGCAGGTATTTCAAATCATACAAGTCGTACTTCTACTCATCATTTTTGTGTATTTATTGTATTACCTGTACACCTTATTGTTTGATAAAAGTTACCAGCCACTGGCATGGAAAAAAGCATTGAAAGAAGGACATATTTCGAAAGAACTGGCCTCTGCTGAAGCTAAGTACCGCGACAAATTCCGCTTTTTCAATTTCTGGTTCCAGGTAGAACGAATTAAAGAAATTCCGGGTGCCTTTGCTGAGTTGGGCGTTTACAAAGGTGATTCTGCACACGTCATTCATCTGATGGATCCTTCACGGGAATTTCACCTGTTCGATACTTTTGAAGGATTTACTGAAAAAGACCTGACGGCTGAGGAAGGCAAAGCGGCCACCTATACCAAACATAATTTTGCCGATACTTCCATTGAGAGTGTCAAAGAAAAGCTAAAGTCTGAAAAGTTCATCTTTCACAAAGGATACTTTCCTGAAACGGCTGTTGAAGCCGAGAAAGTAAAATTCGCGCTTGTGAATATGGATGCTGACCTGTACAATCCGACCAAAGCCGGACTGGAATTCTTTTATCCCCGGCTGGTACCCGGAGGCATTATCATCGTTCATGATTACAATCCCGACTGGCCGGGTATTATGAAAGCAGTTGACGATTTTGCTGCGACTATTCAGGAACCTATCGTTCCCCTTCCCGACCAGGATTCGACCGTGATGATCTTCAAATCAAAGTAACACTCATATTTGTCATCTCGAACATATGTGAGAGATCTCCTTTGTTCTATTTATATGATTTGAGATTCCTCCTCGCCCTGCTCGTTCGGAATGACAACAAACATTATTTATGTCCCCCATCCAAATTATGCCTGTGCTCGCCAAAATATGAATTTTCGAATGCAGACAATGCTTTGCTCATCGCTTCAACATTGGCAACATCGGTTGTTTGTTTTGACTTCATGGCATAAACAATGAGTTGGTGCATGGAGGTAAGCTGTGTGATGTATTTCTCATACTTTTCACCTTCAGAAGGCTCGGCAAATTTTACCCTTTGTGTTAAAAAATATTGCTCCGCAATCTCCTGTATCAACTTGGCATGTTCCTCTTTGGTATTTATCCAGCGAACAAGCTGGTTATAATTCACCACTTCAGCCGATTGAATTTCTTCGATCTGTTTCATGGCTTTTTCGACGGTTTGAAAATGTTCTTTCAGCAATTCAACGCGCAATTCATCCGTATAAATCCCACAGGGCACTTCGCAGTGCGCAAAAGTTGCTTTTGAAAATCCAAAAGAGACCAACAATAAGATAGAACTAAAAATGACTTTTTCATTGTGTTAAAATTTTAAATTATTATTTAGAATGATTCTGGATACAAAGGTAAATGGAATATCCGAATACCGGAAGACTAAATGATAAATAAGATGAAAAACGGGGGCATGCAGTATGTTGCACCACGGTGCCATGCCCCTTCATCATTACTTAATTACAATTTTACCACCTTCTTCGTTACCACTTCATTTCCTGCCTGCAGGCGGAGGAAGTAGATGCCGGGGGGAAGGTCTTCCATTTTCACTTCAAAATGCTGTGCACCTCTGGTATATGATTTTTCAGTTAATACCTTCATTCTTTTTCCTGAAACATTACAAATTTCTATGATTACATCTGATTCGCTTTCTAACTTAAAATCAATGAATAATTGATCTTTTGCCGGGTTTGGGTATACATTTACTGACAATGATTCATTCTCTGAACTTGCTGTGATATCAGTTATTACTGCTGCATGATCAAATAAATATTCCACTATGGGATCAATGTATTGCTCTGAATTGGTGGTGATAACAATTCCCGAATTTTCGGCAGGACAGAAATAGTAATGCGCTGCATAACCACCGTCACTTCCCCCATTATGACCCCAAACTATTCTATCACCATAATCATCTCTCTGGTACATTCCCATGCAGGCAGTACCATAAGCGCTCCAACTCGGATTCTGAATCCTTTTCATTGAATCGATAGCTGCTTCCGATAGGATATTTATATCCTTATAAATTCCATTATTCAATAGCATGATCACATAATTTGAAAGCTCCAATGCTGTTGAACGCAAGGAAACGCCTGGATAAGCTGGATGACCTAAATGTGATTGAGGAATAAATTTCCTGACTGAATAATGATATCCTGTTGCCAGATTATCCAGATTTAACTCATCCAGGTACCATGCTGAACTATACATTTCCAAGGGCTCCAACAGAGAATCTTGTGCATATTCACTAAAATTTATATCGGTAAGAGGCTCAACCAGAAAACCATTTAATGCAGAACCAAAATTTGAATAATGATAATACATTCCGGGCTCACTTGTGTAGAAGTTTGTATTACTGTAATATTCTCCGCCTTCACTAAAGTAATTTTCCACAAAGTAAGCCAGCGTGATGGTTGGATCACCAATTGTAATAAAATTATCAAAGTTTACATCTTTAATTCCTGCGGAATGCGACATCAGCATACGAGGTGTTATACTATCTGCACCATTATTGTGGATTGATAATCTGAAAAGGTAAAAAATCATTTATAGACTGATCTAATCCTAAAAATCCTTTGTCCCATAATTGCATGACGCAAGCTGCAGTTAACGATTTTCCAATGGAAAAAATATTAAATAATGTGGAATCACTTACCGGAATACTATCTTCAAGGTTCATGTATCCATAATTGTTATTCCAGGCAATAGAATCTCCGATAATGATGCATGCTGAAAGCCCCGGCACATGGTATATTTCCATTTTTTCCACAATAAATTCATCAATCTCTTCTCGGTTTATTGTTTGAGATTGGATTAATTGTCCACATGCACAAAAGATGAAGACAAATGCAATTAAATGAATAGTAATTTTTTTCATGATCATTGGTTTTAGATTACGAAAAGTAATTGTTTTATAAAGTTTATTTCGGAAAGACGAAAAGTGAATAGATTGATGATCGACAGGGAAAAATTGATAAACGCCGGTGTTTATTCTTTAATCGTTTAAAATCAGGATGAAAATCATTAGGGTATTGAGTTATAATATTACGATTAATTCATAAAATTATGAATTTAAAATCCGTTGTCAAGTAAACTGCTTGTTTAATTACTGAAGCGCGGTCAGGTCTCCATCATTTTCAAGGCAATGTTTGATCTTATTGCAAATCTGCACTTCATCACCGGAACAATAACCGGGATAGCGGCACCTGATATTTTCATCTCCATCCAGTAACATGGTATAAGGCGTAGTTGTAATTCCCAATGTTCTTTTTAAGTTGCCATTTACATCAATATACACATCAAAATTCCATTCTTTTCCGGCTACCATGGGTTTTACCCTGGACCAATTACCGGGGCAGTTCATACAGATGGCAATCAGTTCGATGTCCAGTTTTTTCAATTCTTCAACCCACGATTCCTGCAGGTTTTCAAGGTTATTACAACATGGTTTGCTATTGGTTTCCCAAAAAATGAGAATCGTGCCCTGGGAGGATGTGAGCACATCATTCATTTCAATCATTGAACCATCCAGTGTTTTTAGTGGTTCGTTCAGTGCATAAAATTCTTGTGACAATGCACAAAGAGAAAGGGTCAGTAGTAATAAGCAGATTAGTGTAGTTTTCATGAGCAGTTTAATTTAGTTTATCAGCACATCCGGGAAAGGATTTAATTCTTATTCAAGATACGTTCTGAAAAAAGCAAATAGGAGACAGATGAATAAACGCTCGGGGAGAATTTGTGAACGCTATGGCTTTGTTGAATAAACGCATACAAATTATTGTTATATGAATCCTCGTTCCGACAGCATGTGAATTGCCATTTGATTTTTGAAGTAGACCATCAGCTAATAATTTGGGTAGTTGCTAAATTAACAACCCAACAGCCGGAAAATAACTCCCTGAAAACCACTATATTTTATTAGATCATGGTATTCAGCCAGTGTATATATTTAGAATGAATACATATTAACGACATCACAGATATTATTTCAACTGAAATTCAGTCATTCCCATCTGCCATTTCTTATACATTTGTTGTTCTGAAAATAGATGATATTACAAATCTTTAAAAAACACAAAATGAATTTAAAAACCATATCCTGGTTATTTGTTGCCCTGCTGATTCACCAGCCAGGTGGCTATTGCCCAGGAAGAAGACAAAAAAGAAAAAGAAGGTTATGTATTCACGGAAGTGATCAACGTACCCAACACTATCTGTTAAAAACCAGTACCGCTCAGGAACCTGCTGGAGTTTTTCCGGTATCGCCTTTGTTGAAGCTGAATTGATGCGGCTGACAGATAAGGAATATGACCTTTCGGAAATGTTTGTGTGTGCATCATACGTATTCAGATAGGGCTAAAAAATATGTTCGTATGCATGGCAAACCAAATTTTGGCGCAGGCGCTGAAGTAACTGACGTTTTCCGTGTGATTGACGAATATGGAATGGTGCCTGAAGATATTTATTACCGGGCTTAATTATGGAGAAGAAAAACACACGCATGGCGAATTGGATGAGGTATTCAAAGTTCATATGTGGATGCGATTATTAAAAACAAAAACAGGAAACTGACGCCCGTTTGGCATGATGGGTTTCAATGGAATTCTGGATGCCTATCTAGGTGAGATCCCTGAGAAATTCACTTACGAAGGCAAAGAATATACTCCAAAGAGTTTTGCCGAAATGACGGGTTTCAAAACCGGTGATTACCTTGAAATTACTTCCTATTCACACCGCCCGTATTACGAAGAATTTGTGATGGAGATTCCTGATAACTGGTTATGGTCTCCGATCTGGAATGTACAATTGGACGAAATGATGGCCATTATTGACAATGCACTCGAAAACGGATACACCGTAAACTGGGGAGCCGATGTGAGTGACAAAGGATTCTCATGGAAAAAAGGCATCGCCATTATCCCTGATGAAGACAAACCAGACCTTTCAGGTACCGAAAAAGAAAAATGGGAAGCGTTAACTGAAAAAGAAAAGAAAGAATCCCTTTATAGTTTTGATGCACCTGTTAAGGAAAAAGAAATCACAGCTGAAATGCGCCAGGAACATTATAACAATTATATGGTTACTGACGACCACGGAATGTTGCTGGTAGGCACCGCCACCGATCAGAATGGCAACAAATACTACAAAGTAAAAAATTCATGGGGTACAGACGGCCACATTTATGAAGGCTATTTTTATGCTTCAGAAGCTTATGTAAAACTGCAAACCATTGGTATTGCTGTGCACAAAGATGCAATTCCGAAAGAAATATTGGATAAACTGAAATAAGGAAATTAAACCGACTTTTAGAATAGCACAGTGGACAACCATTGTGCTATTTTTTTACCCCATTTTTTGCCTCGTGTTTTCCAGGGCACTGTCGGTACCAAAAACATGCAATATGTCGCCCAGTTTAAAGTAGGTTTCGCCATGGGGGATATAAAAAGAATTGTCGCGTTTTACCATCATTAATATCACATCTTTATGCAAGGGGACCTCTTTCACCTGCATACCGTCTACTTCCTTATTCAGGATCACGATCTCCTGTACGCTAAAGCTTTCGAACGACTCCACCAATGCATGATAGGTGGTGGGGCGCAGTATCAAACTTTCTATGGTAGTTGCCAATACACCCGTAAGGTCAATTGTTGTTATATCCAGTTTCTTAAGCTTTTCTTCAAAAATGGATGTAAAGGAACGGGTGATGATCTTATCATGCAGCATATCATTTTTCAGCATTTTACAAATCTTGTAATTCTCTCTTGACGAGCCTGTTTCAACCACCACATAATCAGCTGAAGTAATGGCCACTTCATTGTAAACCTCTATGTTATTTCCATCCCCTTCAATGCAGTAAATACCTTTTGAACGGATTTCAGCTGCCCTTTCACTGTCTTTTTCAATGATGACCGCTTTCTTTCCATGCATCTTTAATCGTTTGGCCAGTAATACAGCAATCTTGTTACCACCTATCAAAATAGTTTTGTTACCTTCCAATGATGCATCAGGCGCAATGAGATTAAACAGGTAAGGCGAAATAAAACAGGTAGCCACTGCAAGCAATATAAATGCGGCATTGATTCCTGGTGTGATCACCCCCATCTCTAAACCAATTGCAGAAGCTACTATTACAAGGCTTAGCCTGGAAGCCATCAGGAAACCACCGGCCATTGCTTTCCGCAGTCCAAATACCCTTCTCCATAAAATAGCCGGCAATACATTTAATGCGTATAAAGAAATTAATAATGCCAGCAGAAACCATATTTGAGACGAGCTAAACTCTTGTAATCCTGCAGGATCGAATTGGGCGCCGACCATAATGAAGAAAAACGGAATGAAAAAGCCAAAGCCCATGCCATCCAGTTTTAATAAAATGGTTGATCGTTCCTTATGCAAAAGTGATGACAGGAAAAGGCCGCTCAGAAATGCTCCGAGATAAACCACTTCGCCACCAATGTACTGAGCAATCACTACGAAAACCAATATCAAAACTATGGAACCACGTACCTGAATCTGGGCTGCTGCATGGGATAGCTGGTAAACAAGCTTTTTGATCAACTGGAAAGTGTTTTGCACGTTGTCCGATGATATAGAAAAGGTAGAACAGGATAAAAATTCCGAAAATATACAGCAATTCGAAATGGAAGCCCGACTTAATTAAAAATGCCGTAATGGTGAATAAAACGATTCCAAAAAAATCAGAAAGCGAAGCCGCGATAATGATCATCTGCCCGTAACGGCTGTTGATATCACCGCGTTCTTTCAGCACAGGCATGACAATACCAAGTGATGTAGCCACCATGATCAGCGCGAAATACCAGATATTTGGGATATCTATCAGGTATGAAATTCCGAACGCACTTGCACAGGCAAGTATTAAAGCGATACTAAAATATATGAAGCCTACCATCAGCGGGTTCGACACAAATCGTGAGAAGGTTACTCTTTTCCTCGGAAATGAAGCAATGATCTTGTCCACGTCAATTTCCAGTCCGCTTAAAAACATCAGGAATATCAATCCCACCTGTGCTAAAAACTCCAGGATGTTAGTAGTGCCTTCTGACAATCCACCGATAAAATACCGAGCCACAACAAACCCCAGGATGATCTCCACCAGCACCGAAGGCACTTTTTTAAGCCGCAGCATCGACAGCAGCAAAGGCGTAGCCCAGGCTATAGCCGCAATGATAAATATGGGCAGGTAGTCGAAATGTGCGGATGTGTTTAATACGAACATTGAATCAAATTAAATCAGGGCATTAAAATAAGGTTTATTTTCCATTTCATGATGGCCAACCTGCTTTTTCAGTTCACTGAAAGTGTCATTTGGTTCTTTTAGAATTGCAGGTGATTATAGAAATAATTAAAGCCCACCAATAATTCGTCTCCATTTCCCGATGATTTTCATTGTTTACACACTTATGTACAGATTTTTTTTGAGCAGATCAATCACATGCTCTTTATAATCGAAAAGCGGTAAGCGTTTAATTTTTGCTGGTTCAAGTACTAGAAAAGTAAATTTTCCAAAATCAAATCTGACAGTGAAACCATTCCGATATACTCACCATTCTCCTCAACCGGAGCCATCCTTAGGCCAACTTTCATCAGTAAGTTAGCGACATATCGCACGTCCATATTGGCCGGTACGCTAATCGCGGGCTTTGTCATAATTTCAAAGACATTAACCTCCTCTGAAGTTTTATCAGGAATAATTACTCCTTTGATGAAATCATGCACGACAACAATACCATAGGCATCTTGTGGATTACGCTTTTTAACGATCAAGGCTTCAACATTTTCTTTGCGCATAATTTCAACCGCCTCTTTGGCAGTTGCCATCCCATCAACGAAAACCACCTTTTTCGTCATGACATCCTTGGCACTTTGAAAACTTCTTTTTGTATCCATATTTACTCTTTTTTAAGTTATTTCCATTAGTAAACTTTATTAAAAATATACCTGGTGATCAAGTACTTTTATAGTTTATCTGCATAGATATGAGAATATTCTTATCCAATTTTTCTAAAAATACTTGTCACGAGCCTGATCCTTGAATTTTTTCATTTGTGATTCCAGGCCGGCAATATGTTCTACAGGTAAAACAAAAGCAATGCCTGTTCCTGGTTCATCAAATTTGCCTGCTAACTGGATTACTTTCATGAGATTTTCCACAACGTGTTCTTCCACAAGAAACACAATGATATCAGTTTGGTCCTCAATACTAAGTCCAAAAAAGGACTTTGCTTCATGCATTCCTGTGCCTCGGGCAGGAATAATGGTTGCTCCGGTGGCTCCCGCTTTCTTCATTGCATCAACCACATCATCTGTAATGTTTGGTTTGACAAAGGCCATAATTAATTTAAATTGCATCTTTTTTTGTTTTTATTTTAAACAATCGTGTTTTCAATTCCATGAATTGTGCATATCCCAACACTGCAATAATTGGGAACAAACTGGCAAATGCGATGAGCCCAAATCCATCAATGGCAGGGTTTCTCCAGGTACTGCACTTGACAGTCCCAATCCGAGCGCAGCCACTAAGGGAACAGTTACAGTTGAAGTGGTAACTCCTCCTGAATCATAGGCTAAGGCAATTAGTTTTTTTGGTGCAAAAATAGTTTGAACAATAACAATAATATATCCTGCCATGATATAGATAAATAATGATGTTCCGGTAACAATCCTGAAATGTTCCGAGCGCCAAAGCAAAAGCCACTCCAATTGCTACAGTAATTCGAAGTCCCTTTTGGCTTATTGTTCCTGCAGAAACTTCACCTGCTTTTATTGCAACAGCAATAAGTGAGGGTTCAGCAATAGTAGTAGAAAATCCAATCAATGCAGCAAAAATATAAATCCAGTAATACGACCACCAGTTTGATCGGGTCCACCTGATGTAGCTCCAATAAATGCTGGATCAGATAATTGAGTTGCCATGATTTTCCCAACAGGGAAAAGCGCTTTTTCTAATCCCATTAAAAATAAAGCAAGTCCCAATACTACATAAACCCCTCCAAGAATCACTTTTTTAAGATGGGGTATGGGTTGTTTCAAAACTACAATCTGAAAAAAAATGATCACTAATAAGATTGGCAATACATCTCTCAGTGTAGTAAAACAACACCAAAACAAAATCCATCAGAAAATCAATCATAATCCTATACTATTTCTTAAAACCAAAATAATCCATATGCCATCACAAAAATCATTGGTAAAAGTGAAGCAAATGCAATCAGACCAAAACCATCCATTAAAGGACTTCTTCCTTTGATCACAGTAGCAAGTCCAACTCCTAAAGCCGTAACTAAGTGGAACAGTAATAGTAGAGGTAGTAACCCCTCCCGCATCATATGCCAGACCAATAATCTCTTCAGGGGCTATAATGGTCATCAACATAACCAATACATATCCACCGATGATTAAATAATATAAAGGCCAGCCCTTAAGAATACGTAATACCCCAATAACAATGGCTAGACCAACTGAAAAAGCCACAGTCAATCGCAATCCCATAGCATAAAAATCCATAGATTTTTGATTACTTTCAATTAAACCTGCGCCAGAAGATATTATCGAAGCCTCCTTTGCCACTGCAATTAAGGCAGGTTCGGCAATTGTTGTAGAAAACCCAAGTGACAAAGGAAAAAATCAATAACCATAAAAGGCTTCCCTTCTTTGCCAGAGCGTAAGCCATAGTCTCACCAATTGGAAATAACCCAATCTCCAGGCCTTCTATAAACAACATCAATCCCACTATAACAAACAAAATCCGAATATAACTTCTCCAATTTGAGGAAATGGCTGCCGGATAACAACACTCTGAAAAAAAACAACCACCACTATTATAGGAATCAGATCCATAAGTGCAAGTTTCAATTTTCCTATGATGGTAAGAATATGATGCTTATACCGCACTGATTTTTGTGTTATTTAATGTTTTGCGAAGATACAAGAGGTAACCAAACTTCTTTAAAATTCAATTAAATTTTTATTTTCCTTCCTAATGAAAAAATTGCAGCTCTGAACACAGTATATGAAAAGGCTAGATAAATAGAATTGCATTTACCTTCATTTTTTTGCTGTTATTTATAACCCAATTAAAAAGTCACTTAAAATCAAAATACCTTAATCTTTCTCATCTTCTTCTAATTTTCGGTATTTAGTTCACAGCTATTAAATACCACCCAAAATTCTAAAACCTGTATGCGGCTTTTTTCAATTCTTTAACAGATTTGATTGGCATTGGAGGATTAAGGTATTGGGCCAGGAATTTATAAATTTTCACCCTGATCTCCTGTCCTGTCTGCGTGTCGATCCTGTCGAATGAATGACCACCTTCCACATCCTGGTAAATTTCGTATTCGAACTTTTTATTTTCTGCTTTCAGCGATTTGATCATATGCTCTACTTCCAGCACATTTACATCGTCATCATTGGTGTTGGTATGGATCAGCAAAGGAGTATTCTGAAATTTGTGAGCATTCCATGCCGGTGAGCGTCTTTTATATTCTTCCACATCTTCGTAGGCCGTTTTGCCAATATGATAATCTGCCGAATACAAATCGCGGTAATCCTGGGTTTGGTATCCCATTCGGGAGATCAGGTCGCTAACCGGAACCCCTGCAAAAGCCACCTGATAATCTTTTGGGTGGTCGAAAATATTCATCAGGGCGATCATACCACCATGGCTCCACCCGATGATACCTACCCTGTTTTTATCCACAAACTCATAATTGTCGATCATCCAGTTTCGGGCTGCATATACATCTTCATTTTCCAGCCCGCCATAGTCAATGCGTTCATACTGGGTTTTTCCATAGCCCGTGCTTCCCCGGTATTCAGGAGCCACCACAATATAGCCCTGCGCCATCATTTCGCGAATGATATGCTGGTAGTAAGTGGTGAAATCGCCATGTACTCCTCCATGCGGAAACACCAGCAGCGGGTATTTCTTCTCAGGATCAATATTTTTTGGGATAAAAACATAATTCCAGAACTTAATGGGATTATCAGCGCCCATGGCTGTTGGGTTTTTTATATGCGGATTGGGAGGCCCCGTAATATATACTTTATCAATAATGGCCACATCGCCCACCATCTGAAACCACAACAGGTCTTCGTTCAGTTTCTCCAGCCTGTCGAAACGATGCCTTAGGTTGTCCAGTTTATTAGTAAGTTCTTCGATCCGCTCAGTTTCATCAGTTTCCGACTGCGAAAAACTTTGATTTGCCGAAAACAACACTATCAAGGTAAACAATAAAGTGTACGTGAATAAGTTCTTTTTCATGATGATCAATTTGTTTTAGACAAATTTAAAAAGATAAAGTCTGAGTGGCATCAAAAAAGAAATTCTATTTTTGGCATCAATTTGAAATACTTGAAAACCCGTTTTATAACATTTGCGTTTCTTAGTGTATTGCTCTTTTTCATGGCAATATCCACCTCCCTGAAATCACAGGTGAACTACGATCATTTTTTGCGGTTGGGACATATGGAACTTCAAAAAAGCGAATACCTGAAGGCTATCAATAGTTTCAATACGGCAATCAATTCAAAAAAAGACGGATTCGAGGCTTATTTCTTAAGGGGGATCGCCAAATTCAGCCTGGGCGATTTTCAGGGAGCCATCAATGATTTTTCAAAAACAATTTCCTTACATCCGTTGTATGTCAGGGCGTATCATTACCGAGGTATTTCACACGACCGGATGTATGATTATGCGCATGCCATCAGCGATTTTGACAAAGCCCTAAAAATTGACCCCTTCAATCCTGAACTATTTCTGGCCCGTGGCGATACAAAATTACACCTGAACGATTACAGGGGCGCTGCTGAAGATTACACTTCTGCCATCGACCTTGACCATGAACAGGCAGCCGCCTGGCTTAACAGGGGTGTTGCCTATCACCTTCTTGAAGAACATGAAAAAGCATTGCCCGATCTGAACCAGGCCATTCAACTCGATTATTTTAATGTGCAGGCATGGGCAAAACGTGGTATTATCCAGTATGAAATGGACAGCCTGGACCAGGCTATTGCCGACTTTGAACATGCCATTTCTCTGGATGATGAAAATCCACTGGTATATTTTCAAAGAGGGATTACGTATTTAAAATTAGGAGATACAGTGCCGCATTACAGGATTATGACAGGGTAATTGAGCTGGAACCGGAAAATGCCCTTACTTTTTATAACCGGGCACTAATCAAATCAATGCAGGAAAATTTTGAAGAGGCACTGGAAGATTATACTGCCGTTACACAAATAAACCCTTTGAATGTATACGCCTATTTCAACCGTGGCATCGTAAATGCTGAACTGGATGAACCTTGACAATGCAGAAGCTGATTTTACAAGGTGCATTGAAATATTCCCTGACTTTGTAGGTGCTTATGTGAACAGGTCGGTGGTGCGACAGCAAAAAGGAAACAGAAAAGGTGCTATTCAGGATCATGATATTGCCATGAATATTATTGAAGAGCTGAACAGCGATAACCAGGATTATGAAACCATCTACCGCAGGTACCAGGATTCTATTTATTTTAATAAGATCATTGAGTTTGAGGCTGATTTCATAAGTGGGAATATCAAGAAAGGACGCATCCAATTCCAGCGAATCAACATTGAACCCAAACCAAACTTTTTCCTCGTTTATGCCATCAAATTACCTGAGACTTCGATGAAGAAACAATTAAGAAGCGTGAATATTACGATGAGAATATTGCAAAATTCAATGCGAATAACCGTTTTGGGATTAAATTGGTGTTTACTACACGTGAAAGGCCTGTATCAAACGAAACGACCATTAATGAATTACAACGTATTGACAGTGCCATTCTAATTGCCGGAGATACAGCAGGTGCATATTTCATGAAAGGTGTTGTGAACAGTATGCTTCAGAATTACAGTATCGCCATCAATGCGTATGATAAAGCTCTCAGGCACGATCCATACATTTCATATGCCTATTTAAACCGTGGCACAACACAATATGAACTGGATGAATTCATATATACTGAACAGGAATATACAAGTGCCATCACCATCAGCCGGAGTGGTGAGGAAAATACGAAGAAGGAAATTGAAGAACCCGACTACCATAGTACCCTGGATGATTATAATAAAGTAATCAGGCAAAACCCTGAGCTTCCGTTTGTTTACTATAACAGGGCCAATGTTCAGTTAAGCCTGAAAGAATACCATCGCGCTATTGATGATTATTCACGTGCCATCGAACTAGAGCCCGATTTGGCCGAAGCTTATTATAACAGGGCACTTACTTTATTATTCCTGGAAGAAAATGAACTGGCATGCAAAGACCTCAGCATCGCAGGTGAACTTGGAATAACCGAAGCTTACAATGTGATTAAAAGATATTGCGGTAAATAAGTAAAAATGCTAATAATAATTTTCCTGCAGCAGTTCCGGAATAGTATACAAAAGACCGGTTGAGACAATAACAACGATTGCAATGATCGCTCCAATAATACCGATGAGTGCCAGCACACCGTACACTGTAAAATAAGTACTCAGACTGTTTTGCGATTTGACCATCGCTGCAATATCACCTGAAATTTGTGCCTGTTCGATCCTGTTGGCGGTTTGGTTCAATAATACGCCCAGCCAGATCGGCAGCCAAGCAATGATAATTCCCACAATCGTCAATGCTGCAAATACACCATAGATGATCATCAGGATTCCTAAAAATTTAATCCAGCCTTTGCTGCTGAATAGTGGCAAACTTACTTCCCTTACCACCCTTTGTTCCATGTTTAATTCTTCATTTTCCATATGATTACTTTTGATTTTAAATAATAAAAACATTTCTAAATTGACATAAAGTTAATGCTGAATCGGGTGTTAACAAAAAAAAGTTTAAAATATTACGGTTTTGATTGATAATCTCATTTTTTCTGTAACTACATTTGCAATCATAAAACGCATCGATGTTTTTCAGAAAATACATACTCAATAAATATTTTATTACAGGGCTGGGATTCCTGGTTTGGATGGTATTTTTCGACCAGGAAAGTTTTATCGATCAGTTCAGACTGAGCAGGACTCTAAACGACCTTGAAAACCAAAAAGAGTATTACCAGGAAGAGATTGAAAAAACCAGGGGCGCAATCCATGTGCTTGAGAATGATACAGCACACCTCGAAAAATATGCCCGAGAAAAATACTTTATGAAAAAAGACAATGAAGAAGTGTTTGTGATTATTGAAGAAGAGGAATAATAAGTTTTAATTTATTTCCTGGTCTTATTTCTTTTTTGAAATTCTTTATCATACTTCTTCTCTTCGCAGCCGCTTTCCATGTGCCGGGTAATACCATTCTGCATTCATGATCCAACAACTTTTTCCAGCTTTCAAGCAATGCAACCTCATCATTAGCGAATGGCGGATATATCTTATGCATGATATTGAACAAACTGTCGCCAACAAATGCATTGTTTTCGATGATCAATGATGATGAACCGGATGTATGGCCGGGTGTATGGATGATTTTTCCGTTGATACCAAAATTGGATAAATCCAGCTTGTTATCGAAAACAATATCCGGTTCCACGTGGTTGAAAGACATTGTACAGTTTAGACAATACGTTTTCCTATAAATGAGATCACTCTGAATAATGGATTGGTTCCGTCCGGAACCCTGTGGAAACCAGCTTCCCAGCTTATCCGCTTCTGCTTCATGCACAATTATTTTAGCCCCCGACTTTTCTTTTAAAACAGCAGCACAGCCAGCATGATCGTAATGGGTATGCGTTAGGAAAATAAATAGCAGTTTTCTTACATCCAAACCTCGCGAAGTGATCGCCTTTACAATTTTTTTCTCATATCCTTTGGTACCGGAATCTACCAGGAAAAATCCCCCTCCGGTGATTACCAGGTACACATGGCCAACACCAGCGCGGATCGGTATAATTTTCAGTTTTGACATTATTGCGGATCTACATCAAACTGAATAATAATGGATTTATATTTTGCCAGGGTGCGAAACTCCAGGAAAGACTTGTTCAACTTACCCTTTACAGCTTTAATATTACTTCCCCTGGCTGTTTTTATCATGATATGCATGATATAATATGACCTCACCCTCGACACCAATGGAAATTCGGGGCCATACAGCATTTTGCCAAATTTTGTTCTTAATTCCTTTGCAAATACAACAGCTCCTTTACGCAACAAGTCTGCTTTTTTATGTTTCATTTTAACAATGATCAGCCTGTAATATGGTGGATAGAAAAACCGCTTTCGTTCGACCAATTGTTGCTTATACATCTCAAAATAATCGTGTTTTACAACACACTTGATGATGGGATGTTCAGGTTTCCAGGACTGAATTACTACTTTTCCTTGTTTGTGTTTTCTACCTGCCCTTCCGCTTACTTGTTCCATCAGTTGAAAACTGCGTTCGTGCGCCCTGAAATCAGGGAAACTCATCATATTGTCGGCACTTAAAACACCAACTACCTGTACATTATCGAAATCCAGTCCTTTGGTAACCATTTGTGTTCCGATCAGGATATCCGTTTTCCGGTCTTCAAAATTTCCAATAATTCTGTGGAAGGCATTCTTTGTGCGTGTGGTATCCAGGTCCATCCTGTCAATGCGGGCATCAGGTAGGATCAAGCGACAATTCTTCAACTACTTTTTCAGTGCCAAATCCCTGCATTTTTAAAAATGTATTGCCACAGTCATGGCACTCATGTGGGATGGTGGTTGAATAACCACAATAATGACATTTCAGCAGTTCGCTGTGTTTATGATAGGTAAGTGTTACATCGCAATAGTTGCACTGGGGCACCCAGCCACATTGCTCACACTCCACACGTAATGAAAATCCCCGCCTGTTTTGAAATAAAATCACCTGCTTTTTCTCCTTTAAAGCACCATTAATTTCTCTAAGCAAAACTGAAGAGAAGTGTGATCTCAGCATCCGCCGCCTGTGTTCATCTCGCAAGTCCACCACTTCAATGTCCGGCATTTTTAATCCACCATAGCGTTCATTCAATTCAACCAAAGCGTATTTACCATTCATGGCATTGTAATAACTTTCGATGGAAGGCGTTGCAGAGCCTAAGAACCACTTTTGCGTTATGGATAGTTGACAGGTAAATAGCGGCATCACGCGCATTATAACGGGGAGCAGGGTCAAACTGTTTGTAGGATTGATCGTGTTCTTCATCAACAATGATCAGTCCTAAATTTTCATAGGGTAAAAATATGGCCGACCTGGGCCCAAGGATCACTTTATATTGTGATACATCATTTGATTTTTCTCGACCTGAAAGGTTATTCCATACTTCTGCCCTTTCATCTTTACTATATCGCGAATGGTAAATACCTACCTGATCTCCAAAATACTTTTTCAGCCGGCTGATAATTTGTGTTGTCAATGCAATTTCAGGTAGTAAATACAGCACTTGTTTTTCCTGCAGTAATACTTTTTCAATAAGCTTGATGTATATTTCTGTTTTCCCACCTGAAGTAACGCCATGCAACAACGCCACATTGAAATTTACAAATGCCATATGAATATGGTCAAAAGCTATTTTTTGCGTTTCACTGAGTTCAATGGGCGTCGCAATTACCTCGCTTCCATCCTGAAACCTGCTGATCACCCTTTCAGATATTTCAAAAATGCCTTTATCCACCAATGCTTTTAGAATAGTAGTGTTGCTCCCAGCTCTCTTCAGCAAGTCATCCCTGCTGATTTGCTTGTTGTTGTTTTTAGCAAACCCACGCATACTAATATAAGCCATCACGAGCTCCAATTGTTTGTGCGCCCTCTTTCCTAACTCATCCATCAATTGCTGGATGGCCTCATCCATTTGAAAGGAATCTGTTAAGGAAACCAATTTCTCCAGCTTGGGTTTATAACCGCCTTTCAGTTCTTCTTCCATGAAGATCATGCGCTTATCGATCATTTTTTTTAACAGTGGAAGCACTTTCTGAAAGCCAACCTGTTTTGAAATTTCATCAATGGTCAGCTTTTCTTTCTCAATCAAAGCTTCGGTAATCCGGTATTCAAATTCATCCAGTATATTCTCATCCACTTTAAAATCAGGTGAAAGCAGCACTTTCGACTCGCTGGAAAGTTTAAACGCAGAAGGAAGGGCAGCATTCATTACATCACCTTCAGTACACATATAATAGTCGGAAATCCATTCCCAGAACCGGAACTGCAACGGATTCACAAGCGGCTGCTCATCTAACAAATGAAGTATATATTTTGGAACAGCATCGGGTACTTGCTGATGGAGCCGTTTGATCAATCCGGCATATACTTTCTTTTTCCCAAACTGAACAGATACCCGTTGACCAACTTTAACCGATCTTTATTCATCTCAAAGGGAATGCGGTAGGTGAATGTTCCTTTTACGGGTAACGGTAATAAAACATCAGCAAAGAGGGTTGTCCGGCTCATGCGAACAAAGGTAGATTTTTTAACTTTTCCAAAGTTCGCGACTCTCGAAAAGTTTAAACACAAGAATAGTCAGAAATTGACTAATTATTGATCACAAATGCGCTTTTTCCTTGTTCAAAATTCTGGATTCCTTTTTCCAGAAAATCGACAAACTCATCTACATCAAGGTCGTAAGCACGTGGTTGTGTAAGTACTTCACCATTGTGACCCATTAAAACGTAAAAAGGCTGTGCATTCACACCAAATTTTGTGATTTGCAGATCAGCATATTTTTTACCGATGGTTTTTTTCATTTTACCGTCATATGCCGACTTGATCCATTCATCTTCAGCAAGTTTGGTTTTATCATCCACATAAAGTGCCAGAACTATATAATCTTCACGAAGTATTTTCAGCACCTTTGGATCTGACCATACATTGGCCTCCATTTCGCGGCAATTTACACACCCATGGCCTGTAAAGTCAATAAAAATCGGTTTATTCTGTTCTTTGGCACAACTTAGTGCCTGGTTATAATCAAAATATCCTTCCAGTCCGTGCGGTAGATGTAAGAAGTCAGCATACTTAGGTTTATCACAAATCTCTTCTACTTCTTTGCCTCCTGATCCGGCATATAATTCAACATTGTTACGAATTACCGCGTTCAAGTCAAAATCATGTGTCGATTGAGGTGGGATATAACCTGAGAGTGCTTTTAATGGTGCGCCAAACATACCTGGAATTAGATACATTACAAATGAGAATGTAATGATAGCGAGCATTAAACGTGGTACAGAAACGAAAGGCAGATCGGAATCGTGGGCAAACTTAATTTTGCCCAACAAATATAATCCCATTAAGAAGAAGATCACAATCCATAATGCCAGATATACTTCCCTATCCAACAATCCCCAATGATAGGTTTGGTCGGCAACGCTCAGGAATTTTAATCCTAATGCCAGCTCAAGGAATCCCAGTACAACTTTAACAGCATTTAGCCAGCCACCCGATTTTGGAAGGCCTTGCAACAAGGATGGGAAAAATGCGAAAAGTGTAAAAGGCAATGCAAATGCCAGTGAGAATCCCAGCATCCCAATGATCGGCTTTAAAACCTGACCTCCTGCCGATTCAACAAGAATGGTTCCCACAATAGGTCCTGTACAGCTAAATGATACAAGTACCAATGTTACTGCCATAAAAACCGGGCCTAAAAATCCGCCTTTATCAGCTCTCTGATCTGATTTATTAACCATCCAGCTTGGCATAACAATTTCAAACATCCCAAAGAAAGAAGCTGCGAATATGACAAAGATTAAGAAGAACAATATATTCGGTAACCAGTGAGTACTCAGCCAGTTGGCAATATCCGGCCCGGCGACCACAGCAAGAATGGATCCAATAAATGTATAAATCGCAATGATACTGATACCATAAATGATGGCCTGCATTTTTCCTTTGGCTTTTTCTTCACCGTCTTTCATGAAAAATGAAACCGTCATCGGGATCATTGGAAAAACACAAGGTGTAAGGATAGCTGCTAAACCGCCCAGGAATGACAATATGAAGAATCCCCAAAGTGAAGCTTTTTTCCCCTGGATGTCAGACATTCCGATCTCTGCTTCTTCTATTTGCGCCTTTTCCGCGATTAATTGATCCGTTTTTCCATTAAAAATCAATTCAATATCTTCGTATAAGGCTACACAACCTACATCGTTACATACCATATATGCAATTTCGCCAATAACTGGAATTTCGTCCGTTTCGGAAATTAACCTGATGGTTTGTTTAAAGGTAGCTTCATGCTCGAAGAATTTGATATCCAATTCAAAAACATCATCAAATTCTTCGATAGGTGTAGTAACCTCAACAGCTTCCCCTACCAATTCAAATCCTTCCAGGTTTTCAAATATAAAATCGGTGGGTAAAGGGCCATCTTCCGGCACATCAACTGAATACAAATGAAGCCATCGTCAATCGTTGCCGTAAAGAATATGTCAATTATTCTATCTCCATTAGATTCAGTTTTTACCTTCCATGTAACAGGCTCCAGTATGCCTTGCGTCGGAACTGCGGTTGCTGCTTGCTGTGGTGCCAGTTTGAATTCAAAATCCACATCAGCAGGTGGCAAGCATTTCGTATCGTCGCAACACATAAATTCAAGAAAACCTTTGACCGTCACCGGTGACTGCGAGGTTAATTTAACCCGTTGCTTGAAAACAGCTTCAAAAGCAAAAAATTTGAGTACCATCTCAAAATTAGGATCATACTCTTCAATTACTTCACTTACTTCAACTGTTTTACCAACGAACTCATAACCGGAGCCTTCCTCAAAATTGAAATTAGTTGCCGGGGGTGACATGGGAATATCTTGCGAGTATAAATGCCACTTATTCTCTATATCAGCTTTAAAAATCAGATCAAATTCCGTATCACTCACCTTTTCAGATGAGAAACTCCATTTTACGGGTTCTAAAATTTGAGCCTGAAGTCCGGTAAAAAAGAAAAGAAAAATATATAAGTAACTAAATTTCAGTATACTTTTGGTCATAGGTCCTTATTTTATTGGATTGCGAAAATAATAAATTTAATCGTATTGAATTTTAAGTTCTTCTACTGATATTTGACAACTTTAGACAGTTTTCAGTTGCATTCCGGGTAAAACATCGACTTCAGGAAATAGAGAATGACAGATCAGGCAGAAATTTCGGTGACAGAAAGTACAGAGACTGTTTGCTTTGTTATTTTATATTTTTCAGAGATTCTGTGACCTATAATCCAAACAATATCTTCGCCAGATACCAGTAACCAAATATTTTGTTTTTCTATTAGGTTAAATTTATTGTCAATAAAATAATCACTCAGCAACTTACTTCCTTTCATCCCAATAGGTTGAAAGCGATCACCTTTTTTCCACTTTCTTAATTTAAGTGGAAACCTTAATTTTTCTTTATCCAGATAGGCAACATTCGGTTTTTTTATCATTTTGAACACTTCATTGTTTGGAGATGTTTGAAGCTTTAAGGATATTGGTTTAGTTATAGTTTCCTGTTCGGCCTTAATACAATATACCTTAGTATCAGGATCTTTTATTGATTCAATTAGAATCGAATTTCTGTCGATGATGGCTATATGGGTGATTGAGTAAAAAGTTTTCCCGGATTGTTTTTCGATGATTGCTTCACATATATTATCTGTAATGTCACGGTTGAAATTAAAATTACGAAGGAGATAGTACATCCATATTTCAAGGGGTTGCATATCTTTAATCGTATCCATCGACATGTAATAAATTCCTTTTTTAATCCTGAAAACAGATTTGAATTTTTCATCAAGCAACTGTTGCAATAAAACATCAGCATCGTTCAAATGCTTTGTGCTCCTGATAATTGCATCCGGTGCCTTTTTATCGATCTTTTCCAACTCCGTTATTAAATTCAACCTGATTTTATTTCGCAAATAGGTATCTTCTTTATTCGAAGAATCTTCCCTGAATGACAAATTTCTCACCCTGGCATATGTCTCAATATTTTCTCGTTTCGCAAATAAAAGTGGCCGGATAATTTTGTCTCTTTTCAACGGCATCCCTTTCAATCCAGCTAGCCCTGATCCTCTTAAAAGATTGATAAAAAAAGTTTCTACCTGGTCGTCTGAGTGATGTGCGACAGCTATATAATCAAATCCTTCCTTTTTTGACAATTCTTCAAACCATACATATCTTAATTCACGTGCTGCTACCTGTATCGACAGTTTATATTTGGCTGCATAGTTGCGGGTTTCAAATTTTTTGCTAAACACCGTGAGACCCATATTTTTCACCCAAATCCTTGACAAATTTTCATCATCTTCAGATTCGACACCTCTCAACTGAAAATTGCAATGTGCAATGGCTGTTTTATAATTTGTCCGAACAAATAAGTCGAGCATGACAATGGAATCAATTCCTCCGCTTACGGCCAGCAGCACACCGTTATTTGTATTGCACAATTTATGCTGTTCAATATATTGTTGAAATTCGACAATCACGACACAAATGTAGTAAATGAAAAAAGGCCACTACGAAGTGGCCCTATATAAATTTTGGAAGTTTCTATTGTTTCACCCAGGTATTTCCTGTATGCAACAAATCGTCCACGTTTTTCAGTTTGGATGTTTTCTTTGCTTGTTCAACCGAATTCCAAACCAATTCTTCGAATGTGTTCGATTTTACAGATCGAATAACACCAAGAGCCGCTGGAAATTCGGGAGGCATCATGCTGGAAAGCATTACATGAATTCCAGAGTCTTCCGTATAAGGGTCATGTACAAGTATATCCTTTTCAGTAATTCCGTTTTCACCTATTTTAACCACTTCCAGGTTGGTTCCTTTTAGCACAATACCTTTGTCTCTTTCCTTTCCGAATATCATTGGTTCTCCGGCTTCCAGGAACAATTGATTTTCATCTTTTGTTTCACGTGATGTGATTAGACCATGAATCTGATTATTGAAAATAACACAGTTTTCAAGTATTTCAACAACTGAAGTGCCTTTATGTTTGGCCGCCTCTGAAAATACCTGCGACATCATTTTAATATTGGTATCCACCACACGGGCAAAAAACTTTCCATGGGCACCGATAACCAGTTCTCCAGGATTAAAAGGAGCTTCAAAAGTTCCTTGCGGGGATGTTTTTGTTTTTGATCCTTCTGGGTGATGTTGGTGAAAACTGTCCTTTGGTCAAACCATATATTTTGTTGTTAAATAACAGGATATTGATATCCGGATTACGTCGTACAATGTGAATAAAATGATTACCACCGATTGCCATTGAATCTCCGTCACCTGTTATCATCCAAACACTGAGTTCTGGGTTGGCTAATTTTACTCCGGTTGCTAAAGCAGCAGCCCGACCATGAATACCATGAACACCATAGGTATTCATATAATAAGGAAACCTTGAAGAACAGCCAATACCTGAAACAACAACAAAATTTTCTTTAGGGATTCCAAGTTCGGGAAATACATTTTCAACCGCCTTTAATATGGCATGGTCGCCACAACCCGGGCACCATTTCACCATACGGTCGCTTTCAAAGTCTTGTTTAGTAAGTGCTAATTTTGGTGTTTCTATTATATTTTCCATTTTCTATTCATTTAAAAGTGAATTAAAATGAGCTTTTAACTCTGCAACCATAAATGGTAATCCCTGCACCTTGTTATATTGTAAATAATCATACATAGGGAAATTCATTCTCAGGTAATTAACAAATTGACCCAGGTTATTTTCACAGACTACAATCCTTTTATATTTTGAGAGCACATCACCTGTATTTTTTGGCAAAGGCATGATGTGTTTGAAATGGGCAAAACTGATCTTTTTGCCTTCTTCTCTAAGTTCTTCAATAGCTGTCAAAATAACACCATAGGTACCGCCCCAACCGATAACCAATATATCACCTTCCTTTTCACCAATTACAGATAATTCAGGAATATAATTTGCTACCCTGTCCACTTTTTCTTGTCTGAATTTCACCATTTTCTCATGGTTCAGCGGATCGTATGAAACATGTCCGGTACACATCTTCTTTTTCCAAACCACCAACCCTGTGTCGTAAACCTTCTGTTCCAGGAATGGCCCATGACCTGTTCAATTTTTTCTCATCTCTCTTATATGGTTTATAATCAGCATCATTAGCTTTCACAACGGGAGGAACTATTTCAGGTAAAGATGCTACTTTAGGGATTAGAAATACTTCTGATCCATTTGCAAGCGCTCCATCGGTTAACAATATTACCGGCGTCATATGCTCAAGTGCCAATTTCGATGCTTCATAAGCTGCATAAAAACAATCGGAAGAACTTATAGCAGCAATAACAATAACAGGGGCTTCACCGTTTCTGCCATAAAGAGCCTGCATCAGGTCTGATTGTTCTGACTTAGTTGGTAATCCTGTTGAAGGACCACCACGCTGCACATCAACAATTACAATAGGCAATTCTGTCATAACTGCTAAACCTATTGCTTCACTTTTTAATGACAAACCTGGTCCTGAAGTAGTTGTAATGGCCAGTGAGCCTGCATAACTTGCGCCAATAGCTGAAACAATTCCCGCAATTTCGTCTTCCGCCTGAAATGCGATGGCTGAAAATTGTTTATGTCTTGATATTTCCTGTAGTATTTCTGAAGCAGGAGTTATCGGATACGAACCCAGAAACAAATTCCTTCCTGAACGCTCTGCAGCTGCCAAAAAACCCCATGCAGTGGCCAGGTTTCCTGTTACATTTCTGTATAATCCTTTTTTGAGAGGCGCCGGTTCTACTTTATATGTATTGGCGAAAGCTTCAATTGTATTGGCAAAATGATATCCTGCCAGCAATACTTTTTTGTTTGCTTCTACTACCAGAGGATTCGATTTGAATTTTTCTTCAAAAAATTTGAATGTACCTTCATAATCACGATTAAACATAAAAAAGACCATTCCAAGCGCAAACATATTTTTCGACTTCTGGGCTGATTTATTATCTAGCTGCAAATCTTTAACCGCTTCTTTAGTCATGGTTGTAATGGGTGCTTCGATCACTAAATGTCCTGTTAAAGAGCCGTCAGTTAGTGGGTTTTCGTTATAGCCGGCCTTTTTAAAATTTTTCTCTATAAAAGCATCCGTGTCAACAATAATAATCGCTTCGCGTGTGATCCAGTTCATATTTGCTTTTAACGAAGCAGGATTCATAGCCACCAGCACATCCGCCTGGTCTCCTGAAGTATGGATATCCATATCGCCAAAATGAATCTGAAAACCGGAAACACCGGAAACAGTTCCCTGTGGTGCCCTTATTTCTGCCGGGTAATCCGGAAAAGTTGCAAAGTCGTTACCTACAATTGCTGTTGAATCAGAAAATAAACTTCCAGTTAATTGCATCCCATCTCCTGAATCACCGGCAAATCGGATTACAGCATTCTTTAATTCAATTATTCTATCTTTTTTGTTTGCCATAAAAAGCCTTTTAAAATCTTGACAAAAATAGTCTTAATATGTTTTTGCAATCATTTTATAACACTTTTTTTACATAAAATTATGTCAATTTATAACTATTTCAATAATTGAAATTTTATAAACTCATGCTCTTATTTATATACAGTATAAAATATGCCGACACTGTTAAAAAATACCTTCAATTAAATATTTAAAAAAATGAATATGAGTATCTTTGCAAAGCATTTTTTTAAAACTAAAACTAAATAAAAATGGCTTACATAATTAATGATGATTGCACTGCTTGTGGCACCTGCATTGACGAATGTCCTGTAGATGCAATTTCTGAAGGTGACATTTATGTTATTGACCCTGATCTTTGCACCGACTGTGGGGCTTGTGCTGATGTTTGTCCGGTAGAAGCAATTCATCCTGAATAATCGTGTTAATTAATGAATAAAGTAGACCCGGTTTATCAACCGGGTTTTTTTATGCAACGGTGTTTAACTAAAATTCTGATTACCAATTCATCAATTTACACTCAGTTTAAGTAACTTTACGGGGTCTATTTTCAATAGAAACACTATGCAAAGAAAAGTTGACTTTTTAGTAATTGGCACTGGTATGGCCGGATTAATATATGCCCTGAAGGTGGCAGAATACGGCTCTGTTTGTTTGCTTTCGAAAAATTCAATCGATGATACTGCGACAAGCTATGCCCAGGGAGGTATTGCTGCGGTTATGTATTCGCCTGATAATTACAAAAAACATATTGATGATACAATCAATGCCGGGGCAAGTTTAAATGATGAAGAAATTGTGAGAATAACCATAAACGAGTCAACTGAACGTATTGCTGAGTTAATCGATTGGGGAACACATTTTGATAAGGAAGATTCGGGCAAATTTTCACTTTCGAAAGAAGGAGGACATTCAGAACACCGCATTTTGCATCATAAAGATGCAACAGGCTATGAAATTCAACGAGCTTTGAGTAAAAAGATCCGTGAGCATCCCAAAATTGAAATACTGGAAAATCATTTTGCGGTTGACCTGATCACCCAGCACCACTTAGGGGAAATGGTTAACGCGGACCAGGAAAGATATTCGCTGTTTCGGTGCATATGCACTCAATAAAGATACCAACCAGGTGGAAACTATTCTTGCCAAAACAACCATGCTGGCAACAGGTGGCCTGGGTAATATTTATCAAACCACCACCAATCCGGAGTTTGCTACCGGAGATGGAATTGCCATGGCATATCGTGCCAAAGTTGACGTCGAAAAACTGGAATTTGTACAGTTTCACCCTACATCGCTGTATAATCCAGGCGAAAAACCTTCTTTTTTAATTACAGAAGCCATGCGTGGCGCCGGAGCTATCCTGAAAACACTGAAAGGTCAAACTTTCATGAAAAAGTATGATGAAAGAGAAGAGTTGGCACCAAGAGACATTGTAGCACGTGCTATCGACAACGAGATGAAACTATCAGGTGATGAATTTGTATACCTGGACGCCACCCATATTAGTTCAAATAAATTAATTTCAGAATTTCCGACCATTTATGCCAAATGTCTAAGCCTCGGGATTAATATATCGAAAGATATGATTCCCGTGGTACCTGCAGCACACTATTCATGCGGGGGTATTAAAACTGATAAAAATGGTTGCACAAGCATGGTTAATCTATATGCATCAGGTGAAGTGGCCAGTACCGGATTGCATGGAGCAAACCGACTCGCTTCTAACTCATTACTCGAATCAGCAGTTTTTTCACACAGGGCTGCCATTCATGCAATGAAACATTTTCAGAACACCAATTATATTGAAAAAGTACCTGATTGGAATGCAGAAGGGATGGTACTAAATGAAGAAATGATCCTTATAACTCAATCAAAAAAAGAAGTTCAATCAATAATGAGTAATTATGTTGGGATAGTCAGGTCGAACCTTCGTTTAAAAAGAGGATTGGACAGGTTAAAAATTATTTATAAAGAAACAGAGGACCTATACCATAAATCATTGGTTACTGAAGAAATTTGTGAATTAAGAAACCTGATCAATGTGGCATATCTGGTTATTAAACTGGCCCAGACAAGGAAACAAAGCATTGGTTTACATTATAATATCGACTATAAATAGCAAAGTATGGCACTCATAAGATCTGTAAAAGGTATACGTCCACAATGGGGCAAAAATTGTTTTATAGCAGATAATGCAACCATAACAGGCGACGTAATAATCGGTGATAGTTGCAGCATATGGTTTAATGCGGTGATAAGGGGCGATGTTCACTATATAAGGATTGGAAATAACGTAAATATTCAGGATGGTGTGATCATCCATTGTACATATCAGAAAGCGCCTGTAAACATAGGTCATAACGTATCAATTGCTCATGGCGCTATCGTTCATGGCTGCACTATACATGACAATGTTTTAATTGGCATGGGTGCTATTATTATGGATGGTGCAATCATAGAAAGTAAAAGTGTTATTGCTGCCGGAGCTTTAATTCCAAAAGATACAGTTGTTAAGTCTGGAAGTGTTTATGCAGGTTTACCTGCAAAAGAAATAAAAAAGGTGGACACAAAATTGCTGGAAGGTGAGATTAAAAGGATATCCGGCAATTACAATATGTACGCAAGCTGGTATGATCAGGTTGAATAAAACCGTTACTAAATAACAAAAGCCGCGCAAATTGCGCGGCTTTTGTTATTTTAATGAAAGGATAATAAACTTATATTCCTAATTTCTTTTTTACTAAAGGCAATACATCATCTCCGCCTTCGAAAAATACAACCGCTCCTGCACCTACATCCAGGATGTATGTGTAACCATTTTCACGACCTACAGCATTAATTGCATTTTTAACCTTATCAATAAGCGGGTTGAAAAGTTGCGCTTGTTTAGTTGATAAATCCTGATCAGCTGACTGCTGGAAAGCCTGAATTCGCGCTTGAAGATCAGTTATCTCTTTCTCTTTGGTTTGCCTGATTAAATCTGACATTGTTGCAACATTATCCTGGTAATTGTTGATTTTTGTTTGATATTCCATCGCCATTGTATTCATTTGCTGATCAAGATACTCAGCATATTTTTTCAATTCGTTTTGCAATGAATCCGTCTCCGGCATCATAGATAGAATTTCATTAGAATCAATATGGCCTAACTTAAGAGTTGTTTGGCTATAACCAAATGACGCTACAAGAACCACAAGTGAAAAAAGTGCAACTGCTTTTTTAAACGCTTTCATTTCTATTTATTATTTTGATTAATAATTGACTGGTTTAAACGGCTGGCAAAATTAAAAAAATATCATTACAATGTTATATTTTAAACAGCTCATTTTAATTAATTATGAAACATTAACTTTTATTTTAAAATGAATCTAATGTGCTTTAAACTAATCCCTGCCTCTTTGCTCACGCTTTACTGTTTGCATCACGGTTCCTACCTCATCAAGTACATCATCACTGATGTCGAATTTAGGATCGCCATACAACAGGGTCATACCACCAGCTTTATCAAAAACAAATGAATAACTTCTTGTATTTGACAAGGTTTCAATGGCGTTGAAAATTTTTTCCTGAATGGGCTGAATAAGCTCCTGACGTTTTTTATATAATTCGCCCTGCGACCCAAAATATTGCTGCTGAATTTCTTTTACCTGCTTTTCTTTTTGTATGATTTCATTTTCCCTTTTTTTCTTTATATCATCAGGCAGCAGAACAGCTTCAGCTTTATAATTTTTATACAATTCTTCAACTTCAAGATATTTTGCTTCGATTTCTTTCTGCCACTTTACTGACAGATCATCCAAGCTCGTCCTGTGCATCCTGGAATTCAGGTATATTGTCCAGAATATATTCTGTATCAACAAATGCATACTTTTGGTTCTGACCAGAAACCGAAGTAAAAGTAACAACGAGTAATACTGCCAACAGGCCGGTTAAAATTCTGATTGAGTTTCTTTTCATAGTATTATAATTTAATTTTATGTCACTAATTCAAAAATCCTGCCAACTTCAATTTTAATCCAATGACTGATTTAAAGAGAAATGGAACTGGCTTCCATTAGCTCCTGGCCAACCCGGAACATCATCAAATCCGTATCCCCAGTCTAAACCAAGCATTCCGAACATAGGCAAAAATACCCTGATACCAAACCCAGCTGATCTATATAAATCAAATGGATCAAAGCCCTGCTTCGCTGTCCAGGCATTACCTGCTTCAACAAATGCCAAGCCGTATATGGTGGAACTTGGGTTTAATGACAGCGGATACCGCAGCTCAAGTGTATTTCTGGTAAACATAGTACCTCCTATATTTCTGGCGCCTCGGTAATATGCGGATATTGACTCATTTACATACCCTCGCATACCAATTACTTCCCGACCATCATAATTATTGTACCCCGATAATCCATCACCTCCCAGATAAAACCTTTCAAAGAGAGTTGTTCCAAGTTGTGAATTATAATGCCCCAGGTATCCAAACCTAAACCTTGCTGCCAGCACTAACTTATCAACAAGTTCAAAATACCAGTATGCCTTTACTTTAATTTTATAATACTCGATCCATTTATACTTTTCATCATCACTTATATCGCTATAATTTTGATTTAAAAACAGTGAGTAAGGTGGTGTTAGTTCAAGGCCTACGGATATTTCCGATCCATTTCGTGGGTAAATTGGTGCACTCACAGAGTTCCGTCCTAAAATTACTTCATAACTCAAATTATTGAAATTACCATTGCCAGATCCCACCGGAAATATAGATCCATAATTCGTCAGATCATAAAATAATAAGTTGATACCATTATACAGTGTAAAAAAGTCATCGGGCCATGTCAGTCGTTTTCCTAAACCAACAGTAATACCATTTGTTATAAATGCTGACCTAAGCGGATCGTCTTGAGGACGACCATTTGTATACCTCGAATGATAATATGAAACGCTAAGTGCATTTGGTTTTTTCCCTCCAAGCCATGGTTCGGTAAAAGAAAGACTCCAGCTTAAATAATCTTTTCCATAGGTTTGAAATCGAACAGAAAGTTTTTGTCCGTCGCCTGAAGGTACAGGTCTCCATGCTCCTTTTTTAAAGACCCTTTTAATGGAGAAATTGTTGAAACTTAATCCTAATGTTCCAATAATCCTTCCATAGCCCCAACCACCCGATAATTCAATCTGGTCAGCCGAGGTTTCTTCTACATTCCATTCAATATCAACAGTTCCTTTGGCCGGATCAGGTTTTACATCAGGAGTAATTGATTCAGGATTAAAATATCTTAAGTTGGCAAGTTCTCTTTGTGTTCTGATAATATCTGATCTGCTAAATAGCTGTCCGGGGCGTGTTCTCAATTCCCTGATAATCACATGGTCATTGGTTCGATCATTACCCTTTATTGATACGTTTCTGATACGGGCCTGCTCTCCTTCAAATATCCTGATCTCCATATCAATAGAGTCGTTATCTACAAATACTTCAACGGGTGTTGCGTTAAAAAACAAATAACCGTTATCCATGTAAAGTGAACTTACATCAAAACCATTCGGATTGAAGTTAAGGTTTGTTTCCAGCAATTCCTTATTATAAACATCACCTTTCTGAATACCCAATATGGTACTTAAGAATGCTGAAGAATAAATGGTATTTCCAACCCATTTGATATTCCTGAAATAATACTTGTTTCCTTCAATCAGATAGACTTTAATGCCAATGGTGTGATTGTCAAGTTTTATGATAGAATCTGATGTAATATGCGCATCTCTGTATCCTTTCTTATTGTATTTGGCAACCACAAGGTCGAGGTCATTCTGAAATTCAGATTCTAAATATTTTGAGCCTTTAAAGATCCTGATCTTGTAGTTATCTGTCCAGTAATTCAGGAAATCATCTCTAAATTTCTTAAATTTAAATCTGATGGCATCGCCTCCCATATTTATTATCATTGGCCCTATACTATCTAAAGGATTAAAAACGCCCTTCGTTTTAGTTTCCTTCATTGCAGCTCTTACTGCATCGTCAGATAATTCTTGATTACCAATAATGTCAATATATTGTATTTTGACTTTCCTGTTTTTCTTAATTCTAATTACCAGGTCTTCAAAATTTTCCTGCGCCTGATCCGGTTTTTCACGGATTTCTACTTCGGCATTCAGATATCCTTTATCGCTATAAAAATCTTTTATGATATTCGTAGTCCTGATAAGCAAATGATCTGTAACAACTTCGCCACGAGACAGGTTTATTTTTTCACGAATATCATCAGCTTCCGATTTTCGAATACCTTCGAAAGAAAATTTGCTTAACCTCGGGCGTTCCTGCAAATAAAATTTAAGGTATACTTTTCCAGCATCAATTTTAGTTACAGTAACACTAATGTTGTCGAATAAACCCTGGTCCCAAAGTTTCCTGATCGCATTGGTTATTTCTTCCCCGGGCATTTTCACACGTTCTCCAACTTCAAGTTGCGAAAGCATTATTATAACATTCTTATCGAGGTACTTAATTCCTTCAACCTCTATACCACCAATGATATAATCAGCCGGACGCTCGTAATTGATTTTTGACAAATCATCTCCAATATTAATTTGGGCAATCGATATAAATGGAATGAATAAAATACCCATTAAAAGCAACCTCAATACGTCTTTTCCCGAACTCCTCATCATTTTTTCTTCTAGCTTTTAATTTGCTGACTTGTAAGGCCAAATCTTCTTTCCCTGTTTTGATAATCGACGATGGCCTCGTATAAGTCCTCTTTTTCAAATTCAGGCCAGAGTTTTTGAGTAAAATATAATTCTGTATAAGCTAACTGCCATAACAAAAAATTACTCAACCTTGCTTCACCGCTGGTTCTTATCAACAATTCCGGATCAGGCATGCCGGCTGTAGATAATTTTTGTGAAAAATAATTTTCAGTTATCTCTTCAAAATTTACCTGCCCACTTTTTTGTTCATTAATGATTTTTTTAACTGCATCAACAATCTCCCATCTCGAACTATAACTCATGGCAAGCGTTAGTGTCATCCGATCAAATCCGCTTGTATTATTAATAGTGGCCATAAGTTTTGTGTAGTTTTCAGGTGGCAAACTTGACAAATCACCAATAGCGTTCAGACGGATATTATTTTTTTTAAGTGTTTCAAATTCCTGCTCAATGGTCTCAACAAAGAGGTTCATCAGGGCATTTACTTCAAATTGCGGTCGGTTCCAGTTTTCTGTTGAAAATGCATATAGCGTTAAATATTTAACTCCGAGTTCTGCCGCAGCCTCTGCAGCATTTCTAACTGCACCCACACCGTACTGATGGCCATAAACACGATCTTTACCTTGTTTCATGGCCCACCTCCCATTACCATCCATTATAATGGCAATGTGTTTGGGTAATTTATCAGTTATGATCTGTGTTTTAAAACTCATTCATCTTTGCATTTACCATTCAACATCTTTACACCTTTTGCTTCCGTAAAGATTGAATTTATAAGTGACCGATAATAAAGTAAAATTATACCAATCCATATTGGATTCATTTCCGCGCTGCATACCCGCTGAATGTGATAAGGTCGGATCCGAAACCACATCAGCTGAAGTATAATAAGTAGTACTTATATCGTCAATATAATCTGTAAAGGTTTTTCGCATGCCCCATTCAAGGCTAAATCCTAATCGTTTTGTTAAACTGTATTTAAAGCCTATACCAAACGGGACCGAAAGGCTCCATAGTTTATAGGGTGCCCTTCCTTCGTATTGCTGCTCAGGGTATTGACTCTGCCCTTCTGTACCATGAGCCTGCAGGTTAACTCCATCAAAATTAAAGGGTTTAAATGTGAAGAAGCCGATTCCGCCAAAAATATAAGGTGTGAAATAATTTTTCCGACTTCCTGTAAAATAGTCCCAAAAATTAAATTCTCCAACCAATGAAAAATCATTAATATTGGATTTAAAGTTTAAATCGCGGTTCTCAATTGCATTGGTTTTTAAGTCATCCCCAACCAACTTGCCTCTTGTAAATGCGAATCGGACGGCCCATCGTTTGTTAAAATTGTACCTAACCAAAGCCCCATATGCTATTTTCGACTGGCTATACGGAATGGCAGGGTTGATATCGCCTATATAATAAGAAACACCTGCTGAAGCACCTACTTCTAAAGTTTGCGCCTCCAAAACATTCGGCATTATAAAAATAAAACCGGCTAAAAGTCCGGTTAAAAGGCCAAAAAACCCGGTATTTCTTTTTTTGTACTTCATCCTGAAATTGAGCGCCAAAAATATCATTTTTTTGCTTATCATAAACATATTTTATTTATCCGATTTCCAGCAGATAAATCAATTCCTAGTATCAACACCCCAAAGCAATTTATCACGTATGGTTGAAAAGAAATCTTTGTTATTCATTTCAACAAGATTAACTTCAAAATCGCATCTTCTGATGATCAATTCATCTTCTTTATTAATAGAAGAATGCCGTGAATCCATCGTCATTAGATATGTATCTTCCCGGCCACCAATCCTGATCCTGATTGTACTGCTATCCTGAATAACGATAGGCCTAACCGTTAAATTGTGTGAAGCAATTGGGGCTATTACAAAATTTTGCGACCCCGGACTCATTATGGGACCTCCAACACTTAATGAATACGCAGTTGAACCTGTTGGAGTTGAAACAATAAGTCCATCTCCCCAATAAGAATTTAGAAATTTGTCATCCACATAAACATGAACCACTACTAAGGAAGTAGTGTTGTTACGGTATATCGTCAGATCATTCAGGGCGAAATTAAGTTCCCCAAAGATTTCTTTTGGTTGATCTAATTGTAAAAGTGCTCTTTTATTTAGGTAAAACTCTCCTTTAAAAATACTTTCAAGAGCTTGTTTGATTTCATTTTTTGAAATACTTGATAAAAATCCCAATCGACCTAAATTAAAACCAAGAATTGGAATGCCTGAATCGCGCACAAAAGGTACTGTATCAAGGATCGTCCCGTCACCACCAATTGAAAACAACATATCCGTTTTTTCTTTCAGATCGTTATGGGAATTGAAAAAGCTTAAATTGCCAGGTAAACTCAGTCTGGCTTTAACCTTTTCATGAAATGGCTTATACATACATAACTGGTTGTTATTTCGAACCAGTTCGTCAATTATTTGCTGAAGATATTTTTGCTGATCTTCCTTATAATCTTTTCCAAATAATGCAACTTTCATTCAGGCAGCTTATTAAGGATACAAAACTAATTGAAAATTTAGTAAAAAAAAGAGGTGAAAAGAATGCCAGGGCTGTTTTTACGTATTCTTAACTTTTTTTAACTTGAAATGGGTTTTAAGAAGAGGCAGTCCTAACTTTATTAAATATTCAGATAATTGATCAGCGAGTCATAATTATCTTTTAAGCTTTCAAGGTCATCTTCTTCTCCGAATGAAGCTTTTACAAAATAACCATACCGGTCAAATGTTTGCAAAACTGATCCAATATCTGTTTTATTCAATTTGATGGCTACTTCCAGCCTCGTCGATTCAGGGTGGTTTGCCAGAAAAAGACTCAAAACTTTGGAGTCGTTTGATTGTACAATCTGGGCTATTTCAGTCAGGTTGTAATCATTTTCACTCATTTCCAGAACTATGATTCCTCCAGGATTTTCAAGTGCAAATGAACCGGCCATATAATTTATGAGTTGATGCATACTCACACACCCAAGGTATTTCTCATGATCATCCAGTACGGGTATCAGTGTTAGTTTTAAACTGCTGACCAACTTCAGAACATCATATAAATGCTGATGTTCATTTACATAAGGATGCTTTAATGAAAGCTTATGATTGCCCAAAGGTTGCTTCAGGTTATTTAAATCATAAATATCCTGCTCGCTTATCAAACCCAAAAAGTTCTCACCATTTACAATCGGCAAATGCGACACTTTCAATTCTTCCATAAGACGGATAGCATCTTCACCCGTTTGAGATGTTTTTAGCGGAAGGATTTCTCCGGTGATTAATTGACGTGCAATCATACAAATTGTTCGTTTCAGGCTTTTTCATATTTTGAAAAAATAAAGTGCAAAGATATGAAGAAGTTGATATCTACATTAAATTTTCAAGCATATTGAGATAATTAACATACCTGAATTCCGCAATTTCCTTTCTTCCCAAGGCCTGTATTATGGCACATCCAGGTTCATCAACATGCAGGCAATTGTTGAACCTGCAATCATGCATGAGTTCACGCATTTCAGGAAATCGCTGCCCTAGCTCCTCTTTCTCAAACTCAACCAGTCCAAACTCCTTAATACCGGGCGTGTCGATTATAGCTCCGCCGAAACTCAGATGAAACATTTCTGCAAAAGTAGTTGTATGCTTTCCCTTCTCATGGTATTCAGAAATAATTCCTTCCTTAAGTTTTAAAGCTGGATCAATAGCATTAATGAGTGCTGATTTACCAACACCAGAATGTCCTGCCAGCAGGCTCACTTTATCCACAAGCATTTGTTTGAATTCTTCCAGATGTATTTGTTCAGGTACAGAAGTAACCAGGCAACTATATCCGACATTTTTATATGTTTCCAGATAATATTCAAGCTGTTCATTTATCTTCTTATCGTAAAGGTCTGATTTATTAAAGATGATTGATGCCGGGATGTGATAAGCTTCAGCAGTAGTGAGGAAACGATCAATAAAGCCCGTTGAAGTTCTTGGTTTCATTAACGAAACAATAACAATGGCCTGATCAATATTGGATGCAATGATATGCGTTGTCTTTGGAAAGCTTGGTAGCTTTACGTATGATATAATTTTTTCGCTCATGGATGTTAATGATTACCGCGTTACCAGAGGGCGACAATTCTAATTCCACTTCGTCTCCTACTGCAACTGGATTTGTTGTTTTTATGCCTTTGATACGAAAAAGGCCTTTGATTCTGCACTCGACGATCTCCCCATTTTTGGTTCGCACTGTGTACCAACTTCCTGTAGACCTGACAACAATACCTTGTTTATAAACCATTAAGGAAAATTATAGTGTTTTTTAACGGCTTTTTTGATGTCCCAAATACATTTCAAGCCTTTTCTAAATGTTACAAAATCGCCGGGTTTGACAGACACAGTTCCTTTATCAGTTTCAACAGTAAATTCGCCTTCAAGAATGTAACATTGCTCATCACCCTCATAGGTCCAATCGAAACGTGAAGGTTCTTTGGTCCAGACAGGCCATAAAAAAACACCGGATTCTTTGAGGTGATTTTCACTTAGTTTTTCGACTTTTATACCATCCATTTGATTAAGTTATGGGATTTCATTTTTAAACAGCCTTTAAAAATACAAACTATTCTTATATTTGATGGATTTTCACAAATTCAAGTTCATTATGGACACAGCTGCATATCTATCGTTTCTGATCAGTCCGATAATTCTGATCATAACATTCATTATGATCCGTTACCGTTATCATCCAAAGAGCTGGAATAATATTATAAAAGCTGCCCTTTCAGGACTTGCAGGTGTTGTATTCCTACTGATAGCCAATTACATAATGGACCTTATCTGGAACGGAAGCTTGTTCAATTTGAGAAGAATGACATTTTATGTTTTTGTAGTAGTAGCTTTAAGTGCCGAATTGGGAAAGATGCTGCCATTGCGCTTGCATTTTTATAACAAACCTGGTTTTAAAGGACCTTTTGAGAGCATTCGATACTCAATTATCATTTCATTATTCTATTCGATGATCGCAGTTGTGCTATTTGCTTTCGATATAGTGGGAACTGATAAAATAAAAACACCATTGTTATTTTTGTATTCCTATCCTTTTGCAAATATCTTCTTCGGTATTGTTATGGGGTTTTTTATAGGCTTGGGGAAAATGCGGAAAAATGTTTTAATTGATGAGTCGGTGGCTTTGTTTATTACGAGTTTCTTTCACGGCCTTTTCTACTTTTGCTTTATCTCATCCGATATACGGCTGTTTGTAGTTACAACCATAGGTTTTATAATAATTGGAATTATGCTGCTCATTAAATCGATGTCGTTTACAACGGACAAAGATCAGGCGGTATAGAGTTTTCCGGGCAAACTTTTTACAAGACCTTCAAATTCCAGATTTAGCAAAGATGCTGCTACTTTAGAAGTGCTCAGCTTTGTTTTAAGTGTAAGTTGGTCAATGGCTATTTCCTTGTGCTCCTGGATCGTTTTTAAAATTAATTTTTGTTCATCAGTAAGGTGCACGAATAATTCCGTTTGCGGTTTTTGGTCGATTTTTTTTTCTTCCCAGCCCATTAAATAAGCAATATCATTTCCATTTTCAGCCAATGCTGCACGGTTTGTTTTGATCAGAAAATGGCATCCTCTTGAATAATCATCACCGATTCTTCCTGGAACTGCAAACACATCCCTGTTGTATGAATTAGCAATCTCTGCAGTTATTAATGCGCCACCTTTTCTGTCCGATTCAATAACCAGCACCGCATCCACCATACCTGCAACGATGCGATTGCGTTTTGGAAAATTCTCCCTGTCAGGTTTTGAATTGGAAATGAATTCAGTCATTAACCCTCCCTGATCAATCATTTTTTCTGCCAGTTTGCGGTTTTGAGCAGGATAAATCCTGTCTAACCCATGGCCTAAAACACCAATGGTATCCATACCCAAATCCAATGACTTTCGATGCGCACAACTATCTATCCCGTATGCCAAACCACTAACAACAGTTACATCACGACTTTTTAATTCATCAATTATTTCTTCGCACCTCGCTTTGCCATAATTGGTGGCCCGGCGCGTTCCCACGATGGATATAACCCGTTTAGCATTCAAGTTGGTATTACCCTTAAAGTATAACATTAGCGGGCCATCTTCACAGTTTAATAAACGTGCAGGATAGGCAGGATCTGTAAAAAACAGTGGTTTGATTTTAAATTTCTGAATAAACTCTATTTCCGTTTCAGCCCGATGTCAAAACCTGCTGGCTTTTTATAAGATTTACTGTTGTTTTTCCAATACCTGGTATTTTTAATAAAGCTGCTTTTGTTTCCTTAAAAACCGCTTCGGGACTACCACAATAAGCCATTAATTTTTTCCCGTTAATATCTCCAACACCTCTGATAAGGGTTAATCCAATCTGATAAATCAATTGTGGTGTCGACATGTCTTCAAAAATAAAATAAATATGCAATTGCAAACATCAATATTGATAGTTTTGTGATGGATTATGCCTGAAAAAAAAACAGTATTAATTACTCCGCTCAACTGGGGACTCGGTCATGCAACGCGAATAGTTCCGGTTATTGAGTATCTTTTAAATAAAGACACTAAAGTTATCATCGCTGCAGATAAAAGACCTTTTGAATTTTTGAAACAAAGATTTCCTGAAACTGTGATAATCAGACTCCCAGGTTTTGAACCCCGTTATCCAAAAAATACGATGATGGCATTACGGATGCTATTGTCATTTCCAAAGCTATGGCAACAAAGCAAGGTAGCACATTCCACCTTACAGGAAATCATTAGAAAAAATATGGTTGATATTGTTATTTCTGATAACAGGTATGAGTGTTATTCAAAGAACACCTACAACATCTTTATCACACATCAGCTCAATATCCAAACAAAAGGTACACAAAAACTATTTCAGCCTTTTATTAAAAGGATCATCAAAAATTTCATTAAAAAATATGATGAACTCTGGATCCCTGATTTTGAAGACCCGATTGAAAACCTTTCCGGTAAACTATCGCATGTAAAGAGATTTCCAATAGAAAACTATCATTTCATAGGTCCGCTCAGCAGATTTAAACCCATGGCAACCAATTTACAGGTCGATGAAATTGATGTGCTGGTAATCCTCTCAGGTCCTGAACCACAGCGCACCATCCTTGAGAAAATGGTCGTAAAACAATCATTAAGGAGCGGGTTAAAAACTACTATCCTTCAAAGCAAACCCGAAGAGAATACGACGATTCAAAAAGGAAACCTCCGGATTTTTTCACATGTAAATGACGATCAAATGACTGCCCTGATCCAATCAGCATCCATTATTATCAGCCGTCCGGGTTACTCCACGGTTATGGATTTATGTGTTTTTGGTAAAAAAGCAATTTTTATTCCTACCCCCGGACAAACCGAACAGGAATATTTAGCGCAAAAAATGAAATTGCAGGGATATTGTTACACAACAAGCCAAAAGACTTTTCTGTTGGAGCAATGCCTTTCAGCCGCTGAATCATACTCAGGTTTGCCAAAAATCGAATGGAAAAACAAGGTAGGAATTCTGATTGACAATCTTCTATCAGTAGTATATAGACTAGCTGGGCTGAATAACTACAACTTTCTCTTGCTGTTTATATACTCATCATCGGTGATTTTATATGTATTTTTGCCCAAATTCATCTCTAAAATGCGAATTGAAAAAGATATGAAGCTGGCGGATGTGATCCACCATGATTTCAGTTTAATTCCTGTTATCAACCGATTTGGCATCCATCTTGGGATTGGTGATGGAACAATTGGAGAAATCTGTATGAACAGAAATGTAAACACAGAGTTTTTTCTGACCATATTAAATACCTATCATGACCCACAATATTTTCCGAAAAAACAACTCCAAAGTTTTCAATTAACCATGCTGATTGAATATTTGAGAAAAGCACACCAGTTTTACCTGGATCGAAAAATTCCTGAAATAAGAAATCTGATCTTCAAGTTAATGGAAGAATCTGATCAACATAAAGACAGGTACCAGCTGGCAGTGAATTTTTTTAAGGAATACGAGGAAGAATTCACCAGACATATCGACCGTGAGGAAGAGGTGGTATATCCCTATGTATACGAACTGGAAAAAGCAATTAAAAATGGTAAAGCATCCGCGGCACTTCTTGACCAGATGGAATCGTATTCGATCATGGATTATGAAGATGAACACGATAATGTGGAAGAAAAGCTTTTCGACCTGAAAAATTTAATTATCAAATATTTACCTGCACCCAGAAATGAATCAACAAGTTACAGGATATTACTGGAGCTTTTTGAACTGGAAAAGGACTTGCGTGAACATGCCCGTATTGAAGATATGATATTGGTTCCAAAGGTTGAGGCTATGGAATTCACCATTCAAAAAATGATCAGGTAAGGTGGCACATAAAATCACAGTTGCACTTATTGAAAGTTCCTTCCTTTTAAGGTCAGGTATAGAAGAGTTGCTTAAAGAATTCAAGGGCATGCACCTGGCTGAGGTTTATGATGGAACGGAAAAAAATCTTTCAAAAAAAGTAAATGCTTTAAAACCTGATTGTGTGCTCATAAACCCTGAAGCACTGCCTGAGCCGATAAATATATTTGTTCTTTCCTTGAACAAAGAAGCCACTATTATAGGACTGATCAACGATAAAACAGCTGATCATGTGAAAAGCCGCTTCTCCAATACCCTCCATGTAAAAGATGGCAAACATGAATTGATGAATAACTTAAGTCAGATAGTTGGTTATAAACAAAGAAAAAAATTGGTTGATAAAAATCAGCCTCTTTCGGAAAGGGAGTTGACCATATTGAAAAACATTACACTTGGGTTGACCAACCAGGAAGTGGCTGAAAAATTATTTCTAAGCATTCATACGGTGATGACACACCGAAAAAACATCACAAAGAAGCTGGGGATTAAAACAGTTTCCGGATTAACCGTATATGCACTTTTAAATAAGGTGATTGATATTCAGGAAATCGATCAATAGTTTTAAAAACCCAACTTACAAAATTGAACCATTCTAAATTGACAATTATCGGCAATAATTCACTTATTTAAAAAGATACATAAGTTCATTTTACTAAATTTGCCCCGTATGAATTCGAAACAACATAGAAAACCACCACACAGTTGGTTCCTTCCTATACTGGTTTTTGCATTCGTATGGCTTCTGATGGGCGAATTGATTTCTATTCACCAAAGAGCTATTTTTAATTTCTATGTATTCGATCAACATCCGTTTTCCACACCTGACAAATCAGGTAAAGACAAAGTACTTCAAGTAAAGAGCAAAAAAAGCGGTAAAGACCAGGTTGAGATTGATCATCATTTTACACCTTATTTAACAGATACACAACCTGGTATCATTTTGGTATTTTCAGATTATACACATCCTGAAACTACCGATCCCTTTTGTATTGATGAATCATACAGATTCAAAGCCACCCGAGCACCCCCCGCTGTATAAGCATCCATAAATTCACCTTTTTATTTTCGTTTTTCCGGGCTAAGATCCGGTAAAAACATGTTTGCAATAAATTAAATTAAACCTATAATATTATGAAAAAATCAATCTTTACACTTATTATTATTTGTATCTCAACCATCCAGGTTTTTGGTCAGAGCGAAACCCTAAGTATGGGACCAGGATATGCCAATGACCTTTATTACAGTTTTGAAAACGGCACTATTGAAGAAATAGCCCGTAATAATTGGGATATCGCTTTTTATACACCCAAGTTTAGTGCAGGTATTCTAGTGAATGGCGGAAAAGGAGCTTACTTATACACATATCCAACAGGCGACACGAGCGACTGGACTGCAATTGACACATCGGGGATTGATGAAACCTGGAAACCAATTTACAACTCGCCCACTGTATGGGAAGATGGTGCTTTTAATGTGAATGCTACCGGGCATCCTGATTATGGATGGGGTACTTATAATATGGCAACACATAATCTGACAGGAGATTCTATTTATATTATCAAGATACCATTTGGAGAAAATTATATATATAAAAAGTTATGGATTGTTGGCAAACAATCATTAGCTAATATTTATACTATTCGTTATGCTGACCTTGATGGAGCCAACGAAATGACTGAAGCCATTGAGGTTGCTCCCTACGAAAACAAAAGATTCTATTACTATTCTCTTACTAGCAACGAAGGTCTTGACAGAGAACCTGAATCAGATACATGGGATATCTTATTTACTAAATATATGGACCTTACAGAAGACAATGAAGGCAACTGGGTACCATACCTGGTAACCGGAGCTACTTCCAATGTCGACCTGTACGCCAATAAGTTTTACCCTGTGGCTGATGATTTTAATAACTGGTTCGAGATGCCATTTGACTCAGCAAAAAATGTAATCGGTTATAATTGGAAGTCATTCGACATGGGTACTTTTACATGGCAAATAGCTGATTCAACAGCCTTTTTTGTACAAAACTATGCCGGTGATGTATATAAACTGACTTTTGAATCGTGGGAAGGGTCAACAACAGGAAATTTTGTGATCAACAAATCATTGGTTTCAATTGCTTCAGTAGATGATCTCAACACTGAAACAGTTAAGCTTACTGCTTATCCAAATCCTGCTTCCTCTGTTGTAAATATTATGATTTCTGAAGAAGCACCGTACAATTCCATGATCATTATGAATCAATCAGGACAAATCGTTTATCAGTCTGACGTTACCCAAATCGATTTAAGAAATGGATATAGAATTGACCTTAATGGTTTTTCAAAAGGCCTATACGTTATTCAGCTAAACGGAAATAACATACAAATCAACCAAAAGCTGCTGGTACATTAATGTTAAAACAAAAATACTACGTAATCCTTATTTTGAGTTTGTTGGTCGGGGCTGTAAGTTCGCTTACAGCCCAACAAACTCTTCTTAGCTTTAAAGATGAGATCAGTAATAAGCCTGTGGCTTTTGCCAATATTATTATTGAATCTCTGAACTCTGCTAACGAAGCCAGAAGGGGATTTACAACTGATATACATGGTAATATTTCTTTTGAGATTCAGGAACCGGTAAAATTGACAGCAACTTTTGTTGGTTACCGAAATTTGATTGACACCATCCAACCGGGTGAAAAAAGAACTTTGATCATGGAGCCTACGGTCTATAATGTAGACGAAGTAGTTGTTACTGCGCAATTCAGGCCTGTAACCGTTGATCAGTCCATTTATAAAATTAAGGTGCTTGGCTCTCAACAAATTGAGAATAAAGCTGCAATATCTTTAAATGAAATGCTTGCCGGAGAACTCAACATCCGCAGCACCAGGGACAATGCACTTGGTTCTTCAATAACAATGCAAGGTTTGCAGGGTGAACATATTAAATTCCTTGTTGATGGTGTTCCGGTTATTGGCAGGCAAAACGGTCAGATTGATCTGGAGCAACTCGATATGCAGAATATTGACCATATTGAAATTATCCAGGGTCCCATGTCGGTTGTATACGGCAGCAATGCCCTGGCAGGTGTTATCAATATCATACGGAAAGAAAGTGACCGTGAAAAAGTGACTTTAAATGCCGACGCTTACTATGAGTCTGTTGGTGTATATAATTTTTCCGCCGGGGGTTCCTATTCCTTCAAAAAAAATAGCTTTCAGCTAAATGCCGGACGGAATTTTTTCGATGGATTCAGCACTATTGATTCAACAAGGTATCAGCAATGGAAACCCAAACTTCAGTATAACATTGATGGCTCCTACATGTTTAAAACTGAAAAGACCAAACTAAAATTTGAAGGCGATTACTTCTTTGAAGAAATACAGGATAAAGGCATCCCACTCGAAGTATTTAACTATGATAAAGCCTTTGATAAATACTTTTTCACTAACAGGTGGGGAGTTCGCGGGGAATTAACTCAGAAGTTGGCCAAGAGGTCAATTTTAAATGTGTTGAGTGCTTATTCATTTTATAGCCGTACAAAAAATACATATTTAAAAGACCTGACAAACCTTGAGGAAACCTTGGTGCCTGAGGCAGAGAAACAGGATACTGCGCGATTTGACAATTTACTATTTCGTGCCGATTTCAATAATATTATAAAGAGTGAAATATTAAAATATCAACTGGGTATTGATCTCAATTACGAATCGGGATATGGAAAAAGAATCAAGGATGATTATCAGCAGATTGGAGATTATGCTGCTTTTCTGAGTATCAATTACTCACCCATCCCACAGTTAAGCATCCAACCAGGAATCAGGGCTATCTATAATACCAATTATGATGCTCCGCTGGTTTATTCATTAAATGTTAAATGGAATATTACAGTACCATTAGCTGTAAGATTTTCGTTTGCCAAAGGATTCAGAGCTCCTTCCTTAAAAGAGTTGTATCTTGATTTTGTAGATATCAACCATAATATCCATGGCAATGAAGACCTGATTGCAGAAACCTCACAAAATATCAATTTTGCGATGAACTATAATCCGCAAACACCGGCAGCATATAATTGGGGTGTTGATTTGGGATTGTTTTATAATCATATTGAAAATAAAATTGAATTAGCGCAAATAAGTGCTGAACCATTGCTGTATTCGTACACCAATGTCGACGAATATTATACACAGGGATTTGAATTTAATTTCAACAATCGTGTATATCCATGGTTAAAGATCATATTAGGTTTTGCCGTTACAGGAAGAAAACAATATGACGAATCTTCCAATACCAGCCATGATTTCATTTATAGTACCGATGCAACTACACAAATAAATTACTGGTGGCAAAAAACGGATCTGCATTTTTCAGCTTTTTATAAATATAATGGTGCCTACCCGATACTTGTTATCAATGATAACGGGAGCACTGACATCTCAACGATTTCGGCATTTAACAGTCTCGATTTAAATATGAACAGGTGGTTCTGGAAAAGAAGGATCAATGTGCAGATTGGAGGAAAAAACCTATTTAACAATACAAATATCAGTGCCACAGGCAGCCAAAGCGGCGGTATTCACACGGGTGGTGGTGGATCGGTACCTGTTAATTGGGGAAGGACTTTTTTTGCACGGATTCAGTTTAAATTCAATAAATAAAAAATGAAATACAGCTTACTATATATATTCATCCTGTCAATTTTTCTGAATTCATGCTTTAAAGAGGATGATCCGATTGAACCACACCCGAAACCTGACAAGGCTGTGGAGATCATCCCTATGACCCAGTATTATTCCTACCAGGTGTATTTCGACCTGGCCAGTGGAGAGCAGCCAGCTTCCAACCTGAAAGATGATTTTGACCTACTGTTTGCCTCCAGCGATACAGGCACTCTAATTCGTTTAAATACGGCTACTTTTATGATGGCGTCTGAAACGCCATTTAACGAATTTGAAAGCATAACAGATACAGCTGGGCTGGATTGGAAATTCGATAAATCAGATGGTAATCCTGACTCTACTGCACTTGTCAATTGGATTAGTATCTCCGGAATCGATACAACATTTTCCGATCATGTATGGGTAATCAACAGGGGTATCAATGATGTGGGTATTCATAGAGGCTTTAAGAAGGTTAAATTCAACTCTCTGAAAAATAACACCTATCATTTCACATACGTGAATATGGATAATTCTGATTTGAAGGAGATTTATATCAGCAAGAATAACAAATATAATCATGTTCCATACAGCTTCGATTTAAATTCAGTAGTGGATTTTGAACCTGAAAGAAGTGCCTGGGACCTATTATTTACCCAATATACCACAATGCTTATTACCGATGAAGGTGATCCTTATCCTTACCTTGTAACCGGGGTCCTCATCAATGATGCAGGCACCCGTGTGGCATTCGATTCAACCATGGTTTTTGACGATATTGCACTTGAAGATGTTATCTATCTTGATTATTCAACTAACCTGGATGTGATTGGATACGAATGGAAGGAACTTTATGGTGATATAAACAGCGGCGATTTCTACTACAAAGCCCGAACTAACTACAACTACTTTATCAGAAGCAATAGCGGCTTATTTTACAAACTCCGCTTTATCGGCTTTTATGATCCAGAAACAGGTGAAAAAGGATTTCCTTCTTTTGAATACCAGCGCTTATAGTCTTTTTCTATATTTGCGGGAAATACTTTATTATGTTACAGTATATTGTCTGGAGGGTAAATCCCGAAATTTTTAGCATTCCCAATGATATTTGGCTTGTTGGTGGATTGGAAATCCGATGGTACGGTCTGCTATTCGCCCTATCGTTCATCGTAGGTTATTACATTATGCAAAAAATATTCAGGCATGAAGGTGTGGGCGACAAAGTGCTGGATGAACTCACCACCTATATGATCATTTTTACCATCCTGGGTGCACGTTTGGGTCATTGTCTTTTTTATGAACCCGAATATTACCTGGCCAACCCCATTGAAATATTAAAAATTTGGGAAGGAGGTCTGGCTAGCCATGGCGCTGCCATAGGAATCCCGCTGGGATTGTATTTCTTTTCGCGGAAAAACAAACGGCCCTTCTTATGGATCATGGATAGAATTGTTATTGTGGTGGCACTTTCCGGGTTTTTTATCCGTACTGGTAACTTAATGAATTCTGAAATTTTTGGGGACATCACTTCACTTCCCTGGGGATTTTATTTTGTAAAGTATTATGATGCCGCTTTTACCACCGACCCAAGGCATCCCACACAAATTTATGAAGCTCTAAGTTATTTGGCCTTATTTATTTTTCTCTATAGGTATTACTGGAAAAATGATGGTCACCCCAAACAAGGCATGTTATTCGGATATTTTCTGGCTATTTTGTTCTTTGTCAGATTCCTGATCGAATTTATCAAAATACCTCAGGTGGGTTTTGAAGAACAAATGACCTTAAATATGGGACAATGGCTGAGCATTCCATTAATATTGATCGGAGTATATCTCATCTACTGGTCGAATAAAAGAAATCAACCGCTGCCTGCACCTAAGAAATAATTAAAGGCTGGGTTATTATATTCCCATCATATTTAGGTGGTCACGTAACGAATTGTCAATTTCATTTGCGAGTTCATCTTGTTGATATTCGCTCGCCAATTGACCTAAACGCTGCAACACAGCTAATGCTTCCTGAATATCTTCATTATAATAAGCCATAAACCGATCATTTAATGATGTATAATAGGCCAGATCTTCCATATACCTTTCGTACAATACCTTAACCAGTTCATTTCCTTTTTCGGTGGCACCAACTTTATAATAATTGTCAGCCCAGGGAATCATATAAAAGTCAAATGGAATCTTATCATTTGGGAAAAAGTATAATCCACGGTCCAGAACGGCTTCAACGGAATCTATTTTACCCGCTTTAACCAATGCTTGTGCCAGTCTAATATAATCTTGTTTGATCATTCCTGAGTTTCGTTCACTTTCACGGTCAATAACAACATCATTTTCATTTAGCCTGCCCCACCTTACATCATCCGCCATAAGAATTTCGTAAGTCCTGTCCGGATCTACACCTCCCACTTTTTGAATATAATCCAATGCAATGGTCGGTTTAAAGCGATACACGATTCCTTCAAGGTGGCAATATTTATCAATATTTAAAACGCCACTTACACTATTCGGATTCGCAAAATAAATGGGGCGCTTCCAGTTATTGGTAGCTATCATATCAAGCAACATCAGGTCGTTTCGATACAGTCCGTTTTGTGAAATTCTCCATGTAATCTCATCAACAATTTTATCGGCATTTTCAGGATCAACCGTACCAGAATTTACTACACTTGCTGAATCTACTTTGAGACGCATGTTTTTAGCCGGGATATAATTGATCCATTCACCGTTTTGCAAAGGTATTTTGGTCCGCTTGTCGTTATTTTCAAGAAACCCGATAGCATCCTGTAAATCTGTATATTCCTCTATTCGTTCAAATACAGGCATATAATTCTGATCACCCAAAGCATAAAATGAGCGATCAACAGAAAGTGGCAAAGGATCTGATTCATAAACTTTTCTGAACATTTGATCTACATACCATTCACCAGATGAAAGCATATAATTTACTACACGCACGTCTGTTCTGATGCCTTCAACTTCCTGGGCGTACCAGAGTGGGAATGTATCGTTGTCGCCATTTGTAAATAATATGGCATTTGGTTCACACGATTCGAGGTACATCCGGGCGAAATCACGCGCAGCATATTTACCAGAGCGGTCATGTGATTCCCAACCCTGCTGCGCCATAATTCCCGGTACCAAAATCAATGATGCCAGAGATACCGCTACAGCAGCTACAACCTTATTCTTTAGTCTACTCCTTAAACCGTCGTATAATGCCAGCACCCCGAAGCCTATCCAAATTGCAAAAGCATAAAAGGACCCGGCGTAAGCATAATCCCTTTCGCGCGGCTGAAGCGGTGTTTGGTTCAGGTATACTATAATGGCAAGACCGGTCATTATGAATAATAAAAATACCACCCATGTATCTTTTTTACTTTTAGATAACTGAAATAAAAATCCCAGCAAACCCAGTAACAGCGGTAGAAAATAAAAATGTGTCTTTGCAGGATTTTGCATGCTTTTTGGCAAATCGGTCTGGTTTCCTAACCGCCAGTTGTCAATAAAACCAATGCCACTCACCCAGTTTCCATGGTTAATCTCGCCCTGGCTTTCTATATTATTTTGCCTGCCTACAAAATTCCACAAAAAGTAACGAATGTACATATGGTCTACCTGGTAAGTAAAGAAAAATAGAAGGTTCTCTCCAAACGTTGGTTTGTAAATTACCTCTGTATTGCCATCACCTTTTGTCACCTTTACAGGTGTTCCTTTGCTACCGCCATATTCTTTATACAGCTGAATATGTGCAGGTTTTGAACTACTCCACATACGCGGAAAAATTGTGGTAAACCTGTCATCATAAACTGGAATCGTACCTCTGCGTTCATCAACAATTACATATTCCCCCTTTTTAATATCTTTTGCATACACCGGGTTGCCATCTTTACTATCAACCGTGGGTGCGTTGTAATACTGGCCCGACAATAAAGGCCATGTACCATACTGCTCCCTGTTAAGGTATGATAGAAGGCTAATGGCATCCTTCGGGTCATTCTCATTGATAGGTGGGTTAGCGTTTGCTCTGATTACCAACATAAAAAATGTGGAATAACCGATTAATATAAGCGTTAAAGCAAGGATGGAAGTATTTAAAATTACTTTTCCTTTTGTCCTGGAATAATATAAACCCCCAACAATGAGCGCCAGGATCACAATGAAGTAAATAATGGTTCCCGAATTAAATGGCAATCCAACCGTGTTGACAAAGAACAATTCGAAGTTTCCAGCCAGTTCAACAATTCCTGGTATGATGATGTACATGATCACCGCCAGGATCAGTATAGAAATCACACCTGCCGTAACAAATCCTTTATAAGAAAATTTGTGTTTTTTGAAGTAATATACATAAACAATGGCAGGTATCGCCAAGAGGTTCAGCAGGTGAACGCCAATGGAAAGACCGATGATGTAAGCAATTAATAAAATCCACCTGAATCCGTGCCTTTGTTCGGCCACCTCTTCCCAACGTAAAATAGCCCAAAAAACCACGGCGGTTAATAATGACGACATGGCGTAGACCTCTCCTTCAACTGATGAAAACCAGAATGAATCTGAGAAAGTATAAGCCAGGGCACCAACAACACCTGCCCCCAGCACAGCCCATGCATCTCCCTTGGTCATTACTTCATTCGATGATTTTACATATAGCTTTTTCGCCAGCATAGTTATCGACCAAAAGAGAAATAATATGGTAAAACTACTTGATAATGCAGACATGGCATTTATCATGAGCGCCACATTCTCTGTATTTCCTAAAGCAAACAAAGCAAAAAAGCGGCCCAACAATTGAAACAGTGGTGCTCCGGGTGGATGGCCTACCTGCAATTTATAGGCTGTGGCAATATATTCGCCTGCATCCCACCAACTGGCTATGGGTTCAATCGTTAAAAAATAAACTAAGGTGGCAATGGCAAAAACTGCCCAACCAACAATGTTATTCACTCTTTTAAAGTTTTCCATCTGCAATGTACTTAAAGGCTAATTTGAAAAAGCGAAAATAAGACTTTTAATAAAACGTATTTTTATTGTGTGTGTATTTTAACAGAAATTAATAATTTACTGAGCACCAACTCTTTTAAGAAATAATTAAAAAATAAATGATGCGATTTTTTTGTTCAACTAATTTGTATTTTTAAAAAAACGAGTATCTTTGCACCCCGATTGTCCGATGGTGTAATGGTAGCACTTGTGATTTTGGTTCATACAGTCAAGGTTCGAATCCTTGTCGGACAACGAATAAGAACATGAAGATTGAGGGGACGATTAGTCCCCTCTTTTTATACCATGATAAAAAAAGAAGACATACAACAACTGGTTGAAGATTTCCTGGCTAACACCGATAAATTCGTCGTGAAAATAAGTGTTGGTAAAGAAAATAAGATCAATATTTACATTGATGGTGATTCGGACGTAAGTATTGACGATTGCGTGGAACTAAGCCGTTACATCGAATCAAAAATTGATCGCGATATTGAAGATTTTGACCTTAGCGTTTCATCAAGTGGAGTTGGAGAACCTCTGGTACATATACGTCAGTTTAAAAATAAGATTGACAAACCTGTTGAAGTACTGTTGAAAGAAGGTACGAAATTTAAAGCCTTACTTCTTGATGTGGAGGGCAATAACATCAAGATTGCCAAAGAAATAAAAAGCAAAGGCAAAAGGAGTAAGAAGTTCAGCGCCGGCGAGGCAGAGTTCGTCGCACTGGATGATACAAAACACGTGAAAGAAATTATAATTATATAGCAATTACAGTAGTTTAATAATAATAACATGGATACAATAAACCTGGTCGAAACTTTTTCCGAGTTTAAGGAATTTAAGAGCATTGACAGAGAAACAATGATGCGCATCCTTGAGGATGTTTTTCATAATTTACTAATCAAACGCTTTGGCGAAGATGCTAAATTCGACATTATCGTAAATATTGATAAAGGTGACTTAGAAATCTGGCATTACCGCGAGATTGTAGAAGATGGAGAATTGGAAGATGAAAACCTGCAGATTGAATTTTCTGAGGCTATTAAAGTTGAACCAGACTTTGAAGTTGGTGAAGATTTCTCGGAGCAGGTGTGGTTAAAAGATTTCGGAAGAAGAGAAATACTGGCTATAAGGCAAAACCTCGTTTCTAAAATCCTTGAGTATGAAAAGGACAATGTCTATAAAAAATACAAAGAGAAAGTAGGTGATATAGTTACTGGTGAAGTTTATCAGGTTTGGAAAAAAGAAATTCTTGTATTGGATGACGAAGGAATCGAACTGATTCTTCCCAAATCGGAACAAATTCCATCCGATTATTACCGCAAAGGTGATAATGTAAGGGCAGTGGTATCAAAAGTGGATATGAGAAATAGTTCACCGGTGATTATTCTTTCACGCACATCTCCGGTATTTCTTGAAAGACTATTTGAAGCGGAAGTACCCGAAGTATATGATGGGCTGATCACCATTAAAAAAATTGTCAGGGTACCCGGAGAACGTGCTAAGATCGCTGTTGAATCATACGATGATCGTATTGACCCGGTAGGCGCATGTGTGGGTATGAAAGGATCTCGTATTCATGGAATTGTAAGGGAACTTAAAAATGAAAATATTGACGTGATCAATTTCACAAATAATGAAACCTTATACATTCAGCGTGCCCTGTCACCTGCAAAAATAACATCCATAAAAATTGATGAGGAAAGCGGAAGGGCAGAAGTATATATGAAACCGGACCAGGTTTCACTGGCAATCGGAAAAGGCGGATTTAACATCAAACTGGCCGGACAATTGACCGGTTACGAAATTGATGTATACCGTGATTCGGACGTAGAAACTGAGGATGTTGACCTGCAGGAATTCACTGATGAAATTGATCAGTGGATTCTTGATGAGTTAAAGAATATTGGTTGCGATACAGCTAAAAGTGTTCTGGATCTTGAAGTAAAAGATTTGGTTTCTAGAACAGACCTTGAAGAGGAAACAATTCAGGAGGTGGTTCGCATTCTTAAATCTGAATTTGAATAAAAACATTATATTTACCTGTATCTGGTGAACCGGTAGAACAACTAAAGAAAGAATATGACAGACGAAAGAAAAGTAGTTAGATTAAGTAAAGCTGCAAAGGAATTCAACATTGGCAGAGATACGATTATTGATTTTCTTTTGGACAAGGGATTTCAGGTTGACAGGAACCCCAACACCAAACTTTCACCAGAGATGTATGATTTACTGCTGATCGAATTCCAGGAAGAAAAACACGTACGGGAAATTGCGCAGCAAAAAGAATTAGAATACCTGGGTAAAAGTTCAATTACTATCGAAGATAAGATCGACAAACCAGGGAAGACTGAAATTGATGAATTTGAACCGGTTGACGAACTCATTATAAAAAATGTTGGCGTTGATTATTCTACCAAGGATAAATCTCCCAAGAAAAAAGTTACTGAAGATAAAAAAGAAACACCTAAAGAAGAACCCACCAAACCAGTTGAGGAAAAAATAGAGGTTGTTGAAGAAGTTGATAAGGTTGAAGAAACAAGTGAAATTAAAGTACTTGGAAAAATCGATCTCGACAGCATGAACCAGAAGACAAGGCCTAAGAAAAAGACAAAGGAAGAGAAGCAGAAAGAAAAAGAAGCCAAAGCACCTAAAAAAGTAGTCGCTGAAAAGAAAGAAAAAGAACTGGAAGTACCTGAAAAGGTAGAAGAAACAAAAACAGAAACTGTAACTAAGGAAGAAAAAAAGACTCCAAAAAAAGTAGCTGAAGAGAATAAAAAAGAAGAAAAAGAGGAAGACAACTTTATTCCAACTAAATTTCAGAAACTTACCGGGCCTACAGTACTTGATAAAATTGAGCTGCCAAAAGAAGTAAGCAAAACAAAAAAGGTAAAGAAACCTGTTGCTTCATCATCGGATGATAAAACGGCTCAGAAAAAGAAAAAAAGGCGAAGAATAAAATCGCAGCCTGAGTCAGGAGAAAAAGAAACTGTTAAAAGGGATCCAAGAAAAAAAGCATTTCCAAAAAGAAAAGAAGCCAAACCTGAACCTACTGAAGAAGAAATTCAGCAAAGAATAAAAGAAACTCTGGCCAGGCTTGCTCCAACAGGAAAATCGAAATCTTCAAAATACAGGCGTTTAAAAAGAGATTCGGTTTCGCAAACCATGCAGGATGAGATGGATCGCCAGGAACTTGAAAAATCAGTACTGAAAGTAACTGAATTTCTTACCGCTAATGAGCTTTCGATCATGATGAATGTAAACGTAAATGAAATTATTAAATCATGTATGCAACTCGGATTGTTCGTTTCTATAAACCAGCGCCTGGATGCTGAAACCATTGTATTGGTAGCTGAAGAATTTGGCTACCAGGTTGATTTTGTTAGCGTTGACGACTCTGAAAACCTTGAAGTAGAAGAAGAAGATGACGACCCGAAAGACCTGGTTGAAAGAGCCCCGATCGTAACAGTTATGGGCCACGTTGACCATGGTAAAACCAAACTCCTCGATTATATTAGAAAAGCTAATGTGGTGGCTGGCGAAGCTGGAGGTATTACCCAGCATATTGGTGCATATGAGGTAACTTCAGAAAGTGGCAAAAAAGTTACATTTCTTGATACACCCGGCCACGAAGCATTTACCGCTATGCGTGCCAGGGGCGCCAAAGTTACTGACATTGCCATTATCGTTATCGCTGCTGACGACAGTGTGATGCCACAAACCAAAGAGGCCATTAATCACGCACAAGCAGCAGGTGTCCCCATCGTTTTTGCATTCAATAAAATGGATAAACCGGGCGCCAATTCCGATAAGATAAAAGAACAACTATCTACCATGAACATCCTTGTTGAAGAATGGGGAGGTAAATTCCAATCGCAGGAAATATCTGCAATTACCGGAATGGGTATCAGTGATTTGCTGGAGAAAGTGTTACTGGAATCGGAAATACTGGAACTAAAGGCGAATCCTGATAAACCAGCCAAAGGAACCGTTATTGAAGCAACACTGGATAAAGGCCGTGGTTATGTAACAACCATCCTTGTTCAGGAAGGGAGCATAAAACAAGGTGATATTATTTTGGCAGGACCCGTTTCTGGTAAGGTAAAAGCCATGTTTAACGAAAGAAACAGCAAAATTACTGAAGCCGGGCCATCAACTCCTGTTGTATTGCTGGGTTTAAATGCAGCTGCCCAGGCAGGTGATGTATTCAATGTGATGGCAGATGAAAAGGAAGCCAGAAATTTAGCTACCAAACGTCAACAACTGATACGTGAGCAATCGCAACGGACACAGAAGCATATTACACTAGATGAAATCGGTAGAAGAATTGCTATAGGTGACTTTAAAGAACTAAATATTATTGTGAAAGGTGACGTGGATGGTTCTGTTGAGGCCCTTTCGGATGAAATTCTCAAACTTTCAACCGAAGAGGTTCAGGTAAATGTAATTCACAAGGCAGTGGGTGCCATTACCGAATCTGATGTTATACTTGCTTCCGCATCTGATGCCATTATTATAGGTTTCCAGGTACGCCCCGTACCTCAGGCACGTAAAGCAGCCGAAAAAGAACAAATCGACATTAGACTCTATTCCATTATCTATAAAGCCACAGAAGAACTGAAAGCCGCAGTTGAAGGTATGCTGGCGCCTAAAATGGAAGAAAAGATTACTTGTAATATTGAGGTTAGGGAAGTGTTTAAAATTACCAAAGTAGGTACCATTGCAGGATGTTATGTGCTGGATGGAAAAATCAACAGGAACACGAATGTACGCCTGATTAGGGACGGGATCGTAGTTTATACAGGAAAACTTGGTTCATTAAAACGCTTTAAAGATGATGTGAAAGAAGTTTCATCAGGTTATGAGTGCGGCCTGAACATTGAAAACTTCAACGACATCAAGGTAGGCGACATTGTTGAGGGCTACGAAGAAGTTGAAGTTAGATAGAGGAGTTTAGTGCGTCTTCGTCATGCTTTCCGGTATAACAATGATGAAGTCGGCTTTATTTTCACTTTCTTCATCCAACTTCTCAATATCTTTCTGCTCGACTGAGGCAATGGTTACTATTTTCAATCCCGGTTTGTACTTATTCAGGTACCAGATAATCCCTTCATAATCATTTGAATGATAGGTGCCGTTATAATGAATAAATAGCCTGCCACTCTCCAATGCTCCCGCTATGGAATAGGCCATAGTAGCATCTTTAATGGCCTGAGCTTTGGGTAAATTATCATTGGCATGTCCCATTCCTTCCATTTCTTCAAGCATCGAACGATAACCTTTTAATTCCGGATCGTAATCCACAGGCAAGGGTGCGATATAGCTTCTGGCTTCCGCACTCAAACTGTCAAGACCTTCAAATCCTTCATTGTAGACAACGGAAGCGTATCTTCTGGGAATATTTGTTGCAATAAACTCAATCTGGTGGTCCTTGGCAAATTCTACCAAAGGGGCATAATCAGTTGAATAATTGGGCCACAATTTGGCTTCTTTCTTATAATTCTTATCGCTGATTTTTCCTTCTATATATTCGTTCAGTATCAGCTGGTTATCAGCCTCGAACATCTCAGCTCCCAGCATGATAGCACTGTCCTTTTTTGCATAAAGATCCCTGGTGAGTTCAATTTGCAGCCAATGACAAATCGGGTTGTTATGCAATTCACCGAAAAACACGACATCGGCGTTTTCCAATTCTTCCAGCATTTTGCCATACTTCACATCTTTACCACCAGCATTAAATATCTGGTAGGCTGGTTTGTCAGTTTTAAAAGCCATCATAATTAAACTTGCTACGAATAGGGTAAGTATTTTTTTTATGTTCATTTCTTTTTTGATTTTTTAAGTTGTTCTTCTTTAAACATGAGTGGGAGCAGGTTTTCAATACCGTTAACCGCCTGTACAATACCCTCCTGCCCTTTCATTAGAATCCTGATTTTCCCGTTTTGACGGCTTTCTGTCTCCGCAATAACCTGCCTGCAGGCGCCACATGGTGTTATGGGTGATTTGGTAATAAAATTATCAGCTGCTGCTGTAATTGCAATTGATTTTACTTTTATATCAGGATATTTGGATTTGGCATGAAAAATAGCAACTCGCTCAGCACATAAACCCGATGGATAGGCCGCATTTTCCTGGTTACTACCTAATATGACCTCTCCGTTTTCAAGAAGTACCGCAGCCCCCACTCTGAATTCGGAATATGGAGCATATGAACCTTTGATAGCTTCCTGTGCCCGTTGTAACAAATTCGATTCCTGATTCTCCAGTAATTCTAAATGTTCGTATTCTTCTATTTGAATATTGAATTTCCTGATTTTCATTACAGCAACTTTTACAGCTAAATTAGAAATTTATCATTCAATGCTCCTTTTTGCATTTTTGCGTTCTTTTCCTAACAGTAAGAATGAATAGAAAAATGCAAACAATGTAGCTCCCGCCTGAGTTTCTAATGGTATCATCCGAAAACATGGAGAAAATAATGATTAAAAAGAAACTGACAAAGAAATAATCGTCGAAGCCCTTCAGTTTAATGGCCGGAAATATTAAAGCAAAAATAAACCATAAAAAGCCAAAAACACCAAACGTGATAAAAGTGGCCAGGAACTGGTTATGCGCGTGAAACCTAAACTTCGCTTTTAATTCAGACCCCATTTGCTTGTACTGACGAATGAGTTTATCTTCAATATCACCTGTTCCCACACCAATCCAGAAATTTTGATTGATTAGTTTTAAAGATGCTTTAGAGTATTCAATACGCTGCATTACAGAGCTACCACTTGGGTCTCCCGTTTTTTGATATACTTCATATCCCATTATTATTTTAAGAATGCGAGTACGAAGCCCTGGTTTTTTAACATAATTGTAATTGGCAGCGCCTCTTTCAATCATATTTATATCCCATTCCGTCAATGCATAAACACCCTGCTCATCTTTTCTTAAATCTTTAGATGTCAAATACCTGATAAGTGTTTCTTTAATTTCTTCTCCGGCATCAGTTTTTCCGTTAAAATCATATGAACTCACTTCACTCCAGGCCTGTTTTATTTCCGGCAGACACATGTAAAGGCCTATGTAACGACCATCTTCTATCCCCCTGACAATAGTATCATGAACATATGGATTGCCGGATTCTGTATAAAGATCCAGTTCGCTGGCAATAACAACAGGTGGTGTTTTTGCTTTAACAACGACATCTCTTACATAGAAGAACAGTGAAACAGGAATGCCTATCGTCAGTAAAACAAATGCCAGTTTTACTGCAAGTTTTTGCGTTTTAAAGAGTAGTATTATTAAATAAATAATAGAAATTAGAAGTAGGATCCAAAGACTTGTTAACGACTCCAACAGGATTAAAAAAATTACAAACCAAATTAATACAATCCCAAAAGTTAACTTATGCCATATTTTAAATCCACCATCAAACAGAATGAAATATACCAGCGTAAAAAAAGCAAAACAAATATTAAGGCCAAATCGAATTGGCGAAATAAAAGGCGAAATTTCCCTGATATCGACAAAATTTCCTTTTAGCATTAGTGAAAAACTGATGAGTGTTCCAACAAACGAGGCCGCTGCATAATACAGCATCAATTTCCTAAATCGTTTGTATTCTATTTTTTTCATCGTAACAAAAACAACTGGAAACAGCAGCAAAGGCAACTTAACCCTTAAATCTTTCAGGGCATAATCCATGTCAGTTGTATAAAACAAACCTATTATATGTACCAGGTATATGGAAGACAATATTAGTGCCGGCCGATTTTTTACAAATGCAACTATATGATCAATAAAGTTATGATACGCCAGGGTTAATATGTAGCTGATAAAATGAATGGTTCCTTTTATAAGTCCTCCCAATTTGAAAAACCTGTATGAAATCGTAAATGAAAAACCTGACCAGAGCCATAGCCCCAGCAGCATGAATTCAGTAACACTCATGGCAAACTTTGAGAGTGGAATACTAATCGCAATAAGCGTTAATACGATAAAGTATGTTAGTGAGTGTATATTTGTACTGGATTTTATCATGTAAACTATAGAAGTTTAATCTTCTTCATCGCAATCGTTTTTTTTGTAAGTGTCATTTAAGATAGACTTGTAAAAATCTTCATCCAGTAATATTTTTTTAGCTTCTTTTATTTCCCTCATTATGTTGAATCGTTGCAATTATTTTTCCCTGCTGATAATAATAACGGCTAACAATTTCCATCAATAACAATTCTTCAATCTCACTCCTGAATTTTTCAATATCCTTTTTCTTTTCTTCTTTTACTAAAGAATCGATGTTTTCAAGTGCTGATTCGATAGCCTCCAAATAATTTTCTCTTTCAGCACTATTTTTCATTCTATCAATCAACGATTCTGTTTCTGTCAAGTAATTAAATTCCTGGCTTTCTACATATATCTTGAAATCATTATAAATGGGATCTGTGATTTCAAATTCTCCGGGAGGTGCAATTTCCATGTTTTCGTATGCAAATTTATTAGCATAATCAAAAATGTAATTATTGGCATACAAATCTGCTGTTATCTGGCTGAAAGTAGCAGGTTCGATACAAATATCAGGGATAATACCACCGCCATCCAGCACCGTTCTTCCACCCTTTGTTTTAAATGTAGAAATCAGCGAATCCGGCACTTTGGAACTGTCACCATTTCCATTTTTATTAAAATAATCAATTGATTGTATACATCTTCCACTGGGAATATAATACTTCGCAACCGTAATTTTCATTTTTGAATTATAAGGCAAAGGGGTAACATGTTGTACCAGTCCTTTTCCAAAAGTACGTTCACCAATGATCACACCTCTATCCAAATCCTGGATAGCACCTGCAACGATCTCAGAAGCCGAAGCACTACTATTATTAACGAGAATTACCAGCGGTATTTTTTGATCTATCGCATTATTACGTGTACGATGAACCTGAACATTCTCACTCAGTTTGCCTTTGGTTGTTACAATAGTTTGTCCTTTCGGTATAAAAATATTTGCAATATCCACTGCTTCATTCAAGAGTCCTCCACCGTTACCTCTCAAGTCAAGGATTATACCTGTTATATTGTTTTCTGATTTCAGTTCGTTAAAGGCTTTTTGTACATCTGATGCAGCATTCGGATTAAATTGCATTAAACTGATATAACCAATTCCTTCGCCTACCAAACCGTAATAAGGAATATTAGGGAATTTAACTTTTTCACGTTCAATTTCAACCTGGCGTTTCGTAGTATCGCCATAGCTCTCAATTACAAGTGTTACTGTTGATCCGGGAACTCCTTTTAGGTTTTCACTAACTGCTGGCGTATCTTTACCTATTGTTGATTCGCCATTGATGGAAATGATCTTATCCCCTGCTTTCAATCCCGATTTTTGCGCCGGAAACCCTTCATAAGGCTCTGTAATTACTACATATTCACCTTGTTTTTGAATAAGTGCTCCAATGCCTCCATATTCACCTTTGGTCATTAATTCAAAATCTTCCAATTGTGATTCAGGAACATAAACCGTGTATGGGTCAAGCGTATTTAACAGGGCATCGATCGCCACTTTATTTAAGTCTCCTGGATTGATATCATCAGCATAGTTCAGGTTTAGTTGCCTTAAAACATCAACATAAATTTCAATATTTTTTGATATTTCAAAGTTGTTTTTATCCTGTGCTGATAAATCTGAAAAATATAAAAGAAAAAATACAGATACTATAAGCCATATAATATTTCGAGGTTTCATAGTCATTTTTTTAAGGAACAGGATCGTAACCACTCCCCCCCCAGGGATTGCATGATACTACTCTTTTAGCCGCCAGCCAGAATCCTTTAAAAGGTCCGTGTTTTTTAATTGCATCAATACTGTATATTGAGCATGTTGGTGTATACCTGCACGACCGGCCAATAAAAGGAGAAAGTGTATATTGATAAACTCTAATTAATAAAATTAATAATTTACCCAATAAATTCTTCATCCTGTTCAATTAAGCGCTGCAAAATTAGAATTAATTTCCGTTCTATTTCCTGATAGTCCAGAATAGTTTCGCCTACGTAAAGCAACCCGAAATCGATGCTTTTATTATGTTGACGCAAATAATCCAAAAGACTGTTTTTATTCAATCGGTAAGCTTCTCTTACAATTCTTTTTATCCTATTTCGCTTAACCGCTGATTTAAAATTCTTTTTAGATACAGTAACCAGAATTTGAGCATGATAATCAGTAGCATTATTTGTTGATAAATAATATATCCTGAATGGATACAAAAAGAATGATTTTCCCTCTTTGAAAAGACTCTCAATTGTCTTTTTACTTCTCAGGCGTTCCTTCTTTATCAGTTTATTATTCAAGTAAATTCAATTATTTTAGTTAATGGAAAGAATAGGATAACGTTAGGTTAATACCATAATCATCCGTAGAAGATGCATCGCCCGATGGCTTGCTATCATAGGCATAATAGGACGAAAACCCGATCTTAAAATCGTCGCCGATAATACTGATCTGTGGATTTAAATTGATGGATATCCTGTGCCTTCCCAGATCTGTAAAATAGGGCGCATATGTAATATCTGCATCTACCCAAACTTTGGGTATTGTGTATTTATAAACCTTCCATACCAACATCACTACGCCTAAGAGGTCATTTGTTATTTCTGAATCACCGTAAGGAACTTCGTTATTTACTGACAAACCTGCTGCGGCATAAAACCTGTTCCAGTTGTTATATGCAATATCACGAATACCGGTCAGTGCAAGTCCGGTTCGCCTTTTGGTGCCTAATTCAGAGTTTTGAGTTAGACTAGCACCTATTTGTGCCGACCATTTTTTTCTTAATAACCTCTGCCAGGCCAGTGTTACATCTGCTTTACTGGAACTGAGTGTATCCGATTGATAGGTATTGTTATCATCCCAGGCAAAATTCCAATATGATTTCTTTTTCCTATATGACAGACCTCCTGCCACGGATAATGTTGTCACGCTGCTACCTTTAGAGTAATTTAATCCCAGGCTAAAATTCCCGCTTGTCCTCATCCAGAAATTTCTTTTGATAGGATATATCTCAACTATTTCGTCAATATACACGGCTTCCTTTCCGTTAGTAACCACTATATTCACTTTTCTGTCAATTCCTGATGTATCAAATGATCCGAAATAAATAAAGCCGTTTTTCATCTTTATTTCAAATTGTTTTTTTGATTTGATAGTATTGATCTTTACTTCTTCAAGGCTTATGGTACCCATACCATCCATTTTCCAGGTAGCAACACCGTATGCCATTTTTTTTAGGTCTCCGGTAAGGATATTGCCGTTGATATGAACTATAGTGTCTGTTTTTTGAGCAAAACCTTCCTTTTGTATAAAAGTTACAGAAATGAGAATGCTTAAAATTAAAAAGATCAGTCTGTTCATATAAGAATCAAATCAATTGAATTGGTAAATTTATTCAATTATTTATCTTAGGAAAAGTTAAAAAATCCTATTTGGATTATTTTCTGCCGTTTTTTCTATTTTCCTTGGCCAAATTTGTTAAATATTCGTCAATAGCCATTGTCATTGAAGGTGCGGACTTTGTGGGTGCCGGAATATTAAGTTTCCATCCGGCTTCTCTAACAGCGTTGCCTGTGGTAGGACCAAATGCAGCGATCAGACTATTATTCTGTTCGAAATCAGGGAAGTTCTTGAGCAGCGATTTAATACCTGCCGGGCTAAAGAAAATTATGATATCATAGTTTTTAATATCAAGTTTCTTTAAATTGCTGGCAACGGTTTTATAAATTACCGCTTTGTTATAGTTGATTTTTTCTTTATCAAGCAATTGAAAAACCGTTTGTTTATGGATATCTGAAGAAGGCACAAGGAATTTTTCATCTGTATGCTTCTTAAGAACCTCCATTAAGTCATCAAAATTTTGCTTTCCGTGAAATATTTTACGTTTCCGGTATTGCACATATTTTTGCAAATAATAAGCCGTTGATTCTGATATGCAAAAATATTTTGTAGAGTCAGGAATCTCATACCTCAATTCTTTGGCAATACGAAAAAAATGATCTACTGCATGACGGCTGGTTAAAATGACAGCAGTATGTCCCTGAAATGTTCCTTTGGCCTGTCTGAATTCCTGTGCAGACACCTCTTCTACTTTAATAAATTTATGGAAATCTATTTTCAGGTTATGTTTCTTGCAAAGCTCACCATAAGGCGATTTCTCAAGATCAGGAGGTTCAGGTTGTGAAACGAGAATATTTTTTATCTTCAATTTTGCAACGGTTTAATAATGTAAAACATATTCTGCAAATACCTTACATGAAGATTTTAATTAAAACCAACACCGGTATTATTTCGAGCGTGCAAATGTACAAAATTAAATGAAAGAAATTGAAGTGGGTTATTGAGATTCCTAAACGAATTACTTGTACCCATCTGATTAAAAATACAATAGCTGTAATAAATAGAATCGTAAATAATATATATATATTGGGGATGATAATAAGTATAAATAATAATGGTAGCAATATAACGCCCAGAGTGATATTGGAATTAAAATACATTCGGGCTTGCTTCTTTGCCATATCCAGGGTATTGAATATCCAGCCTGCCATCCCAACCATCATCATCTTTAATAAATAAACTGAACTGAGAACGGCCGCAATATATAGCATAGCCTTCCAGTAATTCCAGTCTTCGAAATTATAATCATATAAATTCTTCAGCGTATAATAAAGCAAATAGCTCATGCAAATAACTGAATTCAGCAAAAAGAAAAAGGTAACTACTGCTCCGGGGGCCGGGCTTTCCCTTTCATTAATCCTGCCAGCGTCTAATTTTACTGATATTGAGAAAGCATAGGTGAGACGTTCAGGAATTAGATACCAAATGAGTGAGACAACAAATAAAAGAAAAAATAACAAATAAATAAAATAGCCATAATTATCTGAATGATTGACCAAAGGTGTAATATCCTGTATCGAGGTTTGAAAAAATGTATCAACAACTTTAGTTGATGAGTCAACAGGCGTTGCTGAGGCTGTCGTAGCAGCGTTAATTGAATCACTCAATTTATATGGCTCAATAAGAAAATTAAAAGTTGAATCATTCATGATGCAACGAAAATACAAACTTTCAATGCAGCTTGTATCTGTATTCTGTTGATATGAATATCAGGAATCACAGGATTGCGTATTCCGGTTAAAAAAAGCATAACTATTCTCTATTCATTTTAATATTTATCCTTATGATTTACCATTTAAAGAAAAAGGGAAAACCAAACGCTATCCTGTAACATTGATATCGTCTTTATTATTGATTTTCAAATCGTTTACTATTTTAAATTAGATTGTTAATAAATAAGAAAAGTGCTCGGAAAAAGCAATTATTTATCCTAAATTTGCTCCTCATTGTTAATCTGTTAACAAAGGAGAAAACCCAAAATTAATTGCATGAAAAAATATGTTTTACTGGCCCTCTGTTGTATACCAATACTAGTCCTGAGCCAGGAAAAGGATAAAAGCTTTGATTTCATATTTCATGGATTTGTAAAAAGTGATCTTTTTATGGACACCCGCGAAAATGTGATGGTCCGCGAAGGGCATTTCTTACTCTACCCAAAAAATGAAGAACTCGATCCAAATGGCGAAGATTTAAATGCCAATCTGCAGGTTAATATGCTTTCCATTCAAACCCGTTTAAACTTACTGGTTACAGGCCCTGATGTTTGGAAAGCTAAATCATCAGCTTTCATTGAAGGTGAATTTTTTGGCACAACTGACGCTGATATAAATGGTTTCAGATTACGGCATGCCTATATTAAACTACAATGGCCAAAAACCATGTTCCTGGTTGGGCAATTTTGGCACCCCATGTTCAATACCCAATGTTACCCAGGTACTGTTTCATTCAATACCGGAGCGCCTTTTCAACCTTTTTCGCGTAATCCACAAATAAGGGTAAAACAAGAATTTGGAAAATTTAATTTGGTAGCAACAGCCTTCTGGCAGCGTGATTTCCAAAGCAACGGACCATTAGGCGTAAGCACTGTTTATTTGCGAAATTCTGCCATTCCAATATTTAACTTAAGGTTTGAGTATGTCAGCAAAAACGAATCGAAAGGAACAGAATTCATTATTGGAGGCAGTTTCAACTACAAAACACTTACGCCCCGTATCGAGACTGACAGTTTATACAAAACCAATTCGAAAGTAAGCAGTGTTGGATTTTCAGCTTATACCAAATACAAAGGAAAGAATATTACTGCCAAACTTATGGGATTTTACGGTGGTGATGCTTTTGACATGACCATGCTAGGCGGTTACGTGGTAAAAGATATTGTCGATCCTGAAAAAGATATTCTAAGCTATACACCCGTTTGCATAACATCTGTTTGGTTTGACATACACACAAACGGTCCGAAATTCCAATATGGATTATTCGGCGGATACACCAAAAATCTGGGACCTCGGGAGGATGTTCAGCGCGGAAACAATTCATACACCAGGGGAAGTGATATTGGAAATGTTTACCGTATCTCAGGAAGGTTTATATATAACGTTCACAAATTCAGGTTGGCGCCAGAGGTTGAATATACGGTTGCAGGTTACGCCACCGAATATGGAGAAAATTTGAAAATTACAGAAACTAATGCCATCTCGAATCTCAGATTCCTGATTGGGTTTTATTATTTCTTTTAAACATATTTTTTAATCACTATACAAATTCATAAAAAGTTTTAGCTATGACGAATAAGATCACAAGTATGGCGGAGTACTACCAGAAGTACCAGGAAAGTGTTGCAAACCCTGAAGCATTCTGGGCAGAAATTGCAGAATCAAATTTCTGGCGCAAAAAATGGGACAAAGTGTTGGATTGGAGATTTGACGGACCCGATGCCCCAGATGTTAAATGGTTTGTTAACGGCAAACTGAATATTACCGAGAATATCTTCGAAAGAAATATGTTCATGCGTAAAGACCAGGTGGCCATCATCTGGGAACCCAATGATCCAAATGAAAAAGAAATCAGGCTTACATATGGCGAACTGTTTGAAAAAGTAAAAGAATTTGCAAATACACTGATCAAACTGGGTGTCAAAAAAGGTGACCGGGTAGCTATTTATTTGCCTATGGTTCCTGAGTTGGCTGTTGCCATGCTGGCATGTGCCCGTATCGGGGCCATCCACTCTATCATCTTTGCAGGTTTTTCAGCTACTGCATTGGCTGACAGGATCAATGACTCAGAATGTAAGGTGTTGATCACTTCTGATGGCGGTTACCGCGGAACAAAATCCATTCCGTTAAAAGCAATTGCTGATGAAGCGCTGGAAAATTGTCCTACCATAAAACACAATATCGTTTTAAAACGTACCGGTGAGGACATCAACTGGAAAGAAGGCCGCGATATCTGGTGGCATGATGCCATTAAAGGTGTGGGTACAGAAAATGTAGCCGAAGTTATGGATTCAGAAGATACACTGTTCATTCTTTATACTTCCGGATCAACCGGTAAACCCAAAGGCGTATTGCATACAACAGCAGGCTATATGGTTTATGCTGAATATACTTTCAAGAATGTATTTCAATATAATGACGGCGACATCTACTGGTGTACAGCTGATATTGGTTGGGTAACAGGCCACTCATATATTGTTTACGGACCATTATTGGCAGGTGCAACATCTATGATGTTTGAAGGCGTTCCTACATGGCCAGATCCAGGCAGGTTCTGGGAAGTGGTTGCAAAATATAAAGTGAACCAATTTTATACAGCCCCAACCGCTATCCGTGCGTTAGTAGCTCAGGGTGACGAGTGGGTTGTAAAACATGACTTAAGCTCATTAAAAGTACTGGGAACTGTTGGTGAACCTATCAATGAAGAAGCATGGCGCTGGTACCACGATATGATTGGTGGAGGCCGTTGCCCGATTGTTGACACATGGTGGCAAACAGAAACAGGTGGTATTATGATTACACCACTTGCTGGTATTACACCTACCAAACCTTCATTAGCTACATTACCTTTACCTGGTGTTCAACCAATTCTTGTTGACCCGGAAGGTAAAGAACTCAAAGGAAATGGTGTTGAAGGCATCCTTTGTATTAAATTCCCCTGGCCAGGTATGTTACGTACCACCTACGGAGATCACAAAAGATGCTTCGATACTTATTTCGCCATGTTCAAAGGTTTGTACCTAACAGGTGATGGTGCTAAACGAGATGAAGAAGGATATTACCGTATTATTGGCCGTATTGACGATGTAATCAATGTTTCAGGCCACCGTATCGGAACTGCCGAAGTAGAAGATGCCATCAACCAGCACCCAAAAGTTAATGAGTCAGCAGTTGTTGGATATCCGCACGAAATCAAAGGTTCAGGTATTTATGCTTATGTGATTTGCGAAGATCTTTCAGAAGATGAAATGAAAACCATCGAAGATGAAATCAGGGCAACAGTAAACAAATTTATCGGACCTATTGCCAAACCTGATAAAATTCAGATTGTTGGCGGATTGCCAAAAACACGTTCAGGTAAAATCATGCGTAGGATATTACGTAAGATTGGTGAAGGTGATGCTACCAACCTGGGTGACACTTCAACATTGCTCGATCCGGGTGTTGTTGAAGAAATCATTGAAGGTGCCAAAGTAAAAGTTAAACGATAAATAATAGCATTAAAAAAGGCACCTTGCGAGGTGTCTTTTTTATTTGATTTCATTCAAAAAAAATAAACATGGAAAATCAAAAAGTAATGAACCGCAGCCTGGTGGTGGTTGGTGCTATCCTTATTCAGTTGGCCCTTGGCGCTATTTATGCCTGGTCTGTTTTTACACCTTTACTGACAGAAGCTGGCTGGTCAAAAACTGACACACAATGGGTGTTTTCAATTGGTTTAGCCTCATTTGCTGTATTTATGGTTATGTCAGGCAAGGCAATGCCTAAAGTTGGGCCACAAAAACTAGCTATTCTAGGTGGTATTCTTTTAGGAGTTGGGTATATTCTAGCAGGAATATTTGGCGGTACGGATTTCTGGCCAATCCTTATTCTTATTGGATTTATTGGAGGAGCTGGAATTGGTGTTGCATATGTAGTACCAATTGCTGTTGGGATGAGATGGTTTCCTGACAAGAAAGGAATGATCACAGGACTCGCTGTTGCCGGTTTCGGATTTGGAGCAATGCTTTGGATTAAATTAGCTGATAACTGGGGCAATCTGCTGGGAACAATGGGACTTTCTAATGTTTTTCTTATATACGGAATCGCATTTGCAATTATGGTTATTATCGGTGGAATGTGGATGAAATTCCCTCCTTTGGATTGGAAGCCTGATGGTTTTGAAGTAAAAAAAGCTGCTGCAGGAACCAAAGTAAATGACAGGGAGTTCTCAAGTTCAGAAATGCTGGGAAAGGTACAGTTCTACCTTATCTTTCTCACTTTTGTATTCAGTGCTGGTGCAGGCTTAATGTCCATCGGTCTTATGAAACTATATCCAATGGAGGCATTAAGGGCCAATGGGTTTTCTGAAATTGAAGCCAGTGCCATAGCCGGAACAGCCATGGCGGTATTTTTTAGCCTGGCCAACGGATTAGGCAGAATTCTTTGGGGCATGCTTAGCGATAAACTGGGAAGAAAAACTTCAATAATCATTATGACTGCTACACAGGGAATTATAGTAATCCTTTTCACCTATATGGCAGGCAACGAATATTTGCTTTATTTAGGAGCTACTTTAATAGGTTTTAACTTTGGTGGAAACTTTGCATTATTCCCGACAATTACTGCTGATACATTCGGAGCTAAAAATGTGGGTCAAAACTATCCCTGGGTATTTTTAGCTTATGGTGTTGGCGGAATCATCGGACCAATTTTAGGAGGAATGTTAGGTGACCTTGAAAACTTTCCTTTGGCATTCACCATTGCTGGAATTGCCGTACTAATTGGTACTGTTCTGACCATTCTAATTAAACCAGCAACAAAATAAAAAATATTGTTTTTTAAAATAAAAAACGCCCGGTTAATAGCCGGGCTTTTTTTATTGAATTAACATGTATTGTTCAGAATAAATTAACATGAAAGGCCTATGTAATCCACTACATTTTAGTACTTTTGTTAACCAATTAACAAAACTGCATATTCATCTTATTTAACTGATTATATGCCCTTTAAGAATCTCTAAACATGCCGATAAAAAAACTTGACAGCATTTTCCGCCCGAAAAGAATCGCCCTCATAGGTGTTTCGAACGACCCAAAAAGTGTTGGCGGGATTACACTAACTAATTTAGTGGGTGCCGGATACCAGGGTGTTGTGTATCCGATCAACCCGAAACGGGAAGCCGTAATGGGTATTCCATGCTACCCCGATGTAAAGAGCCTCCCGAAAACACCCGACCTGGCCGTGATCATGACAGCAGCCAATGTGGTACCGGGAATTATCAAAGAATGTGGCGAAGCTGGGATCAACGGTATTATCATCATGTCGGCAGGATTTAAAGAAACCGGTGAAAATGGTAAAACACTGGAAGAGAACGTGAAAAAGCAACTGGCAGCATTTCCCGGCATGCGCGTAATCGGCCCCAACTGCCTTGGCATTATCGTTCCCGGTTTGAAAATGAATGTCAGTTTTGCGAATGGTATGCCCAAAAAGGGGCACGTAGCTTTTATATCACAATCAGGTGCTTTATGTACATCGGTGTTGGATTGGGCTAAAGATGCAAATGTCGGTTTTTCTTACTTTGTTTCAGTGGGGAATGCTATGGATGTTACATTTGGTGACCTCATCGATTATTTCGGTCAGGATACCAATACCAAATCTATTATTCTCTACATCGAATCACTTGTAGATGCACGTTCATTCATGTCGGCAGCCAGGGCATTTGCACGTAAAAAACCCATTATCGTTTATAAGGCAGGACGCTTCCCTGAATCAGCAGAAGCAGCGGCTTCACATACCGGGGCTCTGGCATCGGAAGATAATATTTATGATGCCGTTTTCAGAAGAGCAGGTATTGCACGGGTGTATAGCATTGGTAATATTTTTAATTTCACTGATCTTATTGGCCGTAAACGAATGCCGAAAGGTTCTCGATTGGCCATTGTGACCAATGCCGGCGGCCCCGGTGTTATGGCTACCGACAACCTCATTTCTATGGGCGGAAAATTGCTGAAACTTCAGGATGAAACCATTCAGAAACTAGATGCGCTGCTGCCTTCATACTGGTCGCACGGCAACCCGGTGGATGTGCTGGGAGATGCTACACCCGAGCGTTTTGCGAAAGCTACTGAAATAGTGATAGAGGATAACAACGTGGATGCCATCCTGGTGATACTTACACCACAGGCCATGACAGATCCTACCGGAACAGCAACGGCGATTGCCCTCTTGTCAGCTAAAACATCCAAATTGATCATGGCAGCATGGTTGGGAGGCGCAAGCATGCGCGAAGGGGTTGAAGTTTTCACAAAAGCGGAAATTGCCGTGTATTCCACACCCGAACAAGCCATCAGCGCTTTTATGACGCTTTCAAAATATTCACGGAACCTGGACCTCTTATATGAAACACCAAAGGAAGTGCCTGTTTCATTTTCCTACGACCGTAAAAAATTAAGGGAAAAATATATTACAGAAGTATTTCCGAAAGCCAAAATATTAACAGAAGACGATTCAAAACTCCTGATCAATGATTATGGCATTGAATCGACACATCCTGAGCTAAGCAGAAATGAAGAGGAAGCCATCAGAATAGCTGAAAAAAAAGGCTATCCCGTTGTTCTTAAAATCCAATCACCCGACATTTTTCATAAAACCGATGTGGGTGGCGTGGCTTTAGATATCCACTCGGAAGAAGGTTTGCGAGCTGCTTATCACGACATTCATAAAACCGTTTCAAAAAGGGCACCCGATGCACGTATTGATGGTATTACGGTTCAGAAAATGGTAAACACTGCCGATGGTGTGGAAATGATCCTTGGTATTAAAAAGGATCCCATCTTCGGTACGGTAATACTTGTTGGCATGGGAGGCACAAAAGCCGAACTTTTTAAAGACCGGAGGCTTGAATTCCCACCGCTGAATGACCGGCTGGCACTTCATATGCTTAAATCACTGAAAGTATTTCCATTGCTGGAAGGTTACCGGGGTAGCAAACCAAAAAATATTCAGAAATTAATTGAGGTGCTTATCCGTTTATCATACCTGGCTGCCGATTACCCGGAAATAGAAGAACTTGATATTAACCCGCTGATCGTAACTTCAGACGATGTGATAGCGCTGGATGCACGGATGGTGGTTGACCAGGATGTGCTGGGTAAAAATTTACCTGAGTATTCACACCTGGTCTTACGGCCATATCCCGAAAGGCTGATCAGAAAAGACGTGTTACGGGACGGTACGCCCGTAACATTAAGGCCTATAAAACCTGAAGACGAACCGCTGTGGCTCGAAATGCTGGGCAGTTGTTCAAAAGAATCCATTTATTCGAGATTTCGTTACGATTTCCATTTTAACTCCCATGAGGTGGCCACACAGTTTTGTTATATCGATTATGACCGCGAAATGGGCATCGTTGCCGAAGTAGAGTATGAAGGCCGTAAACGCTTAATTGGTGTAGGCCGTTTAATCTCTGACCCTGACGTGGTGATTGCTGAATATGCAGTATTGGTTACTGACGATTGGCAACATAAAGAATTAGGCGTGAAACTGACCGAGTATTGCGAAGAGATCGCCAAAAATGCTGGGGTTAAAAAGTTGTATGCCGAAACCACGAAGGACAATAAGGCCATGATTGCTGTTTTCAGGAAACAAGGCTTCACGGTGGAATATGGTGACGACAACAATGTATCCGTAGTAAAAGAATTCAATTAAAATTGTAAGCATGAAGATAATCATATTGAATTGTGGCAGTTCATCCATCAAATACCAGTTGGTTGAAATGCCCGAAACCAAAGTTATTGCCAAGGGATTGGTTGAAAAAGTAGGTCTGAAGGACAGTGTGATCAAGCACAAAACGGATGCAGGCGTTGACCTGAAACTGGAAATACCCATTCCAGACCACCAGAAAGGTATTGAAGAAGTATTGCGTATCCTGGTAAGCCCCGAAACTGGCAGTCTGAAATCACTGGACGAAATCAGTGCCATTGGCCACCGCGTGGTGCATGGTGGGGAAGCTTTTAGTGGCAGTGTTCCGATCACAAAAGAAGTGATTGCAGCACTGGAAGAATGCGTAGAACTGGCACCTTTGCACAACCCACCCAACCTGGCCGGCATTTATACCATGCAAAATTTGCTGCCCGATACGCCACAGGTGGGCGTTTTCGATACGGCCTTCCACCAGACCATGCCCGAACATGTGTACCTATATGCTGTGCCATTTGTACTATACGAAAAGTACAAAGTTCGCCGCTATGGCTTTCATGGCACCAGCCATAAGTATATTTCACAGCGCGCCTGTGATATCCTTGGTGTAAACATCGATGACCAAAGGATCATTACCTGCCACCTCGGAAATGGTTCTTCCATGGCGGCTATTAAAAATGGCAAATCCTTCGACACTTCCATGGGGATGACCCCTGCCGAAGGACTGATCATGGGCACACGTACCGGTGATATTGATCCCGGCGCCCTGTTGTACATGGCCGAAAAAGAAGAAACCAGCATTAAGGAAACCAGCAACCTCTTAAATAAAAACTCGGGTATGTTGGGTATTTCGGGGGTATCATCTGATATGCGTGATATTGAAACCGCTGCCAACGAAGGCAACCACCGTGCCCAGCTGGCCCTGGAGATGTTTGCCTACCGGGCAAAAAAATATATAGGTGCCTATACGGCCGCCATGGGTGGAGTGGATATTATTGTTTTTGCCGGGGGAATCGGTGAACGTGACCCTGAAACCAGGAAACGGATATTATCTGGGTTGGATTTCCTGGGTATTCAATTGAATTCCAATAATCTTGATGTAAAAGGGAAAGAAATACTACTTTCTTCTGATAATTCAAAGGTGAAAGTGATTGTTGTGCCTACAGACGAGGAAATGATGATTGCCAAGGACACTTATGAGATCGTTAGCAGATAGCATTACCATTTTTTAGTTTTCGATGTAAGTGTTTGTTTTTGTTTACAATTGACTCACTTGCTTATTGCCTTTTTGCTAAATCAACTAATTAATTTTTTGATTAAATTTGAATGGTGTGTATATAACTGATGTTATGGTCCGGCAATACAAACCTAAAATGAAAAAAGGAAAAGTAAAAATGAAAAAAGTTAAAAACAAATTTTACAAAACTTCAAACGCCATTATTTTTGGTCTTTTAGCATTATTAGGATTCGCATCATCGTGTGATAAAGGCTCAAAAGCTGAATATGGAACACCGTCAGCAAAATTTATTGTAAATGGAAATGTAGATGCAAAAGAGTCAAACACTCCGATTAAAAACATCAGAGTGATTATGAATAGAGACACTTCATTTACAGATGGCGAAGGTCACTATCAAGTTGAGAGTGGTGAATTTCCAAACAACCAAACTTTTCAAATTAATTTTCAAGACATTGATGGTGCAATAAATGGAGAATACCAGAACTTAGATACCATTGTTGAATTTGTAAATCCACAATTTGTTAACGGTGATGGTAACTGGTACGAAGGAGAGACATCAAAGGATCTGAATGTAAAATTGGATAAAAAATAATGGGCGTTTCAAAAATTCCTATTAAGAAACGAATTGGCCTGCATCTTCACAAGAGATATAAAAAGAACGAAGCGAAACTTCATCAATTGAATTACATTTTTTGGGAATGCACATTACGTTGCAACCTGAATTGTCTTCATTGCGGAAGTGATTGTAAAAAAGATGCTTTTGTAAAAGATATGCCTATCAATGATTTTCTAGAAGCAGTGGACCAAATTACAGAAGTAGTTAATCCAAACGAAACAATGATCGTTTTTACAGGAGGCGAAGCTTTGTTAAGAAAAGATATCGAAACGGCTGGTGTCGAACTATACAAAAGAGGTTTTCCCTGGGGAATTGTAACAAACGGAATGCTTTTAACTGAAACACGATTAAATAGTTTGCTGAATTCAGGATTAAGAGCGGTTACTATCAGTTTAGATGGATTGGAAGCGTCGCATAATTGGTTAAGAAATAATAAAAAAAGTTATGAAAATGTTATTTCCGCAATAAAACTATTACCAAAAACTGAAAATCTGAAATATGACGTAGTAACATGTGTTAATCAGAAAAATTATAACGAACTCGATAGGATTCGTGATTTATTAATAAATATTGGAATTGAAGAATGGAGAGTTTTTACAATATTCCCGATTGGCAGAGCAAAAGTAAATGACCTTTTACAATTACCACCAGTTGACTTTAAGGGACTTTTTGAGTTTATTAAACAAACCCGAAAAGAAAAGAAAATAAACTTAAATTATGGTTGCGAAGGTTTTTTAGGAAATTATGAAAATGAAGTCAGAGATGATTTTTTCTTTTGTCGTGCCGGAATAAATATTGCCTCTGTTTTAGCCGACGGATCAATTTCAGCTTGTCCGAATTTGCGGGATAATTTTATACAAGGCAACATTTATAAAGACAATTTTGCATCAGTCTGGGAAAATAAATATGAGAAATACAGAGATAGAAGCTGGACAAAAACGGGCATTTGTGAAACTTGCAAAGAATACGATTATTGCGAAGGGAACGGACTGCATTTAAGAGACGAAAAAACAGGAGAATTATTATTTTGTCATTTAAAACGAATTGAAGAAGGAGAAACTCCCTCCTCGTCCGCATTTGAAATGCGGATGTTGTAAAGCATCCTCGTCAAAGACGATGACGATTTGGGCATGAATCAATAGACTGGATTAAGATTCATGAATAAAAGCTTAGCTATTCGTTGAAGGAATAACAGCGGAAGGCAGTATCCATTGAAATCACGAATGTCTTCCCATATTTTATGATCTAATCGAGTAACCTATCTGTGATATTTCTTCATTTATCATAAAAGCGGTTTCTGATCATTTTTTAGGGAGCTTATTTTTTAACGATGGTTTTAAAAATCTTTCTATTTTTAGCCCATGGAAATAGAACAAATCCGGCTAGAGCTGGCCGAGAACGTAAAGAAAATTGATCCGATTGGAAAAAAGCTCAAATTTAAACTGGATGACGACATCGTCCTGATTGATGGATCTGTAAATGAAAATATTATTTCTGACCAGGATATAGATGCCGATTGCACCATTACCATGAGTAAGGAAACTTATGGAAAATTGCAGCGGAAAGAAATAAAACCCATGATTGCCACCCTCACCGGAAAAATAAAGGTGAAAGGAGATATTGGCCTGGCACAAAAACTTAAGCAGTTAATGTAAAGGGATCATGGCAAAGCAGCAAGAATTACGCATCCAGCGAACTTCCACACTGAATGGGATCAATCGCGTGGGAAAGGTATTGAAATCGGTAGGACTTGATCCGTTCAGGCTCAACGCAGATGCAATCATCGACAAAGCGAGAAAAAAAGCATCCTACACAAGTGAAATACCAGAACAGTTAGAAACCGGACTTCGCGAGTTGGTTAAATCCATTAACGAAGAAGCCCGCCCTAATTCATTTGGCTCACTGGCAGTGAAAGGCTTATTTGAACGCACATTGTATGGTCGGTTTATGATCGAAAAAGTGCTGTCTGAGAACCCGGCAATTGAGGCATCTGAAATTAATGAACCGGTCTTTATTATCGGCATGCCCCGCACGGGAACTACGATTCTGCATGCATTGATGCATGAAGATCCGGCCCATAGGTCACCATTGGCGTGGGAGTGTCTGCTCCCCTACCCGGTTTCAACACCTGAGGCATTCTACTCCAACGAGCAGTTGAAAACCATTACAAAAGAATTTAAACAGTTGTTCAAACTGGTGCCCGACTTTTTACGCAAGCACTATATGGCCGCCGATTCGCCACAGGAATGCTTGAGTATCAATGCTTTTGATTTTAATAGTTTCCAGACATCAGCCCAGTTATATGTACCATCGTATATGGATTGGTTCGCACATCGTGCCGACCGTTTGAACACCATGCGCTTTCATAAACGATTTTTACAATTCCTGCAATCGGGTGGCGTAAAAGCTGACAGGTGGCTGCTAAAATCACCCGTACACCTGATGAGGTTGCCCGAATTATTTGAAGTGTATCCTGATGCGAAAATCATTATGACCCACCGGGAACCTACCAAAGTGGTTACTTCAGCGGCCAGCCTGATCTCATCGGTACGATCACTTTACAGCGACCATGAAGACCCCGTCAGAACAGGGCATGAACAAGCGGAAACCTGGAGCCTCTATTTTAACCGCTTTATCGAAAGCCGGAAAAAACTGGATAAGGAAGAGCAGATCATCGACCTGAAATTTGATGATTTTGTAGCGGGACAAATACCTGTCGTAAAAAAGATTTACGATCGTTTCAACTGGGAATTATCCGATGCTGCATTGGTCAATTTTGAAAGATTTCTGGACTTGAACCCGAAAGATAAGAATGGTGTACATTATTACACACCCACTGATTTTGGCCTGACGGAAGAAGGTATCAATTCAAAATTCAATAAATACAACGATTTTTTATCAAAACTGTAATCCAAAAAAAGTATGACATATAAAAGCAAAGAAGCGCTCGATCAATTTCTGGAAGTGATTAAAAACGCCGATAGCACCTTCCTTGATCCTGACAAGGTGATTGACGAACAAGGCCGTATTGATGGCTATCAGCATATTTTTCATTTATTGCGATCGAGCATTGATTTTTACCTGTTTAACGACCCCTTATGTCCGCAATTTATGTTGCTGGCGAACGATTACCACAAACTGGTAGGCGATAACGTGGATTCGGTATATTATTTCAGCCAGTTGCGTGGCGACCAGGAATACCTTATCAAAGGAAAACGTTTTGATAGTTGCTATCTTTCTTTTTCGGTATATGGCGGCTCACCCAATGGTGAAATTGTAGATAGGGTTTGCAGTAACATCAACCATACGCAGATTGAATTTGAAGCCGATGGTAGTTTTGAGATTAAATTAACGCCCAACCCAAGCGGTAAAAATGAATTTAAACTGGATGCCGATGCCGTGAATATGTTTACACGGGAGTATTTTTTCGACCGTTTTAACAGTCGTGAAAGTGTGTTACAAATTATAAATCTGAAACCACAGGAAAAGGCAACCCCCTTAAATGACAATGAACTGGCAAGACGCATCCGTGTGATGTCAACTTTTTTTGAACAAACTACCTGGATCGCACCCCTGCCTGTTGATTTTCCATTGAATGATTTCCTTCCGCCTTTTGCCTTTGAAGCTGATCAGGGCGGCTGGGGAACCGTGGATAATATATATTGTTTTGGAAGATTTCAACTGGAAGAAAACCAGTATCTGAAAATTCGATTTACTTCACCCGAATGTTGCTACTGGGGTATTCAAACCTGGAATTTCCTGATGCAATCCATGGATTACAAAAACTATAAAGTGGGCATTAACAAAGGAACTGCAAAAGCCAATGATGATGGCAGTTATACGGTTTTTTTAAGTCACAGACCCATGGAAGTTGATAATTGGATCAGTACGGCTGCATATAAAGAAGCCATCATTTTCTGCCGCTGGTTACTTGCCGAAGAAATGCCTGAGCAGCCTACGGTAGAATTATGTGAATTCTAAAATTCAAATACTTAAAAACACATTGCAGCACCTTATGACTGAAACGAAATATACTTTTTGCCGGATTTGTGAATCCCTGTGCGGATTGAAAGTTACAGTGGAGAATAACGAGATTGTTAAAATCATTCCGAATGCGGAGCATGTGGCAACACATGGCTTTGGATGTGTAAAAGGACTTAACCAGCATCAAATCTACAATTCGCCCGACCGCCTGAAATACCCTCTTAAAAAAGTGGATGGCCAGCATGTGCGCATTAGTTGGGAGCAGGCACTTAGAGAAATTGGTCAGAAGGTAAAGAATATAACCGATGAATTCAGTAAAGATTCTATTGCCATGTATGTGGGAACGGCCGCCGGTTTTGGCGTGCTGCACCCGGTTTTTGCACAAGGATTTATAGAAGGCATTGGTTCGAATAGCATGTATGCGAGTGCTACCCAGGATTGCAGTAATAAATTCGCCACTGCCCGCCACATGTATGGTTTCCCGTTTACGCAACCCTTTCCGGATGTGTTGCGGAATGAATGCCTGATCATCGTAGGAGCCAACCCGGTGATCTCCAAATGGTCATTTTTGCAGGTGCCCAATCCTGTAAAACACATCAAGGATATTAAAAAGCGTGGCGGACGCGTGATTGTGGTTGATCCGCGCGAAACCGAAACAGCCAAAGTAGCCGAAGAACACATTTTTATCAAACCCGGAACTGACGTCTTTTTTTATTTGTCGTTTTTGAATGAAGTTAAAATCAAACAAGGCATTCAGACGGAGCGCGTTAGTGAATACATGTCAGGACTTGAAGAGGTGTTGGAACTGGCACGCCAGTGGCCTGCAGAAAAAACAGCCAAAGTAACCGGCATTCCTCCTGAAGTTATTAAAACAGCTGGTAGATACATACTTATCGGCAAATGGCGCCGCACTCTACTCTTCCACAGGTGTTAATATGGGCGGACAAGGTGCTATGGCTTTCTGGATCCAGGAAGTGATCAATGCCGTTAGCGGAAACCTGGATCGGAAAGGGGGAACTCTTGTAGGTCGGGGTATTATGGACTTTATCAAATTTGGCGTTAAAAATGGCCTGCTGATGAAAGACCTGAAATCAAGGGTAGGTGGTTTTGGAACCGTAAATGATGCCTTCCCCGGTGGCATTCTGGCTGATGAGATTCTCACTCCCGGAAAGAAACAGGTAAAGGCTTTATTTGTTACTGGAGGCAATCCGCTGATCACCATGGCCGATTCGGAGAAATTAAAAAGAGCACTTGAGCAGCTGGATTTATTGGTTTGTCTTGATATCCAACACAACGAAACATGTGCCATTGCTGATTATGTACTTCCATGTACCGATCCTTTCCAGCGTCCTGATCTTCCTTTCATATTTCCGCTGATGCTGGGATTGCAAACCAGGCCCTATTTACAAGCAACAAAGGCATTGGTTCCGCCGCAGGGAGAACAAAGAGATGAGGCCAGTATTTATATAGAACTGGCAAAAGCAAGCGGTTTTCCGCTGTGGGGTTCCAAAGTTGCACAGAAGTTTTTTGAAGGACTGATGAAATTCAACAAGCTGGAAAACGGACAGCGTGCCGTACCCCAGCAATCGATGTTAAATGTGCTGCTGAAAGTATGCCGACAGCCCGGCTTTAAAAAATTGCTTAAAAACCCCAATGGTTGGTTAAGACCAGATCATAAAGAAAATGACTTTCTTAGGAAAACGCGTACATACAACAGATAAAAAAGTGGACTTGGCACCTGCAGTGTTGATGGAAGCAGCTAATGCTCGCTTGCAACTTCTTTTTGATACAGAAAGCAATAGGAACGGTTATTTTAAAATGATTACCAAAAGAACCGTTCAGACACAAAACTCCTGGACCCACAATACTGACAGAATGCTTCAAGGTACAGAAAACACAAACTTTTTATACCTGAACCCTGATGATGCCAAACAATTGAAATTAAAAGCCGGTGACCTGGCTGATGTATCATCTAAGCATGGTAAACTGAGAATTCCTGTTAAGATATTGGAAGAGTTAATGCCAGGCACCGTTGCCATACCCCATGGCTGGGGCCACCAGGAAGCCAAAGGAATGCGTATTGCCAGCCAAGCTAAAGGTGTGAATGTGAATATTCTGGCTGGCTCAGGTCCTGAAGCTATTGATGAATTATCGGGTATGTCGAAACTAACAGCACTGGAAGTGATGATTGAACCAGCGAAAGGAGAACAGGCACACACATGGTCAGGCTTACCGCATTTAACCATCCGCCCTCAGAACATTTGAGAAAGAACAGGGAAAATAAACAATACCTTTCTCAATTTGTTAATTTAGTTATGGAACAATGAACATTTATTCACATTTTTTTCTGGCAAGAGAAATAAAAACTCAATTAATAAGTTATAATTGCTACTAAATGTTTGATTCTCCAAATGATTTCGTACATTAGTGAAAAATTGATTGTAAGCCAAGTATATTATGGGAAGACCTCCAACCAGACCGAAGAAACTGAGAGATGGATTTTATATTGAAATTCGAAATAAAGATGCCAAAACCGGAATAAAGATCAGAAGGGACAGCAAAAAAGAAATGCTGAGCGCTGTAAAGGAATACGAAAAAACCAAAGATGTGATCGTCCTGGGTGAATACAAAGATGGAAAAGCTGATAGACGAACAATAACCCGAATTACACCCTCTTCATTCTTTTAAACCGCACCTGCTTATTGACCCTGGTGTTAATTAAACTTCTATTTGGCTCTAGATATAGACATATTTAGCGCAAATGCATGTCGGTTTCATATTTATATGTACTTTCGCACACTTTTTCAAGGACTATATTTCCCAAAACTTAGCAGCGATGATCACAGTTTCAGATGTAAGAATTCAATTTGGTAAAAGGGTATTGTTCCAGGATGTGAATATGAAATTCATGGACGGAAACTGCTATGGTGTTATTGGCGCCAACGGTGCGGGTAAATCTACATTCCTGAAAGCCATTTCCGGTGATATTGATACAACATCAGGAAATATTAGCCTGGGACCGGGAGAAAGACTTTCTGTTTTGAGCCAGGACCACTTTGCCTTTGATGAATTTTCGGTGATTGATACCGTTATGAAAGGTTATGGACAACTGTGGGATATCATGCAGGAAAAAGATGCCATTTATGCCAAACCTGATTTTTCAGAAGCAGATGGAATGAAAGCAGCTGAATTGGAAGAGAAGTTTGCTGATATGGAAGGCTGGAATGCTGAAAGTGATGCGGCTGCTTTGTTAAGTGATCTGGGCATCAAAGAAGAATTCCATCATACGCTAATGAAAGATATGAGCGGAAAGCAAAAAGTGCGGGTGTTGCTGGCCCAGGCACTTTTTGGCAAACCTGATAACCTTTTGCTGGATGAGCCTACCAACGACCTTGACCTTGAAACGGTCAGCTGGCTCGAAAACTACCTGGCCAATTACGAAAATACGGTTTTGGTCGTATCTCACGACCGGCACTTTCTGGATGCCATCAGTACACATACAGTGGATATCGATTTCGGGAAAATTCAATTATTTGCAGGTAATTACAGCTTCTGGTACCAAAGCAGCCAACTCGCACTCCGTCAGGCACAATCGCAAAACAAAAAAGCCGAAGAGAAGAAGAAAGAATTGCAGGAATTTATTTCACGTTTTAGTGCCAATGTATCTAAATCAAAACAGGCCACCAGCCGTAAAAAAATGATCGAAAAGCTGGATATTGTCGACATAAGGCCTTCTACAAGAAAATATCCCGGCATAATATTCAATCCCGAACGTCCTGCCGGCGACACGATTTTGGAAGTAAATGGCTTATCGCCAGCATTGATGGACAGGTATTATTTAAGGATGTATATTTTCATGCCAATAAAGGCGATAAGATCATATTCCTTTCAAGAGATCCCAGGGCCATGACCACCTTTTTTGAGATCATTAACGGCCATCAGAAAGCAGATACGGGTACATTATAAATGGGGGCAAACTATTACAACCGCTTATTTGCCTTTGGACAATTCAACATTTTTCCAAAATGATTTGAGTCTTTTTGACTGGCTTTGCCAATTCAGTAAAGATACTACTGAGTTATACATCAGGGGATATCTTGGTAAGATGTTGTTTGCCAACGAAGAAAGCAACAAAAAAGTAAATGTTTTGTCAGGAGGTGAAAAAATGCGTTGTATGATCTCCAAAATGATGCTGGTGGGCGCCAATGCTTTGATCCTCGACACACCTACCAACCACCTCGACCTGGAATCCATCCAGGCTTTCAATAACAACCTGGTGAAATACCCGGGCAATGTATTCATGTCGTCGCATGACCATGAGTTCATCCAATCTGTTTGTAACCGGATCATTGAATTACACCCAATGGCATTATTGATAAACTGATGGCTTATGACGATTACATTGAAGATGAAAAAATTAAAACATTAAGGGAAAAAATGTACCGTACATAAGCAATTAAAACCATTTCTACTATACAAATAATAAATTCACCTAATAACCAACAAATCAATTACCTTTGCCGACTTATCCATATAAATGATTTTCAAAGATTTAGGGCTTATTGACCCCATCCTGAAAGCCCTGAGTGCCGAAGGATATACACATCCCACTCCTATTCAGCAGCAATCTATCCCCATTTTATTGCAGGGAAAAGATTTGCTTGGCTGCGCGCAAACCGGCACCGGAAAAACAGCAGCTTTCGCCATTCCTATACTTCAACATCTGCATTCAAAGTCGAATCATAATAATGGACCACGAAAAATCAGGGCGCTGATCGTAACACCAACAAGAGAGCTTGCCATACAGATCGATGACAGTTTCAGCGCTTACGGCAAATTCACAGGCTGTAAAAAATACCGTCATCTTTGGTGGCGTTAAACAAGCACCCAAACACGATCTTTGCAAAAAGGTGTGGATGTACTGATTGCCACCCCGGGCAGGTTGCTCGACCTAATGGATCAGGGTTTTATTACTTTAAAAAATATTGAGTATTTTGTACTGGATGAAGCTGACCGGATGCTTGACATGGGTTTTATTCATGATATCCGTAAGATCATAGAAAAATTACCTGCCAAACGACAATCGCTGTTTTTCTCGGCTACCATGCCGCCGGATATTGTTAATTTATCACGTAAAATTCTGGGGAATCCTCAGAAAGTAATGGTGACAACCCGAACAAACAACTGCCGAGAAAGTGGAACAGGCTGTTTATTTTGTGAGTAAAAAAGACAAAGTTAAATTACTGGTTCACCTGCTGAAAACAGATGCAACCGGATCGGTATTGATTTTTTCACGTACCAAACACGGGGCCAATAAAATAGTCAGATTGCTGAGTAAGGCGCACATTGAAGCAGAAGCCATACATAGCAATAAATCGCAGGCAGCACGACAAAAAGCGCTCGGTAATTTTAAAAATGGCCGAACGAAAGTGCTTGTTGCCACTGATATTGCTGCTCGTGGCATTGATGTTGATGACTTATCGCATGTAATCAATTACGACCTGCCGAATATCCTGAAACTTACGTGCACCGTATTGGTCGCACAGGCCGCGCAGGAGCAAGTGGCATTGCTTTATCATTTTGCGATACGGAAGAAAAACCATACCTGAAAGACATTCAGAAGCTGATCAATCAGCAAATACACGTGGTGGCTGAACATCCTTTCCCGGATGATGGTATAACCGAAGTCACTCAAAACAATGTGAAGACACAAAATCCAAGGCAACGACCAAATTCCAAAAAACCAACGAATAATATCGGGCAACAATAACCGCAATAAACGCCGGAAATACTATTCCAAAAAACGACGTCCTTCCTAAAGATTACTAAATACGTACTTTTGCTTTCAATGGACCAATTTGATGTATATAGTAGTTGGAGCCGGACCAGCCGGATTACTGGCAGCAGGCCGGGCAGCCGAATTGGGTGGAAAAGTGTTGTTGCTTGAAAAAATGCGGCAGGAAGGCCGAAAATTGCTGATCACCGGCAAAGGACGCTGCAATATTACCAATGATGCATCGATCAGTGATTTTATCACACATGTGAATCCCAATGGCCGGTTTTTGAGAAATGCTTTCTCACATTTTTTTTCTGAAGATATTATTGAATTGCTCCATAAGTATGGTGTTGAAACAATTCTCGAACGAGGCGGACGTTACTTCCCTGCCAGCAACAAATCGTCAGATGTACTGCAAGCACTACTGCGTTGGGTTCATGAATTGAAAGTTGAAATACGCTGCGGGCAACGGGTGGAGAAACTCATAGTTGAAAACAACGAAATTACCGGTCTTGCAGGCAAACGGACAGGAATTCAGATGCCGACATGTGATCCTTGCTACAGGTGGCAAATCCTATCCTGCTACCGGGTCAAATGGCGATGGGTATGAACTGGCCAAACAAGTCGGGCACAGCTATTGAAACTGTAAGACCTGCACTGGTACCTTTGGAAACAGCAGGAAATGTGGCGCAACAGCTCCAGGGCCTCAACCTGAAAAATGTGAAGGCCGTTGTATGGGTAAATGATAAAAAGGTTGCTGAAGATTTTGGCGAAATGCTTTTTACGCATTTCGGACTCTCAGGGCCTATCATCCTGACCTTGAGCAGGATTGTTGTGGATGCATTGCGTGAAAAACAACAAAGTTGAAATTACCATTGATCTGAAACCAGCACTTGATGAACAAAAACTTGATAATCGTCTGATCAGGGATTTGAATGAGCATGGTAAGAAAAAGATCGGCAATATTTTTCGATATTGGCTGCCATCAACTATGGTTCCGGTATTTATTGATATGCTGGGATTAGATCCTGAAAAAGAATGCCACCAGGTATCGTCCAAGGAGCGAAAACAAATCAGGCATTTACTTAAAAATTTACCATTTAGCATCACCAACCACCGCTCATTTAAAGAAGCCATTATTACTGCCGGCGGCATATCAAGAAATGAAATATCTTCAAAAACGATGGAGTCGAAATTGGTAAAAGGACTCTATTTTGCAGGTGAAATGATCGATGTGGATGCAGAAACCGGAGGTTATAATTTGCAAATTGCTTATTCTACAGGTTGGTTGGCCGGGCATTCATGCATGCAGAACGCTAATTAGAAAATCAAATTTGCAGAAGTGCTTTAAATCAACCTCAGAAACTTTCTCGGTATAGGTGTTTCAAACTTGCAAAGATTCATTGTTAACGGGATGTTTAAATGCCAGTCCCCAGGCATGCAACCCAAGTCGTCCGATCGGACTTGTAGTTGCTCCGTATTTTTTATCACCAACTACTGGATGTCCCAAATCTTTCATATGTACCCTTAACTGATTCTTCCGGTTTGTCTCAAGGTTTATTTTCAGTATGGCATATAATTTTCCGGATTTGATCACCTGGTAATGCGTAATTGCTTTTGCCCCTTCTTTAGGATCCTGGCTTGAACACACCAACAGGGATTTACTTTCCTTTAAATAGGAAATAATCGTTCCTTCAAGTTTCTCCGGTGTACCTTCAACAATTGCCAGATAGACCATTTCCGAAATGATCTCCTGCCAGTGAGACTGCAATGTATGTTGCGCTTTTTCATTCCGGGCAAATACCATCAAACCTGATACATCCCGGTCAAGGCGCTGCACAACAAAAATTTTATCATCCTGGCCTTTACTTTGCAAATAACTACCCACCATATTAAAAGCAGTCTTCGATTTCTCATGGTCGGTAGGAATTGATAAAAGGCCGGCATGCTTATCAACCACAATAATATCCTTATCTTCATAAACAATGTTGATACCCCTGTATTTTTTTTCGGGTGCTACCCTGCTCCACCGGATTTCCACCTGTTGTCCGGGAGCCAACTCATGATTGAATTGTTTTACTGGTTTACCATCTACAAACACCTGCTTGCCGGACATCAATGATTTAATATTATTCCGGCTTTTACCAGGCAATTTAGCAACCAGGAACTTCATCAATTCGTCAGGTTCAGTAACCTGGAAACTGGCATTTGGTTTTAATTTTCCTTTCGGTTTCCCGTTTGATTTGCTGTTTACTATCCATTGTATTTAGTCTCGGAAATTTCTTTAACCCGGCCCACTTCGCCACTTTCAAGCATTACTTTAATACCATGATGGTGATTTGGTGCACTTGTTAAAATACGTTTAACGATGCCTTCTGTTAACTTTCCCGATCGCTGGTCTCTTTTTTGCACCACTTTCACCAGCATGCCCACTTCAATATCGCTACGTTTTGTTGCGTTTGTCATTCGGCAAAAGTAATCAATCGGGCTGAATCAATTTTCGCAATCTACCCTATACAAAGATGGTGTATTCTAGATTCTTTTCACGAAATAAACCAAATCGTCACCCTCATCATAATAATCTTCAAACTGCGCTTTCAGATCGTATTCGTTTTTCAGGTAAAATTGCCGTGTTGGTTCGTACAATGCTCTTGAGGATGTTTCAGCATAAATGCCTGTGCCACCACGGGCTTTGATATCTTTTTCCGTTTCTTGAAGTAATATCTTTCCCAGGCCTTTTCCACGGTATTCAGCATGCGTTGCTATCCAGTAAAGATCGTAACTGCTTTTTGTGAGTGGTATCAAACCATAACATGAGTAAGCAACAGTTTTTCCGTCATATTCAAGAAAAATAAATTCATAGCCACTTGCAGCGCCTTTGGATAGACGTTCTTCTGCCAGTTCAATAGCAATATCTATTTCTTCAGGATGAAAAAAACCTGTAGTTGTTACGATTTCTTTCACAACTTCCACATCGGAAGCCTTAACTTCCATTCTTAATTGTATACGGCTCAATTCCATGCGTCTTCGCAAATACGTTCAACAATATGTTTGAATGAATAACCAGCCTGCTGGCTTGCAGCATAAAACCCTGCGTCAGGAGAAAGGCAGGGATTGGCGTTGATTTCCAAAATCCATGGATTTCCTGACTGATCCACCCTAAAATCAACCCGTGTATAACCCTTCATCCCGAAATATTTCCAACTGTCGATGCAAATCTGTTTCATTTTTTTGGCCAATTCAGGATCGGATTTTTCTACACCAAAGCGCCGCACTGTATGATGGTATTCAAATGAGTTCTCATCCCATTTGGCCTCGTACCCCACTATTTTTGGTTTTCCTTCAGGATATTGTTCAAACACGATTTCAGCCATAGGCAATACCTCGGGACCCTTCTTACCGCCCAGCACAGAAATATTAAACTCCCGGCCTTCAATAAATTCTTCAAAGAAGTAAGGCATATCGCTATGTTTTTCAACAAATTGTTGTATCGTTTTTTTATCGCCTTTCAAAATACTGGCATCCGAAATACCCACGGACGCGTCTTCCCAAACTGGTTTGGCAATATATAGGGAAGATGGTTTTAGCCGATTGAAGGAATCGCCTTCAAACCATTCAGGTGTTGGCAGGTTCTTCTTCAGCATAAGGCTCTTGGCCAGCATTTTATTACTCGTTACAAAAAAGGCTTCAGAACTACTCCCTGTAAACGGTATGTGCATATGCTCCAGCAGAGCTGGCGCAAAATATATCATCCTTCCCGAGCCATCCAGACTTTCAACCAGGTTAAATACAAATGCCGGGTTTATTTTTTTTAATTGCTCAAAAACCAGCTGCATATTGAGTCCTATGAACAGTCTTTCAGTATGGTAACCCAGTGATTTCAATTCTGTTTCAATCGCATTTGCCTGTGTAAGCACATCCAGTTCATCTGCTGTTGGCATGGCGGAAATGGTGTTGATCAGTATGACGACTTTTTTCATTTTTTTAACATCAGGTTCTTATTACTATAATTTTTTCTGATGTACTTTCTGAATGGCTGAATCCATGATCATTTCCATTAGTTCAGGGTAAGCAATTCCATTTAAGGTACACAGAATCGGCAGGTCTGAATGTTCGGGGTGCATGCCTGGCAGCGGGTTGATCTCCAGAAAATTTGGATTTCCCTTGTGATCATACCTGATGTCCACCCTGCCTCCATCTTCACAATTTAATACCCGGTAAGCTTCCAATGCCAACTTTTCACATTTTTTCTTTTCAACTCCGGTAGTGATCACATATTCAATCAACTCTTCACATTCTTCTTTATTCACGTATGAGTAAACACCTTTCTCGGCATGCTCTTTAAGCACGATTTCCATGCATCCGACTGTCCTGGCATTTTCGCCGGTACCGGTAATTCCTACTGTAAATTCCCTGCCACTTAAGAATGTTTCAACAAGAACAGGCTGTTTATATGTGCTCAACAGATCCTGGCAAACAGATGCCAACTCCTGTTTTGTTTTGCACAATGGACTTTTCGCTGATTCCTTTTCCCGTTCCTTCAGCAACCGGCTTCACAAAAAGTGGAAATGGTAAATCGACTTTCCTAATATCATCCTGCTTAGTCACAACGAAAAACTCGGGTGTGGCAATTCCTGCATCCCTGATTACCCGTTTGGTCATTCCTTTATCCAGCGTCAGTGCCATTACCAAAGGAGAAGAAAAAACGCAGGGAATGTTATATGCTTCCAGCAATGCCGGCACCTGGGCTTCGCGTGCGATCCCATACATGCCTTCACAAATATTGAAAACTAAATCCCATCTGTCGCCATTTTGTAATCTTTCAACCAGTTGTTTAATGTGTCCTATTCTGTCAGTTTCATAACCGAGATGGTTAAGAGTTGACTCGATGGCATCAATGGTGCTTTCCCTGTCAAATTCTGCGGTTTCAAGTTCAGAATATCCCATGGCAAGGTATGCTGACCGCAAATCATATGTAAATCCTATTTTTATCATTTTTTGTACATTTCAGCATGTAATCCTTTAAAAAAATGCTTTGCGTTAATACCCAATACCCTATTACGATAGCCACCTTCCTGTACAACCAGTATTGGAATACCCAACTTGCCTATGAGATCGGCCATTTTCCTTGAAATCATTTGCCAACAGGCTCCATGTGCCTGTCGGATCATTTTTAGCGGTATCCAGTCCAAGTGCAATAACAAGGTAATCGGGTGATAATCTTTTAATGGTTTTCAATGCACGCATAAGTGCCGTTCTGTATTCTTCACCATTTAATTTTTCTTTGAGCGGTATATTCATATTAAATCCCTTACCTGTTTTGGCACCTTTTTCATCAGCATAACCGCTGAAATAAGGATATGCAAATGACGGATGTCCGTGAATTGAAATTGTGAATATATCATTTCGCTCATAGAAAATTTCCTGTTGTCCGTTTCCATGATGGTAATCAATATCAAGGATAGCTACTCTTCCGTATCGTGAAAGGTAATTGGCTGCAATGGCATTTGAATTGAAGTAACAAAATCCACCAAACACCCTGGTTTCGGCATGATGACCTGGTGGACGTACCAGTGCATAGGCAATTTTATATCCTTCCAGCAGGCTGTCGGCACAGGTTAATGTGCAATCAACGGCACGTTTGGCTGCCTTATATGCATTTAAGTTGAGAGGTGTGAATGTATCGATACAGTAATAACCCGCCAATACTGAATCATCTTCGGGTGGACGTGAAGCATTCCTTATGGGGAATACATATGGATAAATTGATTTCCCCGGTTGAAGGGTTTCACAAACCCGTTTGAAGTATTTCAGATACCCTTTATCGTGAATACCTGCAATATGTTTCTCTGAATATTTCTCAGGTGATTTTTGAATAAACATACCTGTTGGTTCAATTTCCTTCATAATGGAATTGATCCTGACAGGTGATTCAACATAACCCCTGTCCTGCACATGGTGTATAGCATGCTGGTCGTTTATAACAAGAAAAATCTTATCCTTAAAACCATCCAATTGAGAAGCTTCAGTAATTTTGCTTTTGGCACTAACATATAGTGGTTTTCTCAGTATTACAGGGTCATCAGTAACTGAATCAGCCACCTTTTTGATATATGTCTGCCGGACAATAATTTCCGTATTTTCGTTCAAGTATGGCCCTTATAACCCCCTGAACATATACTTTATCAGCCGTTTCCTTTTTTCCAAGGAAATCGCAAACAAGGTAAGGGGGACAATCATCATCGAGGTTCTACCGAAGTTTCGTAAAGTGTAGTTTAAGAGCGGAAAAGCACCAAATCTTTCATAAAACTTTAGCCTTGCTTTATTTTGTTCGAGTGAATTTTTATCGCGACAAAGTTTTGGATTATCAGGAAGACATTCAAAAAAAAGTCCTTTAACACCCAGATGTTTCGACTCTTCTCTTAATCGCTGGTATAACGCACTGCCAACACCAGTCAGGATAATATTTCTTTTAGATGCAATAAAATCGAGGTAGGTAAAGTTCAGGTCCGGGGCATACATCAGTAGGGCAAAACCCTGAACGCTGCCTCCACGGTTTTCAGCTACGTATAAAGAAGTCTGTAGCTTGTATTTCAGCGAGTTACGTAACTGATGCGGGATCAGGTCAATCTTTGATTTATCAATATCAGGAAACTGGCTTTCGAGTATTTCCCTCGATTGTTGTATAGCGCTCCGGTCAGCCTCCGACCGGTCGTTTAGAATTCTTCTAATGCGAAACATCTGATTTCAATATCAACTTGTTTGTTTGAAACAAAATTAAAATGCATCATGATTGAATTTATCAAGAGAAATTCCTGAAGCTCCTTCCCCATGATCAGGATATACATATTCTTTTCCTTCGTAATTCCTCAGTAGCAAGCCTTTATCATTGCGGCCTGTAACGTATTCGGGCAATATAGGTATTTTGCCTCCACCACCGGGTGCATCAATCACATAATGTGGAATGGCATATCCGGATGTAAAGCCCCTTAAGTTACGGATCAGATCAAGACCTGTTTCAACAGGGGTGCGAAAATGAGATGAACCGGGTATCGGGTCACATTGGTACAAATAATATGGCCTTACCCTTGCTTTAAGCAATTCATGTGTCAGTTTTTTATACACTTCTACATTGTCATTAATTCCTTTGAGCAGTACAGTTTGGCTGCCAAGCAGGATACCTGCATCTGCCAACCTGGTGCATGCTTCGATTGTTTCCGGTGTCATCTCATCAGGATGTGTAAAATGCACACTTAAAAATAAGGGGTGATATTTTTTTAACATACCCGTAAGCTTTTCCGTAATTCTCATGGGTAATACAGCTGGTACTTTAGTTCCTATTCTAATAATTTCCAAATGAGGAATGGCTCTCAGATTCGAAAGGATGTACTCAATCCTTTCATCGGATTGAGTTAAAGGGTCGCCACCTGAAATGATCACATCCCTTATCTCTTCATGTTGTGCAATATAAGCGATGGCACCATCAATCAGTTTGGATCCCGCATGTGTTTTCTTGGAAACCATATGGGAACGGGTGCAATAACGGCAATATGCCGAACAAAAATCAGTAACAAGGAATAGTGCCCTATCCGGGTAACGATGAACAATTAGTGGTACTGGGCTGTCTGATTCTTCACCCAATGGGTCAGATTCTTCACCTTTCGAAATAGTTAACTCATTCACCACCGGCACCATTGTTCTTCTCAATGCCTGCATAGAATCACTGGGATCCAATAAGCTGGCATAGTAGGGAGTGATCCGTACCGGCAAATTTAAAGCCTGTTCTTTAAATCCGATTTCCTCATCAGATAATTCCAATATCCGGTGCAGATTCTTCAAAGGAAGCAAAACTATTGCTTACTTGCCATTTCCAATCGTTCCAGTTATCAATGGATACGTTGGGAAAATGCCTTTCCTTAAAAAGAATTGCTTTTCGTGAAATTTGATGTGATGAATCCGGAGTTCCGGCTAAAGGTGAAATGATTGATGAATGGTTGTTTCCATTCAGTGGAGGAGGTTCTTCAAAATCATCCGTGATCGTGGATGATTTCGAAACATGCATTTTTTTGCTTATCATTTCTGTTTAAATTAAAAATATTTAAATAAAACCAGTTATAATTATTTGTTATACAATATGTTACAATTCGCTTATCCTTTCTCGAAAAAAGCGTGCAATAATAAACAATAAATTCAATACAAAATCAAGTTTATTAAAAATAAAATATGTTTTTCAAATATATTTTTTCAACTCATTTTCAGGTACTTAGAAAAGTTTTTTATAAATTGTTATTTTTGAGTAATGGAATGCACCTAAAAAACGAAAAATGAATTCCCAAATAGACCTCATCAGAATCTACACCGGAACCGAAGTATCTGTTATCCTCCTCAAAGGAGAACTTGAAGAAAAAGGTATTTATACCATGATCAAAAATGATTTCCAGTCGGGAAATATGGCTGGTTTTTTCGGGGGTATACCTTCAGCTGTTGATTTGTACATACTCGGAATCAGATGCTGAACAGGCCGAACCTATCGTTTCTGAATTTGTAAATCGTAAAGACGCATAAATATTGACGATACTTATTGACATACTTTTGATGGTGGCTTCTGCCTTTGCACTTTACTGGATCTTTAAATCCAGGAAATTAATCCCTTCAATTATTTCAATGGGCTTGATTGTTAGTACCATGCTGGTACTTTTTACAACCAAAGCCATACAACCATACGGTTTACACACGTATATGGTATTTGTCGCAATGGCTTTTGTTTATGGGTTTACTGTAAAAAATAAAAAAATAGGAAGTCGTATCATTATCTGTTTGATGTCAGCATCTATTTTTGTTTACTGGTTATGGACTTTTAATCACTGGCACGGGAACACTGCGTTACTACCTATAGTAACAGTAGCAACCGGTTTAACTGCTATCATCAGCAGAGCCAAACTTAAAAACGAATTGGGATTCCTCACCATACTTGCTGCAGACGCTGTTGTAATACTTATTGAAAACTGGCTAAAAGCATAAAGTACTAATTCCCGGAAAACTTTTGCATTAGAACGTTAAAATACTGTTAAATAGCGCTTTCCAATAATTTTTATTGAGGAATATACGGATATTGCTGTATTATTGAGAATATTATAAATTTTAAAAATCACAAACACATTAATTTTTGACTATGAAAAAAATGATTCTATTGGGTATGGTTGTAGCCATTTTTACAGCTTGCCAGCAAACTGAACCTCAGCGTTGGTTTAGAAACTCAGCTGAAACTGATGTTACCAAAGCCCTAGCAAAAGACTATCAAAATGGGAACTGGGACAGTTGGTTAAGCCACTATTCTGATACAGCCAAAGTATATCATAATACGACTCAAAGTGTATCACCCGGGGAACTGCAAGTAGCTTTAAAGCAAACCATTCAAAATCTTAATTCTTATCAATTCAATGAGGGCGAAACTTATATTGAAATGGTTCTGGATGATAACAATGAGAAGTGGGTATATTTCTGGAGTACCTGGGAAGCTACAGTTGCTGGCACAAACGAAGAATTAATAGTACCAGTGCATCTGGCCCTTCAATTTGTTGATAATAAAATAGTCAGAGAATACGGTTTCTATGATTCTTCATCTATCATGGCGGCCTTTACTGAAAAAGAAGCTGTTGAGATGGCCGAATAACTGCTGATACAATATACTGGGAATGCTAAACATGCTACTCGTTTTAAGTGATATGTTTGGCATTTCTTTTTAATTTCCATTCAATATTTTAATTACTATTGAATTTTTTTGAAACTACTTGCCTTCCTCATTGATTTATTTACCTTCCTCGTATTGAAATTTATTTAAAGGAATTCTGAATTTTACACATATCGATTTTTTTGTATTTTTACCTCCTTCAAAACAAGCCAGTAAACTTATACTAACCAAAAAACAAAAATCATGGGAATGATCAAAGAATTTAAAGCCTTTATTAACAAAGGAAGTGTTATTGACATGGCAGTAGGTTTAATTTTAGCTACCTATTTCGGAGCCATCGTTAAATCATTGGTAGATGATGTTATTATGCCACCAATAGGCATGTTATTAGGAGGTGTTGACTTTAGTGAATTGAAAATTGTACTGCAGAAAGGAACTGATGCCGTTATGAGCGGTGATACTGTTATTTCACCTGCTGTAGGCCAGGTTGCTATTAGCTATGGTGCATTTATCAATACTATTATCACTTTTTTAATTGTTGCTTTAGCAATATTTATGGTGGTGAAGGCTTATAATAATATGCAGAAAAAGGAAGAAGAGAAACCTGCTGCTCCGCCAGCTCCATCCAAAGAAGTTGAATTGTTGACTGAAATCCGTGATCAGTTAAAAAAAGGATAGATATCAGCAAAACATAACAAAATAAATTTTCAGAGGTGTAATTGGAAAACTGTCTCGCCAATTACACCTCTTTTTTTATAAAATACGATCTTTTAAATAGTTTCAGAATATCTTAAAATCCCTTCCCCAGGGCTACCATCACAGCCAATAATGGAATAATGGCCAATAGCAATAGTTCAATCCGGATGAACATCAACTGCTTTTTAATGTCTCTATCACTGACATCCAAATGATTTCCCTGCCGGGCTTGTTTATTCCATTTTCGAAGTTTTATGGTGGGAAACAGTGAAAGAATGACCATGATAAAGAACACCGTCAGTTTGATATGAAACAGCGGGTTTTTGCTAAAAAAGTCAACACCTTTCGGGTCGAACACCAGCCATCTCAGTAAACCGGAAGCCAGCACCACTATTATGGCCAGCCAATATATAAGATCAACACCGGCAAGGGATTTGATCTGTTGCTTTAAAATTCCAGGTTTCAACATCAGGTGTTCAGAAATCAAAGAACCCATGATCACCATGATGCCTATAAAATGTAGATAAGGTAATAATACTTGCATAGTTTCGAATTAAGTAGTGAATAATTCAGTTAAAAGTAATCGATTTACATTTCGTCCATCAGTTCATCAGTTATTTCCATATTATGAAATACCTGCTGAACATCATCATCGTCTTCAAATAATTCGATCACTTTCAGAATTTTAAGAGCCGACTCTTTATCAAGTGTTTTGGTTTCATGCGGAATGCGCTGAAGTTCTGCCGATTCGGGTTCAATACCCAAGCTCTTCTAATTTTTTCATCATGCTGCCAAAATCTTCCATCGAAGTTGTGATATGGAAAAACCCTTCATCGTCCAGTTCAATATCTTCAGCCCCGGCATCAATTACTTCCAGTTCAAATTCATCAGGGTCAATTTCACCTTTAGGTACTGAAAAGATACCTTTCCGGTCGAATAAAAAACTTAATGAACCATTGGTACCCAGGCTGCCACCATATTTATTAAAAATAGCACGCACATTAGAAACTGTTCGTTGCGAATTATCAGTTTGGGTCTCGACATAAACCGCAATCCCATGTCGAAAAATATCCTTCGTAAGTTGCTTCAGTGAAATTAGCTGAATCTTTATCTTTTCCCTTCGAAATAGCACGTTCAATATTATCTTTAGGCATGCTTTGCCCCTTCGCATTTGCTATGGCCAAACGAAGTCTGGGGTTGCCTTCCGGATCAGGTCCACCCTCTTTTACGGCTACCGTTATTTCTTTGATGAGCTTCGAAAAAATCTTCGATCTCTTGGCATCCAATGCGCCTTTTTTTCTTTTTATAGTTGACCATTTGCTGTGTCCTGACATAGTGCAAATTTTTATTGATAAGCAATGCAAAAATAAAAAAAAGCCCCATCAATAATAACTGATGGAGCCATGTAATTGCAGGTATAAGCAAATTTTTACCACCCGACAATTGTAATCCCTGCCGACCATGTATATAATTCTGGCCCTCGGTCTTTTACAAACAACTGATTCAGACCTACATGTGCCCATAGATTGATCACGCTGAATCCAATCCTTACCATACCTTCGAATTTAAATGGTTGCAAATGAAAACTGTTGTAATTTTTTACAATATTCCGCTGGCTTGCGTTAGGTGTATCGTATGATTCCGTAGTATATATTTCACTTGTTCCCGGGTCTTGAAGATAATATAATTCATTGGCGTTGTTGAAATATATTTTGGTATGGGTACGTACCCTTCCGCTTCCGAGCACACCGATACCAAAATGAAATCGTTTATACTTGCTGGGGTTGTTGGTTTGAATTTCGTACATAAATGGAATCGTTATATACATAGCCGTTAGTTTGGTTTTCCTAACAGACAAATTATCTCCATTCTGATTTAACCATAAAATAACCATTGATCTGCGAATTATCTGGTGTTAAATAAGTTGTAGAGTTAAACCGATAGTTTACCCAAGCCATACCAATTCCGGTTACAAAACCCATGTTTTTGGCCTTATTGAGGGCGATATTTTGTTCATAAAGATTCAAATTAACTGCCATCGATTTTTCATACCTTAAGTTGAGGTAATCATTTTCAACGCCCCAGTTGGTATTAAAATCAGGAGTTACATACCCATTAATACCTAATTCAACACCACCCCAATGACCATTAAATCGTTTGATTTTGCATTTTTCATAGCTTACATTTCCATCATCATCAACAATAATAGTATGCCTTCCGACAGTTACCCTTGTCGTATCGCTATCTATCACTTCAACATTCAATCCTCCCACCTTTAACAGTGGTTGTATCACTATAAGTATATACTTCAGCTTTCCTGATGGAGTCATTAACGATTACAACACTTTTTTCACCTGAATTGGATCTGACTACCAGCGTTATCTGGTGCATTCAAATATTTTACTTCAGAAGCACCACTGATATCATAAGTTAAATTGGAACTTGCATTGACAAAAATTTCACTGGCACCACTGGCATTATGCAACAGTATTTGCCGTTACAAATTCTTTTGCTTTTACTTCGGACGCTCCACTGGCCTCAACACATGCATGTGGCATTTCCCTTCCAGCCTTACTTCTGATGCACCGGATGCTTTTGTGAAACGCTATTATATTTTATTTTTAATTTGACCTCAGATGCGCCACTGGCAATTATTTTCAAATCAGTTCCTTCAATAGTTTCTGGTGTATATATTTCTGAAGCGCCAGATAGCTTTTATCATTTTAAAATCCGGTGCTGTTATAAAAAACTTCATTTCATCATATCGTTTGATATTCTTGTATTCAAAGGAAAGCGTGGTATTCTTCAGCACCACATCAATATGATCCAATAAATTGGTATTTGTTTCAATTACAACGCTAAAATTATCGCCATTCATCAATACAACTTCTTGTCCGCCGCCAATATCAATGGCGTCAAACTGTCCCACCTGCCTTTCCTGTTTAACAATTTCTCCTTTTCCAGAAACCTGCGACATAGCTGGTGAAATACAAATGGCTACTGCTAATACCAGTATTAAACTTTGAATTTTTATCATGATTAACTGTTTTAATGTTTGCTGGTAAGACGTCCTCACCACAGAATTTGTTACAGACTTATAAAATTTAAATAGAATATTTAGTTGGCCGTTCTACTGGATGGCAACTTTCGGTTGACTATCAGGGTTTGCCCTTCGAGGGTGTAGGTTCTGAGATTTCCTTCATTGTCGTAATTTTTAACCAATTCGGTATCACTGCCAGTTATGGTATTAAATACAACCAGACTTCCATCCAGAAATTTAACAAAACCCGGATCTTTTTTCTTCATAACAGAATGATCAGACAAGGCATTATTTATTCCAAGATTTTCAGTTACATCTTCTACATTTTTCCTGAAAAACTGCGCCAGTAATCCTCTTTTCTTTGGCGCATCAATATTTGATAATGCAATCTTTTCTCCTGTGTATTCCTTATCGATATAATAAACTGACAAGTTTTGTTCCAATATGTTTGCTGATGGTTTGATTGATGTCAATGCTGTTACAGAAGGCTCAGTTTCTGAATGTTCCAGGGCGGGTAATTCAACAATCTCTGAGTTTCTTTGTTCCCATACTGGTTGAACAGAAACGTTTATTTCCGTAATTTCATCCTCAATTGTGATGGATGGCAGATGGGCAATTTCAATATGAACTCGTGAAGAATTGGATTTGTTCTGATTCAGAAAAAAACTTACTGCAAAAAGCATCAATAATGCTGCAGCAACTCCATACCAGTAATACGCAATATATGCCTTCTTTTTAAGTATTTCTTTACTTTCAAAAACTAAGTTGTCTTGTTTTAACTTTAATGTTGCATGTAATTTAAATTCTTTTTCCAACTGCTGATTTGTACTTAAAAAGGATAACAGGGAAGCTCTTTCCTTAGCTATCAAATCATTTTCATACCAGGCGATAAAAGCATTTTCGTAATTATCTTCATTTAATCCGTCCACCTCAGCTATTTCCTGTTTTTTAAGATCCTGTTTGGCAGTATATGAAATTATAGTTGAGTCAATGGTGATATTTTCAAATGCATCGAATTCTTCTTTTAAATCTGGGTTTTCTGCAAGAAATAATTCCATCTCATGCTTACCGGCATCAGTAACCCTGCCATCGTAAAAATCGATGAAAAAGATTTCGTAATTATTTCTGTTTATTTTCATTTAACCTCAGTTTAAATCACCATGTCAATACTGACAAGATATTTTTTTAGCGACATCCTTGCCCTGTAGATATATACTTTTACCTGCGCTTCTGTAAGGTCTGTTATTTCACCAATCTCCTGGTATGAATATCCTTCATAATCCCGTAATAAAACCACTGATTTTTGAATCGCAGGTAATTTTTCCAGTGCCATATCCAGAATTTCTTTTACATCAGAATAACTATTTTCGTCACCTTCATATGTGTTGTTTAATTGATCATCAATACCAGGGCTATTCCAGCTTTTTTTCCTTGTCTGATCAATCATGCTATGATATGCTGTAGTGAACAGATACGATTTACTTTTGGAGTAATTTACATCTTTCCTTTTCTGCCATAATTTTAAAAACGACTCTTGCACCAGGTCACGCGCCAATTCAACATTTTTAATGTTTTTCAGAAGGAACCGGTAGATTCCGTCAGAAAACTCATCAACACAACTGTTGTATTCGCGTATTGTCATCCTAAATGGTAAAAATGTTGCTTATAACGATAGGACGTTACTAATGCATTATTTGTTACAAAGCAATATAAAACTTTTTAAATGTAAAGAGGAAGGGATTATTAATCATTCAAACGCAATACCACTAAAAATGCCGATTGTGGCACTTCCACATTACCCACCTGGCGCATGCGTTTTTTACCTTTCTTTTGCTTTTCCAGTAATTTACGTTTCCGGGTAATATCACCACCATAACATTTGGCTGTTACATCTTTTCTCACGGCTTTCACGGTTTCGCGTGCAATGATTTTGGCCCCTATAGCTGCCTGGATGGCAATATCAAATTGCTGGCGTGGAATAAGTTCTTTAAGTTTTTCGCAAATTCTTCTTCCAAAATCATATGCATTGTCGTGATGAATCAAGGTGGAGAGTGCATCTACTGATTCACCATTTAATAAGATATCCAACTTAACCAGTTTGGCAGGTTTATATCCGGTTATGTGATAATCGAAGGAGGCATAACCTTTTGAAATGGATTTGAGTTTGTCATAAAAATCAAAAACAATTTCTCCAAGGGGCATTTCCATGCTCAGTTCAACACGATCTGTTGTAAGATATACCTGGTTTTTTAACTCGCCTCGTTTATCAAGGCATAGTTTCATTATTGAACCGATATAATCAGATCTTGTAATGATTTGGGCTTTAATGTATGGTTCTTCAATATGCTCAATATATTTCTGTTCTGGTAAACCTGAAGGATTATGGACTTCGATCCGTTCTTGCTTATTGGTAATTACCTGGTAAGAAACGTTGGGCACCGTCGTGATCACATTCATGTCAAATTCACGTTCAAGGCGTTCCTGGATGATTTCCATATGTAGCATACCCAAAAAACCACACCTGAAACCAAAGCCCAATGCTGCTGATGATTCAGGTTCCCAGGTAAGGGAAGCATCATTCAATTGCAGTTTTTCCATAGATGTCCGCAATTCTTCATACTCATCCGGATCAATTGGGTAAATGCCTGCAAATACCATCGGCTTAACATTTTCAAAACCTTCAATAGCTTTGATGCATGGTTTTTCAACATGAGTGATGGTATCTCCTACTTTTACTTCTTTGGAAGTTTTTATACCTGAAATGATATAACCTACATCACCTGTCCGTAATACACTTCGTTGTTCGGGTTTCAATCGCAAAACACCAATTTCATTGGCTTCGTACTCTTTCTTGGTATTGACAAATTTAACCAGATCTCCTTTTCTTACTTCTCCACTAAAAATTCTGAAATATGCTATAATACCCCGGAATGAATTAAAAACGGAATCAAATATCAGCGCTTGCAGCGGTGCTCCTGGATCTCCTTTTGGAGCCGGAACTCTATGGATAATATGTTCAAGAATTTTATCAACTCCATAGCCTGTTTTACCACTGGCTTCAATAATATCTTCATAGTCGCATCCCAGCAAATCTACGATCTGGTCCTTGACTTCTTCAGGCATGGCATTATCCAGATCCATTTTATTCAATACCGGAATAATTTCCAGATCATGCTCGATGGCAAGGTATAGATTGGATATGGTTTGTGCCTGAATTCCCTGTGTAGCATCAATTATCAGCAAAGCCCCTTCACAAGCCGCAATCGAACGTGATACTTCATAGGAAAAATCAACATGCCCAGGGGTATCGATCAGGTTAAAAACATATTTCTTACCTTCATATTCATAATCCATCTGAATGGCATGGCTCTTTATGGTGATACCACGTTCGCGCTCCAGTTCCATATCGTCCAGCACCTGCTCCTGGCGGTCCCTGTCAGTAACTGTACCTGTAATCTCCAATAGCCTGTCAGCCAGGGTACTTTTACCGTGGTCGATATGTGCTATGATACAGAAGTTCCTGATTTGTTCCATGCGCGCAAAAATACAATTTATTTTGTGAATTCTGATGTCCTTGCAAAAAGTCGCATCTTGCTGATTATCAGTTATATTTTAGTTCTTATGAATGATTTGATGGAGTTTATCAGTAGCTTCTTCCCAACTGTAATGCTGTTTGACAAATGTGAATCCATTCTCAGCTATTTTTTGATATAAGTCTGTATCGTTTAGTAAATTTAAAATATGTTGTGCCAGTGATGATGCATCCTTTCCAATGAGGATGCTTTTACCGTCAACAGCTTGCAGGGCATCATTGGCCAGTGGTGTAGTAATGGATGGTACTTTCATCGACATAGCTTCCAGCAATTTGTTTTGGAGTCCGGTACCTATCTGCATGGGTGCAATAAAAACTTTGGCTCCTGCGTATGAATCACGAATATCATCCAACCAACCGGTTACTATAACTTTATCCGATTTCAACGATGTCACCCTTTTATCAGGTGTTGCTCCGGCAATCATCACTTTTGCGTCAGGCTTTTGTTTCCAAACTACTGGCATAATTTTATTAACCAAAAATTCTGCTGCATCTACATTCGGTGGGTATGCCATATTTCCGGTAAATACAATATCTGTATTCTTTGCTGAATCTCTTGGTGAAAAAAAATCATGATCGACACCATTAGGAATGACATCAATTTTATGCCTCTCAGGATGCGGAATCAAATTACGGTCGGGTATGGAAATGATGGTTTTATGATCAAACAGATCGAAGATACCTGCCTCGTATTTGAGCAAACGCTTATATTCCATCCGGAAAACCGGCTTCGTATAAAAGGGAGCCTTTTCCATTCGTCGTTTTACACCATATGAAAAAACATCCTGGTAATCTATAGTTTTTTGGATTTCAGAATTTTTCACATATTCAGCAGTTCGCAATAGCTGGCAGTAGATATGGTCTGGCTTATATTCCTCAATAAGTTTGTTGACTTTGCTGGCTGCTTTGCAACTATAAAAATAACCCACTTGAAGTGGCAGGCCTTGAAAGAAGGCCTTGAAAATATTCCAGATTCGTCCAGTAATTGGGATATCAATAAAATTAATGGAGCGGCAATAAGGCTGCAAGGCACTAAAAGCTTCACGTTTGTTCAATTTCCTGTTGGGATTGAGTGCACATAGCACAATCTCATTTTTTTTTGATAACTGCACCACCTGATGAAACGCCCTGAGTTTATCACCTTTTTCGAGGGGATAGGGTACACGCGAAAGTAGAACTAATAGCCTCATTGTAAAAACAAATTACAAAATTAAAAATTAAACAATCGTTTGTACGGCTATTTTGCAACTTCCCGGTAAAAATCAACCATCTCTGCAACTAGAACCTTGTTATTGTGTTGTTTCAATATCAGTTTTCTGGCACTTTCACCCATTTTTTTTGTTGCTGACGGATCGGGATATAGTAATTTGACTGCCTCCAGAAAAGTGTATTTATCATCGGCGATTATGATATTCTTACCGTTTGTATAGTTGATTCCTTCTGCGCCGATGGTGGTTGAAATAACGGCACGTGCTTGTGCCATACTCTCAATGATCTTAATGCGGATTCCACTCCCTGAGAATAATGGTGCAATTGAGATGGACTTTGATTGAATAAACTCATATGCATCGGGCACTTCTCCCAAAACCACAATATTCTTCAGGTTCAATTCATAAATCCAGTCGGGCATACCCCTGCCGGCCATGTAACATTTTAAATCTGGGAAGGATTTATGGATTAACGGCCATGCTTCCTCCAAAAACCATTTGACGCCTTCAATATTAGGGACCCAATTCATAGAACCAATATGGAACAAAGCCTGCTCAGGATTGCCATAAGCTTCCAAATCTATTTTTGCCGGATCTATTCCAAATGAAATTGTTCTTACAGGTGTTATAGTGATCTTTTTAAAAAAGTCTGCATCCACATGAGAAATAGGAATAATGCCATCAAATTTTTGCAGGCTATTGTATTCATAGTTCTTTAAAGTACGCACCAGGTGTTTTAAATACCATTTTTTGATGGGGTTTTTTGTGCTTTCCATAATCCGTTGCCAGATCATATGTTCGATATTATGGGCTCGTAGAAATATTTTCGCATTGGAATACCTACGAACGGCTTCAATGTAGGGCGACATATACAGCGTTTCAATTTGTACAATATCAAAATGGTCCCTTTTCAGTATTTGGATCAGTTTCTCATTAAATGCAGCTGAAATAAAACGCTCGACATGATATGATTTATGGGAAAATAAATTCAGGAAAGCCTGAATCGGATTTATAGCTAAATCTACATAGGCCAGTTCAATCCCAGTCATTTTTTTGTAATCAACAGGAATGTCTTTGGGATTGATTGTATATTTATTTGAATTTACAGCCAGTACCTTCACGTGATGTCCGGCATCCAAAAGGCCGGTAATGAGATTATTCATCGCAATAGGGCCCCCTTCACTTGGTGGCCATGGCGATTTATTGCAAATGAAAAGCACTTTCAATTTATCCGGCATTGGACTTTTTCTTTTTTGAAATATTGAATCTTTCAAAGTATTTTTTCCAGCTTTCAGAATCGAGCAAAGGAGCATCGGTAGTAGCTTTGTAAGTAAGAAATAACCCTATAGGTAATATGATAATGGTTGAAAGCCACACTCCAATAATAACGTCCCACTCACCCGTTTTTGCTGCTTTCTCACCTGTCATGGAAACGATATGATAAAAAACAAAAAAGATAACCGATACAACCACAGGTAATCCTAAGCCTCCTTTTCTGATGATGGCCCCCAATGGGGCTCCAATAAAGAAAAACAATAAACAAGCTATGGAAAGTTTGAACTTTTGATGCCAGACTACCTGATGTTTGGTGATCACTTGCTGGCGTGTATCAAATTCATTTCCGTAATTATAAGCATCATCTTTGATATTTCGAACATTATTTTGTGTCAGGTCAACAATCTCTAACAGTGCCTCTTTTCCATAGTTTTTTTGAAACGGGTATGTCAATGTATCTTTAAAAACTGAATCGGTCTGAACAATTTTTCTCTGATATATTAATGAGTCGATGATCGTGTCTTCTTTTGCAAGGAATGTTGAACTCTTGATGAATTTTTTCTTGAAGAAATCTATTCTATCGATCCGCTGCAAACTCAGCGAATCAATTGACTCGTTTAGCTGCTTGATATTTAACATCGTATAATGCGACTTAAATAGTTCTTCGTTTGTTCTGTTCAGCTGAAATTCCGTCAGATCAAATATCATCTCCTGTTTACTGAATTTCATATTTTCAAACGGCCGTGTCTCCTTATACCTTTTCTGGTCGGTTATTTCCATGTATGTATATCCATCAAACAAAGTAAATATTACCCTTTCCTGGTCAGGAGTTAATTCCATAAACCCTTTGCTGGCTGTTGTTACTTTTGTATTTCCTAATTTAGATGTATGATCATAAATCTGCACATCATAAATCGTTTTATTGTCCTTGTCTTTCTCCCCAATACGGATCACAAAATCATTCAGGTCATTTTCAAAAACACCGGCTGTTAAATTAAACGCCAGCTTTTGTTGTTTCACATCGAATAACAAAGAGCCAAATTTTAAATTGGCTACCGGTAATACATAATTTGAAAATAAAAAGGCAGCGATACTGGTTATGATGGCCACATAAATAAGCGGTTTCATTGCCTTTCTCAATGAAATACCTGCCGATTTCATGGCTACCAATTCATAATGTTCACCCAGATTTCCAAAAGTCATTAATGAAGAAAGTAAAATAGCCAGCGGGAGAGCCAGTGGAACGAAGGTCGAGGAAGCATAAAACATCAATTTCGCCAGGATGTACATTTCAAGCCCTTTTCCTACAAGGTCATCAATGTAGAGCCAGAGAAATTGAAGCAGCAATATGAATAAGGAAATAAAGAATGTAAAAACAAATGGTCCCAGGTAGGACTTGAGCATATAAACATGCAGTTTTTTCATCCTTTATTTTGTTGAATTGCAAATATAAGCCGTTTATTTTTTTATGGATGTTAAATTAGCTTAAGTATTATGGTATGGTATCATAAGGTTTAGTTCGCACTTTCAAATTCCTTTTACCAACTCCCGTGATCAAATATTCAAATTGCTGGTATTATATTTGTATAATTCTTAACTTTGTAAGCTTATTTGAAAATAATCGTCTAATAATATATTAACAAATCCTTTAAGAAATGAAGAAAATTTTACTTTTATTGGTTGCTATCAGTTTTAGTTTCAGCACATTTGCTCAGTATACTACTGTTAAGCAACAAGCCAAATTTAAAAATACCGTAGACACAAAAATGCTACCGGTAAAAGATATCCAGCCTGCTCATCTTGGCGAAAGCAATCCTTATGTTTCGAATGAAAGGGACCAGGACATAGTTGTTGGAAACACTTGGTACGACCTTCAAAGTAATTCATCCATTGATCACCGACTTGTAATTCATGATGATGGTACAATGGGTGCTGTGTATACCTTTGCCCCTGATGGAACATTTGGTGCCACCAGAGGAACCGGGTACAATTACTATGATGGTTCTGCATGGGGCCCGATGACAACCGAAAGAATTGATCCTGAAAGAACTGGTTGGCCAAGTTACGCACCTTTTGGTGAAAATGGTGAAATAACATGTGCACATACTGCATCTTCTGGTTTGGTTTTTAATTGGAGAGAAAACAAAGGTACCGGTGATTGGCAGCACTTTTATCTGGAAGGTCCTGACGGTGTGCCTGGCGCCAATGGTTTGACATGGCCACGTATGATCACAACAGGCGAGAACCATGATGAAATACATGTAATTAGTGCTTTATTTGATTACACTTATGAAGATATTGTTTCACCTATCCTGTACTCACGTTCATTGGACGGTGGCGAAACCTGGGATCCTGAAAATGTCATTCTGGAAGGTATGGGTTCTGATTATGTAAAGATGTGGGGTGGTGATAATTATGCATGGGCTGAACCCAATGCCGGAGTTTTGGCTTTCGTTGCATTTGAAGGAATTGGAGATGGCATCATTATGAAATCAGATGATGGAGGAGATTCATGGGAAAGAGTTACCTTCTACGAAAGTCCTGACCCATTCTTTGATGGAAATGGCGGCGATTTGCCTCAATGTGGAGGTGGAGATGGTTTTAATGCTATTGCTATTGATGATGACGGCATATGTCATGTGGCTTTTGGCCGTCAAATTCACCTGGACGACACGCCTGATGATGACGCGTGGTCATATTATCCTTATTCAGATGGATTGGTGTATTGGAATGAAAGCATGCCTGCATTGGATACAGCGCAGCTCACCGCTAACATTTTACCAACAGACGAAGAATGGGAATCAACACCTATTTATCAAAATGGACAGCTAGCAGCGTGGACTCAACCTTACGGTGAGGACACTATTGCTGGAGTAGCATATTACGGTGCATCACTTACAAGTATGCCTCAAATCGTAATTAACGATGGCTTTGTACAGGTATTTTATGGTGCCCTTTCAGTTGGATTTGACAATGAAGAATATAATTTCAGGCACATCTGGGGACGTTTTACAGAAGGTGACGGCATGTGGAGTGAGTTTACAGATTATACAAATGATGTATTCCATATCTTTAGTGAATGTGTGTATCCTTCCGCTGCTCCGCAGGTTCATAATGGCATGTATCATTTGCTTTATATGACCGATAACTTACCTGGCAACGCTTTGCAGCCAGATCCTCCAACACATGATCCGGTTAATAACAATATGGTATACTTACCTGTTAACCTCCATGTAGGCATTGCAGACCAGTATTCAAGCACAAATTTTGAAGTTTCTCAAAATATGCCTAACCCGGCGACCCATGAAACTGCGATTGTTGTAAATACTGAGGTATTAGGCCCAGTAAGTCTTTCTTTAAGCAATGTGCTCGGACAGAGAGTTTACCAGGTAACAGAAAATGCAAGTCATTTCGGTAACCACACTTTTAAAATAAATGTAGCTGACCTGGATGCAGGGATTTATTTTTATACTGTCGAAATTGGAGAGAAAGCCATAACGAAGAAAATGTTGGTTCAATAAAAGAACCTACAATAATATACTAAAGGCTGTCATTCATTGGCAGCCTTTTTTATTTTGACCTATCTCGCTTTGTCAAAATCATGAATAATAAGTATTTTTATGGCAAATTAAGTATCCATTAAAACAAGAATCATGAAGAAATCATTACTATTATTGGCAACCATTTGTTTTACTTTCGTGGCAATTTCGCAGAAAACAAATCGAATTTCTCAGCCACATTTAAATACAATTGTAGCAACACAATCAAATTCTATTACTGACGAAATTGTCTTTCCTGCTCCAGAAACTAATAATTACATCCCAGGCGAAAGAGACCAGGATATTGTAGTTGGTAATACGTGGTACGATCTGCAATCAAATTCAAGCATGGCCCAGCGAATTTATGCATATGATGACGGCACCATTGGCGCTACATGGACCCGTGGGGTACAAAGTCCTCCCAGTTACCCTGACAGGGGGACCGGATATAATTATTATGACGGAAGCTCCTGGGGACCAGCACCTACGGATCGCGATTGAAACCTTAAGAACAGGCTGGCCTAGCTATGCACCGTACGGTGAAAATGGAGAAATAATCTGTTCACATGATTTTGGGGCTGGCGACCTGATTTTCAGCTGGCGTGAAAACAAAGGAACAGGCGATTGGAATACTTTCACTTTAGACGGTCCTGAAGGATACCATTTCATGGCATGGCCCAGGATGACAACTTCGGGTGAAAACCGGGATGTTATACATGTAATTGCTAACCTGCCAACCCTGCAAAATGGTGATGTACCTTACGAAGGACTTAACGGAGCAACCGTTTATTCACGTTCAACAGATGGTGGCCAAACATGGGATCCTGAAAATGTGATTCTTGATGGCATGGGTTCTGATTATGCCGGTTCCTGGGGTGCCGACGATTACGCATGGGCAGAACCCAATGCAGGCGTCATTGCATTTGTTACGTTTGGAGGTATCGCCGATGGTATAATTATGAAATCGGAAGATGATGGGGATAGCTGGGAACGAATCACTTTTTATGAAAGCCCTGATCCGTTTTTTGATGGAAATAGCGGTGACCTGCCCATGTGTGGCGGTGGAGACGGCTGCAATACAATAGCTATTGATGATGACGGCGTGGTGCATGTGGCTTTCGGACGACAGATCCATATGGATGATACACCCGATGATGATTCCTGGTCATATTGGCCATATTCTGATGGATTGGTGTATTGGAATGAAACAATGCCTGTACTTGATACAGCACAAATAAAGGCTGATATATTGCCCGAAGACTGGAGTGATTTTCCAATTTATCAGAATGGACAATTGGCAGCATGGACACAGCCTAATGGCGAAGATACGATTGTCGGAGTCGCCACCTATTATGCTTCGCTTACAAGCATGCCGCAAATGGTTATCCATGATGGCATTGTGCAAATTTTCTCATCATCACTTGCTGTGGGATTTGATAATGAAGAATATAATTTCAGGCACATTTGGGGGACATTTACCGAAGGAGACGGCATGTGGAGTGCATTTACCGATTATACCAACGACGTCTTTCATATATTCAGTGAGTGTGTTTATCCATCTGTCGCACCCAAAGCAAGTAATGGTATGTATCACATACTCTATATGACTGACAATTTACCGGGTAATAGTGTACAGCCTGATCCCCCAACTCATGATCCGGTAAATAATAATATGGTATACCTGCCTCTTAATTTCCAGGTAGGTATTGAAGATCCGATTGAAAGTTCAAAATTTGAAGTATCCCAAAACTTCCCGAACCCGGTAAACGGGCAAACTTATTTCACAGTAAGTTTAAATGAAGGAGCTGATCTCAACCTTGAAGTTACTTCTCTGATGGGTCAGATTGTAAGTAAAAGTGATCTGGGTTATAAATCAGCAGGAACACATACATTAACCATTAATGCAAATGAACTGGCATCAGGCGTTTATTTTTATACGGTTTCAACCGAAACAAATAAAGTAAGCCGTAAGATGATTGTTCAATAAGGATTATATTAACCTAATTTAAGAAGGCGGACGTTGTCCGCTTTTTTTGTAATTTGGCAAGTCAAATTCTTAATGCTTCATAATCATTTAACTCAATCTTTAATAAAATATTTAGACATGAAAAAAACTTTACTCCTTATTGTGGCTATTATCATAGGATTCTTTGCTTTTGCGCAAAAGTCTCAAATAAAAGGCCTTAAGGCAAATTTCAACCCAACGATTGGAATAGAGCCTATTAAAGAAAAGTCCTTATTAACAACAACAAGTGTTAAAGAGGAAAATGTCACACCTGAAAGAGATGTAGATATTGTTTCTATTATTGACATTGGTACATCAGCTAATGCATATAGCTACGGCTATAGAGGAGGGCAAAAACAAATTTTAACTTATAACCCTGATCTGAATATACTAACACACTTTCACCGAATGGGTGGCGCATTAGATCCGGATGGATATTCAGGCGATTTAGGTTATGATATTTCACTTGATGGTGGAATTACCTGGGAAAAAATGGTTGAATGTTATGTGGCCACTGAAAATGCAGGCGGGGAATATTACACCGATGCTGCCCGTTATCCAAATCATGGTATGTGGAATTCGGATGACACTTTTGAAGGTGCTTACGTAGTTTTCTTTTGCCCTAATCTTGATGGCACCAATGATATCTGGGGTGGTTATAGTTACGGAATCATAAATATTGCTGACACATCCATTCGCACGAAAAATCTTGACTCATCTCCAGATGATGTATATACTGAAGTACCAGATGGGTATACTTTTACATCTCAGGGCTTGTCCTTATGCCTGGATTTTAATCAAGACTGGACATCAGGTACCTTAGATTATCTTGATCAAATGATTCTTAATAAAGGATATTATGATGATGGTGCAGAGGATTTTGTTTATGAACAAGAGCTTATTGACTTTGAGGTGATTAATGAAGACGAACAGTTTATGCCCACTTATGTTCAAGCAGCATTTAGCGCCGATGGCATGACTGGCTATATTGTTACACTAGCTGATAACGGTTCAAATGAACACATTGGTGAAACATATGGGTTTTACCCTATATATTGGAAAACCACAGACGGTGGTGAAAATTGGGAAGGACCTTCGCATATTCAACTAGATGGACCTAATGGATTGGGTGGTATAGTCTATCACCTGATTGATGATGAAACGTATGTGGAATTTTTTGAAGACACCCCAAGAGAAGAGGTAGGTTACACCACTGGATTCGACCTGGATTGTGCAGTTGACAATAGTGGCGACCTGCATATTGCTGTTGCGGTTGGTGCCACAGCAAGCAGCAATTACAGTATATCTTCCAACCAGAATTTATTTGGCATTATGGATATTTATACCACCGACGGAGGGGTGTCATGGTTTGCAGAAATTATGGGATACCCACAATGTTTCAGAGGAGGATATCCTGATCCGGCAGATTATTACGAAGACAATAGGGTTCAGATTACAACCAATAAGAATCACGACAAATTATTTATTTCCTGGCTTGATACTGATATTGAAGACCAGGAAGATAACAACAGGCCGAACATATATGCAAGAGGTTTTGATCCAATAACCTTAATGAAAACCGTTGACAACCAAGGAACTGATGGGCCAACAAATGTAACTTTCTTATCCACTGGGTGGAGGGCTTCTCATTTTGCCATTGCTGCGAATTATTGTATAGAAAATGATGGAGTCTATACAATTCCTTATACGTACCAGGAAATGGATGTAATCGACCCGATTCAACCGGTACAGTATAAATATATAACCGACTTTTCATTTTCTGATGCTGATTTTCTGGTACAGAACGTTAGTAGTCAGCCGGAAATTGCAAAATTTGAAGTTTCACAGAATTATCCAAACCCGGTAAATGGACAAACCTACTTTACTGTAAGTCTGGATGAAGGATCCGATCTGAATCTTGAGGTAACTTCCATAACCGGACAACTGATCAGCAATCGTGATTTGGGTTACAAATCTGCAGGCACACACACATTAACCATTAATGCAAATGATTTATCAGCTGGTGTCTATTTTTATTCAGTTTCTACTGAAACAAATAAAATTACCCTTAAGATGATCGTTCAGTAAATATTTCTATTGAATTAAAAGGCGGGCATTGTCCGCCTTTTTTATTTCCTTTTGGTTCTATTGCGACGGTTTCAATGAAGTTCTCTTTTTAAGTCTCATGAACACCAACCCCTGCTAATCAGGAGAAAAAGTTAAATTTAGATTTCAAGCAAAGAATGGACCGAAATTTGCATCAAATACAATTTTTAAATAACTTTAAATACTTTTTTTATCAATTGTAAGCATCAATAAATATTTAAATACCTACTTTTGTAGATTCAAATTAATTAGAAATTAATATTCATCATTGTTTAATTAAATTATTTATCATGAAAAAACTTTTACTTTTTGCAATTGCAATTAGCTTTGGCTTTAGCGTTGTTGCCCAGATGGCAACCGTAAAACCACAGGCTAAATTTAAAACAACTATTGCTTTGGATCAAAAAGCAATTGACGAGCCCATGCAAACTTATGAAGTAAGCGAAAATCCTTTTGTTTCCAATGGAGAAAGAGACCAGGATATTGTTGTTGGAAGCACGTGGTATGACTTGCAGTCGAATTCTTCAGTGGGTTACAGAATCCATGCTTATGATGATGGAACGATGGCAGCTGTGTGGACCATGGCAACCGATGCTTCATGGGCTGATAGAGGAACAGGATACAATTATTTTGACGGCACAAGTTGGGGTCCTAATCCAACTTTACGAATTGAAGAAGTAAGGACAGGATGGCCTAGTTACGCTCCATACGGCGAAAATGGCGAAATTATTGTCTCTCATACGGCTTCTGCCGAAGGTTTAGTTTTTAGTTGGAGGGAAAACAAAGGAACAGGTGATTGGAATTTTTTCACAAAAGCTGGTCCCGAACCTGCTGCTACTTATTATCCGGTTTGGCCAAGAATGATAACAACTGGTGAAAATCACGATGTTATACATTTCATTGCAATGGCTGGAAATAACGTTGAGTATGAAGGACAAACAATGGCTTGTATTTATTCTCGTTCAGATGATGGTGGCGAGACCTGGGACCCAGATAATGAAATTCTTGAAGGATTAGGTTCTGATTATGCTTCAGGATGGGGTGGTGATGATTATGCATGGGCCCAACCAAATCCAAATGCTCCAGGTGTAATTGCGTTTGTAATTTTCGGTGGTGTTGCTGATGGTGTAATGATGAAATCAGAAGACGGAGGAGACTCATGGGAAAGAACTACTTTCTACGAGAGTCCTGACCCGTTCTTCAATGGGGATGGTGGTGACCTGCCACAGTGTGGTGGTGGTGATGGCTACAATGCCGCAACCATAGATGACGATGGCATCGTACATATTGCTTTTGGACGTCAGATTCACTTAGACGATACGCCTGATGATGCCACATGGTCATATTATCCTTACTCAGATGGTATCGTATACTGGAATGAAACCATGCCTGCATTGGATACAGCTCAAATTACAGCTACCATTTTACCAACTATGGAAGAATGGGAAGCAACTCCTATTTACCAGAACGGTCAGTTAGCTGCATGGACACAACCTAACGGAGAAGACACGATTGTTGGTGTAGCTCCTTATTATACTTCATTAACAGGTATGCCTCAAATAGTTGTTGACAATGGCATCGTGCAGATATTTTCTTCAGCTCTATCAGTTGGATATGATAATGAAGAATATAACTTCAGACACATTTGGGGTGCATTTACTGAAGGAGATGGTATGTGGAGTCCGTTTACCGACTACACAAATGATGTATTCCACATTTTTAGCGAATGCTCATATCCTGCTGTTTCACAAAATGTAACAGATAACACTTTCCACATATTGTATCAAACTGATAACTTACCTGGTAACAGTTTACAACCTGATCCACCAACACACGATCCGGTAAACAATAATATAGTGTATTTACCTGTTTCGCCTGTACCGGTAGATGTATTTGAAAATGTGGCTAACTCGTTTGAAGTTTCACAAAACTATCCAAACCCTGTAAGCGGACAAACTTATTTTAGTGTAACATTAAATGAAGGTTCAGATCTGAGCCTGGAGGTATATACCTTAACAGGTCAGGTAGTAAGTTCAAGTAACTTTGGATATAAAATGGCCGGAACACATACATTAAACATTAATGCCAATGATTTGGCTTCTGGTGTATATTTTTATACGGTTTCCAATGGAGCTGAAAAAGTAACACGCAAGATGATTGTTCAATAGAACTTTCTTGAAAAACTTTAAAAAGGCGGGGTCATTCCCGCCTTTTTTTGTTGATCAATGCTCACTTAATATATTATCTTTGCCCAAAATTTATATTTACCACTGATGAAACGAACACAAATCATATCTTTTATCTTCTTTTTATTTACAGGACTTATTATTCAAGCACAGATTTCTGAACCGGAAATTACTACTGAAGAACTTCAATCACATGTTTATTTTTTTGCAGATGATGAGCTTGAAGGCCGTAAGCCAGGCACTGAAGGTGGAATGGAAGCTGCCAAATATATCAGGGACCAATTCATGTCTTTTGGTCTGCAACCCGTTGGTGAAGAAGGGTTTCAGTTTTTTAATGTTACAACAGGAATAACAAAAGGAATAGACAACAAACTGTTTTTGCGTGATAGTATTTTCGAACTGAATGCTGACTTCGTTCCTTTGCCCTTTTCATCTAATATTTCATTAACAGCAGAAGTGGTGTTCGCGGGATTTGGACTGGAAATTGATCATGATTCGTTACAATGGAACGATTATAAAGATATAGATGTGCAAGGTAATTGGGTATTGATTCTTCGAGGCGACCCTGAACCTGATAAAGACGAAAGCCTGTTTATTTCAGCTAGCAGCGACAGGGATAAAGCTTTACTGGCGCGGGATAAAAAAGCCGCTGGTGTTTTATTGGTGAATGGCCCTCAATTTGGTGATAAGTTATTATCAGGTTCTTTCGACCGTGTAACTGCTGATGTAGGAATCCCAGTTATAAATATTAGCCAATCGGTAGCAAACCTGATGTTGGAAGATTCAGGAAAGACGATAGATAACCTTGAAGAAGAAATCATTAAAAATATGCAAACGGTTTCTTTCCCAACAGGGGTGGAAGTATCAGGAACCACTGAACTCATTAAAAATGAAGTGAGAACCCAAAACGTTGTGGCCATTATTGAAGGTGCTGATCCGATCCTGAAAAGTGAGTATATAGTGATTGGTGCACATTATGATCACCTGGGGTTTGGCGGTGAGGGATCAGGTTCAAGAACACCTGATACATTGGCTATTCACAATGGTGCAGATGACAATGCTTCGGGGACTGCAGGGATTATTGAACTTGCCGAAAAATTAAGCAGCAACAGCGATCAATTAAAAAGGAGTATTGTGATCATGGCTTTTGGTGCTGAAGAAATGGGTTTGCTCGGCTCCCAGTTTTTTACATCAAATGCCTTAGTTGATTTGAAAGACGTTAAAGCCATGTTCAATTTTGATATGATCGGTCGGCTTGACACAACTGATAAAGGAGTTATGATTGCCGGAACTGGAACTGCAATGGAATTTGACAGTTTGTTAGCTGATTATGAAAAGGAGAGCAAGCTGGCTTTTAATCATTCACCTGAAGGTTATGGTGCATCAGACCATGCCAGTTTTTATGCAAGTAATGTCCCGGTTCTGTTTTTTACAACAGGAGCGCATCCCGATTACCACACACCTGATGATGATGCCGACAAAATAAATTACGAGGGACAAAAAGAAATTCTGGATTATGCTTACCCGATAATCATTGATATTGCTAACAGGGACAACAACCTTACATACCAGGAAGCCGGTCCGAAAGAACGAACCGGTGGTGCAGGCAGAAGGGGATTGAAAGTCAAATTAGGTATCATGCCTGATTTTACGGCCACTGAAAATGACGGACTGGGTGTTGGTGGTGTAACCGCGGGCGGCCCTGCCAGTAAAGCTGGCATGCTGAAAGGTGACAAAATTGTGGCGCTCAATGGTATGGCGATCACAAATATTTATGATTATATGAACAGGCTGAAAAAATTAAAACCTGGCGAAACCATTTCGGTGGATATTGTGCGAGATGGCAATAAAAAGGTACTGGTGGTAGTTTTATAATCAGGTTCAATATCTCAAATGTCTGAATTCTTCACCAAATCATTCCTGTTAAAATTTCTGAAATTCGGAGTGGTGGGATTTTCAGGTGTATTTGTTGATTTTGGAATTACCTACCTTGCTAAAGAAAAACTGCATATTCAGAAATATGTAGCCAATGCCATCGGTTTTACAACTGCAGCTTCTACCAATTATTACCTGAACCGCATCTGGACCTTTGAAAGTACCAATCCCCAAATCGGACTTGAATACACTGAATTTTTTGTTATCTCCCTGATTGGATTGGCCATTAACACACTCATACTTTGGTTACTTGTAAGTAAATTCAGAATGAATTTCTATATCGCCAAGATATTTGCCATTATTGTTGTAACTATCTGGAATTTCTTCGCCAATGTATTGATCACTTTCAACCCGGAAAATCCACTGTTTTAAGAAATCAGGATTTATATAACTCCTCGCAGCAAACTTACTAGGTATCTCCACAGTAAATTTATTTTTTATTGCGCATTAAGCTGTTGAGAATTAAAGCCTTGGGATCCCTCGACTATCGCTCGGGATCAGTTCGGCTAAATGATTTTGAAAACAAAATCATAGTCTTACTGATTTTAAAATTGTTTCAGTCCTGTCAGGACCCACGGAAACAATTGTTACCGGCACACCTACGCTTTGCTCAATAAATGCTACGTAATTTTTCAATTCAGATGGCAGGTTGGAATAACCTTGTGAAGCAACCACTTCCCGATTCCAACCTTTTAATGTTTCCAACACAGGCTCAATATCCATAGTTACTGATTCAAAAGGTATTTCCTCGGAAAGTTTTCCGTTGTATTTATAATTAACGGCTACTTTCAGTTTGTTGAAATCATTCAATACATCAGCTTTCATCATCATTAGCTCTGTAACCCCATTCAGCATAATGGCATATTTAAGTGCAGGTAGATCAAGCCAACCGCATCTTCTGGGTCTTCCGGTAGTTGAACCATATTCATTACCCAGGTCACGGAGCAAATTACCGTCTTCATCTAATAATTCCGTTGGAAAAGGCCCGCTGCCTACGCGGGTGCAATAGGCTTTGAATATGCCATATACTTTTCCCACTTTAGACGGTGCGATTCCCAGTCCGCTGCATACACCTGCTGTTATTGTATTTGATGAAGTAACAAACGGATAGGAGCCAAAATCAATATCAAGAAGCGTTCCCTGGGCACCTTCGGCTAAAATGGATTTGCCTTCACTGAGTGCTTTATTCAGGTAGTATTCACTATTTACCTTTTTCAATTTACGAAGCACATCCAACGCCTCAAGCCATGCCGTTTCATATTCAGGAAACCGTAAGCCGTCAAATTCCATTTCGCGGTAATCGACTTCATATTGCCGGATGGTATTCAGATGTCTTTCCCTGGCCTGCAAATATCTTTTCTCAAACTCATCACTTTCCAGATCGCCTATCCGCATTCCGTTCCTGCTGATCTTATCAGTATATGCAGGGCTGATGCCTTTTAACGTTGATCCAATTTTGTCTTTCCCTTTTGTATATTCCGAAACAGCATCAAGCAGCCTGTGTGTGGGTAAAATAAGGTGGGCTTTTCGTGAAACCAGCAAATTATCCTGAACGTCAATACCGCCATCATTTAATTTTGCTATTTCTTTTTTGAGCACAAAAGGATCGATAATTACGCCATTGCCTATCACATTGATAGTTTTTTCACTAAAAATTCCTGAAGGAATTGTGTGAAGCACAAATTTCTTACCATCAAATTCAATTGTGTGCCCTGCGTTTGGCCCTCCCTGAAACCTGGCAATGATATCATATTTGGGTGTGAGTACGTCTACTATTTTACCTTTCCCTTCATCACCCCACTGAAGGCCTAAAAGAACATCAACTTTCATACGTTTACTTTTTTACTCATTGGACGTATGGAACTTACTATTCAACATCGCTTCATTTTCCAATACGCATCATTGAACAGCCGTTTCATAATTAAAAACACAATAAAAAACCCTGTATAATCAGGGTGCGTTTGCAAACAAATGTACTAAAATAGTGTTGCAACTAAATAGAAATGTTATGAATATTTACTAACTAATTTTCAGTGTCCGTGCTTTTGTGATCTTTACACTTTCCATAAAAGGTAAGTGAGTGATAAGCTACATCCACTCCGAGCAATTCCTCAACCGATTTTTGAATTTCCTGGATTCGTGGGTCGCAAAATTCAAGTACCTGACCATCCTCCAAACAAACAAAATGATCGTGTTGTTTGAATTTGAACGAACGTTCGAATTGTGCACAATTATTTCCAAACTGATGCTTGGTTACCAGGTTGCAATCAAGTAATAACTCAATTGTATTGTACAAAGTGGCACGGCTTACCCTGTACTTATTATTTTTCATCCGGATATAGAGTGTTTCTATATCAAAGTGTCCGTCCGTCGCATAGATCTCCTTCAGGATCGTATAGCGTTCCGGAGTTTTACGATGTCCTCTCCCTTCAAGGTAATCAGTAAATATCTTTTTTACAGATTCGAATGTATCTTTCTTATTGTTTGACTTCATGTCTGACGTCTTTAGTCAGGCAAAAGTACTATTTTTTTAATTTTTATATGGTTTAAATATAAATTATTTAGATATGATCAGGTGATTTTTTCGAGGCGGGTTACTTTGATCACTTCTTTGATCTTCTTCAAATGCTGAATCAGGTTTTTCAGTTTCTCCGTACTATTCACGTAAATGGTTACATCCATATCAACTAAGCCCTTGCTGTTAAGCAAATTAAGCGACCTGATGTTGATTTCGAAATCATTAGCAATGATGGCTGATATTTTCTGTACCAGTCCAATATTATCAACCGCCTTAATGTTCAATCCAGCCAGGAAGATAATTCCTTCTTTTTGTTTCCATTTCGCCTTTACAATATTTTTACCATACTGCGCCATGAGTTTAATAGCCACGTTGCATTCGGTTTTATGAATCCGGATTGGTTCATTCGGAAATATCAGTCCGATGACATCATCACCGGGAATCGGATTGCAACATTTAGCTACGGCATATTCAAGCTCAGTGAATTCACCATTTTCATTAACATTTTTTTTAGTTTGTGAGATGAGCATTGAATCGTCTTCACTTCCCAGAAGTGCTTCTCCGGCTATAACAGGCATCTTAGGTTTTGCAAAAGGCAGTCTGAAATTTCTTACCCAACTGGCAAGTGTTTCACTTGGTATCAAAGCCTCTTTGACACTTTTAAAGCCAATCTTGTCTCGTGCCACATAATAATAAAGGTCGAGAATACCATTTAAATTATTCCACTTGACCAACTTCGTAATAATCGGTTTGGTGCTCTCCAGTTTCAGCTGTTCGAGGTATTGATCGAGCTTTTCTTTGCCTTGTTCGCGAAACTTTTTCCTTTCGTTCTTTATGGCGGTTTTAATCCTTGTTTTGGCCCTCGCTGTTCTTACATAACCATACCAGTCTTCATTTGGCAACTGCACCTTCGAATCGATGATCTGCACCTGGTCACCTGATTTTATCTGGTAATCGATAGGCACTAACCTGTGGTTGACATTGGCACCAATACAATGATTGCCCAGTTCGGTGTGTATTGTATAAGCAAAATCAAGCACTGTAGCCCCTGCTGGCATATTTATCATATCCCCTTTAGGCGTGAAAACCACAATTTCGTCTTCAAATAAGTTCTTTTTAAAGTCGTTTATAAAATCAATGGTCTCTTCTTCACTTTCTTTTAAAAGCTCCCTTGTCCGTTTGAGCCATTTATCAAGTCCAACATCCAGTTTCTCCTGATTCTTATATTTCCAATGAGCAGCATAACCTTTCATCGCAATTTCATGCATCCTTTTACTACGGATTTGCACATCCACCCAGTGTCCGTCAAATCCCATTACGGTAGCATGAATAGCTTCATAACCATTAGCCTTTGGGGTACTGATCCAATCCCGCAGTTTTTTATTATTTGGTGTATAGATGCCTGTAACAATGGAATAAGCGGCCCAACAATCCAATTTTTCCTTTTTCAGTTTACTGTCAATAATTATCTCAACTGAAAATGTATTATAAATCTCTTCAAAAGGTACCAGATCGGCCTGCATTTTTTGCCAGATTGAATAGGCTGTTTTCATCCGGCATTTTATTTCAAAATCCAGCTTTAATTTTTCCAGCTCTATTTCAATGGGAGGTTTAAAATTGGAAAAGATTTCCTGCCTTGATTCTTCCGAAGCAGCAATCTTTTCAGAGATGTCTTTATAAATGTGCGGCTGCGAATATTTAAATGACAATTCTTCTAATTCTGTTTTAATGGCATATAAGCCCAGGCGATTTGCGAGAGGTGAATATAAAAACAGTGTTTCCGAAGCTACTTTAAGCTGTTTTTCTCTGGCCATCACTTCCATAGTCCTGAGGTTATGCAACCGATCAGCCATTTTGATCAGTATTACCCTGACATCATCCGTCAGTGTAAACAATATTTTCTTCAGGGTTTCGGCCTGTGCAGTTGAAGAAGTATCCGAAATCTCATCAATTTTTGTTAATCCATCAATAATTCTGGCAACATCTTCACCAAACATTTCACGAATATCTTCGAGACGCAAATTTGTATCTTCAACTGTATCATGCAATAAAGCCGAAATGATTGATGTCCGCCCAAGCCCAATTTCACCTGCAGCAATTGTTGCCACTTCAATTGGATGAAAAATGAAGGCTTCACCTGATTTTCTGCGCATGTTTTTATGAGCATCAGCAGCCAATCGGAAAGCTTTGCGCACCATCCACTGGTCTTCAACCGTCTTTCGGGTATGCCATACCTCAATAAGGCGCCTGTAGCGCCTTAATATTTCCAGTCTTTCCTGTTCAGGTGTCATTATTTCCATGTACTTCAATGAGGAACTTACAAAATTAGCAAAACCTACCCACCCATTATACTGTGTTTATTAATTTTCGTTCCAATTTTTATGTTTTTATTCTCCATCTTTATTTAAGAATGAACCAACTACTGAATTTATCTTAACATGGCACTCGTTTTGTGGAATATTCGTAGTTTTGAAACTCATTGATGATCTGAATGAGAAAATTTATTTTTTCCTTTTTTATATTGATATTCATAACCGGCCAAAGCTATGCAACGCATCAACGAGCTGCTGAAATAACCTATAAACATATAGCTGGACTCACATTTGAGTTTACGATCACCATGTATACACGAACATCCAGTCCGGCTGACGACACAAGGACTTTTATGCCCATTTCTTGGGGTGATGGAACAGGCGCAGAAATCGAAAGAATAATTTTTGAGCCGATCCCGAATGTTTCAGATATTACTTATAATTTGTACAAAGGCACCCACACATTTCCAGCCCCAGGCAACTATACTGTTTCTGTAGAAGACCCTAACCGGAATAACGGGGTTAATAATATTCCTAACTCAGTAAACGTTCCCATGTTTATTGAAACAGAAATTGTCATCAATCCTTTTCTGGGGTATAATAATTCTGTGCTTTTATTAAATCCGCCCATCGACCAGGGATGTGCTGGGAAACCATTTATTCACAATGCGGGCGCTTATGATATTGATGGAGATAGCTTGTCATATAAACTGGTTATCTGCAAAGGCGCAGGCGGTTATGATATTCCTGGTTATACCTTTCCGCTGGCATCTGATACTTTTTCCATTAATCGAATTACGGGTGATATTTTATGGTTAAACCCTATATTACAGGGGGAGTATAATGTGGCTTTTGTAATCGAGGAATGGCGATTTGGCTATAAAGTAGGATCGGTAAGGCGTGATATGCAAATTAATATTGTAGCTTGTGATCACGATCCTCCCGAAATTTACACCATCACAGACACTTGTGTAGAAGCCGGAGATTTTCTGCAATTTGATGTTGTTGCTATTGATCCGGACGGCACCAATGTAACTCTAACAGCTTTTGGCGGCCCTTTTGAACAATCAGTAAACCCGGCTTATATTGATCCTGATCCGGCAACTGGAAATGATACAGTTTCAACAACTTTTAACTGGCCCACTATTTGCAAACATGTCAGACTTGATCCATATGCAACTGTTTTTAAAGCCAGCGACAAAGGGCTTCCGGTGAACCTGGTTAATTTTAAAACAGTATTGGTTAAGGTAATTGCCCCAGCTCCTGAAAACTTACAGGCTGGGGCGTTGGGAATTGGAATTAATCTTTCATGGGATAAGAGTATATGCGAAAATGCAATTGGATATAAGATTTACAGGCGAAGCGGTGAGTCGGGTTGGGACCCGGATTATTGCGAAACTGGTGTCCCTGGATATACGGGCTTTAATTTTATCAAACAGATAGATGATATCAATACGACTACTTTTAGAGATGATAATAATGGTGCCGGATTAGTGCATGGTATAAATTATTGCTACCGCGTAATTGCTTTTTTTTATGATGATGCTGAGAGTTATGCCTCCAACGAAGCCTGCGCTTACTTGAAAAGGGATGTCCCCATAATCACACATGTGAGTAATGATAGTCTTGATCTTCAAAGTGGACACGGTATGATTGCCTGGTCAAAACCCACGGAGTTAGATACTATTCAATACCCTGGCCCTTATAAATATCATTTATACAGAAATAATGGGTTAAACTGGATTTCACCATCTCTTATAGCCTCTTTTAACAGCCTGAACGATACCCTTTATTATGATGATGGCATTGATTTGAATACAAATGATGGACCTTACAGCTACAGGGTTGATCTTGAAAGCGTACCCGTTGGATATGTTGGTGGATCACAGCATGCGTCATCTGTTTTCATTCAGACCATGCCTACGGACCAGGAAGTAAAGTTGTATTGGTATCCTGAAGTGCCCTGGGAGAATGAAGAATTTATCATTTATAGAAAAGATCCAGCTGAAACAACCTATGATTCGGTAGGTTATTCTATTGTCCCTTTCTACAACGATACAGGCCTTATAAATAATGAATCATACTGCTATTATATAAAGGCAATCGGGCATTATTCATTACCGGGATTATTCGACCCGTTGATCAATTTCTCTCAGTTGACCTGTGCCATACCTGTAGACAATGTACCTCCCTGCGCCCCAGTTATAGACACAATCCTTGATTGCGATAATGTTACTGTAGAATTGGAAATCAGTTTTCCAACAGATTCATGCAATTTATACGATACCTGCGATTGCAGTGCTAATAAATTCTACCTTTATTATGCTCCCCCTGAGCACATACTTCAATTGATTGATTCTATAGCATATTACCCTGGCGACACTGTAAGCTTTTACCTGTATGACAAACTTGATTATGTTGTTGGTTGCTTTGCTGTAAAGGCAGTGGACACACTGGGAAATATAAGTGAAATAAGTAACATTATTTGTTTAGACTATGATGCATGCCCACCATATATTATTCCGAATGTTTTCACGCCCAATAATGACAGCTACAATGATTTTTTAGTTCCAGAATCTTACACAAATATTGAAAGTATAGACTTGAAGATATTTAATCGATGGGGAAAGATCATGTATGAAACCCAGGACCCGGAAATAAAATGGGATGGCAAAAATCAGGAAAACGGACAGGATTGTCCTGCAGAAGCTTACTTTTATGTTGGGGACGTTCACTTTATTACCCTTGATGGTGTTAAAACAACCACCGTTCAAGGATCAGTAACTATTGTTAGATAAACAAAAAAAACTGCCCATTAAGGGCAGTTTTCACCTCTTAGTCAAAAATTTTAGAAATTGAACATGCCAATCAGGTCAACAACACGAGCTGAGTAACCCCATTCGTTATCGTACCATGAAAGCACTTTCACAGTTTTTCCCTGCACCATAATGGCACTGGCATCGTAAATTGATGAATGTTCGTTATGAATAATATCTACTGATACAATCGGGTCTTCTGTATATTCCAAAATTCCTTTCATTGGTCCATCAGCTGCTTCTTTCATAGCGGCGTTGATTTCATCTTTGGAGGCTTCTGTTTTCAAATTAACCACCAAATCAACCAATGAGCCCGTAGGTGTTGGTATACGAACGGCCATACCATCCAGTTTTCCGTTTAAATCAGGAATAATCTTTCCAACCGCTTTGGCTGCACCAGTAGTTGTAGGTATCTGAGAGACAGCTGCAGAGCGCGCCCTTCTTAAATCCGAGTGTGGTGCATCTAAAATTCGTTGATCGTTAGTATAAGCATGGATGGTGGTCATCAATCCGTTCTCAATTCCGAAGCGGTCATTTAACACTTTCGCTACAGGAGCAAGGCAGTTAGTAGTACACGAAGCATTCGAAACACACTGATCCTCATCTCGTAACTCATTATCATTTACGCCAAGCACGATCATTCTGTCAATCTGATCTTTGGCAGGAACTGTTAAAACAACTTTTTTAGCTCCATTTTTTAAGTGATCGCCATAACCACCTTTATTACTTTCTTTTACACGGAATATACCTGTTGATTCAACAACAACATCAGGAGTTTGTACCCATTTTATATCAATTGGCATTCGTTCAGCAGTTACTGGAATTGACCTGCCGTTTACGATCAGGTTATTTGCATCAAAAGTAACAGTACCATTAAATTTACCTTGAGTTGAGTCATATTTTAGCAAGTGCGCCAGTGTTTTTGTGTCGGTTAGATCATTAATCCCAACAACTTCCATATTCGATCTTTCTTCAACTAATTTGAATACGTTTCTTCCTATTCGTCCGAATCCGTTAATTCCAATTTTAATCTTTGTCATTTGTGTGATTTTATAAATTAAACTTTAGTCATCAATTTTATGGCTGAGATATTTTATCTTTGTTTCTCAGCTTTTAGCGCAGCAAAAGTATTAATAATAATAATGAGCATCTAGCTTATTCAGCCATATATGGAAGAAAAATTTGTATCAAAAGCCCTCGAAGCAAATCTTGCTGAAACCCGTTACAAGGACATAAAAATACTACCTGATTATCAGTCGTTTATAAACCTTTCAAAAAAGTACTACGGAATCCACAAACGTGCAAACGATTGCATTATTGAATTCCAACATCCGTTCTCCAATAAAAAATTTGTTGCCGAAGAATTGAGAAGTATCCTTTTAACGGATTTCTGGTTTTATACAGGACTTGAAAATGCAGATGAGGCTTTGCGAATACCAGTTAACCTTATGCAGGAATTATTGGTGAACTGTAATAATCCGAAGTTAAAAGTGATGATCATCAGAACGCTCCTGGAGTTCATTCAAACTCTTTCAAAGGATAAAAACACTCATATTTCATTAATCGAAACCTGCCTTCTGACTTTGATCAATGGATTCAAATCGGACCCAAGGAGCTTTATTATGGCTTCAAAATACATTAAAAGGTATTTGCAACAGGAAGCCGTTCATCCTCAGTTAAAAGAGAAAATACTTACATTCACAAAAGCAGTTTATACAGAAAATATTAAATTCTGGCAAAAGAGTTCAGATATAGAAGAGTGGATTAAGCAAGAGAAAGATATACTGAAAAGTGATACTGCAACTCTAAGAAAACAAATTGGGAGCAAATGGTTTTCTTCTCTTTCTGAGCAAATTGATTCAATGTACGACTGGCAAATGTTGGTTAAGGAAATACCAGATTATGACCAGGTTGCAGAAAAATTTGCCGATGCAGTTGATCTCCTAGGTGCTTTTATAGAAAAGTTTCATTTTATTTTTTTCCTGCTTCAATTAGATGGCATGGAAGCCCACAAGGAACGACTGATATGGAAGTTAAATAAAATGCTTCGGCATACTATTGACGAACTTGATAAAGAGCAAATACGTCCATTTGCAAATACCATTTTCGAATTTGCAGAACCTTTAAGGGCCGAGCACGGGTCGTCTATATTAGACATGTTCCTGACTGTTGGTAAAAAGGTGATCGAATTGAATAAGGAGGGCAAAATTGATCTCGTAAGTTATTATGAGAACAAACTGATTGATTTTGGATTTGAAACGCCGGGAATGGTTTATGTAAACGAGGACTGGCAACTATCAGTCAATCAAAACCATATAAAAAACATCAGGGTTTGGCTCGAACTTATCGAATATTCCGAATCAGAAATGGAAAAACTGCTGAGCGCCCTGATCGTAAATTTACGGATTGGTGGCATTTTTATCAGCGATACAGACCTGTTTCAGCGGGAAATAACAAAAATACTGAACTCAAATATTGCCCCTTTTTATAAAAAAGTAAAACAACTGACCCGGATTTTCCCGGTATATTTTAATGAAATTGGTGCCGAGGGTGAGATCAGGAAAGTGACAACTACCATTGATGAGATCTCTCACCGTGAGGATAAACTAATTCACTTTCTACGTAAACAAGTACATACCGAAAGTAACAATACCTTGATTGGCCTCACATTAAAGGTATTCAAGTTTTGGCATGATGGCGATCTTGAAAACCTAAAAACGGCACTACCTCAAAATGTATTCGATACCATTGATAAAAAAAGTGTTTGGTTTGCGCCTATTCATCAGATGGTGAATAAACTGTGTAAATTAAACGACAGCCCTCCTGAAGAATTACTCGCGCTTGATGAACCAACTTTTGAAAAACTGCTTGAAAAACTGCCAAAAGATAATTCTAAAGACAAGGAAAGACTGCGCGATATTCATTTACTATATGCTTTTCTGAAGGAAAAATATTCATTTGAAACAGTTGACATCACCGAACTACTGACCCGGTTTCCATTTATAAACGAATCAGAAATAAAGAAATTGAAAAGAGCACTCAAAGAAGAAGATTTTGAAACTTCATTGATGTTGATCTATTCGTTTATGAATCAGCTTAAAACAATAATCGTTGATCCGAAACCAAGCCAGAGTTGGGAAAATATTTACCATAAAAGGCATATTGCCATCGGAATTCCGTCCATGTACGGAGTCTATCGCGAAACCAAATTTGAAGCACTGGGACTTACCTTCAGGCTGGAAAATGTAGCCACGCGTTTAATGGAGAAAGTGGTGGAGGGCATCAACCTGAATTATATTTCGGCCAAAACCCTTAGTGACATTTATTTTATACTTGATTATTTCAGGGAGGGACTGGAGCTAGACGGTATTACTAATCAGAGTTTTAATGCGAATCTGAGAATGTTGAAATACAGCCTGAGTTCGCAAAGTTTCTCATTCGACCAGTATGTCAATATATTTCAGTTTATTGCTGAAGATGTAAAACGTATCCTGATCAAGTATTTCCTGAAAACTTATGAAATTCCTTTAAGAACTATTATTCCTCAATTATTCAATGGTAGCGTAAGATATACTGAAAAAGAGACCGTACAATTGGTCAATAAAGAATCCGAGAAGTTTTACAGAGATGTAATTGCCGAAGCATTTCTGATGCAACCCCTTGATAATTTTATATCAAGGATACTGGAGTCACTTAGAAACATGACTGATAACCTGCCATCAGAAACTATTGATGAAGTGATGTCATATAATTCAAACCTGATTATCACACGTTTGCAGAAACCGAACCCATTGGTTGACAACCAGGTGTTTCTTGGCTCCAAAGCCTATCATTTAAAAAATTTGAGAATCGCCGGATTTCCAATTCCGCCGGGTTTTGTTCTAACAACAGAGATTTTCCGGCGAAGAAAAGCCATTCTGGGCCACCCTGAACTAAAGAAGGAAATGCATGACCTCATCAGAAGGCATCTTCACATTGTTGAGAAAGGATCGCGTAAGCAATTTGGAAACCCTCAAAATCCACTGTTGCTATCTGTTCGGTCAGGCTCTGCAATATCAATGCCAGGTGCCATGGATACATTTTTAAATGTTGGAATGAATGACGAAATAACGGAAAGCCTCAGTAAAATTCCTGGTTTTGCATGGTCAGCATGGGATTCATACAGGCGATTGCTGCAGAGTTGGGGAATGGCATTCGGATTAAGCAGGGATGTTTTTGATGAGGTGATGGATCGCTCGAAAATTGAGTTCAAAGCAGTGCAGAAAGCAGACCTGAGTCCTGAATCCATGAAAAAAATTGCATTTGCATACAAAAAAACACTTCAAAAAAACAACATCTATTTTGAAGAAGACCTGTTTAAGCAATTGATAACAACCGTCAATCTTGTTTTCGACTCATGGTCATCAGAACGCGCTAAAGCTTACCGTGAACATTTGGAGATTGCAGACGAATGGGGAACAGCAGTTATCGTACAGCGTATGGTTTTTGGGAATATTCAAAAAAATTCAGGTACAGGAGTTGTTTTCACACAAAATCCGAAAAAGAAAAAACATGGGGTGAACCTGTATGGTGATTTTACATTGCAAAGCCAGGGAGAGGATATTGTTGCCGGGCTTGTAAAACCGCTTCCGGTAAGCAATAGCCAGCGGTCCAACAATAACGATAAGGAAAAGACTTTGCAGGATCTTTTCCCTCAGATTTATGAGCAAATCTATAAAATGGCCACTGAACTGATTGAAGAATACGGTTATAGCCCTCAGGAAATAGAATTTACCTTCGAATCGGAAAAGCCTGAAGATTTATATATTCTTCAAACACGCGACCTCGATATGGCCGCCTCTCAACCGGTTGAAATATTCAGTATTCCCATCGAACAAATGCAACTGGCAGGTCGTGGCCTTGGCATAGGCGGCAGCGCTATGAATGGCAGGGTTGCTTTTGACCTGAGAGACATAGCCAGGCTTCGGAAAAAATATCCTGAAGATATGGTCATTCTGGTTCGACCTGATACAGTACCCGACGACATAAGCATGATTTTCGAAACCGATGGATTATTAACCGGAAAAGGTGGAGCTACATCGCATGCAGCCGTTACAGCGGTTCGACTGGGTATTACTTCTGTTGTAAACTGTACCAGTTTGGAGGTTTATGAAGAAAAGAAAATGTGTCAGCTGAACAATTTTACTTTCCAGGCCGGAGATGAAATTGCCATCGACGGCAACCTTGGAAATGTATACAAAGGTCATTACCCGATTGAAAGCGAACAAAACTATACCGATTTCAGGTATTAGCTTCATTTTACTACTTTTGCCAACATAAATCAGGTCTGTTTTTTAACTCAATTTTATGGCCCAAAAATCTTCAATACCAAAAGGCACACGCGATTTCTCACCGATTGAAATGGTGCGAAGAAATTATATTTTCAATACCATTAAAAAGGTTTTTCAAAATTATGGATACCTACCGATTGAAACGCCTGCCATGGAGAACCTTGCAACACTAACTGGTAAATATGGCGAGGAGGGTGACAGGTTGCTCTTTAAAATCCTGAATTCTGGAGATTTTCTGAAGAATCTTGACCTGCAGGATATTAAAACGAAAAAGCTAGGCAAAATTACAACAGTAATTGCTGAAAAGGGATTAAGATATGACTTGACAGTACCATTTGCAAGGTACGTTGTACAGCATCTGAATGAAATTACTTTTCCTTTTAAAAGATACCAGATGCAGCCTGTTTGGCGTGCTGACCGTCCTCAAAAGGGTCGCTATCGTGAATTTTATCAATGTGATGTAGATGTTATAGGTTCTGATTCACTTCTGAATGAGGTTGAATTGATTCGAATGATTGACAATGTTTTCTCAATGCTGGGTATTGATGTTACCATCAAAATCAACAACCGCAAAATATTAAGTGGTATTGCTGAAATTATCGGTGCTCCTGACAAAATAATCGATATAACGGTTGCCATTGATAAAATGGACAAAATAGGTTTTGAATTGGTAATTGAAGAATTGAAAAGTAAAGAATTGAGTGATAATGCAATTGATAAGCTCAAACCCATACTGCAGTTAAAAGGCTTGTTAAAAGAGAAATTTCCTACACTTATGGAGATTTTAAAAGATTCGGAAACAGGCCTGAAAGGTCTTGAAGAGACCATGACAGTGATGCGTTATCTGAAAGACCTTGAGCTGAAATCAAAATGGCGCCTCGACCTCACGCTTGCCCGTGGTCTGGAGTATTATACAGGAATTATTATTGAAGTAACAGCTAATGATGTTCAGATCGGAAGTGTATGTGGCGGCGGCCGTTACGATGATCTGACCGGAATTTTTGGTTTACCGGATGTTTCTGGAGTAGGTGTCTCATTTGGTGCAGATCGCATTTACGATGTGTTAAATGAATTAAACTTATTTCCGGAAGAAGTCCAGTCGTCATCAGAAGTATTACTGGTAAATTTTGGTGAAAAAGAGGCCGCGTTTTCTTTGATGATCGATAAGAAGTTAAAGGAATCCGGAATAAAATCTGAACTTTATCCTGATACTGCGAAGATGAAAAAGCAAATGAAATATGCCGATCAGAAAGACATTAAATACGTGTTACTTATAGGTGAGGAAGAGATGAAATCAGGCGTATTTTCATTAAAAGACATGAAAAAAGGCGACCAAACAAAAGCCAATCTGGATGAAATTATTTCAATCATAAAATCCTAATTAAAATACATGATAGAAATATATTCAATAAGTCCGGAAAAACTCACTTTTAAAGCCATATTTAATATCCTTAAAGAAGGAAAAAAAATTAGGCTTTCTGATATTGCCATTCAGAGAATTCAAAAGTGCAGGGACTACCTAGATGAAAAAACCAAAGACAAAGAAGATCCGATATACGGGATCAACACAGGTTTTGGCGCCTTGTATAACAAACATATATCCAAACAGGATTTGGGAAAACTCCAGGAAAACCTGGTAAAATCACATGCCTGTGGCAGTGGAGATAAAGTACCGGAAGAGATTGTCAGGTTGATGATATTACTAAAAATCCAATCCCTCTCCTATGGTCACTCAGGTGTGCAACTTTCAACTGTTCAAAGGCTGGTCGATCTGTTCAATGAAAATATCATTCCTGTAGTATATGAACTAGGATCATTGGGTGCTTCCGGTGATTTAGCACCACTGGCACATTTGTCGTTACCACTGATTGGTTTAGGTGAAGTATATTTTAAAGGCGAAATATGTCCAACCGTTGATGTTTACAGCAAATTAGGTTGGCAGCCAATTGAATTAAAATCGAAAGAAGGACTTGCCTTGCTGAATGGCACCCAATTTATGGGCGCTTATGGTGTAATTTCATTGCTGAAAGTTTTCCGATTATCAGAATTGGCAGATATCATCGGAGCCATTTCATTGGACGCATTTGACGGAAGGTTAGAGCCTTTCATTGCTGAATTGCACCAGATCAGGCCTCATAAAGGGCAAATTCAAACAGCAGAGCGATTCAGGATTCTCCTTGAAAACAGTGAGTTGATCAATCAATATAAAGAGCACGTGCAGGATCCCTATTCATTCAGGTGTATTCCACAGGTACATGGTGCTTCGAAAGATTCAATGAATTATGTTGCCACTGTTTTTTCGAATGAAATAAATGCTGTTACTGATAATCCCACCATTTTCCCTGATGAAGACATCATCGTATCAGGCGGAAATTTTCATGGGCAGCCATTGGCACTGGCACTTGATAACATGGCCATCGCTGCTGCCGAATGGGGCAATATTTCAGAAAGAAGAACTTACCAGTTATTGCATGGTAAACGAGGCCTTCCTCCATTTCTTGTAGCCAACCCCGGACTGAATTCAGGTTTTATGATTCCTCAGTATACAGCAGCCTCCATTGTTAATCAAAACAAGCAACTTTGCACTCCGGCTTCCGTTGATTCGATTGAATCATCTCAGGGACAGGAAGACCATGTAAGTATGGGTGCCAATGCAGCTACAAAGGCCTATAAGGTAGTAAATAACCTGGAAAGAATACTGGCTATTGAACTTTTTAATGCAGCCCAGGCATTGGATTTCAGAAGGCCAAAAAAATCATCGCCATTCATTGAAGAATTTATTGCAAAGTTCAGAACCTATGTTGATTTCATTGAAGAAGATAAGGTGATGTACGAAGACATCAATAAATCGATTGAGTTTCTCCGTGAGGTGGAATATACCCTACCCGATGCATTGGTGCCTGGTGTTTAATCAGTAGAAAAGCATCCCATAAGGCCTTTGGATGCTTTCTTTCAGTTGTGGTATTGAAACGTATTTACTTTCCCTTTTATATTCCTTGCCTTCGAAAAATATAACCAGAGTAGGGTTATTAAAAGCACCAAAGTACGCTGAAATTTCGGGCTGAGCGATTGAATTACTAAAAACTATTCTCAATTTAGGAAAGCTGTCTTTCAAGAGTTCCAAAATTTTTGGCCTCAAACTGATACACGGTGCACAATTATCATTATAAAAATAAATCAGCAGGGCAGTTTCGTTTGCTACAAGACTCTTAAAGTCTTCTAATGTTTTAGGGGCTTGATCTTTCATGCAGGTCAAATATTTCGAATTATCAATAATGATTCAAAAATAGCATTATCCTTTATAAATTAACGGATCTAGCAGAAATTCACATGGCTGTTTTCTTTAATTTTGTTTGTTTATTTTAATTTGATGTTTCTTAAATCTTAAAATCTATTTTCATGACATATATAGTTAAAGGCAAGGGGCTTACCATCGAGGATGTTGTAAATGTAGCACGTAACAATCATAAGGTGGAATTGCACCCTGATGCACTGCAACGAATCGAAAAATGCAGGGATATGCTTGAAAAGAAGATTGATGCGGGCGAAATCATGTATGGTGTCAATACTGGAATTGGTGAATTTTCAGAAGTTATTCTCAACGACGACCAGGTAAAAGAATTTCAGAAATACCTGATTTATAATCATGCCGCAGGTATTGGTGAAGCCATGCCTGTTGATCATGTGCGCGGTGCCATGCTTGGGAGAGTAAATGTACATGCACATGGTAATTCAGGTATCAGGCCCGAAATAACCCTTGCACTGATCGAAATGTTAAATAAAGGAGTAACTCCTTTTGTTTGTAAAAAGGGATCTGTGGGTGCTTCCGGCGATTTAGCCCCTATGTCGCAAATTGCATTGTTGCTGTTGGGAGAAGGAAAGGCATTTTATAAAGGAGAGTTGCTGGAAGGAAAGGAAGCTTTTAAAAAGGCCGGCATTGCCATTCCCGGTTTGAAAGCCCGGGATGGTTTGGGAACTATCAATGGTTCAAATGTACTCACAGCCATGAGTGCCTTGTTTTTATATGATGCTAACAATTGGCTTAAGCAAGCTGAAATTGCCGCTGCTATGTCGCTTGAGGCACTAAAAGCAAATATGGGTCCTTATAGCAGCAGGCTGCATGAAGTGAGAGGATTTAAAGGTGCAGTAAGAAGTGCGAATGCCATTGAAAAACTGGTACAGGGTGGCGACCTGAAATCAGGAAAGGTTAAACACAAAGTACAGGATGCCTATTCAATGCGTTCCACACCGCAGGTTATCGGTACAGCACACGATGCCATTGCGTATGCCCGCTCCCAGGTTGAAATTGAATTGAATGGCGTTGGGGATAACCCTATCTTTTTCCCGGATGAAGATTTGGCACTATCAGGAGCTAACTTCCAGGGATCACCGGTAGCCTTACCAATGGATATGGCAGGAGTTGCAATCACCATGGTCAGCGTGCTTTCTGAAAGAAGAATGAACAGGCTGAATAATCCTGCGTTAAGCGTTGGTTTGCCCGCCTTTTTAACAAAAGGGGCTGGAATGTTTTCCGGACTGATGCTCAGCCAATATACGGCGGATATGCAAATTGTGGAACAAAGAATATTATCTGCCCCGGCATCTATACAATCCATCCCTGCTGCTGCTGATCAGGAAGATTTTGTTTCTATGGGTATGAATACTGCCATTAAGAATTTTCAGATTCTGGATAATGCCTATGGCATTCTAGGCATCGAATTCATGGCTGCTGCACAAGCGCTTGATTTCAGGGAATATACCTTTGGAAATGGCGTTCAAAAAGCACATGAAGTTATTAGGCGTCACGTTGAATTTCTTGATGTTGACAGGCCATTATACAATGACCATAACACCATGAAAGCACTTGTAGAATCATGTGAAATACTTAATGAAGTAGAATCGCAATTAGGCGCTATAGGATAATATTTGTTTTAACGTATTTTTACCGAATGATCGAAAAAACCGGGCGGCCTGATATTTTGACAATCCTGTGCATCCTTACCTTTATTGGAAGTGGTTCCTCGCTGATTGCCAATAGTTTTCTATACCTGATGTTCGATCAGGTGAAAGAAATCGTTGGGCAACAAGAAGCATTGAGCTTTTTGGGCTCTGAGATTAACCTTTCTTTCTTATTGGAAATTAAACCTGTTTTCTTTTTGATACAAGCAGCGCTATATTTTCTGTCGGTTTTTGGTGCTTACCAGATGTTTCAGCTTCGAAAGGTTGGGTTTCATCTGTACACTGTTTCCCAGATTTTACTACTTATTTTCTCAAAAATATTCATCCCTGCTTTACCTTTTCCCTTTTTTGAATTGATGGTAAGTACTGTTTTTATATTTTTATACTATAAAAACTTGCAATTTATGTCTTAGATATATGGCCTTGGAAAACAAACTTCAGCAGGAAATAAGAGAAATACAGAAATCTGTCACTCCATTCATATTCAGAATTGTAATCATTATTACTATTGTTGGAGGCATTTTGGGCTTGCTTTTCTTTTCTTTTGTCCTGTTTTTTAATATCGATGGCAGTAACTTTCCTGGTTATTTTCAGTATAACGATCCAAAAGGAATAATTTTTAAAACATTCCTGGTATTGCAGATAGCGATCCATTTAGGATTTATCTTCAGTGCCATCCAATTGATAAAAAACAAAAAAACAGGTGTATATATCTATGCATTATGTTTTATTATATTTGTTTTCAGTAGGTTATATTATATCGAATCCTTTGTAATTATTGAAATAATTTCAGGCATCATTTTATTATTGCTAATGATCCTATCATGGAAAAAATTAAAATAATATTAATATAAAATACCTACCAGCATATCATCATTTTGAAATTCAGTAAAAAATAAGTTATTCACATGAAACCCTTAATATTTATTGATTATATAAATATGAACTAATGTTTATTTATATGTTAAATTTTGTTAAGTTTGTTTTATTTTTTAATAAATTGCACTGCTTTTTTAGAAAAAGAAAGTTTAGTAATTAATTCTATCAATAACCAAAAATTATCATTATGAGAAAAATTACAATTTTGCTGACGTTCTTGTTTTTCATTGGCACCATAGGTGCTTTTGCTCAAGAAGCAAGAACTGTTAATGGTAAAGTTACCAGTAGCGAGGATGGAAAGGGTATTCCTGGTGTAAGTGTCTTTGTAAAAGGCACAACAATAGGTACCGTTACCGGCCTTGACGGAAATTTTTCATTGGATATTGAACCTACTCACAATACGCTGGTATTCCAGTATGTGGGTATGGAAGCTCAGGAATTAGAAATTGGACAACTATCCAGATTTGATGTTGTTCTTAGTCCTGACGCAATTCTAATGGAAGAAGTTGTAGTAACTGCGCTCGGTATTTCCCGTGAGAAAAAATCACTGGGATACGCTGTGCAGGAACTCGATGGAGACGCCGTAAGTGATGTTAAAAGTGTGAACTTTGTCAACTCACTTTCAGGTAAATCTGCAGGTGTTGACATTTTACAGGCAAATACCATGGGTGGTTCTGCCAACGTCATCATCAGGGGTACTACATCATTAACACAAAACAACCAGGCATTGTTTGTAGTTGACGGAGTTCCTTTCAACAACAACAACACAAACGAAGACAGGCCAGTAGCTAACACAACCGCGACTAATCAAAATGACGGCTGGGGTGGTTATGATTATGGTAACAATGCAATGGACATCAACACCGAAGATATCGAAAGCATCTCGGTTCTTAAAGGTGCTGCAGCTACCGCTCTTTACGGTTCACGTGCTGCTAACGGTGTAATCCTTATTACTACGAAGAAGGGCAAATTAGCTGCTTCCGGAAAAAAACGCATTGGCGTTACCTGGACAGGTGGTGTTGAAATCACATCAGCTGATTTATCAACTGCGCCTCATTATCAAGACGATTATGGTGGCGGTTACGGACCTTTCTACGACAATGAAGGTGTTCCAGGTGCTGACGATTATTATTTCTTTTACGCTGACCTTGATGGTGATGGTGACAAGGAGTTAATCGCACCAACACCTGAGGATGCTACATGGGGACATAAATTTGATCCTAACCTGATGGTAGTTCAGTGGGACGCCCTCGATCCCCTGAATCCAGACAAATACGCAAAAGCAAGGCCATGGGTTGCAGGCGCAAACGAAATTGATTATTGGTTCGAAAATGGTGTTCAATGGACAAATAACCTGGCGTTTGATGCAGCTAGCGATAAAGGAGCCATGCGTTTTTCATATGCCAACTTCGATCAGACAGGTATTGTGGCCAATTCACGCATCTCAAGACATAACCTGAATTTCCAGGGTTCTTACAATTTCACCGATAAGTTTACAGTGGAAACCAATGTTACCTATACAAATATGAATGCATACGGAAGGTATGGTACCGGATATGATGGTATGAACCCTATGCAGCAATTAGGACAGTGGTTCCAGAGAAACGTGGATATGAAAAGACTGGAAGAAGGTTGGTTAAGACCTGATGGAACACAGTTATCATGGAACTCATCATATTATGATGATTTACATCCTATTTATGCTGACAACCCATACTGGACAAGGAATAAAAACTATGAAACAGATGGACGTAACAGGGTTTTTGGTTATGTTTACGGTAAATACGACATTACTGACGACTTAGCTTTTACAGCTCGTTTTTCAGCAGATAATTATGCTACTTGGCAGGATGAAAGAATCGCGGTTAGTAGCGTTGATCCATCATATTACTCCAGCTTTACACAAAATTACCTGGAGTTAAATACCGAACTCATGCTGCGTTATAGCCATGCATGGGACAATCTTTCATTAACCGCGATGCTGGGTGGTAACTTCAGACAAGATACCTGGCAAAACAATCTTGCACAAACTGCTGGTGGATTGGTAGTTCCTGACTTATATACAGTGAGCAATTCTCAATCACCGGCGCAAGTATTCCAAACCGATGTTAACCAGGCTGTTAACAGCGCCTTTGGATCAGTATCACTTGGATTCAAGAACTTTATCTATCTTGATTTAACAGGAAGAAATGACTGGTCATCTACCATGAAGTCACCTACTAAAGAAGATCCAAATGAAGCCATTTCATACTTTTATCCTTCTGCTTCATTAAGTTTCTTATTAACTGAACTGAATGGATTAAATGACGTAAGTTGGTTATCACTTTTGAAATTAAGGGGTAATTATGCTGAAGTTGGTAATGATGCACCTGCTTATGCTACACAATCAACTTATACACAAAATACCAGCTATGGTAATTATGCATTGTTCTCAGTGAATAGTACACTGCAGAATCCTGACCTGGTACCTGAGCGTACAAAAGGATGGGAAGTTGGTATAGAAACCAGGTTCGCAAACAACCGTTTAGGATTTGACTTTGCATATTATAATACAAATTCTTACGACCAGATTTTACCTGTACTTGTGACGCCTTTTACCGGTGTTACCAGGATGTGGGTTAATGGTGGCCAAATTGAAAATAAAGGATTTGAAATCACATTGCTAACTACTCCAGTTCAGAAAAAAGACTGGCGTTGGGACTTAAATGTGAACTGGTGGAGAAACAGAAACGAAGTTATTGAACTTTTCGAAGGTGTTGATAACCTGTTGATTTATTCTGCATGGGATGTTTCAATCAACGCTACTGTTGGTCAACCTTACGGAACCATCAGGGGTACCGATTTTGTTTATACAGATGCTAACGGAAATATTACCGATAAAGATAATGGTAAGAAAACTGTTGACGAAAATGGTTATTACCTGAGAACAGCCAGCGATACCGTTATTGGTAATATCGAGCCTGACTGGAAAATGGGTATTCCAACAACCTTATCTTTTAAAGGCCTTTCATTATACTTCCTGATCGACATTCAGAAAGGTGGTGATGTTTACTCCGTAAGTACAAAATACGGACAGGCAACAGGATTGTATGAAGAAACTGCTGGCCTTAATGACAGGGGCGTTGAAATGCGCGACCCAGTTGAAGATGGCGGTGGATATTTATTCCCTGAAACTGTTAATGAAGATGGTACACCAAATTCTACTTATGTGCCCGCATTTAGGTGGGGACGTGCTTTCTACTACAATAACAGCCCGACAGCACGCTATGTATTCGATGCTTCTTACGTGAAACTTCGTGAGTTATCATTATCATACTCACTTCCAAAGAAGACTATTGAAAATTCTATCTTAAGCGAAGTAAGATTCGCTTTAACTGGACGTAACTTATGGATCATTCATAAAAATACTGATCATTTTGATCCGGAAGCAAGCCTTGGTTCAGGTAACCAGCAAGGTATAGAAACCGGTTCATATCCAGCGATGAGATCATTCGGATTCAATGTAACTTTAGGATTTTAATTTAGAAACTTTAAAAAGATACTAATATGAAAATAATTAAATATTTAACGGTAATACTGGTAGTAACACTTGCGGTTACTCAATGTAAATTGCCCGACAATGTCAATCCAAAAAGAGCTACTGAAGTTCCGGTTGAAACTCTTTTTACAAATGGTTTGCGTGACTACGTTTATCAGATTGACCAGACAAATGACAACATTAATACCTTAAGATTATATGTTCAATATTTTCAGCAGGCTACCTATTTTGATGAGTCACGTTACCTGATGCAAGATCGTCAGATCCCTGATGGTTACGTAACTGAAATCTACCGGGATGCTTTGATGGACTTCAAACATGCGAAGGATATAGTTATGTCAGACGACCTTGGAGACCCTGTTGGTCAGGCAAACAAAGCTGCCGTGCTTGATATATTGACGGCTCAAGGATTCTTAACAGTAGTTGACGCATTTGGTGATGTACCTTATACTGAGGCACTACAATTAAATGATGCAACACAGCCAGTTTATGATGATGCAGCTACCATTTATCAATCAGAGATTACAAACCTGAAGAATGCTGTTAATGCCATTAATCCAGGTGGTAATGGCTGGGGTGGTGCCGACATCATGTATGGTGGTGACCTGGGTTTATGGAAGAAGTATGGTGCATCTTTACTTTTACGTCATGGTATGCGCTTGGCTGATGTTAATCCAAGCCTTTCCAAAGATGCCGTTGCAGCTGCGATAGCTGCAGGTGTTTTTACAAGCCAGGATGAAGCAGGGTTCCTGCATTGGGTTGGAGTTGTACCTCATATAAATCCTATTTACAATGCGTTTACTGTAAATGGTCGTAAAGACTATATGCCAACCAATACTATTGTTGACATCATGGCGAACCAGGAAGGTATGAATCATGACATGGGTGGTGTTGACCCACGTTTGGATAACTATTTTACTGAAGCTGAGGTTGAAGGTGGTGGCTATATAGGTGCCGTTGCCGGTTTAGATGGTGCTCAAACTTACGCGCTGTTTTCACATTTCCAGGATGAGTTTTTTGAAGCTACATTCCCTTCAATGATGATTGATTATGTTGAAGTTGAATTTTTCCTTGCTGAAGCTGCTCAAAGAGGCGGTTATGGTGTAAGTGGTACTGCTGAAGAGCATTATAACAATGCTATTACAGCTAGTATTCTTTACTGGCATGGAACAATGGACGAAGCTACTGCTTATCTTGCACTTCCGGGTGTAGCTTATGATGCTGCCAAATGGAAAGAAAGAATTGGCGTTCAGAAATGGATTGCACAATTCAACAGGGGAGTTGAAGCATGGGCTGAGTGGAAAAGGCTTGACTATCCAATGTTAAATGTTCCTGAAGGAATGGTTTATGGTGATATTCCATTGCGTTATGTATATCCTTATAACGAGGTATTACAGAACAAAGCCAACTATGAAGCTGCAGCTTTAGCTATTGGTGGCGACGAAACATCTACTCCAATATTCTGGGATGTTAATCCTGCACCTTTTAATTAAGAATTAATTTCTAATATAATAAAAGCCGCTTTCAATTTGAAAGCGGCTTTTTTATTTCAACTTTAAACTTATTCAAATATAGTTATAGCATTGAAAAAAGCCTGCCATGCAAAGGTGTGGGCTAAATAAGCATCAGCCGATTTGAGTCGAAAACCCTTTGCAGGACCTTCGATAACATTTCCGAATAGATCATAAGTATTTCCTAAATTATCCTTCATTATAATCGGTAAATCACCCTGTACGGTATAAAATGAATTGTCACGTAAATTATTTTCCAGAACGAACGCATGAAAATAATTATCAGTTCTATTTCCAATAACAATAATCTTATGCTGCCGAAATGTTGTTTTATATAATTGTATTGAATCCGTAAAAAGACCATCATCAAAAAGTAGCAGGCTTTCAATATCTGTTACTCCAAAATACCTGCTACCGGGAGGTAAGTCTGTAATATCACTTGGATCACCAAAATCAGCGATCGTTTTTAAAGATCCGCAGATACCTCCTCCACATACATCATGGTCGAGTATTATAGCATCAGGATAAGCATTCTTAATCATTGAATAAGTGGCTGTTACAAGTTGAATTGCTTCAGCCTCGTATCCCAGTAAATTTCCATTGATACAAACGCTTTTCATTTGCGACCAATAACTTAATGTGTTTCGATCGTATGGAATTAAATTATCCCGGTATAGCATTCCGGAAACACCAAATTCAGTAACTATTCCGTTAATATTTCTGTTCCATGCTATTCCACTCCCCGTTAGAGGACAAAAAGTAACGGCATAATAAAAATCTTCTATCTGATCATTAACTATCTCATGTATACCCAGTACTGATTGAGGGTATACTTTGGTAATTCCATTATGATGTATAGCAAATAAGAGTTCATTAGCTTGTATATCAATATTGTGAATTGGAACAAAAACAGGGCTGTCAATGGATTGTATTCGATCCATTTCTGTTCCCATATAAAGTATTTCCGATGCATCAACCAGCCATATATCCTGCGGAACTAATTTCCCATGATCGCTGTTAACTATCTTCTTGCAGCCATATTGAATGCTGAAAACAACAACCATTATGAATAAAATATGAAATTTTTTCATCATAATAATTGACGATGGCTGAGAATAAACCTTACAATAATGGATAATGAAAACTAGTTTATAGCTTTCAACAGAGGTAGATATTGATTTACAATTGAATCAAACTCAACACGATTGGTCTCTTCAATAGGTTTTGAAGGTGGTGATTCCACTTTTAGCGGATTAATAGCACTTCCATTTCTGTAGAACCTGAAATCGAGGTGCGGCCCGGTTGCTAATCCAGTACTTCCAACATATCCTATCAAATCACCTTGTTTTACATGCTGACCCACTTTTATTCCCTTTGCAAAACCGTTTAAGTGCATATAAACAGTGGTATAGGTTCCGTTGTGCTTAATTTTGATGTAGTTACCGCCGCCGCTTTTTTGATATCCTTTTTGAATTACAACTCCATCTCCCACCGTGTAAACAGGTGTACCCGTGGGCGCTGCATAATCCACACCATGATGTGGCCTTCGTATTTTCAAAACAGGATGCAACCTGCTATTAGAAAACCCTGAGCTGATGCGGGAATATCTTAGGGGTGCTTTCAGAAATGTTCGTTGCAAACTATTCCCTTCCAGATCAAAATAATCTCCTTTTCCATTTTGCTCGAAGTAAAAAGCGTATAACTCTTTGTTGCCATGGTTAAAACTGGCTACTTTTACTTTCCCCAGTCCTGTGTATTTATCATCAACAAAATAAGTTTCATAAACGGCTTTATAATTATCTCCTTTTTGTAAACCAAAAAAATCAATGGTCCATGCATATATTTCCGATAAATCATTAGCCAGATTTGGATCAGCATCCACTTCAACAAGAGAATTCCACAAAGATGATTTTATCTCTCCCGCCACAGAAGTAAGTACAACTTTAATTTCTTTCTCTCCCAACTCTGCATAAACTGAGTCAGTAAGATGATAGAGCACATATGTAGAAGGAGTTATTTCGTATGCAAAGTAGAGTGTCTCAGGTAAAGAATCGTTGGTGCGAATAATGCTGTACGTATTTCCGTATTTTATCTTTCTGACATCAAAAATGTCCCTTGTATTTCTGGCAATATAATCTATTACACCATAATCAACTCCATAACTCAGAAGAATATCAGCTAAAAACTCATTTCTTTTTATTTTTTCATGCGTCACAATCAATGAATCAACATTAATCCCATACATTATTTTCGGAACGTAATAATCGATGTTAGATGTAAGTGTTTCTTCAGATGAATTCCTAATAGTACATGAACTCAAAAACAATAGTGCCGCTAACCCTGCAATAATTCCTCTGCTCATCATTTGTATTCTCAACTATTAAAATTAAAAGGACAAAAATACTTTTATTTGTTATTCGGCTGGTCATAAAAAAAACCGGATATAAACCCGGTTTTTTAATTTTTAATTAAATGGTTATGTATTCTTTTCAGAGTAGTTAAGACCAGCTTTCAAGGCTTTTAGGTTAAGCTTCACCATATCGTCTCCTTTACTTGAAAAAATATCTCTCACTGCTTTTTCCAAAGATTCATATTTAAGTCCTAAAAATGGTGATGCAGCACCCAGGATCACAATGTTTGCTGCTTTAATTGATCCCTGTTCTTTAGCTACTTTATTAGCATCAATAGTAATATAATGCGGCAATTTCCAGATTTCATTCAAGATCAATTCCAAATCCGGATAATTCGAAATATTATTATAAGGATTCATACTGGAGATCATCCATCCAGTTTCTTTATTCAGCATATTCACATAACGCAGTGCTTCCATGGGTTCCACTGAAATCACCAAATCAGCTTTTCCTTCGGGTATCAAATCCGAAGCAATTTCTTTGGAAGAGAGCCGCAAATGAGATTGTACGTCTCCTCCACGCTGACTCATTCCGTGCACTTCTGCCTGTTTCAATTGCAATCCTTCAATAAGAGCTGCTGTTCCGATGGTAGCAGCAATAGTCAAAATACCCTGCCCTCCTACTCCTGCTAAAATGATATCTTTTTTCATTGAATTATTCATTAAATTTTATGCATCTGCTTTTTGTTCGCGTTTCAGTCTTGCTTTTTCTTTCATTTTTCTGGCCAGGGTCTGTATACATTCCCTGCGGGCAATGATAACAGAAACACCATCATATTCCAGTTCTTCTTTAAATACCTTTACATTTTCTTCATGAAATCTTTTAAGCGGTTTAATTTCCCTGATGTGGCTTTCTTCCACACCTACTCCTTTTACAATGTCTTCAACTTTTCCATAAGCTGACGATTCCTGTCCGCCTGTCATGCCCGTTGTTGAATTATCCATGATCAGTACCGTAATAGGCGCTTTATGATTTACGGCATCCAGCAAACCGGTTATCCCCGAATGTGTAAAAGTAGAATCACCAATAGCAGCAACTGTCGGCACTAGCCCTGCTTCAGCGGCACCAATAGCCATAGTTATTGATGCGCCCATATCAACACAACTGTTAATAGCTAGTAGATGGTGGTAATGCACTCAATGTATAGCAACCAATATCAGACAATACCCTTCCTGACGAATAAGGTTCAAGGGCTTCATTAAGTGCATTAAAAGAATCCCAATGGGAACATCCATCACATAGTAACGGCGGACGGCCTTTCAAGATTTCAGAAACATCAAATCCTTCTGAAACGGGTAAATGTAATGCTTTGGCAACTATATTTGGATTCAACTCTCCTGCCCTTGGAATGCTGCCATCTAATCTTCCCTTTACTTTTTTCCCATTATTTAAATACCCTTTAATGAGCTCCTCCAAAATTGGATAACCCTCTTCGAGAACCAGCACCTCATCAACCATATCATATAGTTTTTTTACCATACTTTTTGGTGCTGGATACTGGCAAATCTTCAGGACGGGATAAGGGACCTTGCCGTCTTCATGATTTTCAATCAGGTAATTGTATGCCAGGCCACATGCTATAATTCCCAGACTTTTATCATTTCCTTCAATAAAGGTATTATAACCTGAAGTTTCAGCATCTTCTTCAAATGCTATTTGCTTGTTTAACAAAGTATTGTATTGTTTCCGAGCAATTGATGGTAACAATACAAACTGACGCAGATCAGAAGGCAGGTGCATGTCATTTTGAGAAGACTCTTTTTTACGAACAACGCCCGATCTGGAATGCGCCAGTCGAGTTGTAACTCTTAATAATACAGGTACCCCAAATTTTTCAGATAATTCAAATGCATAACGCGTCATATCATAAGCTTCCTGCTGGTTGGAAGGTTCCATAATGGGGATCATGGCAAATTTGCCATAAAAGCGGGAGTCCTGCTCATTTTGAGATGAATGCATAGAAGGATCGTCTGCTGATAATACAACGAGCCCTCCATTGGCTCCAGTAATTGAAGAGTTGATAAAAGCATCTGCAGCTACGTTGAGTCCTACATGTTTCATGCAGACCAATGCTTTTTTGCCTGCATACGACATGCCAATGGCTGTTTCCATAGCAGTTTTTTCATTGGCTGACCATTGAGACCTAATATTTTTATCTTTTGCTTCACTTGAAGCCTGAATATATTCTGTAATTTCCGTTGAAGGCGTTCCTGGATACGCATAAACACCTGATATTCCAGCATCTATTGCTCCCTGAGCAATGGCCTCATCTCCTAATAACAACAACTTTTTCATCCGCTATAAGCATTAATTAGTAAGTATCGAAATCGATTGCAAAATTATCAAAATTCATCGCTCCAAGCTTTCTAACTCTATTATCTATAATGAATTTAAATTGATTTGTTTCACTACTTTTGCCTTTCAAAACTAGTTATGAACTTTCTGGCACATGCCCACCTTTCCGGATCAAATAGAGATGTGCTATTAGGCAATTTTATCGCCGATGCCGTAAAGGGGAAAAAGTGGCAGAACTACAGACAAGATATTCAAATAGGAATTTTATTGCACAGACAAATTGACTCGTACACAGATAAACACGAACTTTTCAAGCAAAGCGTAAACATTGTAAGAAAGGATTTTGGGCGATACTCGGGTATCGTAATGGATATTTTTTATGACCATTTTCTTGCCCGAAACTGGCAAAATTATCATCAAGATGATTTAGCTGTTTTCGCCAATCATGTATATGGCATTCTGACAAGAAATCTATTGATCCTTCCAAATCGCACAAAGAAACTTTTACCATTTCTTATATCGCAAAACTGGCTGACATCCTATGCAGAATTTGATGGCATTCGTCAGGTTTTTAACGGTATGGACAGAAGAACAGGCCGCATTTCTGGAATGGATACAGCCGTGGATGTGCTAATTCAAAACTATGTTGAGCTTTATGATGATTTTGTTTCTTTCTATCCTGAACTAATTGAATTCTCAGGAAAAAGCCTGTATACCATTAATTTAAAAATCAAGAATAAAGTGTAAGCACCAGTTTTCTGGGGCCACCATGATTCCTGAACTCACATAGGTAAATGCTTTGCCAGGTACCTAAATTTAAACGATGATGACTAACCGGTACCGTTAAGGAAGGCCCAAATACTGAAGATTTGAAATGTGCAGGCATATCATCAGGACCTTCCATGGTGTGTTCATAAAATGGTGCACCTTCAGGAGCCATCTTTTCAAGGAGCGTCAATAAATCTATTTGGACATCGGGATCTGCGTTTTCATTAATCGTTAAACCCGCTGAGGTGTGCTTTATAAATATATTCAACAAGCCTTTTTCAGGAAAATTACCTATTGCTTTGTTTATTTCCTGATCAATAATATGGAGACCTTTTCGGTAAGCTGGTAAGACAATTTCTTTTTGAGTAACCATATATGATTGAAATTGAAAAAGCCATGCAGGGCATGGCTTTCAAATTGAATCTGTAATTTTTATTTGATACCGACCATTTGCTCCAGCATATCAGTTGTAACAGATTTTGGCCTTTCAATAGGATAACCTAAAGCACGATCCCAAATAATATTTGACAATACACCAAGTGCACGACCGATAGAAAATAATACCGTGTAATAATCGTATTGCGTTAAACCATAATGCCATTGAATTACACCAGATTGAGCATCCAGGTTAGGCCAAGGATTTTTAGCTTTTCCTTGTTCTTTCAATATCGGCGGTACAACTTTATATAATATATCAACATATTCAAAAAGTTCATCTTCAGGAATATGTTTGAGGCAAAATTCCCTTTGAATTGAGTACCTTGGGTCTGTTTTTCGTAATACAGCATGTCCGAATCCAGGTATTACCTGTCCGCTATTCAAGGTTTCCCAAACAAATTTTTTCATTTGTTCTTCACCTGGTACTTTTTTGCCCATTTTTCCTCTTAAATCCTGTATCCACCTCAGCACCTCCTGGTTAGCTAAACCATGCAGCGGTCCGGCCAGTCCGTTTATCATGCCTGAAGTTGCATAATACACATCAGATAAAGAACTTGCAACAAGGTGTCCGGCGTGAGCACTTACATTCCCGCTTTCATGATCAGCATGAAGAATGAAATACATCCGGGCTACATCATCATAAGGAACATCCTTCTGAATCATATGCGCGAAATTTGCACCAAAATCCAGTGTTGGATCCTGGTAACATTTTACAGTACTCTGATATAGTTTGTTATATATATATGCACTTATAATGGGCAATTTTGAGATCAGGTTGATGGCATCTTCATAGGTCGGATCCCAATAATCCAACTTATGAATTCCCCGCTGGTATCTTACATTAAACAGCGATTCGCGTTGCATCGACATAACCGCTGCCGAAAGAATAACCATAGGATGGCTATTATTTGGGAAAGAGTCAATTACCTCATATACATATTTAGGCAACATCCGCCTGTTAATGCTATCGTAAATTACATCTGAAACCTGACTTTCCGTAGGAATATCACCTGTCAGCAACAAGTATAACAATCCTTCAACATAGGGCATTTCTGCACCTTCCGGTTTTGGAAGCTTTTGGAAAACCTCAGGCAATGTATATCCCCGATAACGAATACCTTCGTAAGGATCGAGATATGAAATATCAGTTACCAGGCTTTTTATCCCGCGCATACCTCCAATTACCTGTTGTACTGTTACCTCACTTATTACTTTATCGCCATGTTCTTCCAGTAACCTTTTAATCCGAGGCCGGTGTGCTTCAATTTTTTCGTAAAGCTTTTCCTTTAATGTTGTCATTTTCGTAATTTTTAAGAAAGTCTGGCCTTTAAACCTTCGTCCAATGCGTTTAAGAAATCTTCAGTATTCAGATAATGTTCAGGCTTCATTTCTCTTCCATGAAGTATCAATGCCAAATCTTTGGTCATTTTGCCGTTTTCTACAGTTTTAATACAAACATCTTCTAAAGTATGAGCAAAATTGACTAACTTTTCATTGCCATCAAGATGTCCACGATGCGCTAATCCCCTTGTCCATGCAAAAATAGAGGCAATTGGATTGGTGGATGTTGGATTTCCTTTTTGATGTTCACGGTAATGTCTTGTAACTGTTCCGTGCGCAGCTTCAGCTTCAATGGTTTTACCATCTGGTGCCATCAATACCGATGTCATTAACCCGAGAGATCCAAAACCCTGGGCTAGTGTGTCGGATTGCACGTCGCCATCGTAGTTTTTACATGCCCATACAAAACCGCCATCCCATTTTAAGGCTGCAGCTACCATATCATCAATCAATCGATGCTCATAAATCAATCCTTTGGCATCAAATTTTTCTTTGAATTCATTTAAGTAGATTTCTTCAAAAATGTCTTTGAACCTTCCATCATATTTTTTAAGAATGGTATTTTTTGTAGACATATATAGTGGCCACTCTTTCTCAAGTGCCATATTAAAACAGGCATGGGCAAATCCCTTGATTGACTCGTCAGTATTAAACATAGCCATGGCCACGCCATCGCCTTCAAAATCATGTACTTTATAAGTTTCTGCCTGGCCTTTTTCAGGTTTGAAAGTAATTGTTAATGTGCCTTTTCCTTTTGTCAAAAAGTCAGTAGCACGGTATTGATCTCCAAATGCATGACGGCCAATAACGATTGGTTTTTTCCATCCTGGAACGAGTCGCGGGATATTTTTAATCAGAATTGGTTCACGAAAAACAGTTCCTCCTAAAATATTCCTGATGGTGCCGTTAGGTGATCTCCACATCTGCTTTAAATCAAATTCTTCAACTCTTTGTTCATCGGGTGTAATGGTGGCACATTTGATACCAACATTATATTTTTGAATAGCGTGGGCAGCATCAATTGTGATCTGGTCATCAGTTTCATCTCTTTTCTCCATACCAAGATCGTAGTATTTAATATCAATATCAAGGTAAGGTAAAATCAGTTTATCTTTTATCATTGCCCAGATAATCCGGGTCATTTCATCACCATCAAGTTCTACAACCGGGTTTGCAACGTGAATTTTTTTCATTTTCTTCTTTTCTCTTAATTAATTGTGGTAATCAATAATTTAGTAAGGAATGCAAAGGTATAAAATATCAAGGTTTTTTTTAAGAAATTTCATAAAACATATTTACAAATTTGAATATTTAAATAAAAAACAGCCTGTTCGCCATTCTCTTACTTATCATAAAACCGACATTCACCGACTAAATAATGCCACTCGCCGAATAAGTGTTTTCCAGAGGTACTTTGAATAATATCTTTGTCTCAAAATTAAAAACATAAACATGGAAAATTCGAATAAATTATACCGCTCAAATACCGACAAAGTTATCGGGGGTGTTTCAGGTGGTTTGGCAAATTACCTTAATGTTGATGTAGTTATTATCCGGATTCTTTTTGTACTGCTGGCTCTGTTTGGCGGTGGAGGAGTTTTGATATACATCGTATTGTGGATAGCTATTCCTGCGCAACCGTTCAGTTTCGCAACGATCAAGGACAATTCAGAAACAGAAGTTATTTCTGATATTAAGGGAGTGTCACCAAGTAAAAAATACCCAGTCAAATACAGCACTTGGTGCAGGTATTATATTAATTATTGTTGGATTATTGTTTTTGGCTGACCGACTGATGCCCTTTTATAACCTGATTGATTTCTGGCCTTTAATCCTAATTGCAGCAGGCGTATTAATCATAAAACCTGATCTTTTTAAACCTTCTAAAAAACTTGAATCATGAAATTCAGAAACATTTTCTGGGGTATAATCCTCATATTAATTGGTGTGTTATTTATTCTACAAAATTTAAATGTCATTGATTTTGAATGGGTTAGATTATGGAGACTATGGCCTGTACTTCTTGTTCTGTGGGGTGTATCCATACTACCTGCAAATAATTGGATCAAATCAGGATTGCTAGTTATTGTACTTGCCGGCACCGTATTTTTTATGCTGGATCAAACCATCGACTGGCGTGCAGATCGCAATTACTTTAACAAGCATGATTATAATTTAGACTTTGATTTTGATGACGACAGAACTACCATTAACCAGGATTTTGACATTCCCTACGAAGACAGTTTATCGATGGCATACCTGGATTTTGATGCTGCGGCGGGATCCTTTTACTTGAATGATACCACAGATCATTTGCTCTCATTTACCAAAAGAGGAAGTGGTGGAAAATATACATATGCTGTTAAGAGGTCAGAAAACAAAGCCAATATTTATATTGAAAGAGAAGACGGGGATATCCGTTTGAACAGCGATAATAAAAGCACTAAAATTAAACTCGCTTTAAATACTGAACCTGTTTGGGATGTTAACCTTGATGTAGGCGCTGCGAAACTTGATTTTGACCTGTCGCAATTCAAACTGAAGAAATTGGATCTGGATGGTGGTGCAGCTTCTTTTGAAATTAAACTGGGTGACAAATACCCAAAATCATACGTAAATATTGATGCCGGAGCTTCTGAAATAATTTTAAAAGTACCAACATCTTCAGGCTGTGACCTGAATCTTAGCACAGTACTTTCAGGAAGAACAATTACTGGATTCGAAAAAATTGATCATGGGCATTACCGGACTGAGAATTTTGATTCAGCTCAAAACAAAATATATATTACTGTTGATGCGGCAGTATCAAGCTATACAATAACCAGGTATTAAGCCTGTCACTATATTCTTCCTTTTATATAAAGCCACGTATTGTGGCTTTTTTATTTTTACAATAGTATGATTTTCGCCAAAGAAGATTTTTTTTCTGATAATATCTTGACATAATATATCCCTGGGTTTACTTTCCTACCATTTAAATCAACTCCATTCCAGTCGATGCTATATACATGGTTTTTTTCCATGTTAGCCTGTATTTTTTTTCTGTATACAATTTTTCCGAAATGGTTAAATACCTGTAATTCAGCAGTACTTGTTTCCGGTAATTTAAATTGGATGTTAATGTTATCAGAAAATGGATTGGGAAATGCTTTGATGATTGAATTTTCTTTCGATAGATCTTCGATATCCCAGATTCCAATAGTACTTTCATACAGTCCGAAAAAATCAGTTATAAAATATAAATAATCTTCTGATTTATACGAAGTATCCGTACCAACCAGCGAGCCATAATCAATTATGGAGGCAATCGTCCTGTAATTGTCTGTCAAATTCGCTACTACACAGGAGGAATCATTTTTGGTATAATTTAATACTGAAAAAGCGTCATCAATCGGGGTAAAATAATAATTGCCATAAGGGTCAGGATGATTGAAGAATAAATGTTGCTGAGTAACCGTATCATTTCTACTGGTATAAATAGTATCTATTATAAAGAAATTGTCGCCTTCAATGTCCACATTGAACAGATCATGAACCGGAGTTGATGGTTGTGACCAGGTTACCCTGCCTTCCATATATATTCTTCCGCCTTCATTTGCATATTCATACAACTTTAAGCCTTCACTATAAGTTATTTCGTGATTTGAATAAAAAGTTCCCAGTAAAACAAATACGGACTTATGTTTGAATAAATCATTAGGGATAAAGGTACTGCTGGTATAGACCAGATTCAAATTTTCCAAATCATCCTGTAGCTTTAAAATAGATGTATGTTTTGGATCCATATCAATTAATAAGATCGGGTTTTGCCCTACCTGTATATCAAAGTCACTTAAACCAACCAAAGAGCCGTTTTTATAAAATTCCATTTGGCAGGGAACTATTAAGCCCGGATTAACCAGTGGATTGGTTTTTAATTTATAACTCAGAACCGCTTTGTCATTTGGGTGTAGTTCATTTAAAACAACGATATCATCTCCTATTACTTCAATGATACCAGTCTCACAAAAGAATTTGGCTTCAATCATATTGGACGATGCATGGCCACTGTTTTTTACCCAGATATTAACACTATTTGTTAAACCCGGCTCAATCCATTCAGCTCCATTACAGATTACATCATAAACATCAAAAGCTGGTGCATTTACTACCAATGACAATCTCGAATGCCAATTCTTTTCTATGCTATTCAGAGAACAGTTAATTAATAATACATGCTGATCCGGTACATTATTTTCAATTGAAATGGTCAGTGAGCTATCTACTTCTCTGATTTCACCGGGTAGTAAAGTGCCTACACTTAAATCCTCATGTAAAACAGATACAAAAGCATCATCTACAGTATAATTTAGAGAAATATTCTCTATGGTTTGTAATGAAATATTTTTCACAATAGTTTTAAAACTAGCTGTTTCACCGAAATCTATTTTGTTGTCATCACCGGAATTTATTTCATAATTCACAATAAGTCCGGTTGAGATTTGGAATTGCTTTTTCGTTTCAATTTCCTGTGCATCGGCAACAGCGAGTTGGCATTGAGAAATAATCTCTTCATTGTTCATAGAAACAGTTAATACTCCATCAGAGGAGATTGACGGTTGAATGCTACCTGAGTACACAGGCTCATAGATTATATTTTTACCCGACAGGGATGGTAAGAGATTTAATTCATTATTAACCACATAATTCCTCTTATCGCCAATTGAAATTCCTGAACTCCAGATAATTCCATCAGGAATTTCCATTTGATCATAATACGTGATTATTTGTCCTGTAGGGAGTAATTTTAATGCAAAAATAAATGTGCTATTTCCTATAGGCTCGGCATAGGTTGCTTTCCAGGTGACAAGAAAATAATCATCTTCTGATTCTACTCTTACTTCTTGTCCATCAGCCTGTTCCAAAAATAAATCTGTCATGAAAGGGGCAATCATCATATTATCAGACAACATTGTCGACTCACCTATAAAGTAGGGGTATGGAAGGTCATTAATCTCAAATGTAACAAAGCCATCAATATGAATAAAGACCTTTTCCAATGAATCGCCATAAAAAGGAAATGAAAAAGGCAGATCTACCATTTCTGTAGCAAAATCAGGATTTGAAAACACAAGCTGTTGTCCTTCATTTTCAGGGAATTCTGTTTCTATTGGGCTAAGACTGTAATCTTTCAATAAAAACCATTTATATGGAGGCAGGCCGCCTGCTGCTTCCAACTGAAATAAGTAAGTCGAATCAGGCTCGACTACCGGAAGTTCTTCGGAAACAATCATTACTTTGTCGAATTGGAAACCTGCAATTTCAGAAACAGTTGTAATACTATTATTCTCAATTAATATAGGGACATCCAGCAATACAATTTCCTGCTGTGTATTGAAATTAGTCAACGCAACATATAAAATCTGTCCTGTTCCGACATGTTCAGGGTCTTTTTCAACAATTTGTATAAAGAATTTTGCATCACTGCCGGATTCCAATTCCCCTAATAAAGCTGTAATATCCAGTGCCAGTTCTAATTCATCTGCATTATTAACGGTATCAATTCCTTGCAACTCATTATTTCCTCCCTGGAAATTAAATATGGGAAAATCAATAACTTTTACCGGATGGGCCAAAGTTGTATCAGAAGATACGCCTGCAAGTATTTTTAATTTGTTACGCGAATTGTGTTTGAGTTTTATATTTAGCCCTATAATTGGCTGAATGTCAGGCTTCACTTTTAACACATTCACCGATTCATTCCAAATCCCCCCCTCACCAAATTTGTGTGCCAGTGAATTATACATTACATAACAAAAACCTGAGTCTGCCCATGCTACACCATGGCTATTAGCTAAAAGAAAACCACCAATCTCCCAGTCTTTCACATCCACAATTCCATCATTATTAATGTCAATATGGTTTGAAAACTGTCCATCATTATTATAATCATACCTTATCGAATCATTATAACCCACTATTGTCATAGCATGAGTGGCAGGATATTGCCAGGTAGTAATAACATGTTTTCCGGCTTCAGGGCTACTTTCAGGTAAAGTTTTCAGATTATATGGGCTTGCTGCATAAAAGCTGGCAACACCTCCTGTTTCATCACCCTCCAGATGATCATACAACCAATATTTTAGTGTTTCTATTCCTTCAGATGTATTCACATCAATAGCGTATACCTCATCAATTCTGTTATTCATTGAATTTTTGTAGGCTTCATAGCCTGACATCCACCTCTTATTTCCACCATTGTACATCCCCCCGTAATCCAGAACACTGGGATTACCTATCTTTTTTAAGATTTCGAAACTGTGAAAATAACTTACACCGTACCAGCCTTCGCCTCCGTTCATAAAATTCCATGAAAACTGCGGTGTGTATTGATTGGCTTCTATATTTGCCGGCATTTTTCTGGCTCTATTCAATTCATAAGTAAAGTTGTAGCCAATTCCCGCCGATTGTCCGCAGTTAGCATAAGCCTCCTGACTAAAAATGGGTCGAAAGTAAGGTAATTCCGCATTGTTGATTGAGAATGGCAAGTTTCGTCCTTCTTTATTTTTGTACTGATCAGGCATCTTCAATTTAGGAACTGATAATGCCTGCAATAAATCCTGCTCAGTTAAAACCAGCGATTGTTCTGATTGTTCAGAGAAATGATCATTAGTAAAATTACGCTGGGCAATTAAATCTAAGTAATAGAAAGAAGAAAGAAACACAAAAAATGTGACGGTTGCGATTTTACCCATAAAATTAGAATTCGAAGCATATAAAATTATAAAAAAGAATAGAACAAGCAAATATTGATTTATTCCGATGCGATGATGAATATTTTTTAATTACTTTGCACATACTTTACAAGAGTCGAATTCTTATGAAACGAACGCAGCCAATATTCATTATTTTCATTTTATTATTGCTCAATTTACCCCTCTTTATTAATGCTCAGGAATCTATGGTCAGAGGATTTGTTTATGAGGAGGAATCAGGAGAGCCTGCCATATTTTCCAATGTTTACTTGAAAGGAACTACCCTTGGGGCCTCTACAGATAATAATGGATACTTTTTGATTTCCAAAATCCCTCCGGGAAATTATAGTTTAATGGTAACCTATTTAGGATATGATACAATTCAAATGCCTATTCAATTGAAGGCAGATGAAGTTCTAGACCAAAGTTTTGTCCTAGCGAAATCATCTGTTAATTTGGAAACGGTAACCATAAATGCCGAAAGGATTGAAGCACGAACAGAGACTAAAACTTCTGTTGTTAAAATTACACCTAAAGAAATTCGGCAGATCCCATCAGTTGGTGGACAAGCTGATTTTGCCCAATACCTTCAGGTAGTTCCCGGTGTTATTTTCACCGGTGACCAGGGAGGGCAGTTTTATGTGCGGGGAGGTTCGCCTATCCAGAATAAAGTAATTTTAGATGGAATGACCGTATATAATCCCTTTCATTCCATAGGATTGTTCTCTGTGTTTGAAACAGACCTTATTCGAAGTGCAGATGTTTATACCGGAGGTTACAATGCAGACTATGGTGGCCGGATTTCATCTATTATGGACATTACCTATAAAGATGGTAATAAAAAACGTTTTTCTGGAGCAGTAGGGGCTTCTACCTTCGGTGCAAGGGCATTAATTGAAGGCCCCATTTCAAAACAAAAATCACCTGAAAGCGGAAGCTCATCATTTATTCTTTCTTTTAAAAATTCATACCTTGAGGAAAGTTCAAAAGTATTTTACTCGTACATTGATGAGGATGGTCTACCTTTTAATTTCGCCGATTTTTATGGTAAGGTTTCATTAAATGCTGCCAATGGAAGTAAAGTTAGTTTTTTTGGATTCAGTTTTAATGATAATGTGGATAACTACAAAGCCATTTCTAATTATGGTTGGAATTCATTTGGTGGTGGGGCTAACTTTGTTGTAATACCGGGGAAGTCACCCGTTCTCATTGAAGGAATTTTTGCTTATTCACAATATGAAAGCAGTATTTCTTCAGCAGCCCTTAACAATAAAAGAAGTTTAATTAATGGATTTAACGGCGGGTTGGATTTTACATATTTTCTTGGAAAAAATAGCTTGAAATATGGTATTGAGGTGGAAGGTTATCGGACTGAGTACGAGTTTAACCTTATTACAGGTGGCAAAAGCAATAATATTACTGAAAATACTACTCAACTGGGCCTTTATGCAAAATACAAAGCTATAATTGGCAAATTTATAATTGAACCGGGCTTTCGTCTTCAATGGTATGCTTCACTTTCCGAAATATCACCTGAACCACGGCTGGCAATTAAATATAATGTAACTGATAATTTCAGGCTGAAGTTTGCTGGAGGTATGTATTCCCAAAACTTCATAGCTGCAACATCTGACCGTGATGTTGTCAACCTATTTTACGGTTTCTTATCCGGGCCGGAAAATTTACCACAGACATTTGATGGTGAAGATGTTAATAGCAAATTACAAAAGTCTGATCACTTAATTCTGGGAGCTGAATTTGATGTTGGCAAATATCTGAACATCAACGTTGAAGGCTATTACAAATATTTCCCGCAACTCACAAACATTAATAGATTTAAAATATTTAATGAAGAGGATGCTCCTCCGGGAACACCGGATGTACAGAAAAAAGACTTTATAGTTGAGAAAGGAGATGCATATGGTGTTGACATTTCCATGCAATATGAGTATAAAAAAATCTATATGTGGTTTGTTTATTCCTTGGGATTTGTTAACCGTGAGTATGAGAGTGTAACCGGTGAAATGATATCTTATACGCCTCACTTCGACAGGAGGCATAATGTGAACTTTATATTATCTTATGTAACCGGCCCCAAAAAACAATGGGAATTTAGTGTCAGGTGGAATTTCGGGACAGGATTTCCTTTTACACAGGTTCAGGGATTTTATGAGCATCTTACCCTCCCAGGTGGTGTAAATTCTGATTATATAATTGAAAATGGACAACTGGGAATCATTTACGGGGATCTGTTTGGAGGAAGATTACCAACATACCATCGGCTTGATATTGATATGAAAAGGAATTTTTACATGGGAGAGCATACAAAACTTGTGTTGGATATAAGTATCATAAATTTATATAACCGGGAAAATGTATTTTATGTTGACCTTGTAACCAACGAAATCGTTTACCAACTTCCTATTATGCCCAGCATCGGATTAAATCTTTATTTCTAAGAATAATAAATCAAATAAAATGAATAAGCTAACTAATGTTAAGTGGTTCGCAATTCTATTAATCACTATTGTTATGATTAATAGTTGTGATCAGAAAAGTAAAATATCTATGAATGAACCTGTTGCAAAAAAAGTTGAAAAGGTATTTGAAGAGCACGGCCAACAAAGAATTGATAATTATTATTGGTTGAATCAGCGTGAAGACCCTGAAGTAATTGCCTACCTGAATGCTGAAAATGATTACACCAAAGAAGTTTTAAAAGACACTGAGGAATTGCAGGAAAAAATCTTTGATGAAATTGTCGGAAGAATTAAACAAACTGATATGTCAGTTCCATATGTAGTTGATGGATTTGAATATTACGTTCGCTATGAAGAAGGAGGTGAATACCCCATTTATTGCAGAAAACAGGTAACTGAAAACCCGGAAGAAGAAATCATGCTCAACGGAAATATGATGGCTGAAGGGCACTCCTTTTTCCAGATCGGTGGATGGAAAGTCAGTTATAATAATCAATTATTGGCATATAGCGTTGATACTGTCAGCAGACGGAAGTACACCATTCATTTTAAAAATATTGAAAGCGGCGAAGTGTATGAAGATGCTATTGCCAATACTTCCGGAAATATGGCATGGGCCAATGATAACAAAACACTTTATTATGCCACCAAAGACGAAACCCTGAGATCATATAAAATATTCAAACATGAACTGGGAACACCTGTGGCAGATGATGAACTTGTGTATCACGAGGAGGATCCCACCTTCAGCACATTCATTTATAAAACCGAATCTAACAAATACTTAGTCATTGGATCGCGGAGTACTTTATCAGCTGAATACAGGATATTGGATGCTAATAATACTAGCTCTAATGCTGAGTTCAGAGTATTCCAGGAAAGGTTAAAAGATGTAGAATATGGTATTTCCCACCAAAATGACAGGTTTCTGGTGTACACGAATTTCGAAGCTAAAAATTTCAGGTTAATGGAAACCGGTGAAATTCAAACTTCAATTGAAAACTGGCGCGAGATAATTCCAAACCGCGATGATGTATTACTGGAGGGAATTGATGTTTTTAACACTTACTTTGTTGCAACAGAACGTAAAAACGGCTTACCTCAATTCCGAATTATTGATCAGGAAACTAAACGGGACTTTTATTTGAATTTTGAAGAAGACGATTATTACGCTTATACCTCTGGCAACGAAGATTATACATCCAGAAAATTGCGGTATAACTACACTTCCTTAAAAACACCCACTACTGTTTACGATTATGATATTGAAACCCAGGAGCAAGTACTTCTAAAACAATATGAAGTGCTTGGCGATTATAATCCCGATGATTATATTACTGAACGCATGTATGCAACAGCCCGGGATGGTGTTCAGGTTCCCATTTCTATGATTTACAAAAAGGGGTTTAAAAAAGATGGCTCACAACCCCTGGTACTTTATGGTTATGGTTCATATGGTTATAGCATGGAGTCAACTTTTCGTTCTTCAAGGCTGAGTTTGATCGACAGGGGTTTTGTTTTTGCCATTGCACATATCCGTGGAGGAGAAGAAATGGGCAGGTACTGGTATGAAGATGGAAAATTATTAAAAAAGAAGAATACTTTTTTTGATTTTATTGATTGCGGTGAATTTTTAGTAAAAGAAGGATATACTTCATCAGAAAAGATGTTTGCCCTTGGAGGAAGTGCCGGCGGATTGCTGGTTGGCGCCGTTATCAATTACAATCCTGGTTTATTTAAAGGTGTAATTGCAGCCGTTCCATTTGTAGATGTGGTAACCACGATGCTGGATGAAAGTATACCACTAACAACAGGTGAATACGACGAATGGGGGAATCCAAATGATCCTGAATATTATAATTATATGTTGTCTTATTCTCCCTACGACAATGTAAAAGCAATGGATTACCCGGCATTACTCGTAACTACCGGGCTGCACGACAGCCAGGTTCAATATTGGGAGCCTGCCAAATGGGTGGCCAAATTAAGGGATATGAGAACCAATGATAATATGCTGTTATTGTGGACCAATATGGAATTTGGTCATGGAGGTGCTTCAGGACGATTTGAAGCATATAAAGAAACAGCAATGGAAGATGCGTTTATGCTTAAACTGCTGGGAATAACAGAATAAACTCCGTCAGTAAACTTAGGGTTTTTCGCCCCTTATTTCAAGCTTAAAACCAATTCCATGCACATTGGTGATTTTAATGTGCGGGTCAGAACTAAGATATTTTCTGAGTTTTGTGATAAAAACATCCATGCTGCGGCCGATGAAATAATCATTTTCCCCCCAGATTTTTTCAAGGGCTTCTTCGCGTGGCAATAATACATTTTTATTAATGCAGAGTAACTTCAGTAAACCTGACTCTTTCCTTGTTAGTTTTCTTTCGCCTTCGGCACTCTTAAGCAGCAGATTATTGCTGTCAAACTCAAATTTACCAAGCTTGAAAACTTCCTCTGTATTTGTATTTAATGCTTTTGTTGCTGCACACCTTCGTAAAATTGCCTTAATTCTCAGGCTTAATTCCTCTGTGCTGAAAGGCTTGGTAATGTAGTCATCGCAACCATATTGAAATCCTTGAATCCGATCCTCTTTTAAATTTTTTGCAGTTAAAAAAATGATCGGCATTTCTTCCTTCTTTTGTTTTATTTCCTTAGCCAGTGTGAAACCATCTTTTTTGGGCATCATAACATCCAGAATAGCCAAATCATATTCGCTTTTACTAAAAAGCTGAAGTCCTAATTCACCATCCTTTGCATGATCAACAGCGTAACCTATCATCTCCAAGTAATCTTGCAGTATCATACTTAAATTTGGATCGTCTTCCACAAATAGTATCCTGGCTTTTCTTTTTTCTTCTTTCATTTTACTGGCTTTTAAATGGTAAAAAAACATTAAATGAAGACCCGGCGCCTGGCTGACTATTCAAACTGATGAGACCCTTGTGATGATCCACAACCGCTTTTACATAGTAAAGCCCTAATCCAAATCCCCTGGCCTCATGAATATTCCCTGTTGGTACCCGGTATAATTTTTTAAATATAAACTTTTGATATTCCTTTCTAATACCAATCCCATTATCTTCTACCCTGATCATGATTCCGCCGTGCACGTTCCATGAATTTATTTTAATTTCTGGCTCTACAGGAGAATATTTTATTGCATTATCAACTAGATTCGAAAAAACGTTTTGCAGATGCTCCCTGTCACCGATTATAAAATGTTCTTTTGCCTGTAGCTCAATTTGTAAAGCAACATGGTTTTCTTTTAACCGAATCTCAAAACTATGAAGTACGTTGTTCACAAGCTGATGAATATCAACTTTAAGTGAACGATAACGCAGGCTTCCGGATTCCAAGGCAGCAATTTGAAGCATTTGCTCTACTTGATCCTGTAACCTATGATTTTCGTCAAGAATAACATTGGCATATTTTTTAATTTTCCTAGGTTCATTTTCAATCTCAGGCCGAAGCAACATTTCAGCTGCCAGTGATGAGGTAGCAATTGGTGTTTTAAACTCATGGGTTAGGTTATTGATAAAGTCATTTTTAACGTCTGACAGCTTCTTTTGCCTAAAAAGGGTATAAATCACATATATAAAGTTAATTACAAGTGCTATCAAAAAGATAACAGACAATACAACCCAAAAATTCATTTGCTCTAATACCAAATATTTTTTCCCAGGGAAATAAATATTTAAAAAATAATCACCTGGCTTGTATAAGCTAACCACAGAGAATTGATACTTTGAATCCAATAATTCATCTTCTGCTCCTTCAAATCTGCCCGCAATAAACTTACTATTTGATTTATTGTACAGTGCATAATAATAATTGCTCTCAGTAAGCATAAAATCCAATTCTTCATGAATTAACGAATCTAGTAATCCAGGTATGATAATATCTGTCACATCAATTTTAAGATTTCTACATCTTCTTAATGATTCTAGTTCGTCTTTAAAAATAGAGTCGTTTTTATGTTCAAGTAGTCTGTTAAGTACACTTTTCATAGAGATTTTTACACTATTGTCAAATTGTTCCTGCTTCAATTCGAAAGCTTTACCCACCCAATATAATTGTGTTAGCACGATACCAACCAATGAAGCTGCGGCTAATACTATTATAATCATGATGGCTTTCTTCTTCATTTTCTTTACACTTTTCCAAATTTAACCTTTGATAAGCAGCAATATATGTTAATTAACAAATAGTTAACAGTTTTTAACATGCAGTTAACACTACTTCACTTTTTTACAGTCTATTTTTGTTTCTCAAGAATTATTAACCATTAAGAGAAAGGTAAAAAAGATGAGAAAAAAAATTCTAGCATTAAGCTTAAGCATCCTATTCTTTGGCGGCATTACCACATCCACTTTGGCCATGGTAACTGAATCTACCAATACTATTATACGCATTGATAACGACAAAGATAAGGACAAGAAGTCCAAAAAGTCAAAAGAAGATTGTAAAAGCGCCAAATCATGCTGCGATTACAAGAAAAGTGACAAGTCATGCGATGACAAGGACAAAGGAAAAGACGACAAGTAATAACTTTTTCATTAATTAATTTGGTTTGGCCCTCTCAATGTAAATTGAGTGGGCTTTTTTATTTGTCCTTTCAGCTTTCCTAATGAATAATCAGTTTTTCAGTTATAGATTTATTACCTGACTCAACCCTAACAAAGTAGATGCCTGGATTCATCATCTGAACATCAGTAGTTATTTGATTTATGCCTTTGCTTAGTTGAGCGTCTTTTATTTCTTTTACTTTCTTTCCTATTATATCATAAAAATAGATGTCAGTATTTAATAGGTTACTTTCATTTTCAATTATGATATGTAATTTCATCATTGCAGGATTTGGATACAAACCAAGTTTTAAGAATTGACTATCAATTATATTCTCTTCAACATCAACAAATGCAGGAGTTGTCAACTTCTTATTCGTATACAGTCTATATTCACCTGCCTGCAACATGATCTTTTCATTTACGTCTGATACCACAATCGAATCTCCGGTCCAGTAATCGTACCAGGTACCAGTAAAGTAGAAATCCGGATCTATTTCTGCTTCTCCTGTATGAAAATTACCTAGCACAACAACTGACATCTCTGGGCTCGTAAGTTTGATTTTTTTCATCGCCCAGCGAACGTCCAATTCAAAATCATCAGTTTCAAATACATCTAAATTCTTTTTCAGATCAATTAATGATGCATATGTATACCACAAATTCCGGCGATGCCAATTGTCCATATAATCCCACCTGGGAGGTTTTTCACATAATCTGCAATCATTTGCGTCTGGATCCCATGGGTTGTAGTTGATCGTATAATCATAGCCTCTTTCACCAAATTGCCAGATCATTTTTGGTCCTGGTATCGTAAAAAAGAAATTAGCGGCCAATGCTTGACGATTTAATGCGGTATTTAATTCAGTTATATTATAGTCTCCACTCGAATTTCCATAGGCTAAATTTTTATACATCAGCCTCTCCTCATCATGGCTTTCCATATAACCTACCACGTTCGGCTCATTCCAATTTCTTTTTTGATAAGAAATCCATGAAAAGTCGGATTTTCCGTTTTCATTATATCCCATGGTAGCTTCATTATAAGCACTATTCATATTACCCCACATCAGAATACCATAATCAGCCAATTCTTTTTCTTCAGTATTATTAGCCAGGTGTTCAAAAATGACGACTGCATCCGGATTGCGTTCCCAAATTTCATCTGTCATGCGTTTTAAAAGTCTCACCCGGTCTGCATCATAATTGCTACCCCATGGATCCTCCGGACCATGTATGGTATTGCTAAATCCTTTGGTAAAATCAAAACGAAATCCGTCAATCTTGTATTTACTCATCCAGTAACTGTTTATGCTGTCAACTAAAGCTTGGGTCGCCAGACTCTCATGGTTAAAATCGTAGCCCCAATTGGCATCAGCATATGGAAAGTTACTCTCCTGATTATACCAGGGACTATTGGCAGCAGGCCGATTATGTTCCTGGTCGTAGTACATCTGTAAAAACGGGGCACCATAAGAGTGGTTCAGCACCATATCCATAAAAACGGCAATCCCCCTGCTGTGGCATGCATCAATAAATGCTTTTAAAGTGTTTCTGGGACCATAGTATTTATCAGGTGCAAAATAGTAATTCGGGTTGTAACCCCAGCTTGAGTTGCCTCCAAACTCGTTAAAGGGCATCAGTTCGATAGCGTTAACACCAAGCCTATTCAAATAGTCAAGGGTGTCAATTAAAGTATTATAATCATGTTTCTCAACGAAATCTCTTATCAATAGTTCGTAGATTACAAGGTCCTCTTTTTTTGGTGGTGTAAAATTCTCTACCTGCCATTGGTAATCATCCTGAGCGGTTTGAAATACACTTGCTAAAAACACTGTTTTACCATCAGGATAGGGCGGAAGATTTGGATAGGTTTCAGGATTGATATACTGATCATCCCATGGGTCGCTCACCTGTTCACAATACATATCCCCTACCAGTTGTGTGGGATCGCCATTAATAAAATATTGAAATATATATGGCCTTTGCGGTTCTAATCCACTGATTTCAACCCAATACCGATCTCCATCAGGGGTTTGTTTCATATAAATATCCTCGGATAGTTCCCAGTTGCTATGATCGCCCCAGGCGAATACATATTGTTTTTCCGGAGCATATAAACAAAAAACAACCGTTGTGTCATTCATATAATTTATACCATCCCTGATACCATCCGGTAAAGCTTCTACAATGGGTTCAGATCGCACATAATAATAAAACGAATCAGCCACCATTTCTGTATCACTTTTTGCGATAGCAGTTACCCATCTTGCTCCAATAGTTGTCACCGGGATATCATATTGAAATGAACTGCCTGTATCAGCAAATACCTTTTCATCATCTATGTACAAAAAACTGGAATCAGCCATATTGGTGCTCCACTCCACATGAATCGTTTCATCTAACTGAACTATAAGTGCGTTCGTTTCAGGCAATGTGATTACCACAGCTAATTCAGGTTCATACACATCGTAATAGATGTCTGGTGTAGTTTGCAGTTCAGAATTAGAACTTCTAAACACAAAACAAAGCTCTGTTATCTCCTCTGATGTGGGCACCTCATAATATTCTCTAATGGTAGGCTCGATATCTAATTTGTACAAATTAGCTTCAATGTTTGTCAATTTTGCCTTTGGGATATTTTCTGTCCACCCAGCGATAACATATTGCCAATCGTCACCATCAATGGTTACACCAGTATGTGCATACACGTCGCCAGTATACCCTTCAAGTGCTGTGCCAATTGCATTAAAGTAAACTATTGCTGGTTCATCAGCTGTTGGAAACGGTGGATCGACAGTAATTATCTGTGCATTTATACTGTAACCAGATAATAGAATTCCAATTATAAGTAAGACCTTTTTAAGAAACATTTTTATGTGATTTTTTGAATCAGCAAAATTAGCTGAAAACATAATACGTATAAAAAAAACTGCCCCTTTCGGGGCAGTTTTATATTAATTTAAGAATTTAATTCCTATTGAACAATGAGCTTTTTAACAGCACGTTTGCCATCTTCACCAATGATGTTTACGAAGTAAATACCACGGGTTAAGTTGCTCATGTTGAACTGTACCAGATTACTTCCATTGAAGTTATCATTAATCTGTGTAATAACTCTTCCCTGGATATCAGTTACCATTACATGAACTTTACCATTGAAAGTTTCACCAACGGCTCTTAAATTCACATTTCCGGTTGTTGGGTTCGGGAATAACTCGATATCAGCATTGTATAATACATTTTCATTCACAGAGTTTGCAAAGAAGAATGGACCACCAGCTAATTGCAGGTCACCTAAATCGCCTGTGTTACTCCAGTTACTTCCAGTACCATACCATACAGTTTGATAATCACGGCCAACATTATTGTCGCTGTCGTTATTACCAAGGCTCCATCCCATTACGCGACCTCTGCCAGGTGCGAAATCAAAGTTATCCCAACCAAGACGTAATTCAACATTATAGCCACCTGTTACCTCTTTGTAAATAGCATCAAAGTTTGTAACCGGAACGCCGTCTGCTTTTACCCATAGGGTATCTTCAGGGTTGGCATCAACGATGAGCTGCGTATCGAAATCAGCATCGAATGCGCCATCCTTATCATTGTTACCGTCAATATACATTTCAACAGCGTCATTATCCCAAGGATTTCCAGTAAACTCAACCACAGCATCAACTACTTTAACGCCAATATACAGGTTGAATTCGTCCCATTTAAGACCATAAGTAACAGTATTATTAATTGGACCTGTACCTGCAACTAAAATGTCACTACCATAATCCATGCTGTATTCTGCCAGGTCACCATCAATTGTTGGTGCTGTTTCAGTATATTGTGCCATAGCAATTCCTTCGTCAGGAACTACACCAGCAGCATCAAAAGTATATTCACCGCTTAAACAATCAAATGACACCCTGTATTTATCAGCTGTTGCCGGAATCATGGCGCCTCCAATTGTTGCTACACCTGTAGGGAAAGCATCAGAGCTCCACTCAACGGTGGATTGCATATCTTTTCTGAATACTACATCCTGAGCATTAAATAACTCATAAGTACCCACATAATACGTTGGCATATCAGTTGGATTTCTTAAAACCACATCGCCAATTGTTGCATTATAAAGGCTTATACACCCGCAAGCTAAAACTCCAAAATTAAGATCTCCGAATGATGATGTGTTATCATAGTTCTCTAATCCACCGTTCCAGCCCAAGGTATATCCCGGGTCATCTCCGTCAACGTCAGTCACAAATAAATCAAATCCCAATTGTGCACCTTCTTCAGGAGTTACTCCTAATTTATCTAATGGTATACCAACTTCAGCTGTATATCCTACTCCAACCTGTAAACTCATGCCGAATAAGAAATCAGCAGCTGTTAAGCCTTCAGGTCCCTGTAAAATTGTTATGCCTGCTGCTCCAAATGTTGCATGTATGTCAGCATCATCATAAACGCCACCTGATTTATTGCCATCAATAAATAACTCACCTCCATCACCCACATTTGGAAACATATCCATAACGTCAACGCCTACATATAAATAAGCGCCTTCTCTAGCGTCAGAACTTTTATAAGTAACGCCAAAATCAACTGTATTTAGGTCTCCTGTTTCAGGAACAGTTCCATCAATTATCCTTGAAACATTTTGGTCGATACTCCAGTCAGCTTCACTCAATACACCGTCAATGGTCATATCAAATACTTTAGGTGCAATAACAGCATTTCCTAAACGTTCGAAACAATAGTCGCCTGATACACAGTTGAAAGTAATGTTGTATTTACCTCCGGAAACAGGAATCAATTTGGTCACGTCTTGAACTCCTTGCTGGCAAAGTGTTGTACCACCCCAAATGACATCATCATTTATTTCTTGTCCTGCCATTATGAAGAACAGGTTGGTTGCTGAAGTAAAATTATAGGTTAATGAAAATGAATTAGGAGAGTTGGGATCGCGCACCAATAGTGTTGGATCTTCTGCAGCACCCCACTCATTAAAATCACCGACTATTTCAATTTCACCACATGCTTCATTATTCACTGTAAAAGTGTAAGCTTTGGTTGAATAATCAAAAGTTACATCGTAAGTTCCGGCAACAACAGGAATATTTGCTCCGTTATCATCACCTGTTCCGGTTGGAAAATCAGCTGAACCCCAGTTGGCACTCCAATCCATATTCTCGCGGAATTTTGATTCAGAATCTTCAAACCAGTCACGGGTTAAGGTAAACATGTTTGGATTCATTAGATCTCTTTTCATCATCACATCACCGTTCCAATTGTTGAAGGCTCCGATCATACTGATAGGGCCAGAAACAGCTGTAAATGTATATTCACCGGTTGCACAATTAAATGTAACATGATAGTCAGTTGAAATACCAGTTTCATCTAAAGGAACAGGAATATTATCTCCATCAAGAACGCCTGTACCTGTTGGGAAATCTGATGAACCCCAGTTGGTTCCCCAATCTGAATTCGCACGGAATTTTAATTCAACGATTCCATCAGGTGGGTCGCTTGTATCCATGTCATCATTCAGGCTTAAAACAACATGCCACATATCAGGATTCATTGCATCACGCATCATCCAGTAATCAGCTGCCCAACCATTGAATTCACCAATTAAACCAACCATTCCACAAGTAGAAGTAAATGTATACTCCCCAGTTGCACAGTTGAATTCAACTTTATAGTTACCAACTGGAACAGGAATATTATCTCCATCAACCACACCTGTACCTGTTGGGAAATCAGATGAACCCCAGTTTACTGCCCAGTCACCGTTTTCACGGAATTTTAATTCGACAATTCCATCAGGTGGATCACTTGTGTCATTTTCATCAGTTAAATAAATATAACCAGTCCACATATCAGGATTCATTGCATCTCTCATTAATGCATGGTCACCTGCCCATCCGTTAAACTCTCCGATCATACTCACTTCACCGCATGTAGCAGTAAAACTGTAAGCACCAGTTTCGCAATTAAATGTAATCATATATGTTCCTGGAGGAACAGGAACATTGTCGCCATCAAGGACAGCAGTACCACTTGGGAAGTCAGATGAACCCCAGTTAGTTGTCCAATCACGGTTAGCACGGAATTTCATTTCAATAATGCCATCAGGTGGGTCACTTGTGTCATCATTTTCTGTTACTGTGAGTATTGTAGTAAACTCAGCCGGATTATTGGCATCACGCATCATCATGTGATCGTCAGCCCAAGCTGTGAACTCACCAATCAACCCCACTTGACCGCATTGGCTCATCACATTCATGGAAACGAATACGGCCAGGATTGTTAATAGTAAAACTCTCTTCATGTTATTAAGTTTTAATGAATAATTAAATTTTTTAGTTCGTGCTAAGATAGCTAATTTTTGGCTTTTTAAATAACAAGTGAAGCCATGTTTGAAAAAAAAAGATTTAATGTTGTGATTTTTTTTGCAAATGACCAATGCAAACGTTTGTGTTAATTAATTGTTACATGAAACTTATAACAATCCTTTATATTGCACGAGTTTAAGCTTAGCGTTGTAAAATTGAATCTGTTTATTATAAATTATTGATATTATAATGATTATGGGATTTCTGGCTTAAATTACAGCTGATTCAGACTAATTGTGCAAAACTAACAGCCTCGTTGCGATATCTTCTTATGATGACATGTATTATTTTTGCTTTGAATTTTATTAACTTCGTAACAAAATAATAAATCAAAAACCAAAAAAATCAACTTTTATGCTTGAAAATTTACGTTTTATCAGAGCATTCCTGTTTATTTTTCTGATGTTGGGTGTCATTCAATTAAACGCACAGCAAAGAACAGTAACAGGTTTAGTGACAGATGCAGAAACAGGTGAGACATTAATTGGTGTCAATGTTACTTTTGGCAGCGATATGAGCCAGGGTACAGTTACTGACATTGATGGTAAATATCAATTAACTGTTCCTGACACCTTAAGCTCACTCCGGTTTTCATACGTGGGTTATGCAACACAGCTCATTCCGATCACTTCGGGTGTATTAGATGTAATACTTGCACCTGGAGAAGAATTACAGGAAGTAGTTGTTGTGGGTTATGGCACACAAAAAACCAAAGAAGTTACCAGTGCTATTACACGGGTTAAGCCTGAAGATTTTAACAGTGGTAATATTAGCGACCCGATACAACTTATCCAGGGAAGGGTAGCCGGTGTTTCTATTTCAAAACCCGGTGGCGACCCCAACCAGGATTTCAATGTGCGAATCAGGGGACTTTCCACTTTCGGATCAAACACAGAACCCTTAATTATTATTGACGGGGTGCAGGGAACGGTTGCATTAATGAATTCCCTTGATCCAAATGATGTTGCATCTTTTGATGTGCTGAAAGACGCCTCTGCTGCTGCTATTTATGGTACCAAAGCTGCATCAGGAGTTATCATCATCACTACCAAAAAAGGTGAATATAGAAAAGGTGATCAAAAGACATTTAATTTGACATTCAATACTGATTTTACTACCGATATGGTAGCAAAAAACATTGATGTGTTATCGGCAGATGATTATTTAAAATTCTCAAATGCTACCAATTATAACAATAGTACTGACTGGATGGATGAGATTACTCAAAATGCATTTCAGCAAGCTTATAATCTTGCAGCACATGGTGCTACAAAAAACTCGAGTTACCGTGTTTCTTTCAATTATAGAGGCGGAAACGGTGTTGTAAAATCAACAGGTTATGAACAACTGAATGGCCGATTGAATTTTACACAGAAAGGGCTTAATGATATGTTGACACTGGATTTCAACTTATCTGCTACTTTACGGGAAGAAGATTATGCACAAAGTGAAGCGATGACATTCACTGCCAGGTATAATCCAACAGCCCCCGTTATGGCAACAACGGATTCATTGGACGCGTTCTCACAAGAATGGGGCGGTTACTTTCAACGCCAGGCATTTTCATTCTACAATCCTGTAGCCATTATAGATCAGGGCACGCTGGATGGTAATAAAAATGATATTATTGGTAGTTTAAGGGCAGTACTTGAACCAATCAAAGGTCTGAAAATAGCGGGATTCTACTCTGCAATGCAGGGCAGCGAACTTTATGGAAGCTACTGGAGCAAAGAGGCTTACTGGACACCGTATGGTACAGGTGTTCATAAGGGGTTTGCCAAGAAAGAAACCAAAGATCATTTCAAGCAATTATTTGAAATTACAGCGAATTATGAGAAACGCTGGGAAAAAATCAGCTTTAATGTTCTGGGTGGTTATTCATGGCAACAGCAAGTAGACGATGAATTCTGGGCATACGGAGAAGGATTCTTATCAGATGGTTTCTCGTATAATAACCTGGGTTCAGCATCTGTTGACAAGGCTAACAAAGAAACTATGCATAGCTATAAGAGCGAACGCAAACTCATAGGTTTCTTCGCCCGAGCTTCATTCACCTTTCTGGATGGTATATATTTATCAGGTAGCTTCAGACGAGACGGATCAACCATGTTTGGTGAAAATAACAAATGGGGAAACTTTCCCGCAATTAGTGCAGGTTTTGACCTTGTAAGATTTGTCGAAATCCCGTTTGTTAACCAACTCAAAATCAGGGGTGGATATGGTATCACAGGAAATTTACCATCTGAACCATACCTGTCGCAGGAAAGATTTAATGTTACAAATGAACAATTTTTCTACAATGGCGATTATATCCAGGCTTTTGGTCCTGTTCGTAATGCAAACCCCGACCTGCAATGGGAAACAAAAGCCGAATTTGATATAGGTGTTGATTTTTATCTATGGGATTATAAGATCAGCGGTTCTATTGATTATTACCAGAGTAATAGCTCAAATTTATTATTAGAATATAAAGTACCTGTACCACCTTATGCTGCTGACAAAATGTGGCTAAACCTGGGTGAATTAAAAAATTCAGGTTTGGAATTCGCAGTGAACTGGAAAGTATTTGAAAAACCCAAGTGGGGATGGACAACCAGTTTGAATTTCTCATATTATTTCGACACAGAACTAGTAAAAATCACCAGCGAAATTGTTGATCAGGACCCAACACTTTACCTGGGTGAACTGGGTGCTCCATTTCTTACAGGCGTGAATACTATCCTGGTTCAGGAGGGACAACCAATTGGTCAGATTATTGCTCCCATTTATGTAGGAATTGACTCTACAGGACTGTTGCAATATCAAACACCAAGCGATACTGTAAATAGTATTGGCTCTAATCCGGCTCAATATGACGACTATGTTACTGTTGGAAGCGGCCTGCCTGATTTCGAATTTGGATGGGGCAACAATTTTAATATTGGCAAATTCAGTATTAGTTTCTTCTTAAGAGGTGTATTTGGCCATTCATTAATAAACGTAAACAATGCACGCTATGGCGTTCCCGTTGTAATGGGTATTCAAAGCGGTATGAACCAGGCATTGGATTATATGGATGCAACAAACGGACCCGTTTACTCAAATGTGCATGTCGAAAAAGCGGACTTTGTATCATTAGATAATTTCTCATTGGGTTATTTATTTGCTTTTAAAGACAGTAAATACGTTCAAAATTTGCGGATTTATTTTTCAGGCCAAAACCTGGTTACTATAACTAATTATTCAGGTGTTTCACCTGAAGTACGATATGGCGATTCAAGAGATAATAATAATCCTCTGGCTCCCGGCATTGACAGGGAAGATACATATTTCAGAACCAGAAGCTTTACACTAGGTGCCAGCATCGCTTTTTAAAGACTAAAAAAATAAAATCTCATGAAAAAAATTATCATATCATTTAAAATTTTGTTGGTTGCCCTTTTACTTATAGGAGTCGGTACCCAACAATCATGTACAAATCTGGATGAAACTGTTTATTCAGATTTAACTGCAGAAAACTTTTTTGCAGACCCTGAAAATTTAGTGTATGCTTTTGGCGTTGCCTACACCAATCTGTACCAACTTTATGGACATAAGTATGGTATTGGCTTTGATGCCGGAACCGATATTCTGTGTGTTCCACAAAGGGGTGGTGACTGGCTGGATGGTGGTGAATGGCATCGTTGGCACAGGCTTACCTATACACCGACAGATGCTTATGTTGGTCGTTGGTGGAATACCATATACTATGGTGTAAATACATGTAACCGCCTGATTTATCAGTTTGAATCATTGGAAGATGTGGATGTAACACCGGCAGTTTCTGAATTACGTGCCTTACGTGCATTTTATTATTATCTGTTAATTGATATTTACGGAAATGTGCCAATCCAAACTGATTTCAACGTACCTGCTGATTACAAACCAAGTACAAATAGCCGGCAGGAAGTATATAACTTCTTAGAAACAGAATTGCTTGAAGTGATGCCACATTTATCCAGAGAATCAGGATTGGCATATTTCGGCCGTATGAATTATTATGCTGCTCAAATGGTGTTGGCAAAATTGTATCTGAATGCCGAAGTTTATACAGGATCAGCTCAATGGAATAAAGCTTCCATGGCATGTGATTCTGTGATGACCGGTAATTTTAGCCTAACCCCTAATTACTTTACCAATTTTGAAGAAGATGCTACCACATCTACTGAGTACATTCTTGGTATTGCATTTGACCAGGTATCGGCCCCTGCTTTTGAAGTTCACTTATTTACATTGCATTACAATTTGCAAGACAAATACAAAATTGAAGAAGGCACATGGAATGGGCTTTCAATTCAGGAATCAATCTATAATTTATTTGAAGAAGGCGACACAAGGCGCAATGGTTTGCTAACAGGTCCTCAATTATATGCAGATGGTACACCGATTGAAGATCCAAGTTATGAGAAATTCAATCCTCAAAATCCAACTGCCCCGAGAGACCCTGATGGAGCTCCTTTGAATCTGACTCCTGCTATCAATATGCTCGAGCCTAACTGTTTGCGTCAGGCTGGTGCCAGGGTAGCCAAATGGCCTTTTATTGAAGGCAGCGACCGTTACACAAGTAATGATTATCCTATTTTCAGATATGCCGATGTGTTATTAATGAAAGCTGAGGCGTTGATGCGTTCAGGAGGAGATTTAGGTACTGCACTTAGCCTTGTTAATCAAGTAAGAAGCAGGGCCGGAGCATCTGCACTTGGTGAACTAAATGAGGAGATTCTGTTGGCTGAGAGGGCAAGAGAGCTTTATGCTGAAGGATTCCGCAGGTCAGATATGATCAGGTTTGGAGTATTATTAGATGCCAGGTGGGAAAAGCCTGAAGTATCACCAGACTATGTTAAATTATGGCCTATTCCTGAAAGTCAGATTCAGGCGAATGGAAACCTTCTCCAAAATGACGGGTATTAGACAAAACAAGTAATTTATAAAAAAAAGCGGGATATATTGTCCCGCTTTTTTTATTCCACTTATCTCAATTTAAGTGGTTTGTCTTTTAATCAAATGAGTTTTGATTATTTGCTTTTCTGTTTTATAATCAAATGTCCTCAGTTTTATCCTTGACAATAATAATTCTGTGGCTCTTTTACCCAGTTCAAATCCAAATTGATCCACGGTTGTTAATTCAGGTTCGCAAATCCATGCACTCCTGCTATTTTCGAAGCCCACGAATTTGATGTCTTCAGGTATTCTTAATCCCTGTTGTTTTGCCACTTTCATTGCCCCAATAGCTGTCAGGTCATTAACGGCAAATATGGCATCCGGGCGGTCTTGTTTTTTTAATATGCTTCGTGATATCTTTTCAGCCTGGTCAAATGTATCACATGCATAAACAAGATCAGAGCTGAATGGAATCCCATTATTTTCCAATGCTGCCTTGTAGCCTTCCAACCTGTTTCTACCAAGAACCAAATGCTGAGGTGCCGAGAAAAAAGCGATCTTTTTACATCCTTTACTAATCAAATGTGTTACTGCATTATAAGCTCCTGAGTAGTCATCAACAATCACACTGTCGGCATGTAATTCTTCACGTTCCCGATCAAAAAATACCAATGGTATTTCATTATCCACCACCTGTTGAAAGTGCGAAAAATCATGCGTATTCTTTGAAAACGAAGCCAATACCCCGTCTACCCTGTTTGTTAAAAAGGTTTGCGTAATCAATACTTCGCGCATGTACGACTCGTTAGATTGAAAAACCATAACGCTGAAGTTATTTTTATAGGCAACCTCTTCCACACCATTTAAAATAGTAGAAAAGAAATAGTGCTCTACTTCAGGTACTAAAAAACCAATAGTATTGGTGCGGCTGTGCTTTAAATTAAGCGCCACCATATTGGGTTTATAGCCGAGAATTTTTGCCAGTTCTTTCACTGCTTCCCGGGTTTTCACGCTGATATCAGGATGATCCTGTAAAGCTCGCGACACTGTGGACGTTGAAACACCTAATTTTCTGGCAATATCCTTTATGGTAACCTGACGTTTCATATGAATAAAAAACCCTTATTCTTTAAAATGACGGCGCCAAATTAATTAAAAATATGATTACTAAGACAATCTGAAATTGTCAGCTGAGATTACTCATAGTTTGTTAACACTAAATACGACCAGGGCTTCAGATTAAGTTCAGTATACTCTGAAATTTTCACTAATTCTCGTTTGTAAATACATTTTATAAGTTCCAAAAGCATCCATGCTATTCGCAAGAAAAACGTTTTCTTCAGTTGAAAGATTAATAACAACCACTACTTTGTTACTTTTCTTTTTTGCGAAGAAATGCAAATAGATTATCGTTCTCCAGGCGCACTTATATCTATCATTGAGCCTCCTTCAAGTCCATTCCAAAGTGCTTTGTTATTATCTTTTAGATTATTTAGGTTCGTGTAAAAATCCTGGTAAGAGATTTGGCTCCAGTCGATGGTATCTTTTTCAAAAAATCTCAGGGCTTTTTCATTCCCAGCCTCCTGACCACTATAGATCAATGGCATACCCGGTATGGTGTATGTTAACACAGCGAAAGCTTTTGCTGCTTCTCCCATGCGCTCTTTAACGGTTCCATTCCAACTGTTTTCATCGTGGTTGGTAATAAAATTCATGCGATAATCTTCCGGGGAATAGGTTTGATTATTCCAGTTGATGTATTCCCATAGATCTTTTGCATTCTTTTCACCTTTGGCTATGTCATTCATCAGGTGCAATAATTTCCAGGTATAATTCATATCGAATGCTTCCTCAAGGAGGCTCAGGTTATCCTCATCTTCTGCCAGCATAAAAACAGGTTTGATTTGTTTTAATTGCCCAACCGCATCATTCCAGAAATCAGTAGGGACCATACCGGCCACATCACAACGATAACCATCAATGTCTGCTTCTTCTATCCAGAATTTCAGAGCTCGGGTCATGCTGTCACGCAAAGCAGGTTTATTATAATCAAACTGAATAACATCTGTCCAGTCGTATGGTGAATGGAAAGTGCCATCATCATTTTTAACATAATATTCAGGATGTTCAGTAGCCCATGTATTATCCCAGGAAGAATGATTCGCCACCCAATCCAATATCACATACATGCCCAATTCATGCGCTTCGTTTACCAGGTCTTTAAAATCCTGCATGGTTCCAAATTCAGGGTTTACCTTTTTGTAATCCTTCACCGAATAATAACTTCCCAACGATCCTTTTCTGTTTAATTCGCCAATCGGCTGCACAGGCATCAGCCATAAAATATCAACACCCATTTCCTTTAGCCTGGGCAAATGCTCCCTGAAGGCGTTTATTGTTCCCTCTTCTGTATACTGCCTGATATTTACTTCGTAAATGTTGGCATTCTTACTCCATTCAACATGCTTCATTTCTACTTCTTTTTTATTACTATTTTCTTTTTTCTTTTCGCTGTTCATACAGGATGTTAGCAGTGCCAACACCATCATAAAAGATATTGCAGCAACAACACTCTTTCTTAATTTGTTCATCTTGGTTTTATTTATGTATAGATATACTGATACTTGTGTTCACTTCCCAATCAAACTTAATATTCAGCACACCGGCATCATTATTTTTGAAATACCATGCACTTGCATTATTTTTTGGCCCTATTATCGAATTAAGACCATAGGCATCTTCCATTTGAATTTTCTCAAAATTGACCGAATTTAATCCAATAATTTCAAAGTTTATCATCCGATCTGAATAGCCGAATAGCGCTTCATGATCCACACTGCTTAGTGTAAATATCTCTGCATCATCAGTGCTAATTGAATTAAATTTTAACAGCTCATAACCTGTTTTATCGCCAACAGAACGGAATGTTTCTCCATCATCTTCATACATCATGCTCGTGTTAAAATTTTCATTTTCATCCATATAATACCGGATGGTCATTTTTTCGGATGAATAATTATCCGTTGAATTTACATCGGGTACCATTGGAATAAACGACCCTGCTTTTATGAAAATAGGTATGGTTTCAAGATTTGTTTCCAACTCAATCCATTGTCCTCCTTTATAAAACAAATTGTCCCAGTAATGATACCAATACGCATTTGATGGAAGGTAAACTTTAATGGTTTGCTGTTGCTGTTCGATAATGGGAGCCACAAGGATACTCTCACCAAACATGTATTCATTCATGATTTCATAGGCAATACTATCTTCAGGAAACTCATAAAAGAGAGGCCTGATTATAGGCGTTCCATGCACATTTGCTTCGTAAGCCAATGTATAAATATATGGTAACAATTGGTACCTCAGATTCATAAATGACCTTACAATCTGTTGGGTTGTATCATTAAAATAGATTGGCTCAGATGGAATACCGGAGCCATGAGGACGAAGTATGGGTGAAAAGCATGACATTTGGAGCCATCGTGTATATAATTCTTCATCTTTGGTGCCCTGTGCAAAGCCACCGGCATCTGAATGAATGAATGGCAAACCGCTGAGGCTCATGTGTATCATTAGCGGAAGCTGTGCCTGAAGCCCGCCCCAACTTCTTGACACGTCGCCTGTCCAGGGATAAATGGAATATCGCTGGGAGCCAGCATAACCTGCCCTGTTCAGGTTAAATAATCTACGATCAGGATACGTTTCCCTGAATTTTTCATATAGGAATTTATGCCAGTAATGTCCATAAATGTTATGAACCTCATCAGCTTTACCATTGATATGAAATATGTCGGACGGATGGCTTTCGGGTTCTCCCAGATCACCCCACCAGCCGGCCACACCAATTTCAAATTGTGTCTTATACTTTTCCCAGAACCAATCTCCGGCAGCAGGGTTGAACATATCTATCAAGCCACCATTTCCAAAATAAAAACCATAGTTGATATATGGATTTCCCAAGCTGTCCATTGCCAGGATTCCTTTTTCGGCAGCAATTTGAAAATTATCTATTGAATCGAGGATATATGGTTCTGTGATTAAAACGGTTTTAACTCCTTCATTTTTAAATTTATTGATCATCTGTTCAGGTTCCGGCCAGTTGGGTTTGTACCATCTAAGCCTTCCCAGCGTTCCTAGAATACTATCTCCAAACCAATAAAAATCAAGGATTATAGCATCTATAGGAAAGTCATTTTCCTGCATAAGTGTTACTATGGAGTCCGTTTCATATTGCGTTCGATAGGCCATCCTCGATTGCAAATTTCCCAATACCCAGCGCGGTGGTAATGGCTGATGTCCAGTTAAGTTTGCATAATCTTTCGTCAAACTTTTAAAGTCATCACCTGCTATTACAATATACTTCATCAGCCCTCCAATGGCACCCCATTCCAGAATTTCCTTTTCAGATTCGCCGATATCCGCATATCCTTTTTGCGGGTTATCAAAGAACAACAGGTACTTTTTTGATGAAACCACGAGTGGGACAGCGTAATTTAAATTTCTGGCACCTATTTCATAGCCGTATTTGGGCCTGTTGTACAGGTTGTACCTTGCCCCCACCAGGTCTAAAGCATTGGCTCTTTCTCCCAACCCATAAATTTTCTCATCGGCATCGATTTTGAATCTAAGTCCACTGTTATCTGTACGCTTAAAAAACCCTCTTTCCTCTTCAAGAATGGTATCTCCATCAAAGACAAATGAAATGCTGAATGGATTTTTATAAACCAGCAACGATATGCTGTCAGTTTTAAGTAGCAGAAGTTCGTCTTTTTCACTGATATCAAAATTTATATCCTGAGGTTTCAAAATAACAGCTACTGAAGAATCTGGTATAATCTGATCGCCATCGTTATGTTTGACTTCAATTATACGATGGGTATAAGGAATTATTTGAACAAGCCCGTGATCGGTTTGGACTACAAAATTTTCGTTTTCAACCCGATATGACAAATATTTCCTGTTATCAAGCAAGTATTTGGCTTTTTCTTTTTCAGGTGGTCTGTAGCCATTTACATTCAGAAAGATATCTTCGTTATTTTCGGTTTTACCCACATTTGCCCCATCTACGCTTCTGAACACAAAAGCCAGCTGCTGAGGTATTTCATCAGGTCGAAGTCCATAGAAATCATTTATTACAAACTGAAATTCATGTAATCCATTTCCTATTGAAGTCATTTTAACCTGTTCATCATCTTCACCCCAATTTCCAACCACATGTTTCCAGTCGCCACCATCAATACTGTTTTGCGTTATCACACCCGTGTGCAAATAGACGGTTCCCTCATAACCTGCCAATGCCTTATTTCCCTCATTTGAATTGAAAGTGAGTGTAACTGTATCAAAGGATGTGGGATCAGAAGGCTCAAACCAGGCGATTTGACTGAAAGAAATCTTTGAAAATAATATGATAACAACAATAACAAGGCTTCTTTGCATGGTTTTTATTATCTGGCTAACTCAATAATTAGTGGCGATTTTGCAGGAATAGTGATCTCATCCAAACGATCATAATAGGTTCTTGTAAGCACACTTTTACCCGTAGCATAGTCTTTCAGATTTTCTGTAAATCTTGATAAATCAACCGTTCGTTCTTCTTCAGCATTATTAAGCATGATCATCACAGATTCTTCATCCGTGTGCCTGAAATAAACATATACCCCATTTTCAGGAATATAATGTGTGAATTCGCCAAATTGAACAGTCTTATTTGATTTGCGCCAATTGAGCAGTCTTTTTGTAAAACCCAATGCATCTTTTTGTTCATCCGACAACTTTTTGTCAGAAAATACATCTACTTTATCACCTTCCCATCCCCCGGGAAAATCTTCGCGGATATAACCATGACCATCATGTTCTTTTCCGGTCATCAGAATTTCACCGCCATAATAAATCTGTGGTATACCTCTGACGGTCATCGCAAAAGCCATACCCAATTTGAACTTTCGGATATCTTCCTGCATTTTGGTAAAAAATCGGTCGCCATCATGGTTGTCAGTCATCACCACAAGTTTCATCGGATCGCTATACAAGTAATCCTGAGCCAGCGTTTCATATAAAGCGAGTGTACCACGATCCCAGCCATCAGCCTCATTAAAAGCCTTGTTCAATGCGTACATCAGCGGGAAATCAAAAATATTGGTGAGGTAGGAGCGATACCCATCCCTATTGCTTTCATTATCCAGCCAATAGGCTGTAAGTGGTGCATAATTCAACCATACTTCACCAACCACATTGTAATTGGGATATTCTTTCAGAATCCGTAGCATCCATTGCGCCATAAAGTCTTTATAAGCATATGGATAGGTATCCTGCCTGATGCCATCCAACCCTAAATATTCGATCCACCATATGGTATTTTGAATGATGAATTCTGCCAGGTATGGATTGTGCTGATTCAGATCCGCCATGGATGGGTCGAACCATCCTTTTACCATTTTATCATAATCATAACTTGCCACATTTGGATCACTTTGAACTATCCCTCTATAGTTTGAACGCGTAAATTCAGGCCATTGATTGTACCAATCCTTGGCAGGCAAATCGTCGTTCCAGTAATAGCCGGTTCCGCAGTGGTTGGCCACCATATCCATGATGATCTTCATACCTTTTTCATGTGCTTCTGCTACAAGTTTCCTGTATTCTTCATTGCTCCCATACCTTGGATCAACCTTATAATAATCTGTTATGGCATAGCCATGATAAGACTGTTGTGGCATATTATTTTCGAGCAGTGGATTGATCCAAAGGGCTGTAACACCCAATTCCTCGATGTAATCCAGATGATCAATGATGCCTTTGATATCACCCCCGTGTCTGCCCAACGGATTTTTCCGGTTGGGTTTTTCGATCATGTTTTCTACCTTGTCATTTTCAGGATTTCCATTGGCAAAACGATCAGGCATCAACAGGTAAATCACATCTGAATTATCAAATCCCCTGAACAGTTCCGGATCATTTGACCTTTCATTTAATAAGTAAGTATAGCTATCGACGGTCTTCTTTCCATCTTTAAATTGAATTTCAAAACTTCCAGGTTGGGCATCCTCAGAAATTTCAAGGTTCATAAAAAGATAATTGGGGCTTTCCAGGCGTACCACTTCTTTAAGTGCTACCCCCGGATAATTAATGACGGGTTGGGTTGTTGCAATTTTTTCTCCGTAAACCATCAACTGCAGGTTTGGATGATTCATTCCTACCCACCAGTTAGGAGGATCAATACGGTCTACTTCAGCTTTTTTAGCTTGAAGATGTAAGGATAATCCAATTGCAATTATAAAAATGATAAAGCGCATTCGGCTCATATGCTCATGTCTTAGTAAATGTAGCTTTCAAAATTAATATAAAAACACAAGTTATCCTTTAGTTGCGACAACTCCAGCTAATTAATTGTATTAAAAATATTTAAGCATGTCTGTATGTCCTTTCGCAATCGTTTTAGTTGGTGTTTTATACCCCCGAATTTTTAGAAACTATAAATACTTCAATTGTCTCGACTCCATATAAGCAAAACAGCCTGTCTTATTACTAATTTTGTATAAATGCGAAAAGAACAAACATGAATCCTGAACAATTATTACGAAATTACTGGAACCAGCTTTATCCGGGTGAATCTGAAAACCAGCTTACGCAATTTCTGCAGCATTTGAACAAGCAAAAAACCGATACAGGTGATGGAAATGGATCGGATTGGTATAAAGATGCAGTAGTTTATTCACTCTATGTCGATCTTTTTAATAATGATTTTGATGGATTGATCAGTAAACTGGATTATTTGAAGGAACTTGGGGTGGATTGCCTCTGGCTGTTACCGATACTGGATTCTCCGATGCGTGATGCAGGTTTTGACATCCGGAATTATGACCGCATAAGGGCTGATTTGATGGGATTAGATGAAGGTTTCAGCAAATCTGAACAGGATAATATATTTGGCCGTTTCCTTCAAGAAGCCCACAAACGGAATCTGAAAGTAATTTTCGATGTTGCGATCAATCATTGTTCTGATGAGCATCCATGGTTTGTAGAAGCCAGAAAATCAGAAGACAGTCCATTTCGTGATTATTATATCTGGAGCAAAGACACCTCGAAATATGGCAATGCCCGACTACTTTTTAAAGGCATCGAAACCAGTAACTGGGAATCGAACGGGGATGAATGGTTTTATTTTCACCGCTTCTTCAGCTTCCAGCCTGATTTAAATTACCGCAACCCAGATGTTTTGATTGAGATGTCGAAAAACCTGCTGTATTGGCAGCAGATGGGTGTTGATGGTTTCAGAGCAGATGCCATTCCCTATTTATGGAAAGAAGATGGAACCAATTGTGAAAACCTCGATAAAACACACACCATCGTAAAATTTTTCAGGGCCATACTCGATTATGTTAAACCGGGAACACTCCTGTTGGCTGAAGCCTGCCAGAAGCCAAACGAGGTTGTTAAATATCTTGGTGATGATGATGAGTGCCATGCAGCCTACCACTTTCCACTGATGCCCATGATGTTCAAAGCTATAGCAGCCGGAGATGGTACAGCTTTAAAAAACACCCTAAATCCTTCAGTAACACCAGAGATACCTGAAAATGCTCAGTGGTTCACATTTCTAAGGGTACACGATGAGTTGAGTCTTGAGTTGGTGTATGTTTCGGAAGAAGATCGGAAATTTATTCATGATAATTACTGCCTGAAGCCTGAATGGAATTTTCGGGTTGGTGAAGGTGTTTCAGCCCGTTTATCAGAATTAATGCAACGTGATGAGCGAAAAATAGCACTTGCCTATTCCCTTATGCTCACTTTGGTGGGATCTCCTGTGGTTTATTACGGGGATGAATTCGGTAAGCTCAACGATGAGAAGTACTATGCTGAGCAAATTCAGTTGACAGGAAAAGACGATACCCGTTTCCTGGTCAGAGGCAGAATTGACTGGAATAAACTGGAAGATAACCTAAAGGATGAAGAAAACTTCCATTTTAAAGTTTACCATACAATTAAGGAAATGCTCAATACCCGGAAGCAGTATAAGGTATTCGGAAGGGGGAGCACCGGGTTTATAAACACACCTGATCTTTTAAGCGGTAATAGCAACGGTTTATTATCTTATTTCAGGGAATACAATGATATTAAGATTATGGTAGTTAATAATCTTACGGACAGCCCTGCACAATTTAACAACCCATTACAGGAACATGATCTCGCCTTGTTATATCCAAAAGGATTTAACATGGATGAAGGCAACAATACAATGCATCTGGAACCTTATGGTTTTGCCTGGTTTTTGATACTTTAGCTAAATGAAAATCATTTATGTAGCTTTCGTTTTAATATTGATAGCAACTGTTGGATGTACAAAACAAAATCCGCAGGTAGTGATCAAAACAGAGTACGGTGATATTACTGTTGATTTATATCCCGATAAGGCTCCGATAACCGTAACCAATTTTCTTACGTATGTTGAGGAGAACAGGTTCAAGGAAGCCACATTCTACCGTGTTGTTACCTTGGAAAACCAACCCGATAACGATATAAAAATTGAAGTGATCCAGGGCGGAAATTTTGATGATGACCACCCGGATTCATTACCGCCTATAGTCCATGAAACAACTGATCAAACGGGAATCAAACATAAAGACGGCGTTATTTCAATGGCCCGGATGGGACCCGGCACTGCCAATGATGATTTTTTTATCTGTGTAGGTGATCAGCCCGAACTGGATTTCGGAGGTCGTCGCAATCCAGACGGACAAGGATTTGCAGCTTTCGGAAAAGTGGTAAAAGGCATGGACGTAGTGCGTAAGATACACCAGGTTCCTGCGCCGGAACAGTGGATGGAAGAAGGCATCCCTATTTTAAGTGTTGAGATGATTAGTAATCCAAAATAGTCAAATTTCTATATAACTTTTTGTTATCGCATGATCCTTCGCTTTCGCTCAGGAAGACAATTTCTCTATTTTTGTTATTCTGAGCGAAAGCGAAGAATCCTGCAAGAAACCTAAATAGAATATTTAATCGAATCCTTTTGGCAATTCCTCGCAAACGATTGTATCAATTCATTATGCGAAACTCATCCAGGTACGAATTAATAAACTACAACTACTGCTAAATCAGTACCTTTGTTAGCATATTTATAACGAATTTTGCACCTCACTCAACAATTAAACACACATGTCAAAACACCTTTTTAAAGCTGTTATTTTCGATCTTGATGGCGTTATTACTAAAACCGCCAATGTGCACAACCGTGCCTGGAAAAAAATGTTCGACGATTACCTGCTCTTACGTAAAGATAAAATGAGTGAAAACTTCAAGGAATTTACCTCGGAAGACTATTTACATTATGTAGATGGAAAGCCACGTTATGATGGCGTGAAGTCATTTTTAGATTCCAGGAATATTTCATTACCATTTGGAACTCCCGATGACAGCCCGGAAAAGGAAACAGTTTGTGGATTGGGCAACAGGAAAAATATTGCTTTTAATGAAGTGTTGAAGAATGAGGGAGTAGAGGCTTATCCATCCACCGTGAAATTACTGGAACAGCTGAAGAAAGACGGCATAAGGATTGGGGTGGCCTCATCCAGCAAAAATGCGGAAGGTGTTCTGAAAGCTGCCGGATTGATGCATTTTATTGAAACCCGCGTTGACGGTGTTGTTTCAGCTGAAATGGGTTTAAATGGTAAACCAGCGCCTGATATTTTCGTTACTGCCGCTAAAAACCTGGGTGTTGAACCTCACAATGCGATCGTTGTTGAGGATGCTACGTCAGGCGTACAGGCAGGTAGAAATGGCAATTTCGGTCTCGTTCTGGGCCTTGCCAGGGAAGATAATATCCAGGCATTGAAAGCCAATGGTGCCGACATCGTTGTTGAAGACCTGGAAGAGATCACGCTGAACGATATCAACCATTGGTTTAAGAAAGGAATTGAAGAAGACAACTGGAAACTCAAATACAATGATTACGACCCGGCCAAAGAAAAATCGCGTGAAGCATTGCTGACCGTTGGCAATGGTTTTTTCGGTACCCGTGGTGCTATGGAAGAGACAACTGCAGGTGAAGCCAACTATCCCGGAACTTATATTGCCGGCATGTACAACCGGCTTATCACGCCGATTTCAGGCAGGGATATTGAAAACGAGGATTTTGTAAATGTGCCCAACTGGCTAAAGATCAATTTTAAAATTGATGATGATAATTGGTTCAATCCTAACGAGACTACCATTAATAGCATCAGCAGGGAACTGGATTTGAGAAATGGACTGCTTTCCAAATTAATGATCGTAACAGATGCTGAAGGCCGTCAAACGAAAATCGAATCGCACCGGATGGCGAGTATGGCAAATATGCATCTCGCCGCCATTAAATACCGGGTTACGCCATTGAACTATTCAGGTTCTATGAGTTTTTGCAGTTCGCTGGATGGCACCCACAAAAATGAAGGTGTTAAACGCTACAACTCTTTGAACCAACAGCATCTTGAGCCTATGGAACAAGGTGGTGATGGTGAAACGACATTCTTAAAAGTCCGAACTACACAATCCCACATTGAGATTGTGGAAGCTGCCAAACTTCAATTTCGTGTGAACGGAACAGATCAACAGGTAGAATATGGTGTTTCAACTGATGATGGCATTGTGTATACGATGATCGATCATGAAGCGAAAGAAGGTGAGACCATCGAGATCGAAAAGCTGGTGAGTATTCGCACCTCACAATTTGATGAAAAGGACATATTGACGCAGGCTTTGTGGGATGTTGATAATGTGAATTCGTTTGACGAACTTTTAATTGACAGCGCGAAAGCCTGGGAAGAAATCTGGGAAAAAGCGGATATTGAAATTGGAGGCGATCGCATGTCGCAAAAATTACTGAGGATGCACATCTATCACCTGATGGTTTCTGCATCGCCTCACAATGTGAAACTGGATGCCAGTGTAACTGCCCGCGGATTACATGGAGAAGCGTATCGTGGCCATATTTTCTGGGACGAATTGTTCATTCTTCCCTTTTATGATATTCACTTCCCTGAAGTGGCCCGCTCAATTTTAATGTACCGTTACCGGCGATTGGAAAAAGCGCGTGCCTATGCGACAGCGTATGGATTTAAAGGTGCCATGTTTCCCTGGCAGAGCGGAAGTGACGGCCGGGAAGAAACCCAGGTGGTGCATCTGAATCCGATTTCCGGCGAATGGGGCGAAGATCACAGTTCGCTGCAAAGACATGTTTCACTGGCTATTGCCTATAATACATGGCAGTATTTCCACATTACTGACGATATCGATTTCATGCAGAAATATGGCATGGAAATGTTCCTCGAAATATGCCGTTTCTGGGCCAGCAAATCTGAAAAGGATGCTGCAACCGGTAAATATTCTATCGAAGGTGTTATGGGCCCCGACGAATTTCATGAAATGTACCCTGATGCCAAGGAAGGTGGTTTAAAAGACAATGCTTATACCAATATCATGGTCAGCTGGATGATGGGCACAGTTCCGGATCTACTTTCAGGCATGAGCGATTCGTCAAAGAAAGAGGTCTTTACAAAAATTTCGCTTACGAAAGATGAACTAAGTTATTGGGCAGAAATCCACCGAAACCTCAAACTGGTAATCTCAGATGAAGGCATCATTTCGCAGTACGATGGTTATTTCGACCTGAAAGAATTGGACTGGAATTACTACCGTGAAAAATACGGCAATATTTACCGGATGGATCGGTTGCTGAAAGCCGAAGGAAAGTCGGCCGACGATTATAAAGTCGCCAAGCAGGCAGACGCATTGATGACTTTCTATAACCTCGACAAGGAAAAAGTGGATCAGATTTTAACCGACCTGGGTTACCAACTACCTGCCGATTACCTTACTAAAAACCTGGCATATTACCTGGCTCGCACGTCGCACGGGTCCACCTTAAGCCGGGTAGTGCATGCACAATTGGCTGATATGGCCGGTGATGAGGAATTAAGCTGGAAATTGTATTCCGATGCTTTGTCGAGCGACTACAACGACATTCAGGGCGGAACCACCGCCGAAGGCATCCATGCGGGCGTAATGGCCGGTACAGTGATGATCGCACTGTCAACCTATGCGGGTATCGATTTGAGAAGTGATATGCTGACCATTGATCCCACCATGCCCGGCCAGTGGAAAAGCATCAAATGCAAGCTGGGATTTAAAAAAGTGCAGTATTCGATCACCATCACCAACGACAAAGTATGTATTTTTGCCAGCGCTGATACGAAGGTGAGAGTGCTGAATGAAACCTATTACCTTAAAGCTGACAAACCTGCTGAAATACATTATTAAATTATGCTTAACGACGTTATTACCATAAAGGAACACCATGTGCAGGCCGCTGAATTGGTTTTTGAGAAAATTTCTCAAAAAATTGACAAGAAGAAATATATCATCGCCATTGCAGGTGAAGTAAGTTCAGGAAAAACCACACTGGCCTATTTGCTGGGTCGTATGTTTAAAATAAAAGGTATTGCTTCAAAGAATATCGACCTGGTTGATTTTTACAAGGTGCCTCCACTTGAAAGAAGGGCATGGCGACAAAAACACGGTATCAGTGAAGTTGGTGTTGAGGAATATGACTGGCAATTGATCGAAAAAACGATTCAAAGTTTCCTGGACAGCAAAAAAATGACCATGCCGCAGGTAGACCTGCATACCGACCTGGTGGATGAAGTTACTACAGATTTTAAAAATATTGATGTACTGATCGTCAGCGGATTATATGCCTTCCACTGTGAACATGTCAATTATAAGATTTTCATGGAACTTACGTACAGGGAAACTTATGAATCGCAGAAATATACAGGTAAAGAGGTGATGGATAGTTTCAGGAATAAAATACTTGAAAAGGAACACGAGGCGGTTCAAAGCCAGAAAAATAATGCTGACTACTATATTGATTTCAATTTATTTTTAAATAATTACCATTTATAATTCAAAGATATGCTCGAAGACGTTTTATTAATCCAGGACAAACATCGCGAAGCTGCAGCGGTTATTGTTGAAGAAATTCTCAGCAACAGGAAGGATAAATTTATTGTGGCTATTTCCGGTGAATCGGGTTCCGGAAAATCGGAGCTAACACATGTGATTGCGAAAGAATTACGCAAACATGGCATTTTTGCTAAACCTGTTCATATCGATAATTTTTACAACACCTTACCGCTCGAAAGAACCAAATGGCGCACGGATAATGGTATTGAAAACGTGGTTGGACTGAATGAATATAAGTGGGATGAGATCAACCGGGTGATTGATGATTTTAAAAATGACCGTACCTCCACAATGCCCTGTGTCGACCTGGTAACCGAACAGATCGACCAGCTCACCACCAATTTCAAAGGCATTGATATGCTGATCATTGACGGTCTGTATGCCATCAATACCGAAGGGGTGGATTTGCGGGTTTACATTGAACTAACCTACCACGAAACAAAAAAAGCCCAGAAGGACCGTGGCAAAGAGCCGCAGAATGAATACCGCATGCGGGTGCTGGAACAGGAACACCAGCAGGTGCTGTCCATCAAACCAAAAGCAGATTTTTTCGTAAATATGGATTATAAGGTGGTGCCGACTCACCATGCTTAGCATTCTGGTAAGTACGGCGCTATTGTAGCCAACAACCAGCTTTTACCATCTATCTTAGTATTTCCAAACTTCGGATATTTCACTGTTGTTGTCGTACAAGTATGACATTGTTTGTTTCCAATCAACTCCTTATCACCAATTATGGATAACACCAACTCTTCATTGGGTATTTCATTTGCATCTGAAAGCATTTTCGTTTCCATTGTCTTATTCAATTCTGGTTGATTTTGTTTTTTAACTTGCCCGACGGTTTGCATTTTTTACGCACCGCATTTTATTCAATACTTTTCTTTGGCTTCAAAATTTTTACTTTCTAATTATTACACTGGCATCAAGCAGGGGACCAAGAAGGTTTGCAGCGCCTCCATGTTCAATAATCTTACCGTCTATTATTCGGTCTACATTAACACCGGTAAATGTGATTGGTTTTCCGGTAGACTTTATACCTAAATACTCCCAATCTTTCTTAAACGTGCCGGTAACTGAGTAGATAGTTGCTACCCACTCACCTTCGGATATCTGATTTTCTATAGTCAGTTTCAGATCGGGAAAAACCTTCCTTACGCCTAGTACGTGATTTATGGCTCCTTGTATTCCAATCGGGTAGCGCTCACCTTCATATATTTCCGTATAATCTTCCGATATGAATTCACGGATATTGGAAACATCTCCCGTATTTTCAATTTGTTCGACAAATCTGCGAATTATCGTTTTGTTATCAGGTTTTTCCATAGTTATTCTGGTTTTTTTAGCGTAGTCAACGGTTTGGCTATGGTGCAGTATCGGATTTATGAAAAATGTCATGTTCGCAAGGACTAAGTTTATTCAATTGCAATAATCTGCGATTTTACAACTTACGGAACCTGCACTATATTTTTTGTTAGCAACTGTTATTAGTCTTTTATTACTTTTCATAATATAGTCTTGATTCTCCCATTCCAAATACTTGATTACGTAATATGTTTTCCTAAATTGTGATAACAATATTTATCTTAGTATTTCAATAATTTCGTTAGTGTTAAAACTATTGAGTCCAAGATCATGTAAGAAATTATTTTTTCAGTATTCTTCAATTATCGTATTCAGTGTTTAAAATCCTTTTACTGGTTTGAGTAATAATCCCGTTTGATAATTTCTTGACTTTTAAAAGGTAATATATTAAGTTAGGTCCAAGGATCATTAAAGTTTTGATAGTAGGTTATACCATTAAGCAAAACATAACAAAGTATTTCCCATTTGGTATTAGTGGATTTCAAAGAACCTTCTATCAATGTCCTTTCCTTCAATTAGTTGAGGAGAACTCGCTGAGTTAATTAAATAAGTTTCTAAAAGACTTCCAATTAGCAAACTTCAATGCATGTAACAATGATGTCTTGTACTATTAATTCCATTTGATAGGCTAGTGTATTTACAGCTTAAGTTTAAGTCGTAAAGAATTTTCAGAAATCACTCCACTGACGGTAAGTATAATTCCTTTTTCAGCTTAGTTTTTCTGACATAAATATCATGGTATAACAACCTAATGTATCGAGATGTTAATTTGAGGTCTATGTACACATTCATTATAAGATTCCATGTTTATATATTATCTGATATATCGTTCGTTTACGATAGAATCACTGTTTATGTAATGACACATAATCTTGTTTTAAACGAGGTAGTCTGTCGCATAATCTGCAGATTGTCTCCACTCTGGATTATTTTCAAAATAGTTTGGTGTCTGTCTGATAAGCTAAGTGTTAAGTTATTAAAACTATTTCTTAATAATTTTCATTTTCTGGTTTTCTATGTTGTGCTAACTTGTTATATATGCACCTCTCAAATTTAATCAAAATATTGATTAACTACCTAAGCATAAATATAGTAAGCGAAATTAATTAATTGTAAACGAAAGTAAATGTTTAAAAATGAAATCCAGTATTTGGCTTTATAATTTGGTTCAAATACAGACTTAACATCAAATTCAGAACACCAATTGCATTAAATATCTGAACATTAAGCAGAAATTTTTTATCTGAATGAGCGTCTATTCGGGTCAGATGACTTTTATACGGCTTCTTTTACTTTATCTTTTATAAATAGCACGCTCAAACCACCCAGCATCATTAAACCACCTGCAAGTAATATGGACATCATTGGGTCGCCATCAAATACATATTTAAGGATGAGCCCACCGAAAATACCATTTACGATTTGCGGGATGGTAATGGACATATTAAATAAACCCATAAAAATGCCCATTTGTTTAGGCGGAATTGAATTCGCCAACATGGCATAAGGCACAGCCAGTATACTTGCCCATGCGATTCCAATTCCTATCATAGGTAAGATCAGCATCACCGGATCATTAATCAGGGCGAATGATAAAAACGACAGACCGCCCAGTGTCAATGCTGCCAGGTGTGTCAAACGCCGTGTAATGAACTTTGCCACATAAGGTAACATAAGGGCTACAATAGCCGAGACCCCGTTGTAAATACCAAATAAAATACCCACCCAGTTTCCGGCATCCTGGTAGGCTGCCGAATTGGGATCACTGGTTCCGTAAAAATGCTCGGCCACTGCCGGGGTTGTATATACCCACATGGAGAATAAGGCAAACCATGAAAAGAACTGTACCAGCAACAGTTGCCACATCTTTTTTGGAATTTTGATGCCCTTTGTCTTTTCTTCCTCTTTTTCTTCGTCTTCGTAAAATTCAGGCGGATATTCTTTGGTTGTGGCTATGGTCCAGATGATGGTGGCGATAAGAACAGCTGCACCAAAATAAAAAGAGTATACCACATTGGGCGGAACCAAACCTTCTCCCGCTGCTTCTTTTGGAATTCCCATCCAGTTACCCAATATATAAGGTAACCAGGAGCCTACTACGGCTCCGATCCCAATTAATACCGTTTGTACTGAAAAACCCAGTGTATGCTGCTCATCAGGAAGTTTGTCGGCAACCAGTGCACGAAAAGGCTCCATGGAAATATTAAATGATGCATCCATGATCATTAAAAGTCCGCCTCCAATAAACATGGGTGCAATAAAATTAGCCAGGTGGGGCGCATTGGGCATCATAATCAGTGCTGCACTTGCCAGTATGGCACCTGCCAGGAAGTAGGGCCTTCTTCTACCCAACCGATTCCATGTTTTATCGCTAAAATAGCCGATAATAGGCTGGACAATCATTCCGGTTATCGGAGCCACCAACCAGAACCATGACAGATGATGCAGGTCGGCACCAAAAGTTAAAAGTATCCTGGAAGCGTTTGCATTTTGCAGGGCAAATCCGAACTGGATACCCAGAAATCCAACACTCATATTCCAGATCTGCCAAAAACTTAAGCGGGGTTTATTTTTCATATGAACTTTTTAATGTAGGATTGCCGAAATTAATATTTTTCAACTTATTTTTTGAATTTTATTCCCCGCAATCTGAGGTATTTTATTTTTTACATCTAATCTCCTTCAAATCAGATTGTAATGCAGAATACAAACGATTGCAGAAGATGTCACTCCTTATTTTTTGTATCAATGATGATTGTAACAGGACCATCATTTACCAGGGCCACATCCATCATGGCACCAAATTCACCGGTTCCGACAGATTTTCCCAATAGTTTTTCAAGTTCTTTAACAAAATGTTCATACAACGGAATGGCCACATCTGGTTTTGCTGCTTTGATGTACGATGGCCGGTTTCCTTTCTTTGTTGAAGCATGCAATGTAAACTGGCTAACGACTATTATTTCTCCAAGAGTGTCCTTTATCGACAAATTCATCACCCCGTTTTCATCATCAAATATTCTCAGATTGATAATTTTATTACATAGCCATTCGATATCTTCCCCGGTATCATTATCAACAATTCCCAATAGAATCAACAGACCATGCGCGATCACTGATTTTTGTTTTTTTCCTATACGAACTGTAGCTTCTGAAACACGTTGAATAACTGCCTTCATTTGATGGTTTTTAAGAACTGCAATTTATTAATTTTGCAGGAAAGAACAGCAATATGACCCGGTTAAGTGTCAATATCAATAAAATAGCCACCTTGCGGAATGCCAGGGGCGGCAATCTCCCCGATTTGAAAAAAGCAGCTATCGATTGTGAACGGTTTGGTGCTCAGGGTATCACAGTTCATCCCCGCCCCGATGAACGTCATATTACCCGAAAAGATGTGGAACTGATCAGACCGTTGATTACCACCGAATTTAATATTGAAGGCAATCCAACCCCTGAATTTATTGCATTAGTATTAACACACAAACCCGACCAGGTGACGCTGGTGCCGGATGATCCGAACCAGCTAACTTCTGATCATGGTTGGGATACCATACAACATAAGTCATTTTTGCAGGACGTAATCGGGCAATTTAAAGAAGCGGGCATCCGCACTTCCATTTTCGTGGATGCGAATGTGAAAATGATTGATCATGCAAAAGAAACTGGTACAGACCGGGTTGAACTATACACCGAAAGCTTCGCCAAAGACTTTGAGAAAGACCGTGACGCAGCGATCCTGCCTTTTATTGAAGCTGCCATAGCTGCGAACGAATTGGGCATTGGATTGAACGCAGGCCATGATCTCAATCTAAAAAACCTGAAATTCTTTGCACAAAGAATTCCAGGCCTGCTTGAAGTATCTATTGGACATGCCTTAATCTGCGATGCACTTTACCTTGGTTTAGATAACGCGATCAGAATGTATTTGAGAGAGTTAAGGTCGAATAATTAATTCAAATATGCTTCTTTATTTCTCCTGAACTCTTGTTAAATTCTGTTTATAAATCTTCAAATTAGGATGCTTTTTCTTTTCAGCAATCTCAACAGATTTTGCATAATTGGCTTCTGCTTTATCCAATTGTCCGTTTTTCTCAAAAGCTTCTCCTAAACTGTCATATACATTGGCTGAATTGGGAAAGCGGTTCACATTTTCTTCAAATACTGAAATTGCATTTTCAAAATCCTCATTCGCCAGGTAGTTATAGCCCAATCGGTTTATTGTATATTCGGGCGTGATGATATCATAGCCGTATTTTTTTGACAGGTTTTTATAATGCTGATCCATTGCTGTTAGTCCCTCCTGATAGGCTTCAGCATCCAATTTCCAACCATCATAAATAAATAGCAGACCGTTATAAATACTCAAGTGTGGCCCCGACCCATGATCGTCATCCAGCATTTGTACGTATTCGAAATCAAGTCCTTTTGGCGACTTTTCTTCTATATAAGTTGCAAACTGGCCAAGCGCCTCAAAATAATTGGATTCATTCCCTACGGTCATATAATAGGATATTCCATCAGTATATTTTGATCTTAGTTTTTCTTTTGTTTCCCTCACCATCAAGTTGTTGTCATACATCAGATAAGGGCTAATAGAAATATAGCTTTTAAACATCTCCGGGTAGTTGAGTAGTGCATAGGTAGCAAAAGTTCCTCCCAACGAATGCCCCATCAGCACATTATATGCCTGAATCCTGTAATTTCTTTCCATAAAAGGAAATAATTCATTAGCAATAAATTCGCTGAATTTTTCTGCTCCTCCTGATGAAGGTCTTTGTGAAAGATTTGTGGGCGTAAAGTCACGATTCCTATCAACGTTGGTAATTCCCACAACAATCATCTCCGGAATCAATCCGTTGGTTGATAGAAATTGGGCAATCCCTGATGCATGATGAAAGTGGAATCCTCCATCTAACAAGTACAATACCGGGTATTTTGCATCTGACAAATAGTAAGTTGCAGGCAGGTAAACCAATATGGTTCTTTCCTCATTTAATATTTCCGATTTAAAAGTTACTTTTTCACCAATGGTATATTGATGATCTCCGGCTTTTAAGACTACGATGCTGCACATTATTAAGGCAGCGATTAAAATCATTTTTTTCATGTTGCGATTCATTTAGTGTACAATTATTTAAGGGTTTTTCTGTTCAATTAATTTCAAAACTTCCTTTGCATAAAACCGTGTTTCGAAGTCTTCATCGTCAAGCACTTTTTGCAATGGAATAATCCCATCTTCGGGCTTTATCTCCAACAATAGAAACACCGCCTGCCTTTTAACCTGGTATTGACTATCTTCCAGCGCTTTATAAATATATGGCTTCGCTTTTTCAGCATCAATCCATACTAAGCTTTTCAAAGCAGTTGTTTTAGCATACCAATTTTTATCATCCAATCCTTCCACCAGAAAAGGCCATGCTTCATCCGCTCCAAGCGTTCCAGCTAATGAATAGTATTGTGATCTTTCTTCCGGTAGGGTTTTTCTGATCAATTCCAAAACTGGCCCAACGGCTTTTTTATCGCCAATATCAGCAAGTGCATTGGCTACTGAATTTCTCACACGCCAGTTTTTATCGCTTAGAGCAAGGATCAGGGGATCAACTGCTATGTCGCTTTTAATATCACCCAGTTGATTGGCGGCGAATTCACGCAACACTGGATCAGGATTTGTTAAGTATGTAATTAGCTGAGGTGAAGCAACAATTCCCAATTGTCCCAATGCTTCGAAATGTTTATATAATTCCCGACGTTCAAATGTGTGCTGGATTTTTATATTGATAGAATCAATAACCATTTGAGGGTTTTCTATATTTATAGTTTCATGTGATGTTTTACTACCGATATCAAGCCAGAAAAGAGAAATGATCATAAAAATAAATGTATAAATCAGTGTAATTCCGGCAACCTGCTTCCTGTTTTTCGGAAATTTTTCTTTTGTGATGAGTTTCATCGGCACTTTGAAAATGGCCTTCATCCATTTTGGCATCGGAAACAGAAATGGTGTTTTTTCCTGGTATTCATCGTAAGCCACACCATATTTATCCTTCATCGATAACTCCTCAATCATACATATGGCAATAATAATCATGGTCATGATCAGCCATGGGAAACTGGTACCGAAACCCCAGGATTTTTTCATACTGTTTTCGGTCATTGAAAACAACATAAGTCCGTAACTCCAGATGATCCAGCCCAAGTATTGCGGATGGCGGGATAATTTGTAAATCCATTGGGTGGCAACACCTTTGCTTCCAAACCGGCTTTGAAGCCAGACAAATACACCCCATACAAACAAGAATGCCCCGACCGACATAAATAGCCAGCAAACAAAATGGTAAGCATTCCAGTTAAACAATCCAAAAAACCACATCAAAACCCAGTATGGGATGTAAATTACCATACCCAGATCAAGGATCGGAAACCCTGATTCGATAAATGGCAGCCATCCTGTTCTAAGAATACCCAATCCCGAAAGGAAAAACATACTCAGTGCAAACTGCCCGAAAACCGGCAGAAAAATGACAAAAGCTCCCGCCCATGCCCAACTGCTTTTCCGGGTTACAAATCCCATTACAATAAACAGGAATACCAGAACCATGCTACCATAACCGATCCAGCGAAGATGCAAACCTTTAATGAAAAGATCTGAATGGAAAGCTGCTTCTTCACCCGACCCCTGGTCAAAACCCGGAAACCCGACATTTTCATGCAACAGTAAGTCAATCCAACGGGGCAGTTCGATAAAAGCAAACATCAGAGCAACAGAAAAAATGATGGCCAGGGTTAGTAGTAACAAGTCCTTTGTCTTATTCTTTTCCATTTGAGTTTTACCTAGTTACTTTAGTTCTTTTAACCACTCTTCCATGATTAATAAATATTCAGGGTCATAATTCGACCAACCTATTTGAGTCCTTGAGTAGCGTTCCGACTCACATCCGGTTTCCGAAATAATGATATTATGATCAGTTCCTTCGATCATATGCACTTCATAATTTGGATTGCCTGCTTTTTTTAAAGCTTCTTTAAAGGCTTCTGTTCCCTGCACTGGATCTACATTCTTATCGAGTTCACCAAAGAAAACAAGCGTCGGTATTTTTGTCTTTTCAAATACCGATATCGGATTATAGAATCCCTCGTCCGTTTTCTCTTTTGGTTTCCATTGTTTCTCAGTCCACATAGCTGTGACAAAACCCATTTCTCTTATTGCGGGATCTTCTGCCAAGGGTTTTGCGCATTTGTAATATTCATTAAAAGTCTGCGCAGTATATAATCCGATGAAATTTTGCTCAGCAATGATCGCATCATTCTCTGACACTCCGATACACATTAATTGCGATTTTATATAATAAGCTGTCTGTTCAATTCCATTCTCACCCCCACAGCCTACTAAAATCATAAATTTGATCGCATCGGTTTTTTCCAATGCCATCGGAATCACATATCCCGCCTGGCTGATTCCCCAAACACCCATTTTATCAGCTTTGATCTTCGGATGCTCTTGCATAGTAGAAATCGCATCAATAAGAATTTCAGCCCTTTCCTTCCGAAGGTGTTTATCAGAAAAATCTCCTTTTGATTTTCCAAAGCCTGGTTTGTCCCACATCAGTGTTGCATATCCCGCTTTAAGGATACTTTCTTTTACTTTTGAGAAATATCTCATGTAAGCCGGGCCATCGCCATGCACCATGATTACCAATGGGAATGGGCCTTCACCTTCAGGATAAATAACTTCTCCAACTATCCCGAAACCACTGGAAGTAAAAAAAACTGTCTCTTTATCAAACTGATTCATACCATCAAACCAATTGCACGAATGAAAAAGTAGCAACAACAAAGCAATAGCTGATATTTTGAAGTGATTTTCTATCAGATAACCAACAATCCTCCCTCCGTTAGTAGTCTCGTAACTACTAGTTAATAATCCTTTTTTCCAGTTGAGCTTTATTTTCATCAGTTTATTATTCAGAATTATTTGTGTTCACTAAATCCGAATGGTTTCTTCAAATGATAATCAGTTGCATCCTGGAATGCTTTTGCCACTGCCATCAGTTTTGCCTCCTGGTATAGCTTACCAACAAATGTTACACTTCTAGGTTGACCCCTGCTTGTAAACCCACAGGGTACAACAACAATGGGTAGTCCGCACACGTTAGTGCTCCAGTTTGTTGACCAGGTCATTTCTATATAAACGTCAACCTCCTTCATTATTTCATGCATTTCTTGTATCACAATTTCCCTGTACCTGGCTGCCTGGAGGTACTCCACAGCGGGTACAAATCGATTTATACGGTGATAATTAGGCCACTTCTGATCTTCCACCAGATCGTCAGTATTGCTTCGGGTAAACTCATCGAAAGCCGCAGCAGCTTCTACCATCATCATGATCCCCTCACCAATATGCGGGATTTGGATATCAAGTGGAACAAGGCTGAATCCTTCATCTGTAAAAAAATCGAGAACTTTTTTGATGTCCTTACTTCGGGAATCAAACCATGACTTTTGTTCTGCATCCAGCGCTATGCCTTTTTCCTTCTTATCGAAAAGAGTACTGTGGTACCCTAATTTTAGGTCTTGAATATCTAATCCGGAATCCCAGTTGAATGGCAAGTCAATGACAGAATTATCATATTGGTCAGGGCCGATTATTTCATTAAGGACAACCGCACAATCCTCTACTGTTCTTGCTATCGGGGTTACTTTATCAAAGCTCCAGCTAACCGGCATACATCCGTATCTGCTCACACGGCCAAAAGTAGGACGCAAACCTGTGACGCCACATACATCACATGGCGAGACCATCGATCCATTGGTTTCAGTACCAATTGTAAAAGGAAGGCATCCCGCTGCAACAGTTGATGCCGGACCTGCAGATGAACCTCCCGAAGACCTTAGTGTCCAGGGACTTTTTGTCTTGCCACCAAACCACTTTTCTCCAGAGGCAAGTTCTCCTGTGGCCAACTTTGCAACTAAAACCGCTCCTGATGCTTCCAACTTTTGAACAACGGTGGCGTCAATATCAAGTATCCTATCCTTAAAAACTTTTGTCCCCCAAGTTGTCCTGTAACCTTTAACTGCAAACAAATCCTTTATTCCGTATGGGATACCATGTAAAAGACTTTTATAATTTCCTGCGCGTATTTCACTATCAGCTTTTTTTGCCTGTTTTAAAGCAAGCTCTTCCGTAAATGTGATGACAAATTCTAAACTTGTATTATACCTTTTCAGTCTCGTTAAAAACATTTCTGTTAGTTCAAGGGAACTGATTTGTTGTGTTTTGAGCAAATGAGCCAATTGCAGTGCGGAGTAAAATGCCACTTCTTCAAGTTTCCCTGGTCTTTGAACCTGAATGTCAGTAAATACGGCTAGCTTTCTATCTTCATTAAGCTGAAGGCCGGGAGGCACAGGATTAAACACTATAGATGGAAATGAAAAATAATCTATCTTCTGTTCTCTAAACCGCTCATATTTTTCAAGGTTATTCTGAACCCCTTTCAAAATATCTTTCCTTTCATCATTACTCAATTCGATACCCGCAATTTTCTCCGCAGCTTCAAGGGTCTCAATAGTTATATCTTCATTTGCATCTGTGGCAACAGTGCAAGCAGGTAAAACAGCCGTTGAAATACCGAGGACAGATAAGTATTCTAAAAATACCCTTCGGTTGTATATTGCATTTTTCGAATGTTCTCTAACATTTTTCATTTTTTGATTTATTTACGGCTTTCAGCTATTTTTTTAAAATCAGCAGCCTCTTCATTAAGTCCTGCTTCCAGCAACTGATCGCATAACTTATTGAATTCGATTTTTCCAAAATAATATTGGCTTTCATGGTATTGTTTTAAATCGAAGTATCTTTCCTGTGCAGATTCGGAACCCGAGTCAACAAGCGTTTTGAATACTTCATAAGCGGCTGACTTCTTGGGCATATCATATTCCTCATCATAAATAACAGCTAAAATGCGCGATGTCATCCACTTTGGCCACTTAATTACGATCTCATTTTCATAAACAGATTCTTTGATATTTCGGAGCATACAAATAAATACTGTATCCTTTTCAATCCGTTGTGTATGACTCTGAAATCCGTTAACGCTCCCATCCAGGTTTTTAGAAAGAACTTTTTTAAAGCCTTTTCCCACAGGGTACTTATAGTCAAGCCATCCATACTCATTAAAGAAAATCTCTTTGGATTTCTTCGACAATAATTTATCAGTATAAAGGGCCTGATCAAACAAGTAAAGATCTTCGACAGTTGAAAGGAGTTGACCACTTCCTAAGGCAAATGACATATCTATAAACGAATATATCCCTATACCATCAAAATAATCATACACATATCCTGTAGCTCTGTTTTCAATAGGTTGGGCATTAACATCCGACAAGGTGTTTTTCATTCCAGCGGGTTTGCATATTCTTTCAAATAAAACTTCATCGTACGTTTTACCTGTGACTCTTTCAATGATCAATCCCAATAACGCATAACCAAAATTGCTGTATTCCCTTCCTTCTCCAGGTTTGAAAACGAGATCCCGCTCGATAATGCAATTCAGCAATCTTTTACGCGTGTAATATTCTTTTTCAATATCGATCAAATTCGGAATCCGCCATTCGCCGGTAATTCCGGCTGTATGTGTTAGCAGTTGATGAATAGTGATATTCTTGCCTTTTTCCTCAGGGAATTCCGGTAAGTAATCCGTTAGTTTCCCATCCAGTTCAAGTTTTCCATCCTCAACAAGCTGCAGGATAAGCATTACCGTAAAAGGCTTGGTGAATGATGCTATTCTGAATTTGGTATCACAGGTATTTGTGATGCTGTCCTCAATATTCGCGTATCCATATCCTCTTTTGAATACTATTTCTCCCTGCACTGAAACGAGCACCGATCCGGTGAATTGTCCATTCTGATATATCCTGCTTACAATTTCTTCAATTTCGTCCCCCATCGTCTTTGAAGGAGGGAGCGCATCACCAACATTAAAATAGCCACAACTGAAAGTTAAAAGCACGATGGCGATTACACTTGAAATTATCAGTGAAATGCGTTTCATTTTGATGATTTTTCAAGTTCCTTTTCCAGTTTTTCTAATCGCTCTTCAATTCTGCTGTAATATTTTTTCATTTGAATGTTGTGCATCACAACATGAAACAATATCGGAACAAGAATGATGACGATAACAATAATACCCATGCCAGTGCCAGACATAATTACATCCTATTTTAATTAATTATTACTAGTGTTAAAATATTTTTAAAATTCATCTGTATCTGTTATATCCGAAAATTTAAATCCACATTTTGAGCAATATTTGGTGGTGAAAACATCGCCCAACAATGCACTACATGCAGGACACCGCCATATAAATGCAATAGCAATGAGTATCCCAAACATAACCAGGTAAACAAATGGAGCCCATACAAGCTTTGGAACGCTATAATAATCCATCAGCGGGAGCGCAATAAATCCCACGATTAATCAGAAAAACCAATGCAAATACAAAAAGACCAACTCGATGTTTACGTCGGTTTTCAAATTCAATCCTGATTTTTTTTATTTCGTCTTCGGTGAATTCCATGATAAAATCAGCTCTCAACTTTCTCAATAATTAATAAAAAATCAATTTTACGGGAAACACCATAAATCTGAGCCAGACTTATATTTCTGTTATTTGGAATTATAGAAACTATTTCTCCTTTTAAATTATTCAGAAATGCTTCTAATTTGTTTTGGTCAGATTCCATGACAATATTAAAACGATGTACTCTGTAACTCATGAGAATTTAATTTAGGTCTTTGAAGACTGATTCAGTATTAAACTTACAACCTACTAATTTACGATAATAACTGCCTGATTGCAAATTTGTTTGCCTGTTACTATTATAGGTGCAGATTGAATACTTTACTTCATATTCAATTATATAGTATTCTTTTTCTTGTGTCAGGTCAGGATATTTGGTAATGTTTGTTTCACTGTCATTACTTGAATGGATAGAATTTTTCACCATGTCGTTATCAGTTTTCTGTAGATCTTTTCCGCTCAGGTGATAAAACATCCCAAAACCTCCATCAATCTGCATAGGCTGCACCATTACAATTTGAGCCTGGGAACTTAAGCAAGTCCCCAGGATCAGAGCAATTATTAATGGTGCGATTCCAATAATTCTTTTCATGGATTTTTCAATTGATGTGCTAAGGTCAATTCAAAAAATACAATTTCAAAATCATTTATATAAGATTTGGAATCTACTATATGAATAATGCCAATCGTTCGATGAATTACATTGACAGATGAAATAGCCTGGTTCATCTACTCAATTTCATCATTGATCTAAATACCTTAAATTTACTGGACTTTCATACAATTTATGACGTATTTTGTATTCACTAAATACAAAAGAATGAGTATTTCTTCTAATAATATACGATTTAAAGGAAGCCGGATATTGTCTCATGTTCTATTCTGGATAGCTTATATTTTATTCTTTTTCTTTCAATATGCATTGTTTAAAGAACGTCCTGACTATATAGCCAACCTTGGCAGTTTAACCTTAACAGCTACTGTTGACATCGCAGCTACCTATTTCACTGTATATTATTTACTACCTAAATTTCTCTTTACAAAAAAATATGTCCAGTTTTCCATTCTATTTCTTTTGTCAGCCGCTGCAGCCATCATTCTGCAACGGGTGTTGATGTACTATATAGCATATCCTGTTTTTTATCCCGACCATATGGAAAAGGTGGGTAATTTCTGGCAAATAAATCCATTTTATACATTCTTTAATATTTATACGGTAGTTGGATTATTTGCTTCTATTAAATTGCTCAAATACTGGTATCAAAATCAACAGTTAAAAGCTGAATTGGAAGATAAAAATAAAACCAGCGAATTGGCACTTCTGCGTTCACAACTAAATCCACATTTTCTATTTAATACGCTAAACAATATTGACTCTTTGATTTTGTCAAATCCTGAAAAAGCATCTGATGCCATCATAAAGCTATCTGACATTATGCGTTTTATGCTGTATGATACAAATAACGATGAAGTACCATTGAACAAAGAGATAAATTATTTAGAAAGTTATATTTCATTGCAAGTAATGCGATTAAAAGACCCAGATTTCGTCAAGGTTACTATCGATGGCAATTGCCATGGAAGAACAATAGCTCCGATGTTATTTATTCCATTTGTTGAAAATGCCTTTAAACACGGACAAAAAAATATTCCCTCACCTGGTATTGAAGTGAACCTGACCTGTTTGATAGATTCGATTAACTTTGAAGTAATCAATTACGTGGATGAATCGAGGGAAATGAATAAAGATGACACATCGGGTATTGGATTAATTAATACAAAAAGAAGGCTTGAATTGTTATACCCAGAAAAGCACGAACTCGATATTACCAGGGAAAATGGTTATTATAAATCGAAACTTAGGATTTATATAAGTTAGAATGAAAATCAACTGTATTGCCATTGATGATGAACCTTTAGCCCTTGTCAAAATAAGGGAATACATCAAACGTGTTGGTTATCTGAATCTTTTATCAACTTTTGATAATGCAATTGATGCACTTGATTTTATGAAGAGCAATAAAGTTGATTTGATTTTTCTGGATATCCAGATGGAGGAACTAACCGGCATACAAATGCTTGAAACGCTCCAGGTAAAACCCAAAGTGATTCTCACTACAGCTTATGATGAATATGCCCTGAAAGGATATGAACTGGATGTTTGTGATTACCTGCTTAAGCCTATTTCTTTTCAGCGTTTTTTGCAGGCATGTGAAAAAGTTTTTAATCAGCTTGAACCTGAGGTCCAGGTTAAAAGAGAAACCGAAAGAAATACAGATAATGGGAATGGACTGGAATATTTCTTTGTAAAAAACGGCTACAAAACCCAGAAAATCAATTTTGACGATATCCTTTTTGTTGAAGGAATGAAAGATTATTTGCGTATTTGGACAACACATGAAAAGGTAATGACTTTACTCAGTTTTAAAAAACTGGAAGAAATTTTACCTTCAGAAAAATTCATCCGTATCCATAAGTCCTACCTTATATCGATTGATAAAATAGAAAGTATTGAACGCAACAGGATTAAAATCGCTGGCGAAAGATTGCCCATTGGAAACAGCTACCGAAGGCAGTTCTATAAAACCATTGAAAACAGGCAGATCAATTAGGCTTTAGTAAATTTTTCTTCCTAATTCTCATAACGTCCAAATTTGCAAGAATATTTATCTTCGCATTTTACCACGATTAATGAACTCAACAAAAAAAATACAAGCCGAAACTTTATACTTGATTCTCGCCAGCCTTTTTATTACCTCTCTGGTTACAAGTAACCTGATCTTTCAGAAATTCTTTCATTGGAACCCATTTGGGTTGTTTGAGTTTGAACTTTCGGTGGGCATCATTGCCTACCCCATCACTTTTCTGATCACAGATATCATTTCTGAAGTGTATGGCCGGAAAAGAGCAACACGCGTCGTTCAGGCTGGTGTTTTTGCAAGCGCTTTCGCTTTGCTTATAGTTGTTGTCTCCACCAAAGCACCTGCAACTATCTGGTCGCCTATTGACGACAGCACTTTCAAACAGGTTTTCGGTTTTACTTTTATCGCTGTGGGAGCTTCTCTTGCTGCTTATCTGCTGGCCCAGTTCCTGGATGTACAGGTTTTTCATTTCTGGAAAAGAGTTACTAAGGGAAAGCATCTTTGGTTGAGAAATAATTTTTCAACCTTTACCTCTCAATTGGTTGATACCGGAACTGTTTTGCTGTTACTTTGCAGTTTTGGCGTTATTGAATGGAGATTATTCTGGCTATTATTATTGAATGGTTACTTGTTTAAAGTAATGTTTGCCTTATTTGACACACCTATCATTTATATGGTTGTTCATTTCATGAGAAAGTATTTTGGGCTGAAAGGCGATGGTGCAGAAATCACTTTTAATGACAAATAGAAATGGAATTATTTTTTAGAAAGTTTGGTGATGAAGGTAAGCAAGCTGTGATCATTTTACACGGCCTGTTTGGAATTTCGGATAACTGGGTTAGCTATGGAAAGCAATTGGCTGATGATGGTTACGAGGTTTTTATCCCTGATCAGCGAAATCATGGCAGGACAGAACATTCGGACGATTTTAATTACCTTGCTCTAACCAATGACTTGTTTGATTTTATTGATACTGAAGAGATTGAAAGCCCAATATTGATTGGACATTCTATGGGCGGTAAAGTAGCCATGCGTTTTGCCGTCAGTTACCCGGAACTGGTCAGGAAATTGATCGTTGTGGATATTGCACCTAGGGAATATGGCCCAAGGAAACACCATTTAAGTATTATACAAACTATGCTAGAAGTTGACCTCAGTAAAGTTCATAGCCGAACTGATGTGTCAACTTATCTGAAAAAAGGTATCGCAGATAAAAGAATTCGCCAATTCATCTTAAAAAATTTATACAGGAAAAATAAAGATGCATTTCAATGGCGCCTGAACCTCAAAGCCATTTCCGATAACCTTGAAAAGATGTTCGACGGCATTCCGGAAGGCATTAAATACAGAGGACCTGTTTTGTTCATCAAAGGAGGAAATTCTGATTATATTTTATCTTCTGATTATAAGGATATCTATACCTTTTTTCCTTATGCAGAGATTGCTACCATTGAAGGAGCCACGCATTGGGTGCATGCTGATAACCCGGAAGAATTTCATAAGCTGACCTATCAGTGACTGCAAAAGGAATAAACGAAAAAACCCTCTCAATGAGAGGGTTTGGACAAACACGAAAACAAGTAAAAATAACAAGTCTAATTCACGACGCGAATCTTGGTACTTATTATATTTTCTCCTGCATTTAGTGTGAGTATGTAGAGTCCGTTTTCAAGCCTGTCTGTATTCAACTGGTATGTCATTGTACTATTTGAATTAGCATATGATGTTTCTTCAATCATCTTACGGCCTAATATGTCGTATATTGCTATCGCAACTTCAGCATCTTTCATAAGGCTGTATTCAACGTTTAATAAGCTGGTTGCCGGATTTGGATATGCTTTGAATTGGGACTCATCAAAAAGAGTTTCTTCAGTTCCCGTTACATTGCCTAGTGGAAGCAATCCACCGCCAGATGGCAATGCAGCATACAATCCAAAAGCAGGACCATTACTGTTATTTTCAGGAACCAGAAATCCCGAGGCTAAAACCACCAATGCCTGACCATCCAATCCAAGGCTGCTCAATGGTGCAGCAAATGAAGCTACCGTTTGAGAACCTGTTTCATCTTTAATGTCCAGTACATAATCAGCAGTCGGTAATTCCAGGTATCCGTCAAACATACCATACATAAGATCATCCACAATCGTTCCAGCTCCCTGGCCAACTTCAACTATATCTACTGTTGGGGCATCTGTCGATCCGTGGAATACCAATACATCCGTGTTATCCATATCTGTAGCCATCTCACGACCCATCGCGTATACATAAATATCAAATGGCTTTACAGGATCATATCCTTCACTGCTGACAATGCCATTGGCTACCAATACATAGGTTTCGCCATCTGCCAATGTGTAATTCTGTGACCAGATCGGATCACTCGGATCCATGCTGTCAGGACCTTTGATAGCGATTGTAAATTCTGTTCCCGCTGGTGCGTCTATAAATGGAGATGCTGTTCTGAATGTGAAATCATCTAATAACAATGCATCGTCTAACCATACGTCAACCATAGTTGCTGCTGCATCAGCAGAATTATGAATTACCTGGACACGGGCTGTTCCTGGCTCATAAACTGGAAGCCCAATCAATTCACCACCTGTAGGCAATGCTACCCATAATCCGAAAGCTTCTCCGTTGCTATTGTTCTCGGGATTTAAAAATCCTGATGCTACGGTTACCAGAGCTGCACCATCTAATTCAAGTGTTGCCAGTGGAGCGGAGTATGCTACAACCGAGTTCATGCCTGTTTCATCTCTTATATCCAACACATAATCAGCTGTCGGTAATTCAAGGTATCCAGCAAAATCTTCGTACATAAAATCATCAATTATCGTTCCTGCTCCCTGGCCTATCTCTACAACATCAACCGTTGGAGCATCTGTCGATCCGTGGAATACCAATATGTCTGTATTGTCCATGTCTGTCGCCATCTCACGACCCATCGCGTATACATAAATATCAAATGGCTTTACAGGATCATATCCTTCACTGCTGACAATGCCATTGGCTACCAATACATAGGTTTCGCCATCTGCCAGTGTGTAATTCTGTGACCAGATCGGATCACTCGGATCCATGCTGTCAGGACCTTTGATAGCGATTGTAAATTCTGTTCCCGCTGGTGCGTCTATAAATGGAGATGCTGTCCTGAATGTGAAATCATCCAATAATAATGCATCGTCTAACCATACATCTACTACCTCAGCTGCCAAATCTGCTGAATTGTGAATCACCTGGACACGGGCCATCGGCTCATAAACTGGAAGCCCAATCAATTCACCACCTGTAGGCAAAGCTACCCATAAGCCAAAAGCTTCTCCATTACTATTGTTCCCAGGATTTAAAAATCCTGAAGCTACAGTTACCAGAGCTGCACCATCTAATTCAAGTGTTGCCAGTGGAGCGGAGTATGCTACAACCGAGTTCATGCCTGTTTCATCTCTTATATCCAACACATAATCAGCTGTCGGTAATTCAAGGTATCCAGCAAAATCTTCGTACATAAAATCATCAATTATCGTTCCTGCTCCCTGGCCTATCTCTACAACATCAACCGTTGGAGCATCTGTCGATCCGTGGAATACCAATATGTCTGTATTGTCCATGTCTGTCGCCATCTCACGACCCATCGCGTATACATAAATATCAAATGGCTTTACAGGATCATATCCTTCACTGCTGACAATGCCATTGGCTACCAATACATAGGTTTCGCCATCTGCCAGTGTGTAATTCTGTGACCAGATCGGATCACTCGGATCCATGCTGTCAGGACCTTTGATAGCGATTGTAAATTCTGTTCCCGCTGGTGCGTCTATAAATGGAGATGCTGTCCTGAATGTGAAATCATCCAATAATAATGCATCGTCTAACCATACATCTACTACCTCAGCTGCCAAATCTGCTGAATTGTGAATCACCTGGACACGGGCCATCGGCTCATAAACTGGAAGCCCAATCAATTCACCACCTGTAGGCAAAGCTACCCATAAGCCAAATGCTTCTCCATCACTATTGTTACCAGGATTTAAGAATCCTGAAGCTACAGTTACCAGAGCTGCACCATCTAATTCAAGTGTTGCCAGTGGTGCGGAGTATGCTACAACCGAGTTCATGCCTGTTTCATCTCTTATATCCAACACATAATCAGCTGTCGGTAATTCAAGGTATCCAGCAAAATCTTCGTACATAAAATCATCAATTATCGTTCCTGCTCCCTGGCCTATCTCTACAACATCAACCGTTGGAGCATCTGTCGATCCGTGGAATACCAATATGTCTGTATTGTCCATGTCTGTCGCCATCTCACGACCCATCGCGTATACATAAATATCAAATGGCTTTACAGGATCATATCCTTCACTGCTGACAATGCCATTGGCTACCAATACATAGGTTTCGCCATCTGCCAGTGTGTAATTCTGTGACCAGATCGGATCACTCGGATCCATGCTGTCAGGACCTTTGATAGCGATTGTAAATTCTGTTCCCGCTGGTGCGTCTATAAATGGAGATGCTGTCCTGAATGTGAAATCATCCAATAATAATGCATCGTCTAACCATACATCTACTACCTCAGCTGCCAAATCTGCTGAATTGTGAATCACCTGGACACGGGCCATCGGCTCATAAACTGGAAGCCCAATCAATTCACCACCTGTAGGCAAAGCTACCCATAAGCCAAATGCTTCTCCATCACTATTGTTACCAGGATTTAAGAATCCTGAAGCTACAGTTACCAGAGCTGCACCATCTAATTCAAGTGTTGCCAGTGGAGCGGAGTATGCTACAACCGAGTTCATGCCTGTTTCATCTCTTATATCCAACACATAATCAGCTGTCGGTAATTCAAGGTATCCTGAGAAATCTTCATACATAAAATCATCAATTATCGTTCCTGCACTTCGTCCTATCTCAACAACATCAACCGTTGGAGCATCTGTCGATCCGTGGAATACCAATATGTCTGTATTGTCCATGTCTGTCGCCATCTCACGACCCATCGCGTATACATAAATATCAAATGGCTTTATAGGATCATAACCTGTTGGACTGCTGACAATTCCGTTGGCTACCAATACATAAGTTTCACCATCTGCCAGTGTGTAATTCTGTGACCAAATCGGATCATTTGGATCTGTGCTGTCAGGGCCTTTGATTGAAATCGTAAACTCTGTGCCTGAAGGCGCATCTATAAAAGGCGAGGCAGTCCTGAATGCGAAATCATCCAATAATAATGTATTATCCAGCCATACATCTACTTCTTTAGCTGCCAGATCTGCTGAGTTGTGAATCACCTGCACTCTGGAAGTTGCTAAAAGTTGTGTTGACGTTAAAAAAGCAAAAGCTAAAACCGCTAAAGCTACTTTTAGTGTAAAATTTCTAGTTTTCATGTCGATAAAATTTAAATGTTCGTAATAAATTATTTAAATCTATAACAACTTAAATATTTTTTTGTTTAATTTTTTTGTTTTTTTATTAAACTTTTTATCGATTATTAAATAATCCCAATTCATGAACCCTATCAAAAAGCGCATCAAACTTTATTAGTTCTCAATTGTTATCTCAAAAAAAATAATATGAATCAACTCATCACGAAACAGGAACTGAATATAAGTTTGGAAGAAGCCTGGGAATTTTTTTCAAATCCGGACAATCTGAATGAAATTACACCTGAACACATGCATTTTAAGATTACGTCTGATATCAGTTCAGGTTTTTATCCGGGCATGATCATTACTTATAAAATCAAACCATTTCTTAGGAATAACCATGAATTGGGTAACAGAAATTACACAGATCCGAGAAGGGAGTATCTTTATTGATGATCAACGATCAGGACCATACAAATTTTGGCATCATCAACATCATTTTCGAGCTACAGAAAAGGGTGTAGAAATGACAGATATTCTGCATTACGCATCTCAGTTTGGTATCATTGGTAAATTAGCGGAGTGGTTATTTGTTAATAGGCAGGTGCATCAAATATTTACTTATCGAAAGGAGAAACTTGACGAGATTTTTAATTCAGCTTAAAAGTAAAAAAGGAGCGTTATTGACATTATAACACTCCTTCAGCAATTATTGATTTGTTTGAAAATCAATGCCATGTTAGTTTTCGAGATGTTTAAGTTTTTCCATTAGTTTTTTTCTTGCGAAGAAGATCCTGCTCTTAACTGTGCCAATCGATAAATTCATTTCTTCGGCGATTTCTTTGTATTTGTATCCTCCGAAATGCATTTCAAAAGGAATGCGGAATTCGTCAGCAAGGCTATTCAACAACTTCTCTTAATTCGTTGTGCTGAATGATATCCTGAGAGTTACCCATGGTGGAAGGACTACCCATATTTAAATAATACATATTATCTGTTGTATCAACAATTTTTCTCACCCTGGTTTCTCTTCGATAATTATTAATAAATGTGTTTTTCATGATCGTGTACATCCATGCTTTTAAATTGGTAGATGGATCAAATTTGTCACGATACGTAAGGGCTTTCAGATATGTTTCCTGAACGAGGTCGTTCGCATCTTCTCCATTTTGAGTAAGTGAATAAGCGTAATTTTGAAATGAGTCACGCAAATTTGTTAGCTGTGTATTAAATTGAAATGTAGTCATGATATTTTTTGTTTAATGTTTGTGATGCAATATTAAACATTTATTTGATATAAAGTCAAGTATTTTAACTTTTTTTTAACTTTTTTATCTATTTATTAAACATTAATTGAAATGAACACGCGATGATTCTTATCATAAAAGACACTTAATTACCTGTATTTATTGCGGTTACATAATTATTTGAAAAGATAGATAATGAATGGTGTTTAAAGTCATTTTTTTGTTTCCTAAACAGAAATATTTGCAGAAAAAAGCTCTAAAAGGGATTTTTTTATTGAATTCTTCGAAATTTTTTGTTGACTTTTTTATATATTTAGCTCAACATTTATAGAAAATGACGTTTAGTTGATATTTTCGTATTCCTTTTTATATATCCTCTTTGAAACACCGATACTAAACTCATACAATATAATTAAAGGTACAACCACAAGCACCTGGCTAAACATATCCGGTGGTGTAATAATGGCCGAAAGGATCAGTAAGATGACAAACATGTATTTCCGGTTTCTTTTCAGGAAATCTGGCGTGAGCACGCCGACCTTTGTAAGGAAATAAACAAGGATCGGTAATTCAAATACAATACCCACAGCAAAGGTTACCGAAACTACTGTACTGATATATGAACTTAATGAAATTTGATTGGCCACTGATTCACTCACCTGGTAGGTACCCAGAAAATTAACGGTAAGCGGTACAATTAAAAAGAAACTGAATAGAATACCGATAAGAAAAAGCAAGGTGCTGATAAAAACACCTCCTTTTGAATAAGCTTTTTCTTTATCATACATGGCTGGTTGAATAAATCGCCAAATCTCCCAGAGTATATAAGGAAATGCGAGAATAAAACCTGCTACAATTGAAATATACATATGGGTGAGAAATTGTCCCGACATATTGATGTTGATGATCTGCAATTTCATTTCATCAATACACAAGTGCGCCAATGGATAATTGTTTCCCAACCCAGCACAATGCCCTGTTGGTGATAAAATCGGAGCTGCTTGGTGCCAGAATAATATAGTCAAAAATGAATTTCCGGTTCAGAAAAGCAACAATAGCTAATATAACGATGGCAATGAGAGACCGGATAATATGCATCCGGAGTTCATCAAGATGATCCCAAAAAGTCATTACTTTCTCTTCCGTCTTTTTCTTTTTTTTCGACTTTATCTTTTCCATAGACTAATTAAAAACCAAAAATATAAAAAAGCCCCTTCCAGTTGGAAGAGGCTCAATCAAAGAAACCCAATAAAGGGTTAGATCAGGTAAAAATTATTTGTGTTCCAGGGCCATCACACATGTCATAAAGATCGCCTACAGTAATAATGGCTTTTACATCATCATGAAAATCTTCTTTGTTTAAGACCAAACATATCAGCAGCTAATTTACAGGCATAAAGTTCTCCTCCACCAGCAACGATCAATTCAAGAAACTCGTCAACATTGGGTATATCCAATTTTTCCATTTCATTACGCATCATTGCTGAAACGCCGGCTTCAACACCCAGGGAGTCCACCAAGCCATGTTGGAAAAGGAAGTCCGCCAGGCATTCGCATGGCCGGGTTACCAACTGTAGAAGTGTGCAATTTATTCATCGTTCTTTTTTAATGGCATCAAGTCCGAAGAATGTAAAAAACAATTTGGTTTCAATTCCTTCCATTACAGCACCATTACCCATTACCAAGAGCTGCATAAACATCTTCAATTGTATCCTTTCGAACAAATAATCAGGACTTTTTTCAAAGGAAATTTTTCATCTATTTTCCATGATATTTATTTTTTTAGATTTAAATACAAGATTCTGGTTTAGGTACACCTGCAATTTTTGTTGATTTTTTTAAAGGAGCACCTGGAAACATCTGGTAGAAAGTTTTCGCATCTACAACACCAGATTTATTGATTCCCCTGATGGTCAGTGTTGCACCTTCAGCTGATTTGTTTCTGATGAATTCCAGTACTTCAAAATGTTTGTCGGTGAGTTCAACACCTTCTTCTTTTGCAATTTCTGTTGCAATTTCTTTGGTCCATTGTGAGCGTCTGTCATGTATCCTTCATCATTCACTTCTACATTGACTCCTGCATACGTTTTTGTTGCCATAATTATTTTTATTAATGTTTATTAAATAGGTTTAATTATGAATTTGCTTTAATCTTATCCGTTTCTTTTGCAATATTTTGAAGAAATGTAATCATAAACCCAATTCCCTTCTTCATTTCTTTCGAATTCATTGCTTTCATTGCTTTCCAGATGGAATACTCCTCAACATTCTCTATTTCAATACTCTTGTAAACAATCAATCCGCTGTTGATTGCTTTTAGCATATCAGGTTGTGTAAGGTTTTTTACGGTTTCAAGAATCGTTACAACATTATCTGCCAGTAATTTCACATCATCAACAGAAAAATGTGTAACAATATTGTCAAAAATCTTTCATCGATTCTTTCATGAATTCAAAATAGCCCTTTTGCTCAAATTCATTCATCATGTGAATGCCATCCAGACCCATCTGATGAAGAATAGGTGTAACATCTTTAACCAGATCATTCACACTCTCCATCATTTCAAACATTTCGTTCAAAGTGTCCACATTCCTGACGAGTTTCAACATCAATTGCTTACCGCTTCACCATCAATCTCCACGCCTGCATTATCCAGTTCAGTAACTGTCGATTTAAACACATCTTTACCAACAATTGTCAGGTCGGTTGTAAGATCTTCGATCGATTGCCGGGTTTCTTTCTGGGCCATATACCTCTTCGAGCACAATATCGAGTTTTCTGTTAATCTCGTTAATTTGCTCCTGAATATTATCTTTATCCATCGTATCTATAATTTTTTTCCTGCCATTTGCATTTCCGAATCAATCGGCATTTCTTTTCCTTTAAGCAAAATATGCCAGTAAATCCACCTGAAAAGAACTTTACCATAATGGTTCATCCTTGTTACTTTAAGTAAACCAAATGGTCCTAATCCCGGGAAAGGGAATGAACCTGGCAGTGGTTCTGTATCATAATTGAAATCAATCAATGTACCTTTCCCATATCCTGTTTCAATATAACAGTTGGCATGCCCGTCAAAACTGGCAGTAAATGGGCGTCCTTCAATGGCGCACATAAGGTTTTCTTCAAGTATTTCAGCAGCAAAATGTGCTACTGATCCGGCTTTTGAAGTTGGAATATTGGTGGCATCACCTATTACAAAGATATTTTCATATTTATCAGATCTCAAAGTATGTTTATCTGTCGGAACATAATTCATATCATCGCCCATTCCACTTCTTTCCATCAGATCATCACCCATGTTTGGCGGAACACTCACCAAACAGTCGAATTTTACTTCAGTTCCACCATAGTCGATAATCTTCTTTTCTTCATTATCTACTTCCATAATTGCGAAATCCGGAATCAGATTGATATTTTTTTGTTCCAATAGATCTCCAAGCATTTTTGTAGCTCTGGGTTTAGTAAACGCACCGGGCATTGGGGTCACGTATGTGATATTTACTTTATCACGCATACCTCTTTCGGTAAAAAAAGCATCCGCAAAAAAAGCAAATTCCAATGGTGCTACGGGGCATTTATAAGGTAATTCTGAAACATTTATTACCAATTCTCCACCCTTCCATGTTTTAAAATGATCTGCCAATGCGACTGCACCTTCTATTGTATAAAAATCAAAAATATCTTTATACCAAAGTTTGTCTTTTAATCCATCCACTTCTTCAGGTGCTGTTTTACAACCCGTTGCAATAATCAGGAAATCATATTTTAATGTCACGCCATCTTCAAGTAAGACATTATTTTCTTTGGGTTTTATCTTATCAATTTTTGAATAAATAACATTTACACCTGTTGGGAAGAAATCGCTTTTTGGTTTTATTACATCATTTTTTGTGTACATTCCAAAAGGGATAAATAAAAACCCTGGTTGATAATAATGTGTTTTAAATTGATCGACTATGGTGATATCCCACTGATCGCGAGCGAGGTGTTTTCGCATTTTATTGGCCATCATTGTTCCGGCAGTACCAGCACCAAGAATTAGTAATTTTTTCATTAATTTCTAAGTATTTTTATTATATTATTGTCTTAATTATCAAGATGTTTGCTCCTGCAAATTTATATGTATAAACCTCTATATGAAAAATAAACCGTATGACATTTGTCATATTTACTATATTTACAACTAATTTAGAATGAGGATAAGTAACGACATAGAAAGTTGTAAAACATGTGTTTACAGACAATTGCTTTTTGGCGATTTGACTGATAATGAATATGAACTGATCAATCAGGCACGTACTGAGAGAATTTATCGCCGAGGTGAAGTGATTGTAAAGGAAAACGACCCTATTGATTCTTTCCTGTATTTACGAAAGGGGCTTATCAAACTTTATAAAACTGATGAGCATGGCAAAGACCACCTGATCAGTATTAATAAACCCGGTGACTTTGTAAGCCTTTTGAGTATTTTTTCAGATCAGAATTCTCATTATTCGATTGCCACACTTGAAGAAACACTGGTTTGTGATGTGCAGCTTGATGCCATCAAACAAGCGATAAAAACGAACAGTAAATTTGCATTACGCATACTTAATCGGATGAGCCATATTTCTGATGAAGTAATCGTAAATCGATTTGAAATAACACGCAAGCAAATTAAAGGACGAGTGGCCTACATTCTTGTCTTTCTTGCCGATCATATTTATAAAAATCATTCGTATCGAATGCCAATTACCAGAAGAGAACTTGGAGAACTCATTTCGATGACCACTGAGAATACCATACGTACTTTGTCAGAATTTCGAAAAGATGGCATCATTGATATGGATGGCCGAATTATAAACATACTGGATTACAAGCGGTTAACCAATATTTTTAAAACCGGTTAAACACAATATCAAAATATTACCTCCCAACATGATTCTTTAGTATTTTTGGCGATTCATTCTTACTGCATCCAAAATTTATGAGAATTTTCTGGGAGAAATTAAAAAAAAGATGGGATATTGAAAGCGACTGGCAGGTAGCCATTATTCTGCTCGCCTTTACATTTACCGGATTCACAACACTTTATGTACATAAACTGATCGATGAGCTGTTGGGGATTGGTAAAGACAGCCCTTTCATTTATAAGGTGCTTGTTTTCATAGTCATTGTTTTACCGGTTTATAATATTTTATTGCTTATTTATGGTTCACTTTTAGGTCAGTATAAATTCTTTAAAAATTTCATTATTAAATTTTTTAAGCGATTGTTGTTTATAAAAAGAAAAAAAATAATCAATCGTATTTCATAAAAAAAGGGACCTGGCAGTCCCTTTATTGAGTTATCCCATCACATATTAGCAACCTCCTTCAGCAACGGTTGCTTTTTTCTTTCTCGTAATATTTATAGCAGGTTTATCCGTGTTTTGTTCTTCATCTGCCACTATGGAGCTTGCAGCAACATCACTAAAATCATATTTGGGAACACCCGTAATATATGAATCGTCCATCAATGAATCCGTTGCACTTTCCTGCCATTTGCGATAAAAATTATATCCTCCCAATAGTATCTTTACATTATTAAACCCCAATTGATTGAACAACATCCACGGGCCATTGGCCTCTAATTGATCTTCACCATAAAAAACAACTGTGACGCCCTGCTTCTGTAATTCCTGGAGACGTTCAATATTCTCTTCACGTGTTAAATCAACTGTTGAAATATTCTCAGCCCCCTTAATAGCGCCCTGGCCAAATTCAAAATTATTCCGCAAATCGATTAGCATGACCTTCTGTTCGGTTTTATTCAATACATCAACTAATTGAGCCGGATGGAAATACGCATTTGAATCATGCAACATCTCGATGCTCTGTTTCATATCCAATTGATAACTAATCAATGGCTTTTTCATGGTCAAAAAACCAATCGACAACAAAAGCACAAAAGCTACCAAAACTATCAATGTTTTTTTTGGATTTAATTCGTGTACATGCATTTTTCCATATTTTTAAATTAAGACAATAAACAGGCGTTTAACACATTAACAACCACCTGATGCTACCGGCGCTTTTCTTTTTCGCTGAATGACTATTTTATCTTTTTTTTGTGTTGATGTCGTTTCAACCTCCGCACCGGTAAAATAAAGCTGAGCTCCTTTTCTGAAAGCAAATAGTTCAAAATCTTTTTTTGGTGCGGTTTCTGGCGGTTGCTGCGGGTCTAATATCGTTTCGTACCATCGGTTTAGTCCCCCTTTCATTACATACATGGATTTATAACCCAATCTTTTACTAATTACCCAGGCCTGGTCTGCTTTAATATCGTCATTGGAAATGAAAACTACATTCATTCCTTTAATGCCAAAATAAATCGTATTAGCGCTATTAAGGATGCTGTCAAGCGGTATATGAATGGCATTGGGGAGTGTAAATTCATTGTACTCATTCGCACTTCTCACATCTATCAATTCCAGTGAAGGATCTTTTTGAATGATCATTTTTGCTACCTGATCCGTTGTTACATAGCGGGTTGGCTGGATCATTTCCCAAAGCAGGTCGTCTGGTTTTATCTGCTTAAATTCAGATGGTTTTTTGAGCAACCAGGTTCCAGCCGCCAATACCAGCATCAATAGGGTTAGAAAAATATAATTTCTGTTCATTTGATTAGAATTTGTATTCGGTAATACGTTTTCTGACGCGTTTTTCTATCAGCATGGTCACCCAAAAGGCACTGAGTGCAATCACTACAAAGCCAAAGGCAAACCATTGCGAGGATATTCCCGTAACATCCATCAGCGTTACATTTCCCATATCTCCGCTATTATAAAAATCACTGTAAAGGGGGTATCCCAGTGAAAAAGCATATATGCCCAGGTAAAGACCAATGGTAAAAACCAATCCATCCATTTTTCCAATGGCAATGGCTGTAAAGCTTGTTCCAGGACAAAATCCACCCAGAATAAACCCAAGTCCCATAATTACACCGCCAGTGATCATCGGTGCCAGATATGTGGGTAAAATAAATATTTGCGACAGGTCAAGCCATCCAAAATAATCAAAATAAATTAAGCCAACCATGGCCACAATTACGGCAGTAAAAAACACTCTCAGCACCACAAAATTGTAACCATAGAAAACGCCTACAATATTTCGGGAAGAGGAAAAACCGGAAGCTTCAAGTATAAAACCAAATGCGACTCCCAGCAAAAGTGCGATGACAAAGTTCCAATCGCCTGGTATAAATCCGTTAGGTATTAATGGGCCCATTATTATAATTTTTTAATATTCAACTAAATCCATAATTTTCTGGCAAACCATGCAAAAGCATAAGCTGATCCGAAGATAGTGAGCATGACAATCACCCCTCCAAATGAGAAAGTGGCTGAACCGCTTAAAGCAGCTCCACTTGTGCATCCACGGCCGAATTGACTGCCAATGCCAAACAAGGCGCCTCCAAGCAGTGCTAAAATCAACCTGGTATTTCTGCTGATGCCAGGGCTATGTTCAACTCTTGGCTTCTTTAGTCTGCCAAATAGAATTCCGGAGAGCAAGCCTCCAAGAAATAATCCAAAGGTTTCAAAAACCAGCCAGTTATTCATAGGTGATATATCGTCGCTGATGAATTTACCCATATAAGCATTTGCTTTTGCCTGATCCTGATTTATTACTTCGGCTGTGGTTACTACAGCACTTTTAACAGCACCGCTGGCACCAAGTCCCCGGCCTGTTATAAAAACCGTTAACAATACAAGCAGACCCAATAGTACACCACCAAAGTAGGGGTTGAGATAATGTGGCCTGTTGTTGTTCAATGTATTCATATTCATAATTAATGTTTTTTAAACCTTATCAATATAAAAACCGGGTGATCTGTCCGGCTTCAACCATAACAAAACGAAATACCAGTCCGCCAAAAAGAATCATCAAAGCAGGTATCCAGATCGGTATCTTATAACCAACCAGTTCCAGAATTTCAAGCAAAGCAGGAAATATCAGACCAAGTATGACAACAAAAACCCAAAAAGTGGTTGTGAACTGTCCGCCAAGAAATAACTGGGCAGCTTCTATCTGCACTTCGGTGGCGGCAAGAAATCCCATAAAAAGGTGAACAATTAAAAATAATTCGATGCCAATCAATATGATATCTATTTTACTCAACACTTTTCGCTCATGATGGCTTTTTGACATCCACATAATGGCGGCGAGCCCGGTTGACAATCCAGACACCAAAAACAAGGGCCCCAGGATAGAAGTATTCCACAAAGGGCGGGCATTAAATGCGGATAGCAAAATACCGGTGTAAACACCCAACACAATGGCCAGCATCATCATTAGCCAAGCCATTACTTTGCGGTACTTAATGGCCAGTGCTTCTGCTTTTTCGAGTATATTCAGTCGCCAGTGCCAGCCGGGAATTGCTTCTTTCATATAAGTAGCTACCCAAATAAAAGATAAGGGTGTTATGAACATAAGGGTCCATGCACCCCACGACATGGGCGACTCCAATCTGACAGTTGTGTATAATCGCCAAAAATAAAGTTGGTGTTTCAGGTCAAGAAAAAGGGCGAACAGACCCAACACCAGTGCAACGGGCACCAGGAATGTAGCCCATTTCACTGTTGTTTCCATTTCTTTTTCCTTACCCATAATCAGGAATAGTCCTGCAAAAAACATGATACCTGCTGCCAATCCACCTAAGAACAGATACAAGGGAATTTGCCAATGCCAAATATTCAGATATGGATCTATAAATGGAATATTACGGCCGCTTACAAATAATTCTTCTTTCATTTTACTATATATGAAGTGTTAAGTAAGAAAATAGATTTGTGGTTTGGTTCCTGCTTCGGGTGCCAGCACTTTCCACTTCCTGTTTCGCAATGCTTTCGACACATCACTATTCGGATCATCCAAATCACCAAAATACAAGCAGTTGGTAGGGCACACCTCAACACAAGCAGGCTGCTGTCCTTTTTCAAGTCGATGATGACAAAAAGTGCATTTATCAACATATCCCTCCGGATGTGAATACCTGGCATCGTAAGGGCACGACTGAATACACGCGCCACAACCAATACATTCGTTATGCGTTACCAACACCACGCCGCCTTCAACAATGTGGCTGGCTCCTGTAGGGCAACACCTCACACAAGGTGAATTGTCGCAATGATTACAGCGTTCCGAACGTAATTCGATTTCGACATTGGGATAACTTCCGCTTACTACTTCCACGATCCAGTCGCGGCAAAATCCCAATGGAACATTATTTTCTGTTTGACAGGCAACCACACAGTCGCTGCAGCCTACACATTTTTTGGTATCAACGGCCATTGCATATCTCATGACTCATCCTCCATATTTGGATCCTCTTTAAGGAAAGTTACAAAATTGCCTCTCATTCCGGTACCACCCATAATTGGGTCTTCCATTACATTCGTTATTAATTTCGAGTCGCTGGCACCCCGTCCATTGGCTCTTGACAGTTTTTTATTTTTATGACCAAATCCATGCACCATATAAACAGAATCCCATCGAATTCTTTCTGTCACCCTCACTTTTACAGGAAAATCGGTTGTTACATCATCCTGATTTTTGAGCCAGATATAGTCGCCGTCTTTTAAATCCCATAGGGCCGCTACTTTCGGATTAACCCAAACTGAGTTTTCTTCCATCAAATCGAACAAGTTGGGGTTATTTGAAGTTCTGGAAAAGGTATGCATAGGCGCTCTTCCATAATTCAGTCGGTAGTATCCTTCAGCAGGTTCGGGATGTTGGGTATATTGTGGTATTGGATCAAAACCTTCCAATTCAAGTTCTGTTGAATACAGCTCTATTTTTCCTGTATTGGTATTGAACTCATAATCAATTAGATTTTCCAGCAAATACAGGTCTTCGTATTCACGTTTGTATTTCTTCACACCTATTTTTTGCATTTCTTCCAGTGAAGAATCCACTTGCTTCAATTGCCAATCCAACATATCTTCGATTGTATCCCATTTAAAATAATCACCCAGACCCAGCCGTTCACCAAGTTGTTTGGCAATCCACCAATTGGGTTTGGAATCATATTTAGGTGGAGCAGCCGGCATACGCAGAGCCAGATAGGGTTCGCGATGCGGTGACGTCCTCATTATATCATACCTTTCAAGATAAGTACATTCAGGTAACACCACATCAGCATATCCTGTTATATCCATCGGCATAGTGTCGACAACAACCAGGAAATCAAGATTTCTGATGGCTTCCAAAGTTTTTTCCTGATCAGGCAATGCTGCCATCAGGTTGGTGCCATAAACTATCCAACCTTTTAGGTTACAACTCAGATTTGGATTTGGAATGGTGGCATCACAAATTCCTGTTGAAAGCACTTCTGATACCAGTTTGTATTTACCTTCAGGGTAGGCATCTCTCCATGATCTTTTAGGTTTTGGATAGGGAGGATGTGGATATTTGGGCAGGTGCACCTTATCCGGAAAATAAAATCCACCCCTGCGACCCCATGATCCTAAAAGGGCGTTCAAAATGGCAATAGCCCTTGAGCGTTGTGTATCATCACCATACCAGGTAACATGCCTTCCGGGATGCACAATAACCGCAGGTGAAGCGGCTGCCATTTCACGGGCTGTTTTTCGGATGATTTCCGGCTCAATGGTTGTGATCCCGTAAGCCCATTCCGGTGTTTTATTTTTCACATCAGCTTTTAGTTCCTCAAATCCAAAAGCATACTTTTCAACATAGGCTTTGTCATACAGTTCTTCATGGATGATAACATGCATCCACGCCTGCAATAAAGCAATGTCAGTAGCTGGTTTTATGGGCAACCAATATTTCGAATGTGATGCAGCCGTGCTGAACCTTGGATCAACTGTTATTATAGTAGCCCCCTGGTCGATAGCATCCGACATTTCCTGTATTTGCCCATTGTGCATATTTTCACCAATATGTGAACCAATCAACACCAGGCATTTTGTGTCGCGGATATCTGTTCTTTCTGGCGACATTACTTCTTCGCCATAAGTGGCAGCAAATGCTACCTCACGAGGTCCCCTGCACTGGGCAAAAGAAGGTGCCGTAATATTTGGTGATCCATAAGCCTTCACCAGGTGTCCCATCATGGAGCCACCCGTACCATGGGAGAACAAGGCAAGGCATTCCGGGCCATGCTCTTTTCTCAATGTATCCATTTTTTCGGCTATCAGATCCAGTGCCTCATCCCAACTTGCTTTTCTGAAAACCTCTTCTCCATTAATAGTTTCCCTGATTAAAGGTGTCTTCAAACGGTCTTCATCATTGTACATGCCAATACCACCCGTACCTCTTGGACATAACCTGCCATTACAGTGAGGGTCTTCCTTATTTCCAATTACTTTTCTGATGCTGCCATTTTTATCCACATAAGTCCATCCGGCACATTTCCAAAAACACACCTCACAATAAGTTGGATAGAGCTTTAATTCTTCATCGCTTACCGGATCATTTTCATTGGCAGCCCAACAGCGTTGTTGCCCCTTTCCAATTCAGCGAACTTAATCCCAGGGCAGCAACTCCTGTTCCTGCCGCCGAGATTTTTATAAAGTCTCTCCTTGATTTCATTCGTTTTTATTTTATCATTTTTAAAGAGAATCCATAAACCGCTTAGTACTGGATCTTTCGGGCTCTTCTTTAATTTAAATCATGTTTTATATAACAACTTACATTCAAATATGTAGATTGTTAGATATACAGCTTGCAAAAATATATGCAAATAACCTTCAAAACCAGAGGCAGAATGCTTTGCAGATTATTTGTTAATGGACTTATTTCTAATATGTTATGATTTTTATCATAGATATGATAAAAATCATGTTTTCATTATATTTTGATTACGAGCAGGTTACTATCTTTATTTAAAATGAGAATAAATTAACTTCGGATCTTTATAGAAACTTCTATGGGTTTGATTTTATGATAATTACGTTTTATGTAGAATTTTTTTAAATAAGTATGAGAATAAACATAAAGGCCTGTTTAATATATAATTAATGGTTTTCATTTTAATGATTATTCAGCTAAACCCCTCTAAATTGATAATTTTGTATAAAGACTATTTGCATTGAAGAAGGTTTTGAACTCACGCAGATTTTTTCTAAAAGCATTAGGGGTTGCAATTGGCAGCCTATTTTTTGGTTTCTGGGGTGCATTAGTCAAAACCCAAAAAACAAATGCCAACAGAAAAACCATTATAATTTCTCTGAACGATAACAGGGAGGTACTCTTTCATGAGGATTGCATCATCATAAATAAGGAGCAACCGCAGGTTTTCTCTGCGTATTGTACACATTTGGGATGCCGGATCCAAAATTTTGAAAACGGACAACTGATTTGCCCCTGTCACGGCTCTTCATTTGATCTAAACGGAAACCCTCAAAAAGGACCCGCCATAAAACCGCTTCATGAACTCGATTACAAATTGAATACAGAAACAAAAACCATCACTGTTAACATCTAAATTTTGGCATTCTTAAAAAAAATATTGCCCTTTTCAACTTTTGGCCAACTCAGCCTGGCGTTCTTCATGATCTGTGTGGTATCAGGAATTATTCTGGCCATTCCTTTCGATGTCAATGATCCGTATACTTCCATTAGTTTATTCATCCTCATTAATCCTGCAGCGGTTTTATTCAGAAATATACATTACTGGAGCGCCAACTTTTTTCTGGTATTTAGCCTTATTCATATTTGGGATCATTTTAGCAGTAAAAAGAAAATCAAGATCAAACGAGCGGTGTGGTTCAGGTTGAGTATTGGCGTATTGGTTATTTTTCTGGCGATGCTTACTGGCTTCTTACTGAAAGCAGATGCCGACAGTATGCAAGCCCGCAGAATATTAAACGAACTCATCAATGGCATTCCATTCGTTGGTTCTTTCCTGTCAGTCTCATTACTCGGATCAACCGAAAGTTTGCAGTTGATCTATGTTCACCATATTGCCACCTTCACCATTTTCATTGCCATTATTATTCTTGAACATACCAAATCTATCTGGCCCAAACTCAAGGAAACGATAATTGGTACTGCCTTGATCGTACTTATAAGCTGGCTGTTTCAAACACCACTGCATGATAATATTCATCCGGTTATCAAAGGTCCCTGGTATTTTGTTGGATTACAGGAAATATTGCACTGGTTATCCACACCACAGGTATCCATCTTGCTTGTTCTCCTTTTTGTTCTATTAATATTCATCGTTCCATATGGCGATAAGAAAAACCAATTCATTAGCAAGCGCTCTCTGCTTATCCTCACCATTATTTACCTGTTTCTTACAACAATCGGGTACTTTTTTCGAGGACCGAATTGGCAATGGGTATGGCCTGGCGAATCGAATTACGCATATTACATTCATAATCCATTCAAAGTTTCTAGCATCAACTTCAGTAATAATGAAGAAGATGTTGAGATGGCTGTTGCTTCATCAAATGTATTTGGAAGAAAAGAAGGTTGTATCGTTTGTCACGATGATGTAAAAGGATTTTCAGCATCTCATAACCCACAAGCGCTGGGTTGTTATTCATGCCATAGCGGGAATCCATTTACTTTGGATAAAAGGATGGCTCATAAGAATATGGAGCTCATTCCGGGAAATTTAGCAGATGCAAGCAAGTCATGCGGTGTAGCAGCATGCCATCCGGCAATTAATGAACGCATCAACACTGGATTGATGGCTACATTGAGCGGGATGATCAGTGTGGACCGATTTGTTTTTAATGAACAGGATCATCCTGACGAACTATACCACAATCCATCAATTAGGGACATCTCCGGCTGATATGCACCTGCGAAATTTATGTGTGAAATGTCATATCGGCAATCCAAAAACTGAAACCGGCCCTGTAAATGAAACCAGCCGCGGTGGCGGTTGCCTTGCCTGTCATCTGAATTATAATGAGTCATCATTGCGTGCTTATAATGCTCATGTTGACAATGAAAGTGATACTACATACTTGTTGTTTCATCCATCTGTTGACCTGAATGTAACCAACGATCATTGCTTTGGATGCCATAGCCGATCAGGAAGAATTTCAACCAATTATGAAGGTTGGCACGAAACCACCCTCAAAATTGAAGAAATAGTTACTCTTGATGATTACAGGGTGGTTGAAGATCACAGGGTTTTCAGGAAAATGGAAGCAGATGTGCACCATACCAAAGGAATGGACTGTATTGACTGCCACAATTCATACGAACTGATGGGTGATGGCAACTATTATGCGCATGAAGAACAGCAGGTAAATATCCAGTGCTCTGATTGTCATTTTAATGAACCAGCAAATACTACCAAAGGTTCCAACATGGACCAGGAATCGGCCATCATAGCTTCACTGCGGTTCCAGAATGTGGGTGAACGGGATTTGATCATTACTGAGAAAATGAATCGCCCCCTGATCAACACCTTCATTCAAAATGATTCTGCTTTCCTGGTTACTAAAAACAGCAAGCTCACCAAATTCATGAAAGCGCCTGCAAGTATCTGCACACGGGGAAATGCACACGATCATGTAAGTTGCAGTTCTTGCCATACAGCATGGGCTCCAAGCTGTATCGGTTGCCATAATGAATACGACGAAATGCAACCGGGTTATGATATGCTCACAAATACATTTAAAGATGGTAGCTGGGTGGAATTTATTGGTGAATACCAGGTTCATACGCCTGCCCTGGGTTATCGCGTTCAAGATTCCCTTAAAACAACAGTTCCGGTTGTTCCGGGAATGATACTGAGTATTGACATTAGCAGTTATACCAGGTCGAAACATGATTCACTGATCTTTCAACGCTTGTTTGCCCCTGCAGCACCACACACCACACAAACCAAAGGACGTGGATGTAAATCTTGCCATAATAATCCAGTGGCATTGGGTTATGGACAGGGAGATTTGAATTATATACTAGGTGAGGCCAAAGGATACTGGACATTTGATCCTAAATACAAAAACAACCCGCATGATGGCTTGCCCGAAGATGCATGGATTGGTTTCTTAGGTGAAAGAAGTGGAAAGATATCGACACGCACAGATGTGAGGCCATTTACCATTGAAGAACAACAAAATATACTGACTGTAGGCGCCTGCTTAAGTTGTCATGAAGAAAACTCACAAATCATGCTTAAAACGCTGGACGATTTTGAAGCTTCATTAAAAAATAGAAGTGTCAAATGCATACTTCCTCACTGGAATTAATAAGTTTAATGACTGCCTCAATTTCATCATTTTTTTGCCCACCACATACTTTGGATGTTAATTTTAGAGTGGATCTTAAAATTCTCAAACGAAAAACTCTCATTGGTTCCATGAGAATATTGAATGCTATAAGTTCTATTACCTGGTTCAAGAGTTATGGTTCCATAATAATAGCCACTTGAAAACAAGCCGTCAGGTTCATGATAATTTGAAGAATATGAGTATTGTCCACTTTCATTTATGGTACCTGAAATGCTATCAAAGAATTCATATGTGATCATAAGATTATAAGAGTTTTTACTGAATTGAAGGTCTCCCTTGTATTCAACATTATGGTCACAATCCCAGCTCCCAATCAAATTATATTCATCTTTAGATTTTGAACAAGCTGAAACTAGTAGAACAATTGTGCATGTAATAAAAGTGGACAATGAAATCGTAAATAGAGTTTTCATTGCTGTAGATTTTTAGTTCCATCAGGTCGATAGGAAACTACTAAGATACGAATAATAAGATTGAATGTCAATAAATTACCTCAACTTCATCCACCTCTGAACGCTTGTGTCTTCAGTTTAACTGTTCTCCTTATTCAGTGACAGCCACCACAGTATGGCACTTAAAAATGCGGTAGCAATAAACCCCAACACATTGATCCATATAGGCATTGACCAACCATCAATTACAACTGTTGCATCAGTTATAACCCGCAATAAATGAAGTAAGGCCACCATGCCAAAAATGGCAGCAGCAATCTTGAGAGCAACATCTTTAGATTTCATATCGTTTCTTTTAGTAATTCTAAAAATAAGTATTTTCGGTTTACCTCACCTTCAACAGTCTTCCCATTGACAACAACATCCCCTACTTGAAGCCTGTAATAGTACACACCATCAGCATACCCATCAGCATTCCATATTAACTTTTGCTTGCACTATGTTTTGTTTTCAATGGTCTGGTTTTTATTGTCATTTCGACCGGAGGGAGACCTGTCTGCCGACAGGCAGGAATCTCCTCGGCAAATGGGCTGTGTTTAGGGGATTTCTCACCTTCCCTGTGGTCGGTTCGAAATGACAGTATTAGTTATTCAATTTTATTAGTTTAGTAGTTTGAGTTCCCTGATTGGTTCTAATTACACAGAAATAAATGCCAGCAGGCAGCCCTTCTGCATTCCAGATAAGTTGTTGCTGGCCCTGCGATTGGTTTTCTTGGGTTTGATAGACTTGCTTACCTAAATAGTCATAAATCGTTAATGTGACCTTCTCAGGTTGTTTCAGTTCGTATTCGATGGTTGTTGAAGTGGTGAAGGGGTTGGGAAATATTATCACGCTTGGCTCATTTGAGAATTCAGAAATATCATGTATTCCCCGAGTAACTGTGAATTCATCCATTCGTTCTGTAAAGCCTGCTGAAACAATGATTTTAATTTTTGAATCACCAATGGTGTCTCCTGCCTCCAGCACTAACATAGTTCCATTAAGGCTTGCTGTAACAATATCCGGATTCTCATTGATAATCTCGAAAGTCAGGGTATCTCCATTCATTTCCGGAACCGTATCTCCCATGATGAATTGGTAGTGATCCTTCAAATCAATTGAGGAATTTTCACCCTGAATGAATTCCATATTTGCAATAGCAGGATTGTATTGAATGTAGTTGGTTGCTTTGAAATCAATTCGAAGCCCTTCGTTTTCAACTGCAAGGTAAAATTGATTGGCAGCAACATTCAGGCAAGTGTCAAAATGCCCTGAGGGCCAGCGGATGAGCACAGTGTCAATTATATTGGCATCACCAAGACCAAAATGCAAGCGCGGATTGGCAAATGAGAGGTTACCATCAACTGGGGTGACTTCTCGCATTTGGGAAACATATTCCCCGCTAATCATAGTTTTTGCATATACGCGTGTTCCATAAGGTGTAGCACAGCCATACTTGTCAACACAGTTAATTAAGATTGAGGAATTATCGTTTCCTTCGTTAACATACAACATATTACGACCATTATGGGCCCAGGCATTGCCAATGGTCAGAACATCCAGGTCGCCATCATTATCGTGATCAAAAATTTCTGCTGTGTGTGAATCATCGATCGTTAAACCATTGTCAAGAACATTAGTAAAAGTCCCATCACCTTCATTTACGTATAATAAATTATACGGATGAGCGGATATAGGTTCATCGAAGTCCCCAAGTAAATGGTTGTTTTCTACCGATACAAACAAATCCAGATCACCATCATTATCCAAATCGCCCCATACCCTTGAACTTGACCATGTATAGTGGCTATTGTACCATCCTTCTCTGATCATATGCTTCTCAAATTCCATAGCGCCCAGGTTTTCAAATAATGCATCAACAGTATATAAATCCATGTCACCGTCATTATCATAGTCAATCCAATTAACAGCATGTGTCGGCTTCATCTTCACTGAGGGTGATATGATCTGCTTCAACTTGTTCCAGGGCTGTTCCTGTATTCAGAAAAAAGATGTTTTTATGCCACGTCATTCCACAATAAACATCCATAGTACCATCGTTATTAACATCGGCCCAGGACAAAGAATGCTGCAATGAATTATTAGCCTTATCAAAATGCCCGATTTTGGTTTCATTTTCGAAAACACCTTCGCCATTGTTGTACAAAACAACTACTGCAGTGTCAATACGAATCAGGTCAAGATAGCCATCCTTATTAAAATCTATCAGACTAGGATAGAATGAACTCATCGAATTTGCTAAGTAAAATATATTGTCAGATGCAAAATTTCCATAACCATCATTAAAAAATGCACTTAATTCATCAGTCCATTTTTTTTGTCCGATAAAATCGCTATCACCATCATTATCGATATCTCCTGTTGGACTTGTGAAGGTTATTGGGAAAGCATTCGGTGTTTCAGGTATAAATGTTTCTATCCTGTACAATCCATTTCGTTCATTCCTGTACAATAAAAGTGGAATGGGATCAATACTTGAGTTGCCAATAACAGGATCGAGGTCGCCATCATTATCTGCGTCAAAAACAATACCCGAAAGATGTAACCGATTTGGCAGATATTCATATATGGCGCCAGTATCAACCAAAGTAAAGTCGGGAAATTGGGCTTGTGAGGTAGAAAAAAAGGCAAGCGCTAAAAATAACAGTGTGAGCGTTTTGAAGATTTTTGTTTTCATGGATCTGGTTTTTATTGTCATTTCGACCAGAGGGAGACCTGTCTGCCGATAGGCAGGAATCTCCTCGGCACATGGGCTGTGTTCAGGGGATTTCTCACCTTCCCTGTGGTCGGTTCGAAATGACAGTATTAGTTATTCAATTTTATTAGTTTAGTAGTTTGAGTTCCCTGATTGGTTCTAATTACACAGAAATAAATGCCAGCAGGCAGCCCTTCTGCATTCCAGATAAGTTGTTGCTGGCCCTGCGATTGGTTTTCTTGGGTTTGATACACTTTCTGACCAAAATAATCATATATCGTTAATGTGATCTCCTCCGGTTGTTTCAGTTCGTATTCAATGGTTGTTGAGGTAGTGAATGGATTAGGAAATATCATAACGCTCTGCACATTGTTGTATTCAGAAATATCATCTGTTCCCCGGGTGACAGTGAATTCATCCATTCGTTCTGTAAAACCTGCTGAAACAATGATTTTTACTTTTGAATCACCCAACGTATCCCCTGCATCAAGCGTTAGCATAGTTCCATTAAGGCTGGCTGTAACAATATCCGGATTCTCATTTATGATCTCGAAAGTCAGGGTATCTCCATTCATTTCCGGAACCGTATCTCCCATGATGAATTGGTAGTGATCCTTCAAATCAATTGAGGAATTTTCACCCTGCATGAATTCAATATCTGCAATAGAAGGATTGTACTGAATATAGTTGGTCGCTTTGAAATCAATTTGAAGTCCTTCATTTTCAATTGCAAGATAAAATTGGTTGGCAGGAACATCCAGGCAAGTGTCAACATGTCCTGATGTCCAGCGTATGATCAGTGTATCTATCATATTAGCATCACCAAGACCGAAATGCACCGGAGTGCATGTATAAGCGAAGTTCCCATCATTGAGTGAAATTTCTCGGGTCTGCGAAACATACTCACCATTTATCATAGTTTTGGCATAAACACGTGTTCCATATGGAGAAGCACAATTGAACTTATCCACACATGATATTGAAATGGAGGAATTTTCATTTCCTTCATTTATATACAAATGGTTATGACCTTCTGCATCGTAGGCATTGCCAATCGTTAATACATCCAGGTCACCATCATTGTCATGATCAAAAATTTTTGCTGTATGTCCTTCACCGAGCGTTAAGGTATGATTGAGCAAATTAGTAAACTGCCCGTTACCCTCGTTCAAATACAAAATATTATAGGGGGTTGGGGAATATTGTCCGTAATAAGGTCCTGAAAAAGGTAAAGGGCCATCCTCGAGGGATATAAACAGGTCTAAGTCTCCATCATTATCCAGGTCTGCCCAGTAATCTGAAATTGTGAATGAACCCCGGTATATATCCTCAACAACATTATGCTTTTCAAATTCCAGGTTGCCCAGGTTTTCATAGAGTGCTGGCAGCACACCATTTATTGTATCCGGGTCTTCCGACATAACAGAAAGATCCATATCCCCATCGTTATCATAGTCCACCCAGTTTACACTGGTAGTCATGGAAATATCACTTAATGTTATATGATTTTGGTCTACGGATTCCAAAGAATCACCGGTATTTATAAAAAATGCATTTTTTGCTACGTTCTTTGAAAATCCGCAATACACATCCATATCCCCATCATTATCAGCATCGCCCCAGGCCATGGAGTGTAGCCAATCGGATCCTGGTCTGATAATCTTTGTGAGGGTTTCACTGTCCAGAAATTTGCCATTCCCATTATTGTAAAAAACTTTTACAGATGATGAAAAAAATAATAAGTCAAGGTATCCATCCTTATTATAGTCCAATAAAACAGGATCAAATGAACTATAACTATTCTGCACAATAAAGCTGGTATCGGATAAGAAATTACCATAACCGTCATTCACAAAGACACCAAATTTGGTAAGGTTATGATTGCATGCCACAATGTCAATATCCCCATCATTGTCAATATCGCCCATTGGGCTGGGATGTTTTACCCCAAAGGCATTGCTATATTCCGGTAAGAATATTTTTTTTTGACTGTAAATACCATTTCTTTCATTCCTGTATAACTGCTAGAGGAGATTCCGAGGAACCACAAGCGTTCATGCTGGAGAGGACGGGATCGAGATCTCCGTCATTATCTATATCAAAAAGGACTCCGGAGGCATGTGCCAGGCTACCTTGCGACACGTAAATACTGCCTGTATCGACCCGGGTAAAATTGGGGAATTGTGCTTGTGTGGTAAAAGAAAAGGCGAGTGTTAAAAACACCAGTGTTAGTGTTTTGAAGATTTTTGTTTTCATGGGTCTGGTTTTTATTGTCACTTCGACCGGAGGGAGACCTGTCTGCCGACAGGCAGGAATCTCCTCGGAACATGGGTCGTATTTAGGGGATTTCTCACCTTCCCTTTGGTCGGTTCGAAATGACATATTAGTTATTTAGTTTTATCAGTTTAGTAGTTTGAGTTCCCTGATTGGTTTTTAATACACAGAAGTAAATCCCAGCCTGTAGTTCCTCTGCATTCCAAATAATTTGTTGTTTACCCTGTTGTTGGTTTTCTTGTGTTTGATAGACTTGCTTACCTAAATAGTCATATATCGTTAACATAACCTTCTCAGACTGATTTAGTTCGTATTCAATAGTTGTTGAAGTGGTGAAGGGGTTCGGGTAAATATCTGCGTTTGTCTTTCTTCTTTCAAGTGTTGAAGTTTCATCAATACCTACAAAAGTATTCCACTCATATGCTCCCATGTCTACTCTATCATTGATGATGCGATCTTCAGCAGCTAAGTCATATTCTGGGAGGATTAGACCTGTTGTATCTGGTGTTCCTAAGTCAATACAGGGGGAATAGTCGTTTATTTGGTAAGGGTGTTCGCCTGAGCTAACAAATATGGGTTCTTGATCAATGTTGCCAACTCCAACCCATCCACCTTCAATATTGGAATATGTTACAGGAAAAGATCCTGCTATTTCATTGGGGAAGTTATTCCACAAAATACAATTAACTAATTCTGTGCTGGTTGATACACTATAAACACCGCCACCTATTGTACCTGCAGTATTATCTGTTATTGTGTTGTTAATTATTTGAATATTCTCAGTATCTAAATAAATTCCACCTCCATAACCCTCATTGGTTGTATTAATTTCATTATTTGCAATGAGATTATTAATGATCTTACCTGATCCATTAATTCTATAGCTGATTCCAGCCCCCTTGGCATCAGTATTTCCGTTAATTACATTAGATTCTATTACATTATTAGTTATTGTAGTATGAGCTGCCATTGAACTTATACCTGCTCCCCAGGCATCATCATCACCATTTATTTCATTAAATCGAATGATATTATTATTAATATGGGCAACAATGGAAGAGCCTGGCACAACATCGACTTCGATGCCCCCACCATCTGCGTTTTGAAAATTATTAGTACAAGAATTGTATTGGATAATATTATTTTTAATAATTGCATTGGTTGCAACAGCAACACCACCCCCAAAAGCAGTTAGACCATATGCTGTGCATGTGTTATAACTTATTGTATTATTATCAATAATAATCCATGAATCATTCCCATCCCATATTGCAGAAATCCCGGTTCCCCCTGCCATCGTCCCTGCTACATTATTATTGATGATCTTGTTTCCTCTGATTTTACTTCCCGAGTTAAAAGCGAATATGCCACCTCCGCTCCTAACTTGTCCTCCCCAGAAAAAATTTACTCCTGATCCTCCTGTAATTGTAAAACCGCAAAGAACTGAAGTTGTATCTTCTCCATTTACAAACATCACCGTAGCCGCACTGTCAGGGTCTGAAGCCTGGCTCCCGTCAATAATTGTGTTGTCAATGTGTTCCGTATTGCCATCTATAGCATATTCACTCGCTACAGTAATGGCTTTACCCATGAATTTAATGTTTTCGTAATAAGTGTTTTCAGCTACGAGAACAGTATCGCCATCTAATGCCGCATTAATACCTTCTTGTATAGTGTTGTAGTCGCCTGGCACATGGATAATCTGTGCCTGAATTGAATAAATCGTAAAAATAAAGAAACTAAGAGCAGAATCTTGTTTGATAGTAATATTTTTAAGTAAAAAAAGGAAAGTTGTTATAAGTGTTTCTTGTATTCTTTGGGTGGAAAATAATACTCAATAGGACCATAGCAGCAGTTTTAGTTAAACAAGCATAATTGGGACGTACAATATACGACTATAATTGATGAATGTCAAGTGATTACAGTTGGCCTTTTTACTTATCTAACCTTTACCATCTTCCCATTAGCTATCTGATCCCCAACTTGCAAGCGGTAATAGTAAATCCCATCAGCACACTTTTCAGCATTCCAAATAATTTGTTGTTTACCCTGTTGTTGGTTTTCTTGTGTTTGATAGACTTGCTTACCTAAATAGTCATATATCGTTAATGTGGCCTTCTCAGGCTGTTGTAGCTCGTATGACATGGTTATTGATGTAGAAAATGGGTTTGGATTTAGTTTTATTTTATTTGCGAAGGTATGTTCATTTACAGCATTAATGCTGCAAGAATCTAAAACCTGATTTGCGCTTTCGCATCCATCAGCATTGCTCTCAATATTTATTTCTCCATTTGGATTTGTGAGATAATTGCAAATACCATATGCATCACACATACTAAGATTTTCATTGTTTCTAATAGTAAGGTTACCAGCGATATTTGTAATATTGTCAAGGCCTGACAATCCTTGTAAGTTATTACAATCCGAAATAGATAGATTTCCTCCGATTGACTCAATTACATATAAGCTGTCTAAGTTGGTGATAAGACTGCTGCTAATTGACACACCACCATTAATTTCATTGCAGCCTTCATGTTGGGATGGAAAATTATCGATATCTTCCTGGTAGTAGGGGCTAAATCCTCCTGGCAGGCAATTGTTGTTGCAATCTTCTTCAACTTCTTCTTGATTATTGCAGCCAGGGGCATTGTTTTCCATAAAAATACCAGTTGTTGTATCGGAAAAAATATTACAAACCCATTGTGCATCACATACCGACAAAGAAGGATTGTCATTAATGGATAAATGTTGTAAAGTTTCTGCATCAATGTTTTCAATCCCCTCCAAGCTAACTAATGCGTCATTGTCTTCTATCAAAATTCGTGATTCCCATCCTTCAACACCTTTGTGAAAAGAAGTTAAATTTTCAAGGCCAGTTAGATTAATTAGTGCATCATTATCATTTATATACAGGTTTGATCCATACATCAACATTCCTGTTAGTGTAGTCAAGTTATCTAAGCCTGATAAGCTGGAAAGTGCGTCATTATTCATGATCCTCAGTTCCATAATTGAATCTAAGCCTTCCATGACAGAAAGATTGATTAACGAACTGTTATTGGTTAGATAAATGTGTCCCCTCAAAGATGTAAGATTATTTAAACCATTTAGGTTTATAAGTGAAGCGTTGTTGTATATTTCTATATGTTCAACAGAATTTAAATTCTCAAAGCCAGACAAATTTGTCAGGGAAGGACATTCGTCTACTCCGAGCTTATTACCAATGGATGTAAGACTATAGAATCCATTCAAATTTGTAATATCGTCACCGTGAATTATTACATTTTCATTAACCTCATTACAATTATTGCAATTAGCCTGGAAACTATCAATCTCAGCCTGTGTTGTGAATTCAAAGCTCTCTGGGTAACATGTTATCAGTTGTGCTGCGTAACCTATTTGTGGTCTAAAACTGTATGGTGGAGTAAATTCACAGCAAAACCAATAGTGAAACCGATCGTTATAGTGCAATGCGGCTCCGGATATAATACCTCTACCCCAATCAACAACTGTATGGTCGTCCTTAATAATGGGATTTTGTTCGTCTTTTGTCCAGTTTATTCCATCAGTTGAATATGCTAGCCCGGTTTGTTGCTTTACTTCAGAACTGACCGGTCCTTTTATACCTGTATAAAACATGGTGTATCCCGTGTCTGTCTTTATAACCTTAGGAAAATAAGCTCTAATGAAATCCCAATCATTTTCCTCACCAGGTCTCAAAACGGGATCGCTAAAAGCATAAGGTGCATATTGGGTAGTTGGATCATCATATTTTGTCCAGTTTATACCATCAGGTGAAGTAGCTAAACCGACCTGGGGATAAGCATTATCCCATGGAAAATCTGGCCTGCCGCCTGAATACCACATTTTGTATTCATTATCCTCTTTGATTATAGTGCTGATCCAAAGAAAACCATCATCCCATTCGGATTGAGGACCCGCTTCCAATGTCAAAGGTTCAGGATGTTTCGTCCAGTTGATCCCATCAAGAGACTCGGCATATCCCTTCTTATTTGCTTCATACCACATTTTAAGTGTATCACCATCTTTTATAACAACAGGATTCCCCACTATGTCTCCTTCCCAGTCAAGGGTAGCTGACACAACAGGGTTATCAGGATACCTGTTCCATTCAACACCATCCAACGACCAGGCATATCCAATATGACCTGTAGTAGTGTTCTGCAAGTCGCCTTGGGATCCGCGATACCACATTCGCAGTGTATCACCGTCTTTAATAATTGTCGGACTCCATACATACCCATCATCCCATTCGCCTTCATCGCCGTATGTTAATACCGGATGACGAACAAGGTCTTTAAATTTCATCTGTGCCGAAAGTTCTGAAATACAAATCAAAAGAATAAATCCCGTAAAGATTAACTTTAATTGTGTCTTCATAGTCATGTAATAAGAGTTGAAAAAAGTAAAATTGAATTATGAGCTTCTTGGATTTTCTGTTTGAAATGAGGTTGCCGAGGTATCATAGCAGCAGGTTTAGTTCTACAAGTATATTTGGGAGGTACAATATACGACTAAAATTGATGAATGTCAAGAAAAAGGGGGTGTTTTACTATGGAGCCCGCGGAAGAATCTAAAATTGAAATTATTGTTGCTTTTCAAATAACAACAACCAGCTATCTGCCATCACCAATGGCATTACGAATGATTTGAATGGATTTTTGATGATTTCTTTTGAGCTGGGTAAAGAACTAATCATAATAGGTAAAGCACTGAAGGCCATACCTACTGCCTGGTAAAACTGGCCGAATCCAATACCAAACAGGAAGTCTTTTACTTTTTGGTTGCGAAGCTCAACACTTAGTGCTGAAAAAGCCACCACAATAAATAGCGCCCTGATCATCATTTCTAGGCCAACCATTATACCCTCCGTACTGATCCAATTTGCATCAGGTTCATTGATATCCCAAAAAATAGCGGAGAGCAGCACAATGATGATCAACTGCGACCAGAAAATGGGTTTTCTGAGCCTTCGGAGTGAAAATCGATACCAATATCCAAAAACCAATGAATAAAAAATAATGAAAGGCAGTCCTATTTCCAGGCTCCAAAAATTTAACAGGAACAATCCAAATGGTATCGCAATTATATGTACTAATAAAAAAGGAATTGAAGTATGCTGATCTTCTTTTATCTCAAAAAATTCCCTTTGTTGAATTTCTTTCACTTCCAATGCAGGAGTTCCTGGTTCATTTTTAGTTCGAACAGCCTTTCGTCCAATATAAAAACCTACCAAAGCAGCCATCAAGCCAAAAAAGGTGTAAACCGAAAGTAATGCAACCAGAATCTGCCATTCGCCTGCTTCTTCCGATCCGAATTGTTTCAGAGCAAAATTGATAATGTTCACATATATCTGTATCAAATCAAATCCATATAAGATTAGCAAACTAACCACTTTATGGAACAATGCGCTGGATACGCTTAAAATTCCTGCCAATATTAAACCGACCAGGTTATTCCCCAGCAGCATAATGACCAGTTCTATTACAACAGCTTCGAGCATAATGCCTGTCATGGGACCTAAGATAATGGCACTTGGAGATACTGATTTCATAATGGCTGTAATAAGTCCTGCCCTGATGATGAGTCCTTTTTGTGGCCATATTTGATAAAACCCAATCAACAATACGGTTCCGGCAAATGCCAGCATGGAACCGGCAAAAGGAAGTCGGGTGTTGTGCAAAAAACTACCAATAATGATCTCAATGGATGCCCACAGACCTCCCACTACAGCAGCTTTTATCCACAATTGATCTAATTTTATATTCTTTACTGTATTCAATGATATAGATTTAAAACCTGATGTCTGCTGGGCTATTTATGTTATAAAATAGATTGTCTGAATAAAATGCCAATGATGCATCTACTTTTATCGCTTTGAATCTGACACTCTTAAAAATATCGCGCAATTTAAAATTGCCATTTTCAACAGCATCCTCCATCACGGGTAAGATATCCTTTGAATATATACCACAAAGAGGTTCAATTTTGCTGGTGTCATGTACTGGTACTACCACCTCATAACCCTGAATTTTTATATTGAGATAATGAAGAAGTTCCGTATTGATAAATGGCATATCGCAGGATAAAATGATATTATACTTCGTTTCGGAATACCGTAAGGTAGAAAGAACCCCTCCAATAGGTCCGATATTTTTTATCTCATCTTCTACGATGAGATACCCCAGCTTTTTATAATCACTTAATTGATTATTGGCTCCAATTATGATGTTTTGAACCAAAGGTTTTAGCGCATCAATTGCATACGAAATCAAAGGTTTGCCCTGAAAATCAACCAGGCCTTTTTCCTTACCCATTCTGCTGCTTTTCCCTCCCGAAAGGATAATACCTGTCAGTTGACTTTCATTCATAAATAATGGAATTAACGCATGGCTTTTATATTAAATCAGCCCCCTATTTTCACTTTCTTTGGATCGCCGGAACTACCTGTTCCGCTCCCTCCACTTTGTTTCCCAGAGTTGCTCCCATCGCTTTTATTATAATATCTTAAAGCTTCGGGCATCCATTTCTGCAAGTTGCTGATGCGTGTATCACTGGATGGGTGGGTACTCATGAATTCAGGAGGTGCCTGACCGCCACTTGCAGCTGCCATACGTTGCCAGAATGGTACTGAGGCCTCCGGGTTATACCCGGCAATGGACATAAATATTAATCCGAGATGATCCGCCTCACTTTCATGCAACCTGCTGTAAGGCAACAAGGCTCCGTAATAGGAACCTACTCCATAAGCCATCATCCATAAATATTGTGTTTCAGCGGGTTTATTCTGCAATGCCACAGAAAGTGCCACACCACCGTATTGTTGTAACATACCCTGGCTCATACGTTCATTACCATGATCTGCAATAGCATGTGCGATTTCATGGCCCATTACAACTGCCAAACCATTCTCATCCTGGGTTATGGGTAAAATACCAGTATAAACAACAACTTTTCCTCCGGGCATGCACCAAGCATTGGCCTGGTTATCTTCAACCAGATTGAATTCCCAGTTGAACCCTTCCAATAATTCAGCATAATTATTATCATATAAATATTGGACCACAGCGCCTTCAATATTCTTTCCAACACGTTTTACCATTTCAACCTGATCCTGGTTCGAACTTACATTGGTAGAGTCGAGAAAAGCATCGTATTGGGCAAAACTCATCGCTAGTAATTCGCTCTGCGGAATCATAGCCAGTTGTTTACGGTTGGTTAAAGGAACTGTACTGCAAGAAAAAATAATTAAACTGGTTAAAAAGAAGGTAATAAATCTTAGGTTTTTCATGGCATTTGCTTTTTGGTGAACTGATCAAGACAAAAATAGGCAACTATCTCCATAACTCAAAAAACGAAAATCATTTTCCAGAGCAAAATTATAAACTGTCTTCCAATTATCTCCAATTAAGGCGGCAACCAATAACAACAGTGTGCTTTTGGGCTGGTGGAAATTAGTGATAAGCCCCTTTATGATTTTAAACTGATAACCGGGCGCTATCATTAACTGGGTTTGTCCTTTGAGATACTTTAAGTTATTTTTTTCTAAATAGTTTATCAACACAAGGATGGCTTCCTTTGCATCCATTTGCTCATCATTACCTTTATACGGATCCCATTGCTGAACATCATAATTATTGTGTCCCTTTTTTATTTTTAATGCCATCCAATATAGGCTTTCCAGGGTTCTCAGGCTGGTGGTACCCACGGCAATTACTTTTTCATCCAGTTTTTGATAAATATGCTTTATTGCTTCCACGGAGACAACGATTTGTTCCGTATGCATTTCATGATCTGAAATAGTTTCAGAAGATACGGGTTTAAATGTTCCTGCTCCTACATGCAGGGTTACTTTCTCTGTTTCAATCCCTTTACTTTCTATCACTTTTAAAATCCGATCGGTAAAGTGCAATCCGGCAGTTGGAGCTGCCACCGAGCCTTTGTTCCTTGCATATATCGTTTGATAACGTTCTTTATCTGATTCAACTGCTTGCCGGTTTAGATAAGGAGGTATTGGCACCAAACCTGATAATTCAATTATTTGTGAAAAGTTCAGCTCTTCCGGTTCCCAGCTAAATTCAATAAGAAATGCTTCTCCTAAATTTTCATACTTTTTCGCTTTAAGAATTATCTCTTCGCCGTTATTTATAAGCATCATCTCCAGCAATTCATCTTTCCATCGCTTTGCGTTTCCTATAAAACATTTCCAAACAACAGAAGATGTTTTTTGAAATGCCAATTGAAAATCGTTGGTCGGCGCAACGGGTTCAAGGCAAAATATTTCAATGGCGGCGCCGGTTTTTTTCTGAAATAGCAATCGGGCCTGTATTACCCTTGTTTCGTTAAATACTAACAGGCTGTTGGAAGGAAGTAAATCAGCAATCTCTTTAAATCTTCTCCCTTCGGGTTGATCACCATGCAGGAACAACAACTTCGAATCATCCCTGTTTTCAAGCGGAAATTTCGCAATCCGACTATCCTTTAAAGGGTAATCAAAATCGTCAATTTTTAAATGTCTGGGATGATTCGAATTCATATTTGCAAATCGCAAAAATACAACACTTATGATCTTTGAAACAACAAATGCAGCATTTTGAAAACCCTACACAAATCCGATTTCAACTCAGGAGTGACCTCCAGCCACAATTCTTAATATTTTAATGTTCAGTACCAGCCAGCGCCACGCCTGCCATATGATGCATTTTCTCCAGAAAAGTGTTGATTTCGTAGGCATCGGAGGATAGGATTCCTCTGAGTACGGCACATTTTTTTTGGTTATATTTTCCATTTTTTTATATTTTCTTTTAATAAAGAATAAATGCTTAATTGAGCGTATGCTTACATAATGCTGCTAGTGAATCAATATTGCATTTAAGCATTTATTATTCAGGTAATAGCCACCAAAACGGGTAACCTTTGGCCTTGTGTAAAAACATATAATGCATAAACCATTTAAGCCAGTGCCCTGCAAGACCAGCTTCGCCCATGGTATAATTCAGATCACGTCCGTAATCAGGATATTTTTCCCAATCCTGAACAATCGGACTCACCGTCATGGTAGCGGCAGCACCGTTGATCATTCCGTAGCCTGCCGAAATAATGCATGCAGCACCCATTTTCGACATGGATGCTTTGTGTTTCATCAATGGTTTGCCACTTTTAATCCAATCAATAATATTTTCTGCTACTATTTTTCCAGTAACACCCGATGGCATACCTGTCCGGGGAGGTGCAGGAAAAATAGCCATTCCATTCGGATTGGTCATGGGTTTGGATATAGAATGCGGTGGTGCAAAAGCAATTCCCGCAGCAAAAATATTTGCATAAGTTGGGTTTTGATAGGTGCAAGGCCAGTCTTTAGCTGACCACTCTTCAAAGGGTTTCTTGGTATAGTCAGCGTCTACTTTCATAAAACCATTGGGAGCAAATATCTCGGCAGTAATATCTTTGCCCTGCTTATCAAATGATGTAAATCCAACCCCGTTAAAAGCTGGTATCAGCATGGCAAAGTCAAAGGTTTCCTCTCCTTTGGTTCCATCCAATAATTCGTAATGCACCTTTCCTGGTTCCACTTCTGTAACTCCTGCTCTTTTAACCCATGATATGTTTCTCTGTTTCAGGAATGATTCAGCGAATATGCGTGTAGAAGTAATATACCCGCCTCTTTTAATAAAAGCACCACCCATACCAAAATCGCCCAATTCATATTCATTGGTGATCCATTTTAACTCAGCCAAATGGGAAAGTTTTCTTTTTTGAATTTCTGATGCTACGTTTAAAATGTACTCAAATGCCGCGCCCTGGCATGTTGCGCCCGGGTGCCCTACGCCAATTAGGAATTTCTGTCTCTCTCCTTTTTCCATTTTGGCAAAACATGTTTGTAGTTCTTCCCACGCATGCGAAGCATGATCATATGAACATACCGAAACCGTATTTTTACCCGGTCCTAATCCTTTGGTGGCTGCAAAATTTAAATTGGGTCCTGTGGCATTTATCAAAAAGTCATATGCTACTTTTTCTTTTTCACCAATCCTATCCTGACCAGTGTATTCAATTCTTACAAAGCCTTTTTCAGTTTCCGCATCTCCTTCAGGATAAATACTGACTGCTTTTGCCTGCTTGTAAACAATGCCAGCTTTTTTATACCGCGTATCGAGCTTAAATCGCACCTGCTCAACCGTCATCCGTCCTACCCCAACCCATATGTTTGAAGGTATCCAATGATAATATGCGTTGGGCGTTACAACGATTACCTCATGTTTTTTTCCCAGTTTTTTTTTCAGTAAAGCTGAGGCCGTATGACCCGATATACCTGCCCCTAATACAACAATTGTCGCCATGTGATTCTTTTATGATATTTATCACAAATTTAATAAAATGAATATATTTATTTGATTTATTTTTCTAAAAGAAGGAAATCACTAATTTTGAATAAAATGCGTTTATGAAAATCAAGAAACATATACCCAATTTTATTACTTTGCTCAATCTGCTTGCGGGTTTGTTATCCATTTACTACGGGATGATCGATGAACTTCAGTTTGCAGCTATGATGATTTTCGTGGCTGCAGTTTTTGATTTTTTTGACGGATTTATGGCCAGACTTCTCAATGCAAAATCCGCCATCGGCATTCAATTGGATTCGTTAGCTGATATGGTTTCTTTTGGAGTAGCACCTGCTTTCATCCTTTTTCACACCATTGAGTATTGTATCGAACTTACAGGTATTTCAACATGGGAGTACCTGCCTTTTACAGCCTTAATTATACCTTTGTTTGCAGCCTTACGGTTGGCAAAATTCAACATTGATGAAGAACAGCAAACATCTTTTATAGGCATGCCTACACCTGCCATTGCTATTTTAATGGCTTCTTTCCCAATCATGATATTGGTATGCCTTGATGACAATAAAGGTCTATATTACGATATAGTTACCAATCCATATTTTCTGGCAGGTATTGCCGTCATCAGTTCGTTTTTAATGGTTTCAAAAATCCCAATGTTTGCCTTGAAATTCACTTCTGTAAGCTGGGCTGAAAATCAAACCAGGTATATATTTATTATACTTTCGGTTTTCCTTATTTTCCTGTTAAAATTGGCTGCTATACCCCTGATTATATTATTGTACCTGCTATTATCAATTGCATTTACTCTATTTAAGGATCCAGAAGAGAAGCTTGATTAAGAAGGAAATAATTTTATGACCAGGCGTTTTATTCTTTAATATTGGAAAAATCTTTTTTTCTCAATTCGAAATTCTGCCCGAGATAAACTTTTCTGACGTGCTTATCTTCTGCCAGTTCTTCGGCAGAACCTGCTTTAAGAATTGATCCTTCGAACATAAGGTAGGCCCGGTCGACGATACTCAGGGTTTCATGCACATTGTGGTCTGTAATCAGTATGCCTATATTTTTAGTTTTAAGCTTTGATACGATCGATTGTATGTCTTCAACCGCGATGGGGTCAACACCCGCAAATGGTTCATCGAGCAGTATAAAATTTGGATTAACGGCAAGAGCCCTGGCTATTTCAGTTCTTCTTCTTTCACCCCCGGAAAGCTGAATACCTTTGCTTTTTCTGATGTGTTGCAACCCGAATTCAGCAAGTAAGGATTCTATTCTCTCATTTTGCTCTTCTTTAGCCAGCTTGGTAAATTGCATAACAGCGCGCAGGTTATCTTCAACACTGAGATGCCTGAACACAGAAGCTTCCTGGGCCAGATAACCTATACCAAGCTGTGCACGTTTATACATAGGCATATCGGTTATTTCAGTATCATCGAGGAAGACCTTACCTGAGAAAGGTTTAATCAATCCAACAATCATATAAAATGTGGTAGTTTTTCCAGCACCATTCGGACCCAGCAAACCTATAATTTCCCCCTGGTTCACTTCAACGGAAACTGATTTGGCAACTGTACGTTGACGGTATTTTTTTACAAGATCAACAGTGTGTAGTTTCATAGTGTATTCAAAGGTAGAAAATAATCGTTTGTTTAAAACGAAAAGTATATCGTTGCAAATATCCCAAATTTTGAGACATCTTGATTGCCCGGATCGTTAAGATGTGTTAAACGCCAGATAGCATAAATACGTAGCACTTTAAAAATATTTTCAATACCTGCACCAGTTTCCATATAAGGTTCGGTTCCCAATGGTCTTAAATTATCCGGAAACTCAGAGAATGACAAGTTTTTATCAGTAAGGGTTCCATATAACCCCCTGAAGTATACCACTTCGCGCCACTTAAGTTTTCTAAAGCCAGGTATCTTATTAAAAAAGAACCCGTCAAAATGATGAGTATAAAAGAAATTGATATACTGATCACTCATGAACTCATAATAATTCATCATATTCGATGAGCTTTGATCAAATAACCAGGTCTCATTTCCGTCATGGATTTTAAGCAAGGGATAGGGCAAAGTTCCCCATATTTTACCAGCATCGATAATGAATCTTGACCAGCCAATTATACCAACATTAAACCATTGTTCTAATTCAATATTTAACTTGTGATAGGTGTAATCTTTGTTATGTGACAGTGGAACACCATACCGGTAACTAATGGTAATTATCGGGTAAGCACTTTTGATGGTTGCCCGATTAAATTTTCCATCAATATATGTTTCCTTAAACGATATCCTGGTATCAATTCCTATTTCTGAGGTTGTTATCGACTTTGTATAAACAGTATCATAGCGTGAATCAGGAAATATAACAAAGGAGGAATCGCCCAGGGGAAATAGTTCTCTTCGCGTAAGATTTACAGTATTTATGAGTCCGTTAAACCATTCATATTCATAAGCCATTTTGTATTCCCTGACATAGGTTAGTTTATCAATGGGGCCCCGGCTGAAAAACGAACTCAATATATTATCGGTTGCTCTTGCTGTTGCACTTATCCCTAGTTGTTCCAGATCATATTTGTACGATAACAAGAGTGAACGTCTTGGATTTTTTTTGGGTAAATACAATAGTTTGCCTCCAAATTTAAATATATCATCCAAGGTACCATAGGCGACATAAGCTTCCAAATTGATTTTTTTACTAAAAGTTGTTGTTGTACGTCCGCCAATCCTGAAACGGGCACCTTCAATCGCATTGTAACTAAATAACTTAAAATATGGACCCAGTTCAATTTTTCCCCATGGAATGTAGCCTGTTACAAGCATGTATGAAATATTTCGGTATCTTTTAAATTCAGGTACTTTTTTCACAGAATCAATCATCTCATAAATGCCGTCTTCTGTTTCTGATAGTTCTTCGGGGCGCATCATATTCCAGTACGAATCATCCTTACTATATGCATTGGGTTCAATTGTCATTTTAACAGGTGTACGAAATATAGAACTGTTATTGGGCACATTAAATCTGAAATTGCTGAATATATTTGTCTTATAGCCGTATGCACCAACTATTTTACGCGTATTTTCAACAACATTAAAATCGACAAATAATTTTTCCTTTGATTTTATCCATGAAGTGTCTCCTATTTTGAAAAATTCCTGTTTTACCCCCAAATCATTCACAAAATTCAGATTCGCATCGTCTGCAATTCGCATCTCAATATCAGTAATTGCATAGGAAGTATCATTTACCCAAAGTCCTCCAGTATAAGTAAGTTCCTGCTTTCTTTTTGGTTTGAACATGATATAATAACACCACTTGCCTTCCATAAAAGCACTATCAATCAAATAATACTTATAAAAGTCGTGTCCGAAATCGGCAATCGGGCTAATAAAGTTTTTATCAAATAACTCATTAAAATTGCTATAAACATTGATTTCCTGAGATAATTTACCAATAAACTGCGTTAAGTTAATACTATCCAGTCCTGCTACTTTGGATGCCAGCAAAATCTCTTTTTTTGATTTGGGATTACTTCTTTCGTATATTTCCGACATGGTTTCAGTAATCATCATTGGCAAATAAGACTTACCGCTAATTGTTGATGTGTCTACATAGTCCAGAATAAATCGAAAAGGTTCCATTAATTTCCTGTTGATCATTCGGGCTGATACATTGTTCGCATCTAACTGGATCTTGGTATATGAATTATATTTATAGGATGTACTTGGTTTGAATTCGTTTTTCTTCTTGTACTTAACAATGCTGTCTATCAGCGCATCGGCAGGGTTGCCAGTATATAAAATAACAACTTCCGGTAAGTCCTCATCTTTATATTCCAATTCAAAATTTATGGTTTGAAACTGCCCTCCGGTCACAGCTTTTGTAATAGCCGTATAACCAAGTAAAGAAGCCCGAATTGAATCATTATTTGAATGATTTATTTCGATAGCATAAGTGCCGTCAAAATCAGTCAGGGTTCCTTGAGATGTGCTCTTTATAATAATATTAGCAAAAGGAATGGGTTCTTTTGATTGTGCATCTATCACCTGACCCATTATTTTTGTTTCCTGTGTAAGTCCAATAACAGGCATAAGAACTATAATTATTCCTGCCAGCAAGCTGGTCACAAATAACAAAGTTCTGGAATGATTTATTCTGGATTTGTTATTACTCAGATTTCCCGGATTCATTGAGTTCCTCCCAAAATTCCAACGCTCTGCGGGTATGCGGTATAACAATGCTACCCCCAACTAAGTTAGCTATGCCAAATGTTTCCATCAGTTCGTTTGTAGTGATTCCTTGCTTGTAACATTGTAGCAAATGGTAGGCAATGCAATCATCGCATCTTAATACCATCGAAGCAACTAGTCCCAGCAATTCTTTAGTTTTACTTTCCAGAACTCCCTCCTGGTAAGCTAGTGTATCAATACTGAAAATTCTTTTCAGGATTTTGTTATCAGGAGCGTTCAGAATTTTCAAATTCATCAGTTCCCGGTATTCATTAAACTTGTCTACTTTATTGTTTTTCATTATCTTGAATTCTATAATATCCCTTCTTTCAAAATGTCATGCAAATGAATTACACCAATATACTTGTTTTCATCCGTCACAGGCAGCTGTGTGATATTCTTTTCACGCATGATATTCAAGGCATCAGCCACTAGTTCATCTTTATTTATTGATTTTGGATTCCGGGTCATTACATCTCTGGCTTTTAGGCTCTGAAAGTTTGAATGGTTTTGAATCATCCTTCTCAGATCGCCATCTGTGATGATCCCAACCAGTTTATCCTGATCAAGAACAGCTGTTGCTCCCAATCTTTTAGAAGATATCTCAATTATCACATTAGAGATCGTTTCAGTTATTTGAACAGAAGGAACCAGGTTATTTACAGCAAGGTCTTCTACCCTGAGAAACATTCTTTTTCCAAGTATCCCTCCCGGATGAAATTTAGCAAAATCAGAAGGTGTAAAGCCGCGCATCTCCAATAAGCATATGGCCAGCGCATCTCCCATCACTAATTGGGCTGTTGTGCTTGCAGTAGGTGCCAAATTATTTGGGCATGCTTCTTTTTGAACCGTTGTATCAACGATATAATCAGCCTGTTTAGCCAAATATGAATCAGAATTACCTAATATGGCTATAAGTTTATTGCCACGTGCTTTCAACAACGGAACCAATACTTTAATTTCAGGTGTTTCACCGCTTTTTGACAGTGCAATCACCACATCATCTTCACAAATGATGCCTAAATCGCCATGGATTGCATCAGCGGCATGCATAAATATGGCAGGTGTCCCTGTTGAATTAAAAGTAGCTACAATCTTCTGGGCAATATTGGCGCTTTTACCTATGCCTGTAATAATTGCTCTACCTTTCATATGGAATAATAACTCAACTGAATGAATAAAATCCTCATTCACCGAATTCAATAAATCTTTAACAGACCTATACTCTGTTTCGATTGTTGAAATAGCCGTTTTCCGAATTTTTTCCTTTTGGTCCAAACTTTTTTTTATTAAAACTGTTTTTTTTGAGGTTTTTTATACTTATATTTGTGTATGTAGATATGAGTACTATACAAGTCTCTCAATTTCAAATCCTAATACCCATATTTGACTAAAGAACACGAAGACAAAGATATGATTTATCTGACATAAATGATGGCAGCAACACAAGACAAATACGGGCTAAAACCTATCCTAAAGACATTTTTCGGTTTTTCAAGCTTTAAAGGAAATCAGGAAGCAATCATTATCAATTTAATGGAAGGGAATGACACATTTGTTTTAATGCCGACAGGCGGAGGTAAATCGTTGTGTTATCAATTACCTGCGCTTCTGAAGGAAGGGACTGCTATTGTTGTCTCTCCTCTTATCGCATTAATGAAAAACCAGGTTGATATGATCCGCAATTTTGGAACACAAGGTGGTATTGCCCATGTCATGAACTCCTCGCTTTCAAAAACGGAATTAAATTTAGTAAAGGAAGATTTGCTTTCAGGCAAAACCAAATTGCTTTACATGGCACCTGAATCTTTAACTAAAGAAGATAATATTGAGTTTCTTCAGCAGATAAACATATCATTTTATGCCATAGACGAAGCTCATTGTATTTCAGAATGGGGTCACGATTTCAGACCTGAGTACCGAAAACTCAGACCTATAATGAGCGCCATTGGCAAAAAGGTACCTACCATTGGACTTACAGCTACAGCCACTCTTAAGGTTCAGGAAGATATTCTGAAAAACCTTGATATAGTAAACGCACAGGTATATAAGTCTTCCTTCGACAGGGTAAATTTATATTATGAAGTCCGGCCAAAAACTAAAAATGTCATCAGAGACATTATTAAATACATTAAAACACAACCTGGCAAGTCGGGTATTGTTTATTGCTTGTCGAGAAAAAAAGTAGAAGAAATTGCTGAGACTCTTGTTGTGAACGGTATAAGGGCACTACCGTACCATGCCGGTCTGGATGCTTCAACCAGGAAGAAAAATCAGGACATGTTCCTGATGGAAGAAGTTGAAGTAATTGTTGCTACCATTGCTTTTGGAATGGGTATTGATAAACCCGACATTCGATTTGTAATTCATCACGATATTCCTAAAAGTATTGAAGGCTATTACCAGGAGACAGGGCGTGGCGGACGTGACGGAGGCGAAGGAAACTGCGTTACATTTTACAGCTATGATGACATTCAGAAGCTGGAGAAATTTATGAAAGACAAACCTGTAGCCGAACAGGAAATTGCGAAAGAATTGCTTTTTGAAACCGTGGCATATGCCGAATCATCAGTTTGCCGACATAAATTATTACTTCATTATTTTGGCGAGTATTATCCTCATGATAATTGCGGTGCTTGTGATAATTGCCTGAATCCAAAGGAGAAATTTGAAGGGCAGGAAGACATGAAACTGGCTATCGAAGCCATTATATTTACCAAGCAACAATTTAAAGCAAAGATCATTGCAGACATTCTGGCGGGAAAGAAAAGTGGTGATATCAAAGCTATCAAACTCGATAAAATTGAAATATTTGGCGATGGAAAGGACCATGAATCTAAATACTGGAATATGGTGTTACGGCAATGTTTGATCCATAAACTGATAGAAAAAGAGATTGAAAATTATGGCATTTTAAAGGTTACTAAAGCAGGGGAGGAATTTACTAAGAAACCATACAGTATCATGATCGCCAGAGACCATGATTATGAGGGTGATGATGACGATGACGGTATCATTACCGCGAATGGAGGTCAAAGAAGCAGTGGCACAGATGCTACATTATTTACCATGCTGAAAGATTTGAGAAAAGATATCTCGAAAAAAGAAAATCTGCCACCATTTGTTATCTTTCAGGACCCTTCATTGGAAGACATGGCAATTCAATATCCCATTTCTGAAGAAGAGCTGACGCAAATTGTAGGAGTTGGAACAGGAAAGGCTGCCAAATATGGCGGGCCATTTATCGAACTTATCAAACAATATGTTGAAGAAAATGAAATAACCAGGCCAAATGACATGGTTATTAAATCCGTGGTTAATAAGTCAGGATTAAAAGTTCATATCATTAAAAGTATTGACAGAAAATTGCCATTAAAAGATATTGCAAAAGCAAAAGACATGACATTGAGTGAGATGCTTACTGAAATTGAACGAATTGTGTCTTCAGGAACCAAGCTGGATATAAGTTATTATATCAATGAATATATTGATGAGTACCACCAGGAAGAAATCTATGATTATTTTTCAGAAGCAGAAACAGATTCCATTTCAGAAGCACTTGCAGAATTAGGTGAGTCAGAGTTCACTGAAGAGGAAATCAGGCTATTACGCATCAAGTATTTATCAGACGTTGGCAATTAGATGATCAATAAAGTACTAATCCTGTTTGTCACATCGACACTTTTATTTTTTTCATGCTATCATGAAAATCATCCACAGGTAGAAGTTCCTGAAAATCTACTTTCAAAAAAACAGATGGTGGATATTTTAACGGATATTTATTTAGCTGAAGGAGCCATTATTTATCACCGGATGAATAAAACATTTGCTGAAGAGAAGAGTGCCAGCTATTTTAAATTGATTTTTGACGAACACCAAATTACGCACCGGATTTTAAAAGACAATCTTGGGTATTACAATTCTGATCCGGAAATTATGGAAGAAATACTTGAGGATGTGCTTTCCAATCTGAGTAAGTTGCAAGCCGAAGTATCGGCAATGGAAGACCCTTTGAATGATACAATTCCACAAAAACTGAATGACACTTTTCCAGGTAATTTCCCTCCATCTGTATACTATCAAAAGGACTGGTCCTTCGCTTCACTTATTGATTCACTATTATTAATGCCCGTTGATTCTGTTTACAAAAGAATTAATGACAGCACTATTTTTGAATGATCCGGGTTGATCTTTATTTTGAATAGATGGCTTTCCTGGTTTCAATATCAATGCCATTATCAAGTACAAACTCAAAATCCAATTGCTTTGTTGAGATATAAGTTCCGGTGCCATTACTTAAAAAGTCATCGCCAATATTTTGCTTATCTATAATTATTCTGTTTCCAACAACTAATCCTATAGCACTTCCTCCCATATCGGCAAAATTATTTAATATCACCTGGGTTGATTGTGCCGGATTTTTTACAATACTTACCACGTAGTTAATTCTTCCGGGTTGGTCGCTTACATTCCATGTTCCCAGGAATTTATCCCTTGTATCAGTATAATCCGAATCACCGTCTTCAATAGTACATGCTTGAAATATAAAAAGGATCGCAATAAAACATGCTATTTTACTAACCGTTGTGCCCCTATGCAAATATTTTAAAATTCCTGAATTCATATATTTTATAATTATCATATTGTTATTTATTCACAATGTCATTATACACATTGCCAGCCAGGCTGCTTGCCCCGATCCTGAAATATGAATTCGACAACCAGCGCTCTCCCAGCAGATGTTTCAGCAGAATATAATATGAGATGGCCTCTTTTGTGGTTGAAATGCCTCCTGCTGGTTTGATGCCTATCATTTTTCCGGTAGCTTCAAAATATTCTTTAATGGTTTCCAGCATGATGATAAATGCCTCGTGAGTGGCTGCCGGAACAATTTTTCCTGTTGACGTTTTTATAAAATCCGCCCCGGCATTGATGGCAATTTCACTGGCTTTCCGTATCAACTCAACCGATTTCAACTCCCCTGTTTCGAGGATCACTTTCAAATGGGCTTCACCGCAAGCTTCTTTGATCAAACTTACTTCATCAAAAACAAAGTCTGCATCACCTTCAATAAGCCTGCCTCTCGAAATCACCATATCAATCTCATCGGCACCATGATCCACAGCATATTTTACCTCGTCAATACGCGCTGTTATAGGTGACTGGCCGCTTGGAAAAGCGCCGGCCACGCAAGCGGTTTTAATATCAGTACCTTTTAATGCCTGGTGCACTGTTTTTGCAAAAACGGGATATACACATACGGCCGCCACATTAGGTATGCCTTTTTCGCCACTGAAATATGAAGTTGCCTGCCGGCAAAGGGTTTCAACTTTCTGAAATGTGTCGTCACCGTTTAATGTGGTCAAATCAATACAACCTATAATTTGTTTCAATACCTGTTGCCTGTCAATTTCCGTTTTTCCAGCTTCAATTATCTTCCTGGCCTTATGTTCCAATTCTGGTAGTGCATATTTATACTCTGAAAAGCTATACATTTCTTTTTTTGTACAAAGCTATAAATAAAAAAGGTCGCTAAAGCGACCTTTTCTTAGTAGCGGTAGCGGGGACCGGATTAACTCCCTACGGTCGTTGATCACAAAAAAGGGGGCTTAACAAAACCAAAGCCTGCTGCTGCGCTGTTGGGCTTTCTTATTTCCTGAGCTTACAAACAAGTTTGTGCTCAGCCTAATAAGAAAAGCCCGGAACTTCGTTCCAGGCTTTGATCTTTGTAGCGGGGACCGGATTCGAACCGATGACCTTTGGGTTATGAGCCCAACGAGCTACCACTGCTCCACCCCGCAGTATGGTAAATTGGAGTGCAAAGATAAATTTTGTTTCTTTGCCGTGCAAACTTTTCTGAAAATTAATATGACACACAAGGCCGGATTCGTAAATATTATAGGCTATCCCAATGTGGGGAAATCCACACTGATGAACGCTTTGGTTGGTGAAAAGCTATCCATCATCACGTCAAAGGCTCAAACAACGCGCCATCGCATCATGGGCATTGTGAATGGTGATAATTTTCAAATCGTATATTCTGATACCCCGGGCATCGTTAAAGATCCTTCGTATAAAATGCATGAATATATGAATCAGTATATTGAATCTGCTCTTGTTGATGCTGATGTTATATTGCTGATGCATGAAACCGGACAACTTTTCGAAGAAGTAGATATTCTTGAAAGATTAATTAAAGCTGACATTCCTGTGATTGTCATTATTAATAAAATTGATCTATCGAACCAGGAAAGTGTGGTAAAGGAAATGGAATATTGGTCTGCAAAGTTACCTGGAGCAGAGGTAATTCCCATTTCTGCCATCAAGAATTTTAATATCGCCAAAGTATTTGATGAAATACTTGCATTAATACCTGAAAGCCCGCCATTTTTCCCGAAAGATGAATTGTCCGACCGCTCTGTTCGTTTTTTTGTTTCGGAGATCATTCGTGAGAAGGTATTTACGAACTATAAAAAAGAAGTCCCCTATGCAGTTGAAGTGGCAGTTGATGAATACAAAGAAGAGCCTAAACTGGTAAGGATATCAGCCACTATTTTTGTGGATCGCGAATCACAGAAAGCTATCATTCTGGGGCACCAGGGAAAATCCATTAAAAAAGTAGGAACTGAAGCCAGAAAAGACATCGAAGAATTCATTCAAAATAAAGTTTTTCTTGAGATTACTGTAAAAGTGAATAAAGATTGGAGAGAAAAGGAAAACATGCTGAAAAGATTCGGTTACGATCATTAATTTTACAGTTTAAATCTAAATGTTATTATGAATAACACAGTTGCCATTGTCGGCAGACCAAATGTTGGAAAATCAACACTTTTTAACAGGTTAACAGAAAGTAAAGAAGCTATAGTAGAAGCGATAAGCGGAGTAACCCGCGACCGGATCTACGGAAAAAGCGACTGGAATGGTGTTGAATTTTCAGTAATTGATACAGGCGGCTATGTGCATGGCTCGGATGACACTTTTGAAGAAGAAATCAGGAAGCAGGTGTTATTTGCCATCGATGAGTCCGATGCCATTATTTTCGTGGTCGACATAAGGGAAGGTATTAACCCACTGGATGAAGATGTTGCTCAATTATTGAGAAAGACAAAAAAGCAGGTCTTTTTAACCGCCAACAAAGCAGACACACCGAACATCAGTAGCCAGGCAGGTGATTTTTATGCCCTGGGACTTGGCGAAGTGTATCCCATCTCATCTGTCAATGGTAGTGGCACAGGGGAGTTACTTGACGAATTAGTTAAAATCTTTAATGCCGTTAAAAAAGATGACGAACCTGACATTCCACGCATAGCAGTAGTGGGGAGGCCCAATGTAGGGAAATCATCATTCATTAATACCTTGCTGGGTAATACGAGGAATATTGTTACCCCCATCGCAGGTACTACTCGCGATTCAGTACATACGCGGTATAACGCTTTCGGACACGATTTTATGTTGGTTGATACGGCTGGCCTTAGAAAAAAAGGCAAAGTGTATGAGAATATTGAATTCTATTCAACCCTAAGAACCATACGTGCTATTGAAGATTCAGATATCTGCATCGTAATGATCGATGCACAAAGCGGGATCGAAAAACAGGATATCAGTATTTTTCACCTGGCCGAAAAAAACAGGAAAGGCATTGTTGTTGTAGTCAATAAGTGGGATTTGGTGGACAAAGAAACAAACACCCATCTTGAATTTACAAAAAAAATCAAAGAAAAAATTGCACCGTTTAATGATGTACCCATCGTTTTTACATCTGTTCATGAGAAACAAAGGATTTTCAAAACGCTGGAACTCGCTACCGAAGTTTTTGAAAGAAGAACTCAAAAGATATCTACTTCAAAATTAAATGATGCCTTACTTCCCATCATTGAAAATACACCTCCACCCATGGCTTCCAGGGGCAGGTATATCAAGATTAAATACATTATGCAATTGAAGACGCCAACACCCCAATTTTTATTCTTCTGTAATTTGCCCGATGATGTGAAAGAATCGTACAGGCGGTTTCTTGAAAATAAGATCAGGGAGATTTATGACTTTAAAGGCGTTCCGATCCAGTTATTTTTCCGTCAAAAATAAATAAGTTGGAAACCATCAGAATAGATAAATGGCTTTGGGCAGTCAGGTTCTTTAAAACCCGGACACAAGCTTCGGATGCTTGCCGGGGAGGGAAGGTTAAAATTGATGGACAGAACGTTAAGCCCTCAAGAGAAATCAGAATTGGTGAAGAAATTGAGGTGCAGTTGGGCATTATCAGGAAAAAAGTCAGCGTAAAAGCCATTCTGAAAAACCGGGTGGGTGCCAAACTGGTGGATGATTATATAAAAGACCTCACCCCTGCTGAAGAGTATGAAAAACTGGACATGCTAAAACAGCTTAATTATGAAAAACGTGATCGCGGCACCGGCCGGCCAACCAAAAAAAACAGAAGAGAAATTACCAAGCTTAAAAACTCAAAATAAGTTCAAACCCATGAAAAAAAAATCACCCTTTCCAAAATTCAGCCTGCTAATAATCGTTTTGGTCATTATTATTTCTTCGTGCTCGATAAAAACGCAAACATTCAGCCTGGCATTTTATAATGTAGAAAACCTATTTGACACCATTAACGATCCCACAATTCACGATGAAACATATTTGCCCGGCAGCGAATTAGACTGGGACACTGAAAAATACCAGCACAAACTTGATAATATAGCCAAAGTTCTCAGGGCAATAGATACTGTTGAATTCCCTGCAACAATTGGATTAGCTGAAGTTGAAAATATTGGCGTATTAAATGAACTTGTAAAGCATCCAACTATTTCCAAAGCAGGTTATAAAATATTACACCAGGAGGGTAAGGATGAACGTGGTATTGATGTGGCTTTGTTGTATATACCTGAAAAATATATGCCTTCTGAGACTCAATATATCAGCCTTAATTTCCCATTTGGCCCCGAAGTGGGTGTCCGTGATATTTTATACTCAAAAGGCGTTGTGAACGAAAAGGACACGGTACATATCTTTATAAATCATTGGAAATCGAGGTGGGGCGGCCAGGAAGAATCTGAACCATTTAGAAGGTATACCGCAAATCTTCTTAAAAGTTATACGGATTCCATTTTTAAAATACAGCCCAATGCCAATATTATTATCGCCGGTGATTTGAATGATAATCCAGATGATCTGAGCATTTCTCAGGATCTCAATGCTATTGAGCCTGCATTGCCATATCACGATAAAAAATTATATAACCTTTCTATCAAACAATATAAAACTGGCGAAGGAACTTTATACTTTAAAAGTTGGGATATGTTTGATCAGATAATTGTTTCGACATCCATTTTAAACGGTAAAAATGGTATGATGGCGACAAGCCCGGATCAGATCATCATTAAAGAAGATTGGATGTTGTTTTACCCAAAACATGGAGAGCCTAGACCAAACAGAACAGCAGCGCGCGATTATTATGGCGGCTACAGCGATCACTTACCGGTTTATATTAAAATTATTACTCAATAGGTTCTGCTTGAAAATATTGAATTTCTAATAATTCTCCATTTTCATCATAGAACCTCCATTCGCCGGATTTTTTTCCTTCTTCGAATGATCCAGTGTAACGGACTTGACCATTCGAATGATAGGTAGTTGTGCTTCCTTCCATCTTACCATTTATAAATTCCCCTTCACTCCATAAAGTGCCATCCCTATAATAAGATTTCCAAATGCCGTTGCGCTTATTAGCTTTAAGTGCTCCTTCTTTCAGCAGATTCCCATCCTCATAATATTCCATTTCATACACATAAACCTTAACACCGTCCCTATCTTCAAATCTTCTTATTATCTGAGGTGTTTCATTTATATATTTTGAAATGATATCTTCATTCTTTCCCTCGGTCCCTTTTTTATTTTCGTCAGATGAATTACACGAAATTATAACTATGAGACTAAATGCAAATACAATATACTTTTTCATTTAAGCTATTTTTTTACCTGTTAAAAACCAATCTTTTTCCTCTTATTTCTTTATTTATTTTTCCATTTTCATATACCAGATGTCCGTTTACGAGTGTTTTATGAACTTTTGACCTGAATGTCAAACCTTCCATAGGCGACCAGCCACATTTATAAAACAAACCTTCTTTTTCAACTTTCCATGGATCGTTTATATCAACTAAAACCAAATCGGCAAAATACCCTTCCCTGATAAACCCCCTGTTTTCAACACGAAACATAATGGCCGGATGATGACACATTTTCTCAACCACTTTCTCAAGGCCAATTTTTCCCTGGTGATATAATTCAAGCATAGCCACCAATGAATGCTGCACCATAGGGCCACCTGAAGGAGACTGAAAGTAAGGTTTTCTTTTTTCTTCCAATGTATGTGGCGCATGGTCAGTGGCTACAACATCAATTTTTCCGTTTAAAAGGCTACTTAAAAGGGCTTCTCTGTCTGAAACTTTTTTTATAGCCGGATTCCATTTGATAAAATTTCCTTTTCCTTGATAATCTTCATCAGAAAACCAAAGGTGATGGATGCAAACCTCCGCAGTAATACGTTTTTTATCAAGAGGCAGGCTATTGTCAAATAAGTCCATTTCGGCTTCCGTTGACAGATGCAGAATATGTAAACGTGTATTGTGCTTTTTTGCCAACGCTGCAGCTTTGGATGAAGAAATGAAACATGCTTCCGAAGACCTTATTAGTGGATGAATTTCTGGTGGGGCATCTTCACCGTATTCCGAAAAATACCTGGTGTTATTTTGCCTCACAGTAGTTTCATCTTCGCAGTGCACCGCAATCAGTGTTGGTGCTTTGCTGAAAATCTCTTCCAGCGCATGGTCATCATCCACCAGCATATTGCCTGTTGACGAGCCCATAAACACTTTTATTCCACAAACATTTCGCGGATCCGTTTTTACTACTTCATCAATATTATCATTGGATGCCCCCATATAAAACGAGTAGTTGGCCAATGATTTTTTAGAAGCTGCCTGGTATTTTTCTTCAAGTAATTCCTGTGTCAGTGCATTGGGGATCGTATTTGGCATTTCCATAAAACTCGTAATGCCCCCTGCCACCGCTGCAGTGCTCTCTGTATGAATATCTCCCTTATGTGTTAATCCGGGATCGCGAAAATGCACCTGATCGTCAATTACACCGGGCAACAAGTAAAGGCCTTCTGCATCAATGATCTCAATGTCTTTATCTTCCAACTTTATCGTTGAATTACTAACTTTCTTTATGATTTCACCCTCAATAAAAACATCACCCTTAAAAACCTTGCCTTCGTTAATAATGAAAGCATTTTTAATGAGTTTTCTTGATGCTGTTACTGGCATGATCAGATTGATTTCACAGGTTTTATTCTTCCCATCATTCCTCTAAGGCGTAATTGAATGACCCCAAAAATAGCTTCCCTGAAAATACTCTTATTCATTTTTGAAGTGCCTTCGGTTCGATCCGTAAAGATGATAGGGACTTCAACTACCTTGAAGCCCAATTTAACCGCCGTATATTTCATTTCAATCTGAAAAGCATAACCCACAAATTTGATCCTATCCAGATCAATCGTCTCCAGTACTTTTCTAGACCAGCAAACAAAACCTGCTGTTGTATCCATTATATTAAGTCCGGTTACTATCCTTACATATTTTGATGCATAATATGACATTAACACCCTTCCCATCGGCCAGTTCACAACATTCACACCTTTGATGTATCTTGATCCAATAGCAACATCGGAATCAGTCCCCTTAAGTGCATTGTATAAACGCACCAAATCCTTAGGATTATGCGAAAAATCAGCATCCATTTCCGTTACATATTCGTAGTTCCGTTCTAATGCCCATTTAAAGCCTGCTATATAAGCCGTACCTAATCCCAGCTTGCCTTTTCTTTCGAGAATAAACAAACGATCGTTAAACTCCGGTATCAGGGATTTTACAATATCAGCCGTTCCATCCGGGCTATTATCTTCAACGATCAGTACATGGAATGTTTTTTCAAGATCAAACACAAACCTGATGATCTTTTCAATGTTCTCTTTTTCGTTGTATGTGGGTATTATTACTAAGCTATCACTCACAGGTTCAGATTTTATCGCACAAAAATAAAAATAACGGTATTATGAATATCTCGAAGAAATTCAACTACCTGACTATCAACTTAAAATTAAGATTCCCCTTTTCACTAATAACATTCAGCAAATACATGCCTTTGGATAAACCACTGAAATTGTAGCTAAATTTATTAGCTCCTGTCCTGGCAATATTCGTATCTCTGATGATTTGTTTACCCGTAATATCAGTATACTATTATCTCTATACCGAAATCTTTTTCCGCATCAAATGAGATATGTAACTGTTCTGAAGCAGGATTAGGATACACTTTCATTTGACCATTGGTTAGCAACTCTTCAATACCTACGTATGAAAGTGGAAAGGTTTGCATTTCCATGACATTGCCAAAATTGTCTTCAATATTTTGTATGGTGAGTTCATAATCTCCCATTAACGGGCTTACTGTAAGATTTACCTGCGATTTATTAAATGCATGTTGAACTGCAGCTTCCACTGTTGCATTATTATCGATCATGTAATTAGCTACATTTTCGGCACTGCTTTCTTCTACATCTTCATTAAAAGTAACTTTTATATTCGTATTGATCACAGGTATTACTTCCATCACAACCGGACCGTCAGTATCGCCGCCCGACATCACATCACTTTCAAAACGGAGTTCTATTTTCCATTCGTCAAAATCATAATTCATAGGTCCGGTTACAGTATAATATTCACCTTGGCTAGGATCATATTCAAATACTGCCGTATTATGAACCCTAAGGTCGCCCGTTCCATCATTTACAGTCCACATAAAAAAATTGGCCTGGTAATTATCATCAGTACATAAGGCATTATTTACTTTTACCAATACGCTTTCGTGTCCTTCGGTTACATTTCCCGATTGAATAACTATAGGTTCAGGCAAGGTGTTATTTGAGGAAATAAAATAGTAATCCTCAATCTCAGACATTTCAGTTTTTCCGTAATATTCAGTTATTAAACCTTTAATTACAATGCTATCTCCTATAGATGGGTTCCGACCTGATTCATAGATAAACAATCCATTCCATTCACCATAGCCATCCTGGATGAAGTAACTGGAGCCAAAATTACCCGTTACGATTCCTGTTGTACTAACTACCTGGTCAACATAAGGAGAATCATCCTGCTGTCCCTGGATATCATAAATACTTACAATAGTTCCTGCAAAGGTCTTTGGCACGTAAAAATTGTAGGTAACAGTAGCATTCTCGTTTTCAGTATCAGTAGCTACTATTTTGTAATATACTGTTGCATCCTCAGCCTGACCAGGGATTTGCACGCTAAATTCATCACCATCAGCCGTCATAACTATTTCATTTGATAAGTTATCAAAGCTTAAGCCCCAGAACAAACTGGCTGACACTTCAAAGTTTGTTAAACTCGTAATAGTTGACATAATACTGACAGGCTCTCCAGCAACTGCGACCATTGGCAATATTTGGACATCATCAATACTAATTGGATTTGGTGATGCCTCGCCCCAGATTAAATCTGCAAATTCCGGATCATCGATAAATGGGTTCCTGTTTTTTTGAAACTGAAAAATTACATCATTTCGGTTTCTTTCAAATGCGTCAGGTGGATCCTGAAGATTCCATTCCAATAAAGTGGATAATTTTCCATGCTGCGGAAGTGGATATGAATGGTTATGGTCTACCACTTCTAAATCCATTTCTCCATCATTTCCTTCATAACGGGTTGCCATATAAAATATGATCCGTGCAATATCACCTTTTACTTCATCCCTGGCTTCCCATGTTGTATCAGTATAATAACAACCTGTGGCCACGTCATGCTGAATGCCACCATTATCGAAATCAAGATTGCTTTTATCCTGATTCACTGAAGAAGCTGAAGGTTTCAGGTTGTGCACATCGCCATACATAGGAGGCATATCAGTGAAGTTTCCATGCGATTTAGCCCATACATGTTCTCGATTCAATTGCAGTCCACCATTTCCATAATCACCATTGTCATGCGAAAAACCGGTGTAAACCTGAATAACATTAGCAGGGTTATCAGGATCTGCGTCTGAAAGTTTAAATATTTCTTTTGAAAAAAAGTACGAATAGGAAGTATGGCCTTTGATGATATTATTCAAGGCAGTCTTTAACTCTTCACCGCTTTTACCATCTGTACCATTGTAATATCCTGTTTGCTGGGCAACCATTGAGGATGCCATTAGAATTGTTAAAATAAGCGCACTAAAATTCTTCATAATATTCTTTACTAAAATTGATTTATAAACTAATTCTTAATGACAGGTTAAATCGCCTGCCCATTCCCATAAATACACCTGCTGAATTAGCATCAAAACCACTTGAGTGTGTTAAATATGGATCGTTATTTTGAGCGTCTGTAATAAATGTATCATTGAGCAAATTGATTATACTTCCGCGTACCTGGAATCCCACTTTTTTAATCCACCAGGAATATCCAGCATGTATATCGAAAACATAATAATTGGGAATTTTCCATGACTGTCTTGGGTTGCCATTTTCATCAAACGAGGCAGGATTATTTTCAGGATCGTAATCCAATGGATTAAATTCCGAATAGTGCTTCCCAAACCATGTGAAAGAACCCGATGCATATAAGCCCCTGATGATTTCCCACCTCAGGCTTTCCCTGTTCTGGAATTGTGCTGCATCACCCACGTATAACCCCCTGGCATCAAAAGGTCTTACACCTATTTGTTGCCCGTTGTCATTATAAATGCGGGCTGTGTCAGCAGATGTCCAGATCCAATCGCCCAATGAAAGTAAGCTTTCAAATGTCAGGTTATCCAGTATTCTCCAGGCGAATTCGAATTCGATTCCCGTATGTCGTGCATTCATATCATTGATATTTACGCTATAATACTCACCATCGATGTCAACTGACATAGCCCTATCAGCTGGCTTATTCAGCCAATTTGTATAATATGCATTCACATTTAATGTAATACGTGGTTTTACGAAACTATAACCAAGTTCAATCGCTCGAACCTGCTCATTTTTTATGTCGCGAAACAGAGTATTATTCCTATCGTACACATTGTTAAATCGCTGTGCCTTTGAAATAAATCCCAAATTCATAAAAACATTCATGGTTTCATTTAAGTTATAATTTGCCCCTGCTTTAACTGTAAAACCAGGTATATACTTCCAGGGGGTTTCGCTCGCCGAAACATCTTCAGGGTGTGGTAAAAAGTAATCTATCCTTTTAAATCCTGATAAAGATCCTGTGAGATTCAAAAATGTAGTCAAGCTGCCACGTTTATATTCCACCTGCGCAAACAGTCCGCCCCACCTAACAAGAGCATCATTATAATAACCTATTTTATCCCCAACATATTTTTTAGTGGTGTCGTTGTTTTCATTTTGGTTGCCATAATCCAGAAAATAATTACCGCCGAATAGGTCCTCAACCTCCCGATAATGTTCTCCTTTATACGTCCTTAAATCCAATCCTCCCGAAAATGAAATTGATTTACTCACTACATAATCAAATGTAGAAAGCAATCCAAGCCAGAAATGATTATTCATTGCGTTGCGCATAATGTTGGATGACAGGTTGGTTGAGTTGAAATAGGGAGGTATTAAATTCAGATTGGCATTATACTGTTTTTGCAAATTTTGCTGCCATGTGGTTGTATCATTTTCGGGTGTTGTAGAGAAAGATTGCCCACCCCCAGTTCCAAGCGACAAATACAAAATATTGGAAATGTAGAGTTTATCATTTACACTCCAGAAATCTCTTAAACTGAACATGGGCTTATAATAAAAATTATTTGCTGTACTGGTAGCTTCGGATCCAGGAAAAATGGTATCGGTATCAGTAATATATCCCCTGCTCAAATATCCCCAATTGGGATTGTATCTTAAACCCCTGTTAACCGGAAGTCCGTTATTCTGGAGCGTATTGATAAATTCCGATGTCATACCCGATTTTAATGCATACGCTGTGTCAAAAGTGGCAATATACTTTTTATAGCTCCGTTGTCCATGTTCCTGTGGGGCTCCCATAGCTGTTACACTCAACATATGATTTCCAATTTCTTTGTCAACTCTTAAAAAGTAAAACCATCCTTTTGTCCAGGTTTGATCCACCCACCCGTTTCCTCGCTTATAAGAACCGGCAAAAGTTACTCCCCAACCGTTTGTCAGACGTCCGGTTGTCAATCCCAAGTGTTGTTCTGTAAAAAGCCATCGTTACCAACCTCTTGTTTCAGAGTAATTCCTTTCTTATTTTCAATGCCTTTGGTGGCTATATTGATGGTACCTCCAACAGAAGGGATGGCTAATTTTGATGCACCCAACCCACGTTGCACCTGCGTATAACGCATCACAGCATCCAAGCCAAACCAATTTGACCAATATACCCAACCGTTTTCCATATCGTTTACCGGAATTCCATCAAGCATAACTGCAACGTTCCTTTGATTAAATCCACGAATATTAATCCGTGCATCACCGTCACCGCCACCTGCAGCTGTTGCATATACACCTGGCGTGGCGTTTAAAATAATCGGTAAATCCTGGGCTGCCAGTTGTTCCTCGATCTGAACGGGTGATACATTTGAAAAAGCTATTGGGGTTTCCCTTGTCTTTGCTACATCACCCACCACTTCAACTTCACTTAAAGTGATCGTTTTTAATTTAAAGTTGACAAAAAGGTTTTTATCAGAAACAGTAATTTGTTTGCCTTGGGGTTCAAAACCGACGTATGAAACTGTGAGATTATACTCTCCTGGTGGAAGTTTTAAAATGTATTCTCCATTTATATCAGTAACCGCCCCCAAACCAGGCCCATATACTACATTTACACCTATCAGTGCTTCTCCAATTTCATCAGTAACTGTACCACTTATGCTTCGGTCCTGTGCTATGATTTGGACAGACAAAATAACGAATATCAGTACTAATAATGTTTTAATATTCATATGGAAGTATTTTAAGGCCGGAGATTTTCCGGCCTGAAATGTTATATTTCATCAAATAAATTGATCATTATACGTATGTGAGAGGTATTCCCTAGCTAAAATGATCCTATTTAAAAAGCAGTTTCTTCGTCAGTACCTGACCTGATTTTAATGATGTTTTTACGAGATAAAGGCCTTTTAAATCACTCACCAAATTGAGTTGTACATTTTCAGTGTGATCTTCAAATTCTTTCAATTCAACTAACTTTCCTGTGATGTCGTAAACCTCTACCTTTTCAATTGTTTCTTCCGCTTCAATTGAGAAATTGCCATTTGTAACAGGGTTTGGATAAATACGGACACTTGAATTCACATCTTTCTCTTCAACATTCAAATATGTACAATAACAGTTATGAAATCCTAAAGAATCGAAAGTGTTTTCAGGAATAGAATCCCATTCTACATCCACTACAAAATATGGTTCTGGATTCGCTGTAACTCCACCTGTAATATTTGTTTTACGTATAAGTGTATTATCTTCTGTCCAGGATAACCAAAACAATGGCCCTACGATATAATTCTGAATGGTATACTCCGTAGGTACGCCGCCAAACATATAGGTAATTGTAGTATCATTCAGGTTTCCCCATCCGTTATCTTCAGAAGTCATGGGAGGACCTACTTTTCCAATAATATCGATGATGGTTCCATCGATTCTTTCTAATGTAACCGCATCATTGCCGTTAAAATACATCATTCGGTTCACTTCGTAAACCGGGCAAAGAAATGTGTCAGCTTTCATCTGTAAAGCGGAATCGACTGGAACATCCTGACCCGTTCCATTTGGATCCCTTTTATCCAGCACAACTACAAAAGTACTTTTTGACTGGATTGTACCACCTAAAGCAACACTATAAGGGATTGTTCCACCATTACTGTATCTTACCAATTGGTATGCTGACATATCAATAGGTTCATTGGTGGGATTGAATAATTCTATGGCTTTGTTCGTTCCCGATCCTTCCACATACTCGGATATAAAAAGATCAGAGCATTCCTGTGCGAAGATGCTAATACTGAAAAACAAGGAAATGAGGATGAGTAATGTTTTTTTCATATGTAAATTTTTTTAGATAAAATAATTGATTTGAAGTGCAAAAATAATGAATAATCAGCAGGTTCCATTAGAATTTTGTGATATAATTATTAACTGAAAAATATCTTAAAAAAGCTTATTATAATGAGAACTTCTATTAATTTTAAAAAACTATCTTCCCAAAATCATTGAAAGATAATGAATACCTCTTTTTACGGATCGTACTCCTTCAAATCTCAGGTTTAATTTTCCTTTCTTTTCTTTCAACACCACGCCATCAGGTTGGGATTGAATATATTGCAATACTTTACCGAATGTTTCTGATTGAAAATAAGGCGCATCATGTTTGCCTGTAAAAGTGCCCGACATATAGCCAAATTTAAGCACCAGCTTTTCAATACCTAGTGCTTTGGCTACCCACCTCAGCCGCCATGTCTGGATCAACTCTGATGCTTCATCAGGTAAGGGGCCAAACCTATCTGCCATGTTTTTCTCAAACGCTTCCAATTCAGCTTCTGTTTCTAAATTATCCAATTCTTTATACAGGTTTAACCGTTCCTGAACTGACACTACATAATGTTCCGGTATTAATAGTTCCAGATCGGTTTCCAGCTGGCAGTCAGAAGCATGGGTTTTTTTTAGCTGCTCATCTGTGAACAAATCTTTAAACTCGGTCTCTTTTAACTCGGCAATGGCTTCGTCCAAAATTTTCTGGTACATTTCTATCCCAATTTCAGAAATGAATCCGCTTTGCTCAGCCCCCAGTATATTTCCTGCACCCCTGATGTCGAGATCCCGCATGGCAATATTAAAACCACTTCCAAGGTCGGCAAATTCAGAAATGGCCTGCAGGCGTTTCCTGGCTTCCGAAGTTAGTGTTGAGAGTGGAGGTGACAACAAATAACAGAATGCTTTTTTATTCGACCTGCCGACCCTTCCCCTCAACTGGTGCAGATCACTCAACCCATAATTCTGCGCATCGTTAATGATGATGGTATTGGCATTGGGAATATCTAGACCCGACTCAATGATTGTGGTGGCCAGGAGCACATCATAATCACCATCTATAAAATCCACCATAACCTGTTCCAGTTTAGCACCTTCCATCTGACCGTGGGCTATGCCAATTCTTACACCTGGAACAAATCTTTTCAGCATATCATACACTTCCATAATATTTTGCACCCTGTTATGGACGAAAAACACCTGGCCTCCCCTGGATACTTCATAAATAATAGCATCACTGATGACTTCTTCGCCAAACGAACGCAATTGTGTTTGCACCGGGTAGCGGTTGGGGGGTGGCGTATTGATGATGGAAAGATCGCGGGCTCCCATCAAAGAAAATTGCAAAGTACGGGGTATTGGTGTGGCAGTCAGCGTAAGTGTATCGATGTTGGCACGCAATTGGCGGAGCTTTTCTTTGGCTGAAACTCCAAATTTTTGTTCTTCATCTATCACGAAAAGTCCCAGGTCGCTGAATTCAATGTCCTTGCTCAATAATCGATGTGTCCCTATAAGAATATCTAGCTTGCCTTCTTTCAAACGTTGCAAAGTTTCTTTTTGTTTTTTGGTACTTTTAAATCGATTGATATAATCCACTGTTACCGGAAAATCACTTAATCGTTCCGAAAATGTTTTATAATGCTGCAGGGCAAGAATCGTAGTAGGCACCAGCACAGCCACCTGTTTGCTATCCGTTACTGCTTTAAATGCCGCCCTGATGGCCACTTCAGTTTTACCGAAACCCACATCGCCACATACCAGCCGGTCCATCGGAGATGGTGCTTCCATATCTTTCTTCACGTCCAGTGTCGATTTTAACTGATCTGGTGTGTCTTCGTAAATGAACGAAGCTTCCAGCTCATTCTGCAAGTAAGTATCCGGCATAAACTCAAATCCTTTCGAAGCTTTTCGTTCGGCATACAGCTTGATCAGATCGCGGGCAATATCCTTAACCTTTTTTTTGGTTTTTGATTTCAGGTTATTCCACGCATTCGAACCCAGCTTATTCAATACCGGTGGCGTTCCGTCCTTGCCAACGTATTTTGATATTCGGTGCAAGGAGTGGATACTGATATACAGCAAGTCATTATTTTTATAGATCAGCCTTATGGCTTCCTGTTTTTTGCCATCATTATCGATGATCTGTAAGCCATCAAACTGGCCTACACCATGATCAATATGGGTAATATAATCACCCTGCTTCAGATCGTAGAGCTCTTTGATCGACAAAGACTCTTTCCTGCCGAAGCCCTCACGCAAATGAAATTTATGATAGCGTTCAAAAATCTGGTGATCGGTATAACAGAGTAGTTTTACATCATGATCAATGAATCCGGAGCTAAGGCTCATGGTCAATGAAGAAAAATGCGCTTTTCCGCTTTCGGGATGTTCAGTCTGAATGTCTTCAAATATCACATACAGCCGTTCCGTTTGTTTGGCATTATCTGATAATATATAATTGGTATATCCTTCGCTTGATTTTTCAACCAGGTTATTGATCAGCAGATCAAACTTTTTATTGAAAGCCGGTTGCGGTCGCTGATCGAACTGAATGACATGGTCCGTTTTATAATAGTTGGCAGGGCCGAACTCAATAGTCTTGAATTGGTCCAACAGAGCTGTAAAATGATTGCCGTGTGTGAATAGCACAGAGGGCTCAGCCTGTTGCAATTCTTTTCCAAAACGATTATATGTTTCTGTTGCTTTCTTAAACTCTTTATCAATCCGCTCGCTGGTGTAGGACACATCGTATATCCAGCAAATGGTTTTAGGCGGCATATAATCCAGAAAACTTACCCTCTTTTCCTCAATTTTCCGGTCTTGCACATTAGGAAGTAAGCTTATCCGGTTCATTTGCTGAATGGATAGCTGGCTCACCGGATTAAAAGTACGGATCGACTCCACAACATCCCCAAAAAATTCAATACGGTAGGGATGGTCGTTGGAAAACGAAAACACATCTACGATACCGCCACGGATAGCAAATTGCCCGGGTTCGGCAACAAACTCAACACTTTCAAATTCAAATTCTACCAGCAGGTCGCTCACAAAATCATATGACACTTTCTCCCCCTGCTTCAGCTTCATAATATTTTTCGACAGGTAGTTTTTAGTAATTACCTTTTCTGTCAGTGCCTCGGGGTAAGTTACTATAACTGTTTTCCGATCTCCGGTCATAAATCTTTTGAGTACTTCTGTTCTTGATAGCTGGTAGGATCTGTCCAACTTTTCAGGCTCATAAGGTCTTTTGTAGGAAGTGGGATAAAATAAGACACTCTTTTTGTTCACATCCATCCCCATTTCTTCAAAAATACTTTCCAGATCGTTATAAAAATAGGCTGCTTGTTCCTTATCTGGCAATACTATAATGTGTTGTTGTTTTCCGGTTTCTTCAAAAACACTTGCCACAGTAAGAGCTGTTGAAGAACCAACCAAACCTGTAATTTGCAAATGTTTAGCTGACGACAACAATAAGGAATTTAGCTCAATTAACTTGGGATGCGCATTGTAACTATGTAATAAAGAGGCTTGTTTCAAAACAATTTAAGCTATACAAACAGTGACTTTAAAATAATCTGCTAATATACTATGTCTGATTACAATATGGCTTAAATTGCTGAAATTTGAATTTTGAACAACTTACTGTCATTTTGTACATTTGCAGCCAGTGTATTATTTCAATTAGTATATCATCATGAAGAAAAAGAGTGTCAATGACTTTTCAACTAAAGAACTTGAAGATCAAATTAAATATCTGAATCTTTTATCTGAAAAGTTCCGAAATATACAAGCGGCCAGTACCGAAATTATCAACCTGGAAGCCATACTTAACTTACCTAAGGGGACAGAGCATTTCTTAACAGATATCCATGGCGAATTTGAAACTTTCAGCCATGTACTTGCTAATGCTTCAGGCGTTGTCAGGAGAAAGATTGATGATGTCTTTGGTAAAACATTGCGGCTTAAAGAAAAGAAAATGCTGGCCACCCTGATTTATTATCCTAAGGAAAAACTCGACCTGATTCTAAAAGAAGAAGATGACCCGCACGAATGGTATGCCATCACCCTGCAGCGTTTGAGCCATGTGGCACGCTCGGCAGCCACCAAATATACCCGTTCAAAGGTAAGGAAAGCCATGCCAAAGGATTTTGCTTATATTATAGATGAATTATTGAACGAAGGTGGTGAAGGTAAGGAGGAATATTTTGAAGCCATTATCAATGCCATCATCAAAGTAGACCGGGCTGAAGTTTTCATCATTGCCATGTGTAAATTTATCCAGCGACTGCTCATCGACCGTTTGCACATTATCGGGGATATTTACGACCGGGGGCCACATGCAGAAAAGGTGATGGATCGTTTGATGGATTATCATTCAGTGGACGTACAGTGGGGCAACCATGATATAATATGGATGGGAGCGGCATCTGGTAACCAGGCACTGGTAGCAAATGTAATCAGGATTTCATTACGTTATCAAAATCTTGACACGCTTGAAGATGCATACGGAATTAATATGCTCCCGCTTGCTACTTTCGCGATGAAGAAATACCAAAACGATCTCTGTGATCAGTTCAAACTTAAATCAGATGATCTGGCCAAAGAAAACAGGATGCTTGTACAGATGCACAAAGCCATCTCGATCATCCAGTTTAAATTGGAATCACAGATCATCCAGCGAAATCCGAATTTCAACATGGATGATCGTTTGCTTTTAGATAAAATCGACCTTAAAAAAAGAACTGTTCTTATTGACGGAGTGGAACATCCATTGTTGGACAAACATTTTCCAACCCTTGATCCCAAAAATCCTTTTGAGCTTTCAACTGAAGAAAAAGATGTAGTCGAAAAACTCACCAAAAATTTTAAGAATAGCAAAAGGTTGCAACGACATGTCGATTTTCTTTTCACGAATGGAAGCATGTATCTCACTTATAACTCCAATTTGCTGTATCATGGATGTATTCCACTTACAGAAAAAGGAAATTTTGAGTCGTTTGAAATCGAAGGAAAAACTTATAAAGGGAAAGCGCTTTGCGACCATTTTGAAAGAGTGGCCCGTAAAGCTTATGCCCGCCGATTTGATCATAAAGCTGTTGAAAATACATCGGATTATATGTGGTATTTATGGTGCGGCGCTGTTTCACCATTATTTGGTAAAATGAAGATGACCACCTTTGAAAGATATTTTGTTGAGGACAAATCGACACATAAGGAAAAACGAAATCCTTATTATGACGTGGTATACGATAATGAGAAATATTGCGATAAAATATTGAAAGAGTTTGATTTGAATCCAAAGTTCTCGCATATTGTAAATGGTCATGTGCCGGTGAAAGCTAAAAAAGGAGAAAGCCCGATAAAAGCCAACGGAAAATTATTTGTAATTGATGGAGGTATGTCAATTCCTTACCAAGCAGTAACTGGTGTTTCGGGTTACACGCTCATTTATAATTCATATGGCTTAGTGCTTGTGGAACATAAACATTTTGATTCGAAAAATATGGCGATCGTTGAAGAAAAAGACATTATCTCCGACCGCATATTTATTGAAGCCAACGCTACCCGTAAAAGAGTGCGTGATACAGATATCGGTAAAAAACTCAAAATTCAGATTCATGACCTGAATATGTTGCTGGCAGCTTACAGAAAAGGATTGATTAAGGGGAGAGGTTAGATAAAGGAGAAGGCTGAGGCTAAGGAGAAGGAGGCTGAGAAAAGTTAACAGATATAATAAACAAAATGGCGTATAAAGATTTTACTCAGATGTCGGTTTGGAAAAAGGCCAAAAAGCTCCTGGTAAGTATTTATAGCGATAGCAAACAGTTCCCTGAAGATGAAAAATTTGGCCTGACATCCGATATCAGAAGAGCGGCAAACTCAGTTGTTCATAATATTGCTGAAGGTTATGGCCGGTTCGAGGGACGGGATAAAAGCCGGTTTTATAAATTCTCACGAGGGAGCGCATACCAAGTGATTAGTCAATTAATAGTTTCAACCGAATTAAAATATTTATAAGATTCTGAAGTTAATCATTTAATAAACAGCTATAAAGAAGTAATCACTGAACTGGATCTACTCATTAAAACCGTTGAGAACAAATAATATCATGATTAAAACCTTAGCCTTAGCCTCATCCTTAACCTCAGCCTAATTATAAAAACATGATCAAAGTATTCAAATTCGGAGGTGCATTGATGCAGGATGCGGATGGAATCCGGAAAGTAGGTTCCATTATTAAAACAAATACAAACGACCAACTGGTAGTTGTTGTCTCTGCTTTAGGAAAAACTACAAACCAATTGGAGCGCATATTGCAATTATCAATTGACAGAAGTAATAACGAGCTTTATGAAGCTGTTGAAAATCTGAAACAAAAACATTTAAAGATTGTTGATGCGCTTTTTACTGATCACCAACATTGCCGGAATAAATTAGCTGATCTTTTTAACGAGCTCGAAATCCAGCTTAAGAATCTGGATTCGGATAAGTATGTTTCTTACGACCGTGTAGTTAGCTTTGGAGAGAAGTTTTCGACACTGATTCTTAACAAATATTTCACATACGAACATCTTCCTTGCCAGGCAATTGATGCGCGAGATATAATAATAACGGATGATAATCATACATCCGCTAAAGTAAACTGGCAACAGACAACAGCAGAGGTAAATAGAATAATCCATCCTGTTTTGTCGGAAGGGAAATTTGTGTTGACCGAAGGGTTTATCGGATCCGGTCCTTCCAGGAATCCAACAACACTTGGCCGGGAAGGATCAGATTTTACGGCTGCCATACTTGCCAGCACACTGGATGCTGATGAAGTAACCATTTGGAAGAATGTACCCGGTTTAATGAATGCTGATCCGAATCGTTTTACCGACTGCATCAAATTAGATCAAATCTCTTATCATGAAGCTATAGAACTCGCTTTTTACGGTGCATCAGTAATTCATCCGAAAACAATCCAACCATTACAACAAAAAAATATTCCTTTATTTGTAAGGTCGTTTGATGATCTGAATTTACCAGCATCCATAATCTCAAAAGACACATCCATGGATGATAAGCAGCCTAAAATAATCGTAAAAGACAACCAGGTTTTAATAAGTATTAATTCACGTGATTTGTCATTTATTGCCGAAGATCATTTGACACGTATTTTTAATGCCTTCAGTTGCCATAAAATACACATCAACCTGATGCAACATTCAGCTGTTAGTTTTTCTGTTTGCTTTGACAGGAATAAAAACAAACTTGATGCCTTGCTTTCGGATCTGAAAAATGATTTCATAGTCAAGTACAACGACGAATTGCAACTGATCACTATCCGGCATTACACCGAAGAACTCATCGGTAACCTGGCGAAAGACAGAATAGTTTTTCTTGAACAAAAAAGCCGGTCGACTACACAATTACTCGTGAAATGAAATGTTTGAAAAAAGAGTAGTCTTAACCAATCCTTAAAACAAATAAGCGGCATAATTTTCTATATTTGCCCGCAATTAATACCTACAAAAAATGAAAGATTCAGTTGCCATAGTTTGCGGAGGAGGTCCGGCACCAGGTATAAATTCAGTGATCAGTTCCGTAGCCCTTGTATTTCTAAAGTCAGGTTACAGGGTGATCGGAATTCATGAAGGTTATAAAGGTTTGTTTGCGGAAAAACCGAAAACCCAGGAAATTGATTTCCATTTTGCCGATGATATTCATAAACGTGGTGGATCAGCTCTGCAAATGAGTCGCCACAAACCCAAGGACAGTGAGTTTAACACCCGTTTTTTTACTGAAAACAATGTACAACTGCTGGTAACCATAGGAGGTGACGATACAGCTTCAACTGCCAACAGGATATCTAAATTTTTAATTGAAAATCAAATAAGCATCCAGAACATTCATGTACCCAAAACCATCGATAATGATTTGCCACTACCGGACGATACACCAACATTCGGATACCAGTCGGCAAAACAGGAAGGTGTGCGGATAGCACAAACCATCTATGAAGATGCCCGTACCAGTGGCAACTGGTTTGTTATTTCTGCGATGGGCCGTGAAGCAGGCCATCTTGCTTTTGGCATAGGTGCTGCTATTCATTGTCCAATGATTGTAATACCTGAAATGTTTAATAAAACAGAAGTTACTTTTGAACGAATTACAAAACTGATCATCTCCGCAATCGTCAAACGCAAAATATTAGGCATTGATTATGGAGCAGCAATTGTCAGCGAAGGTGTATTTCATTTCATGAGTGATGAACAAATTAAAAATTCAGGTATCAACTTTACCTATGATGATCATGGCCATCCTGAGCTTGGGAATGTAAGCAAAGCACATATATTCAATATATTACTACAGCAAAAATTAAAAGATTTAAACATTAAAGTTAAAAGCCGTCCGGTGGAACTAGGCTATGAACTTCGCTGTGTACAACCCGCTGCTTACGACTTGCTGTACTGCGGTTTGCTTGGCTATGGTGTAAAGAAATTATTTGACGAAGGTCGTACAGGATGCATGGTAACTGCCTCACCTTCTGGAAAAATTTCGCCTCTGTATTTGGAAGACGTTGAAGATGAACATGGTAAGATTAAACCGCGACTGGTAAATATGGAAGGTGCCAAATCCAAATTGATTTTTGAACATGGCTTGCAATTTATTGAGCCTGGAGATTACGAAGAAGCCAAAGTATATTTAGATGACCCAAGGCAATATGATTTCAGGGAAATACTGAACTGGTAACTAAATAGGCTTCACCCTGGTTTCTATTTTTTTGCGATTGTCCAGTGGATTTGAAATATGTTCGTTGACCCATTCTGCTATGTAGGGGGTGAGAGAAACACCTTAATTAATTCTTAATATTTCTTTTGCAATCCTCTCTCCAGTGTACTAGAAATTTATTACAATCAAGCCTGTTTTTTCAATTCAGATTTAAGTATTCGAATGTGCCGTATCAATAAACAGGACTTTTCTACCCTTCATTTTAAAAACAAAACTTACATTTGTGCTCTCAATATCAAGTGCAAGCTTATAATGGTTATCAATACGTTATCTGTTTAGTTGCACGACTGATGGAGAAATATCTTATTTTAGATTCTTATTATCAAATAGCAAGAGCGGGTTTATGTGGCAATTCCTGGTAAGATTTATTCTTAGAAACCGTATTCAGATTCTCATTTTCATTGGACTTATCACCATTTTTATGGGATATAAAGGAAGCCAGATCAAAATGTCATATGAGATGGCCCGTATGCTGCCAAAAGACGATTCAATTTCCATTGAGTACGAAGAATTTAAAAAGCAGTTCGGGCAAGATGGCAGTGTTATTTTTATTGCTATTCAAGACCCCGATCTCTTCACACTGGAACACTTTAATGACTGGTACGATCTTAATTACGATGTACTTAAAATGAATGGTGTTAAAGAGGTTCTATCAGTTGCAAGAATCTACAATTTAACACGGAATGACAGCCTGAAGAAATTCGATTTCTTGTCGATAGTACCCAAAAAACCAACCAGTCAAAATACTGTAGACTCAATAAAACAAACGGTATACAACCTGCAATTATATGAAGGCAGGCTTTTTAATAAGGAAACCGATGTGAGTATGATGATGATCACCCTTACGAAGGATATTCTAAATTCAAAAGGCCGCATACAGCTTATAAAAGAACTTAAATACAGGATTGATGAGTTTGGCGGCAAATACTCTATTGACATAAAGTATTCAGGCCTCCCATATATTCGAACGGTCACATCAAAGAAACTCCAGGATGAATTACTATTCTTTGTATTTCTTTCATTGTTTATAACCTCTGTTTTATTGTTCGTGCTATTCAAGTCAGGAAGAGCCGTTTTACTAGCCATGATCGTGGTAGTAATTGCCGTTATTTGGGTGCTCGGTTCAATTGTTTTATTTGGCTATAAAATCTCAATATTAACAGGAATTTTACCGCCTCTTTTAATAGTGATTGCTGTTGAAAATTCCATTTTTCTTCTGAATAAATACCTGAGCGAATTCAGAGAGCACGGAAATAAGGCGAAAGCTTTAACAAGAATGATTTCCCGAATCGGGAATGCAAATCTGTTAACAAATGCTACAACGGCAGCCGGCTTCGCGGCTTTTGCAATTACAAGCAATGAAATGCTTGTTGAATTTGGCATTATTGCTTCAATCAATATTTTTGTTACTTATCTGCTTACTTTATTCCTGTTACCCATACTTTTCAGTTTCTTTCCGGTGCCAAAGCCAAAGCACATGAGGCATTTGGAAAGGAGTCTTATCAGCAGGATCATTGACCGCATTCTTTATATTGTTCAAAACCATCGCAATGTGGTGTATGTAATTACTATCATATTTTTTACAGGAGGAATCATTGGTATAACACAATTAAAAACTACTGGTAATATTGTTGATGACATCTCTAAGAAAGATAAGCTCTATAAGGACATGATCTTTCTTGAGCAAAATTTTAAAGGGGTTATGCCATTGGAAATTACAGTAGATACTAAAAAGAAGAAAGGAATTTTAAGAACATCATTTTTACAAAAACTTGATCAATTGCAGGATACGCTGGCTACCTATCCGGAGTTTTCAAAACCGGTATCTGTAGTTGAAGTGGTAAAGTCAGCAAAGCAGGCATTCTACAGGGGAAATCCTGATATGTATTCATTACCAAATAACCAGGAAAAAAACTTTATTCTTTCTTATGTCCCCAATTTAGATGCCCATAACAAAACCTCCATACTAAATGCCTTTGTTGACTCAACACTTTCAAAAACCCGTGTTTCTATACAGATGGCCAACATCGGAACAAATGACATTGAACGTATTATTTCTGATTTAAAACCTAAAGTAGACACTATCTTCCCGCCCGATACATATGATGTTGGTTTGACAGGAACAAGTGTGGTTTTCCTCATGGGAACTAACTACCTGGTGAAGAATCTGTTTATGAGCCTTGGACTTGCGGTAATCATTATTACCCTGCTAATGGCGCTAATATTCTCTTCAGCCCGAATGATTTTGATTTCATTAATTCCTAATATTATTCCGCAGGTTTTAACAGCCGGAATGATGGGATATTTTGATATTCCAATAAAACCTTCCACCATACTGATTTTTAGTATTGCGCTGGGTATTAGTGTTGACAATACCATTCACTATCTGTCAAGATACCGTTTACATCTGAAACATACCAATTGGAATATCCATAAATCGATACTTGCTGCGCTTAAAGAAACGGGCTACAGCATGATATATTCGGCAATTGTGCTTTTCTTTGGCTTCCTCATTTTTACACTTTCATCATTTGGAGGAACCGAAGCCCTTGGGTATCTTGTTTCATTTACACTGGTTGTTGCACTTTTATCCAATATGTTTGTTTTACCATCGCTATTATTAACACTGGACAAAAGAGTGCTTACAAAATCGTTTAAAGAACCTCAGATTGAGGTATTTGATGAAGAAGAAGATATTGAACTTGATAAACTCGTTGTTGAAGAACTCGACCATCAGAAACCTAAAGAAGATAAATACACCAAAATATAAGGTGAATTGCTGATTTGAATTATCCAGATAAAAATATAAACAAATGAAAGGTATTATTTTGGCAGGCGGAGCAGGTACGCGTTTACATCCTCTCACCATTGCAGTCAGTAAGCAATTGATGCCTATTTATGATAAACCGATGATTTATTATCCTTTGTCAGTATTATTGATGGCTGGAATCAGAGATATTCTGATTATTTCTACACCTCAGGACCTGCCAAATTTTGAGAAACTGCTTGGTGATGGTTCTCGAATCGGCTGCAGCTTTACTTATCAGGTGCAGGAAATTCCAAATGGATTAGCGCAGGCTTTTGTATTGGGTGAAGAATTTATTGGAAATGATTCTGTTTCTCTGATTCTGGGAGATAATATTTTTTATGGGCAGGGATTTCAAAAATTACTAAAAACATGCACTGATCCTGACGGTGGGATGGTTTTTGCCTATCATGTAAAAGACCCTGAAAGATATGGTGTAGTCGAATTTGATAATGATTTTAATGCCCTATCCATAGAAGAGAAACCACTCAAACCAAAATCACATTATGCGGTTCCCGGATTGTATTTTTATGACAACTCGGTGGTTGAAGTGGCTAAGAGCCTGCAACCCAGTGCCAGAGGTGAGTATGAAATAACAGATGTTAATAAGCATTATCCTGAAAGAAGGAAAACTTAAAGTGGGACTGATGGGAAGAGGGACAGCGTGGCTGGATACCGGCACATTTTCATCACTGATTCAGGCATCACAATTTGTAGAAGTAATTGAAGACAGGCAAGGACTTAAAATTGGATGTATCGAAGAAATAGCATATCATAATGGTTTTATCGATGCAAAACAACTTGAAAAAATTGCAGAACCCCTTTTAAAGAGCGGGTATGGAGAATACCTTCTTGATTTGATTAAATAATCCATAATTACATGGGCGGTTACGAAGAACTTATCATCTATTTTGAGCATCAACTTAATAAACAGGCTTTTGGATATCAGCCAGGTGAATTATATGCACCGATCAGGTACACTGTTAAGCTCGGAGGTAAAAGAATCAGACCCATATTGACACTGATGTCATGTGAATTATTTGGCGGCAAAAAAGAAGAAGCACTCTCACAGGCTATAGCTATCGAACTGTTTCATAACTTTACCTTGATTCATGATGACATTATGGATAATGCACCCATCAGGCGGGGTGAAGAAACTGTTTTTAAAAAATGGAATCCCAATATCGCCATTCTATCTGGTGACACTTTATTTGCCCTTGCTTACCAATATGCTCAACAGGCCCGGATTGACATTTTACCAGAGACGCTAACTGTATTCAGTAAAACAGCCATTGAAGTTTGTGAAGGACAGCAATTTGACCTGAATTATGAAAATAGTAATGATGTTTCTGTTGAACAGTACATTGAAATGATCAGGTTAAAAACTGCTGTACTTTTTGGTGCCAGTTTAAAAATTGGTGCATTGGTAGGTGGTGCTTCCAAAAAGGATGCAGATACATTATATGATTTTGGAATCAATATCGGGCTTGGTTTTCAGTTAAAAGATGATTTGCTGGATACTTTTGGGAAAGAAGAAATATTTGGTAAGAAAACCGGTGGTGATATTATCTCCAATAAAAAAACATACTTATACCTACAGGCCCTGGCATTAGCAGATGATCCTACAAAATCTGAACTTGTAAAACTATATAATACCAACAGCACTTCTGATACCCATAAAACAGCACGTGTAAAAGAGATATTCTCGAATTTAGGAGTTGATAAATATGCCAATGACCTGATTGATGCTTATTACCTGGAAGGAATGAACAAATTAAATGATATTTCTATCGCAGAAGCCAACAAGGAAATCCTTCGTGATGTGGCTCAGCGGATGATAGACCGGGAGAAGTAATCACTCATCGAAATTCATTTGTTCCAGTTGCAGTTGCACTTTTTCCCATTCCGAATATTTTTTTTCAATATCACTTGTGAGTTCATCGTGTTTTTTATACAAGGCACCTGATTTTATTTCCTCCGCATGATTTGATGGATCGGCCAGTTTAGTATTGACATTTTCCAGTTGTTTCTCCAGTTTTTCAACATGCTGCTCCAGATCGGCAACTTTCTTTTCCAGTTTGCGTTTTTCCCTTTCAAACTCCTTTTTTTGCTCCCACTTTATCTTGGTTTCACTTACCGGTTTTGTATCGTTATTATATTTTCTATCTTTTATTTCAAGTTCTTTCAGGTCTTCCAGTTTTCTTTTTTCCAGGTATTCGAAAATATCACCCCTGTATTCCTTTATTCCCTTGTTTCTGAATTCATACACTTTCGAAGTCAATCCTGAAAGGAAATCCCTGTCGTGAGATACAATTACCAAAGTACCGGTAAACTGCAGCAAAGCGTTCTTTAAAATATCCTTCGAGCGCATATCCAAATGGTTGGTTGGCTCATCAAATAAGAGGAAATTACTTGGCGTGAGCAATAACTTGGCCAGAGAAAGTCGCGATTTCTCGCCACCAGAAAGCACTTTGACCTTTTTATCAATATCGTCACCCTGGAATAAAAATGCACCAAGTATTGATTTAAGTCGTGTGCGGATATCTCCGACCGCAACATCATCCACCGTTTCGAATACTGTTTTATCAGGATCCAGCATTTCCCATTGATCCTGTGCAAAATAACCGGTCTCAACCTGATATCCGAGTTTCACTTCGCCCTGATGATCAAGTCTGCCGGCAATAATTTTTGCCAGTGTGGTTTTTCCTTCACCGTTTTTACCAACAAACGCTATACGTTCACCCTTTAATATCTCCAGATTGATATTGTCCAGTACATGATTCGTATCATAATATTTTTTGATGTTTTTACATTCAACTGTTATTTTTCCGCTATGGGGAGCAGGTGGAAATGTAAAATGAATGGCTGACTGATCAATTTCATCCAACTCAACCCTGTCCAGTTTTTCCAGATGAGTAATTCGCGATTGTACCTGTTTCGCTTTGGTGTTTTTATACCTGAATCGTTCGATAAATCTTTCAACCTGCCTTACTTCGGCCTGCTGGTTATTATATGCTGCCTTTTGTTGCGACAGGCGTTCCTCGCGCAAATGCACATATTGAGAATATGGTACTTTATAATCATAAATTTTACCGTTGGTGATCTCGATGGTTCTATCGGTAATATTATCCAGTAATGCCCTGTCGTGCGAAACAATTAAAATGGATCCGTAATAATTATTTAAAAATTCTTCAAGCCACTGGATGGATTCAATATCAAGATGGTTGGTAGGCTCATCAAGCAATAATAGAGAAGGTTTCAGCAACAGGAGTTTGGCAATTTCAACCCGCATTTGCCATCCAAAACTGAATTCATTTAATGGCCTGTCAAGATCCGTTTGTTTAAATCCCAATCCAAAAAGTACCTTTTCAGTGTTGGCCAGCAACTTTTCAGGTTCATGGATCATCAGTTTATGGTTCAGTTCATCAAGTTCGATCAGCAGCTTGTGATAATTATCTGAATGATAATCTGTTCTTTGCTGAATCTCCCGGGTTAATTCAGCAATCCTGTCGTTCAGTTTATTGATAAATTTAAAAGCTTCTAAGGTTTCTTCTTTGATACTTTTTAAACTGGTAATAATTTTCTCCTGGGGCAAATATCCGATCGTAATATCATTTGGGTAGGCGACATTGCCCGTATCAGATTTAACTTCACCGGCTATGATTTTTAATAATGTGGTTTTACCAGAACCGTTCATACCTGCCAACCCTACACAACCTTTTTCATTCAGGTTAAAAGTAACGCCTGAGAAAATAGGAGTTCCGCCAAATTCTTTTGTTATGTTATTAACTGAGATCAACTATTGTTTAATTTTAAAGCGCAAAAATAGTATAAAAAAAGGGCTGCACAATGGCAGCCCTTTTTGTTTATTTAGTTCCGTAATGAACCTGCTATCTTGCAATGCAAAACGTTTGGTTATTACTTCGCTTTCAGTCTCAATGCGTACCAGGTATATACCTGATTCGAAGCTCTGATAGTGTTCAGTACATATTTGTTCTGGCTCATCTCTGAATCATCACAAGCTGACCAACGTAGTTGATCACTGTGATCCTTGTCATTTCAGCATTTGCAGTGATAGTCACCTGGTCGCGTGTTGGGTTAGGATACAGGTTGGTTGTTAATGCTTCTGATTCGCAACATCTGTAATAATACACATACATAGTCAATTCTTCTGCCACATCCAAAGCAAAGTCTGATTCACACTCATCTTCTTCACTCATGTAAACTGCTGTTACTTTATAGCAGTAATCTGACTGAATATCAGCTCCGCATCGAAGTAGCAGTATTCTGTTACACCTGCTTCTGCCATTACTGTGCCTAAAACTGTAGTGCCATCAGCACCTTCCATCTCCTGTATACATTGAAGTGTGCCAGCTCTCTTTCGGCAACTCATACCTACTTGTGTTAAAGTAGCATCTGTGGTTGAAAGTGTTGCTGCTGTCGTTAAACCTGGTGTTACAGGCAATGGATCAACGTTGCCGCCAATAGCCACTGTTGCACCGTAATCGGTAGTTACAAAGCCTCTCATTAACCATGCACGGTTATTTATACCAGATCCTACTGCTAAAGTAGTCCATGCACCAGCATCCCAGTATAAGTCACCGTTTGGATCATATGTACCCATATCTAAGGTGATACCAGGGCCATATGTGTTGGCCGGTCCGGTATAATACATACATATCCATAATGGCTCTGTATGATCGATCATCACCGCTTCGCTGAAAATAAAATCATTCCAGTCGTCGCCGGTTACAAACTGATCCGTTACATCTTCCACGTATAATGGGGTAGATGGATCAGGATTGTCACCTTGAAGAACTTTTACTGATACTGTTCCTACACCTAGTAGTCTGCTGTCAACAAACGCACGGTATTGGGTTACGGCTGCGCCTTCAAAGTCTGCCAGATCTGCTGCATCAACTTTTATTGCTACGTCAGCATCCCAGTCGCCTGTGCTTCCCCATACATACTCTATGCTCTCATCGTCATAGTAGAACCACTGTGATACAAATTCCTCAACTTCAGCTTCCCAACATACTTCTGCACCAAAGTCATCTGTTGCATTCCATACGTATTCGCCGCTTAAGTTAAATGGTGCATCACAGGTGCGATACAGACATACATTGTCAATGTTCCATGCAATTACATCGAAACTATTGGCGCCGGTTGCGTTGAAGCGTACCATGAATGCGCCATCAAGCGCGTAATTGGTAATCTCAACATGGTTAGCAGTAAACGCAAAGCTGCCGTCAGCATTGTCAAATGTTGCTACTGTGTACCAACCGCTTCCGTTATATACTTCCACTTTCATCATCTCATCGCCCGTTGCATTCCTGTTATTCAATGCCAGGTCAAAGTCTACCCAAATACGGCCTTCTGTTAACATATCGGCGTTCATTGGCGGACTTGTTAATGTAGACATATAAGGTGTGCCCGGATCAGGATCCCAGTTCCATTGTGCTGATGGAGCATCGTTTCCTACCTGGCTGTTGATCGTCCAGTTGTCGCCCAATGGCATCCAGCCATTGAAATCGTAGCCCTGTGCAAAGTCTTCACAGAATGGGAGATCAAGACCCCATACAATACATACTTCATGTGGACCTTCTGCAGCTGATTCGCCAATCTCTCCTGGGAAACCAAAGTCGGTCAGGTCATATACTGCCGTTACATCATAGGTGTAACATCCTGGCAACAGGTTGTTATCAACATACAATATCCAGTCTTCGGTGCCTTCACCATTGTAAGGTACATTGGCTATAAATCCTCCGCTTTCATATAAGTTGAATGAAAGTAATCCATCTGGTACGTCTCCACCGCCTGATCCTCCGTAAGGTCCTATCTCATATCCAAAAGCCAGATCAGGTGTTCCCTGGGCTGTGCCTCCTAATGTGCGGGTTCCGCTTACCAAATCTTCGGTGATGTATAATCCTCCTGCTATATAATCCCCAAAATCTCCACTTACACTCTGACTTACGCCTGTGAGTAAGCCCGTGGCTATCTCCATCTGCTCAACCTGGCAGCCGCCTCCTGTAGTTGTTCCAGTGAATACCCACAAGTAAGGGCCTCCTGATGTGAAATTATCATAGGCGGCACCATACATACTCGGTGGGCCTGTTATTACATCAAGGGTAGCTCCGCTTTCATCAAACAGGGTTAAGTCTGTATCCCAGTTGTTACCCCAGAATCCATCTGCATCTGAATCATATGCTATGGCTCTTACTGCTGTTGGTGCCGTAAAGCTTGATACCAACGTCTGTGCCGTGAAGTCCATCTTGTAAACAGTTGTCGAAGCTGCTGCACCATACATATAGGTGCCGTCAAATGCAAGGTCTCTTAATCCGCTTACACCAGGAATCGTAAAGGTTTCTATGAAATTACCATCCACATCAAACTTCACGATGTTATTGGAAGCCCATGCCGTGGCGTAAATAAATTCACCATCACATTCAGCTCCTGCCAATCCCGTTAAGCCGGATGGACCGTCCATATCAAATGAATACTGGATGTCCCAAAGCTCACGACCTGGTGAACTTGTTGTGCCAGCACCATTTGGATTGGTTTCTGCATGAACCGTAGGCGCTGTCGATTTTTCAATCAGCGAGCGATCCATAGCTGGTCCTGATACCGTCATCGGTGGATTCCACATAACCGGAATCTCGTTCGTACCATATACATACTCATCCATCAGGTTACGTGGTGGATACAGGTAGCTCGATGTGAAGATGTAGAAAATAGGATCGGACACACCACAGCTGAACAAGGCTTTTACGGATGCTTCATAGGTCTGACCATAGGTCAAATTCTGATATTGATAGGTGGTTACATCTGCTGCTGTTTCAGCTACAAATCCGCCATCAAGATATACGTAATATCCTATCGGCTCTTTGCCGTAATAGGCCATTACATTATCTACAGCCATTCCGGAGGCCCAGAAACCATTGTCATCTGAATGGAAAGCGAGTGTTACTGACTCGTTGCCAGCAACCATGTCGAGGTCAACCTGGTAGGTCGTCCAACTGGCTGCGCCTGGTAAGGTAAAGGCTACTGTCCAGCTGGCTCCGCCATTTAAGCTATACTCTACATATCCTGATTGACTAAAGGCTCCGGTGAAATAGGCGTCAAACTGCAATAAGAAGCCATCCGTCATCGACAGATCCAGAGCTGGCATGATCAGGTAATCGTTACTACCATCATTATCAATATTAGCATCGTCATTCGAACATGCATACCAGCCATCTCCGGCAGGTATTGGGAATGCGCCACTGCTTCCATTATCTGTATGGAACCAGCCATCTCCATTGGTTATGCTTGACCATCCTGTTGGTGGAAAATCATTGTCCTCATCAAAGCCTTCATTCTCCATGAATACATAATATGGTGACTTCCATGTGGCTATCGATGTTAATGGATCTACTTCCAGTTTACGTGCAGGATACATTAACTCCTGTAACACTACATTCTCTTCGTAGTCGTCATAGATCCAGATGTTGTTATGTACGTAATCAATATAACCTGTTTTGGTTACTACCAGGTCGTATGTTCCATTAATTACGCTATCAAATACAATCACCCCGGTCTCGTCTGTAGTAGCTGTTAACTCCTGGAACGGATAGTTCTGGCCTGTTAACATCACTTCTGCGCCTTCCGGTGACAGATCATCACACTGACTTACATTGATCGTTACAACATTGTCTAATAAATGCGCTACAATCTCTGAATAGGTTATAACTGATACATCGTCATTGTCATAAGTTGCGGTTACACCATAAGCATAGAAACCTGCATCCAAATCTTCCCAGTCTGTATCATTGTACATCTGTGATGTCAATGCTGGCTCTATCAAGGTATGGGTGCCGTCTTCTGCATAAATGCCTCCGTCAGGATCTATGTCACTTACGCGGTATAACTGGTAAGTAGCCAGATCGCGATCAGGATTTTCAACGATGACTGGTGAATATTTTGCTTCGCCCTGGAATCCAGGTACACCATTCGGTGCTGTGGAAGCCATATATAGTTCTGGTGATAATTTACCAGGCCTGATCAGCTGCTCAGCTGATGCTGCCATGACATTGTCGCCAGGTCCGCTTACAATAGCACGCATCATGAAATCATTGTAGGCTGATACCATCCACTCGCCAGTAACATGTTTTACATAAGAACGATATACGGTCGGTGCATCTAAGTCTACTCCGATGGGTGCTGCTGCTGGTGCATCGAGTACCTGACGGTAGGCAATGTAGAAATCGCCTTCATCAAAAGTGACATCAAATTCAACTCCTACCCAGCCCATATCGGCTGTTGTTGTTAATGAATCCAGTATGGTTCCAGGCATGCCGCCAGGACCATCATCGTCCAACACCACAAACTCTACATCACCGGTTCCCATTCCTACATACATCCATGCAGCTTCTACGGTGGCAGGATAGCCTGCAGGGGTGAACTTAACAGCTGACATGCCGCCGGCGCCTACCCATGAGTAGAAATCTTCGGCTGTGCCATCGTCATATGAGATCATATATGGGCCCATCGGTAATGACCAGGTTACCATACATTCAGTATCTTCTTCATTTGGATCGGCTTCTACCCAGGCTACCGGGTAAGGCTCCTCGCATAAGTCAAAGTCAACGTCTTCTGCCGGTAATTGATAATCTTCTATATAATCATCATCAGGTTGGTATCCCAATTTAAAGGCTTCAACAAAGTAATCTTCATCAGGATTTACATATAGCATATAGGTACCGTCTTCTGCTGTTTCTGTCATAAATTCATTCTCCAGGTCTTTTGTATCAACATAAGCTGTTACCATTGCATTTCCTAAGGGTTGGCCCGTGTTACAATCACGTACCGTTCCTGAAATAGTCGTGGGTTCAACTACATACATCCAGTTATCAACGGAATGAATTTGTTCTCTTGAGGCAGGTGGTGCATCAGGTTCATTTGTTAATATGAATAACTCCTGGTAGTAATCTCCTTCTTCGAAACCAAATGATGAATAGGTTAATACAACATCTATTGTTTCACCGGCTCCTAAAGTACCACTTTCAGGCATAACTGAAATTATAAATACCGGTACTGATGTATATAATTGCCCGGCTGTTATATTCGCTGGGCCACTTGGACCTGTCGGGGCAGTCCATACAACAGAACCACCACAATCAAGAACCTCATACCAATTTTCATATGGCCATGGATTACCATTTAAGTTATAGGTAGTCGTTATCATTTGACCATTACTTACGGTGAACGGAAAGTCAGTTGGTCCAGTTCCCGTACCTGCAGCTCCACTAATAACTGTTGTGCCATTCAGCGCTAAATCAATGGTTGAACCATTCCAGCCATCGCCAAATGTATCATATAATCTTAAAATATAATCGCATTCTGATGGTGAATTACCACCTATGTAATCAGGGAATTCATAGTACAACACGCCTTCAGATGCACAGTTTTCCAATTCAATGGTAACTTCCTGCATTTGATCTGTCCATTGTGTGTTCTCTGCATAGTTATCCCAGCATAATTCAGGTTCGTACCATTCTACGGTTTCAGGGCCTGCAATTGGACCATCACCTTCTAAGTAGACAGGCTGAACGGTATATTCGTATGTGCCGAATCCTGGTAACATGTCTACGTACGAACTGTTATTGGTAGTTGTTAAAGGTGCGCCATCTCTTTTAATTAAGAAATATTCGAAAGTAACTTCGCGGAATTGATCCCACATCAATGTAACTTCACCTGTTACAGCGTCTGTCAATTCAGCTGTGAAACCAGTTACCTCCGGTAATGGATCACCAGCAATGGTCATCGTTACAGGAACTGTGATTTCACCCACAAATGGATTTGTCGATACAACAATATCAGCTGTATAAACTTCGCCTGCAACAGTTCCTGATGCATCGAAATTAACGCCAATATTAAATGTACCACCTCCCGGGGCTACGAATCCTGAATAATCGCTTAAGGTTAACCAACCTTCAACGCCGCCACCACCACCTTGGCCTGGCATATCTGCTGCTGTTGGATAAATACTTGGGCTTGAACTTAAAATAGTAGAAGCACCAGTAGAACGGTCAACAACCCTTACTTCACTTTGGTAGCTTGTAAAATTGAAAGCCGCCATAACAACTTCGCCTAATCCCCAGTCGTAGAACATGGTTTGTCCATAGTTAGGATCGAAACCAACGGAACCAATAACTGTAGTTGCTCCTGTATATTTATCAACAGAGTAAAAATTATTATCAATCAGATCGTATGACCATAAGTCTCCATTTGCATCACAAGCCAGTGCAATTTGTAATCCTGAGCCTCCCATGTTTCCTAAGAAAACTGCTGTCATTCCACTAGGATCAATTGCATATAGAGCATCATCCGCTCCAATTGCATAAAAAATGCCTGATGTTGGATCAACAGTCATATCTGTGAAACCAAAAGGTCCACCAGCTAATGTTCCCATATTGGTTGATGCTCCTGTTGCGTAATCGAATTGCCATAAAACATTATCATACAAAGTCAATCCATAAGCGAAACCATCTTCACCTCTTGGAAATGCCATTCCATAACAATAATTTGCATTAACAAATGCCGCAATTACTGTTGCAGCTCCTAAATTATCAACATCAAAGTCTATTAAGTTCGAATTCCAGTAATCCCAACCAAATATCATCGATCCCCTATCGCCACTTTGATATGACGTATTAGTTCCTGCTCCTGTTTGTGGCGCAGGTAAACGGGTTTGCTCTACATTACTTTGAGGAATCTCACCAGTGAAAGTAGGAATAGAAACACTGGAAGTAACCGGTGGAGCCGGAGGATATATGATTCCTGCTGCCCAAGCAAGTGGACCATCACCCGTATTTAACAAGCTTAAATAAGTGGTCATATACTCGTTTGGATGCAGTGTCTCGTCAAAAATCAATGGGCTCACTGTAATATTTGGAGCCGTCAGCATGAAATCCTGAGTTACTGCAATACCTCCAGTAATAGTTAAAGAGGCAGTTGCAGGGTTATAGCCGGTTTTAGTAGCTTCTACTGTATAAGTGCCATCGGGAATTCCCCAGAATTCATAATATCCGGTTGGACTCGTAGTGGTGGTTCTGCCATTTTCGACAATTAACAGGTTCACATCAGCAATGGTTTGGCCGCCGCCATTAAGTACGTAACCCATGATCATGGGTATATTGGGCACTCCGGTTACTTCCAGTTCATAATTACCGGAAGCAGTACCGTAACCATATACTTTAACGTAATTTGTACCTGCCTGCAGAACTATGTTTGATAACTCAGACTGAAGGCCACAAGCATCATCGTTGTAGTATGTATAAGTAGCATCACCACAATCATACCATACATCAACTTTTGTATCGTAATCAGAATTACATAATGATACGGTTGCAATATATTCTGATGCACAGTTTACCTCGTACCAAACGGCACCACCTGAGGTGATTGAACCGGTTACAGGCGGATCATTCACATTTCCGTAGGTCAATGCAGTTGAGCAAGCAGCTCCTGGCGGAGGTGGGGCAATTGTTAGGTTAAAACTAGCAATACAGTTAGGACTTGGCCAGGTGTCTATCATCAGGTAATAGGTTCCTGCGTCTAATAACTGTGAAAAGCTTTTATTTCCAGACGAACTAGTAGTCTGTATAATTGATGGACCACCCAGACCAGGGCAGTCATCAAATAGTCCCATACCTGTCCAGGTTGCTGTTGTGGTTAAAGTAAAGAATAATTCAACCTGGTCGGTAAGTACCAGCTCATAAATTATATCCTCCCCTCCATCATAGCTCCCAAGAGCAGTATTTGAATAAGTATTTAACCTACCGCAAGTGGTCTGACCCACGTCGCTATAGGGTAAATCAGTGGTGTTTACAACAATCGGAGTAATACAATCATCTCCAATTGCACGGCTGCTCCCCGGGGGGGCATCAGGCACAACTTCTGTTGGGCCATGTTGTTCCAGCATTTGTTGCGCATAATTATCCGCCTTTATGGTCGCATAATCCTGTGCAAAAATTACTGATGATGATAACACAATAGCCATCATCATTAAGAATGACTTCGTAAAATTTCTCATAGCAGTATATATTAAATGGTTTAAAAAAACATTCAATTTTGTTAACCTTCTGGTATATAGGGTCAAAGTTAAAATATAAAATATTAATAAAAAAATTATTTGTTTCTTTTTTTTGATATTTATCAAAATCAAGATTTGAATGAATTGCATAACACAAAAAAAAAGGGCTGCACAATGGCAGCCCTTCTTGTTTATGTAGTTCCGTAATGAACCTGCTATCTTGCTATGGCAAAACGTTTGGTTATTACTTCGCTCTCAGTCTCTATGCGTACCAGGTATATGCCTGATTCAAAGTCTGAAGTGTTCAGTACAACCTTGTTCTGGCTCATCTCTGAACTCAGTACAAGCTGACCAACGTAGTTGATCACTGTTATCCTTGTCATTTCAGTATTTGCAGTGATAGTCACCTGGTCACGGGCTGGGTTAGGATAGAGGTTGGTTGTTAATGCATCCTGATTCGCAACATCCGTAATCAAGATACATACATAATCCATCTCCTCTGCCATATCTAAAGCAAAGTCTGATTCACACTCGTCTTCTTCACTCATGTAAACCGCTGTTACTTTATAACAGTATTCTCCCATCTCAGCTGCATCAAAGTAGCAGTATTCACTTACGCCTTCTTCTGCCATTACTGTGCCTATTAAACTGTACTCGCCCATAGCGGTTTCACTCCTGTAAACATTGAAGTGTGCCAGCTCTCTTTCTGCACTCATACCTACTTGTGTTAAAGTAGCATCTGTGGTTGAAAGTGTTGCTGCTGTCGTTAAACCTGGCGTTACAGGCAATGGATCAACGTTGCCGCCAATAGCCACTGTTGCACCGTAATCGGTAGTTACAAAGCCTCTCATTAACCATGCACGGTTATCAATACCAGATCCTATTGCTAAAGTAGTCCATGCACCAGAACTCCAGTATAAGTCACCGTTTGGATCATATGTGCCCATATCGGTTGTGATACCAGGTCCGAAAGCATTTACAGGTCCGGTATAATACATACATATCCATAATGGCTCTGTATGATCGATCATCACCGCTTCGCTGAAAATAAAATCATTCCAGTCGTCGCCGGTTACAAACTGATCCGTTACATCTTCCACGTATAATGGGGTAGATGGATCAGGATTGTCACCTTGAAGAACTTTTACTGATACTGTTCCTACACCTAGTAGTCTGCTGTCAACAAACGCACGGTATTGGGTTACGGCTGCGCCTTCAAAGTCTGCCAGATCTGCTGCATCAACTTTTATTGCTACGTCAGCATCCCAGTCGCCTGTGCTTCCCCATACATACTCTATGCTCTCATCGTCATAGTAGAACCACTGTGATACAAATTCCTCAACTTCAGCTTCCCAACATACTTCTGCACCAAAGTCATCTGTTGCATTCCATACGTATTCGCCGCTTAAGTTAAATGGTGCATCACAGGTGCGATACAGACATACATTGTCAATGTTCCATGCAATTACATCGAAACTATTGGCGCCGGTTGCGTTGAAGCGTACCATGAATGCGCCATCAAGCGCGTAATTGGTAATCTCAACATGGTTAGCAGTAAACGCAAAGCTGCCGTCAGCATTGTCAAATGTTGCTACTGTGTACCAACCGCTTCCGTTATATACTTCCACTTTCATCATCTCATCGCCCGTTGCATTCCTGTTATTCAATGCCAGGTCAAAGTCTACCCAAATACGGCCTTCTGTTAACATATCGGCGTTCATTGGCGGACTTGTTAATGTAGACATATAAGGTGTGCCCGGATCAGGATCCCAGTTCCATTGTGCTGATGGAGCATCGTTTCCTACCTGGCTGTTGATCGTCCAGTTGTCGCCCAATGGCATCCAGCCATTGAAATCGTAGCCCTGTGCAAAGTCTTCACAGAATGGGAGATCAAGACCCCATACAATACATACTTCATGTGGACCTTCTGCAGCTGGATTCGCCAATCTCTCCTGGGAAACCAAAGTCGGTCAGGTCATATACTGCCGTTACATCATAGGTGTAACATCCTGGCAACAGGTTGTTATCAACATACAATATCCAGTCTTCGGT
>CAVZLR010000003.1:0-194364 GCA_963776205.1 Marinilabiliales bacterium
TTGTAAGGTACATTGGCTATAAATCCTCCGCTTTCATATAAGTTGAATGAAAGTAATCCATCTGGTACGTCTCCACCGCCTGATCCTCCGTAAGGTCCTATCTCATATCCAAAAGCCAGATCAGGTGTTCCCTGGGCTGTGTACCACATAATGTGCGGGTTCCGCTACCGAAATCTTCGGTGATGTATAATCCTCCTGCTATATAATCCCCAAAATCTCCACTTACACTCTGACTTACGCCTGTGAGTAAGCCCGTGGCTATCTCCATCTGCTCAACCTGGCAGCCGCCTCCTGTAGTTGTTCCGGTGAATACCCACAAGTAAGGGCCTCCTGATGTGAAATTATCATAGGCGGCACCATACATACTCGGTGGGCCTGTTATTACATCAAGGGTAGCTCCGCTTTCATCGAACAGGGTTAATCTGTATCCCAGTTGTTACCCCAGAATCCATCTGCATCTGAATCATATGCTATGGCTCTTACTGCTGTTGGTGCCGTAAAGCTTGATACCAACGTCTGTGCCGTGAAGTCCATCTTGTAAACAGTTGTCGAAGCTGCTGCACCATACATATAGGTGCCGTCAAATGCAAGGTCTCTTAATCCGCTTACACCAGGAATCGTAAAGGTTTCTATGAAATTACCATCCACATCAAACTTCACGATGTTATTGGAAGCCCATGCCGTGGCGTAAATAAATTCACCATCACATTCAGCTCCTGCCAATCCCGTTAAGCCGGATGGACCGTCCATATCAAATGAATACTGGATGTCCCAAAGCTCACGACCTGGTGAACTTGTTGTGCCAGCACCATTTGGATTGGTTTCTGCATGAACTGCAGGCGCTGTCGATTTGACAATCAGCGAGCGATCCATAGCTGGTCCTGATACCGTCATCGGTGGATTCCACATAACCGGAATCTCATTGGTGCCATATACATACTCATCCATCAGGTTACGTGGAGGATACAAGAAGCCTGATGTGAATGTGTAGAAAATAGGTTCTGATGTTCCACAGCTATACAATGCACGTACGGCTGCTTCATATGTCTGACCATAAGTCAGGTTCTGATACATATATGTAGTTACATCTCCTGCTGTTTCAGCTACAAATCCGCCATCAAGGTATACGTAATATCCTACAGGCGCTTTGCCATAATATGACATTACATTGTCAATAGCCAGTCCTGATGCCCAGAATCCCTGGTCATCCGCATGGAATGCCAACATTACTGAAGCTTCCCCGGCTAGCATGTCCAGCTCTAACTGGTAGGTTGTCCATGCTGTTGCTGTTGGAATATTCGCTGCCAGTGTCCATGATGTTCCACCATTCAAGCTATACTCAACTGATCCCAGCTGACTAAATGCTCCGGTGAAATATGCGTCAAACTGTAGCATGAATCCTGTTGCATCTGTTAAGTCCATTTCTGGTAAAATCAGGTAATCACAACAGCCGTCATAATCACTGGCGTCATCATTTACACAGGCATACATGCCGTCTCCAGGAGGAATACTAAAGAATGTACTTCCGCCATTATCGGTCTGGAACCAACCTGTTCCATTTGATTCTGCCATCCAACCTGCTGGTGGGAAATCTGCTCCTTCAAATTCTTCCATGGCCATATACTCAAAATATGGTGAATCCCATGTAGCTATTGAGGTTTGTGGATTTACTACCAGGTTACGTGCTGGCATCATAACTTCTTGTAATACTACATTCTCTTCGTAGTCGTCATAGATCCAGATATTGTTATGTACGTAATCGATATATCCTGTTTTGGTTACTACCAGGTCGTAAGTGCCGTTAATTACACTATCAAATACAATAACACCGGTCTCGTCTGTAGTAGCTGTTAACTCCTGGAACGGATAGTTCTGGCCTGTTAACATCACTTCTGCACCTTCAGGTGACAGATCATCACACTGACTTACATTGATCGTTACAACATTGTCTAATAAATGCGCTACAATCTCTGAATAGGTTATAACTGATACATCGTCATTGTCATAAGTTGCGGTTACACCATAAGCATAGAATCCAGCATCCAAATCTTCCCAGTCTGTATCATTGTACATCTGTGATGTCAATGCTGGCTCTATCAAGGTATGGGTGCCGTCTTCTGCATAAATTCCATTGTCAGGATCTATGTCACTTACGCGGTATAACTGGTAAGTAGCCAGATCGCGATCAGGATTTTCAACGATGACTGGTGAATATTTTGCTTCGCCCTGGAATCCAGGTACACCATTCGGTGCTGTGGAAGCCATATATAGTTCTGGTGATAATTTACCAGGCCTGATCAGCTGCTCAGCTGATGCTGCCATGACATTGTCGCCAGGTCCGCTTACAATAGCACGCATCATGAAATCATTGTAGGCTGATACCATCCACTCGCCAGTAACATGTTTTACATAAGAACGATATACGGTCGGTGCATCCAGGTCAACACCGATAGGTGCTGCTGCTGGTGCTGCAACTACTTGACGATATGCCAGGTAGAAATCACCGTCTTCCAGATCAACATCAAAGCCGTCGAAATAAGCCCATGCTTCGCTAACTGCAACAGTTGCTGAATCTAAAATAGTTCCGGGCATGCCGCCAGGACCATCATCATCCAATACTACGAATTCTACTGAACCCATCGCATCCATTCCTACATTCATATAAGCGCCTAATACAGTTACAGGGTATCCTGCCGGAGTGAACTTAACAGCTGACATGCCGCCGGCACCTACCCATGAGTAGTAATCTTCGGCTGTACCATCGTCATATGAGATCATATATGGGCCCATTGGTAATGACCAGGTAACCATACATTCAGTGTCAGCTTCGTTTGGATCGGCCTCTACCCAATCAACCGGGTAAGGCTCTTCGCAAAGTTCAAAGTCAACATCAACAGCTGGTAAATCCCCAGCGTCAACAGTAGTTGCATCTGTCTGGTAACCCAATTTCTCTGCCATTACATAATAATCCTCATAAGGATTTACATATAGCATATAGGTTCCATCTTCTGCTGTTTCTGTCATAAATTCGTTTTCCAGGTCTTTGGTATCAACATAAGCTGTTACCATTACATTTCCTAATGGCTGGCCCGTGTTGCAATCACGTACCGTTCCTGAAATAGTCGTGGGTTCAACTACATGCATGGTGTTCGGGATATTCCATTCGTTCGCAGGCATTTCGTTGGTTGTAATGAATAAGTCTTCATTATAGTCGCCTTCTTCAAAACCTTCTGAACTGTAAGTCATTGTGATATCCGCTGTCAGGCCTGCGCCAATTAAACCATAAAATGGTTGTACATCAACAATGAAATGTGATCCTGGAGGGCCCATATATAATGCAAGGCCATCATGAACATAAGCTGTGTTAAATGCTACTGATAATCCAACTGCAGGAGTTGATGATTGGCAACCAATCGTATTTCCTGATATATCAGTGCCAGCGTCAATATTATCGTACTGTACAAGAATACTACCGTTAGCATATATGATTACTTGTGCATCAAACAGCTGAGTCTGACCAAAATTCCTTACATCAACATACTGGATAACCAGCCTGTTTCCAAAATCTTGATAATGTACTGAAGAAGCACTCATTACCAAATCATCCCAGAACCATGCAATGAAATCATTCAGCGTTGAGCTATTAGTTGGAATATTAGAATTGCCCAATGTTACATATTGATCTTTAAAAATAACTGTACCATTGGAATTGATCCAAAATTGAGTTTTTGTTTCTCCATAGAATGGAAATGCAAAACTAATGGGGAATGGGCCAACATGATTATCATCTCCAAGTCCGCCAACAACTGTTCCTGTACCTGAAATATCTTGCCAGTTAAATACCGGTCCGCCAGCTTCATCACTGTCAATCCAAACATAACCGAATGCATCAGGGCCACCGGCTCCCCTGATTACAGGATTACCTTGTCCATCAAACTCATCGTCTTTTCCTTTCATTTCGTCGCTACCCACAGGTGCACGGAACGTGGTTTCGTTAGGTACGAAATTCGGATCACTTACCAGCGCCCTGGCTGCATAGTCAGGGAATGTAAATTCCAATACGCCGTTGTTGCAGTTTTCCAGCTCAAGCATTACTTCCTGCTGGGTTTCTGCCCACTGTGTGTTTTCAGGGTTGAAAGGATCCCAGCATAAAGCGGGTTCAAACCATTCAACTTCAACAGGACCTACCAAAACACCGTCACCTTCTAAGAAGATAGGTTGCAATTCGTATTCATACACACCAAAGTCCGGTAACATATCCATATATGAATTAGTAGTTACCGTTGTTAACAGCACCCCATCCCTGAATATCAGGTAGTATTCGATGGTCACATCTCTCAATGCACTCCATGAAAGGGTAACTTCACCTGTTACAGGATCGGTTAGCTCTGCTGTAAAATCATCAATGATCGGGAATGGATCTCCTGCTATGGTCATCGTTACAGGAATAACAATGGAACCCACATTTGGGTTTGTATATACCTCAATATCGGCATGATATACCTCGCCTGCAACAGTTCCTGCTGCATCAAAGTTGGTGCCTATGTTGAAGGAACCGCCACCAGGGGCTACGATGCCTACATAATCATCCAAAGTGAGCCAGCCGCCAACACCGCCGCCGCCTGATCCTTCAATGAGGAAGGGCATACCCTGTCCTGTACCTGTACCAGTGTCATTAAATGCGCCCCATGAACCAGCCAGGTTCTGCTGTGCATTTCCTGTTGTTGTCAACCCATTAATGGTCACCGGTGGGCACCATGGACCTGAACTAAGTGAACCATCCAACATTACCTCTACCCAATAAGTACCGGGATCTAGCGTAAGACTTGGTGTTAAACAAACTACTTCCATGATCGGACGAGCAGTAGTTCCACCTGATGTTTCTGTTACACGGTAAATATTTGACCATTGCGTTGAGGTCATCCTGTTGGTAACAAAATCACCCCAGATGGCTGTACCACCAGATGATGGATTCCCATCATATATGGTAAAATAAGCTCCGGTTATAGTTGATGTAGTTGAAGAATTCGTCTGATATCCATAGAAAGTAAAACTTTCTACGGTCCATGTGGCTGTCACTTCAAAATCATCTGCAATTCTGTTATCGTAAAATACCTGGAAGCCTCCTCCCAGTGTATTCATACCCAATGAAACACTTTGCAAAACACTTTCATCTGCACCACCTGAACCAGTGCCAGGGCTGTTTACCAAGGGACCGTTATCAAATAATAACGCGCGGTTGCTGGCCAGCGATTTGGTTTCACTGGGCACCACATTGATTACACCACCCGGCTGGGCAGTCTCAACAGCAGGTGCAAAGTTTTCATCAAATACAGGGGGTGTTGTGTTTGCAACAGATGCAGCAGGATATACCACAAAAGCAGTCCAGTTTAAAGGGCCATCACCTGTATTCAGTAAACTCAAATAAGTCGTCATATACTCATTTGGATGTAAAGTTTCATCAAATATCAAAGGAGATATGGTGATGTTAGGGGCAGTTAGAGTGAAATTCTGCATTACAGTTGTCCCGGTTACCGTAGTAACAGAAGCTGTTGCAGGATTATAACCGTCTTTTGTGGCTGCCAATGTCCATGTGCCATCAGCAATATTATAAAACTCATAATAACCCGTTGGGCCTGTCATGGTTGTACGGCCACTTGTAGTTTCTTCAATGGTAACGCCTGCAATGGTTTGTCCGCCACCATTTAAGGCATACCCAACAATGCTAGCCGGGTCAGCAGTACCATTTAAGGCAAACGACATATCCAATGCTATTCCTTGAAAAATGGTAAATGGTGTCCACGTTGTATACGGACCAAACCCACCCCCAGGATTTATAAAATAGGATTCATTGTTGACAACAGCCATATCATTATCGGCAAAACCCCATTGGCCATATGTAACATAGGCTCCTTCTGCCTGTACACAAATCCAATATGTACCAGGCGTCAGAATCACAGCTGACGGTAAGTCAAAATCGAAAGTACCGTTCATGCTTCCAATAGCGGTCATGTTCATAGCCGACTCAAAATAAGTTGCTGCCGGCATCCCTGCATCGTCTGCATAGAAATACACATTAACCTGTGTAAATCCTCCAGCTCCGCCCCATTCACCTCCTGTCGCTGTTACCGATGTAATAGCCCATTGTTCTCCTGGAGGAACTATAAAGTCATCAGCAACAAAACCATCATAAATATCATAAGCAGTTTCGAAATTTTGACATGTGTATGCCCCGGCAATTGGAGTCCCCAATTGATCGTACAGCACATCTCTGCTGCTTCTTTCGTCAGAGAAATTGACTTTTAAGTCGCTTCCTCCGGTTGTGATTTGTTGTGCCCAAATCACTGATGATGAGAGCATAAACGCCATCAACATCAAATAAATTGTAAATTTTCTCATAGTACTATAAAATTTAATGAATAAAAGAAAGTCCCAAATTCTTATGTATTAATCTGGTATGATAGTAACAAATGTATGACTTATATCAATTAATCCAAATATAAATAGACTTTTTTATACACTTTTTAGTTGTTAATCCTAATTTTTTAGTATGATATTTTACATATTATTCACATCTCAAGGCGGCGTTGTACTTTTTTACTCTTTTCCTTACCCCGCATCATTTATATTTATTTAAGCCATTTGTTTGATTTTGGACGCATTTCGCGCCTACATAAAGGTGTGTGAGACCTTTTTGCCAATAGGCAGGAATACTCCCAAACAAGATTGTCATTTCGACGACGAAGGAGGAGGAATCTCCTTAGAGAGAACTGCTTGCCGGGGAGATCTCTCACATACGTTCGAGATGACAGGGGGAGTAGAAGGAGATCTCTCAGTCACTCCGCTCCTTCGAGATGACAGGAAGGTGCACTGGAAATCTCTCACACTTGTTCGAGATGACAAGGAGAGCACAAAAAAAAAGGGCTGCACAATGGCAGCCCTTTTTGTTTATGTAGTTCCGTAATGAACCTGCTATCTTGCTATGGCAAAACGTTTGGTTATTACTTCGCTTTCAGTCTCTATGCGTACCAGGTATATGCCTGATTCAAAGTCTGATGTGTTCAGTACAACCTTGTTCTGGCTCATCTCTGAACTCAGTACAAGCTGACCAACGTAGTTGATCACTGTTATCCTTGTCATTTCAGTATTTGCAGTGATAGTCACCTGGTCACGCGCTGGGTTAGGATAGAGGTTGGTTGTTAATGCATCCTGATTCGCAACATCCGTAATTAAGATACATACATAATCCATCTCCTCTGCCATATCTAAAGCAAAGTCTGATTCACACTCGTCTTCTTCACTCATGTAAACCGCTGTTACTTTATAACAGTATTCTCCCATCTCAGCTGCATCGAAGTAGCAGTATTCACTTACGCCTTCTTCTGCCATTACTGTGCCTATTAAACTGTACTCGCCCATAGCGGTTTCACTCCTGTAAACATTGAAGTGTGCCAGCTCTCTTTCTGCACTCATACCTACTTGTGTTAAAGTAGCATCTGTAGTTGAAAGTGTTGCTGCTGTCGTTAAACCTGGTGTTACAGGCAATGGATCAACGTTGCCGCCAATAGCCACTGTTGCACCGTAATCGGTAGTTACAAAGCCTCTCATTAACCATGCACGGTTATTTATACCAGATCCTATTGCTAAAGTAGTCCATGCACCAGCATCCCAGTATAAGTCACCGTTTGGATCATATGTACCCATATCTAAGGTGATACCAGGGCCATATGTGTTGGCCGGTCCGGTATAATACATACATATCCATAATGGCTCTGTATGATCGATCATCACCGCTTCGCTGAAAATAAAATCATTCCAGTCGTCGCCGGTTACAAACTGATCCGTTACATCTTCCACGTATAATGGGGTAGATGGATCAGGATTGTCACCTTGAAGAACTTTTACTGATACTGTTCCTACACCTAGTAGTCTGCTGTCAACAAACGCACGGTATTGGGTTACGGCTGCGCCTTCAAAGTCTGCCAGATCTGCTGCATCAACTTTTATTGCTACGTCAGCATCCCAGTCGCCTGTGCTTCCCCATACATACTCAATGCTCTCATCGTCATAGTAGAACCACTGTGATACAAATTCCTCAACTTCAGCTTCCCAACATACTTCTGCACCAAAGTCATCTGTTGCATTCCATACGTATTCGCCGCTCAAGTTAAATGGTGCATCACAGGTGCGATACAGACATACATTGTCAAGATTCCATGCAATCACATCGAAACTATTGGCACCTTCGGCAACAAAAGCTACCTGGAATGCGCCATCAAGGGCATAGTTAGTAATGTCGAGGTGGAAGCTTGTGAAAGCAAAGCTGCCATCTTCATTGTCTAATGTGGCAACATTCATCCAAGACGTACCGTTATGTACTTTAACAACCATCTTCTCGTCACCTGTTGCATTCCTGTTATTCAGGGACACATCACAGTCTAACCAGATACGGCCTTCTGTTAACATATCGGCGTTCATTGGAGGACTTACCAACCATGATTCATAATCTGCGCCTGGATCCGGATCCCAGTTCCATTGTGCTGATGGAGCATCGTTTCCTACCTGGCTGTTGATCGTCCAGTTGTCATCGTATGTCATCCATCCGTTGAAATCGTATCCTTGTGCAAAGTCCTCACAGAATGGAAGATCAAGACCCCATACAACACATACTTCATGTGGGCCTTCGGCTACTGATTCTCCAATTTCTCCAGGGAATCCAAATACAGTGAGGTCATAAAGAGCTGTTACTTCATAGTTGTAACATCCTGGCAACAGGTTGTTTTCAACATACATGATCCAGTCCTCAGTTCCTTCACCATTGTAAGGTACGTTGGCGAGGAAATCACCTCTTTTGTAAAGGTTGAATGAAAGTAATCCATCAGGTACATTTCCACCGCCTGATCCACCTGTACTAGGTACACCAAACGCTGTCATTTGTAATTCTGGTAATGTAGTTAAGAATGTAGTTCCACCAGTTACTGGGTCTAATGCCCTTAACTCGCCAGCAAATGCTGTATTGTTAAATGCAGTCAGGTAAATAACATCGTCATCAGCATTGTAGTTACCACCTTGTCCAAAGTTGGCATCGAAACCTAATGAACCAAGTGCCACAACATCACCTGTTGCTTTATCAATTGTATAAGAAGCATCTGTAACCAGACACCATCCGTACATCTGACCTGATCCGTCAATAGCGATATCAATTAAACCAGGAGCTACAGTGTTTGAAGAACCAATAGGTGTAATTACACCAGTTGTCAAATCAACTGTTCCAATCTGTGATGAAGTTAAACCAGCATCTGTCATACCTACATACATGGTATTGGTAGTTCTGTCGCATGCCATTCCGTTCACGCCCATTGCTCCGGCTCCGGAGAATGCAGCTATCATGGTAGCAGTTCCAGTAGCCACATCAATAGAATACAGATCATCACCCCAGTTAGCAGCAACATATAAGTTGTCAGCATCACCGTTCATGAAATCACCTGAAGCTGGGTCAATGGCAGAGGCACCAATGGTAGTTGTACCATAAGTTCCCATATCCATTGTGTACAGGTTACTTGCAACACCTCCCTGAGGAGCAGTAATCCATGCGATGTTATCACCATCTCTTGTAATATCAAGATAAACTGAAGACGGTGCATCACCTGATGCCTGTGATCCGGCAGGGATTGCATATAATGAATGATTGCTAGTTCCTTCAACTGGATCCGTTTGAGGATTTGGTACGCTCATAGCAGGTCCTGCTACGGTCATCGGTGGATTCCAGAACAATGGAACTTCATTTGTATTGTATACATACTCGTCCATTAAGTTACGTGGAGGATACAGATAGCCTGATGTGAATGTATAGAAAATAGGATCTGATGTTCCACAGCTATACAATGCACGTACGGCTGCTTCATATGTCTGACCATAAGTCAGGTTCTGATACTGATAGGTAGTTACATCTCCTGCTGTTTCAGCTACAAATCCGCCATCAAGATATACGTAATATCCTACAGGCGCTTTGCCATAATATGACATTACATTGTCAATAGCCAGTCCTGATGCCCAGAATCCCTGGTCATCCGCATGGAATGCCAACATTACTGAAGCTTCCCCGGCTAGCATGTCCAGCTCTAACTGGTAGGTTGTCCATGCTGTTGCTGTTGGAATATTCGCTGCCAGGGTCCATGATGTTCCACCATTCAAGCTATACTCAACTGATCCCAGATGACTAAATGCTCCGGTGAAATAAGCGTCAAACTGAAGCATGAATCCTGTTGCGTCTGTTAAGTCCATTTCTGGTAAAATCAGGTAATCACAACAGCCGTCATAATCACTGGCGTCATCATTTACACAGGCATACATGCCGTCTCCAGGAGGAATACTAAAGAATGTACTTCCGCCATTATCGGTCTGGAACCAACCTGTTCCATTTGATTCTGCCATCCAACCTGCTGGTGGGAAATCTGCTCCTTCAAATTCTTCCATGGCCATATACTCAAAGTATGGTGAATCCCATGTAGCTATTGAGGTTTGTGGATTTACTACCAGGTTACGTGCTGGCATCATAACTTCTTGTAATACTACATTCTCTTCGTAGTCGTCATAGATCCAGATGTTGTTATGTACGTAATCAATATAACCTGTTTTGGTTACTACCAGGTCGTAAGTTCCGTTTATTACGCTATCAAATACAATAACCCCAGTCTCGTCAGTAGTAGCTGTTAACTCCTGGAACGGATAGTTCTGGCCTGTTAACATCACTTCTGCGCCTTCCGGTGACAGATCATCACACTGACTTACATTGATCGTTACAACATTGTCTAATAAATGCGCTACAATCTCTGAATAGGTTATAACTGATACATCGTCATTGTCATAAGTTGCGGTTACACCATAAGCATAGAAACCTGCATCCAAATCTTCCCAGTCTGTGTCATTGTACATCTGTGATGTCAATGCTGGCTCTATTAATGTATGGGTGCCGTCTTCTGCATAAATTCCATTGTCAGGATCTATGTCACTTACGCGGTATAACTGGTAAGTAGCCAGATCGCGATCAGGATTTTCAACGATGACTGGTGAATATTTTGCTTCGCCCTGGAATCCAGGTACACCATTCGGTGCTGTGGAAGCCATATATAGTTCTGGTGATAATTTACCAGGCCTGATCAGCTGCTCAGCTGATGCTGCCATGACATTGTCGCCAGGTCCGCTTACAATAGCACGCATCATGAAATCATTGTAGGCTGATACCATCCAGTCGCCAGTAGCTGACTTAACATATGAACGATATACGGTTGGTACATCCAGGTCAACACCGATAGGTGCTGCTGCTGGTGCTGCAACTACTTGACGATATGCCAGGTAGAAATCGCCGTCTTCCAGATCAACATCAAAGCCGTCGAAATAAGCCCATGCTTCGCTAACTGCAACAGTTGCTGAATCTAAAATAGTTCCGGGCATGCCGCCAGGACCATCATCATCCAATACTACGAATTCTACTGAACCCATCGCATCCATTCCTACATTCATATAAGCGCCTAATACAGTTACAGGGTATCCTGCCGGAGTGAACTTAACAGCTGACATGCCGCCTGCTCCAATCCATGAGAAATAATCTTCGGCTGTACCATCGTCATATGAGATCATATATGGGCCCATTGGTAATGACCAGGTAACCATACATTCAGTGTCAGCTTCGTTTGGATCGGCCTCTACCCAATCAACCGGATAAGGCTCTTCGCAAAGTTCAAAGTCAACATCAACAGCTGGTAAATCCCCAGCGTCAACAGTAGTTGCATCTGTCTGGTAACCCAATTTCTCTGCCATTACATAATAATCCTCATAAGGATTTACATATAGCATATAGGTTCCATCTTCTGCTGTTTCTGTCATAAATTCGTTTTCCAGGTCTTTTGTATCAACATAAGCTGTTACCATTACATTTCCTAATGGCTGGCCTGTGTTGCAATCCCTTACGGTTCCTGCAATAGTTGTTGGTTCAACTACATGCATGGTGTTTGGAATATACCATTCGTTAATAGGCATTTCATTGGTCAGAATCATTAGGTCCTCATTATAATCACCTTCCTCAAAGCCTTCAGAGCTGTAAGTCATTGTGATATTAACCGTTTCACCTTCGTCAATTAATCCCCAGAAAGGATTAACATCTACGATGAAATGTGATCCCGGAGGGCCTATATATATAGCCATGTCTTCATGCACATAAGCAGCGTTATTAACCACTTGTAATCCATCAGTTGCAGTACTGTTTTCTATTCCAATTGTACAGCTATTTGTAATATCTTCAAGTGTTTGATACTGGAATAACATTCTTCCATTGGCATAAAGAATTGCCTGGAATGTGTATACGTTAGTTCCCAGGAATCTTGTAACATCAGTCCATTGAATTACAAAATAGGTGCCTCCATCATATGTAAATACGTCAGATGAAGTTTGAACATCCAGGTCATCCCATAATACAGCAATCAGATCATTTGGATCAGTTGTATTTGGTATAGGATCATTACTAAAGTCTGTTCCATCAGCACCAAATGTTAAATAACCATTAGAAGCTATTTTTACAAGTGTTTTGGTTTCGCCATAAAAATCAAAAGGAAATGGCAAAGCAACTTCAACAAAACCATCATCAGCATCTAAACCTGTGTTAACTCCAATACCTGAAATTTCCATCCAGTTATAAACAGGACCACCTGCTTCGTCGCTGTCAATCCATACATATCCAAAAGCGTCAGGACCACCGGCACCCAAAACTACTGGATTACCCTGTCCATCCAATGAAGTATCGCCTTTATCGTCAGAACGTGAACCATCATAACCTGCTGGTACGCTAACATCATTCTTCTCAATATTAGGATCGTTTAATAATGCCATTGCTGCATATTCAGGGAAGGTGAATTCCAATACACCTTCGCCACAGTTTTCAAGCTCAAGCATAACTTCCTGCTGGGTTTCTGCCCACTGTGTGTTTTCAGGATTTGCCGGATCATAACATAATGTAGGTTCATACCACAAAACGGTTTCAGGACCTGCAATAGGACCGTCACCTTCTAAGTAAATGGGCTGAACTGTATAATCGTATGTGCCAAAAGCAGGCAACATATCTACAAGTGTATTGTCGCCAGTAGATGTAAGTGTTACGCCATTTCTCTTAACGAGATAGTATTCAAATGATACCTCACGCATGGCATCCCACATCAAAGTAACTTCACCTGAAGCAGGATCTGTCAATTCAGCTGTAAAACCAGAAACTCCTGGTAAAGGATCACCAGCAATGGTCATCGTTACAGGAACTGTGATTGTACCTACATCAGGATCAGATGTGATTACGATATCAGCATGATACACCTCACCTGCTACTGTACCAGCAGCGTTGAAGTTAGTACCAATATTAACAGTACCTCCACCTGGAGCTACATAACCTGCGTACTCATCCAGAGTTAACCATCCAGAAGCACCGCCGCCGCCAGGGCCAACAAGTGTATGAATATTCCAGTTTATATTAAATCCTATATCTTCAATAGGCGTCCATGGCAGTGCAATGGTAGAAGAAAATAAGAAATTACGATCAGCTACTGCTGGTCCTGGATCCATGGGTAATATGAATGTTCCAGCTGGTTGATTGGCAGCTTCCATCCCAACCCATACATCGTCACCTGAAATAGCAACTGGTGAAGCCAATACCACTGTAAACCAACCTATGGCCGGTGGTACAAATGGCTGTGAATAAAGCAATGCACCTGGTGCAGTAGAAGTCCCTTCATCCCAGATCATAACTGATAAGTCAGAGTTTAAATCATTTATATAAAATTCAACTTCTTTTATATATTGACCTGCATAAGCGCCCATAACGGATGATGGCCAATAGGCAGCAATTTGTGAATCACCACCAGCAGTAAGACCAAGTGCATCGTCATTGACTCCATTATCGTACATCAAGATATCGTCACGGGTGGCTGCCATTTCTGACTGACCTCCGTTTGAATATGTTGAAGCGAATGCATCTGAAGGATTTGCTACATTTTCAGCTTTTGGTAATGAACTTGCGTCAAAATCAACATGTGTAGCTTCCCTTGGAGCTGGTGGATAAATAACTGTACCACCCCAGTTCCAGATACCATCACCTGTATTTAACAAGCTTAAATAAGTTGTCATATACTCGTTTGGATGCAGTGTTTCATCAAAAATTAAAGGACTAACTGTAATATTTGGAGCAGTTAATGTGAAGTTTTGTGAAACTAAAACACCACCAGTAATAGTAATTGCAGCCGTAGCAGTATTGTATCCTGTTTTGGTTGCTGTTAATGTATAATCACCATCAGGAATGGTATACAATAAATAATATCCTGTTGGATTTGTTACCGCAGTACGTCCGTTTTCAACAACGGTTACCGTAACACCAGCAATCGTCTGTCCGCCACCATTTAAAACATACCCATCAATTGAAGGGATAGCTTGCTGGATTGGATTTTGACCACTAATTTGATGTGGGGGGGCTCCCCAGCCATCACTTCCAATCATCCAGTCGAACATCTGGTCGCCTGTTAATCCACCATCAACAGTTAAGTTAATGGTAAAATCAATAGACCCTGAATAATCGTAGGTATAAGCATCCCAATGAATATCATTACCAGTAATCTGCGCTGTAGCACCATTTACGGTACCGGCAGAATTTACGGTAAAGCCAGCTGGGATAGTTACATCCAGGAAGTAAAACCACGCATAGTCAGGTGTATCCCAACTTACGTTGAATGTGAAATCTGCAGTTGAACCAGGTACGTAAACATCGTTACATACCACAGTACCTGTAATTTCACGTTCTTGTGCCTGGGACATTGGTGAATAGAACATAAGTCCTACCATCAACAACATCAGCCAAGCTTTGAAACTTGTAAAATTTTTCATTTTTTACTGTTTTTGTTAATAATTAAGTTAATTGAATTCAAATTTTTAAATTTATATGTGTACAACTATTTGTTGTTTTTTGTTTCAGGTTATGCTCAGGGTTGGAGATAATCGCTTATCTATATATAGCCTAAGCGATTATTAATCAGGTAATATTGTTATTCATAGTTGGGTTTAAAAAAGTGGCTAAATATACAAATATTATCATTTATCAAGTACTTTAAATTAAAATTATTCTAAATAAGACAAATAACAGCAGTGCTTACTTTAAGTTGCGTAAAATTATTAAATCGTAACTACCTGACTTAAAGCCCGGTAATTGTTATAAACAACTTATTGTTAACTACAGCTACCACCATACGTCGCAATAAAGACAATTGAAAATGCTTTTACCCTTACTTTTTTCTGCTATTTAGGTAAACTTTTTTTGCTCTTTTATTTTCAATTAATTTGTCATCAAAAAGGTTTGTCATTTCGACGACGAAGGAGGAGAAATCTCCTTAGAGAGAACCGCTTGCCGGGGAGATCTCTCACATACGTTCGAGATGACAGGAAGAGTGGGATGACAGGGGGAGTTTGAGTGCTGTTCTTTGATGTCTACTGCAAATTAGTTTACCATTCCAACTTAGTTTGTCATTTCGAGCGACAGCGAGAAATCTCCATAGAGAGAACCGCTTGCCGGGGAGATCTCTCAGTCACTCCGCTCCTTCGAGATGACAGGAAGGTGCAATGGAGATCTCTCACATACGTTCGAGATGACAGGGGAGTAGGAAGAGATCTCTCACATACGTTCGAGATGACAGGAAGAGTGGGATGACAGGGTGGTTTTGAGTGCTGTTCTTTGATGTCTACCGCAAATTAGTTTACCATTCCGACTTAGTTTGTCATTTCGAATGCCTGCCTGCCGACAGGCAGGAATCTCCTAAAACAAGGCTGTCATTTCGACGACGAAGGAGGAGAAATCTCCACAGAGAGAACCGCTTGCCGGGGAGATCTCTCAGTCACTCCGCTCCTTCGAGATGACAGGAAGGTGCACTGCAGATCTCTCACATACGTTCGAGATGACAGGGGAGTAGGAAGAGATCTCTCACATGCGTTCGAGATGACAGGGTGGTTTTGAGCGTGACAGTTTATTCCTATATTTACGTGATGACACGTCAACACAATTATTTTGTTTACATAATGACTAATAAGCATAAAAACGTATTGTATATTGGCGTTACAAATGATCTTGAGAGAAGAGTTTATGAACATAGCAATGGAGAATTCAAAGGTTTTACTGAAAAATACAATTGTCACTTTTTAATTTATTACGAGCATTTTACTCACATTGAACATGCTATTGACAGGGAAAAAGAAATAAAGAAATGGCGCAGAGAAAAGAAAGACAATATCATTAGTTCATTTAATCCAGAATGGCGGTTTTTAAATGAGGAAATAGAAAATATATAATTTTTCCTTTTTTGTCATTTCGACGACGAAGGAGGAGGAATCTCCACAGAGAGAACCATTTACCGGGGAGATCTCTCACATACGTTCGAGATGACAGGGGGAGTTTGAGTGCTGTTCTTTGATGTCTACTGCAAATTAGTTTACTATTCCAACTTAGGTTGTTATTTCGACGACGAAGGAGGAGGAATCTCCATTGAGAGAACCGTTTGCCGGGGAGATCTCTCACATACGTTCGAGATGACAGGGGAGTAGGAAGAGATCTCTCACATACGTTCGAGATGACAGGGAGTAGAAGGAGATTTCTCGTCGCAATGCCTACGGCAAAGCTTCCCTCGAAATGACAGGGTGATAAGAAATCAATTCTTAATAAATGTAAAGTGAACAGCGCCTTGTGATCCGTGGCATTTGCCAAAATACATACCGGCCGAGAGGTTACTCACATTTATTTGCATCGAATTATACTGTGATGATTGTATCGCAGCAGTTGTCAGAACCAGTTGCCCATAAACATTATAGATCTCAACATAAGCCGAATGATCCAATTCGAAAGAAGAAATCAGATACAATTTATCTTTGCAGGATTCGGATATACATTTGCTATCGGCATACTTCGCCGGGTCATCTGTCCGGTAAATACCGATCTTCTCATTGCTCAATTCAAGAATTACACCTGTTTCTTCCTTATGCTGCGGTGATAAGGTGATCAATGAAGAAACCGAAGTTTGATAGCCTGCTTTTTCAGCATCAATAATATATCCACCATAAGGCAGATTCGGTAAAATAAAAATTGCCAAATTCGTCAGTGAGTGTATAATCAAGCAGTTTGGTTCCGTTTGTATTGTATAAGAATACCGTTATGTTTGATAAACCTCCATCACAAAAATCCCTTGAGGAATTGGGTTCGAACCATGATTTGCAATATATGTCCTCGGTAAACATATTGATTGCGGGCATTTCAAATGAACCGGAAATAGACCCTTCGCCGTCGGGCAGCTGATAATCGACAGACGGCAGCATGATATCCACATCAAAAATATCTGCATCTACCTTAAAATAATGTGCTTCCTGCCATCTTAAATTATTTGCATAATAGCCCGGCACAGCCCCGTTTGTCAGCAATGTATCCGGAACAGCATAGATATAATACCGGCCTTCCATCAACCTGCTGAACATAAACGTTCCATCCTCAGCTGTTTGCTCCATCTCGACAGCACGGGTTCCTTCTTCGCTATCCCTCACAGCTAGCACTGCTCCATTCTGAATCTCATGGCCCATATACCACAGTTTACCCTGCATGGAGAAAAATGGTTCGATCTGCAGTTTCAATGTATCGGAAGCCATTCCACATTCTGATTCAGCCATCAATACCAGCCTGACTTCTCCCAATTCGATATCAGCATCTCCCGGAGAATACACAGGGTTTTGTAGTGGTATCATAATTAAAAACACCATCCCCTGTTGTTATCCAGTAAACAAATTCATGGTACTGTGCCAACGCACTTGTTAATTCCAGCTGGGCATCAGCAAAAATAATGGTGTCGTTGCCTGCATAGACAAGGGGATCATCGTAAATATACAATATCAAACTATCGTACAATGTAATACCGTCCATATTGGAAACACCCATCGTCAAAACAACTTCACCATTGGTTTTATCCATTTCTCCCGGGAGATAGACCGGTGATATGATATTCGGATTATTAAAAGATCCGTCTCCAGCGGTAATCCAGCTTATACTTTGGTAATGCGTAAGGAATAGTGCTCCCCATGTACCTGGACGGAATTCTGGTTTTTACAAATGGTAGCATCATCGCCTGCGTAAGGATATGGTATTGCAAATGCAAACGGGCTTTCATGGCCATTCACCTGCGCATCAGTTACCAATAAGGTGTTATCCAAAGCCGTTACGGCAATTGAATCTGAAATATCTGCACCACTTAGGAAAAAAGAGGTGTCGGTACCAGCAGAGATTGTATTTTGAAAACTATAATTCTCAAATCCACCAAAATATACCTTATAGGTTTCCTGATCAGTTTCAGGATTAGGTGACCAGGATAATTTTACCTTGCTGCCCACCAGCTGTTTTATAACATTTAAGGGAGGCGAAACAGGGTTTGAAGTGTCGGCTTCTGATAAAACCGGCTCATAATTGATCAATCCTAATAAAGGGTCATCATTTTTGTCATAGATCAGCTTCTGAATTTCTTCATCAGACGAAACATTCCAATAACTGCCAGTAAGATCAATATCATCAAATGTTTTATTAATGATTATTTCCGCCTGCTCAAATCCTGGGAAAAGATTGGTGTTATTGATATGGACATCCTCGCTTTCGTAAAAATAAAAAACTGATGCGTCATTTAATGAAAATGTATTATGTATGAAATCGTTTCCGGCAGCCCCTTCAGAAAGGATAACGCAATGTTCATTCTGATAAAAACTATTGTTAAAAACATTACTGCCGCTGGTCAATTGATCATAATAAATCGCAATGTGATTTTTCCAGAATATATTGTTTGTAATATTGACGGAGTCCTGTGCCAATAGCAAGGCATAACCTGCTTCTGCTCCATTGTTTACAAATATGTTTTTAGAGATCGTATTCCTCCCAAAAGCTTCACCCCCGCCATCATCCATCCAGATACCATTATTTCCACCTTCTATCAGATTATTCTCAACCAGGTTATTTATGAAGATACCACCAAAGGCTTTTAGTAAAAATATATTGTGATTATCGTTTTTGAGTATGCATCCACTCACCCTGTTGCCCGATGATTCATTACCATTGGTTGCCACCATTTCAATGCCATCGTAATTGTTCTGGAAAAAGCAGTCTGTAATACTGCAATCTTTACTATTGTACAGCCGAATACCAATATTCTGACTATTTAAAATGCATGTGTTTTCTACTTGTATTTGCTGGCTGTTATAGATATCAATTGCAATTTCAGCATCAGTAATATTTGCATACGATATTTTATTCAATTCTGATCCGGTAACCCCAGTATAACTTATTCCCTTCCACTTCCAGCCGTCCCTCAGGTCAACATGATTGGCCAGAAAATTTACGGAATCTATTTCGTCATTTTGCAGCCCATTCACCAGCAAATTACCGCCCAACACTAAAATTCCCCTCCCCTGGTCAATTTTTACGGTAACTCCAGCCTGAATTGACAGGTTGATTCCTGCCGGTATCCTTAAATCTTTGTAAACAATATATACATTTTCATTGGTCCACACTTCATCTTCGGTAAGTGTGCCGCCTACCAGTATTTCTTCAGCAGCGGAATTTGAACCAATTGATATAATGAAAACCAACAGTATTAATTTCCTTAGAAAAGCAGTGCCAACGAAATTCAAGCCGGAAACTTTTTTAAAAGATTTCCTGTTACTTGCTATATCTGTTTTAAAAACTGTTGGCATAATCAAAGATGAATCAGTATATGTTAGAGGTAAAAAATCAGTCCGAGTTTTAAACCAATGGCATTTATTTTAGTTTCAAACGGATAGTCAGGGATTAATGAATTGAGATATCCGGAATAATATAATTCAGTATTAAAGTCTACTTTATCGGCCATCTTATACTTTAAGCCTGCGCCTAATAAAAACGAATAATTTACGGTATTAAAATCAATATCTTTAAAATCTTCCACATCCGCCTGGTTATCTCCGGGAATTGCAATGCCATTATTATAAATGAGCCAGCTAATTTGTCCACCCGCTTTCAGATATAAGCGGGTTTTTGTGCTTTTATAAATATCAAAAGATGCTGACGCATTGAATTCCAGGTAACCAAGTGTGTTTGTTTTATCGTAGCTGTATTCCATCGATTCTAATGGTACCCATGATGAGTCCGTTACATAATACCAGGAAGTATCTGTATTTACTACGGTGTAATAGGCATCAACAGTATCCTTATCAAAAAAACCTCCCTCGCTAACACTATATTGTTGCGTAAACCGATGATTGAACTGGGTTAAGCGTATACCCAGGATTATATTCCACCTTTTAAGCAATTTTATGGCATCTACACCAAGTGAAAAGCTCCTTAAGGAAAATGATTTTTGATCCTTAACAACTGAGAAATTGTCCATTACCGGAGCAGCAAAAATATCCATGGCCCAACCCTTATCACGTTCCATCCCATCCTGAAAATAATCTACCGGTATTTCCTTGATTTTAGCGGGTGTTTGTTTTTCGGGCTTTTCTGGTTCAATAAAGACAGTGTCAACCACTCTGATCGTATCTATGCGGTAAATGGTATCCTTCAGGTGTATTGTATCCAGTCGGAAGTCAGCTATTATTTCCGGTGGTAACGATTCCACAGTCGTCTCTTCATCTGAAGTGTCAGCCTGGCTTATTACTACTCCCGGAACTGGCGTTAATCCCGTTTCTTCTTCTTTTTGAAATAACACGATTTGATTTCCTATTTGCCTGTGGGATAATCCGGTATTTGCAAGAATATCGTCAAGCACCTTTTGCAAATTCTCGCTTTGACATTGATATGTTATTCGGGTACTAAAAACAGGGTCGTTTGCATCGTACGAAAAGTTCAAATCATTAGTTCCTGATATCTGGGTTAGAATTTCAGAGAGTTTCTCATCCTGAAATGATACCGAAGTTGTTCCCTGCACACCTGATTGAGCATACATGGGCGAAAGCGCTAACAAGCCCAGTGTAAAAGCCAGGTAAAGCCTATAATTCTGCAACAAAAATTTAAGATTTTGGAGCTTGTAATTGATCGTGCATTTAACAATTGTATCCCTCATTCTCATTAGCTGTATAGAGTAACTAAGAATCGGGGGCTAATCTACAAAAAAACTCAGGATGTAATTATGTGCAAGAATTATTTAAGCACAACGGTTTGTCCTTCAAATGTATATTCAATTCCGAATATCGTATGAAGTGATTCAAATATGCTTTCTGGTGTTTCATTTTCAAACCTGGCTGTAAGGCACTGCATTTCAAAGGAGTTGTTCGATTTTATAGCCAGATCATAGGTTTGTTCAATTGCGTAAAATACTTCACTTAAAGGTGTTTTTTCGAAATTAAGAATACCAGTTTTCCATGCCAGATAATTCTGGTTTGAAAACTCGGCTCTTGAGATCATGCCATTTATTTTATTATAAATACCTTTTTGCCCGGGCATTAACACCAATTGCTCTCTAACACTGCCATTTGCAGTATTAATTGACGAGAATTTTACTTTGCCACTTTCGAGGTAAAGCACCATATTGTCACCTTCAGGGCAGGTGCAAAAATTAAATGAAGTGCCCAATACTTCAATCTGCAATTCTCCTGAATTGATGATAAATGGTTTTTCTGGATCATGTGAAATATTAAAAAAAGCTTCTCCTTCAAAATTTATCTTTCTGGTATCTGAGGTGAAAATTTCAGGATAACTGATTTTTGCTCCTTTATTAAGCGTAACTTCAGAACCATCAGCCAGGATCATTGGCTGTTCAGCGATTTTTGTTGCTGTATATTGTAAATTAACAGGCTTGCTGTTCACTTTTAATATTATTAAAAACATAAAAGAGACCAAATGCTAATACAACGACAGCAGCAACCCGAATTGCCATATAGATAAACCTTTTATCGAAAACAGGTTTGTGCTCCTGAATGTCTGCTGACATCATTTCAAATGCTTTTATTCTCTGATGAAGCTCTTTCCAGCCTGCATCAACATCCACCATAGATTCAACTTCTTCAATAGCCGAATAATTCCAAACTTTTTTATAATCATCATACAAAGCCTGATTATCAGGAGATTGTTTAAGCCAATCTTCAAATGAGATTTTTTCCTTTTCAGAACAATTTCCTGACAGGTATTTACTAAAAAGTTTTAAATATGTATCGTTCACTTTCAACTACTATTCCTCCTTAAAAAAACGTGGATGTAATTATTAGACAATCATTTTCGATATTACCCTTATCTCTTGTAAAAAAATAGTTCAATTTAATGTACATTATTCCTGTCGCTTATAAAAACCAAAAAAAGTGGATTAGTAAAATGGTCATATAGTCTTTAAGTACAATCCTTAAATAGCTCAATGATTTTGACATCTGAGCTTCAACGGTTTTTACTGATATGGCCAAATGTTCTGCTATCTGATTGTATTTCATGTCTTCAAACCTGCTCAACTCAAAAATCTTCCTTCGTTTTTCAGGCAATTTCAGGATGGCACTCTTAATTACTTTCTTCAACTCTTCTTCTTCCATCTTTAACTGTCCATTTCCACTTTGGTAAGCAGGAAAGTGTTTTTTATCAATTATATATTTCTGTTTAATTTTTTGTTGTTGTAAATGATTTAAAGCATAATTCTGAACCGCTCTGTACAGATATGATTTTACCGAAGTATTAATTTCCAGCTCATTCCTTTTAATCCAAATCTTAAGAAATAATCCCTGCACGATTTCCTTCGCTTCCTCCAAATCTCCAACATACCTCGTGCAATAGAAACACAAAGGGGCGTAGTATAGCCTGTAGATTTCCTCGAAAATCTTTATATCTCCTTCTTTCAGACCTGTTCTCAGCCTTTGCTGATCATCCATAGCTTTTTCCAATTATTCCTGTGTTAGCTAATTTCTCAGGGAACCTCAAACCTTTTAAACAATTTAAAAGTGAGATAACAAAAGTATGTAATAATTTCTAATTTATATGAAACCAGTACTGAAGTTATATCGGGAATTTCGCATTCTTTTCCGTGTCTTTAATTGTTAGATTTGCAGCCTTAACTTCACACATTGAATACAAAAAACAACACACTTACTTCCTGGGTTATTCTCATCTCACTGGCTTTGGTCTGGGGTAGTTCGTTTATCCTGATAAAGAAGTCATTGCTCTATTTTAGTGCTACTGAAGTTGGAATGTTACGGGTAGTTCTCAGTTTTCTTTTTCTGCTTCCCGTTGCCTTTCTACACGTAAGAACCATCAGCAAAAAATATTTTCTATACCTGACTTTGTCAGGTTTCATCGGGAGTTTAATACCCGCTTTGCTATTCGCAAAAGCACAAACCGTCATAGATAGTGGTCTTGCGGGAACTTTAAACTCGCTAACACCACTTTTTACTCTTTTGCTGGGTATCTTATTTTTCCGGCTTCAAACCAGGTGGTATAATATTTTAGGAGTTTTGATCGCCCTTGTTGGTACCATTGCATTAATTTACTTTAGCTCAGATACCGGGTTTGCCTTCAATTTTAAATACGCTATCCTGGTTATATTAGCTACTATCTGTTATGCTTTTAATGTCAATTTTATCAAAGTATTTCTTAAAGAACTTAAATCCATTGTTATAACAACTTTCAGTTTTTTTTATATAGGCATCCCTTTAACAATATATGTGATCTTCTTTAGTGAAATACCACACAAACTTTTAACAGATACCACTACCCATACAGGACTGGGCTATTTGCTTATTTTATCAATTGCAGGAACAGGTCTTGCTTTGATATTTTTTAACAATCTCATCAAGATCAGCAGTCCCGTTTTTGCATCTTCAGTCACTTACCTCATTCCGGTGGTTGCCATTATCTGGGCATTGGTTGATGGTGAAACATTTCATTGGCTTTATTTTATTTGTTTTTTACTCATACTCACAGGAATCTTTCTGGTAAATGCGAGTCCGTACAAAAAATTAAATATTAGTTCCTGGATATTATTCAGGAAAGGGAAATGAAAAATGTGAACAAATATTTGTTAATTGGTTTTTTTTACTATTTTTGCACCTCCAAAATTCACGGTGAATTTTAAACTAAAGAAATAAAGCATGTACGTAATTGTTGATATAGCCGGACAGCAAATGAAAGTAGAACAGGGACAGGAAGTTTTTGTTCACAGGCTTGAAGGTGAAGAAGGCGATAAACTGGAATTCGACAAAGTGCTGTTAGTGGATAACGATGGAAAAGTTAAAGTTGGCAAACCCAATGTAAAAGGCGCCAAAATTGACGCAAAGATCGTCAACCATTTAAGAGGCGATAAAGTTGTTGTTTTCAAGAAAAAAAGAAGAAAAGGATATCAAAAATCAAACGGTCACCGTCAGGACCTGACGAAGGTACTGATCGAAACTATTACTGTTTAACCAGCCCACTGGGCAAGAAAACTTTAAAAAATGGCTCATAAAAAAGGAATGGGTAGCTCCCATAACGGTCGTGATTCACAAAGCAAACGCTTAGGCGTAAAAATATATGGCGGTCAGTTTGCAACTGCCGGTAACATTATTGTTCGCCAGAGAGGCACAAAACATCATCCCGGAATCAATGTAGGTATGGGAAAAGACCACACATTATTTGCCTTGGTAGATGGTACGGTTGAATTCAGAAAGAGAAAAGACGATACATCTTATGTAAGCGTTATTCCTGCTGAAGCAGAAGCAAATTAGATTTGTGACTAAAAGAATTTATAAACCGGCTTCATGCCGGTTTTTTTATGCCTAATCGTCTGAAAAGTCCTTCAGAAGTTTTCGGTATTGAGAAAATACATTCGCTCTGGAAACGAATCCCATATATTTCCCGTCATTTAATACCACCAGGTTATATTTACCGGAGTGCTGAAATTTTGACGCCACGGTTTCCATGTCATCGTCAAATTCAACAATTTTTGTGGGCATGAACATTAAATCCTTTACACGCGTGGTTTCATACATTTCTGTTTGAAACATGATATGCCTGATCTGATCAAGGAAAATAATCCCATAGAAATTATTATCCTTATCCACTACAGGAAAAATATTCCTGCTTGAATCCTTGATCACATTGATCAATTCTCCGAGTGTCTGGTCAGGGCCAACAGTGCTAAAATTCTTTTCAATCAGGCTGGTCACATTCATCAGGGTAAGCAAAGCTTTATCTTTATGATGGGTGATCATATCTCCCCTCTTCTTCATCTGAATGGTGTAGATTGATTTGGGAACAATAAATTTTGCAATACCATACGAAGTAGTTGCCACGATCATGATCGGGAACATTAACTGATATCCATTTGTAATTTCAGCAATCAGGAAAATTGCTGTTAAAGGAGCATGCACCACTGCTGCTAACATACCCGCCATTCCCGCCAGTGCAAAGCTGCTAAGTGTCAGGTCAGTAAATCCGAAATAATTCATTACACTGGCAAAAAGTAATCCAGCCATTGTACCAATAAATAATGTAGGCGCAAAAATTCCGCCTACACCCCCGGCTCTGAATGTTAAGGAAGTAGCAACAACTTTCAGTATAATTATACCAAACAATAATATTAAGGCAATGTGCATTTGTCCTTTCAGGTCATAAAACAAACTATTGTTAAAAAGGAAATCGAGTTTCCCTGATAAGGCCATATTTACATCTTCATAGCCTTCGCCATATAATGATGGAAATAAAAATATCAGGCCCCCAAGTAAACTGGCGCCTATCAAAAATTTCGGAACCCATCCTTTTATTTTTTCAAATACTTTGCCTGAAAAAACATAGAATTTGATGAAATAAACAGATACCAGCGCTGTAAATATTCCCAAGCCAAAATAGTAAGGCGTCTCTTTCATTTTAAAAATATGCTCTACTACTGAAGGATATAGAACATCCTGACCCAGAAATGCATAGGAGGTAAGTGCGGCGACAATTGATGACAGCAATAATGGAACCATAGCCGTCATTGTCATATCAAATAAAATGACTTCCAGTGCAAAAACAATAGCTGCAATGGGTGCTTTAAAAATAGCCGACATGGCTGCCGCAGCTGAAAAGCCTAATATGGTGATCACCTGCTTATGACTCAATCCTAACATTTTAGCAATGGTGGAACCCCAGGCTGAACCCGTTACCACTGTTGGACCCTCAAGTCCGACAGAACCTCCAAAACCTACAGTTAAAGATGCTGATATTATGGATGAGAACATATTATGCCGGTCTAAAATCCCAAACTTTTTTGAAATGGCAAATAATACATTCGGGATACCATCCCTGACAGGCTTTCGTAATATAAATTTTACAAAAATGATGGTTAAGAATATTCCTATAGCAGGGAACAACACATATTTGTAGTTGGAATAGTCCACCGAGAACTCACCGGTCAATAACCGCTGGATTCCAAACACAAGGTTCTTCATTAAAACAGCCAACATACCCACAATAAAACCTACTACAACACTCAGAATGATCATTAACCTATTTCTGGGTATTTTGTGGGTATAGCGTATCAGCCGTATTAAATTCCGGGATCTTTTCATTTTCGTTCGCAAATGTATAAATACTGCACTACTAACTCAACATTGACTGATAATATTTTTATTTAGATTGAAAGGTTTCCGCAAAGTGATTCAGCTTATATTTCATTAAATTAGCGCAAATTTTATGATGACACGAATAATAACTTACAATGTAAATGGTATCAGGGCTGCCATGAGAAAAGGGTTAGCTGACTGGATTGAGTCAGCACAACCAGATGTGCTTTGTATACAGGAAACCAAAGCCCAACCGGACCAGATACCTATTTTTGATTTTGAATTGTTGGGCTATAAAACTTATGCCCATTCAGCCATCAAAAAGGGATATAGCGGAGTAGCTATATTTTCCAAAAAAGAACCTGACCACGTTGAAATTGGCATGGGCATTCCCGCATACGATGCAGAAGGACGATTTATAAGGTCTGATTATGGCGATATTTCCATTGTCAGTGTGTATCATCCTTCAGGATCTAGTGGCGATGAAAGACAGGCTTTCAAAATGCAATGGTTGCATGATTTTGAAAATTACGTTACCTTATTAAGAAAAGAAAGGCCTAAGCTTATCATTTGCGGTGATTATAATATTTGTCATCAGCCTATTGACATACATGACCCTATACGTAACGCAACAGTTTCAGGATTTTTACCCGAAGAAAGGGAATGGATGAGTGGTTTTCTGAGTAAAGGATTTACCGATTCATTCAGACATCTGAATCCTGAGCCCCATCAATACAGCTGGTGGAGTTACAGGGCCAACGCCCGTGCCAATAACAAGGGGTGGCGTATTGATTACAATATGGTTTCAGATACACTTACCGATAAAATTGAACGCGTGGCTATTTTATCTCAGGCCATGCATTCAGACCACTGCCCGGTACTTTTAGAAATGGATTTAGATTTATCATAAAGCAACACATTCTGATGAGAAATTCAATTAAAATCATAGTTTTAGTAACCGTTCTGTTAAACAGTATCATAGGTTATGCCCAGGTTAGAGAAGATTATCGGCAACTTGACATCTATATTGATTCTGCAGTCTCCACTTTTGACATTCCGGGGCTTGCTGTGGGTATTATAAAAAATGGAGAAATTGTTCTGGCTAATGGATATGGTTATGCCAATGCAGTCACAAAAACAGAGGTTGATGAAACCACTGTATTTGGCATTGCTTCGTGCAGCAAAGCATTCACTGCTGCCTGTATTGCTATTCTGGTAGATGAAGGTAAATTAGCCTGGGACGAACATGTATCAGATATTTTATCCCATTTTCAACTTTATGATACCTATATTACCAGGGAATTAACCGTGGAAGACTTGCTTTGCCACAGATCCGGTTACGCAACTTTTGATGGCGATTTACTGTGGTATGGAACAGATTATACGAGGGAAGAAGTAGTCAGTCGGTTCAGATACAGGGAGAATTCTTATAGTTTCAGAGAACAGTTTGGTTATTCCAACCTGATGTTTATTATTGCCGGAGAGGTGATCCGGGAAGTAAGTGGCATGAGCTGGGAGGATTTTGTTGTAAAGAAAATATTCAACCCCTTAGGGATGGCATCCTCAACTACAACTAATTCAGGCTTTAATTCGAATATGAACATTGCCTGGCCTCATCTCGATGGTGAAGTGATGGATTTCATCGACTATGACAATTCAGGGCCTGCTGCTTCCATTAATTCGAATGTTATTGATTTGCTGGTATGGATTGAGCTTATGCTCAATAAAGGTATTCTGGAGGACACTTCCATTTTTACCGAAAGACAATATTACAAACAGGTATCTCCACATACGATTCTGAATGCCGGACGGGCAGAAAAAGCAGATGGAAGGCATTTTGCTGCTTATGGTTTGGGATGGTTTTTATACGATTACCAGGGTATGAAAGTGATACATCATGGTGGTGGATTGCCCGGGTTTCATTCAAAAGTGGTTATTATTCCCGAAGATAGCTTGGGATACGTAATTCTAGCCAATGAACTCGGCGGATTGGTGGGTGCCATTGAAAATAAAATAGTTGATTACCACATTGGCGATGCAGAAAAAGATTGGGCTGCTTTGTACCTTGAATATGTAAACAAGGGAAAAGAAAGGGAAGAAAACCGGATTATTAAGCTTGACTCCAGCAAAATAGAAGGAACGAAGCCTTCATTGGAGTTGTTTTCTTATACAGGAACGTATGAAGATAACATGTACGGCAAGGCATCTGTTGAAATGGCAGGTGAAAATTTATTTGTCAGGTTGATCCCTGCCGGAGAATTACTTAGCTCACCGATGGAACACTGGCATTATGATACTTTCAGTATAGATTTTGCTGATCCTTTTCTGCCCAAAGGTTTATTGAATTTTCACTTAAACGGATACGGAGAAGCTGATTTTTTTACCATTGACGTTTACAGCCCGGATTTTCATTTCCAGAAACTTAAATTTGAACGGATAATAGAGTAATTCAATAATTTATGTCATCCAGGGTCGGCTGAATCACATACTTCATTTTTGATAATTCCAAAGCAACCAGGTTGCCGTAGCCATCCCGGTTTGGCATATAAACCCCATTATCAAGGTCAATGAATAGCTGGCTCTCGGATTTAATGGTTCGGTCGATAAATTCCAATTTTACAGGTACATGGCCATGGATGATCGTTTTATACCCGATCTTTTCAGGAATTATTTCATAATCTCTTGCCCACATCATGGCCTGTATATCTTCCAGAGGATTCTCATTTTCAAAATTGAGTCCGGCGTGTACCAGGATATGTCGATCTAATTCATGATGATGTGGCAAATTCGTTATCCATTTTATATACATCTGAGGTAAATCAGCGGGCCACTTAACACCGAAACTCTTCAATGTGGTTGCTCCACCCTGCTTTTCCCATTCTTTTTGCATTTGAGATTTGGTTTTTAAGCCTAAAACTGTTTTTCTTTCCGAATCATGCCAGTGGGCCTTCAACAAATAATCTTCATGATTTCCCATCAGAGCCACGACATTTGGTAAATTCTTCTGTAGATTCATAATAAAATCAATTACAGCCTTATTATCAGGTCCGCGATCGATATAGTCGCCAAGAAAAAAAATATGGTCGTCAGCAGTTGGTTTTATATGATCATCAAACAGTGCTTGTAAGGTTTTAAAACAACCATGTATATCAGGAATTATCCATTGTTTAGCCACAAAATTTCTGTTTGTTCAAAATGAGAAGGATATCGCATTAGATTCAACTTACTTCTTTTTAGCCTGGTTGGCGACTTGCTCCATTAATTTTTTTACTTCCTCCGGGTCACCCAAAAAATAATCTTTAACAAAATTCAGATCATCATCAAATTCAAACACATAAGGTATGCCAGTAGGAATATTAAAACCCAAAATATCTTCTTTGCTCATATTCTTCAGGTGCATTACCAGTGCCCGTAAGCTATTTCCATGGGCTGCCACCAGTATGTCATCATTTTCCTTTAAAGAAGGCATTATTTCTGATTCCCAGTATGGAATAAACCTTTCAATGACTTCTTTAAGTGATTCGGTCAATGGAATTTCTGCCGCTGTAAGTTCCTCATATCGTGGATCAAATTTCGGATTTCTCTCATCATCACTCTCTAACGGCTGCGGAGGTACATCAAAGCTCCTGCGCCATAATTGTACCATATCAGCGCCATATTTTTCGGCGGTTTCTGCTTTATTCAGACCCTGGAGCATTCCATAGTGTTTTTCATTTAAACGCCATGACTTCTTTACTGGTATCCACATCTGATCCATTTCCTCCAGTGCCAGCCATAATGTTTTAATGGCCCTTGTAAGATAGGATGTATAGGCGATTTTGAATTTGTATCCTTCATCCTTTAATACTATACCTGCTTTTTTTGCTTCAGCAACACCCTGTTCCGACAGATTTACATCTGTCCAGCCTGTAAAACGGTTTTCTTTGTTCCATAAACTTTGTCCGTGCCGAAGTAAAACTAATCTTTTCATATATTCAAATTTTTAAGCTTTATGCGTTTATCTTTGTGAGCCAATATGAAATCTTTTTCCATCTTTTTGTTCGGTCTGTTTTTTCCAGAACTCACCTGGAAAATACCATCAAAAACCAAAAAACTTTTTCTCACTTTTGATGATGGCCCCCATCCAGTTATAACCCCAAAAGTATTGAATATTCTTGATGAATATGACGCAAAAGCCACTTTTTTTTGCGTAGGTGAAAATGTGCAGAAGTATCCGGAAACATACCATCAAATTCTTAACAGGACACATCTGACAGGCAACCACACATATCACCATTTAAAAGGATGGAAAACTCCCTCCGAAGAGTATCTGTCAGATGCTTTGAAATGCAAGGAATACGTTCAGTCGCTACTGTTCAGACCTCCCTATGGAAAAATTACGCCAAAACAAGTTAGAGCGTTAAAGAATGAGGGGTTCAGCGTCATTATGTGGACCGTATTGACCAAAGACTATAAAACTACATCCAAAAAAGAAAAACTGTTAAAAAGAGTTATCAGTAAAACGAAGCCCGGATCGATCATTGTATTTCATGATAGCAAAAAAGCAGCTGATAATCTTTTGTATTTATTACCTGAATATTTGAAACATTTCAAAAAGAAAGGCTATTCATTTGATGTTTTATAATATGAAATTCAACAATTGCATATATATTTTTCCTGAACAATTATTTGCATCTTTGTATATCTGAAATTCATGGAAAAAAGTATCAGAAAAATACCGTTTTTATTTGTAGTTGCTACCGCCGTTTTATTGGCCTATTGTGCACGTCCGGGTTCACCCGGAGGCGGACCAAAAGATACGCAACCACCCCAAATACTCAAATATGATCCTGCCAATTACGGCGCACATTTTAAAGGCGATAAATTTGAAATTGATTTTGATGAGTTCATTGAGTTAAACAATATCAACCAGAGTTTGCTGATATCGCCACCAATGGATAAATTACCCGATTTTAAAGCCAAAGGGAAAACACTTCAGGTAAAATTCAATGAAGAACTGAGAGAAAACACCACTTACACCTTGTTTTTTGGTGATGCCATTGTGGATATCACAGAAAAGAATCCGGTGAAGGAGAATACTTATATTTTCTCTACCGGCGACAGAGTAGATTCAATGAGTATGGAAGGCAAAGTGATCAATGCCATTGATTTGCAACCAGCCGCAGATGTTTTCGTGATGCTTTACAAAAATGACAATGACACAATCGCCATTGATTCTTTACCATTAATAGCAAAACCCTTCTATCTGAGTAAAACAGACGAAAACGGACAATATAAATTTAGTGGGCTTGCAGACGAAGAATATCTCATTTTTGCATTAAGAGACCTGAACAGTAACCATATTTTTGATCAACCGACCGAAGAGATTGCTTTTTTAGATTCACTTGTTAAACCTGCTTATAGTGGGCCACCCAAGAGCGTGCTCCCCGACAGCCTTGAAACAGCTATTAATGATAGTCTGCAAGTTGATTCAACAGGATTTATAATTGCCGATTCATTGCTTATGTTGGCAGATTCGACAGTTATGGATTCAACACTTGTTTCTGATTCCACCCTCTCTAATGCCATTGTTCAGAATAAGCTTCCCGTCGCCAAATACGACCTGATCCTTTTTACAAATCGCGACAGTACCCAGCGTATGCTCAAAGGAGGCTTGCTAAAACGAAATACACTTGAATTTTCATTTTCCTTGCCCGCGAAAAATATTGACCTCATACCAGTTAATTATGCTTCGGACAGCCTTTGGTACCTGGAAAAATTTTCCAGAAGATCCGATACCATTTACTGGTATTTAAAAGATATTCCCATTGACACGCTTGAACTCATAATTTTAAATTACAGTGACACACTGGAGTATTTGTATATAAACCTCAGAATCGATAGTCAATCTGAAAGGGCAAGGGTTAAAAAGAACGATGAAGAAGAAAAGATTTATTTGGAGTGGACATCCAATGCTTCACGAGGCAATCTGCTTTTAAACCAGAAACCCTCTATAAATTTCGATCAACCATTGGCCTCATTTAGCACAGCTGCAGGGAGTCTAATTGCAGGTGAAGATACCATTTACAAGCCAGATGCAGTATTAATTGATAGTTTTAAAATGAAACTGCAATTCCCAATCAAACTAGAGGAAGCAACAAAATATTCATATTATTTCCCTGATTCAAGTTTTATTGACTGGAACGGTTACTTTAATGAAGAGATCCGATTTAATTTCGCCACCAAAACACCCGCGGATTATGGCAAAATGACTATGAAACTGAAAACTGAAAAAGAGCAGTCTTATGTTTTACAGATGCTGACCGACCAAGGCATTGTTGTAAAAGAATCATACCTTACATCTGATACTACGATCAGTTATCAATATATCAGTCCGGCCAAATACAAATTCAAGATTATTTTTGATAAGAATGGTAATCGTAAATGGGACAGTGGTTATTATCTGGATAAAATACAACCCGAAAAAATTATATTCTTCAATAAGGAAATTGACGTAAGAGCGAATTGGGAAATTGAAGAAACCTGGCAAATTAAATAGCAGATCGTTATATGTTAGTCGTTACAACGATTCACACATTCAATAATCTCAGTCAGCGTCATATTTTTTAAAGAATAAAATATCTTTTTTCCTTCGCGTTTAGAGACTAAGACATTTTTATTTTTCAGAATATTTAGATGGTGCGATGCTGTTGCCTGCTCAATATTCAGTGCCTCATAAATTTCAGTGACACTTAATTTTTCACCGTGTGCTAATAAATCAATTATCGCGATGCGCATGGGATGTGAAATTGCCCTGAGTTTGCTCGCTGCCAGTTCCAGTTTGGAGACGTTTATATCGATGTTTGCCATTGCAATAATGTTTCCGCAAAAGTAGGAAATATCGTTATCTTCAAACAGTTAAATATTTACATATATTCCTTTTTTAGATATTTTATACTTAATCTAAATAAGGTTATCAGGCAAATAAATCCGTCAGGGAAAAGCTTTTTCCGTCGAACAATCCTTTATCACTTAATTTGAGTTCGGGTATCACCAGGAGTGCCATAAATGACAACGTCATAAATGGTGCCCGCAATGTAGAGCCAAGTTCATGTGCTGCCTGATCTATTTCATGGTATTTTTTAGCTACCTGGTATCCATCTTCAGCTGACATCAATCCGGCTACAGGCAATGGCAAAATCATTTCCCTTGACGGACTTACCAGGGAAACACCACCTTTTTCTTTGATCACTAAGTTGATGGCTTTTACAATATCAGAATCATCAACCCCAACTGCTACAATATTGTGGCTGTCGTGTGCTACGCTTGAGGCAATGGCGCCTTCTTTCAAATTGAAATTCCTGATAAATGCTACTGCCGGCGCAGCATTTTTGTAGCGGTTGAGTACCACGATTTTTAAAATATCCCTTTCAGGATCGCTGATCACATTTCCATTTACAATTTTCGGGGTAATGCATTCAGCAGTTGTAATTAATTGCCCATCCAGCGCTTCCATTACTTTCAGGCAGTCGGTTTTAGGTTTCACATAAATACTGCTTTCAATGATGGTTTGCACATGAAAATTATTAGGGGCTGATTCATCCACTGATTCTATACGAGTCTTTCCATCCTTTGCAATTAAATTACCGTTTACATAGGTTTCCAGCACGTTGAAATCTGTCAAATTATCCACAACGATCATATCGGCCGGATCTCCCTCCTGTAATATTCCTACATCAAGTTTATAATGCTTGATAGGATTGATGATTGCGCTTTTCAGTACTTTAAGAGGGTCATAACCTTTCTTGATTGCTCGCCTTATTAAACTGTTAATATGCCCTTCAACGAGGTCGTCAGGGTGTTTGTCATCGGAACAGAACAACACTTCATCAGCATGATCTTTTAGTAAGTCAACCAGTGCATCGAAATTTTTGGCAGCACTACCTTCCCTGATCTGTATTTTCATTCCAAAACTGATCTTACTCAGTGCCTCTTTCATTGTAAAACATTCATGGTCGGTTGTAATACCAGCATCTATATATTTTCTTGCATCTTCACCAACTACACCAGGTGCATGTCCGTCAATCGGTTTGCCGTATTTTTTAGCGATATCCAGTTTTTTCATTACAAAATCATCGCGATGAATAACACCCGGGAAGTTCATCATCTCCGACATATATTTGATATCATCCCTGGCCAACAATTCATCCAGTTCACTAAGTCCAAGCTCAAAACCTGCAGTTTCAAATGGTGTTGCAGGCACACAGGATGAAGCACCAAAATAAAACTTAAAGGGTACTTTATTCCCGTTTTCAATCATATAATTAATCCCCTCAATTCCCAGAACGTTTGCGATTTCGTGTGGATCAGAAACAGTGGCTACTGTTCCATGTACCGAAGCCAGCCGTGCAAATTCAGAGGGGATCAGCATTGAACTTTCAATATGTATATGGGCATCGATCAAACCTGGTAAGATGTAATGGTGTTTGGTTATAGATTCGTCTTTTAAAACCTTTACAATTATTCCATTCTCGACAAATACCCGACCTTTAAAAATTGATTCTGCTCTCAAGTCAATAATGTTACCTTCGATGGTGTATGTATTGCTTTGTTTCATAGTTATCTTATATCATAATTAGAATCAAGGAATTAAAAAATGTAGTAAAATCACATCTCCAGCTTCTGCAATGTTAAGCCTTTAAATTCATTTTGTGTTGCTTCAAAATCAGTCGTAAAACCCAACAGGAAGCCACCACCGCCAGAGCCGCATAGTTTTAGTGAATACCTTTTACTTTTAATTCCTTTTTCCCAGATTTCCATAAATACTTTTGGAATCATCGGTTTGAAATGCTCAAAAAAGAAAAGAGAAAGCTTATCAATAGCAACTAAAAATTCTGAATGCTCTCCTTTCATAAATAGTTCAATACACCGATTATTAAAAGGAATTAGCTTGCTTTTTATCTCTTTGTAAAATTTATAATTCCGGCACTTGTCGAAGAATATACTTACCAAATGTTCTGTTTCTCCTGATAAATTCGTGTCAACAAGGAAAATATCAATTTCACCCTGATTGAATCCGGATGGACTTTCTATAATTTCCAGCGTTTCTTTATTATGAATAAGCAAGGTTTTTTTAAGGTATGAATTCAATGGATCCAATCCGGAACTTACGCCATGGAAATAAGATTCCATCTGGGCAAAAATTTGCTTCAATTCAGGCAAACAAATATTATCCAAATCATTCATCTTATCAATCGCATAGGCATCATACACTGCTGCACAAATGGCGCCCGAACTCCCAACTCCATAACCCTGTGGGATATTTGAATCGAAATACAAATTGTTTTCCAGGTCATTTTTAAATGCATCCAAATCCAATTTTACTGATAACTCTTTTTCCCCTGATTGTTTTTCCAAATACAAATAAAATCCCTTTAAACTCTCTGATGATTTTAGTGTTTCCTCACCTGTCTTATCAAACTTCTGTAAACGCCCTGAGTATTTCTGATACGGAATGGTTAGTCCCATCGAATTGCAAATCACACTATACTCACCAAACAATAAAATTTTAGAATAAAAGTCGTGGAAATCCTTCATTTGCTATTCATTCATTAATTCAGGACCATTTCCTATCGCATCGTCAATCCATTTACCCGTATCACATAAACGCACGAGTTCTTTGTTTATAAACGCCAACACTTCCTTTCTTGATGAATCGGGATACAACAGGTGCACATTCGGGCCGGCATCAAGTGTAAAAGCAACGGGGATTTGATGTTTTTCTCTGAAACTCCGAATTTGTTCGATTATTTCAATGGTCTCCTGTTTCATTAAAACAAACCCCGGGTCGGACGACATCATTAACCCGTGTAAAGTCATGGCTTCTTGCTCAACTATTTTTATAAACCGTTTCGTATCGCCAGTTTTTAATATCTGCATCATAGCTAGGGTATGATTCATTGCCTGCTGGTATCTTACTTCGGCAAACGGATTGTTCTCCATTAAACCATGCCCTGCAGAACTCCCCACCTTCTTATTTTTTGCACTTACTATTAAAATGGCATCGTGGTAAGATTGAAATATAGGATGCACATCAAACTGCAAAGGATGGGCATACATATCAGAATAAGAATCCAAACCTCTTACTTTTCCCCAAACCGCATAGCCTCCGTATACTGACCGCGAGGCGCTTCCTGAGCCCAAACGCGCTAATTGTGATGCCTGCTGATAGAATTCAGTTCTGTCAATTTCACCAGTTATTATTTCTTTCAGACTCATGATACACAATGCCAGGGCCGAAAAAGCCGAAGCCGAAGAAGCAATTCCGGATGAATGCGGAAAGGTATTACTGCTTTCAATTTTTAACTGATAATCGGCAAGAAAAGGAAATTCACTTAAAAGACCTATAAAATAAGCCGTTATTCTATTTTCAAATGCCACCAATTGTTGCCCTTCGAAATAAAATTCCAAATCCACATCCTTGACCGAATGCTGCTTTTTCGTGTAAGAAATTGATGTGTTTGTTAATGAGACGCTCAGGGACATGCTTAATGACGGATTGCGCGGTAGCTGATTACCATGTTTGCCCCAATATTTAATGAGTGCAATATTGGAAGGACTTTGCCAGGATATCTTCCCTTTATTGGATGGTATTTTGACCCATTTTCAAAAATAATTGAATGGCCAAATTACATAAAAATGTCGATCTATTTGTTGTGGATTTTCTACTTCAGCACCAGGTCGTCATATGAAAAGTTTGTATGGAAACCCATCTTTTTCACTTGTTCCGAAAATTCTTGTTTGGATTTACGACTGCTTACCAGCACAAAATCACCACCCCAGGCACCGAGCGATTTTACACATCCTTCATAATTTGAAAAATGGCTGGATTTAATTGTAGGCGTTTTCAGTATTCCCGACATTAAATTTTCATGTTCCACCATTAATTTTTCAAATTCATCAATTGAATCAGTTTCAATGATCTGATTTGTAATTGAAGTGATGGTATTAATATCTGTAGAAGTAAAAGAGGCATTTTTTCTGAAATTCCGAATGCTTTTAGACGTTTGCTGCTTTTTACCAAGGTAAACAAAATGCAAATGATCACTGATAGCTGGTGAAATTTCAACGTTTGTTACTTGAATGGTATCTTGTTCTCGACGAAATGTAATTGGGCCTTTGGCATCAGCACAGGCAATGTCGAATCCTGAACCTCCGAAGGTATACTGCTGTAATTTATACGGATCGATTTGAGCCCATTTTGCCAGACAATAGATTAGGGTTGAACTGGAACCAAATCCAAATTCAGGGTTAAAATCAAGTTCAGTCTCTACTTCAAATCCCCTGAATATCTTTCAAAAAATGACCAGACAGTTCGATCGCTTTTTGAATTAGCAATACCAAACGATCAGCGTACACTTTGCTTGTTGTCTCCAACACTTCCAATGTCGGTATTTTCAATTTGGCTTTAAACCAGATACCACCAGGTGATTTTGCTTCCCAATTTAGCACGTTCGTATCAATGGCATTTACCCTTACATGCTGTCCGGGTTTTAGGGGTACTGCCAAAGCTTTCGCACCTTCCAACACGAGGTATTCGCCTGTTATTAAAAGCTTACCGTTGGCGAACCAGTTATTCTTATGCACCTTCCCGGAGATTTTGTATGAATTGGCTTACATTATTGAAAGACACTTTATGGCCTATAAAATACTCTACAGCTCTTTTCTTTTCTTCCTCTGTCGCATTAAAATGATTCAGGATATTCATCAGATGCATTTTCATATGGCCCACTTGTATTCCTTTGGTTACAAGCGATCGTACTGCTGAAAAATTATTTGCCAGTCCAACTGAAGCGGTAATCATCATCAGTTCTTCTGCGCTTGGTTTACCCAGCATTTCAAGTGAATGTTTTGCCAGCGGATGTAATGAGGTTAAACCACCCACTGTACCCATAGCCAGTGGCAACGAAAGTGTGTATTTAAATCTGTCTTCTGTTAGTTCTACACTGGTCAGGCTTTTGTATTTACCGCTTCTTGAAGCATAGGTATGCCCGGCAGCTTCTATTGCCCTGAAGTCGTTTCCGGTGGCTATAGCAACAGCATCGATTCCATTAAAAATTCCTTTGTTATGTGTAGTAGCCCTGTACACATCAATTTCTGCTATATGGACGGCGTGCTGGAACTTTTTTGCAAATTCTTCCCCCGACATATTTTCATCTACCTCATCCAAATCCTTAAAATCACATTCCACCCAAGCTTTTACTAAACATTCAGGTGTATAATTCGACAAGATGGACATGATGATATAGGTTTCTTTTTCCTTTCCCTCAAATATATCATTATCCCTGAAAAAAGATTGAAGGGCCATGGCAAACTCCTCGAGACACGAATTGATAAAATTGGCACCCATCGAATTTACCGTATTAAAAGATACGCGTAACTGGTAATACCCTTCAATTTCCTTCGTCATGTCGATCAATTCAAAATCGATCACACCACCACCTCGGGCGTTCATGTTGGCCGTTATTTCTTTAACAGAATCACGCAGGTACAGCTTCAGGTCATCAAACACAGATACGAGTTTATGCTTTTCGCCTTTCCATGTAAAATGCACCTGGCCAATTTTGATCACATCAATTACCTCGGCTTTAAAACCGCCGCGCTCCAACCAGAATTTAGCACTGGATGAAGCTGCTGCCACTACAGAACTTTCTTCAATTACTAGTGGAACGAGGTAATTAATATCATTCACAACTACATTCGGAGCCACACCATAGGGTATGTAAAAGTTCGATATGGTATTTTCACTAAATTCATCGAAAATTTTCTGAACTGAGTGGTCAGTATGCCAGAAGCTTTTCATTAACTCCATGCTCTCCACCTGTTTGTCCATCAACTCGGCGACAATCTTAAGCTTGTCTTCTTTCAAAAGTTTGGAAAAACCTTTGATAATTATATCACGTTTCCTTCTTCTGGGCATTTTCTATGCGCTAAACATTCGTGTGGTATTTTACCATTCGTCCGGTACTTTTTCAGGCTCCGGCCCCATTTTTTCTTTTAGTGTATTGCTCCAATTTTTGGCATATTCGGCAACCTGATCCAGATACTCATTCCAGCGAACATCATATGCCGGATCGGATTTATCCAGCCATTTTTCAACCGGTTGGCGTGTGGCAGATTTTAACAGGAAATTATTCATTGTGTAACGATAACGATCCTGCTTTAACTCAATCATAAAATCGTAACCGATCATGCCTGCAGCTATTTTATTCCCATCATCATCGGTATAATAAATCCGGAAACGGTGTTGCCCGACAATTTTACCTGTTTCAATATCCCTTAAGGAAGTAACCCTTACAGGGTCTTTATAATAATCGTTTAGCCAGTATATGGAGCGGTTAAAAAGTTCCTCCTTGGTTCCATTTTCATCCACTACTTCCTGAAATTCGATCTGGCCGGTTTCAGGATTCATCGGATATTTTGATTGCGAATTTTGAGCTCCCAGAGCAAATCCAAACAGGATTAACATGGTGCTTATGCTTATTTTCATCATCATAATTTTCAAATTGCGACAAAGTTAAGATTAATAATGAACTGTTGATTCACCGAATAGTTCAAAAAACAAGCCAAATGTAAAAAAGACCTGCCAATACTGACAGGTCTTTCATTATTATACGATTTATGAAATGATGTTTTTACATCATTCCTGGCATTCCGCCACCCATTGGAGGCATGGCAGGAGCCGAAGCATTTTCATCTTTATGTTCAGCCAACACACATTCGGTAGTTAATAACATACCCGAAATAGAGGCTGCATTCTCAAGGGCAATCCTGGTAACTTTAGTAGGATCAATTACGCCTGCTTTGTAGAGGTTTTCGTAAACTTCGGTTCTGGCATTGAAACCAAAATCACCTTTTCCTTCTTTTACTTTATTCACCACTACTGAACCTTCAAGACCCGCATTTTCAACTATTTGACGCAATGGTTCTTCGAGGGCTCTTTTAATAATGGCAATACCTGTTTCCTGGTCCTCATTTTCTACTTTCAGTTTTTCCAGGCTTGAAATTGCGCGAAGAAATCCAACACCACCACCTGGGATAATGCCTTCTTCAATTGCAGCCCTGGTTGCAGCCAAGTGCGTCATCAAAACGGTCTTTTTTCTCTTTCAATTCAACTTCGCTGGCAGCACCAACATAGATTACAGCCACACCACCTGCTAATTTAGCAAGACGTTCCTGTAATTTTTCTTTGTCGTAATCAGATGTTGTAGTTTCAATCAACGATTTAATCTGATTTACTCGTGCTGCGATGTTATCTTTTTCGCCTTTACCACTTACGATGGTTGTATTTTCCTTGTCAATTGTTACTTTTTCTGCTTCACCCAGCATATCCAGAGTGGTGTCTTCCAGTTTGTAACCTTTTTCTTCAGAAACGACAACACCACCAGTAAGGATGGCGATATCTTCCAGCATTTCTTTTCTGCGGTCGCCAAATCCAGGTGCTTTAACTGCAGCTACTTTTAATGAGCCACGTAAACGGTTCACCACCAGCGTTGCCAGTGCTTCTCCTTCAACATCCTCAGCAATGATAATTAAAGGTCGTCCTGATTGTGCTGATTTTTCCAAAATAGGAAGTAAATCTTTCATCACTGAAATCTTCTTATCGTGGATCAGAATGAATGGATTTTCGTAAACAGCTTCCATTTTTTCAGCATTGGTTACAAAATAAGGAGAAATATAACCCCTGTCGAACTGCATTCCTTCCACAACATCAACGTAAGTGTCCATACCTTTCGCTTCTTCAACAGTAATTACGCCTTCTTTTTTCACTTTCTTCATCGCTTCGGCGATCAGCTTTCCAATACTAAGGTCGTTATTAGCTGAAATTGAAGCTACCTGCTCAATCATTTCATTGCTGTCTCCCACTTCTTTGGATTGTTTATTCAGCGATTTTATAACCGCTGCAACTGCCAAATCAATACCCCTTTTTAAATCCATTGGATTGGCTCCGGCTGTAACGTTCTTCAAACCGGTTACAAAAATAGATTGCGCAAGGATGGTAGCGGTTGTTGTTCCGTCACCTGCCAGATCATTCGTTTTTGATGCCACTTCTTTTACCATTTGGGCACCCATGTTTTCAATATTGTCTTCCAATTCGATCTCTTTCGCAACAGTTACTCCATCTTTTGTTACCTGTGGAGCACCATATGATTTTTCGATAATCACATTTCTTCCTTTAGGTCCTAAAGTAACTTTCACTGCGTTGGTTAACGCATCCACACCTCTTTTTAGGGCTTCTCTAGCTTCATGATTAAATACAATGTCTTTTGCCATTTTTTTATGTTTTTATTTTAGTTGTTTGATTTCTCTATTTTCTAAATAACTGCAAGAATATCTTCTTCCTTCATTATAAGATAGTCTTCGCCCTTAATAGATATTTCGGTGCCAGCATACTTTGCATAAAGTACCTGGTTACCCACTTTAACTGTTAATGGATTTTCTTTATTGTCAGCAACTGCCACAACAGTTCCTTTCTGCGGCTTTTCTTTTGCTGTATCGGGGATAATAATTCCGGAAGCAGTTTTTTCCTCTGCTTTAGCAGGTGCAATTACTACCCGGTCTCCAAGTGGTTTGATATTTACTTTTGTCATAATTCAAATTTTTAAGTTTGAGAATGGCAAGTCACATTTTATGCCAAAGCGATAAACAAAAAAAAATGTCAGAGTGTAGTGACAATCTGACATTTTTATTATTAAAAAGTTCTTTTTTATTCTTCTTCCTGTGGCGGAGGTGCCTGAAAATCGATAGGTGCTGTCTGATTCACATCTTCCAGTTGTTCTCTTAACTGCGTATCCTGCACACCCACTTCTGAAACATTTCTGGGAACAATCATGGTAGCCGATAAACTAAGTACCAATAATGCTATTGCAAGTGACCAGCTGGCTTTCTCGAGAAAGTCGGCAGTTTGTCTTGCGCCCATAAATTGCGAACCGGTTCCTGCAAAATTTGCAGCCAAACCACCGCCTTTGGGGTTTTGAACCAAAACAATTAGTCCGAGTAAAACACTCACGACTAAAATCAATATTGAAATAAAATAATACATCCTATATATTTTTAAGATTCACGTTTTTTTTCTGCTTTTTCAATCAGGGCTGCAAAGTAAGTACTTTTTTCCGGATATTTCAAACTTAATTTTTCATAAGTACTAATCGCTTTATCAATGTATCTCTGATCCAAATATATCTGCGCCAGTGTTTCACTAATTATATTCTCTTCGTCTGTAACACTTTTTTTTGCTGCAGTTATTGGATTAAAAAAAATACCTTTTTGCCGTGTGATGCTGGGTTCATTCTCAATAAACTGATCTATCAGGTCTTTTTTAGTTGTAACAGGTGCAAATTTTTCTTCATGACCTATGGCATCTTTTTGCTCTTTCGCTTCAATATCCCGAATACGCTCCTCAACTACTTTTTTTAATTCTAATATTCTTTCAGCGCTTTCATCTTTTGTTATTTTTTCTGATTTTTGTTTCCAGGGTACTACTTTCTTGCTTTATGCTCATCAGGTAAAACAACGGTTTGTGTTTTACTTCCTGCCAGATATATGTGTTTCTTTAAAACCCCTCTGTTTGCAATATATATCGCAGTTGTCGCCAGTTCATTATCATAGCGGATGTCTTTTTGTTTAAAAAGTGTCATCGCCAGCAAGATTCTCGCTGATTGGCAATAAGGAAAATCTTTTACAATATCACTTAGCGGACCAGTGGTATCCCGTGTAAGTTGATGGCTGTCGCTCAAACATTGATAAAACTTCTCTTTATTCATCTTACCAGTTGATTACGGCTTTGTTAAAAATATCCGTTGTTAACATTTCTGTAATGCCTTCAAATAATTCATCTTTAATGGCATTATAATCTGAATCTGAAGCATAGTCGAGAAACTGTGTAAACTTCTGTTCAAAATTCTTATCAGGTTCAAATACGTTAACAAATCTAACATTAACTGTTATTGTCAGCCGGTTAAGTGCTGAGGTTTGATCGCCCTGGATAGCTACCGGAGTTGTTTTATAATCAGTAATTTCGCCTTCAATTGCCAAATCACCATTTCTATCGACCATTTCGAGATTGGTTTGCCGGGTAAACTGATCCCTTAACTTGTCCGTGAAAAAAGGACTCAAGACAGGTTCTACCAATTGTGCTTTATTAGGAAAATATTGTACGGACATAGTTTTGGCCTCAGGAGGAATAGATGCACCGGTAAATGAATACACACCACATCCCTGCATTAGGTAAATAAAGAGGGATAAGGCAATCCAACTGAGACTTTTAAAATACTTTTGTGATGGCATTATTTAATATTGTATTCTTTTATTTTACGATACAGGGTTCTTTCTGAAATTCCCAGTTCATTAGCTGCATCTTTTCTTTTTCCGCTATGTTTTTCGAGTGCTTTTTTAATCATTTCCTTTTCTTTTTCCTGTAATGAAAGCGACTCTTCTATAATTTCTGATGGGTCATATGTATCGAAATCATCATCCGGACTTGAAATCTTTACATCATGAACTTTTTCATGGCGGGGATACAAATCCTTATCCGGATATTCATTTACCAACAATGCTTTGGTTTGTTCCGAGGGTTTCACACCTCCCTTTTCAAGCATGCTATCCACCACTTTCTTTAGCTCATTCATATCCTTTTTCATATCAAAAAGTACTTTATAAAGCAATTCTCTTTCCGATATATGTTCTTCTTCTTTCTTTCGATATAATACAGGTAAATCATTTCCTCCTTCTTCCGGCAGATAACGTTTCAGCATCACGGCGTCAATGTCTTTTTCTCTTTCTATTATGGATATTTGTTCGGTAATGTTCTTTAGTTGCCTCACATTACCCCTCCAATAATAATTTCTCAATGCTTTTACCGCATCTTCAGTCAATTGTAAGGGTGGCATTCGATACTTTTCAGCGAAATCGGCTGAGAATTTTCTAAATAATAAATGAATATCGTCTTTGCGGTCGCGTAATGGCGGAATGATAATAGGCACCGTATTTAACCGGTAATAGAGATCCTGCCTGAATTCACCCTTTTCGATGGCTTCAGGCAAAACCACATTGGTAGCAGCAACTACGCGCACATCGGTCTTAATTACTTTTGACGAACCCACTTTCATAAACTCACCTGATTCCAACACCCTTAACAATCTCACTTGCGTTGAAATGGGAAGTTCGGCTATTTCATCCAAAAAGATGGTACCTCCGTTGGCCACTTCGAAATATCCTTTCCTGGCTTCGTGTGCACCAGTAAATGAGCCTTTTTCGTGGCCAAATAATTCAGAGTCAATCGTACCCTCAGGAATGGCACCGCAATTTACAGCTATGTAATTACCGTGCTTGCGGGCACTCATCTGATGGATGATCTTAGGAAAGACTTCCTTTCCAGTTCCACTTTCACCCGTGATCAACACGGTAAGGTCAGTGGGCGCCACCTGGACAGCTACATCAATAGCCCGGTTTAATAAAGGTGAGTTTCCAATAATTCCGAATCTCTGTTTTATTGATTGTACATCCATATGACGTTTGCGTGATTTAGCTTATAAATTTAATGATTATTGTAATTATCTCAATTCAGCATTGAAAACTTGCTCAAATTCAGATTGAATCCTCCTTATTGTTTTATCAATTGTTTTATCAGTCAGCGTTTTTTCTTTGTCCTGCAAAATAAATGACAACGCATATGACTTTTTACCTTTCGGGATTTTATCTCCTTTGTAAATATCAAACAAACCAACAGATTTTAATAGTTTTTTTTCCGTTTTGAAAGCCAGTGCTTTAAGGTCATCAAATTTTATATGTTCGTCCAACACCATCGCCAGGTCCCTTCTCACTGACGGAAATTTTGCCACAGCCTCATAATGAAGCGTTTCTTTGGGCAGTGATTTGATCAATAAGTCCCAGTTAATGATGGCAAACAATACATCTTGTTTTATATCGAAATAATTCAATTGCTTTTTATGAACAGAACCTACTTCAGCTAATATTTTTTGGTTATAAAAATAACCAAGTGCATATAGAGATAATTCATTGGTTGTTTCTTTTATATCCACTTTACTTACGTCAACTCCAAGCCGAGCAAAAACACCCTCAACCTGTGCCTTCAGATCAAATATGTCCACCTTTGTGGCAGCCGAATTCCAGTTCTCCGGCTGTTTGATCCCACTGGAGATCAGCATCAGGTGTTTCTCTTCATGATATTTATTCAGGGCATCAGTTTGATCATACTTTTCACTTTTTTGATATACCGTTCCGAATTCAAAAAGCTTGACGTTATTCATCTGACGGTTCAAATTGTAAGCTGCCACTTCGAGACCGCCAAATAACAGCGTTTGCCTTAAAATATCCAAATCCTTACTTAATGGATTGAGCAAATAAACACTGTTCCTGTTGCTATAAACACCCGAGTGATCAATATAAGCTGATTTAGTCAATGAATTGTTCATGATCTCTGATAACCCCTGTGAACTGAGGTAATCAGCAATCATGTTTTGTAACTTCTCCATATCCGGATCAGGCCTCAGGTTCACCGACGAATAAATCTTGTCGCTGAACTCAACATTGTTATATCCATAGATACGCAGGATTTCTTCAATCACATCCACATCCCTGGTCACATCAACTTTATATGTTGGTATCAACATTTTTAAACCTGCGTCATGTTCTTCGGTTATTTCAATATCCAGGTCTGTCAAAATTTCTTTGATGGTTTTCCGGTCGATCACTTTTCCTATTAACCTATCGACATCGTAATACATTATTTCAACGGGCCATTTTTCTATCGGCTCAGGATAAACGTCTTTAATTTCAGACGAAACGATACCCCCTGCTAATTCCTGCATCAGCAGGATCGCTCTTTTCAGCGCAAATTCAGTAATATTAGGATCGGCACCCCGCTCAAACCTGAAAGAAGCATCAGTCTGCAACATATGCCTTCTGGATGTTTTACGAATATGTGTCGGATCGAAATAGGCACTTTCCAGAAAAATATCAGTGGTTGATTCACTAACTCCCGATGTTACTCCTCCAAATACGCCGGCAATACACATGCCGCTATCTGCATTGCAAATCATCAGGTCTTCTTCATCCAGCTTTCTCTCTTCTTCATCCAGTGTGATAAATGTTGTTTCAGGGGGCAATTTTTTTACTACCACTTTATTCCCGGTAATATATTTAGCATCGAATGCATGCAGCGGCTGGCCAGTTTCGTGTAATACGTAGTTTGTTACATCAACTATGTTGTTAATTGGCCTTAATCCAAGGGCATTGAGCTTGTTTTTCAACCAGTCAGGTGATTCACTTACTTTAATACCAGACAGTGTTACTCCGGTATATCTCGGACAGGCTTTAATATCTTCAACCTCTACTTCAATATCCAGTTTGTGGTTTTCCACTTCAAATTTCGTTACCGGTGGTATTTTTAAATTATATTCACGTGTATTGTGGATTCGGTTCAGTGCTGCTACCAAATCACGGGCTGTGCCAATATGTGAGGTTGCATCAGCGCGGTTCGGAGTAAGCCCGATTTCAAATACCACATCTTCTTCTACGAAAAAATATTTGCTGGCTTTCTTACCCACTTCTGCATCAGCAGGTAATACCATAATTCCTTCATGGGATGTTCCCAAACCCAATTCGTCTTCGGCACAGATCATTCCTTCGGACAACTCCCCTCTAATTTTAGATTTATTGATCGTAAAAGACTCATCTCCAGCATATAATTTGGTCCCAACGGTCGCTACCAAAACTTTCTGACCGACTGCCACATTTGGCGCACCACATACAACTGGTAACAGCCTTCCGATGCCAATATCCACCTCTGTTTTACTTAGTTTATCCGCATTTGGATGTTTGATGCAGGTCTTTACTTCACCAATAACAATACCTTCCAATCCGCCTTTTACCGACTGGAATTGATCCATTCCTTCAACTTCAAGACCAATATCAGTCAAAATGGCTGATAAATCTTCTGGAGCTATCTCAAAATCAATATATTGCTTAAGCCAGTTATAGGATATTTTCATTTACTTATTCATAAATTTTAACGAAATGCAAAAGTAAGGATAAATGCATTCAGAATGAAATCATTAGTACGGAATCATCTATTGTGTTATTGATCTATAAGTTAAGAATAATGATTCATTCAAGATATTCTTCCCCAATTTTGTCCACCTTTTCTGATCAACTCCAGTTGTTCTTTCAATAATTTATTTTCGGGATGGATTAGAGAAGCATCCTTTTTAAGGACATGGGCAGCAATTTTATTTGTTTTGGCAATAAGTTCACCATCACTGGCCAGGTTAGCAATTTTAAAATCAAGTATGCCGGATTGCCGGGTTCCCTGCAAATCGCCAGGTCCCCGCAGTTGGAGATCTGCTTCAGCAATTTTGAAACCATCATTTGTACTTACCATCACTTCGAGACGTTTCCGGCCTTCATTGGAAAGCTTATTACCCGACATGAGAATGCAATATGATTGTTCAGCACCACGACCTACCCTGCCCCTGAGCTGGTGCAATTGCGAAAGTCCGAAGCGTTCAGCATTTTCAATGATCATAACGGAAGCATTAGGTACGTCCACTCCTACCTCAATTACGGTTGTAGAAACCATGATATTCGTTACCCCATCCACGAACCGTTTCATCTCGACATCTTTTTCCTTGCTTTTTAATTTTCCATGAACCACGCTTACCTGGTATTCAGGTGGTGGAAATTCTTTAACAATAGTTTCAAATCCTTCCATTAAATTCCTTAGATCCAGTTTTTCTGATTCTGAAATTAATGGAAATACCACATATATCTGTCTTCCTTCTTTTATCTGTTGACGCATAAACCCGTATACCCTGAGTCGCTTTGATTCCCAAAAATGCAGTGTTTTTATCGGTTTTCTTCCCGGTGGTAATTCATCGATAATTGAAACATCCAGATTTCCGTATACTGTCATGGCCAGGGTACGGGGTATGGGTGTTGCTGTCATGATAAGAATATGCGGTGGAATATCATTTTTCTTCCACAAACGAGCCCTTTGTTCCACGCCAAAACGATGCTGTTCATCAATTACCACAAAACCCAGATTGTTGAATTGAACTGTATCTTCAATTACGGCATGAGTTCCAATCAGAATCTGCAAGCTCCCATCCAACAGTTTTTTATGCAACTCAGTTCTTTCTTTTTGTGATGTTGAGCCGGTAAGTAATTCAATAGAAATATTCATATTTCCGAGCATATTTATTAGTGTGGCGAAATGCTGCTTGGCGAGTATCTCGGTAGGCGCCATCAGACAGGCCTGGAAACCATTATCGATAGCTATCAGCATATTCATTAAAGCTACCAGGGTTTTCCCGCTACCAACATCGCCCTGCAACAGCCTGTTCATCTGCTTCCCTGATTTAATATCAGCCCTGATCTCTTTGATCACCCTTTTTTGTGCATTTGTTAATTCAAAGGGCAGATGTTCTGCATAAAACTCATTTAAATAATCGCCAACTTTATTAAATATGTGACCTCTTATCTTCTGTTTAAGATTGTGTTTTTGCTGCAATATTTGCAACTGAACCAGCAGCAGTTCTTCAAATTTAAGCCTGTGTCTTGCCTTTTCAATGATTTTAGGATCCTCCGGAAAATGAATATTGATAAGGGCCGTTTTTCGGTCCAACAGATGATAATGTTTTACAATATATCCGGGCAGTGATTCCCTGATTTGATCACCTGTTTGATTTAATAGCTGCTTAATAATACGACTAAAACCTTTGCTCCCCAGTCCAGAATTTTTTAGCTTTTCGGATGAGTTATAAATGCCTTCCAGACGGTTGAGGGAAATATCATGCTGCACCTTCTCAAAACCTTCCACTTCAGGATGCACAAAATTGAAATGGTTTTTAAAGACTGATGGCTTTCCGAATACAACATATTCTTTTCCAGGTTCAAATTGCGACTTAATCCACTTTAACCCTCTGAACCAAACCAGGTCGATGCTTCCTGATTCATCCTGAAACCTGGCAGTAATATATCTTGTTCTTTTATCTCCGACACTATTGATCTGTGTAATGGTTCCTTTTAACTGGAACCATACTGCATCAGTGGTTATATCTTTAACTTTATAAAATTTACTTTTATCGACATAGCGAAAAGGGAAGTAATTAATGAGGTCATTAAACGTATGAATATCCAATTCATCCACCAATAATTTGGCCTTTTTGGGGCCAACACCTTTTAAATAGGTAACATGCGTTTCAAATATATCTTTTACCATAATTTTGAGTCCCTACAAATTTAGGCTAAATGCAGGCAAAAAAAAACTCCTCGTAATTGAGGAGCTTTTAATATATCAGGGCTTATTAATATTCCCAGAGATCTTCTTCGAATCTCTGCATCTCTACTTTAATTCGTTCGGCTTCAAGCAAAGCATCAACGCCGGTAGCGTACTGCGATATCCGTCGGTCATAAACATTCTGCTCTTTATAAATATAACTGTCAAATAACCTCTTCCAGAATAATTCGTCATAAGACACCCTCATGGCCGCATTATAATCGTTAAATACGAGTGAGTTTGCAAACAGGTTTCGTGCTTCCTGGTATGATATCCAGAATAATGGTAAGGTTATTTCCTCCCCGTTTCTTTCTTTGATCATCACAGGGCAAAGTGCCTGTATTCGAACCATCATTTGTGATCTTTGCCTGTCGAAATACCAGTCTTCTTTAATTCGCAAACGCATTACTTTTGTCGGGTCAAATTCGGTATATATAATCGTATCAAACTCTTCGTATGGAGGATAAGGTCTTCTCATCACCCGATAGTCCTCGAAAGTTTCTCTTGCGAGAATTTCATTATAAGTTAGCGGCACTAACAATTCATCAGTATTTGAAATATCGTAGGCAGTTAATTCACCTTCTTTTAATCCATCCAACACGATGGTTATAAATGATTTCCAGTTTTGCTGCGGATCAATAGGAAAGTAAAATTTCTGATTGAATTTTTGCCTGAAATCAATTTCTCTCCATATTCTTTTCGACCACATCACATCAGCCCTGCGGATGGTGGGATTTGGAATCGGTTCTTTGTTTGCCAGATCTTCTGTTGCAAACAATCCATCCATAGGTGCATCATCTATGATCTGACCAACACTATCGAATGAAATCAATAACATGAAAGCCAGTATAGAAAGAATTATATTTTTCATCGTATGATTATTTTTTATTGTAATTCAAGGTTAATTGGATTCAAACTTCTGGTTCCATCCGGTCCTTTTGCCTGAATATTTTCAAAGAAAAACTTTTGCTTTGACCTGCCATTACGGATAATCCCATTTATTTCATTATTAAAACGGTTACCATTAACGTTCTTTGGAATCCAGTCGCCGTTGATAATTGTAGCAAAGGTATAACCGGTTATTTCAAAGTAAAGTTCAAACTCGAAATCTTTCATATCAGGAATTATAGCTCCTGCTGCCAACAAAGCATTTTTGTCAATCTTACCGTCTGTTTGCCCTGCTATCATAGCTGTTGGCGTAGGAACACGTTTTACTCGAAATTCCAATTGACCTAGTGAAAAAGTATTTCCATCAATGTTGGCTGTTGCACTAACAATGGCTTTGTTTTCACCTTTAGTAACTTCTACAATATAATTTGAGCTTTCCGGATCCTTATACAATTTTCCTGTAGAAATACTTGTTGTAACTCTATCCATAGGGATACCCGGTGCTGATATAGAAACAGGGTTTTTAACGCCAATGTAAAATACATTCATCTTTAATGGCGAAACTGTTAGTGCCGGAGGTGCTACAATATATTCACCGCGGAAAGGATACGGTGTCATCTGCTCAGTTTTCGGGTCGACAAGTTCAATGATACCGGCATATCTTTGCACACCTTCTCTGTTGGCAGGAAATTCAAGCCTTCCAAATCCGGCCTGACCTTCATACACCTGCGCCTGGTTAATGTTCGCAGCAGTAATTGAGTCTGCGCCATGCACAATTTTTATGGTTGCATCAAGATTTTGGTCGAATGCAGCAACAAGTACATCGGCTTCATATTGCTGACCTTTAAAAATATAGGTACTCTTCGGAATGATCTTCGCTGCAATATCACCAAATTTAAAGTCCTGCTCACTAATGGATCTGTACAAATGAACAATCGCATTAAACTCTGAAGAACGCACTTCCTGTATGATTTTATTAAGAATGGTTACGTCAGCAGCGAGAATAGTATGGTAAAAATTATGGAACTCCCAATCTTGTTTCTGACCATCTGCATTCCTGTAATCAATTCCTTCCATATTGGTAATCAATCCTACAGTTTTATCATCTGCCGGTAGATTCATAGCATCCAGGATCATATTCCTGTATTCATTCATTTTAGCACTCAATATATATGCTTCTCCCTGATCTCCCGGTCGTACCATATAATTTGTTGTAGCATCATACTTATCCTTGGCGGGGACTTTGCTCAGAATAAGCATTTTCTTCTTCTCTCCGTGCATAACCGTATCGGTGTAATACAATTCCAACACTTCTTCTTCGGTTTTACGTTCGGCAACGGTCACTAATTTCAGTTTCAGGTCTTCCAGATAATTAATGAGTTCTGTTGACTCTGCATTGACATTCTGGGCTTTTTCCCAAAAAGGACCTACCTTTTCCTGGTTCATTGTATACTGATTCTCAAAAGTGGTATACATTTGACGTGATTTAGCAGCGATACTTTCATTGGTTGATTCCATTGACTTGTTCACTACCAGAAACGCATCTAAAATTTCTTTTGAGACATTCAATGCTAACAATGCCGTAAGGACGAGGTACATCATGGCAATCATTTTTTGCCGTGGGGTTTCCTTATATCCAGCCATTTTCTTGTTTTTTTAGTTTGATAAATAATTGCATATTAACGATTTGATTATTACCCGTTAATATTCATGGCTGTCAGCATATTACCATATACTTTATTAAGTGAACTCATCCTTTCAGATAAAGTTGCCATCTGACTCGTGAATTGTGATGTAGACGCGGTTGATTGCTCCAGTTTTTCAAGGAATGTATTCATTGTTCCATGGAGTTTATCAGTTGATTCAACTGCGTTATTCGTTCCCTGCAATTGAATTTCATAAATGGCATTCAGTGCAGCAAGGTTCTCTGATATTTTGCGTAGTTGTTGGTTATAAGCATCTCCTTCTACTGCAGTAAAATCTAAAGCTGATACAGATTTTGATAAAATTTCAGCTGATTTGGCATAACTATTTGCGAGGCTCTTAGCAGATTCTGTTGCGCCTTTAACTGTTTCAGCAAACTGCTCCGTAGTGCTCATATCACCCTTCAGAATATCAGCAGCCTGTGTATAGGCGCTGGCAAGAGAACCTGCACCATCTTTTACTGATTTCAGGCTTTCCCCATATTCATTTGTTGCATCTACATCTTTTGCTACTGCATCTCCGAATGCTTTTGCCGAAGTGCTGGCAGATGCAAGATTGGCTGTAAATTCGTTAGTAACGACAGATGCATCCGAGAGTTTACCCAACTGACTGGCATTTTCAGAGAGTTTTTCCATGCCGAGGCCAAGCTTTTCTATCACGTCCTGATCAACTTTTGCTTTTTCAAACATTTCATCGAGTTGTTCAGTTGGAGATTTTCTTTTCTTAAGTCCGGTTCCTTCCACGCCATGATACATGCCTGCCAATTCAGGATATACCAAACTCCAGTCGGGTTCAGTATGCGGCGGTTCAAAAGCTGAGAAAAAGAAAATGATAGCTTCTGTGCCCAATCCGACAATTAACATAATGTCAGCATATGCGTAATGGTTAATTTTAAACAAAGCACCAATCAAAACCACTGATGCACCCAGGCCATAAACTTTGGCCATAAATTGTCTGTAACGTCTTGTTCTTGTGAAATCAAATAAGCCCATGATAATTCTTTTTACTTTATTTTGTTTGGTTTTATTAATTAATTGTAAATACGGGAAGCCTTGTTAGGGTTATCACCTTTATTTCTGCCTAAATATGGTTGTACCGTTCTAAATCCAATATATGATTTGGTTGTATCTTCATATTCGTAAGCTCTGGTAGTTAAGTTTATATAGTATGCAATATCTTTCCATGATCCTCCCCTGACAACTTTCCTTTTCATAACAGGCGGATCATCTTCTTTTGAATTGTACGTATAATTTGGATTCATATCCCAGGTGATGTTGTATGAAAGTGGGTCGAAAGCACTATTAGTCCATTCAGCCACATTGCCGGCCATATCGTATAAATCCCAATCGTTTGGCGGATAATGCGCCACTATAATTGTCCGCAATCCACCATCCGCGAGATAATTTCCACGTATTGGTTTAAAATTGGCAAGGAAACAACCTTTCTCATTCCGTGTATAAGGTCCTCCCCATGGATATGGATTCAAAGAATATCCACCCAAAGCTGCCCATTCCCATTCGGCTTCTGTTGGAAGACGAAATTCTGCTAATGATGCTTGTCCTTTTTGCGACCTTAAATAGCTGTTCATTAATTCTGTCCGCCAAATACAAAATGCCCTGGCTTGTTTCCAGTTCACACCAACCACTGGATAATGGTCGTATGCCGGATGCCAGAAATATTGTTTGGTTAATGGATCGTTAAATGAATATGTATAATCATGTATCCAGCTTAGAGTATCAGGATAAACACCAATGGTTTCTTTTCTCACATATACAGATCTGTCACGCAGGCCCTGAGGTCTGTTAGCCAAACCGGCATCCCTATAATCACCTCCTTCAGAAAAATCTTTTTTAGCAGCGGCTTGCAGATCTACCCAATAGTATTCGTACATCAATTTACGGGTATCTATTTCCTTGCGCCTGAAATATCTTTCGTGCACCGGTAAGTACATATCTTCAAGTGCATCACGAACATCCTGATCCTCACTATTCCATTCAATTTCTGTTTTCCAGTTTAAAAATGGGGGGTCATATATTTCACCTGTTTCAGGATTCTCTTCAATGAGAAATTCTTCAGGTCTTACATCACCAAGGATGGTTCGTGCAATTGAATCTCTGACCCAATAAACAAATTGCCGATACTCGTCATTTGTAATTTCAGTTTGATCCATATAAAATGCCGCAACAGAAACAGTTTTAGGTTGCGTCAGAAAACTATGGGTTATATCCTCATCCGCACCTCCCATTGTAAAACTTCCCTGGGGAACGAATGCCATCCCATATGGGTCAGGCTGATAAAATGGCTTAGATTTTTGCCGTGTACCTACTAACTCACCGTTTCCTGAGCTGTTACAGCTTGCAAGAAACACCAACACAGACAAGTATAAAATCAATCTTTTCATTATGATCATAATTGTATTATTGCAGATTCTTCGATTTTCTAAATAAAGCGCCAAAAATAAAAAATAAAACTATTATTCCTATTCACAGTATCTTATATCTTATTATTTATAAATAACGCGTGTTCTTATAACTGGTTTTTGATCTATCCGGTTTTATTTTAAAACAATAATTTAATACTACCTCATGGCTTCCCGGAACTCCTAATCCCATGATATTCACATCGTAAGAGTATCCAATGCTAAAATCCTTCACGCTCATTCCAACCAGTAAACCCACCGATTCCTGGTAACGATAATTCAGACCGCCCCAAAATCGACTATTGTATTTAACGACGCCTGATATATTATATTGTGTTGAAACTATATCACTTTGTATAAGTGCTGATACTTCAAATTCGAATTTTGGGTTACTTGGCATGTAAAAAATGTATCCGCCAGTAAGAAAAAATGTTCTGTCGGTTTTGTATTGTATAACGCCATCATCTGTGCCTAAATTTTTACCTGTTGACTCCAGCAGGTTAACTGCGGACAAACCAAAATAATACCTGCCTGGTGAATTCAGGAATATCCCAAAATTCGCATCGAACAGCATATCACCTGTTTCGGCTGTTAACAATACCGGGTCTCCTTCAACCAATGGCTTAAATTTTGAAAAATCAATCGTTCGGTTGGTCAGGTTAAATCCGGCTCCTATCCCCAGTGTAGCAAATGATAATTCGGCATGAAAAGAATAAGCCAATTGTACACCAATATTGGTTTCGAATCCAAGTTTATCCTGAATAACTGACAATCCAACGCCACCGTGCAACACTTTTATTGGCGAATCTACTGTGATCAGAAGATCCTGTGGTGCTATTTTATTTCCATCAGCATCCTTAAAACCTGACCATTGTTCACGCAATAATCCATTCACGCATATGCCTTCACTCATTCCGGCAAATGCCGGGTTTGAATACATGTATGTGTATTTATACTGCGTAAACATAGGTTGCTGTTGTGCGTTAGCAACCGATGTAACTATAAGACTTACAGTGATTAAAATATATATTATGTGTTGTTTCAAGCTTTGTTTTAAATGATACGCTAAAGTAAAAAAATTATAACTAATAACTTATTCATGCCTTTATTTGTTGTATGAAGCCCTCATATTTTTAAGGTCAAAAAAGATATACCTTCTAAACGTGACACTCAGGATTGTAAATTAAATGTTTTAACTACCTTATACTGTGGCCCCTCAGGTTTTAATATGCTTTCAAATAAATAAAAGCTTTTAACCCACTCTTCCTGATGTATCAGCGGGCTATTTTTATCAATAACGCTTTTCAGATTTTTTTTATCTCGTATATGTTTGATCCGCCCCAGGGTGATATGGGGAACAAAATTCTGGCGCCCACGTTCAAAACCTTCCTCATCCAGTTTATTCAAAACATTTTCTGCAAACTCGGTCAGGGGTTTATTGCTTTCTAAACCGGCCCAAATAACACGGGGATCGTAGCGGCTTCCGAAGATACCCAGATTTTCTAATTTCATCTGTATAATTTGGGTTCTTTTTGCAATCTTTTCAAGGATGTAAGTAATTGTATCGATTTGTTCATTTTCCGTTTTTCCAAGAAATTTTAAAGTAAAGTGCAGATTTTTTTCGTCTACCCATTTGATTTTCTCATGGGTCTAATTCCTTTTTTACAATACTATATGCATTCAGAAAGTCCGGCCCCGGTATTATTTTTATAGCAACGAATAAACGTTTCATTTTCTAAAAAAATCCTTTCGACAAATGTATCATTTATTTAAAAGTTTTTACATTTGCAGCCTCAAAAGGGGCATTAGCTCATCTGGCTAGAGCGTCTGACTGGCAGTCAGGAGGTGATCGGTTCAAGTCCGATATGCTCCACACTAATTATCAAGTCATTACAAACAATAAAAATGTAATGGCTTTTTTTATGTACAAGCATTTGTACAAACAAATTGAGAGTTTATAGCAATATAAAATCATATAATAAAAATAGAACCCTCTTACTATTAGCTTTTTACATTAACTAATCATTAACGAAGAATAGCATTTAATTGTACTATTCTTTTGTTTCAAGCTATCGTATTTTTAGTAAATGCTAAGACTATTTAATATCTTTAAAAACGTTATCACGGATCCTTGCTGCTTGTTCAGGATCAATACTATTAACCGCCTCAAAATGCGTGAAATGAATTCTGTCTTTCATTTCCTGGTAGAATTGCGTTTTCTTCAGGCTATCCATTATTGGCCCCTTAATTTCGGAAAGATGAAATTCAATACCACCTTCTTTCAACCTTAAGTTGATAGCTTTAAGGCTTTCGAGCCCCGAAGCATCAATTGACCGCTGAACAATTAAGGATTAAATATTTTACATCGGGTTTCACGGCCACAATTTCACTTACCTTATTCTCCAGAAACCTGGCATTTGGAAAAAATACACTTTCATCTATCCGCAAGGAAACAACCTGGTCATTGGATTGCACTTCATGACGCTCAATATTCCTGAAATGCTGCGTTCCGGGTACCAGGCCGATGATGGCTGTGCCCTGGGTTCCACGGAAATGTGAATCGCGTCCGGCAATCACATCGGCAGCAATACGTCCCTGGCGGTTGGCTGGCCCTGCAAGTGCCACAAGGCTCCATTCTCCGGTCATAAAATCTTTCACCTCCACGGCATCGCCAACTGCAAGAATAACCGGATCACTTGTGATCATTTGGTCGTTTACTCGAATCCCTCCAAGTTCGCCAATTTCGAGACCAGCCATTTTTGCGAGGGTTGTATCAGGACGTACACCGATCGCAAGAATAACCACATCTGCATGGTAGCTTTTACCCGATTCGGTAATCACATCGAGGCCGCCTTTTTCAGCTTCTTTAAATGCAGCAGCCCCGTCGCCAAGAACAATATTTACACCATGCTTTTTCATATAACCTTCAACTACACGTGCATTTTCTTTGTCGAGTGGCCCTAATACCTGGTCGTCTCGTTGGAGCAAGGTCACGCTAAATCCACGATGGATGAGGTTTTCTGCTGTTTCCAGACCGATAAATCCGCCACCGACAACAATGGCATGCGTTTTCGGACGAACTGCCTGAAATCCAGAGTAACGGTACATTCCAGAAAGAAATGGATTTCCTTTCTCAATCCATTCATTGATAGCTTTGGCATCCGGTACTGTTCTGACGTGAAAAATACCGGGAAGGTCAATTCCTGGAAGCGGAGGACGGACAGCAACTGCACCTGGTGCAAGAACCAACATGTCGTATGGCTCTTTTTTTACTTCTCCTGTAACAACGTTCTTTAAATTGACAGTCTTTTCCTTTGCTGAAATTTCAACAGCTTAAGTATTGGTGTGCACTGCAGTGTTGAATTGCGAGCGGAACAATTGTTCACTGGCTACCAATAAATTCGATTCTTTTTCAATTACTTGTCCTACATGGTAGGGCAATCCACAGTTTGCATATGAAACGTAAGGCACTTTTTCTACCATTATAATTTCAGCTTTTTCATCCAATCTGCGGAGGCGTGCAGTGCATGAGGCACCACCGGCAACTCCACCAACAATTATTACTTTTATAATTTTACCTTTTATTATTTTTTATAGGCGAATCATTTACTGTGTTTCAAGCAACCTTCGCTCCAGTTTATTTATAATTGCCTGCACATCTGCTTCTGGTTCCAAAAAAGGGAAATATCCGATGGCCTGCTCAACGGTTAGCAAATCATCGAAAAATGTATAAAGAGCTACGCGCGATGAAATATCAGCCACCAGCTTTTGGTTCTGGGCATCCAACAAATCGAGCAAGGAGGATTCTCCCACATAATAAGCGTCATTTACAAGATCATAATTCTTTTGAGCAGCATCGGCCTGCGCCTTAGCTAAACCTATATTTAAAAAATCGCTGATTACCACTGCAGCGCTTGCCCGAATAGATTGTTCGAGAGAAGTTTTGAAGTCATTTTTCTGTAACTCCAGCCCCGACATCTGCCACCTCGACTGCTTTACCTTATTGATATTGGCGCCGCCATCTACAATAGGCCAAAACATGGTTAATCCAACTTTCCAGAATCCTTTGTCATCGCCCACTTCTTCAGCTTCTTCTTTATTTAAATCAAATTTAGCATTGGTGGAGGCGCCTAAATTAAAATTTGGTATCGCCCATCGCTTATTCATTTCCAACTGACGGTTCTGTGCCAGAAGCTGTTGGTCGATACTTGCCAGAATAGGCGAATTTGCTAGGCCCAGTTCCACAAGAAAATCGCGGATGATAATTGATTTATTTTCGTCGCTTGCTGTTGAAGCCACCACCGAACTTGAAAAAATGAAGCCATTCTTTTCCAATGTTAGTTTATCCAGAGTCTCACTCGTTTCAATAGGTACATTCAGTAGTTGGTTAAGGGTGCCACGTTGTATAATTACGACAGCTTTTTGCGATTCAATAGACTGCATATCAGAATAAAGCTGGGTTTCCCAACGTAGCACTTCCTGCATATTGGTTGCGCCTACATCCTGGCGGTCTTTTGCTGCTTGCAGGTTATGCTCTGTAATTTGGATGTTTTCCTGCTGTACAGCAAGCAAATCTTCAGCGAATAGCAAACCGATATACGACATTCCGGCGGCTGAAATTATACTGTTTCGGGTATTCCTGTATAACTCTTCCTGGCTTGCATAAAGGTATTTCTGAATTTTAAAATTTGCCAGTGTTTTTTCATTGTAAACCATTTGCGAAAGTGATGCCCCTACTAACGCTGACGACGAAGGAATGACGCCTGCAGTCTGGCTGAAAGTAGCTGACTTACTTTGGGAAACACTTCCTAAAATATTCAATCCGGGTAGATAATTTGCACGTGCTATGGCGATGTTGTATCGTGTTGCCTCGAGATTGGCTTCTGCGGATGCAAGATTTGGGTTTTCTTCCAAAACCCTGTTAACAGTTTCTGTAAAGCCAAGGCTCGCCTGCCCCTGTGATTTTGAATGAATTGAAAATATGAAAAGTGCAAGAACAAATGTCATTCTTAAAACTATTATATTTCCCTGGTTAATTCGATTTTCCATTTTTGTGAATTTCTGATTCAAATGTTTAATTAAAGTGGGGAATACTCACATCTTCAATCATTCTTTATTTTCCGACGTTCCGGTTTTAACCAATACTGAGCATGTAGTGCCAACTCTTAATTCAACACCATCAGGTATTTCATTCAAATGAATACGGACAGGAATACGCTGAGCCAACCTTATCCACTCAAAAGTTGGATTAACATTGGGGAGCAATTGGAATCCTGTACTTCCATCCTGTTGGGAAATTCCCCATCCTATGCTTTCAATATATCCTTCAATGGGAGTGTTGCTATAACTCATTAGCGTAACTACAGCTTTATCTCCTGGTTTCATTTTGCCTATCGAGGTTTCTTTAAAAAAACCATCAATCCAGTAACTGTTTACGTCAACAAGAGCCAATGCGGGTTGGTTGGCAACTACATTACTTCCGTACCTGAGGTTGAGGTTGGTCACGTAGCCATCTGCCGGTGCCCTGACTTCCGTAAACTCCAGGTTCATTTCCGCTTGACGGTATGTCGCAATAGCTCCTCTGAGTTGTGCATTGTCTTCACCTTCTTGTCCATAATTGGCTATGGCTTTAGCAAGTGCAGCTTCAGCCTGTCGCACAGAAGCCTCAGCTTGTGCTAATGAGGCCACAGCACCTAGTTGTTGCTGTTCAGAAACTTCATAAGCAGTTTTTGCCTTGTCAACTTCTTTTTGTGAAGTGGATCCTTTGGGAAGTAATTTTTGTTGTCTTTCAAACTCGCGTTTGTTGGTATAAACCTGCGATTCTATTTGGCTCATCGAACTTTTCACTTGTTCAACAGCAGCCTGTGCTGCTTCTACTGATGCTCTTGCCGATTCAACTTGCTTTTCGAGAGATTCGATGTTATAACCCGTGGCATCCAAAGATGCTTTAGCTTGTGCAAGGCTTACTTCATAGGTTTGCGGGTCAATCTGAAATAGCAGGTCGCCTTTGTGCACCAACTGATTGCTTATGACAGGCAAGTTTACAATTGGCCCCGATACTCTGGGTGCTATCTGAATGACATTTGCCTGTACCTGGCCATTCCGTGTCCAGGGATTTGCCAGATAATCCCAATATTTTATCAATACAAAAATTATCGCAACTAAAACGATTATCCCTGTTGTTATAAATTTTTTCATAATGTGTTAATTATCGTACAGTTTGGTTTATTGTATTATTAATCAGAAAGGAATAAAAATCCATCCAAATAGCAATGTATATATTACCATCAATGCCACACTAACAAGTGGTGGATAAAAAAAGTATTTCGACAGACCATATTTATTCAGCAACTTTGAAGTTATAGATGCAGCAATAACCCCAAGAATTCCTGCAAGTAACATGGGTGGCAGAAACACCTCGCCAATATGAATTTCATGTGGAATAAACATATTTTTAACTTTTATCTTTTTAATTAACTTCTATATTCTTGTTACTGAAATCTTTCTTCTTTCCATTGCTTCCAGTCCAATTGATCAGAAACCTGTGCAAATCTTAGTGTGGCCTCAGTAACACCACGATAGCCTCCGAGCAAATGGTAAAACCGAATACCTTCCGCTTCATTGATCTTACCCTCATTTTTGGCAACAATATCTTTCAGCTTTTCTTCCAGTTCATTCATCTTTTTTAAAACCAACTCGCTTGTATTGTTTTTAATTTCCTCTTGCGGAATGTTATCCCAGTTGTCGAAAGCCTTGACAAGTCGCTGTCTCCAACTTGAAAGTATTTCATTTAATTCGATAAGGTTATTTTCATTGCTACAGCTGTTTGCCTCTGTCAATGTATCCATCCTAACAACCAACACCTCCATCGTATTGACTATTTCTTCGATTTCTTTATAATCAGTATTTGGAAATAGCTTTTTATCAATGGCTTTTCCCCAAGCATAAATTTTTGCTGGAAGGCTGTGCAATTCATGCTGATAAAACTCTGTTTTATAGCGTTGAATAAATGAAGGTTGGCTATTCGATTTCAATTCTGCATGTTGCGACACAAGATATTTGGCACTTTTAAAAAACCTGCTTACAAGTTTTAAAAGTGCTTTTTCAGGCCTGGGCGAATTGATGATATATGACATCCCAAAAAGGTACATCATAAGCATGGAAACAAACACAAAACTGTTGATTAGGCCTGAAGATATTGTATGTCTGCGGATTATTGATAGCAATAAGTTGAATGATAACGATGGTGAAAACGCTGTAGCAGGGCCTGATAAAAAATACTGAATGACAAACATACAGGTAAAAAGTAGAATTCCAAGCTGATAAAAATTGGTCAATTCGGGCAATACAAATACGTAAATGAGGGATGCCAGAATCATGGCGATGATAAATGGAATGATTAATTTGACTGTTTTTACTTGCTGTGCACCAGCAAAAATGAGAGCAAACACACCGCCCATAATATACCATGTAGCATGGCCAGGTGGGTTCACATAAAACCAAATTATAAATCCAAAAACAATAGCCAGGAATACATAAAATAGAGCCTTTTAAATATTCAATGTCGAAAACAGGAAAGTTAAATCCTGATTTTTTTTGAAGTTTAACTTCGCTATCACGGTTTTTTGTTAGGGTAGATTATCATCTGCGAGATTCATGGCGACATTTACCATTTCCCGGCTAATAGCTTCAATATTATTCAGTTCGGCAACAATAATAGCAAGTGCTGCCTTGTCAAAATGTGAAATATCTGGTCGAGCTAAAGAATTAATCTGTCAGTTTTACATTCATGCACTTTTATTGAAGTCCTGATTGCCTGAAAGCAGACCTGACATTTCTGTAAATCTGTTGTTGATTTCCTTAAAAAAGTTATCGATATCGGTTCGGTTTTGCTGCTTGTCGATTTTGGATAAATCTTCAATACCACCAAACAAACGGTCGAATGATTTAAGCAAGTTGTTGTTCAAACTTTCAAATTGATCCCAAAGTGGTTTTAGTTCTTTGAACCTGGTAGCTTTCTGATCCCTCTGCTTTTAAAGATTGTCGAAATTGCCCCAATTGTTTCACCTGTAGCTGGGCCAATTCCTTTAACTGGTCTTCTTAACGGTTCCGTAGAGCACATTGTATACTTCCTGTAATAATTTGGTTTGGGTATCCAATAATTCGCTCACTGCCTTTTTAATGGCTCCGATATTGGTTCGTGGCCACAGAAAAACGGCAATGAGTGTGTAAACAACAATCCCCAGGATCGTTTCCAAAGTCCTGAAAACTGCGATATAAAAGCCTCCCGCTGAGGAAGGCCCGGCAGCTGTTATGACCAGGGTTACATAAGCGGCAACAAACCAAAAATATGATAGCTTTTTATTTGCAAGCATTTGATATGCACCTAAAGACACCAAACTAGCTGTCAACAACATAAACAACCAACTATCTTGCGCACCCAACGAAATAATGGCAATTCCTGCAATACAAGCTAGAATTGTTCCCCAGATACGAAGCAAACCTTTCTGTAGTGATTCGCCACCTCCAGAGGTTGCGCTGATGGCCACCACCGACCATCCGGCCCAGCTTGGACTCAACCAATTTACCTTCAGGGCAATGCCGTAAACCAGGGCAAAGGCCAAAGCAAATTTGAAGGCTTCTTTAAATTTGGTCGTTTTATCCATTTACTGAGATACTTGTTCAGAAATAAACTCGGAATCGCTTATTATACTTTATCCGTTTCAGTTCCTGAATTAATCCATCCTTCAAATAATTTATATCCGATCGACATGACGATTGCTCCGGTAAAGAGACCAATAAAGCCGGAGAACATGAATCCTCCAACAACCCCAATAAATATCACCAGCATGGGCACAGGTGCTCCCTTGCCCAGTAAAATTGGTTTAAATACGTTGTCGGATATTCCGGCAAGGAACAGGTAAATTGACCACAATGCTGCAGGAAAAATTTCTTTTCCTGAAAACAAATAAACCACAATTGGTATAACGATTAGAGTTGGTGGTATTTGAAGTACAGCAAAGACAAATACCACTAGGGTCAATATTCCGGCATAGGGAACACCTGCCAGCAACAAGCCAATACCAATAAAGAAGGCCTGGATTACAGCCACGCCAAGGACACCTCTCACTACATTCCCGACAGTCATTTTTGTCATGTCAGCAAATTCATCTCCCTCTATTGCCAGCTAATTTTCTGAAAAATTTACGGATGCCTTCGCCTGCTCCACCAACAACCAATAGTATTCCGGCTATGATAAGTGCTGCCATCATCTGTAGTAAACCACCGGCTGCACTTAGTATGCCTTTTGCTAACTTACTGGCAATACCAGCAAGCTGATCCTGATTTTTTGCTATGGTTTGTTTAAGGTTATCATGTGCATTCTGCCATCCGTCGTAAAGTTTTTCACCAACAATTGGCCAGTCCTTTACCTTTTCTGTAGGTGCAGGGATGGAAAGTGTACCATCATCATAACTTTGCTTGAGTACCTTAATTTCATCAGAAAGTGAATCTACCAGCATAAATGATGGAATGAAAATAATGGCCAGGATTGAAACAACAATAATGAAAGAAGCCAGTTTGGGTTTGCCACCCATTTTTTTAGCCAGTTTATTGTGAAGTGGGTAAATTGCCAGTGCGAGTATCAGGCTCCACAATATGATGCTTACAAAGGGATACATAATAAGAAGACACCATGCTACAATTATCAATAAGATGAATAGGCGGATGGTGATGTCAAAAACTGAATTGTTCGATTCCATATTTTTCATTTCGTTGAATCTTTAAACTTTAAATTTTTTCTCAAATCATTTTTCCATATCCATTATTTCACCCTTCTCTGACAAAAGAACTGCCATATAACGGGTAGAAGGAATCTGGCTCAGGATTATTACCAATACTGCAGTAACCGGCACAGCCAGTATCATGCCTACCAAACCCCAGATCATTCCCCAGAAGGCTAGCGAAACTATCACAATCACAGATCCAAGATTTGTGCCTTTACCCATCATTTTAGGTTCAACAAAATTTCCCAGGATTATCTGTACGCCTTCCATAGCTGCAAAAACATACACAAATTGCATCAGATCACTGGTGATTAACACAGCAAAGATTGCCGGGAAAAGTGAAGAAATCAATGGTCCGATGTAAGGAATGAAATTAAAAATGAAAATTAAAAATGACCATAGGAAAGCATACTCAACTCCCATAACCAACAGGATGATATAACTTATAACACCGGTAATCAGGCTGATGGCTGTCTTTTGCCAGATATAAGAACGAATGGCATGGCTGATATCGCCTAAATTGTTTACGAACTTTTTGTATTCTTTCCCCTTTTTTGGAAACAGGGATTCAAATTTCAGCTTTCGTGAAGTATCTTCTATTAGAAAGAAGATTACATAAACGAGCACAATAACAACATTAGCAGAAAAGCCTGAAAGAGAATTCACAAGATCCGAAGCCATCCCTGTGAAGTTGAGACCATTAATCCATTTTTGAAGCTGATCCGCATATTTTGGATCGTTGAAAAATGCACTTATCTCATCAAAATATTTATTCAGATTAGATATGTATTCAGGCATGGATGCAACGATGCCCTGTAGATTCATGATTAACAATTCAACCACCAGATAAGTAAATATAAATATAATCAGAAAGGACAGTATACTCCTTATACTTCCGGGAAGTGCCCTGCCTTTTATAGTAATTTTCCCGAGCGCTTCTTTTAATTGATTAATAATAAACCAGACAAGAATGGCAATAACAAATGGTTTGATGATACTGGCAAAAAAGATTAATCCAAGTATTACCAGGGTAATGGAGCCCAAGTGAATAAAATATTGATGATGCACTGGTTTTTGGTATTAAGGATTCGTTTTCCATAAAGCGTACTAATTGATTAACTCACTCAGGAGATATGACATATTGGTTATAGGCATTATAAGGTTATCATTTATTTACTGGATTTAAAGTAGAATCTTTGAACGGCTGCAATGATTATAGCTGTTGACCAACCAAAAATAATAATGCCGTTTGCAGCTTCAAGGGAGGCTAGTAATCTATAAGTCTCAGAAAGTGTAACGTCTCCGTAACCCAATGTGGTAAAAGTTACAATTGAGAAATAAAGGGCTTCTTCAAAATATTCGATAGCACCTAAAAAAATATACGTAATAGCCCAGAAAAGCGATTCAATTAAGGAAGCTCCAACCATAATAAGTACGATAATTGAAATCCACAACACTTTTAAATTTGATTTAAGATGAGCAATAGCTCCGTATTTTGTTGCAAGTTCCATCGTAAATCTTGTTGCCAGTGCATGAATAAAAATGCAAATGACTATTAAAATACAACCAATTAAAATACTAAAAACCATGCTTGACTACCTTTTACTTTTTCAATTCAACAAGTTGGCTGGAACTTTTTAGCATGCCTTTCTTGTTAAAGTTTTCGGTTTTTATTTTACCAATACCCTCAGAAACATATTCAACAATTTCGTATTTTTTCTTGAATAAGCCCTTTACTTGCAAATCGTATGTAATTTTAAAACATTCAAAAGTACCTGCAGGAACGCTTACGGATTCAATATTAACTACTTTTCTATTGGTTACTTTTGCATCATAGGTTTTCATAATAGCCCCTAACTCAGCTTTTGAAATAGAAAATGAGGCGTCTGGCAAGTTTTGACCTACTGATAACTTTGCTGGATAAACCATACCTGTAGTATCAATAAATATATACAAGTCGTCATATTCTTTCATCTTTTCAGGATCGGTAAAACTTCCCATCATAATATTAAATTTTCCGTCTTCACATTTTATATCATATTCCCGATATGAAACAGGAACGTCTTTAGCATCAGAAATCGTAGTTTTAACACTGTAAATAATAGCTCCTGAACCTAGTGTATTCAGATCTAAGCATGTTGTGCTGGATTTGACAGTGACCTTCCCCTTGGAATCTAAGTTCTCATACCCAAGAACCATACCTTTAGTCATGGCAAAGGAATTACAGTACTGCGCATTTACCATGCTTATACTGCTGAATGCAAAGATAAAAACGAATAAAAGCTTCTTGTTGTTCATGGAAATGTTGTTAATGTATATTTCTCACAAATATATAGTTTATGTACTAGATCCTTCAAATCCAGCCATGCAGGTTTTGCGTCACACTAACACTAAAAACCCATGACCGGATTTAAAAGATTTTAAACGTCCTTTTTATTTAGTTAACAGCAGCGTTCAGCTTTTTGAGCCTGAGCGAAACAGCAATGTTTACAATGCCAAGAATTAGTAATCCCAGCCCAATCCAAATGGTGATGGTAACAGCACCGGCAAAGAAGTTGGTCATCACAAACCAGCCGAAAAGCACAGTTAAGACTCCACCAAGCAAACCTAGCCACCAGTTGCTGTCGCCTTCTTTTTTGTTTTTAAATGAGCCACTAAAAATCATTACTCCATAAACAATCATCCAGAAGCCCACAATAAATGGGAATATAGCTGCAGTGATGCCCGGGTTGGATAGCAATACAAATGCAAAAATTACGTCAATAATACCTTCGGCAAGGCGCCAACCCCAGTTTTCATCAACATCCTTAACCATAATGGAAGCAATAATCAAAAAGATGCCTGTTAACAAAAGTGCAATTCCTATGAATACTGCTAAACCTACAAGTGATTCAACCGGATGCCTGAATACAAAAAATGATAAAACAATTAAAACGATTCCTTTTAGTAGCATTAGCCACCAGTTCTTTGCTTTTTCTCTCATAATAAATAGTTGTTAAATGGTTAAAATTAAATGAATTAAAGTTATTAATTATTGTGTTAACTTGGTTTATCTGATGTTCTTTTTCTATTTATTACCAAAGTAATACTTTTAGTAATGAAACTAAAATTAGTTGGATAAATTTAAGCCTTTTAGTCTACATCAAAGTCATTTTTGATCTTCAGGAGAAGGGATTGCTGTAAATAAACTTAAAAATATACTTAGTGTAATTATTCCGAAGGAAGGTTTATTGATAAGTACAATACGATATACTGATTATCAGAACCGGGATTATACCAATAGGCAGTTAACCCCAGCCATTTATAGCCACCCCCTAACATTGGCCCACTTTGGAACTCGAGTTCACCCTGGTATAAGCGCGTCCGCTGTGTGCTAATCCCAAACCATAACCAATCAAGTGGAATGTAAGTGAGATCTGTCCAGTTGTAATAATAATTATCTTCTTTTCCCTTAAAGTCAAATACATACTCTGATGCGGAGTTGAAATTGAAATTAAAGTAATCGAAATTAAGTTCCAAACCCGGAGAAATGCCATTGATACTTCCAACAAGGCCACCAAGCATAGGCGTTATTGTGTATTGAAACTTTTTTCCTCCTTCAAAGTTATACCCAAACCAGGCTGAAAAAGTATTGATATCTTCATAATTGTATCTTCCTTCCAGGTGCAACCAGCCTTTATCAACACCGTAAATCGGCGAAAAAATAAAATCATCGGGCATAAAATAAAACCATCCCTCAATATCGTGGTTCCACCTCGGTTTTGATAATGTATCTGCTTCCTGCGCAAGCACATTAAAACAGCTCAGCAAGGTAATAATCATCAAAAAAGAATAGATAAGTTTTTTCATCCGCCCAATAACATGGTAAGTGCAACTAAAAATATTCCAATACCAGTGTAGGTAATAGCTGTTCTAAAAGGTCTTAATCCTGAGTATTTGGCAAGCGCATATCCTGCGGCAAACATCAGTACAAGTGCTACCCCATTTGAAACCCTCATGGCCACGGCTACATCATTAAACAAGAGAAAAGGAAGAGCGACTGGGAATGTGCTGAGAAATACCAATAAAAAAATCTCAAATGCTATCAATAAATCTTTTATGGTAAGCACATGTTTTATATTTGGATCAGGCAGTTTTTTAATTTTATCACCCAGGCTATCAATTTCATTGTCATCCAACAGGTCAGAAATCAATGGTGAAATACTATCTCTGATGATTTTACGCGAATCAACATTCGATTTGGCTTCTTTTACATTTCTGATCTGTTTGAAATTATAGTTGCGGCCAATTACCGTGTCCATGGTTCCCATTATAGCATCGACTAAACCCCAGGCAAAATTACAACCTAATGCTGCCCATATTAATTGTTCCAAATCCTGGCTTCCGGCTGTTGATACACTTATAGTTCCTGTGAAAGTAAGCACCATGATCAACCCGAAAAGCACCTCTGATAAGCGGTCAGGTGGGTCGAGTGCGGTCCATTCTTTAAGATTGGATTTCCAGAAATCATTGCTTGTACCCATAGTTAGAAAACAAAAAAATTCACAATTGGAAGAGAGCTTTAATAATCTGCAAATTTGAAAATAAAAAACAACAAATTATCAATCGAACCAACCTTTCCTATAGAAATAAACTAACAAGCCGCCAGCCAACCAACGAAAACTAACCAGACAAAGAGATAGCCATATTTCCATTCCAATTCAGGCATGTGGATAAAATTCATTCCATAAACACCGGCTATAAATGTGAGCGGAACAAAAACAGCCTGAATAATCGTAAGCACATTTATTTTCCTGGTGGACTTTTCCTGTTGATAAAGCATAAATTGCAACCTCAGCGACTCCGCTTTCTTTTCCAGCCTTTGCATAGCTTTATCCAGGGGTTCAAACCCTTTGATTGTGTCGCGCGTTTGTTGAAGTTCTTCCTGCTTTTGGTTTGCAGAACTAAGTGAAGCCAGCATTCCAAAGCCAACATATTGGTCCTCTATGATGTCCGACAATTGATTGATATCCCGTTCGCAAGACATCAAATCATTTGATGAAATTTCTTCAGGGCCATTCGCCAGCAACTGTTCAAACTCCTGAAGGCGGTTGCGTGCAGCGCTCATGTTCACATTATTTTGGGCCAATGTTTTAACTGCTAAAACGTAAAACAAGAAATTACCGATGGAAGAATGTTTCTTTTCAGAATAAGTAGAAATGTTTCTTTCATTAAATAAATCATTCTTTAGTGGAACAATAGTGATAATCAACTCATTTTCCACTATCACCGATACGTAATCAGTCTTATAGATATTTACTGCATTTGATATAGAAAGGTTTAAAATGAATATGCTTTTAAATGAATTGGAAAATGGGTGTGTTTCCGGGTGTTCAATACAATCCAGGATATCATGATAATTGTTTAGTTTAGAAAAATAATCAGCAACATCCTTGCGGCTTTCAGAGCGGATATCAATCCAGTCAGTATTATTATTCCAATCTTCAGGTTTTATATCCTGCTTAACCTGATTGATTGTATTGTTTTCAAGCTTGTAAAAAGTAATATCCATATTGAGTTTCTAAATTAAATTCAAATGTAGAATTTTTAAAAAAAGAAAGACAAGCCAATAGCAGGCCCCCTGAAATTGTAGTCGACAACTGTATTTATGTCATCTGAAGGGAATTCCATTCTGACATCAAACTCCTGGTAGCTTAAGGTTATGCCTAACCAATGGATAGGCCTGGCCATAAGCGAAAGGTTAAAGTTATGCAAAGAACCGCCAAATGTGCTGGTATGCAGCGAAAAGAAACCTACATCCCCATTCAGGTAAAGCCATTTATTCAGCTTGAAAGATGCAACTAGCCCAAAATTTGGCAAAGGTGCTATAAGTTCAACATTTGAGTTAATAGTTCCCTGATCTGATTTCACACCCGTTTCTAAAAACATAAAGTATACATTAAAATAAAAACCCAGGAATGAATTTGGTTGTCTTAAAACTGAAAATAAATAACCAGCACTTATAACTTGAGTATTGAAATATACTTCAATGTCTGTTCCTGCTGGAATGGTGTCGTTTTTAAAAATAAATTGGCGATCAGTTTGGGAATTTTCTGACCTGTTGATACCATAATATTGGGCATAAATACCACTGCGAGGTGTAATCCTGTATAAAAATGAGCCAGTAAAAAAGAAACTGTTTGATGGCAACCCAAGGTTGTTTTCAAAGCTGAGCGTTGAACTTAAATTTCCTTGCGGCAATTCAAATGATACCTCAGTATCAAGAAAGGCATAAACGTAGCTTGTCTTAATACCAAAGCGATTGTGGCTGTGTCGAAGTTGAATCCTCTCCTCCTTCCTTTCCACTTTTTTGGCTTCCTTATCCTTGACGCTATCATTAACTACAAAATATGTTGAATAATCAATCTGCATAGCACTTACATTCAGGCTAACAAAAAGTATCATCAACAAAAAGATCAGTTTATAAAGACCGTTTTCCATTTGAATTTCAATGTTAGTAATTTTCAAAAAATGATAGCTATAAAATAAAGAACCCTGTACAATTGATTTACAATGTCAAAAATACATCTGCTGTAGTAATGAAGCAAGCCATCAAGCCATAAATATACCGATAATTCATTATTTTTTATTCAAAAAAGATTACTGCTTGCCTTTTAACAATTATTAAGGTGTTTATAATTAAAAAAGAAATGAAAAAGTGATTAATAAGTTCGGACTGCATATAAAAGTCAATTATTCAGTGTTAAAACTAATGACTCCATTACCATTTTAGGCTATACCCTAAACAGTATTGTAATATGTCTAGCAGTCAGGAGGTGATCGGTTCAAGTCCGATATGCTCCACATTGAAAAAGAGGCAAATGCCTCTTTTTTTATTTTTAATGTTTAATAAGTTTATATTCTCCTAATTGTTTGTGGTTTTCATCTGACAACCGAATGATATAGATGCCATTATACCAGTCTGAAGTAGCAATTTCTGTATGTGCATTACTCATGATTATATCTTCATATAATATTCGGCCGGTAATATCATAAACTACTACAGTCACATTAGCTTTCTTTGTATTAAGAATATTCATTCTGTCATTAAATGGGTTTGGATACATTTTGATATCTAAATCATTTTCAAATACCTCTTCCATATCCACTGTTTCGTAAATTATGCACTCATATGGAATTGGGTTTAATTCTATTGGATCTCCGGGAATTAACAACTTATCATCGAAAGCGGGATAATCCGGAGCATATCGATATGCTCTAAAGACCGAATTTTCACTAGGAACCTCCCTTGTTCAATTGGAACTCCCCATGTTCAACTGGATTTGATATATTCCCATACGAAATTTCCATCATAATCAATTTCAAAGAAGTGTCCTTTATTTCCTTCGCAAATCAATGTGTTCCCATTTAGAAGTCGCTGTGCACCAGAATTTTTCTGGAATGAAAGCTATCAGGTGGAGATGCAATGTACGACCAATAAACTTCTTCCGGAGCAAAGGGCAAGGTGCTAGTTATTTCATAATGTCCATCATTCGTTATTGGTGGTGCAATTATATCTACTGATGAATACAAATTCCCTTGGTCATCAATATTATTATTATTGTACACCATTATTTTTCCAGCATCTGGATGATTTTCCGGTATCCAATGCGCATCATGCTGATTGAAGAAAACTTGATCCTCCGGACTTCCTCTGTCGTAACATTGTGGATTTCCCCATCGGTAAAGGATATCACCACCTTTTCCATATTGTCCTCCTGTATGACCAGATGCTTCTGCTGTTGTTGTACTATGATCAATGACCCAAATCTCACTGAAATTCCTGGAACTAATTACAATCTGATCAAATTCCTCATTATAATCAATTGAATTAGCATGAATCCAGTCAATAACTACCCCATGATTTGCTTCATCAGAAATATAATTTATGTTAATTAATTCAGGTTGATCAAAAACACTCCCATGGTTGGGCTTGCTGTCATCAAAATCTTGAACCAAGTGATCCCAGGCATGCCATTCCCATACAATAATTCCACCGCTACTTCCAGTCGGTTCAACTTCAATAATAATTTCTGTCCACATTGTCTTACCTGCAATAATGCTGGGATCAATTCCCATTTCAATGGCTTCTTGTTCAGACTTAAAATCTGTGGCTAGCATTAAAATATTACCATTTGGCAGATATTCGATGTCATGATGCGTTTGGTATTCTTCATAGGTAAAATTAATATTCCAAATCAGGTTCCCGTCCCAGTTATACCTTTCTACTCCCCCGTGCACGCTGTCATTTCTTATTGCAGATGTTCTTAATAAACTTCCGTCTTCAAGTAAATATGCTGATATTGCAGGTAAATAATTACTTTCCCAAGAATTTACCACATAGCCACAATTATCAATTAAATAGGTTGTTTTACCTGTTGAAGGTGCGAATAAGGTATACCCATTTAGAGACTCTTCAGTATTAATAAATAATCCAACAGTTTGTTGAGACTGAACCAAACTTACAAGTGATATGAAAATCAGTAAGATAAAAAATCTTTTTCGAATTAAATTACTCATAACCTAACGTTTATAATAAAGAAGTGTTTAAACTAAAATCAATAAGCCATGTATTTTCTGTTCTAGTTCTGAACAAGTTTAATTGGTCATCAATTGATAACTATTTTTTTTGTGAAATTTTCAGTTTCTGTTTTAATACTTAACAAATAGATCCCTTTGGCTATATCTCTAACATTTATATTCACAATGTGTTTCCCAAATTTCATTTGGTTATAGACTTCATTTTTTATAACCCGACCCGTTACATTTAATAGTGAAACTGTTATAATCGAATTGTGTTTTAAATCAAATTCAATGTTTAATTGATCTTCAACTGGATTTGGGTATATCAAAATATTGTCGAATACTTTTTTCTCATAAATGCTATTTGAACATCCATCATTTCCGTTTGTATCAGTCACTGAAAAGAAATCATCACTCATGCCAATTAATGAATGATCATTCAGACTTTTGATTTGAATTTTATATTTACAACCAATTTCAGTATCAATTGGTATACTCCAATTATATGCACCATCACTCTCGGTTGTATCAATAACTATTTTTAACAAGTCCTCTTCATATAGTTCAATAATCACATCTTCTATAATATTGTCATCCCATTGTATGAAATAATCTAGGCCGTACTGCCACATCTCATCCCCATTGGGAGCTGATAATGCTATATTTGGTTCTGAAGAATAAAAAAAGGCTGTATCTGACCAATCACTTTCCAAGTATCCGGCTTCAGTTTCTGAAAATGTTTTTAATCGCCAATAGTAATTTGATTGAGGTGAGCATTCAAAATCATAATATGTCCTATACAATTCTTGTTCGTCAAGGACAATGTCTGTGAAGTTTGAATCCGAAGCAATTTGTAATGTAAAGTACATGAAAAACCCATTGGGAGACCATTCCATATTAACAATTTCATTTTGATTCACAATTGTCCCGTTCTCAGGCAGCATTGGTGTTGCCGGGAAGGCAATCGTTTCAATATCGGGGTATCCGAAAACAAACTCTCCATCCCTGTCGTTCAACATATCAATTTCTGAGATTAGTTTTCCAGTAACAAAATTGTAACTTGTATTTAATGGAATGAACATGTCTTTTTCTTCCATATTCCTATAATAGACTGTGATATTCTCAGGATCATCAATTTGAAATACCTCTACGTCAAAATAAATTTTGCCTTCAATCCTCATATTATACTGCTCTAGTGCAACTCTTTGAGCTAGAACTCTTGGATCCTTCATATTAAATGTCGGATCTACTGGAGCTTTACTAAATGTACTAACGGTTAATTCGTTATAACCACTTCCAGAAAGCGCCAAGATCTCAACTTCTACCCCGGTATCCAGTGTATCTCCTTGAAAAAATTCATATATATTGCCTTCAGCTAATTCTACTTCGGTTTGGCTTGCAATCAAACCATTACCCATTGGGAATTTGAAAGCTCTGTAACTTTCAACTGCTGGGTCGTCAAAAAACACTTCAAGAACTTTATTACCTTCTGAATCAACTTCCGTACAAGTTGGGATAACATCTCCGCTTGCACCACCCCAGCCAATTATTGTATTTCCATTTGGTAAACGTTGAGCATTTCCCCTATGCCAGCCTTTTATATCCTCATCATTGGTATATGTCCAAATGAGTTCTGCAGTTTTGTTTATTTCATCTATTTTATATTCGTGCACCTCTGAGGAAGTATTGCTACCTGCTCGTGCTGCATTATCATATAACAAGAAATTGCCATTCTCCAGCCTGTGAAAAGCATGGCCAGTAACATGATCCACACCAGTAATACTATCAACACCAATAAAAGTGAATTCATTTTCGTACCCTCCTAGATGCCACATTATTATTCCTGTTTGCCTATTTAGTTTTTTTGTAAATGAAGGTGATGCAAATATGATATTACCGTCTGTATCTTCATTTATGGTATTTAAGTGAAATGCGCTTACTGTTTGGCGATTTGCACGAATCCAGTCATATTCTTGAGGTGTATAATGGTCCCATGTACGCCACTGAAAAATCACATTTCTTTCTGAATCTAATTCCTGAATAATTCCTCCTGATACCTTGGCATCAGGATATCCACCATCCACAATTTCGCTTAAATCCATTTGAGTTAAATAGTATCCAAACATCAATATATGACCATTAGGCAAAACCTGAAAATCATGTGCTTCTGCAACATATCTATTCTTAAGCTGGATTGTATCCAGAATGTTCATTTCCTGATCCATTATTATATGTTCACAATTCCCACCTCCTGTGTATGAGTGATGCGAGAGAAATTGTGCATATGTGAGTTGACCGTTTGGTTGCATTTTAAAATCATAAGAATAATCGTCTTGCAACTCTCTATAATTTAATAGATTTCCTTCATTATCAATGCGAAATACATAATAACCTACTTCTTCCACATCAGAAGATACAGTCATAAATATATCACCATCAGCAATTTGTCCGTAAATATGTGTTGTAATATCTGGGAAGTTATCAGGTTTAGGTAATTGCCCTAAAACACTAGATCCAAACAAGATCAGCATACTTAAGATCATTGAAAATGTTATTATCAGCTTAGTTTTTTTCATTTTAGAAAATTTTATATTAGACGGCAAAAATAGAATAATTAACTTCAGTTCAGGTTTTCAAGTAAATGATAATTTTATCAATTCATTTCTTGATCAAATATAGCATGTTGTGTTTTTCTTAAACCTTCTCTATTTGCCGCACCTCACATTTTAGGAACTAAAATTTAATTGGGATACTTTTATTCAATTGTCTTTTGATCGTGGGAATTCACAAACATGATGGTGCCAAGTTGATCATAACCCTCGAATATCTTCTCCTTTTCATGTTTTATTATCCTTTCCTGGAAACCTATCATCGTTAATCCGGCATCTGCTGAATATCTATTTATAAGATCCTTTGGAAGAAACATCAGGTTCACTTACAATACATTAATGTTTGTTAGAAGTAATATGTAATCTTCCTGTAACAACCAATTCTTTCATCTCCTTTTTTGTCTTTTCTTCTTCCCCAGGTTTACAAATATTATAGATCTTTATATCGCTTTTATTCCAATCAGGGTGACCAAGAATAATGAAACTCAATAAAATCATTAGGTTTCCATTCTCTGTGTCTGTAGATTTGATCCATAGATGAATACCTCCTTTGTAATCAACTTCGCGATGATCGCTTGCGAGAATAATCACATCAAAATTACCTGCATTTACGAGGGCAAAATTTTCAGTGATGAAACTCACATTATCTCCTACATCCTTATTATACTCAAAAATGACCATGTTATTCTCCATACCGGCAATACCTGGTATCTGTATAGCCTGGGCGATAGCTGAAGTATAGGAAGGTGAAATAATTGTATCGACATACACATGGCTGCCAATTCCTTTTACTTTCTTTATTAACCTAGCCAGTTCCTCCTCCGATTGTTTATTGGTCTCTTTTGAGTAATAACCTTCTATCCGGTGTAAGTAAGTGCCAAACCCATATTTGTATGATATCCAGCTCAATAACTTAAAAGCCTTGTCGCGTTTGAATGAATCTTTGGAAATACAAATGGCACTGGGGCGCCACTCCTTAAAAGTTCTTCTCCCCCCGGTTTTTTGCAAATACACCTGTAAATTCCTGTTCACCTGAAAAATGGCATTTGAAAAAATAGAAGCAAATCCTTTACGGTCTTTGTAAATTTTATCCAGGTATAAATACATCATCGCCATCACTGCAAAAGCGAGCAGCGCATAGGGTGTGTTAATTTTAAACATCACCCAAATCGAAACGATAAACCCCATCAATGACAAGTACCATCTTGATTTAAATGAGGGCCTGTAAGAGGGTGATGACCCGAAATGATTCAGAAAGGAAATTAAACACAAGGAGCCATAAGTAAACATAAAAAACATAGAAATAATAGATGCGACTGAATTCACATTGCCCAATGCTACAAAAAGCAAGGCAATTAAAACGGTTACAAGAGAAGCATTGATCGGTTCATTATCTTTGTCCCTTCCCCTCGACAGCCATCTATTTATTAACTTCGAAGGGAACGCCCTGTCCATGGCTAGTGCCTGCAGTGTTCGTGGCGCTACCATTACCGAACCCAATGCAGATGAAATTGTTGAAGCTGCCAGGCCGATAGGAATAGCAACAGCCCCATAAATAGCTATCTTCGACATGATCATCTGATCATTCATCATATCCTCAGGGCTTGCTGAAACAACAAATTTATAAACGATAATCAAATAAAGTATCATTCCGATAACAGTAGCTGAAACGGTTCCTATCGGAATTGATTTTGATGGATTTTTTAAATCCCCTGAAAGACCAACTCCTGCTGTCATACCCGTAAAAGCAGGAAATATAATGGCAAAAACAATGAAGAAGTCGCTGGAATTTCGGAATTGTGTTTCAAAAAAACTAAAGTTGTTCTCCGTATAATAATCTGTTGTCCCAAGGAAAAATAAAACCAGTGATGCTGCCAGAATTGCTACGACAAAATACAAGGCCTTCACCCCAAGGTTGGCACCTTTTGTTAATATAAGGGCTGCCAAAATCAACATGGATGGTATACTGATGGCCTGCCTTGGTAATAGAATATCATAAGATTCAAAAACATAGGAGAATACAAATTCAAATGCCTCAGTAAAGGCAATCACATAAAAAGCCACACTGATGGCTTGTGACATAAAGAGTGCAATGCCAATGGTGGCACCTATATTTAAACCAAAAGACCTGGAAATGATGAAATATTCGCCACCTCCTTCTACACGTTTATTGGTTGCAATCTCTGAAATAGCAAGTGCAGTTGGTATGGTAACCATGTGCCCTAACAATATAATAAGAACCGCACCCCAAAATCCAATTGTACCAACGGCAAATCCAAATCTTAGAAATAAAATAGCACCTAAAATTGTTGATATTGCCGTAAAAAAAACGGGAGCTGTTCCAAATTTATTATTCAAGGTTTGTCCTGCCACAATCTTTTTTTTGCTAGAAAAAAAGCAAATTTACTGATATTTCTCATAGTTTATCATTTGGTTAAAAAACTTGTCAGCTTAATTTCTATCTTTGGCGCCAATCAATTATTCTAAACTAAATTATTTATCATGAAATTATCAAACGTCCAGAAATTTATGGCGGCTTTCCTCATTGTTTTTCTTTGCAGTTTTACAGTACAAAGTCAAACAGTATCCAAAGAAACAACTGAAAAAGCAAGTTTAAGCGAATCAAGCGCACCAGTCAGTGGCACTTCAGTAAGTGCTGAACAGAATACTATAAAAGCTGACGGGCAGGTTCAAACTGCGCCAAAAAAAGATTGTGATAAAGCCAAACCGAGTGAAAAGGATTGTGCTAAATCAAAAGCAGACGCATCAAAATGCTGTGATAAGAAGAAAGTTGCTTCTGAAGGAAAAGAATGCCAGGATAAAAAGAAAGCCCCTGAATCTTCCGGTGATAAAAAATAAATCTTTCGAAACCCGCTTTTCTGGCGGGTTTTTTTATTTAATTGGCAAGATAATACTCCATTGAATTAACCACTCTTACAATCTTAATATAGGGAGTGTTGCTATCGCGATCTGCTATGGAAAACTGTCCCTGACGGGCGGTTCTTAATTTACCCAGCTTACTTTGTGAGTCCTTCGCAAATTTAATTGCTACTTCCCTGCCTTTGGCCGTTGCCTCTTCCACCATATCAGGTTTTATTTCATTCAGTTTTGTATATAAAAATTGCGTGCGGTTGTCATAATCCTGTGGCTGGATGGCAATTCCTTTTTTACCAAGCTCATCTACTTTTTTCATCACTTCTCTCACCATGTCTACTTTTTCAGTATAAACTGTAACAGTATTTGCTGATGAATACCTGTAATTCAGCTGGTTTGAATTGTAATAATCATTAGCCTGCCGGTCAACGGTCACCAACTGAGACGTACTGATCTCATCATCCGAAAACCCGTTGTCTTTCAAAAAGCCGATCAGTATCTTTTGTTTTTCTTCCATATCCTTATACAATGAACTCAAATCGTTACTCACTTGCTTAAAAGTAACCGGCCATATGCCGATATTTGCTTTTACCTCTTTTTCAGCCAGGCCTTTTACACTGACAACTCTTTCTGTCGACTTAAAGTGTGTAATTCCCAAGTAAATAAATAATCCTAAAAAGGTAAGTCCAAGGCCTACAAATAGCCCGGCTAATATCACTGATCCATTTCTTTTTTCCATGATATAACGTTTTAAGTTTACCTCAAATTTAAATAAATTATTGCCTCTCAAAATAAAACGAATTTCTTTCTTAAAAAAGTATCTTTGTAAGCTTAATATGTGTTAATACTGTGCAACAAAAAGAAATCCTATATGGAAGAACTTCAGAACAACTGCAAAATATTGTTCTTGAATTAGGATTGCCTAAATATACATCTGCACAAATTTGCGATTGGATGTATAAAAAGCGATGCAATGCTATTGATGAAATGACCAATCTTTCAAAAAAAACAAGAGCATCACTCATCAATAATTATGAAATAGGATTAAAGCCACCGATTAATGTTCAAAGTTCAACGGATGGCACAAAAAAATATCTTTTTAATTCAGATGGTGGTTATGTTGAGGCCGCATACATCCCTGAGAAAACAAGAAATACACTTTGTGTTTCATCCCAGGTAGGTTGTAAAATGCGCTGTTTGTTTTGCATGACAGGCAAACAGGGATTGCAGGGAAATCTGAGTGCCAATCAGATACTGAATCAGGTACGGAGCATCGCTGAGAGCGACCAGCTTACCAATATAGTATATATGGGCATGGGTGAGCCTTTTGACAATCTTGAAGAAGTAATGCAAAGCCTGGAAGTGCTGACAGCCGATTGGGGATATGGATGGAGCCCAAAGCGGATCACGGTTTCTACGATTGGCATCGTACCCGCCATGAAACACTTTTTGGAGAATAGCAATTGCCATCTGGCTGTTAGTCTGCACTCACCATTTGAAAGTGAGAGACGGCTACTAATGCCCGTGAGTCAGAAATATACGATCAAAGACATCATACGGGAAATTAAAAGCCACGATTTGGGTAGACAACGTCGGATTTCGTTTGAGTACATTGTATTTAAAGGTCTCAACGATACACCCAAACACGTAAAAGAACTGGCACGCATACTAAATGGTGTTCGCTGCCGGATCAACCTGATCCGGTTCCATGAAATACCCAATACACAGTTGGAAACCACGGATGAAAAAAGGTTGGAAGAATTTAAAGAAGAATTGAATGCGAAAGGAATCACAACTACTATACGGGCATCACGGGGACAGGATATTGACGCAGCTTGCGGTTTGCTTTCGACACGTGAAATGAGCAAAAAACAGGATTTAAAAAATCTGACACTCGATATATGAATATAAAAAAAGGTTTTGCCAGTGACAATTGGTCAGGTGTATGCCCAGAGATCATGCAGGCATTGCAGGAAGTGAATCCTGCACATAATGAAGCATACGGCGAATTAAATGACCCGGTAACTGAAGCCGCCATCAGTAAATTCAAACAGCATTTTGGTGACGATATTGCCGTATTTTTTGTTTACAATGGAACTGCAGCCAACGTACTTGGCATTTCACAATTGATGCGATCCTATCATGCGGTAGTAACCGTGGGTACGGCCCATCTGAATGAAGATGAATGTGCTGCTCCTGAAAAATTTATGGGGTCGAAAATATTAAAAGTAGAGACGGTAGATGGAAAGATCAAAGCAGAGCATATCAAACCATTTCTTACCAGTTTCGGATTCCAGCATCATGCCCAGCCAAAGGTGATCAGCATTTCGCAGGTAACAGAACTTGGAACTATTTACACACCTCAGGAGATTAAAGCACTTGCTGATTTCGCCCACGAAAATAATATGTTCCTGCATATGGATGGTGCCCGTATTTCAAATGCTGCCGTAGCCCTTAATACTGATCTCAAAAGCATTACAGTTGATGCGGGTGTGGATGTATTATCATTTGGTGGCACAAAAAACGGACTGATGTTTGGCGAAGTAGTTATCTTTTTTGGAAAAGGTAAAGGAAAAGATTTTGAATACCTGCGCAAACAAGGAATGCAACTGCATTCAAAGATGCGATATATTGCTGCCCAATTCGATCGTTACCTGACGGATGACCTCTGGAAGAAAAATGCTGCACGCGCAAATCAAATGGCAAAAAAATTGGCTGATGCCATTTCTCAATTCCCCGAACTAAAAATTACCCAACAAGTAAAAGCCAACGGTGTTTTCTGCACAATGCCTCCTGAACTGATCCCCAAACTGCAACAAGATTACTTTTTTCATGTGTGGAACGAAAAACCTTCACTGGTAGGAGAATCAGCTAAAAGCCATGTGAAAGAGGTAAGACTGATGTGCTCGTGGGATACAAATGAAGAAGATATTGATGGTTTTACAGTACTTATCAGAAAATACCTTTCATAAATTTCTGCTATTTTGAATTACTTGTGCACACGTTTCACAAAATCATCCACATCGGGTACACCTCCCTGGTAAACTAAATATCCATTATACGGCTCACGATGTGTAATTTCGTCATTTACAGGCGTCAGCATCATTTCTTTTACTTTAACCGGATCATCCGTTTGGCCCAGTATCCAGCTAAGTTTCACCCAGGCCACTTCAGGTAACATGTTTCCTGCCGGAATAATTCCTTTGGCCATCATATCACGACCTGTATCGTATACGAACATATGCACGTATCCCCAGATGGTTTGCAGGGTCATATACATGTGCACACCTTTAGCATGGGCCCGTTCAATAGCCGGGTAAAGCTCCTTGTTTACGTGCCCTAATCCCGTTCCAACAATGATCACTCCTTTATACCCAGCATCCACAAGTGCATCAAGGGTATCTGCTCTCATGCCAGGATAATAGTACAGCATGGTAACCTCATTGCTGAAATAAGGCAATATTTTTACTTCACGATCACTTCTTCGCTTCTTATAATCAGTTTTTATCAGGTTAATTTCCTTCCTGCTAATGCTTGCCAAAGGCGTATCTCCGATAGTTCGAAATGTGGATCGATACGAAGAATGCATTTTACGTACTCTTGTGCCCTTGTGCAACAGACCATATTCGTCGGAGGTTGGGCCAAACATACAAACCATCACTTCCGCTATGTCTGAATGCCCAGCAGCCTTCATGGCATGCATCAGGTTCAGGGCTGCATCAGAACTCGGGCGGTCAGAAGATCGTTGCGAACCCACCAAAACAACAGGAACCGGTAAATTCTGACACATAAATGTCAATGCGGCTCCTGTGTGATGCAAGGTGTCAGTCCCATGTCCAACTACAATGCCATCAACACCGTTTTCAATTTCTTTTCCGATTGCTTTGGCCAGGGCCATATATTGTTTGGGGCCCATATTTTCACTGAAAACAGCAAATACTTTTTCGGTGTCAAGGTTACAGATGTCGGCTAATTCAGGAACGGCACCATATAATTCGCCAGGCGAAAATGCTGGAATCACAGCTCCTGTGCGGTAATCCAGACGAGAGGCAATTGTGCCCCCTGTTCCAAATAGTTTCACTTTGGGCAATCCCGGCGTGAAGGGAAATTGTTTTTCTGGAATTTTATAATTGGCTTTTTTATAGCCAGTTTCGATCATTCCGGTTATGGTTCGTACATCAATACCGATATTATAGCCTGTAATGATTTTGATGACAATATGCTGGTCATCATCATTTTCAGAACGGGGCAAAACGGTTCCCTCAAATGTTCCACGTGTTGTATCCACTTTCGTGGTTCCCCAAACACGCACCTGGTACTTTTTCAATACTTCAAGCGCATCTCCTTTATATCCCTGAAAAATATCTTCGGTCATGCTTTTATATTTTTTTGCTCAATTCCTTTAAATCCATATTACCAAGGGCTCGTTTCCTTAACTGACCCATTACCCAATTCACTCTGTCGACCGAATCTTTCTTTTTGCTTTCTTTATTAAACTTTTCGACCAATACGGGAATGCTGTCAATAATGGCCTTTTCCTTCACTTTCTTAAATTTCATCTCTAAAAGGATTGATTCAAAGTCCATTTTAGGATGCAAGACTATCTCAGGCAACATATATTTAGCCAGCTTGAAATCCAGATTCTCCCTTTTCAGAAAAGCAAATAACTTGTACATCTTGCTATGATATAGCTCATCAGAACCTATGTATTGTCCCTCAGCATGTTTGAGTGAATGGCCAAAAAAAGTACCAACAAATTTAGGGTCAGCACTCAATTCGGTAATTATTTTTTCCATGACAGGGTAATAATCTTTAGAAAAGATAAAAGTATAAGTGTCTTCCGGAATTCCCCAGGCTTTCAGCTTTTTATACCTATCAATGATGTCTTCGGGCAAGTTTTTCTTCAAACTTTCGATATATTCGTCTTCCAACGGAATGGGAGCCGAATCCGTATCCGGATACATGCGGTCAGCGCCCGGAAGCACACGTTCAAAAATGGTGGTTCCGTCTACGAGAGATTTACGGGTTTCATTCGGTATACCATCCAGAGCCATTTTACAACGTTCTTCAACTGTCTCCAGAGCCGTTTTTATATCTTCCTCTGGCCCCAAAATAATTAATTGGGCGTCTCCTTTTTTAGCATCTAACAGTTTGCGAATTTCTTTCCACTGCTTTTCAGAAACACCAGGTTTTATGTCTTCTGAATGCAGCATATTGGGTTTTTCAATACAAGCGATCACTTTAAGCCTGTCGATAAGTTCATCAGCAAACATTTTACCAGGTTGTGTAAACCATGAAAGCGTACCTTCAAATTGTGGTAGATTAACGGCTACTAGTTTTTCAGCATGATCCGGGAGATCAATCTTTTTTAGATTACTTCGACTTAAATATACTGAGTTAATCTTCCAACCAGAAGCTTTAGAAATTTTTTCATTTAGCATTTCACGCATCTGCAATAGCGACCACTGACGGAACGCTTCATTGTGTGTTAATTCTGGTATCCATTTGGTATGTGCTACACCCTTTATTTCAACCCTGGATCCGCCTTTACAGCTTACATTAACATCCTCCCGGCCTGCACCCATTCCTGTTCTTACTTTACCTGTACTCCTGTTTAAAAAACGAATGTAGTTACAGGTCTCCATAACTTCATCCGGGTTAACACAATCAGGATATGTTACAGTTTCTATCAGTGGCATCCCTAACCGATCCGTTTTATATATCCGTGTATGTCCAATATCTGAGATCTCACGGCATGAGTCTTCTTCGATACTTAGTTGAATCAGCCTGATTTTCTTGTGAGGTAGCTGCAATTCACCCTCAACACCTAATATGGCAGTTCGCTGAAATCCCGTTGGGATACTCCCATCAAGATATTGTTTTCGGGTTATATGAACTTCTCCTACCACGTTTAATTTCGACAGCAATGAAATTTCTAATGCAATACCCAAAGCTTCCCGATTCATAGGAAAAGGTGGTGTGTCGTCCACTTCATATGTACAGGCTGTTGAATTCTTTATCCGGTAAATAATTTCTTTACGTGTTTTAAATTCCATTAAAGCGGTTCCATCATATTCACCTAATTCACTTAAAGTGGGTCGCATATGCCGGATCAGCTCAGCATCATAATCATCGCTTGCATTATAATTACCAGCCGGACAATGGCAGAATAATTTCTCTTTGGTATCTAATTGCTGGTGCACTTCCAGTCCAGACATGAAACCAATTGCATTGTATATTTGTTGGTTTGATTTATTACGAGGTACATAACCTGCTTTTTTCAGCGATTTTTCGTAATTTTTCTTCGGATTAAATGTCATATCTCAAGTTCATTTCAACTTGTAAAAAGAATAGCCAAATGTAGCGAAAATGGCATGATCATGATGGCATAATTATTCTAAATTGATCGTTAACAATTCATAAATTTTCAGATGAGCTCGTCATTTTCTTTATTCATTTGAAGTTTTATGAATTTACATTTTGTTGATTACTTTTGCGATAGATAATAAAGCATGAAAAGGTTCATAATATTACTCCTATTTTTAATTATTGTTGCTTTACCTGCGAACCTTCTCGCACAGAAAAAGTCAAAAATAAACGTTGAGCGAACGGATATACAACGATATGATGCCAGCCTGGGGAAGAATAATGAACGGCTTATCGGAGGTGTAATTTTCAGACAGGAAGGCACTCGTTTTTTTTGTGATAGTGCGCACTTAAACAGGAAAAAGAACAACTTTGAAGCCTTTGGAAATGTTCATATTGTTGTGAATGATACGCTTGACATTTACGGCGAACGATTGTATTATGATGGTGACACTAAGATTGCTGAGCTTTTTGATAGTGTCAGGCTCATTGATAAAAATACGGTGTTGACCACGGAGCATATGGTGTATAATAGGAATACCAAGAATGCGTACTATGATGTTGGTGGTAAAATCGTTAACAAGGACAATACCCTGATTAGTAAAAAAGGATATTACACCACTACGACAAAGATTTTTTATTTCAGGGAAGACGTGGTGCTTACCAATCCTGATTCAGAAACATACTCTGATACGCTCATTTATAATACAAATACTGAAGTGGCTTACTTTCATGGGCCAACAGTGATCAGAGGTGAAGAGAGTATAATTTATACAGAAGATGGCTGGTATGATACACGTAACGATCTTTCGAAACTTCTTAAACGGCCTTCTATCAATAATTCAGAGCAAACTATTACAGCAGACAGCCTGATTTACAACAATTTAATTTATTACGGACAAGCTTATGGTAATGTAGAAATAGCGGACACGATTCATGATGTGTTGATAAAAGGGAAATATGGTGAAATGTGGGACGACAAAGGCATCTCCTATATTACAGATAGTGCTGTGGCTATTACTTATGAAAAGCATGACTCGCTTTACATTCATTCGGATACGATGTGGGTGATTTTTGACAGGGAAAAAAATGTGAAACGTCTTTTATCATATTATGATGTTAAATTTTTTCGTGATGATATGCAGGGATTATGTGATTCGCTAGTGTATACAATGAATGATTCAACTATTCGACTTTATGAACTTCCTGTTCTTTGGAGTGGGGAAAACCAACTGACTGCTGATTCAATTTCTATTGTTATCAGAAATAACCAGGCAGATAGTTTGATCATGTACAATAGCGCATTTATTATTTCACACGACACACTGGATACATATAACCAGATCAAAGGTAAGAATATGATTGGTTATTTTAAAGACAATGAGTTGGCGACTGTAAATGTGGATGGCAATGCTCAAACCGTGTATTTTGTGCGTGAGGAAGATGGCTACCTGATCGGTGTTAACCTTGCAGAGTCAAGTACAATGACTATACGGCTTAAAGATAACAAGCTAAATACAATTAATTATAAAACCCAGGCTAAAGAAATCATGTATCCTGAAAGCGAAGTGCCTGCATCCGATAAAGAGTTAAAAGGGTTTACCTGGCGTGATACCTCACGACCACGAAAAGTGATGGATATTTTTAATAAGGAATAGTACAAGAAAGCCCTAAAATAGTGAGAATTTCACGTATCTCTTCGGATTCTCCCTTATATCTCTCAGTAACAAATTCAGTTCTTCAGCTGACTTATTTATTTCCATATATAAAGTATCATTGTGCATTAGCATGCCAATTGATCCTTCTCCAGCATTAATTTTTGCAATAATCATTTCAAGCTCGTCCAGCGTATTGTTTGCACGATTGAAAGTCCCCGAAATATCAGCTTTAGCCAATGAATCGCTAATTATTTCAAAATTTCCAATGATCGTTGCAAATTTTTGTCTGTTCTCGTTTAATGTATACGTTAACGAATCAATATTCATAAGTATTGAAGAGACACGATCTCCTTCTGTGATCATTAAAGTGTCAAGGTTGGAAGTGGCACTTTGAATGTTACTGAACGATTGGTTAATGTTATCAAAACTTTCACTCAGGTTTTTCCTGGCAGATTCATTCAAAATAGTTTGAAAAGCCGTTACCAACGTATCAATGGATGCCAACAGATTCTCAGCTTTTATTTTTATAGGTTGTACCTGTGCATTTACCTCTTCCATAAGGCTTGCTTCAATACTTGTGGCAAGCGTATCTGAATCTTTTGCCAGGTCAGCAGCATTACCCAGTTTAATATCAACTGCTTTTGAACCCATTAAATCTGAACTGAATATTCGTGCTATGCTATTTTCAGGAATCGGAAATTTATCATAAACCCAAATTTCAACAATGATATCTCCCGACAAATTAGGATCAAACTTCATACTGCTCACCTGCCCGACCCGCATACCGTTAATGACTACAGGATTTGAAACCTCCAAGCCGCTCACTTCGTGATACTTGGCAAAGTAAACAGTTTGTTTATCAAAGATATCGTTTCCTTTCAGGAAATTGTATCCCCAGATAAATAAGGCAATCGCCAGGATAAAAGAAGCACCAATTACTATTTGTTTATAACGATTCACCAGTTACAGTTTTTATGATAAAACGATTTTTTAACAAAATCTATATAACAAAAGTAATAAATCTCATCAATTTTATACATACGAGAAAGCGTCACCTGATTTTATTCTTTTATCTCCAGTTGTTTTGCTTCACTGATTGAAATTCTGGAATCTTTGTGAAACGCTACTATAAAAGCATCTGTAAATCCTTTATTTCTGACTTCTTTCAAGTGTGATTCCGCTTCAGTATTGGAGCTATAATGGCCCGAAGTATATTTGTATAATCCATTATGGTAGTAGGACGAAACTTCAGCTACTCCTTTAAATTTTTGATCATTCACCAGTAATTCACTTGGGCTGGTTAAAAACTGAATCCTATAATCAACAACTGTTTTAGAAACAGCTTTTGGGAAAGCTACAACTGCATTTTCTTTTTCATAAGCTAATTTGTACTCCTTAAATGCCCTGTATATAGCTGATGCCATATAAACTTGTCCTTCTTCAGAATTCAGGAACCTTTCTTCAGTCGGATTACTAAGAAAACCGAGTTCGATGAGAATTCCCGGCATAGAAGTTCGCCATAACACCAAAAAACCAGCCTGCTTAACACCGCGGTCTTTTCTTCCTACCCGATTCTTGAATTGTTTTTGAATATTATCAGCAATAATCAAACTCTGATCCATGAAATTGTCTTTCTTCAGTGCCAGTGTAATATACGATTCCGGTGAATTTACGTTAAACCCATCATAAAAATCGTCCTCGTTTTCTTCTAATAAAATCGCAGCGTTTTCCATCATAGCAACATTCAGGTTGGCATTCTCTTTATGCAACCCCATGATATAGGTTTCGGAACCATAGGTATTAGGTGATTTGATAGCGTTACAGTGTATAGAAATGAAAACATCTGCGTTATTCTTATTCGCTATTTCAGCTCTTTTATACAATTCAACAAAACGGTCTGTTTTTCTGGTATAAATTACTTTAACATCTTTTAAGTATTCTTCAATATACTGGCCTGTTTTTAATGCTATCTTTAGCACTATGTCTTTCTCTTTGGCGTGTTTACCAATAGCACCGGGGTCTTTACCACCATGTCCGGCATCAATAACAATAGTTGTTATTTTGCCACTTTTCTGTGCCCAAATCGATGGGTTACAGGAGAAAACTGCGAGAAACACAATAGCGATATGTAACAATCGTTTCATCTTAGTTGAATCTCATTTTCTGAATTATATTTGCAATTGTATAAACCATTTCATTAGAAACAAAAGTAAATCATAGCATTTTGAGGATAGGTTGTTCATTAAGCAAATTATTAACACCGCTATGGTTATTATTTCTGATCATCATATGCAAGAACGACTTAAAGGGTGATTCATTGCATAGATTGACTGCAATATTACCTGATACGATCATTTCAGCCGACACATTATCAACCAGCATTTCCAGCGATACTTTTTTGTTAGTGGATTCTATTACACCTGGCGACAATCCAACAATTGACACAACCACAATTAGTTCATCACAACCTGATAGCTTAAATCCTCTTGCCAAAGACCGTACCATTATTGAAGCCAAGATAGAGCGTACAGCACGCGATTCAATTTTACAGGACCTTGTTAATAAAAAAGTATACTTATATGGGGATGCCGTTGTAACATATCAGGAAATAACGCTGAAAGCATCATATATAGAGGTTGACTTTAAAACAAACTCGCTTTACGCAACCGGGTTACCCGATTCGACCGGAAAAATGTCAGGTTATCCTGTATTTTCAGAATCAGGAGAAACTTTTAAAGCCAAAACCATGACATATAATTTCAGAACTAAAGAAGGAATCATACAAAATGTGCTGACAGAAGACGACATGGGTTTTTTGCATGGTGAGAAAGTGAAAAAGATGGAAGATAATACTATTAATGTGCTTCACGGACAGTTTACAACCTGCACACTCGAAGAAGACCCGCATTTTGCATTCAATTTTAAAAAAGCCAGGGTAATCCCAAATGAAAAGATCATTTCAGGACCGGTCTATATGGATATTGAAGGCGTTCCAACTCCTCTTGTTCTGCCATTTGGTTATTTCCCGAATAAGCAGGGACGAAAATCTGGAATTCTTATGCCTACTTACGGAGAATCGGCCAACCGTGGTTTTTTTCTTGAAAACGGAGGCTACTACTGGGCTATAAACGACTATATGGACTTTCAGGTAACAGGTGATATTTATACCGGGGGTAGTTGGTCGGTGAAGCCCAAGTACAGGTATGCGAAACGTTATAAATACAATGGATCATTTAATGCGGGATACGCCGTGAATGTGGTTAGTACAAAAGATTCGCCTGATTACTCGAAAAGTACTGATTTCAGAATTCAATGGTCACACAAACAAGATCCAAAAGCACGCCCAAGAAGTACATTTAGTGCTGATGTTAATATTATTACAAGTAATTATGTAACATACAACGTGTCAACCGTTGAGGATTACTTATCAAATGAATTTCAATCAAGTATCAGTTATCAAACCAACTGGGCAAGTAAGTATTTTCTGACCATCAGTGGAAACCACAGACAAAACACGAAAACTCACCAGGTAACGGTTAATCTTCCTCAAATAACTTTTACTGTAAATCAATTCTATCCTTTACGAAAGGCGGGTGGTAAAAAAAGGTTTTATGAAGACCTCAGTGTTCGGTACTCATTTGATGCAAAAAACACTGTAACTACATTAGACTCACTGTTATTTACCGAACAAACTTTAAATAGCCAGATGCAAAATGGAGCTATTCATAAATTGCCCATCAGCTTACCAATGAAAGTATTTAAGCATTTTACATGGTCAAATTCAATTAATATAACTGACAGAATGTATGCAAGAAGTATAGAGCAATACTATCAATACGATTCTATATTTGAGAACAACGACACCATACTCCCAGGTTTAAAAACAGATACAATTAATGGGTTTAAAAATGCTTTCGACTTTAGTGTGTCCTCAAGTCTCACAACGAAATTATATGGGATGGTTAAAATGAAAAAAGGTCCGGTTCGCGCTATACGTCATGTTTTTACACCCAGCCTTAGCTTTTCTTATGTTCCTGATTTTGGAGATGAGAAATGGGGTTACTATGGCCATTACATCGGCCCTGACAGTACTGAACAGACATATTCAAAATTTAAAGGATCTATTTATGGTAGTCCTCCAGCCTATGAATCAGGTAGCATTGGACTAAACCTTAATAACAACCTGGAAATGAAAGTGCGCTCAAAGAAGGACACCATTACCGGGATGAAAAGGGTTGTTCTTATTGAAGCCTTTACAATTTCAGGTAGTTACAATCTTGCGGCGGATTCATTGAATATGTCACCCATCAGGTTAAGCGGACGAACCAAACTGTGGAAAAATATAACATTACAATATGCTTCAGTTTGGGATCCGTATGCTGTTGACTCCAATGGCAGAAAAATAAATCAATACTATTGGAATACAAACAATAAACTCTAAGAAAAGATAATTCATCCTGGAATTTGAGTTTAAGCATGAAACTTGGGGGATAAAGATTTCAAGAAAAAAGAAAAACCAAAAGAGGCTACTGAAGATGAATTAGAGGAAATCTATCAAAACCCTGACGATTACATCGATTGGGATATTCCCTGGTCACTAAATCTTTCTTATAATTTCAATTACACCAACCGGATATTGTACGAAGACTTTATGAGATTACCTGAACACCAGATAGTACAGACGCTAGCGCTGAGCGGTCAAATCAATCTGACTCCAAAATGGAAATTAACTTTCAGAACCGGCTGGGATTTCACCGCTAACGAAATATCATATACTTCGCTTAGTATATATCGCGATCTGCATTGCTGGGAAATGCGATTTAACTGGGTACCCATTGGTCCTCGTAAAAGTTGGGACTTTTCAATCAATGTTAAGTCATCTGTTTTGCAAGACCTGAAACTAAACAGGAAAAAAGATTTCCGCGATTTTTAATCAATCCTTTCCTTAAAAGATGTTGATAAAAATGCATGATGATTTTTATCAATTAAATATTTTTTTATATTTGAACAGGAGATAATTAGCAGCAACCAAAAAACAACTGATTACCATATTTCTTCAAGTACAGTGGTGCTTTTATTTTCTTATTCAAACAAACAAGCCCGATATTTATCGAATATTATAATATTATAACATTATAAATTAATACGTTCACTTATGAAAAAGATTAACTTTCTTGTTTTCAGTTTTATCATTATTGTTTCACAATCTTTCAGTCAAAACCTTACTAATAAAAAAGCTTTACTTGATTTTGCAGCTGACAAATCAATTGAAGCACAAAGATTAAAGGCAGAGGCCATAAATTACGCCAATCAAAAAAACATTCCAATAGTTATTGATAAAGAAGGCGTACTAATGGAGCTTATGCGAATTGATGAATATGGTCAACCTCAATATTATTTGACAGAAAATGCAACATCCTCTGCAACAATTTCAACCAACAAAGTGAACAGTGGTGGTGGATATGGGTATAGTTTAGACGGATCAGGAATGACCGTCCATGAGTGGGATGGTGGTGCAGTCCGAGTAACACACCAGGAGTATAACGGTAGGGCTGTGATGGGAGATGGCGTTACAACTACACATTATCATTCTGCCCATGTTGCTGGTACAATGATAGCATCAGGAGTGCAAAGTGCAGCAAAGGGAATGGCACCTGCAGCTAATTTAAGGGCATTTGATTGGAATAGCGACGAATCAGAAATGGCTACAGAAGCGGCGAATAATGCATTGGTTTCCAACCATTCTTACGGATATGGTCGCGGATGGGTTTGGAACGGTACAGCCTGGTCATGGTACGGCAATACGAGTATAAGTACACCGAAGACTATTTATTTGGCTTTTATGATTCCCAGGCACAGGATTGGGATCAAATTGCAAGAAATGCCCCATTTTATCTTATTGTAAAATCAGCTGGTAATGACAGGGGCGATGGTCCAACTAATGGAACATATCCACAGGATGGTCCTTATGATTGTATCTCACATTCTGGCATTGCTAAAAATATTTTTACAGTAGGTGCAGTTGAAGATATCCCCGGTGGTTATACACAGCCTTCGGACGTAGTAATGAGCAGTTTCAGTTCATGGGGGCCAGCTGATGACGGTAGAATTAAGCCAGATATTAGTACGAATGGCGTTGGGCTATATTCTGCAGATGACGTTAGTAATACTGCATATCAGTCCTTAAGTGGAACTTCCATGGCAAGCCCGTCGGCTGCAGGATCTTTGATTCTTTTGCAGGAACATTTTGAAAACCTGAATGGAAGTGGAAATTTTATGAGAGCATCTACCCTCAAAGCTGTAGCTATTCATACTGCAGATGAAGCAGGGCCTAACAATGGACCGGATTATATGTTTGGATGGGGATTAATGAATACAAAATCTGCAGCTGATGTAATCTCTGATGATGCTTCATTAAATACAATTGAAGAAATTGCATTAAATAACGGTGGAAATTACGAAAGAATTGTTACCGCTGCCGGCGGGCAACCTCTCCAGGTAACTATTGTTTGGACAGACATTGCAGGAACTCCGACAAGTAATTCACTTGACCCTTCAACACCGATGATCGTTAATGAATTAGACCTTAAAATAACAGAATCGTCAAATACGTATTACCCATGGAAACTAAATAGAGACAACCCAAGTGCTGCAGCGACAAGAAATTCTGAGAATAATGTAGATAATGTAGAAATGGTCACGATTGATAATCCAACAGGTGGCTTACAATATACAATTGTTGTTGACCATGATGGCACGTTATCAGGTGGTTCACAGGTATTTTCACTAGTTATTACAGGAATTACTACAGGGGTTCCGTTACCACCTATTGCTGAGTTTTCTGCAGATAACACAAGTCCATTAACTGGCAGTACGGTCGTATTCACTGATTTATCAACGAACATACCAACAAGTTGGTCCTGGTCATTCAGCCCTTCAACAGTAACCTATGTGAATGGTACTAGTTCTACATCACAAAATCCTGAAGTAACATTTGATGCAGCTGGGACCTATAGTGTAACTCTTATTGCAACTAATGGTGAAGGATCAGATACAGAAACTAAATCAAACTTCATTACTGTCTCAGATCCTGTTCCTTTTGCTTTACCCTGGACAGAAGATTTTGAAGATGCCGGTGTTTTAACTTATACTGCAAATGCGGCAACTATTGATGGACTACCTGAATGGAGTTATGAAAAAACTTCAAACGGACGATTAAGATTTGCAGCCGGAAGTGGTTTTTATTACGGAGGCAGCAGGGCTGCGACCATTGATGCAAATCCATCCGGAACTTATTCAGTAAATTATATGATTTCAACTTTAAATTTATCTGATTATTCAGCATCAACCGAATTAGAGTTATCATTTAAATATATGCATCATGGTGAAGAATCGCATACCAATGATAAGGTATGGATTAGAGGCAGTGAAAGCGATGGTTGGATTGTGGCTTATGATTTATATGCAAATATGAGTTCATCCGGAACATGGAGCTCAGTTGAAGCAATTGATATTGATGCTCTATTAAGTGCAAATGGTCAATCTCCATCTGCAAGCTTTCAAATTAGATTTGGACAAGAAGACAACTACCCTGCAACAAGCACTACAGCCAGCGATGGATTTACTTTTGATGATATTTCAGTATCAGAAATTGATCCAAGCGCTTATATAATTAGTTCTTTCCCTTACGCACAAAGCTGGGAATCTGATTTAGGTTTGTGGAGACAAGGTTCAGGTGACAATTTTGATTGGACCAGGAATAGTGGAGGCACTCCATCAAGCTCTACAGGTCCAATATCAGCATATGATGGCAACTATTATATGTACACAGAAGCTTCAAGTCCAAGAGTTAATGGCGATGAAGCCCATTTAGAAGCGACTTTCGATTTTAGTTCTCTTTCAGCTCCTGAGTTTTCTTTTTATTATCATATGTATGGAGTATCCATAGCTTCGTTACATGTTGACGTTTATGATGGCAGTTGGACCAATGATGTTTGGGTTGCGAACGGACCTCAACAGAATGCTCAAGCTGATCCTTTTGAACAAGCCATAGTAGATCTTTCAGCTTGGGGAGGAGAAAACAACATTACTATCAGGTTCAGGGGAATAGTTGGTAGTGGTTCAGGATCAACCTATTATAGCGACATTGCAATTGATTTAATTGAAGTTGTTGGTGGTGCTGTTACACAACCTCCAGTAGCAGCATTTACAGCAAATCCAACTACAATTGGAACTGGCGGTAGTGTGCAGTTTACAGATCAATCAACAAACGGACCAACTTCATGGTCCTGGACTTTTACGGGAGGCTCTCCAACTAGTAGTACTTCTCAGAATCCAAATGTGACATATAGTGCAGCAGGAACGTATACAGTAGAATTAACAGCCACAAATAGTGCTGGAAGTGATACAGAAACTAAAATAGCTTATATAACTGTTATTGATCCTCCAGTTGCTGAATTTACCGCTGATGCTACAACCATAGACGAAGGAGGTACTGTTAATTTCACTGATCAGAGTTTGGGCGGACCAACTTCATGGTCATGGACCTTTAACGGAGGTACGCCAGCAAATAGCACAGTTCAGAATCCAGTGGTTGTTTATGATACACCTGGTGTATACACTGTTGAATTATCGGTAAGCAATGCATACGGGTCTGATACAGAAACAAAAACAGCCTATATTACTGTTAATAACGTTATTGTGCTTCCTGTAGCGGAATTTACGGCTGACTTTACATCATTAAACGAAGGTGGTAACGTACAGTTTACAGATTTGTCAACTGATGCAACAAGCTGGTCGTGGATATTTAACGGTGGAACACCTTCCAGTAGTTCAGCTCAAAATCCAAACATAATTTATTATACGCCTGGTATTTATACAGTTGAACTTACTGTAACAAATGCGGATGGGTCAGACACTGAGACCAAAGTAAATTATATTACAGTCGTAGATGTTTTAACACCACCAGTAGCTGATTTTACAGCAAATATCACTTCTGTTGCAGAAGGCGAAAGTATTCAGTTTACTGATCTTTCGACTAATTCGCCAACTTCGTGGTCATGGACCTTCGATGGAGGCACACCGTCAATAAGTACTTTGCAGAATCCTTCTGTTACTTATACGACCGCAGGTGTATATAATGTATCATTAACTGCAACTAATAGTGATGGATCAGATACTGAGACTAAAACAGGATATATTACTGTAACTTCTGCTCCAAGTGAGGTTGAGCTTAGTTTTTCTGATTTTGAAGGCGGATGGGGTATTTGGACCGATGGTGGCGGAGACTGCAGCAGGTACACAGGAGGAACCTATGCATGGGGAGGAAATGCCGCTTTGGACATACAGGACAATTCAGGTGTTGCATCTTCATTCTACTTGACCAATGGGGTTGATGTCCATACCCCAGGCTTTATTCAAATTGATGTTGAATTCTATTTTATAGCTATAAGTATGGATAACTCAAGTGAAGACTTCTGGGTGCAATATTATGATGGATCTTCATGGAATACCGTTGCAACTTTTGCACGAACTATAGATTTCGACAACAATGTATTTTATGTTGCCACAGTAAGTATCCTAGAATCAAATTACAATTTTCCAACTGATATGAAGATCCGCTTTATGTGCGATGCCAGCGGTAATAGAGATGATGTATATATCGATGATATTACAATAACAGCATCTACTCAATTAATGCAAAATGCGACACTTGAAGTTGTCGAAGACCTGATGGTTCCGATAGTATTTGCTGAAGAAATTGATGAAGAAGTGAACATCTATCCTAATCCTGCAACCACCAAATTGAATATTGAGTCAAATGTGGCAGAAAACATGGAGGTTTCTATATTTAGTACAACAGGACAACTTATATTTTACGAGGAAGAATTGGACAACCACGAAATTATTGATATTAGCAAATTTGAAACCGGCATCTATATTATTAAAATAAGAACAGATGGCGATATCATTACTAAAAAATTGATTAAACACTAGAGTTGATTTTAACAAGTGAAAGACCCGGCACAATGGCCGGGTCTTTTTTTCAATTATAATTTCAAGGAATATTTCGATATTTTTTATCATTTTCAGGCAACTATTTTCGAGAATACTGCATACTGAAAGTAAGGTAACAAAGCATTTAACGACTAATAGAGTTAATGCCAATACACTTTATTACAATTTGCAACTTAAGTGGATAACGAAAACAAAATCATTAAGAAATGCTTAAAAGGTAATGCCCAGGCACAGCGGGCGTTATACGACAGGCATAAAGTAAAGTGGTTTATGATCTGCTTAAGGTATGCTCATAATAAACCCGAAGCAGAAGATATGTTACAGGAAGGTTTAATAAGTGTATTTAATAATCTGAAGCAGTTTGAACCAGAAAAAGCGGAATTTTCTGTTTGGTCAAATAAGGTAATTGTGAATGCGGCTTTGCAATATTTGAGGAAATGGAAAAAACTAAATTTCAACCAGCCCATTGATGATTATGAAGAGAAACTTTCGACAGGATCGACCGTAATTGAATCACTTGGGGCAAAAGAACTTACTGCATTAGTTCAAAATTTACCGGATGGTTATCGAACGGTGTTCAACTTATACGTTATGGAAGGTTATAAGCATCGTGAGATAGCTGATATTTTAAATATCTCGGAAAACACCTCTAAGACTCAGTTGTTAAAAGCTAAAAAAATGTTACGCAATCAATTAGAAGAAGTGTTGCAATATTAATCATGGAACAATGGCAGATAATTTAGAGTCATATTTTAAAAAGCATCTATCGAAGGATAATCCGGCTGAAGACAACTGGAATGTTCCTTCTGATGATGTTTGGGATAAAGTGCTGCCCGAGATCACGAAGAAAAGAGGCTTATTCATCCCATGGAAATATTTATACATATTGGCGATTATTGTATTGGCTGGATTAGCCTATTTCCTTTGGCCTTCAGATAAGTTTGATCCCTTCTTGAATGAGAATGCACCTGAACTTGTGAGAGAGGAAAATTATCCAAAACCGAATCAAGGCTTTGAAATTTTAACAACCAAAGAAGCAGAAAATACAATTACAGAACAATCAGATACAGACAACTCATCAGCTAATGCAAATAATCCGGTGGATAATTCATTTTCATCAACCCAAGAAACATCTCAAATAGCTGAACCAAATTCTGAACCATCAAGTGTATTCGCAAACTTACAATCAAGCCGAAATAATATTCAAAATCAGACCGCACAGCACATTTCTAATTATGCATTTGTAGTTGAGTCAAGGGAATCCACTGAAATAACAACTCTTTTTCCTGTATCAATTGCTTTTTCTACTTTTCCAATTGAAATGGCGCTTATAGAGGACAACTTCATTCCCCCTTCCTTGCCAACTGTTCTGGAAAAGAAAAAGCCAGAACCTTTCGACAATAATGGTAAATTCGGGATTGGATTATTTTTTACACCTACATTTACATCCACTTCATTAAAAGGCGAATTAAGTGAAGGATTTATAGAAACCAGTAATATGCTTTTATATTCGAATAACTGGGGATTTGAAATCAGGTATCATATTTCAAACAAATTTGTGATGGTTTCAGGAGTTGAGAAATCGGAGATCAGAAGCTGGTCTAAATCACAGGTTGATTTCGGGTATGATACTTCTACTGAACATGAAATGGGTACCGGGGAAAAAGAAAATATGTCGCCAGTACCCATGCCCACACCTTTTGGAGAAATTAACACGGAAATAACCTATCGTTTTCCAGGTAACCAGTACATCCCGGATGGTGAAATAATGAATTCTGTTCTGGAAACCCACCAGGATGTCAGGTATTTATCTATTCCGATCGGTATAGAATACAATTTGTTGCCTTTTTCACACTTTAACTGGTTTGCTGAAGGTGGAATTCGCTACAACCGGGCGTTGCAGGATGGTACCAGCTTTACCTCAAGAATACTGCATGAAGGCCATGATATGGATGTGGTTGGAGAGATTATGACCAGTGATCCTTCTTTTACTTTGAATTATCTGAGTTTTTACCTGGGTACCGGGATCAATTACCAATTATCAAATTCTTTTCAGCTAAATGGATCTGCCAGGTATTTTGGCAGTATTACCAAGGTTAACCTACAGGATAATCTTTCTACGTACGTTCATGGATACAGCTTCAAAATTGGTATTGTTTACCTTTTTTAATTCTTCGAGGCAACTATTTCATCCCTGTCTGCATATTCGCTATTGATAACACTAATTTATTCACAAATTAAATCTAAAATGAAAACACAAAAATTAATGTTGATGGCAATTATCGGTTTATTTCTCATATCTTCATGTAAAAAAGATGAAGACCCGGAAGTAACCATGAAAAATATTACAGTAAATATGATGGGATTGGAAGACCTCGGTGCTGATTTTGTATACGAAGGTTGGCTGATCGTTAACGGATCACCTGTTTCGACAGGCACTTTTACAGTAGATGCGAATGGTGCTCTATCAGAAACAATGTTTGAATTGAACGCTTCTGATGTTGATAATGCAACAACTTTTGTTTTATCCATCGAGCCTAAAAACGATTCTGATCCTGCTCCAGCTGCCACAAAAATGATGGCAGGAGATTTTTCCGGAGCAAATGCATCATTAAGTATTGCACCGGTAGGTGACTTTATGAATGCAGCAGGAAAATACATTTTGGCTACACCAACGGATGGTGCTGATACACATGAAAACAGCGGAATTTGGTTCTTAGACCTGTCTACAGGAGCTCCAACAGTTGGACTCAACTTACCTCAACTTTCAGACGGCTGGAAATATGAAGGCTGGGTAGTTATAGATGGAGTGCCAGTTACAACTGGTACTTTCACTAAGCTTGCAGCGACAGATGATGCTGATCCATTTAGTGGCAGTATGGCTTTACCGGATGTGAACGGTGCTGATGGCTTTTTCCCCGGAGAAGACTTTTTGATGAATGCGCCTTCTGGATTGAATTTCCCAACAGATATTGCCGGAGGAACAGCAGTAATCAGCGTAGAACCATCACCGGATAATAGTCCCAATCCGTTTACCTTAAAACCACTGGTGCACAATATTCCCGCAGCAGCTATGGATCATACGGTATATGACATGGGACAGAATTTGACTTTCCCAACAGGAACAGTTACAAGATAAAAAATTATAATTTTTGGTTGAAAGGTGCATAATTCAGGTTGTGCACCTTTTTTTATTCAAATGCCGGAATACCTGTTACATCCATCCCAGTAATCAGCAGGTGAATATCATGGGTGCCTTCGTATGTTATCACTGATTCAAGGTTCATCATGTGGCGCATCATGGGAAAATCGCCGGTGATGCCCATCGCCCCGAGTACCTGGCGGCTATCCCGTGCAATTTTTAATGCCATCTCTACATTGTTACGTTTGGCCATGGATATTTGAGCCGGGGTGGCCCGGTTTTCATTTCGCAAAACGCCCAGTCGCCAAATCAGTAGTTGTGCTTTGGTGATCTCCGTCAGCATTTCTGCTAGTTTTTTCTGCTGTAATTGAAAAGAAGCGATGGGTTTTCCAAATTGTTTTCTTTCCAGCGCATACTTTAACGCAGCATCATAGCAATCCATGGCAGCCCCGATGACACCCCAGGCAATGCCATAACGGGCCGAATTCAGACATTTCAATGGTCCTTTCAGTCCTTTCACATTCGGGAGCAGATTTTCTTTTGGCACCTTCACGTTGTCGAATACCAATTCCCCGGTTGATGATGCCCTCAGCGACCATTTACCTTTCGTTTCAGGTGCTGAAAATCCTTCCATTCCTTTCTCCACAATAAGCCCCCTGATGACGCCTTCTTCATCTTTGGCCCATACAACTGCAATATCTGCAATGGGCGCATTGGTGATCCACATTTTGGAACCATTTAATAAAAAATGGTCTCCTTTATCTTCGAAGTGTGTCAGCATACTACCCGGATCTGAGCCATGATTTGGTTCGGTAAGACCAAAAGCGCCGATGTATTCACCGGTGGCCAACTTAGGCAGGTATTTCAAACGCTGCTCCTCATTCCCGAAAGTATATATCGGGTACATTACCAGCGAACTTTGCACCGAGCCTGCCGAACGTATGGCCGAATCACCTCTTTCCAGTTCCGTCATGATGATACCATAGGCGATCTGATCCATACCAGCGCCGCCATACTTTTCGGGAATATAGGGTCCGAAAGCGCCAATCTCCCCCATTTCTTTAACCAGATGCATTGGAAATGTATGCTCCTGTGCTGCTTTTTCAATAATGGGTTTCACTGATCGGTTTATCCATTCACGGGTGGCTGAGCGAATGATCTTATGTTCATCAGAGAGCAATTCGTCAGTTAAATAATAATCAGGGGGCGTATACATAATCAATAGGTTAAAATATAAAGTAAATCTAGAAAATATCTTATTCCATCAAGCAGGATGTTCATATATACACTCCTACTTTAATTCGTAAACTTCAATATTCTCATCTTCGTATATCAATGGAAAGGAGAATTTTTCGCTCAAACGACGTTTATCAATAATCAGGTATTTTGCTCCATGCTGAATGGTTTCACTCAAAAAACCATCTTCATATAATCTTTCATTTTCAACAGTCCAACCTCTACGATGAAGAAAATAGATCGTTTGTGGACTGTAGGTACCATTAACAATAATTAGGTCTTTCATCGGGACCTTGCCTTCAATGGAAGCTTCCAGTTCAAGTTTATATAGTTCGCTCTTATTAATTCGAAAATCATGCGATTGGTTGGCTATAGATTCGGAACATATTAAAAACAAAAGAACATATTGCCACTTTACCTTAATCAGCGACAATGCATATCCTGCTATCAATGCCATAACAGGCACATATGGGATGGTATAATAGTTATGCAATGAGAAAACACTTCCAGTTTTAAGTATAAACACAAAAAACACAATGCTTACAGTTAAAAATACTGCAATAAGTAATTTATACCTTTTTATAAAAATCATTAGCAACCCAAACATAAATAAACCAAAGGCTATGAATGAATACAAAGAAGTAAACCAGAATTTATCAAGTGTGTCAAATGGATATTTTTTAATTTCATTCCAGCCTTCTATTAATCCTTTTGGAAAAAATAACTTAAATCCATATGTATCAACAAGGAATGGTACCCAATAAAAATACCAGGTTGATACTATTAAAAAAGAAATGGAGGTTGCGATAAGAACGATGATTTTTCGCTTAAAAGGGTAATCTGTAAATAAAGACAGGACTATAATACTTATCAAGGCCATGGCAGGAATCTTACTTAAACTACCAATAGAGATCAAGGTGAAGAACAAAAGCAATTTGATAAAACGGCCATCTTCAAGATAACTAAAACAATAATACAATCCGATAATTACCAACGAAACGCTAAACGTGTCTGGCATTATTTTTCTTGAGAATGAAAACCATATCGAGACAACTAGTATCAAAGTGGCGTTAAAAGCAATTTGCTTTGTAAAAAACTTTTTCGCCAGCAAATAGAAATAGTAAATCCCTATACTTGAAACAACAAGATTTAGTAAACGCCCATACCAATGATCAAAGCCTAAAAACTTAATCATTATGAAAATCAGGTAACTAAATAATGGAAATTCTGAACCAATAATGCCGGTATTATTTCCAGCCATATCTATTCTTGGGAATAAAATATTCGGAGATATTTCATGAAAATTCCTAGCAATCATATTTGTTAATGATTGCCGCCAATTATGCCCCATCTCAAGAGGAGCATCTGTTATACCAAAAAGACGAATCAGAAAAAATAAGAAAATCCAAAACCTAATATCTTTCAGTATTTTAAAGGATTGAGCTTTAACCATCTGGCAAATTTAGTTGATAATCTCAAAGTCCCAATTTAATTATAAGGTTCAAATCAGATTCTCTTATTTCTCATTATGTCTAAAAAAAGCTGTTTTGTTTGATTTCATATTTTGTACTTTTGATACAAATATATGTTTCATGAAAAAAATCATTCATACATCAGATGCACCTGCCGCACTCGGTCCTTACAGCCAGGCAGTTGAGATTAACAAAACTTTATTTGTATCAGGCCAGGTGCCCGTGAATCCTGCCACCGGAAAAGTGGTTGAAGCAGATATCACTGTTCAAACCGAACAGGTAATGAAAAATATTGCAGCTATTCTCAAAGAAGCGGGTTATTCATTTACGGATGTGGTTAAATCAACCTGCCTGCTCAGCGATATGAAAAATTTTGCGGCCATGAATGCAGTTTATGCCAAGTATTATCCCGAAAACCCGCCGGCGCGCGCTGCATTTGCTGTAAAAGAACTCCCGCTTGGTGTGATGATCGAGATTGAAACAATTGCAGTTAAAGAGTAATATCTCAATACTCCTTAGAAAGTAAAAGAAATTCCCCAGAGGGGCATTAAGTAAATTCGTCCTGTTTTGTTACGATTATATTCCGTTTGTACGCCTAACTCAAACTGCCATCTTTTATACTTGTAGGAAACACCAACTCCTATATCAAAGATTGCATAACTGCTCTTTTGATCATTAACCGAATAATCATCAGAATAATTAACATATCCCATTCCTATTCCCGATTGAACAAATGGCCGAAAATCAGACTCCCTAAAATATCTTCTATAATTTATACCATATTCATATGTTCTGTCCATATATTCTCGTGGATTCCACGAATATTTACCTGAAATAAACAGCATATCATTATCTGTTAACATATATCCCAGTCGTGTACTTAAATAGTAAGAGGTTTTCATATTCAAAATATCACCCATGCCAAATCCTTGAATGGCAATATGAAATTTTCCTTTTTGTGAATCGTAATTTATTTCTTCAGATGTGTCAATATTTTTAATTTCCTGGGCGTAAACAATAGCTGAAAAATTAATGAGTACAATCATCAATAACAGTTTCTTTGCATTCATTTTTTAATTGAGTTGATTTATATTCAAAACAACACAAATATCTAGTTAACAAACGTTAAGGAGGTTTAAGATGTGTTAACATTACGTAATGAATGTTAAAAGCCACACTAAAATTAAACATGCCACCTCTTGATAACAGTTCATCCAAAAATGTAATTTAGCAACGTAAAATCACGTAATTGAATATGAACGACATTGAAAGGATGAATGCGTTGGGAAAGAAAAGAATTCCTTTCTTGTTTCTTATTGATTATAAACTGAAGAACCCGGTTATTTTACCATTAGATTCTATTAACCCTGATAAAATATGCTATTCAATTAATGGTGTTACCAATGCTGTAAATAGTGAAAAGCTCTTAAAACAACTTGAATTCAACTTTAAGCCTGTAGACTTAAACAGATACGAAAAGGCATTCAACCTAGTTCAACAACACATCCTGCATGGCAATTCATTTTTACTAAACCTGACTATGCCCAGCGAGGTGGAATGCAACTATTCACTGAAAGAGATCTACGCGGCCAGCCAGGCGAAATACAAACTCTGGTTCAAAGATCAGTTTGTGGTGTATTCGCCCGAAATATTCATCCAGATAAAAGGCAGGAAAATCAGTTCTTTCCCTATGAAGGGCACCATTGATGCCAATGTACCTGATGCGCAATACACCCTGTTAAACAGTAAAAAAGAAGTCGCGGAACACCACACCATAGTCGACCTTATTAGAAACGACCTGAGCATGGTAGCTAAAAATGTCAGGGTAGCCCGATTTCAGTATATCGACCATATCAAAACTAATAAGCGTGAACTGCTCCAAATGAGCTCCGAAGTCTCAGGTGAATTGCCTGCCGATTATCATGAACACCTGGGTGAAATTATTTTTACTTTACTGCCTGCCGGCTCAATTTCAGGCGCACCTAAAGCAAAAACACTTGAAATTATCCAGCAAGCCGAACAATACGAAAGAGGTTATTTTACAGGCATTGTTGGCATCTTCGATGGTGAGAACATTGATAGTGGTGTGATGATCCGGTTTATTGAAAAAACGTCAACCGGTTTGATATACAAAAGCGGTGGTGGTATTACTTCGCAAAGCGATTGCGAGCAAGAATACCAGGAACTTATAAATAAGATCTATGTGCCTGTTGCTTGAAACCATACGAATTGAAAACGGTCTGATCCGAAACCTGAAATACCATCAGGCCAGGGTGAACCAATCCCGGAAAGAGTTATTCAATTGCAATGATTGGTTAGACTTGACTGAAATAACAAAAGAACCAGCCTCGAAAAACAAAAAAAATCTCTTAAAATGCCGGATCACATACGCGAAGCAAATTGAAAAAATTGAATTCCTGCCTTATCAAATACCATCCATTTCTTCACTTAAACTCGTCTTTGACGATCAGATAGATTACGCCTATAAATTCAGCGACCGCTCCTGCTTAAATGAACTTTTCGAAAAAAGAGGTAATTGTGACGATATTCTGATTGTAAAAGAAGGATTCATAACTGATATATCTTATGCCAATATAGTATTTTATAATGGTAAGAAATGGCTTACACCTGCACATCCGCTTTTAAAAGGCACCCAACGGGCCAGATTGTTAGACAGGGAAATAATCCGTGTAGCTGATATTCGTCCTGAAGACCTTCATCATTTTGAAAAGGCGCGCATTATAAACGCGATGATATGCTTTGAAGATGCTTTAGATATAAACATTCTAAATATTCATTCCTGAGGGTGATTTTATCCTAATAACAAATCCCAAAAGGCCATTTTTAATAATTTTGTCTTTCTGTCAAATCAACTTTAATCCGATGAAGAAGTCTGTTATAATTCTCGTTATTTCCATGTTTTTCAAATTATCTGGTATAGCAGGAGAAGGTATGTGGATACCCATGTTGCTGGAACAACTGAATGAAAAGGAAATGAAAGCCATGGGCTTGAATATTACCGCTGAAGATATATATTCCATCAATCACTCAAGCCTGAAAGATGCCATTGTATTATTTGGCAGGGGATGCACTGCAGAAATTATTTCCGACCAGGGACTACTACTCACCAATCACCATTGTGGTTTTGGTGCTATACAGCGCCACAGCAGCATTGAACATGATTATCTTACGGATGGTTTTTGGGCGATGAACCGGGCTGAAGAACTTCCCAATCCCGGCCTCACGGTTACCCTGATGGTAAGTATGGAAGAAGTGACGAACCTGGTATTGGAAGGTGTTGAATCCACCATGAGCGAAACGGAGCGAGATGATACAATAAAAGAAAACAGCGACAAGATCATTAAAGAATTTGAGAAAGATTCAGAATACCAGGCAAGTATCAAACCCTTTTTTAAAGGTAATGCCTTCTATATGATCATCACCGAAACATTCAAAGATATACGACTTGTTGGTGCACCACCATCCAATATTGGAAAATTTGGTGGCGACACCGACAACTGGATGTGGCCCCGCCATACTGGTGACTTCTCCATTTTCAGGATTTATACGGATAAAGACGGCAAACCTGCTGAATATTCGGAAGACAACATTCCCTACAAGCCAAAATTTCATTTTCCAATTTCACTGAAAGGTGTTGATGAAGGAGATTTTACTTTCGTATATGGCTACCCGGCCCGCACCAATGAATACCTGCCCTCCTTTGCCATTGAAATGATCACAGAATCAGGTAATCCGCATAAAATAAAACTTCGCGAAACCCGCCTTGATATTTTTAACAAATCTGCTTCTATTGATCCTAAGGTACGTATTCAGTATGCTTCAAAAGATGCACGTGTTGCCAATTACTGGAAAAAGATGATTGGTGAAAGCGGAGGTATTGAACGATTGAATGGCATTGAGAAAAAACAGGCCTACGAAGCTAAATTCAACAATTGGGCAAACAGTTCAGAAGAATTGAAAGCCAAATATGGTAATTTAATAGGAGCTTTCGAAACAGCTTACGAACATCTTGAACCCATTTCATTGGCTACAGATTATATTGCCGAAGCAGGACTGGCGATGGAAATCGTAAGTTATGCCCGAAACTTCTCAAAGCTAGTTGAGTTGAGTGAATCTGAGGAAGTTGATAAAGAAGCCATCCAACAAGAAATTGAAAGCCTGAAAAAAATAACTTCTGGCTTCTTCAAAGACTACTACATACCCATAGATGAAGAAGTAACTGCCGCCATGCTGGAGCTATACGATGAGAATCTTACAGCCCCTTTCAAACCCAGTTTCTTCAACATAATACGCACCAATTATAAAAATGACTATGAAGCATATACGGATTATGTTTTCACAAAGTCCATTTTTAGTGATGAAGCATCAGTCAATGAATTTCTGGATACATACAAACCAAAAAAGTATAAAAAACTACTCAAAGATCCGGCTTTTCAAATGGCGTCAGAAATGATGGATTTTTATGAAGCTGACATCAAACCCAAACGTGACCTCCTAAATCATGAACTGGATAGTTTGCAGCGAATTTATATGAAAGCCCAGATGGAAATGGAACCGGAGAAAAGTTTTTATCCTGATGCCAACTTTACCCTGCGTGTTACCTATGGCAATGTGGATGGGTACAATCCGCGCGACGCCGTGCATTTCAAACATTATACAACCTTGGAAGGCATTATGGAAAAGGAAGATCCGGAAATTTACGATTACGTGGTGGAGGACCGCCTGAAGGGATTGTATATACAAAAAGATTACGGCCCATATGCCGATAAAGATGGTAGCATGCATGTAGCTTTTGTAGCCAGCAATCATACCACCGGCGGAAATTCAGGCAGTCCGGTATTGAATGCTGATGGCGAACTAATAGGCATCAATTTTGACCGCTGCTGGGAGGGCACCATGAGCGATTTGATGTACGATCCCGAAGTTTGCCGCAATATTTCTATAGATATTCGCTACTTTCTATTTATTGTAGATAAGTTTGCAGGAGCTGGCTACCTGGTAGAGGAAATGGATTTGGTAAAATAGGTTTATCACTAGCCTTTTTATTTGTTAAATATTTAACAGGTCCTGCGTGTTACAACTATTTAAAGTAATTTTGCACCCGATTATTTCAGCCTTAAAAAATATGGCTTGACCTTGAAGTAAAAAAAGAAAGACATGGAGAAAGAGAAACTTTTCCAGGATTTTCCAGCCATCTCAACAGATGAATGGAAAGAAAAGATCATAAAGGACCTGAAAGGTGCTGACTATGACAAAAAGCTTGTCTGGAAAACAGACGAAGGATTTAATGTCCAACCATTTTACAGGGATGAAAACCTGAAAAATCTCCCGCAAAAAGATGTTTTGCCCGGCGACTTCCCCTTTGTAAGGAGTAACCACGCCAAAGGCAACGAATGGCTGGTCAGGCAGGATGTTGTTGTTGACAACATTGATAAAGCCAATGAAAAACTACTTGAAATTCGAATGAAAGGAGTGGATTCATTCGGACTTATATTCAAAAATGGCAAAGTCCCTGATGAATCGGAAGTGGAGCAACTGCTGAAAAATATCAGGGCGGATTTTATGGAGCTGAATTTTTCCTGTGATGACCCTTATACCATTATCCAGATTCTTGACTGCCTGGCTAAAAAATACAACCGCGACCTTGATAAAGTTAAAGGTTCACTTGAGTATTGTCCTTTAAGTAAGTACAGTGCTTCTGGCAATTTCTATTCCTCCAAAGAAAAAGATTTTAAAATTTTAAGTAACCTGTTTCATACCGGGTCACATTTACCCAATGTGCAGCTTGTAACAGTTGACGGTACTGTTTTTAAAAATGCAGGATCAGGTATTGTTAGTGAATTGGCATTCACCATGGCTATAGCCGCTGATTACCTAACTTATTTAACCGACAACGGTCACGACATAGATGAGATTGCTCCAAGGTTTCGATTCCATTTTGGTATTGGGTCCGATTATTTTATGGAAATCGCTAAATTCAGAGCAGCCCGGTATCTCTGGTCGAAAATAGCTAATGCCTATGGTTTAAATGACGCCAATGCTGCCAAAACAAGAATCCATGCATCCAATGCCAGTTGGAACAAAACACTATATGATCCTTATGTAAATATGCTGAGAACAACTACAGAATCCATGTCAGCTATTTTAGGAGGGGTTCATTCGCTGAGTGTGTTGCCGTTTAACGAGGTATTTGAAAAAACGACCCCATTTTCAGAGCGTATTGCACGCAATCAGCAACTGATATTAAAAGGGGAATCGTTTTTTGATAAAGTGGCTGACCCGGCTTCAGGCTCCTACTATATTGAAAACCTGACGGCCGAACTCATTCAGCATGCATGGGAACTTTTCCTCTTGGTTAATGAAAAAGGTGGATATTACGAAGCATTCCAGTTAGGCTTTATACAGGAAAGAGTGCATAAAGAAGCCCAAAAGAAAAATATGGATATTGCTACCCGGAAGCAATCGATATTGGGTACCAATCAATATCCGAATACTTTGGAGCATATCACAAACCATAAATCGCTACAACAACAAAAAACCGGCACTTCAGGTATTGAAATTCTTACACCATACCGTGGCGCTGAAGCATTCGAAGAAATTCGTCTAAAAACTGACACTTTTACAAAAGATCATTCACGACCTAAAGTCTGGATGTTTACATATGGAAATCTCGCCATGAGGAAAGCCCGAGCCCAATTTGCCGGTAACTTTTTCGGATGCGCCGGATTTGAAATTATCGACAATCTCGGATTCCCGACAATTGAAAAAGGCATTCAGGCCGCCAAAGAAGCCAAACCTGATATCATTGTAATTTGCAGTTCGGATGAAGAATATGCAGAAATAGCGATCCCAGTTTATGAAGCGTTAAAAGATCAGGCTGTTGTTGTTTTGGCTGGTTATCCAATTGAGACTGTCGATCAGTTCAAAGCAACAGGTCTTGACCATTTCATTCATCTTAAATCGAATGTACTGGAAGAACTTTCAAATTACCAGAAATTGATTGGAATCAAATAAATATTGTAATTCAAAAATAATAGTTGAGCCATGAAACCCAACTTTAAAAATATAAGCATCCACAGAACCCCGGAACCAAAGAAATCCACAGGAGAATGGGAAAAGCAGCATCAGATTGAAGCTGACTGGAAAACCCCGGAGCAAATAGATGTAAAACGGGCCTACACCAAAGATGACCTCAAGGGCATGGAGCACCTTCATTACGCAGCCGGATTGGCACCCTACCTGCGAGGCCCCTATTCTACCATGTATGTGACAAGGCCATGGACGGTCAGGCAATATGCCGGGTTTTCAACGGCTGAGGAATCCAATGCTTTCTACCGTCGCAACCTGGCGGCAGGACAAAAAGGGCTTTCCGTTGCTTTCGACCTGGCTACACACCGCGGTTATGATTCTGATCATGAACGTGTGGTAGGTGATGTAGGTAAAGCGGGTGTTGCCATTGATTCCATACTGGATATGAATATCCTTTTCGATGAAATTCCGTTGAATAAAATCTCCGTATCGATGACGATGAACGGTGCTGTGCTTCCGATAATGGCATTTTATATCGTTACGGCACTAGAACAAGGTGCCAAATTGGAAGAACTTTCAGGAACCATCCAGAATGATATTTTAAAGGAATTTATGGTTCGCAATACATATATCTATCCACCGGAACCGTCTATGAAGATTATTGCAGATATTTTCGAGTTCACTTCGAAGAATATGCCTAAATTTAATTCCATTTCGATTTCGGGTTATCATATTCAGGAAGCCGGGGCCACGGCGGATATCGAATTGGCTTATACACTTGCTGACGGACTTGATTATATAAGAACCGGAATTGCCGCAGGCTTAAGCATTGATGATTTCGCACCCCGATTGTCGTTTTTCTGGGGATTGGGTATGAACCATTTTATGGAAATTGCCAAATTGCGTGCTGCCCGAATGTTATGGTCTAAAATTGTCAAACAGTTTGATCCGAAGAATCCAAAATCCATGGCCCTGAGAACACACACCCAAACATCAGGCTGGAGTTTGACGGAACAGGATCCTTTTAACAATGTAGCCAGAACCTGTGTTGAAGCTATGGGTGCTGCATTGGGACACACGCAATCGCTGCACACTAATGCCCTGGATGAAGCTATCGCTTTGCCTACTGATTTTTCAGCAAGAATTGCACGAAATACCCAAATTTATTTGCAGGAAGAAACTAATATTTGCCGGCAGGTGGATCCTTGGGCTGGTTCCTATTATGTGGAAAAACTCACCGACGAATTAGTACACAAAGCCTGGGCGCTCATCCAGGAAGTGGAAGAAATGGGCGGCATGTCGAAAGCCATTGAAACCGGTTTGCCAAAAATGCGAATCGAAGAAGCGGCAGCCCGTAAACAGGCGCGCATTGACTCGCATAAAGACGTTATTGTAGGAGTAAATAAATACCGTTTAGAAAAAGAAGATCCATTAGAAACGCTGGACATTGACAATACAGCCGTTCGTGAAGCCCAATTGAAACGTCTGGCCAAACTTCGTGTTGAAAGAAACGAGCAGGAAGTTCAGCAAAGCCTGGAAGCCATCACAAAAGCCTGTGAGACTGGTAAAGGCAACTTATTGGCCCTGGCTGTTGATGCAGCACAAAAGCGTGCTACGCTTGGTGAAATATCATTCGCCTGCGAAAAAGTTTACGGTCGTTATAAAGCCGTCATCCGCTCTATTTCTGGTGTTTATTCTTCTGAAGCAGGACAGGAAGGCTCCTTTAAAGAAGCACATCAACTGGCGGATGAGTTTGCTGAACTGGAAGGTCGTCGTCCCCGTATTATGATCGCTAAAATGGGGCAGGACGGTCACGACCGCGGCGCTAAAGTGGTCGCCACCGGATACGCTGACATTGGATTTGATGTGGATATTGGACCTCTATTCCAAACCCCGGCAGAAGCGGCAAGGCAAGCTATTGAAAATGATGTACATATATTAGGTGTATCCAGTCTGGCAGCCGGTCATAAAACCCTCGTACCACAGGTAATTGAGGAATTAAAAAAACTAGGACGTGAAGATATAATGGTAATCGTAGGTGGTGTGATCCCGGCTCAGGATTATCAATTTTTATATGACGCAGGTGTTGTTGCCATCTTCGGGCCAGGAACCGTAATTTCGGAAGCCGGTGTGAAAATGCTGGAATTACTTATTGAATCCAGGAAGTAATTAATTTCTGTTTTTCAATTTATTGCTGAAAAATCTCAATCATTATGAGAAGTGTTTTCATTATTTTTTTTCTAATCCATATTTTCTTTGCCAAAAGTCAGGATACCTTAACTGTAGTACACTACAACCTGCTGAATTATGGCAATACCACAAGCTATTGCACGAGTGTAAACAATAATATAAACGAGAAAGACGGCCATCTTAAAACCATCATCAATTATTTAAAACCTGATATCTTTACAGTTAATGAAATTGGCAAATCGCAGTCGGTTCATCAGCATTTACTGGACCAGGTTTTGAATAAATCAGAAGTAGATTATTACCGGAAAGCAGACTTTTTAAAAATCGCTGATTCATACCTTGTAAATATGCTGTATTACAATTCCGAAAAACTACAACTGTATTCGCACGCCATTGCACAAAGCCTTATCAGGGATGTGGATGTTTACAAATTGTATTATAAATCAGATGACTTGGTTGCAGGTGATACGGCCTTTTATAATTTGTGTGGTATCCCATCTAAAAGCAGGAAGTGATGATGCTGATCTCCGTACTTCAATGGCCCAAAATACCATGGAATTCCTGGACACTTATGATGATAATAACAATTACCTGATGATGGGTGATTTTAACCTCTACTCGCACCTGGAAGGTGCTTACCAGTCATTTCTTACTTATGAAAATGAAAGTTTGAGATTTAATGACCCAGTAAATCAATATGGCAACTGGCATAACAATATCGATTACAGCGATTATCATACCCAATCTACACACACTTCATCAAATGGTTGTGCTTCAACTGGGGGTATGGATGACCGGTTCGATTTTATTTTGATCTCCAACAATATCAAAGATGGAACAAAATTGGTACATTATATTGAGGATAGCTATTGGGCAGTTGGACAAGACGGACAACACTTTAACAGGGCTCTGAATTCTTCCCCAACCAATACCAGCGTTCCACCAGAAGTATTGGATGCCCTTTATAATAATTCAGATCATTTGCCGGTGATGATGAAACTTTATGTTGACAAAACCCTGGGAATTAAAGAATTCAACTCAAATTTATTTGATCATGTTTCTCTCACAAATCCTTCCCAAAATCAGCTGGATTTAAAGATTGGAGTAAAAATTCCCAGCAATGCCCAACTACAGGTTTACAATATTTACGGGCACCTTCTATTACAAAATGAACTTCATTTGCATAGCGGAGAAAATAAAATTTCAGAATCAATTCAATGGTTTAAACCCGGTATGTATATTGTCCGGTTAAAGGATGAAAACTCGAATATATTAGTTTTAAAACTTATAAAGAATTAAAATTTAGCCGACTTTTTCTTTTTTTCGTAATGGGCCAGGCCTTCCTCGGTGGCAATACTCTTAACAAAATTTTCAAACATCTGATCGAATAATTTTCGGAAAGAAAACTCCTCGGGTGGAAAATTATCCGGATCATGCAGATCAAGCAATCGGCTGATATATCTTCTTGCTACCAATTCCGTGCTCACATCATTGCGGTAAAAACCACTCATGATCCCTTTTTGAAGATTTACGTTAATCTTCATGTAAATAAAGTCGATTCTCTTTTGAATATGTTCCTGGTAAACTTCAGGATATATGTCCTTCCACTCATAAGTTACAGATGGACTCAGGCTAAAGAACTTACCTGCCATTTCCTTGCTCACCGTAAAAAGAATATCAATGGCATCATAATAACCATCAAAATCATGATCCACAAAAATTTCTTCGAATTTTTTTCTCTCCTCGGTGAGGATATCAGTAACCAGATCAATATCTTTGGTATAATACTTATTTAAAAGATCAATTGATATTGAATCATTTTGACGAAGCTTTGCCAGGGAAATCTCTCCTACTCCTTTCTTATTGGCAATATCCCGGATGGTTTGCAGTAATGTTAACCTCTCGTCATTCATAGAGTGAAACTAATGTAATGCAAACAAAAATAGAAAAATAAGCACAGCATAGTGTGCATTAGCAATAATGACTTATTAACCAACTTATTCAACAAATAACATTTTGCGTTTTTGTATTTTATTTCGCTCACTTAAGGTAAAATAATATACGCCTGGGCTTAAATTATATGATTTTGGGTCAAACACTTCGATATATTTTCCGGTTTCTGTCATGCGGTTATCTTTCAATAGGGCTACTTGCCTTCCGTGCATATCATATACTGCTAAAGTTATATATGAAGGTTCATGCAGTTTATAAGCAAAATTGGTTGTCTCCCTGAAAGGATTGGGGTAGTTTTGTTCGAGTGTGAATGGCATGGCTTCTGCTATTTCACTTGTTCCTACAGCAACATCCACTATAGCTGTCCACAATGATAACTGTCCATTTTGAAGCCTTGTCCAGATAGGCCTGACCTGACCATTATAAGCAGTAATATTTGTATAATCTCCAAAAAACACATTGCTTGATGGATAAAAAGGAGCTTCGCTAATTAGCACATTCTCAAAGGTTTCTCCGCCATCAGTTGAGCGAGCCATATAAACATCTGTATTTCTGTCGTCATAGTTTCTACGATCGTAGAAAACAACATAAATATCTCCATTGGCTCCATCTATCGTCATCCAGCTAAAAAACTGTTGTTTGCCCGGAGGGTCATCATTCACCCGGATCGGTTCCGACCAGGTATCTCCACCGTCTGTTGATTTTGCGATCCATACATCCGTATCATCTTCCCCATTTCGCTGATCCGTCCAGTTCACATATATAGCGCCCCTGTTTTGAGAATAACTCAAATCGCAGCAAGTGATGGGCAAGCCATTACAACGGCTTATACCGGGTATGTTATAATCCCAGCCGCCAGGCTGATCACTCACAAAAATATCATCTTCCAACCAGGTTTCACCACCGTCCAAAGAGCGATCGAAAACGATTCCTTCGGGTCCTGACCACGCCACATATACTTCTCCATCTGGTCCAACTGCTGGTACAGCTCCTTCCGTAGTATTATCACTATCAATACAATCACCTGACACCTCATTGATCTGCAGTGCATCTGACCAGGACATTCCTGCATCGGTTGATTTACTGAATAAGATATTGCTGAATTTGGAAGGGTCTGAAGTACCATACTGATCAAACTGTGTCCATGTAACGTAAATGGTATTTGTGGCACTATCCACTACAGCCCATTCCTTATCCTGTGCTTTGGTTCCGTTTAAACCCATATAAGTTCCATCATTCCATGTGCCGCTTTCAAAATCCAGTTTCTGGCATACAATCCTGTCAATCCAGTTGCCATCCTGCGGATTTGACAAGTGGAAATAATAAAAGTCACCTGCTGTATCGACAATGATGACCGGGTCGCCCCAAACACCATAAGCCTGAGAAACCAAATCACCCCTGGTCCAATTGTAACCTCCGTCTTCTGAAATATAATAACTTTTTAGATTTGCCCCTGCCACCAGTTGATTTGGGTTTTTCGGGTTCATCATAATGGATGGTTCTTCAGGTAAATGTTCATCACTGATCATTACATTCTGATATTGTGCAAATGTTCCTCCAATAAATACCAAGAAAAGTAGGGTAATTGTAAATCGCTTCATTTACTTAAGCCTAATTTAATATTAATGGTTGCTTTCAATCGCTTCTTCCCAAGAAGAAGAACAAAGATAAACAACCTTTATAAATAATTCAAGTTTTTAAAACCGCCTGAAAATTAATGAACTGTGTAACCCGAATTATTTCCTATTTTTGGGATAGATTCAACAACTGAAATTATGCGGAAAATTGCCTTGCACTGGCAAATCCTTTTTGCTTTAATTATTGCCATTATTTATGGTCTTTCATTCCCTACGACATACGAAATCAATAAGAAAAGCTATAAGATTTTAACCCGAAACAATGTTCCTGTAAGTGTTCAAAACCAATTGGGTACGATGGATGGAAAGCAGTACGGCTCTATGACAGAATTTTTGAATGCTCTTGAAAGCTTGCCTGGCAATGAATTTGAAAAATATAAGAGTTCGATTTTAAAAGCAGCCTACTATAATCCGCCTGTTTCATACATCAGCTGGATGGGTGATCTTTTTATCCGCGCTCTGAAAATGCTTATTATTCCGCTTATCTTATCCTCACTTATTTCGGGGATAACCAGCATTGGTTCCGGAAGCAACCTGGGAAGACTTGGATTGAAAACCCTCTTTTATTATGTGACAACCAGCCTGTTTGCAATTATCACCGGGCAGATACTGGTCAATATTTTCAAACCGGGTGTAGGTGCCAATATTCAATTTGTGCAGGAAGTGGAAGGGTTAATTGAAAAGCAGAAATCATTTACCGAGATCATCATTGAAATCGTTCCCGAGAATATCATGCAGTCTATGGTTAATAATGATATGCTGTCCATTATCTTCTTCGCCATCATTTTTGGGTTTTTTATTACCAAAGTGGCCAAAAAATACAACCAGGTATTGCAGGATTTCTTTACGGCCATTTTTGAGGTAATGATGAAAGTGACTCTGTTTGTAATCAAATTTACACCTCTCGGTATTTTTGGAATTGTGGCAAAAACCATTGCTGACCAGGAAGACTTAGGTGGACTTGTGTCAAGCATGGGTTTGTATATGCTTACCGTGATACTAGCGTTGGCCATCCACGCAATTATTACATTACCTATCATTATGAAGTTTATTGGTAAGGCGAATCCGCTGAAGCATTTAAAAAATATGACAACACCATTGTTAACTGCATTTTCCACCTCTTCTTCAGGAGCGACCCTACCCTTAACTATTCAAGCTGTTGAGGAAAATTCGGGTGTGTCTAATAAAATAAGCAGTTTCACTTTGCCATTGGGTGCAACTGTAAACATGGACGGAACAGCCCTTTATGAATGCATCGCAGCTATTTTTATAGCACAAGCTTATGGTATTGACCTCAGCTTTGTTCAACAGTTAATTATTGTTGTAACAGCTTTATTGGCCTCCATAGGCGCTGCCGCTATCCCAATGGCCGGCCTGGTGATGATCACGGTTATATTAACAGCGGTTGGCCTTCCGCTGGAGGGTGTGGGACTGATACTTGCAGTTGACAGAATTATTGACATGTTTCGGACTTCTGTAAATGTCTGGAGTGATAGCTGCGGCGCCGTTATTATTGCCAAATCAGAAGGCGAAAAAACAAACGTTTAAATTCAATGATCATGGATAAAAAAAACAAACGAATTGGTATCTTAACTGCTGGTGGCGATTGTCCAGGCTTGAATGCTGCCATCAGGGGTGTGGGCAAAACTGCCATCGTAAAATACAATATGGAAGTGATTGGCTTTTCTTCAGGATTTCTGGGATTGATCAATAAGGATTATTTTAAACTTGAAGAAAAAATGTTATCCGGTATCCTGACCTTGGGTGGTACTATTTTAGGTACATCCAGGGAGAAGCCATTCAAAAAAAGCGGCCAATTATCTATCAACAAGCCAAAACTGATTAAGGAGCATTACAACCAGCTGGGGTTGGATTGTCTTGTTTGCATTGGAGGCAACGGCACTCAAAAAACTGCTGCCGGATTGGTCGAAGAAGGTTTGAATATAATCGGTTTGCCCAAAACCATTGATAACGATGTTTGGGGAACGGATGAAACTTTTGGTTTTGATTCGGCCTTATGGATCGCTACAGATGCCATCGACCGCCTGCACTCTACTGCCAACTCACACAAACGCATAATGGTTATTGAAATTATGGGGCATAACGCCGGATGGCTCACTTTATATGCGGGTATGGCCGGTGGTGGTGATGTAATTCTCATTCCGGAACTTGATTATGACATAGACAAGGTAAATAAGTATTTATTGAATCGGGCTAAAAAGAAAAAACCATATTCAATTGTTGTGATTGCGGAAGGGATTAACAAACATAAAAGAGATTCTGCTGCTACTTATATTGCTGCCCAGATTGAAAAAGGTACCCGAATTGAGACCCGAAAAACCATTCTTGGTTATATTCAGAGAGGAGGCAGCCCGTCACCCTACGACCGATTACTTGCTACTAGTTTTGGAGCGCATGCTGTTGAACTCATCGCCAAAGATGATTATGGAAAAATGGTGATTAAAAAAGGAGATTCCATTTCTGACATTCCACTATCAGAAGTTGGCAGTAATGTACGTTTGGTGCCCAAGGATCATCCAATGATTCATAGGGCGCTTGGATTGGATATTTGCATGGGAATAAAATAATCTTAAAACCCATCCAGTTGCATCGTGACGGTGGGTATCAATAGCAACCACCCCAAAATAATGAGTATCAGCATAAAAGGAGCAATCCATTTCACCCATTTATCGTAAGGAATTCTCGCCACACCTAACACACCTATCAATACACCTGACGTAGGCGTGATCATATTGGTAAATCCATCCCCAAACTGGAAAGCCACCACCGTTGCCTGCCTTGAAAGATTAACAAGGTCAGAAAAAGGCGCCATTACTGGCATAGTTAGCGCAGCTTTGGCAGACCCGGAAGGGATGATTACATTGATAAAAGTCTGTATAACGTACATCACACTTACCGTTCCCAGTTTTCCCATACCCTCCATCGAAGTGGAAACTTTATATAAAATGGTGTCGATGATTTTTCCGTCTTCCAAAATTACCAATATACCACCCGCCAGCCCTACAACCAGCGCTGCAGATAGAATATCCCTGGACCCTTCCAGAAATTCTTTGGTGATGCGGTTCCCATTATAATTCATTGCAATTCCAGAAAAGATACCCATGGCAAAAAATAAACCGGCAATCTCTTCAATATACCAGCCATAACCCATCACACCTACAACTAAAAAAACGATGGTAAAACCCAATAGGTTTAAAACGAAAAAGTGGGCAGATTTCCGAAGTGAAAAAATACCTGAAATAACAAAAAGTGCAGTCGCTACAGGGACCATAGGCAATGAACGGGAGGCATTCCCAATTTTCATCAGGGTCATGGGGTAATAAACTGAAAAGGCAGCCAATGCCAATGAAATAGCTACAAAAACGACCCATGCAGCTACAGGAGTATTATACTGAATGGCTTCTTCATCAACAGATCCTCTCTTTCTCCAATATTCATCCTCTTCATATACCAATGATGATTCAGGATGTTTTTTAACTTTAGCAGCATAGCGCAATACCCAGGCAATCCCAAAAATATTCAGAACAAACCAGCAAAAAGTTCTGTATCCGAAACCAGAGAAAAGAGGTAAATCTGCAATTCCCTGCGCAATGCCAATCGTAAATGGATTTAACATGGCTCCTGCAAAGCCTAAGCCTGCAGCCACAAATACCATATTTACACCCACTATCGAGTCGTAACCCATAGAAATGGCCAATGGCACAAGAATTATTATGAATGCAATGGTTTCCTCACTCATGCCGAATACGGCGCCAAAAATGCTGAAAACCAGCATCACCATAGTGATAATGATGTTATTAACGCCAACGACTCTCAGCAACTTATTTCTTTCCAGTTTCCTGGTATATTTTAAAAATGAAAGTATGCCAATATCAATGGCCTTGCTGCTGTTTACAATCCAGAACGCGCCACCAATCATGATAATGAAAACGATAATCCCTGCCTGGTTTTCGAACCCTTTAAAAAAGGCGATAAAAATCTGCCAGGTTTGCACTTCGCTATCCATGTAATGAAAGGAATCTTTATCTATTACTGTTCTCTCAACACCATTTACTATTACTTGTTGACGGTCGTATTCACCTCCGGGAATGAACCACGTCATGATAGCACCGATAACAATGATGGAAAAAATGATAACGTATGTGTGTGGGATTTTCCTGGTCATAGGTAAAAGTTTTTAAGGATCAAAGATAATCTGAATATTACAAACAAGCTTGTATCTTTTAGAAAAGCACTAATTTTGGAGTGCTTCTATTCAGTAGATCAAAATTAAACATGAAATAATTTTTTAATATAACATGATCGTCATTGCCGGTGCCGGACATACCACTTCTGATAAATCTTTGCTAAACGAAGACAAACACTGTTTTCATTGCAACAATACCAGCCAATGGATATTGCAAAAAACAAGACATTTCATCACCTTATTTTTTCTTCCGGTGGCTCCCTATAAAACAGAATACACGCTGTACTGCCCTATTTGTGGTAATTCAGTAAAACTGGATAAAGAAAAATATGATCAAATGAAAATATCCAGTTCGCAGCCTTTTAAATAATATTTTTGATATGAAAAAAATCCTTTTAGTCATTACTTTATTATTATCTATATCCGCCATAGGACAAAACAAAGAAGACATGAAAACAGCACTGCTTATCATTGACATTCAGGAATTTTACTTCGTTGAAGGAAAATCACAATTGGTTAAACCTGAAGAGGCCAGCGAGCAGGCATCAAGAGTCCTTAAGGCTTTCAGGGATAAGAATGAACTGGTAGTCCATATCCGTCACGCTTCTTCCAAAGATTCTGCAATCCACACGAATGTAAAACCAGTAACCGGCGAAAAAATTATTACCAAGCATCATGTGAATAGCTACAAGGAAACTGATTTGTTGGACTATTTAAAACAAAACGAAATCACAGATGTGGTTATCTGCGGTATGATGACCCATGTTTGTGTTGAGGCTGCAGCCAGGGCATCAGCCGATTATGGTTTTAAGGTAACCGTTATCAGTGATGCCTGTGCCACAAGGAGTGTAACTTATGGTACAAACACTGTTCTGGCAAAAGATGTACACAATTCAACACTAGCTACCATACAAAGTTATTATGGCTCTATCGTAACAGTTGATGAATTTCTGGAAAGTTCAGATTAGAACTTTTCATCATATTTAGTCCACAGAAAATCGCCCAATTTTATAGCCTTTTCCATTACCGTAATTCCTTTATTACCGGAATATTCTGTCAAATAAACTTTTGCCTTTTCCGGGTCTTTTTCATATAATTCAAGCGCTTGCTGATCAATGGTTGGCAATTCATCGATGAATGATTTTTGCATGGGTACCCAAACAGCATCTACATCTTGATGCATATCGCCCCAGCGCTGAGCTGATAATGTGCCCAACCGGTTAAAAATCCACCAGGCTGATTCCAGCGTATATCCATTTACGCGTCCCGGAGTTTTATAATAATGGGGTAGATCTGTAACACCGGCATATATCGGAACATAGATGGATGATGCAACATTATCCATGGCTAGCCATTCAACGCCTCCAATTTCATCTGGTAACCAATCTCTTAATTGAATAATAGTGGCGTACATAGTATACCAGCGTGCAATGGTACGTTCGCCCAGCCAGCCCCAGCCGCCATTGATATTGTGTAATTTATTGGCATCATAAGGCATATGTGGATTGGCAAGTGGTGAAATAATTGTTTTGCCATCTTCATCCGTAACGGTTAAAGTTTTACGCATGTCGAAAGGCGTTCCCTGGTAATAATCTTTAAAAACACTGATTATCTTTTCCATGGTAACAAGTGTATCAGGTTTTACAGAGAAAGGATAATTCTCCGCGTTCGGATCCAATTTTAAAGAGGGGGCTAACAGATCAAAAACGCGCCATTCTCTCCTGCGTGCAGCAAGCGATGTTCTGCTTTCCGGAGCATAGGCGTAGCAAAACTGAAAAGGTTCAAGTTCCGGATCCCACCAACCATTTTCTTTGGCTACTTCAAAAATATTCTCTGAAGCCATAAAATAATCGGGTTTATCAAGATCGATTTCTTTGATAGTACTGGCATTGGCATTGACTCCAATATGTCCGTCAGGCACGCGTTGAGCAGCCCACACAGCACCCACTTTACCTTTTCCAGGCCCTACCACTTCAAAGTGCCATACTTCTTTTTTATCAGCTATTGTCAGGCACTCACCATAATCATTCCAGCCATACTTTTCAAGCAGTTCACCAGCCATTTTGATGGCGCCCCTGGCTGTTGTTTCTCTTTCCAGCATCAGTAAGCATAACCTCTGGCAATCAATAATTCCAGAATCGCTTTGCAGTTCATCCCTGCCACCAAAGGTAGATTCACCCATGGCCAGTTGTTTTTGATTCAGGCTTGGATATGCCGTATTGATATAGCCATATGTATTCTTTACCTGGGGAATTTCTCCCACTTTTTCATGTCCGTATGCAGGCATGGCGAGAGAATCATTCTGAACCCGCTTATACATAGGAACAACCGCATCTTGTGCGTGTTTTGCCGGGGGTATTATATCAATCCACGATCTTGTTCGGTGACTGTCATCCGTATGCGATGTGATGACCGAACCGTCAACTGTGGCAAGTTTTCCAACTGTGATGGTAGTGCAACCTTCCGGAACCCCTCCCTGCCAATCGCTTTTATCGGCGGTTTGCGACATTAGAATGAAAGGAATAACCGTTAATCCTAGAACTAATTTTAATACGTTTTTCATGTGCTAAATTATTTATACCATTCAAAGAGTTTATAATGTTCGCCATCCATTCCGACGGCTTTATAGGTCGCTATCGCTGATTCATTTTCAGTATCGACATACAATTTAAGACCGGCAATAGTTTCATCATTTTGAACCATTTCCTGAATGGTATCGTACATTTTTCGGAAAACTCCTATTCCACGTTTTTCTGGTAAAACATAAACGGATTGAATCCAAATGAACCACTGGTTGCGCCAGTCGCTCCATTCATTTGTTAACAGAGTAGAGGCTATGACTTGCTGATCTTCTACTGCTACAAAGTATTTTCCTTTTGAAGGATCGCGAAAAACACCAAGCACGCCTTCCTCTACTGTTTTTTCATCTAAATGTAAGTCTTCTGTTTCCAATGCCATCTTCAATTGAAAATTCGCAATTACATCTTTATCTTCCTCCGTTGCTAATCTAATTTGAACCATCTTTTTTAATACTTTTGCCCGTACACAGAACAAAAATAAACATTCTGGTATTCCGATGAGCGACAGACTTACACATGAGTGTGGAATTGCATTGATCAGGTTGTTAAAACCACTTGAATTTTATCTCGCCAAATACGGAACTTCTGTGTATGGATTGCAGAAATTACACCTCTTACTTCAAAAACAGCACAATCGAGGGCAGGATGGCGCCGGTATAGCTGAAGTAAAATTGGATTTGCCTCCCGGGAAACGTTACATCAACCGGGTCCGTTCCAATGAAAGTTCTCCGATCAAATCTTTATTTAATGAGGTGTATGATAATTTACAGAAGGCAACTAAAGACAATCCCAAACGTCTTTCCGATCCCAGTTGGCTGAAAAACAATGCTGACTTTACCGGGGAGTTATTCTTGGGCCATTTGCGATACGGAACTTTCGGAGGTCATAGTTTGTCCAGCCTTCACCCGATGGTCCGCGAAAACAACTGGAAAACAAGAAGCCTGGTGTTAGCCGGAAATTTTAATATGACCAATAACAGCGAATTGTTTCAAACCCTTGTTGATATCGGGCAATACCCTGTTGAAACTTCTGATACAGTTACAGTATTAGAAAAAATTGGCCATTATCTTGATGAAGAAAATGAACGGCTTTATCGTTCTTTTAAAGAAGAAGGGTTTACCAAAGTAGAGACAACAGGAAAAATCATCCAGGAATTGGATGTGTTGAAAATTCTTGAAAAAGCGGCTAAAAGATGGGATGGCGGCTATGTAATCGGTGGACTTTTCGGACATGGCGATTCATTCATCATGCGCGATCCTAATGGTATCAGGCCGGCATTTTATTATATAGATGATGAAGTGATTGTAGCTGCCTCGGAAAGACCGGTAATCCAAACCGCATTTAATGTTCCTGTAGCGGAAGTAAAAGAACTTGAACCAGGAAATGCTTTGATTATCAAAAAAGACGGATCTTCTCACTTATCCCGATTCGCTAAAAAGCAAACTATTAAGCCATGTTCTTTCGAACGAATTTATTTCTCACGGGGTACAGATAAAGACATTTACCAGGAACGAAAAAGACTTGGTGCATATTTAGCACCGGCTATCCTGGAGGAGATAAGTTATGATTTCAATAAAACTGTTTTTTCCTTTATCCCCAATACGGCATCAGTTGCCTTCCAAGGATTACTGGATGAAATACATGGTTTTAATGACCGGCTTATACAGGAAGAAATTGTGAAATCGAAATCAGCTATTTCAAAAGATAAGCTACAACAATTATTTGCTTTTAAACCACGTGTTGAAGCTATTGCGGTGAAGGATGCCAAACTCAGGACTTTTATAACCGCTGACAAACAGCGTGATGACCTTGTAGCCCATGTGTATGATGTAACCTATGGCATTATCAATGAGGATGAGGATACTATTGTTGTTATTGATGATTCTATTGTAAGAGGAACTACTTTAAAAAAGAGTATCATCACCATGCTTGACAGGCTGCACCCTAAAAAGATTGTTGTTGCTTCTTCGGCACCGCAAATCCGGTATCCTGATTGTTATGGTATTGATATGGCGCGATTAAATGATTTCATTGCATTTAAAGCAGCCATAGCATTGTTAAAAGAAACGCAGCAAGACCATATTATCAATGACGTTTATAAAAAGTCGAAAGCACAGGAGAACTTACCAAAAGAAGAGATTATCAATCACGTAAAAGAAATTTATAAACCTTTTACTGCCCAGCAGATTTCAGATAAAATAGGTGAACTGGTAAAAGCAGCTTCTGTACAGGCAGAAATCAAAATCATTTATCAAAGTATTGAAAACCTGCACAAGGCCATTCCAAACCATACAGGTGACTGGTATTTTACCGGTGATTATCCCACCCCTGGCGGAAATAAAGTAGTCAATCAGTCATTTATCAATTACATTGAAGGTAACAATGTAAGGGCTTATTAAGCACTTTCTTTATAAGACCTTATTGATTTTTGCGGCAATTTCTAAGAAATTCTTCATTTTCAAGTGACAATTTCGGGACTATCGAAATTCATATCACTCGACTTTATTGATTGGGATTAAATGAATGTGCGCATGAGGTACATCCAGTCCAAATACAATAATCCCTATTCGTTTGCAGGGTATCACAGTTTCAATGGCTTTTCCAACTTTTTTTAGCAAATGCAAACAGCTCTTTATAAAGTGTGTCTTCAACATCAAAAATGTAGTCAACTTCTTTTTTAGGGATTACAAGGGTATGTCCTTTTGCCAGCGGATTGATATCGAGAAACGCATAAAAATCGTTGTTCTCAGCAATTTTATAGGATGGTATTTCTCCTTTAACTATTCGTGTGAATATAGATGCCATAAAAACAGGTTTTGTTCTTTTCAAAAGTACAAAACATGCTTATTAAATGTCAATATGAATGAATGAAATTATCTGGTTACTTCAATAACCTCAAATGGGATGGTGCCTGCCGGGACAACAATATCAACTTTATCACCTACTTTTTTACCAAGTAAGCCTTTGGCCATTGGTGATCCAACGGATATTCTTCCTTTTTTCAAATCCGCTTCTTCTTCCGGAACCAGTGTATACTTCATGGAAGTATTGCTTTTCAGATTCTTTATCGTTACCGTTGACAATAGCAATACTTTTGAACTATCCATTTTCGATTCATCAATAATTCTGGCATTCCGTAATTTTTCCTGAATTTTTGATATTTTCAATTCAAGTAATCCCTGAGCTTCTTTAGCAGCATCATACTCAGCGTTTTCAGATAGATCTCCTTTATCTCTTGCTTCTGCTATTTGTTTAGAAATATTTGGCCTTTCAACTTTTAGCAGTTGATCAAGCTCTTCACGTAATTTCTTTAATCCTTCTTCAGTAAAATACTTCGCCTCCGACATGATTTTATTGTTACTAAGTTAAAAAAAGAGAAAAAGACCCCTAAAGTGAATTAAGGGTCCGTTATACTAAGGCTGCAAAGATATAAAGAAAACCTTTACAGTCAATTATTTATCAGAAATTAAAAATGATTCCTAAGGTATGGTTATTATTAAATGCCGCAGTTTCTCTAAATGCATAATCAATTCCAATAAATGAACCTTTTTCTTTGTTCAATGGTAACGCTACACTCACTCCTACACTCAAACCATTATTAATATTGGTATTTTCATCACTTGTAGTTTCTTCGAACATACCATTTTCGTATGTGTAACCACCCCTGACCATAAAATAGTCTTTTAAGCTAAATTCCAGACCTAATGAAAACTGGTCGCGCGTAAATGAATTCGACACAAAATTTCCAGCAAGTGTAATCCTGTAATCTTTAGGCATTAAAAAGTCATATGCAGCACCTATCTGCAATTGGGTTGGTAAATTAAATGGCTGTGAACGCTGCTCTAAGGTAAATGCATTATCTTGTCCTGGAATGAATGATTTTATTGATAATCCATCACCAGAAAATTTCATTTTCGGACCTACATTTTTTAATGCGATACCGAATGCTATTTGTTCTTGAGCTCCGGTAACATATTGAATACCTGCGTCAATTGCAATTCCAAAAGCATTTACGTCAGCAATTGATTCTGATACTCCTTTAATTAAAATACCTCCATAAATACTATTTGAAAATGCTTTACCATATGATAAGGATACATTCATCAGATTCGGTTTATAAACTCCAAGTCCGCCTTCCGGGCTATCAGTTGTAGTAATTTCAATTTCACCAAATGACATTGAAACAACCTGAATACCAATAGCTCCAGCATCTCCGATTTTTGTTGTTAATCCAAACGCGGCAATACTTGTGCCTGTTCCTTTCAGGTAATCGGTATAAGAAAGGATTACCTGGGTTCCGCTTATTTTAGCGGTTCCGGCAACATTAGCAAACATGGCTTCCAAACCATTTACCCTTGCCATATTTGCACCGCCCCAGCCATTACTTCTGGCCCAGGGATTTATCAGTAGTTCAGATGCCCCGGCTTGTCCAGACCTATCTTTATTACCCGCATTGAGCGACAGCGATAAGGGGATTACTAATACTGTGATCAAAACAACGCTTAGATATTTATAATAATGTTTCATGATCAAATATGGTTTATTTCTTTTTATCTTATTTGTCATTTTATCGGCTAAAATGTATTTAAGTCAGGTACTCTCATTATACAGAACCATTTAATTACACGCTCTCCCTGATCTGATACCGTGTGAATATAATAAACACCACCTGAAATGGGTACTGAAGCAAAGTTCTTTAAATCCCACTCTATTGTAGTTTCTGGTGTATCCTTTTTAAATTGCTTTACTTTTGTACCGCTCACATTGTAAATAGTCACAGTACATTTCTCAGGCAAATTAGTGATCTTGATCCTTGTATCCAACGGATTATTTTCATATGATGAATATGCATAATAAGGGTTAGGTACTATATTAATTTCGTCCAGATCAGTCTCTAACTTTTGCGGATCATTGTATTCTGTAGATAATCCTTCCATTGAAAATTCATACATTGGATAATAATTATTTACATCTATTCCAGGATATACAGTGTCTACGGGAACCTGAGCATAACCACTCTGATATGGTTTGCTTACCCTGATTCGAACTTTCGCTTCGTTCGCTAACCAATCAACCCCTTTAACACCCATCGGCATTCCGGCATACATAATATTCGCAAAGAAATAATTTGTAAGGAATGTTAAAGGTTGTTCAAAAATAGTGTCAAGTGTGGATACATTATATCTGCCAGCATCGTAGGCAGGAGAATTAAACTGTATATTTAATCCGCCTTCAGTTACAGCTAGTGTATTATGATTCATAATGTATACAAAGTGTTTACCCCCCATAACAGGTGTAAAGGAAATAGTGTCTTTAATAATATTTGGATCCTGATACTGGTATTCTAAATCCAGATTTTTCCCTGGAGGATTGAATTGCATGTCCCTTCCATTTTCAGCAACGAGATATGAATCTTCTCCATACATAATATTTAACCGTTCGCCAGTTTCAACATTAATGGCATATCCCGGGAACCATCCCATACCATGATCACTTATATAATTAGCTGCCTCAGGATTATCACTTGGACCCGAACCAATTGTAGCGTAATTTCCACCCTTATCAATTGATGGGGATTTCCTTAATTCAAATCTCCTTGCATTTCCTTCAGCTAAAGCAGGTTCAAAACTCATCTCTAATACTGCAGCTCTGGTCCACTGAGATTGGTCTGGTGTAAACACAATATCAACGCTGGCAATGGATTTTAGTCTCGAATAAAACTTTGAGTAATAGCTATAACCCGGGCCAAAAATACTTTGAATTCCATCTCCGGTAAACGTGTTTCCAAAAGAGGTCATAGAATAAGGAGCCCATGTTCCATTCAATAACTTCTCATAATCCTCGTTCGGATCCCACGGATTATCTGGTGAACTACCCATTCTCCAGTCATTACCTTGTGGAAGCTCATCGCTTTTTACAATCCCTGACCTAATCCAGTCCAAAGGATAGCCTGGAATGTCTTCATCAAACACTCCACTCAACCACCGCTGTGAACTATCTGAATATTCAATTGAAGCATTTATAATACCATTATTAGGAGCCAAAATTGCACTTGCTGTTTTAAGGCTATTATCAACTTCAATTTTCCCAACGGCAATTGGACCTGGGTTGAAGGGTTGTATAACATTGATTGAAATTCCTAACTCAGGGAATAGCACTTCATCTTCAACAATAATTGTTGTATCAGTTTCATATATTTCACCACTGGTATGATCAAGAAGATACCATTTGCTCACATATTTACTGGCTGTATCACCCTGGATCGTAGGATCGCCGGTAAGATTATAAACTGTAACAGGTTTCAGGGTATCCATCCACCATGTATAAGTTGTATTCACAACATTTAACGGATCAATTACTTTTATGTTCAGTGGTCCGGAATTTTCCTTATAAACAGGGTTATAAGCAATTGGATAATCAGGAGACCCGAATAAATTATCAGGTCCTGCTGGTGGTTTTGAAAGAATTTCATTAATCGTTTCATCAGTAAGATCTAAATATAATCCTCCATTACCATTACCTGCTATTCTTGTAATTTTAGGGCTTTCACCATAATTACCATTAATTACAGTTCCATTCACCGTATAATGCGGCATGGCACTATAAGTCTTTATATTCTTCCTACCAGATAGAAAAGGAATCTTTTGTCCCAAATACCCATCAGGGTCCGGGCTGTAAGGGTAATACTCATTATAGGCATAAGCTAATGCCATATAATAATATACCTTATTATTAATTAGCCTTACGTCATCAGTAGCAAAAGCATCCTGTGTAATTACAAAAGAGTGTTGTATTCCATCATCAGCACCCTCTACCTCAACTACTGGCACATTACCATTTATATACTCATCATAATAGTAGTTAACAAGTTTGCTTACTCCATTGTCAATATCAAATTGAGCTACAATTCTAACCAAGTCGGGATCGTGCAAGCTTTCAACACCTACCGATGCATCTTTAAGCTGGAATATCTGGTAGCCTTCAAACCTGTATATTGAATCACTTCTTATCTCACCATCCGGGTCGCCCGGCCAGGGTTGATAAATATTTGGATCATATTCCGTGTATTTCTCCTGGTAATTGTTTGATGAAGGAGAATTAGAAATGTAAAATATAAATTCTTTATCTAATTCCTGAATGGTTAAATCAGGAGCAGAAGGACCATCAATTACTTTAAAGCAGTTATCGAATAAAGCCTGGCATTTATCATCAACTGTTCTTAACAAGTCAACTGAACTAAATGGTGCTCCGGCTGTTGCCCTTGCCCATGGAATTCCCACCGTAATATAATTTACGGCTCCTGGTTTCAATGTAAAAGGACCTGCTGATTGCATAAACCTTCTGTCTTCAGGAGGGTTTGGTGCGCCACCATCGCCGGTTTCCTCTGTCCAATAAAGTCCATTTTGAGTATATCCACCATTTGGTGGTTGCTGACCTGTTCCCCAGTTACAAGGGTCGGTATCGCCAGGAAACATAAAGTCACACTCAGGTCCTACGGTACCGGCTCCGCCTGCATATGCAGTACCCCCATACAACATTTTCGTATTGTCTTTCCATATACCCCTTAAATAGTTATAATATTGGGGAGCAATTTGAGGGTCACCCTGGTTACCGCTACTATTATTATGGTATACAAACCGGCGCATCCCATAACGTTCATCATCTACAATTCCGTTACCAAAATTCACACCGTTGATACTTACATCACAGATTTGCACATATGTTGTATCTCCAGTTGACCCATTTATAATTAACTCATATTTCGGATTATCAAAACCATCAGGATCCATGTAAGGGCCCTGGAAAAAGTCGACACCAATGGCAGGTGGTGGTGGTTGTGGTCCACCATATGATTCAGGGTCACCACTACCATCAACTGCTGTTCCATTATAACAATAACCTAATCCTCTTGCTACATCACAACCGACAAAGTCATCCCTTGCATACCCAAGGTCTGTATCAACCCAAGGTGAAAAATAGGTTTGTGTTAATACGAAAGTAGATCTGTTAATAATTTCATAACTGTAAAATGTCATGTTGTTGATCACATCATTCGTAGCAAAAGCAAAAGCTTGAGCTCTGATTTCCATACCAATTGCAGCGCCATCAGTCTCCGTGTGAATGTTTCCTTTATCATTAAAAACCCACCAAAGTGTCTGGTCACCTTTGATTACCTGGTCAGCCAAAATACTTCCGTTGATGGTACCCTGAAACTCCTCTTCCATAGTAGGAATATCAGTATGACAGAGGTCATTATCAATATCGTAATAAGGATAGTCACCAGCAAAAGGATCGTATTCTCCATCACCATCATTATCATAAAAAGGTGCCAAATAATAACTTTGTTCTTTTGAAGTTTCTCCATGGGCGGGCCATTCAAGAATAGATGGTGGAATTTCATAATCCTCTGACGGAACAAAAAAGCCCGTTTCAGGATCTGTATTCGCTAAAAAATCATCCACTTCTGCCCTGGTTATTTTCGCAAAGCGGTCATATTGTGCACAGGTAGCTTCATCAATAGCTGCTGTTCCATCAACAGTTAAGGGCCCTGTCCAATAATCGATTCCTACCTGTCTGTAACGTTGTGCAGCTAATTTTAGCTGGTTGTTGATATCGAGCCCACCGATCCACAGCGCACCCGAGAACATAGATGTTGCAGACCCGGCTTTTGGAATATAGTACTTCGCCCCAGTTCCACCTGGTAAATCCCACCACATATCGCCTCCGGTATTGATCCTTGCCCTTACATTATTAATATCCAGCCAATCATACGCTGAAGCAGGTGCACATCCGGCAGCAGTTTCTCTTAATTCAGAACTTTGCTTTTTACCATTATCATATCTGTATTCTTCGGCAAATAACTGGCTGCTGATAAAAACCAGTGTGAAAAGAATAACTAAAGTTCGAGAAATATTATTCATGATATATATATTTTCTATTGTCTTAAATGATTTCTACTAAAAATTGAACATCAAACCAAAACGAATCTGCCTGGGTGTACTGTAGTTTCCTGGATTATCAACATAAACACCGTATAAGTCTCTAAATGATTGTGGATCTAATTGGTTGTTAATTTGACGCTGCCATTCAGGAGCGGATAGATAACCATCATCATCCGGATTTCCAGTATAAGGATATACATTGATAACATTTTTAGTATTCAGTAAATTCAGTATCTGGAAATATACATTTAAATAAGCCTGGCGACCTTCCTTGCCCTCTTTTGGTTTACTCAAATTAAAATAAATGTCTTTATCTATTCTAATATCAAACCTGAATTGCCAGGGCAGCCTGGAACCATTGTATGTTCCCTTTAATAAGTTGGTTCCTCCGGAGATAGGTGAAGTAACATTACGTGACGCTGTATATGGTGTTCCTGAACCTCCAATAAGCGTAAAATTAAACCCGGTGTTGCTTAACCAGTCAATCGGAGCCTTTCCATTTTTTCTTTCAGTTCTTGGTCCATTGTAGTTCTTGCCGGAAGACCAACGGTAATCCATCACAATATTAAACTGATGCCTTCTGTCCCAGGGCATTGGAAATGTAGACCTTAAGTTTGGTAAACCTGCAGCTATCAATGAAGCAGCTGTTGTGGTGGATGAACCTGTTGCATCAGCAAACTGTAATGTATAAGCGGCTCTTAATCTCAAATTTTTTGTGCGTCGCAAATCATATTCAGCAGTTATTCCATTTACAGTTCCAAAGTCAATATTATTATATGATGTATAGTCTTTAGGATACGCTCCATTAAAACGATATGTTTGAAGCATATTACGCATTTCACGATAAAAAGCTGTGAAGGTAATAGATGAAGACTGTGTAACCCGTTGTGTAAATCCTAACTCATAATCAATTGTTTTTGTTGGTTCCAGGTTAGGATTATTAATCTGGTTACCTGTAAAGTTAAAATAATACCATGTTGCAGGGCTTGTGTAGCTATTACTTGTTGGTCTTTGTGTCAACACATCATAATGAGCAAAAAACAAAGCTTCATCTGAAATAGGAAATGAAAATGAAATCCTCGGCATAACATTGATCTGTGGATCATAATCTTTAAAAGACTCGAGGCTTACACGGTCTTGTTCCGGATCAACCAGTGCAGGGGAAATACCATAACCAACATCAAGTACATTAGGGTCCTGAATTTCAATTCCTTCTGCATTATACCATATATATTCATTTCGATAACCGACTACTTCTGTCGGGTTATCAACCTGGTCAACATAAATCACATAATCGCCTCCAATATTCGTCAGGAGGGGTAAAATTAAACGGTAATGCATCCTTTTCAGAAACAGTATATCTTGGATAGAGTACAAACGGATCAACCAGAACCTGCTGGTTCGCATCATAACGGTCAACCCTCACACCAATGTTAAATATCAGGTCTTTAAATGCAAACTGATCCTGGATATAACCTGCCATATAAATTGGCCTGAAAGCTCCTATAGGCCTCGTGTACATTCCATTTTCATCCGTTTCAGTAAAGAAATCAGAAAAAGAAGGTTGCTCCGTTAATCTTTCTCCTGTGTAACTAAAACCAGAATAATTAATGTATGATGAACCGTTGTTCCATAATTCATCGGGTGAGAATAGTGCAACGCTAAGATCATCTGCATTTAGTGTTGAGGTGTGAATCATACCATCCTTATCATAGTATTCAATCGTATTATTCAAAATGTCATAAGAATCAATTTCGATATAATCTAAACCGTCAACTGGTAAACCCATAGCAATCCTCAAGTTTTCATCAAAAACTGTCTGAGAATTGGCATCGTATTTCCGTGGATAAAGAATCGTATCCACATGACCATCATAACTAATTACTTCAGGATTGTCAATGTCTAGCTGTTCGATATGAAAATTAGTTAATCCTCTCATCAGGTTCCATAAACCTGTCGGTCCATAATTAACAAAACTACTCACACGTTGCTCATATTGAAATCCTAGTTTGATAGCATGATTTTTTATATCGAGCGATGCATCAACCCTAATATTGTACTGGTCGTTGTTGTATATTCCGTATCCTGACTGATTGGTTCCGGGTGATTGATACAGCGAATAAATAGCTTGTGGTGTACTGCCGTTTACTAATCCACCACCCAACATAATCTGGTCAAGGTTTTCATAATGGCCATCAGGATTTCCATCATACACCGAGTAGTAGTTATTGGTATACTCAGCTACCAGAGGATTTGTATTTCTTGGATCCCATGTTACCAGGGTATCATAATTCCATGAATTTAACAACCATACATTATCATAAAAAACACCATTAACAGTATCACTTCCTAACTCAAACGTTGGTGTTTTATAAGTTGTAAATTTTCCAATGTATCCATATTCGAATAGATTGCTTTCATGATATGGGTCGCCAAACTCGCCTTTATCTTTTGTATAGTCAAATTGAATAGCATAGTAAAAATTCTTAAATGCTGATGAACTTTCAGAAGACCCAGGAAACCGCTGGCTGAATTTAACATACCCCCTGTAATTTGTATTGGTTTGAACCGTATTTTTATCATAGTTTGCCATGGTGGCGCCATAACTATACAGGTTTCTGTCGTTATAAAAATAACTACCGCCAATAGTCAGGTTAATTGTTTCAGTAGTTCTGATATTGATATTTCCAATAACGTTATAACTTTCCCTTGAGGTATTGGGTGATGCTTTCACATTTCTTAAATCGTCGGCTCTTAAAAACTCGCCATTTAGATAAGTACCTGTTCCGGTACCGGAAGGCCTTAATGGGTTTTGTTCAATACTGCTTAAAGCATCTTCTGTTGTTGTTCCATATCCAATTGGTGAAGGATTTCCATCTTGCTCAAATATTAGGTCACCGGCGATAAAGAAACCGAGCAAAGAGGTATTGTTTTTGTTTTTACCCTTGATTAATGGACCCATAACATTAAAACCTACACGGTTATATCCGAAGGGATCCAGAAATTGAGAAGATTCCAATTCAATTCCTGCCCCAAACTGACGGGCAGGGCCTTTTGTAGTTACGTTGATAATACCAGAGGTGGCATCACCATAACGGGCAGGAACACCACCCAAAATAACGTCAACCTGTTCGATAGCAGATTGAGGTACACTTGAATTACCAATAACACGGATACCATCGATAAACGTAGCTGTTGCATCTGAACGTGCACCACGAACACTACCTCTTTCACCATCCTGAGAAAATACACCTCCAACAGTAGTAGCTACTGAATTAGCATTTCTTTGCGGCATTTTGGCAATTTCTTCCGCGGTTACAGTGGCTCCACTGGCTGTTTGATCCTTATCGATCAGTGGCACTTTGTAATCTACTACTTCAACGGTTTCAAGTGTTTCAGCAGTTGCTTCCAGTTCAATGTCTAAAAATCGAATTCTGTCGGCACCCAATGTAACACCCTGGATTAATTTGGTCTTATATCCAACAAAAGTCGCTTTTACATCCACTTTTCCAGGAGGTAACGGTTTTATTACATAATTACCATCAAAGTCGGACGAAGTACCTCCCACTTGTGATCCTTTATTTTCAACTACTATGTTTGCAAAAGGAATGGGTTCTTTGGTATCTTGATCAACAACCTTTCCTTGCAATACAGCTTGCTGTGCGTGAAGCATTACACCGGTAAACAGAATAAAACCAATGGTGAGGAGTAAATTTCTTATCATACCTGCAATTTTATGTTCATTGAATTCCTGCTCTCAAAAAGAGTTGGTAAATTTAACAAATAATTAGATTACCATTTAACATTTATTAACATCTATTTTCAATCAAAAATATTTTGGTTTTAATATTTCTGAATAGATCACTGCTTTTTTTAAATCAAAATGCAATTTCCCTTTTTTTCTTCTTAGGCGTGATTTAGACTCTGGGATAGGATTTTGTTGCTCAAATAAAGTACTTTTTGTTAATGCATCATCAGCCTCTTCGTAGTTGCGTTCTTCGTATAAGTCGTCATAGGAGAATTTATTTTCCTCATAAGTTTCCGCTTCGGCTACTGCCTGTGGATTTTCAACTTCCGATTCATAAACTTCTTCATACTGCTGATTTTTTTCAGTAACTTCATCTAAAAGCGTTTCAAAAAAGCTTTTTTTCCTTTCACCAGTGGGTTGAGGTGACGATTTCTGCTTTCTCTTCTTTTGGCCCTGATAAATTGAAAAAGCTATCCAGACGATTCCAATCAGGATATAAAAAAAATCTTCGAATGATCCTTTAATCAACATACTTTTTTCAATAATCGTGGTTTAGAGGCTAAAATAGAAATTAAATACATATGAAAGCATTAGTATTAACAAAGAAGTTTTGAATGCTCATATTGTTATTTATAAATACTGATTTAACTTATTGAAAATTTGTTGTATAAAATAATTTTGAATGATTTTAAATTACTTTTTCTGAATATATTTTCCTGCCAAATAAATCTTTAAAAAAATTTGAAGATTAAAAATAATATTTATCTTTGCAGCCACTTTAAAAAAGCACACTCCTCCTTAGCTCAGTCGGTTAGAGCATCTGACTGTTAATCAGAGGGTCCTTGGTTCGAGTCCAAGAGGGGGAGCAACATAATCAACCACTTACAGAGACATTTGTAGGTGGTTTTTTATTTCACGCCAGATTTACGCCAGAGATAAGATTGATTTGAGGTTTTTATTTCGGATACAAACAAGATTAAATATTCCTGACATTAGTGCATATTGTGTCTGAAAATTTTCTCCCGCTTTAATAATCTATATCTTATGATTGATATTAATGTATTATAGAATACCTGTAATTATTTTTTTTGTCTCTAACTGGTAATATTATACCACCATCATTACTTTTAAACATAGGATCGCTGCCTAAAACTACATCCGGCAAAAAATCCAATGGTTCGCTGCAGGTTTTGTTTTCAAAATCAATTTTCACAACTCTCCCATAAGTAGTAAGTTCGTCTACTCTACTGAAATCAACGTGACCGCCTAAGTGTATATCCTTTTTAAAACCCTGTTGCATTCCCGGAGGTTGGGTTCTGTACAGCACAAATAATTGTCCGTTAGTTTCAACCATGTCTATGGATTGTCCAATACCTTCCAATACTTCATAAACATAAAGTGCTTTCATTTTGGCGTCAGGGCTAATTTGATAAATAAAGTAATCCTTTGGAGATTGAGCAAATATCATTATATCTCCATTTTCTAAAGTAAAATACCATTGGTATGTAATATCTTTATATTTAAGCTTTGGTGTATTTCCTGAGGAAGCAACTGCAAAATTCTGAAGTTCTTCCATTGATAACACTTCTTGTACAGCAATTTTACCACTTTCTATTTTTATGATTTGAAAATCAGTAGGGCTGCCAACATCAAACCTGTAATATCCATCGTGTTTGGCATTGATATTTCCAAAAATATAATTTGCATCTCCCGAACCATATATTCCGAAATTACCTCTTACCGACTTTGAGTCAAATGTTACGTTATCAATAAGATTTCCTTCGGCATCCATTGTTAAAAAGGTCATATAAGGTCTTCCTTTTGCCTGAGTTTTATTTAATTCCTTACTACTTGTGGGTGCATTGAGTGTTGAAACAAGGTATGATCTATTACCTTTGGCATCCCAACCTGTAGTTACAGTTCGAACGTTGTAATCCAGCGTATGCTCCTTAATATTGAAAAATGATTTTGTTTGACCGTCAAACTGACCTGTAACGAGGAAATTAGAGCCTTTAGGATTTTTTAAATCAACTCTAATATCCTTTCCAAGGAATGCAATTACTGCATCCGTTTTGTAGTATCCAATGGTATTAGGTATCAAACCTTCCAGAATTGTATAACTTTTTTCCAAGTCATCTCCTGGCTTACTATGCGCTGCAAATATGTTAAGTCGCATATCAGATGTACTGGATTCCGTTTCTTTAAATCTGAAACCCTTCAATACCGGTGTGTACACTATCACATAGCCATATTGATCTGAATTAGTCTTATATATGGCCTGAAAACTTCCTTCTTGGATTTCAAGTTTGCCTAAAACACCATTTGCTGTAACAAGCCTTAAAACATTCATACCATTACCCGGAAATTTAACTTTGTTAGGATCAGGAATGGTGATATTATATTTCTTCTCAGATTCGGGACTTGCAACTTCACTTGAATTTTCAATTAATTCACCAGTGGTGTCAAGTGTAAATACATCAAAACCTAGTTCGCCTTTATTAAGGTCGTAAGCTACAAATGAACGTATATTTCCATCATTTGTATTTGTAGTTTCTACATACATACCTTTTTTCTCAGCCATTTTAGAAGCCGGTAATTCAACATTTCTAACTGTTAGCTTTTGTGCATTCACAGTAGCAAATATTAAAACTAATGATGAAAATAAGGTGTTCTTTATTACTTTTTTCATTGCTCTTTTTTGATTGAATTCCACAATATTAGCTAAAACAGGCTCTAATTTTGTTAAGAAAATGTTAAATGTTATAATGATTCTAAATAATAAGTGAGCTTGAAAACAAGGTTAGTATTTTGACATAAAGTCAAACGTTCTGTTTTAATGTCATAAATATCACGACTTGAATCCAGAATAAAAATTTAGATATTTCACAGATTAGAGGGGTAAAAATTCTTCATATGAGAATTTTTGCGAATTAAACCACTTGCAAGATAGGTTGTGAGTAGTTTTTTAATCCTACTCTATCCAATTTTAACTGATAATTCACATCTCAGGATATGAATTAAAACAATTCCCAAATCCTTTATTTCCGGGGTTTTTTATGATGCTACATGTCTTTTTCATGGTAACAATTCTTATTCTGGCATAGTGTATGCATAAGTTAAAGTGATTTCAAAGCGAAATCGTTTGATCGTTAGCCTTTATTGAAAAGACTCGACAAACATTTATGAATCACTAAATAGAAAGTATCATGAAAAATCTACAAAAAACAAAAGTTGCCAGTTTAATCATCGTATTCTTTTTTGGAATATTTGGACTTATGGCACAAGATGTTACAACCGTTAAAGCAATGAGCAATGATATCAGTAATAATTTAGATTTAGAAGCTGTTGCCTCTATTTTTGGTGATGCCAATGATTTAGAGGATTTCGAAAGACGATTGAATGATCCTGATTTACAAATATCTAATTTAGATCTTAACCTGGATGGTTATGTAGATTACCTGCGTGTAGTAGAAGTTTCAGAAGGTAATACCCATCTGATTGCTATTCAATCTGTACTTGGTGATGATTTATTTCAAGATGTAGCCACCATTGAAGTAGAAAAAGATCGTAATGGAAAAACATATGTTCAAGTGGTTGGAGATGTATATATGTATGGTCCCAATTATATCATCGAACCTGTATATGTGCGCATTCCCGTATTTTTCAGCTTCTTCTGGCGACCTTACTACAGACCTTATTGCTCACCTTATTATTGGGGATATTACCCTGGCTATTTCAGCTACTGGCATCCTTATCACCCACACATATACAGAAGTCATGTGCATGTTCATGTAAACGTACATCATGTATATCATCACGTATCCTATCGCAGAAGTCATGTCGCTTCAGAATTACATAATACACATAGGCGGAATGACTATGGTAAAAAATACCCCAGCAGATCATACGTGATGCGCAATAGAAGTACTCAAAATAATTCTACTCTTTCTTCACAAGGTTCTACAAAAAAAGCAACAATGGCTGCTGAGAGAAGTAGCACTGAAAAGTATACATCCAGGATTGATAACAGTAATTTACACGCTCAAAGAGGAACAAGCTATTCTAAAAAAGATGAAATCAGCAAACCAAAAGCTAAGGTTACTCAAAACAGAAAAGCTACTTCCAATGTCAACGGAAGTAAAAAGTCTGTGGACAAAAAAGGTAAAATCTATACTGAAAGGATCAATCAAAAAGAAGTAAAATCTGGCGCAAATAAAACAAGAACCAGTGCTAAAGATATAGCTTCTAGCTCCAGGAAACCTGTCTATACTAAAAAGTCATCTGAAAGAAAAAATGTGGCATCAGAGTCAAAAAGTGTCTCCACTGGTAAGCTAAAGGTAAACAACACAAAACAACGTTCATATAGCAGTAAGTCTAGCACTTCAAAAAGCTACGATTCAAAAAGCAGAAGTGCTACATCAGATCAAAAATCTTATGCGAATGCTTCCCATAGCAAAGAACAACAAATTGCTTCTAAGAGTCATTCAAACCCTGGAGATAAAAGTAATAGAAGCAAAACAAGGGGCAACTGATTTGGTTATTTAATCGTATTATAAAAAGCAGGGTGTTCACCCTGCTTTTTTATAATATCACCTTAATTTGTGTTTTTCAGCTATCATTAATTTATTATAGACTTCAAAATAAATTTTGAGAATTTAGATACTATGCAAGTTACCAAATGATCAGTTTATTGGACAAAAAGAAACCTTCATCATTTTGAATCATAATAAAGTACTCCCCTGCAGTCAATCCACTTAGATTTAATTTTATTATTTCTTTAAAAGTAGTGCATTGCTTTTTAACCGACTTACCATACAAATCATAAACATTAATTATAATCGCATTACTGTTTCCAAATTCCTCCGATGATATTTCAATATGAGTGATATCAACCGCAGGATTCGGAAATATTTTAAGGTGACCACTAGCTTTATTGGATTTACTTATCACGCCGTTGCTCGTTTCATTAATATTAATTTGGTATGTGTAATAGGGAGCTACAAAAGGCTTTGTAACGGTTTTACCTGAATTGGAAGTAGCCTCCAAATAATAATGGATTATATCTGCATTATCCTCTCTTGGAATAAAAGCTCTATACTCATTATCAAAATCTAACAGCATAGGAACCCGATTAAACGGCCCGTCAGGGCTTTTCGAGTAGTATGTATATAATTCAAAAACACCACTCCTAGTCATTACATTTGCTTCGATTTCATATTCAGGTTTAGGTTGAACAGTATCACTATACCAGGCATGGTGAATCCAAATAGGGTCTATTGCAGCTACTGAATTTGTCAAACAATGTACTGCACCCCCTTCAACTACACCCCTTCTGCTATAAACAGGAATAATATTGTAACCTGGCATTGCTTTTCTATATGTTTCTAAAGCAATACCATCGTAGGTTAAAACATCAAATTGAGGCACAAAAACTGAATTATTAACTATAATGGAGTTTGTATATGATGCGTATTGCGTATAGTACCACAATTTCAAAGAATCGTTTTTTTGAGAAGGTGGTGAGCTTATTCTATAAACTTTTAGTGGTCTTCCATATTGCGAAATCACTTGTTCTTGAAGATATGATAGAATATTAAGTAATAAAGCAGAGTCTTCCTCATAAGAATAAGGTTCAGATCCATACGTATAATTATCAGGATGACGATCAGTTAATATTATTGTTTCTTCATTTACTAGTTTCATGTAATAATCACAATGGTTTAGATAATGAGGAATCTGATGAACTGTATCCAAACCGAACTTAGTTTGGTATTCAGGTAGCATCGCATTATATCCAAAATCTATAATCCCCATTTTATTCCCATCTACCATATAGTTTCCACCATCAGATGCCAAACTACTTGAAGCGTTTTCATTAAAAACTGTGTCTCCCAGGTGAAGATAATTTCTAATAATTGCTCCAGAGCCCCTATTGTCATCCTTAAATAAATATAGATAAAGGGAATCGACTTTATTTTTATAAACATTCATTGGTCCATGATCACGTGTCCATTTGGTCAGTCGATTGTAATTAGCTCTGCAACCAATAACGACATGGAATTTTGGATCATGTATATCTATTCCGTATTTTAACTGCATTGTATCAAGGATACCTGAATGGTATTCAGGCCTGTCATTAGTATCAAGGATATAATATATATTTACTCCTTCTTGCATTAAGCCTTCAATTAATTCAACATAAAGACGATCCCATTCTTCAGCTATTTGCAAATCGATAGGTGCCGGATTTTCAATATAAAAATTTGGTTGATGCACAATCACTCCATCTGTCTCTTCCCACTCCGCCCATGGTCTTGGGTTTGTAATCTGGCCATTTGATTCATTGAACAATGGCCATAAATGCGTAGCAATAATCAGATAAAAAAGTATATCTCTATACATTTGAATGAAGATATAAGTTGCTAATTTCAAAAAAGGAATTTGCTTATCCAAAAAAATTATATGCTTATATCAAAGAAATAGACGTAACGATCATCTGACATCTACATGTATGTCTTCAAATTAAGTGGCGTAAACTTGAAAGAGCTAGTAAGTAGCCTTAAGAATATTATAACAGTCTAAATGGTTTATATAATGAAATCACTTCAATTTATTCAATGTGAAAAAAATTAGCGTTTCACAAATAAGGGGAGCAAATCGCATTATTTCACTTGTAGCAGTAGATGTAGGTGGTTTTTCTAAGCCCCTACATTGGCCATTTCTCAAACTGAGCTTTTTAAATGAATATCTTGGATAAAAAAGTAATTATCGTTCCATCCTCAGTTTATACCTGGCTTTTCTATCTTCTTCCACCTCGTCCGCCGCCGCCACCCCGACTGCCTCCATATCCTCCGCTACGACCACCACCACTGTAACTACCACTTCTGTTTCCACCTCCATATGAACCTGATGCGGATGGGCGTGTGGCTGCCGACGTATTTGAAGGACGTGTCGAAGGTCTGTTCACATTCCCAGTTGAAGGCTTGTTAACGTTACCAGTTGATGGTCTGTTTACATTCCCAGTTGAGGGCTTGTTGACGTTACCGGTTGATGACCTGTTACCACCATAATTGCCGCTAGCTTTATTATGGTTCACCGTATTAGAACTACTCCTGTTATTATTGTAATTGTTATAATTATTATTATTACGAACTACAACCGTATTACCATGACCACCATGGTAACCATGATGATGATAATAATTATTATGACGATAAACGCCAACCGCTATTACAGTAGCAGCCCTGAAATAAGGTGGATAATACCCGTAATAATAGGGTGGATAATAAGGTACGTATACAGGTGAATAAACATACTGTACAATTGGAGCTGATTCAACAACGACAACAGTGCTTGTTGTAGCAACAGTCTCTGTAACAGGATCATCTCCTGTATAAGCGGGATTAGGCGTGACAGATGGCATAGCTGGTTTTGGTTCTACAACATAGTTTTTGCCATACAAATCCTTATCTCCCACGATTTGCAGTGTAACTTTATCATCTTTATCTTTTGATAAAAGAATTACTGCTACATCTTGTGTCTCTTTTTCTGTAACATCAACCTGTAAAATAAAAGTAAAGTCTTCATTTTTTTGCTTTGTTGTTACTTTAATGAAATCTATTTTATCGTCAAGATTTAAATCCAGGTTATTGATTCCGGTTTCTTCAGCATTTAATGTTTTTTCAAAGCCCTCAATGGTCTTCGACTTTTGAAAAAGATCCAGGACAGCATAAAGATCAAGATTATCCCCTGGCAAGCCCAACAATTCTTCTTCATTTCCTGTTTGAGAAAAGGCAGTCATACTCACCAAACTTGCCAGTAATATTACAGCGGTCAAAAAGATGCTTTTCATTATTTTTACTTTGTGAAGGTTCGAACTAAAATCATCTGCTAAACTACAAAGAATTACCAATCACAATCTTCTCAGGCAATCCTGATAGTTTAATCTTAATAAATGTGTTTTTATATTATTCTTTGTAGGAAAAAGCATGATAAATTTGATTTGAATAATGAAATATTATTTTCTGTTTAGGCAAATTTTGTTTTATATCTAATCAATCTCATAAAACCATTACTTTATTTACATTAAATTTGCTAATGTATATTTAACTAGATACACTATATTTAATTTAAAATCAATTAGTTTATGAAAACCAAGATATTTAGCGGAGGATTGTTGCTGTTTCTTATGACTTTGTTGTTAGCTTGTAATCAGGAAAAGAAAGTTATCCCTCCTGATCATGAGCAGATCAAAGCTGAAATTCAGGCAATCGAAGATCATTTTGCATTGACTTACAATAATCGAAATGCAGATTCAATTACGTATTATGCAGAGGAAGCTGTTAGCTATTTTGCAGGGCAAGAACCCATTTTTGGTAGAGATGCAATACACCAGCATATACAAGAGGAATTAATGGACTTTCCGATAGGAGCCAAGATTTCTTTTGAAACGCTTGAAATTTATGTGACGAAGGATGGCGATCATGTTGCTGAAATTGGGGCGCATAAACTGGTGGATTCAACCGGTATCGTATTACAAAGAGGGCATTATATGAGTTTCTTTTTGAAGATAGATGGCAGATATATGTGTGTGAGGGATATGGCAACCTCTGTGATAATAGAGAACTAGTTAAAGCTTCTAAAGTTTAATTTCGAGATTTCATCCTTTAAAGTTGTATATTTTACAAATACATCACAGTGCGGACAATGAAATGTTAAGCAGTGTTATTTAAAACTCAGCGGATCGATAAAAAGCACAAAAAACTTAATAAACATGCCAAAAAAAGCCACTAAATTTGAGTGACTTTTTTATTTTTAAATAATATCATTCGATAACCTTAATTTATGTCAGAAGTACTATCCCCTTGTATGAAAATTTGTTTCCGCGATTCGCAGGATGTATGCTTTGGCTGCAGACGAACCGGTGAAGAAATCGGTAACTGGTCAAAATATTCTGATGAAGAAAGGAAAGCTATTCTTCAAAAAATCCTAAACCGGACTAATGTACCGGGGGAAATGCCTCCAGGAAATTTTTTACGTTAGAGTATATTGCTTTATTATTGGCTGGTCAAACCAAATAAATCAGTTGGTGCCTGGTCAAAGGTGCTATTGAAAAAGTATACCGTTAAAAAGATAAAAACAAAATATCCTAAGACAATAAATAATTGTATCCATGAGGTTTTCTGTATATCCTGTCTTGATTTTACATCACATACTTCACCCGGACAGTATTGCACTTTATCCTTAAAAAACCAGGGATAAATTTTACAACCCAAACAAATTCCGAACGCCGACTCAAAAAACAAAAATATCAGGCAGATAAAACAAATGAGTCCTGTGATAGGGCTAAAAGTGTTCATGATGTTAATCAATACAAACATGGTAACAGCCAGTGCAACTCCTATTTTCCAGGCAAACTTTTTTTGACGCGCACCCACATATTCAGGCGTCTGGTTTCTGACAATCAAACGGCCAATAATAAGTGTAGGAGCAAATTTTGGATTTATGAAAACCCGGATCAGCATATCTATCAGAAAAGCAATAATCGCATATTTTAATAGAAGAAAATCACCGATTGAGCCGGCCCTCTGTATGGCAATAAACATGACTAAAAAAAGGATTCCTGCAGCTGCCCTGATTTCTCGTTCATTTAACACCGGGATGCTATATCCTTCTACATTTTCTCCAAAGTTGATAATTTTCTTCATTTCTAAGTTTTTCTTTTGGGCGATAAAAATAAGTTATTCCCAAAAATTATTTTCATGAGACCCTATTTTAAATTTTTCATTTTTTATTTGGAAGCAGGGTGAAAGTATCCTCTAAAGAATTTGATGAGGTTGACCTATCCTTATGGTCAACAAAAAAGCCACCCAAAAAGATGGCTTTCTTATATCCTGAGAAAAAATCAAGCTTTAGCCCTGCGGACCGTCCCAGCTGGCAATACCCATCCCTTCAAGTCCTGCTTTGCGAATGGGATCTGTTGCATCGTTTATAGCCTGGAAACCGAAATCTAAACCCGCAATAGTCCGCAACGGGCGACTACCTTCAGGCATGTTTATCAGGTTTTCAAATATTTGCACTACGATCATTGGATCCGTAGGGGCATTTTCATCTGCATACATACTTTGTACCTGCTTTCCAAATCCATCCATGAATTCTCCAACATGTTGATATGCTGACGAAGTTTCAGTACTATCAGCATTGAGAATGTTCCCGAAAAATTTTGTTGCAAAAGGTCCGGGTTCAACAATTACCACATCAACTCCTAAAGGAGCCAATTCATAACGCATGGCCTCACTTATGCCTTCCAGTCCCCATTTACTGGCATGGTAAACACCCCATCCGGGGAAAGCTCCTCTACCTGCAGTTGAACTAACCTGGATGATCAATCCTGATTTTCGGGTACGCATACCTGGAAGTACTGCTTTAGCCATCCTGATAGTTCCAACAATATTTAAATCCAATTGATCCATAATTTCACTGGAGGTAAAAGCTTCAACAGGTCCGCCATATCCAATTCCGGCGTTGTTAATCAGTACATCGATTTCAGGAATCTGTGCAACAGCATCATTAACACTCTTGTCAGATGTTACGTCGATCTCCAGCACATCTATTTTAAGGCCTTTCGTTTTCGCGAAGTCTTTCAATTCTTTTGCAGCTTTCGCATTCTTACTACGTACGTTTCTCATGGTTGCATATACATGATGACCTTTTTCAGCCAGATATTTTGCGGATTCAAAACCAAATCCTGTACTGCAACCTGTAATTAATATTTTTTTCATATTCTTCAGATAATAGATTAATTCTTATAGTGATTTTTCATTGTTTAAGTAAAAGGCACAATTAAAGCAGAATTCTTTCATAAAAAAGAACACGCATGTTCTTTAACACTTATTTAACTACTCTCTGGCTACTTCAAAAAGTATCTTACCAGGCATATAATTAATAAAAACTCCAAAGAAAGATTCTGTGAAATGGTCAGCTTTTTTTATCAGCTGATTTTAATAAAAAGACAGGATAATTATGTAATAATGGAACTTAAAGTTCCGGTTTTATTTATTAGAATTGATCGGCCTTTAAAATTTTAAAGCTCTGATTACCAATTTTTAAAATGTATGTGGCTGTTGGCAAGCCTGACAGGTCAACTTGGTAAATCTTTGAAAGTATAACACCTGTAAGGATCACATTGCCCTGCACTGATCGGATTTCATATTCTTTCGGGCTTTGAAAACTATTTTCAATTGTAATAAATGATTTAGTTGGATTAGGGTACACTCTCAAATTAGGATCATTTGTATTAATTTTCTCAATACTCGTTATACCCATCAATCCATTGATATCATACCTCGAAAAGAAATTCCAAATTTCTACTGAAGCGTCAATATCATTATTGGTTCCGTTACCTCCCAAAATATTACCAGGCCAAGTATGTCCCCCGCCAACAATCATAAAATGTTCTACGTTAACACTATTATCACCTGCATCAAACACAAGGTGTTCAATCGTGCTGCCATCATCAGGGTCAATATCGGGTAAAGCAGTAACGGTAGGTATCGGATTACAATTATTATAATTCGCCCAATACTCTAATACATCATCTATCGGCAAAGTCCAGGTAGCTCCGTTATACGGTACCACATCATCTGTTGTTCCATGCATCTGCAATATCGGTGTCGGGTGCTGAGGATTACTATTGTAGAAGGTTTCTGGTGTCATCGACCCTGCAACAGGCGCAATAGCAGCTATTTTGTCACTTAATTGACAGGCCAGCAGAAAACTCATAAAACCTCCATTTGACATGCCTGTTGCGTATACCCTGTCAATGTTAATATTGTATTCAGCAGCAATAGTATCCAGCAAAACGTCAATAAAGCCAACGTCATCAGCAGTGCTTCCAATTGTCCAGCCACCCACATTCCAGTGTGTAATTCCATTAAACAAAGTTCCTTGTGGATGAATAACAAGAAAACCTGCTGTGTCAGCAATTGTTCTAAAATCGCCATACCACATTTGCTGGCTGGCATTACTTCCATACCCATGAAAGTTTAACACCAGCGGAACCGGGTTGTTACCTGAATAGTTTTCAGGTATATAAACAATATACTCACGTTGCATATCATCATGCGTAATGCTTTCGTTCAGGGTTTGTTGACCAAACATAGATAATTGCATGAACAGAAAAGCGAGTATCGTTATTATGCTTTTATCTAAAAAATTCTTTTTATTGTACATGATATGAGTTGTCTCTTGTGCAAAGATACAATGAAGCTCGCAAAATAGGAATTCCAGCCATTCAATTCAATGCAACAGGCCAAAAGCATATTACATATCGAACTTTCTTTTTCACCTTTGAAGTAATGTTTTCTGGCTTTGTCAGTTTTTTTAAATTTAATGCTTCATTTGTGAATATCAATTATTTACTTGTATTATAATCTTTATTGTCGTATATTTCACCTTCGTAATAATTTTAATTCAAATTCGCAACCATGAAAAAAAATTCTTTACTTATTTTAAGCTGTTTGCTTTTATTATTTTGTAATACAGCTCTATTCTCACAGGAAAACTGGGAGAAATATGAAGACAATCCAGTACTTACAACCGGAGATGAAGCCGCGTGGGATGAATATGGTGTATCATTGGGGGGTGTGCTTAAATTTGATAACCAATATCATTTATGGTATAATGGCAGAATGAGCGAGATCAGTAACTGGCAAATTGGTTATGCCTGGTCAGATGATGGAATAAGCTGGACCAAATACCCATTTCCGGTAATTACATATGGACAGTTCGGGAACTGGGATAATTACAGAAGATTGGGATCTGTAATAAGGGTAGACGACACCCTTAAGATGTGGTTTGTTGCTTCAAAAGATATGCCTTTTGAAATGCAATTGGGTTATGCCTGGTCAGTGGATGGTGTATCCTGGAATATATATCCCGAACCCATTTTATCTGCCGGTCAAGATGGCGAATGGGACGACTACCTTGTTTTCGAGCCTTCTGTTGTTTATACAGGTGGCGAATATCATATGTGGTATAGTGGATATGACGATGATAATTATACACCAAAAATTGGTCATGCCACTTCACCTGATGGTATAAATTGGGAGAAAGACATTGAGAATAATCCTGTTTTGGAAGGTGGAATCGAAGGAAGTTACCTTGAAGGATGGGTATGTTTCCCAAATGTATTACGTATTGATGGAATGTTTAAAATGTGGTTTTCAGGTCACGATGTATTTGAACATTACCGGATTGGTTATGCAGAATCAGCAGACGGCATTGAATGGGATTATATAACTGAAGAGCCTGTTTTGACGATAGGCGCCAACGAAACATGGGATGACATCATGGTTTGTCGGCCTTCTGTAATGATTGCTGATAACCAATACAAGATGTGGTATTCAGGTAATGATGGCTCGAGATATAAAATAGGACTTGCTTTAGGAGATATTGTTACAAAAGTTGATGATCATTTTACATCAGATGCTTTTTATTGTCAATCATTCCCTAATCCTTTTACAAATGAATTGGAATTGAAATATTATCTGGATGCAGAATCTCAAGTTATAATTTCCTTGATTGATTCTAAAGGTAATATAATTAAAACCATCAAAGATGAATTTCATCTGCCGGGCGATCATAAAGCCCTTTTTAACGCGACCGATTTAAGTGCTGGTGTTTATTATTATCGCATACAAACAATGCACAAGTTGCAGTTGGAAAAATATTAAAGCTTAGGTAATCTTCCGAATATTACCTTGACAAGAATACTTTAGTGAAATGTTTTTTATCCCCAACAACCACACTTAAGATATACATTCCATTTTGATGTTCTGTTAGGTTTAATGCAGTTTTAAACGACCCGTTCTGCAATGGTGCTTTTTGGTCATAAATAACTTGTCCGACAATATTTACCAGACTTACCTGGGCTTCAGCAGACCCAGGACCATCAAATTCAATATTGAGTATATTGCGGGTTGGGTTCGGGTAAATGTTTAAAGAAATTTCTTTTTCATACCCTTCAATACCTACACAATCATCCACAAAAATTGAGTCAATAGCTATTGCCTCACAATTATTATCATCCACATAAGTATACGTAATCACATTCCATCCTAAAACAGCTTCTTCAGCAGAGAAAATTCCATTAGGGCTTACACCGCTATTTCCACTATACACACCCCCTTCAGGTATTGCTGTCAACTGTACAGGAGGCTGTTGTTGATTGCATAAATATTCAGGCCATTCACCTAATTCAATTATGGGTATCGGATACACTGTAACTAATATCTCATCATTAGCTACATTTCCCCCATCACCAACATGAAGTGTGTAAGTTGTAGTAACTTCAGGATAGACCAAAGGGTTTTGTTCAGTAGACGTAAACCCTGCCGGATTTGAAGTCCATAAGAATGTGTAATTGCCCGTACCGCCCCCTACTTCAGCATTTAACTGCACAGACCCGCCATAACATACGCTCCCTGGTGTTGCACTTACAACAACTGTTAAAATATTTATCGCATTGATGTAATCATTCTTAATTTCAATATCTGATCCTGACTCATTTTCAGCAGTCAATTGAACAGTGTACAAACCAGGTTCTAAAAATTGCACTATCGGATTTTGAGAATTTTCATTTGTTCCGTCTGTATATGAGATTGTACCAGGAGCAAATTGCCATTCCCAGGTACTTGGTGTATAATTTGTTAAATCAGTAAAATATACCAATTCATCTATAACAGGCATGATGTTATCAGCTTCAAAATCTGCAATAGGTTCTGGTAGTGATGCCAGAATATAATCAGTTTTTGTTTCCGTATCGCTCCCAGCCGCATTACTAGCTGTAAGTTCAGCAGTATAATAACCGGGTTCATCAAACCTGACTTTTGGATTTTGAGAATTTGCATCGGTGCCTCCCATATATGAAACCGTTCCGGGTATAAAACTCCAAAACCATGTATCAGGACCATTAATTGAAAGGTCAGTGAAATTTACAAATTCAATAGTCGTAGGTTCAGTAATATGGGAAGTAAAATCGGCTTCGGGAATTAACATTTGAACTGCCAGAATATAATCTGTCTTAATTTCCGTATCAAACCTGCATCATCAAAAGTACATGTTAATTGAACTGTATAATACCCCGGTACATCAAATGTGACTTCAGGGTTTTGTGAGTTGGCATTTGTTCCATTTACAAAGGTAACAGTACCGGGGGTAAATTGCCACTCCCACGATTCTGGCGTTCCAGTTGAAAGATCAGTAAAATCAACTGCTTCAATAGTAAATGGATTTGTATTATTTGCAGTAAAATTCGCTATCTGAATATTTGGATCAATCTGCGTATAGTATACGTCCTGTTCGCCGTTAAGGGTGTTAGCCCAGGCCAGGTGTGCATATTCATCGTCAGAGTACATATGGAAATAATCGCCCATCTTATCTTGTTGTGGCCAACCAACGTGAGGATCAAATGAATCAGACAATCGTTCATTCACGGAAAATGTTTCTCCACCATCTATTGAATACGCATAATAAAGGGATGAGTAATATTGTTCCCCTACAGGATGATCCCTTGTATCTAGCCAAACTACGTCAATTCTTCCATTGGGTGCTACTGACATAGTGCCAAACCATTGCCAGTAACTTGTACTTTGATCATCATTAACCTTTACGGGAGCATCCCATGTAGCACCCCCATCAGCACTTCTGGCAAACATCACATCCAACGGATCACCTCCTGCAGGATTTATTGATGCTAACAGATACACATTTCCATGATATTCACTGCCAGAATTATCAGTAGCTACCCAAGCTTGTCCTAAAAGACCATCAGGATTAGGACCTGTTCTTGAACTAAGATCTCCTCCTAAATACACATTCTGGGAAAAATCCCATGTAATATCGCTATTAGGATCTTCTGCTGTGGTTGATTTGGCAATCATTGGTCCGGAGGAGTTCTTACCTGACACATATAAAGCCCCTTCGGCATCAACAGCTAGAGTACCCCAATAAGGTGTTCCGGATATTTCTTCACATGGTTCATAAAATGCTCCGCCATCTGTTGACCTGGTAAAAAATCCTGGGTAACAAATAGTAAAAGCCTGGTTCCATGCAGCATAAATATTTCCATCCCCTGTTCCTCCTGTTCTGTCTACTACCATCCATTGTTTATCACCGCCTCTTGCATCTGTTCCATTATCCCAGGTAACACCACCTTGGTCTATTATGTATACATCGCAGTTATATCCTCCAACATTTGTCAGACTATTATAATAAAAATTCCCCTCAGCATCTGAGTCTAACACAGGATCAGAACGAAACACGCCCGGATCAATTACCCCAGGAAAAGTCCATGTTTCTCCACCATCCATTGTGTAACCATATCCTGCCTGCCGGAAATCACTATTTATATTATCAAACTGCCGCCAACCAATGGCCATTCGATTCGGATTTGTTGGATCAACAGCTATTGATGGTTCATTGGCAGCATCATTCAATATATTGTTCCCATTTCCATCAACATTTACCTGGTTTGTAAAATAGTTAATACCTCTTTCCCTGAATGCCGGAGAAGATGCTTTTAATGTATTTGGCATATAAGGATTATTTAAAACTTCATGATGCCCAAACCGGCTATTGTCTTCCCTATCCTCATTTTTAAACTGATTTGAATTTTGGGCATGCAACTGAATGGAAGCAACCACAACTATGAATGCTATTATTTTCTTCATGGATGAATAATTTTTTGACTCGTAAAATTAATTATTTATTTATTGCCTTTTAAAATCATTAAATATCCCGCTATGGCACCAGCTATAATTCATATTACAAGATTTAAATCACTATGTACTTGACTTTTAGAATCTTTTATATTACATTTGTATAGCAAACAATATTAGAACAACCCTGTCGGACACACCTTTCAGTTGGGTTTATAGGTTAATAAGAATTATTTTTCCGGCAGGGTTTTTATTTTTGTTACAATGTATATCTTCTGATGTAAAGTAAAAAATCAATTGATCTGATTTTGTAAATGAGAAAAGCTACCAAACAAGATAAGCACCTTGTGGTGGATATAATTTCCAAATCATTTAGTGATAGTCCGGGAATTGACTGGATCGTAAAAAATGGCTCAGCTAATGAAAAAGCCATAAAACGCCTAGCAACCCTCGCTTTTATAAAAGGGTATCGCAGAAAAGGTGTTTTTATTTCTGCAAATGAGAAAGGCGTTGCTATCTGCTATTGCCCGGACAATGGCAAACCTTCAATATTTGAGTTACTCTATGAGTTTTATTTTGGCATCACTTCAATAAAAATATCACATATTCCAACAGTACTAAAAAGTGAAGCTTACAAAAAAAGTAAAAGACCAACATCATCCACGTATTTATATTTTTTATTTTATGCTGTCGTTCAAGATGGAGAAAATGCAGCCCGCGAACTAAGAGATGCTGTTTTTGAAGAAGCTCAAAAGCTTATGCTTCCTATATACCTTGAGACTGCCGAGGAAAGAAACAAACTTGTTTATGAACGATATGGTTTTGTAACTTACCATTACCGTAAAGTACCGAAAGAAAATATTGCCTATTGGTTTTTGAAATGGGAACCCAAATAATATTGCATAAAAAAACCAGCACAATGCTGGTTTATTTAGTAATCATTCTACCGTTTTATTTGCTTTTTTTATACCAGAGATACCATTCCAGCGAATATAAATCCGGATTTTCTTTGGCCGCTAATTTCTCAGCTTCCTCAATCGAGGAAGGACTGGGAATAAGCACGTCGTCATCTGGTTGCCAGTTAGCAGGTGTTAAAACGTTCTTCTTGGCTGATGTTTGTAAGGCTATCAGAACACGCTTTATTTCTTCCATATTTCTACCAGTTGATGCTGGATAAAAAAACGTAGCACATATTTTATCTTCCTGGTCGATAATAAATACTCCTCTTACATCTTTTGTTGTACTGTAATTTGGATGCAACATGCCGTATTTCTTAGAAATTTCCAAATCAGGATCAGACACAAGCGGGAATTCAATGGTAACCGCTTCCCGGTCGTAACGCTGGATGCCCTGAAGCGATCGTACCCATTCAATATGGCTATTTAAACCATCTGTTGACATCACAACCAGTTTTGTATCTAGTTTTCTAAAATCATCCTGTATGTCTGCTAATTCCATTATTTCAGTACTACACACGGGTGTAAAATCTGCGGGATGGCTAAACAAAATTTTCCACTGACCATAATAATCATTAGGAAAGTGAATGGTTCCCTGTGTTGATTGCCCGGTGAATTCTGGAGCACTTTCACCAATTAAAGGAATTCGGTAGATTTCAGTTTCCTGAGCGTTAATAGTGAATGTTAGCAATAATGATAATGCTAAGAATGTTATTGTCTTCATTGTGTGTTTGTGATTAATTTGTTCAAAAATGGTCAATAAAACTGTTAAAATCAATCATATTCAGAAATTTAGGATTTATTTAACATATGAATCCTACCATCATTTAATTTTAGAAAATCTAAAAGGATTTGAAACTTTTTGAAGCAAAACAGGTATACAACAGCACACCATTTTCCTCTCTAAAGAAATACATTGGTGAGCTGCTTGCTCTGTATAAAAGGGCCAGAAGGTTTGGAGACCATTCTGTCCCTTTTTTTAATTCCTGGTTTTTTATCGGTAATGCATTAACGGATCAGCTGTGCCAATCCGTTAATTTTCTGAAAACAAACTAAAATCAACCTTTGATTCCAATCTATTTTACCCGCGCAAATAGCGTATTTAATTCATTTGATATGAATTCGATTGAATGTGTTTTCATATTCATCAGCTTGAGCGGAATGTCGTCAACATAAGGCTCCTCTTCAAAGGCAAATTGTTCATTCAATGCCTCTTGATATAAACTCTCTACTACCACTTTAAATGTATTGAATGGAATGTCGTCAATGTAGGATTCTTCTTCGAAATCATAGTTCACTTTCAATGCATTATTATAGATGCAGTTGGCCGCTATGCATTTCGTATCGAATGGAATATCATCAATATACATCTCCTCATCAAGTTCAAATGTTTCGGTAACAGCTTTCCTATATAAATATTCCGCAGCAATTTTTTCGGTATCGAAAGGAATATCGTTGATGTATGGCTCAGGTTCAAAATTCATTGATGATGCATTCAGGCTAAAACTTAAGGCAACGATCAGGGTTGCAAGGGCTGTAAATTGTAGTTGTGTTCTCATTTCTATAGTTTTTTAATTTGTTTCTGAGTGCTAAATTACAGGCATTTAACCCGACAGGAAAGACTTTTTCGGTGAATGGTTTGATTTTGTCGGCGAACAGCATCAAAGAACATATAGTTGATTTATGTCAATCGTATTTTTAAATTGCTGATTGAACCAAAACGATTATAATTTGTTTTATGAATAAAAATTGATGTAGTTGTAAGAAATAGATAACCATTACGTCAATACAAGTATTAATTAACAAGATAAACACGTATTTAAAATGAAAAGTATAAAATCGATATTAACATTGGCGATCTTCATGGCAACAACAGGATTGATTGCGCAAAATATAAATGTAGACACAAAAGCTTCAACCATAAAATGGCATGGCGAAAAGGTAACCGGAGAACATTTCGGAACCATTGATCTAAAAGATGGTTGGATAAGCTGGAACAATGATAAATTGACAGCTGGTGAATTTATTATTGACATGAACAGTATTAAAAATACAGACCTTGAAGATGCCGGGTATAATGCCAAACTGGTAGGCCATCTAAAATCTGATGACTTTTTTGGCGTTGATAAATTCCCGACTGCCAAACTCGAAATTAAAAGCAGCGAGAAATTCAGCAGTAACAAAGCGAAAGTAAAAGCTCATTTAACCATTAAGGATATTACTCATCCAGTTGAATTTGAAGCACAAAAAGATGGTAACTGGTTTATGGCAGAGATTATAGTTGACAGATCGAAATATGATGTTCGCTATGGATCAGGATCATTCTTTAATGATTTAGGTGATAAAATGATCTATGATGATTTTACCATGACAGTAAAGATCGCAACCATGGATGAAACCCCTTCAGCTTTATAGCTGAATTAATTATACATTTTCCAAACCGGTCTTGAAGTTCAGGGCCGGTTATTTAATTTCTGTTAATAAAAGAATATCCCTTGGCCTCAGTACTCTTTTATCGTAGGGCTTCAACATCGAATTGATCATGGCCAAACCGATTTGTGTTGTACTCACAACTGAATTAGGTGACACTGCCTTAACAAATCTTACCATCCACATAAAGTAATCATACATAAACTGGTAGCTTTTTGTTCGTGATTTTATTCCTTTTAAGGGAATTATCATCCCAGGTCTAAAAGCGAAGGCCTTTTTAAAACCAAGATTTAAAATATCATTTTCGGTTTTTCCTTTTACCCTCGCCCACATCATTCTGCCTTTTTCCGATGAATCAGTGCCTTCACCTGAAACATAGTTAAAAGTCATAGATGGATTGAGTTCAAAAAGCGTATTAGCCAGTTCCAACGTATAATCATGGGTAATTTTCTTGTATTGATTTTCGCTTAATCCAGCTGCACTGATCCCCAAACAATAAAAACAGCCATCATAACCTGCCAATTGTTCTTTGACGGATGTAAATTCTAAAAAATCCTTATGGATCAGTTGTTTTAGTTTTGGATGTTCAACATCTACTTCATTTCTGCCTATAACCAATACTTCACTTATTGATTCATGATCGAGGCATTCCAATAAAACACCTTTTCCGACCATTCCGGTTGCTCCGGTAATAATCACTTTTTTCACGTTCAATTAATTTTAATAACCCTTATATCTATACTTCTTGCATTTGACGAATTTGTTTAAGTAACAGTTTTTTTGGCATAATTGGGAGCACGCCCATCATCATTTTCTGAGAAAAGGTTAAACCTGAAATCACATCTAACTTACCTTCCAGCATTCCATTATAACCATCTTCAGCAACACTGCGCGCAGTAGCCGCCTTGTTGAACATAGAAGTTTTGTCCATACCTGAAACTTTTGCGAATTCTGTTTCAGTGGCACCAGGCATCAGGTTAGTAACTGTTATATTCGTATCATGTAACTCTTCTGCAATAGCATTACTGAAGAAAGTTACATAGGCCTTTGTTGCATAGTAAACTGCCTGCAGTGGTCCGGGCATTAAACTTGCAGTTGAAGAAACGTTCAGAATTTTGCCTTTGTCTCTGGCAACAAAATCTGGCAGGAATAAACGTGTCATGGCTGTTAATGCAATTACGTTCAGGTTAATCATGGCGAGGTCCTGTCCCCAGTCCCTTTCATAAAATTTACCGCGTCCACCAAAACCTGCATTATTAATCAGGTAGTCTATCTCAATTCCCGTTTTTTTTATTTCGTTATATATCTCAATGGGTGCTGATAATTGACTCAGGTCTTTTTCAATAACCTGTACTTTAACGGAATATTTCGTTTCCAGTTCAGATTTTAAAGCCTCCAGTTTATCTTTTCTTCGCGCAACAACTACCATGTCTCCACCTCTTTCTGCATGAATGTGTGCAAATTCTTTACCAATGCCGATTGAGGCTCCTGTTATTAAAGCTACTTTTTTTATTTTCATTTTACATTAGAATTACGTGAGTACTTACTCGCTTTTTTATATAAAAATTTTATAAATTATACTTTTTCAGAATAAATTGAATCATTTTTCCTGCATCAAGCTTTGAACCTTTTAAGATAGCTGTGGCGAGTCCTTCATTAAGAAGTAAAAGCATCTGGGCTTCCTGCTCAGGTGATTCATAATTTAACTTATTGAATGCATTGATTAATGCCATTCTTAATGGCTCCATTTTTTTATCCCCAATTATTTCCAACTCCCATTTTAGCTTGAACTGCAATTTCCAAAAATCAAAATCAGCTTTATCAATATTTGCAGTCATTTCAATTGTTTTACGAATTACTTCTTTTGGATCAGCATCCATAACAATATCAACAAATATGTTCTTTAACTTATTCTCCCCCTCTTGTAAAATAGCTTGTAATAAGCCTTCTTTATTGCCAAAATGACGAAAAATCAGTCCTTCGCTCACTCTAGCATGTTTTGCAACTTTACTTGTAGAGGTAGCGTTATATCCTTCTTTTGAAAAAAGCTCAAGGGCCGAGCTGATTATCTTTTGTTGTTTCTCTGTCATGATTATACAGTGAGTAATCACTTGCAAAGATACAACTGTTTTTTAATTTATCAAGTCGGTTGTTAAATTTTTGATTTGGCCGACTATTTAAAACCATGATTATTCCATCATCAAACCAACTAAATAACTAATCAATTATTGATATTTTTTTTTAGCCGGCTATTTAATCCCGGAGGCAACCAACCTGTTCAGTGAACTACCCTGAAATATCCTTTCTTCATTGTAGAGCACAACTTCTCCTTTTTGATAAAAGCCGGTGGCAATTTTTATTCCCAGACTATCCCTTTTTAAAGCTTATTTTGAAAAAACAATTTACTGCGCAAGCATTTACCTATCAAAAAAAACCTGAATGCACTATTTTTGAAGAATTAAAATATTCATTTAGCTAGCGAATGAAGCATTTAATTATTTCCTTTTCAATAATCTTGTTGTCTACTTCCCTGTTAGGCCAGGATACGATAACTAAAAATGAGATCCGGAAACAAGAAAAGAATTTTCTAAAACCAGGTAGACCCTGGACTATTGAAGTTCCGTTATGGATACCTGGCTTTTCTGGAAGTTTTGCATATGGAGATATAAATATAGAAGGAGAAGATGGTCAAGAAATTGAAAATCCAATTGAACCTCCGCCAAGGCCAGGATTTGGTGATATCTTTTCAAGAATTTTTAGCACGAATTGGTATCTCAAGTTTTTTTTCTTAACGAAACTGGCTTATGAAAAAAACAGGTTAATTTTTCAGCTGGACGGGTTAACAGGATCAGTTGGCGAGTCAACAGAGTTTAATTACAATCAGAAAGAAGTTGTTCAGGTAAATTTCAGGACCACTAATGTACGTTTATTCGGTGGGTACAAAATTATAGATGTAAATGGCAAGAAAGGGAAATTCAGGTATGAGTTATTTGGCTACCTGGGTGTAAGGGCGCATTTTCACAAGATTAATTCAGACCTTGATGGTGTGATCAATAAACTAGATATTAATCCTGTATGGGTTGAACCAATTATTGGTATACAAAATCAATTTACCTGGAAAAGATGGTTTTTAGTTGTGCAAGGTGATTATGGTGGATATTTTATTGATTCAAAATACTCTTTTCAACTTTCCAGTTATATATATTACAGAAGTGGTAAAATTACTTCTCTAAAATTTGGCTGGAACCACCTGGATTTAAATCATCGTGGCACATTTATAAATGAAAACTATAAGGTGAATGGAACGCTGTCTGGCCCAAACGCAGGAATAGCATTTCACTTCTAGTTTCTTTTGATGGATGCAATTCTATAAACAATACCCCATTCGAAAATATAATTGGTTATAATTTCAGTGGGTAATTGCACGGGATCATAAACAGTCACTTTTGAATCCTGGTAGATCATCCCAATATCAAACCCCCAGTTTGAAGAAAGGCGGTAACCCAATCCCAATTTATATTTGAATTGATTAAAAAAACGTTCTCTTACTTCTTCTCCAAAATTGTAAAAAGCTTCAAAGTAAGCAAACACAAAGAAATTATTATCCCCGTTCATTGATTCGCTTGTGAATGCAAAAGCCAGGTAGGTACGGTTTCGAAAGCGCCAGGAGATACTTTTTTCACTATCAGAATAAAAGAGATTTCGCATTTCAATTCTTCCAATATTAGCAACAAGCCAACGTTTTTGTGGATTCGTAGTTATTCTAAAACCTAGATATGGTCTTACTTCGTAACTATTTAAGCTTAAGCTTTGTTTGGTGCTGGCAAAATAACCACCAATAGAAATTTCATAAAATCGGTTAAATTTATACACACCGGCAGAAGTGAGTGTTAATTCACTCCAGGGATACTCGCTTGAAATTAAAACATTATAAGCCACTGCATTTCTCCATGCGAAATGTTCACTAATGTTCCAGCCAACAAAAAAATTATTCCAAACTTGCGGACTGATAGCATCATCCTGAGCATTCATTTTATATGCCTTACTCAGGAATAAAATACTTAACAATAGAATTTGAATGGACTTACTAAACCTATCCAATGGGCCATTTTTTATGAAGTAAAATTACTTAAATATCAAAAGCATTTTGCGATTGTTGAATCGCTATATTTGACCTATACTAATTGTAATAAACAACTTTTTATGCCAATCTTATCCGATGCCAATCTGAAAAATCTTCAATATTATGTTTGTGAACTGGAAGTTGAAAGAGGATTTGAAAACCAAACCATCATACAGAAATGCCTGCTGTTAGGTGAAGAAGTTGGAGAACTTTTTAAAGCAATCCGGAAAACAGAGAACCTTTTAATAGACCAAAATTCTCAAACACACGAAGTGGCGAATGAGTTAGCTGATATACTCATCTACCTATGTGCTATAGCCAATCGCAAGGGAATTGATCTCGAGTCTGCTTTCAGAAAAAAAGAGGAAATAAATAAAAATAGAAGATGGAATTAATCTACTTTTAACTCAGTTACTTTATATTGACTTTTTGAATCCGACTGTTTAACCCGGGAGGCAACCAACCCGACCTGATAACCACCCTCATATAGCATTTACCTGTAACACCTGGTAGTTTTAACCTTAGGATTGTTTTGTATTCTTCATCAATTGTCAAGCCTGAGATATCTTCTATTTCCTTATACAAAATCACATCACCTTTCTGAAAAATTGCTACTGCAATCGCTGAATTCAAGCTATCTGATTTAATTGTTACTTGTTTTCCGAGCGGGTTTTTTATGGTAATTGGAATATCAATAATCGCATTAGCGTTAAACTCATGATCTTTTAAATCGATGTCTATCTCCAGAAAGTTATACGAATGAAAGTCCTTTATTGTAGTGAAATACATTCTTTCTCCAGTTGACAACACTATACTATCCAGGTCAGGTATAGAAAACGAAACCTCTCCATTAATCCAAAAACTTTTATCATTATTGAACAGGATAACTTCTTTGCCTAGTAAACTTTGTTCAACTTCTTCTATATCAAATTGATTCTTTCGGTACAACAGCGAATTATAAGTGAATGCTTTTTCATTTGCATAGTAATTATATTTTGAAGCTCTTTGATATGAGTTTACGAAAACAGCTGGTTTACTTCCAGCCTTCATATGAAGTTCTTCAGCCCAGGTATCCCAATCATGAAATTCAACCCGGAAATGATGTTTATACTCTTCGGGCAAATAATTCACCATCATAATTCCGCGTAACAACAAAATGAAAACCACACTAACCGCTCCTATTACATATATAGCTTTGATTACCTTCCTCTTTTCACGAGTCTCCAGATACGCAATAATAATCAGTGGAATAAATGCGGTACTTGTCCAGTTAGCTTCAACCGGCCCCCTGAATGACATAGCTAAACCTACTATCAATACACCAAATGCATTAAATTTAAGTGCTCTTTCAAACGAATCCTTTGGCTTAAATGCAAGTCCGAAATAGATCAGTATAAAAGCAACAAGCGGGTTAAGTATCCCTATTTGTCCCAATACAAAATCATAAACGCTTTGCCATTTAAAATAAAATCCCGCGGATCTTTCAACCAGATGGTAATAAGGTGTAATAAAATCATGCTTGATCTGCCACACCAGATGTGGAATCATTAAAACAGTAACCAATGCTGCAATTAACCAAAATGATTTTTGCTTTAGTAGTTTCAGGTTTGAAAGTATCGTAAAAAACACAACAAGCACTCCTGTGTATTTGCTATAAAGAAGAGCTGCAATAGTTAATGAAAGCAGCATGATATTCAGCCAAGTGTCGTTTTTAAGAAAGTTCCTGTAGAGAATGAGAAATACAATGCTGAAAAAAATTAATGGCATATCAGGAACAGCTACAAAGCCACCAACATGAACAATTAGAACAGAAAACCACAAAATAAAAAACAGGAAATAATTACGAACATTGGCTATTTTTATAACAAGCGCTAAAGCAATAACTGATGACAAACTTATCATTAATCGAACTCCTAATTCATTCTTGTCAAATAATGTTCCAAGCTTAATAAACAAGGCTATCATGGGTGGATGGTCGAAATAACCCCATGCTAGGTCTGTCGAGTAAAAATAGTAATATGCTTCATCGTGAATAAGTTCAGTAAAACCTGACTGAATAAGGTTGATGATCAACCAAAAAATTAGCATCCCGTAATAGAGATACTTTGACTGCGTCCAATGCGTTTTTTGTAATTGTCTGGTCTCTGATTCCAATGTGAGATTTGGCTTTGAAATAAGGAAATGAAAAATAATTGTAAAATTAGAAAAAGAACAAAAGCCGGCGAGCCAAATTTCAGCATTATTAGGTTTTTGTATCCTAACTAATTAACTATTTTAGCGGCAAATTAGATTTTATGGCAAAAATTATTGGTATTGGTAGTGCTTTAACTGATCTACTTATAAAACTTGAGAACGATGCTTTACTTGATGAATTAAACCTGCCAAAAGGAAGTATGACGTTGGTTGATGCTCAAATAAAAGACCTAATTGCTAATAAGACTTCACACCTCGAAAAAGAACTGGTTTCAGGTGGTTCTGCAGCAAACACCATTCATGGATTAGCAAAATTAGGAATGCAAACTGCTTTTTGGGGCAAAGTTGGTAAGGATAAAACGGGAGACTTTTTTTATACTGACCTTGAAAAAAGCTCTATTCTTCCATTGCTTATCCGATCTGAAACCAACTCCGGTATTGCAAGCACATTAATAAGCCTTGACGGAGAAAGAACATTTGGCACCTATCTTGGAGCTTCTGTAGAACTTTCCGGTGATGAACTTGACATAAAAAACCTTGAAGGTTTTGATGTGCTACATATTGAAGGCTATATTGTGTATAATCATGCATTGCTGGAATCTATATTAAGAAAAGCGAAACAGGCAGGATTAATGGTATCACTAGACCTGGCAAGCTATAATGTGGTTGAAGACAATTTGGATTTTTTGAAAAATATGCTTGAGCGTTATGTTGATATAGTATTCGCCAATGAGGAGGAAGCCAGGGCTTTTACAGGCAAAAGTAAACCTGAAGAAGCCCTTTCTATTTTAGCTGAAAATACGGATTTGGCAGTAGTTAAAATAGGAAAAAACGGGTCACTTGTAAAATTCGAAAATACTTCATATAAAATACCATCAGTGCCAACAACGGCTATTGACACAACCGGCGCAGGTGATTTATATGCTGCAGGATTTCTGTTTGGTTTTGTCAATAATATGGGTATTATGAATGCTGGTTATCTGGGATCGATGATGGCATCAAAAGTGATTGAAGTTTACGGAGCTAAAATTCCAGAAACCTCAATTGAGTTTATCAAAAAGGAAATTAAATCGTTAGGTTCAATTTAATCAGTATAAATAGATAATTAGCTGCTAACGAAAAACTTATTTTATTACATTTGCCAACCTATAAATTTAAAAGTGCTAACCATTTAAGAATACGATTATTATGAAGGTTTTTAAGACGACTGAAATTAGAAATGTTGCGTTGATTGGTGGAGCTAAGTCAGGGAAAACTACCATGGCTGAAGCCATGCTTTTTGAAGGGAAATCAATCAATAGGAAAGGAACTGTTGAAGACCATAATACTGTTTCTGATTACAAACAAATTGAGATTGAGAGGCAGCATTCTGTCCATTCATCCTTACTGAATACAATATTTAACGATATTAAAATCAATATTATTGACACTCCCGGATTTTCAGATTTCGTAGGAGAAACCATCGCAGCAATCGATGCTGCCGACACAGCCCTTTTCCTTGTAAATGGTCAGGCAGGAGTTGAAGCAACCACTGAAACTGCCTGGAGACAGACAGCAGCAAATAATACACCCGTATTCTTTTCAATCAACCAACTAGACCATCATGGTGCTAATTTTGATGAAACCATCAGATCGCTCAAAGATTATTTTGGCGAGAAAGTAACTATAGTTCAATACCCGGTAAATGCCGGCGAAGGTTTCAATACGGTCATCGACCTCATCCTGATGAAACAACTTACATTTAAAGATGGAGGTGGTGCACCTGAAATTTCTGATATTCCTGATTCGGAAAAAGACAAAGCAGAAAAATTACACCTGACATTGGTTGAAAACGCTGCCGAAGGAGATGAAGCGCTGATGGAAAAATATTTCGAGCATGATACGCTTACGATGGATGAAATGAGAGAAGGCGTCAGGTTAGGTATGGTTTCGAGAAGCATTTTTCCAGTTATGTGTTCTTCAGCAAAACACGGAATTGGAGTACACAGAATCCTTGAGTTCATCACTCTTTCATGCCCTTCGCCTGATCTAATGCCGATAAAAAAGACCAAAAAAGGAAAAGAATTTTCATGTAAATCTACCGATCCAACAGCACTCTTTGTGTTTAAAACTTCTATCGAACCACATCTTGGTGAAGTTTCTTTCTTTAAAGTAATGGGAGGAACAGTAAAAGAAGCACAGGACCTGATTAACGCTCGTAATGATAATAAAGAAAGAATTTCACAATTATTTATCCTGAATGGCAAAAACCGGGAAAAGGTAGATACCGTTAATTCAGGTGATATTGCAGTTACAATTAAACTGAAAGATGTAAGAACAAGTGATTCATTAATGGATCCCAAAGCCGCAGATGGAGGTTTTGAGCCACTGCATCTACCCGAGCCTTTGTATACAATTGCTATCAAACCTGAGAGTTCATCCGATGATGAGAAACTGGGTGCTGTTTTAAATGAAATGCATAAAACCGACCCAACTCTTATAATTGAATTTTCACGTGAATTAAAGCAGTTACTTCTGAAATCACAGGGCGAATTTCATGTGAATACGGTGAAATGGTATTTGAACAATATTCATAAAATTGATATCAATTTATTCACTCCTAAAATTCCATACCGCGAAACCATTACCAAATCAGCTCGTGCCGACTATCGTCATAAAAAGCAATCTGGCGGTTCAGGACAGTTTGGAGAGGTGCATTTAATGATCCAGCCTTATTTTGAAGGATATAAAGATCCTACAGATTTTCCTGTGCGAGGTACAGATGTGCATGATATGCCATGGGGAGGTAAACTTGTTTTTAATAACTGTATCGTTGGTGGTGCCATTGACCAGCGTTTCTTACCTGCTATTTTAAAAGGTATCATGGAACGTATGAATGAGGGACCTTTAACAGGTTCATATGCACGCGATATTGTGGTTTATGTTTATGATGGAAAAATGCACCCGGTTGACTCAAATGAGATCTCATTCAAACTTGCCGGTCGTCACGCTTTCAGCACAGCATTTAAAAATGCCAGCCCCAAAATTATGGAGCCGATTTGCGATTTGGTAGTTAGTATTCCCGAGGACAATATGGGATCGGTAATGACCGACCTGCAAGGCAGACGCGCAATTATTATGGGCATGGATTCTGAAGGGAAAAACCAGGTAATCAAAGCTAAAGTTCCTTTGGCCGAAATGAGTAAATATGTAACTTCATTAAGCTCTATAACTTCTGGCCGCGGCACATTTAGTATGACTTATGATAATTACCAGCAGGTGCCCAGCGATGTTCAGGATAAACTCCTAAAAGAGTATGAAGAATCACTAGAAGACGAAGATTAGATTTTTAAACCAAAAAATTTAAAGGCCGGTTATACCGGCCTTTTTTGTTTTTTTAATCTTGCTATTTCTTTTTGGAAATTTTCATTTGTGCCAATACCAGCACATGATACATAGATGGTATTATAACTAATGTTAAGAAAGTAGCAAAAGTCAATCCAAATATTACGGTCCAGCTCATGGGACCCCAAAATGCAACATTATCACCTCCAAAATATATGTGGGGATCGAACGTATTTAAAAACGACAGAATATCAATATTTAATCCTGTTGCCAGCGGAATAAGACCTAAAACTGTTGTTATAGCTGTAAGAAGTACTGGACGTAATCTGGTTTTTCCTCCTTCAATTATACAATCCATTGCAACTTCTCTGGACAGGAATGCCCCCTCAGGCAATCCTAATTCTTTCCTTTTTCGTTGTTTTAAGAGTCCAATATAATCTATTAATACAATTCCATTGTTTACAACTACGCCAGCTAATGATACAATTCCGACACCTGTCATTATCACAACGAAATCCATTTTAAACGTTGCCAGGCCACCAAATACACCTATTGTACTTAAAAGAACAGTAAATATAATCATAGCTGGTTTTACAAAAGAATTAAATTGGGAAACAAGAATGATAGCAATTAAAATAACCGCAATTAACAATGCCGTTGTTAAGAAAGCCATCGATTCAGCCTGCTCTTCCTGCTCACCTGTGAACTCATATGAATATCCAGTTGGCATTTTAAAGTTTTTCATTAACTGCTTTAATTCATCATTGATTTCGGTTGCATTATATCCCTGCAGTACATTAGAATAAATTGTAATTACACGATCCCTGTCAATACGCGTAATAGCTCCATAAGTTGTACTATACTCAAAACTTGCAACTGCTGAAATAGGCACCTGGACGATCTTTCCTGTTGAAGCACTTCTGAATGTGATACGCTGGTTGATAAGATCAGCAATATTGTATCTGAAGTTATCATCTAGTTTCATCCTAATTTTGTACTCATCTTCTCCGTCCTTAAAGTCCGAAATTTCCTTTCCAAATAAAGCGGTTCTCAAAGCATCACCTATTTGACCTGTAGATAAACCATATCTTCTTGCTTTTTCCCTGTCAATATGTACTAAGATCTCCGGTTTGCCAATCTCCAAATCAATTTTTAAACCTTCAATACCCGGAATATTGCTCCTGTTAATTACAGACCTAATAGTGTCTGACAAATAAATCAATGTATTGAAATCACGACCATGAACCTCCAGGTTAATCGGTTTGCCTGTTGGTGGACCATTTTGTTGTTCCTCTACTGAAATAGTTATCCCTGGATATTGACCAACCAGGAGATCGGTCAGGCTATTTAAAATATTCCAGGTATCCTTCCCATTTCTAAATTCAAATTCAACAAAGTTTATAGTTATTAACCCACGGTTAGAACCTCCACTTCTTCCGCTCCATCCTTCTTGTTCACCAACAGCGCCTTTACCCACAATAGTTAAAACAGATTTTACGATGTCCATATCCGGTTCCAGAACTTCAAACACTTGGTCCTCAATCTCGTGCATAGCAGAATCCGTAAAGTCAATGTCCGTATTAATAGGCATTTCAGCCAAAATATTAATGTACTGCGGAGGTGATGACGGAAAATTAACAAGCTTTGGGTTTGAACCGAAATAAAAGGCCATGGTAAGTATCATCAGTAAAAAGGTACCCACAATTAATGCATAAGGCCTCCAGGTTTTTAAAGCTCCCTTAATAAAATTGTAATATGTTGTCTCAAGCCAAACGAGAAATACATTTTGGAACCAAATTGCTAACCTTGAAAGAAATAGCAAATCCATTAAACCAATCAGGGCAAATAGTAGTAAAATGGTGCCTATCCAATTCACTTTAATCAAATAAAATGCTGTTGCAGCTACAATTAGTATTGTAACAGTTGTTAAGCTCTTCTTAACTTTTGGTATGGTGACGTTTGTACCTCTTTTAAAAAAGTCAGTGTAAATTAAAGGTATGATAACCAAAGCTACAAATAAGGACGATGATAGAACAATGATTAAGGTCACCGGTAAAAAAGACATAAATTCGCCCATGAGACTGTCCCAGAATATCAGAGGAAAGAATGCTGCCAGCGTAGTAGCAGTAGATGTAATAATTGGCATCGCAACCTCACCGGTTGCCTGCTTTGCCGCATCTAAAACATTATACCCTTTCCCGATATACCTGTATATATTTTCCGTAACAACGATAGCATTATCAACGAGCATACCCAGAGCGAGTATTAATGAAAACAATACAATCATGTTTATTTTATAGCCAATGATTCCCATAATCATGAACGACATAAACATGGACATGGGAATCGCTAAACCGACAAATAATGAATTTCGGGTACCTAAAAACAGGAACAATACAATAATTACAAATATCATCCCTAACAAAATGCTGTTTTCAAGATTACTTAATTGCATTTTGACCATCTCTGATTGGTCTTGAGTAATTGAAATCGATAGGTTTTCAGGGATTACATTTGATTCTTTTGATTCATCAAGAATATTTATTACCTGTTCAATAGTTGATAATAAATTTTCGCCGCTTTTTTTTACTACCTGCAAGGAAACTACTGGATTTTTTTCCAATCTCGAATAACTGTCTCTTTCTGCAAAACCATATACTACCGATCCTACATCGTGTAAGTATACTATATCACCATTCTCACTTTTAACAATAATGTTTTCAATTTCCTGAGGATCTGTAAATTCCCCGATTAAACGTATTGATCGCTTGATATTACCCATTTTTATATCACCTCCTGACATGGAGATATTCTCGGCAAAAACTGCATTCTCAATATCTCCAAAACTAACCTGCAATGCGCTCATTTTAAACGGATCAAGATCGATCTTAATCTCCCGATCAGTTACTCCGGTAATATTTACTTTAGAAACTTCATATATAGCTTCGAACTCATCTTTCAGATCCTCAGCATAATTTTTTAACTCATTTATGCTGTACTCACCCGAGAGGTTAATATTAATTACCGGAAATTCAGAGAAATCAATGTCAGTTACCATTGGATCTTCAGGCAAATCATTTGGCAGATCGCTTTTCGCTTTATCTACAGCATCTTTTACATCCTGCAGGGCTGTTTTTATATCTACATTGGTTTGAAATTCAACGAATAAATTTGAAATGTCCTGGCTTGACAGTGAAGTCAGCTTCTTTATCCCCTTAACCGACTCAACTTCTTTTTCAAGCTGGCGGGTAATGAGATTCTCAATATCTACCGGTGCGTTACCTGGATATAAGGTTTGCACCATTACAGTCGGAATACTTATTTCCGGGAATAATTCCTTCGGCATGTTCACGTATGAATATGTGCCAAAAGTGACAATTGCAAGAATTATTAAATAGACGGTATTTTTGTTATTTAAGGCCCAGGAAGACAAAAAGAAATTCCTGATGACATCTTTTTTGTTGTTCTTTTTTTCCATTGTAGTAATTTCAGAAATAGTCAATTAGTTGTTCAAACGCCTTATTTGGCAATTTCTATAGTCATTCCATCAGACACATTGCTATAACCATCGGTAATGATCATTTCATTTAAACTGAGGCCTGATATTACTTCAGTATTTTCAAGGTAAGACCTTCCATCTTCAATATATTTTTTAACAGCAATCCATTTATCATCCTTATATTCAGCGACATAAAGATAAGAGCCAACTATATCTTCTCTTATTACGAGCGAAGGAACAATTAAGGCTGCTTCAGTGTTATAATCGTTTATTTTGATGTTTGCCAATAAATTGGGTTTCAATCTTCCATCCTCATTGTGAATTTCTATTTCTACTTTAAAAGTTCTGTTTTGTTTATTAATTACATTGCCAACACGAGTTACCTTTTCTTTTAACATAATATCAGGATAAGTTGGAAAGCTTAACTGAACTACATCTCCCGCTTTTATCACAGGCAAATACGCTTCAGAAAGATTTACGGTTACTTGCAAACGGTTAAGATCAACTATCTGCATTAATTGCATACCCGGGGATGCTAATTCTCCTTCTTTTTGAACGATATCTTCAATATAACCGCTGATTGGAGCCTTTACAATTGACATATTGAATTGCTCCTGAAGGGTTGCCAACTTATTTTGAAGCGATTCATAATTGTTCTTTGATTCAAGATATTGGATTTCAGAACCAATTCCTTTACTCCATAAATCAGATTGCTTTTCAAATAGTGTTTTGGCTAATTCCAATTGCGTTTTTAATTCTTCAATACTCTTTTCAACAATACTTGTATTAAGTTTAGCTACAACCTGTCCTCTATTCACTTTTTGTCCTTCAGTAACATTTATAGATGTAATTTGACCACTAACTTCCGGACTAATATAGGCTTCCGAAATTGCTTCAAGTTCGCCAGTAGCTTCAAAAAATCTTGAAAATGAATTTTGTGTTAGTTCAAACACCCTTACTTTTGTTGTATGAACATTTTTTGATTTATCAGTGAGTTGGTTTTCCAGTTCTTTAATCTTAGCTTCAAGTTCAATAATTTGTTTGCGGTAATTCTTAATATCTTCCCTTATAGTATCATCATTTGATGAATTTGAACAGGAAAATAATATTCCGCTAATTAGTAATAAGACGATTATATTTTTCATGTTTTTAATTATTTCAATTTGTCTAAATTTTGTTCTAATATTTTTCTGCCTTCATCACTTACAATACCATATGCGTGATATGTAAATGCTTCTCTGAAAAATTCTTTTGACATGAGTTCTTCCAGCCTGAATAATTTTGAATTTAGCATGCCTTCAACCCTTGTTAGATTTAACCGGGCTATCAATTCTTCATTTATTTCATTTCTGTACAATCCTTCCGCTTTGCCTCGTTTCAAGTTCATTAAAAGACCATTCAACATTTGCTCACGCTTCCTATCCTGGAATTTGTTAAACAATTCAGGGTAATATTTTTTTAAATCATATAATAGGGATGGCCTGTGGCTCGTTATCATGCTTAATTGCACCAGCGAATAATTGATAAGTTCTTCAACTGCATTATCCTTTTTATCAAAACACTCCGAAAAATCTTGCTTCTTCGATTCATAGTCATACTCCATTACATCATGGACCATTTCTGTTTTGTCATTAAAATACTGATAAAGGGTTTTTTTTGAAATGCCTAGTTCTTTTACAACATCATCCATGGTAACGCTTCGGATACCATATTGACGATAAAGTTCCCAAACTTTCTTTACTATTTCTAACTTTTTTTCATTCATCGTTTAGGGAGTAATTGATTTGGTAAGTAATTTTTCAAGCTCTTCACCAGCCTTCAACAAAGTAAGTGCAGCATTAATATAATCTTGCTCGGCACTAAGAAACTGGTTTTGAGTATTTAATATATCCAGGCTTGAAGACAATCCTTCAGAAAATTTGATACTAGTGGTTGTAAATATTTTTTCTGCTACTTTCCGAGCCTTATCCTTGTTCTCATATACAGTATATGCATTTAAATATTCGTTTTGCGCTGTTTGAAACTGCAATTTTAGGGTCGTGATCAGCTGATCCTCAAGAACGCCTATCTGGTCATATGCAATTTTCGCCTGTTTCACTTTTGCATTTCTTTCACCACTTGACCAAATTGGAACTTGCAAACTAACTCCAAATGCTGAACTTGTGTACCATTTACCATCCGGACTAAAGAAATCCCACTCATTTCTTTGGGCATTGGTCATCAGGTTGATATTTGCAGCAAGTGTTGGCATATAATTGGTTTTTTCCAGCTTTACCTGCATCCATCTAATTTCTTTCTGCTTTGCCAATGATGCATACTCAACATTCTGGTTGTAGTCGAATTGCTGACTTATTATCTCTGAATTCTTTCGCAAGTCAATCAGTTTATCCATGTTGTCTCTTAAAATTACCGTATCCTGATCAGAAAGACCCAGATAAAATTTTAGGAATGCATGGGTAATGTTTAGTTGATTTTTAATATATACTTTAGAAGCTTGCAGGTCTGCCACCAATAACTCCAATTGGTCAACATCTATATCTTCTAAGAATCCTACCTCGTATGTAATTCTGGTTTCTTCGGCTAATTTTTGCGTGATGGCCAGGGTTGTATCAATCACCCAAAGCGCCTCTTCAGCAGATAAAACACTATAATAGGAATTCGCTACTTGTTGTTTTACAGCCACTTTATCCTTAAAAAAGTCAATTGAAGCCTTGTCCATAAAAATTTTCGCAGTTTGTAATCCAACAATATACTTTCCGCTAAAAAGTAATTGTGATGCATAAAGCCCTGCATTCATGTTGTACTTTGTACCAAACTGAATTTCTGTATCTTGCCCGGGCTCTCCGAAAAAATCACCGGGTATCACGCTTGTAGGTAAAGCAATATTATCAGTGTAATCAACTGATCCGCTAATTTGTGGTAACCCGAATGCTGTGGCTTCCCTCATTTGCTGTTTAGCAGCTTCAATATTCTTCTCTGAATAAATTACATCATAATTATTGTCCAGGGCATAGTTGATTGCTTCCTGGAGTGAGAACTGATAAATTTCCTGAGCTCTAACCGCATCATTTAAAAGAAAGATAAGCACTGCAAGAATTATATTTTTAAACATTTTCATACAATCAATAATTTAGAATTCAAAAACGAGCGGCAAATATATACAATTATAAACTTAGGAAACTATTTTAATGTTAATAGTTTCTTAAGTTTTTGTTAATAATTATTAAAATTGGAATGTGACGAAAGTGATGGGTTAATACGACAAACTACCTGCATTTATTATTAAAAAGCCTGTCCCAAAGCGATCTTTTTTGACTTTTTTTGATCTTTTTGTTTTCCTTTTTCATATCCTTCATCAGTTGCTTTGAATAATCCGACTGCCTGTCGTAGTGCGATTTTAGTATATCCTCATGCTCTTTCTTGTCATCCTTTGCAGCTTCCTTTTGTGCTTTATAAGCACTCCTTTGTCCTTTGCTTCCCCTGCAACTCGAAATTGTGCTTATTGATAACAAGAAAATGGCCAAAATCAGCACACTAAGTAATTTTCTATTTTTGCCAAACATTTGCATGTAACAACAAAAGTAAAAGGATGCATTTAAATATTACTTCTTATAACAAAATATTGTTGAATTAATTGCGTTTTTGATCAAATTCCAAATTCGATGAAACGAACCATCATTCATTTATCTTCAACAGCTTTAATTATTGCTTTAAGCTTGATGGTATCGTGCAATAAGAATAGCATAAATCCAAATATTCCCAATGTTTCTATTCACATAACCATTAATCCGAATTCAACACAATTTCTTGAAATAAATACGGTAAGCGGTTGGTTATATCTGGAAGAGAAACCTGGAGTTTATGTGCCACCTGGTAGCAGGGGTATTATTGTTTACAGGGCTGATATTGATAAATTTAAAGCCTATGAAAGACAACCACCGAACGAACCTTTCCTATGTTGCAATGCAGATATGACGGTATGTGGCAAACTAGTTGTCGGAGATTATTTCCCAACGGTGAAAGATACCTGTAATGATAACAGTTATTTCATATTCGATGGCACTTTATACGAGGGAGAAGGACAATATTCTCTAATAGAGTATGCAGCTGAATATGATGGTGCCTTATTACATATCCATAATTAATAAAAAAAAGCGCTGCCCATCGGCAGCGCTCCAATATCCAATTAATTTTTTAATACCTATAGTGTTCAGGCTTGTAAGGCCCACCCTGTTTTACACCGATATATGCAGCCTGCTCAGGCGTTAATTTCGTCAGTTTTACACCCAATTTTTCCAAATGAAGTCTGGCCACTTCTTCGTCCAGACGCTTTGGTAGGCGATATACATCAATATTATAATTCTCTTTGTTTTTCCATAAATCCAATTGTGCCAGCGTTTGGTTAGTAAATGAATTACTCATTACAAACGACGGATGACCTGTGGCACAACCCAGGTTAACCAGGCGTCCTTCTGCCAGCAAATAAATAGAACCTCCATGTTTAAATGTATATTTATCCACCTGGGGTTTGATATTGATTTTTTGAACTCCCGGGTATTTCTCAAGCTGAGACACCTGAATTTCATTATCAAAATGGCCAATATTACACACGATGGCTTCTTCTTTCATGTTTGCCATATGTTCAGCCGTAATTACATCTTTGTTCCCGGTTGTGGTCACAAAAATATTTCCTTCTTTCAAGGCTTCTTCCATGGTGGTAATTTCAAATCCTTCCATGGCAGCCTGCAACGCACAAATCGGGTCAATTTCGGTCACAATCACCCTGGCACCATATGATTTCATCGACTTGGCACAACCTTTACCCACATCACCGTAACCGGCAACAACAACTACTTTTCCGGCAATCATCACATCGGTAGCTCTTTTTATGCCATCAGCCAGTGATTCGCGGCAACCATATAAATTGTCAAATTTGGATTTGGTTACCGAATCATTCACGTTCACAGCAGGAACCAATAATGTACCTTCCTCAAGCATTTGATACAACCGGTGAACGCCTGTTGTGGTTTCTTCAGAAACACCCCTCCAATCTTTAGCAGTTTTATGCCATTTGTTGGGTTCTTCGGCCAGCGTGCTCTTCAATAATTTTAAAATTTCACGTTCTTCAACACTTTCAGCAACTACATCCAAAACAGATGCATCCTTTTCTGCTGCATACCCTTTATGGATCAGCAGTGTGGCATCTCCCCCATCATCAACTATTAATTGAGGGCCTTTACCACCAGGAAATGAAAGCGCTTGTTTGGTGCACCACCAGTATTCTTCAAGGGTTTCCCCTTTCCAGGCAAAAACAGGGGTGCCCTTCGGATTGTCCGTTGTACCATTTTTACCAACAACAACCGCTGCTGCTGCATGGTCTTGTGTTGAAAATATATTGCAGCTGGCCCACCTAACATCGGCGCCCAGTTCAACAAGTGTCTCGATCAACACTGCTGTCTGGATGGTCATATGCAATGAGCCCATAATCCTGGCACCTTTCAGCGGTTTCTCAGTTGCATATTTTTCACGCACCGACATTAAACCGGGCATTTCCTTTTCGGCTATTTCAATTTCTTTTCTTCCCCATTCAGCCTGGGAAATATCAGCTATTTTATATTGTAATTCTTGTTTCACAGCAATTTCTGACATAAATATGATTTTTATTTTGGGGTGCAAAGATAGCTATATTTTAAAATATAAGCCTGATGCATTTATAAATACCGTTTAAACAATGTGACCCTCGAATTTTTTATTTGTCTTTAGTTAAAAGGACTAAAGCCACATCAAAATGACAGAATATAAATGGTTGGATTTTTCCGGATTTCTTAACGGTTGTACTTTCGGTTTAGAAAATACTAATTGTCCTTTTAAAAAATTTCATCAGTTCGATCAATACCAAAAACTTGAATACCTCTTACATATCAGTGAAAAAGAGGCTGTAGAAATAATGCATTGCTGTGAAAAATACAGGAAAAATTGCCAAAAACCAGATCGGGAACTTTCTTTAAGATCGTTAGAATTAGAATTAGCCCCCTGATCTTATTTAGAATCCGTATACATATCTGGAAAAAATGCTACATTTGCCCCATAATTCAAATCCTCTACTGCATTTCTGCAGCTAATTTGAGGCTTTTTGATTTATAAAGAAGGGTGGAGAGATTAGGCTCTACGAAGCCCTGGCAACCCTCCTGCAAGGGAAAAGGTGCCAATACCTAACCTCACTTATAATGGGGAAATGATAAATTAAAAATGCTAATGCACATTCGATGTTAATTTAGCAATTGTTGTAAGTATTAAACTGCATTGGATTGAAAATGAAAACCAATATTCAAATCGAACTTAACCAACGCATCCTCGTATTGGATGGCGCCATGGGAACTATGATACAGCGATATAAGCTGGAAGAGAATGATTACAGGGGAGCGCAATTTAAAGATGCTCAGGATCTGCAAAAAGGAAATAATGATTTGCTAAGTTTAACCCAGCCACAAATCATCACAGAGATTCATGAAGCCTATCTGGAAGCAGGTGCCGATATTATTGAAACTAACACCTTTAACAGTACCCGAATTTCACAAAGTGATTATGGCATATCTGAATATGTGTATGAAATGAATCTGAATGCCGCTCGCATCGCAAGAAAAGCAGCGGACAAATTCACAGCATTTACACCTGCCCAACCCCGCTTTGTTGCCGGAGCAATTGGTCCTACCAATAAAACAGCTTCCATGTCGCCAAAGGTTACTGACCCGGGCTACCGGAATATCAGTTTCGATCAACTTTGCGACGATTATTATGAACAGTCAAAAGCCCTATGGGAAGGAGGCGTTGATGCCCTGATCGTTGAAACCATCTTCGATACGTTGAATGCAAAAGCTGCCTTATTTGCTATTCAAAAATTGCAAGATGAAATCGGCATGAAAATCCCTATAATGGTTTCAGGTACAATTGCCGATGCCAGCGGACGAACCTTATCAGGACAAACACTTGAGGCCTTTTTTACATCTGTCTCACATATGGATTTACTGAGTGTTGGCTTGAACTGTTCGCTGGGAGCGGAGCAAATAAGACCACATCTTTCGGAATTGTCTTCCATAGCACCTTTTAATGTCAGTGTTTATCCAAATGCAGGACTTCCCAACCAGTTTGGCGAATATGACGAAACACCTGAACAAATGGGCCGTCATATCAAAGATTTTGTTGAGAATAGTTTTGTAAATATTGTGGGCGGATGCTGTGGTACGACACCAGAACATATCAGGATCATCTCTCAAATTGTTGCAAAACATAACCAAAGAGAAATTCCGCAAAAACCTAAAGTTACCGAAGTCAGCGGATTGGAAACACTTAAAATTGAAAAAGAGAAAAATTTCATCAACATTGGCGAACGAACCAATGTAAGCGGTTCGAAGAAATTTGCCCGGCTGATCAGGGAAGAGGCTTATGAAGAAGCACTTTCAGTGGCCAGTCACCAGGTAGAAGGCGGTGCACAAATACTGGATGTGAATCTTGACGATGGCATGCTGGACGCTGAAAAAGAGATGGTAAAATTTCTGAATATGCTGGCGTCTGACCCGGAAATTTCGCGACTGCCCATTATGATCGATTCCTCAAAATGGGAAGTGATCGAAGCCGGGCTTAAATGTGTTCAGGGCAAATGCATCGTCAACTCCATCAGTTTAAAAAATGGGGAGGAAGAATTCATTCAACTGGCAAAAAAAATACATGCTTACGGCGCTGCTTTGGTTGTCATGGCTTTCGACGAAGAAGGCCAGGCCGCTAGCTTTGAAAGACGGATAGAAATTTGTGAACGGGCTTATCATTTGCTGGTTGATAAAGCCAAATTTCCTCCGGAAGACATCATTTTCGATTCGAATATTCTGGCCATCGGTACAGGTATTTCTGAACACAACAATTATGCCGTTGATTATATAAAAGCCACTAAGTGGATCAAAGAAAATTTGCCACATGCTAAAGTGAGTGGTGGGGTAAGCAACCTTTCATTTTCATTCAGAGGCAACAATATGGTACGCGAAGCTATGCATTCCGTATTTCTGTATCATGCCATCAAAGCTGGAATGGATATGGGCATTGTAAACCCCGGTATGCTGCAGATTTATGATGAAATACCCGAAACCTTAAAAGAATATGTAGAAGATGTTGTTCTAAACAGAAGAGAAAATGCAACAGAACGATTACTGGAATATGCTGAGACCATCAAAGACCAGGGAGGGGAGAAAATAAAAGAAGAATCAGCCTGGAGAAAGAAATCCGTTAAGGAACGACTTAAGCATGCGCTGGTGAAAGGTATTACCGATCATATTGAAGTGGACGTGGAAGAAGCCCGTATAAAATTACCCCGCGCCATTGATGTAATCGAACAACCCCTGATGGATGGAATGAACATCGTGGGAGATTTATTTGGTGATGGCAAAATGTTCCTGCCGCAGGTAGTAAAAAGTGCCCGGGTAATGAAAAAAGCCGTTTCTTATCTCCTGCCTTATATTGAAGCCGAAAAAGTATCAGGTCGGCAAAATTCAGGTAAGATCGTTCTGGCAACTGTTAAAGGAGATGTGCACGACATTGGAAAAAATATTGTTGGCGTGGTGCTTGCCTGCAACAACTACGAAGTAATTGACCTGGGTGTGATGGTGCCTGCCGAAAAGATATTGGAAGTTGTTGAAAAAGAAAATGCTGATCTGCTGGGTTTAAGCGGTCTGATCACACCTTCGCTTGAAGAAATGGTGCATGTAGCTTCAGAAATGAAAAGAAAAAATATTCAAATTCCGCTGCTTATTGGTGGAGCAACTACTTCCAGAATTCATACTGCTGTTAAAATTAAACCTGCCGCTGATGTACCTATTGTTCATGTGAAAGATGCATCAAAAGTGATCAATATAGCTGGTAAATTACTATCCGAAACTGATAAAAACGCATTTATTGATGATATTGATCAGGAATACGAAGAACTGAAAAACCAGCACTTGAAAAAGAAAGGCGAAAAAAACCTCATTAGCCTTGCTGAAGCCAGAAAAAATAAATTCCAAGCAGATTGGAAGCAAGATGTAATCAAAAAACCTCAAGTAATAGGGAACAAATACCTGATCAATTATCCAATTGATGAGATCAGATCATTCATTGACTGGACTTTCTTTTTTCATGCCTGGAAGGTCAGTGGAAAATACCCGGCCATATTTAATGATCCTTTAAAAGGTACTGAAGCCAGGAAGCTTTACGATGATGCACAACGAATGCTGGACAGAATCACCGGTGAAAATTGGTTGAAAGCCAATGCTGCTTTCGGAATTTATCCGGCCCATTCGGTGAACGACAGTATCGTATTTTTTGATGACCTTAATAAAAAGTCACAATTGGGTACATTTCATTTTCTCAGAAACCAGGAAAGAAAGAAATCAGGGACACCTAATTTATGCCTGGCTGATTTTGTCGCTCCAAAAGAATCTGGCAGAACTGATTTTGTCGGTGCCTTTGTGGCAACTACCGGTTTAGGTATCGAAAAACAGCTTGAAAAATTTCAGAAAGAAGGTGACGATTACAATGCCATCATGCTAAAACTATTGGCTGACAGGCTTGCTGAAGCTTTTGCTGAACTATTACATTACAAAATTAGAACCGAGTATTGGGGATACTCGGATGAATCAAATCCGGATATGAAAAAACTGCTCAAAGAAGACATACCAGGGTATCAGGCCTGCACCTGGTTATCCGGCTTGTCCAGAGCATTCTGAAAAAAGAACACTTTTTGATTTGCTGGATGCCGAAAATAAAACCGGGGTTCAATTAACTGAAAGTTTTGCCATGTATCCGGCAGCTACTGTGAGCGGATACTATTTTGCGCATCCTGAATCCAAATATTTCAATATCAGCAAGCTATTGCCCGATCAGGTGCGAGATTATGCACAACGTAAAAAAGTAAGCGAACAACAAGTAAAACAATGGTTACCTGTTAACACCCTTTAAACTATGGAATTATCAGTTATAGAACATATAGAACGATCCGAGAAAACACTGTTTTCATTCGAATTACTTCCACCTTTAAAAGGTCACGATTTCGAATCGACCCGTGAAGCGATTGATGCACTGATTGAGTTTGATCCCTCTTTTGTAAACATCACCTATCACCAACAGGAAGTGGTTTACGATCACATGCCCAATGGATATCATAAAAAGCGTACAGTTCGTAAAAGACCCGGAACTGTTGGTATTGCTGCAGCCATCAAATACCGCTACAACCTCGTTGTCGTGCCGCACATCATCTGCGGCGGATTTACCAAAGAAGACACGGAAAATGCATTGATAGATCTTCAGTTTTTAGGGATTAAAAATGTATTGCTGCTCAGGGGCGACCCATTACCAAATGCAAAGGTATTCATCCCTGAACCAGAAGGCAATACATATGCCCTGGATCTGGTAAACCAGGTAGTGGATCTGAATCGAGGCATTTATCTTGAAAAGGACCTTGAAAACACCCGGTCTATGGACTTCTGTATTGGTGTAGCCGGTTATCCTGAAAAACATGCTGAATCTCCCAATTTGGATAGTGATCTTTTCTTTCTAAAAAAGAAAATCGAAGCGGGGGCTTCTTATATTGTTACTCAAATGTTTTTTGACAATAAAAAGTACTTTGATTTCGTAAAACGTTGTCGCGAAAAAGGGATTACCGTACCCATCATTCCCGGTTTAAAGCCGGTCTCAGTAGCAAATCACCTGACCTCTATCCCCAAAACATTTAATGTGGATATGCCAGTTGAATTGGTAAAAGAGATTATTAAATGTAAAGACAATAAACAAGTAAGAGAGCTTGGTGTGGAATGGGCCATCAACCAATCGAAGGAATTAATTGCAGCCGGGGTCCCGGTTCTGCATTTGTATACGATGGGTAAAACAGACAACATTCAGAAGATCGCAAAAGCCGTTTTTTAATTATTTTTGTCTGAAAGAAATTTTATGCAAATTCTTGATCAGTTCTACAGGAAAAGAAAGCAGTTGGCCATCTTGGTTGACCCTGATAAACTGACTAATGCAGAGATTGAAAAAACAGCAAAAAATGCCCAAATTGCTGAAGCTGACTATTTTTTTGTTGGGGGGAGTTTGCTGATCAACGACAACCTGCATCAGAGCATTCAAATTATCAAAAACAATTGCGATCTGCCCGTTATCATCTTTCCGGGCAACAATTACCAGTTAAGCAGCAATGCCGATGCCATCCTGTTTTTATCACTCATTTCTGGCAGAAACCCTGATATGCTAATCGGTATGCATGTGATTGCAGCGCCTTATATTAAATTAAGCGGCCTCGAATCAATTGCCACCGGTTATATGCTGATCGACAGCGGAAAGCCAACTTCTGTTAGCTATATGAGCAATTCGTTTCCTATTCCTGCCGACAAGAAAGATATTGCTGCTTGCACAGCAATGGCCGGAGAAATGCTGGGGTTGAAAATGATCTATATGGATGCTGGAAGTGGTGCTGAAAAAAGTATACCATCAGAGATGATTCGTTTTGTAAAAGATTCTGTTGATATTCCCTTGATGGTTGGCGGTGGCATCAAAACTCCCGAATTGTTGCGCAAAAAGTATCAAGCAGGCGCTGATATTGTAGTGATTGGCACCCACTTTGAAAATAATATGACCAGCATGCAACATTTTACCAGTGTTAAGTCGTCTTTTATAACATAACCCAAAATTTATTTCAGGATAAACATTTTATTTCGCATAAAAACCCAATTAAAAATGAAAAAGTTATTTGGTATCATTTTACTATCCATTATTGTTTTACAAGCGAATGTTATACCCGCACAGGACAAATTACTGACGCTTGATGATATAAACTATCGAAATCGGGCCCTGTTTCCCGACAGAATTCCTCAACTTCAGTGGATTGGTGATACAGATGATTACGCCTTTGCCAAAAAGAATGCCATGTATAAAGTAACGGCAAAACGGGGAACTGAAACACTTCTGTTCGATCTGGATATGATCAACAAAGAGATGAATGTAAATGGTTTTGATTCATTAAACGGCCTGCCTTCGGTTTCATTCAGGGATGATAAAACCTGTCTGTTTAAATTCGGGAATACTTACTATTTATATGATTTCAATGCATACGGTCTTAAAAAGATAAATAGCATACCAGATTCCGCTGAAAATATTGAATTCAACAAGGAGACAGGTTTTGCCGCATACACTGTTGTAAATAACCTGTATTATGTAATCGATGGAAAAGTAAAACAGATCTCCTTTGATGAAGACCCCGGTATTGTTAATGGCCAAACCGTTCACCGAAATGAATTTGGTATCAGCAAAGGTATTTTCTGGTCACCAACAGGTACCAAAATTGCCTTTTACCGCAAAGATGAAACCATGGTCACCGATTATCCATTGGTAAATCTGGATACCCGCATCGCTGAAGTTGCCAATACAAAGTATCCCATGGCCGGAATGAAAAGCGAAGAAGTAACACTTGGGGTTTTTGACCTGGCATCAGGAAATACGGTTTTTATGAAAACCGGTGAGCCCAAAGAACAATACCTGACATCCGTAAGTTGGGGACCAGAAGGCAAATACATTTACATTGCTTTATTAAACCGCGATCAGAACCACCTCAAATTAACACAATACGATGCTGCCACTGGTAATTTCGTAAAAACGCTTTTTGAAGAATTTCATCCGAAATATGTTGAACCTGAAGATCCTATGTATTTTAATCCAGAGAATACTGAAGAATTTATTTGGATAAGCGAAACAGATGGATATAATCATTTGTATTTACACAGTGTAACTGATGGGGCCTTATTGAAACAACTCACAAAAGGGCCATGGGTTGTTACAGATTTTCTAGGTTTTTATGGAGATCAAACAGTTTATTTTCTGGGCACCAAAGAAAGTCCATTAGAGAAAACCATTTATTCAGTGGATTTGAAAACCGGAGATATAACTCGTATTTCACCGGACCATGGAACCCATAGCGGGCAGGTAAGCAAGACTGGAAAATACATCCTTGATTATTTCAGTAGCACTGATGTTAGTCGTGAATACAAATTACTGAACCGCAAAGGGGAAGTGCTGCGTGTGCTACAGGAAAACAACGATCCGCTGAAAGATTACAAATTAGGAGCGCTGTCCATTTTTACTTTAAAAACAGAAAATGGTGAAGATCTGTACTGCAGGATGATCAAACCTGTTGACTTTGACAGCACGAAACAGTATCCTGTTTTTATTTACGTTTATGGAGGCCCTCATGCGCAGTTAGTTAGCGACTCATGGTTGGGAGGAGCTCAATTGTTTTTATACTATATGGCCCAAAAAGGATTTGTTGTATTCACCCTTGATAACCACGGAACTGCAAACAGGGGAAGGGATTTTGAACAATCCATTTTCAGAAACTTAGGCACATTGGAAGTCCGCGACCAGATGGTAGGTGTTGATTATCTGAAAACATTGCTATATGTTGACCCGGAAAGAATTGGGGTTGATGGATGGAGTTATGGCGGATTTATGACCATTTCCATGATGCTGAAAAACCCGGGTGTATTCAAAGTAGGTGTGGCCGGTGGTCCTGTCATCGACTGGCAATATTATGAAGTAATGTATGGCGAACGCTATATGGATACTCCGCAGGACAATCCTGAAGGATATAAAAACGCCTGCCTGCTGAATTATGTGGATGATCTACGTGGTAAATTAATGATCATTCATGGCACCAACGATCCCACAGTTGTATGGCAGAATAGCTTGCAATTCCTCAAAAAAGCAATTGAAGCAAATAAACAAATCGATTATTTTGTCTATCCCGGTCATGGACATAATGTAAGGGGAGTCGATAGATCACACATGTACGAGAAAATCTCTAATTACTTTATTGATAATTTGTAATTTATACTTTTAGAGCGCTTCTAACACGAGCTTCAACTTTTCGCTGATTTCCCTGGCTAAAGGTATCATGTCCGGATTACCGATGGATAGCATCGTTCTTTCGGGATTAATAGCCGCCACCTCAACTTTACCATTTGATGTTTCTCTTATGATAACATTGCAGGGCAGCATCACACCAATTTGCTCCTCAATTTGTAATGCCTGGTAAGCACCGTTCGGATTACAGGCTCCTAATATGGTATATTTCGGTACATCTTTTCCAGTGCCTTTTTTAAGCTTTTCCTGCATATTAATTTCCGATACGACGCCAAATCCATGCTCTTTCAATGCAGATTTCACATTTTCAATAGTCGCTTCAAAATCAGTTTCTACAATTACAGCAGAATAGTATTTTCCTTCCAGCTGCTCCGTGACCATGGAAGCTGATTTGTCTTGTGCATAAGTTTGCGCTACAAATGCAATTATCAGTGCCATACATAGCGTAATAAATCTGGTTATTTTCATGAGTTTTATCTTTGGATTATTAAATTTTAGCCATTGCTTTTTGCATACCGGCGCCTATTTCTTCAGCAAGAGATTTCATTTCAGGCTTCCCGATATTGGCAATGGTTTGTTCCGGGTTGATGGCTGCCACTTCAATTTGCCTGTTTTCTGTTTCACGTACAATAAAATTACACGGCAACATCACTCCGATATATTCTTCAATCTGAACCGCCTTGTATGCTCCATGGGGATTGCATGCACCAAGAATCATATATTTATTGATCTCTTTTCCGGCACCTGCTTTTAACTTCTGCTGCATGTCGATTTCGGAAACTATTCCAAATCCCTCTGCTGCAAGGGCAGATTTTAAATTTTCAATAGTGGTCTTAAAGTCAGTTGCCACCAGTTTACTTATATAAAATGATTGATTCTTCATTATGAAAATATTTGATATTTATTTGCAAAAATAAGGGTATTTATATTATTTAAACCTGTTATAAATATAACAATACAGAATTTGTAATTAACAGATCAAATAATTATTTGGCTAATTTTGTGTCCCCAAATTTTTAAGCAATGATTGATAATATTTCCATGAACCCAAATCCGATTGTTCAGTATTTAAATAAGCATCCTGAAGAACTTACAAAAGCTGACCTGATCAAATACATTGAAGACAATGATATTGAAATGATCAATTTCAGGTATGTAGGATGGGATGGCCGGTTAAAAACCCTGAATTTCTTCATCGGAAATCGTGAACACCTGGACCATCTGCTTACTGCTGGGGAACGCGTAGATGGTTCCAGTTTATTTCCATTCATTGAAGCCGGTTCAAGTGATTTATATGTAATTCCTCGCTATAAAACAGCTTATGTAAATCCATTTAATGAAATCCCAACTCTGGACATTTTATGCTCTTACTACGATCGTTACGGAAATGCTTTTGAAGGAGCGCCTGAAAATATTCTCAAAAAAGCGCATGATGCATTTAAAAAGGTAACCGGTTACGAATTTGAAACCATGGGCGAATTGGAATACTACATTATCAGTGAAGACGAAGGGCTTTTTAAAGCTGATGACCAACGCGGATACCATGAATCAACGCCATTTTCCAAATGGAATATGTTCAGGACCCATGCTATGAAACTCATTGCCGAATCAGGCGGAATGATCAAATACGGCCACTCAGAAGTGGGCAATTTTACCAAAGAAGGTCTTGTTTACGAGCAAAACGAAATAGAATTCCTGCCTACCAATGTTGAGGACAGTGCCGATCAACTCATTAAAGCCAAATGGATCATCAGGACACTTGCAGCACATTATGGGGTTGAAGTAACTTTTGCGCCAAAAATTACTGTTGGAAAAGCGGGCAGCGGATTACACATCCACACCCGTGTAATGAAAGATGGTAAAAACATGATGACTGAAAATGGAGATCTGAGTAAGATTGCAAAAACTGTAATAGCTGGTTACATGGATTTGGCACCATCATTAACGGCTTTTGGAAATATGAACCCAACCTCCTATTTCAGGCTTGTACCTCACCAGGAAGCTCCTACTAATGTTTGCTGGGGCGATCGCAACCGGTCTGTACTGGTGCGTATTCCGCTGGGGTGGAGAGCTCCTGTAAATATGATCCATAAAGTAAATCCGCAGGAAAGTGGCGATCTGATAGATCTTTCCGACAAACAGACGGTTGAATTCCGAAGCCCCGATGGGTCAGCAGATATTTATTTATTGCTTGCAGGTTTAACAGTCGCTGCCCGTCATGGTTTTGAAATGAAAAACCCATTGAAAGTAGCTGAAAAAACCTATGTTGATGTGAACATTTTCGACCAGGAACATAAGGATAAATTGTCCAAGCTTGAACAACTGCCAGGTTCTTGTGAGGAGTCGGCTGAGCAACTTGAAAAGCATCGCGATATTTATACAAAGTATAATGTATTTCCTGATGAAGAGATCAACTTCCTGGTAAACCTTTTAAAAAGCCATAAAGACAAAGGCCTGATTTCAAAAATCAAGGCGGATGATGAAAAAATCATAAAACTGGTAAATAAATACTTTTACTGCGGTTAGATTACTTAACTTCTTTATACTTATTTGAGAATACCATTTTGAGCCATACTGGCAATATAATGGCGCCAATAAATAAATAAGGATAGTACGAGATAAGCCTCCAGAAAAATGCCAGCGGTGCATACCAGGATTCATTGGTTATAAAGTCGCCCAGAAAATCTGAAAAAATAAACTCGGCAACACCACTTCCCCCGGGTGTAGGGCTAATTAATAATATGATCCACATACTTAATTGCCGTCCGTATATCAGAAATTGATCCGTTACCGAATATTTGTCCTGCATAAAAGCCATCAGCAGGAAATTAACTACCCAGTATCTGCTGGTCCACGAAAAAATGGTCGCTGCAAAACTCTTGGCCCAGTATGAAAATGGCTTGCTACGAATCACCCTCGATGTTTGGATCAGTTGATTGGCCGATTTACGAGCTCTTGTCCTCCATCTGACCAAAATCGGAAATAAAAATACCCACGATACAAATGACTTAAACATATGTGGGTTGATCAATAATGCATAAGCCAGGAACAATGTATAAATCAGAATGACCACATAGCCTATATAAAAAGCAGATAATATGGTATTGTAATTCAATGAATCCGGTGGAAAAATATCCATACCGAAAACAAAATAGACAATCGGGACAGAAACTACAAAAAACATTTCATCAAGAAAAATAGCTGTTAGTACCACAGCAGTGCTGCTTCCACCACTTAAGCCTTCCTTATACAAAAAGAAAATAGCCGGTCCTGTTCCACCAACAACTGATGGAGAAATAGCCGAGCTGAATTCCCATAACATGATCACATTAAAAGCTTGTTTCCAGCTCAAACTGTAATCCGTTAAAACCATTAATCGATACATATAAGCCACATCCCTTACCACCATCATCAGAAAAGCAAGCAAAACAAACAGCACAACATGCCAGCTTAATTCTAAAAAAGTAAAGGTTTCGTTGTCGAATTTGTTGTATAACATATAGCCACTCACACCCAACCCGATAACAATCGGCCAGAGTATTCTATTGGGGCGTAAACTATTTACAACTTTATCCAAAACAAGGTTTTGAGGAGCACAAAGATACGAAAACAATGGGCACAATAAATGAAATTCATATTTACGAGTACGCCATATTGTCTTGCTTTTTAAAGTGTAGGCTGCCATATTGGCGCAATTTAAATTGGATTATCAAATGGAATGGATATTGAAAACATCGAATTAAATAAATCATGAAATAATTTAAATTAAAAAGATAAAAAAATGAACTTAGTTAGATTTAACAGACACCCATTTTACAGCGGACTAATGAACGGATTGGAAAATGATTTTTCATCAAATAAAAGCAATTGCCATGTTCCAGCTGTTAACATTCAGGAAGATGAAAAACAATTCATGCTGGAATTTGCAGTTCCGGGGATGAACAAAGATGGTTTCAAGATCAATCTTGAAAACCAGTTACTCACCATTTCTTCTGAAATGAAAGAAGAAAAGGAAGACACTAAAACAAACTACACCCGTCGTGAATTTGTTTATAACGGTTTTAGCAGATCGTTTACTTTGCCAAAAAACATTGTTGCTGACAAGATCAAAGCGGATTATAAAGATGGTATTTTGAATATATCAATACCAAAAGACGAAAAAACGAAGCTAACCCGTGAAATCAAGGTTGCATAATTAAATTGTAAAGTTTTCATTGACCCCGCTATTTCAGAAGCGGGGTTTTTTATTTACAGGAAGAGTAATAAACTCAGCGCCATCACTGCCATACCGGCAATCATCCCGTAAATTGACAGGTGGTGTTCTCCATATTCTTCCGCTGCGGGTAACAACTCATCCAATGAAATAAACACCATGATCCCTGCAACACTTGCGAATAAAATACCAAATACCAATGGGCTTAGAAAAGGCATCAATATAAGGTACCCAACCAATGCACCTACAGGTTCAGCCAACCCTGAAAAAAACGACAACCAGAATGCTTTTCTTTTACTTCCTGTGGCATAATACACGGGCACCGATACCGCAATCCCTTCAGGAATGTTATGAATGGCAATAGCAACTGCGATGGCAATTCCAAGGGTCGGGTCTGTAAGCGCTGCGGTAAAAGTGGCCAGTCCTTCCGGAAAATTATGGATGGCAATGGCCAGGGCTGTAAACATTCCCATCCGCATCAATTTTTTCGATTTCTTCGCTTCCACATCCTGCATTTCCTCCACCTTGTGCATTTCATGCGGATTTTCAGCAGAAGGAATAAGCTTATCGATGATGGCAATGAACAGAATACCGCCAAAAAAACCAGCAGCAGTCAACCAGTAGCCCTGCGTATCTCCAACCACAGTTATTAGCTCATCCCTGGCTTTCACCATGATTTCAACAAACGATACATAGATCATTACCCCGGCCGAAAATCCTAGTGCCACCGAAAGAAATCCTGTATTTGTTTTTTTGGCAAAAAAAGCAATGGCGCTACCTATACCCGTTGATAATCCTGCAAATAAAGTAAGTCCGAATGCAAAAGCTATCGTTTCAAATTCCATTCTGGTTCAATTAATATCGGGTTATTTTTCAGTTGTAAATCTATGAATTTTAAATTCTGCAATTCAAAAAAGAAGTAAAAAACTTGACTTTTCTATTATTTGTTTTATATTTGTTGTCCGCTTGCTCAGTATTTGAGCTTTACAAGCAAAGCGGAATTCCTACCCAATTATGATTCTCCAACACTTCAGGTGATTTTCTGAAACCAATTTATGAATTTCCAACTTCTCAGGTAATTATTTAAATTTCCAATTCTGAATTCCATTCATCCAAGCCTTTAATTGGTTTGTAATGCATTTTTAATGCGTCGACATTAAACCTGCCTTACTCCAGGCTGTAAACTAAATGCAACTATAAAGTCGTGAAAAAAGGGGGACTATTTCTGTTTATTTTTTTACTGTCTTGCTTATTATTTTCGCAAGATGCGCTTCACTTCAGGTGGATAGGCGGAGCTTCAGGTGAAGGATATGATGCCTTTAGCTGGAATGCTGCTGATAATTGGGAGATTTGGATCCCCGAATCAGATAGCGATATCGACCCTGAAACAGACAATGGAATATGGGAAGCCGCCTGGACTTTTCCAGGAGACCAGGACAATTGCATTATTCCTGCCGGAAGAACTGATTACCCAAAATATCCTTCTTACCCTGACTTTGAAAATACAGCACACTGCTTCAACCTCAAGATAAAACCCGGTGGCGCAATCAATTGGGAAAGCCCTGAAAATGATCTGCAAATCGTTTTAGAAGTATTTCGGAAATCTCGAAATTCAAAGTGAATCCGAAATTCAGGCAATACTTTCAATTGCTGAAAACCCATCCGTAGAAATCGGGGATGAAAATCCGGGCACTGGCAACCTCGAAATTGATGGTCAGGTCTCACTGGAACATATCAATGCTACCCTTCTTGTAAATAAAGACTTAAATATTCCTATTCCATTGGGCTTTCCACCATCGGGGAAGTAACTGTAAACGGACAAACGAATATCCTTTCCGAACAAGGTCTGATTATCAAAGCAAACGAGACCGGGCTTGGCTCTTTTATCAATAATGGTGAACTTAATTTCACTTCATATGCCGGCGCAAAAGTGGAAACCTATATTTCGGGTTCTGTTGGAAATTACTTTATGCATTTTGTTGGGCCTACCCTGCTCGACAGTGCCACATCTTACAGAAGCGGAAATATCTCTGGTGTGCGCTTGCACCAGTTTGATATTGCGAATTTAAGTACAAATTTTTACGAATGGAACGCCCTTACCGACACCACCAATCACCAGGTATATCCCTGGATACATGTGCAGCCATTATGATTACAATGTGCCTTCTGGCAATGGCATTGCCGTTTCCAACTGGGTGGCCGGTTCAGGTGTAATGGAAATGGTAGGCACACTGGTTTCAGAAGAAGTAAGTTATAACGTCAGGCCACATATAAACAACAACCTCGAATTGGTCAGCAATCCTTTTTCGGCAGCCATCAGTTTCGATGAATTGTACAACTATGGAAATAATTCAGAAGTAATCAAAGGCCATTACTGGATCTATGATGCTTCAACTGGTAATTATTATGGCGGGGCACAAGGTGCCAACAGCGGAATGATCCAGGTGGGGCAGGGATTTTTTGTGGAAGTAAATGGAGATGGTGGCGACCTTGTTTTTTCACCAACTATTCGTTCACATAGCAATGAAGCTTTCCGGGAAACTGCAATTCAACATCCTGAAAATGAAAGTAACAGGCGGTACCGGTGGTTATTCCGATGAGATTGACCATCCGATTTGATGACAAGGCGACCAACGCATATGATGAAAACTTAGAAGTTAAAAAATGGAACAGCTTTGGGATGGATGCCACCATGATTCAGAAGTATCGCTGATGACGGTAGTGAACTTTCAGTAAATGCATTGCCAACGGAAAGTTTAAACAACCCGATGACCAGCATCCCCATACATTTCGAATGTGGTTATGATGCGGAATATACTTTTAATTTTAGCGGTATTGAAACATTTGAATATGCCACTTCCATCTGGATTGAAGATTTGCAAACGGGTATCTGGAATTCCGTTTCCGAAACAAACCCGGTTGTTACATTCAACGGATCACCAGATGACGATAAAGAGCGATTTGTATTGCATTTTATGGGGCCCACAGCTATCTCAGGAAATAAATGCATGCAAAAAGAACCAAAGGTGGTTCATATTTATTCATCAAATGATAAAATATACATTCGAAATACAACGAACGAAATCATCAAAGATGTAGCCGTTTTTAATATCCTGGGACAGGAAATTTACAGAAATACTGCTACCTGAACAAGAATTAAATCAAATTACAATACAAGGAACTACAGGTTATTATGTAGTTCATGTAAGAACAAACAGGATCATTCGATATTCTGAAAAAGTATTTATTATATAATTAACAATTGAATAAGCAACAATTAAAACAATAAACTGGCACAACAATTTATGAAGCACAGGCTTTCAAGCTCATTTTATTAAATAATTAGAATTAAAAAGTGAGAAAATGAAAGCAATTATTAGTATGTAGCGTGTTTGTTTTACTGAGCATGGTTTCCTCTGCCCAGAGTGAAGCACGAGAAGAGATTACCAACGTATTGAGAATAAGCGTTGATGGTGGAGAATATGGATTTAGGGATGAAGCATTTATTCATTTTGCCGAAGGCGCTACCACGGGCTATGATATTGAAATTGATGCAAAAAAATGGTTCAGCCTCGATCCTGAAGCGACCATGATATGGACAGTTACATCTGATGATGTTAACCTGGCTATTAATAACTTACCGCTAAGCGATTTACACACAATATACAACGATGTGCCGCTTCATTTTGTATGTGGTTATAATGGTGGTGAATATGCTTTGAGGTTCGGTGAATTGGAAAGCTTTGACCCCGGCATTGAAATTTGGTTTGAAGATACCCAGACAGAGGAGGGATGGATACAAGTGACTGCAACTGACAGCATGTATTATTTTACCGGGGTACCCGATGATCCTTCCGGCCGATTTATGATCCACATTTTTGACCCCCTGGTGGTAAGTGTAAATGATGCTGAAGCTCATAAAGACCTGATGAGCATTTATGCAGCAAATAATACAGTATTTGTTAAAAACCCGGCAAACGAAATAATTAAACAAATTAGTGTGTATGATATTGGCGGAAGAGAAGTACACAGGGCTGCCGGCACCGACCAGGAGACCATACAATTCAATGTAGATGTGAAACCCGGTATTTATATGGTGCAAGTGTTAACTGCAAAAACCACATATACCGCTAAAGTATATATAAAGAAATTTTAGGTCAATCCTCTGACTTGAAAGTTGCAAAGGTGCTGTTGACGAATGGCACCTTTGCATTAACTAAAAAGGTGATAAATGAAACACTGTAGCAAATGAAAAAACATAATTTACTGTTAACAAACACTGAACGGCTTGACAAAAAGCTATTTTTGCGTAAATTTGTATTTACAAGCAGTGTGTATCCCCCCAATTCTGAATACAGGCAAGCAAGAATTTAAAGATTAACTCTTATTAAAATAGTTGAGCTATGAAAAAACTTTTTACTTCTTTAGTAATACTACCATTACTACACCTGGCATCTTATGGCCAAAGCGGTATGAATATATCGGGGTCGCTTGTAAAGGTGCAAGCTGATACCTATTTGATTATGGATGGAGATTTGAAGATTTCTAACACAAACGGACTGACTATTAAACCTGATGCGTTTGTTACTACAAAAGGTGATCTAAACCTAGATAATGCACCTGAAGCATTGATCGTTGAATCAGAAAACGGAGGAACAGGCTCATATATTGTCAATGGAACTGTCAGCCATTCTGGTAATGGAACTGCAAGAATTCAAACTTTTATTCGGGAACAGTTGGAAATTATTTTATACATTTTGTTGGACCAACAGTTGAAGACCTTACACCTGGCTATAACAATGCTGTCCGACTGCAGCAATTTGACATGGCTATACTTAACACTTATGCTTATGAATGGCATTCCGTTCGGATGAAGCAGAAGCGTGGGTAAATGTATGGCCATACGATCATTCTGTTCCTGTTGGAAATGGTTTGCTTCTAACAAATGGTGAAGCATATACTTCAGATTGGTTAAATATGATTGGTTATCCGATATCAGAACATATAACTTATGATATAAATTATAATCCGAATAATGAATATGAACTTATTAGCAATCCATATACTTCTGCACTTGATTTTAATCATTTCGCGACAAATTCACTTAACAGTGACAAGATTTACAATAATGGTGGATATATTCCGGAGGAGGACTTGCAGCAGTAATCATGGAAATTTGAAGTATGGACTGCCGCTCTCGGGGTAAAGGTGAACTTCAGGTTGGTCAAGGATGTATTGTGCAAGTTAAGTCGCCGGACCAATTGGGGGCTCTAAATTTCAATAATTATTATAAAGAGCATAAATGTATCCTTTAGAGAAGTTGTTCCGAATCTTTTAAAATTAGATGTAAGTGGTGGAACACATGGATTTAAAGATGCATTGCATATTCGTTTCATTGAAGATGCAACATGTAATTATGATATAGAAATCGAATCAGAAAAATGGAACAGCATGAGTGAAAATGCAACCATGATTAAGAGCATTGCTGAAGATGGCAGAATTAGCTATAAATTGTTTCCCATAGTAGATTTAAACACTACCATTACAACTGTGCCTGTTCATTTTGAATGTGGTGAAGAAGCGGAATACACATTCACTTTTTCAGGAATTGATAGTTTTGACTGGGGTACGGAAGTCTGGCTCGAAGATTTTCAGACAGGAGACAATTGGATCAGCATATCAAGCGAAGAATTTGAATATCATTTTACCGCAAGCCCTGAAGATGCCAAAGAACGTTTCTTCATTCACTTTTTTGGGCCAACCTACGTACCCGAAGATGAGGCTATAAACGAAGACGGCAATATTAAAATATATGCTGCTGATAACTATGCATATGTACTCAACAATTCACAGGAAATAATTAAACATATTAGCATACATAATTTAATGGGCCAGACAATTTACCAGGGCAAATTACCGCAACAAACATTGAATAAAATATATGTTTCAGGAAAAACAGGTTATTATGTAATACGCGTAGAAACTGATAAGAACATCTATGCAGAAAAAGTGTTGATTTTTAAATAACCTAGACTTATTAACTACTAAAAACTCGTAACATGAAAAAATATACATTAATTATAACCATGATGGTTCTCATAGTTGCTTTTTCAGCTAAAGCACAGGTTGCTATAAATGGCACTGGTGCTGACGCATCGGCAATATTGGATATAGATGCAGCTAATAAAGGGGTGTCATTCCCCAATGTTAATATTATTGACCTTTAAACTGCAACTCCGGTCCGAAATGCAAAAATAGGCCTTGTCGTTTATAACACAAATCCCTCAACAGGACCAGGCTTATTCATGTGGACTGGTGCACCTCCTGTGGTGAAGGGTGGGTAAATCTTTCACAACAATCAGGTTCTTCAGGGAGTTTTGAAAGTGTTTCTTTAAATAGGGATAGAACAATAATAGCTCTTCTTGGGCACATATTTCTGAGCAGAACTTACGTTTATTGACGAATGAAATCTGTACTAATTACATGACATCTTCTGGCGCAGGTTCTAATATTTCCGCTGGTCGTTTGATATGCGTTTATGCATGGCGCAGATAACTACATTATTGGAGGAACTAATACTGCAGTAACACCTCTGAATGGAACCTTTCTTTTTCCAAACAAATAACAGGCTTAACGCCTGGAACCCATATACGATAAAAGTACAAGGAAAAGCTAATGGTGGCACTGGAATTAATGCCTCATCATCTCCAGACACGGACCACCTTACTTTATCTATAATTCAGTAATTCATCAAATTCGATTTAAATTCAAAAAGAAATAAAAAAGTAGATATGAAAAAACTAACAACTCTTCTGACATTCATCGCATGTATATTAGCTTTTACAGTGAACGCACAGGTGGCTATCAATAATGATGGCTCTAATGCAAATACAAATGCTGTTTTTACATGTAAAGAGCGGCACAACTACGTTTGTTAATTCATTATTTATTCATAAAACAACTGGTAATATTGGAATACGAACACTTAATCCTTCTTGGATGTTTCATATGACAAATGGAGGTACTTCTGTTGGAGCTAATTCTAGTATGGCTGAATTTGAAAATACTGGCAACACCGGTCAATCACTATCTGCTTGGAATAGTTCTAATAGCAATCCCTCTCAAGCGTTTGAAAGCACTACAGATTATATAGGAACGGCGTATCTTGGAATTGCTATTAGTGGTTTGGCCCAAAATTCGAGTGCATCCATTAATGCTGTTACGATTGGTTAATGGGCCATACTAATGAATGGCAGGGATATGGTGTTTATGGCGCCCGATTTGATTCAGGTGGGCCCGATTGGGGTTTGGGAGGCTTTTTCTGGATGACCTTGGATATACCGGAGGGCTTTATAATATGTCCGATGAAAAAACTAAAAAGAATATTTTCTCAATTACTAATGCTATTGAAATCATAAAGCTATTAAATCCTGTTAGTTATAATTATAATATTGAGAAATATCCTTTTTTAGGGTTAAAGGAAAAACTTGGACTTTGGTTTTATTGCTCAGGAATTAGAACTTATACTCCCAACAGTTGTTAAAGAAAAAGTTTTACCAATTAACGGGACTAAGGAGCAACAAAAAAAACATGAAACTTCTCAATCTGAAATTGAAATTTTTAAAATGATTGACTACTCACGAATCATTCCCATTGCTGTTAAGGCTATTAAAGAGCAACAGAAATTATTGAAAATCTGGAACAGAGGCTTGCTGAATTAGAGAGAAAAGTAAATAATCAATAGAAAATTATTATTTGTTTGGTTATAAAAGCGCAATAATCATTGCGCTTTTTTTATGCTTTTATATTTTAATTTACCCCAACTGGCGCAAGTCTAAGCGTGGATAAGCGTGATGGATGGACTTGTGCCTTCGTTCTATATCATCATCTAAACTAAATAGCTGTTACGAATGTTCCGACCCGCCGGGAATAAAGCTACCCGGCGGGTCAACCCAGATCCAAAACCAATAAACGCATGATGAAATGCGCTGAATATTCCCAACTTTCTATCATTTTCAATGCTATATCTGCTCCC
>CAVZLR010000004.1:0-25000 GCA_963776205.1 Marinilabiliales bacterium
ATATTGATATGGGCAGTAAATATTTCAACCCTCGTGGCAGGACAGCATTATTATCAACATTTCTACAGGCAGCCTTTTAATCAAATGGTGAAAAATGCTGTTGCTTTAGAAGCAGATTATGAGGAGGAAGTTTTTATCATCAGTGATTATATACCTTATTATACAGAGTACTATTTCAGGAAATACGATCAGGAACTCCCGTTTTATACCACCCGTAATAAGGATGTTTCCATTCTCGACTTTAAAAAGATGCTTTTGGGGATCGATCAGGATATAGTGATCACATCAGGATTGGATGATATATACTTCCAGTTGATTTTAGAACAGTTTCCATATTGGGAAGGAATTTGAAACCGGGTTTACTTATGAGCAATATGTCTTTTCAAAAAATAACTTGAATATACATACGGCGCCTGGAAGAAAGTCCATTACTGAAACTACTTTTGATAAGAATGATTATGATTGGCAATACAGTGAAGATCATATGGTAACAGATACATCTTCAGGTGATCATTTTTATTTGATGACGGCAGAAGAGACATATGGGCCTAAAATTGAAATTCCGCTGAGTGAGCTGATGGATGACATATATCAAATTATCGATATGGAAGTGGAAATAGTGGGCGCAGATGCAAACCTGAATGCTGTTATTGTGGGGGAAATTAAAAAAGGTGAAGAATTGGTACATTGGCAAGGCTCCGACTTTTCAGTATTTGGTATTGAAACCGGCAAAAGCCAAAAAAATATTTCTTACCATGGATATACAAAAGGCCATGTCGGATAAAAACAAGATCAATGATCAAATCGTTAGGTTTTATATCTGGAACCGGGGAAAACAGCAATTTGCAGTTCGGTATATAAAATTATTCCTCCGGCCGGGGAACCCTGATAGATACAGGCTTTAATGTGCCAACTCACCTGGGTAATACATGGAGCTCCGGGTCCTAGCGGGAATCCAAAATATACCCATATCACCAGAAGTATCGACCATAAGATAAAGAATATAAAAGTATATGGAAGCATCGTAGATATAATGGTTCCGATACTCGCTTTTTTATCGTATTTCTGGAAAAAAGCAATGATCAGTGCAAAAAAGCTCATCATCGGTGAAATTAGGTTGGTGACGCTGTCACCTATTCTATAAACTACCTGTGACAGTTCGGGTGAGTATCCTAGTTCCATAAACAGGGGAATAAAAACTGGTGCCATAATAGCCCATTTGGCTGATGCACTTCCCATTGCCATATTGATTGTTCCGGCCAGAATAATGAATAATATTAATAATGGAATCGTTCCAATATTAATACTCTCTAAGAATATGGCGCCGTTAATAGCCAATATTTCGCCTAAATGGCTCCATTTAAAATATGCAACAAACTGTGCTGCAAAAAATACAAGTACAATATAGGCTGCCAGAGTTTTAATTGCACTACTCATACCATTAATAATGTCATTATCCGATTTAAATTTGCCTGAAGCTATTCCGTATGCAATACCACTGGCTGCTGCGAAAATGAAAAGCAAGGCAATGACTCCTTTTATCACAGGTGATTTTAAAACGCTTTCTCCGGCAATCCGTAACAAGCCATCTTCAGGGAGGGTTCCTGCCAGCACAAGCAGTGTAAGTACCAGGGTTACGATACCAGCCCATAACAATCCTTTTTTTTCTTTTTTATCCAGTTTTTTTATCTCTTCTGGCTTTTCGCTCCGGTATATTCCCCAAGACGTGGAGCCACTATCTTTTCAGTAACAAAAGTTCCTGCAAAGGCGATCAGGAAAGTGGAAACCACCATAAAATAATAGTTGGCGGTTGGATTCACTTCATATACCGGGTCAATAATACGTGCGGCTTCCTGCGATAATCCAGCAAGAAGTGGGTCAATGGTTCCAAGGATAAGGTTAGCACTAAATCCTCCAGATACACCGGCAAAAGCTGCAGCCATGCCAACCAACGGATTTCTTCCAAGAGACAAAAAGATGGTGCCTGCCAGGGGAATCAACAGCACATAACCGATATCGCTTGCCGTATTGCTGATCACGCCTGCAAAAACAAGTACAAAAGTCATAAGACGCTCCGGCGCAGATAACACCAACAACCTGATAATGGCACCGATCAATCCACTGCTTTCGGCAATACCGATACCCAGCATGGCAACGATCACAATACCCAGGGGGGCAAAATCAGTAAAATTACTGACCATCTCAAGCATGATGCGGTGCAATCCTTCTTTTGATAAAAGATTTACAGGGTTAATGGCTTCCCCGGTACTGGGATGGATAGCTGTCCAGTCGAAATACCAGGCAATACCTGAAAGAAAAAGAACAGACACGGCAAATATGGCAAACAGAGTTGCCGGGTTGGGTAAAGCATTACCAACAGTTTCTGTAATATTTAAAAACCTGTCAAATATGTTGAATTTTTTACGCATATCAATTCTGATGATTTGTAAAAAAACCGAAAGAGGAAATTTTGTAATAGAAAGTTGCCAAATGATGATTTATTACTGATAAGCCGGGGTTGTGATATGTGAAAAGTAAATGCTATGAATAGTTAGGAATTTTTGACTTGTATGGACCTTTTGCGGGTTCATAAACACTATATTATATTGAGAAATCAAAAGATTGAGAATAATTAAAAATATTTTTAAAACACCACTTGGTTTTTTAAAAAATGTTCTTACCTTTGCAGCCCGTTTTAGCAGAGGAATATAAAACCTTCTAAAACAGTTGTATATAAAGGAACCTGACAAGGTCAAACAACATAGGTTCTTTCGCAACATGATGAAAACAAGAATCATTTTGCGGTGTTTGTTCTCAAAAAGAATAACCTTCCCTTGTCAGATTTCCAGCATTTACAGCAAAAAACAGGAATTAAGTTTTAATAATTATAACATGCCAACTATACAGCAGTTAGTTAGAAAAGGACGAAAAAAACTTGTTGACCAGAGCAAATCAAAAGCGCTGGATTCATGTCCGCAACGTCGTGGTGTTTGTGTAAGAGTTTATACCACTACACCTAAAAAACCTAACTCAGCTATGCGAAAAGTAGCCAGGGTAAGGCTGACAAATGGTAAAGAGGTGAATGCTTATATTCCCGGTGAAGGACATAATTTACAGGAACACTCCATCGTAATGATTCGTGGAGGTCGTGTAAAAGATTTACCAGGTGTTCGTTATCATATCATCCGTGGAGCATTGGATACTTCAGGTGTTGAAGGACGCACACAGCGCAGGTCAAAATATGGTACAAAACGACCAAAGAAAAAGAGGTTAAAAATATTAAGCTTTATATATAATGAGAAAAGCAAAACCAAAAAAACGTATTATTCTTCCTGATCCAAAATTCAATGATGTTTTGGTGACAAAGTTTGTGAACAACATGATGTTGCAAGGGAAGAAAAGTACCGCTTACAGAATTTTTTATGAAGCAATGGAAGTTGTTGCGGCCAAAACAAGTGAAGATCCTGTAGAAGTATGGAAAAAAGCACTTGCAAACGTAACACCGGCGGTAGAAGTTAGAAGCCGCAGAATTGGTGGTGCAACATTTCAAATTCCTTCAGAAATCCGTTCCGGACGTAAAACTTCAATTGGTATGAAAAACCTGATTGGTTTCTCACGTAAACGCCATGAGAAAAGCATGGGACAAAAACTGGCCGGTGAAATTTTAGCTGCTTATAAAGAAGAAGGTGCTGCTTTCAAAAAGAAAGAAGATACCCACCGAATGGCAGAGGCGAATAAAGCATTCTCACATTTCAGATTTTAATATCGAGCTGAGAACTACTTAAATGGCAGAACAAACTAAAATATCTAATAATAAGCTAAGCCTTACCCGTAATATTGGGATTATGGCTCATATTGACGCTGGTAAAACCACCGTTACAGAGCGTATCCTTTATTATACTGGTAAAAACTACAAGATCGGTGAGGTTCACGAAGGTGCTGCCACAATGGACTGGATGGTACAGGAGCAGGAGCGCGGAATTACTATTACTTCTGCAGCAACTACTGTTTACTGGGACTTGTTCAATAAAAAGCATAAGATCAATATTATTGACACGCCTGGACACGTTGATTTCACTGTTGAAGTTGAACGTTCATTACGTGTACTTGACGGTGCAGTAGCGCTATTTTGTGCTGTGGGCGGTGTTGAACCACAATCAGAAACAGTTTGGAGACAAGCTGATAAATATAAAGTGCCAAGAATCAGTTTGGTAAATAAAATGGACAGGGCTGGTGCCGATTTTTTTGGTGTAATTGACCAAATCAAAGAAAGATTAGGTGCAAATCCGGTTCCTATTCAAATACCTATTGGTGCAGAAGAAACTTTCCAGGGAGTTGTTGATCTGGTAAAAGATAAAGCATTTATCTGGGATGATACAGACAAAGGTGTTACAATCAGAGAGATTCCTATCCCTGAGGATCTTGATGAAGTTGCACAAGCTTATAGAATGAAATTGATTGAAGGCGTGGCTGAAGAAAGCGACGAATTGCTTGAAAAATTCATGGATGACCCGCATTCAATTACTGAAGAAGAAATGATCCACGTGATCAGAACAGCAACACTCGCTCAGAAAATCACTCCGGTGATGTGTGGTTCAGCTTTCAAAAATAAAGGAATTCAGATGTTATTGAATGCCATCATAGAATTCCTTCCAAGCCCTATGGATGTGCCACCGGTTATGGCTTTAAACCCCAGAACAGGTAAGGAAGAACTCAGAAGTCCGGATCCAAATGATCATTTTAGTGCGCTTGCATTCAAGATCGCAACGGATCCTTTCGTAGGTCGCTTAGCTTTTTTCAGAGTATATTCAGGTACACTTGAAGCTGGCTCCTATGTTTATAATGTGTCAACTGGCAAAAAAGAAAGAATTAGCAGGATCATGCAGATGCACGCCAATAAACAAGAACCGCTTGAGAAAATTGAAGCCGGAGATATTGGCGCAGCAGTTGGTTTTAAAACCATCAGAACTGGTGATACCTTAACTGATGAAAAACATCAGATATTATTGGAGTCAATGACATTCCCTGATCCGGTGATCAGCATTGCCATCGAACCGAAAACACAGAAAGATCTTGATAAAATGTCAGCAGCATTGGCAAAACTGGCAGAAGAAGATCCAACATTTAAAGTACGTACCGACGATGATTCAGGACAAACGATTATTTCCGGAATGGGAGAATTGCACCTGGATATATTGATCGATCGTATGAAAAGAGAATTTAATGTCGAATGCAGTGTAGGACAGCCCCAGGTATCTTATAAAGAGAGAATTGTTGGTTCGTCTGTATTTCGCGAAGTTTATAAGAAACAAACTGGTGGTAGAGGAAAATTTGCTGATATCCAGTTTGAATTGGGCCCAATTGATGAAGGTGAAGAAGGATTACAGTTTATTGATGAAGTAAAAGGTGGAAATATCCCACGTGAATTTATTCCATCCGTAAAAAAAGGATTTCAGTTGGCCATGCAGAATGGTGTATTGGCTGGTTATCCTGTTGACAGCATGAAAATCAGGTTATTTGACGGGTCATTCCACGCTGTTGACTCCGACCAGTTATCTTTTGAGTTGGCTGCTAAAATCGGATTCAAAAATGCTGCTAAAAAGGCTAAATCAGTATTGCTGGAGCCAATCATGAAACTTGAAGTGGTTACACCTGACGATTACTTAGGTGATGTTACGGGAGACTTGAATAAGCGTAGAGCAATTGTCGAAAATGTAACTGCGAAAGTAGGTTATCAGGTGGTTAAAGCAAAAGTACCGCTATCTGAAATGTTTGGATATGTTACATCATTAAGAACATTAACCTCAGGCAGGGCCACTTCAACACTTGAGTTTAAATGCTACGAAGCTGCACCTAAGTTTGTTGAAGAGGAAGTGATAAAAAAAGTAAAAGGAATTGTTAGTTAAAACTATATAAAGTGAGCCAAAGAATTAGAATAAAGCTTAAATCATACGATCATAACCTGGTTGATAAATCAGCGGAAAAAATCGTAAAGGCGGTAAAGCAAACAGGTGCTGTAGTTAGTGGCCCTATACCTCTACCAACACATAAAAAGGTATTCACTGTTAACCGTTCAACTTTTGTTAACAAAAAGTCGAGGGAACAGTTTGAGCTAAGCACATTTAAAAGATTGATGGACGTTTATAATTCATCATCAAAAACAATCGACTCTTTGATGAAACTGGAATTGCCCAGCGGTGTTGAAGTGGAGATCAAAGTGTAACAAATTAGAACGGCTTAAAGATAAGTAGAAATGTCAGGATTATTAGGTAAAAAAATCGGTATGACCAGCATTTACGACGAGAATGGTAAAAACATTCCTTGTACTGTAATTGAAGCTGGACCATGCGTTGTAACTCAGGTCCGTACGAAGGAGAAAGATGGTTATGATGCGATTCAGCTGGCTTTTGAAGACCAGAAAGAAAAGCATACCAACATGGCGATGAAAGGCCATTTTGCAAAAGCAAAAACAACTCCTAAAAGATATGTTGCCGAGTTTTCAAGATTTGAAGAGAAAAAGCAACATGGCGACGTTCTTGATGTAAATGTATTCATCGAAGGTGAGTATATTGATGTGGTAGGAACTTCGAAAGGAAAAGGCTTTCAGGGCGTAGTAAAACGTTACAACTTTAAAGGTGTAAACGATGCTACTCATGGTCAGCATAACCGGATGAGAGCACCAGGATCTATTGGGGCATCATCTTATCCGTCAAGAGTATTTAAAGGAATGCGCATGGCGGGTAGAATGGGAGGAAACAGGGTTAAACTAATTAACCTCCAGGTGATGAAGATTATTCCTGAAAAGAATTTATTAGTAGTTAAAGGAGCGGTTCCCGGTCCAAATAATTCATTAGTAATAATTGAAAGATGGAGTTAGTAGTTCATAATATTAGTGGTGAGGCAACCAGCAAGAAAGTGAAGCTGGATAAATCCATCTTTGGAGTTGAACCCAATGACCATGCGATTTACTTAGATGCAAAGCATCATATGGCAAATGCACGTCAGGGTACACATGATTCTAAAGAGAGAAGTGACGTAATTGGAAGTACACGTAAAATTAAACGTCAAAAAGGAACAGGAACAGCACGTGCCGGAAGTATAAAAAACCCACTTTTTAAAGGTGGTGGCCGCGTTTTCGGTCCGCACCCGCACGACCACGGTTTCAAGTTGAACAAGAAAGTTAAACGAATTGCGCGTGTTTCAGCACTTTCATATAAAGCAAAAGATGATGGTATTATTGTAATTGAAGATTTCAATTTTGAAGCTCCAAAAACAAAGCAATACGTTGAAATGCTGGAAAATTTGAAAATAAAAGATAAGAAGACATTGTTGGTCATTAATGATACGGATATGAATGTTTTGCTTTCAGCAAGGAATATCCCCAGAACAAAAGTTGTGAGGGCCGATTCATTAAATACTTATGAGATTTTAAATGCCAATAAACTGGTATTTGTAGAAAGCTCATTGAAATCTGTTGAAACCATGTTTTCTAACAAATAAATCTGAAAGAAGATGGGTGTAATATTAAAACCGGTGATTACAGAAAAGATGACTGACAAAGGTGAAAAGCTGAATCAGTTTGGGTTTATCGTTGATAATACAGCGAATAAGCTGCAGATAAAAGAGGAGGTGGAAGAACTTTACGGAGTACAGGTACTTTCTGTAAACACCATGAATTATACAGGTAAAAAGAAATCACGTTTTACAAAATCAGGCGTGATCTCTGGTAAAACAAAAGCCTTCAAGAAAGCTGTAGTAACAGTTGCTGAAGGAGAAATAATTGATTTTTTTAGCAACATTTAGACAAGAAAATGGCTCTGAAAAAATATAAACCGACAACACCAGGTCAACGCTTTAAATTAATTAGTGCGTATGACGAGATAACAACTGCCAAACCTGAAAAGAGTTTGATAGCAAGTAAGAAACGTTCTGGTGGCAGAAACAACGAAGGTAGAATGACTGTCCGCAATATTGGCGGTGGGCATAAGAAGAAATATCGTCTTATTGACTTTAAACGCGACAAGGAAGGTATCCCTGGAACCGTGAAGACAATCGAGTACGATCCGAATCGGACGGCCCGCATCGCGCTGGTAAACTATGCAGACGGCGAAAAGAGGTATATCGTTGCGCCTCAAGGCTTAAAAGTAGGTCAGAAAATAAACGCAGGTAAAGGAGTAGCTCCTGATCTTGGAAATTCAATGTATTTAAGTGAAATACCTTTTGGTACCGTCATTCATAACATTGAATTGCGCCCGGGACAAGGTGGAAAAATGGCAAGAAGTGCCGGATCATATGCTCAGTTAATGACAAGAGACGGAAAATTCGCCATCATCAAATTGCCTTCAGGTGAGACAAGGATGATACTGCAAACATGTAAAGCAACCATTGGAATGGTTTCAAATGGTGATCATGGCCTTGAAAAATCAGGTAAAGCCGGAAGAAGCAGATGGTTAGGACGTCGTCCACGTGTACGTGGTGTGGCCATGAACCCTGTTGATCACCCAATGGGTGGTGGTGAAGGAAGAGCCTCTGGAGGACATCCTCGTTCACGGAAAGGATTACCTGCAAAAGGTTACAGAACTCGTTCCAAGAAAAAAGCTTCGAACAAGTACATCATTGAAAGAAGAAAGAAATAGTCATTGAACGTTAATTGAAAAGTATATGAGTCGTTCGTTAAAAAAAGGACCTTACATAGACATCAAGCTGGAGAAAAAAGTCCTGGCTAATGTAGAGTCAAATAAAAAAACGGTAGTTAAAACCTGGTCAAGAGCATCAATGATTTCTCCGGATTTTGTTGGACAAACCATCGCTGTTCATAACGGAAACAAATTTATTCCGGTATATGTAACAGAAAACATGGTGGGACATAAGCTTGGTGAGTTCGCCCCAACACGTTTGTTCAGAGGGCATGCCGGGAAAAAGAATAAAGGAAATTAAAAAAGCACTGTAAACATGGGATCAAGAAAACATATAAGTGCCGAGAATAGAAAAGAAGCGCGTAAAACAACCTACAGCGCCAGCCTGAAAAATGTACCTACATCTCCCCGTAAGATGAGATTGGTAGCAGATTTGGTAAGAGGTATGGATGTAGAAAAAGCATTGGGAGTTTTACAGTTTACACCTAAAGAACCGGCAAAAAGATTATATAAATTACTAAGATCAGCTATCGCGAACTGGGAAGTGAAAAACGAAGGTGCACGTATTGAAGATAATCAACTGTACATTAAAGAAATTATGGTTGATAGCGGAAGAATGCTGAAAAGAATTCAACCGGCACCCCAAGGCAGGGCTCATAGAATCAGGAAAAGATCAAATCATGTAACACTTGTTCTCGGTAACAGAAATCAAAATGAAGTACCTGAAGTTGTTAGCGATGAAACAACCAAAAGCAAATAATTAAAAAGATAGATCTAATATAATGGGACAAAAAACAAATCCAATAGGACTCAGGTTAGGAATTATCAAAGGATGGGATTCTTACTGGTACGGAGGCAAAGATTTTTCCAGCAAACTTGTTGAAGACGACAAGATCAGGAAATACTTAAATGCACGCCTTGCAAAAGCGGGTGTATCCAAAATTTCCATTGAGCGTACGCTTAAATTGGTTACTGTTACTATTAATACTGCTCGTCCAGGTATAATTATTGGCAAAGGTGGTCAGGAAGTTGATAAGCTAAAAGAAGAGCTGAAAAAACTGACCGGTAAAGAAGTTCAGATCAATATCTCTGAAATTAGAAGACCAGAATTGGATGCGCATATTGTAGCAACAAACATTGCAAGGCAGATTGAAGGCCGTGTGTCATTTCGTCGTGCCATTAAAACATCAATTGCATCAAGTATTCGTTTAGGAGCTGAAGGTATTAAAGTGTTGATATCAGGCAGATTGGGTGGGGCTGAAATGGCGCGTGCCGAGCAATATAAAGAAGGCCGTATCCCATTGCACACATTACGTGCTGATATCGATTATGCGCTGGTTGAAGCACATACAACATACGGAAGAATTGGTATTAAAGTATGGATTTTCAAAGGTGAAGTATATGGCAAACCTGAATTAGTTCCTACTACAATCGGCGGACCCAAACAACAGAGGCCTACAGCACCGAAAGGTGGCGGAGGAAGACAAAGAAGAAGAGGATAAGACATCGTATTGTACAATATTTAATTTGAATTGAGCATGTTACAACCTAAAAAACAAAAATATAGAAAGCAGCAAAAGGGCCGGATGAAAGGTAATGCTAACCGCGGACACCAATTGGCTTTTGGATCTTTCGGAATTAAAACATTGCAGGAAGCATGGATCACAGGCCGTCAGATTGAGGCTGCACGTCAGGCTGTTACACGTTATATGAAACGTGAAGGCCAGATATGGATCAGAATCTTTCCCGACAAACCGGTTACTAAAAAACCAGCAGAGGTTCGAATGGGTAAAGGTAAAGGTGCTGTTGAATACTACGTAGCCAGGGTAACTCCCGGAAGAATTTTATTCGAAGCAGAAGGTGTTCCGGTGGAAGTTGCTAAAGAAGCATTAAGGTTGGCAGCTCAGAAATTACCAGTTACAACAAAGTTTGTCGTTAGAAGAAATTACACTGAAGATAAATAATAAAAGATGAAACAGGAAGTCATTAAAGAATTAAGTACAGCCGATATTATCGAAAGGCTTGAGGAAGAAAAAAAACACCTCGTCAGGCTCAGAATAAACCATGCTGTATCACCGTTGGAAAATCCTCATCAAATCAGTGAGAATAGAAAAACGATAGCTCGTTTAAATACAGAGTTAAAACATAGAGAAATTGAGGAAAGAAACAATAAGGAATCATAGTAATGGAAAAGAGAAACCTTAGAAAAGAAAGAACCGGTGTAGTTGTGAGCAACAAGATGGACAAATCCATTGTTGTTCAAATTGAACGTAGATTCAGACATACGGTGTATGGAAAATTTATAAAGAAGACCAATAAATTCGTTGCTCACGATGAGAAAAATGATTGTAACATTGGTGACACGGTTAGAATATGCCGAGACAAGGCCATTGAGCAAGAATAAAAATTGGAGATTAGTTGAAATAATTGAAAGAGCTAAATAATCATGATACAACAAGAATCAAGACTCGCAGTTGCTGATAATAGCGGAGCCAAAGAAGTGCTTTGCATCAGGGTGCTGGGTGGAACCAAAAGACGTTATGCCAGTATTGGTGATCAAATCGTTGTGACGGTTAAAAATGCACTTCCTTCAGGTAATATCAAAAAAGGAGCAGTTACAAAAGCTGTAGTTGTAAGAACCAAAAAAGAAGTACGCAGACAAGATGGATCATATATCAGGTTCGATGACAATGCGGTGGTGCTGTTAAATACAGCCGGAGAAATGGTTGGTACACGTATTTTTGGCCCTGTAGCAAGGGAACTACGTGAGAAACAATATATGAAAATTGTATCACTTGCACCTGAGGTGCTTTAATATAGAAGGAATATAGTTATGTCTAAGCTACATTTAAAAAAAGGTGATAATGTGATGGTGATTGCCGGAAATAATAAAGGTCAGTCAGGTCGTATTCTTATCGTCGATAGAGAAAAACAAAGGGCTATTGTTGAAGGCGTAAATCTTATGTCGAAACATTCAAAACCCAATGCTGATAATCCAAAAGGTGGTATTATAAAAAAAGAAGCTTCTGTACATATTTCCAACCTGATGCTTATGGATAAATCTGGTAAGCCCACACGGACAGGAAAGAAGGAAGATGCGAAAACTGGTAAATCAAAACGTATTTCAAAAAAATCAGGGGAGGTTATTAAGTAATGGAAAAGCAACCTAGATTAAGAAAAAAATACTACGAGGAAATTATACCTGAATTAACAAAAGAGTTTAATTACAAATCTGTTATGCAGGTTCCTAAGTTGGTAAAAATTGCTGTTAACCAGGGAATAGGTGCAGCATTAGCGGATAAGAAATTAATTGATATTGGTGTTGCGGAGATGACGGCCATTACTGGTCAAAAAGCAGTACCAACAATATCAAAACGCGATGTTTCTAACTTTAAACTTAGAAAAGGGAATCCGATAGGTGTGCGTGTAACACTTGCGCGGCGATAAAATGTACGAATTCCTTGACAGGTTGGTATCAGTGGCATTGCCACGTGTACGTGACTTCAGGGGTATTAACGATAAAGGATTTGATGGTCGTGGTAACTATACATTTGGTATTACCGAACAATTGATTTTTCCAGAAATTGATCTTGATAAAGTAACTAATATCAATGGAATGGATATTACGATTGTAACAACTGCCAGAACAGATCAGGAGGCATTTGCTTTATTAAAGAAATACGGTTTACCGTTTAAAAATCAAAAAAAACAATAACTCATGGCAAAAGAGTCAATGAAAGCGCGCGAGCGTAAAAGACAAAAAATGGTTGAAAAGTATGCTGAAAAACGTGCTGCATTAAAAGAAGCAGGTGATTACGAAGGATTACAAAAATTGCCACGTAATGCTTCACCAGTTCGTTTGCATAATCGCTGCCAGCTTACAGGTAGACCAAAAGGATATATGAGGCAATTCGGAATATCTCGTATTAATTTCCGTGAAATGGCCTTAAAAGGTTTAATACCGGGAATTAAAAAATCTAGTTGGTAATTGATAAATATAAAAAAAGATTAAGATGATAACGGATCCAATTGCAGACTATTTAACAAGAGTCAGGAACGCCATAGCAGCTAAACATCGCCTGGTTGAAATTCCTGCTTCCAATTTAAAAAAGAATATTACCAAGATTCTATTTGAAAAAGGATATATTCTGAACTATAAGTTTGAAGAAGACAATATGCAGGGAATTATTAAAATAGCATTGAAATACCACCCTGTTACTAAAATGGCAGCCATTAGCAGCCTGAAACGTGTGTCTTCACCAGGTCTTCGTAAATATGTGAACGCCGATGAGTTGCCACGTGTTATGAACGGTTTGGGAATCGCCATACTATCTACTTCGCAAGGTGTAATCACCGATAAAGAAGCCAGGAAAATGAAGGTAGGTGGTGAAGTAATTTGTTATGTAAGTTAAACAGGAGATAAACAGATGTCACGAATAGGAAAATTACCCATAGCAATACCAGAAGGCGTTGATATCAGTGTTACTGATACGAATCGTGTGAAGGTAAAAGGAAAATTGGGCGAACTGGAGCAGTTGGTTGATCCGGCTATAAAATTAAATATTGAAGATGGTACAGTTTCGCTTGAAAGAGCTACCGAAAGCAAAGATCATAAGGCAAAACATGGTCTTTACAGGTCTCTGATCAATAATATGGTTCAAGGTGTATCCGAAGGCTATAAAATTGAAATGGAGATTGTAGGCGTAGGTTACAGAGTGGAAGTTAAAGGACAGGTTATTGATTTATCCTTAGGGTTTTCACACCATATATATATGGAATTACCTGAGGAAGTGAAAGTTGAAGCCATAACCGAAAGAGGTAAAAGCCCTGCACTAATACTCAAATCCTACGATAAACAATTGATCGGGCAAGTTGCTGCAAAAATCCGTTCACTTCGTCCACCCGAACCATACAAAGGTAAAGGTATTAAGTTTAAAGGTGAAGTGCTTAGAAAGAAAGCCGGTAAATCAGCAATTCAAAAATAATTAAGTAACAATTTATCCAAAAGATAAAAGTTAAAAACCCGGAAAAATGGGAATAAAAAATAAAAAAGCATATCGTCGAGTCAGGATTAAACAAAGGATCAGGAAAACAATTTCTGGTACGCCTGAAAGACCAAGAATGACTGTATACAGAAGTAACAAACAGATATATGTTCAGTTGGTTGACGACTTAAATGGTAAAACTATCGTTTCTGCTTCTTCAAAAGACAAAGCATTTGCTGATGATAAAGTGAAGAAAAATGAACAGGCAAAAAAAGTAGGACTTTTAATTGCCGAAAAAGCAAAAGCTGCAGGAGTGGACCATGTAGTTTTTGATAGAAATGGTTATTTATATCACGGTAGGGTAAAATCACTCGGTGATGCTGCCAGAGAAGGTGGACTAAAATTTTAATGAATATGTCAGACGCAAACGTAAAACGTGTAAAATCCAGCGAGATCGAATTTAAAGACAGACTGGTCAGTATACAGAGAGTAACGAAGGTTACAAAAGGGGGTCGTACATTCAGTTTTTCAGCTATTGTTGTAGTTGGTAATGAAAATGGTGTTGTAGGTTACGGTCTTGGTAAAGCAAAAGAGGTTACCTCTGCTATTGCTAAAGGAATTGATGATGCTAAAAAACACCTGATTAAAGTTCCTGTATTAAAAGGAACCTTGCCACATGAGCAAACAGGAAAATACAGTGGCGCAAGGGTATATATTCAGCCAGCTGCACCTGGTACAGGAGTAATTGCAGGTGGAGCTATGCGTGCAGTGCTTGAGAGCGTTGGTGTAAAAGACGTATTGGCTAAATCAAAAGGATCATCAAACCCACACTCAGTTGTAAAAGCAACCATCAACGCACTATCACAAATGCGCGATCCTTTTACAGTAGCTCAGGTACGTGGAGTTGAGTTAGACACTGTTTTTAACGGATAATAGCTTAGAAAAATGAAGAAAGTTAGAATAACTCAGGTAAGAAGCGCAATTAACAGGCCAAAACGTCAAAAGCTAACGCTTGAAGCGCTTGGAATTAAGAAGCTGAATCGACCTAAAGATCATGAGGCTACTCCTCAGGTATTGGGAATGATCGATAAAGTAAAACATTTGTTGAAGATCGAAGAAATTAAATAATTAAGAAATGGATTTAAGTAATCTAAAACCAGCTGATGGTTCGGTAAAGAACAAAAAAAGAATAGGACGTGGAGAAGGTTCCGGACGTGGTGGCACAGCTACAAAAGGACATAAAGGTGCACAGTCCAGATCTGGTTATAAACGTAAAATTGGTTTTGAAGGTGGTCAGATGCCTCTATACCGTCGTGTTCCTAAGTTTGGTTTCAAAAATATAAACCGGGTTGAATACAAAGGCATTAATATTGGTATTCTTCAAAAATTGGTTGACGATAAAAAAGTGAAAGCTATCAACCAAGAAGTACTTATTGAGAACAGATTGGTTAGAAAAAATGACCTGATTAAAATATTAGGTCATGGCGAACTAAAAGCAAAACTGGAGGTTACAGCACATGCTTTTTCAAAGTCAGCAAAAGAAGCAATTGAAGCACAAGGCGGAACAGCCATAAAAATATAGATTGAATGAAGAAGTTGATCGAAACCTTAAGAAATATATATAAGATAGAGGAACTCAGAAACAGAATCCTTTATACTCTGGGTATTATTTTGATCTATAGATTAGGATCTTTTATTGTATTGCCCGGTATCGACCCTGGTATGTTGTCGAATTTACAACAGCAGGGAAGTTCTGGTTTGATGGGTCTGCTTAATATGTTTTCAGGAGGTGCTTTTTCAAACGCCTCGATTTTCGCATTAGGTATCATGCCTTATATTTCAGCATCCATTGTAATTCAATTATTGGGTATGGCAATTCCATATTTCCAGAGATTACAGCGAGAAGGTGAAAGCGGCAGAAGAAAGATTAACCAGATTACGAGGTATTTAACTGTAATTATTGTGGCACTTCAATCGCCAGCGTATATTGCAAATGTAGTTTCGCAATTGCCTGCTGAAGCCATAACACCTTTTAGTGCTGCTGTTACAGCACCACCTGTTTATTTTTGGATATCTTCAACGATTATCCTCATATCAGGTACTTTATTTGTAATGTGGCTGGGTGAAAAAATAACAGATAAAGGCATCGGTAATGGTATCTCATTGATAATTATGATTGGAATCATTGCTATGCTTCCAATGTCACTTGTTCAGGAATTTGCATCTAAAATGGGGTCTTTAGGAGGTGGACTTGTTTACTTCCTGTTGAGAATTGGTCATTTTGATATTTGTAATTCTTTTCACCATTCTGCTGGTTCAGGGAACAAGAAGAGTACCTGTGCAGTATGCCAAAAGAATTGTTGGAAATAAACAGTATGGTGGTGTTCGTCAGTATCTGCCATTAAAAGTAAACTCTGCAGGAGTTATGCCTATCATTTTCGCGCAAGCCATTATGTTCTTGCCTATTACATTGGTAGGTTTTGCAAATTCAGAAAGCTTATCAGGATTTGCTTCTGCATTTGCTGATTTTACAGGATTCTGGTATAACTTTACGTTCTTTATCATGATCATCCTGTTTACCTATTTTTATACAGCTATTACGATTAATCCAAATCAGATGGCTGAAGATTTGAAGAAAAACGGTGGTTTTATTCCAGGTGTAAAACCTGGCAAGAAGACTGCTGAATATTTAGATAATATACTTTCAAGAATTACACTTCCAGGATCAATATTCCTGGGTATAATTGCTATTATGCCGGCATTCGCTATGATTGCAGGTGTGAATAGTGGATTTGCCCAGTTCTATGGAGGGACATCCCTCTTGATTTTGGTAGGTGTTGTGCTTGATACATTACAACAGATTGAAAGTTACTTGCTCATGAGGCATTATGACGGATTGACAAAGTCTGGTCGTATCAAAGGCAGGTCTTCTTTCAGTATGTAAATTTCTATTCTTTCGGATGATACAATTAAAAACAGACGAAGAAATAGAGATTCAAAGACAGAGTTCTTTACTTGTTGGAAAAACTTTAGCCGAAGTTGCTAAACACATTGAGCCGGGTGTAAAAACCAGTTATCTGGATAAGATTGCTGAAGAGTTTATACTTGATCATGGAGCTGTTCCAGGCTTTAAAGGGTACGGAGGTTTTCCTGCCACACTTTGCATCTCAGTGAACGATGAAGTAGTACACGGAATACCTGGAGAGACGGAGTTAATTGATGGAGATATTGTATCAATAGACTGTGGAACGCTGATGAATGGTTTTTATGGTGATTCTGCCTATACATTTGCAGTTGGAAATGTTAATGCAGAAATTTTGGAACTTTTAAAAAGAACCAAAGAATCACTATACCTGGCAATTGAACAGGCTGTAGCCGGAAAAAGAATCGGCGATATTGGATATGCTGTTCAAAAACATGTGGAAAGTTTCGGTTATTCGGTTGTTAGGGACCTGGTTGGTCATGGAGTTGGAAGAAACCTTCACGAAAAACCTGAAATACCTAACTACGGAAAAAGAGGATCAGGAATTAAATTAAAAAGTGGAATGTGTCTGGCAATTGAGCCGATGGTGAACCTGGGAGTGAAAGAAGTAACACAGGATAATGACGGTTGGACCATCAGAACAGCAGACGGTAAACCTTCAGCACATTTTGAACATGATGTAGCTGTAAGAAACGACAAACCAGACATATTATCAACATTTGAATATATTGAAGAAGTATTAAAAAATAAGGCAGACTGAAATAATGGCAAAACAACAGTCAATAGAACAAGACGGTACAGTAATTGAATCATTGGGAAACGCAATGTTTCGCGTTGAACTTGAGAATGGGCATGTAATTACAGCACATATCTCCGGTAAAATGAGAATGCATTATATTAAGATTTTACCAGGCGACCGTGTAAAACTAGAGATGTCTCCTTATGATTTGACAAAAGGCAGAATTACATTCAGATATAAATAATTTGAAGAAATGAAAATAAGAGCAGCAATAAAGAAAAGAACACCTGAAGACAAACTCGTACGTCGAAAAGGTAGATTGTATATAATTAATAAGAAAAACCCTAAGTTCAAACAACGTCAGGGATAATTCTTAATTATAAGTAATATTAAAAAAAATAATTATGGCTAGAATAGCTGGAGTAGATATTCCTAATAATAAAAGAGGCGAGATAGCTTTGACTTATGTGTATGGAATTGGCAGAAGAACTGCGCAAAAAATACTTACTGAAGCAGGAATTGACTGGGATAAGAAAGTGGAGGACTGGACAGACGATGATCAGAACAATATCAGAACTGTAATTGGAGACAATTATAAAGTAGAAGGTGAGTTGCGTTCAGATACGCAAATGAATATTAAGAGGTTAATGGACATTGGTACATACAGGGGTATCAGACACCGTATTGGTTTACCTGTTCGAGGACAGCACACCAAAAATAATGCTCGTACAAGAAAAGGACGTAAGAAAACTGTTGCTAATAAGAAGAAAGCTGTTAAATAACAGGTAATTCTTAATAAATGAATTAGAATTTAAACTATGGCAAAAAGAACCAGAAGTTCAAAGAAAAGGGTAGTTAAAATTGACCCTATTGGAAGAGCATATATCAAAGCTTCTTTCAACAATATCATTATCTCCCTAACTAATGATGCCGGAGAAGTAATTTCATGGGCATCATCTGGTAAGATGGGATTTAAAGGATCAAAGAAAAATACACCTTATGCCGCACAAATGGCTGCTGAAGATTGTTCAAAAGCAGCTTACGATATGGGATTACGCAAAGTAAAAGTATTTGTTAAAGGACCTGGCGCCGGCAGGGAATCAGCCATCAGAACAATTCATTCATCCGGAATTGAAGTGTTGGAGATTGTTGATGTAACACCAATGCCTCACAATGGTTGTCGTCCACCAAAAAGAAGAAGAGTTTAATAATTACACTATTATTTAATAGGAAACTATAAAGATATGGCAAGATATATTGGCCCAAAATCAAAAATTGCAAGGAAATTTAGTGATCCAATTTATGGACCGGATAAATATTTAGAGAAGAAAAACTTTCCTCCCGGGCAGCATGGTGCAAACAGAAAAAGAAGGAAACAGTCGGAATACGGTATCCAGTTGCAGGAAAAGCAAAAAGCTAAATATACTTATGGAATGCTCGAAAGACAATTCCGTAATGTGTTTAAACAGGCATCAAGGAAAAAAGGTATCACAGGTGAAAACCTGCTACAACTTATTGAAGCACGTTTGGATAATGTGGTATTCAGGTTAGGAATTGCTCCTTCCAGATCCGGTGCACGGCAGTTGGTATCACATCGCCACATCACTGTAAATGGTGAAGTTGTTAATATTCCTTCATTTAGCGTGAAAGAAGGTGATATTAATTGGTGTGCGAGAAAAATCAAAAAGTCTGCTGGCAATTAATGATTCATTAAATTCAAGTAAAAAATCATATTCATGGCTGGAGTGGGATGATGATAAAATGCAGGGTAAATTCCTGAATTATCCGCCTCGCGAAGAAATTCCTGAGAATATTAAAGAACAGCTCATCGTTGAGTTGTACTCGAAATAATAGTTAATTGAAATATACACAATAAGTTAAATTATATTATGGCAATTTTAGCATTTCAAAAGCCCGATAAGGTTATAATGAATGAAGCCAGTGATTTTCATGGCATCTTTGAATTTCGCCCTCTTGAACCTGGTTTTGGTATGACCATTGGCAATGCCCTCAGAAGAATTCTTCTTTCTTCATTAGAAGGATTTGCCATTACAAATATCAGAATTGACGGAGTTGTTCATGAGTTTTCTACTATTGAAGGTGTTGTTGAAGATGTAACGGAAATCGTTTTAAATCTTAAAAAGGTAAGATTCAAGCAACAAATTCAAAACGAAGACAGTGAGAAAGTAAATATTGTAATTGGCGATCAGGAAACATTTAAAGCCGGTGATATCAATAAATTCCTTTCAGTGTTCCAGGTACTGAACCCGGATGAGGTTATTTGTAATCTTGATCCTTCAGTAAAATTAAGTATGGAATTAACCATTAAGAAAGGTAGAGGATACATTCCTGCTGAAGAAAACAAAGATCCAAATGAATTGGTTGGGACCATAGCAATTGATTCAATTCATACGCCCATTAAAAATGTAAAATATTTTATCGAGGATTACAGGGTTGAACAAAAAACAGACTACGAAAAATTAATGGTTGATCTGGAAACTGATGGTTCAATTCATCCCAAAGATGCACTTCAGGAAGCCGCAAAAATTTTAATTCATCATTTTATGCTGTTTTCTGACGAAAAAATTACGCTGGAAACAGAAGAAAGGTCAGTTACAGAAGAATTTGATGAAAATACATTACATGTTCGTCAGCTTCTTAAAACTAAATTAGTTGACCTTGACCTGTCAGTAAGAGCATTGAATTGCTTAAAGGCTGCAGATGTTGAAACACTGGGTGAACTGGTGGCATACAATAGAAACGACTTGCTGAAATTCAGAAATTTTGGTAAAAAGTCATTAGCTGAATTAGACCAATTGGTTGAAACAAAAGGTCTGGAGTTTGGCATGAATACAGCTAAGTTTAAATTAGATAAGGATTAAGAGAGATGAGACACAGAAAAAGCTTTAACCATCTGGGAAGAACTAGTTCAAGTAGAAAAGCGATGTTTTCAAATATGGCTTCTTCCCTGATATTACATAAACGCATTACAACTACGCTGGCCAAAGCAAAAGCTTTAAGGTCATATGTTGAGCCGTTAATTACAAAATCAAAGGAAGACACAACCCATTCACGCAGGGTAGCATTTAGCTATCTGCAGGATAAATTTGCAGTTACAGAACTATTCCGTGAAGTATCTTCAAAAGTAGCAGACAGACCTGGAGGATATACTAGGGTCATTAAACTTGGAACGCGATCGGGTGACAATGCAGAAATGGCAATGATTGAATTGGTGGATTACAACGAACTGCTGCTTTCGGATAAAGAAGCAAAAAAAGCCAAATCTACCAGAAGACGCCGTGGATCTAAAAAGAGCACAACTGATCAGGCTACAACTCCTGCGCCAGAAGTAAAGGAAAAGAAAGTTGAAGCTAAAACTGAAGAAACACCAAAAGAAGAAGCGAAAGCAGAGGCTAAAAAGGAAGAAAAAGCCGAAGAAAAGCCAGTTGAAGCAAAAAAGGAAGTTGAACAGGTGAAGGAAAAAAAGGTTGAAGAAGTAAAGGAAGAAAAAGTTGAAGAAAAAACAGCTTCAGTAGAAATGAAAAAAGAAGAGCCTAAAAAAGAGGAGAAAAAAGAAGACGCAGAAGAGAAAAAAGCTTAGTTAAACGCGTTTAAATTCTAACAGCAAAAATATTTTAAAAGGATGATGCAAACAGCTTCATCCTTTTTTGTTTTTGACAAATAAAAATGATACTTTCGCCGTCATTTATAAATTTAAAATAGGTTATTATGAGCCAGATAGCAAATTTACATGCAAGGCAGATTTTGGATTCCAGAGGAAACCCAACAATTGAAGTTGATGTTTATACAGATACAGGTATTGTTGGCCGTGCAGCAGTTCCATCAGGTGCTTCAACAGGTGTTCACGAAGCAGTTGAACTAAGAGATGGGGATAAAAATGCATTCCTTGGTAAAGGTGTATTAAATGCCGTACAAAATGTGAATAATGTACTGGCAGAAGAATTGAGAGGTTATTTTGTTGCTGACCAGGTGGATATTGATACACGAATGATTGAGATAGATGGAACGCCTAATAAAGCCAATCTGGGTGCCAATGCTATTTTGGGTGTCTCATTGGCGGTGGCTCATGCAGCTGCTCAGGAAACAAATCAATACTTGTTTAGGTATATTGGAGGGGTAAATGCGAAAGTACTCCCCATTCCCATGATGAATATCCTGAATGGTGGATCGCATGCTGATAACAGCATCGATTTTCAGGAATTTATGATTATGCCCGTTGGTGCTGAAAATTTCAGCCAGGCAATCAAAATGGGAGCTGAAGTATTCCATCATTTAAAAGCTGTATTGAAAAAAGCAGGTTACTCAACAAATGTTGGTGACGAAGGAGGCTTTGCTCCGAATTTGAAATCAAACGAGGAAGCTGTAAAAGTAATATTGGAAGCCATTGAAAAAGCAGGTTATAAACCTGGTGAAGATATTTATCTGGCACTTGATCCGGCCTCATCTGAATATTTCCTGAAAGATGAAAAGATGTACCATTTAAAATGGTCAACTGGTGATAAATTAACACCATCCGAAATGGTGGATTATTGGAATAATTGGGTTAAAAAATATCCGATCATCTCAATTGAAGATGGTATGGACGAAGATGATTGGGATGGCTGGAAACTGATGACTGATAAAATGGGTGATAAAGTTCAATTGGTGGGTGACGACCTTTTTGTTACAAACACTGAACGCCTGCAAGATGGCATTGATAAAGGAGTAGCCAATTCAATTCTTATTAAAGTAAATCAGATAGGTACATTAACGGAAACAATCAATGCGGTTGATTTAGCTACACGTAATAGTTATACTTCAATCATTAGCCACAGGTCAGGTGAAACTGAAGATGTAACCATTGCTGACTTGGCAGTTGCTTTAAATACAGGTCTAATTAAAACAGGCTCAGCAAGCCGTTCTGATAGAATTGCCAAGTATAATCAGTTGTTAAGAATTGAAGAGATATTAGGAGAGTCTGCAGTTTACCCTGGAAAAAATTTCAAGTACTTGAAATAAAAATATTTAATACACAAATTTTTTATTAAACAGTTGATATACAGCTACTGATAAAACGATCAAAAAAATATTTGAATTTATTTCAAAAAATGTTTTGTCAGAAAAAAAAAGAGTATTACTTTTGCAGCCCGTTTCTAAAGGAATATAATGTTTAGGGATAGGGAAAAAGAGTTCATAGACATAATGAAAGCAAGCCAAGTAAACAGGAAAATAAAAAAGCCCCTGTTATTATTGGATAATTATTTGATAATAATAAGGAGTCAATTTTAATGAATTACTTATTTTTTGCCAGGATCTTGAAAGTTATATATTAATAATACTTTATACAACGAAGAGTTTGATCCTGGCTCAGGATGAACGCTAGCGGCAGGCCTAATACATGCAAGTCGAGGGGTAAGGCTCATTTCGGTGAGTACACGACCGGCGCACGGGTGCGTAACGCGTATGCAACCTACCTTTAACAGGAGGATAGCCCCGAGAAATCGGGATTAATACTCCATAACACTGCTTTGTGGCATCACAGAGCATTTAAAACTCCGGTGGTTAAAGATGGGCATGCGTGACATTAGTTAGTTGGTGAGGTAACGGCTCACCAAGACGACGATGTCTAGGGGTTCTGAGAGGATGATCCCCCACACTGGTACTGAGACACGGACCAGACTCCTACGGGAGGCAGCAGTAAGGAATATTGGTCAATGGGCGAAAGCCTGAACCAGCCATGCCGCGTGCAGGAAGACAGCCTTATGGGTTGTAAACTGCTTTTATACAGGAATAAACCCCTTCTCGTGAGGAGGGCTGAAGGTACTGTAAGAATAAGGACCGGCTAACTCCGTGCCAGCAGCCGCGGTAATACGGAGGGTCCAAGCGTTATCCGGATTTATTGGGTTTAAAGGGTGCGCAGGCGGACCTATCAGTCAGTGGTGAAATCCCGGGGCTCAACTCCGGAACTGCCATTGATACTGTAGGTCTTGAGTTTGGTTGAAGTGGGCGGAATGTAGCATGTAGCGGTGAAATGCATAGATATGCTACAGAACACCGATCGCGAAGGCAGCTCACTAAACCAAAACTGACGCTCAGGCACGAAAGCGTGGGTAGCGAACAGGATTAGATACCCTGGTAGTCCACGCCGTAAACGATGATCACTCGTTGTTGGCGATACACAGTCAGTGACCAAGCGAAAGCGATAAGTGATCCACCTGGGGAGTACGTTCGCAAGAATGAAACTCAAAGGAATTGACGGGGGCCCGCACAAGCGGTGGAGCATGTGGTTTAATTCGATGATACGCGAGGAACCTTACCTGGGCTCAAATGTAAGTTGACGTATGGTGAAAGCCATATTTCTTCGGACAATTTACAAGGTGCTGCATGGTTGTCGTCAGCTCGTGCCGTGAGGTGTCGGGTTAAGTCCCATAACGAGCGCAACCCCTATCATTAGTTGCCATCAGGTCAAGCTGGGGACTCTAGTGAAACTGCCTACGCAAGTAGAGAGGAAGGTGGGGATGACGTCAAATCAGCACGGCCCTTACGTCCAGGGCTACACACGTGCTACAATGGCCGGTACAGAGGGCAGCCACCACGCGAGTGGGAGCGAATCTCGAAAGCCGGTCTCAGTTCGGATCGAAGTCTGCAACCCGACTTCGTGAAGCTGGAATCGCTAGTAATCGCGCATCAGCCATGGCGCGGTGAATACGTTCCCGGGCCTTGTACACACCGCCCGTCAAGCCATGGAAGCTGGGGGTACCTGAAGTCGGTAACCGTTAAGGAGCCGCCTAGGGTAAAACTAGTAACTGGGGCTAAGTCGTAACAAGGTAGCCGTACCGGAAGGTGCGGCTGGAATACCTCCTTTCTGGAGAGATCTGGCAAAAAGAAGGTTTTTTTGTGATTCTATTTATCTTGGTTTGCTTTTCATTTTTTAAAAATATCTTAGGAGATAAAGCAATCCTGAAAAGAGCAGGGTGTACTGCTCTGCTGCACAGCTACGAGGGAGATTGGTCACCGGTCATTCGAATGGGAATTCCATTACGATGGCTTCTTAAACAATGATCAATTAACCGACACAGAGTCCCGTAGCTCAGTTGGTTAGAGCACTACACTGATAATGTAGGGGTCCGCAGTTCAAATCTGCGCGGGACTACAGGATGGAGCTAATTTAAAGATTAGTCAATTTGAAAATTAAATGCATTAGCACATTTTCAAATTATCAAATTAGCACATTGTTCGTTTCAGGGGGATTAGCTCAGTTGGCTAGAGCGCTACGCTTGCACCGTAGAGGTCATCGGTTCGACTCCGATATTCTCCACACCGTCCGACGAAGCCTTGGCGAAGTCGGGTAAAAAGAAGTTCAGCTTTAAAGTTGAACAAAGTTCTTAGAAAAATATTGAAGTAAAGTTTAAATCCGGTTAGCCGACAAGCTAATTACCGGAGAGTGGCTTTATGGAAACATAGCGAGACCTGATAACATCAATTCAACGATCAACCTCGAATTTGTAATTGGATGGTAATGGTTTCCACAGAAGAGTTCATTGACATACTGGAAGAAAGCATAACAATTTTTGCTGGTGCGAGAGCACCTAGAAATAGGTTAAGAAAGTTACTAAGAGCGTACGGCGGATGCCTTGGCTCTCAGAGGCGATGAAGG
>CAVZLR010000004.1:27500-1092777 GCA_963776205.1 Marinilabiliales bacterium
CCCAAGGGTTGGGCTGTTCGCCCATTAAAGTGGCACGCGAGCTGGGTTCAGAACGTCGCGAGACAGTTCGGTCCCTATCTGTTGTGGGCGTTGGAAGCTTGAGAGGACCTGACCGTAGTACGAGAGGACCCGGTTGGACAAACCTCTAGTGTACCTGTTGTGGCGCCAGCTGCATCGCAGGGTAGCTATGTTTGGATGAGATAAGCGCTGAAAGCATCTAAGCGCGAAACTTACCTCAAGATGAGGCTTCCTTTAAGGGTCGTTATAGACCATGACGTTGATAGGCTGCAGGTATAAAGGTGGTAACATCAAAGCCGAGCAGTACTAATTACCCGTAAATTTTCTAATCAAAAATAGATACTCTCTAATCATCAAAAATTGTGCTTTCTTTCCATGTTAATGTCATACATAACAAGGAAAAAGGATAAAGGCAAAAGGAAAAAGTAAAAAATACTTTGCTCTTTTTACTTTAAACTTTGAACTTATTAAGATCTTTGGGTGACTATTGCGGCAAGGTCCACCTCTTCCCATTCCGAACAGAGAAGTTAAGCCTGCCAGCGCTGATGATACTGCCATACCAGGTGGAAAAGTAGGTCGTTGCCAAGACTATAAAACCCCGTTTTATCAAAAACGGGGTTTTTTTTATACAAAAATTTGTAAAAGAGGTGATCTTATATCTTTCTGAAAATGCAATTTTTCAAGTTTTTATAACAAATCATGAAAAGGATATCTGCATACTAAGAATTTTTTGAACTTGCTGTACCTTACTTATTTCCATTAGTTTTTGTTGTATTTATCCGGTTCCACTTCTGAAAAAAGAAGGGAAAGCTTCTTATAATGCTTTTAAATTGTTTATTTTTTTTGATCAATTTTCAAAAGGTAACAAAGAAAATCAGTAAATTGTGCCTTCGTTTTCAGGGGACGATTTTATTTATGCCAAACAAAAATTAATAATATGAAAAGAAGATATTTACACTTCAGCTTGCTTTTGATTTTCATTGTATTAGGAGGAACAGCTATTGTTTTTTATGCATTTAAAAGCACCGGGAAATACATGCCCCGGAATGAAAAATCAGCACTACAATTGCCCAGGATAAAGCCCGCCTCGGAATATTTGGCATTGATAAAAAACAATCAGAATACGGGAGTTATCAACTCAATGGACTTGAAAAGGGCTAAAGATCAATTAAAAAAGCTTGGTTCAACCAGGGAAGAAAATTTAACCTGGACACAGCTAGGTCCAGATAATTTTGGGGGAAGAACAAGAGCTATTATTTGTGACAACCAAGATGGTAGCGCCAATACCCTTTACGCAGCTGGAGTTTCAGGTGGCATTTGGAAATCAACTAACCTGGCAATCACTTGGAATAAGATTAACATGGAGAATGATAATCTATATGTTTCTTGTATGGTTCAGGCACCTAATGGAACCATTTATGCCGGAACTGGAGAAAGTTTTGCTGCTCAAACAATGTCTGGCCTGGATGAAATGGGATATTCTGGAGGCTTCATGGGACAGGGAATTTTTAAATCTACTGATGGTGAAAATTTCAGCCTGTTAGCCGCAACCGAACCAACATTTAATGATAACAATAGCGATTGGGCATATGTTAACGAACTTGCTTATGATAATGGTAAGGGAAGAATTTATGCAGCTACAAGTACCGGATTAAAATATTCTGACGATAATGGAGCCAATTGGTTAACTGCAACTGACACTGCAGGGACATCATTAAACATGAACGCTTTTGATGTACAAGTTAGTACTGCAGGAACTGTGATTGCATGTGTTAATAATTTGTGTTATCTATCCCAAACAGGCGATAGTGATAATTTTATTGTTAGATCAGTTGGCGATTCTATAAGTCTGCCGAGTGGGAATGTTTCAAGAATAGAATTTGCATTTGCACCTTCTGAAGCTTCGGTGGTTTATGCCAGTGTTGTTAATCAATTTGGAAATGTTTACAATATTTATCGTTCTGACGATGGTGGTTATTCATGGAGGATTATTTTACCAGGGACAAATTTTGTTCCGGTATTTTTAGGTCAGGGTGTATATGATAATACAATTACAGTATTCCCAGAAAATCCTGATAAAATTCTTCTTGGAGGCCTTGTGCTATATCAGGGAGAAATGATACAATCAGAAGGATTCTATGATTGGCGAGTTGTATCTGAAGGTTTTACTAACCCTTCGTTTGCTTCCTATCTTCATTTTGATTCTCATACAAATGTATTCAGAAATGGATCAAATAACACCTTTTTTAGTGGTACTGATGGAGGAGTGTCAAAAGGAACGGTTAACGGAAATGAATATGCGCATGTTGCAAGTAACAGAAACTATTATACTACTCAATTTTATGCAGTTGGAAATTCCGGTCTGGAGAATTTTAATTTAGGAGGGGCTCAAGATAATGGAACTATTTTAATTACCGGGGAAGGAAACACAGTTAGGCAGGGAGAGTTAATATTAGGTGGCGATGGAGGACCATGCGTGAGTTCTTTAATAAATCATGAAATTATTGTTGTTTCTTCAACTGAAGGACAGATCCTTAGGTCAGAAGATGCAGGTGTTAACTATTCGACACAATTTTTAACAGGTGATATTACAAACCCGCAAGCATTTATTACACCTGTAGCTTTATGGGAAAGTTTTAATAACCAAAACAGCAGGGATTCTGTTACATATTACGCTAGGGAAAATATCCCCGGAGGAACAACCATACAAGTTAGAAGTAGTAATAACGGGCAACCTTTTTATTATACATTACCAAGCGATATGAGTCTCCAGGATGGTGACTCTATCAGAGTTCGGGATGTAGTTTCTTCACGGCTTTTTATTGCAACAGCCAATCACTTGTTTATGACCAAAGAGCTTCATAATTTTGGAAAAGTACCTGAATGGTTTGAAGTTTCTGGAGTACAGGTTGGTTTGACGGGTATTCCCCAGTGTATGGCATATTCAGCTGATGGAAATCAAGTATACGTAGGTACACAGGATGGCAGATTATTCAGGATATCGAACCTGGCCTTAGCATATAATTATGAAAGGGCTGACATCAGTAGTCCTTCGTGTATTGTTTCAACCAAAGAAATTCCTTTATTCGTACCGGGTACTTCTGATCCGATTGACCAGGTGATTACATCAATTGCCGTAGATCCTTCTAACCCTAATAATGTAATGGTTACATTAGGAAATTATGGAAATGACCATTATGTTCTGTTTACAGATAATGCCTTAGCAGAAACTCCGGAATTTAATTCTCGACAAGGAAATTTACCTCAAATGCCAGTTTATGCTTCAGTAGTTGAAATGACAAATAATAATATTGCAGTTATTGGTACTGAGTATGGAATCTTTGTTACCGAGAATTTACATGACAACACACCTACCTGGTATGCTCAAGCTGAAAAGATGGGAAAAGTTCCCGTATTTGATTTGAAACAGCAAATTGTACCAAAAACTGCTGATGAAGTTGTTTTGGTTAATGGTACTGAAGTGATTGTTATACCTTACCCAGGAACCAACAATTATGGAATTATTTATGCAGCTACCTACGGAAGAGGATTATTAAGATGTAATACATTCAGAAAGACAGTTGGAATTGAAGAAATATTTGTAGGCAATAAGAACAATAATGAAAATCTTAAATTATATCCGAATCCTGTAATTGATAAGGCAACAATTGAATTGGATTTAAACACGAAAGGGACACTTAGTATTCAGGTAATTGATTTGACTGGAAAAATTGTTAGTTCGGAGGAAAGAGTTGTTACCAAGGGCGCTAACATACTTGATTTGAATATGGCTCATTTAAATACGGGAACGTACATCATAAAAGCTGTTTCAGGAAATCAGGTATTTACAAGTAAATTTATCGTAAAATAGGTTCATAATTGATAAAAAAGAATAGAAATGAAAAATATTTACACAATTTCAATCTCATTGTTATTACTGTTATCATTATCAGTATTTGGGCAGACAAAAATATATGCGCCTACTCTAAATGAACCTGAAAATGGCGATGTAGGACAATCACCAGATGTATTATTAAACTGGAATGCTGTAACCGGGAATGAACTAGAAATTCTTTATGAAGCTCAATTATCAACTACAGAAGATTTTGCCGATCCGGTAAGTTTTCCTTTAACCGACCTGACTTCCTTTCAAATGGAAGAATTATCATTTGGCGAACAATACTTTTGGCGCGTAAGAGCTTATGACGGTGATGAAGTATCAGATTGGTCTGAAATATGGAGTTTTACTGTTGTTGTAACGGTTGAAATAGACAAACCTAATGATAATGCAATGGTATATGCAAACCCATTGATCGAATGGGATGAATTATCCGGATTGACAAATTATGAGTTGCAAATTGATACATCTTACAGTTGGAAATTAATTCCGATTGAGATCAGTAATGATTTGAATGCAACCTACATAATTGATGAAAATAACATGTGGGTATGTGGTGATGATGGTTTGATTCTTTATTATGATGGAGTAGAATGGACAATCTCTGAGTCTGGAACAACGAATAATTTAAATGATATCTGGTTTGTTGATGCAACAAATGGCTTTACTGTTGGAGATGGTGGAGTAGTATTACATTTTGATGGAATAGAATGGACAACGTCTGAATCTGGTATCACTGAGGATTTATACGGTGTATTTTTTACTGATGAAAACACAGGCTATGCAGTTGGAGCCGATGGTGCAATTATCATATATGATAGCGGAGTATGGACAATAGAAACTACTTCGAATTCTGCAGACCTATTTGATGTATATGCCTTAGCTGGAAATAATGTATGGGTTTGTGGTGCGTCAAAAACTATAGGTCATTTTGATGGTACAGATTGGTCATTTGAAACAGTAAGTAATAGAGACTATAATTCTATTTGGTTTACGGATGCAAATAATGGTTGGGCCGTAGGAAAAGGTGGTAGGATAGTATTTTATGACGGGTCTGGATGGACAGAGCAAGAAAGTAATGTTACAAAAGATTTGCAAGGCGTTTGCTTTTCAGGATCAATGGGATATGCCGTTGGAAAGAGCGGTACCTTTCTCGTTTATAATGGATTCTGGTATTCTGAAACAGCAGGCTCTGGAAATGAATTAGCTGGTGTTTTTGCACAAAACGAACTAGGCCTTATTTGTGGTGTTGATGGTACCTTGATCGCAAATGGGGGAGGAGGTTTTGACAGTCCATTAGCAAATGTTTATACAATCAGTGGTGATTCAACTGATTTTCAATTGGAATTATTAATGTTTGGTACCGATTATTATTATAGAATGAGAGGTTCGCATCCCGAAGATACTACCTTATGGTCGGGAACCAGAAAAATGACTACATATGTGGCTCCCAATTTGAGCAGCCCTTCTGATGGTAGCTCAGATTTGGATTTATTGCTCGAATTTGACTGGAGTGAATATGAAGGTGTAACTAATTATATTCTTGAAATTGACTCAAACGAGAACTTTACCTTGCCCAGAACGTTTGGACCCGATCAAAACTTTGAAACAGTTAATGATTTTGTTTTTGGTACAGAATATTTCTGGAGGGTTAAAGCGCAACATTTTGCCGATATCTCAGATTGGTCAGAAACATGGACTTTTACGACAACAAATTCCATTATGCTTTCACTTCCCACAGACGGCGCTGTAAATGTGCTACAGTGCCCCAGATACGTTTGGGAAAGTGTTACAGGTGCTTCACGGTATCAATTGTGGGTTGACAAGGATATGAATTTCTCAAATCCGTTAAAGATCACAGCTGATAGCGCATTCTTCCAATGCCAGTCATCACTTGAAAAGAAAACTGTGTATTACTGGAAAGTTAGAGGCCTGGCGGGCGCTTCCATTTCAGATTGGAGTGAAGTATGGTCGTTTGAAACCGAAGGCTATGATGGCGTTGATGAAAATATTGACAATAATTCCTTGCAAATCTATCCTAATCCTAGTAATGGTGAATTTACTATTCAAATAAATAGCTTAACAAATGGCGTTTATCAGGTTAGTGTTGTAGATCTTGTTGGTAAAGAATTATATAAGCAGGAGATGAATTGTAATTCAGGAAACAATATGCAAAAACTTAACCTGCAACACCTTGAAAAGGGGCTTTATCTGGTTCATATAAGAAAAGGTGAAGGTACAAGCACGAAAAAACTGTTTATTAAATAAAAGACTTTTATTTCAAGGAAAGGGGCAATAGCCCCTTTTTTTAATACTTGTTGTATCGTTTGCCAAAACTAAATATCAGATAACCCGTAGGAAAAAATATTTGATTGTTATTGTTGGCCATAATACTCAAACCCATGGGAGCAATGTCTATTGCAGCACCTATTTCCAACGCTTTAATTTTTGTACTCTGGACACCAAATTCGAAATTTAATCCGGTTTTTAAGTATATCCCGGGGTGCAAAGTAATTTCGGTTAATCCGACAGTAAAGGGAGCCCTGCCATATATATCATCCCATGATTGGGTAGATGCATTAAAACGTTCAGTCTTTATATCATATGCATAATAGCCATTTCCTGTTTCATAAAAATACAAAACATACAGATAATATGGCTTGGCAATTCCTAAACTGAATCCACCACCGTACATCCATCGTAGTTCAACACCGCCCCAGTATGGTTTTCTGTTAAGTAATTTTTTCCATACCATACCTCCCCTGAGGAAGAAAGCATCATTTAGCTTGCCATAAACATATCGTCTCGAATTTGTAAAGTATGGATTCAGGATTTTGATCTGCTTGTAGGATTTCATTGATATAAATTCAATTTCCCACATGCGTGTTTTAAAATAATTGATTCGCTTACCAAATCTATATTGTAGGCCAAGTCCTAAATTATGAAGTACAACTCCCAAAGTGCGTTGACGTTGATATAGAATCAAATTCTCGGTACTATCATACCCTTCGGTATCAAATTGTGCAAAAGCAGGTACAAAGAAAAATGACAGTATTACCACTATAACTATTTTTCTAAGTGATCCCATGAACTAATTAAATTTATGAAACGCAAAGCTTGTTGTTCGTCGTTTGCTAACTTATAAAGAAAAGTCCTACAAATTTAGTACCGGGTTTCTTTTTGATACCGCTGTGCTTCCCCATATGCGGCACATTTTTTTGTTGATTTACAGGAGCTTGCAAAGGCAATCACTAGAACAACAGCCGCGATTACTATCATGATTTTTTTCATAACTTTACCATATTGCTTTCTAGGCGATAACAAAGAAAGGTAGATTTTAACTAAATAACAAGATTTTTCGGTTTTTATTATAAGTACATAGCTTTTTATAAAATGAATCAGGGAGTGCCAAAATTAGAAGAAAGTTGGTTAGGAGCTTTACAGGATGAGTTCTCTGCACCTTATTTTATTGAATTGCGGCGGTTCCTGCAGAATGAGAAGCAAAATAAAATAATTTATCCTCCTGGATCAAGAATTTTTGCTGCTTTTAATTTTACCCCCTTAACGGCCGTGAAAGTTGTGATTCTTGGACAGGATCCTTATCATGGTAAGGATCAGGCGCATGGGCTATGTTTTTCTGTTTCTGATGGTGTTAGACCACCACCTTCTCTGGTGAATATTTACAAAGAACTACATTCCGATTTGGGCATCCCTATTCCGGCAACAGGAAATTTGGAGAAATGGACTAAACAAGGTGTGTTGTTATTAAATGCAACGCTTACAGTAAGGGCAGGGGAAGCAGGATCACACCAGGGAAAGGGCTGGGAAACATTTACAGATCAGGTTATTAGGACAATTTCTGATTTGAGGGCAGGAGTTGTTTTCCTGCTTTGGGGAAATTATGCGCAGGCAAAAGAATTACTTATAGATCAAAGTAAACATTTTATTTTGAAAGCACCTCATCCTTCTCCTTTTTCAGCAGCTCGCGGATTCTTTGGATGTAGGCACTTTTCTAAAACAAATCATATACTCAAAGAAATAGGATTTGAGGAAATTGATTGGAATCCTGCTAATTAATGCAATTAAGACAAATTAAAGAATAACTTCATGTTATTTATGAGCTAATCATTCATCAGTAATGCCTCTTTTTGCCAAAGTTTTATGAATTTCATTCACAGCAACTAAAGCAGCTGATCCATACCACTCCTTTAGTTCCATTTCAAGGCTTCCTGCTTGAATAGCCGGATCCGTTTCGGTAAGCATTTTTGCCTCATTTATAGTTTCAACATTAAATATGTAAATACCTCTTATTTCACCGTTCCCAAAAAAAGGGCCGGCTAATACAAGTTTTCCTTCTTCAGCCATTCTTATGATATTTTCTAAATGTATTTTTTGAAGTTCAGCAGCTTCTGCTGAATCCAAATCTCTATTTGGCCCTTTCTTTAAAAAAGCCATCACATATTTCTTCATCCCGTAATCATCTGCGCCGTATTTTTTAGCTAGCAGGGAGTCATAATCATAACCAGTAGTTTGAATAAGAGTTGATGCTTTGTTTTTGAAGTCATCCATGGAGTTACAGGATACAAGAAGAATGATCGAGAATACAAGCAAATTTTTCATATGCCTCTTTTTTATTAATGTTGTACAAAGATTTAAAATTCTTTTAACATGCATTGGATTTGAATTGTAATATTGAATTTCAGAACTAACTATTTGCTTTAATAAGTTGAAATATACGTACTTTTGTGCGTACCTATTTTTATGTTTTTACCTTCATGACAGATTGATATATGAGTTCGAATCACCAGGATTTTGATTACAGCAGTTTAATCGCTGCACTAAATGAATTGTTCGGTAAAACTATTGGAGTCCGCTTAGTAGCTGAGAACCAATTGTACATTGAGTTAGTTGATAAGTTCAGGAATAGAATAAAGACGTATAAGGAGAATTTATCGAAGGCAAGAGAGAACAATTCATTACAGGCATTACTATTTGAGAATGCTAAATTCGGCGATTCAATCTTTTCTCTCCTTGAACAATCAATCGAGGAAAAGCAGACGTCAGAGTTTGTGGAATCTTTTGAATCATTTATGGTTCAGGCATATCAGTTAATGGAAATGATTCCTGAAACGGAAGAGGTTGCGGAACATATTAGCAAAGTAAATTCAAAGTTCAATAAGAAAAAAAGCCTGATCCGCTTTTTAGAAAAAAACAAGTCAAACCAGTTAATTAAATTAAAGGAACAACAATTAGAAACTGGAAACCTGGTAGACGATATTCAATTATACAGATTCTTCAAAAATAGAAATTTCTTTTTTTACTACCTGATTATTAGAAACCTGAATGATCAAATAAAGAATTATGAAACGTTTCTGTCAAATGTTACAATGCTACTCAATTACTTATGGAATTTTGATAAGAATCGGGTAGAATTATTTGGTCAGTTGGCCACCGAATATAATGACTCTGAAACGATTTATGATCTGGATTACAATCTGCTGGAGGCTGATGAGTTCCTCTTAAGAATTGAAGAATCCCGCCAGCGCATCATAGATGGAATGAATGATCATGTAACTAAAATGCTTGATAGTTACGGGCATGTAGAGATAATTGAATCTGATGATTATAATAAAAAAGCTAACATAAAAAAAGCGGTAGATCATTTGAAGGCGAATTTGAATGTATCCCGTGAAAAATGGTATAATACTATATTTTTATTATCAGAAGATTGGAAGTTAGATCTGGAAATTCATTCATTCCGGTTTTATATTTTAAAAGAGTATTTCGATTTCTCGAATGTGATTCATACGAAATTAACGAATCCAGTAGAAGAAACGATGAAGTTAATGAAATCCGCAATGCATGAATTAAAAGCGGAATATAAAACAACAAAGGGAATAAGTACCACCGATTTTGAAAAATATTTTACAAAACTAAAAATTGATTTTAAGCGTAAATTCATTTTAAAATTAGTACCCGCACTCAATGAAATTATTCACAATGCTGGCATATCGAGAGCTATTGATAATATTGAATCTGACTCGGAGAATAGGTTTGAAGAAATATCCAAAAAAAGATATTTAATCAAAAATCCTGAATATAATAGGCCTATTGAAAGATCGGAATTTGAAAGCATATCACCATCTGAAATGGTGGGATATGAGATCATGCCTAAACTTAAGGCAGTTTTTCCTGAAATGAAAACCGCTTTTATCAACCATGTGCAGTCATTCGAGAAGAATGTAAAAGAGATACCTGAAATAGTCGATTTCAATATTGAGTCATCCATTTCATATTATGTAAAAGAACAAAAAGTTGATGAAGCTTTAAAAATTGGGATAGAAGCTATTGAGCGAGCTGAAAATAAATTGAATGATCTGTTGACACTCCAAAACTCTTTTGTAACACAGGAAGTAGAAATCCTTAAACATTCAATTGAGAAATTTATATCGGAAATAAATGCTATTGCTGATAATCAAAGTGCACTTCAGATAAAAGTCAGGGTAGCTAAACTTAAAGCCATTGAGAAATCGAAAGCAATCAGGTCGAAGGTATTTAAGCAGATTAGGAATTTTATACCTGTCGGCATGTATTATGCAAAAAAAATCTTCATTTTTTTACGTCAATCTACCTTAAAGATAAGCAAGCAGTTTTCATTAGAAGAAAAGATCAATTTTATTACCTCCGATATTTCCGATTTTCTTAATGCCACTGAAAAAGCAATCAACCAGCTACCGTATATTTATCAGCAGTTATTTCAGAATGAACCCTTAAAAAGTTTTGAATTATATGTGGGGAGAAATAAGCCCATGGATGATCTCACAAACGCATATAAAAAGTGGAAAGAAGGAAAATTTGCACCTGTGGTTATTATTGGTGAGAAGGGATCAGGAAAAACTACCATAATTAACCGTTTTCTAAAAACGAAAATTCAAAATGAGAAAATTGTTTTTCTCGATTTGCATGAAGTGAATAAAAGCCCTGAAGAGTTTTTCTATGAAATTGAGGCTTCTGTGGTTCAAATGACTGGTTCAAAAGGGAATATTGAAAGAGAACACAACAACATTTTGGTACTTGACGGGTTGGCCAGGTTGTTCAGTGCAGAAATAAATGGATTTACGTACTTGTTAAAAACTATGAAACTGATCACAGAGAACCATTCAAGTATATTCTGGATCATTTCTTCGCACCTGTATTCTTGGAATTATATAGATAAATCCTTCAAAATTTCAGATTATTTTGGTTATCACATTAAGCTCACCGAATTAACATCTGACGACCTGAAACACATCATTGAGAAAAGGCATAACATGAGTGGTTATCAGCTGATTTATGAGCAAACACCATCAAAAAAGTCCATTGTAAATCTTAAGAAATTAAAAACTGAAATCACCCAGGAAGAACTTGAATACAACTATTTTAAAAGCATGACAGAATTTAATAAAAATAACCTGTCACAGGCATTTTTATATTGGCTGCGTTCAACCACTAAAGTAGAAAATAATGTTATTTATATCAGGCAAATTAATGAAATGGATAATAACTTCATTAAATCTATATCACAGCCAAAATTACTTATCCTGAGAAATATATTAATCCATAATGGTATTACATGCGAAAATCATTCGCACATATTTGGCCAGGAATTGGAAATGGGTAAACTTCACCTGGATCAAATGCTGGAAGATGGACTGTTGATTAAAAAACAAGATTATTATTTAGTTAATCCGCTGATATATAGTCATATTGTACAAGAATTATACATTCAGAACTTACTTCATTAAACAGGCAAACATGAAAACCAGTTATTATAGAAATATATTTGCTTCTGTACTCTTTCTTTCATTGCTATGGGGAAATCATTTAATCTGTCAAGGGGGTCAATCGGATTCAATCCAGCAGCAAAAGATCGTTGATACCTTAAAAGTGGCATCTCCTTTACAACCAATTGCTGAACTAGTGCAAAACGATACGGTTCAGAAAGCGGAAGAACAAAGTAGAAAATTTGGCCCTCCTGAAATAACAGATATTATTTCGATATCCAATATTATCTGGACAATTATTACATTGATTGTTGGATACTTTCTTATCAAATTATTGCTAAGTCTGCTTAATAACATTGCGATCAGAAATAAGAAATACGAATTTACAACAAAACGGATTATACCGATTATCAGGATATTAAGCTGGACATTTCTGATTTATATCATTGTTATAGGTATTTATGATCCACCTGCAGCAACCATATTCGCATTTCTCGCTTCACTGGGATTTGCAGTGGGTTTTGCAGCACAGGATTTATTAAAAAATGTATTTGGCGGATTGGTAGTTATGTTCGACCGCCCTTTTCAGATTGGCGATAAAATTGAAGCCGGAAAATACTATGGTGAAGTAGTTGAAATTGGTATTCGCTCAACAAAAGTTGTTTCACCTGACGATTCTCTGATTACCATCCCTAATAGTGAATTTATGATGCAGTATGTTTCCAATTCCAACTCGGGAGAAAATAACTGCCAGGTGGTGGCTGAAATTTATCTGCCATTAAATGTAGATACAGAGCGTGTCAGAAAAATTGCCATGGAAGCAGCAATGGTATCAAAGTATATCTATCTAAATAAACCTATTGTGGTTGTGTTTTTCAACGAATTTAAGGATCGGAGTTCTGTGATAAAAATGAGGATAAAGGCATATGTTTCGAACTTGGATAAAGAGTTCGTTTTTAAAAGTGAAATGACAGAGCTGGTGATCAGGGAATTGATTAAAGAAGGGATTCTTCGTCAGGAGTTTCCTGATCATTTGTAGCGACTAGTCCCATAATTGCTATTTTTTTAATATGGATAGGGTTGGCGAAAAGAAAACTCTATTTCAATCCATTCTGATATGCCGCCAAAGCTCTTTTACGGGCCATCTTATGGTCAACCATTGGTGGAGGGTAGCTGTTAGTACCCAGTTCGGGTATCCATTTTTTTACATACTTTAAATCGCTGTCAAATTTCTTCAATTGCTCAATTGGGTTGAAAATCCTGAAATAAGGAGCTGCATCACATCCGGTTCCGGCAGCCCATTGCCAGTTGCCATTGTTCGATGCAAGTTCATAATCAAGGAGTTTAGAGGCAAAGTATGCTTCACCCCAGCGCCAATCGATCAGCAGGTGTTTACATAAAAAACCTGCAGTCACCATCCTTACACGGTTGTGCATGTATCCGGTAGTGTTCAGTTGACGCATACCAGCATCTACAAGAGGATATCCCGTAAGTCCGCTGCACCATTTATTAAATTCGGTTTCATCGTTTCTCCAATGGATACCATCGTATTTAGATTTGAAATTATGGCTAACTACATTTGGAAAATGAAATAAAATCTGCATAAAGAATTCGCGCCAGATAAGTTCACTCAGGAACTCTTTATCCGAAGAATTAAGGTGTGAAATAATTTGACGAGGACTGATTGTACCGAACCTTAGATGAGGTCCCAGATAGCTTGTATTGTCTTCAGCTGGCAAATCCCGGCTGATAGCATATGAATCAATGATGGAAAGGTTATAATCCTTGACTCTTAACGATGATCTCTTAAACCCAATGTCACTTAATAAAGGAAATGGATGTATGGAAGGGTAGAAGCTGGTATTGTTGGATTGTTGCGATGAGGTCGTCTTAATTTTTCTAAATTTTTCCAACCATTTATTCTTGTATGGTGTAAAGACTATATAAGGCTTCCCGTCATCTTTTACCACTTCGTTTTCTTCAAATATTACCTGGTCTTTAAATGCAAAAACTTCAATGCCATGAGGATGCAACAACTTTTTTAGCTGTTCGTCCCTTTCCAGGGCATACGGTTCATAGTCTTTATTGAAATATACTTGAGAAATCTCATATCGAGTTATTAATTCTTCCCACACCTTGATTGGCTCCCCTTTTAAACACAACAATAAGCTACCTTTTTTGATCAACTCCTGATTTAAGTGATTAAGATTGTCATAAATAAAACTGACCCTTGCATCGTCATCGGTTAACTCCTGCAAAATTTTCGTATCAAAAATGAAAAGGAGTATTACCGGGTAACCCGATTGCAAGGCATGCTGCAGAGCCGTATTATCTTCCAATCTTAAATCACGCCTGAACCAAAAAACAGTTTTTTTCATCTATTGCGTTAATTTTTTGATCATACCATTAAAGATGATCCCATGAAAGGGGTATACAACAACCCAATACAGCCTGCCTGTAAGTCCTTTAGGACGGAAAGTTGCAGTTTGCCATAAAGTTTCATCTGTCATTTTAAACTCAAGCCAGGCCTCACCAGGTAATTTCATTTCGGCAAAAAGTAATAGGCGACCTTCCTTTTTATTAGCATACAATACCCTCCAGAAATCAACCGCATCACCTACAAATAATTCAGTTTCGTGCGATCTACCACGTCTTAAACCAACACCTCCATATAACTGATCAATAAAACCACGTATATTCCAAAGCCAGTTAGCGTAATACCAACCACTATACCCACCGATTCTCCAGATGCGATCCAGAGTGGTTTCTCTGTTGGAAATAGGTTTACTTCTTTTATCAATAAAACAACCATGTGTTGGAACATTCAGAAAGTCTGATAGATTAAGATTGAGTGTGCCACTTATCAATGAATCTTTCCAGCTAGAAACCACCTGGTGTCCATCAATTTTCAGCAGCGTCTTTCTCAAAGCTTCTTCATATCCAATTGGATGGATATTTAAGATTTCATTCAGATTATTGCTTCGGCAGATGACTTCTACTTTCATGCTGCTTACCAAAGCGGTTGCCAGTTTATAAGAAGTTGATGTAACAAAGTACAACCAGTAAGAGGAAAGTTTAGGAGTCATTACGGGTACGATCATAATGCTACGCTTAAGTCCTCTGATTTTGGCATAACCCAATAACATGTCTTTATAGGAAATAATATCCGGGCCACCTATATCGAAGTTTTTTCCATAAACAGCTTCATTAAAGAGCGTGATAAATAAAAACCGTATCACATCTCCTACTCCAATAGGCTGGCACTTAGTGTTTAGCCATCTGGGTGTCACCATAAAGGGGAGTTTCTCCACCAAGTCACGAATGATCTCGAAAGAAGCACTGCCGGAACCAATGATGATTCCTGCCCTCAGTGTTGTAAAATGATAATCGCCTTTAGCCAATTCATCTTCCACAGCTTTGCGGGATGATAGGTGTTTTGAAAGTGTATCCTCATTGATAATACCACTCAGGTATATCACATGTGTTGCTTTAGTATGGCTTATGATATGCTTGAAATTTTTAGCTGAAAGCAATTCCAGTTTTTCATACTCAGATGAAGTTGACATTGAATGCATCAGATAATAAGCACCTTGAATATCATCAGGTATTTTTTCCAAAGAATCCTCAACTAGAAAATCTACTTCAATGACTTCAATACTTTTTATCAATGAAGCAGGGGGATTAAATCGGTTTTTATCCCTCACACAGCATATTACCTGATGTCCGTTTTTTACAAGTTCAGGTAATAATCTTTTACCGATGTATCCAGTAGCTCCTGTTAAAAGTATTTTCATATATTTGATACTTGTCTCAAATTCCAGAATTATTCATTTCAATTACTCAATAAACCGGCTTTTATTTTCTGGTTGGGCAACCATGCAGCTATCCATTTTACCAAAAATACGGTAACGTGATCTGGCGATGAGGTCATATATAAAATCTCTGACAGGTCGGGGAACGATGATGAACAAATAGCCTGCTTTCCAAGGCCATCCTAATGTTTTAAGCACTTCTAAAGCAGCTTTTGATTTAATATACGCCACACCCTCTTTGAAGTAAACAAAAGTATCCGCTTTATTGTTCAGCAAACCTTGCTTCTTTAATAGTTTTTGTATTAAAGGGCTTTGCAAAGCTGCAAACTTGAATACTGCCTTTCGATCATTTCTGATAATGAATTTGACCGCTCCACAGCATGCATTACAAATTCCGTCAAACAGTATGATATCTGGGTGATTTTTATTCACTAATTCGTTACATTTTTTGAATATGACTTTTTTGGATTTAGAATCCTGATTAACTAAAGATTTTCAAATGAGACTTGCATTCAACAGAGGGTATATCGTTATGAACTCAATATTAATATAATTTCAAAAATGATGTCGTATAATCCTTATCATTCTACTGAACAGAATCAAATATTACGGCAGGTGGTTGCCAGGTAATGGTATCGCCATAAATACCGCGGGGAGTACTGCTTACTTCCATCCATACCGGCCTTACTTTAATTAAAAGGTACTCTTCTGTTTTATCTTTATAGAAAGCTTCCCATGCATCCTTCCATCTCTTCACCTTCTCCGCTTTATCATTCACTAATTCAGCAGTTCCATGAATCATAACATAACCAGAAGCATCACCGTCCAAGTAATACAATGTTACCCTGGGGTCATTTTTAATTTGACTTACTTTCCTGCTTTTTGAGTTGGTGCCAAACCAGACAGTAAAATCACTTTCCGGGGAAAATGGATCCATGGCCCTGACCCTTGGACGGCCTTCTTCATCCAAGGTGATTAAGGCACATGTCCCTGCTGCGGCCATTATTTCTTTTGCAGCGTTCATTAATTTAATGTGAGAAGTGTCAGCAAGTTCCATTTGCTGGCCCATTCCCAAGTGGGGTAATAAAAGAAATGTTAGGGGCAATAAATGAATGAATTTTATTAGAGATTTCATATTCTAATTTTTAGACTTTTAAATATAATAATATTTGGTTACGCAAAGTATTCAAATCATATTTGCTTTTTAATGGGAATTTTAAACTAAAAAGATAAGTTAACTTACAATTGAAAGGTTCCTCTGCGTTCATAAAAAAAATAACAGATTGTGATCTTAAATCCTGTCAATAGTAATTGTTATTTTTATTCATAATTACAATGTTGCCATTTCATCATTGTCAAAGTTTCTTCGATAATAACTCATGTATTCAACTTTTCTTTCGAGAGAGTCAATTACTGCATTATTGAAGTTTACTTTCTCAAACATTTGGGCACTTCCTAAGCCACCGGGACTAAATACATTTATTTCCATCAATTTGTCGCCAACAATATCAAGTCCAACTAAAAACATTCCATCTTGTACCAATTTAGGCCGTACAATTTCTGCCAATCTTAAGTGCTCATCAGTAATTACTGCTTGAGCAAGTTTGCCTCCAGCATGTATATTACTTCGCATATCGTCACCTTTTCTTAATCGGCGAAAAGCAGCATATTTACCTTTGTAGCGCATTGGTTGGCCATTCATCATAAATAGCCTTATATCGCCCTCATTAGCTGCAGGAAGGTACTCCTGTGCTATTATGTATCCGTCTCTAAGCAAAGACTCAACAATTTGATTTAAGTTTGCCTTATCATCTGGACGAACTAAAAAAACGCCGGAGCCCCCTGAACCTTGCAGAGGTTTTAATACAATATTTCCTCCTTGTTCCTGGGCAAACTGTTTAATCTCTTTCACATCACGGGTAATCAATGTTCTTGGCCTGACTTCTTCAGGGAAAAGCTGAAAGTAGGTTTTATTTACTGCCTTTGCCAGACCGTTAGGATCGTTTAAAACGATAACACCATGCCGCATGGCAATACGCCCAAAGTTAATACCTGCAGTGGCAGCCCAGGAACGCTCACCTGATTCATTAGCCGGATCACTGCGTAACAATAATACATCCAGTTCGTCAACCGTAATTCGTTCCCGAATAGCATTTTTACCCTGAAGTGTTTTTAAATACAGCTCATTGGATTTGTACTGTTTTTTTGGAACAGTACGAGCACGGGCACGAATACTTTCATCGGCATCATATGCCAAATCACCTAAACCCATTACCCAAACTTCGTGTCCACGGTTTATCCCCGTTACTCCCAAACGGGTTGTTGTATAACCCGTTTGCTCAGTTTTAATATCATTTACTACTAAACCAATTTTCATATTTTTCTATCTTTAATTATTTATTAAATTTTTGAGTGTAAGACCATTTCGCAGGTCATTTAATTTATTTTTCGTTCCAGGATCATCAAGATAACCAGGCCGTAGCGGAGCTGGATGCAGTACTTTACGCCACTGCAACTCCTTAACTATAGCAATATGATCAGCTGAAATCTTTCCAACAAACAGTGGTTCCAAATCGCCACCATCTTTGATATATTTTAAAAGCTGCACCAATCCTCGAAGATAGATGGCATCTTTGGTCAAACCTCCACCTCTAAAAGTGCGCATACTAATGTTAAAAGCAGTTCGGCGTTCAAAGCCATAAACTTTATTGAGTTCATGGAAAACCTCTACAAAGCTTGCTCCATCCACCAACCGATGAGCAGCAACTACGCGGGCAGCCAAGAGGCGCATGCGGGTTCCGGTTAATCCCCCTACCATATATTCTGATAGAACTGCAAGCCCCTCCTGAAGTTCATCGTAACCGGATAAACCAATGTAAAGTTGTTGAAGTTTTTGCGATTTTCCGTTTAGGTAGGTCAAAACATGCGTTCCCACCTCATGAGCAATAAGGGCTTCCACCCTTGCTGCCGGTATTTTAGTACGTGACCCTATGAGCAGGTTACCTTTTGAAACCATTAGCCCTGTAATATCCTCCTGAATTATTACTTTGCTAGGTAGGGTCGGAAGTGTTTTTCGAAAATAATCCAATTCTTGCCTGGCCCTTGCAGCAAAAGCTTTTGCATCAAATGCATTCGCTTTTGATTCATCCCTGCTTCGGGGAGAAAAGTGTTCCAGAAGTTCTAATGCAAGTTTTAATAAAGAATCTTCTACCGCTCCAAATAGTTGCAGGCTACCATATAAAAAACGATTACTATCCCTATCAATCAGCATAGTAAATTTACGATCTATTTCTAGCTGCTGTTCCCTGAAGAGCTGCGCCAGGGTAGGATCTTCAATTCGTTCAATCGGAATTTGGAAAAGTCGCCTTTTTGCTAATGCAGGGTCTATAGAAAGTGGACGATACTCAAATTGCGGTACTTTTTCAAAACGACTTCGCTGGAAAGATGACCAGGCGGTGTTATTATTAATAGGAGTGACTTGTAATAAAAAACTAAACCGATTTGAAATCTCTGTTAGCTGCCGGTCAACTTCCCAAACAGCTTTTACAACACTATGGCGGCCCATGGATTGGAAGTGGAGTGGGCGAAGTTGTGTATGGTTGCGCGTAAACTCAAAAAAACAATTTTTCAATGCCAGTGCAAATCCTCTTCTGAGTTTACGATATATCAATGGGAAAATCTGGCCGGTTTCCTTATTTAGATAAATTGGGCTGACTTCAATTCCGATAACATGGTAACCTAGTTGTGCTGCTTCGGAATGTGTAATTAATGGCGCAAATCCGGGAGGAGTTGTTTTTGAAGTAGCCACAATCTCTACCACTGCCCTTTGTTTGCGAATTTTAATATTTTGTAAGCTCTTTTCCAGAGATTCAATAGCTGATGAAATTTCGGTTTTCCGGGGCTTGAAAATTTTAAAAGCACCATTAAGATTGGATAGCTCACTTTCATGATTATTCTTTTCCGAAACCCACACTTCTACAATTAAAAAGGACCCGAAACTTTCTCTTAAGGTCCCGGAAATACTTTTAACCAATGATGACAATTGCTTATGATTCTTTCGGTTATCAGTTGTTGTTAAATAAGAAGCCTCACCAGTTATCAGTCCTTTAGATAATGAATCTTCCTCTTTATTTCGTTGACGGTAAATACAAAGAAACGGCAGTTGCCTGTCAATATGTATCCTTCCCCGCTCTGGAAGCGACCGACGTACCTGTTTATTTTCGGATAACCTGTCGCAAACCACTTCGATGAAGCGATCCGAGATGGTATTATTTTTTGTTTTTATCTCTTTGCTCATTTCAATTTTAATTCATCCAGTATCCCCGGAATTGTTGAGTGCAATGCCAAACGGATTTGTTCAACCTGTTGGAGGTCAGGATCACCGGTCCATTCGTTCATAAAAAACTTTTTGAATTCAACAGAGAGGGAACAAGCAGAGTTTGGAAACTCCTGGTGAATCCATCTTGGAAACTGTCCTCCTTTGAATTTAACATTTTCCCTTACATCAAGTTTTCTGGAGTCATAATTAAAAGCACTCAGGTCGGATATAAAACGATCGATAATATGTGCCCATTTTGACCGATCCATAGTACCGGTGCCGATGTTTATTTCCGGATTTTGATCAGGGTTGGCAGGAGGTCCGTCGGCACCATCTCTCAAATGGTTATATGAATGCAAATCGAAAACTACAAAATGTCCGAATTGTCTTTCTTTTTCACTGAGTATTCGGTGAACCTCTTTATAAAAGGCATCGTATTCATCAAGTGAACGGGACACGATATCCGGTGGTGGTTCAGAATGATATACTTGTAAACCCCAGGCATCTTCAGGTTTTATATATACGGCTTTTTCCCGGGGGCGGTTTAAATCAACCTCAAAACGCGACTGGAGTCCTATGATTTGGGTATTGCCAATGCTTGTCCATTTTCTTGTGTATGGGTCTTCCTCTCTAAGTCTTTCGTTATCGTTCAAAGCCACTAAATCGGCTACTTCTTTTCGCAGATGATGCCCATCGTGGATAGCGGTGGCTACGAGAGGGCCAGTTCCACTATATACTTTCCATATTTTATGTTGTTCCATTAGCAATATTTAAACTATAAAATTCATGCTCATTCCCTTTCATACCATTCCTCATTTGTAAACCTTATTTAGATAAATTCCCGGTATAAATCTAAAAAATATACGAGATTAAACTGTATGGCAAAATGTTTTTTAAAGCCAATTTCGTTTAGCGGAAAATATGGAAGGAATTACCGCAAGGTACGAAATATTTCATTAGATTACATCATTATTATCCCATAAATAATGAGCCTTGCTCATTTTGCTTTTTTGTATCGATATATTTTTCTTGACTCAGCTTTGTAGCTATAATGATATATGCCTGTGAATGTATTTATTTTCTAATTTATCCTATTTGATTCAGATAGGTTTTATGATTTAATTCTGCAAACTAAAGTTAAAAATTAAACTCTCAAAATCTTAATTGATATCACCCGATTGGCAATGTTACATAAATAAAAATGTCGAGTAAGGTTTAGCCGGAAAAATTATTGGCTGATTTGATAATGAGAGATCGTTTCAGAAAAACCACACTTGCTAAAATAATTGAAAATGAGTATATTGCAGTCATAATAATAATTATATTTATTTTAGACGAAATAGCATAGGGATTCCGTTTTTATCGATATTCGCACACATTTTTAATTTTAAAAATATGAAAAGTAAAACTTTGGTTCTCATTACCTTATTTACCTGTTTTGGAATTTCTGCCTGTGCACAAGAGAAGCAGAGTGTTCCTCTACCAAACTACGATCAACTGCCACTTGCAATCGATGATATTCAACCACTAAGGAGTCTTGTAAATATACCATTGGAAGAAAAACTGAAGGCTGAGTTGTACAAAAATAAAAAATGGAAACGACTGATCGAACAGAAAAAGATGTCCGTTGGTCTTGTTGACTTGCGCGATCCGATTAATGTAAAATATGCCCGTGTGAATGGCAATGTAATGATGTATGCGGCCAGTCTGCCCAAGATAGCCATTTTACTGGCTGCTGAAGATGCCTTTGAAAAAGGAGAACTGGAAGAAACGGATGAAGTCAAACAGGACATGAGGTTAATGATCAGCAAGTCTGATAATGCTGCTTCCACAAGGATGATTGACAGGTTGGGTTACGAAAAAATAGAAGAGGTATTAACCGATCCTAAATACGATTTATATGACGAAGATTATGGGGGTGGTTTATGGGTTGGAAAGCGTTATGCAAAAACAGGTGCACGATATCCTGATCCGTTAAAAGGACTGAGCCATGGAGCAACGGTTTCGCAAGTCTGTAGGTATTATTACTTATTAGCCTATGGTAAGCTGGTTAGTTACGATCGTTCTAAAATCATGCTCGATATGATGGTAAATCCTGAGTTGCATCATAAATTTGTTAATTCACTTGAAACTGTTGCTCCGAAAGCTAAATTATTCAGGAAGTCAGGAACATGGCAAAATTTTCATACAGATTCGGCACTGGTATGGGGTCCTGATAGGAGATATATAATTGTTGCCCTGATAGAAGACCCTGAGGGAGAAAAAATTTGTCGCAACCTGGTATTTGAAGTTGAAAAAGTTCTCGGTTACGAATAATCGTTTGAAATTTATTTGTAACCTTGTTTATTTACATATTGCAGGATTGTCGCAATAATTGGAATGAATACTCTTAGAAAATATTATGAGCATTTGCTGAGGAACGTGTTTGATATTCGCGAAGGGGAATATCGAAGAGCAGTGTTGATGCAGTTAAATATATTCCTACTTATCTCTACCTTGCTCATTGTAAAGCCAGCAGTCAATGGCTTGTTCCTTGCCAAATTAGGTGCTGAAAACTTACCTAATGTTTTTGTATTAGTAGCCATATTTGCAGGACTCGTTTCTCTTTTATATTCAAGAGTTTTATCGCACATGCCCCTGAATAAGATCATTAAACGTACCCTCACTTGGTCAGTGATCGTGCTTATCGGGTTTGGTATTTTGCTTCGTATGAATTTCCTGGAAGGCTGGGTATTGTATTTGTTTTATATCTGGGTGGCCATTTTTGCGGTACTCTCGGCTTCACAGTTCTGGATTTTGGCAAACATTGTATTCAATCCCAGGGAAGCCAAGCGGTTGTTCGGATTTATTGGTGCCGGTGCCATCGCAGGCGGGATATTCGGTGGATATCTGACTTCTATAATTGCTGAATCGCTTGGTAGTGAAAACTTGCCGTTTATAGCAGCATCTATCCTTGTTTTTTGTATTCCGATTACGCAAACTATATGGAAAAAAGAAGTATTGCCAACGCAAACAAAGTTTCAACGGAAAAAAAGGATCAAAGGATTCGAAGCAAATCCGTTGGCGTTAATCAGGAAATCGAAGCACTTAACATACTTAGCAGTAATCATTGGGATCAGTGTGGTTGTTGCTAAACTTGTTGATTATCAGTTTAGTGCCATCGCATCTTTTAATATTCCCGATCCTGATGACCTGACGGCTTTCTTTGGTTTCTGGTTTTCAACATTTAACCTGATCTCACTGGCAATTCAACTTTTTCTGACCCGCCGCGTTGTTGGTGTGTTTGGTGTAGGGACCTCATTGTTTATATTGCCTATTGGTATCATGCTTGGTGCATTTCTGGTACTGGTATTTCCAGAACTGTGGGCAGTCATTTTCCTTAAACTCATTGATGGAAGCCTCAAGCAATCAGTTAATAAATCGGCAGTCGAATTAATGGCGCTGCCTATTCCACAGGAAATAAAAAACCAAACCAAAAGCTTTATAGATGTATTTGTGGATAGTGCTGCTACAGGTATCAGTGGGTTGATCCTGATTTTTTTAATTAACGGACTTGAACTCTCAACTCGCTTTATCAGTCTCATGATACTGGCATTTTTCTTCTTGTGGCTTTATTTTGCGAGGAAGATCAGGCGTGAATATATCCAGTCGTTTAAATTTAAAGTGGATCAGAATAAGAACCATCCGAACAAAAAGGATGCGCTGGATTTGACAAATGAATCGGTTTTAAGCGGGCTTAAAAAAGTCCTGCAAAAGGGAACTGAAAGCCAAATCATCTTTATACTCAGAAAGATCAAAGAAATGCCGGATGATAGATTATTTAACGAAATCCGTGCATTAATTCATAGCGAATCGGCTTCGATTCGTGCAGAAGCCTTACAGTGTTTATATTTCTTTAAAAACCATCGAATTGTTGATGAGATTCTACCACTTATCAATGATCCCGATCAGCAGGTAAAAATTGCCGCTTTCGAGTATGTAATTGCCCAGGCACCTGAAAGTCGGGTGGACTTGCTACAAAAATATCTTCAGGATAAAAATTATAAAGTTCGTGGTGCTGCACTTGTAAGTTTAGCCATTGAAACAAGGGGCAATCAAGAACTAAAAGAAAAGTTTGAACTTGAAGAACTGATTAAGAAAAAAATACATAGTCTTGCTGGCTTAAAAGACCCTGAAGAAATAAAATTCCGGAAGATGAACATTCTGAGAACCCTGGGTTATTCTGGCTTTGCAAGTTATGATCCCTTTATAAGGGAAATGATGCAGGATGACGATTCTGAAATTGTTAAACAGGCAATATTAGCTGCGGCCACAACAATGAGTCCGGAATTTATAAATGATATTTTAAGATTTTTAAGTAAGGATAAGTACAAAGATGTAGCTAAAGAGGCCTTATTGCATTATGGTCCATACATTATAAATCACTTTAATGAAATTATCTCCGATGATAACCAGGAGATGGAAATGCTGCAGCAAATCCCTTCCATAGCTGAGAAAGTAGGTACACAGCCTTCGGTTGAGTTATTATTTACAATGCTTGATCATAGTGAAATCAGTTTAAAAATGGAAGCACTACGATCCATGAGTAATCTGAAAATTAATCATCCTCATCTCAGGTTTCACCATAAGGTGGTGATCAAACGAATAATGGAAGAAGCACATTTATATACAGAAACACTGGGAGCCCTTTATGGACAAATTACGGCCATTGATGAAGATATAAATAAAACGGATAAGAAGCTGGAACAACAATCAGAGGCCAGGAAAAGCCTGGTGGGTTTATTGGAACGCAGGTTGGATGGTAACCTGGAAAGAATATTCCGCCTGTTGGGATTGAAATATCCGCCGGATGAGATTTTGACTATCTACCAGGGCTTACAAAGTAAGAAGCCGGATATGCGGATCAATGCCATTGAATTTCTTGATAATCTACTGGAAACCAATTTAAAAAGAGTGTTGATCCCGATAGTTGAAACAGTTTTTCTCGACCATATTTCAGAAAGTACTATTAAAAATCTGAATGTAAAGATTCCCGATGAATTTGAATGTTTGTCTATGCTGTTGGCCGGGAAGGATGTAAAAATAAAGCTGGCGGTTTTGTACCTGATATCAAAAACGGCTAACACCAGGTATTTGCCACTTGTTGAGCAATACGTACATGATAAAAACCCAAAGATCAGAACTTTTTCCGGGCAAGCTATTGCAGCATTAAAGAGTAATTAATCTTTATTTTCTGACGATTTTATCAATTTGTGAAGCAATGGCAAAATGATCATTGGCTGAATTTTTCCTGAGCACATTCGACATTAATGTAACCATATAAATGGTACCATCCGGCTGCTCAACCACCACCACTGAATTCATATAATTGTCTACATTGCCCATATATTTTTTACATTCAAAACCTTCTTCGGGTTTGCATTTATATAAACTGCCCGATTTGAAGTAAACAGCCGCATCAGTTAGTGCATTTGAAGCTGCGTACCGAATTCGGCGATCTGTTGAATACATCAGCCTTTTAATTTCAAGACTTGATTGCGGATCAACAATTTCACCACTTTCCATGGCTACCAGGAATTTCATCATACCATAAGGACTGGCAATTGTTCCGCCTTCGCCGGGTACCATCGCTTTGGCATCTTTGGTAAACATACTACCCAGTTTAAATTCCTCTTTTGTAATACCGATATCCCGTAGTGGGTCGTTAACTACGTGCATGGCCATCTCTTTTAATTCAGATTTTGGCGTGTTTTTAAAAAAGTCCGCTTCCTGTTCAGTGTTTGGCGGATAGTCTTCACCGAAAGCGTGCATAAGTATGGCCTCTTTCCATACAATACTAGCCGCACCATTATTGCTTGCCGAGATCATGTGATCGGCCCATTCGTAAAGAGAACAGGTGTCGTTCTCAGTAACTACTTTTTTGGTAAGTTTTAGGGCTACCGTGTCAAAGAAAGGCGCCGTATGTGAGTCATAGTTGGCCCATTTACCTGCACGTACCATCCTGGTTTTCATCACTTCCTGTCGTTCCTCAAATGATCTTGGGTAGAGTTTTTGCAATTCGTTAAATAATCCAGCGATCACAGCTATTTTTGCAACGCTGCCTGGCATAAATAACCTTTTTTCCTGCCTGTAGGCATACCTGATCTTTTTTCCGGGAGTGATATCAAGTACACATAAAGAGTAACTTTCATCCATATTGGGAAAAAGTGCATTGATGGATTTTTGCAAAGCCGGATCTGCAGGCGGAAATTTGATCAGGCTATCGCACCTGTCTCCCATCAAATTCAATTGAATTTCGGCAAGTGTTTTCTGCGCACCAAGTACAGGTTTTTTATCATTGATCGCGTCAGTCATGATCAATTGCAATCTCAACAACCTACGAATGCCAGTTAGTCCGTATCCATCGTACGGGTAAGCAAAAGATTCACTCTGGAGTGCAAAAAGCAGTATGGCTATTGCCACTAATTTTATTATTTTCATAAGGAACTATAATGTAGTTTTTAAATAGATGGGTTTCCAGGCAGGCAATTCTGGTGTTATCGACATTAAATACGCCGACCGGTTTGCATTTTTATTTTCGACAAAGGGCCTGATTTGAAACAACCATACTTTATCATTTTTAAAACCAAGCTCAATATCGTGTGGGCCAGTGGATTTCGTATTTGCACCGCTTGCCATTTCTTTATTGATCTGTTTTGAGAATTCACGAATTTGGTTGAGGTTTGCCAAACTCAAGATGGGATTTTCAAAAGTTGCATACTGTTTTTGTGTGCCTCCTTTTACGGGAAGCGCATTATAATTCGGTTCACGTGATGGCGATAAAAGTACATTGATGCCATCAGATTGAAGCAAATAAGACTCAGCAGATTGTCCTTCAACAGCACCTCCGGCACCTCGGCTAAATGCAATGGTCAGGTCATTGATATTGTCAGTTAAAATACCTTTTGTAATTAACACACCTGAATAATTCACATCCACGCTTGGGATGATCAAAATAGATGGATAGACATTTTCTGGATTCAGCAAATAGCTTTGCCGCCATTTGTAACTTCGTTCTGTATACGGAGAAGCCCAAACATCTTTTATTCCCTGGAATATCTTCTCTTTCTCAGCAACATTAAATATGGTTAGATTTAGGCCTGCACCTGTAAAATCTTTCAGGTCTTCCATATTGGTGTCGCTTCGCAGAAATACCGGAACGTCACCCATGGTTTTTCCTAAAATGGTAATGAATGATTGTTCGAGCATGGCTACAAATGATGGCATTAGTTTCATCGCTTTGATATCTTTTCTCAGGACTTCCAATTCTCTTAAAGTGAAGCTGTCAATTACTTCTTCAGTCAAACCATGCTGTCGCATTTCACCTGCCTGTTCGAAAATATTATTCAGGAATTCCCAATAGGACTTGTTTTTACCCGGAATAATCTGATCCATATGTTGTTTAAAAATTCCGAAAGGAATCACAAGACCTTCCACCACGTGTTCCGGAAACATCAGCTTTAACTGTCCAAGATTAGCCGCTTTAGGGCCACACTGGATGCCTGAATGTGATGCATTGATGTCGCGGAGGTTTAAAACCCTGGTTTTATTCAGATCAATCCGGTCAATGGGGACGGAAATTTTTTCTTCGCTTCTTTTTTTGGTTTCAAATAATTTTTTCTCAACAGATGTCATCTGCTCAGCCAGTTTCATGATAACGGTACCTTTATTTGAAACAGCGTAGAAAATCGTTTTTCCATTATATTTTTTCAGGTCTTCAAGATTTTCAGCAGAAACAACAGCATTTGGAATGCCCAGATTTCTGGCCAACAGTTGCACATGTGAGACCATATTTCCTTCAGTAACTGTTGCGATACCAGCCACGGGTTTCAGATCAGCAGGGGGGTGGTTGAATACATAAATCTTATCACCGTAAATTATGGTTTCTTCCGTTAGTTCATTTAACACCACCAATTCGCCCATGGCATAACCTGGATTGATACCCCTGATATGGCTTTGTCCCGGGATGTCCATAACTTCATTTGACAGGTTGGCTTCTTTAGCTATAAACTCGCCCAGTTCACTTACGCAATTTCCAAGGTACAGCAACAGTGATGAACGGATCCTGTCATCATTGAAGCCATAAACAAGGGGTTCAAAGCCTGCGTATAGTTCAATCACATCTTTGTAAACTGCCCGTGACATACCGGCACTCCATTCCACCATGCGCCTTGAATTTTCAAGCCTTTGGTTGAGGTCGTCAAGTGTTATGGCAGGTGAAGTAGGCGGTTCCAGCCCTGATTTAACCTGTTCCCATTCCCACATTTCAATATAACCACAACCCGCTGAAGCCATCCCGAGATAATAAGTTTTTGTGATTAAGTCGAAGAGGGTATTGTTTTTCCATTGTATAATATCCCTGAACAGGATTTCTTCAAGTTTGATTGAAATATCCAATAATGCCAGGCGAGCATCACCTTTTTTATGATTGGTAAAATTTTCACGAATTATCCAAATTGCTTTTGATAATTCGATAATCTTTTGATTAGGGGTGTAATTATTGTAATTATCAATTAAAGTCTGGATTGATCTCCCTGGTTCTGTATCTTTTGCTATGTGCTTCAGGTATTTATTCAGTGTGCTCAAATTGGCAGGCTGATAAACAATTTCCATATTACTGATCAATTCATCAATCTTTTTTAATTGAACAGAAGAAAGCCTGGATTTATTTAATTCCCTGAATTTTTTAACACTAACAATATCGACTGGTTCAGGCTGACCATGAATTTTAACACGGATGTTTAAAAAAGAAGGAACGCTGTCAGAAATTTCTTTTGAAAGTGAACGGATCAATTGTGTTTTGCTGTCATCACCCTGGTGGGGAATGTCTTTTGCAGCTTCGCGAAGGAGGTAGAAGTATTGCCTTATTTTTATGTCATCGGTAAGCAACCATTTGAAAAACTCCAGTCCCCAAGCTTCTTCATCTTCCGCCTGGAAAGCACCCCTGTAGTATTGTGCTTTTCTCAAGACCCATCCGTCATCTGATCGGAACAAGTAGTTTTGAAGCTGGTATTGTTTGAGCCGTGACTGGTAATTTCCCTCATCCCAGAAGGCTGATAACTCAGTTGTGGCAAGTATTTGCCCAAGAAAAACATGGTTTGTTTTGGTAAGTTGAATAACTTCATCCTTATAACGTGCCCGCTGAACACCCGGCTCGGGGCAACGTTCCTGTGGAGGCTTAGTTGTACCATCTTTACAAAACCAACGGATATCTTTATAAGGTCCTTTGGGATCTTTTTTGTATTGCTCCACCATGGATCTTATTTGGCTATTGTCAGTTTTTTGGGCCAATATTGATCCGAATATAAGCAAGCAAAGTATGAGAATTGATGTTTTCATCCTATTTATTGAGATAAATGACAATATCTTTCTTATTTTAAGATTTGAATTCAGTGAAAAAAAACAGATGATCCTTGTTTTTTCATTTTAATAAAGATACGATAAAAACAATTCGTACAATTGCTAATGGTAATATCTTAACTAGATGTTAGGGCTTTGCAGAAATTCTTGAATCGCTACGATAAATTAAAGTCTTCAACATCAATATTAAACAACTGAGCTGCATTTTTCCACAGAATTAGTTCCTTTTTATCGTTTGCCAGGTCCAGTTGGTTCATGAACTTTAGGTAAGAATTCATATTAGATATTGGCCAATCAGTGCCATATAATAAATAATTTGGGTCACCAGCATATGTGATCATTTCTTCAATTTCTTTTTTCATGTAACGTTCAAACTTATCCGAAAAATCACCAAGCACGAGTCCTGAAATATCGGCATACACATTTTTATTCTTATATACCACTTCCATGCAGTCCTTAATCCAGGGATTACCGATGTGACAAATCACAATTTTTAATTCAGGATAATCAACTGCTAAATCATCAATATGAAAGGGATGTGAGTACTTTACCCTTCCTGACGGGGCATAGGTATCACCTGAGTGAAACATCACAGGAGTATCATACTCTACAGCCATTTCGTATATTATTTTGAGTCGGGTATCGTTCGGATAAAAGGGTTCATAGCCTGGGTATAATTTTATGCCTTTTATGAGACCTTCCTCGAGGTATTCACTAATTTCTCTTATATCCCTATGATCAAAATGCAGATAACTAATACCTGATACAACTCCCAAATTTTTCCTTCCTCTGATAGCCTCTACCACTTGTCGGGTACTTGGTCTGTGCTCATTTACCTTATAAGATGATAGTACCAATGCGTAATCAACCTTATTAGTCAGCATGTTGTCAGTAAGAAGGTTAAGACTGTTTTCAAGTGATGTAACCCTGTCTTCATGATAGTTGTTTATATGCGTGTGGACATCTATAATCATCTATTTGTTTTTTTAATCTGTTTCTATTTGTTTGTAATAATTTGTAAATAGCTTATGTCTGGCTTACGGGTTAGGGCATGAATTGCTTTCGAAAAGCCAAAACTAACAAATAATTTCTGATTATTTTAGCCGCTTAATTCAATCCTATGAAGAAACTGGTTTTTGCTACCAACAATCAGCATAAGCTTGAAGAAGTGCGCGCTATATTAAAAAATAAGTTTGAAGTAACCGGGTTGGCAGATATAGGGTGCCATGAGGAAATTCCGGAAACCGGAGCTACCCTTCAGGAAAATGCCTCCATCAAATCACATTTTGTAGTCAATCATTACAAATTAGATTGCTTTGCTGATGATACCGGCCTAGAAGTAGATGCACTGGATGGGAGACCGGGTGTTTACTCGGCTCGATATGCTGGTGAAAATGCAAGCTACGAGCAAAATGTAGATAAGTTATTGCAGGAATTGGCAGGTAAAGATAATTGTAATGCGCGTTTCAGGACGGTTATATCTCTTTTGATGGATGGTAAAGAGCACTTTTTCGAAGGTACTGTTGAAGGTAAGATTATCAAAGAGCGAAAAGGGAGTGGAGGATTTGGTTACGACCCGGTTTTTGTTCCGAATGGCTACCAGCAAAGCTTTGCTGAAATGAATGCCAGCCTTAAAAATAGTATCAGTCATCGGGCAAAAGCCGTTCATAAACTGGCTAAATTTCTATTACAAAATTGCTGACATCCTACATTGTTTTTTGCATTATTTTGAAAATCAATTAATTTTGTCATAAGCAAGTTCTAAAATCTGGTATTGAAAAGAAATTTACATAGCATTTCCATTTTCATTATTTTTAGTGACCTTCTTGTCGTGCCAAAGAGCTGATAAAGTCGATCAGGGAATAGAAAAAGAAGAAGCCGTGATTACGGAACGGTTGCAGGAATCTATTTCACCGATCGAGAAAAGATCGGCAATTGTTTCCATTAGCACAGAACTCCATTCAAACTATGAATTTCAATATACTGCCACAATTCAAAAAACAATCGGGGAATTTGTTGATGCACCTCTTTCCTTAGTTACCCCAAGGAACATTCACAATGAAAACCTCTGTATCATCAGAAATAAAAACTACAGACGCAGAACTGCCTGAGATGGAAGTGTTCCCGGTGATGGTGAACATTATTTTTGACAATGATATTTTTAACAATACCGATTATTATTATACCAATGGCGCTCGGATCGAACTGGTATTGCCAATTGCAAAAAATTCACCGGTCAATAAGATGTTGTTGGGCTTAAAAACAAATGATATTGATGTCAGTGGCTTTTCAATCACACAAAATATCTATACGCCCATTAACCCGGAGGCAAGCGAAATTGAATATGGCGACCGGCCTTTTGCTGCTTACCTTACCGTTGGCCAATACAGGGAAAGTTACCATCTGAAGAAAAGATTACAAATAAAAAGTGCTCTGGATCTAGGTGTTATGGGACCTTTATCAATGGGTGAAAAGGTACAATCGACGGTGCATACCCTGGAGCCAACAGGTTGGAAATACCAGGTACAAAACAGCTTTCTGATCAATTATTATTTCCGAATTGAAAAAGGATTCTACAGCACATCAAATCTTGAATTAAATGTGGCCGGGCAGGCGAATCTAGGCACGTTGTATGATAAAATAGGTGGTGGTATTCGATTGAGAACCGGTAGTTTTTTACCTGTTTACCGGGGACCAATGACAATCTGCTGTAACCGAGCTAAAAAGAGACAATTACAATACTGGTTTTTTATGTCGACCAATGTCGACCTGGTAGCTTATGATGCCACTTTGCAGGGCAGTATGTTTGATAATAACAGTCCGTATGTGATAGAAAACAACGATTTAAATCGAGTGGTTTTTACAGGAAGCTTTGGTGCAGCATTTTATTATGATAACCTGGGTGTTGAATTGGAAAATATTTATCTTTCGCCTGAATTTAAAGGCGCACAATATTTCGGATATGGTCGCATCAAACTGGTCGCAAATTTTTAAATATGGCTACGAATAATAATGGGAATGCAGCTAACACAGATTCCTTAAAAGATAAGAAAATTGAATTTCCGGCAACTTTTGAACTGAAAGCAGTAATGGTTGAAGTTGGGGATTCTGTTGGTAACAAGAATAAACTGGTAACTGTGTTCAGAAAGCTTCAAATTAAATATCGGTTTGTTGCAGATAAGGTGAGTAGTAAAGGTACCTATGTAAGTTATTCATATTCTATTACACTTGATAGCAAAGAGCAGATGGATAAGTTATATGTTGATTTAAAAGATGTTGAAGGCCTTAAATTTGCATTATAATGGATAAAATCATAGCAGTGGCATTCGGTGGAAGCATCGGAGCGGTTACGCGTTACCTCATATATTATTATTTCGACAAGTTTCATCAGGGGCATTTTCCATGGGCATCTTTACTGGTGAACCTGCTTGGGTCATTACTTATAGGGTTGCTGTGGGGGTTATTCGATAAATTTCATATTTCATCAGGTATTCGTCTGTTTATTTTTATTGGTATACTTGGAAGTTTTACCACTTTTTCAACCTTCGCATTTGATGTTTTCAGCCTTTCAAAAGAAGGGGAATTCCGCAATATGATTTTGTATATTTTAGGGACCAATGTAATTGGAATAAGCCTTGCTTTTGGAGGTTATTATTTATCGAAAATCGTTTATTGAATTTATGCATGAGATTGAGCCATATTACAATTGGCGTTCATTGTACATTGCTTGCGAAGACCCACTTTCACCTTTTTATGGTCAACAATACAGTGAATTTGAATACAGCAACGCTATTTACGATTATTTTATCCATCCCCAATGGGATAAATTTGATTCAGCCACCTTATACCTGAAAATTCTTTATGTAAGTTACGACTTGCATTATTGTGTTATCGAACTGATTGGTGAATGGAATGATGCCATCTATAATGATATTATGCACCTGTATAGGAATGTAATTGAAGAATTATTGGAACAGGAGATCATTTATTTCATCCTTATTGGCGAAAACGTGTTAACTTTTCATGCCGACACAACTGATTATTATGAAGAATGGTTCGATAACATAGCTGAAGGGTGGATTATAGGTCTTAATTTCAGGTCGCATGTGGTGAAGGATTTTGTTGATGCTAACCTGGATTACTACATAGCACTGGGTGGGAAATTCGACGACCTGGCATGGAGAGCTATGTTGCCTGATCAGCTGTTTGAGAAACTGGATGCTTTGATTACAAAACGACTGGAGATGTAATGATGAAAAACGCAGTGATTTTGAAAGTTTATGGGCGCGTTCAGGGAGTTGGTTTCAGGTTTTACACCCAGAAAACAGCTCAAGAATTAAATATTACCGGCCATGTGCGGAACCGACCTGATGGCAGTGTTTATATTGAAGCTACAGGGGAATCTAATAATTTGGAAAGATTCATCAAATGGTGTGAGGATGGTCCTGCCTGGGCGCATGTTTCCAAAATGGAGAAACAGGAAATTCCTGTATTTGATTCAGATGATTTCAGGATAAAGTAAAAATTACGGGAAAAAAGTGATGGAGAAGGCTTAAAAGGAGATTCAAAATTTATGACCAGGGATCGTTTATGAATGATCCACGTATTTATTCCCGAAACGCTCTTAAAAACTCTCTTTTCCCCGGCGGTCCGGGCAGTTTCTCAATTCGAAATCCTGATTCTTTCAAAGCACGTTTTACATTTCCTTTGCAAGAATAGGTGGTCATAACGCCACCCTTTTTCAAGGATTTAAATAATTTCAAGAAAATATCTGCTGTCCATAATTCTGGTTGGACCTCCGGTGAAAAAGCATCGAAATAAATGACATCATATATTTCTATCGGAAAAACAACTTTTTCAAGCGTGTTGATGTCTTTTTCGAGGATGAAATGGTCAGTTATTGTATATGGATCTGTAGTTTGTCGATGGAACTTTAGATACAATTGCTGATCAATTTTGAGAATTTCATGATAATTCAGTGAACTGGCTACTTCTTCTGATATCGGAAAAGCTTCCAGTCCATGATACCGGATTTGTTTATTAAATTTTTCAGCCCATAATAAAGTCAGCAAAGCATTCAAACCCGTACCGAAACCAATTTCCAGGATGCTGAAGGGAGATTGTTTATCCTGGAATTCGTTCAAAGCACCCTGTATAAAAATATGTGATGATTCTTGTATAGCACCAAAAGTGGAGTGGTAATGTTCACCAATCTGTTCATTAAACAGGGTATGTGACCCGTCGTCAGTTACAAATATTTTATGAGGTTTCGGTGATTTCAAATAATGCAATATATTATACTGCTTAAAGATACATTAAGTAGGAAAGATATGCAGAGATCTAAACAAGCTAAGCTATTTTTTCTTCCTGAATGATTGTTTGGCCTGTTCTGTCAAGTCGTCCAATTTATCTTTTATCTCGTTCATTTCTTCTTTGAAAGCTTTTTCAATATTTGAAATAGTAACGGGGTCGCCCTGCATTTCAAGTTTTTCACTTACGGTCCGCGCAGGGGGAATAACAATCCAGAGAACTATGTATACAAGTCCACTACCTCCGGCAAGAAAAAGCGCTAACAGGAAGGCAATCCTTACCCAGGTTGCATCAATATTAAAATATGCACCCAAACCTGAGCATACACCGCCCAGCATGCGGTCGTCAATATTCCTGAAAAGCCTTTTTTTACCCTTTTGAATCAGGTATGATACTTGATCTTCCTCCGAATCTTCATCAAAATCGGCCGGATGTCCCATAATACCAATTACTTCATCCACATCATCTATAACAATCACCTGTTTCTTGTCATTCAGCTTTTGCTGGAATAATTCGACAATTCGGTTCTCAATATCATTGATAATTTCTTCCTGCCCTTTTTTATTCCTGAAATGAGCCTTTATTTCTTCAAGATACGAATTCAGTTTGGTGTATGCATCTTCATCCAGATGGAAAATGATACCCTTGATATTTATATTCAATGTTTTTTTCATCGTTAAGATTTTTTTGGTTTTAAAAGTTGTTGAACTGATTTGTTCAGTTGTTTCCAGTTTTCTGTTAATGAAGTCAGTGTTTCAATACCTTGTTCGGTAAGGCTGTAGTATTTTCTGGGCGGTCCTGAAGTAGATTCTTCCCACCTGTATTTCAAAATACCGTCATTTTTTAACCTTGTCAGCAGTGGATAAACAGTGCCTTCCACCACCAGTAAGTGTGCTTCTTTCAATGCCAAAAGGATATCAGATGTGTATACTTCCTGGTCGGAAATGACCGATAATACACACAATTCTAATACACCCTTCCGCATCTGGGCATTTGTTTTTTCAGTTTTCATCCATGATAATTTAATAAATATGAGCAAATATAAGGTAAAAAATAATACTATGCAATACATAGTACTATAATTTTTGTATTTATAAAGAAAATTAAATGATTTTGCTTAGTGTTTGTTGAAATTCATTGGCAATATATTATTCTTGAAAAACCGCCTTCTTTGCCATGATCCACATGAGAATACCCCTGGAGATCATAAAAAGGAGCAGTGAAAACCACAACGCATGATTTCCGAAACTTTGAATGGTGAGATAATAGGAGGGAAGGAATATAAAAAGTGAAGCAACAATCATCGTATTTCGCATGGCTTTGGAAGCCGTGACGCCAATATATATCCCATCCCAGATAAAGGCCGCGCCACTAACGATGGGCAACATGATTATCCAGTAGCGGTATTCATAAGCGATATTGATCAGGGTAGTATTATCCGTCATGATCCATAGGAGCGGTTTTAAACCCACTATAAAAGCCAGAGCAAAAAGGACAGAAGCCCCCCATCCCCAAAGAAATAAATGTTTTACTGTGAGTTTCAGTAAAGGTCTGTCTCCTGCACCCCTGGCTTTGCCTGCTAAGGCTTCCCCAGCAAAAGCAAAGCCATCAGCGAAATACGAAAAAATGAAAAAGAACTGAAATAAGAGGGAGTTCACTGCCAGTATTTCATCGCTGATATGTGCAGATCTGCTCGTAAAAAAAGCAAGCACAAGCAACAAGAGCAGGGTCCGGATAAAAATATCTGAGTTCACCCTGAAAAAACGTTTGATCTCATCCAGCTGAAAAATGATAGCCGCTGAAAATTTTATAAGGTAAGTTTTGTATTTGGTTACTAAAAAGAAAATGGCCAGTGCCAATCCGCAATACTGTGCCAACACACTTGCCAGCGCCACCCCGTCTGATTTCATATCGAAAACATAAATAAAGACGAAATTGAAACTGATATTCAACGCATTCACAACGATGGCAAGTATCATCGGGATACGAGCATTTTGCAGTCCTAAAAACCAGCCATATAGTGCATAAAGTGATAGTGTAGCCGGTGCAGCAAAAATTCTGATATAGAAATATTCCCTGGCAAGGGTTTTCACTTCCTCACTGCCATCGAGCATGCTAAATCCAGCCCATTGGATGGGGTATTGCAACAGAATCAATAAAATGGCCAGACCTGCAGCTACAATTAGTGATCGAATGAGCACCAATGATACTTCCTTGCTATTATCTGCGCCAAAAGCCTGGGCTGTAAAACCGCTGCTGCCCATACGTAAAAAAGCAAAACTGTGGTAAATGATATTGAAAATAACACCTCCAAGAGCAATGGCGCCAATATAAACCGGATCATCAAGATGTCCCATCATGGCTAAATCCACCAGTCCTAGTAGTGGCACCGTTATATTGCTTACAACGTTTGGGATGGAGAGTCTGAGGATCTCTTTGTTTATGTTTTTAAAAGCCAAATCCGGAATTTAATTAGGATGCGTAATAGACATTACTTCTGATGAAGGCCACATTCCTTGGTATCCGGATTTTCCCACCACCACCTCCCGGCCCTTATATCTTCGCCTTCAAGTATTGCCCTGGTGCATGGCTGGCAACCGATGCTGGCAAAACCTTTTTTATGTAATGGATTGAATGGAATATTGTGCTGTTGAATATAATTCCAAATATCATTTTCACTCCATTCGATCAATGGGTTTATTTTTATTAAGCCATTCCGTTCGTCCCATTCAACTACATGCATATCATTCCTTGTTACTGATTGATCCCTTCGCAAACCAGTGATCCAGGCATCCAATTCGCCGAGAGCCCTTGCTAATGGATTCAATTTCCTAATACCACAGCATTGCTTCCGATTTTCTATGCTATCATAAAATAAATTGATACCTTTTTGGGCAACCATCTGTTCTACTTCTTCACGATCGGGAAAATAAACTTTAATATGCATCTTAAACTTTCTGGATGTTCTGTCGATCAGATCGTAGGTTTCGGGGAACAACCGCCCGGTATCCAGTGTGAATATTTTTGTTTCCCGATCTATGGAATGAACCATATGCGTCAAAACCTGGTCTTCAAGACCCAGACTTGTAGAGAGCGCAATCTTCTCACTAAATTCAGCTAAAAAGAAGGATAATATTTCTTCTGGTGAAGCATCAGCAAAGCTATTGTTCCAGTCTTGAATTTGTTTTAGATCGGCCATGAGAAAAAGTTGAAGTACAAATGTAGAGATTCTTCCGGAATGAAATAAAATATTAAATACCGAATAACAATCCTGTAAGGCCAATGACAAACCCCACGATTACATTGATAATTTTTACTTTGATAAATCCTTTTCTGGTTTCAGCAAGAAGAGGCAGACTGGCGTGTCCATCCTGTACAATGGAATTAGCGAGTAGTATACTGAAGGGAAGGTTACCTGAGGCAAACAACATGATAAAAAGAAAGTGAGGACCAGATTCAGGAATTATTCCTACCAGCACCGCTATCAATAGCACGACGTATAGATTTTCACCGATGATACTTTTCAGGTCAATAAACTGGTCGAGGGCATATATTATAAGCAGTGTAACAAAAGTCCATAAAAAAATGCGGATGAAATGTTTTTTAATGATATGATTGAGTATATGCTCCTGTACAAAGTGTTCACCTACTGTGAGGATAATGAATAAAGATGTAATCAGCACGATTAGAAAAGTAATGCTTATCCATAACGGGTGTTCATGGCTTTCATATAATAATCCTGAAAAAAGCGAAGAACCATGTTCATTGTGGTGGAACAACTCAAAAGTAATAACTACCATTGTTAAAATAATCATGGTAGCGGAAAGAAGTCTGACACGGCTTAAATGCAGAAATTGGGAAGCAAGAATTTGTCTGTCAAAACAAACACAATCAGGCTCTTCATTATGCAGGTGAAAATGTTTTTGCGGATGTTCAGATTCCCGTTTCTTATAAATGGCATTCACTGCAAAGCCAGCCGCAATAGCAATGATAAAAAGTGCTATATGTATTATGATGGCAGTACCCGGGATAATGGAAAACATAAAAAAAGCTTCATCTCCTGAAGTAGCAATCATGGCAGCTACCAGTGCACCAGTGCCAATTATATTGTGTACGTAAAGAGAAACCGCTGTATAAGCACCCAGGCAACCAGGTATTAAACCAAGAATCGATGCCAGGAGAATTTGTTTCGCCGGACTTGACTTCAGGCTTTTACTCCAGATTCCCCTTGTTAAAACATTCAGGTATTCTATGATGAGCATCATAGATAAAACAAAAAGTGTGATTAATAAACTTTGTTTTAACAGTGAAAGAATATCCATTTAATTCAAATATGTCTAAGTTAAAATTAGCATTTAGATTAGATGTAAAACATTAAAAATTATACCTGAATGCAATAATGAAGTTTCTGCCAGGGGCTGTAATTCCTGAAGAATAAGGTCGGTACCTGTAATTTAAAATATTTTCAACCCCGAATGTCAGCAGCAGCTTTTCATTAAAAGCATAGCTTCCTTTAAAATCCAGAATCCACCATTTTGGAGAGTATGGGTTCCCGTCAGCGTCGGTAGCATATAAAAAACGTTCACTTCTTTCAGAAGGAGCAAGATTCTCGTAGCTAACTGTAGCATTGTATGTGGATGATAACTGCAATTTCAATTTGCTCCTTTCAAATGAAAGAGTAGTTCTTCCAAACAGTGGTGGGGCATGTCTGAGTGCATAACCTTCATCATCCTCACCTTTTATATAGGTTAAAGACGAAATCAAAACAAAGTTTCTGATTAATTTGACATTTAGTGTCATGCTGGCGCCATAAACATTCGCATACCCGGCATTTACCATTGCCTGAACCCTGCTGAGTTCACCATCGTAAATAATTGAATCCTGCCCATTCAACTGGAAATCGCGCCTGACGATTGCCTGATCAAGGAAAGAATAAAAACCGGTAAGTTCAATTCTTGCTTTTCCATTGAATTTTTTAATTACTCCGGCATCAATACTATATATATATTCTGGATTCAGGTTTTGGTTTGGAACAACCACATTACCAGGTTCTGAATCAAATATTTTTGCAGCATCGTCCAGGTTGGGTGACCTGAATCCGGAAGACAGATTGAGGTGAAGTTGCCAGGTACTTGGGTGGTAAACAAGACCTAAACTTCCGGTAACAGCCCGGTGATTGAATTTTATTTCATTATATGGTAAATTATAAAAAGTTGTGTCGTCAATCTGAGAATTAAGACTTGTATGAGATAATCGTGTACCTCCTATAAAAGTAAGAGGTGAGCTAGTGAAATTCTTTTTATACGTAAGGTATGCGCCGCCTGAAAGATATATATTGCTGCCATCAGGATATCGGGTAGAAACTTTATTTGTTTCCCCGGTGAAGATATTTATTTCTTCTCCTATTGAAATAACATTATTAAAATTCATCTCCAGACCATAATATAAAAATTGCTGGTTTCTGAGCGACTTGTCATAATCATTATTCAATGATACAATCTGCACGTGTTCTAACCTCTTGCGCAGCCATTCATTCTTATATTTCCGGTCGTTTCTTCCTTCTTTTACATCCTGGTAGGCAAGCCTTATATTCATATGATCGTACATGATGGTTTTACCATCAAAGTCGAAACTTAGGCGATGCATCATCCATTGTTGTGGATCATATTCCCATACCGCGTATTTCAACTGGTCATCCGAATACTCTAAAAGTCTGTCGTATCGTGGCACTGCTGAGGTCCGTGATAAATAAAACCCATAAGACCATTTAATCTTATCATTTATTTTATTGGTAATTTTTGTGGTAAAATTGACCTGGTTATATCCTGAATAACGTTGCGTTCTGGGGTTGCTATTTTGAACAATAGTATCGTAACCATCAGAAGTTTTGACATATTCTTTCCGCAAATTATAATCATTGTTCACCGTCCCCATTACAAGATCATCAAATGCACTGTAACTGAACATGGTCAAGATGCCCCACTTATCGTTGCTGACGTTCACATCTGCATGTAAGGTTCTCTCAACATCTGCTGAAGCAAATCTGGCGAATGCATGACCGCTTGCTTTCCAGTTGCTGCTATCCATAAGAATTGGGTTCAATATGTGGATATCAATAACACCTCCCAATGCATCACTTCCATATACATTGGTGCCCGGTCCGTATATAACCTCTGCGCTTTCAATGCTATTTACATCAGCTTGCAGCACATTCTGTAAATTTCCGCCCCGGTAAATGGCATTATTCATCCTGATACCGTCAACAGTAAAAAGAATTTTGTTGGCCGAAAATCCCCTGATCATTGGACTCCCACCCCCTAATTGGCTTTTCTGAATATATACGCCACTTGCTGAAGTCAGCATATCAGCAGATGTTGCCGGGTTTTCGAAAATTATGTTTTTGCTTTTAATTAAATCTATGCTATTGGGAACTTCGTAGGTTTTCATTTCCCATCGATTGGCAGATACAACAACTTCCTCAAGATTGATCAGTTTTTGATTCAGCGGGACTTTGTATCGCATGTTTTCTATCAGCAGCAAATCGAGTATTAGATTATTATATGATGGATGCTGAAACTGAATATTATCGGAAACCGAAAATCCTTCAAGCCTCGCATAACCTTGTTCATTTGAAAGGCTTGTAGCTGTATTGTCATCATTAAAAATGAATACATTGCTAATAGGCTCACCTGTTTGTTGGTCGTAAATAAAAATTGACTGGGAGTGTAAAATTGCAGTTGCCAGTAAAAATAACAGGATGAATAATGATTTTCTACTTATCATCACCTAATATTCTTAAATTATTCTTTCTAAGCTTTATAACCTCGCTTCTTAGCTGCATCTTCAAGTCTTTTCTGGAACCCTGATTTTTTCCTGGGTTTCTTTTTATTGGCTTGAATTTTAGTCCGAAGTTTATCTTCGTCAATTGCATAGCGGAATACAAACATCTGGCCAAACGTAATGATATTTGCTAGAAAATAATAATAACTTAATCCCGAAGCATAATCGTTAAAAATACCCAGGAACATTATAGGCATTATATACATCATGGTTTTCATACCGGGCAGTTGATTACTTTGTGCACCCATCATCTGGTTATTGAGGTAGGTGTACATAATGGTTGAAACGGCCATTAACAATGTAAATAAACTAACATGGTCACCATAAAAGGGAATGGTAAACGGTAACTGGGCAATTGAATCATAGCTTGAAAGGTCGTCAGCCCATAAAAATGGTTGCTGCCTTAATTCAATTGATGCCGGAAAAAACCGGAACATAGCAAAAAGGATAGGCATTTGCAGTAGCATCGGAATACAACCAGAAGCAGGATTGGCACCCGCACTCTTATAAAGTGCCATAATTGCCTGTTGCTTCTTCATAGCATCTTCCTTTTTTGGAAATTTCTTCGACAATTCATCAACTTCAGGTTTTAATACCCGCATTTTAGCCGATGACATATAAGTTTTATATGCTATAGGAAACAGAACAACTTTTAAAAGGATTGTTAAAACCAAAATAACAATGCCATAATTCCACCCATACGCACCAAGCCAGTTAAATACCGGAATTACAATATATTGGTTAATCCAGGCCAGCAGGAAAAAACTCCATCCAATGGGTATTTGACGTTCCAGGTCAAGGTCGTATGTCCTGAGTTTTGTAAATTTATTAGGACCGAAATAAAATGACATGGCTACATTTGAATTGCTCTCGAAATTGTATGGAATCTCAAGATTAACTTCCATACTCTTTAAATACCGAGCACTTTCAGGGTTTTCTTTTTCTTTGGTAATCAGAGTACCACTACCAAAGTAATTTTTAGCAATTAGCGATGAAGAAAAGAACCGCTGTTTAAAAGACACCCACTTCAGTCGTGTTTTTATTTGTTCTTCATCATCATCTGTTTCCGAAAGGTAATCCACATCATCTTCATAATGTTTATAATAAATGGTTGATCCATTAAAACGGTCAATAGTTCTTTCTTGTTGCCGTAAATCGGCATACCAGTTCAGGTTCAAATAACTGGATGTGGCTGGTATGACACTTTCCATATTCACCATGTTGATGTCAAAATCAAACATGTAATCGTTCCCTTTTAAGGTGTACAGGAATTCAATATAGCGCGAAGGATCAATAATTCCTTCTCCTGCATCAGCATAAAGCCGCATACTGAAATTTAGCACACCGTCACCAGACACTACCATGCGTTTGGATGAGGAGTCAATGGGTTGGAAGAAGAAATTTTGTGTATTTATAGCTTTACGGTCAGCAAAAAATGACAAGCCGAAATGAGTGGTTTCACTATTGAAAAGGATTAATGGGAGCGAATCGTATGTTTCATATTGCTTGAGTATCACATTGTTAATATATCCTCCCTTATTTGATATTTCTAATGCGATTACGTCATTTTCAATGATATAATAATCTTGGTTACCAACTGCAGCATTGGCAAAAACTGCATATTTACTTTGTAATTGCTGGTAATCAAGTGAGGTTTCCTGATAAACTTCTTCGATCAGTTCTCTGGCTTGACTTTGTTCTTTAACCGCTAATTCCGCCTGATTATCACGTATCGAATCCTTTATCCTTTGGATTCTTTGCTCCATACGTATGGAATCCTGCACGTATTGTTGTTTGGCCAGCTCTTCTTGGGAAGGTGTCATCCACAGGGTATACGCAACCATAATTGCCCCTATAATGATGAAACCAATAATGCTATTTTTATTCATTTTTTTGCCTATTAAAACAGGTTTGCAAAGGTAGTCAGAAAATTGAAATAAATCTTTTTTGCGATAAAAGGAATTAATGCTTGACAAATTCAAAAAAAAGTAGTATTATTGTGATATCAAAATAATATCACTTAAATTTACATCAATGAAAGAAATAACACATGCTCCTTTTTCAGGATACCTGTTCATCCTACTTGTATTTCTGCTGATAGTGCCTCCCATACTAGGCATTATTATGACCAAAATGATCTGGCTCATTGCCTTTATGGTAATTGGTGCTTTTTTGCTGCCGGGATTTGTGATTGTAAACCCCAATGAATCTTCGGTACTGGTTTTATTTGGCGCTTATAAAGGCACCATCAGAGAAAACGGATTCTGGTGGGTAAATCCTTTCTACACCAAAAAGAAGATATCTCTTCGTGCGCGAAACCTTGATAGTGACCCGATCAAAGTAAATGATAAGATCGGTAATCCAATAATGATAGGCGTGGTGATGGTCTGGAAAGTGAGAGAAACTTACAAAGCTGCATTTGAAGTGGATGACTATGTTCACTTTGTGGATATTCAAAGTGAAGCTGCCATACGTAAATTAGCCGGACATTTCCCGTATGACGATTTTGAAGACCAGGATGCCGAAATTACACTTAGAAGTGGGGGCGAAGAGGTAAACCAGATGCTGGAAGACGAAATCTCAGAACGTTTGATGATTGCTGGTATTGAAGTAATGGAAGCACGAATTAACTACATAGCATATGCACAGGAAATTGCAGGTGCTATGCTGAAACGTCAACAGGCAACAGCAATAGTGGCCGCCCGTTTTAAAATTGTTGAAGGTGCTGTAAGTATGGTTGAAATGGCTCTTGATGCACTAAAAGAAAAAGATATAATTGAATTGGACGAAGAGAAAAAAGCAACAATGGTAAGCAACCTGTTGGTCGTTTTAACTTCTGATAAGGATGTTTCACCAATTGTTAATACAGGAAGTATTTATTAGTGACTAGGCTATAGTTGCTTGGGCTTTTGATATAAAAAAAGCCGAAGAAAGCTTTTATGAAAATGGAAAAAACATATTTCAAAGAGGAACAATACTTTTCGAACTTTTGGTTCTGGGTGTTTTTAATTGTGGTTTTCACTGCTTTTTTAGTACCAACCTGTGTGGCGTTATACAGCGAACTGGTTTTAAAGAACCCATCAGGTGAGAATCCGGAGTCTACGGTTTCGTTGATGGTTATTCTTACAGTTTTGGTTTTGGGGTATTCATTGGTAATCCTTCTTTTTAAGAGAATGAAACTAGTCACCGAAATAACAAGCAAAGGATTACTTTTCAGGTATCCTCCTTTTATTTTGAAATACAAAGTGGTATTAAAAGAAGAGATTGAAAAGTATGAAATTCGTAAATACAATCCCATAAGAGAGTACAGTGGTTGGGGCATCAGATATAGCTGGGCCAAATCCGGAAGAGCCTATAACGTAAAAGGAAACATCGGTTTGCAGTTATACATGTTTAACGGGAAAAAAATACTGTTTGGAACCCAACGTGGTGATGCCATGCTCAGAGCCATGCAAAAAATGATGAAGGAGAGCGATCGTGGCTAAGAAAAAAGCATTTGTATTAAGGATTCAGCCTGAAATGATGGAAGCACTTGAAAAGTGGGCTGCCGACGATTTTCGCAGCGTCAATGGTCAAATTGAATACCTCTTGAATGCTTCATTGAAGAAAGCTGGAAGGAAGAGGAAAACGGAAAGATGATTTTGTTTTTTATGAAGTAGTAACGTAAAAATGATAGAAGGTAGTTTTATGAAATAGTGCATGAGTGAACTGGCGAAATCGCGAAATGGAAAAGGGAGAAGAATCCAGCAACCGCTATCGAAAGATTATTTTTCTTTCATATATTCAATAGCTGCTTTGATAAAATTAACAAACAAAGGATGTGGAAACCCGACTGTGCTTTTATATTCGGGATGAAACTGCACTCCTACAAACCATGGATGACTTTTTAACTCAATAATTTCTACAAGATCTTCTTTCGGATTGATACCTGCCAATCGCATTCCCGATTTTTCAAATTCCTCCCTGTATTTATTATTGAACTCAAAGCGATGTCGGTGACGTTCGCTTACTGTACCTTTCCGATATGCTTTATAAGCTTTTGAATTTTTATCCAGCACACACTCATATGCACCCAGTCGCATGGTGCCTCCCATATCTTCAATGTCTTTTTGACCTTCCATTAAATCAATTACAGGAAAAGAAGTCTTGGACTCAATTTCAGTAGTATGTGCATCTTTATGGCCAAGTACATTTCTTGAAAATTCGATAGCCGCACATTGCATACCCAAACAAATTCCGAGAAACGGAATGTTGTTTTCCCTTGCATACCTAATCGCTTCAATTTTCCCTTCAATTCCTCTTCCCCCAAAACCAGGAGCGACAAGAATGCCGTCAATACCCTTCAATAATTTCTTTGTTGTTGCTTTTGTCACCTGTTCCGAATGAATCAGCTTGATATTTACCTTACATTCGTTGGTTGAGCCTCCATGAACAAATGCCTCATTTATAGATTTGTAAGCATCTTTTAATTCTACATATTTACCAACGAGAGCAATGTCAACTTCATATTTTGGATTTTTAAGTCGTTTTAGAAATTCCTCCCAATTGCTAAGGTCAATTTTTTTTGGAATTTTTGTGTGTGTTTTATGAAGCACAACAATGTCCAATTTTTCTTCCTTCATCAATATCGGAACATCATAAATAGTCTCTGCATCAATCGATTCAATGACAGAATCTTCTGTTACATTACAGAATTGGGCAATTTTAGTTTTAATACCATCACTTAACACCCGTTCTGTCCTACACACAATAATATCAGGCTGTACTCCTTGTTCAAGCATTGTTTTTACTGAATGCTGAGTGGGTTTTGTTTTAAGTTCCCCTGCGGCTTTCAAAAAGGGTACTAATGTAAGATGCACCACGGCGCAATCATGGCCTAATTCCCATTTCATTTGTCGGACAGTTTCTACAAATGGAAATGATTCAATATCACCAACTGTTCCGCCAATTTCAGTAATTACGAAATCATAATTTCCTGTTTCTCCTAAAATTTGGACGCTGTGTTTAATTTCATCGGTAATATGCGGAATGACCTGGACGGTAGTCCCCAGATATTCTCCTTTCCTCTCTTTGGTAATCACATTCAAGTAGATACGTCCTGTTGTCACATTGTTGGCTTGTGAAGTAGGAGTACTTGAAAACCTTTCATAATGCCCTAAGTCGAGATCAGTTTCAGCGCCGTCTTCAGTTACATAGCACTCGCCATGTTCGTAAGGGTTCAATGTGCCTGGATCGACATTGATATATGGGTCCAGCTTTTGGATGGTAACGGAAAACCCGCGTGCCTGAAGGAGTTTGGCCAAGGATGCTGAGATGATTCCTTTTCCGAGGGAAGATGAAACACCGCCGGTTACAAAAATGTATTTTGCTTTTTTATTCATAGGTTAAGTATAATACTTGAATAAAATAAGCATACAAATAAACGATAAATAGTTCCTGATGCTTTCAGAAAAGCTCAATAATTGTTAACAATGTGTTAAAAATTATACAGTATGAGTTACGCTTATTCTTAATAATAAGTGGGGCGTTTTACATTCCCCATCATTTTAGCTACTCTTATTACTTGCAGGGTATATCCGAATTCGTTGTCATACCAGATGTACAAAACAATATTCTTTTTGTCTTCGGAAATTTTAGTAGCAAGGCTGTCAAAGATTGCTGTTGCCGGTTCACCAATAAAATCTGACGAAACCGCATCAATAGCAGTTGAAAATTTAACCTGTGCTACCAATTCACCTGTAAGCGCTGTTTTTCGCATAAGCTCGTTAATTTCATCAATGCTTGTTTCTCTTTTAACTTCAAGCGACATAACAACGAGGGAAACATTAGGTGTTGGAACACGAATGGCATTCCCGGTTAATTTTCCTTTTAAACTTGGTACTGTTTTAGCAACCGCACTTGCTGCTCCGGTCTCAGTTATAACCAGATTTAAAGGTGCTGAACGACCTCTTCTGAATTTTTTGTGCATATTATCCAACAGGTTCTGGTCGTTGGTGTACGAGTGCACGGTTTCAATATGTCCTTTTTCAATTCCAAGTTCTTTTTCAAGCACAGCAAGAATAGGAGCCGCTGCATTTGTTGTACATGAAGCTGCAGAAAAAATGGTTTCTTTTTTATAATTTACCGCTGCATGGTTAACTCCGAAAACAATATTCGGAATATCATCTTTTCCCGGCGCGGTTAAAAGTACTTTACTAACACCCTTGGCTTTCAGATGTTTTCCTAAACCTTCACGATCACGGTAAATTCCCGTATTGTCAATCAAAATGGCACTATGGATGTCATATCTTGTGTAGTCAATATCTTCCGGGTTGTTTGTAGCCAGCATCAAAACTTTATGCCCATTGATATAAATAGTTTGTTCATCTTTATTTTCTATGGCAACACCCCGAAATGGTCCATGAACTGAGTCGTGGCGAAACAATGATGCTCTTTTTGCTATTTGTCTTTCATCATTATCCCTGGTTACAATGGCTCTTACCCTGAGTTGCCTTCCATTTCCCTGGATGATGAGTTCTCGCGCCAGCAAACGTCCGATCCGGCCAAATCCATATAAAATAACATCAACTGGTTTGTCAAAAGTGGCTTTTGTTCCAATCAGGTGTTTCAGTTTTATTTTTATAAAATCTTCAAAATCAACATAATTTTTATGTTCCTCTGTCCATTCCCTGTTCAGCCTTCCTATATCCAATTTTGAGGGGCCTACACCACAATGCAGGATCGCTTTTGCCAGGTTTAATGAGTCAATGACTTTTAGAGGTTTATGAATGATATTTTCAGCATATGAATGCCTGTAAAGTATTAAACTGGCACTGCGGTCAATAAGCTGGCTCCTGTAGAAAACTAACTCAATAGATTTTTCGTAAAAAAGTTTTGATAAAACGCTGATAAACTCGTTGGCCTGCATTTCACGTGTTGCCCAATCGTTGAGGGATTCTTCGTAGGTACCATTGAAATTCTTATGCTTTGTCATTGTAGATTTGGTTTTGATTATTTGAAGGAATAAAGCTTACCAAGCAAAAATAAAAAAAAGGCAATCACCGAAGGTGCTGCCTTTATTAAAATCATTACAAATTAATGTTATTGTCCCAGATAAGCCTTTAAAAGCCTACTGCGTGAGGTATGTCTCAACCTGCGAATGGCTTTTTCTTTAATTTGCCGCACTCTTTCGCGGGTTAAATTAAATTTTGAACCTATCTCTTCAAGTGTCAATCCATGGTTCAAACCGATACCATAGTACATGTTAATTACATCTCTTTCTTTTTCACTTAAAGTGGCCAGGGAGCGCTGGATTTCCCTTCCTAAAGATTCGTGCATCAGAAACTCATCGGTTTCGGGTGCATCTTTCGGAACGAAAAGATCCAGAAAGTTTGTGTCTTCATCAGCTACCAAAGGTGCATCCATTGACACGTAACGTGTGGCAATTTTCATTGCTGTGTCAATCTTGTGATCAGGCACTTCCATTTCGTCTGCAATTTCATGTGCTGAAGGCGGACGCTCGAATCGTTGCTCAAGTTTTGAAGAAGTTTTTTTGATCTTATTTAATGATCCCACCTGGTTTAAAGGTAACCTTACAATCCGGGATTGCTCGGCAAGCGCCTGCAGAATGGATTGTCTGATCCACCATACAGCGTACGAAATGAATTTGAAACCACGGGTTTCGTCAAATCGGCTAGCAGCCTTTATCAATCCTACATTTCCTTCGTTAATAAGGTCAGGGAGGCTTAAACCTTGATTTTGATATTGTTTGGCAACTGACACAACAAAGCGAAGATTGGCTTTGGTTAATTTCTCCAAAGCTATATCGTCACCGCTCTTAATCCGTCTTGCTAATTCAACTTCCTGTTCGGCGGTAATCAAATCTTCTTTCCCAATCTCCTGCAAGTATTTATCAAGTGAAGCAGTATTACGATTAGTAATTGATTTGGTGATCTTTAGCTGTCTCATAGTTAATTTAATGAAAATTTATTCTCTGTGTGTGTAAAGAAAAGGACACGCAATTTAGATAAAATTATTCTAAATAACAAATTTTAGCGCATAAATTCATAAGAAATTCTAACACCATTCAGGTATAATCCATTTAATTTGATGATACCTGAATTTTTATTGTTAAGCGCATCTTCTAAGCTTTCTTCGGATGTTATATCATCTCCATTTATATTTGTAACAATAAACCCTTCTGAAATGCCGCCTCGTTTTAAAATACCTCCCTGAACATCGGTTACTTTTAATCCGTGATCAATACCCAATTTGCTTTTTTCTTCTTGCGATACTTTTTTAAGAGAAGCTCCAAGTAATTCGTTATAGAAAGTTTCGCCTGCTTTAATCACAGCAGTGGTCCCTTCTTCATTTTTAAGAGTTACATTATATGATAATAGTTTATTGTTTCTGTTTACATTTACTTTAACAATTTCACCTGGGTTATGTTGACCAATAGTACCCATTAATTCAGAAACAGTATTTATAGGGATGTTATTTACACTTAAAAGAACATCTCCTTCACGGATTCCTGCTTCATAAGCACCTCCGTTTTCAACTACCCCTGCCACATAAATTCCTTCAACATCTTCCAATCCTAATTCATCTGCAAAAGCAGCATCTATATCCCTGATTTGAACACCGATATAAGCACGTTGAATTTCACCATAATCCATCAAGTCAGCAACCACTTTTTTTACAATGTTAACAGGGATAGCAAACGAATAACCTTCATATACGCCAGTATGTGATGCAATGGCGGCATTAATTCCAATCAGTTCACCTGTCGTGTTTACCAGTGCACCACCGCTATTTCCTCGGTTAACGGCTGCATCAGTTTGAATAAATGATTCAATGGCTGAAGCAGCGCCAAGAATGTTGATGTTCCGTGCTTTAGCACTAACAATGCCAGCTGTAACAGTTGACGTAAGATTGAATGGATTTCCCACAGCCAATACCCATTCACCAATTTTAACTGCATCCGAATCACCAAACGATAGATAAACCAGATCCTGATCATCCACTTTGATCAAAGCCAGGTCTGTTGTTGGATCAGTTCCGATTACCTTTGCTTCCAACTCTTTTCGGTTATTAAATGTTACGGATATTTTATCAGCCCCTTCAACGACATGGTTGTTGGTAACAATGTATCCGTCACTGGAAATAATTACACCCGAACCATAAGCAATATAAGTATTGTTACGATGCGGGTTGCCGAAATAATATTTAAAGGGCCCAAAGAAATCATCATAGGAACGGCTTTTAACGCTGATCTCAGTTTTAATATGAACCACAGCATTCACCGATTTTTCAGCAGCCTCTATAAAATCGGCTTCCTGGGCGATTCTGTAACTAGCACTTAATGAAGGAATTGGCGTCATTTGTTGTTGAGGCAAAACATTTTCCATCTGACGATGACCTGAAGTATTTATCTGATTAAAAAACAAAGCGGCTACCAGTAGAATAACAATCGTTCCTGCCGCTGCACCTAAAAAACTTTTTCCTACAGTTTTCATACGCTATCTTTTTCTCTTGTATTTTTGTTTTGAAAACGACTGGTTGAAACCTAAATTATTCGCTGAATGTTAATTATTGTTAACTATTGACAGCGATAAAATGCCTAATTTGGCAGGATTCTACCAATCTGAATATATATTTTTCACACCGCAATTATTTTGCCAAAAGATACAAACGATGTCAAAAATAAAATTCTGGAAATATCAGGCTAATGGAAATGATTTTGTGATTGTTGATAACCGGGAAGATGAATTGCAAATATCCAGTGAGCAGATCCGAAGAATGTGTGATCGTCATTTTGGAATTGGTGCTGATGGTTTCATGTTTGTAAATGTTTCTGAAGATGCTAATTTCGAAATGCTATATTATAATTCTGATGGGCAAATCAGCAGTATGTGCGGAAATGGAGGCAGATGCATTGCCATGTTTGCCTATTTAAATGAAATTGCCGGGGAAAGGATGGAGTTTAAGGCATTTGATGGCATTCACATCGCAATTATTGAGGACCGGATGAGCCACAATTTGTGTGATGTATCTTTGTCCATGACCAATGTGGAAGAAGTACAAAAGAATGATCAGTTCTATTTTTTAAATACCGGATCGCCACATTATATTGAATTTGTTAAAAAAGTGGCGGAACTGGATGTATTCACAGAAGGAAGAAAAACACGGCAAAGTGAACGCTTTATGCCCGATGGAACCAATGTAAACTTTGTTGAATTAAGAGATGAAAGATTGTTCGTGAGAACGTATGAAAGAGGTGTGGAAGATGAAACTTTGTCATGTGGAACAGGCGTAACGGCATCTGCGATTGCTGCTTATTTTATCACTGGAAAAAATTCACAGATCGTTCATACAACCGGAGGAGAATTTGTTGTTGACTTCATCCACCAACAAGGTGACAGATTTACAGATATCTGGCTCAGAGGTCCGGCAGAACTTGTTTTTGAAGGAGAAATCCTGCTATAATTTCTGGATATTTTTTATATTTACAACAATTATGTTAAACAAGGCACATATCTTTTTAAGGGCGCCCGAACCCAATGATGTTGATTTCCTCTATCAACTTGAAAATAATTCACAATTCTGGCACCTGAGCAATACTACAGTTCCATTTTCTCGCTTCGACCTGGAACAGTTTATTTTGCTGGCAGATAAAGATATTTTTAAAGCAAAACAAGCACGGTTTATTATTGAATTAGAAGCATCCCGCCAAAAAAAAGCTATTGGTGCCATTGATCTTTTTGACGTTGAACCGAAACATCAGAGGGCCGGAATCGGTATAATGATTATTGAGGAGAAAAGAGGTTTCGGTTATGCGGGTACAGCACTGGATATTTTGATCGATTATTCGTTCAATCATTTGGAACTGCACCAGCTATATTGCAATGTAGAAAAAGATAACATAAAAAGCTTGAAGTTGTTTAAGGAGAAGGGTTTTGTTGTTTCCGGAGAGAAAAAAGAGTGGAATAAAAGAAACAATAAACGGGTTGATGAACTTTTCTTACAGTTGATCAGCAAATAGAAAAAGCAATTTAAATTCAGGCAAACTTTAACTTAACAATGGCGTATTATCATTCCAGTTACGGGTCACGCAAAAAGAAAAATGGCAAAGGAAAAAAGATATTTTTCTTTTTTCTGCTCATTATTGTACTTATCGCTGCTGCGGTCGGGTATTTATTATACAACATCATTTTAAAACCTAATGTTTGGACACCCGATAATAAGGCTGTTTCCATTACCATCCCGACAGGATCAGATTACGACGACGTAAAGAGTATACTCTATTCGCAAGGATTGATCATTCACCGCCAGAATTTTGAGTGGCTGGCCGAAAAAAAGAAATTTGCTGATGCAGTAAAACCCGGAAGATACCTTATTGACAGCACAATGAGTAACAACGACCTGATAAACCTGCTCAGGTCTGGTGAACAGGTTCCTGTGCAGTTGATCTTCAACAATATCAGGGACATTAATAAATTGGCAGAAAGCGTTAGTAAACAAATTGAGGCCGATTCCCTATCAATCGTCCAATTACTATCCGATTCAACTTACCTTTCATTGCTGGGATTAAAAAAGGAAACAGCAGGAATTTTATTTGTCCCCAATACTTATGAAATGTATTGGAATACCTCTGCCGAAGGTTTTATTAAAAGGATGCACAGCGAATATATCAAGTTCTGGAATGGAGAAAGAACCAGGCTTGCTAACGAATTAGGTTTATCCATAACCGAAGTAGTAACATTGGCATCGATTGTTGAAAAAGAAACTAATAAAAATGATGAAAAACCTGTAATTGCAGGTGTTTACATGAATCGTCTCAAAGCTGGATGGCGTTTGCAGGCCGACCCTACAGTTATATATGCCATCGGCGATTATTCTATTAAACGAGTTCTGAACATTCATAAAGAGTTTCGCTCACCCTATAACACGTATCAATTTTCAGGATTGCCGCCCGGACCTATTTGTATACCATCTATTGCTTCTATTGACGCAGTTTTGAATTACGATCAAAACAATTATTTCTTCTTTTGTGCCAAAGATGATATGTCAGGATATCATGTTTTTGCAAAAACCAACAGGCAGCATAATGCCAATGCCCGAAAATACCAGGAAGCATTAGATAAGATGGGTGTTTTCAAATAATCAAAGAAACATATGAAGGCTTTTAAAGCGTACGATATACGTGGTGTTTGGGATGAAGATTTGAATCAGGATATTGTTTATAAAATAGGCTTTTTCTTCCCGAAAGTTATACCATGCAGCAAAGTACTTGTAGGTCGCGACGGAAGGATATCATCAAATGAAATGTTCACGGCACTTGCCGATGGACTCACTGATGCCGGAGCAGATGTATATGATGCTGGATTGGCAACAACGCCTATGATTTATTGGGGAACCGGGAAATTTGATTTCGATGCCTCCATTATGATCACCGCTTCACATAATTCGGCAAAATATAATGGGCTTAAATTTTCGGCAAAAAATGTAGAACCGGTTGGCTATGACAATGGTTTGAACATTATTGAGGTGTTGATAGAAAAGCAGGTTGAGATTAAAAAACGCTCTAAAGGGTTATTAAAAGAATTTCAGTTAACAGATCATTATATCCAATTCCTTAAATCCTACCTGGTGGATTTCTCCAACTTAAAATTGTCTATTGATTGTTCAAACGGTATGGCATCCCTGTTCGTACAAAAGTTGTTTGGTGATCGTGTCCATTACCTGAATGATACCATTGATGGTAACTTCCCCGCACACGAGCCGAACCCTTTATTGCCGGAAAATCAGGAACAGATAAAGAAATCTGTGCTAAAACATCATTGCGATATTGGACTCATTTTTGATGGCGATGCCGACCGGGTGATGTTTATTGATGAAAAGGGACAATTTGTTTCACCTGACCTGATTATTGCGGTGTTGGGTCATTACTTCTTTGAAGAAAGGAAAGAAACGGGTAAAGTAGTTCAGGATATTCGCACTTCAAAGGCTGTAGCCGACTATTTACGGCAATTTGATACGGAGGTGGTAACCTGGAAAGTAGGTAGGGCATTTGGCGCCACCAAACTGAAACAAGTAGATGGGATATTCGGTGGCGAACTGGCCGGTCACTATTATTTTAAAGATTTTTATTATTCGGATAGCGGCATACTGGCTGCCATACTGGTATTACGCGTATTTCTAAAATTTAAAAAAACAGGTGTCAGTTTTTCTGAAGTTATCGAACGTATCTCCAGTTATGCCAATACAGGCGAAGTGAATTTTAAAATTGAAAAGAAAAAAGAAGCCATGGATTCGGTTAAATCCTATTTTATGGAAAATGAACCCCCAATAAAATTCCTCGATGTGGATGGTTACAGGCTCGATTTTGACGATTGGTGGTTCAATATCAGGCCTTCCAATACAGAACCCTATTTGCGATTTTTAGCCGAAGCAAAAAGTAAAGATTTGCTGGATCAAAAAACAAAAATTATCTTTGACATTATCGGAAAGTTTTCCTGATTATGAATAACAAACAACAATACAAATGTGCATGTAGACAGTTTGTATTAACAGTGCTTTTATTGGTTTTTTATCTTTCCCTGTCGGCGCAAACAGTTTCCGTAGATACTACGTCTGTTAATAAAAAAAGATTGAATACGGTTATTTATGGAAGTGCCGCGGCATACACCGTATCCCTGGTTGGGCTTTATTATATCTGGTACAAAGACAATATGGAATGGCCATTTCATTTTATTGACGACAGTAAATATTGGCTGCAAATTGATAAAGTGGGCCATGCAACCACCGCTTATACGTTGAGTAACTATGGGTACTGGTTATTACGCTGGTCGAATGTGCCAGAGAATAAATCGATTGGTTATGGTTCGTTAATGGGGTTCGGTGCTATGACAGTCATTGAAATACTGGACGGGTTTTCAGCTGATTACGGTGCTTCATGGACTGATTTGACAGCCAATACACTTGGAACTGGACTATTTGCAGGTCAACAGCTTTTGTGGCATGAGCAGCGATTTCGATTAAAGTTTTCATTTCATCCGACAGAATATGCGCAATATATGCCTGAGAAACTTGGACAGGGGCCATTCCAATGCTGGTTAAAAGATTACAATGGACAAACGTATTGGTTGTCAGCTAATATTCAATCTTTTATTAATAAAGAGACGAGGTTTCCCTCATGGATCAATGTGGCAGTTGGTTATGGCGGAAAAGGAATGCTTGCTGAATTAACAAACCCTGAGTATGACAATGAAGGAAATCCTTTGCCACAGTATGACCGGGTCAGGCAATATTATATATCAATGGATATTGACTGGACACGCATTAAAACAAATTCGAAGGTTCTGAAATTTTTATTTAAAGGATTGAGTTTTATAAAACTCCCTTTCCCAACCCTGGAGTATAACCAGGAAGACCAATTGGTTTTCCATTGGCTGTATTTTTAACGAGCAGATATTTATAAATATCCTATTAACAAGCTTAATAATTCTTAAAATAGATACAAGATTATTCTGGTGCGAGAAGAATTTATGTGCCAATTTAACTTGACCTAAACCGGAACCTTCCTAATAACATGAAGGGGATGAACAATTACAAGAATATTTAAGAGATATTTTTGAGTGATTGATGCTTAATAAATCTAAAACCCATAACTTGAGTAAATAGATTGATAAGATGGATTTAGCTACTTTTGCCTGGCCGGCCCTGATCGAACAACGCTTTCTCTCTACTTGCATAAAACAGAAAGTGTCAGGGCCGGTATCTTATGATCTTCATAATGAAAATTTGTCAGTCTATTCCTTTCGAATCGTCACTTTTAAAATATAAAATACCCATGGCATATGATTTGATAAAAAGGCTTCAAAAAACGAGAAATGGTATTACGGGAAATAAACTCGCATAAAGAAATGCTGGAGAAGCTTGATGCAAAAGCAAAGACTTATGTGTTGCTTTATAAAAAGGGATCAGAAACCAGCGACTGCAGTTATAAAAACCTGGAAGAGGCATCAAAGCAGCTTAAAGATATACAGGTGATGGCTGCAGATGTGAATAAGGTAAAGGATATCCATACTGAATATCAAATTGATTCAGCTCCGTCATTGTTGGTATTTAATGAGGGTGAATTTGAAAAATCTATAAAGGGGTGCAACGACAATAATTATTACAAATCCCTGTTTGAAAATGCACTTTTCACTGCTAAAATAAAAGCAGAAGGAAACAAACAAAAACGGGTTACTGTATACACAACACCTACATGCTCATGGTGTACAACTATAAAAACGCATCTTAAAAATAATGGCATTCATTATTCAGAAATAGATGTTTCCCGGGATCAAAAAGCTGCTGAAGCTATGGTGAGAAAAAGTGGGCAGCAAGGAGTGCCGCAAACTGATATCAACGGTACAATGATCATTGGTTTTGATAAAGTGAAGATCAATAAATTATTAGGAATTCAATAAATAAATTACATAAAAAATACATTAGAAATGAAAGAATTACAGCCTTTGAACGAGAATGTTTTACTGGATGTTACGGAAGATAAAACCGAACAAAGAACCGTTTCCGGCATCATTATTCCCGATTCAGCCAAGGAAAAACCACAATATGCTAAAGTGGTAGCAATTGGAAACATCGAAAACCCGGGAATTGTGGTAGGTGATACCGTTTTTTATAAGAAATATTCAGGAACTGAATTTGATTTTGAATCCAAAAAGTTCATGATCGTACCTTATGCCGATTTATTGGCAAAAATTGTTGAAACAGAGAAAATATAAGGTAGCGTATAAAATTTTAAAGAGGCTGTTGATCGAAAGTTGAGCAGCTTCTTTTTCATGCCAATTAATCACTGAGTTTGCAAAAAGCTTTTCCAAATTGTTCAGTAATATCACCCGCGATCATCGCTTCGTACCCCGTTTTTTTAGCTGCAAGATCACCAGCCAATCCATGTAAATATACCCCCAATGTCGCTGCTTGTCCGGATGTATAACCCTGTGCCAGTAATCCTGTTATCAATCCAGTTAAGACATCGCCACTGCCGGCAGTGCCCATACCCGGATTTCCAGTCGAATTAAAATAGCAATTTCCATCCGGGGTGCAGGTACAAGTATAAGCTCCCTTTAAAACCACATAAATTCCATATTTAAAACAGAAATCCCTCAGCATTTGCAATTTTTCAAAATCATTCGACCACTTGCCAACCAGCCTTTCAAATTCTTTGGGGTGCGGTGTTAAAATACTGCCTTTGGGTAAGAAGGATAGCCATGTTTTATTTTCTGCCAGGATATTCAGCGCGTCTGCATCAAATACAATAGGGTTTTGAAAATTCTGTATCAGTAGCTTCAATGCCATCTGAGACTGTTTTTCCATACCTAATCCGGGTCCTATCCCAACAGCCGAGTACAAGTCTAAATTGGGGACTTCTGAAAAATAGTTGTCATACCTGTCAATACTCAGCATACATTCCGGCACAGCAGTTTGCATGATTTCATAACCAGCTTTCGGAATATGGGTATGCAATAAACCAACTCCCGAGCGTAAACATGCTTTGGAAGCAAGTATGGCAGCGCCCATTTTACCATAACTGCCTGCAATGAGCAGGGCATGGCCAAAAGTACCTTTGTGATCAAATTTGTGTCTTGTTTTTAAGGTAGGTTGTATATCTCTTTTTAAAAGAAAATAATTCTTAACAACCACATAGTTTATATATTCAGGATGAAGGCCAATATCAAGTAGATGCCAATCGCCAACATATTTATCATTTTCAGGCATAAAAAAAGCTAGTTTCGGCACCTGAAAACTCAATGTATAATCAGCCCGGATGATTTCTCCGGTGCTGCTAACGTCAGCAAAAAGCCCTGACGGGATATCAACTGCAATGGTAATGGAACCACTGCTGTTAATAGATTTAATAACGTCACTTACTAATCCTTCAATTGGTCTGGTCAAACCTGAGCCAAAAATGGCATCAACTACTATATCATCTTCTCCAATATCAGGAATTTCAGATTTCTTGCCAATATAGTTGATACGAACACCATCAATTTCTTCTAATTTGGTAAGGTTGGTTTTAAAATCAACAGATTTGTTGTCGGAATAATTGACTATGAATACTGTAACGCCGTATCCTTTATCTCCAAGTAAGCGGGCAAGCACAAGCCCGTCGCCGCCATTATTACCAAGCCCGGCAAAAATTATTATGGGCTGATACCTGTGAACTCTTTTCTTCACCCATTTATATAGCTGACGGGCAGCTCTTTCCATTAGTTCGATGGAGGCAACAGGTTCATTCTCGATAGTGTATTTGTCCGCTTCCCGGATCTTTTCAACTGGTAAAATTTTCATGATCGGCAGGTTTTCTACAAATTTAAGAAAAGGCTATGATACGCTCATAAAAAGCTGTGTATTCTATTATCTTTGCCGAAAATATTTGAATATGGGAAGAAAAAAGGGACCGTTGCCGTTGTTCAGGGAAGTTGAGATCTTGGATGCCGGATCAGAGGGTAAAGCTATTGCGCGTGTTGATGATAGGGTAGTATTCGTTCCTTTCGCTGCTCCGGGTGATATTGTAGATATCCAGGTATTCAAAAAAAAACGGTCTTATTTTGAAGGCAAAGTCGTGAAGATTCATAAAGAATCGGATTTGCGTGTGGCACCTGAATGTTCCCATTTCGGACTGTGTGGTGGCTGCAAATGGCAGCATCTGGCCTATGAAACCCAGTTGCATTACAAGCAAAAACAAGTAAAAGATGCTATAGAACGCATAGCTAAAGTACCTTATGGTAAGTTTCTTCCAATAATTAAAAGTGAAAAGCAATATTATTATCGCAATAAGCTGGAATATACTTTCTCCAACCGAAGGTGGCTTACTAGTTTGGATGCGCCAAAAGAGGAGGGAGGCCCTGAAGAGTTGAACGGACTGGGATTCCACTTACCTGGCATGTTTGATAAAATTCTGGATATTGACCATTGCTATCTGCAGCGTAATCCTTCGAATGATATCCGCCTAGCCATTAAAGACTATGCGCTAAAACATCAAATGAGTTTTTACAATGTCAGAAACTGGGAAGGTTTGTTGCGTAATATCATTATCCGGACATCGCGTAATGGCAACCTGATGGTGATTGTTATTTTTAAAGAGGAAACCGATAAAAATAAAGGCTTATTGAAATTTCTTGCGGACCGATTTGCCGATATTACATCTTTAATGTATGTAATTAATAATAAGAAGAATGATACCATAAACGATCTGGAAGTGAAACTGTTTAAAGGAGATCCATATATCATTGAAGAGATGGTGACACCGGGGAGTTCAGATAAAATTCTGAAGTTTAAGATCGGGCCTACTTCCTTTTACCAAACCAACCCGGAGCAGGCCCAGAAACTGTACGAAGTAGCATATAACTTTGCAGGTTTTAAGGGTGGTGAACTGGTATATGACCTATACACGGGAGCCGGTACCATTGCTTCATTTGTGGCGCCGTCGGTTAAAAAAGTGATTGGTGTTGAATATGTTGAAGAAGCGGTTAATGATGCCCGTGAAAATATGATTCTAAATAGGATTACCAATGTTGAATTTTACGCAGGAGACCTGGCCAAAGTATTGAATGAAGACTTTATTCTACAAAATGGTAAGCCGGATGTGATCATTACGGATCCGCCCAGGGCAGGCATGCATGAGAAAGTGGTGCGTCAAATACTGGAGGCCGCACCTGAAAAAATCGTTTACGTAAGCTGTAATCCGGCTACACAGGCCAGAGACATAGCTTTATTGAACGAAAAATATGATGTGCTGAAAATACAGCCTGTGGATATGTTTCCCCAAACGCATCACGTGGAGAATGTAGTGCTTATGATAAAAAGATAAGGTTTTATGAAAGATTTGCCATCTTTGTAATGGTAGTCGCCAGTTCCGATATATCCACGTCAATGCCATCAATATGCAAATGGGCCATTTTATAAACTGGGTGTCTCAATTTTAGCTTTTTCTTAATTACATTTTGCAGTTCTTCTTTGGGGATGCCTTCAATAAGTGGTCTTTTTCTTTTCGCTGTTGACAAGCGATGAACAATGGTAACTGGTGGCATTTTGATGTAAACGCTGTATCCAACACTATTGATCTTTTCCATAGCATTATGGAAACAAGGAGTACCTCCCCCGGTAGAGATTACCGCATTGCTATCTAGAAATGTTTCAAGTAACATATCATGTTCCAGTTTGCGGAACAGTTCTTCATCGTATTTATTAAAAAAACTATCGATACTGATCTTATATTTTTGCTCGAAAATATCGTCGAGATCAATAAAATCAAAGTTGAGTTGCCTGGCCAGTTTTTTGCCTATGGTACTTTTACCAACGCCCATAAAGCCTACTAAAAATATTCTGTTCAATGGATTGGGTTTTAGTATTGTTTGTTTTTCCTTGTAATTAGTATTTGAATTTTATCTGGGTATAAAAATGTCAAATCAATCAAGCACAAAGATACAAAAATCAATATTCCCTCAAAGCTATTTCCTGTTAATTACTTTTTTTGATGCTTTTACAATATGCTTAGAATCAAGACCATATGCTTTCAGTAACTCATCGGGTTTGCCGCTTTCACCAAATTTATCCATAACAGATATAAATTCAATTGGTACCGGATAATGTCGTGATAACAGCTGTGCAACGCTGTCGCCAAGTCCGCCATTAACCTGGTGCTCCTCAGCTGTAACCACGCAGCCTGTTTTTTCAGCAGACTTAAGAATAGCCGCTTCGTCAATAGGTTTTATCGTATGGATGTTAATGACTTCGGCATGGATATTTTGTTTTTTTAATTCTTTTGCAGCTTCCAGGGCATGCCAGACCAAATGTCCTGTGGCAAATATGCTTATGTCTGTTCCATCAATCAAATGTTGGGCTTTTCCAATAGTAAATTCAAAATTGTAAGGTATAAAATTTGGGACTTTTGGTCTGCCAAATCTCAGGTAAACAGGACCTTCATAATTGGCAACAGCCAGGGTAGCCTGTTTGGTTTGGTTAAAATCGCAAGGGTTGATCACTGTCATGCCCGGTAACATTTTCATCAAACCGATATCTTCCAGTGTTTGGTGTGTGGCCCCGTCTTCTCCTAAAGTAAGCCCGGCATGTGATGCACAGATTTTTACATTTTTTTGAGAATAGGCGATCGACTGACGTATCTGGTCATAAACCCTTGAGGTGGAAAAATTGGCGAAGGTGCCTGTAAATGGTATGTATCCTCCAATCGTCAGCCCGGCTGCTATCCCTATCATATTGGCTTCGGCAATACCCACCTGGAAAAAGCGATCAGGAAAAGCATCTGCAAAGGCATCCATTTTTAGTGAACCGGTGAGATCAGCACATAAAGCTACCACTCTCGGGTTTGTTTTTCCCAATTCCAATAGTGCTTCGCCAAAACCTGACCGGGTATCTTTTATATTGATGATTTCAAAGTTTCTCATTTTTTGCGCTTCAATACATTAATAATCTCCAAGGGTTTCCTCCAGTTGTGCCAGGGCTGTTTCCTTTTGTTCATCATTCGGAGCAACACCATGCCATTTATGCGTTCCCATCATAAAATCAACTCCCATACCCATTTCTGTTTTCATAATGATCATAATTGGGTATCCATTACCGGTTTCTGATTTTACATTGTTCATGATTTTCAGGATATTATCCATATTATTTCCATCCATATCCAGAACCTTAAAACCGAAAGCCTCAAATTTAGCTCTTAAATTCCCCAGCGGCATCACCTCATCTGTTGTTCCGTCAATTTGTTTTTTATTGTAATCCACAATGGCAATTAAATTATCAACTTTTTTAGAACCGGCATACATAGCTGCTTCCCAAACCTGGCCTTCATTTAATTCACCATCACCCATCAGACAGTAAACTAATTTTGTGTCATTGTTTAGTTTTTTTGCTTTGGCTGCACCAATTGAAACTGATAATCCCTGTCCCAATGAACCGGAAGCAATCCTGATGCCAGGCAGGCCTTCCATGGTGGCCGGATGTCCCTGCAAACGGGAATGTATTTTACGAAAAGTGCCCAATTCTGAAACGGGAAAATATCCACTCCTGGCACAGTGCACTATAAAAAACGGGACTGATATGTCCATTCGAAAGGAAGAAAATGTCCTGATGGGTGCCATTCATTTCAAAATTCGTTGGATCATGGTCAAGCACTTCAAAGAAGAGCGCTGTGAACAGGTCGGCACAACCAAGAGATCCGCCGGGATGCCCCGAAGCTGCGCCATGCACCATCCGTACAATATCTCTTCTGATCTGAGAAGCTATTTTTTTTAGTTCATCTGCTTTTGGCATACTAATATGTTGTTAATGAGATGCGTAGATGTAATGTAATCGATTATATACTAAGTCGCTAATGTAAGTTATTTAATTTATCAGATAGGTGCATTTTTTTTAAACACCTCCTGAAAAATCCATATTTTTGGGCCTTCAATATAGTTTTCATGAGGTATTCAAACATCCCTATTTTTTTTCAATTGTTAATAACAATCCATTTATTGTTGTTTCAATCTTAGCTTTGCTTTTTGCCAGGTTTCTGAAAATGAGATCTCGAAAGCTGAGACATGGGCTGATTCCGTGTATCAGTCGTTTACATTGGAAGAAAAAATCGCACAATTATTTTTCGTCAGGGCCAATCAATCCGATGAGGCTTATATTGACGAAGTTGCCGACTACATTAAGAATTATAACATTGGAGGGGTGGTCTTTTTTAGGGGCGACCCCGTGCTGCAGGCATTAAAAACTAACGAATGGAATGCCCTCGCGAAAACACCACTTTTTATTGCTATTGATGCAGAGTGGGGGTTGGGTATGCGATTAAAGGGTACTATAAATTATCCGTTGCAGATGACACTCGGCGCCATTAATAACAATTCGCTTCTGTATCAAATGGGTGCTGAAATTGCGGCACAAAGTAAACGAATGGGCATTCATATCAATTTCGCACCTGTTGTGGATGTAAACAACAACCCGGCAAACCCGGTAATTGGTATGCGCTCGTTTGGAGAAGATCCTGAAAATGTTTCACAAAAAGCCTATCAATATATGAAAGGAATGCAGGATAATGGACTGATAGCTTGCGCAAAACACTTTCCTGGTCATGGTAATACCGATGTTGATTCACACTTTGACCTGCCGGTAATCAATGCATCAAAAAATGAACTGAAAGATGTTGAATTGGTCCCTTTTCAGTACTTGATAGACAAGGGTGTTTCGGCAATTATGGTGGCGCACCTTTCAGTGCCGGCCCTCGAAAAGAAGAAGAAAGCGCCTTCGTCACTTTCTGAAAAAATTGTGGATGGATACCTGAAAGGAACAATGGGTTTCGAAGGACTAGTCATCCCTGATGGACTGGATATGAAAGGGGTAACCAAACATTATGAAGAGAATGAAGTAGCTCTTGAGGCTTTTATTGCAGGTAATGATGTATTGCTCATTCCTGAAAATGTCCCTGCTTCAATTGAAGCTATTAAAGAAGCCATCCTGAAAGGAAATGTGAGTGCAGAGAGACTTGAAAAAAGTTGTAAGAAAGTCTTGAAATATAAGTATTTGAGTTGGCGCATGGCAAAATATACCTGTCGATACGGAACATTTGATGGTAGATTTAAACAAACCAGTATACAAGAAGACAACAGAAAAGCTTTTTGGTGAAGCGATTACAATTGTTAGTAATAAAGAAGATATCATTCCGCTGGCCTATCCTGATACCTTGTCGCCTGCATTGATTATCATCGGAAGTGAAAACGAAACCGATTTTGAAAGATCATTAACTCAGTTCATGCCTTTTAAAACATTTCGTTTAGCGCATAATGCGGATGTGAAAAAGCGACAAACTGTTTTAAATGAACTGGACGCATATAACCTGGTGATTATAGCGGTTGTCAATACCAATATACTCGCTTCTCGAAATTTCAATATATCAGATGGCGATATGCAGTTTATAGATCATGTCGCCAGAAGGAAACCTGTTATCCTGAATATTTTTGCGAGTCCTTATGCTTTGAATTCAATTTCAAATACAAATGCTTTTCAAGCCATAATTATTTCATATCAGGATAAGCCCTATATGCAGAAAGTGTCGGCAGAAGCAATCACCGGCATGCATAAAGTAGTAGGAAAATTACCTGTGAGTGCCGGAGGATTTAGTACCGGTATGGGGTTTTCAATAAAGAAAACGAGGATATCATATGCAACTCCGGTAGATCTTGAAATCAATACATCTTTTCTTGAGAAGATAGATTCTATTGCCCTGGATGGCATCTCAATTAAAGCATACCCTGGTTGTCAAATTTTGGCAGCTAAGGATGGCTATATTTTTTACGAAAAATCGTTCGGATATCATACTTATGATAAAAAAATGGTGGTAAAAAATGACGATGTCTACGATTTAGCTTCGTTGACGAAAATTCTGGCTACTACGCCTGCCATCATGCAAATGCAGGACGAGGGTCTGATTGATATCAACAGAAAGCTATCTGATTATTTGTTGTACCTGAAAAGCAGCAATAAATCAGAGCTGGGTTTTCGGGAGATTATGGCACACCAGGCTGGATTGCAAAGCTGGATACCCTATTACGAAAATACCATTTTAAACACCCTTTGGGATACAGCTGTGTATCAATCATTCATTTCAGAATCTTTTCCAATAAGGGTAGCCAACAATATGTTCATCCAGGAAAATTATCATTATGCTATTTATAACGAGATCATTCAATCACCCCTAGAGGAAAAGACATATAATTACAGCGACCTGGGATTTTACCTGTTCAGGGATTTAATTGAGCAGGCCAATAATATCGAATTTGATGACTATGTCTATCAGCACTTTTATGATCCAATGGGATTAAAAAATCTCCGGTTTCAGCCCCGTAAGTTTTTCAAATCGAACCGGATCATCCCTACTGAATTCGATCAATCCTTCAGGCACCAGCTTTTGCTGGGCGATGTGCACGACCAGGGAGCTGCGATGCTGGGTGGTATCTCAGGTCATGCAGGATTGTTTGGAAATGCACATGATGTAGCCGTGATGATGCAGATGTTTCAGAATGGTGGCGTGTATGGCGGAAGACATTTTATCGATCCTGAAACAGTTCAAATGTTCACTTCCTACCAATTCCCTGAAAATGATAACCGGCGTGGACTCGGATTTGATAAACCTTTGTTGGAATTTGAAGAGCACCGCACCAATTGCCGTTCGGCTTCGCCTTCAAGTTATGGGCATTCAGGATTTACAGGTACATACACCTGGGCCGACCCTGAAACAGGACTGATTTACGTATTTTTGTCGAACCGTGTATATCCTGATATGAACAATACAAAGCTTATGGAACTGGATATCCGGACCAATATCCACCAGTTATTTTATGAAGCAATAGGAGAAAAAGCAGAGTAAGTTATGGGTCACGATCATCACCATCATACACATACAGTTGAAGGCAAGAGGTTGCTGATTACGGTATTGCTGAACCTGGCAATCACGATCGCCGAGTTCATAGGTGGTATATTCTCAAATAGCCTCGCACTGATCTCCGATGCATTTCATAACCTGAGTGATACCATTGCCATTCTGATTACTTACATTACCGAAAGGATCAGTAAAAGGGCATCCAACGAGAAATTTACTTTTGGTTATAAGCGTATCCAGATATTGGCGGCGATGTTTAACGCGGTAACCCTGATCGCCATTTCCGTTTTCCTGATATTTGAAGCCTGGGAACGCTTTAACAATCCACAGCCCATTAAGAGTGTTTTGATGATAACGGTGGCCGTGATTGGTTTACTGGCGAACCTGGTGAGTGTGTTGCTGCTGAAATCGCATAAAAAAGGCAATATCAATATAAAAGCAGCATACCTTCACCTGATCGGGGATACTCTCTCCAGTGTAGCGGTGATTATTGGGGGTACTCTCATCTATTTTTATGAGATATACTGGGTGGATCCGCTTATTACCGTGTTGATTAGCATTTATATTATTAAGGAAACCTATGTGGTGTTGTATGATACCTATAAGATATTGATGCAACAAACACCTCCAGGGATTGAAATGGAAGGTATTATTGCTGCCGTAACCGCTTTTAAAGAAGTTAAAGGTATCCATCATATTCATATTTGGAACCTGACGGATCAGGAGGTGCATTTTGAAGGACATATTGACCTGTGCAAGGATATGAAAGTGAGCGATGGACAGCAGGTAGTTGACAAAATTCAAAGATTATTAAAAGAAAAATTCAATATAGATCATATAACACTGCAACTGGAGTACGACCGTTGCGACAATAAAGATATTATTCACCAGGAAGGAAAATAAGAACATATGAGTAAAAGGAGATTAAAGAACGCGTTATTATGGATATTGGCCATCGTGCTGACATTAACAATAGTTATTTATCAAAGAGCCACCGGGCCTACCTACCCGGTAAAAGGGGAAGTTGTAATTGGCTCTGAAACTATTGATTTTAAACTATTAAGATCGCACGATACCGAAATAAATGCCCCGGTTAAGGTCGAGGTTCAGGATGAGGAAGTAACAGGTCAGATTACTTTTAAAAGGTTTAAAAGTTACGATGAATGGACCACCGTTGAGATGCGAAGGGAAAACGGGAAATTGGTAACTGAATTGCCATTTCAGCCTGCAGCGGGTAAAATCGAATACCATGTGAGTTTGTATAAAGATGGCAGGGAATACCAACTGAACGAGGAACCCGCAGTTATCCGTTTTAAAGGAGCAGTGCCACGGCCTGTATTGATTCCGCACATCTTTTTTATGTTCATTTCCATGTTGTTTGGAATGCGGGCGGCACTGGAAGCCATTTTCAAAGGCGATGACAACCGTTTTTTCGTGGGTGTTACACTGGTTACCTTATTTGTGGGTGGATTAATCCTGGGGCCTATCGTTCAAAAATACGCTTTCGATGCCTTCTGGACCGGCTGGCCTTTTGGCCACGACCTGACAGATAACAAAACGCTGGCGACTTTCCTTTTCTGGCTGTTTGCCTATTTTAAATTGCGGAAGAATCCTTCAAACAGGCTTTGGCCGATTGTTGCTGCTGTAGTGATGCTGGCCGTGTATATTATCCCACATAGCGTACTGGGCTCAGAAATTGACCATACCAAAACGGAAACTGCTGTTGAACAAACCATCGACGAATAATGGGGCTTAATATTATACTTGTTGGAATAACAGTTGTTGTTTCCATCATTGCCTTTAGCAATACAGAGTTGTTTGACAGGTTGAAGTTCAATGCCTACCTGATCAAAGAGCATAAGCAGTATTACCGTTTTTTCTCCTATGCACTAGTGCATGCCGGCTGGCTTCACCTCCTCATCAATATGTATGTTTTATATTCATTTGGCGATATTGTTGAGAAAGTATTGATGACGCATTTTGATTACCGGGGTTTGCTTTACTATGGGCTTTTATATGTAGGAGGCGTAATCTTTTCGACACTTTTTGATTTCAGGAAACAGCGGGCCAACCCGTATTATAATGCAGTAGGAGCCTCGGGAGCTGTGTCGGCAGTGGTGTTTGCCAGTATTTTGCTGTATCCTTCGGGCAGTATTTTTATTTTTCCCATCCCTTTTGCTTTGCCTTCATGGGTTTTCGGTATTGTTTACCTGGTGTATTCAGCCTACATGGGTAAAAGAGGAGCGGATAACATCGGCCACTATGCCCATTTCTGGGGTGCGGTATTCGGTATCGTATTTACGGTTATTTTAATACCGGATGTGATTCAGCAATTTATTCAAACTGTGTTTTAGACTAATTCGCATTCGGATCCACCGGGAAGTTTTTCCAGTATTTGTATTCTTCGCCCATTTTGTTCACAATTTGTTCCCACATGGTAGTGGGTTCAACGTTGAATACCTGCTTCGCAGTTGCCCTGGCAATAATCCATGAGTTCTTTTCGAGTTCCATATCCAATTGGCGTGCAGCCCAGCCCGAGTAACCAATAAAAAACCTTATGTCTTTCGGTTGGATTGTTTTCAACAGCATCATTTCTTTCAGCATTTCAATGTCGCCACCCCAGAAAACACCTTTGATGATCTCAAGGCTGTCAGGAAGCAAATCACCCTTGGTATGGATATAAAAAAGATTTTCGGTGTCCACTGGTCCGCCGAGGTAAATGGGCGCATCAAAATCAGGGAAGTCTTTTACAACTTCATTAAAGTTGGCCGAAATGGGTTTGTTCAGTATGGTACCGAATGATCCTTCTTCATTATGTTCGGCAAGCAGTACCACCGAACGGCCAAAAAAATAATCACCCATCAAGGGTTCTGATAATAAAATCCTTCCTTTGGCTGGTTTTACATTATTGGTTCGTATCTGTAAAAATTTATCTATCTCGTTCATGTTCGCTGTTTTCTAAATGCAGGATTTACATTACTTTTACAAGGTTTTTTACAAAAAACATACCATCATTTTGAAGCGACAAGATCACTCCGGTAAATATATAAAAATACGGCAACAGTATCCATATTTCAAGTATGTTGATTATACATTTGAAATTCAGAACAATGAAATCAACATAAAGTTCACATTTGATATGGCGGGTGAATTTACTTTCTCACCGCAACTGAAACTGGTTCATCGTGATTTTTATAGGCTGGCCGATATCTCACATGATGAATTATCCAATATGGTTTTTCACATCGGTATGGTCGAACTTGTCAGTTATTGGAAACTGGCATGCCCACCCAAGTTGATCATTGAACCGCATGCACTTTCAAAGGAGCAGACTGCTTGGTGGAAAAAACTGTATTACCATGGACTGGGCGAATTCTTTTACCTGAATGGTATTATGCCTGATAAAAATGATTTCGTGGAAATTCAGTCAAAAGGGAAGGTGTTGAAACTTTTGTCAGAAAGTTTGAGTTGCGAAAAAGTGATCATTCCGGTAGGAGGCGGGAAGGATTCGATCGTTACGCTTGAATTGCTGAAAGAAGCAGATTTTCAACTTTTTCCCATGATGCTGAATCCGCGGGAAGCCAGTGTAAGAACCATTGAAATAGCGGGCTTTGATCTTGATTCATCCATCGTTGTGGAAAGAACGCTCGACCCGCTGATGCTGGAACTGAATACCCGGGGATTTTTGAACGGGCATACCCCATTTTCGGCTTTACTGGCTTTTGTAAATGTGCTTACGGCGGTGGCATCAGGTGCTAAGTATGTGGCTTTATCGAATGAAAACAGCGCCAACGAAAGCACGGTGCGCGGTTCTGATATCAACCACCAGTATTCCAAATCATTTGAATTTGAACAGGATTTTGCTCAGTACAGTAAAAAATATGTACATCCTGAACTTGAATATTTCAGTTTTTTGAGGCCCTTGAATGAACTGCAGATCGGCAAGCTGTTTTCTTCCTTTCCTGAACATTTTTCAGGTTTCAGAAGTTGCAATGTGGGAAGTAAAGAGGATCAATGGTGCGGAAAATGCCCCAAATGCCTGTTTACATATATCATTTTATCACCATTTGTTCCCGGCGATCGACTTCATCAGATATTTGGTAAGGATATGTTGAATGATGCAGAACTGAAACCCATTTTTGATGAACTTACAGGCGTTTCGCCGGTAAAACCATTTGAATGTGTGGGTACACCGAATGAGGTCAGATCAGCATTAAATGCAGCTTTTCATAAATTGACGTATAAAGAGCGTCCTGTTTTGCTAAAAAATTTCATACCGGATGAAGATGACATGAATAGTTTTTCAGCCTTAACAGGCGCATTTCATACAGAACACCTCCTGCCCACAACTTTTTTGAAAGTATTGATGGATAAGCTGAATTTACCTTTAGATGAACAATTCCAGCTTTTTATAAAAAGTAAGTTCGGAATGGATCCGAAGATCGTTATTCTTGGAATTGGAAGAGAAGGGCAGTCGACCTATAAGTTGTTACGACGCTGTTACCCGGATGTGGATCTCTATGTGGCAGATAAGAGCGAAAAAATAAAAGACCAAAAGATCTTGTCAGGTGATACAAAGTTGGATTTTCACCTGGGGGAAAATTACCAGGCAGAATTGGAACACTTTCCCGTTATTTTCAAATCGCCGGGCGTTACATTTAATACGTCAATACCTTCATCGAATCAAATTTATTCACAAGCTGATCTTTTTCTGGAGTTCTTCCGCAATCAAACCATTGGGATTACGGGTACCAAAGGAAAAAGTACCACTTCATCACTTATTTATCATTTACTTGAAAAATCAGGTAAAGATGCTGTACTCTTAGGAAATATAGGTGTTCCGCCTTTTGAGATGCTTCAAAAAATAAATTTGCAAACTTCCATCGTGTATGAAATGTCGGCCCATCAGCTTGAATATGTGCATCATTCGCCACATACTGGGGTATTGCTGAACATTTTTCCGGAGCACCTGGATCATTTTGACAGTTTTGATGATTATAAAGAAGCCAAACACAACATTTTCAGATTTCAAAAATCAAGAGATGTGGCCATAATGCATGAAAATTTTTCAATTGCAACGGGGGGAAGAAAACTCGTATTCGGAAGTAAAGATCATGACTCATACGATGCGTTTTACAATTCAGGAACTTTTGTATTTCGCACCAATGATCAACAATTAAAAGCATATGATGAAATGCCTTTAAAAGGCGAACATAATATGCTGAATATCATGGCGGCCATGTTGGCTGTTTCAGGTGTTGGCATTGATTTTAAAGCATCTTTTTCACATTTAAGTTCCTTTATGCCATTGCCACACCGGCTCGAATTTGTGGAAAGTTTTAAAGGTATTGATTTTTACAATGACAGCATTTCAACAGTACCTGAATCAACCATCGCAGCAGTTAAAACACTTCAGGATGTGAAAACGATCATTCTGGGAGGTTACGACCGTGGTATTGATTATAAAACGCTAGTCACGTTTCTGGACGATAGTGAAGTCGAAAATTTCCTGTTCCTTGGCAAGGCCGGAGATACGATGATGCAGCTTTTTTTCAACAGGAAATCTGTTAAAAACACGATTAAAGTTGCTGATATCCAGGAGGCTGTCGATTATGCATTCCGGTATACAATTTCCGGTAAATGTCTGCTGTCTCCCGCCGCCGCCAGTTACGACCAGTTTCATAATTTTGAGCATCGTGGCGATACCTTTAAACAATGTATTGAAAGATACGTGCATAAAAAAAGCGGGTAAACCCGCTTTTTTTATTTTCATTAAATTGTAAAAAAACTATTCCTTTGCAGCTTCTTTATCTTCAGCCTTAGCCTCTTTTTTTGCTGGTTTTTTCTTCGCCGTAGATTTCTTTTCTTCTTTTACTTCAGCAGTTTTTTCCACTTTCTTAGCAGGCGCTTTCTTCTTGGTAGCCGTAGTCTTTTTTACTGCAGTTGTTTTCTTAGCAGTTGTTGTTTTCTTAGCAGCAGTTGTTGTTTTCTTAGCAGTTGTTGTTTTCTTGGCAGTTGTCTTTTTTTCGTCCACTTTCTTTTCCTCGGCTACAACTGGTTCTTCTTCTTTATTTACTGCGGGTTTTTTTGTTTTTGGTTTCACTACTGCTGGTATCTCTTTCCGGTCCTTTCTTTTTCTCTTTCTACTCACACCATACGTGCCTGCAATTATTTTACCTCTTTTTGTCTTTTTATCTCCTTTACCCATGGTTGAATTATTTGATAATTTGTATGGGGTAAAGTTACCAAAATTTAAAGAGCCCACAACTCTTTACCATATCATTTTCTGTTCTTTAGGAATTGATTTTCGATGATATCACTTCTCTTTATACTTCTGCGCGTCCATTCTAGCATGATTTCTGACTTTTCCTGTTTAGATAATTGCCAGCTAATGGATGTTTTTCGTAAGCGATTTGTGAGTGTGTAGAGGATCAATGCTGCAGAAACTGAAATATTATAACTTTCTGTAAAACCAAACATCGGGATTTTTAAAAATTCGTCAGCATTTTCAGTAGCTATATCGGAAAGTCCGTTGAGTTCGGTCCCGAAAACTATGGCCATTTTTCCATCTATTGGAATTTGATCCAACTCCTGGTTATCTTTATGAGGTGTGCTTGCAACAATACGATACCCTTTTTCTCTTAGCTTTTTATAGGTAATCAGCGTATTATTATTTCGCTGATTGTATTTAACCAGGTTAAGCCATTTAGAGGCTCCCATAGCTACATCAGGGTTGACATCATATGGGTTGTTGTTTTCAATGATATGAACATCCTGAATGCCGATTAAATCACAGGTGCGTAATACAGCACTGGCATTATGTGGTTGGTAAATGTCTTCAAGTACTACTGTAATATGCCGGGTCCTGTTCATTATCACCTTATCAAATAAAGACTTACGGCTTGGAGTTATGAACTCAAGCAGATGATTTAACAATGCCTCCTGATGTTTGTGATCTGCGTTATTCAAGCTTTTTATAGTATTAAAAGGTTTACAAAATTAAAAATATAGCCCGGGAATTTGTTCATTTCTAATTTATTTTGCCTTAGACATTTCATTATTAAGAAGAAAAATATACTTTTGCATCCTCAAATTGAATAGGAATGGCAAAGAAAAAGGATTCAGAAATCAAAGGTGATCAGCGGTTAGAAAACATTGAAGAATCGTTGACCAGAACAGAACAGTTTATTGTAAACAACCAGAGAACCATCAGTATCATAGTTGGTGTGATCGTTGTATTAATACTTGGTTATTTTGGTTTTCAGAGATATTATCAACAGCCAAAAACAAAGGAGGCGCAGGAGCAAATGTTTATGGCGCAAAGATTTTTTGAGTCTGATTCATTGGATAAAGCTTTATATGGAGATGGAAACAGCCTCGGCTTTATTGATATTGCTGACGAGTATGCTTTTACAAAACCCGGAAATCTGGCAAATTATTATGCCGGTATTTCTTTCCTGAAAAAAGGTGAATTTAATCAAGCGATCGAATATCTGGAAGATTTCGATAGCGATGATCACATAATAGGGTCAATGGCAAAAGGTGCAGTAGGAGATGCTTACTTGGAATTGGGCGAAAATAAAAAAGCAGTTAATTTTTATGTTGAAGCAGCCAACTTAAATGATAATGACTTTACAAGTCCGTTATTTTTATTCAAAGCAGGTCAGGTCTATGAAATTTTAGGTGATTATGGTGCCGCAGTTGATATCTATACGCGCATCAAAGAAGACTACGCTACAAGTAATGAAGGACGAACAATAGAGAAAAATATAGCAAGGGCTGAAGCAAAAAGAGAAAGAAACTAGAACTTTATAAGTTTTCTTGGAAACCCGGTGTGATGATCGCCGGGTTTTTTTATTTTTACTGGGTATGGAAAAAAAAGAACTTCGGATTGTTTTTATGGGAACGCCTGATTTTGCTGTTGCCTCACTAAAAGCGATTGTTGAAAGCGGTTATAATGTAGTAGGAGTTATTACAGCACCTGATAAAGAAGCCGGAAGAGGCAAAAAGATCAGGTATTCAGCAGTAAAAGAATTCGCGATAGAACATAAAATGCAGTTGCTTCAACCTGACAAGCTTAAAAATGACCATTTCCTGGAACAATTGAAAGACCTTAAAGCTAATCTGCAGGTTGTGGTAGCATTCAGGATGTTACCGGAAGTGGTTTGGAATATGCCTGAATTGGGCACTTTTAATTTACATGCTTCATTACTGCCACAGTACAGGGGTGCGGCACCAATAAATCATGCCATTATAAACGGAGAAAAAGTAACAGGACTAACCACTTTTTTACTGGATAAGGAAATTGATACCGGAAAAATTATAGACCAGCTAAAAATAATTATTGATGATAAGGACAATTTTGAAACACTTCATGATAGAATGATGGAAGCAGGTGCGCGGCTGGTTGTCGAAACGATAGAAACAATTAGAAAAGATAAGGTAAACTCTGTAGACCAGTCAAGATTGATCAAAACAGGTGAAATATTGCAACCAGCTCCTAAAATATTCAAGGAGTTTTGCAAAATAGATTGGAACCTGACGTCCAAAGAAATATATGATTTTATCCGAGGCTTAAGTCCGTATCCGGCAGCCTTTGCTTTTATGAAAACTTCAGTTGAAGATAAACTGATGACTAAAATTTACAAAGCAGATTTTGAAATTACAACACATAATCTTTCTCAGGGGAAAGTAATTTCTGATGGAAAAACCTTTATAAAAACAGCTACCAGGGATGGTTTTATTCAAATCCGGGAACTGCAGATTCCGGGTAAGAAACGATTAACAACGGACGAATTTTTAAGAGGTTTTCACCAGGATATGATAACATTCACTTAAAAAACAATTGAAATATTCGATTCCAAATCCTCTAAATCCGTTAATAATTGCGGATTTTAGCCTGTTTTAACCCGTGTTTATTAACAAAATAGGGGTTTTATTAACATTTTAGTGCTATTTCCTGCGTCAATCCTTGCTTTTACCGGTTTTACCACTATATTTGTTTACGATAAACCTTTATTATTAATTAAATTTATTAAACAATGAACAAAGCTGAATTAATCGATGCTATGGCATTCAGAACAGGTCTTAGCAAAGCAATGTCTAAAAAAGCAGTTGATGCGTTTATTGATGCAACATCTGACTCCCTACAAAATGGAAAACGTGTAGCTTTAGTTGGATTCGGATCATTTTCCGTTTCAAAAAGAGCAGCCCGTAAAGGCCGCAATCCACAAACTGGAAAAGAAATTAATATTCCGGCTAAAAAAGTTGTTAAATTTAAGCCAGGTGCAGAACTATCTAAAAGTGTAAAATAGTATCTAGCATAAATTTAAAAAAAACGTCTTGCATCAATGCAAGACGTTTTTTTATGCGATATAATTTGAGTAATCCAATACAAAACGATAAGGGAGGAGGGAATCTTCTCCAGCATATTCAACACCAATTCTTTTTCCAGCGGTGATATCTGTTGCTTTACAAATTATTCCCCTATCTTCAATCCAAACCTGTTTTCCAATTAATGATATTCCATTCTGCTTGTTAGCGATGCCAAGGGCTTTTGATAGCTTTCCAGGTCCGTTTGTTAATTGATAACCTGAATTATTTTTTCCTGTTCTTTGAAGCATATCATTAACACCTATCATTGGATATATTCCCCTGATGAGGACTGCGTGAGGAACATCTTCCTTGTTGGTGACAATATTGAACAGGTAATGAATACCATAACAAAGGTATACATAACTTACTCCACCCTGGCGATACATTATCTCAGTTCTTTCAGAACGTAAACCATTATAAGCGTGAGAAGCTCTATCCGTGACTCCCTCATATGCTTCTGTCTCGGTTATCATTCCGCCCGTTAAATAACCATTTATGTTTGTTAAAAGGAACTTCCCCAGGAAAGATCTGGCAAGTGATTTTACGTTATCTGAAAGGTAGTATTCCTGTGGAAGCTTCATTTTAGAAAACTTAACGGAATTAATAGTTTATTAATCAAATTTCATGTTTAGTTGGTCGTGCCACATGAGTGTTTCGTCCTTTTGCCTAATGACATTTTGATTTTCAAGCAACCATCGCAATACTGAAATCACTTTTTCCTCATCTGCCTTTATGTTGGAAACAAGTTCATATATATGTTGTGGTTTTTCGATGAGGCTTAATTTGATAAAGCTTTTTATCGTATTGAATTCCAATTCGTTCAGTTCCACTTTATTTTTTTCACGGCATACATCACAAATACCGCATCTTTTTGTCTTGGTTTCGCCGAAATAGGCCAATAACTGCATGCTCCGACATTGCATTGAGTTTGAAACAAAATCGAAAAGACTTTGCAGTCGTTTTTCGGACGCTATCTTAAGGTCATGATAATTTTCCTTAGAGAACTGTATATATTTAATGCTTAACCGTTCAGTACTGTATACAATTTGAGGCTTTGTGCGTATGGGAATATATTTTAGGATTGCGGTTTTGTTAAGTGCAATTAGTTTTTCAACAACCACTTTTGGATCTAACTCAGCTCTTTTAGCGAGTAAGGTTTCATTAATGTCAATGTAGTCATTAAATATGCCTGAATATGACCTAAGTATTTCCTTTATCAGCCTGTCGGAGCCAGGATTTTCAACCAGGTAACGATAAATTTCTTCTTTTTTTACGGGAATAAAAAGTTTTGAGAATTGACCTGCCGATTCTGCATAGAATAAGAAGCCTTCGCGCTCGAGGAATTTAATGGCATTGTAAGTTTCAATTATATTAAAACCGTACTGGCTTGCAAAATCTGATACACTGAAGTCAAAGCCAACATCTGCCCCGCTTCCTTCAGGTAACTGGAAATAATTTCCCAGCGCATTGTAAACATTTTTAATAAGGCTTAGCGAAGGAAAGGCGTTTTTTTGTTTCTTTTTAGCATTTGTAATATCATTTGCATTAAAGAGAAGGATACCCATTGCTGGTTTTTGGTCCCTTCCAGCTCTACCTGCCTCCTGGAAATAAGATTCAATACAATCTGGTAAATCGTAATGGACAACCAGGCGCACATCCGCCTTATCGATACCCATACCAAATGCATTGGTGGCTACAATTACCCTTGTTTGTCCTATTGACCAGCCTTTCTGACGTTCATCCCTTAATTTAGCTTCTACTCCAGCATGGTAAAAACTGGCATTGATTTGATTTTGCGATAAAATTTCTGCCAACTCTCTTGTTTTTCGTCGGTTTCGAACATAAACAATGGCTGCACCTTTTTCTTCTTTGAGTAACCTTATTAGTTTACCCGTTTTATCATTTTCTTTCAACACATTGTAAGCCACATTTTTTCTTTCAAATCCGGATTTGATGAGATTGGTTTTCGGAAAATTCAAGTTAGCCATGATATCATCAACTACATTAGGTGTAGCAGTAGCGGTTAAAGCCAGAATATTTGAGGAGGGTGCGTATTGCCTGATATCTGCAATGCGCAAATAAGGAGGTCTGAAATCATAACCCCATTGCGAAATGCAATGGGCTTCATCTACTACTATCAGGCTTACTTTCAATCGTGCAATAACATCAATGAAGCTTCTGTTTTCAAGTCGTTCAGGCGACACATACAGAAACTTAAATTTTCCGGAAAGGCAATTTGAATAAACTGATTCGATTTCATTTTTATGCATGCCTGTGAAAATGGCACCGGATGGTATACCTTGTTTTTTCAGTCTGGTTACCTGGTCTTTCATCAATGCAATTAAAGGTGTGATTACGATGCTGGTTCCTTCCAACATCATACCGGGCACCTGGAAGCAAATAGACTTACCGCCACCTGTTGGTAGCAATGCAAGCGTATCATTTCCGGCCATAACGGAGTCTATAATTTCTTCTTGCTTAGACCTGAATTCCGGATAACCCCAGTATTGAACCAGTATTTTTTTTGCCGCTGAACTCAACTGACTTCTCTTTTTGTAAAAATTTTGTGCAACTTCATAATTGTAAAATCGAAGATACGCAATAATTATTGCATATACCAATACAGAAGCGAGTTGATGAATAATCTCCGGCTTTCTTCAGTAATCTGAATTTTATCTTTAATTTCGTCCGCTAAAATATCTGTTGTGAGAAATATATTTTTGTCATTATTTTTAATGTTGCTTATTGCCGGATGTGGACCAAATCCGGAAAAATCTGGCAGGTTAGTTGAAGAAGGAATTCTGCTGACGCATTATGCCAAATTCAATGAAGCCATTGCAAAGTATACTGAAGCTATTGAGCTAAATTCTGAAAATTTCGAAGCATATTTTTACCGTGCCAATGCAAATGCTTCACTCCGGAAATACGAAATTGCTATTGAAGATTACAATCAGGCAATTAAAATACACCCAAATTATGCAGATGCATATGCAAATAGGGGGCAAATGAAATTTTATATGAATGATGATAATGGTGCTTGCGAAGATTGGAAAATGGCTGAAAGTCTTGGAAAAGACAATATGGACGACAAAACGAGGTTTTGCAAATAGTTAGTATGACTAAGAAGGCTATTATCTGGGATTGGAATGGAACTTTGCTTGATGACACAGATATTTGTGTTAGGTGTATGAACCTGGTGTTGAAAAAAAGAGGGCTCGAATTATTGAACAGGAAACGATACCGTGAAATTTTTACATTCCCGGTAAAAGATTACTACCTGAAGGCCGGTATTGATTTTAAAAAAGAAGCATTTGAAATTCCAGCTACGGAATTCATCAATTTATATTACAAGAACCTGTATGCTGCTAATTTATTCCCCTGTGCGGAGGATGTGTTGGCCAACTTTAAAAACAAAGGCTATTTTCAGGCTGTTTTGTCAGCAATGGAACATGATAGCCTGGAGGAATCGTTAAAAAACAAAGGTATATTTTCATATTTTGAAATCATTACTGGCATTAACGATCATTATGCTCACAGCAAGTTGGAAATTGGGAAAGAACTTGTTGATTCTATTCCTTTTAATAAGAACGAGATGTTGATGATAGGGGATACTTTGCATGACTTTGAAGTAGCCAAAGAATTGGGAATTGAGTGTGTTTTAGTGGCCAATGGGCATCAGTCGCATGAAAGACTTTTGACAAAAACATCCAGTGTGTTCAATCAATTGATAGATGTCATGAATGAGTTGTGATAAGTTTTAATCTTCTCTGGGAGGAAAATCAAATTCAATAGTGTCATTCTCCAATACCTGAAACCTGAAATCCTCATCTGAAACCTCCTTACCTTCCTCGTCAAAATAGCTCCAGTCGCCACTTTGAATTCCATGAATGTAAGCGCCACTTACCTGTATTATACCATCGGGCCAGTACAAGGTAAACTTACCATCCAACGAATCATTCATGTACGTGCCTTCGGTCATGATACTGCCTTCCGGGAAATATTTCAGTAATGGACCCTCTCGCTTGCCCTGTTTAAATTCTAATATTTCAGCCGGTTTTCCAGATTCAGGATAAAAGGTGATTACTTTTCCATGGAGTTGGCCGGATTTATAATTTTCTTCTGAAATAAGCGCCCCGTCAATATCACTATAATATAGCCATTTTCCTTCCTTTAATTGCTTAAAATAAACCCCTTCAGCCATAACTTTTCCGTTATTATGAAAAGATTTTGTTTTAGCAGAATCTCCCATGGCACTGTAGAAAGTCGTAGCTTTCAGGCTGCCATCTTTATAGTAATATTTAAATTCACCATAGGGTTTGTCATCTTCAAACCAGCCCTCATAACGGATGCCGCCATAGTTGTAGTTTTTTACCCATTTGCCTTGTTTAAGGCCATTTTGATCTGTTATATTCTGGGAAATTGAATTGTTTAAAATGAACAATATCAAAAGGCCAGTCAGTACGCAACGGTGAAAAAAAACAGGCTTCATATGCTTACAAATTTATCTATTTTTGTATGAATTCAAAAAACTACATATTGAACGAATATTCGTCGAAATTATTGGAGCTGGCAGTAGGAGAGTTGTCACGATTACCGGGTATTGGAAAAAAAACGGCACTTCGGCTTGCATTGCATATCTTAAAAGAAGAAGACGCATTTGCCGAAAATCTGGGTAAAGCCATTATAAAAATGCGTAAAGAGATTGTTTTTTGTAAGAAGTGCAATAATATTTCAGATGCAGATACTTGTGAAATTTGTGCCAACCAAAAGCGGGATGAAAATACGATCTGTTTGGTAGAAGATACGCGTGATGTATTGGCTATTGAAAATACTGCACAGTTTAATGGCTTGTATCATGTACTTGGAGGAATCATCAATCCCATTGAAGGCATTGGTCCAAATGATCTGAATATAAAACATCTGATTGAACGTATAAACACTGAAGATATTAAAGAGATTATATTGGCATTACCTGCCACAGTGGAGGGAGATACGACCAGCTTTTATATTTATAAGCTAGTGAAGGAATTTGGTTTAAGTGTTACTACAATAGCCCGGGGTGTTGCCGTTGGCGATGAATTAGAATACACGGATGAAATAACACTTGGGCGTTCCATTCTCAACCGATTGCCTTTTGAAAATTCCATGAAACGGTCATAATTTCTTAATAATTACTTTATCTAAACAGGTAGTAATAAAACCACTTCAACCCGTATATTTGTGAACTAAATATATCAAATATGGCATCAGCTGAATTTTTAATGACTAAAATAATCGCTACACTTGGTCCGGCGACAAACAACGTAATAACTATTGGAAAATTAATTGAAGCCGGTGTACGTGTTTTTCGCATTAACTTTTCACATGGCAGTTTTGATGATTTTGATAAAATGATCAATAACATCAGGAAAGCGGAGAAAAATACCCAAACATTTGTCGCAATTTTAGGAGATTTATCGGGGCCTAAAATAAGGGTTGGAAAGGTAGTTCCTGAAGGGGTATTGTTAAATAAAGGCGAAGAAGTCAGATTTGTTAAGAACACAGTTCTTGGCGGAGATGGTGGTAAAAATATCTTTTCGACTACATATCCGGCGTTTATTGATGAGGTAAAACCAGGTGAGCGTATTTTACTTGATGATGGAAATATCGCTTTAAAATGTATAGGCCGAAAAGGCAGGGGTGATAAGGCTTATCTTGTTTGTGAAGTTGTTGAAGGAAATCTTTTGATTTCTGCCAAAGGGGTGAATTTGCCCGATACACAATTATCCGTTCCTTCACTTACTGAGAAAGATTATCGGTGCGTTGAATATGCTACTAAAAAGAGTCTCGATTTCCTGGCTTTAAGTTTTGTAAGGGAGGCGAAGGATGTTATAGAGTTGAAGTCAAAATTGACAGAACTGAGGGCGCGCCCTACAGGACTGGATATTACCGGGGGTGATCTGGGGTTCTCAACTACATACGAAGATGACACCTATATACCAATAATCAGTAAAATTGAAAAGCCACAGGCCATTGAGAATCTTGAAGAAATATTGGAAGAAACGGATGGTGTAATGGTTGCACGCGGTGATTTAGGTGTGGAAATGGACCTGGCGGAAGTTGCTATTCTACAGAAAAAAATTATCCGGATGTGCCGTGAACGCGGTAAGCCGGTTATTGTTGCCACTCAAATGTTACAAAGTATGATCAATGAACCAGTTCCTACAAGAGCGGAGGTGTCTGATGTTGCCAATGCCATTATGGACGGAACTGACGCTGTCATGTTATCTGGAGAAACGGCCGTGGGAAAGCACCCCGTTGAAACCGTTAAAATGATGAAGCGCATTGCTGAAAAAACCAACAATTACATAAAAACTGAATTTTTTGCACGTGGGAAGTTCATGAAATATGAAGGTAAGCTAAACCGGAAAGCTACTATGGCCAGGGGGGTCCACTTGATGAACAGGGATATTCAGGCCAAATTCATCATTACCTGGATGCATTCAGGAGGCAGCACCGTATTTCTCTCACAACAGCGGATGCAAACGCCTATTATTGCTTTTGGTGAGAATATAAAACGCCTCAGACAAATATCTATATTGCATAGTATTCAACCGGTTTTTATGAAGCAACCTAAATCAGGTAGCAAATTTGTAAAGGCAATGAATGCGTATTTAATGGAAAACAAACTTGTAATTGATGGAGATCCTATCATTGTTGTAGCCAGTAGCCCAATTACTAAACGTGGAATAACCAACAGAGTTGTCATTCATTATGTGGGTGAGGAGTTGGAATAGTTTTATTTACCGCGTAAGATTGAAACCTATTAGGTGATATGAATCATTAATATTTGTGATAGAAGGGATTTAAAAAATGGCCGGCAGTTTGATGGAACTTTTATCCAAACATATACCGGCCATTCGCAATTAATTCAATGGTTCTATCAATCTGCTATTAATTCCCGTCCCATAGCTGCCAATCAGGTGCGCCAAAATGCAACTGATTTGTATTGTAAGCGGCAAACATTCTGTAGCTGCCGTTTATCTGGAATTGATTATTATTCACGGTATAATCAATAGCATACAGATCGCCACCACCTGGCTGGTACTTGTTGAAAAGGATGGTATTGCTTACAGGAGAAGTGCACAGATTGGTGGTGTGCAATCCATCAACCATCAGGTTTTGGGTAATGTCAATAATATGACCATCTTCAATCCTGAGCACCTTTACTCTTTCATTAGGTGTGCTGTATCCCTCAGTTGTAAGAAAGATCAGGAACTTACCATCGCGGGTCCAGGAAATATCACTGTGTACCCCGGAATTGGCTTCAGGTTCATTGTAAAGGATTTGTTTGTTTGAGCCATTGACATCCATAACAAGAATAGATTGTCCCCACCAGTAACCACCCGGATCAGGTGTTCTCATGTTTCCGCGAAAGGCAATTTTTTGCCCATTGGGAGAAAAAGCTGGAAAATAGGGCCACCAAAGTTCAATACCTTCCACCAGTTCTTTGTTCTGTGTCAATTGCTGAACATTGGTACCATCCATGTTTATGGTAAAAATATTACTTGTTGAGGCGCCTCCATCAACAGGATGGCCGTGAAAAACTATGGTTGGCATTGTTCGTGATGCGTCCATAGACTGTACATCCCACATCTGCTCGCTGGTAACCTGGAATAGGTTGGCTCCTGTTTCACGGTCGCAGGTATAGATCACTTTAACGAAACTTCCACCGGGTTCTTTACTGGTTAAAATGGCTTTCTGGCTATTATAACCAAGTGCCAGTTGATTTATCGAAATAATATTTGGCTGGACTTCCGCTTTTACGGCTCCGGTTGTTGGAGATACGATAACGTATTTTGCTGTTGTAGCTTCTGCAATGATCAGTGAATTGTCTGGATCCACTGGATTAGCGTCATCTTCTTTCTTTACGCATCCTTCAATAGCCAGTAGACCGAAGAAGAATAGAATGATAAATTTTAAAGTTTTTTTCATGTTTTTGGTTTTAGAGATTTTTAATTTTTTATGATTCTTTTTGTTAAAATATTTCCGTTATCAAGAACTAATTCGATGAAGTACACGCCTTTTGGAAATTTACTTAAATCAACTGTTTGCTGATGCGATAGGTGTGATTGTAAATTTGGTGCATCCAATTGTTGACCATTTACAGAATAGATGTTATAGTGATTAATTGGATTATCTGTTCGAATAACCGCATGGTCTATTACAGGATTCGGGAATATTTCCAATGAATGGTTTAAATGGTCCTCAATTTGAGTTGTAAAGTCATATTCAACAAGGTAGCGTGCACTATAACTGGTGAAACCACCCAATTCTGTAATAATCATCACAGGAACTTTAATATTTGGAACATACCATGCATATTCAATATCGGTAAAAGGCCCGCTTGGTATCCATTCGCCACCTGCTTCGTATCTATACCATGAATAATCAATGGTTGTTGTTTTTATCCGTAATGCATTTTGAAATTCTCCCAAAGGAGTTGTGATTGTGCCATAAGCATCAGCCTCAATGTTCGACATGGCTGAATCGCGCATAAAATAATATCCATAGTCAATATGAAAACCCAGAAGTTCCCAGGTGTCATTAAAACTATCTCCGTAGGCGAAAGGGAATTCAAGTGCTGTGAGTATGTTTGTATAGGTGGTAAAACTATTGTTTGTCTGCATTAGAAATCCCATTGCAATTAAATTCTGAGATGAAATATCATTATCATAGTACTGATAGGGACCAACATCAGGGTTGATATTCCTGGTGCAAATGGTAGCGTTGTTGACAGCGCTGGAATCAGCAAAAGGTGTTGTTTCCGGATCAACGCAAATGGCTCCGACGCCTTCGATAAATATTTCTCCGTCTACCATGCTAAAGTCCCAATCTAAATTGGCACCCCCATTGCCCGGATCAATATTTGTTACCTCCTCATAACCATCGTATCGATAAGTGTCACCGAAAGTTAAATTAATATCGCTGGTCAATGTTATTTGTGAAAACACTGACAGTGCTGTAACAATTGAAACAATCAATAAAGTAATCTTTTTCATGTTGAATATTTTTGATGATTTTGGTTAAAGCCTGTTTTTGTTGCTTCAATGATTTCTTGAGTTCATCAAGTGAATTTGTCTCTTTCGACTTTTTCACTTTTTCTTCGTTTTTTGTGGTTTACTTTTTTTCTTTTCCATACGAATGTGTCGTGGAATTTCAAAGCGAAAGTATTTCAGGAAATGAGAGATGCAAAATTTCAAACGTCTTGAAAAAGTTTCATATAGGGTTTCAAAAAGTCACAAAGTTTATAAGTAAAAGAAAATGAGTAAGATGCAGAAAATATTTTATATCTGCATGAGGAAAGGAATCAGTTTTTCGTCACCTGTCAAACCTAATTTTTTACGTAAACGGTAACGGGTGGTTTTAACGCCCCCTTCAGATTTGAAGGCAATGGCAGCAATTTCTTTCGTGGTCAGGTTCAGTTTTAACAGGGCTGCTGTTTTAATTTCAGTTGCTGTCAGGTCGGGGCATATATGCAATAATTTGGAATAGAAGTCAGAGTGGATATTTTTGAAAATCTTATCAAATTCGTTCCAGATATTCTGTTTGGTCTGGTTTTCAAGTTCGTGTATAATCTCTTTGATATGTTTGACCATTTCGGGGTTCGTATCCGCCGAATGATTAAACTCTTCGAGTTTGCTGATAATACTTGATATAGTCTCATTCAAACGTAGCATTTCAAGGGCTTTCGAAGCCAGTTCCCTGTTTTTCGATTCGAGTTGTTCCTGCAAAATGGCATTCTCTTTTTCAATAAGTTTACTTTCCTGCGCATGAATAATATTGTCCTGTTCCAGTAGTCTTTGTTGTCGCCTAAATGCTGTCGATTTATACCTGAACATAGACACCAGCAAGATGGACAGTCCTAATAACACAACTGATAGTATGATCAATAAAATATTGTTGTTCTGTTGGACGTGGCTTTTATCTTTCCATGAAGCTATTTCGCGGTCTTTTAATTCGGATTGGAACTCTTCTTCAATTTCTGTTAATATCCTTTCTTTTTCAGTGCTGAATAAACTATCCTGGATGGTTTTGTGCTTTTTAAGATAATCGTAGGATGATTTATAATTATTGTTGTTATAATGAATCTCTGAGAGTACTTTATACGCGTGGCTGATCAGGTTCGGATTATCAATGTTTGATGCCATATTAAGCCCATCCTCTGCTATTTCAATGGCATCTGATTTGCCTTGCTTATTATGGGTCTTAGCCAGCTGCAGTTTGGTAATAATAATGCCGGTTTTCTCTTCAAGGAATGAGAAATTGTTGAGCGCAATATTCAGCGCTTCTTCAGCCTCAATAAAGTTACCCAGCTTTGTTTGTATGTTACCAATATTGTATTCCGATCCGGCAATGGCCCTGTCCATTTCAAGATGGGTTCTTATCTTTAAAGCCTGTTGGTGGTATATGAGTGAAGAGTCCAATTTTCCCATTCTTTCGTAGGTCAATCCAATGCAGGTCAGGATATTGGAAATACCTTTCTGGTCATCGATCGCTTCTTTTATAGTAATCGACTTTTTAAAATATCCAATGGCTTTTTCAATGTCATTCCTATTTAACAGCACCACGCCAATACTGCCATAATAGGAGGACAGAAGCGTATCATTTCGGGCCATTTCAGCTAACCTGATCGCTTCCTTGTACATTTCAAGTGCATGGATGTAATCACCCCTGATCTTATAAATTTCTCCTTTTCCAAAATATACAAAAGAAAGGTCGTCCCATTCATTCGTTTCTTCGAGGATGGTTTTTGCTTTTTCGAAATATTTTAAACCAAGGCGGTAATCGTCTTTATAATAATACACGCGGCCTTGCCACAATAGGCTTTTGCCCATACCTACGGTATATTTTTTTGATGTGGAAATTGTGAAAGCTTCCTGAAGAAAGCCGAGCGCTTTGTCATTTTCGAGGCTGCAATAGTGTTCACCGAGTCTCAATAGAACATTAGCTTTTGCAGTATCGTCAATCATGCCACTCAGCTTTGCCTCAAGTTCGGGAATTTGCTCGTCGGAAAAAACTGGATAATGGAGAAAGAAAATGATAAGCAGAGCTAAGTACCTGATTGATACATAGGCAATATTAAACGACTTAGCAGGTCTTTTCACAATTTTGAAAACAGGTTATTAACTGATAGACACAAATGTAATAAAATTGTAAAATCAGTTCAGCCCGTTAGTAAAACCAGCAAATAATCAATAATTGGGGTGAATGGGAATTTTATTTGATAATCTTCACTTTTACGGCAGTAGGACCTTTGTGGCCCATTTCAACTTCAAAGCTGACGAGGTTGCCCTCTTTAATTTCTTCCAGCAGGTTGTTTGCGTGCACGAATACACTTTCTTTGGTTTCCGAGTCTCTGATAAAACCAAATCCTTTTGAGTCATTAAAAAATGAAACAGTGCCTTTTCTAATTGGATCCATTTCTTCTTCGGCAGCACGTGTGGGTACACCTATCTCAATATCCTCGAGTTTGACTTTCTTCTTTTTCGTTGGATCGGGTGGGGTAGAGGTCAGCATCCCATTTTCATCTACATAAGCGATCATGTCTTCCATGTCGCCTGATTTTTCGCTCTCTTTCCTGGCCAACCGCTTTTTTTCTTTCTCTTTTCTTTTCTTCTCTTTTTTGTTTCTTACTTCTTTTTTGTTGAAGGTTTCTTGTGATCTTCCCATAAATTACTTTTAGTTATTATTATTAATTTGATGATTCATTATACTTTTTATTTTTAAGCACGTCCACCTTTTTGCAGAAGTTTTATGATAGACCATCGGGAGCAATTGACTTCCATTGGTCATGCCAGTGAAAAAATAAAAAGAGCTAAAATTTGGATTTAAAAAGGAGAGCCGCAATAAACTAAAAGAAAGTGGTGTATTAGCAAATAAAAGCGCAAATTTTCAAACCTGATTTTTGCAAAGGTAGGCTTTTATTTTCAGTACTCTGCAGTCTAATGCCTATTTACTAAAGAATAGCCTGGCAAACAATTGTACATTTGAACACAATATTGAACAAAACCAGGAAGTATTACCTTCTTTTTTTGCCTTTCTTTCGTGGGGCATCTCTGTCCTGTGAGTATTCTACATTGAAGGTCTTACCTTCATAAGTGCCGCTTTCTACTTTTTTCAACACTTTGTCGGCTACATTCGCATCCACTTCAAAAAATGAAAAACCCGGATGGATCTCTATGCGACCAACGTGGTTGCTCGAAATTCCGGCTTCGGTGCATACAAGGCGCACTAATGCTCCCTTATTCATATTCTGTTTATCGCCCAGGTTAATAAAAAACCTTTTCTTTGGCCCATCGAGGTTTCGGTTTGGCTTCCCACTTCTGCGATCCTGGTCCCGGCCTCTTCGATCCTTATCCCGTCCGCGGCCTTCTTTTTCCTGTTTTGCATTCAGATTGCCGGCATTCTTATAATATGTCAGGAAAGTATTGATCTCGGCAGAAATAAATTTCATTACAATATCCTCAGCGGTAAATTCTTTAAGCTTTTTATAGATCACCGGCCAGTAACGTTCAATGGCATCTTCATCAACCGGGGTTTGGATCACCTTGTCCATAAGTGCGTACATTTGTTGTTCTCCAATTTCCTCAGCACCTGGAATTTGATGGTATTCAATATTTACCTGGATTAATTTTTCAATTTGACGAATTTTATGAATTTCTCGTGTGTTGATCAGCGCTGCTGAGATCCCTGATCTGCCGGCTCGAGCTGTTCTGCCGCTTCTGTGCGTATAATTTTCCACATCATCAGGCAGGTTATAGTGTATCACATGGGTGATGTCGTCAACATCCAATCCTCTTGCTGCTACATCTGTTGCTACAAGTATTTTTGCTGTCCTGTCCCTGAATTTCTTCATCGCCGCATCCCTTTGTACCTGCGACAGGTCGCCATGCAATGGAACTACATTGTAACCGTCTTTTTCCAGTTTTTCTGAAACTACCTGGGTTTCCCTCCTGGTCCTGCAAAATATCAATCCGAAAATGGCGGGATAGAAATCAAGTATCCTTTTAAGAGCATAGTAGCGATCTCGTTCCATCATCATATAATAACGATGGTCGATATTAACAGCTGAACTGTTTTTTATACCTACAGTGATTTCAAAGGGATCGTGCATATAGTTATTAGCGATCCGTCGCACTTCTTTAGGCATGGTGGCTGAAAACAACCAAACTCTTTTATTTTCAGGTGTTTGTTGTAAAATGGCATCAAGGTCTTCTTTAAAACCCATATTCAGCATTTCATCAGCTTCATCCAAAATAACACGCTGAACTGTGCTCAGTTTGATGGCTTTTCTCTTGATCAGGTCAAGTAAACGGCCGGGAGTGGCAACTACGATCTGCATACCTTTTTTAATCTTTCGCATCTGATCCTCGATGCTGGCACCCCCATAAACGGCAATGATTCCCGGATTATTCTGAAATTTTGAATAAGTTTCCAGGTCTTTTGTGATCTGCATGCAAAGTTCACGTGTAGGACAAATTACCAGTCCCTGTGTGTCTTTACTTTTAAAATCAGTATGCTGTACCAAAGGCAAGCCATAAGCCGCTGTTTTTCCGGTTCCTGTTTGTGCAAGGCCAACAAGATCTTTAACGTCAGTAAGAAGTACCGGTATGGCTTTAATTTGAATTTCTGTTGGGGTTTTAAACCCGAGTGCGTCAACTGCTTTTAAAATATCTGTTTGCAGTTCTAAGTCCTTAAATTTCATATTCCTGAATAAGGGCGCAAAGGTACTACATAATCAAGACTAACGGACAAAAAACAAAATAATGATGTATTACTGAACCAGGAAAGCCATAGAATTGGCAATAAATAAGAAGTATTAAACTTGAAGTTTGCTCAATCGACTAAAGATAATAGATAACTACCCTGGCATGGGTTGGCAATGCCCTGTATATTTCCCGCAAATCATTAACGGGCATTTTAATTAAAATGCTTGGGGTATAGTTTTGTTTTCTAAAACTGAAAAAGGATTTTAAATTATCAATGAAATGTGGAAGCCAATGTTGCATCCTGAAAAAAAATCGTGTTTTCTTATCATTCCACTCTGGGTTATTATCCTGTTCAAAAACCAAATGGATGCCATGGTCCAGTTTCATTCGTAAAAATGCAGGATTCTGGATTAATGTATCGGGCTCATACGCATTTATGGCTGCTTCTTCAGGATCTTTTGGTGCCTGCCTTACTACAATTGGTTCTTTTACAATGGTGGCTTGCTCCTCGTAAATCATTAGTGGCTTTGAAAATAACCATGTGTAAATTGGATGTGGCAGATTTTCAAACATGGGATCTAATTTAATTGAACCGGGTATTGTTTTGTGAATGGTTACACCATTGATAGTCAGGCAAATGGTGCTGTCAATCATATTGATAACCAGATTGATTGAATCATTATCCGAAATTTCTAAGAGCGCTTCTTTATATGATTTTTCATGAATCAGGAATGCCAAACCAGGATCATTAAAAAGACCCTGGTAATTTTTTGAAAATATCGAGTCAGCTTTAACCATACGGTTCAAATCATTTAGCTTATGCATTGGTGACAAAGCGATACATAAAAGGTAAATGAGCAATATTAGAAAGCCCATTATGGAAATTAATTTTAGAAAAGCATTCGATTGAAGAATTTTCTTCATCAGTTATTTTTTAATTAATAGATATAAACTTTTGATCCCACTGATAATGAATTATAAATGAGCTCGAGGTTTTCGTCATTCAACCTGACACATCCGTGGGTAACAGGGAGTCCTAAAAACCGCTGGTAGAGTGTTCCATGAATAAGATAACCCTGCCCAAGGTTCAAAGCATAGTCTCCCAGAACACCATACTCAAAGCGAGATGAATGATTGGCGGAAGGTACCGGTAGCCCTTCTTCAATAAAGGCCCAGTCAGGTTTTTTCCACACGGGAGAAGTTGTTTTCGATTGTATCTTGAATTCACCTTTGGGGGTTTTAAACATCCATTCCTGCTCATCTCCATTTTTAAGCAATATATAGCTGCCAGTTGAACATTTATCCTTGCGGATCAATTCGCTTCCCTTGTATAAAGAGAATTCGTTTGAGGCCGTATTAATGATTAGATAATAAGAGCGGGGAGTTTTAGACGCCAGTTTTTTATCCAATCTTGCTAAATCGTATTCAAGTTGCTGTTTGGCAACCGGCATTATTTCTGTCTGAGATGTGTTAACTCGCGTATTGGGTTTATTAAAAGTCCAAATGATCTGCCTTAATACGAGGGGTAATCCAATCAATAATATGATGGCAATTAAAATAACAACAAGGATTCTAAATATTGATTTCATATGTTTATTTTGTCAATTCTTTATATGATTTTAAAGATCCGATGATGACTACTTCAGTGCCCTCTTTTGAAGCTGCAAATAGTTTATCCATATCACCATCTTCCAGTGCGATACATCCATCAGTCCAATCCGTTCCCTTGCCACCCCGGCCATGAATTTCAATCAGATTACCAATACTTGCATTTTTTTTAATGATCCCATTCTCTTTATTTTGAACAAATCTTTTTTTATCATCCTGATTAGGATAGTTTAACAGCAGCGCTTTATGGTAAATAGTTTCCCGGTTTTTTTTCTTTCGTGTAATTTTATAAATGCCTTCGGGTGTCGATTTATCACCTTGTTGTTTCTTGTCGCCAATCCAGTTAGGACCCAATTCGATATTAAATTCATTTAATATTTCACCTTTGCTGTAAAGCATGCATTTTCGCGCATATTTATCAATAATGATGCAGTTGGTTTTATGCTTACGTGAATTGGAAATAGCTTGCTCAGACCATTGATTCCAATGTAAATAGCTTTCAAAATAGTCCTCAATAAGACTTGCTGAATAATCATAAATCCGGTTAATGAATATCTCGGCTGAATCAAACTTCTTGATGGTTAGTTCATAATTGTGTTTATCATAAGCGAAAATTCCCTCGTGTAACAATATGCTGCCTTTGGCCCATTCGTTTCTTTGTATTTTGCTTAATGGCACATATTTGAAAACTGACTCGTAATATTCGATTCTTTTCGTCAGCTCTTTTTTCCTTTGAAGAAGTAGTGCTTGTATGTTCGAATTCTCTGATCTCGCTTTCTGGATTGAAGACCTTGCCAGCTGATTAGCCTGGTTAGCAATTACTATAATGTTTTCATAATCTCTTAGAAAGAAAATTTTCTCATTCTCTGATTGCCATAGCAACATGGCTGAATCATATTGGGCTGTTGCCTGCTGGAATATGATCTCTGCAGCGGGTGACCGGTTTACTTTTTCAGCATCAGATATACTGAGCCTGGCCTCTGAAATTTCTGTTATTGGTGGTTCTTGCCGGTTAATAATAATATAAGCAGCGGCAGAAACCGTAATGATAAAAATCACCAACAGAACAATTTTAATGATTCGCGTCATAAATTTAAGTCGTTGCTAATTGAAAAAACCCCGGAAGAATACTCATCCGGGGTTTACCTAAAGCCCTGAATTTAAGATTTAGGCCCTTTTATTCTTCTTATACTTGGCAATTACCTCAAGTAATTCAGCATTGATTGCTTGCGCTTTTTCTTTGGCTACATTTACTTTATCGAGTGCCGTAATATAATCTTCTTCAAGCAACATCGCATTTGCTTCAGTAACTGAAGTTTCAATAGCTGCTAACTCACCTTTTATTGCTACAAGGGCACTGCTTCCTTCTTTCCCTTTAGGAGCGTCAAGGATCAACAGGTTGTTAACCTCTATCAAGGAGGTTACTTCATCAATTGTAGCCTGTATTTCGGCTTTCAATTCTTCTTTCTTTGTAACTGTTTCCATTTTTATTTCCTGTGCAAATTGGGTAACACCTGCGAGGCCTGTTTCGCATTCTTTATAACTTTTAAAGAATTTTGAATTTTGAATTTCAATACTTTCCATAACTGATTTTAAAGAGTCATTTAAAGCAATGTAATTTTCCTTGGCGTAAATCTCAGCACCTGAAATCCTGGTTTCTTCAATGGCAGCGTTTGCGGCATCAATTGCTTCCTGAGGAAGTTTTGCACAACTGGTAAATAGTACAGATGCTAAACTTAGTACTGCAATACCTGATAATAATCTCATTTTCATTTTTTTATTCATTTGATCTGTGTTCTTTTTCATTTTAAAAGATGATTATAAATTTGATTTGAATTGATATTTAGACGTGAATATGCCTTAAGGTAACGAATTCTGAAGAAAATTTCTTAAATGTAAGGATTGACAGGCTTTTCAATTGTGGTCAATTATTTATTAATTGCATATATTCCCCTATATTTGTCATGTATCATGTAGCTCATAATGAAAAACAAATCCATAGAGTTATTAAAAGATGATGAGATCATCAGCAGGATGAGAGCTGAGAATTCTTCAAAATATTTTGAAATACTCTATAAAAGGTATTATGGAAAGGTACTGGATAAGTGCTACAGCCTGGTTAAAAACAGGAGTGTTGCTGAGGAGTTGGCTGCTGATATATTTTCAAAAGCCTACGAAAAACTTCCTTCCTTCAGGCAATTGTCTTCATTTTCTTCGTGGTTATACGCAATAACTTATAACCATTGCATCGACTATCTCAGGGAAAAGAAAAATCTGCATTACCCGAATTGGAACAGCGAGAATAAGATTCCGGAAATAATTGATGAATCAGAAGAGCCTATCGACGATGTCAATTATGACGACTTGTTGGTGATTTTGGATAATGTTCATCCCGAAGAGAAAGCGCTGTTACTAATGAAATATCAGGATGATTTGTCTTTAAAGCAGATAGGCAGTGCATTACGTATAAGCGAAGATGCCGTAAAAATGCGCCTGAAAAGGGCCAGGACGCGGGTTATTTATTTGTATATGCAAAAATACTCAAACAAATAATCCGGTTACTTTATTGTTTTTTTTCGTCCTTATACAAAACAATACCAAGTGGAAAATTTAGCAAAAAAGATATTAGCCAGCGATACCATACAACCACCAGCATGTTGCCTTCAACTATTTCATGAAAATTTCAATGATGCCAAAAATGTTGATTGGTTTGAAAGAAACGACCATTTCGAAGCCATATTTTATAATAATGATATTGAACATATCGCTTATTATAACAAAAACGGAACCCTGGAATTATACAAAATGTTCCTGCCTGCAAAGTTTCTTCCCGAATCGATTAAGTCAACCCTTGAACGTAAAGGTGAAATTATGAATGTGGTGCTGATCAATAAAGGAAATAGCATTAATTATGAAGCCATCATCAGGCATAAAAACTTAAACCGGCACTTGATTTTGGTGACCGACCTGGGCAAGGTGATCAGTGAAACTCTACTTTGATAATTATAAATCTTAACGACTCATTGCGTAAGCAATTGGAATGGCAGGGATTTCTGTTTTGTGCATGAGCAGATGCAAGACTCTCCTGCTGACTTCTAATTCTTGTATGGTATTGTGTCTGGAATCTTCAAACCATTCCTTTAACTCACTGAATAATTGTTGATAATAAGAAATGCCCTCGTTCAGGTTATCAGCAAAAGTTGCAATATATTGCTCCTGTTTGGCAGAAGTTGAAATCTTCAATTCTTCCATTTTCGTTTTCAGGTAGTCGATATATATTTTCAATTCTTTTATAAACATATGAGGGCGATCGCTCCTGCTAATCACATTTGAGCGGCCGTAGATATGATCTGTCATTTCTTGCAGGCTCATTGATTTTGAAAAATAGGCCAGGTTGGGTCCGGGGCATACAGAGACCCCATTGCCTTCACTTTTCGTTTCAAGCTTATTGGCCAGCAGGGCAGAAGTTCCCAAACCAACGCAAATACATGATTTATCAACTACTTTTTGTACTTGCACCTGGAATTCATCTGGCGACAGTCCTTCATTTTCAAGTTCCTGTAGCTTTAATTGCTGGTATCGGCGCGAAGCTGTGCACAAAGTTTTTTCAGAATACTCGTTGTTAAGTGCAAGGTAATTTTTAGAACACTTGCTACCTGGCATTCCCAGCGCATTCAGGGATAGTTTTTCAAGATCTTTTGTATTGCCCCTCAGGCTGTTAAAAGGAACTCCCAAAGGTGAAATATTGCTCAAATACAAATCGTCTTCCCTGGCTGCTATTAGCTGGTTTAATGTAAACTTGTCAACAGTTGTAGCTTCAGGTACCAATAAGAAAGGTGTGCCCCATCCTGCTGCATCCATGTGATAATGATCGATCAGGAACTGATGTTCTTCAGCAGTGCCTATACCACCCTGTACTGTGATTTTTACGGGTAACGTGTTGGTGGGAGCACAACTATTTTTGTCAGTTAATGCCTGAACCAGTATTTCATGGGTTTGATGTATCAGGTTTGCACGATGATTTCTGAATTCAGCTAAAATGGGTCCGAGAAGATATCCCTGGGTAGCAAAAGCGTGCCCACCGCAGTTCAATCCCGATTCGATTCTGTACTCTGAAACCCACAATCCTTTTTTAGCCAGGAATTTTCCCTGAATGAAGGCTGATTTATAGTCGCTGACTTTCAAAATGATTTTCTTTTTTAATTGCCCGTTTTTATCGGGGTAGAAATCATTAAATTGTTCCAAATAGCTATATAACCTAGGGCTCATGCCTGCTGAAAGTACAACAGAAGCGTTAAGGTCGCTGTTGGCAAATCCCCTGATAGCCGCATGTGCATCATTATATTCGATAGGCAGTTTAATACCATTTTTATAATTTTCCTTATCAATTTTGGTCATTATATTTACATCAATACTGCCCATTGAAAGGTTTTCATCCAGCCAGTTTTTAATTTGATCTGGCTGAAAGTTTCTGGCATTTATTTTTTTATACTGTCGTTTTATGTATGAATTGTCGGGCAGCATGTTGAAAAATTGATTCAACTTTTGACCACCTTCCAGGGAGTTGTTTTTTAAATCCTCAAATTGTTTTTTCGACAGCATATTGATTAAATTCAGATAGGCTGTGATCCTTTTTGCCCTGAAGTCGTCTGTTTTAAAGCTTATTTCCTCGTAAGGTAGGTTGTATTTGCTACAATACATTTTTCTTACTTTCTCCAGCAGTATGTCATCAACTAACGAAATAACGGAGTCGATGCCATATTGTGATACCTTCAATGGCGTATCAAGTGTGAATCCGATGCCCATCACGGGTATATGAAATGAATGTGCTTTCATCAATTTTAAAATATTTACAGCAAAAGTATTTCTGATAAATGCTGCCGGAAAAAAAAGGGGGCTAACAGCGCCAAATTCGGGGCCGAATAAATAAAAAGGGGATAAATGTCAGTATCACGGGGCGAGTGGTATTCGCCCCAAAACGCTTAAATAGCTTCTTTAAGCTTCATTAAATATTGCCGTGAAACCGGTATTTGTTCGTTAAAATCATTAATCGTAATCCAGTGATTTCCAGCATTTTTATTGAGTCTTTCAATATATTGCTTATTTACGATACAAATACGGTGGCAGCGAATAAAGTCAGAAAATGATTTGAGTTGCAGTTCGATATTCTTCAAGGTATTTCTGAGGAGTTTCTTTTTAAATTGCCCCCCTTCCTTATATACTATTTCAACATAATTATCGGCTGATTTTATAAAAGCAATATTTGCAACATGGAGAATTAAATTTTCAGTTAAATTATCCGAAACTAATTCGACTGTTTTAATCAGGACCTCTTCTTCGTTTTCTAATAGTTTCTTTTGAATGGTTTTCTGTTGTTCAACCAGAGATTCATTTTCAATTTTCAATCGTCTGATCAGGTCGTAAAGTCGTAAAGCCACCGGCGGGGCAAAACAAATTAAAACCACCTTAAACATGATAAAGAAGGTGATTTCAATGCTTCCGATATAGTGCAAGTAAAAAGCAAATGCAACGGCACTCAGAACCACCATAACAATGCCACCCATAAATGATGAGAATATGGACTGATAGTCGTTGTGGTCGTATTTCCTGATAAGCCATGGTGAAACCACACGTACAATTACCATTACCAGGAACACAATGGTTGCTAATCCTCCCACAAACAGGAGGTTACTGTTCAGGTCTATACCTTCAAACGGGAATGGTTGAAAAAAGAGAATGAATAAGAATACACCAAGACTAATGCTGGTGAGCAGCCCGACATCCTCCTTCAATAAATAGGTTAGTTGGTTTAAGTTTTTGTTCATCCCAATAGGTCAGTGGTTTGAGTAATGATTGTTACATCTGTTTAACAGGTTCAAAGTTAGGTGTTTTATTTGTTTAATGTATAAGTAATAATTTTGGCAAAATGTTTATTTGGATTCAAGGCTCATTACATAATCATAACTCTCGTCCAAATATTTAGCTACTTTTTCTAAGTCTTCCAGCATATGCTCGGGTATTAATACATAACCGTGCATTATTGAATTATATGATTTGAAAATTGTCGAATCAAATTCATCAATGTGTTTTTTTTGAATTTCTTTCGGGAAACGAATCCCAATCTCTCCTGCTTTGTTTAATAAGGAAAACATATATCCATTGGCTGAGGTGTAAGGCATAGTTTTTCCTTTGCGCTCAATTCGAGGGCACTTTGAAACCAATTCGTCATATATTTTTAATTTCTCTTTCCACTTACTCATGGTTTTCAACTGTTTCATTATCTATTTAAATATTATTGCCAAAGGTACATATATGAGACGATAGTCAATTTATCAATTTTTCTGCAAATTGCACGAAAATAAAAGCGGGCTGTAAGTTGTAATTTACATACGCACCCGCTTATTCAATAAAATTCAATGTAAATCTTTCGTGCTTAATTATTTATCATATTAACCGTCAACTTGATTTATCTGGTTAAATCAAATCGATCAAGGTTCATCACCTTGGTCCAGGCAGCAACAAAATCATTTACAAACTTTTCTTTTGAATCATCACTGGCATATACTTCTGCCAAAGCTCTCAGTTCTGAATTAGAACCAAAGATAAGGTCTACCCGAGTTGCTGTCCACTTGAGTTCTCCAGTTTTTATATCTCTTCCTTCAAACTCCTCTTTTGCATCAGAGGTAGCTTTCCACTCAGTACGCATATCTAATAGATTTACGTAAAAATCATTTGTAAGCGTTCCAGGCTGTGTAGTAAATACACCATGTTTTGAGTGGTTATAATTGGCATCCAGTACGCGCATTCCTCCAACCAGGACAGTCAATTCAGGCGGAGTTAAAGTAAGTAACTGGGCTTTATCCACCAGGAGTTCTTCTGATGTAAAGGTATACTGGGTTTTCAGATAATTGCGAAATCCATCTGCCATAGGTTCGAGCACTTCCATTGAACTGATTTCAGTTTGTTCTTGCGAAGCATCAGCCCGACCCGGGGTAAAAGGAACCTGAATATCAAACCCTGCGTCTTTTGCAGCTTTTTCAACTGCAGCACTACCTCCCAAAACGATCAAATCAGCCATGGATACTTTCTTATTATTCGATTCTGAATTGAATTCCTCTTGAATTTTTTCCAGTGTTTTCAACACTTTTTCCAATTGTTCAGGATTATTGACTTCCCAGTTTCTTTGAGGATCCAACTGAATACGAGCACCATTGGCACCTCCTTTATAATCGGAACCACGGAATGTAGACGCAGAAGCCCATGCAGTAGAAACCAGTTCACTGATGGTCAGGCCTGAATTAAGAATTTCAGATTTCAGGGCATCCACATCTTGTGCATTGATTAATTCGTAATCAACTTTTGGGATCGGATCCTGCCAGATAAAATCTTCAATGGGTACTTCAGGTCCCAAATACAGAACTTTTGGTCCCATATCGCGGTGGGTAAGTTTGAACCAGGCATGTGCAAATGCTTCGTTGAATTCTTTAGGGTTTTCAAGGAATCTTCTGGAGATCTTTTCATAAACCGGGTCAAATCTTAGTGAAAGGTCAGTAGTAAGCATGGTTGGTTTATGATACTTTTTTGAATCATAAGCATCAGGAAACATTGGTGCTGCATCTTTCGCAACCCACTGGTAAGCACCTGCAGGGCTTTTTGTTAATTCCCATTCGAAATTAAAAAGCATACTAAAAAATGCATGACTCCATGCGGTTGGTGTGGGTGTCCATATGACCTCCAATCCAGAGGTGATCGCATCTGCGCCTTTTCCTGATTTATAGTCACTTTTCCATCCAAGGCCCTGTTCTTCAATCGGAGCTGCTTCTGGTTCCGGTCCAACATGTGAAGCAGGTCCGGCACCATGTGTTTTGCCCATCGTGTGTCCACCTGCAATGAGCGCTACTGTTTCTTCGTCGTTCATTCCCATTCGTGCAAAGGTTTCGCGGATATCAATCGCAGCGGCAACAGGATCCGGATTTCCATTGGGGCCTTCCGGATTCACATAAATGAGTCCCATTTGAACTGCAGCCAGTGGACTTTCGAGTTCACGATCGCCAGTATAACGTTCGTCTTCCAGCCATTTGCTTTCAGGACCCCAATACACATTGCTTTCGGGTTCCCATACATCTGCTCTTCCACCACCAAAACCAAGGGTCTCAAATCCCATAGATTCCAGTGCTACATTCCCGGCAAGTATCATCAGGTCGGCCCAGGAGATCTGGCTTCCGTATTTCTGTTTAACAGGCCAAAGAAGCCGTCTTGCTTTATCCAAGTTTGCATTATCAGGCCAACTGTTGATAGGGGCAAACCGTTGATGCCCGTCACGGGCACCGCCGCGACCATCTCCCATACGATAAGTGCCGGCACTATGCCATGCCATACGAATCATTAATCCGCCATAATGACCCCAATCGGCGGGCCACCAATCCTGTGAGTTCGTCATTAAGTCAGTCAGATCTTTTTTCAAAGCTTCGTAATCTAGGCTGTTAAATGCCTCTGAGTAATTAAAATCTTGTCCCATTGGATTAGACATTGGAGCGTTTTGTCGCAGAACACTCAGATCGAGTTGGTTCGGCCACCAGTCTGTGTTGTTTTTTATGTCCATTTTTGTGTCCTTTTTTGCATCCATGCTCTCTTGCCCATAGGTTGTATAGACAATTAGCAGAACTGCCATTAGTAATAATTTTTTCATGTGTTTAATGTTTTAAGTGATAGCGGATATAAATATTTAAGTTGTGTTCTAGTCTATTAAATAGTTCCCTGTTCTTAATTCTAAAGTTTATATTTATGTTGATCAAAAGTTCCTCTAATTTGAAGACCAATCTCCTCAATTTTAAAACCCTTTAATTTTTTATTCTTAAAATATTCCTTTAATAATTTATCTAAATCTTCATCAAAATAATCTTCTAGAAGATCATTTTTTGGACAATATAAATGGTGATGTTTCTCATTTATACCATCATACCTCATAATGTTTCTGTCTGTTTTTACCTTCTTAATCAACCTATTCTCAACTAATGTGTCCAGTACTTTGTAAACTGTTGCTGTTGCGATGTTCGGATGGTTTTTTCTTATATATTCGAGAATGTCGTCGGCAGTTGGATGATTGTTAAGTTTCATAATTGCCTCAAAAATAGCGATCCTTTGAGGGGTTACTTTTAGTCCCTTCTCGTTCAGCTTTGAGCTTATTTCAGATATTTTCATAAATAATTATTATCTATGGAGAATGATTCTCAAGTAAGAGAGTATCAAATTTACATAATTTATTAAAGAAAACAAAATTTCTATTGGCTTTTATATTTGTATTTTACTTTAACGTTGATTTTTAACGGTTTGCATATACGACCTATAACCATCAATTCGCAACTTGAGTATTGAATGCGTGTATATTTGCATTGCCATTCATTTTCCTAAATTCTAACAATAAGGCTATAGATTGCCGGTAGTGCTATTTCATGATTTTATCAACTAGGTTAAATTCACCCAATTAGCTATTTTCTGTACGGCTTGAATTACAGAAATGCAATAATTATCAGCAAAATCCTGAGGAAGATTCTCACTAAGAGGTACTCTTTCACTCATTGATAAAGCTTTTGCACCGTCAAAATTAACAAAAGCCAGACGGGCAGTTAGTTCTTCAGGGCGCACCTGAAAAGCCTCGCCCGGCAATATCGCCACGCCAGTATCCTGAAGTAATTTTTCGCAAAGCTTTTCACCACTAGTTACTCCTATTTTTTTTAGCCTTACCGATAATGGTGAAAAATCGAGAAAAAGATAAAAAGCGCCTTCCGCAGAATGAACTCGTATGCCTGCATCACGGATTATTTTTGTACATCGATTTTCAAGATGCGCAAGAATGCGCCGGACATGGGACAGATACCTTTCAATTAAAATACCGCCTTTAAATGCACCTACAGCTGCATATTGTATCGGAGCACTTACAGATGTATATGTTTCACTGGCAACAGCAGTCATGGCGTTCAACAGCCAATCAAAATCTGTTGGAAATGCAAATGTTCCCAAACGCCACCCTCCGGCACCGCACCATTTTGACAATCCCGAACTGATAATGGTTCTTTCTGGATAAAACCTCGCTATTGAAACATGTTTTCCTTCATAATGCAGTTGCCCATAAATCTCATCCGAGAGGATAATCATTTCATGTTTTCTTGCAATGGCAGCTATTTTTTTAAGTTCATCCGCTGAATAGGTTCCCCCGTCTGGATTTGAGGGGTAATTAAGAATTAACAATCGAGGTTTATATGGATCGTTTTCGCTTTGCAGAAAATCATTAAGCTGCTTGTGAGTTAAACGCCATTTACTTTCAAATGAGGTTTGAATAAGTTTAATATTCCTTCCTATAATTTTTGCCTGAGGAACATAAGAAACCCAGCATGGAGTAGGTAGAATAATATCCCCATAATAAACCATCATTAATATGAACATCAATTCTTTCGAACCTGGTCCAATTAATACATTATTCGATTTAATGTCGACATTATCTTTTTGCCTATGAAATTGAGCAACCGCTTTACGCAACTCTTCCAAACCTTTAACCTGTAAATAATCCTTTTCGTGGGCATGTGTTTTTAATGCTTCGACAATAGGAGTGGGTACCGGAAAGGGTGACTGTCCTAATCCCATCGGATAGATGGTTTTTCCATTATTACTCAATTTCTTACTCAATTCGTTAATAGCAAGAGTTGGAGATTGACTGATCCCCCTGATATTTAGATTCAGGCTTATATGGTTATTGCTTTTCATGGACTGTTTTCTTTATACTTATTTCCAATAATATAGACTGGTGTATTGCTCATAAAAGTGAAGTTAACCTGTCCGAATGGAAGAACCCATTCACGCGGCGTAGTTTCGCTAAGAGAACGAAGGTATTAAAAAAATGAAGACATTCCTAGTGCTAAAGATGGCAATTGTGTTGGTCTTTTAGCTGCGGTCTATACCTGGCTTTTCGCTGTATGAATTTCAATACTTGAATTAAAAAAGTCAATATTTAAGCTGAATTTCTACTCGCATTAATATTTCCGTACAACGACCGTTCAACTATTTTTTCATAATTCTTTTTATACCTGGAATTTTGATCAATCTTCTGCAGGGCACATTGTTGAATAACCAGCAATGGTAAAACAATCTGTTCCCTGATCTCAATTGAATTTCTGGATACAAGCTCTTCTTCCATTAATACACTGTAATTGGAAATAAGCATGGTCATTTCCTTTGAAAGTATATACTCGTCATATAATATGTGCCAGAATTCCTTGAATTCTTCATCTTTGGCAAAATAGCGTGTTAGTTCAAATGAGCATTTGAATAACGACATCATGCTGTTTAAAATTAAAGCCTTGAAATATCGAACTTCACTGAATAAAGTTTTCAGTTGCTCCAATTTACCTTCGTTTACCAATGATTGCAATGCAGTTCCCAGGCCAAAATAACCAGGGACATTTTGCTTTAATTGGCTCCATGAGCCAACAAAGGGTATGGCTCTCAGATCTTTTAATTCGAGTTTTTCGCTATTTCTTCTTTTGGATGGCCTGCTGCCTATGTTGGCCTGGCTATAATATTTCAGCGTACTTTTTTTCTCAAGGTAGGGTATAAACAACTCGTGATTTTTAAGCGCAGTATATTTTTCAAAACTTAATTGTGCAAGTTTCTCCATTAAAAGCATCGATTCATCAGGGATGATATTTTCATTTTCAAATAAACTATGCGCTAAACCAGCTGTCAGCAGTTGCTCACAATTATGGATAAAATGTTCTTTGGTTCCATATCTGCTTGTAATTGTCTGTCCCTGAATGGTTAATTGTATCGCATGATTGGCAATCCTTTTACTTTGCGAGGCATAGAAACGATGTGTTTTTCCTCCACCACGGGCAGGTGGACCGCCCCGGCCATCAAAAAATATGGCTTTGATATCGTATTGACCACAAAGAGCTGATAAGTTCTCCTTTGTCTTGAAAATCGACCAGTTTGCTTTCAGGTACCCGCCATCTTTCGTGCCATCCGAAAAACCAAGCATAATGGTTTGAAAATCATTACGCCGATTGATATGCTGACGGTATTCCGGAATTTCAAAGAGATCTTTCATGATGATCTCAGAGTTTGCCATACCTTCCATCGACTCAAACAATGGAATGATGTCAACGGGTATTTCCCCTATTGTCCACCCACACCACCTGAGAAGGCTGAAAACAAACAAAACTGAAAAAATATCCTCAGAATTACTGATGATATACCTGTTACAACCCTCTTCACCATTTTTATGCTGGATAAACTTCATCTGTTCAATAGTACTGATGGTATCTTTTACAATATCATCATCAAACTGATCGGCTTGAATATGAAATTTTTTATGGAGCAGAATCGAAATTAATTCACTTTTTTCCAACTCCTCCAGGTTATTTACGATCAGGTTCTCATGTATTAGGATTTTTTCAATGGTTTGTTTGTGGATGCTGTGGTTTTGCCTGATATCGAGCGAGGCAAAATGCGTTTTAAATATTCTGACTTTATCAATGAGGTTCTCCAGGTCGTCAATATAAAGGCTGTTGTAATTATTTATTAACGACTCTTTTATTCTATACAATGGATTGAGAATCTCTTCAAATTGTATTGTTTTGGTCCGATCAAACATGTTCACATAAATTCTGGCTCTCAAATTTGAAAGAATATCTTCTATGTCTCTAAATGTCAGTTTTTTCTGCAGCGTTTTTATATCTCGGTAGTAACATTTCATCAAACTCAACCGAAGTTCATCAGCTACATCAGTTGTTATTTCTGATGTAACAAAAGGATTCCCGTCGCGGTCGCCACCTGGCCAGAATCCAAACTGTATGATTGAGGTATTATCAAAATTATAGGTTTTGATATTTTTCCTGATATTGGAATAAAGTTCAGTTACAGCATCATAATATACATTTTGAAGGAAGTAGATGATGTTTTTTGCTTCATCAAAAGGGGTGGGTTTTTTGGAGTTGATCAAGGATGTTAAACCCAGTTGTTGTAAGGTGAGGTCAATTTCATTGATTTCATTATTTGTAATAAGTGTTTTTAGTTTTGCAATAATATCCAATACAGAGGGAGGATAAAACTGAGTGGGGTGTGCTGTAAATACGATCCTGGTTGAAAAAGCAGAAAGCTTTTCGGCTAGCTTATCACCATCTTTTTTGTTTTCCAGGAGATGAAGGTAATCTTTGATCGTTAATTCATTTTCGAGAGGAAGCAGTTGGGTAAATGCTGCATCTTCTACGCTGTCGTAAAGAACAATTTGTCTTTCAACGTACTGAATCACCCTAAACATAAAATCTATTTTTTCTTCTTCCGATTTTATGCCGGTATGCATAATGAAAAATGAATCGAGAATTTCAACTGGGTCGCTTCCTGACTCAAGTCCCTGTTTGCTGACATATTGCAATAATGGAATAAGCATTCCGATATTACTGATCTTTGGATATGGTAGATTTAAAAATAAGCTGTTGTATAGGTTAAACTTATTCTTTACTAGTTTTTCAAATTCTTTAGTTATCATTGGACTGTTCATCACTGTATTTTTTCTATTTTAAAGTGTTTAAATATACGCATTGCTCTTAATGTATTCCATCTACTCGGTGCACCAGCTTTTTCCATTTCAAAATGAACCTGTCCCGGATGAGCAGCTTGCAAATTCCAGGTACGATTGCCATTTCTTTTTTTCTGTATTACACGTATTGCATCTTTCATTCTCTCATCCCATTCTCCTCCCGAATGCTGAAAATAGTCCAATGAACGGAGAATATCATATTTCCATCTGCCTGGATAAGACAATTTCATAAAATCTTTATTTATGATCTTTCCGGTTCGATCAGAAATGAACAGTTGATGCAGCAGGATAAATTCTTCTCCACTTTTTATGGCACTTTGAATATCATTCATACGATATGAGTATCCTGACTTTTGGAATTCGTACAATCCTTCAAGTACTGAGATTGTTGTATGCAATGAACTATGTGTAGCACCACTTCTTGTTGTTCTGCAATTGAAACCACCATCAGGCATTATCTCGTTCAGAATACTATCTGCAATGGAATATAATTTATTTTCTGCTATCCTGAAGTATGAAGCGTAATTCAAAAACATTCCATTCACACAAACATCGCTGAATCTGGATGTTGAAGGACCCAATGGAATACCACCATCTTCAGACTTTCCTGAGGATAATACGAGCTCGATAACATCTTTTGCAATATCACAGTCGGGGCTAATATTCAGGTTGCGAAGGTCCAATAGCGTGTAATGGGTGGAAATCCATTTAGGTTGATAGAACCTGTCTCCCCAATGCCCATTCGATTTTCGTTTGGATAAAAACTGTTTTCCCCAGCCTTCATTGGCTATTCTTAACTGCAGATTTTGTCTGTCATCTCCCAATAAATCACGATAAACTTGATATTGTATCGAAACATCACCTCTAAGTAGCCAATCTATGATTTGTTGTTTGTCCATATTTAATACAAATAGTGTAAGAGGTATTGGGGGTTTTGAAACGCTTCACTTCTGATCTCTTATAAGTTTATTAAACCAACCCATGTTTCATTTAATTTTCAGCGGCCGATTATTAATTCGCATTTTTATTCCCGGTTTTTCACGATATTATTTGTCTAATTCATTACAATCTTATGATAACATTTGTTTTTCGATAATGCATGTTCGTGTTGCCAAATTTCTCTTTTTTTATTTTCCCTGTATTTAGTCCAAAAACTATGTAACTTATAAATTGACTCCCAGGCAATTTCTTTTTTTTCCACACACAAAATCATTTGTTGCATAAACTTGTTATTTGTTGCAAGAAAAAAACGATAGGCTAAAACTGGATCAAGACATTCAATTTTGATAATTTTTCTTTTTATTAAAGAATGGAACGGATCAAAATAGGTTATATAATTAGCCATATCTATGATATCTTTCCGTTTAAATGGATTCTCTTTTTGTCCTTCAACTTTTGATTCTTCCAGAATTTTATATATTCTGGAAATTGATTCATTTGTCATAAAGCTCTCATTGATACGTAAAATAAAATCTGCTTCATTTAGGTCCCTCTCTCTCTTAAATTGAAAAAATAATGCAATAAGCCCACCGGCTGCCGCTAGATTTGCTAACGTGTTAATATATGGGCTTATTATTATCTTCAAAGGTGCAGTATTAGAAATAATAGCCAACAAGATTATGCCCAGAATAATAAGTACGGATCTTTTCATTTTTTATAATTTTTTGAATCAAATATTTAAATTGTGTCAGGTCGATATATTTCTGATAATTTATAAATTCAAGGTCATAAGAATTCTTTTTTGTTGATCCCCATAGTAATCGTCATAATTTCTTTCACATTTAAATCCACTTTTTTTATATATCCCAATGGATGAATTTTCTGGATGGACTGTTAGTTTGATAATTTTAACCCCCCTTCTTTCGAAGCTCAATAATACTTTCTGATAGTAGTTTTGTACCAATCCCACTTCTCCTGTTTTTTTTACTTACGCCTAAAGATAATATCCAACCCTCATTTGAGTTATTTACGAAACCATTGATTGAAAAACCAATTGTTTTCTTATTATCAATAGCAATTTTGATATTGTCTCCAAAGCAATCAAAAAATTGTCTTAATACGAATCTTGGATAACAACCATCACCATAAATTTCCTTATTTATCCGATGTATATCTTCAAGATCATTTATTTTACAACTGATTATTTTCATAAAAAAGACTAGTTAATATTTTCATTCTAATTGGGAACGGGTTTTCGTACATGGCAAGTAAGCTGAGGTTTTAAGCAATAAAAGAAATGCAGCGTTTGCCATCAATTAGTTTATTTGATATACACGCTGTTGTCAAACAGCATTACGCATTGATAAAATTAAGAATAATATGGAAAAGTCAGGTTTAAAAAGGAATTGATTGATTTTGTGAAATGGATAATTAACGTTTTATGTATGAAGCTCAGTTGCGTATAGCCACAATAATCTTATACACTGTGTTTCCCCAATGTGGTTTTATCTTTTTGTCAATAGGTTAAATAATTTTTCATTTATATAATAGTTTCCAGTTCCAATTTTTTCCTTTTTTAATATTCCATCCTCAGCCAGTTTATTTAAATAATTCGCAGCTGTAATTCTTGAAACATTCAATCGTTGACAATGAATTCAATTTTTGTGTATGGATGTTTAAAAAGATTGTTTAATAAGTCTTGACTGTAAAATTTGTAATTGTCGCGAAGTTTATGTTTATACTCCATCATTAATTCTTTGATTTGGATTATTAAATCAATTGTTTCTCTTGAAGTTTTTTCAATTCCGTGAATCATAAACAAAAGCCATTCTTCCCAATTTTCATCGTCTCTTAGTTCTTGTAAAAGCCTGTAATAATCTGATTTATTTTGAATGATATAATTGCTTAAATATAGTATTGGGAGGTTTTGTAATTTTTCGATAATTAGATATAGAATATTTATTATTCTTCCAGTTCTTCCGTTACCATCATAAAATGGGTGGATACTTTCAAATTGATAATGGATTATTGCCATTTTTATAATCGGGTCATAATCGCACATTGAAGAATCATTAATGAATTTTTCAAGGTTTGCCATCAATTTATTTATTTCATTAATGTCTTGCGGAGGCGTATAAATAGTTTCTCCAGTCGATGAATTTTTTAAAGCAGTTCCGGGTAATTTTCGAAAACCAGCATTGTTTCCTTCTAGTTCTTTTTGAATTTCAATGATTATATTATTTGTAATTAATCCTTTATTTTTAATTAGTTCAAATCCTTTTTTTAATGCAGAAATATAATTTTGAACTTCTTTTGCTTCAAGCGATTTAAAAGAATCAAGGTTTAATTCTGATTTGTATAAATCATCATGAGTTGTAATAATATTTTCAATTGCAGAACTGTCTTTTGCTTCTTGCAGTCCTAATGTGTTAATCAAAATGATTTTGATTTGGAATAGTTGAAGCAATTCCTTTCAATTCAGCCAATGCTGCATGAGCTGACGGTAAACTTTTCAAAACTGCTTTCGTCTCAACGTCAACAGTCAGTGGAAGTTCTTTTAATTTCCAATTTTCATTTTGATTCATTGTGTAAAGATTATTAGATTTTCTTTACAAATATAGTTTATTCTGTAAAGAGAAATGGATTTTCTTTACAAAGAATATCAGATATGATAATATTATTCAATTTTTTTATGCATTCTCTTTGTCTTTTTACCATTTGCAGAATGTGATACATCGGTTAGTATCAGAATAGTAGCCGGTTGCGGGCTTCATTCCTCTCAAGTTACGGGAGAATTGAAGCAGGCTATAATCCTTGAATTTACTACTTAACCAGCTATCATTTTTAAACTAATGCATTTTCAAATTCGGAATCGGCACAAAAAATGGCTGAAATTCGGGATTGATTTACAATTTTAACCATTTCCTCAACCGACATTCCTTGCTCAATATTAAAGATATTTACATCTGTGTTTCTTTCTTTATTAACATTTTCAATCAAGTTTCCTTGATTTATTGATAATTGTAGTACTTTTGGAAACCGAACCATAATATGTAAATCTTCTATATCCGCTTCAGAAAAAGTTAATTGCGGGTTATTATTCATATATGAACATCAATAGACCCTTTCCAATTTCGGCATAATTAATAAGGAAATCAAAGTGGATAGATCATTGTTTTTAACATTAAATGTTTCCTTCCAGTCAACAGGAATATTTGTCATCCATAAATTGATACTTTTTTCAATAGCCAGGCTAGCGGTAGAAAATGGAATATAAATAATGAGTCCAAAATTATTCTTCTTAGCATCCAATATGAGTTTATTATAATAAGCTAAATTGGAGGTTGCCGAATCAATGCTTACAAAAATAATATTTGGTTTAAAAAAAGCAGCATTTAATGATTGCATACTTACATTCACAGTGGTATTAAAATCGGTGTTATCAATAACGGTATAAGAAACAGATAAATCGCTTTCTTTAAATTTTTTAACGGCATTTTTAAGAAAGATTTCAATATTTTTTTGTTCAATTTCATTTTCATTTCGCAAGTGCTAATATTTTAATAGAACCTTTAGGATAAATAATTGAATGAATAAGTTTAAAAGAGCTTCTGAGTTCTTTTGGCATGGTTACAGGCATCAGCAAATCTGGTCGCCACGACCTTACTTCTCTTTCTTGTCGCAAGCTATTGGTCTTTTTTGTTGCCCATTCTGCCAAGGCAGTAAATAAACCACTTCTTGAGTCACCGGCAGCTGATTTAATATTCATTTTCACCAGATACAGATAAAAGAGAATAATAAAAACTAAAGAAAACAAAGCTACTAATAACGTTCATTACAAACATGATAGCAATTGAACCCAAAGCACCAATGGCAGGAACAAAGTGGGATTTTAAGAGTTGGTCTGTAACTTGGCAAACCCAAAGTTTGTTCACCAAGGCCACAACGTTTACCATAGCATAGGTAATCATAAAAAACATGGTAAGTATAGGTGCAATAGTATTTAAATTTCGCAAGGAAATACCAATCAAGAACAATTACTGCAGTAATTAACATGGCATTAACCGGTTCGCCTCTTTTTGATAGTTTTGATAAGATTTGACTTTTTGGCAAAATATTTTTTTCACCTAAGGCTAATAATATTCGTGGAGCACCAACAAACGAACCAAGTGCAGATGATAGTGTTGCACCTAATAAGCCGGCAAGAACAATTGGACCGAACAATGATTTATCGATAAAAACATTATAATTTTTAGCCAATTCATCAGGAGTAGCAATAAAGGCGGCAACAAATATTAAACTAACATAAATAATTGTGGTAATAATAACAGAAGAGATCGTTCCTAAAGGAATGCTTTTTCGAGGATTGGTTAAGATCGCCGGACATATTAGCACCAGCCATAACACCTGTTACGGCAGGAAAGAAAACGGCAAATACAATCCAAAAAGATGAGCCATTAAAGTCGTTTTCTACCGACCCTGGGTAATTTCCAAACCATTCGAAATCAAAATTTAAATCGTTAACAAACAAGAGATCCATAAATAGAGACCAAAGAAAAAACGATAATACCTAGAATAATATATTGGATCTTAAATGCAAAACTGGTGCTTATAAAAGCAATGACCATCACAAGAGAAAAAATACCTATGTCGAGAATAAATGGATTAATATCCGGAGTGAGCGTCTGTAATCCTTCGCGAAATCCAAAAATATACATTGCAACAGCAATGGATTGTGCAAAATAAAATGGTATTCCTATGGCTCCTCCAATTTCTAAACCAAGAGATTGTGAAATAAGACTGAATGCACCACCGCTACCTATCCTAACATTTGTTGTGATAGAAGATAAGCTGAGAGCAGTAGTAAAAGTAATGGCAACAGATAACAAAACTATCGCTAAAGCCCCAAAGACTCCGGCATTCCCAACAACCCAGGGTTGTCGGATATACATGATGACCCCTAGAATTGTTAAGGTAGTTGGTGTAAACACACCTGCAAAAGTCCCAAAAGTCTTCTTTTTCATAATCTTTGTTTTTATTTTAATCTAACTAATACATTAAAATTTCACAACTTATAATTTGTCATATTTAGCTGAATGTGCTCCATCGTTTAGTATCATGCAAAGTAGCCAATTGCGGGCTTCAATTACCTATCAAACCGAGATGAAGTGGAAGCGGGATACAACCGTTGAATTTACTGCTATTTCGCCTATTTTGTATATACATTGTTGTGCTCAGTTATTTTACTATATCCAAGTCCTTTTAAAAATAAGATTCTACTTGATTAAATGCTTTTTTGGAAAACCTCTTTGTCGAGGTTTAGGCCATCCGTTATCGGGTTAAGGGTGTAAATAAATGTTCAACACCATGCGATTGAATCATGAAGTTCACAACTATTTCCATTTTTAATCATTTCATCGCTGAATAACTCAGAATATTTTGAGAGGAGTTACAGAATCATCTCTACCAATCACCATAATTGTTGGTGGCATACCCTTATCAATATGCTGTGCAGGAGAATAGTCAATCGGTTCACCTTTGTCTAAAAGTAACTGTTTAAACCAACCATCATTTAAAGTTGAAACTGCAGGAGATTGAAGAATCAGCGCATTGGGTTTACTTGATATAGAAGAGTCGGAAGTGTATTTGGCAAAAACAGCAGCACTTGTTACGAGATGACCACCAGCAGACCATCCAAAAGCTGCAATACTGTCCTTATTTAGTTTTAGTTTTTTTGCATTTTCTCTTGCCCATATGAAAAAATCTTTCGTATCCTCCATTGCATCAATCGGAGTAATACTTTCTTTATCAGAGATTCTATATTCTACAGAAATTGCAACCATTCCAAGTTTTGCATATTTCTTAGCATGCCAAAATCCCCATGAAGGCTCTCCCATTGCCCAAACCACCTCCATGAAACACCGCAATTGTTGGTCGAATATTCATTGTCTGCAATATCCTTTGGGAAAAACACGTATGCTTTTAAACTATCAGTTCCAATAGTTTTATAAAGTAAACTCAGTAGGGTTCAAATTATCTTGTGCTTTTGCTATTCCGCAAATATAGAATTAATAGTATCAAAATTTTATTTTTCATTTTTTATCTATTGTTTATTTGATTAGATGTCTGCTCGCTAATTGGGCACAACAGGGAGCTAAACCTGTCCGAATGGATGAATCCATTCATCCTGGCGGGCGTATTCTGATGTATACACATTTCAAAATACACACAGAGTGCGCAAGCACCGTGGATTTTGTCAGCTTCCTGCCCGTCCGGCAGGCGGGTAGCTGAATGTGATACATACGGTAAATTGTATGAGTAGTGGCAGATTGCGTGGTACTTTCCTGTCAAACCGCTATGAAGTTTGAGCGGGCTACAAACCTTGATATTTAGCACTTTACCTGCCATTACTTATACAAAATGTTGTGCTTCGTACATTTAATAAAAAGAATTATTTCATTTTTTTAGTCGGCGTATCTCATTGCCGGAATTAGTCTATTAACTATCATTGGAAATACACTTAATGCTTTATTATTACTAAAATTTGACGCATTTGTCACTATCACAAGTTTCAGCTCATTTATAATTATAATATAGTTTCCTCCTGAGCCAAGCGCTACAATCATTTCATATTCATTCACAGACATGGGAATTGAATCTTCCCACCATTTTTTACATTCTTAAGATCTTATCCACCATTGGTAACCATAATTAAAAAAATCACTTTCTTTTATATCAGGTCTAGTTGATTCAATAATCCATTCTTTTGGAACCAACTGGTTTTCATTCCATTTCCCTTCATTTTGAACTAAAAGTCCTATTTTAGCCATGTCACGTGGTTTCATCTTTAGCCCGTTCCAAAATTCAAGTTCTCCGTTGATATGCTTTCGCCAGGAATATTCTTTAATTCCGAGTGGATGAAAAAAGGTGCTGTCGGCAAAAGCTTGTATTTCGCTTCTGATTAATGACGAAATACACTTTCCAATAATAGCTGCGTTACCACTGTTATATTGGAAATATTCTCCGGGATAGTGTGTTAATGGTCTGCTCAGGACATAAGCTATTCGGTCATTTTTTTCGTACATTTCCTTGGGATATTCATTCCATTCTAGCCCGGTTGACATGGTTAAAAAGTTTTTTAAGGTAATCTTCTCTTTTTCTTCCGTTTTCAAGGAATCGTATTGTGGGAAGTAATGAAATATGGATTGATTTAGATCTAAGTCAGGATGTCGGTCTAGTACAATTCCAAGTAATAGTGATGTAATGCTTTTAGTGCACGAATTGAAATTATGTATTTTAGTTTTATTATACCCATAAAAGTATTCTTCCATGACTAATTTATTGTCTTTTAGCACAAGAAAAGATTCGATGCGCCCATATTCTTGATTAATAATATCCAACATTAATTTATTAATCATAGATGTATCTACCCCTTCATCATAAATTGATCCGGTAGCCAGAAAATCATTTAACTGTTCCGGTTGTTGGTATTTATAGGTAATATTTCCATTTACACCTTCCGGTCTTGGATGAAGCATGGCTGTTTCTATATCTTTCCTGGAAGGTTCAAGGTTCAAACTGTCGGTACTATTATCTGCTGATGAATGGATAGTTCCTAAAATCCTGTTTTTAATAGGATCAAAATTTGCATGATATGAATTCCCGTCATCGTCCTGGATAGTGATACTCATACTCAGAGTATCATATTTAACATTGGTTAAATTCCATTCTGATTGGTATTCGTTATTCCAAATAAAGATGAGCCTAGCTTTCAATTTGTTATGCTGAACTTTTTGTAAATTTAAAAAGACCTTTTGTGTACCTGATAAGAATTTCCATGAAGTTTCTTCTGTACTTATCCATGAGCCTTCTAATGTGTTGGTTTTTTTATCCTTGTTATCAACACAACTGAAATTAGCGACTATTAAAATAGATAATACGATGGATTTTATATTCATTTTATAAACTTATATTTTATAAATATATGATGATATGGTGCCTATAAGTAATTTGGTTTAGCTCCCTGATGTATCACATTCAAAATACACACAGAGTGCGCAAGCACCGTGGATTTTGTCAGCTTCCTGCCCGTCCGGCAGGCGGGTAGCTGAATGTGATACATCGGCAATATATATGAAACGTTTGACATTTTTTGTGATCTCTTTTCAAGCCGTTACGATTTCTATTAAATGTACCGACCTTAAAAATTAATGCTTTTTGCCAAATGTTTTATATATGGTGTTGTGTTTTCGTACTTTTTTCCTGTTTAATTTATAGGTTGAAGCTTATGTTAAACTTGATTGGTTTATTGTCACATATTTTCAATTTGACGTTGTATGTGTCTTTTTTAACAAACGTTTTACCCCCAATCCAATGGACCAAAAACCAGCGATATAACACAATAATACTCCTGCTGTACCTATAAGCAGTGCTCCCATTACTGCTCCAAGATGACCAACTACGACAATTAATATACCTGAGACTATAATAAGTAAAGCATTTTTAAAGTCTTGTCGACTCAACCAAAATAGAAATACTCCTATTGCCATGGCAAGAATACCATTTACTATTCCAATATGTCCAAATAATCCATTTGGATCTACTTCCGTTATAAACTGCTTTTATAGGAATCGAAACCACAATACTCACAATACCACTTAAGAAAATTAAAACGGCTCCTGTTTGTAAAATAAGCCCACGTATTTTTTTAATCTTTTTTATTTTCATGATTATACGTTTTACTGCCTATCATACTTTTATTACATCTCTATTTTTGCTAATTAAAATGAACTCCATTTTCGAAACATTTAATTTGAGACTTGTTCATCTTGTCCTTGTAAAGTTTCGTGCCAGCACTTAGAAGTGTCATTTATTGGATTTGAATTATAAATGTTCAAATGGAGACATAGTATTCTATTTTATGGTCTCTTTTAGCATGAGTTCCGCAATGAGAACGAAGATATTAAAAAAGCAGCGATCATCCAATTGATTTTTAGATCAATTGAGTTGAACCGGTTTACCTTTGCCTATAAAGGCATTGCGTAAATGCTTTTTTATATATCGGGAGTTAGAATTGTGGATACCAAATTACTTTTAGCGTTAGATGTGTCACGCCTGCCTGCCGGCTGGCAGGTTTTGACTCGAAGTCCAGTTGAAGCTGAAATTAGGTAAAAGTCATGATAAGTAATTTGGTTTAGCTCCCTGATGTATCACATTTCAAAATACACATTGAGTGCGTAAGCACCGTGGATTTTGTCAGCTTCCTGCCCGACCGGCAGGCGGGTAGCTGAATGTGATACATCGGTTTGCGCTAAGAATAGTGCGGGTTTTGGGACACTACTCTTTCTGCTTTCCGTTATTTTTATTATTTGGTTTATGTTTCATTTTACTTTTCTGCTCGCATTATTTTTAGCGCTAGTTGTGCTTAGTTTATTGTTCATATTATTTAGCAATATCTTTCCAGTTCTTAACTACTATTGTAATTGTTGTATCACTAATGTTATCCAGGATAAGATTGGGCATCGTGTTACCATTCTCATCTGCAAATTCACTTTCCCAATTTCCCCGTGTTATTTTATATTCCAAAGGATGGCCATTTTCTATTTTGAAAGAACCTCGCCAACTACCATCAGGATTTTCTTTGAGAGGTACGGCATTTGGCTGCCAATTTCCAATGGATATGTGATTACCAACAATATAAATTGTTGACTGGGGAGGTAAAATCTTGGGAATTACGATAATTTCAATTTCACAACCTTCAGAGGCATCCTTTGTCAAGTCAATGAAGTAAGAATCAACACTTGCATTCTTACCTTCAAATAAATCAATCAGATATTCTTGTGTAAGTATCGGTAGAGGATACATTGCTGAGAGTTGGTTTTCTCGATAGGATTTTGACACAAATTCTTTTAATGGAAGTGAAGCCTGGTAAAGATAAATACTGGAATAGTGCTGGCCTTCCAGTATATCCCCTAAATTTTCAGGAGATGAAACAAACAATATATCGATCTTGTCCGAAGAGCAGGCTGCAATAGTTTCCAGAAATCCCATCTTGCCCAAATCGGTGGCGCAATCCGTAATGATTAATGGATGATAATCATTGGAGAATAGCTCTGCCGCAATGATTTTTTCATCACATTTTTCAAAATCATACACCGCCCAACAATCATCACACGAAATTCCAACCATTGAAATAATACCCAAGGCTATAATTCCTACATACAATAGTGGATATAGTATTTTCTCTTTTGAAAATTTTTTGTCGAAAAACCAGCTTATAAGTATGATTATTCCAATAAAATACACACTATGATACCGCCATGTCACGGAAATAAATCTGTGTCCAATTATATCGTAAAGATTAAAGAATACTATTCCCGGTATTGTGATCAGCAGTATAAACCATTTAACTTTTATTGGTGATTTCCTGATCAGATAAACTAAGGATGTGATGATAAATCCAATCAATATTAAATTTAACGCTATTGCTATTACTAATTCAACAGTGTAGCTATTTACATGGAAATAACTATAAATGCCTTCAAAATTATCTGTATATGAAAATATATGCGCCATTCCGAACCAGGGCCCTGCCAGCACTTCCCAGATTTCCGGTTCACCCAGTTGCCATGTCAATGATCCTTTGATATCGGACGTATGATTGAAGAGTGTAATTAACCAGGGTGTATAAACCAGAAAAGCCAATAAATTGCTAACCAATAGTTTTATTCTCATTTCTTTATGAAGAAACCATACATAAAGGAAATGACCTATGATAATGATGCCGGTTAATGATGAAACGTAAAGTGCAAATATTGAAGCAGCTGTATACAATATCCAGGATTTGACCGTATTTTTGTCTGTAGCCTTTAAAATAAGTAAGTGCATTAATAATAAGGAGAAGATCCACAATATATAATACCTTGAATCCTGGGCATAGTTATGTATGAATGGTGAAACAGCAAACAAACTGGTAGCGATCAATCCCGCCCGATTTGACCTTAAAAGTTGCTTGGCTGTCAGATAAAGCAGCGGAAGGGTGAGAATAAATATCAATATTGTGAACAAGCGGTAGTCAATATGTTCAGCACCAACAATATGATGCCAGAATACAAGTAATACATAGTGCAGTGGCGTAAACTGGGGCATTTGTGATAAACCTTTTAGCTGATTTTCAATCGAATATTGCCCATTATTCAAATTGAGGATGTCATTATAGTAGCTAATATTCACAACTGTGTCGGTAGGAAATTTATCCCAGAATACTCCTGTATTCGTTCCTGATGTATGGAAAATTGTATAAATCTCATCCAACCAGAAAAATCTGCTTTCAAGTCCGATGAACTTCAGAGATACACCAAGTAGGATTATTGCAATATACAGATATGGCTTTTTTAAAAAACTTTTTATGGATTCCATTATTTCCATAGTTAATATAAATTAAGCACAACAGGGAGCTAAACCTGTCCGAATGGATGAATCCATTCATCCTGGCGGGCGTAGTTCCGCATTGAGAACGAAGATATTAAAAAAGCAGCGATCATCCAATTGATTTTTAGATCAATTGTGTTGATCCGGTTTACCTTTGCCAGTAAAGGCATTGCGTAAATGCTTTTTTATATATCGGGAGTTAGAATTGCGGATACCAAATTACTTTTAGCGTTAGATGTGTCACGTTTTGACTCGAAGTCCAGTTGAAGCTGAAATTAGGTAAAAGTCATGATAAGTAATTTGGTTTAGCTCCCTGATGTATCACATTTCAAAATACACACAGAGTGCGCAAGCACCGTGGATTTTGTCAGCTTCCTGCCCGTCCGGCAGGCGGGTAGCTGAATGTGATACATCGGTTTGAATATGATGCGTGCCGCATTTTATTCAATAAGTTTTTATATTTACGTATTTTCAAATTTACTAAATCATTTTCTGTGAAAATGAAACTGCGGTATGCATTATATTTTTTGTTATGGGCTGGGCTTTAATAATATTCATCTTCAAGTTTTCTTTTGGGCACTGCGCTCAATTTTTTGTCTTTGTTTTTTTGAAATGATCAGATATTTTTTTTGAATATTGTTTTACCTCCCCAGAAAGATTCAGCTCCGTAAATTCTTTATGTTCTTGTTTGATCAAATAATCTGCTGAATGACTTTACTCGATTCAGTCTGAGTTCAATCCTGCCCATGAAGTTTCCTGAGAAATATAAATCGAGTTCTCTGGATGCATCTCTAACAAACCTGTGATGCATATCCTCATCGTAGATGCCACAATCAAGAGATACTAAATCTAAATATGTGAAATCAAAACACAATTTTTCTAAGAAATATTTTCCAAATGCAGTTATTCTAATTTGATCAATATCCTCGTTGTATTCTTCTAATCTATTGCTAGACTCTACAAGACCACGTGTGAGAAATGTATCCAAATGCTTTTCAAAATCAATTTTTAGGTTGAACTCATTATCGAATTTTTGTATTAAATATTTAGCATCAATAAAACCATTAGAAGGTTTGTCATTACTTTTATTATTAAGCATATCTAATATCCGAAGACCAGAAAAGTGGGAACTTTCTGATTCGTTTCTAATTTGAAAAACATTTGGAACTTTACTAAATCTTTCATCATAGAAAAACCTGCTCTGGGATCATCATCGGTTTAATTACTTGATGAATCTGAAACTTCCAATTAGGATAAGGTGCCATTTCATTTATATTGGTATATCCAGAAGTTATAAAACCTTTGAAAAAATCAAGAGCCATTCTTACGTCTCCATGGGTACTATATCTCAAGAAAGGTACTCAGCGCAGATCCTCGTCGTCGAATTTCTTTCTTGCAAATTTCAATGAATGAATTAATTGTATTCAGCTCATTAACATGTCTAATATTGAATTCAGTTTCAACATCTACTGTTGATTTTAATTTATCCAGAATATATAGTAAAGTCGTTTTACTAGTACATCTGGAATAACTGGAGAAGTAAGGTGATAACGCTGGTGGATTATATGCATCTAATACTCCTTTTGTTTTAACTCTGTAAAAACGCTCTTCACGCATTGAAATAATAACTAGACAACCTAGTTTCTTAGCAATTTCTGTTGCAGTAAGAAAACAGACATCCTGAAGTTGCGGTGAAAATTGATCTAAGTTATCCAGAATAATAATTAAACCCTTCCGCTTTGCCTTTAATGATAAACTTAGTCTTTCACAAGTATATTTAATATCATCCTTTTGTTTGATTATGAAATCATTCACTAATCTTTGATAGTCTACACTTGACGTTTCTAACCCCTTCTAAGAATTGTTTCTCAAAAAGATCAAATTTATCACTATAAAGTTCAAGTAATTCCTTTTTACTTTGAGCAAGTATTTTATCTGTATCAATAGCTTCTTGAACTTTAACCCATATTTCTTTTGTTAATTCATTTGACTCTTGAGCTGAATTTAATAGGTCCACAAGAGCTAAATGTGCATACATCTCAATTTCAACAGGCTTAATGTAGTAAAAGAATCTCTTTAGGAAAGTCGATTTTCCAGAGCCTCTACCTCCAAACAATATCATTACATTGTCAAGGTTTTCTTTTTTTATTATTTCTTGAATTTTATAAGCAAAAGCACCACCCTTTTTATCATCAGTAAAGTCTCTTACACCTTGGGATTTGAAAAATGGAGTTAATGAATCATATACAAATCCTTGAACATTTTTTTGCAAATTATCATAATGACCTTTGTTTGTAACATAGCATTGCGTCATAAAATCATCATCATCTATTGGTATGACACCAAGGTATTTTCAACTCAGACTTGATAGAATATGAGCATACTTGTTACTATTTACAGGAGTGTTAAATGTTATTATTGAATTTTTTGGGTAGTAAATTTCATCATTGCCTGAACGAATGAATCCTATATTACGACGAAGAGAATTATTATTGATAATACTTTCATAGCCTAAAAGATTCTTTGCCGTGATATATTCTTTTTTAAAGAAATCTAATCTGTTTATTACAAACGCAGGTAGTTTTTTTCCATGGTTTATTCTGTGGGTTGACTAAAAAGAAGATCCATTCGTGTCCATTTGATATTGCACCATAGCTACAACCTAAATCTTCACAATATTCTTTTACTTGGAGGATAGCTGCTTTTATGTTCGCGTCCGAAATAAGTTTTTCAACTAGAATCTTCTGAAAATTATTACTCGAATTCGGAGTTTTTGGTAATTCAAAGTAAAATGATCCTTTCTTAGCTTCGATTATTAATGCAGGCGTATTGTTTTTCCGCTTCAAAACATAATCTGCTCTATTTTCCACTTATATACTTTTCACATGAAACTGAATCAAGAGGCCATGATAAAATATCTTTGAGTATCGAGTCAAATAAGTACAGAACCTGACATCAGCTTCATTCATATCCCTTTCAGCAGATACTTTTATTATTTCTTCAATTCGTTCCATAAGTTATAATTTTATATTATTAAACCTTTCAATTAATAAGTTGTATTGGTTTCTCAGCCTTGCCCATAACGGTTTGCGCTAAGAATAGTGCGGGTTTCGGAGCACTACTCTTTCTGCTTGCCTTTATTTTTGCTATTTGGTTTATCGTTCATATTACTTCTCAGCCCGCATTATTTTTAGCGTGTGTTGTAATTCGTTATTTTTCAAGTATTTTTTTATAAGAATCAAGAAATCCATTTCCAATATTTTTACTCCCGAAGTTGCGTAGAAAGAATCCAAGGAACCCTGGAGCTTTATGGTTGCTAATCACTATCTGAAGTTCAACTTTGTCATCTTTTATCTCAAAATTTTCGACTATATGGGAGTTGGTCGTTAATGCACTAGTTATATATTCTTCGTCTAAATCAATAATTATTTTACTTTCCAATCTATTCACTGAAATGTTAGTTCTTTTCATAGTTCCTTCGTTTGTCGTAATTGTCACAAAGTCGTTTCCTTGGTCAATTAGTTCAACAGCTGTCACACCAGGGTACACACTTATCAGTCGTTTATAGTGCTCACCCAAATTTTCGAATGATCTATTTACATCTTCTAGGTTACAGTCAATCGTAATTGATTTCTGAAACCAAATTTTATCTCTTGTATTATCCATAATTACTCCTATTAATATTAGAACAATGGGTATCGAGATTAAAAGTGTTTTCTTTTTCATTGTTCAGTTTGTTAAATGAATTACAAAACTTGTTATATAAAGAACAAAGTTCCAAAATAACAGCTAATATTACCCTGTTATCAGGAAGTTTTTATCTCCTTTATCAATTTTATTTTGTTCCTCCAGAACACCTTCAGGTAAAATGTCTAAAGGACTACGTACTGAAAGTAATTGCTCCTTTGTTAAATGTATATAAATCTGTGTTGTTTCAGGCTTGCTGTGGCCTAACAACTCTTGAACGTATTTCAGGTCCACACCACTTTCCAATAAATGGGTAGCATAACTATGCCGAAAAGTGTGAGGCGTAACCTTTTTCCTTATCCCTGCTTTTTGAACTGAACGCTCCAAAAACTTCCTGATACTGCTGGAGGAATACATGAGGCTTTCTTGCCCATTGAAAACATAAGTGACAGGATTATAAGTCAAATAATAGTCGTTCAGCAATCCAAGAATCCTTGTTGAAAGCCCTACCACTCTTTGCTTTCTGCCCTTTCCCATCCGGATGTATATCTGTTGCCGCTCCACATCAATATCTGCAAGCTTTAAGTTAATTAATTCATTGACCCTGAGACCGGATGAATACAATAACGATAAAATTAACCGGTGTTTAATATTTGGCGTTGCAAACAGCAATTTTAAAACTTCTGTTTTAGATAAAACCAAAGGTAATTTCTTTCCCTTTAATGGGCGCTTGAGTAATTCAGGAACAATATGATTTCCTGTATGATAAGTGTAAAACAACTTTAAAGCACTGATAAATTGTCGCTGGTAAACAACGGAGTAATTGTTCTTAACAATAGCTTCGTAGTTGTACTTTTCAACATCTTTTTCGGTAAGGCTTTCAGCTGTCCTGTCACTGAAAAAACCAAAAAATGACTCAAGCATATGACGATACATCCTGATCGTGGATTCGCTGTATCTGTCACCCTTCATCTTGACAACGAGTTCATCCAACATGGCAGAAGTCTGATTGCCTATTTTACTTTTAAATGAAGGTAAAGCACTTGCTTTTATTAAGGCCTTTTTCAGGGGCTTTTTTTTAGTAAGCAATTTAGTGTCAAGCCATGCAAAGCCTTTGTAATGAACAAAAAGGCTGTGTAGGACTTTGTTTTTGTTTTGAACATACCAGCATTTATTGCTAGCACTCCATAAAACTCCTTCCAGTTTTTTTGTATGGGCAATCAGTTCCTTATTATATTCGAAATAAAGACCAATGCAATCTTTACCGCGATGCTGTAATTTTTTTAATGTGATACCTGGCAATGGCATAATCTGGTCTATAGCAGTAGTAACTGCACCAAATTACAAAAATTATTCAAACAAATCGGGCGATTCATGTCCTTTCTCAAACAAATCCAGCTGGTTGTGCGATACATGATATTTTTCAGGTACTTCGTTAGAGAAATGTTCGGTATAATTGCGGATGCTCTTCTTGATCAGTTTGGTAGGCGTGGTTTTGCGGGCACGGCAATAGTTTTTCAGCGATTTCATCTGCTTGGCCGATAACTTGAACGTAACAGTTTTAAATTTGATGACCTTTCTCTTTTTACGCCGCATTGCGAATAATTGGGTTGTGCTTCACAAAGTAAGGAAATTTTTAACAGCCCTGCAACTGTTTGCCCGTTTGATTTTCAAACGTTTATTTAATGCTTGCTATAAAATCCCTGGCCAGCCCTATGATGTCACTGGCGTAGGCTGCCGACTTACTCTTGTCAGTGCTTTCCGCATAAATCCTGATAATAGGCTCCGTATTGGAAGGCCGCAGGTGTACCCAGCCGTCTTCAAAATCAATTTTTACACCGTCAATTGTGGAAACAGGGAAGGAAGCATATTGCTTTTTAATATGAGCGAATAATGGGCCCAGTTCATCAGTATTGCTGAGTTCTAACTTGTTTTTTGAAATTGTATAAGCAGGGTAGGTCTTTTTTAGTTCCGAAAGACTTAGTTGTTTTTTGGCCAGGTAAGTCAGCATTAAAGCAATACCCACCAGTGCATCGCGTCCATAATGCAGTTCAGGGTAAATAACACCACCGTTACCCTCGCCACCAATCACGGCCCCTACTTCTTTCATTTTTTCAACCACGTTCACTTCACCCACAGCAGAAGCAAAATAGCTGCCGCCATGTTTTTCGGTAACATCCTTCAATGCCCGGCTGGAAGAAAGATTGGAAACCGTGTTTCCTTTGGTATGCTGCAGCACATAATCAGCCACGGCCACCAGCGTATATTCTTCACCAAACATATCACCATTTTCCATCACCAGCGCCAGCCGGTCCACATCCGGGTCAACCACAATACCCAGGTCAGCACCTGCTTCGATCACTTTTGTGGAGATCACTTTTAGATTTTCAGGCAAGGGCTCGGGATTATGAGGGAAATGGCCCGTAGGCTGGCAATAAAGTTCTGTTACCCGGGTAACTCCCAATGCTTTCAAAAGGCGAGGAATGGCAATGCCACCCGTCGAATTCACCGCATCCACAATCACTTTAAAATTTGCACTCGAAATGGCATCTGCATCAACAAGTTCCAGTCGGAGTATGTTCTCAATATGTTTGTCAATCGTTGTATCATCTAAACGAACTTTTCCAAGTTCATCAACAGTTGCAAAATCAAATGCTTCTTTTTCAGCTATCTCCAGCACCTGCTTTCCATCTCCGGCCGAAATGAATTCACCTTTTTCATTCAGCAGTTTCAGTGCATTCCATGCTGCCGGATTGTGGCTGGCTGTAATGATAATACCGCCCTGCGACCCCGTTGCAATCACCGCCATCTCAACTGTTGGTGTGGTGGAAAGGCCGGTATTGATCACGTCGATGCCCGATCCGGTCAAAGTAGCCACAACTATTTGCTCCACCATTTTGCCCGACATCCGCGCATCGCGTCCAATGACGAATTGTACTTTTTTTCCTTCAAATTTCTTTTTAACAAAAGCAGCAAAAGCCGCAGTAAACTTCACAATATCAAGGGGCGTTAGGTTATCACCCGTGTTGCCGCCTATCGTACCCCGAATACCCGAAATAGATCTGATCAATACCATACAAAATATATATCATACAAAAGTAGGGAAAAGTCAGCTTAATTTTTCATCGTAAGTTTCCATAATCATATCTCCCTCTGGAAGGGCCAGGAGGAGGAAATGGAAGAAACACCCCCTTGACAATTCCTTTCTTCCGGATACAAGCTTTTCAACATGCAAACGGTTCATAAAATATCATATCCGGCTTTCAATTAATTAACTAAGATTGTAAATTGCTCATATAAAAGTATTATTACTTTTGCAGCAGAATAAAAATGCGTAACTGATTAATAAATGAGCGATAGTTTTGACTGGTTAGGAGGGGAGGAAGTCATGGAACTGGTGAAGAAATTCGAAGCCATGATTGAGAACGGCATGCCGCTGTTTTTTGATGTCGATGAATTTGAAACCATCGTTGATCATTATTACGATATGCACAATATTGATATGTCGGAACGTGCTATTGAAGAAGCATTGCAGGTATATCCGTCGTCATCATCTTTTCATATCAGGAATGCGCGCGTGCTGGCATACAGGAAAAAGTACTATGAAGCACTTGAACTGTTAAATCATATGGAATTGCTTGAACCTGCCAACGAGGAGATTTATGCTACCAAAGCCGAGATTTACAGCCTGATGAATAAATATGAACTGGCCATCAAAGAGCATAAAAAATCGTTGCCATACTCGGAAAACCAGGAAGAGGTGTATGCCAACATTGCTTTTGAGTATGAAAACCTGAATGATTATGCAAACGCGATCAAAAACCTTCAGAAGGCACTTGATATCAACCCCGATTCGGAAAACCTGGTGCATGAAATCGCTTTTTTCTTTGAAATTACCAACAGGGAAGAGGAGGCCATAAAGTTTTTTACCGGGTTTCTGGATAGAAACCCCTATGCCAAAGTAGCCTGGTTTAACCTCGGTATTTTTTACAATACGCTCGAACTTTATGAAAAAGCTATTGAAGCCTATGAATTTACCCTGGCCATCGACGAAACATTCTCCTCGGCATATTTCAATATCGCCAATTCATATTCGGGCCTGAATCATTATAAAAAATCGATCAGGTATTATAAGGAAACCTTTAAATACGAAGCTGAAGAAGCAATAACCCATTATTATATCGGCGAGTGCTACGAAAACCTGGATGACATTCAGCAGGCACTGGTGCATTTTAATAAGTCGCTTGAACTGGACGACAAACTGGCCGAAGGCTGGGCAGGCATCGGACGGGTATTCATAAAGCAGGGACGTGATAAAACTGCCGTAAAATACTACGAAAGAGCCATCGAGTTGATGCCATTAAATAACGATTTTAAGTACGAATTAGCTGTATCATACCTGAAGCGTTCCGTACATGATAAAGCCGAAAAATTATTTAGCGAGATCGTTGAAAGTGATGTGCATTATATCGAAGCCTGGATGAATTACTCACATTCGGTCAGCTTAAGTAAAGGCTATGAAAAATCTATCGAGATCATTGAAAAGGCACTTGATAAAAATAAAGATGAAGCCTCGTTGTGGTACAGGCTGGCTGCTTATCTGTATAAATCAGGAAAAGTCCAGCAATCCTATTATTATATCGAAACCGCTTTAAAAATTGATTTTGGAAAGCATCAGGAATTAGTTGAATTTATGCCTGAACTCAACCTCGAGTCGCGGTTTATTGAATTATTGGGCATCTATAAAGGAACAGAATAAACCATCAAAGGGGTCACCATGCCTGAAATCAATTTCTTACAAATTATCCAAAAGCAGCAGGCTTTCTTTGAGTCGGGTGCAACAAGAAATATACAGTTCCGATTGAAACAACTGAGGAAGCTTCGGGATGTCATTGTTCAAAATGAATCACTGATTTTTGAAGCGCTGAAAATGGATTTGAACAAGTCAGAATTTGAATCTTATGCAACGGAAATTGGATTTGTACTCGAAGAATTATCTTACCAGGTCAAACATCTTAAAAAATGGACAAAACCAAAGCGGGTTAAAAATCCGATCACAAACTTCCCTGCCTCAAGCTACATCACCTTCGACCCCAAAGGCAATGTGCTGATTATAGCTCCGTGGAATTACCCATTCCAGTTGGTTTTTGTGCCACTTATTGGGGCCATTGCAGCCGGAAACACCATCGTACTTAAACCTTCTGAAATATCAAAGGCGACAGCCCATGCCATTAAAAAAATGATTAACAATGCTTTCGAGCCAAACTATATAGAGGTAGTTATTGGTGGCCCCGAAACAGGGCAGGCACTGCTCGAGCAGGAATTCGATCATATCTTTTTTACCGGCAGCCTGCGTGTGGGAAGAGTAGTGCTGGAAACTGCAGCGCCCAGGATGATTCCGGTAACACTTGAATTGGGAGGTAAAAGCCCTTGTATTGTCGATGAGTTTGTAAATATAAAACAAACAGCGAGGCGGATCATATGGGGAAAGCTGATCAATGCCGGGCAAACGTGCATTGCCCCGAATTGTTTGTTCGTACATGAAAATGTGAAAGACAAACTGATGCCCGAACTGGTAAATGCAATCAAGCAATTTTATGGTACCGATGCGGAACTTAGTGACGAATACCCAAGAATCATCAACAGGGCCAATATGGAAAGACTGGTAGCTATGTTGGCTGACGCGGATATATACTGGGGTGGAAAATATGATATAGACAAGCTGTACATGGAGCCTGCCATACTCGATCATGTGAATTTCGAAATGGCTGCCATGCAAACAGAAATTTTCGGCCCGATATTACCAGTCATCACCTATAACGACCTGGACAAATTATTGGAAATGCTGAAAATGTGTCCGAGCCCATTGGCTTTATATTTCTTTTCCAAAAACAAAAAGCATGTAAAGAAAATATTGGAAAGGGTGCCTGCCGGAGGCGTAACCATCAATGATACGATCATGCATTTTGTGAATAACAAATTACCTTTTGGCGGAACCGGTAACAGTGGTATGGGCAAGTACCACGGAAAGCACTCATTTGAAGTGTTTTCAAATACGAAACCTGTTGTTTACAAGGCAACCTGGATAGATATTCCGATCAGGTATGCACCATTCAGGAATAAATTAAAATATGTTAGAAAATTAATGAAATAAATGAAAGCATACCTGGTATTTTTTATAAAAGGAATGGGCGTGGGAATTGCCAATATCATACCCGGTGTTTCTGGAGGTACCATTGCATTGATCACCGGTATATTCGAACGGCTGATTCATGCACTAAAATCAATCGATATACAGGCACTGAAATTTTTATTTAGCGGAAAATGGAAAAGCTTTGAACAGCGAACCGATTTGTATTTCCTGCTGGCCGTTTTTTCAGGTGCAATAATTGCGATCGTACTTTTGGCGCGCGTTTTCGGTTTTTTATTTGCCGAATACCCGGTGTATATCTGGTCTTTTTTCTTCGGACTGATCCTGGCGTCGGTATATTTTGTTGGTAAAACCGTGGAGCATTGGCGTTTAAGTGTTTATCTATTTTTTATCATCGGCACTATCATAGCACTGATGTTCACCTTTTTAACGCCTGCAACCGAAAATTCAGGATTTTTCTACCTGGTGATTTGCGGTGTGGTGGCCGTTTGTTCCATGATCCTGCCCGGTTTATCAGGTTCTTTCGTACTCATATTGATGGGCAATTACCAGCTGGTAGCCATTGATGCTATCAACAACCTTGATTTCTCGATTTTATTTCCTGTACTGATAGGTGCCGTATTGGGACTGGTTGGATTTTCACATTTGCTTTCATGGGTGTTCCGGAAATTTAGGGATCAGACGATAGCAGCATTAACAGGTTTTATTCTGGGATCCCTGGGAGTTATATGGCCCTGGAAGAATCCCATCGAACAGGCTTTTGGCGAGAAAACAAAAGTAATTGGTTATGAATACCTGTTACCTCAAATCAATGCAGAATTTGCCATCGCAATGTTCATCGTTCTCATAGGAATTTTCAGCATCTGGCTGATGGAACGCAATGCCCGTACCATTGAAAAACCAACTGTTAAATAAGTATGGATAGTTACGGACTAATAGGAAAAAAGCTGGGTCATTCATTTTCAAAAACGTATTTTGAACAGAAGTTTAAAACCCTCGGAATTCTGGCCCAATACCTGAACTTTGAACTGAATGATATCCGGCAGGTACAAAGCATCATCAAAGATCACCCTGAACTGAAAGGCCTGAATGTTACCATACCCTATAAAAAGTCAGTCATGCAACTGGTTGATAAGCTGGATCCGGTAGCGGCTGAAATTGCTTCAGTAAATACCTTAAAAATTGAACGATCAGGGAATGAAATTCAAATATTTGGGTATAATACAGATGTTATTGGTTTTGAAGAAACCATGAAACCACTTGTCAGAGGAAAAAATAATTTATCAGCACTAATACTGGGTAGCGGTGGCGCATCAAGCGCAGTGGCATTCGTATTACACAAACTGAATATTCCTTATTTGTATGTTAGTCGTACCCCCGGCGGAACAAATCAGATCAGCTATACCGGTCTCACCGAACCGCTAGTCAAAAGGCATCAGTTGATCATCAATACAACCCCAGTCGGTATGTATCCGCAGGTGAATGAAGTACCACCAATTAATTATGAATACCTCGATAAAAAGCACATCCTGTACGATCTGATCTATAACCCTGATGAAACCTTGTTTCTTATCAATGGCCGTGAAAAGGGCTGCACAACCCTGAATGGATCAGAAATGCTGAAATTGCAGGCAGAAGCTTCATGGGACATCTGGAACAGATAGTTCAGTTTTGTTAAGATTCTGTTAATTAAGCTGTTCTGATTTGAATTATTCAGTTCATAGACTAATTTAGAACGCTGAAACTATCTTATTGCTATGAAAAAATTTATACAGATCATTCTCGTATTGGTATTGATAATTGTTGTGGCTATTGCCGGGTTACTGATATATGTTACAATCGCATTACCCGATGTGGGACAACCGCCGGAAATTACGATTGAAATAACCCCAGAAAGAGTGGAGCGGGGTGAATACCTGGCTCATCATGTTTGGCTGTGTATGGATTGCCATTCAGACCGCGACTGGAGGAAGTTTTCAGCACCACCTATTGCTGGAACTGAAGGTAGTGGAGGTGATGAATTTACACGTGAAATGGGATTCCCGGGCCATTATTATGCAACGAATATTACACCGGGCGGCATTGGTAACTGGACTGATGGCGAAATTTACAGGGCAATAACAAGTGGTGTGAGTAAAGATGGCAGGGCGTTATTTCCAATTATGCCATATCCTTACCTGGCCAAAGCCGACATTGAAGATGTATATTCGGTAATCGCTTATATAAAAACACTGGCACCGGTTGAAAAATCATACCCCGAACCTGAATCAGACTTTCCGATGAATTTCATCATTAATTTGATTCCAGCCAAAGCCAACCACCAGCCATCAATTGATCCATCCGACAAAAAAGCTTATGGCGAATACCTGTCCTGGTCATGTATCGAATGCCACACAGTTGCTGAAAAAGGAACTATTGTTATCGGGGAAGCTTTTGCCGGTGGAAGGGAATTCCCATTATTGACCGGAGGGATAGTATATTCTTCTAATATAACGCCCGACAAAGAAACAGGGATTGGCAAATGGACTGAGCAACAATTTATCAGGAGGTTTAAACAATATGCCGATTCAAATTATATATCGCAACCGATCGCTGACAATACATTCAATACCTATATGCCATGGGAAATGTTTGCAGGTATGACAGAGTCAGATCTGTCAGCATTATATGCTTATTTAATGAGCCTGGAACCCAAATCTAATAAAGTGCTACGGTTTGTTCCTGACAAAAACTAATCTATTTCAATTCTTCCGTTTTTACTTTGGTTTCTCCATCACCATATGCTTCCATGGGCAGGCAGGCGCATAAATTCCGGTCGCCATAGGCATCATCAATTTTGCCAACTGGCGTGAAGTATTTATTATCCCTTACCCATTCTGATGGATAAGCTGCCTTTTCGCGGCTGTACGGAAACTTGTAATCATCACAAATAACCATTTCGGCTGTATGAGGCGCATTTGATACCGGGTTGTTCTTTTTCTCTGATTTTCCTTCTTCCACCTCCCTGATTTCTTCCCTGATCGATTTCATGGCATCAATAAAATAGTTCAGTTCACCTAAGGGTTCACTTTCGGTAGGCTCTACCATCAAAGTGCCATGCACTGGAAATGCAACCGTTGGCGCATGAAAACCAAAGTCCATCAACCTTTTCGCAATGTCTACCACAGTAATGTCAGCGCTTTTGCTGAATTGGTTGCAGTCAAGGATCATCTCATGACCTACATGGCCATTTTTTCCTGTATAAAGTATCGGGTAATCATCTTTTAAACGGTGCATCAGGTAATTGGCATTCAATATGGCCATTTTAGTAGCTTCCGTCAATCCTGCTGCTCCCAGCATTTTCAGGTATCCATAGGAAATTAAAAGAACAAGCGCACTTCCGAATGGTGCAGCTGCAATGGCTGGAATACCCTGTTTTCCACCCGTTTCAGCGAATAAATGGGTTGGAAGGAAATCTTTCAAATGTTCAGCAACACCAATAGGGCCAATACCCGGTCCACCACCACCATGTGGTATGGCGAAGGTTTTATGTAGGTTCAGGTGACACACATCCGCTCCGATAAATCCTGGACTGGTAAGTCCTACCTGTGCATTCATATTGGCACCATCCATATAAACCTGGCCGCCATTTTCATGAATGATATTCATCACATCTATAATACCTTCTTCAAATACACCGTGTGTGGATGGATATGTAACCATGATAGCTGATAATTTTTCTTTATGGGCCGCTGATTTCTCTTTCAGGTCATCCATATCAATATTACCGGAAGCATCAGTTTTGATCACAATGATTTCCATCCCCGCCATAATAGCACTTGCAGGATTGGTTCCATGCGCCGATGCCGGAATCAAACAGATATTTCGGTAACCTTCACCTTTGCTTTTCTGGTATTCCCTGATCACCATCAGCCCTGTATATTCACCGGCAGCACCAGAATTTGGCTGGAATGACATAGCTGCAAATCCAGTAACCTCACTCAGTATCCTGTCCATTTCATCAATTATGAAATGGTATCCTTTGGCCTGCTCAGCTGGCACAAAAGGATGGAGATTTGAAAACTCAGGCCAGCTAATGGGCATGAGCTCACTGGCAGCATTTAATTTCATGGTACATGAGCCCAAAGGAATCATCGATCGGTTCAGTGCAATGTCCTTATTCTCTAACTTTTTCATATAACGCATCATTTCTGTCTCAGAATGATACTGATTGAATACAGGATGCTCCAGGTACGATGAAGTTCTTTGCAGGTTTTGCTGAATATGTAACGATTTGTTGCCATTCAACTCTTTAAAATTCAGTTCAAAATGTTCCTTTCCTGCAACTTTAGTAAGTATGGCCATAATTAGCGCCACATCATGCTCGGAAGTTGTTTCGTCAAGGCTGATGCCAATATGTCGTTCATCCTCAAAGTACCTGAAATTCACAGCTTGTTCTATGGCTGTATTTTTTAGCTCAATAGCGCTAACTCCTTCTGGTAACTGAATATAAAGCGTGTCGAAGAAATATTCGTTCAGTTGCTTATAGCCAAGTTTTTCAACGGCCTGTGATAAGCCAATAGCCAGCATATGAATTTTGGTGGCAATACCTTTAATGCCTTCTTTCCCATGATAAACGCCATAAAATCCGGCCATAATGGCCAGCAATGCCTGAGCAGTGCAAATGTTCGATGTGGCGCGTTCCCTTTTTATGTGTTGTTCACGTGTTTGGAGGGCCATACGATATGCATTGTTGCCATTCACATCTTTGGAGATACCTATGATCCTGCCGGGAATAAATCTTTTATAATCTTCTGTAGTAGCAAAAAATGCGGCATGTGGGCCACCAAAGCCCATAGGGACCCCAAAACGTTGTGAATTCCCGAAAACAACTTTCGCACCCCACTCTCCGGGAGGTGTCAGCAATGCCAGACTCAGCAGGTCGGCAGCCACTGCGAGTGGTACATCATGTTCACTGGCTTTTGCCGCGGTATTTGAATGGTCAACAATATCTCCCTTTTGATTGGGATATTGCACCATGCAACCGAAAATGTCTGGTGTAAATTCAAATTCATGAACATTTTTTACTACCAGCTCGATATCTTTTGAAGCGGCCCTGATCTTTAGAATATCCAGGGTTTGTGGTAACATCTGGTCGGAAACGAGGAATTTATTGGCATTCTCTTTTACCTGTGCCCGTGGCCGTGCATGAAACAGCATGATCATTGCTTCGGCAGCAGCCGTACCTTCGTCCAATAATGAAGCATTGGCGAGTGGCAATCCCGTCAGATCAGCAACCATGGTCTGGAAATTCAATAAAGCTTCCAGCCTACCTTGTGAAATTTCAGCCTGGTATGGCGTATAAGAGGTATACCAGCCCGGGTTTTCTAATACGTTTCTGATGATCACTGAAGGTGAGATCGTATTGTAATATCCCATACCGATATACGATTTGAATACTTTATTCTTGCCAGCCACTGATCTGATGTGGTTCAGGTATTCAAATTCTGACATACCTTCCCCTAAATTCAGGGGCAGATCCAACCTGATAGATTTTGGAACGGTTTCATCTATCAACTGTTCAATGGAATTTAACCCCATGGTTTCCAGCATTTTTTTTACATCCTGTTTGTTGGGGCCAATGTGTCTTTTTAAAAAAGTATTCGCTTTCATATAGTATTGTAAATCTTTGACTGATACATGTTTTAACTTAAAAATGACTTTTTAAAGTCAGGGTGCAAAAGTACACATCTTTATAAACAAAAGCGGAGTTTTTTTGTTCTTTTGTTAATTATTTAACATAAGTTTTTAACAAAAAAAGGAGCCTGAATTCCAGACTCCTTTTTTCTGTAATATTTGTTTGAATTTATTCGTTGATTCTCATTTTGTAGAAAGATCTCCAAACAAAGTAAAGTGCAATTACTAAAAATGTACCACCAACGTAATACGCAAATGATCTGAAATTAGGGGCAATGGCGATTTCCATGGCAAGCAGTCCGAATAAGGTTGTAAACTTGATGATCGGGTTGAGTGCAACAGATGATGTATCTTTATATGGATCACCTACGGTATCTCCAACAACTGCAGCAGCATGAAGTTCTGTCCCTTTTTCCTGCATATCTACTTCAATTACTTTCTTGGCATTGTCCCAAGAACCACCGGCATTGGCCATAAACACTGCCTGGAATAATCCAAAGAACGCGATGGATATTAAGTAACTAACAAACATTGAAACCGGTGCATTTGAAGTAACCGGTGATGATAAAAATGCAAAAGCCAGTGCAAACGAGAAAATGGCGATAAAAATATTCCACATCCCTTTTTGCGCGTAAACAGTACAAATCTGAACGACCTGTCTTGATTTTTCAACATCCGCTTTCTTAGGTGCATTGGGGTCGAGGTTGATATTTTTCTTGATAAATTCAACAGCACGTCCGGCACCTGTGGTAACGGCCTGAATAGAAGCGCCTGTAAACCAGTATATGACTGCTCCTCCAAGCAAGAATCCGAGTATCGAATATGGATTCAGCAGGTTCAGAATTTCTTCAGGTTGCACGCCGAGTGTACTCTTGATGACAAGGATCAAAGAGAAGATCATGGTGGTGGCACCCACAACTGCCGTACCGATCAACACCGGCTTGGCTGTCGCTTTAAAAGTATTACCCGCACCGTCATTCGCTTCAAGGTAATATTTTGACTTTTCAAAATCGGGTGTAAAACCGAAATCCCTTTCAATTTCCGAAGTTACTTCTTTTCGATTTTCTTCTATAAGAGAAAGTTCGTAGATGGACTGCGCATTGTCTGTTACAGGACCATAACTGTCGACTGCTATAGTAACAGGTCCCATTCCCAGCATACCAAATGCCACCAGACCAAAGGCAAAAATGGAAGGATATATCATGAAATCACCCAATCCAAATGTACTCGCGAAGTATGCAATAAACATCAGGAGGAAAAATACCATACCCATCCAAAAAGCACTGAAATTTCCTGCTACCAATCCAGAGAGAATGTTTAATGAGGCGCCTCCTTTTTTAGAAGCTTCCACTACTTCATTTACGTGGGTTGATTTAGGACTGGTAAATAACTTTGTGAATTCAGGGATAAGGGCTGCGCCCAAAGTTCCGGCACTAATTATGACCGATAAAACAATCCACATATTATTGGGTAAGTCGCGGATAACCAGGTAACTGATTAGGAAAGTCACTACAATAGATAAAATTGATGTGATCCAAACTAGTGAAGTTAAGGGTTTTTCAAAGTCAAGTTCATCTACATGATTATATTTCATTTTTGAGATCGCTCCATTAATCCAGAATGACACAATGGAAGTTATGATCATCAGGATACGCATGAGAAAAATCCATGAAAGCAACTGAACCTGGTAATCAACGTCGGTTACAGCCAGAAGAATAAAAGTAATCAAAGCAACTCCGGTAACTCCATAGGTTTCAAATCCATCGGCGGTTGGGCCAACACTGTCACCTGCATTATCACCCACGCAGTCGGCAATGGTACCTGGATTCCTTGGGTCATCTTCACCGATCTTAAATATCACCTTCATCAAGTCTGATCCAATGTCAGCTATTTTTGTAAAAATACCACCGGCAATCCTGAGTACAGAAGCTCCTAATGATTCACCAATGGCAAAGCCGATAAAACTAGCCCCGGCATATTCACCCGGAACAAAAAGCAGGATGATCAGCATCATGATTAACTCAAGGGAGATAAGCACTACACCAATACTCATACCTGCATTCAGTGGAATATTAAGCAGCTTGATGGGTTTTCTTTCCAAAGAGGCAAAAGCCATTCTTGAGTTGGCCAGCGTATTCATCCTGATTCCAAACCAGGCTACGCTGTATGATCCGAGAATTCCGATAACCGTCCAGCCAAGAATCATCAGTACGCCACCGATACCAAAGGATTTCTCCATCGTAATGACGCCGGTTACTTCGTTAATGACTTCGTGTTCTGATAAAAAACCGAAGTAGAAAGCGACGGCTGCACCGATAAAAATAAAAAGAATGGCTAGAAATTTGCCCTGCTGAATGAGGTAGGTTTTACCTGTCTCATAAATTACCTGGGCTACATCCAACATGGATTGGTGTGCTTTAATCTTTTTCACCTTCATAAATTGGTATAAACCAAAAAGGAAACCGGCAAATGTGATCAGGAATCCCCAATACAGTATACTTTCTGCTTTAACACCATCAGGAATTACAAGATCAGCTTCGCTTGCAGAAGCAATAATTGGTGCTGCAAACAATGCCAACATGGATAGAATCTTTTTCATTGTGACATGTAATTTGTTAATATTAATTTCAATCGTTTTTAAGCAAGGTGCTAAAATAAAAAATGTAGATGAATAGCAGCTAATTTTCTTTCTTTTGTTATTAAAACAGGCAATTTGTTAAAAAGTAAAAGGGAAATTTTTCTGAATTATGAAAGTGCCAGATTAAAATCATAACATGTTAGTAAAAACAAAAAAACTAATAGATTTTTAATCCCTGTAAGCAGAAAAGTTTTCTACTTTTATAAATTCATTTTTTGTATGAAAAAGATCAGACTTGAAATAATAGGAATGTCATACAGCCAATCGCAAAGTGGTGCTTATGCATTGATTTTGGGTGTGGTAGGAGAAAACAGAAGGTTACCAATTATTATTGGGGGGTTTGAAGCACAGTCGATAGCAATTGAACTTGAAAAAATGAAACCCACCAGGCCGCTAACACATGATCTTTTTAAAAGTTTTGCAACACAATTCAATATCAATTTAAAAGAAGTGGTGATCAATAAGTTTGAGAATGGCATTTTTTATTCGAAACTTGTTTGCCAAGCTGAACAACATGTAATTGAAATTGACAGCAGGACTTCTGATGCAGTGGCGCTGGCCATCAGGTTTAAATGCCCGATCTTCACCTTTGAAAAGATCATCGGAGAAGCAGGGATTTCCATGGATGTAGAAGGCGCACAAAGTGCTGAAAAATTTACATCAAAAGACCCGGAACTCAAAGGCGATTTTAGTGAGTACGACAAGGCAGAATTAAAGGAAATGCTTGATAAAGCTGTGGGAGAGGAAAATTTTGAACTGGCATCCAGGTTACGTGATGAGATAAATAAAAGGAAAAAAAGTAATGATTAATAGTTCCATATCATAATGAAAAGGAATAAAAAAAAGGGTGTTATAATCCTGCTGTTTATTGCAGGATTTTTTTCGTTAAGCCTGATAGGCATTACACAGGCTAATAACGACTCCATTGACAGTGCAACGAATGATACAACAATCATTCAGGTTGACGAGCTAGTACACCAAAACGATACCAAAGCAATTGATGATGCACAAAAAATAAAGGCAGATAAATCCAATATCCTTAATATGGGCCAGAAATCGGGTTTTAAACCGATGAACATATTCCGGGGATTGATGGGGATGTTGGTGCTGGTATTTATAGCTTTTGTATTTAGTTCCAATAGGCGGGCGATTAACTGGGGTGTGGTTGGAAAAGGTTTGATATTTCAGGTGTTACTGGCTGTCGGTGTACTTTATGTACCTTTCATAGCCGCCATTTTCGATTTTGTAGGAAAACTCTTTGTGCTGATCCTCGATTTCACCAACGCAGGAACATTCTTCCTTTTTAAATCATTTGCAACAGGCTCGATTGAACTGGCACTTCAGAATTTTGCAGTACAGATACTGCCTACTATTATTTTCTTTTCTGCACTTACAAGCTTGCTATTTTACCTGAATATTATTCAATATATTGTTTATGGACTGGCCTGGGTAATGACCAAGTTTATGCGTCTTTCAGGAGCAGAAAGCTTATCAGTGGCTGGAAATATATTTTTGGGCCAAACCGAATCTCCACTGATGATCAAAGCTTATCTGTCAAAGATGAACAATTCAGAAATATTATTGGTAATGCTTGGGGGGATGGCAACACTGGCTGGAGGAGTGTTGGCTGTGTACATAAGTTTCCTCGGAGGTAGTGATCCGGTACAGCGCCTATTATTTGCCAAACATTTGCTTACAGCTTCAGTTATGGCTGCACCAGGTGCTGTGGTAGTCTCAAAAATTTTAGTACCACAGACGGAAAAAATTGATTCAAATGTGATCATTCCGCGTGAGGAAGTTGGGAAAAATGTATTGGATGCCATTTCAAACGGCACAACGCAGGGCTTGAGACTGGCTGTAAATGTGGCTGCCATGCTGCTTGTTTTTATTGCTTTTATAGCCATGTTCAATTATGTAGCATTAAAATTTGGTAACCTGATCAATATCAATGATTGGATCGCTGATGTAACGGATGGCAGGTATGAAGAATTATCTCTGCAATTTATTCTGGGGTATATATTTGCCCCGGTTATGTGGTTGATTGGTGTAAACGCGCAGGATATTACGCTGGTGGGAAGATTATTGGGCGAAAAAGTGATTATGACCGAGTTTATCGGTTATGTGAGCCTGGCCGAAATGAAAGAAGCAGGGGTTTTTACGGACTCAAAGTCAATCATTATGGCTACTTATATGTTGTGTGGATTTGCGAATTTTGCATCCATTGGCATTCAGATTGGCGGTATCGGTTCATTGGTGCCCGAAAAACGTGTATTGCTTTCAAGGTATGGGATGCGGGCATTACTTGGTGGAACAATAGCCTCTTTATTATCTGCAACTATTGTGGGCGCCCTGATCGGATAGCTAAAATTTTTAATTAAACATGAAACAATATCTTGATTTATTACATAAAGTACTTGATGAAGGCGTAAAAAAAACCGACCGCACTGGCACAGGAACAATCAGTTATTTTGGCCCTCAGTTACGCTTCGACCTTAGCAAAGGATTTCCTATACTGACCACCAAGAAATTACACCTGAAATCTATCATTTATGAATTACTATGGTTTTTAAAAGGTGATACCAATATCAAATATTTAAATGATAACGGCGTAAAAATATGGAACGATTGGGCAGATGAAAAGGGTGATCTGGGCCCGGTGTATGGAGCACAATGGCGCAACTGGAATAATGCAAACATCGACCAGATACAAATTGTTATCGATCAGATAAAAAATAATCCAGATAGTCGCAGGATGATTGTTGCTGCCTGGAATCCTTCTGTTTTACCGGTGGCAGGAAAAGGTTTTTCTGAAAATGTGGCGTTGGGGAATGCAGCCCTGCCGCCATGCCACGCCTGGTTCCAGTTTTATGTAGCCGATGGAAAACTATCACTGCAAATGTACCAACGCAGTGCTGACATCTTTCTTGGGGTTCCATTTAATATTGCATCCTATGCTTTACTAAATATGATGATCGCACAGGTTACCGGGTTAAAACCAGGGGAGTTTGTGCATACATTTGGTGATGCACACATTTATATGAATCATATGGATCAGGTAAATTTGCAATTAACGAGAATTCCAAAAAAATTGCCTGTTATGAAGATCAATCCTGAGGTAAAGGATATTTTCGAATTTGGTTTTGAAGACTTTAAACTTGAGGGTTATGAACCTTATCCGCACATTAAAGGAGAAATTTCGGTGTAACTGCATCAGAAATGTAAAAAACATGAAGATATCAATCATAGTAGCTATCGCCAGTAATTACGCCATAGGAAAGGATAATGACCTGCTCTGGCATATTTCGGCTGATCTGAAACGTTTTAAAAAATTAACTGAAAGCCATTATATCATTATGGGTAAAAGAACCTATTATTCGTTACCTAAAAGGCCTTTGCCCAATCGTACAAGTATGATCATTACTGATGTGGAAGGAGAGGAGATAGATGGCTGTTTGATGGCCTACTCCATCGAAGATGCGATTGCAAAAATGGATAAAGAAAGAGAGAATTTTATTATCGGCGGAGGATCAATTTATAAGCAATTTATGCCACATGCCGACAAATTGTATATAACAAAAGTCCACAAGGATTTTGATGCAGACACCTTCTTTCCTGAAATTCAGGAAAATGAATGGCAAATTGTTAGTAAAGAAGATGTCAATGATGACCCACAAAACGACTTTACCTATACTTTTGAAATATATGAGCGTAAGAAAGTTTAATATTTTCTATTATTTGTTTGTAATCATAATGGTTTTTTCATCCTGTGGTAAAGAGAACCAGCAAATTGATTACAATACAGGGGTGCTTGCCTCCCAGGAATATGTGCAATCACAACAAATGATGAATTTAATACTTAATACTTACTTTAAAAGCATTACTGATTCTTTATTAATTGTAGCACACGAAAGTGAAATAGACGGTGCTTACGTAACATATGCCGAAACCCCAGAAGAGAAATTAGTAATTGAATACCCTGATTGGGGAGGCAGCGACGATTGCGGGCATTTCAGGGCCGGAAAGATAACAGCCAAACCAAATCCCGGTTTTTATGATTCGCTTGCTGTCATCAATTTTACATTTGAAAATTTTCAATATGACCTGGATGATGTATTTGTGAGCGGAATGACAGTCACCAATCTTGGGAGAACAGATGATATTAACTATTCCTATAGAATAAAAGTTTCATCCGGACAAAGAATTTATGCCGACTCAACGGGAGCAACTGCGTTTAACATGGATCAGACATTTGTGTATTATAAAGACCCAACTACTATCTTTCACAGCCCTGAAGATTATTTTGAGATTTCTGGGGGTATGAATGGCACAACGAGCAGTAATAAAAACTATGCAGCAAGCCTGAGTGAGCATGAGTATATGTTGAATGAATTTGATTGCAATTGGGCGAAATTGGGGCCTGCCATACTGAGTTTTGAATCAGAAATTTATGAGGCCTTTATCCTGTTTCCGGGTGCTGATACCTGTTTGAACAAATATGCGGTAGGGATTGACGGAAATCCTTTTTATTACCCGTTCGATTAGTATTGACTATTTAAGCAGTAACTCTCCAATTTAAAGTTCCATCTTTTTTGCTTTTCGCTGGTAGTAAAAAGCTGCAAAATTCATTGAAAGTGGCAAATTGAAATAAACAAAGCCCGCATATATAGCAACCCTTGGAGGAAGTAGCAGGGCGAAAAGTCCCGAAACTAATCCAGTTAATGATAATACAGCCCATAATGTGATTTCTTGTTTAGTCATTATCATTTCCAGATCATTCAGTTCGAGCTCTTCTTTTAACTTAAGAGGTCTCAAAAAAAGTAATGCCATCAATGCTGCCATGACAGAGAAACCTAAACCGTAAATTACGAACAGCCCTATCATTTCCAAAGGATCATTTATTCGGAATTCAGTAGGAAGCCACCCTGAACTAAACCAGTGTACAAGTGCAGAGAACATTAAACGCAGGGGGTACATATAAACAAGCATTAAGAATATCAACCCCAAACTCATGGCAATTGTTTTACCATCTTCCAGGCCATATCTTCTACTCCATTTGCGATGGCCCAACCAAAAAAGCATTACAGCTGCAAAACTCAATAAAAAAGCAGGAACACCCTTAAGTGCTGCTATCAGTTCATCGTAATTGTTCGGAATATCACCAACTGATATCACCAGCATTGTAACGGCGAAAGCAAATGCTGCATCAAAAAATGTTTCCAACCTTGAAACTGCCATACCTCGCATGCGAAAGCCTTGTTTAACATGAAGCTTATTTAGTTTTTTATTATCCATTTCATGCAATATACGCAGTTTCCTTTTAATTAATTAAATGTCCGTATTTATGTCTTTCTTTTCTTCTTTTTAGCAGCCGGAAACAATACATTGTTTAAAATAAGTCGGTATCCTGCTGAATTTGGGTAGAGATTTAGATCTGTGGGTGGGTCTCCAATCCGGTGCTGATAATCTTCAGGGTCATGACCGCCATAAAATGTCCAGAAACCTTTGCCATACTCCCCGTGGATATACCTGGCTTCACCGGCAGGTTTGTTTTCGCCCATAATGATCACATTCAATTTGATCAGTTCTGAATTAAAAGCCGTAGTTTGCCCCATAAACCCCTTTATAATTCGTTGGTGATTCTGACACAGCATGGTAGGTATATGATCCCATTTGGCAGAAAATTCAAAAAGTGAGAAATAGTCATTTTTCTGGTTCACTGTTCTTGCCCGCGAAAAGGTCACGTCAATATCTGAAATTTCATATTGGGCAGGATTGGTAACCAGGTGAAAGTCTTTAAAAGCAATGCAATTATCGTAATTTAATTTCTCTTGCGCATTGGCATCCATCGGGTCGCCGTCAAACATTACATCACAGATATCCACATGGTTGGCAGCCATGGCTACGTCGTAACTGTCAGTGGCTGAGCACATGGCAAAAAGATAACCACCACCCAGCACAAAATCTCTGATCTTTATAGAAACGGCCAGTTTCAAATCAGAAACTTTCTGGAATCCCAGTTTGTAGGCCATTTCTTCGTGGGCTTTTACATCTTCTTTATACCAATCAAAATGCCTGTAATTCGACCAGAATTTACCATACTGGCCCGTAAAGTCCTCATGGTGGAGGTGCAGCCAGTCGTAGGTGGGGAGCAGCCCATTCATTACTTCTTCATCGTATACAATATCGTATGGTATTTCGGCATATGACAATGCCAGTGTAACCGCATCATCCCAGGGTTGCTTATTTTTTGGTGAATAAACAGCTATCCTGGGTACTTTATGTAATTCCATCACATCCATATTCTCATCGGGTTCGGCAATTTGCATACGTATGGAAGAGGCCTGTACTTCGGTAATCACCTGGTAGGAAACGTCCCGTATAATGCACTCATCTTCAAATATTTTGTTGTAGTCAAAAAGATAGCTGCCACCCCGGTAATTCAACAGCCATTTTATCTCAACCCCTTTTTCCAGTACCCAAAAGGCAATTCCATATGCTTTTAAATGGTTGTTCTGGGCATTGTCCATCGGTATAAGTAGCTGGGTCGCTTTCAATGGTTGTTGCATCAGGCTAACGCCTATGAAGAATAGAAATATATATATTTTAAACTGCATGGTATTTTTCAGGTGTTTATCGACTTGCAAAGATAGACTGAATCCAATTAACGCTCAAGCCATTATTTTTATTGAATGAAGAAGTTGTAAAATAATCATATTTGGTACTTTTGCATTCCATTCTAAAAACTCCGGAAATGAAAAAAACAGCACTGAATGAAATGCACCGTTCCATGGGTGCTAAAATGGTGGAATTCGTTGGTTTTGATATGCCTGTGCAATTTGAAGGCATTAATACAGAACATGAAACAGTACGGACAAAACTGGGTGTTTTTGATGTGTCGCATATGGGTGAGTTTTGGGTGGAAGGGCCCAATGCTTTCGATTTGGTGCAGAAAGTAACTACGAATGATGTGGCTGCTTTAACAAATGGCAAAGTACAGTACAGTTGCTTCCCTAATGGCAATGGTGGCATTGTTGACGACCTGCTGGTGTACCGTTTTAATTCCGATAAGTATTTGCTGGTAGTGAACGCTTCCAATATTGAAAAAGACTGGAAACATGTGAGTGGACAAAATACTATGGGTGCGGAATTAAAAAATGCCTCTGATGATATTTCCCAATTAGCAGTGCAGGGACCGTTGGCATTAAAAGCCATGCAGAAGCTTACAGCCACTCCTGTTGAAAAGATGGAATATTATACATTCCAGGTGCTTGAATTTGCTGGTGTTCCTGACATTATATTCTCAACGACTGGTTATACCGGTTCGGGCGGATGTGAAATTTATATGCCCAATGAGCATGCCGAAACAATTTATAAAGCAGTGCTTGAAGCAGGTGAGGAGTTCGGAATAAAACCTATTGGGCTTGGTGCCAGGGATACTTTACGTCTGGAATCAGGATTTTGCTTGTATGGAAATGATATTGATGATACAACTTCGCCAATTGCAGCCGGACTGGGCTGGATTACCAAATTTGTGGATGGAAACGGATTCATCGATCGAGATGTTTTTGCCGATCAGAAAGAAAGTGGTGTGCCCCGACGATTAAAAGGTTTCGTGATGGAAGACCGTGCGATCCCCAGGCAGCATTATGAAGTTTGCGATGCCGATGGAAATACTGTAGGGGAGGTTACTTCAGGGACCATGTCGCCCATGTTGAAACAAGGTATTGGGATGGCGTATCTTGACAAGGCCTACTGGAAAGATGGTTCAGAAATTTATATTAAGGTGCGTAATAAACTCGCAAAGGCCACCGTGCAAAAACCACCATTTTTCAAATAAAATTTATTAATTGGTTACCGTTTTCTCAATGGATTTCCATAAATATTGTGCGGATAAATCCCAGGAGAATGCCTTGCATCGCTGAAATCCTTTTTCAATCAGTTCTCCTCTTAAGGTTTTGCTGTCAGCTATTCTTTTCATAGCATCAGCAATCTCATCTACATTAAACGGGTCAACCAAAAGGGCTGCACCGCCTGCCACTTCAGGCATGGAAGTAACATTGGATGTGATGACAGGTACGCCTGACGCATACGCTTCAAGAATAGGAATGCCGAAACCTTCAAAATAAGATACATAGGTCATCGCCAAAGCTGATGCTGTAGCCCGGCATAATTCTTCTATCGGAAGTCGCCCTGTGAATACCACATCTTCTTTGTATTGCATCGCATTAAAAGTCAGTTGAAGGTCTTTGTTGTGCCACATCTTCAAACCAACAATAAGTAGTTTCACATCGTTTTGCTTAGTTTTCTTGAACTGGTCAAATGCTTTGAACAAATTATCCAGGTTCTTCCGGTCGATGAGGGCACCTACATAAATAAAGAAATCGCTGCCTCCGGTGTATTTCTCTTTTATTTCCTTTTTAATCTTTTCATTTACAGGTATGTAATCTTTATTTACGCCATTGTAAACAACATCTATTTTAGTGGGGGCTATCTTATATTGTTTAGTAATATCGTTTTTTGAGAATTCTGACACTGTGGCTATTCGTACAGCTTTATGGGCGAAAAGAGGTGTAAAATGACGGTAATATTTTCGAATGACCCAGGGCATCTTCTCCGGGTAATGCTCAAAGTTCAGATCATGGATAACCACCAGGCTTTTAAAGGGCGAGCGCAATGAATTATAGGCATCGGGAGAGACGAACACATCAGGTTTTATTTTTTTTAGGACATGTGGGATGGAATATTCAAACCAGATATAAAATAAACTCACATGTCTGGCAGGAGGGCCAATTACAACCGGATAAACATTATCAGCAAAAATAAATGAGGGGTCATATTTTCGGTCGAAAATAAAATAAAATTGGTGCTCAGGATGATTCTGAACGATCCGCTGAAGAGTTTCAAACATAAACCAGCCTATTCCTTCCAGTTTGTTCTTTAATAAAAGCCTTGTATTTACAGCTATTTTCAAGCGGATGATTTGATTTATATTTTATATCGCAAATATCTGAAATTAAAACTTAACAGGCACCCATTATACTTTTTTAAGTGCTTTTAACGTTTTGCAAATCTATCTACCTTTGCGCGCATGCAAAAGAAATTTTTAAAGAATTTAGCGTTTCTTATTTTTCTTAACCTCCTTGTGAAGCCTTTCTGGATACTGGGCGTCGACAGAGAGGTGCAAAATGCACTAGGACCTGAAGAATATGGCTTCTATTTTACCATTCTGAATTTCTCTTTTCTTTTTTATATCCTTCTGGACCTGGGAATCACCAATTTTAATAACCGGAACATTGCCCAAAATAACCAGTTGCTGAATAAACATATGGCCGGTATCAGCACGCTGAAAATTTTGTTGGGCTTCGTATATGGCATACTGGTGTTTCTGATCGGTTGGATAATTGGCTACGATGGCCGGCAATTATACCTGCTGGCTTGGGTGGGATTTAACCAGTTCCTTTTATCTTTCATCTTATACTTAAGGTCAAATATATCAGGGCTGCTTTTATTTAAAACCGAGGGCGTGTTGTCGGTACTCGACAGGCTTTTAATGATATTTATTTGCGGGAGCTTGATTTGGATTGGAGCTTTCAGGGAATATTTTACCATTGAGTGGTTTGTATATGCACAGACAATTTCCTACGCCATAACAGCCATAATCGCATTGGCAGCCGTGTTGTACCGTTCCGGGAAACTCCGGTTGAACTGGAATCCAGCCTTCTTCATGATGATCATTAAAAAGAGTCTGCCATTTGCCATATTGGTTTTACTGATGAGTTTTTACAGTCGGATAGACCCAGTGCTTATTGAAAGGATACTGGGAGGGAATTTCGGTAATGAGCAGTCAGGAATTTATGCGCAGGCTTTCCGACTATTGGATGCAGGACAAAATTTTGCCCTTTTATTTTCAGTGCTTTTACTACCGTTGTTTGCCAAGATGATCAAGGAAAACGAATCTCTCATTAAACTTTTAAAATTATCGTTTTCTATCATTATATCAGGAACCTTAATCGTTGCCATTACTTCATTGTTTTATGGTGAACAGATCATGCAATTACTTTATACTCAAACCGAGGGAGAATTGTATGCCAGCTACTTGGAAAGAATAATATTGTCAGCAAAAATTTTTAAAATTTTGATGTTCAGTCTTGTATTCGTCTCATCCATTTATATATTTGGCACCTTATTAACTGCAAATAACAGTTTAAAGCATTTAAATCTGATTGCAGTAGTTAGCCTTTCCGCTAATATTATATTGAATTTTATACTAATACCAAAATACTTCGCGTTAGGTTCGGCCTATGCAAGTCTTACAGCACAAGCACTTTCGGCTATATTGCAAGTTTTTATCGCATACAGGTTATTTAAATGGAACGTAAATTATGAATTGATTCTCAGATTGACAGCTACAATTGTTCTTACAATCACTTCAGGTTATTTGCTTCAGTACATTCATTTGCAAAATTGGATTATTTCAATGAGTATCATGCTGGTAGCAGGCCTCCTCATTTCGTTCAGTCTGAAATTATTGAACATCAGGGAATTCATTTCAATATTAAAAGAATAATTAAATCCAATAGCAATAAAGAGAAGTTGGAATATCATTAAAAATTCCTATTTTTGAGCACTCTAAATAAATCGCATGGAGTTAAGTGATCAGGCGAATAAGCCTTTCTTTTCAGGAACCATCATGCAGGTGATATTAAAGTACAGGAAACACCTGATTGTTATAGGACTAATATCCATTTTAGCCTCTGTAATTTTTTCTTCACCTTTTTTTATCAAACCGCTATATAAATCAACGGTTATACTCTATCCTACAGCCAGTAATTCCATTTCAAAAGTATTGTTGAGCGAGAACCGTGGAAATACGAAAGATATCCTTGAGTTTGGTGAAGATGAGCAGACAGAGCAGATGCTGCAGGTCCTGAATTCAAATAAGATCAGGGATCGGATTATTGTCAAATACAATCTCCTGGAACATTACGGGATTAAGAAAAATTCGAAGTACAAGATGACCAATCTGTACAACCAATATGAGGATAATTTCACATTCCGCAGAACCGAATATATGGCTGTTAAAATATCAGTTTATGATGAAGACCCCCAGTTAGCAGCTGATATGGCGAATGATGTGGGTGAATTGGTGGATTCTACCATCAATACGATGCAGAAGGAAATTGCAAAAAAGGCATTCCGGATTGTTGAAAAAGAATATTTATCACTAAAAAGAGAAGTTGAGGTTAAAGAAGATTCACTTACGATTCTCCGCGAATTGGGTGTTCATGATTACGAAAGCCAATCAGAAATGTTTAACAGGCAGCTTGCTATTGAAATGGCACAGGGAAATGCATCCGGGGTAAAAAGGCTGGAGCAAAAACTCGAAATCCTGGCTAAGTACGGTGGACCTTATGTTTCTATAAGGGATGCGCTTGGAACATGATAAAAAGTTATTGAGTGAAATAAAAGCAAAGTATGAAGAGGCCAAAGTAGATGCAACTGAGAACTTACCGCATAAATTTGTAGTGAGCAGTGCTTATAAAGCGGAGCGTAAATCGTACCCTATCCGTTGGCTCATAGTTATTATAACCACATTTTCAGCTTTATTTCTGGCATTACTCATATTTGGTTTAATTGAGGTGTTAGCTGATAATTTGCAGATTATCTCAAAAAAAAAAGGACTGATGAAGGATCATTAAGCTCGATCATCGCTTTTGTAAAAAGTGAGTTGAGCCTGGGAAAATATAAAATTGATGAAGGGAAGGTTGTTAAAGAGGCGGTAGTAAAGCCAATAGTTGTTAACAAAAATGAGGTAAAAAAGGAAAAAAAAAGTGAAATAAATCATAGAGATAACTTTATAACTCAAATGGAAAATTATTTTAAAAGTGCGAATCTGATCAATGTGATTGATAAATGGAAAATTCATTTGTTGATCATTGTTCTAATAGCTGCTTTGGGTGCTGCTATTTTCTCAGGGCCAGCATTTATAACCCCGTTATTTAAATCCTACGCAGTTGCGTACCCGGCAAATGTAGAACCTTATTCTGAAGAAAGTGAAACAGAACAAATGCTTCAGATACTTAACTCACAGGATATTAAGGACAGTATTATTCAAATGTTTGATTTGCCCAAGCATTACGAAATTGATACTGAATACAAGTACTTCAAAACAGTATTGCTATATGAATACAATCAAAATGTAAGTATCAGCAAAACACCTTACGAGTCGGTTCAGGTTGAAGTTTTGGATAAAGACCCCGATACAGCTGCTTTGATGGTAAGCGCCATCATTGATTTCTATAATAAAAAAGTAGGCTACATGCATAAATCAAAATATCTGGAAGTTATTGACATGTACGATTTCCAGCTCCAGATGAAGCGAAATACGCTTGATTCATTGAAAAACCTGATGATAGAATTAGGAACAAAACATGGAATCATCGAATATGAATTTCAAAGCCAGGAAATTATGCGGGGATATCTGAAAACAATATACGGAAGCAATAGTAGTCAGATTAATAGTAAAGAAGTTGACAGGCTTTTTACAAGTATGCAAAATTACGGAGGCCAATTAGTCGAAATAGTAAAAATGATTGAGAATGAAGCAATCTCTTATGTGGATATTAAAGAAGATTATGAAATGACATTGAGGTTTATCAATTCAGATCTTACATATGCTAACATAGTAACATCACCTTTTCCAGCAGATAAAAAAACATATCCGGTACGCTGGTTGGTTGTTGTTGTGGTTTCTTTGGCTGCTTTCATTTTAGCAACATTGGCTGTATTTATTGTCGAAAGCAGGAAGAAACGGTCCTAATATACTGTCGTCATTCAATCTATGGTTGAGAAAGCAAAAATAATTTGGGTTTATGCTATAACAGCTATTTTTTTAATTATCAATTTTTATTTGGTACTTGAAAAGGACCTTTATTGGTTTTTTTTACTGCCTGTTGTTCTCATCGTTTTTTATTACTACCTGGTTTCACTGGATAAAATTATCCTGCTTATTACATTTCTTACACCACTTGCAGTTAACATTAGTGACCTGGAGATGGGGCTTGGGATTTCCCTCCCAACTGAACCATTGATGTTTGCCGTAGTTGTGCTGTTTTTAGCCAATTTGATTTTTAATAAGAAGTATGAAGGACAAATTGCCCAACATCCGGTATCCTATATCATTTATCTGAGTTTATTCTGGATGTTTTTAACCACCCTTACGAGTGAGTTACCTGTTGTCTCATTAAAATATTTGTTAGCTCGTATATGGTTTGTAATTCCGTTTTATTTTATTGCTGCAATTGTTTTCAAGGATATGAAAAATATCAAACGGTTTTACTGGTTATACATCGCCGGTTTGTTAATTGTAATTATATATACCCTGATTCAACATTCCAAGTATGGATTTGAAGAAGAGGCCGGACACTGGGTCATGTGGCCCTTCTACAATGATCACACCGCTTATGGTGCTGCATTGGCCATATTTTTTCCTGTAGTGGTTGGCTTTTTATTTTATCCGGGATCAGTAAAACCCTGAAAACTTTAAATGTTTATTATAGTTGTCATTTTTACAATTGCACTCGTCTTGTCATACGGAAGAGCGGCCTGGATCAGTGTTGTTATTGCTTTCGCTGTGTTTATGATCGTTATGATGCGCATAAAATTTTATTGGCTGGTAATTGTGGGTGCTATCTTACTGGGTACATTTTTTTGCATTTCAGCACCAGATACTTGACAGGCTTGAGAAAAATAAACAGGATTCATCTGCAAATTTCATTGAACATGTACAGTCAATTGCAAATATTACGTCAGATGCTTCCAATCTTGAAAGAATTAACCGATGGCAAGCTGCCATAAGGCTTTTTAATGACCGTCCGGTTTTTGGTTGGGGACCCGGAACATACCAGTTTGTTTATTCACCCTATCAGCGATCCAAAGAAAAAACCATCATTAGTACGAATTTGGGTGATAAAGGAAATGCACATAGCGAGTACCTCGGACCTCTTGCGGAAATGGGGTTCATTGGTATGTTAATTGTCCTGGTTTATTTTCAGTGATTATATATACTGGCTTAAAAGTATATAGTAAAGGAACAACAAGGAAGTGAAATTCCTTAAGCTTGATGGCTACATTAGGATTGATTACCTACATTTCACATGGTTTTTTAAATAACTTTCTGGATACAGATAAACTTTCTGTCCCTTTCTGGGGATTTGTAGCTATTATTGTAGCACTGGACGTATATCACACCCAACATCCAAAACAAATAGAAGAAGATATTAAATAAAGCTTACCTGATTTTTTTCAGTAATTCCGGTAATTGTTTCATGGCCACATATTGTCGCCAGTATTTTTTCACTTCGATAGCAGGTGACCCCATGTAAGTGCAATTTCCTTCGATAGTTTTATCGACTGCAGATGTAGCCAGTAAAATAGCACCTTTTTTAATGGTGATATCCTTGTTCACAGCTACTCTGGCCCATAAAATCACATCATCTTCAATAATGGTAACCCCAGCAATAGCCGCATATGCACCAATCAGGCAGTTTTTACCGATCCGTGTATCATGACCTACCTGGCATTGGTTGTCCATTTTTGTGCCTTTACCAATTATTGTATCACCGGTCACCCCCTTGTCGATCGAACAGCAGGCTCCTATTTCGACATCATCTTCAAGAATTACCCTGCCCCCGAATGAAACTTTACATAACCCTGAGGTCTTCTTTGAAAATAGTAACCATCGCCACCAATTACCGAATTTGAATGAACAATTACATTGTTCCCAATGATGGAGTGATCGTAAATACTGGCATTTGAGTGTATGATGCAATTATCTCCGATAACTACGTTATTTCCTATAAAAGCACCAGGCTGAATAACTGTATTTTTACCAATCTTAGCAGTGCTGCTAATAGCAACAGCCGACGGTTGAAATGGCCTGAATTTGAGAATCAGTTGGTTAAATGCATCAAATGGAGCCGGATGAATTAAAAGCGTTTTATTTTCAGGGGGATCAACTTCTTTATTAATAATAATTACAGTTGCAGCCGAGTTGAGCACTTTATTGTAATATTTCGGGTGATCTACAAAGGTAACATCGCCATCACGTAAGACATGTAACTCATTTAATCCGATTGCCGTGTTTTCACTGCCTTTTATCTCTGCACCAATAATGTCTGCTATCTCAGAAACATGCAGGGGTTGGGGGAAATCCATGTTTATACTTTTACGCGTTCTGAATATTCTTTTGTCCGGGTATCAACCTTGATATGGTCACCCTCATTGATGAATAAGGGTACCTTTACTGTTGCACCGGTTTCAACCGTGGCATCTTTAAAAGTGTTAGTGGCCGTATTTCCTTTATCGCCTGGTTCTGTATAGGTTATTTGCAATATAACATAGGTTGGCATTTCACATGAAATGGCTGAATCAGTTTCAGCATGGAACGAAATCTGCACTAATTCCCCTTCTTTCAATAGTTCAGGAGCAGAGATCATTTCTATATTAATAAAGGTTTGCTCATAATCATCGGTATTCATAAAATGATAAATGTCTCCCTCATTATATAAATACTGGTATTGCCGGTTCTCAATTCTCTGTACGTTTATTTTAACCCCGGAGGTGAATGTATTTGACAACACTTTACCCGTTTTTACATTTTTGATCTTAGTCCTGACGAATGCGGGGCCTTTTCCCGGTTTTACATGCTGAAATTCAACAATGGTCCAAAGTTCTCCATTGTGTTCCATACATAGTCCATTCCTGAAATCTGCTGTAGTTGCCATATTCTTTTGGTTTATTGCATTTTTTTGTCTGAAAATTATGATTATTCAACTGCGAACTTAGTCTTTGATCCGGGTATAACCTTTCATCAAACCCCGCTGTGAATTGGTAATAAAACTTAATATTTCATCCCTGTCGGGTGTTGAAGGGATATTTGCTTCAATATACCTGACGGCCTGTGAAATATTATGACCTCTTAAGTAAAGGATCCTGTATATGTCCTGGATGGCATTGATCCTTTCATTCGTGAAGCCCCTTCTTCTAAGTCCAATAGAATTCACACCAATAAAAGCCAATGGATCGCGGCCTGCTTTTACAAATGACGGCACATCTTTACGCACCATACTGCCTCCTGAAACCATTGTATGCATTCCGATATGTACAAACTGGTGGACAGCTGACAGGCCCCCTAGGATAGCCCAGTCGTCGATTAAAATATGTCCGGCCAGGTTACATGCATTGGCGAGGATCACGTTGTTTCCGATGGTACAATCATGTGCAATATGCACGTAAGCCATCAGCAGGCAATTATCGCCAATAATAGTTTTATTACTTGCTTTCGTACCGCGGTTTATGGTTACAAATTCACGAATGATAGTATTGTTACCAATAATTACCGAAGTCTCCTCACCATCAAATTTTAAATCTTGCGGTATGGCTGCAATTACAGCACCCGGAAATATTTTACAGTTTTTGCCAATGCGTGCGCCTTCCATGATGGTCACGTTTGAACCTATCCAAGTACCTTCATCAATTTCAACATTCTTCTCAATGTTTACAAAAGGTTCAATCACCACATTTTTAGCAACTTTAGCTTGAGGATGGACATATGCCAATGGTTGATTCATCGGGTTTTGCTTTATTTATTTTTTACTATTTGGGCTGTTAAAGCTACTTCAACTGCCACTTTATCACCCACGTATGCTTTTCCATTCATTGAGCAAATACCCCTTTTAATAGGTGCAGCGAGTTCAATAACAAATACCAGCACATCGCCTGGAACTACTTTATTACGAAACCTGGCTTCGGAAATTTTTAAAAAGTATGTTGAATATAACTCAGGTTCGTCCACTTTACTTAACACAAAAATACCTCCTGCCTGTGCCATCGCTTCTACCATGATAACAGCAGGCATGATCGGCTCATCGGGGAAATGACCCACGAAATAGGGTTCATTCATGGTGACAGTTTTTAAAGCCACAATGTGCTCATCACTCAATTCCAATACTTTGTCAACCAATAAAAATGGCGGGCGATGCGGAATCAATTTTTTTATTTGCCTGACATCGTATACAGGTTCGGCATAAATATCAAATGGCGGACTTTTCAGCATTGTTGTTTTAGTATTTATATGTTTATAAATCAATTTTGCAAATTCGGTGTTTGAAAGATGACCCGGACGAATGGCTGTTACTTTTCCCTTGATTGGTTTTCCCAACAAAGCAAGATCGCCGATTACATCCAGTAATTTATGACGGGCGGGCTCATTCTCGTGGTATAAATCCAGGTTGTTCAAAATACCTTCTTCTTTAACGCCTACTTTAGGTTTGTTAAAAAGGGTGGCCAGCCTGTCAAGTTCTTCCTGGGACACTTTCCGGTTAACGAAAACGATCGCATTACTCAGATCGCCACCTTTTATCAGGTTATTGTTTAACAGAAATTCGAGTTCGTGTAGGAAAACAAATGTCCGACAATTTGCGATCTCATTTACAAAATGATCCATATGATCAAGTTTTGCTTTCTGCTCACCCAAAACTTCGGTTTCAAAGTCGATTGTTACATCAATTGAAAAGTACTCTGCAGGCTCAATTTTGAGTAATACATTCTTTTCAGGAATGGTATATTCTATTTTTTCTTTAATCTCAATAAATTGCCGGTCCTCATTTTGTTCCTTTATGCCGGCTTCTTTCAACGCTTCAACAAAATATCTCGAGGATCCGTCTTTTATAGGAATTTCTTCAACATCCAATTCAATTAAAACATTATCAATTCCCAAACCCATTAGCGCTGCCAATACGTGCTCAATGGTATAAATAGAAGTTCCATTATGGGCAATGGTAGTGCCCCGGTCGGTGCTTATTACATGACTGATGTCGGCATTGATAACAGGTTGTGAATCAACGTCGATTCGTTTGAATTTTATACCGTGATTTGGGGGAGCAGGTTTAAAGGTCAATTTACCATTCTGGCCAGTATGAAGTCCGGATCCCTAATACCGTTACAGGTTTTATAATTGTCTTCTGCTTAATTGACATACTGTTTAAAAGGGTGTGTTAGATTTTGAATGGTGCAAAAGTAAGAATTTTTATATAGCAGCATAGCATCAGTTGGTTGCTAATACAATTCAAATCATTCCTATTTAGAATAATTACTTAATTGACCATTTGAAGAAAATGAGATCAATCTTTTCTTTCCAGTTCATTTACCCTTTTTGCGAGCGTGTCCAGTCGCCTGAAATGCACATACGAGCGCTGGTAATCCCTGATATTAAATGCCGGCGATCCTTCTACGATGGCGTTTTCTTCGGTGATGCTTTTTCCAATACCTGATTGTGCCGCTATTTTAACGCCATCAGCAATGGTGAGGTGCCCGATGATGCCTACCTGACCCCCAATCATACAATTTTTGCCAATTTTTGTAGAACCCGAAATTCCAGTTTGAGCTGCAATCACCGTATTTTCACCTACTTCAACATTATGGGCTATTTGTACGAGGTTGTCGATTTTAGCACCTTTCCGGATGATGGTAGAACCGATGGTAGCCCTGTCAATGGTGGTGTTAGCGCCTATTTCCACCCGGTCTTCAATAATCACATTACCAATCTGTGGAATTTTGTTATAGACATTGTCATCCTGGGGGGCGAATCCAAAACCATCTGCACCAATGATGGCGCCTGCATGGATCGTACATTCTTTCCCAACTTCACATTCATCATATATACTGACACCTGAAAATATTTTTGTTGCATTTCCAATCTTGCATTGATTTCCAATTGAAGCGTGGGCATGAATCATCGCGTGGTCACCAATGACCGCATGATCTCCGATGGAAACGAACGCGCCGATGTACACATCTTTTCCGATTGTGGCACTTTCTGCTATGAAAGCACTCTTGGAAATACCCGTTTTCTTTTCTTTCGACTGCTGGTACAATTCCAGCAATTGCGCAAAAGCTGAATAGGCATCTTTTACTTTGATTAAAGTGGCCGTGATTTCTTTTTCTGGAACGAAATCCTCATTTACGATGACTATGGAAGCCTCCGTATTGTAAATGTATTGGGTATATTTTGGATTGGCAAGGAAAGTGAGGGTTCCTTGCTTTCCTTCTTCAATCTTCGAAAGGCTGGAAACTTCAACGGAAGGGTTACCTTCCACAGTGCCGCTTAATGCTTCGGCTATTTGTTGGGCAGTGAATTTCATGTATGTAATTTTGGCTTGCAAGGTACTAAAAAGAACAAAGTTACTGGAGTTTAAATTAGGCTACCATTAAAAGAAATCATCTAAATAATTTCCTTCGGATAGCATAAAAAATGTTTGGTAACGGGGTTTGATAACAGGGAGATGTTCAGGTCATCGGATGTCTCCGATATGTCATGCACCGTGCCATCTTTATACAAAATGTTAATGGTGTCAACACCTTGTTTGTAAGCATGATTTGAAGTGGTATCCTGCAGCACTAAATAATTGACTTCCTCTTCTGTCAAATCAAATTTCTTTTTTGTTTTTTCTTTAATTTCCTGGATGTAATCGTCAGAGAAATTTTCTTTCTGCATTTCAATTTTGAAAAGCCGGCGGTTGATGATGCTGTTGCTCAGCGTTGATAGCACTTTGTCGTTATCGTTCACCCATACTTTTAAAGAAGTCAGCACATCGAAATCATCCAGTTTGGCGAAATTAATCAGCGCTTCTTCTTTTGTTTTAAAAGTGTTGGCATCAATGTCATTTTTTAAAAAATAGGCGAGGGCAGGCGTGCTGAACAGTTCGCGGCCTTCCCTGCTCAGTTCTTTGGCTCTTTTTAAAATACGCATCAGCGTATATTCGGCCGCAAGTACTGTTTTATGCAAATACACCTGCCAGTACATCAGCCTGCGTGCCGTGATGAATTTTTCAGCAGAATAAATGCCTTTAGCCTGAATCACCAGGTCATCATCGATTACATCCAGCATATTGATCAGGCGCTCCGAGTTGATTGTACCTTCTGATACGCCTGTAAAAAAACTATCTCGTTTTAGATAATCAATCCGATCCATATCCAATTGAGAAGAAACCAGTTTGTGGAGAAATTTTTTCTTATACCGATCATTAAAAATGTCAACAGCCATGGAAAGTTTATTATTGTGAAGCTGGTTGAAATAGGAAATGAAAAGTTTGGATATTTCTTCATGGTGGATGCCATCGCCGATGGAATATTCCAGGGCATGAGAAAAGGGGCCATGCCCGATGTCATGCAACAATATAGCTGACAACACACCCAATTCTTCTTCAGCATCAATATGATGCCCTTTTGTGCGGAGCTCCGAAATGGCTTTCCCCATTAAAAAAGTAGCGCCTAACGAATGATGAAAACGGGTGTGCAATGCGCCCGGGTATACCAAATGTGTAAGTCCGAGTTGCTTGATTCTTCTCAGGCGTTGAAAGTATGGGTGTTCAATGATATCAAAAATGATTTCATTGGTGATAGGGATAAAACCATATACCGGATCGTTGATGATTTTACGCTTATTGGTGTTGCCAAAGCTCATAAAAATTGTTAATTTTGTTTATATATGATCGCCTGATGCAATAATAGTTGATATCCTGCATTCATTCAAAAACACAAAAGTAATTAAGAAATGGCTAAAGTTAGAATATTGTGGGCGGATGATGAAATTGACCTGCTCAAACCCCATATTATATTTCTCGAAGAAAAGGGTTATGATGTGGATGCAGTGAACAGTGGTGACGAGGCCATCGACCTGTTGAGTGAAAATACATACGATATTGTTTTTCTCGATGAACAGATGCCGGGATTAAGTGGTATTGAAACACTTGAGAAAATGAAAATCACCAATCCAAACCTTCCCATCGTGATGATCACCAAAAGTGAAGAAGAAACCATCATGGAAGATGCCATAGGTTCAAATATTGCCGATTATTTAATAAAACCCGTAAAGCCCAGCCAGATATTGCTGTCGCTGAAAAGAAACCTGGACAACAGGAAATTGTCAGAAGAAAAAGCCACCATGTCGTATCAGCAGCAGTTCAGGCAGATCAGTATGCGCATGATGGATCGGATGGATTATAACGATTGGGCGGATATTTATAAAGAGCTGGTGGCTTTCGAGATCAAGCTGGAAAGATCAGATGATGAGGGGATCATTGAAGTGCTGAATATGCAGAAAAAAGAAGCGAACAGCAACTTTGTAAAATTTTATCAAAAGTATTATAAAGACTGGCTTACGGGACAGGCAAAAGAAAAGCCTGTGCTATCTCATACATTGATCAAGGAGAAGGTAATTCCCATTCTCGATACCAAGAAGAAGGTTTTTCTATTATTGATAGATAACCTACGATTTGACCAGTGGAAAGCCATCCAGCCCATTATTGAGCAATATTTCAGGGTAAGAAATGAAAGCATTTATTATAGCATACTTCCAACAACAACCCAATATGCACGAAATGCATTATTTGCCGGATTATTGCCAAATGAAATTAAAAAGCGGTTCCCGCATTACTGGAAAGAAGAAGATGAAGACGGCAGCAAAAATCAGTTTGAGGAAGAATTGCTGTCACAGCAGCTCAAAATGAATGGAAGGAATGCTAAAGTTTCATACAACAAAGTACTGAACCTGAATGCGGGTAAAAAACTTTTTGAAAACATCTCGAACCTCACTGATAATGATCTGAATGTTATAGTCTATAATTTTGTTGATATGCTTTCACACGCGCGTACGGAGATGGAAATTATCCGCGAACTGGCCGATGATGAGCCTGCTTACCGTTCGCTGATGGTTTCGTGGTTCGAGCATTCATCTTTGTTTGATATTATCAAATATTTATCGGGCCAGGATATTGAATTGATCATCACAACTGATCATGGATCTATCAAAGTATCTGACCCGGTAAAAGTACTTGGTGACCGTAATGTCAATTCTAATTTAAGATATAAGTTCGGCAAAAGCCTGGCCTACGATGAAAAGGATGTTTTTGAAATGAAAAACCCGGAAGAGTATTACCTGCCCAAAGTCAATGTCAGTACTCGTTTTGTATTTACACGTAATGATGAATTTTTTGCATACCCAAACAATTATAATTATTACGCTAAATATTACCGCAATACATTTCAGCATGGTGGGTTATCGATGGAAGAAATAATGATTCCTTTTGTAACTTTATCGCCAAAATAGAAAATGAAGAAACAATTTGTCGCCAACGACTTGCATGAGCTAGATGCCGTTGCGAAAGAGATCCTCGACTTTATTAATGAGCAAAGTATAGTGGCTATTGAAGGTAAAATGGGCGCCGGAAAAACCACTTTGATCAAATCGATCTGTATGGAGCTCGGAGTTCGCGAGACAGTCAGTAGTCCAACTTTTTCCCTGGTAAATGAATATTCAGATGCGGAAGGAGAAAGCGTTTTTCATTTTGATTTTTACAGGATTAAGAAACTGGAGGAAGTGTATGACATTGGTTATGAGGAATATTTTTATAGCGGTCATTTCTGCTTCATCGAATGGCCTGAGATGATCACAGAACTATTACCCGAAAATCACACAATCATAAAAATTGAAGTGGGTGAAAATGAAGAAAGAATTTTGACCTGCGAGTACTAATCATACGGTAAGAGTTCTCCTAATCGGTATACATAATCACCACTTTCCGGCCCCAGATTGAACAGCAGGTCAAGGATGCTGAGGTTTGGGATAAACCCGTGCCTGGCCGCAAATACCTGGGTGTATTCAGGAAAATTGTGAATGATGGGCGGTTTTTTAGGAGATAATATCTCTCTGTAATCAATACCTGTACCTTTTATATAATCTGATGATAAACTGATGGGTGTTTTGATGTCAAAAAGCTTGCAGAAATGCATTATCAATTCCAGGTTAAATTCCAGCAGCTTTTTATGGGAGCCATTATAAAATGGTTTTAATTCATCTTTGTAATACAAAAAGTAAGGAGATGCCTGGTAGGCAGATTCAATTGCCCGCCAGTGTTTCACGTACCACTTGTCATGGTTAAAAATTTCTATATCTGCTGTTTTTGTATGGTTGCCATTTGGCTTGCTGACAGGGATCCCCAGGGATGTTTTCCCTTTCTCGGTATAGATATCGCAGCGGTTTCGATAGGTTTGTTTTGGATAAGTTTCAAATTGCTCAATAATGGCAATATCAACGTTTTTTAGCAAAGCAAAATAGGTAACCGAAGGAAGGTAAGCAATAGGTAATATAAAATTCGATTGTTGATCCACGCATGCAAAAATAAAAAAAGGCCGCATTTTAGTGCAGCCTTTTGAAAGAGTTGTTTGTTTTTTAGTTCTTGCTGGCTAAAAGTACATCTGAAATAGCTTTTTCAAGGCTATCTTTTGGCAATGCACCCATGGCCATCTGTGGTTGTCCTTCTTTTGGGCAAAACAGCAATGAAGGAATGCTTCTGATTCCAAATGCACCTGCCAACTCTGTTTGCTCTTCTGTATTTACTTTATAAATATTGATTTTTCCTTCGTATTCTTTTGATAATTCTTCCAGAATAGGAGAAATGATTTTACAAGGCTGACACCAATCGGCATAAAAATCAATGATACAAGGCAGTTCGCCTTCAAATTTCCAATCTTTGTTTACTTCGTAGTTAAATACTTTTTCGTGAAAAGTTTCTTTTGTTAAATGTTCCATTCTTTATATTAATTAATAAGTTTGATTAATTCGTCTTTAAAAGTTCGTCTTCAATTATCTTTTTGTATTGCTCCTTAGGCAATGCACCCGCTTGCATCATAGGCCTTCCATTTACAGGCGAAAACAGAACTGAAGGAATGCTTCTGACCTGAAATACCTGGGCAAGACGTTTTTCCTTGTCAGTATCTATTTTGTAGATTTTTACTTTTCCTTCATATTCTACAGCCAGATCGTCCATGATGGGGGCTACCATTTTACAAGGTTTGCACCAATCAGCATAAAAATCAATCACGCAGGGTACATCGCCTTTGTATATCCATTCCTGTGGATTACTTTCAAAATCCCAAACCTTCTCTATAAATGTATCATAGGTTAAATACTCAGGTTCAACTTTTGTTTCTGATGATTGCCTATCAGAAGTTTGAACCGAATTAGTAACTTCTTTAATATTCTCCTCCTGGTTTCCTTTTAGGTTATTACAACCGTAAGAAGTCATCAATAGAACAGAGAAAAAGATCAATCCTAATTTTTTCATATTCAAATATTTATTTTAGTAGTTATAATTTTTTTTGCAAAAATATAAATTTTTATATAGCGCTTTAATATCACTTTGTTAATTTTGTCAAAAATTATACCACGACTATTTAATCAGATAAGATCTGATATGAAACATGACAAAAATTAAAAATGACATAAGTCCTGTATTAAAGAAATTCAAAATGATATTTCCAGGGGAAGAAACCTGCCTGGAATTATTAGCCCAAAAGAAATGGGCAAAGGGTTTCGTCTGTAAGAAATGTGGAAATACCAATTTTTGCAGAGGGAAGAAGCCTTTTTCGAGACGTTGTACAAAATGTAAATCAGAAGAATCAGTTACGTCAAATACCCTGTTTCATAACTGCCGGATTCCTTTAAATGAAGCATTGGAAATTGCTTTGCTCAGTTGTGCTTTTCCTGACATATCGTCATATGAGTTGAGCAGAAACCTGGAACGAAGACATATGACCTGCTATCATTTTCAAAAGAAAATTAAAGCCTGCATAGAAGGCAAACAGCAGGACAAACTACTTAAGGAGTTACTTGCCGAGATCAATAAAAAAATGTCATAAAAAAAGCACGGCTGAAATTAACCGTGCTTCTATATTATTTCTTGGTTGCACTATTTCAATACCACCTTTTTATCAACTTTTCCATTATCACTAATAATGCTTAACAGGTAAACACCTTTAGGATAATCATTCAAGTTGAAATTATTTTGATATCGACCACTGAAGCCATCTCGGGTTTCTGTTTGCAAGATCTGGCCGTTCATATTCGTCAATTTTACTTCCAGTTTTGAAGATTTTTCTAAATCAAAGCTTACATTCAGCAAACCGGTGGTTGGGTTTGGATAAATACTGAGGTTGTTATATTTAAAACTTTCGTTAATACCAACACCATCAACTGCATAGTCAAATGACCAACCGTCTTCCTTGACAGTTGAATTTGTACTCCAGGTTATAAAAATCATATCCGTAGCCACTTGCAAATATTCAGGTAATTCGTCGCCTGAATATTCACCAACTACATTTTGATTTCCATCATAAATGGTCACAATATCTTTATCTGCTTCAGTACTGAATTCAGTAAACTCAATATTATAATTAACTCCTTCAGGATGCTGGATTATGTATATACAAGTAGTTTGATTATTGTAATTGAATGTACCGCTACCATCCGTTACCGTTCCTGTAGGATCTGCATAAAACTGCTGTGCCTGGCAATATGTAGGCGCATGTGTTTTATATTCCGCTTTAAAACCATTTCCTGTACCGGTAGATGTAAATGTAATCAGCATTTGATTACCGGTTGAATTTAGATTTCCTGGTAACGCATCGCCTGAGAACTCACCCAGCATCGGATCGCTTGTTGATCCACCATCATATACTCTGACATAATCAGAAGATGAAGTATTAAATTGAATAAACTCTAAGGTGATATATGTTATAGAATCGGTTTCTGTTTGTGGATCAATTAACCAGCTAGCATCCATTCCTGTCGGGTAATCTTCAGCAGGACCACTTCCATCTGTAAATGAACCTGATGTTGAAGTAAGTGTGGTTTCTCCTTGTGCTGTGTATGGATAATCAGGGTCTTCAGGATAAATATTGTATACCATTGCCTGCTGATTATAAAAGCCACCAACTTCTGATAATGAATACCACCCATTATTACTTCCGCTCCATCCAAAATTGAAATGATAATAATTATCTCCTTCATAGCCGTCAAGTCCGAAAGCATGACCACCATTATCTGAATCTCTTCCAGAATAATAAATGGGTTTTAATTCATCTAAATTACCCTGGATCATATTTTCCCATGTAGCTTGGCTATAATTACTTTTTTGAACATATATGCAAGCATTGTCATAATTAAAGTAGGTTTCCATTGCATAGGGAACATCCTGACTAAAAGCACCAGAACCATCAGGTGCAAAACCCATATCAACTGATACCGCAGCAGCGTATCCTATTTCAGCTATTTCCCATGGATTTCCATTATCAATCTCATCCTGCATAGCGTTGTAATCAAAATAGGCTTCACCATAATTAAAACTTAAAGTGCCATAAGGGTATTCATAATAAGAATGTGATCCGCTTCCAACCCATGGATATCTCCAGTAATGCATGATCATCGACATTGCAGTTGCAACACAACCCACGTAAACGCGTCCACCAGGACCGTCAGAATCTTCAGGACATAAAATATTATAAGGCGAGTCCTGGTTCCAAGTTGAGGTTAGCAATGGTACAGTCTGATCGCGGTTACCTCTGAAAGCAAGAAGTGATTCTGGCTCGCTATTGAGGTAATATTCCCACTGACTTTGTATTTCAAAGTCAGCCTTTACATCATTTTCACGAATGTAATTCATTTGATCTGTGAAATTCTGTAAAAAACTTTTTACGTTATAATCCTGATATTCTTTGGAAACAAATTGTCCATTATAATTATAACCTAAAACAGGGATCATAGCATCGTCAGCTGCAATCAGAATCCATCCGTCAGCAAGATTGATTACATAATATGCATTGTCAACTTTGTTTACGTCAACAATTGAAATGTCATAATAATCAATGCTTCCGTTAAAAACATTGGCCCTTTCGTAAAAGAAGTTTACAGCTACTTTTTCAGCCTGCGCTTGATTGATATCTTTTGCCAAAATGCTGAATGATAGTGTAAAAATTACGATGAATGTGAGTAAAATTTTTGATTTCATTATTTAAGAAGTTTAATTGTTACGATTCACTGATCGGCAAATATAGGAATAATTATAATTTGCAAATGGTATATTCATCGACGATTCGTGCTTTTTAGTCATGATACAAACACGCAGGTTCGTTATCTTTGTAGTAATTTTGAACAAATAATATTCCGTTTATGCTAATCGATAATATATCAAAGTTGGTTCAAGTCGAGAAAACCCCTTCTGTTAAATTGAGAAAAGGTTCTGAAATGAAGCATCTCAATGTAATTGAAGATGCCTTTTTGTATGTAGAAGATGATCGAATTGCAGGTTTGGGTTCAATGAAAGAACTTCCGGAATCAATAAGTAAAAAAAACAATTTACAACGTATTGACGCCAAAGGAAAAATGGTTTTTCCTTCATTTGTTGATTCTCACACGCATTTGGTGTATCCCGCTTCCCGGGAGGTAGAATATATCGATAAGATTAAAGGCCTTTCTTATGAAGAAATTGCCAAAAGAGGCGGTGGAATTCTCAATTCAGCGCGGAAGATGGAGTCTGTTTCCGAGGAAAAATTGTTGAAAGATGCATTAAAAAGGTTGGATGAGATCATTAGCTATGGAACCGGTGCTGTGGAAATTAAAAGTGGATACGGTCTTAATTTAGAATCGGAATTGAAAATGTTACGGGTGATTAAGAAACTCAAAGAACTTTCACCAATAACCATTAAATCTACTTTTTTGGGAGCGCATGCAATTCCTTTGGAATACAGGGGAAAGCAGGAAAAATACGTGGATATGGTTATCAATGAAATGCTGCCCCGGATAGCTGAAGATCAACTTGCGGACTACATTGACGTGTTTTGCGATAATGGATTTTTTACTGTAGAAGATACCGAGAGAATTTTGGAAGCCGGAATGAAATATGAACTGCGGGGTAAAATCCATGCGAACGAATTGGATTATTCCGGAGGTATTCAGGCGGGGGTCAAATATAACGCATTGTCGGTAGATCACCTTGAGTTCACAGGCGATAAAGAAATTAGAGCCCTCCTTGGTTCGGAAACAATGCCTACTATCTTACCTGGTGCTGCCTTTTTCCTGGGAATGCGTTATGCACCTGCCAGGGAAATGATTGATGCTGGATTACCAATCGCCATGGCCAGCGACTTTAATCCCGGATCCTCACCATCAGGGAATATGCAGCTCATTTTATCCATGGCATGCATTCTTTATAAACTGCTTCCGGAAGAAGCCATTAATGCAACTACTTTAAATACAGCATACGCCATGGATTTGAGTAATGTACTAGGCAGTATAGCAATTGGAAAAAAAGCGAATCTGTTTATTACGAAGGAAATACCTTCCATTGAATACCTTCCTTATTATTATGGAACAAATAAAATTGAAACCGTAATTCTTAATGGGAAAGTCATAGACTAATTCATACTGACTGAAGTAGTAATTACTTAATACGTGAGATCTTTGAGGATGCTGATTGTTACTTCTTCAATTTTTGGTTCCAGCATATTTTTAATTTCCTTTTCTGTGTGATCGTAAGTTTCTTTTTTCGTTTTTTCTATTTTAGAATCAGTTAAGGTTGCTTTTATGGCAAATGCCGGAAGCGGTATATCTTTTACAAAGCCGGAAATCTGAGAACGTTTTCTTTTGTAAACACTACCCAGGGTTGCGGCAGTAAGAACTCCCCCAATCAGCAATCCAACTGGCCCTGACACGCCCAATAAACCTGAAATAATAGCTATTCCGAGGCTTTTTCCGATGCCGCCGCTAATAGAGCCAACAGCCAGCGAAACAGTTGTAACGATGGTGCCACCGATTGTGTCTCCAATATCAGAGGCAATGCGCCCGGCAAGTTTTTGGTCAATGTCATCCGATTTTGGTTGATAAGTGCTTAAGGTATTGATATCAATATCAAGCTTTCTCCCAAGGAATAGATTCAACTCAGTCAGAACCCCATCCTTGAATTCTTCCTGCACATCCTTTAGGTAATTAAGCAAGATAGGCTCAAATCCCTGCTGCGAACTAAGCAGTTCGGATTCTAAATTTTTGATCTTACCGCCTTTTTCCCGAAAGTCTAAAAGAATTGGTGTGATAAATTGCTCGTAGTAATCTTTAATCACAAATTCAGAGATGGTTTCTCCGGTTTTTTTTATTTTTTTTGAAATGATGTCATGAATTCCTTCACGAATTATGTCAATTAGCTTTTCCCTGTCTTTTAAAACATCGTTCTGATAATAATCCTCCGAAAGGTCAGGAGATTTAATTGAATGTTTTGCTTTTCTTATAAAGTAAGCGGATAATATGAGGCGTGGAATAAAGATCACAATAAATGAAGTCAGTGCCATTTTATGGATCCATGGTCCCGCAGGTGCACCTTCTGGTAATAGCAATTCCTGAACTTGAATGACTGAAATCCAATTGCCATCAATTAAAAGGTTTGCCATGCCATAGAATAAATTAAGGAAGTTCCTTATTGTTTCCGTTTCAGAAATAAAAGTACTTAGCCAGATCATATTGTAATTGAAGAACAATCCTCTGAAATAAACACCTAAGAGGGCACCTGCCAGAAGTCCGATAGCACTAACATTCATTACACTTTTAAATCGGAAGAGCAAGGATTTGTTAGCTACTTTTTTATATGATATCCAAAATGCAGGAATGATTTTTTTAAGAATGGTTACCTTGGTATTGTTATCAATAAATTTTGCCTTGAACCGAAACATTAACCTGTAGAACCCGCCTATTAGCCAGTCGACTATAAAATGAGAGTTGCCTTTCTCATCGTCATTATCTTCAACTTCTCCTGTCTTATTCTTAAATTGTTCTTTGTCAATCTGTATCCTAAAGCGAAAAAATCTTTTTAAGATCATGAGTAAATACACAAGTATATTCCATGCGATTAAAATGGTCAAAGGATTATAAATGATATGAATCAATCGGTGGGGGCCAAGATAATTTGACAATATGCCAATAATGAATGATACAACGAACGCTCCCTTTATCCAGACACCAGGAAACTGATAAACTTTCGTCAATTGCCTTAAAGAAAAGGGTAGCAGTTTAAAGAGATAAAATGCCCTTTTCTGAACGAATTCGTAGTCACTTTTGGCTCCAATAGCTGAAATATTGGCACCAGTAGCCTGAAGAGGTGAAATAATTTTTAGGCTATTTTCTTCAGAGGCTTTAACTGTCAGAATCTTAATAATATCATCTTCCTTCAATCTCTGACGTTTCTTGGTATCTGCATTTTGATAGCTCATCAATGCTTTTCAATCATTAAAATAAATTACATTGGTAAAAATAAGATTTAAGTGGAGAATGATGCCAAAAAATCGTGGTACAATTACTATTTTTGCACTTCATTTTTCACTTTCAAATAGCAAAGCATGAAGCAATTAATCGAATGTGTTCCGAATTTTAGTGAAGGCCGTGATATGGCCGTGATAAAACAGATAACCGATGAAATAGAAAAAGTAGATGGAGTAACTTTACTGGATGTCGATCCCGGTGCTGCCACCAACAGAACAGTAGTTACTTTTGTAGGTACACCTGATGAAGTAATAGAAGCTGCCTTCAGGGCTGTAAAAAAAGCAGCTGAGATTATTGACATGCGACACCATAAAGGTGAACACCCTCGTTTTGGTGCCACTGATGTTTGTCCCCTGGTCCCGGTTGCCAATATTTCGATGGAAGAAACGGTGGAATATGCGAGGAAACTGGCAAAAAGAATCGGAGAAGAATTGGAGATTCCGGTATTCTGCTATGAAAATGCAGCCTTCTCAGATGTCCGCCGAAACCTCGCCAATTGTCGTTCAGGGGAATATGAAGCGTTGCCGGAGAGAATTGTAACCAAAGAATGGAAACCTGATTTCGGACCTAATGTATTTAATAACCGGGTAGCAGGTTCAGGTGTAACGGCAGTTGGGGCCAGGGATTTTCTGGTAGCTTTCAATGTTAACTTGAATACCACTTCAACCCGCAGGGCTAACGCCATAGCATTTGATATCCGCGAAAGGGGAAGGGTGAAACGTGAAGGAAATCCACTCACAGGCAAAATTGTAAAAGATGATAAAGGAAATCCGGTGATGATTCCAGGTTCTTTAAAAGCAGTAAAAGGAATTGGTTGGTTCATAGAAGAATATGGCGTCGCCCAAATCTCAATGAACTTAACAAACATAAGTATCACTCCAGTACATATTGCTTTTGATGAAGTTTGTAAAAAAGCAGATGAACGTGGCATACGGGTAACAGGTTCTGAATTGGTAGGGTTGATTCCACTTGAAGCAATGCTGGAAGCCGGACGCTATTTCCTTCGCAAGCAACAAAGATCCGTTGGGGTAGATAATGATGAGTTGATCAAGATAGCCATCAAATCAATGGGACTTGATGACCTGAAACCATTTGATCCGAAGAAAAGAATCATCGAATATCTACTTGAAGAAGGTAAAAACAAACTCGTGGATATGACGCTAACAGGATTTGCCAATGAAACAGCATCTGAATCCCCGGCACCAGGTGGTGGTTCCATTTCTGCATATGCAGGCGTGCTTGGTGTGTCGTTGGGAACTATGGTAGCCAATTTATCTGCGCATAAAAGAGGCTGGGACGACCGCTGGGAGGAATTTTCTGATTGGGCTGAAAAAGGTCAGCAATATAAAGATCAATTGTTGCATTTGGTAGATGAAGATACCCATGCCTTTAACCAGATTATGGATGCTTTTGGTTTGCCTAAGAAAACAGAGGAAGATATGAAAATAAGGCTCAAAGCGATTGAAGATGCCTCAAAATATGCTATGGAAATTCCTTATAAAGTAATGCAGACATCGTTTGATTCTATGGAAGTAGTCCGTGCTATGGCCGAGTTTGGCAATCCAAATTCAGTTTCTGATGCCGGCGTTGGAGCACTTTGTGCATTAACTGCTGTGGAAGGCGCTTTCCTGAATGTAAAAATTAACGCCGGTGGAATCAACGACAAAACTTTTACAGAGAAACTGTTGAAAAGGGGAGATGAAATTGCAAAGAAAGCCAAAGCTGAGCGGGATGCCATTATTAAAATTGTCGAAGAAAAGATTAAAAATTTATAATAATTGTCATTTCGACTGAAAGGAGAAATCCCCTGAATAATATCTTAACTCAGTTAGATTTTTCAATGGCACTTCATTTGAAATGAAAATGATATACAATGGATCAATTCACAACCATATTACTTTATTTAACTTCCTTTTTCACATTGATGAATCCGATTGGTACAATGCCGGTGTTTTTATCCATGACAAGCGAATTATCAAAAAGAGAAAGAAGGGCGACAGCTATGAAAGCTGTGTTAACTGCCGCTTTTGCTTTGATCCTTTTTGCATTTCTCGGTAAGTACCTGTTTGATTTCTTCGGAATCTCTGTTGCCGGATTGAAAGTAGTCGGTGGCATTTTATTCTTCATCATTGGTTATGATATGCTGAATGCCCGAATCAGTCGCTTAAAACTTACTAAAAAGGAAGCTGCATTATATGCAGATGATATTTCAATCACACCGCTGGGCATACCCATGATTGCAGGTCCTGGAGCTATTACTAATGCTATTGTTCTGATGGGTGACAGCCAGGATTTAACCTCTAAATTTTTAGTAATCCTATCCATCGTAATTGTTCTGATTATTGTATTGGCAGTTTTAGTTGGTGCTGTTGGCATTACAAAATTTGTTGGTGAAAGAGGTAATAAAATCATGATGAAATTGATGGGATTGATCGTTATGGTGATTGCCGTCGAATTCTTTTTCTCAGGATTAAAACCTTATATTCAGGCGATTATAAATTGATAAAAAAGTTAAAGATTCATTAGGATAATAATAAGAAAGTTGGTATTTTTGCCGACCAAAATTATAAAGCGTTAAAAAATGGCGAAAAAGACGAAAGATGCGAGGATACAGGTAATTTTAGAATGTACCGAGCACAAAGAGAGCGGGAAGCCGGGTACTTCAAGGTATATTACGACAAAAAACAAAAAAAATACACCTGACAGGCTGGAACTGAAGAAGTATAACCCGATCTTAAAGAAAATGACAGTTCACAGAGAAATTAAATAAGAGATACCATGGCTAAGAAAGTAGTTGCATCATTACAATCATCAGGAAAAGAATTTGCGAAGGTTATTAAAATGACCAAATCCAATAAATCAGGTGCGTATACATTCAAAGAAGAAATTATTCCTACGGACCAGGTAAAAGATTATTTCGACAAGAAATAAGTTATTCGATATAGATTTCAATCTCAACTGAAGGCTTTTCCTGTTCTAAAGGGAAAAGCTTTTTTTGTTTTTACCTTTTAATAAGACATCACAAGAAAGAAATGGGCTTATTTTCAATATTTTCATCAAAGCAGCAAAAAGAAGACCTTGATAAAGGACTCGAAAAAACACGTCAGAATGTTTTTAGTAAGATATCAAAAGCAGTAGTTGGCAAGTCGAAAGTGGATGATGAAGTGCTTGATAATCTTGAAGAAGCACTTGTTCTATCCGATGTAGGTGTAAAAACCACCCTTAAGATAATAGAACGGGTTGAAGAAAGAGTAGCCAGGGATAAATACCTGGGTACGGACGAATTAAATTTGATTTTACGGGAAGAGATTGAAAAACTATTACAGGAGAATAATACTGGCGACGGTGATGATTTTGAATTACCGGAAGGAAAAAAACCTTATGTAATCCTTGTTGTTGGGGTAAATGGCGTTGGTAAAACTACAACTATCGGTAAACTGGCTTACAATTTTAAAAGAGTTGGAAAGTCAGTAATTATTGGAGCTGCTGATACATTTCGAGCTGCCGCTGTTGACCAGATTACCATTTGGGCAGAAAGAGCTGGAGTTCCGCTGATTAGCCAGGGAATGAATGCTGATCCAGCATCCGTTGCTTATGACACACTCAAATCAGCTATTGCTCAAAATGCGGATGTGGCCATTATTGACACAGCGGGTCGACTACACAATAAGGTCAACCTCATGAATGAACTATCGAAAATTCGCCGGGTAATGCAAAAACTGATGCCCGATGCACCACACGAAATATTGCTCGTGTTGGATGCTTCTACTGGGCAAAATGCAATTGAACAAGCCAAACAGTTCATAGCAGCTACCGAAGTAAATGCCATTGCCTTAACAAAACTTGACGGAACAGCCAAAGGGGGTGTTGTGATTGGTATCTCCGATCAATTTAGAATTCCCGTGAAATATATTGGTGTTGGTGAGAAAATGGAAGACTTACAGGTGTTTAACAGATCATTATTCGTTGAAACTTTATTTTCCTCGTAGATGAAGAAAATAAATGTGATAACACTCGGGTGTTCAAAAAATTTGATCGACTCGGAAGTCATGATGCGGCAATTGCAAAGCGATTATGCCATTGTTCATGATTCTGATGAAGTCTCCGATATTGTGATCATCAACACATGTGGATTTATCAATGATGCGAAAGAAGAGTCGATTGACACAATTTTACGTTCTGTTGCAGCCAAAAAGGCAGGAGATATTCAAAAAGTTTATGTCACCGGTTGTTTGTCGGAACGCTATAAAAAAGAACTGAAAAGCGAAATACAGAACGTTGATGGTTTTTACGGCGTAAATGAATTGCCGGAAGTGCTGAATGCTCTGGAAGTAAATTATAAAAATGAACTGATCGGGGAACGCCTGTTAACCACTCCAGGGCATTACGCTTATCTTAAAATTTCTGAAGGTTGCGACCGTACCTGTTCTTTTTGTGCCATCCCTTTAATTCGCGGTAAACATAGGTCGAAAACGTTTGAAGAAATTGTAAATGAAACTGAATTTCTGGCATCCCGAGGTGTAAAAGAGATCATGCTGATCGCCCAGGATTTAACTTATTACGGCATCGATATTTATAGAAAGAGAAAGATAGCTGAATTGGTTCAGAAAATATCAGGGGTAGAAGGCATCGAATGGATCCGATTGCATTATGCATATCCAGCCGGATTTCCTGAAGATTTGCTGGATGTTATAAAGAATAATCCAAAAGTTTGCAATTACCTGGATATTCCCTTGCAACACATCAGCGACCCTATCCTTAAGTCCATGAAACGTGCCTTAGGCAAAGAAGGAACTCTGAAGTTGGTGAGAAAAATTAGGAAGCAATTACCGGATGTTGCTATTCGCACAACGATGATTGTTGGATATCCTGGTGAAACCGAAGACGACTTTCAGCAGTTATTGGATTTTGTGAGTGAATCAAAATTTGAACGTCTTGGCGTATTTCAATATTCTCCTGAGGAAGGAACAACTGCTTTTAAATTGAAAGATGATGTGCCTGAAAAAGTTAAACAGGAACGTGCTGACCGTTTGATGATGCTTCAACAGGAAATTTCATTAGAACTGAATAAAGCCAAAGAAGGAAAAGTTTTCAAAACGATTATCGATAAAAAAGAAGGTGATTATTACATTGGGCGCACCGAATCTGACTCACCGGAAGTGGATCAGGAAGTGCTTATTGCAATGGAAAATAGTGATTTAACCATTGGTGAATTTTATAATGTAAAAATTACAAAAGCGGAGTTTTACGATTTATATGGTAAAGTGATTTGATCCATTTCACATGCCTTTGATTGATCATTCCTAATTTTAATCCTATTTGAATTTGCCAGTTCATCTCAAACAGGTAATTTTGCATTTAAACCGAACCGTTATGCAAAAGTTATTATTTATCATCATTTCATTCCTTCTCATTTCCGGAGTTTTTGCACAAACAGTCCTACCTGACACCATCGAATCGGGTTTCTACTCGGAAAAAATTGGTAAAATGACCGTGGAGGGAAATTTTGAAAATTATCTCCAAACCGGAAACTGGATTACATTTCTCGAATCAGGTCAAATTTATAAACTGGAACAGTACAAAGAGGGTAAAAAGAATGGTTTCCATGTAATCATCAACCCTCGGGGTTATATCGAAGAACAGGCTGAATATACAGATGGAGAATTAGAAGGAAGGCGCCTAAACTTTGGGTCCGGAGGCCGTATAAAGTCGGATGAACATTATAAGAACGGACTACTCGATGGAAAAAGAACTTTATACTACGATTACGGCGGTATCATTCAGGAAGAAAGCTACTATACAAACGGCTTAAAAGACGGGCCTACGAAATGGTACAATTCAGAAGGAAAGCTGATAGCCGAATACAACTATAAACTCGACAAATTTGAAGGTTTAAAAAAAACATATTACATGGATGAATCTTTGAAAAGTGAGCAACAATTTCATGAGAATGTAGCGGAAGGCTATTATAAGGAATATCATGAAAATGGCCAATTGATGATCGAAGGGCAGTATAAGGATGGTCTGAAAACAGGAGCATGGAATGAATTTGGAGCAGATGGCAAAGAACTAAAGAAAATAAATTTTATAAAAGGGGAGGCGGTGAAATGAAAAAGATTTTAAATCCATATGTTAAAGTTAAAGGATACAACTGTTTTGCCTGTTCACCCAATAACGAAAACGGCCTTCAAATGACTTTTGTTGAACAAGGCGATTACCTGATCAGTGAGTGGATGCCCAAAGGTTTTATGGCTGGTTACAATAATATATTGCATGGGGGTATTCAAGCTACTTTAATGGATGAAATAGCTTCATGGTTTATACAGGTAAAAATGAAAACAGCCGGAGTTACATCCAACATGAACCTACGGTTAAAAAGAACTGTTCAAACCAATCAGGGGCCATTAAAATTACGGGCATGGCTGAAGGAAGTCAGAAGAAACCTGGTGGATGTAAATGTGGAACTGATTAATTCTGATGGAAAAGTGGGAGCGGAGGGAGTGATTACGTATTATACCTTTTCTCAAGAAATCGCAAGAGAGAAATTAAACTTTCCTGATCCTGATGATTTTTTTGTTTCTAAATAAAGCGAATTACAAAAAATAACAAATGATACTCTTGTTTTCATAATACTTTGATGGAATATTAAAAATGAAAAAAAATTCTGATATTCTGTTCATTAGCCCTGCTCTTAAGTTCTATTAATTTTTGATAGTTCTAAATAAGGTATGTGTTTTCTGACACCGGTATTTTTATTTATTTTAGAGGATGATGAAACAAACCCTTCACCTTGGCATTGATATCGGATCTATTTCTATCAATTCGGTATTGATGGATGACCAAAGGAATATCATTCAAAACCGTTATGATTTCTGTCATGGCAATCCTTTCCAACTCCTGAAGAATATTCTCGCTGAATACATTGACAATAATAAAGAAGGCTTAATTCAACATGTTGCAATAACTGGCACCGGTGGAAAATTAGCACAAGAATTAATTGGCGGTCATTTTGTAAATGAGATTATTGCGCAATCAGCATCAGTGGCTAAACTATATCCTGAGGTGAAAACAGTTATCGAAATTGGGGGTGAAGACTCCAAACTGATTTTTATGCATGAGGATAAGGAGGAAAAAATAAGTCGCCTTTCTGATTTCACACTCAACAATATATGTGCTGCAGGAACAGGTTCTTTTCTTGATCAGCAGGCAAAACGCATGGGGATATCCATCGAAAATGAATTTGGTGAACTCGCTCTGAAATCAGAAAAACCACCACGGATTGCTGGCCGTTGTAGTGTTTTTGCAAAAAGTGATATGATTCATTTGCAGCAAATAGCAACCCCGGTGTATGATATTGTTGCTGGTTTATGTTTTGCTGTTGCCCGTAACTTTATCAGTAGCATGGGTAAGGGCAAAAAATTTGAGTTTCCCATTATTTTCCAGGGAGGTGTTGCTGCTAATAGAGGTGTGGTCAGGGCGTTTCACGAGCTTCTTGAAGCACAAGATGGAGACTTGATTATTCCAGAATACCATGCATCAATGGGTGCAATAGGTGCTTTGTATCATGTGCTTGATCAAAAAAATTTAATTGCAGAGCCTTACAAGGGCATGGAAAACCTTGACGACTATCTGTCAGGAGATCATGCCAAAAGTAATTTCAATGAAGCCCTAACCAAATCGGCCGCAAAATATAACAAAGACATCCATCCGATACCGGATGATATCGACAAGCTTGATGTTTATCTGGGCCTTGATATTGGCTCATTGAGTACCAATGTTGTACTTATTGATAAAGACAATCATGTTATTGCCAGGAGGTATTTGCCAACTGCCAGTAAGCCCCTCGATGCAATTCGCCGTGGTTTGTCTGAGATTTACGATGAAGTAGGTGAGCGTGTAAAAGTTGTTGGTGCAAGTACTACCGGATCAGGGCGGTACTTAACAGGTGATTTTATTGGTGCAGATATTATCCGAAACGAGATAACTGCTCAGGCAACTGCGGCTATCGCTTATGATCCGACGGTTGATACTATTTTTGAAATAGGAGGGCAAGATTCAAAATACATCAGTATCGACAATGGGGTAATTACGGATTTCGAGATGAATAAGGTGTGTGCAGCAGGTACCGGTTCCTTCCTTGAAGAACAATCAGAAAAACTTAATGTCAGTATCGTTGAAGAGTTCGGCAAGTTAGCGCTTGAAGCTGAAAAACCTGCCAAGTTGGGCAACCGATGCACTGTGTTTATGGAGTCTGACCTTAATTCGCAGCAGCAGAATGGTGTAAAAAAAGATAACCTAATGGGAGGACTGGCCTATTCAATAGTTGAGAATTATATTCAGAAAGTCGTTCGTAAAAAAAGAATCGGCAACAATATATTTTTCCAGGGTGGGGTTACAAACAATCAGGCAGTTGTAGCTGCTTTTGAAAAAATCACAGGAAAGAAAATAACGATTCCACCACATTTCGATGTGACAGGTGCAATTGGGGCAGCCATCCTTGCCCGGGAATCAATGGCTGAAGGTCAGGAAACGCGCTTTAAAGGTTTTGATATCAGTAGAATACCATATACAGTCGATAAATTTACATGTAAGGCATGTTCAAACCTTTGCGAAATTAGGCGGGTACAGATTGAAGGTGAAAAGAAACCATTGTATTTTGGAGGACGTTGTGAGAAATGGGAGGTTGAAGACCGAAAAGGTAAAGGACAGGATATTCCAAATTTGTTTGAAGAACGAAATGCACTATTATTAGAGGGGTATGAGGAAGAGCCTAAGGATGAAAGGATTACAATTGGAATACCTAGGGCACTCATGTTATTTTATCAACAATTCCCATTCTGGCGAACTTTCTTTGAAGACCTTGGGTTCAGAGTAATTATCTCACCCGAATCTGACACACGATTGATAAAGAAATCATTAGGGATGATTGTTGCAGAAACCTGCTTCCCTGTTGAGCTTATGCATGGCCACATCCTCGATCTTCTTGAAAAAGAAGCAGATTATGTTTTCACCCCATTTATCATCAATGCAAAATCAGACGAAGCAAAACCAACCAACAACAGCAACTGTCCCTGGGTTCAGACATTTCCTTTTATGGTGAAAGCCGCTATTAATGATGATGCTCTCGTGGAAAAAATGCTTATCCCAACTTTAAACTTTAAATATTTTGGGAAGGTGCTCAATAAGGAGCTTTCCGATTTTATGCATAGTAAGTTCGGTATCACCAAAAGAAAAGTAGTTAAAGCCATTGACAAAGCCGACAGGGCACAGGTTACTTTTGAAAACAAAATTGTTTTGCGGGGTCAGGAAGTTATGAATAATTTACCTGACGACAAAGAGGCTTTGGTCATTATCGGGCGTGTTTACAATACAGGTGATCCTGCACTCAACCTCAGTATGGTCGAGAAATTAATAAACCAGGATGTCTTGCCTATACCACTCGATTATTTACCATTGGGTAGCGAACATATAACGGATGATTACCCCCAAATGTACTGGCCAAACGGGCAAAAAATATTAGCAGGCGCAAGGATCGTTGCACAGGACCCAAAGCTTCATGCAATTTATATGGGGAACTTTAGATGTGGTCCTGATTCATTTCTTGCCCATTTTGTGCACGAAGAGATGGCGGGGAAACCTTATCTTGAATTAGAGATTGATGAGCACAGTGCTGATGCAGGTATGGTTACCCGTTATGAGGCCTTTTTAGATAGTCTGAAAGGATCGAAATTGATTAACAAAAAGAAGGCAAAAGTATACAAACCCGGAGTTCAGCGTTCGGACCCTATGAAAGACCGAACCTTGTATTTTCCTTATATGAGCGATAGTGCTTACGCTATTGCTGCAGCCAGTCGTAGTTGTGGTATGAAAGCTGAGGTGCTTCCTATGCAGGATAAAGTTGATCTGGAACTTGGCCGAAAGAATACTTCCGCAAGGGAGTGTTTCCCAATGGTTTGCACAACAGGGAATTTCTTGAAGAAACTTTATGATCCTGAAACAGATCCTAAGAAAACCAGTTTTTTTATGCCGGACCACAATGGCCCCTGCCGTTTCGGCCAATACAATAAACTTCAACGGGTTATTTTTGATAAACTTGGTTTTAAAGATGCTGAAATTATTTCACCAAGCAATGATACAGCCTATGCCGATATATCCGGAGGACAAGGAACTAAATTCAGGTTTACGGCCTGGAAAGGATTTGTTGCTGTGGATTTACTGCGGAAAATGAAGCAGGAAAGGAAACCTTATGAACTGATTCCGGGAGAAACTGAGAAAGTTTATAAAGAGGCCCTGAATAATGTAATCATATCCTTAGAAAATGGAGCCAAAGATCTTGAAGATACCTTGCACCAGGCTGCGCTAAGTTTTGACACTATAGCGATATCAAATGGAGAACGCAAACCTGTTATTGTCATTGTTGGCGAGATATTCATGCGAGATAATCCTTTCTGTAGTGGTTTTCTTGTTGATCGTCTTGAAAAATTTGGCGCTGAAACATTTATGGCGCCATTTTCAGAATGGATCAGTTATTCAACCTATCGCTATACACGCGATAGTTTGTGGAAAGGGGATTATACAGGTGTTTTGAAATCAAAAATACAGGAGTTTTCACAGAATATATCTGCCAGTAAATTGCACAAAGCTGTTAAAGGGCATTTTGATGCGGATAAGGATATTGATGTGAAAGAAATGCTGAATAGTTGCGGAAATTATATTCATAAGCATTATGATGGTGATCCTGCATTGAACCTGGGAAGCTCAGTGCAACTTGTGCAGAAAAAGATTTCGGGTATTGCAAATATTCTTACCTTTTACCTGTATGCCGGGAACAGTAGTTGCTTCTGTTTCACATAAATTTAAAAAAGACAACAATGAGTTGCCTTATGTAAGTATTGCCTATGATGGACAGGAAGATGCCTCCATTGACTTGAGGCTGCAAGCTTTTTTACACCAGGCTAAAGAATATTCAGTTCGTTACGGGCATGATAAATCAGAGAACTGGCATTTGGCTGAGTTGAGTTAGAGAAAGAACACTACAAAACTACACTTTTAATTACCATCAACTTCTCTCTCGTCATTTCATGAATGGTGTATGGAATACCACCCATACCAATTCCGGACGCATCCCTGCCACCAAAAGGCATCCAGTCGACACGAAAAGCGGTATGATCATTTACCATTACAGCCGTTGCATTTAGTTTTTTAACTGCATCCATTGCCGTATCAATTTGTTGGGTAAAATGGAAGCCTGAAATGCAAATGGTACCGAATTAGCAAGTACTATGGCTTCATCTCTGTTTTATACGGATAAATACAAACAATGGGACCAAAGATTTCTTCCTGCGAAACTTTTGCATCTTGTGTCGGGTTAAAGAGAACTGTTGGCTCAAAAAGGGTATCAGAAATTCTTTTTCCTCCGCATAGAATCTTCAGCGCCGCCATCTTTCGGCTTCTTTAACCCAATCTTCCAGTCGGTCAACTTCCTGTGGAACAATTAAAGGGCCAACTTCAGTTTTTTCATCAAGGGGGTCGCCAACCACAAGGTTTTGTGCTTTTTTTACAATTTCGCTGCTTAATTTGTCAGCGATACTTTCATGAACAAATATCCGCTGCACTGACACGCAAACCTGTCCAGCATGATAAAAGCCACCTTTTACAAGTGCCGGAACCATACTCTTAAATTCAGCATCTGCTTCCACAATAACAGGAGCGGCACCACCATGCTCAAGGGCGATACGTGTGCCAGGGGCAATTTTTGATCTCAAATACCAGCCAATTTTTGCGGAACCTATAAATGAAACATAATTGACCCTATGGTCACATACCAGTTTTTCAGCGATAGAACTGCTACAAATAACTGCCTGGCAATATCCTTCAGGTAAGCCGGCTTCTTTCAATATTTCTACAAAGTTTATGCATGACAGGGGAGTGGTGGAAGCGGGTTTGACCAGTACCGGACATCCGGCAGCAATGGCGGTAACGGTTTGATGTATAATGAGGTTGAGTGGGTGGTTAAATGCACTTACAGACATTACAACACCTATGGGTTCCCGCATAGTAAATGCGATCCTGTTTTGAGAAGCCTCAGTGATGCCCATTGGAACTTGCTCGCCTTTCAACTGACCGATCTGTTCAATGGCTAACTTAACACCATTTATGGCCCTCAATACTTCTACCTTTGAGTCAGTGTAAGGCTTGCCACCTTCTTCGGCAGCAATCCGTGTTAATTCCTCAACGCGCGATTTCATGATTTCAACCGTACGTTCCAGGATGGCTATCTTTTTATAAGCAGGCAGCCATTTCGATTGATCCAGGAAAAGCTTATGCGCTACTTGAAGTAATGCAAACGCTTGCTCTTCACTAGAGGTTTTAATTTCTTTAATCGTTTTCAGGTTATAAGGGGAAACTATTTTTAACATGGTACTTATTTTAAATAATACAAGATTTTTCTCTTAATAAAACATGTAATATCTGGTGATTCAGTGAATAATCCATGGTGAGATCTATTACATGAACTCCATCTGCATGTGTGCAGTAATTCAAGGTTTCTTTGAACTCCTTATCATTCTGTGGGCGATAGCCTTTAGCACCATAACTTTCCGCGTATTTTACATAATCAGGATTGTTAAAATCAAGGCCGAAATTCTCAAAGCCCATATCTTCCTGTTTCCATTTAATCATGCCATATCCACTATCGTTAAGGATAATAACTGTCAGGCTTAACCCAAGCCGGATCGCGGTTTCAAGTTCCTGTGAGTTCATCATGAATCCGCCATCACCGCATACGGAAATTACTTTCTTCTCAGGGTATACCATTTTTGCAGCTATAGCTGAAGGTAATCCTGCACCCATGGATGCCAGTGCGTTATCTAGGAGCAGCGTGTTGTATTGATAGCAGGGATAATTTCGAGCAAACCAAATTTTATAGATACCATTATCCAGTGTTACAATACCATCATTTGGAAGTGCTTTTCTGACTTCATGCACAAGATGTTGCGGTAAAACAGGAAAACGAGAATCCTCCGAATATTTTGAAAGGTGCATTTCCACCTCGTCTTTAACGCGCTTGTAATAATCAAAATCCCAATTGTCTTTGTTTTTGATTTGCTTACCCAATAATTTAATAGTTGTGGCAATATCACCGGTCACTATTAGCTGAGGAAAATATACCTGGTCAATTTTTGGAAATGAGAAATGGATATGGATAACTTTCGTGCCTCCTTTCTTCATGAAAAAAGGTGGTTTTTCAATAGTATCATGTCCTACGTTGATGATTAAGTCAGCGCGATCGATAGCACAATGCAGAAAATCGTTTTCTGACAAGGCAGCAGTTCCCAAGTATTTGGGATGTCTTTCGTCGACAACACCTTTACCCATTTGGGTATCGAAAAACGGAATACCGGTTTTATCAATAAATGTTCTCAATTCTTCACTGGGGCGTCGGCGGTTGGCTCCGGCACCAATCATTAGCAAAGGCATTTTAGCGCCTTCAATCATCTTCACAGCTTCCAAAATCATCAATGGGTTAGGGTCGGGCCTTATCATTTCCACCACATCAAATACTTCGCAATCGCATTCTTCAGCGGCTATGTCTTCCGGTAGTTCAATGTGTACTGCTCCCGGCGGTTCTTCTACAGCTACCCTGAATGCCTCACGAATGGTTCCGGTGATGTGGTTGGCGTTTACGATTTGTTTGGTGAACTGTGTCAGTGGGCGCATCATATCCACTACATCAATGATCTGAAAGCGGGCTTGCTTGCTCTTTTTAATGGGTTTTTGACCTGTGATCATCAGCATGGGCATGGCACCCAGGTTGGCATAAGCAGCCGCTGTAACCAGATTAGTTGCACCGGGGCCAAGTGTTGAAAGGCAAACGCCTGGTTTTCCGGTGAGCCTTCCGTAGGTGGCAGCCATAAAACCCGCTGCCTGTTCATGCCTGGTAACAATTAGTTTAATTGAAGAATTCTTGAGTGAATTAAGCAAATCCAGATTTTCTTCTCCGGGTACGCCAAAAATATATTCAACACCTTCGTTTTCAAGTGATTTTACAAATATGTCTGATGCTTTCATATGGGATTAGAAATTTGTGTAAATTTAAAATCAATACTAGTTTATTAACGATTTAGACGGTTCTTTTGTTTAAGTCATACAAAAGATGGTATTTAACATGATAGCAAAAATAACTCTCCAATTAAATTAATGGGGAAAATAGATAGTTTTCTTTATTAAAAAAGTAATGTTAGAAATCTTATTTAACTACCTTTTTATCAATATAATTGGAATTAAAAATACTGAGGGCACCCATATAATTCAGGCGGAAACTAATAAAATCACCTACTTTATATTTTCTTTTATTCTGCCCGAGGTCCATCACGATCATATCAGAGCTGGCTCCTGCAAACTTAAGTGTTTTATCTAAGGGGGTGATATTTTTTACTTCTATGTCCAATAAGCCTAAATCAATAATGGCCCTGTATGAAGTTTTCCCCAGGTCTTTATCATCAAATTTGAGTGAATCGCCAGTTACATTGGTACCTAATTCACCTATGGGAACTTTTGGTTTTTCGTTCAACTCAATAATTTGAGCAAATAGTTTAAATACATCCGATTTCATGCCTTTGATCGTTTTTCCGGTAACAAGGTTATTGCCAAAGTATAAGGTTTCACCTATACGGAAATGATTATCGCCGGCAGGCACCATTTTTTTAAGAAGCAAGGGTATGGTAACAGAGGATCCCGCCGTAACCCATTTTATTTTTTTGGAAAATCTGATTTCGATCAATTGCTTATACAGGCTGAGTTGGATGAGTTTGTCATGTGAAGGCATCACACCGTTCAGGCAATTCAGGTTTGTTCCCAGGCCAATAACTTCAATATTGGGTAATTCAAATATCCGGGCATAAAAATCCATCAATTCTTCTCCCAGTACACCTTCCCTGAGGTCGCCCATTTCAATCATGATGATGATTTTGTGCTTTTTGCCCTGCCTTTCTGCTTCTGCCGAAATAGACCTGATTGTTTCGTATTCTGTATTAAAACTTACATCGGCATATTTTACAAGCGATTTGATGACCCTTTTGGCTGGAGGTTTGATATATACTGTTTGAACATTAGGGTTGATGGATTTGATGGTTTTTAGATTTGAAATTCTTGAGTCGTGAACCTCATTAACGCCCATGCTCAGCAACTCTTTTAAAAAATCTTTATTTCCGCACAAGATCTTCGTTACCACACCCCAATCTTTTCCGTGTATGGAGAAAAGGTAATCAAGAAAATTTAAATTGTGTTTCAGTTTTTCCGAATATAGTTCTATGTAAGCCATTTTTTAAAATTTTAGTCAATCACAATGCGTTCTGTTCTTTCCGGTAATCTAACCAGCAATTCATAATTCACGAGGTTACTGATCTCGCTAAAGGATGAAATGCTGATTTCGCGCTCTTCCTGTCTGCCAACAATTACTACTTCATCACCAATATTCACATCAGGAATGGATGTAATATCAGCAATGATCATATTCATATTTACCATGCCAATAACACCCACGCGTTGGCCGTGTATTAAAACCCGTCCCTGGTTACTTAGCATACGGCTAAATCCATGTGAATATCCTACCGGGATCACAGCGATGAGCTTTTCTTCCTGCGCCAGGTAGGTGGTTCCATAACTTATAAATTCACCTTCATTTACTTTTTTGATTGATATGATCTCACTTTTCCAGGTGATGATCCGGTCGAGGGGATCGAACCGTACTGCTTTGCCGTGAATATGCTGAATGAAAGTCTCGGCACTAGGCCAAAACCCATACTGCGCAATACCAATTCTAACCAGGTCCATCCTAGTTTTGGGATAATTGAGAGCAGCTGCCGAACAGGCAGTATGCCTATATGTCGGCGTTAATCCAAGGCTTTTTACCTTTTTGTAGATTTTATTGAACCTGCTGATCTGCCTATTGACTCTTACATAATTGGCCACGCTCTCTGCTCCTGCATAATGTGTGCAAAGTCCGTCCAATATGAAATGATCCTGGTTTTTAATTATCTTTTTCGTTACATATTTGAGACTGTTATTAGAAAGCCCAGTTCTGTTCATACCCGTTTCAACTTCTATATGTATTTTGGCTTTGCAATTCGTCTTTTTAGCAATTTCCAATGCTTTGTCAAGCCTTTCGTTCTCGAATATCCAAAATCCAATTTCGTTTTTTATAGCCCATTCCATCGCTTCCGAATCCAGCCAACCCATAATCATTATTTCAGAATGACCCGAAGATGCTTTATAAACACGGTAGGCTTCATCACCGCTATAGACGGAAAAATGATTGATGCCTGCTTTTTCAGCCATCGGTATAAATTGCTCAATACCGTGTCCGTATGCATTGCCTTTCACTACGGATGAAAACCTGACGTGTTCGCCAATAAGCTCTTTCAGAAATTGTACGTTACCTGTAAGTGCCGTCTGGCTTAATTCGATGACAGAGGTGGTTTTAAACATATGCATTAGGAGTCTAAAATATTTTCATAAATCGATTTGTAAAGAGCCATACCGGATGGTATCAACTCATCAGGAAAATCGAAATCGGGGTTGTGAAGTGCCGGTTGATCAGTCCCTGAACCGAGGCCAAACAAGGCACCGTGAAACTTTGAGGTGAAGTGTCCAAAATCTTCCGACCATCTGAAAGGTTGGTCAAGAAAAACAGATTTTAAACCGGCTTTGGTGCAAGCGTTCTCCACTATTTGTGTGCAACCAGGATCATTTTTTGTGGCCGGAAAAATCTCTTCATAAGAAATCTCGGTTTTTAAATTTTCCTGACTGGCAATTTCGTTTATAATGGCTTCAGCTTTTTGAATGAGGATCTTCATATCGCTGTTCAGGTAACTTCTAAGTGTGAAATGCATCTCAGCTTCACCCGGTGAGGTTCCATAAGCTCGGTTTCCCAGCTTGGTGTGAACGGGTGTGATGAGTACAAAATCTTTGAACAGTGACTTATTTTTCGATAATGCATCGATTTGAATCAGTATTTTTGAGAGGCCCATTCCGGGGTTAATCCCCATCTCTGGTTCTGCCGCGTGTGACGATTTCCCTATAAGCTTTATGGCCAAACCTCGTGAAGCGGATGCGAAATTTTGGTCAGATAAAATGACTTTGTGCATAGGGTAACCAGGCAAGTTATGGATAGCGAAAATATAATCCGGAGCAAATTCTTTAAACTTTTTATTCTGAATAATTCTGTCAGCACCCTGTCCGTTTTCTTCGCTAGGTTGAAAAAGTAAGATCACCCGGCCCTTTTTTGGCCTTTTGGCCTCCAGGTAAGAAGCAAGGCCGGCTACCATAGCCATATGGCCGTCGTGGCCGCATAAATGGGCCTTTTCTGAATATACAGATTGATAATCAATGGGGTTCTTTTCTTGGATTGGCAACGCATCGAGTTCGCATCTGAACATGACCGTCGGACCTTCTTCTATTCCCTTAAATTCAGCTAAAAGGCCATGTCCTCCTAACTTATGTACAATACGGTCAGGATTATAAGCTTCCAGAAATTCCTTAATTCGGTTGACTGTTTTTGCTTCCTCCCCTGATATTTGCGGATGTTGATGCAAATGTTGCCTGAGTGCCACCAGTTGGTGTTGAATGTTCATGTCATCCATGATTCAGAATAATAAAGTTATGACCTCTTTAATCTCATTTCCAGGTATTTATTATCAAACCCCATTTTTTCATATAAAAATTTAGCAGGGTTGTCATGTTCAACATGGAGTGCAATATCACCTTTTGCATATAAAAGGGCTTCATTCATAAGCTTTTTGCCCAGACCTTTTCCCCTGTGATCTCTGTGCACCGCAATATAAACCAGTATATTTTCCGGAATGTATCCTTTCATGCCGGTATGGTTCATAACCACAGTACCCAGAATTTTGTCTTTTTCTTCAGCAATCAGGATAAATCCTCCTGCCAGCGGATAAGTTAACATCGCATAATCTATGGCTTTTCCGATGGCATCTTTAGTATCACCAAAATCATCCAGGTGTTCGAATAAAAAGTCGATAATTTTTTGTTTTTCCATGGTGGTTAGAATCTCCACCGAACTATAATATTTAAATTTCATGTTGTATGTATTTACTTTGGTTTTTATAATGAATGATGATATAAATAAGTGCTGCAACTAAAATTCCAAAAATATTGGCCGCGAGGCCCAAGGGTAGTTTTGATTCAATGGCTGAAAGCACTATGGTTACTGTTCCACCTGAAATCATAGCACTAAGTGCCCCGGTGGTATTGGGTTTTTTATAGATGAGCAGTGCCAGAACGGGAATGAATAATCCTGAAACCATAATGGCATAGGAATAAAGCATCAATTGTAAAACGCCTTCCATATTTAACGCGATCAGCAAAGCAAAAATACCGACCAGCAGGGTTAATATTTTTGAATAGAGTAAGATCTTTTTCTCTGATAGTTTATGAGATACAATTTTTTCAATGATATCTGTGAGAATATTTCCCGAAGCAGCGATCAGGCAGCTATCAGCTGTTGACAGGATGGCAGAAAAATATGCTGATAAAAGCAATCCCATTAATCCTACCGGAAGTATATGCCTTAACAGGAGGGGTAATCCCATTTCGGGATCGATACTGCTACCTGCTACATAACCAATTTCAGCAAACATGCCACCTTCGAATGCCACCCGTGCAAATAGTCCCAGCAATACGCCCATAAAAGCCATTACGGGCCATTCGAACAACCCTGCTATATACCAGGCTTTTTTAGCCTGTTTAACCGATTTGGCTGCATAAATCCGCTGGTAGAGTGTCATTCCCACAAACCATACAGGCAATATGGTTACGAGCCAGTTGACGAAAGTGATCCACGAAATGTTTCCGAGAGAAAGCATTTCAGGAGATACGGAGTCAAGTAATCCTTGCAAACCACCTGTTTTATAATAGGCCATTGGTATGCCGATAAAAATGAGTCCGGCGAGAAGAATCATCCACTGCACGGTGTCGGTATAAATGACTGCTTTCAACCCGCCCAGTACCGTGTAACCTACGGCAACAACCCCCATCAAAATGAGTGCGTACTGGAGGTTCAAACCTTCGAAAGTAGCAGTAGCCAGCTTGGCTCCCGCTAATAATTGCGAGCTTGTGAATCCCAGGTATCCGACGGCGGAAATAATACCAGCAGCAAGCGCTACCTTTCCGTTGTAGAATGTTTCGAAAATCTGCGGAAAGGTGTACAATCCTTTTTTATCTGACAGGATCTTGATTTTCGGGATAAGAAAAACTGCGCTGAGCCATGCTCCCAACAATCCTGTAAAAAGCATCCATGAACCAGACAGTCCGATGGCGAAACCCAAACCTCCAAGACCAATTGAAAATCCACCACCTACGTCTGTCGCTACCACTGAAAAGCCGATATGCCAACTGCCCATTTGGCGTCCTCCCACAAAAAAATCGTCAATGTTTTTATTTCGAAAGTGAAACCAGAAGCCTATACCCAACATTAACAGGATATAAACCAGAAAGATGATAAGGTCGAGTGGATGCATGTTACTGTGAATTGAAAACTCCGTTTATAAGTCTCTGTAAGAATTCATTAGAATAAAATGGTCTATAATGAATCTATTTGCAGGATTCCAACGTTTTCCAGGTTATTTTTATTGATTTCAGTCAGTACTTTGTCAAACTGTAGTATAGGAACAATTAAATGCAATTGTCCTTTTTTTGAATTAGCATATTGCTGAAGGCTTTTGCATTTCCGAATAAATTTCTCCTTATTGGTTTCAATATTGTCTCCGGTTTCAATTTTATAAATATGAAAAGTGCCTTTGTGACGAGCTGTCAAATCTGGCGTATATACTTCACCTGTTTGATTTTCCATAACATCAACCGGATTATCCATTCCTTTCAGAAACGCTTTGAAATGATTAAATCCTTTATCTTCTAAATATTTTCTGACAGCTACTAAAATCGATTTCTTTTTATCTATATCCATTTTAAATTCAATATTGTTTCTGTGCGAACAAAAATACAAAAAAACCGGAATATGTATGGTTAATAAAAATGGGATTTATTGATGTCTGTCCCAAAAATAGCATATTTATACAGAATTATTCTTCCCGGTTCACTGAAAGCGGATCTTCAAGTGTGATGATAGGGGAGGCTTGAATTTCTTCAATATTCAGACTTTGCACCAATATATATAAAGCATCATTGATTTGTTTGATTTGTTCTTTGGGAAGTTTTTCAAGCTTTTTTGAAAGTTGATGATGTAAAAGCTGTGGTGATGCATCTAGCAGTTTGGCACCCTTAGAAGTAAGTGAAATAAAAACAGTACGCTTATCATCAGGGTTGGGTAATCGTGCCACAAAACCTTTTATTTCCAGCCTGTCAATGATACCTGACATGGTGCTTGAATTCAGGTTCAGATAACGTGCAATACTTCCCTGGGTAGAGCGATAATTTTCTTTATCGCCCAGAAAATCAAGACACATTAACTGTGGAATGCTGACCCCGTATTCTTTCTGTATTTTTTTAGATTCAAGGTTTAATGACCTAAGAATTTTTCTGATATTGATGAGAATTTCGGTATACTCCATGATAAATAGTTTCTACAGGATAAAAATAGAAATATTTGTTAGATTGAATTAAAAACTTCGCTGCATATGCATCAATTTGATCAATACTGAATCAACAAGTTTTAATAGGTATGGGCTTGCCTTGCTCATCGATATGCACGAATACCATTTTTGTGGAGCATACCACTACTTCTGTTTGTTTTTTTAAATCCGCTCGACGGGCCTCTACTAACAATGAAATGGAAGTCTTTCCAAGCCGGTCCACTTTTCCATAGATACGTATTTGTTGTTTAACCTTAACGGGTTCTTTAAACAACACTTCTTCAATTTTTAAAGTTACCATATTTGAAGTACAACACACTGAAGATGCCATTATACCACCTGCTTCGTCCAGCCAGGCAAGCATAGAGCCACCGAAAAGGATATCGTTCACTCCAATATCACTGGTTTTACAAATTTTAGTTGAAATGAGTTTCATGAAAAAGAATTTGAATCCGAATATACGAACTAATTTGTTCCTATCAATTTAGTACTAAACATTTTGTCAGGGTCTGATATGAAATTCTTTAATTCATTTGTTACACTGAAATCATAGTCCGGATATTGATATATCGGCATACGGTTTTCAGTATCCGACATGGAGTAACCCCAAATGGTCCTATATGCTTCAGGATCTTCCCCGATTTTTTCAATCTGCTTCAAGTAATCAGCTATGGATTTCGACTCGATGATTATGATTTGTATCATTGAATCGATTACCGGGCTGTGGGTCCTTGTATGATCATGTTCAAATTCGAGAATTCTCCTTCCATCATTAGTTATTCCAATCGTTCTGAAAGTCATACTTTTTCCAACTCCCGGCATGTTTAGAACAGATCGGTCAGTAGAGAGAAATGGGATGTAATTGCTATTTCTGAACTTTTGCAATGACTTAACAATTTCCCTCGGCTGTCCTGGTATTGAATTGAGCTCTTCATAAAATGATTTATCAATGCGACCCAGGTGTTTCTCTTCTACACGTTCCTGTACCAGTCTTTCGTTGGTTGCAAAACTATGGTTGTTCTCCATGAATCCTTTTACAGAGAATGTATAATAGGGAATCACACCAATGTCATTCAATACCTTGCGAAGTTTTGCAGTATGTCCTCTTCGTGATGAGGCCGTTGTAAAAACTAGTTGATTGGTAACAATCCAACCTGCCGAAATAAGTTTGCGAATACATTCCTTCGTTTCAGGGGTAACCTCCATGGCCGATTGAATGTGCGTTTGAATCACAAATTGCTTGACGCCTGTTTTTAAAGCTTTGTTTCTGAATTCATTCAGTATATCCACCATTTCATCAGTAACCCGTTGAGGGATAAAAACAGGCAAACGTGTTCCGAGTCTTACACGGTTGATTTCAGCATATTTTTCTCCTTCTGGCCTGTTCAGATTGGTTTCCTTTTTTCGTTTGGCCATGCGCAGAACAGCATCCAGAATTTGCCTAAGAGAATGATCGCTGTTCATGAATGCATCACCGCCTGTAATTAATATATCCCTTAATTGTGGATCATTTTCCCAGTATTTAAGCAACTGTTCCAATTTTTCAGGCCATGAAATGTTCGGCGTGAGATTCATCAGATCGAAATTAAAACGACCACTCTGGAAATCATACATTCGCTGACAAGAAACGCAGAGACCTCCACAAGCCCGACCTGCCGTATCTGGAATAAGGATCGCTACCTCGGGATAACGCCTGTGCACATTATGATAGGGGGGAAGTATCCATCCTGCTGTATTGGGTTCTCCGGGTTGAATGATATCTTCCTTTTCCCAGGCATGAATGTTACCAAATTCATTTACCAATTGTTTATTTGGTAGAATATACTCCCTTAATGCCTGGTCAGCACCTGTAAATCCTGGTTTGGTATCAACACTGATCAGCGACAGATAATGTGGGTTTACAAAAATTGGGATGCCTTTTTCTTCCGCTTTTTTGAGTGTTTTCAATGTATCTTCACGGAGTGAAAGGTCAAGCATTTTGTTTAAGTCAGACGGATTTCTGACTGCGAAGGTTAAATGAAACCGGTGGTCATTCCACCACTCCAGGGCGGTTTTAAACTTTTCTTCAAAGCTCATTTCCGGTTCAAACTTAAACCGGGCACTTTTAATTTCCCCATTATCAATTTTCCGAATAATCAGTCTTAAAATACGTTCTTTATTTGTCTGGCGCATTTCCTGAATGTCTGCATCCAGTCCGGATAAATGATTGTCCATCCACTGGTTTACCTGATCGTAATTTGGAATTCTGCGGGACAACTTACCATTAAGCTGGCGGAATAAATGCAGCATATCTTTAAAAAAACCAACTTTGGCACTGCCTTTTCCGTAATGAATAGCCAGCCATAAGTTTTTAATGGGCTGACTAACAATTCGTCTATTTTTTCTGTTAGGATCATTAAAAGACTTACCATCATTATCCAGGTAGTCCATCAACCTGATAGCTGCATAATCACGCCATGAGATTTTCTTAAGGGCATTCATACCCCTTGCTTTTTTTAAATAATAATTTAGCGCGTATGGATGCGCATGCAGATATTCAAGAACCCATTGTCGTAATTTAAGCCGACTTTCGAGGTAGGTCTCAGAGGTTTCAAAAATGATCTTTATTTGGGGATTCTCGATAAGAATTTTATGAACAATTTTTAATGTTTTGACATCCAATCCAATTTTATCTTCCAGATTCAAATTATTCATAATGTAAGCTTCTATTCAATTCGTGTAGTATTCATATGTAAAAGAACAACATGTATTCTTTTTAAAGGAATGCGAAGATAAGAAAAAAAGCGTTTTTTTACAACAAAATAAGATGAAAACACTGGTAAAGGTGCACTTCTTGCTGTGTTTCAGTAAGTAAAAAAATCAAGAATACTGAAAAGAAATTTGTTAATTATTAATGAGCATCAATACTGTTGATCATTAAAACAAGATGTTGTAAAACTTTTGTAATCTCGCTCATATATTCATTTACAGCCTTCACACTACCTGGTAGGACGAATATCATGGATTGATTTATGATTCCTGCAATACTTCTACTGATCAAAGCATTTGGTTTTTCCATGCCGTATTTCATGCGGATCATCTCCATGATTCCAGGTATCTCTTTATCAAGTAGAGGCTTTACAACATCTACAGTGATATCCCTTGGGCCAATGCCAGTTCCCCCAGTTGTAAATATAAAATCGTATGTATCTTTTGCTTCAATCAGGATGTTTTTCAATTGCTTTTCATCATCGGGGATAATCACATTTTCAAAACTTAATTTAAAATTACTGAAAGCGGCAAAGGTTTCAAGTGATTCTTTTACCCTGGGTCCACTTTTATCAGCATATTCTCCTTTACTTGCCCTATCACTTAAGGTAATTATCAGCGTTTTAAATATTTTGGGACGGTACTCGAGCACATCACCGGTTTTTAATGTGCCACCTTTTAATACCCTGACAAAAATGCCTTCTTTGGGCATCACGCAATTACCAACCTCACGAAAAATAGCACATGAATCGCCGTGGCATTTTTTCCCGATTTGGGTTACTTCTAATTCAATATTTTTATTTGAAAAGCGATCGAGGGGTGTTGCTTTAAAAAGCTCCATGCCCTCAGTAGTGATGTTTTCTGCAAATTCTCCAAAAGCAATCTCCCTGTCGGCAATTTCTGAAAATTTATTGAAGCTTTCAGTTCCTAGCATGCTTACCTGTCTATGCCAGCTACCAGCATGTGCATCACCTTTTACTCCGTATTCATTTAGTTCGATCTGATCAACGGGTATTTTAACAGTTCCTTTTTCAACAGAGATATTTGTGCTGATTATCTTAATTAGTTGTTTGTCCATCTTTATAAATCTTCTTTAGTTTTTTCAATCAGTTTAATATCACTGATCGCCATGTTCTTATCAACAGCTTTGCACATATCATAAATAGTTAACAATCCAATGCTGACACCATTTAGCGCTTCCATTTCAACCCCAGTTTGACCTACGCATTTAACTGTGCAAGTCACTTTAACGCCACCATCCTCTATACTTGCTTTTAGATCCACTTTTGTGATTTGTAGTGGATGGCAGAGCGGAATAAGATCGCTGGTACGTTTGGCTCCTTGTATCCCTGCAATTTCAGCGATGGTAAGGACATCACCTTTTTTCACCTGGTTATCCTCAATGAGTTTAATAGTTATCGGATCTAAACTAATAAACCCTTCTGCCACAGCTGTTCTTAGTTGATGGATTTTATGGCCTACATCCACCATATTTGCTTTTCCATCTTTATTTATATGACTTAATTTGTTCATAGCCCTTTTGTATTTTAAAATTATCCACCAATATTATAAAAACTTCCACTTGAGTTTATACTTCCGCATTTCGGCTTATTTGTCAATGCCTGGTCTATGGCTTCTTGAATTCCAAGTTCCCTGATATCATATTCCAGATTGCTAAACAAACATGGTTTGATCTTTCCATTTGCGGTTAAACGTAAACGGTTACATATTTTACAATCACCTCCTTCACCCCCTTCTACAATAGAAAAATGTCCCATGTTCAATTCCATTTGACGTATAAATCGAATTTGCAGGTTATTCTTTTGGCAATATGCCGCAACTTCAAGTGCATCAGGTTCCTGGGAGGATTTTTTAATAACACAGTTGATTTTTACTGGGTTCAATCCCACTTTTTTTGCAACTTCAATTCCTTGTAACACATCGTCAATATTGCCTAACCTGGTTATCTTACGATATCTTTCTGGATTCAAAGTATCAAGACTCACATTGACTCTATGTAAACCAGCATTTTTTAAATCTTTTGCATACTTTTTAAGGGTAATTCCATTTGTTGACAGGCCAAAGTCTTTTACTCCAGGAACTTTGGCAATCATTCTTACCAGGTCAACAATTCCTTTTCGAACTAAAGGTTCACCGCCTGTGATCCTTATTTTGTCAATTCCTAACTGCACACTTGTTTTAACTACATCAACAATTTCTTCAAATGTAATTACATCAGCATGATCCATTAGATGAATCCCTGATTCAGGCATACAGTACGTGCATCTCAGATTACAACGGTCAGTAACAGAGATTCTTAGGTAGTTTATTTTCCGGTTAAATTTGTCGTACATCTACTAATTCTCCTTTTTCTAATGTTTCCTTTCCTATGTCAATAGAAGTAATCCCGTTAGCATAAACGTAGGAATGGATGTGTGCTGATCCATGATATTCAACCGGGTACACTTTTCCATTTTCGCGGATCGTGACCGGTAAAAATGATTTCCTTAATGATTTTTTCCTTTTGTAAGTTACGCCCATAGTCAGTTTAAGCGGTTGTGGAAGTTCATTGATCCCCATTAATTTTAGCATTAATGGTCGTACCAGTAATTCAAACTGTGTATATGATGAAACCGGGTTCCCGGGTAATCCAAAAATATATTTGTGCTGATTAAATGTTCCAAAAATGGTCGGTTTACCAGGTTGCACTGCCATTGATTTGAATTTAATATCAACACCTGCTTTTAACATGATATCAGGTACAAAATCAAAATCACCCATAGACACACCGCCAGTAATCAAAACGATATCGTTTTCTGCCAAAGCTTTGAATATGGTCTTAAATGTTACTTCCTCAGAATCTTCTGCAATTCCAATATAATTGGGAATACCACCAGCCCTTTCTACCTGTGCGATTAGCTGATAACCATTACTATTTCTTATTTGCGACTGAGCAGGATAAAATTCAGGTTCAACCAATTCGTCACCGGTTGATATGATGCCTATTTTCAGCTTTTTATAAACGAGTGGTTGTGTACATCCAACTGAAGCCATCACGGCAATATGTTGAGGTTTGATGCGAATACCTTTTGACAACACCTGGTCATTTTTTTTGATATCCTCTCCAGAATAACAGATGTTGTTGCTGGTATTTTTTCCATTAAACCGGATTTTATTACTCCCAATTGTTTCAATTTGTTCAACCATTAAAACACAGTCAGCTCCTTCCGGGATCATAGCTCCTGTCATGATTTTTGCACATTCATTGAAGCCAATTTTTTTAAAAGGAACCTGTCCGGCCGGAAGCACTTCTATTATTTCAAGAGTATTCTGAATATCTGTTCTCCTACATGCGAAACCATCCATAGCTGATTTGTCGAATGGTGGCATGTCAATATCAGAGTAAATGTCCTCTGCCAGAATTCTGCCCAATGAATCTGTTAAATTGATTCTCTCAAAATCATGCAATATTTGTACTGCATTTTGAATGATATTAATGGCTTCCTCAAATTTTATCATAGTATGGTCTTATTGAATTATAATTGTTTCGGATATCATGGCCTGCGTGTCTAAATCTTTTATTCTGAAAAAATAAGTTCCGGCATGTAACGCTGATATATCGATTTTCTCATCATTAATAATATTTCTATTCAATATTTGCTTCCCATGTATATCAAACATTTCTATGAAGATTTTTGCAAAGGTTTGAATATATAAAACATCTCTGGCAGGGTTTGGATAGATACTTATTTTAGACTTTAATATAATTTCTTTCGCAGCATTCAGTACTTGCCCGGTGATAAAAATATCGTCAATCTTAGAAATTCCGGTTTCAGTAACAATGGAGCCATCGGAAGCAGTATCAGAAGTCATGATCCATCTGATTTTTATTAGCGACTGATTATCACATTCATTTGGTAGGTTGAGTTCGAATAAGATTCCTGTTGTCCAGTCGTTGGCCGATTGAAAATTTGAGTTTTCAACGTCTGTCCAATTTCCTTCATCTAGTTTATACTGAACTTTAAAATCTCTCGGACCCGGATTCTGGCCTCCAGACGAAATTTTGGAAGATAACTTGAGGTTTCCATAGCCCGTTGTTTCAAATTCCACTTTCCATTTCTTTTCATCGTTGCCATTTTCCCAGCCGGTTGCCTGTGCTGCTTTGGTAGTGGCTCCGTTTTTAAACTGAATGGCACTTGTTCCTCCTGCAGTTTCGATCTGCCTGTTCAAATTGGATGGAATTATACCCCCGTCAGCAGTGCTGTCCTCTGATGGAAATGTCCATTTTACAAGCGTGTCCTGTGCCTGCGAACTTAATTGAAGTAATCCTGCAAAAATGATGATTGCAAAAACTGTAATTAGTTTGGTTTTCTTCATTGGTATCTAATTTATTAAAAACGATATCTAATTTCTCCGGTTATGTATCTGCCTGGTGACAAATATCCTTTCCGGTCGATGTATTCATTATCCAAAATATTTTGAATGGTTAATGCAACATAAAAGTGATTTCCAAATTCTTTAGAAATCAATATATCAATCATATCATAGGCTTCCAGTAATATGGTATTCTCATCATCATACCATTGACTGCTGATATAGTTGTATGACAATGTGGTATTGAAATATTTATTTTTCCATCCAATACCTGCATAGGCCATATGCATGGGAACTTCAATTAAGTATTTTCCCGTTAAATCCTTTTCTGTATCTTCTGAACTTTGAAAACTATTAATAGTGGAATGGTTGTAGGCATAGTTTGCTGAAAATTGCAAGCCATTTAAGATACGATAGTTGACAGTAATTTCGGCACCGATTACTTCAATACCAGCAATATTTTGCCTTTGATAAATGGGCTTGAGGCCGTCTCCACCAGTATCAATGGAATCTCCTGTGCCTACAAAGTATTGGAAGTCGTTGCCGAGCGAATAATAAACAGATGGTTCGATGGTTATTTTATTTATAAGTTTTATGTTAAATCCCAATTCATAATTGGTAAGGTATTCAGGCTCCAGTTCTGGATTGGCCAGCTTAAATCCTTTTCGGATCTTACCCGATTTTGAGAGGTCATCCAATTTAGGTGGCATAAAGCCTTTTGAATAAGAAATATAGACTGAATGGTTTTTCATAAAGTTGTATTTCAAGGCTAGTTTGGGGCTAAATGCACTCCAGTTGGAATGAATAAAATCTTGATCGAATGGTGTAATAAAACCTGTATTCGACGTGGGGTTCTCAACAATTAGTTGCCCATCGTAATATTTTGAGAAATCCATGCGGGCGCCGGCAACAACAACCAGTTTATTGTTGGCCAGTTTAATTTCATCTTGTATAAAAATGCCATAAAAGTCGAGTGTTCCATAATATTTTATAACATCAGTAGAGGTATGGTATACATCTTCAACATTTGCTTTCCCTTGCTTGATATCAATACCATAGGTTAAAATGTTATTTTCGGAGAGAAAAGAAGTGGCATTAACCCATAAACCATAATCATCCTTATTGGAGTTTCTGTCACTCAATTTGTATTTGCCTGAATTGGCACTAATAGATTCAGTTTGCTTAAATTCATTTTCATGGTTGTAAAATGCCAAAACATTTAGTACTGTTGTATTGAATGTACCCTGGTAATTTGCCCTCAAGTAATGAGACTGAACTGAAATGTAATCTCCTAATTCTTCGTACACCTGTCGTCCTTGTCCTCTTAGATCGTCATAAAAACGGTATCCAATTTCGATTTTATGGTTCTGGCTGAATTGATACGATAATTTAGTTCCGATATTGAATTCTTTGATAGATACATTTACATCAGTGGAGTCCGTTATTTCTTCAGGCACCAAAATATAGCCGTCTCCCTGCCTGTAAAATGAATTGATACTCCACGAAAATCCTTTATTGTTTTTTACACTGGTTCCTGATAAGCTTACATCGCCCCCCAAAGTTTTATAGGAGCCTCCCAATATTCCAACTTCACCCTGAATTGTTTTAGTAGGCTCTTTTGTAATTATACTGATAACACCAGCCATAGCGTTATTACCATAAATGGTTGAAGCAGGCCCTTTCAATACTTCAATTTTGTCAATATTACTCGATGGAACCAAATGCCAGTTAATCGAGCCTCCGGCCGATTTATTTAAAGGAGCGCCATCTAAAAGAACCAGTACCCTGGAGCTGCCATCAAGACCTCGCATTGTCACACTTGCATTTTGCGAGAAAATTCCCCAACTTCGATTTACATACACATTGGCCACAGATCTTAGTATTTCATCAGTATTTTGAACTGGAAGCTCTTCTATGGTTTTTGCATCAATTTTTTCAAATCTACCTGGAATATCATCGATGAATCGAGAGCTCCTGTTTGCTGAAACAATTACTTCATCAATAGTGACGGTGTCATTCAGTGTAGTTTCCTGTCCAAATAATGATCCGGAAATGCCGAAGCAAATAAGAAAAAAAGATATGTAAACTCTTTTTGTCATTATTCCTGCACTTTTATTGAAATATCAACTGTTCCTTCATCAGTTCCCGAAACGGAATTAACCATGAATAATCCAACCTTTCCATCTTCGTTTTTGAATGAGAAAATGTTACCGTTCTGAAGGTTCTTTGCTTTTCGTTTGCCTTCAGTTTGTCCGTATGAAGCGATCAGCAAGCTGTCGTTTGTTGCATTAAAAAAGTCACTTTCTGTCAAATCAGTTAATTTAAAACGTGAAGTTTTTAGGATGGTCCAATTGGACAATCCATTTGCTCCAGGATACACAGATTCATCTATATTGGCACCCGGTGAAGCGATCGTATTTTCATCGGTTTCAATAAAATCATAATAATAGCACATATCGATTTTATCCTGATTGTTAAAAGCGTTTTGCTGACTATATACGGAATCTTCTGATAATGCATAAAAACTACCGGTTGCATTATTTTGAGCACCTAATACAATGGTTGGATAGAAATTAATTTGGCCGTAGGCTGATGATGTATCTTTTTTAACATTTACACTAATTTCAGCTGAATTTCCATCTTTATCCCTTATAATGAAGATCCATTTTTCAAATGTCTTTATCCCTTTAACAAATGTTTTTTCAAAATTTAATTTGGGTGTATTCATGCCTGAATCTAGGTAAATCTCATTCACGTCACTTTCTACCCTGATTATGAAATTCGTCAGGTTTACATTAGGGTTTTCCGCAATAATTCCGATTTTAAATGATTCACCCAATTTCAGTGTCGTATCGTTTGACACATAATCACTTCCGGAAATGAACTGGATAGAGGGTGGGGGATATGCAGTATCTTTCTTTTCACAGCTGTATATAACTGTGATAGTAATCATAAATATAATCAATAACTTTTTCATTTTGAACGATATGTAATATATAGCATAACGATATTTAAATAAAAAGCGGCTCCGTTAGAAACAAAGCCGCATTCATGATTTATTTTTTACTGAACAATTTATTCCCCAATTTATAGATACCGGCTCCAAGGAGTCCGCCAAGAAAGCCAAAAATCAAAAATGTAATGATGGGTGTTACATACCCATGTTTTATAAATGAAGCGTATGGAAATCCGGATGTTAGGGTTGTTAATATTCTGCTGATTGGAATGAGCATATATGCAATACCTGCGGCTATTGCCATCAACAGGTTCATGTGCTTTTTAAGTTGAAAATTTTGCCAGGCAAAATCCATAAAAAAGCAAGGCAGCATATAATTAAATCCCATCATCGGATCGTTGAAACCTAGAACAGGAAAGAATATAAATACGCCAATTCCGATAGCTGATATACTAGAGGCCCATTTAATTTTTGAGCTTAACCTGGCTGCAAGTATGATCGCCATGAATTCCAGTCCATGATGCCCCGGAATATTCATAGGAATTCGTAATCTTGCATGAAGCGTAATTGCTAATGCCCCGGCCAAAAAAAGTATAATTACTTCCAGCGTTTTCGCTAATGTATTGTTAGTTAGAAATTCTTTTAACAAACTCTTTTGCTGCACATTTCCATTCATAAGAATTATTATTTAATGATTTTTCAACTAATAAAACTGCTTTGTTTTGCTGAAGAACAGGCCTTGCCCATTCATTCAGGTTCACCCTGTCTGTCAGATGTATATTTTCATTTTCCAAAGATTGAACCGTATTAATACCCGATTGAACCATTAAGTCTTTAACCAAGTGAATGCCATGTTCGATATCCCGCAGGTTTCTCTCCGAATTTAACCAGATAAACCTGCCGTCATTTCCATTGATTCTCAGTCCGACTGCTGCCAGAGCTCCAATAATTCCAACATGAGTCCCCGTCAATCCTTCAAGATAGATCGCATTTTTTTTAGCCAGCCCTATGGCCTGATCTATTTTTAATACAATTGATTTGGCATCTATTCCCCATTGGATGATTTCCGGACTGACACTAACTTGTTCAGCGATACAAAGTCCAACATCCGATCTGTCAGCCGCTATCTGAAGCATGAAATCTCTGCAGAACTCTTTTACTTTAGAAAAACTATCGATATCCACATCCAGGCATGCAGAACTATTTTGTGAAGTATAAGGTATATCCGGATGCACGAACAACTGGTGCCTGGTTATCCCATAAACTCTTCCAAGTTTTTCATTTTCAATAGCCGCTGCCAATTGCCTGGCATTGAAGCCTGTTCCCCTGCTTTCATTATTATCCGTATCGTCAATACCAATCAGCCATCTCATTTCAAACAGGTTTCTATTATATTTTAAGAACGAAATATTATTTTGTTTTCTCTTTAAATTCGTCATAAGCACTCTCAATGGTGCTGTCAAGTTTCCGGTGAAGCGCATCGTATGCTTCCAGCAGGTTCTTAGCTTTGTCAGTTAATGTCGATTTTCCACCATCAATACCTCCCCGGACTTTTTCAGTCAGATCATAACCCAGTAATTCTTCAGCATTTTTTATATCACCCCATGCTTTCCTGTAACTGGTGCCTAAACAATCAGCTGCTGCTTTGAGGGATCCTTTTTTTTCAATTTCTCGCAATAAATGATATTGTCCTTCGCCGATAATCCCTTCACCCGAGACAGCAGACAACCATAATTTATATCTTAAAAAGACATCATTTTTTGAACTTCTTGGAGGTTTCATAAAGTAATTTTGTTAGTCGATATGCGATATATTACATATCGGTTACAAATGTAAAAATGATCATCCAATTAGATGATCATTAGTCATAATTTAGAATGATTATTTGTTCTGAATAGAATGTTCAGAAGAATTATTTATAAACACACCTGTAAGAAGTTGATTCGTCAACTTTTACTTTAAATTTTTGGTTCTTGTCAACAATAAAAGTTTCAAACTCATTAAATGTTTTCCAGCCTGTTTCACCCGGCATTAAAACTGACATTTTTCCTGAAGTAACTGTCATATATTCAACAGTTGATGTGCCAAATTCATACTCACCAGTGGCCATCACACCAATGGTAATTGCTCCTTCTTTATTATTAAACCCCAGCGAGGTAACTTTACCTTCGAAATATTCATTTACTTTAAACATCTTTTTAAATTTTAAATTAGTTTAATAAATATAAAAGCGTCCCCCGAATCCTCAGAGAACGCTACTTCATTTATTTTTTGTTCAATTTTAATTTTACTGATGAGGAGTTACCATTTCAACCAATTCCGGTAAATCCATTCCCAGGTTTTTTAAATGTTTGATTTTTGGAACACCATTTCTTGTCCAGCCTCTTCTATAGTAAACAGCATCCAGTAGTTTTTCATATTGACTTTCACGATATTCACGCGTTATTTTCATCTTTTCTTTTGTTGACTTTCCTTTTGGATCAATTCCAATGAGTTCTTTCATTTGTTGATCATAACGATCAGCTCTTGATTCGTATTCCTCTACAGTCACAGGTCCTGCAGCACGATAGGGTTGTGCATCGTATTTACGGGTACCATAACCTCTTCTCAGATTGAATATCCTTTGGAAGTTATATACCCTTTCCGACTGACGGATCATTTCATGTTTGTCAATATTTTGTCCAGTTACTGCATTGTAAATAGTTACATAATTATCGACATGTTCAGGAACTTTTGCCGGCTCATCAGTTTCGGCATTATTTTCCGGTTCCACATCATTCCATGGTAGTTTACATAATCCCATCAATCCAAACCATGTTCGGAACATAGGGAAATAATGCAACGCTTCTGCTTTGTCTTCGAAAGTGGGAATCTGGTTGTTCACCATATCCATAAATATCAACCAGGCTTCATCATGTTGGGGTCCTTTGTTGGTCATGGCAAAACCACCTTGCTGTGCCAATGATTCTTTTGAGATATATTCAGAATATTCCAGTCCTTTATTTTCCATAGCAATGTCCTGTAAAAAGTCAGGATCTCCCCAACCTTTTTCAATGAACATTTCTTTCATTTTCCGGGTTCCCATACCCAGGATAACACCGAATCCTTCGCCACGTGCCAGCTGGTGCATAGCTTCCATCGCAGAATCAGCATTTCCGAAGTTTAATTTCAGGCCTCCTGTTCTTTCGTCATTCAGAATGCCATTTTCATAACATTCCATGGCAAATGCCATGATGGTTCCCCATGAAATGGTACAAATGCCATAGGTATCGCAATAAAAATTAGCTTCAATAATATAGTCGGGATTAAAGATTCCACAATTGGAACCTAAACCACCTGCGTTTTCATATTCGGGCCCATCCACCAGCACTTTATGTCCTGCATAAGGGCCGGTTCTAATTTCGTAATTATCAATTCCTTTTGAACATGACATATTACATCCAATCCAGCATCCATCCGGAATGCCTTGTGTAAACCTTCGTTTCCATTCTTCAGAGTCAATATTTTTTGTATCAGGATGACTGCCAAATTTATAGTTGTTTGTAGGCAGCAGGTCATAATCATCCATAATTTCAACGAGGTGAGCTGTACCTTTTGCTTTCATTTCGCATTGGTCATCATCTAATTCGCGCATTTCACGGTTGAAATTTTTTCCTCTTTCCATAATCGCCTGCAGATCAACTACATTGTTCAGATTGCCTTTTACACCCGGAACTTTACATACAAGTGCTTTAATTTTTTTATCTCTGAAAACAGTTCCGATACCGCCACGGCCGGCTTGTTTCAGTCGCACATGCTTACGTTTGCCATCGAAGAAGCTGAAGTTCAGCATCCCAATCAATGAATTTTCGGCTGCACTACCTGCTGAAACAACGGCAATATTTTTTCGGTCTTTATCACTATCAGCAACATTTCAGTCAGTTGTTCCGCCAAAACATGGCTGTCAACAGCTTCTGCAGGTGCTTCAAGAATTTGAATTTTCCCATTTACACCATCAATCAATAGAATAACATCTTTTTTAGCTTTTCCCTGGAGTTCGATAGCATCAAATCCTGAAAATTTTAAAAAAGGTCCAAAATAGCCTCCTACATTGCTATCCATCACTGAATTGGTTTGCGGAGAAATGCTCACCACCAGCGATTTTCCTGTTCCGGAATATTGGGTGATACCACAAATCGGCCCCCCTGAAATAACAATTTCATTTTCAGGATCATTCCATTTTGTATCAGGCTTTAGTGGCATCCCATAAATATTTTAATCCGTATCCTTTACCACCAATGAATTTTTCTTTCATCAATGGAGGAACATCTTTCGATTTAATAGTATTATTCGAAAAATTGATATAGAGCGATTTATCAGTATATCCTTTATCAAGAGGAGTGACTTCATATTCCCACTCTTTTAACAATTTGTGTTGTTTTTTGATTTCTTCAAAGATCATATAATAGTATTTTTTTGTGTCAAAAACCTATTAAAAATCAGATGAGCAAAAATATAAAATATAATCCTTAGGAGTTGTTAAAATCGCTAAGAATCAGATATGCAAACTGAAGCATATCGTGAATTTATAGTGATTACAAATAGAGAATAACTTTATGAAATGATTGTGAATATTTTACGAATCCTATTTTGTTTTGAGCGTCCAAATTGATCTTTTTTTGATTATCTTTAAAAGCAGCTATTTTTGTAATTTGTAAATTGACGTATCCAATGAACTTTAATCAAATAAAAAGCATTCTAAAAATAAGAAAGTTGGCATTGCCGGATGCGGAGGTTTGGGATCCAATTGTGCTGTAGCACTTGCCAGGGTTGGGGTAGGGAATCTTACTGTGGTCGATTTTGATGTGATTGAAGAAAGTAATCTGAACCGCCAGTATTATTTCCGGCATCAAATCGGATTAAAAAAAGTGATTGCTCTCAAAGATAATATACAACTCATAAATCCTGAAGTGAAAGTTAATGCTCATGATGTTTTTCTAGATACTGAGAATATTAGTGGCATTGTTTAAAGATTGTGATGTAATAGTTGAAGCTTTTGATAAAGCTGAAATGAAGCTCATGATGATCGAAACGATTTGTGAGAAGTTACATGAAAAACCACTAGTTATCGGTTTGGGTATGGCTGGATGGGGAGATAATAATTCAATTCATTGCAGGCGTTCTGATAATTTGCATATTTGCGGTGATGAGGTAAAAGAAATAGCAGAAGATTTGCCGCCCCTGGCACCCAGAGTTGGCATTGTGGCAAATATGCAGGCCAATACGGTTCTGGAAATACTCCTGAAAAACTTGTAAAATGAATATATCTCTAAATAATCGCCCCGAGTCTTTTGAACAAGATGCACTTACCATCTCTGAAATTCTGAAACTAAAGAATTTTACTTTCAGAATGATGGTTGTCAAAATAAATGGACAACTCATAAAAAAGAACGGGTATCAAACCTCCAAAGTAACTGATGGTGATGATGTGCAAATCATTCATATGATCAGTGGAGGCTAGGTTTATTCGCAGGCGTAGTCATTGTATTTTGCGGCTTCTGATGTTTCAATTCAATTAATTGCATATTTAGCAAGATACCTGGCTCATTTAGTGACTGTTAAAAGCGGTTAAATAATTAGAACTTCTTTATTTAGAATTAATAAAAATAAGTTACTTTTGCAACCGAATAGCAAAAAAATGCGATTCGCTAAATAAGTATTTAAATAGTTGATAATATGAATAATGCAATTTTTTTATTTGACGTTCCTGAAAACGAACCCATACTGGATTATGCGCCAGGTTCAAAGGAACGCGAAGAGATAAAAGCGGAATTAAAACGTATAAGCAATGAGCAGATTGAGATACCACTGATCATTGGAGGAAAAGAAATCCGAACAGGAAAAATGGGAAAAGTTGTGATGCCGCACAACCATAGTAAGGTTTTGGCCACCTACCACCAGGCAACTGAAAAGGAAGTGCAAATGGCCATTGATGAAGCAATGAAAGCGAAAGCACAATGGGATAGCATTTCCTGGCTGGAGCGTTCGTCCATCATGCTTCGTGCCGCTGAATTACTGTCAAAAAAATATAGGAGTTTAATTGTGGCTACCACAATGCTGGGTCAGGATAAAAGTGTATACCAGGCCGAAATTGATGCAGCTTGTGAAACTATTGATTACCTGAGGTACAATATTTATTTTGCTTCGCAGATATACAACGAACAACCAAAATCGGAATTTGGTCAGTATAACCGGATGGAGTACAGGGCACTGGAAGGTTTTGTATTTACAGTTACACCTTTTAACTTCACGGCCATTGGTTCTAACCTTAATATGGCGGTTGCCTTGATGGGAAATACCACTGTTTGGAAACCAGCCACAACTTCTTTGCTGTCAAGTTACTACCTGATGAAGATTTTTAAAGAAGCAGGCCTTCCTGACGGCATTATAAACTTTGTTCCCGGATCAGGATCCATGATAGGAAATGCGGTTTTAAAACACAAAGATTTGGGTGGTATTCACTTTACAGGATCCAATGCCACTTTCAACAGTTTATGGAAAGGGGTGGCTGATAACCTTACCAATTATGTTTCGTATCCAAAGTTGGTGGGCGAAACGGGCGGAAAAGATTTCATTTTTGTTCACAATTCGGCAAATCCATTGGAAGTAGCTACGGCTATCGTGCGTGGTGCGTTTGAATACCAGGGACAGAAATGTTCGGCGGCATCCCGTTCGTACATTCCCAAATCGATGTGGAATGAAGTGAAAAAACACTTGCAGGAGCAAGTAGCACAAATAAAAGTAGGAGATGTGGAAGATTTCTCAAATTTTATGAATGCCGTAATTGATGAGAAATCATTCGATAATATCATGAGCTATATTGATTTTGCTAAAAACGCTGAAGATTGTGAGATCATTACAGGCGGTACCGGTGATAAATCAGTTGGTTATTTTGTACAACCGACGATTCTGCACACCAGCAATCCTGATTTTAAAACCATGAAGGAAGAAATTTTCGGACCTGTAATGACCATTTATGTATATGAAGATGAAAAATATGAAGAGACCCTGAAGTTGTGCGATCAAACATCACCATATGCGTTAACGGGCGCTATTTTTTCAAATGATAAGTATGCAATGGTAAAAGCATGCAAAACTCTTAAGTATGCTGCTGGAAACTTTTACATCAATGACAAGCCTTCGGGAGCGATGGTTGGATTGCAGCCATTTGGTGGTTCAAGAGGATCAGGCACCAATGATAAAGCCGGCGGTAGTTTGAATCTACTGCGATGGATTAATCCGCGTACCATTAAAGAAACATTTATACCGGCAACCGATTTCAGGTATCCGTATATGCAGGAATAATAAAAAACACCCATTAAAGTAAACCGCTTCAGTTTTTGGAGCGGTTTTTTATTGCGGAATACTAACTTTGTTTCAGTAAAGAATATTTCTTTGATTCAATCGTAAACTATTAGAAAACTAAAGAATCAAATCAGATTTCTTTCCTTTTCGGTATGTGCCGGTGAGTCCTAAAATGGTTTTACGTTTGTTTTTTATCAAATAATTTTTACTCACTGGCGCAGCCTTCCTTGATACAGGGCTTATTTGTGCAGTATTATAACTGGCTGATTTTTTGTGTTTATGGGCATAAGTTCCTTTTGAACACGAGGAAAAGCTAAAAAAAAGTGCAATGGTGACAATAAATAGAATAATTCCTGAACGTAATTTCATATTTGATGATTGTGTCCGTTTGCGCATGCAAAATTAGAAATTATTGATCACGTAAACGGATTAAGATCCAAAAAGAAAATATACTACCTTTGCGAAAGGTTATGGTGCCATTGTCCATCAGACCGGATGGATGGCTTAATAGGGAAACAGGTGTAAAACCTGTACAGTTCCCGCTGCTGTAAACTCGTTTATAGCCTTTGAAACCTAAGGTCACTGATTTTCCTGAATTTTAGGATTTGATTGGGAAGGCCTCAAAGGTGAGTAAGTCAGAAGACCTGCCATTTCTGTTAATTTTCAAAGCTTTCGGGATAAGAGCTTGTAAGTATAATACATACCTGCATTTTTTCTCCAGATAAGCTTTGTATTAAATGAATTGTTTTGAAGTACGGGTTTTTACTTCCGGGAATGATTACGGCCTGCCTCGTGTTTGCACAAAATACACAAGGACAGATGATCTTTGATACATTGCTACTAAAGGAATTTGAAGTTTTTGCCACCAAAAACGACTATTCCCAAACCATCAAAAGAACCACCATTGATACCTTGGTCAAGTCTGATTTATCAAATCTGGATCTTGGAGAATTGCTAGCAGCATACACCCCCGTTTTTATCAAATCATACGGAAGGGGAGCTCTGGCGACAGCATCTTTCCGTGGAACCGGGGCATCACATACACAAGTATTGTGGAACGATTTTCAAATCAATTCGCCCATGCTGGGACAGGTGGATTTTTCGCAGATACCGAATGCATTTTTCGATGAGATTGAATTGTTTTACGGGGGCGGATCCCTTATGAAATCGAGTGGTGCCCTGGGCGGAAGTGTTGCCTTAAAAAATAGGACATCTCTGAATAATCATTCACAAATCATGCTGGAACAAAGCTTCGGAAGTTTCCAATCGGTGGTCACCAATGCAAGTGTTTTGTTTAACGGCAAAAAATTCGCTTCCGATACCCGTTTTTCTTACCAGGCTTCTGAAAATGATTTCGATTATACCAACACGGCAGTGATTCCAAAAGAAGAAATGACACAAACCAATGCAGCTTTCAGAAATACAGGCTTTACCCAACAATTTGTCTATGCGCCATCCGAAGGGCATCAGATCAGTTTTAATACCTGGAACCAGTGGCATGAAAGGGATATTCCGCCTATTATGCCCAATGTACATAAAGGAGGCGATCCGCAGGAATATCAAAACGGTTTCTTCAGCCGGAATATATTGGGATGGAATTATTCAAAAAACCAACATCAGATAGTAGTAAAAGCAGCTTATTTATTTGAAGACCAGAATTATTACCTGAAAACTACCACCAATGCCGATTCGGCAGATGTAGTCACATTGATTGACTCGGAAAACAATACGCAAAGTGTGGCTATCAAATCGAATTATGAAACTGTTTTTCGGAAAGGATTCGGGTTGACCGTTGGACTGGATATCGATTTCGAAAGCGTAAACTCCAATAACTATAATGAAAAAAAAGACCGGAGGACCTATGAATTGTATGCCAACCTGCTGAAAAGCATCCGCGATCGCTTAAAATTCAACCTCCTCATACGTTCTGAAATAGTTGAAGCGGATTTTCTTCCAATTATGCCTTTGTTCGGTATTAATTATAAGTTATTGAAAAAGGAAAACCTGTTTGTCAGAGCCAGCATTTCAAGAAATTACCACCAGCCGTCGCTCAACGATTTATACTGGTATCCGGGCGGCAACGTAACATTGCAGCCGGAAGAAGGACTGGAAACCGAAGGCGGCATCAATTTTATAAAGACTTTTAATGATCAAATTTCATTGAACGCGGATTTGGGCATCTATGCATCAAGGATAGATAACTGGATCCAATGGGTGCCTTCGGATTTCCGGTATTGGTCGCCTGAAAATATTGCCGAAGTATTTTCCAGGGGAATCGAATGCTCAGCACATGTAAACGGTTCCGTTAAGAAGTTCAACTATAAGGTATTTGCTGAATATGCCTTTACAAAAACGACCAACGAAAGCGAGCAAGCCAAAGAAAACGGCACTTCAGGAACCCAACTTGTTTACATCCCCATGCATTCGTCAAATGGGTTTATCTATGGCGCTTACCGAGGCTATTATGTAAGCTGGGGTATCAACTACATCGGGGAACGGCTCACCAATAAGAAACCGCTTCCTGCCCATGTGCTGAATAATGTGTCAGTAGGTAAAAGATGGTCGGGTAAACGCATGGATGTGGAAGCAAGGTTCAAAATAAATAATTTACTGAACGTCGATTACCAGGCCATCCAGTGGAGGGCGATGCCTGGAAGAAATTTTGAAATCAATATCCAATTAAAATTAAAAAAGTAATATGAAAAAATTCGTCTCTTTTGCGATTATGATCGCTGTTTTATTTGCAGCCTGTAAAAAAGAAGATCCCCAGCCGGAAGAAAGCGGTTTGAAAGATGGTGTTTTTATTGTGAACCAGGGAAATTTTACCGCAGGTAATGCCAGTTTATCCTATTTTGAAAGTGCTGCTTCTAATCTTACCAACGATCTTTTTTATGAAGTGAACGATGCACCGCTGGGTGATGTGGCACAAAGCATCAGCATCGATGGCGATCTGGCATATATCGTTATAAATAATTCAGGGAATATTTATGTAATCGACCGGAAAACAGCCGAATTCAAAGGAAAAATATCGCAGCTTAACTCCCCGCGGTATTTCCTGAAAATAAATGAGCAAAAAGCCTATGTATCTGACTTAGCAAGTCACAATATTTCAATTGTAAATCCTGAAAGTTTTGAATTAACGGGAGCAATAAACGTCAACAGGAGTACCGAAAGTATGGTGCTGATCGGTAATAAAGCATATGTGGCACATTGGTCGGGATATTTGCAGTCAATTAAAAACAACCAGGTGCTGATCATTGATATTGAAACGGATGCCTTGATCGATTCGATTCATGTAGGCGTGGAGCCGAATAGTATAGTGGTGGATAAAGATCAGAATCTGTGGGTGTTGTGCAGCGGCGGTTATGATAATGAAGAAATTCCTTCGCTATGGAAAATTAATCCGCAAAATAAAAGCATTATCAAAAAATATGAATTTGACGATATCTCCCTCAGCCCTTCAAACCTGGTTTTAAATGGAGCAGCAGATGAATTGATGTATTTGAATAATGGTGTGTACAGCATGTCTGTCGATGATGTTGAATTACCCGAAACCCCGATGATTGCTCAGGATGGTAAATACTTTTACGCCCTGGGTGTTGATCCGCAAAATTCGGATATCTATCTTTCCGATGCGCTGGATTATACTAAAAATGGTCTTGTATTTCGTTATGATCACATTGGCAGTATGCTGGATTCCTTTGAGGTAGGTATTATTCCGGGCGCCTTTGGTTTCAATTATTAAGATCATACCAAAATCATTATTTTTGCACAAAAATTCTTGCACATATGAAAGTAAATATCGACTGGTCAGGCAACATGGCCTTTAAAGCGGAAGTAAATGGCTTTACTTTGAATATTGACGCCGACGAGAAAGTAGGTGGCAAAAATACAGGTCCACGCCCGAAACCGTTGTTACTTGTTGCATTAGGTGGTTGCACTGGAATGGATGTGGTATCTATTTTAGGAAAAATGCGTGTAATACCTGATGATTTTAACATAGAAATTGATGGGGAACAAACAGAGGAACACCCCAAATATTATCATAAAATTCATGTAAAGTATATCTTTAAAGGTAAAGACCTGCCTATGGAGAAACTGGAAAAAGCAGTGAATTTATCTCAGGAAAGATATTGTGGAGTGAATGCCATGCTTGGGAAAGCTGCTGAGATAACGCATGAAATTGTTGTTGAGGATTAATTTCTAAATTCTTAATCGTTAACAATAGAGATCAATTCACTCAGCATCATTGCGGTGGCACCCCAGATGATTTCTCCTTGTACAAAATAACAGGGCACCTCGTAAAATTGCCCATCGCGCCCGTTGATGGTCTTGTATTGGATCGCATCCTTATGGGTAAGCTCGTTGAGCGACACTTTGATCACCTTTTCAACTTCATAATTGATATTCAATTCCGGTTCAGATGAAATGTATCCAACAAAAGGGTAAACGTCAAAATTACTTGGTGGAATATAAAGTTTTGAGAGAGATCCAATAATAGATATATCTGTAGATGAAATACCAATTTCCTCAAAGGTTTCCCTGAGGGCCGTTTCGCGAAGATCCGTATCCGATTTTTCTCTTTTCCCACCCGGAAATGATATCTGCCCGCTGTGCACAGTATCATCAACAGCCCTTTTGATGATGAGTAAGCCCACATTCCCATTCTGTGGATATAAAAGTGCCAAAACCGCACTTTGTTGTGCATCATCAGGACTTTTTATTTTTTTTAATTCATTTAATCGCGTAATAGGGGCCAGGCGCAATTGTATCTCCAAACCGGGCAACGGCTTTTGTAATCTTTTCTTAAGTTGTTCGATAAATGTTTCGAATGCTTCCATAGGCTGCAAAAGTATAACAGATTTCTTGAATTTGTGGTATGTCAAAATATCCTTTAAAAATCTTTTAAACTCCATTTTCAGATACAATTTTTATTAACTTTGAAGCACATGTTGATCAATTGATAATTTTATGTCAATAAAAGAAAAAACATCATACGCCAACGAAGCTAAAGAGCAACTGCTCGATTTGAAAAGTTTGATATTGTACAATGATGATCATAATACTTTTGATTATGTGATCGAAGCACTTGTCGATGTGTGTGAACATGATCCGATGCAGGCTGAGAACTGTGCTTTGATCGCGCATTTTAAAGGAAAGTGCCCTGTAAAAAGTGGCACGGATAAAGAATTAATGCCCTATTACACCGAAATGACAAACCGGGAATTAACAGTTGAAATAAAATAAACTATGTGGTCTGTAATAATTATCCTGATTTTGGTTGGCCTGTTAATGCTGATATTGGAAGTATTGGTAATTCCCGGATCAGGCATAGCAGGTATTGTTGGTTTTATTTTAATGGCAGCAGGCATCTGGTTGGCTTATACACGGGAAAGTGTAGAGGCCGGGCATATAACATTAGCGGTAACTCTCGGCATTAATTTGATTGGGTTGCTACTGGCATTGCGTTCCAAAACATGGAAAAAAGCCATGCTGGAAACAAAGATTGATGGCAAGGCAAGAACATTAAAGTTGCTGGACTTGAAAGTCGGTGATAAGGGAAAAACGGTTTCGCGATGTGCTCCAATGGGAAAAGCTGTTTTTTTTGATAAGTTTTTTGAAGTAAGTGCACTTGCCGAATTTATTGATGAAAACAAGGACATTGAAATCATAAAGATTTCTGGAAATAAGATTTTTATAAAACATTTAAAAGAGTAATTATGGCTAATATTTATGTAATTATCGCCACCGGTATTGGCGCCATTTTTTTATTATGGTTGTTATTTTATTTCATCCCGGTAGGCTTGTGGTTTACAGCACTGGTTTCAGGCGTGCGTATATCTCTACTCCAACTTATTTTAATGCGCTGGCGGAAAGTACCTCCAGGGGTTATTGTCACCAGTTTGATTGCTTCCACAAAAGCCGGGCTAAACTTAAAACGTGATGACCTGGAAGCCCATTTCCTGGCAGGAGGTCATGTACAGGCCGTTGTAAATGCACTCATTTCTGCTGATAAAGCGAATATTGACCTAGATTTTAAAACGGCTACGGCTATTGATCTGGCCGGACGTAATGTGCTGGAAGCTGTGCAAATGTCGGTGAATCCAAAAGTAATTGACACAAAAAAAGTAGCTGCAGTTGCCAAAGATGGTATCCAGTTAATTGCAATTGCACGAGTTACTGTCAGGGCAAATATTGAGCAATTAGTAGGTGGTGCCGGTGAAGAAACGGTACTGGCTCGTGTTGGGGAGGGTATCGTGTCATCTATTGGTTCGGCAGATTCACATAAATCAGTGCTTGAAAACCCTGATAGTATCTCCAAAGTAGTACTTGAGAAAGGGTTGGATTCGGGTACTGCCTTTGAAATTCTTTCTATTGATATTGCGGATATTGATATCGGTAAGAATATCGGTGCTGCATTGCAAATGGACCAGGCCAATGCTGATAAGAATATTGCCCAGGCTAAAGCCGAAGAAAGAAGGGCTATGGCCGTAGCCAGTGAACAGGAAATGAAAGCCAAAGCACAGGAAGCCCGTGCGAATGTGATCCAGGCAGAAGCAGAGATTCCGAAAGCTATTGCTGAGTCATTCAGATCTGGAAACTTGGGGATAATGGACTATTATAAGTTCGAAAATATTAAGGCGGATACAAAGATGAGGGACTCCATATCAGAAGGTCCAAGCATCGAAGAGGTTCCCGAGAAATAATCTTTAAAAATTAAGTTAAAACAGCGTTTGCGATCCTCTTGCAAGCGCTGTTTTTATTTGTAATAATAAACACTAACTTTGTTAAAAGAGCGTTAGAAATTTGATGGGTATGAGCAAGTCAGAAATACGGAAAAAGTTAGAGGAGTTACTGCTGAGTGGAAATGGGAATATTACGGATTCTGACAAGGAAAATATTTTACGCGCTTTCGAAATTACCAGCGAAATATACATGGATGAGAAGCTGGTAAACGGCAAAGATTTCATTTACCATAACCTGGAAATAGCCATTATTGCAGTTAAAGAGATCGGCCTCGGACCTACTTCTGCTATTTGCTGCATTCTACATAATATCAACCTTAAATCAGAGTACACGCTGGATAAGATCAGAAATGACTTTGGCAATCAAGTGGCGGAGATTATTGAAGGATTTAATAAACTTACCAACTTGCAAACCGAACGAATTTCCTTCCATTCAGAAGCCTTTAGGACCATGTTTCTTTCGCTGGTTGATGATATGCGAGTTGTGCTGCTGCATTTAGCGCACCGCTTGTATGATATTCGTAATATTAAATTTCTGGGCCATAGAACAGATCCGGTTATTAATGAGATTAAACACCTGTATATTCCCATTGCGCACAGGCTGGGATTGTACATTATTAAATCCGAATTTGAAGAAAGGGTGATGCTGTACGAGCAACCTGTTACTTTTCAGAAAATCGAGAGAAAGATCAAGGAAACGAAGGCTAAGCGAGAGGTATATATCCATGATTTTCTGGCACCCATTGAAAGAGAGCTGATCAAACAGGGTGTAGAATTTGACATCAAATGGCGAACGAAATCAGTACCATCCATATGGGCAAAGATGAAACGTCAAAACGTGGATTTTGAAGAAGTGTACGATCTTTTTGCCATACGTATCGTATTAAAGTCTAAACTGAAAAAAGAAAAAGAAGTATGCTGGAAAGTATATTCCATTGTTACCAACCTTTATCCACCTGACCCAAAGCGATTGCGTGACTGGATCTCGACGCCCAAAGCTAGCGGGTATGAGTCATTGCATACCACGGTAATGGGACCAAATAAAAAATATGTTGAGGTGCAGATACGAACCGAACGGATGGATGATGTTGCCGAGCGTGGACAGGCAGCTCACTGGGAATACAAGGGTGTGATGAAAAAGAAGAATACGGAGAACTGGTTGTCGCAGGTACGTGATATTTTGGAAAATCCAGATCAGCTGAAACACGAATTGGCATATAAGTCGAAGGACATCAGTAAAAAGGAGAATATTTTTGTTTTCACACCGAGAGGTGATTTAAAGCAGTTGCCAGTAGGATCCACTGTTCTTGATTTTGCTTATGAGATACACACAGATGTAGGCTCAAAATGCAGCGGTGCTAAAATTAATGAGCGGGTGGTCCCCATCAGGTATGAATTGCAGAATGGTGAAAAAGTGGATATTCTGACCACAAAAAACCAGAAACCCAAACTAGATTGGCTGGCTTTTGTTGTGAGCACCAAAGCGCAGGCTCATATAAAAAGGCAACTTAAAGAACATAAATATCAGGAGGCGGAAATTGGTAAAGAAGTGCTCAACCGAAAATTAAAGAACTGGAAGATCAAAAGCTCTGAGGACTTGATCAATATGCTGGTAAGACATTATAAAATGGATACCGGGATTGACTTGTATTATATGATAGCTGAAGAGAAGATCGATCTGCTGGAAATAAAAAGGGTGCTTCAGGAATTTGTAGAAGCAGAACACATCAAGCCAAAGCCAGTCATTCAGCAAAAATCGAAAGAAACCAAACCGGCGGGTGACAAACCTGAAGATGACATACTTTTTATTGGAGAAAACCTAAAGAATGTAAATTATAGGCTGGCAAAATGTTGTAATCCGATCCCGGGAGATAACGTATTCGGATTTGTAACGACGCTCGGAAATATCACCATCCATCGTTTAAATTGCCCCAATTCAGCCAGACTGCATGAATTATATGGCTACAGGGTGATGACGGTCAAGTGGATGCCGTCAAAAGAATCGGCACATTCCCTCATCAATCTTAAAATTTTCGGACGCGATGAATTGGGTGTAGTTGGTTCGATTTCAAAAGTCATTACTGATGATCTGCGTGTAAATATGCGATCCATCAATTTTAAAACCAAAGGAAAACGCTTTGAAGGCCAGGTTACCGTCATGATCAAAGACCATGAGCATCTGAATCAGCTTATCTATAAATTAAAAAAGGTACCAGGCGTTGAGCGGGTAATCAGGACCAAGTAGTGCTTCTGATTTTCAATTCATATTTAAATTCAGAGTGTAGTAGCCAACCAGCAATCCTAATTCAAATCCCTTTTATTTAGAATATAAAATATTGATGACAAATAGAATATGAACCATCCGGTGGCTATTGATAATGCCTTAATGGATACATTGTCTTCAATTTCCATAAATACATACCTGCCAAAAGGAACTGAAATTAAATTATTAAGTGCTTTAATCGGAAAAAATTGTGCTATTTCAGGTGCATAACCATCTGCAAATACAGGTGCATTGATCATGATTGTAGTTGCTATGGGTTCGAACATCAATGTGTAGAGAAACAATGCAACAATTACGAAACCCGCTTTTTTAATGATAAGTGACAGCAGGAACGCCAGGGTGCAATAAATAATTACTTCATAAAAGAATACAGCGAGGAATTCCATCTCGTCAAAAATGTATTCAATACCCCACACGTGTGAATAAATGGAGCCATTAATAAACCCCAACACAAATATGAATAGTGTGCTGATGGCCGCCATAGTATTGATGAATGACAATTTGCTGAAAATATACTCTTTCTTACTGATGCCATCTATGATATTCTGCCGTAGCGTATTATAAGTTACATCGTTGTTCACTGAAATAATAACAATAAATGCCAGCAATACTTTTACAAAAGTCGCCAGGTAAGTAGTGTTTTGCCAGATGTCTGGAAAGTCGTAAATGGGAATGATGGTTGGGTTGATACCTTTAAAGTCGGCCCCTTCACTTTTCAGCCATTCCAGAAAGAACATGCCCCCGGAAGCAATAACAATCAAAGCCAGCAAGTACATGATTGTCAGTATCCAGAAAACCCGGTAGTTTCTGATTTTCAGCCATTCCAGTTTTAATACCCTAATCATGTTCTCTCAGAATTTTCAGAAATTCCTGCTCCAGCGAATTCCTGTGTGTGAATAATGTTTTTAAGGTAATGCCCTGCCCGAAGCAATAGTCATTCAGATCGGTGGCAGTGGCTCCATCCTTCATGATGACCAGCAAACTGCTTCCATTTTTTGAATAAGATGATGTGCCCGGAAAGTTTTTAACGATCGACTCCAGTTGCACCATATCGTTGGTAGCCACTTCAATTTTATTGATCTCACCTAGGGTTTCACTCACATTTCCTTCATGCAGTTTTTTTCCTTTTCGCAAAATGCAAAAATGGGAGCATACTTTTTGCACTTCGTCCAGCAGATGGCTCGCCATGATAATGGTTTTACCTGAAGCTGCGATCTCTTTGATCAGGTTCCTTACTTCGGCAATGCCTTCCGGGTCCAGCCCGTTGGTGGGCTCATCGAGGATCAGTACCGGAGGGTTTGAAAGCAATGCAGCTGCAATGGATAGCCGCTGTTTCATGCCAAGGCTGTAGGTTTTGAACTTGTCATCCTTGCGATCGAAGAGGCTTACCTGTTTCAGCACATGGTCGATATTTTCAGTTCCGCATCTCTTAATATGTGCCGATACCCTTAAATTTTGAACAGCAGTTAAATAGGGATAAAAGCAGGGTGTTTCCAGTATGGACCCTATGCTTTTCCGGGCTTCAACTGTATCATTCTGTCCAAACCACTGATAGTTACCTTCTGTTGGTGCGATCACATCGAGGATCATACCCAGTGTGGTGGTTTTTCCGCTTCCATTCGGGCCCAGTATGCCAAAAACCTGCCCGGTGGTAACTTCCAGTTCCAGTTGGTCAACGGCCTGAATTTTTCCAAATCGTTTGGATAATTTATTGATCCTGAGTATTCTTTCCAAAATCGTCGAGATTAAAATCAAATGGATTAATAAAGTCGCCTTCTCCCATGGATTGTATCAGGCGTGGAATTTTATTCATGGCGATCTGTCCCCTCATGTAAAAAGCGGTTAGCAAATCATCCTTTTTTACTACACCGATATATTCGGTTTCCTTTTTATTTTCTTTTCCGTACACATAAAAATTCAGTCCACCGCCATAAGCCGAGGCATACTCTTCAAAATCAAGCTCCTGGTAGGTAGTGATGATCTCTTTGTATGATTTGTCAGCTCTTGCGGCCGAATCCAGGTTATAGATCAATAATTTTTCGATACCGCTCACCAGGCCATCAAAGTCAGGGTTATTGGCCAGGTTGACCATACGTAAAGTGCTGGGATAGAAACAGAACTTTCGATCTTTCCTATCCTCAGCAAAGTCCTTCAGGGGCTGTTCCTGGGCATTGACTTCCCATGAGAACCCAAAAAAGATGATCAGGCTAATAAGTATCGTTGTGCTTTTCATGCTTTTCTTCCATTCTACCTAGGTGTTCCATCCCTTCAATCCTCATTTCCTGTGCAATTTTAGAAATATTATTCAAGTCGATCTCACCATAAAGGCTTAGCATTACGAAACGCTTGTTGCCACCGGCTACCATCATTAGCTCTTGTATGATGCCATCTTTTTCGATGATAGAAAATTGCATATTTTCCTCTGCGTCTTTTACTGACATCAACTCTTCATAACCTGCTTTATTTACATCAGCAATGGCTTTTTTGTACATTTTTGATGCATCAGTCACACTGTCGGCCATAATGACTTTCAATCCTTTCAGTTTGGATACAGCTTGCAGAAATTCTTTTTCAGCATCGCTGCCGGCTTCCAGTTCGGTGAACATGGAGAACATTTTCTGACTAACAGATACTTTCGTATAGTCTTCGTTGTCTTCCAGTTGGTCAAAATACGTGCTAATTACGGTTCCCTGTGCCATCACGGCAACTGAGAGGAACAACATTCCAATGATTACGATTCCTTTTTTCATTTTTTTATTGTTTTTTAATAATTTGTTTTGCTTCATTAAATTTAGATAACTCTTTTGAGTATGTTTTTCCTTTGTTTAAGCCGTTTGAAACCATCTGAAGTGATGCCCTGGTAACTTCAAAAGCTTCCATGGGATCCTGAACAGCATAGGGCTCAGGCGACTTTTCACTATTGATGATGAACGGTATGGAAATGAGACCGATCAAAATGGCTGCTGCTACTGAAAGCCAAATCCGCCTTTTTTTCCTTCCGGGATGTTCAAATAATCTGCCCGATTTTTTTGAAGCTTCTGTACAAAGTTTATCAAAATAGGATGCTTCAAAAGACTCCTCGGGATGCTGCTGAAAGTATGCCTTGATCATTTTTTCTTCAGCAACCGATGTTTCACCGCTCCAGTACTTTTCAAGTAGTTTTTCAGTTTGCAAGTCCATATGCTTCAATTTTTTTTATGCTTTCTTTAATTTTTCCTCTAGTACGGTGCAATGTCACTTTCACTTCCGCCAGCGTCAGCGACATCACTTCAGCAATTTCCTGGTATGTCAATTCTTCCACTTCACGCAGGTGATAGACTTCCTTTTGTTTCTGAGGAAGTGTGTCGATCACTTTATTTAACCAGTTCATCTGATCATTAACAAGTGTATTTTGATCCGCACTGGTATTTTCTTTGATCCCAATATCATCTCGGTTGATATCTTTGTCAACCCACAAACTATAACGGTTCATTTTAACCCAGTCGTAGCAATGATTCCGGGTAATCCGCATCACCCATGAATCAATGCTTTTGACTTCGGGTAATTTCTGCCTGTTTTGCCATATCTTTATCAAACAATCCTGGACCACATCATGGGCCATATCCGGATTTTTAAGTATTGACAATGCGTACCGATACATTTTTTCGCTTGCGGGCATTACTTCGTTATCAAATATGGCTTTTGACATGCTATAATGGAGACGATGTGAAAAGGTCAAAGTTACAAAAGCTGGTGTTTTATTTTTCATATTGAAGAAAGCGTACTCATGTCATTTCGAGTGGCAGCGAGAAATCTCTTTTGAACATACAAGGTACGATAGAGATTTCTCTTCACTCCTCGGTCGTTTAAAATGACAATATATTGAGTTTAAGGAAAGATCATCCGGTAACCGGCACCATGCAGGGTGATGATCTTAATGTTGTGGTCATCCGACAGGTATTTCCTTAGTTTGGCAATATACACATCCATACTCCGCGTAGTAAAATAATTGGCGTCGCCCCAAATACGGTTGAGTGCCAGACTTTTGGGCAAAACTTCACCTTTGTGTTCTATCAAAAGTTTAAGGAGTTCACTTTCTTTGGGGGAAAGTGACTGTTTAATTTTTTTGGAATCAAAACTGAGCAGCCTGGCCCGATAATCAAATTCAAATGAACCAAGTTGATAGATGTCGTTTTCTAATTGCTGTTGACTCTTATCGCCCCTGTTGAGAATGGCTTTTACTTTGTACAATAAAATCTCTGAATCAAAGGGTTTGGTAATATAATCATCAGCGCCAGTTTTATATCCCTGAACGATGTCGTCGCGTAATGTTTTCGCGGTTATAAAAATAAATGGCGTTTTTGCATCTTTTCTCCTGATCTCACATGCAATGGTAAAACCATCCACATGGGGAAGCATTACATCCAGAAGTATCAGATGATATGCCTGCTTTTCAAACTGCTTTAATGCATTTCGGCCGTCATCTATCCAGTCAACTAACAGATCATTTAGTTCCAGGTATGATTTCAGGACCGCCCCGAAATTCAAATCATCTTCTACCAAAAGAATGCGTTTCTTCATTATAAATATTTAGCAATTAAACCCAAGAATAAATGTGCTTCCGTTGCCCACATCACTGCTCACTGTTATTGCACCTCCGTGTGCATTTATAATCGCTTTTACATAACTTAAACCCAGACCGAATCCTTTTACGTTGTGAATATTTCCACTTGGTTTGCGGTAAAATTTATCAAAAATATGTTCCTGAACTTCCTTGTTCATACCCGTTCCATTATCCTTAATCCGGATGAAAAAAGTGTTGTCTTTATTGTAAGTTTCCACTAAAATTTCCGGTGGATTCTCATTGTATTTCACGGCATTATCGAAAATATTCGTTAATACATTGGCAAAATGAATCTCATCGATTAGTATCTTTGAGCAGGTCGCACGCAATAAAGAAACAATTTTACCTTCTTTTTTCTTTACATTCAATTCGATTACCTGGCAGGCATCTTCAATGATCGGATGCGCATCTGTCAGTTGAAAATCCAATTGAAAATCTTTATTTTCGATCAAAGCCATTTGCAATATTTTCTCAACCTGCTTGTTCATCCTTTTATTTTCCTGCCGGATAATATCAAGGTAGTATTTGGTTTCTTTTTCCTTCCCAAGGATTTTGGGTGAATTCATCGTATCCGTAGCCAGCGATATTGTGGCAATGGGCGTTTTAAACTCGTGTGTCATATTATTGATGAAATCTGATTTAATATCAGATATCTTCTTCTGCTTTTGCATGTAATATAAGGTCATTCCGAAAGTAAAAAGAATAATGAAAGTAAAAACGAGCGATCCGATAACCAACAATGAAATAGCACGGTATACATGTTTCGAACGTTCAGGGAAATCCACTCTCAGATAAAGGTTTTTCATAAACAGATCCTGTGGAAAAAGTTCAGTTTCATATCTTGGGGAAAGCAAAATTGTGCTATCGTCAGATGATTTGATGATTTTTGTTGTATCATTTTGTTCATTCACTACCTGGTAATTAAATGCCAGAAAAATGCCATTGTTTTTTAATGCTTTGCTGATGATGGTGTCAATATTCAACTGAAGCATACGGTGATTAAAGGTCTCATCATCAATACTGTATTCAATTACCCATCGATTCATGGTTTCGTTGAAACGGTCGTATTTTTCTTTTACAATTATTTCACGCTGTTGCTGGATTTCTTCTTCGGTCGCGATGATCAACTCTTCTATTTCGTTTATTTCTGTCTCATGATCAACCCATTTGTCTGCATTAAAATCCATATCCATTGAATCTTCACTCCAGATAACTTCAATATCCTTTGCACCTTCTGTATCTTCAATGATGGTAATTACTTGATTACGCATATTCGTATCTGTAAGATAAACCACCGAAGATTGCTGCATGCGATTGCTGTCATCAAATCGCTTAAATCTCATATGGGGTTTTCTCGGTCTTGCCATGCTGATCAATGAATCGATATTCATTTTAGGCGGCCTTGGTAAGTCCAATTCACGTTCCAGGAATCGAAATGACTCAACGCGTTCAAGTTTTGATATCCCCCTGTTAAGGGCTTTATAAACGTCCTGGTCAAACCTTGCTGATTCCGATTCATAAGCATGTTGGATCCATAATGCCTGAACCACTATGATCCCCACAAGGCTGGTCGCCATTAAAAACATAATAATGCGGAAACGGGTTTTCATTTAAAAGGCGTTCGATTCATATTTGTTAACAAAGGTACTTATTCGTGTTATGTAAAATGTTTACTTTAACCTTTCTTTAACCTTTTTTAACCGGCCTTAACCTTTGATATCAGTCAGTTAAGATACATTTGTAAGCGAAAACTAAAAATACAAAAGATGAAAAATCAAGTTACAATTGCAGCTGCATTATTAATCACCCTGTTTTTACTGATTTCTTTAAGTGGAATCGCTCAGGATGAAAAAAAGGAAAAGCAGGTGACCATAAAAAGAGTTGAAGTTGAAAATGGTAAAAAAGTTGTTAAAGACACCACTTTTACTCTTAAGGAAGGTGAAGAAGTGAAAGAAATTATGGAAAGTGTTTCCTGGATATCGGACGGTGACTCAACCCGTATTCGTGCGGATATTTTTATGGATGAAGAATACTGCAAGGAGGGCAAGAAAGTGATGATAATAAAAAAAGATGGTGACAATGAAACCATAGAAGAGTTCATGATCCCATCGGGACATAAAGGATCAAAAAAAGTAATGAAATTTAAAACTGATGATGGTGAGGAAGTTGTGATGGTTTTACCTGGTAAACATCGAAAAGCTATGGTTTGGAGTTCGGATAATGATTTCGAATATGAATTTGATGTGGATCAGGATATTGATTTTGAATTTGACGCTGCAGAATTTGAAGCTGAAATGGAAGTACATCTGAAGGAATTAGAAAATGCCAAGGTGATCATTCTTGACGAAAAAATGGAATTACTGGATGAATTAGGTGAGTTAGAAGATATGGAGATTGAAATGATCAGAAGGCCCAGACCTCCGAAACATCAGTACTTTAAAGAGCATAAGGTAAACCGTTTTGAACATAGAGTAACGGATAAAGAATTACGTGACGCGGGTATAAAAAATAAACCAGACAGGCTGGAAGTTGAAGAATTGGATATTGATAATAATGAGGGAGAGATCACTTTAAATTTTACCATTCAGGGTGAGGTTTCCCCGAAAGTTGAAGTTTATAATTTTTTCGGGGACGAGGTATTTTCAGGAAAACCGGAAGTTGTTAATGGATCGTATAAGCTGGTGATGGATTTAAGCCAGAAACAGCATGGAACGTATTACCTGCAAATCATCAATAAAAACAGTTCGCTGACTGAAAAGATCAGGCTATAAAACAATCGTGGTTTAAATTGTTGAGCCAGGCTGAAAAGCCTGGTTTTTTATGGATGTAAATTAAAAACTAAACCAGTTTTTGATAGTTTTACTCTTTTCAAATTCCTTCTTATTTCTAAATTCGTTATGGTGCGAATCATAAGTATAATCTTTGGCCCATTCCAGATGGTTTTCAGAGATCTCTTTCACTGCATTCACAATAAAATCAAGTTCTTCATCGGTCATGGTGGGGTGGAGCGATATCCTTACAAATCCTGGTTTTTCAGATAAGTCTCCACTCATAATCTTCGTAGTAATTCTCTTGGATTCCTCTGGTGAAACATTTAATAAGAAATGGCCATAGGTTCCCGCGCATGAACAACCGCCACGCACCTGTATGCCAAACCGGTCATTCAGTAACTTAACTATCAGGTTGAAGTGGATTTGCTGGAACCAGAATGAGAATATGCCTAACCTGTCTTTTACATTATCAGCCAGGATATGAAGCCCGTCAATTTTGCTGAAACCTTCAAAAGCTTTTGCTACAAGTTCTTGTTCCCTTTTTGCAATCAGAGAAGTATCCATTTGTTCCTTCACTTCAATTGCCAGTGCCGCACGAATACTTTGCAGAAATCCTGGTGTTCCACCGTCTTCGCGTAATTCAATGTCTTCAATATATTTATGCCCGCCCCAGGGGTCGGTCCATTCAACGGTACCGCCACCCGGATGATCAGGAATAGCACATTTGTACAAATCTTTATCAAACACGATCACACCGGAACTGCCTGGACCTCCCAGGAACTTATGGGGAGAAAACATCACAGCATCCAATTTATGAAGCGGATCGGCAGGATGCATGTCAATATCTACATAAGGTGCAGAACCAGCGAAGTCAATAAAAACAACGCCGCCATTCTCATGCATGATCTTTGCCAGTTCGTAATAATCAGGTTTGATGCCAGTAACATTGGAGCAGGCAGTAAATGCCCCGATTTTCATCTTCCGGTCTTTGTATTTATCTATTTCTAAACGAAGTTGTTCCGGGTCCACCATGTTCAGTTCATCGGGTTTTAATAAAACAACATCAGCGATGGTTTCAATCCATGTGGTTTGGTTGGAATGATGTTCCATATGGGTAATAAAAACAACCGGTTTATCTCTTTTTGGATTGCACTCGCCATTTTCATAGGTAGCACAACATTTTAGCCCCAAAATCCGCTGAAATTTATTAACCACAGCCGTCATCCCGAATCCTTGGGTTAGGATCACATCATTTTCATCCGCATTTACATGTTGCTTGATCTTTTTATGCGCGTATTGATAGGCTTTGGTCATCAGGGTGCCAGTTTCCGTAGTCTCAGTATGCGTATTGGCAACATAAGGTCCTATGTCAAGCAGCATCCTTTCTTCAATCGGCTGATACAGGCGGCCACTAGCAATCCAGTCGGCATAGATCATTTTTTTGATACCATAAGGCGTTTCGATCATCTGTTCAATACCTACAACCTGGTTTCTGAATTTACTGAAATGTTTTTCGAGACTATTCATACACATGGCTTATTTAATGTTTACTATATAGTTTAGAGACAACTAATTCCTGTTTTTGGTATGCATTTGAAAGGATAATTTAGCAAGACAAATGTAATGAAAAAGGGGAGATATCTTCAGTCGAGCACAGTCTCCAGTCTAGTCTGCTTAGTCGGTAGTCTACAGTTTCGGTTCCCAGCAAACAGCAACTCAACTACTATTCAAACCAGGGATCGTAATGGGTGTTGGGGCTGGAGTATATGTCTGTATTGTTATAACGTAAGATTGTTTTGAGCATGGCAGATTGAGTTTTTGCCTTTTTGTCATTCTGATCCAGACTGAGGATTTTCAGATAATCGTTAATGGCATTGGCCCATTCCTGTTGTTTTTCAAAAAGTTGTGCCCGTGTGTGCAGGAGTTCAATATCTTCAGGCGATTCCGAAAGCAATGATTTTATCTGATCAATGCATTCCGAAACCGTTGAAGTACCAGAAGAATCCTTAGATTTTGCAATAATTGATACTCTTTCCTTTTCAGATGCTTTCATAAATAAAATAAAAGTAATTTGAGTTTAATTACTGGTAGTTATCCGAACGATGCTGATCTCGATATCGCCGTTTTGTGAATAAATCGACATCCAATTGTTGTCTTCAGCAAACCATTTATATTGATTACCCACACGGATGATGAAATCATTCATTTCTTCATCCTGAGGCACCTGGACAACAAATCCGCCATTTTTACCACTATCGCCACCATAACTGAAGATCATTTTAAATGACTGGTTGGTTAGATTGCGCGCTTTTACGAGTACATAATTGCTTTTACGTACGTTAACAGGAATCGGATCAAAATCAAATTTCTCAGTAACTTCCGAGTTAATCACTATACGTTCTTTTACAATATCAGTGATGGCATTGTCATCCAAATACTTGGTGATCTTTCGAATCATTTCAGTGGGATAGGGCTCATCAGGGAGCATACTTCGAGCTTGCTGGTAGCTTTGGATAGCCTTGTCGTAAATCCTTGAACTATACAAATTGTCAGCTTCAGCAATCACCACATCATATTGTCCTCGAATTACTTTTAACTCTTCATCCAGGAGTTTTTCACTCTCTTTAATTTTAGCGTTTGGATAATTCTCATCAGGTTTTATACTTCGTGCTATTTTATAATCGATAAGCGCATCTTTATAATTGCCTTGTGTAAAATAAACATCTGCTTTAGTGATGGCTTCCATGTAGCGTTGTTGCCTCTCGGCAGCCAACCGCTCTAAGATCTCATCAATTTCCAGTATTTTCTGCTGGGGATACCTTTCAGAAGGTTTAGCTGATAGAGCTTTTTCGTATTCTACTCTTGCTAATTCATAACTTTTTTCACCGAAAAGCAGGTCTCCACTTTGGATTGAATTATCATAAGTTTCCCGCCTTGCAATTTCTCTTTCCCTGTTAATTTTGAGTGTTCTGGCATGATCCATATTGGCCAGTGCTTTTTCACCGGTTGGCTTTATGCGCAGGGCTTCTTCATAAGAAGAAATCGCATCATTATAATTCTGGAGAGTCAGTAATGAATCACCCTTCTGCAGATGTACCTGGTAAATGGCATCTATTTCTGCCTGCCTTATGCGTGCATCAACAATACTGTCGATTTCTTCAATCTTCTGTTGAGGTAAAATCTCGTAAGACTTCAACTCAAGCGCATTCTGATAAGCCATTTTGGCATCTTCCAGTTTATCTTCATTGAACAAGCGGGCAGCAAGTATTATTTGTTTGCTGTAATTCTCATCCAGTTCTTTCTGAGCTGCTGCATTTAATAACAGTTGCTGAATCTCTTCAATCCGTTTCTGTGGGTAATCATCCATCGATTTGATCGCCTGGGCTTCTTTGTATTTGCTTGTTGCCAAATCGTAGTGTCCTTCATTAAAAAGTTTATCTCCTTCTGCAATTAATGCGAGGTATTCCTTATCCAACTTCTCCTTTTCAGCAATCAATGCTAATTCTTTCTCAATATCCACTATGCGCTGCTGAGGATATGCGTCATCTGGTCTGATGGTAAGTGCAAATTCATATTGTTCTTTTGACGACATATATTGCTTAGCATCGAATAAACTATCAGCTTTTACAAGCATATTTGCATAGTTTTCTTCAAAAGCCATACGCTGAGCAGCAAAATGCGCATCAATTTCAGCAAGTTTTGATTTTGGATATGATTCACCCGGTTTTAATGTCAATGCCAAATTATATTGTCCCTGGGCAGCTGTAAACTCTTCAATAGTGAGCAGACTGTCTGCTTTATGAATGCTTCTGTTGTAGTTGTGATCGAGATCTTTCATTTGGAGTGCCAATTGATCATTGATCTTACTGATCATATCCTGTGGATAGCTATTTTCAGGCCATAATTCTGCTGCTTCATTGTACTTTGCCATAGCACCCATGAAATCCTTGTTGATGTACAATTCATCCGCTGCGTCAACGCGGATATTGTATTTACGTTGGTTATCTGCCTTTGGCTTAATATCAGATATCCAGTTATTTACAACTTCGTTTTCAGGAAAAATATCGTAAGCGTTTTCAAAATGATCTAAAGCGACTGCATAATTTTTAATAAGGAGGTATCGCTGTGCTTCTTCCATTTGCTCATCAAACAATTTCATATTGTTATTATAAGCTTCTTTCTGATTTTTTGCCAGGTTGATCTGGTCTACAGGTAAGGTTTTATCCGGGAAAATATCAAGTGCTTCGTTAAACGCTAATATGGCTTCGTCAAATTGTTTTTCTGCAAGTAATTTATTACCTGTTTCCATGGCTGTCTCAAATGCACTGATCTTGTCTTTTTGATCGGATTGTAATTTTTCAATTTTCGAAATCTGATTTTTTGCATATTCATCCCCGGGGATTACCTGGATAGCTCTTCGGTATTGTTCTTTTGCTTTATCAAGTGCCATTTCGTCGAACATCACATCAGCCAGATCAATTATATCATAATATTCATCTTCCTTGCTCAATTGGCTTTTCATCATTTCCACGATACTGACGATTTGTTCATTGGCATATGAGTCATCAGTTTTGTATTTGAGCGCCATCTGATAGTATGCTTTTGCGTCAAGCAGATTGTTCACTTTCAGGTTTTTATCGCCAAGTGACACGGCTTCTTCGTAGGTTTTGGCCTGCTGAGAGATTGCATTGTTGGCCATGATGATGAAACCCATCAAGAATAATAATCTCAATAATTTTGATAAAAACTTTATGTGCTTATTCAATTTCAATTCCTGCTGAGTTTTGTAGAAAACGTTTAATCTGCTTTATTATTTTCTTTGGGAATCACGCCGTCAATGATTTCCACTTTACGATCGGCAAGATTCGCCAGTTCTTTGTTGTGTGTTACAATTACAAATGTTTGCCCGAACTCTTCCCTCAGCTTTAAAAATAATTGGTGTAATGCCTGCGATGCATTTGAATCGAGGTTGCCAGATGGCTCATCAGCCAGAATTACTGCCGGATTGTTAATCAATGCCCTGGCAATGGCAACACGCTGTTGCTCGCCACCCGACATGGCAGATGGTTTATGCTCAGCACGATCTGTTAAGTTCATAAAATCCAGTAATTCATAGGCTTTTTTTTCTGCTTCTTTTTTTGAAAGTCCTTTAATAAAAGCTGGAATACAAATGTTCTCAAGGGCTGTAAATTCGGGTAGCAAATGATGAAACTGGAATACGAAACCGATTTTACTATTTCTGAATTCAGAAAGAGCCTTGTCTCCAAGTTCCGTTGCCCTGATACCATCAATCTGAACAATTCCCTGGTCCGCATTTTCAATTGTGCCCATTATTTGAAGCAGCGTTGATTTGCCAGCCCCGGAAGCGCCCACGATGGAAATGATCTCCTGTTTCTCTACTTCCAGGTTGATGCCTTTAAGGACTTCTACACTTCCGAATGATTTATGTATGTTGGTTGCTTTGAGCATATAATTTTGACAGCGCTGCAAAGATAATAAAATGACTTTTGGATGATGACTGTTTATATTATAATATAACTGAAGGTTTAAAGGGTTCATTTCATAAGTCTATATTAGAGAAATTTAAGTAATTTGAATGGCAGTTAAAGGATATTGTTCTATTTTTGGTGGCGAAAAACTTGTTTTAATCCTTTTAGAAATTAACATGAATCTTCACGAATACCAGGGTAAATCAATCTTGCAGGGCTATGGCGTTTCTGTTCCATTTGGAATAATTGCTATTTCTCCTGATAATGCAGTTGAAGCTGCGAAAAGCATTCAGAAACAAACCGGTTCGGATAAATGGGCTGTAAAAGCGCAGATACATGCGGGAGGCCGTGGAAAAGGGGGAGGTGTAAAAATTGCTAAAACGCTTGATGAAGTGCGGGATTATGCAGACCAGATCATCGGAATGATGCTGGTAACTCCACAGACCAAAAAAGAAGGTAAACTGGTGAAGCAAGTGCTCGTGGAGCAAAATATTTATTATCCCGGCCCGGAAGAAGTGGAAGAATATTATATGAGCATTTTGCTTAACAGGGATAAAGGACAGAATATGGTGATGTATTCGCCACGTGGCGGGATGAATATTGAACAGGTGGCTGAAGAAACCCCCGATGAAATTTTCACAGAAATCATTGATCCAAAAGTGGGTTTGACGGGTTTCCAGGCCAGGCGGATTGCATTTAACCTCGGGTTAAGCGGTACCCCTTTCAAGGAAATGGTGAAATTTGTGGTTGCCCTTTACAAAGCGTATGTGGGTTCTGATGCCAGTTTATTCGAGATCAACCCGGTGATCAAAGCTGCAGATGGCAGAGTATACGCTGCCGATGCCAAAGTTTCTATCGATAACAATGCGTTATACCGTCATAAGGATATTCATGCCATGCGCGATCTTTCAGAAGAAGATCCGACAGAAGTGGAAGCCAGCCGTTTCGACCTGAATTTTGTGAAACTGGATGGTAATGTAGGCTGTATGGTGAACGGCGCCGGACTGGCAATGGCTACCATGGATATGATCAAGATGTCTGGTGGTGAACCCGCTAACTTTCTGGATGTGGGTGGCACTGCAGATGCAAAACGAGTAGAAGAAGCATTCCGCATTATTTTGAAAGATGATAGCGTAAAAGCCATACTTGTGAATATTTTTGGAGGTATTGTACGTTGCGACAAGGTTGCCCAGGGTATTGTGGATGCTTACCAGAATATTGGTGAGATCAAAGTTCCAATTATCGTTCGATTACAGGGTACCAATGCTGAAGAGGGCAAAGAACTGATCGATAAATCAGGTTTGAAAGTCCACTCTGCCATTCTATTACAAGAAGCTGCTGAGCTGGTGAATGAAGTATTGAGCTAACCATAGAATAACAATAAAAAAGGGGCGATGAGCCCCTTTTTTATTGTTTTGAAAAACCCTGTTTATTTCTTTTCAGAAGTCGTTGTGATGGTGCCGCTTATGGTTGCCGGAAATGTCTGACCATTCTGCTCAATATCAAGTTCAATTTCCTGGTTTAATACTGATTCAATCAACCAGCCTGTTTTTACATCTACCCGCATTTCACCAGTCAAGGTACCGTCCATTTTCATTTCCTGGTCATCAATTTTATTGGAGCTTATGGTGCCATTTAATCCTAGTGTGGCTTCTTTACCACTTACTTTCAGTAAGGTATATGTCATCTGAACTTTCATATCACTATTTTCAATAGGTTCAACATCACCTTCCCAGCTTTCTCCCACACTTACAGGACCATCTTTATAAATGGCAAAATTTGATCCTGAGCTTATATTATTAATAACTTCGTCATTGGACAAATTACTGGCATCTACTTCAGTTATATGACCTTTTTCATCCATGGTCATTTTATAATCCTTACCAATGATATTATTCATCTCTTCACCAATTTTAGCTGCCATTGGATTTTGCATGCTGTTCGGGTCCTCCGAGTCGTAAGTAATTTGCATGCCAAATATACTTTGTGTCATTTTAATGGCATCTATAGAAGTTGCAATTCTATATTCACTACCCATTTTTTCATTAACATTAGATGTCATCCTGAAATCCATCAACTGGTCTAAAGCCATTGTTTGTCCGCCGGCATCAAATACTATATCCTGGTCAATATGCAATTTGTACTCATATTTATCACCTTGGTTGAGGTCATATTTCAAGTCAACACTTTGTGCGAATAAATTAATTAACAATCCCGGTAACAGAACTATAGTTATCGTAGCAATGATTTTTTTGTAATTGTTCATATGTTTATAATTTTATTAAAAAGGTGTATCTTCTGTTTCATTTAAATCATTCATTTTTGATGGCAGGGTTTTAATCCCGGCACTCACATCAGAAATAGAATAATTACTTCCTGATTCGTGATCTTCAAATTTGGCAAAAGTTTCAATGAACTTCAATTTAACTTCACCTGTCGGCCCATTCCTGTGCTTGGCGATAATCACTTCTGCAACGCGATGTGTTGAAGTACCATCTTCAAATTCATCCAGCTTATAATATTCAGGCCTGTAGATGAACAATACCAGGTCGGCATCCTGCTCAATAGCTCCCGACTCACGTAAGTCGGAAAGTATTGGCCTTTTGGTTTGTCCGGGTCTGTTCTCAACCGCACGGCTTAACTGCGATAAAGCCAGTACCGGAACGTCAAGTTCTTTTGCCAGCGCTTTTAAAGAACGTGATATCTGGCTGATTTCTTGTTCACGGTTACCTTTACTATCACCACCGCCAGACATTAATTGCAAATAATCAATGAAAACCATCTGAATATCATGCTGTTGCTTTAATCTCCGGCATTTGGCCCGGAGTTCAAAAATAGTGAGTGCCGGAGTGTCGTCAATGAATATTTTGGCATCAACCAGGTTAGATATTTTATCGTTTAGTTGTTGCCATTCATGTCCGGCAAGATCACCTCGCTTTAGCTTATCTGCTCTTAATTCGGTTTCACTCGAGATTAGCCTGGTTACCAATTGTATGGCTGACATCTCCAATGAAAAGAAAACAATCGGTTTATTGAATTCAACGGCAACATTTCTTGCCATTGATAAGGCTAATGCTGTTTTTCCCATAGATGGACGAGCGGCGAGTATGATTAGGTCCGATCTTTGCCATCCTGATGTTTTTCGATCAAGTTCTACAAATCCTGAAGGGACACCCCTTAATTGTGAATCTGAATTTTTGGCATTTTCAATGTCTTCAATGGCTTGTTTAACCAATGAAGGCATATCTTCAAAACTCCTTCTCAAATTCGTTTCTGAAACGGCGAACAGGTTTTGTTCTGCTTTATCCAGCAAATTGAAAACATCTGTTGTGTCTTCATATGCATCGTTGATGATCTCCGTTGATATGGTTATCAGTTCTCGTTGAATGTGCTTTTGAAGAATTATACGTGCGTGGTACTCTACATTAGCTGCTGATGCAATCCGGCTTGTTAAACTTGTAATATAATAAGGTCCCCCCACCATTTCCAATTCGCCCATGCTTTTCAATTCGTTGGTAACAGTCAGTATATCAACAGGTTCCGATTTCGTAAATAAACTTTGTATGGCCTTAAAAATACGCTGGTGCTTATCGAGGTAAAATACTTTTGGTGACAGAATATCGATAACGGCTGAAACTGCATCTTTTTCAAGCATCATTGCCCCGAGAACTGCTTCTTCAAGTTCAACCGCCTGAGGAGGTACTTTTCCATGCTCAATTAACTGACTTGTAATGTTGGAAAGTTTTTGAGGTGTTGTCTTTTTTCTGACGTTTTTCGCTGTCTCTTCCATGAAGCCAAAAATACAAATAATGAATAGTGGTTAATAAGCTGTTCATAACTATTTTTAAGTTTTACTTAAATGAAATATTATCAGTGAGTTGTAAAGATTTTTGAGGAAAAGGGACACGACCTGGTTCAGGCATTCAATTGTTCAATTTTATCAAGAAATTCATAAAATGTTTCATTGGATGACAGATTGTAAGATTCAATTAATGACTTATCTGCCATATTTTTCCAGCAGTGCCCGATAAAATCACAAGGGTAAGGGTCAATACAATGTTCGCCTATATCAATTTTAGGAGAACTATTCAAATGCAATGTATCTTTTTCTTCAATGACTTTCTCTCTCACATAATCCTGAAGTTTCAGTACTTTTTCAAGCACACTTTCGAAAATAAAAATATCGTCTAGCCTAACATCTCCTTCGAAAGAATAATCTTTATTAACATAAATAAGGAACATATCTTTCAGCTTCAATCCTGAATTTGTGATCACATAATACTGAAAAGCGGCATCCAGTAAATATGTATTAGAAAGCTTTAAAGAACTTTTTACTTCATAACCAAACCATCCGTCATCTTTCCGATGCAAAATATCGAGCATGATCAGCAACTGATCAAACTGAAAAACAGCTTCATAAAGTGTATCATATTTTCCCTGACGGATTATTTCAGTGGTTTCAAGCACCCTTTTTTGATATTGAGAAGGTGAACGTGGTGTGAGATCAATACCTCCGGGAAAAAGCCGTTGAGCCAGTATGCCAAGGCGTGAACCCCGTTTGAATTTGGCCAGTTGTTCAGGGCTGAGTTTATCTCTTAAAAAGGGTCTTTTTTTATTCAGGTACAGCGATTTCAAACATTGGTTACCCCGAATAAAGGTAGATTTGGATAGGATATGTCTTTCCATTAGATCATTTTATTTTTGTGGTCAAGCTAACTAGACGATGGTTACATCTGTGTCTTTTATCAAGGGTCGTCCCATATACCGGCGTAACAGTTGCGCAACTGTCAGCATATCTTTTTCGCAATACTTCACAATTCTTTCCAAATCATGATCTTTCCAGTATACTTGCCAAACCATGCTGCCATCAATATCGCCTTTGGGTGTCGGGATTTTAAAAACGGATGCCAGCAATTCCAATGAGGTATAATGTTTGAAGTCGCCGAACTTCCACAGTTCCATGGTGTCAAGGTGGCGGATCTCCCATGGCTTTTTTCCTGCTATGTCCAGCATTTTAGGTAATTGAATACTATTGATTAGCATCCTCCTGGCGATATATGGAAAATCAAATTCTTTACCGTTATGTGCACACAATAAATAACGATCCGAATAATAATGTTTATTTAATGTTTCGGCGAATTCTTCAAGTAAAATGCGTTCGTCATCACCGTAATACGATTTAATCCTGAATTCTTTACCATTTGAGAATCCACATGAGATACAGATAATCTTTCCGAATTCGGAGTATATGCCGGCACGTGCATATAATTCATCGGCTGTTGTATCAGGGGCATTTCTCATGATCAATTCAGCTTTCTTCTCCCAAAGTTTTTTATCCTCTTCTGTAAGAATTGTAAAATCAGAAACTGCTGGAACAGTTTCAATATCCAGAAACAATACATCTTCAAGTTTCAGGTCATTCAGCATAACGGTAATATTTTTATAAAGCAGAAAAATACAAAAAATTGAGTTATTTTGTATAGTGAAATTGGAATTTAATGAAAAGTTGTGCTTTTGTTTTCGTTTTTTTTATCACCATTGTTTTGGGATCTATTTCATGCCAAAAAACGGAAAAGATATTAGAAGCAGACATTGAATTGATCAGTCCGGCAGAAAATTCATTTATATATCTTCCTGATACACTTCAAATTGAGTTTAAGCTAGAAAGTGAAAACCCTGTTGAATCTATTGAAATTAGCATAGTGAACTCAAACTATATATCACTTTTTGGAATAAATACAGTTATTAACCCACAAATGGGAGAACAAATTAAAACAACAATGTTGTTAGATCCATTAAAAGATTTTGATGACGCTCCATACTTTATCCGAATCTCATCTAGATTTCCAAACAATAAAAGCAATTCATATTTTCGTATCCAATTGGCAAATAAAACCTTGGCTTATAAAGGATTTTTTCTTTTTTACAGGCCTGAAATTCATCAAACAAAAATCGATTTTTTTGATCAAGACCTTAATGATACCGTATATTTCAGTTCTCCTGGAGAGTATTTGGACAGTGAGATCTCCAGTTTTTATAAAAGATTGTATTTGCTGACGGAGATTCCTGCGAAACTTAAATCATTCTCGATTGATGAGCAGCAAGTAAAATGGGAGCAAGATCCGGGATTTCCACACCCTAAATTTACCGAGATAATAATAAATGAAGATCGAATTTATGCTGGTATGGAAAGTGGTCAAATTGTTGGATATGGACAATTAAAGGGACAGCAGAAAGTAGTAACTGAAACTCTGGCAGATTCATTTCCGGAGAAAATTCATTTACAGGAAGATTTTATTGTCAGCAATTATCTTTCCAGGATGAATGGGAAAAGAACCCTCATTACATTTTACAAGGAAACAGGTATACAGAAACACAGGCACCCGATCGATTTTGAGGTTGTCTCATTTATAAAATCTGAAGATCCTGAGGAGGTTATGATTATCGGAAATGAAAATCAAACAGGAATTATGTGCTTTTATAACTCAAAAGATAATTATTTTGAAGGTTACCATCAAATTGAAGAGGGTGAAATAACAGATGTTTGTGTTATGAATGATGGTATGCTGTTTTTATTAATTGGTAACAATATTTATTTGCATTATTACAAACAAAATGCAACAGCAGAACTTATTTCATTTCAACAAGCACCTGAAAAAATATATTTTGAGCAACTTACAAAGCGAGTAGTGGTTCAATTTGAGATGGATTTATCATTTTTTCTTTATCCGGAGATGCTTGAAATATCAAGTCTAAATTTTAGTGATCCGCTAAAAACTGTTCAATTCTATTATCAGTATGATTGAACGATTTTGTTACCTTTACGACCTGTAATTTAAATAAAAAAATGTATGTTAAAAAGAATCAGCTTATTGATATTGAGCTTTTTAATGATATCTGCTTTGCTACCTGCTCAGGTTACAAATAGTGTCAGTGAAAGCAGAAAGAAGAATATCATGGATTTATTGAATTATAGGTTTAAGGGTGGATATTATACTTTTGAGAAAATGTTTAATAATAACGTTTCATTTCCTGAAGAACTTTCTGGTAGTTGTATCATGGGGATTGTAATTGTTTCGTTTAAAGTAGATTGTAGCGGTGAGTTCACAGATTTTTCATTCAAGAATCCGTTACATCCGATTATAAATAAAGAACTGAGTGAATTCTTTGATCTCACATTCGGACATTGGAATGAATGTAAGGATGATAAATATACGCAATTTGAAATACCTATTCAGTTTCGAATAAGAGGAGTGGCGACAAATACTACGGATGCTTTATTGATTCGTGAAGGAGAAAGCCCTGGTTATGTGTGCAATGGCGATGATTATTATTACAACAAAGCAACAAAGCAGCTTGAAAAGAAAAAAGGAAAGAAAGCCGTAGAATATATTGATATACTGATTAAGCGCGATCCATTCAACCCTGAGTATTACGATATGAAAAAAGAAGCTTTAAGCTATTTAAAATAATCATACCTGTTTATGCTGGATTTTTTAAATCAAATGGATACAGAGCTTTTCCTGTTGCTGAACGGCTGGCATAATCATTTTTTTGATGTGGTAATGGTGTATGTCAGTTCAAAACTATTCTGGTTACCATTTTATTTTTTTTTACTCTATCTTGTTATCAGAGAGTATAAATGGAAAAGCCTGATTATATTGCTGTTCGTTGCCATGCTTATTACATTGACAGATCAATCATCTGTACAATTGTTCAAAAATGTTTTTCAGCGATTACGACCCTGTCATAACCCTGATATTTCGGCCATGGTGCACACGGTTGAGTATTGTGGCGGGATGTATGGTTTTGTATCTTCACATGCCAGCAATTATTTTGGAATAATTGTATTTATTAGTGGTTTGTTACACAAGAGATACAAATGGCTGACCTGGCTGCTGTTTTTCTGGGGATTGCTTATTATTTACAGCCGGATTTACCTGGGAGTCCATTATCCGGGAGATGTTATTGCAGGAACCATCCTGGGCTCAGTTATTGGCTTGATGATGTTGTGGTTATACCGGTTTGCCGATAAAAAATGGATGCAACACTGGAATTAGTGCAATTGATTTAATCAATATTCACAAAAACGGTATGGTTCCATCCAATGCCAAGTAAGGACGATGCATTTCCTTGGTTAATAGCTATTTCAAGCATGTTATTACTGCCAAATAATGCTACAATTTCACCTGGCCGCACATCGCCGTAAGAATCGCTGATTTTACTCACTGAATCAGAACGGAAAGAAATGGAAAACGTTTTATTTCCGACCACTTTTTTGAATAAGGATTTCGGGATATTAGTAATCAGGTTCTCATATGAATCAATATGAACCACGACACCCCTGATATAATTAGGATCGACAATAGGCTCAAACAGCAATTTTTTCTTGAGTTCTTTTTTAGGACTTCCCAGTTTCTCCATCGGGTTACCTTTCAACAGATGAATCGCTGCTTTTACAAACCTGTCCCGGCTCGAAAAAGTAAAGTTTTCCGTCTCCTGCGTAATCTCAAGTTCCACCATTTGCTCCGGTTCTCCATCAAATATCAGCGAAAAAATGCCCTCATCAGTTCCAATAAAAAAATGATTGTCGTAATACGCCACTGTATGCGGATGATTGATGGATTCTTCTGTATTTATACCCATGAGGTGAATTGTACCTTCCGGGAAGTTCTTATAGGCATTTTTTAAAATGTAGGCTGCTTCATTTGAATTGAATGGTTCAATATTGTGGGTAATATCAACAATTCGGGTTTCGGGCAACTGGGAAAGTATCATTCCTTTTACAGCAGCCGTGTAATAATCACTGTTTCCCCAATCGCTAATCAATGTAATAATTCCCATACTAAAGTCTTGCCGGATGTCGCTGTTTCTGTTATCTGATATTCAAGATCAAAATTATAAATTTTTGAACCTGTAGAAGGTGTTATTTTTAATATTTTTGACGGTAACTAAAATTACGACTGGTTTTAAAAAACACAATGAGCGAAAGTATACTGCAACTTGATATAGGAAGCCCTCTGGATATCTACGGTCCAGGTGATAAGTACCTGAATGAGATCAAGGAATTTTTTCCGACTTTGAAGATCATTGCCAGGGGAGAATTGATCAAACTGATCGGTGACGAAGCCCAGATTAGGGATTTTGAAAAACGATTTGACCTTTTACTAACCCACTACGATAAATTTGGTAAGATCAATGAGGATGTGGTCCGGCAGGTGATGGGTGTAGATGAGCCTAACAATCATGTGGCAGCAAAAGGCGATGATGTGCTGGTATATGGACGGCACGGCAAATTAATAAAAGCCCTAACACCCAACCAGAAAAGAATGGTGAGCAGTTCTGAAGAAAACGACCTGATTTTTGCTATTGGCCCGGCAGGTACCGGAAAAACATATACGGCTGTTGCTTTGGCCATCAGGGCATTAAAAAGCAAACAGGTAAAAAGGATCATTTTAACACGTCCTGCTATCGAAGCAGGTGAAAGCCTTGGCTTTCTTCCAGGCGATATGAAAGAAAAACTCGATCCTTACTTGCAGCCATTATATGATGCACTCAGGGATATGCTACCTACTCAAAAATTCCTTTCCTACCTGGAAGATGAAACCATTGAAATAGCGCCCCTGGCTTTTATGAGGGGCCGGACCCTAAGCAACGCTTTCGCCATCCTCGACGAAGCCCAAAACGCATCAGAAAGCCAGTTGAAAATGTTCCTGACAAGGATGGGTAAATCTTCAAAATTTATCGTTACGGGGGATGTTACTCAAATTGACCTGCCAAGGAAAAAATTATCAGGATTGCTCCAGGCCCCGGAATTATTGAAAGGCATTAAGGGCATCGATTTCATTCATCTCGATGGGAGGGATGTGGTACGGCATAAACTGGTTACCAGTATAATTCAGGCATACGAAAGAGAAAACCTCTAAAAGGATAAAAAGCAAGATTGATTTCCGGTATCCAGAACTTTATACCATGGTTGATCTTTCTCAAACTAAACATCCATTGCAATATAAAATGCAATAAGTTTTTCTTTGCGGTTATAAAACTGGTTGCTCCAACTTCTCCCGTTGTAATAATTAAATCCAATCCTCGCTCGTCTTTTATTCCTGGGTTGAGGAAAGATATACCCAGCAGCAATTGAGATATTCGGTGAATAAGCATTCAATTGATAAGTGCTTACATTTAGCGCAGTAAAAACGCCTCCGAAATACTCCTTTGGAAAATAATATTCTGCCTCTAATCCACCCTGGAAATTAAACCAGGCTGTTTTGTGCGGTTTGTTCTGCCGGGTTCCCATAAAATCTCCTCCCGGAAAGAAGAAGCCTAAGTCGCCATAAACCTGCAAGATGTCCCATTTTTGGTCTTTCAGGAAATACAAGGGTCTCACAGCAGCCGAAAGAATAAAATCATCCCTCACTGGAAGTTGAGTTACAAGGGGATCGAAATCTACAGGGGAATCAACATCACTGAAAAAGAATTCATCACCAACATGGGTGCAGATATGATGTTTCGAAAAACGTAAACTTAGCCACTCGGTTGGTTTTCCTGCAATGGCAAAATAATATATTCCATCCACTCCTATTACATCATTATTGCCTTTGCGCATAAAAACCGGTATTGTAACTCCAAAGTCTAACTCTATCCCAATCTTTGGATTGCTTTTGGGTGAAAACTTCAATAAAGAGACACGAACGCCCGGGTTGATAACTAGCTTACCCAGATATCCATTTCCATCGTTGATCGGGTCTTGGTAATCAAAATCGCTGTAAAGAATGATTTGAGATGAAGCTTCGAACCGTATTCCCAAAGGATCAGCCAGGTAGGTAGGGTAGTAGTTGTTGAGACCGATTATTTTTAGCTGCCAGTTTTTTATAGGGATGCCGGAGAAAGTACTATCTTGCGCCGATGCTGACCCAAGAGTAGAAAGTATTATGATGAATAATAATGTCTTTTTCATTTTCTTAAAGTTTTGCTGTCCATACATCATTTGCTTGCCCGTTGGAATTGGTAAATCCACCCAGTATCCAGATTTTATCCCTGAAAACCACAACGGAATAACTATGTCGTGCATCAATGGCTGTGCCTTCAGAATCCACATTCCAGTCACCATAATCATTGTATGTCCAGATGGGGTATTGATTGGAATTGGTAAAAGTATAATGGACATTAGATGTAGTTTTTCCGGGCAAAACCCACAATTTTCCTTCGTAAAAAACCATTTCATGAGCTGCACGCCAGTAATAACCACCAGGTATCAGGTCTTCATTAATTTCTGCTGTCCAGTTTATGCCATCTTCTGTGCTCCAGAGGTATTGCCAGTTGGGTAGGGGGTGTTCCTCATTATTTTCAGATTCGAAAACCACTCCATGCATGCCACCATGAACAAATATTTTTCCTTCCGGATTTACTGCTACGGCATGCTCAGATCGAATACCATAGTCATTGTTCATCACCCTTTCCCAGTTGATGCCATCAACACTTCGCCAAACATCGTTATAATAATCCATGCCATAGGTGCTTGAACCACTCTCTGCCATACTTTGCCCTCCCATCAGGTATAGGTATTCTGTTCCATCCCTATTCACATTAACAATCTTATGATGCATACGGGGTGCCCAGTCGGAGTTACTCTCTGTTGGTTGACTTGTCTCTTTAACAATTTCCCAGTTTTTTCCGTCAGTGGTTTTCCAAACATCATTATTGTATTGGCGATACCCGGTTTCCTCATTTACCGAAAAGCCTCCAATTAGCATTAGGACCTTATTATCGCCTTCGCCAAGAACTGCGAGTTCATGACCTCTTCTTCCAAGCCAGGGGGCATCTTCGAGAACCATATCCCAATTTTTCCCATCCGAAGAACACCATACATCCTCAAAATATGTATCGCCGTTCATCACTCCAGGGTTATAACCTCCCATCACCCAAATTTTATCGTTAAATACCACTGCATCATGATCGTACCGTTTTGACCAATCTGCTTTTTTTGTAATTCTTTCCCATGTAAGTTCCCCGTCGTATTCTTGCAAGGCATACTCATCAATACTTATGCGCTCACAGGAAGTGATTAAAAAAATGACGATTATCGATAATAAGAATTTTAACTCGTTAAAATATTGATATTTCATTTCTAAATGTATTTCATTAATTAACACAAAGGTCGTCTTTTACAAAACGACATTCTAGATGGACATAAGGAAATATTCATAGTTGTTTGTTCATTAATTTTCTCTTAGATTTCAGACTATTAAGTAAAAGTATTCGGGAGTACGCTATACAACAAAAATTAAAATATTAAATTTGCAGAATTAATTCATTCTCCAGCATTTTATCAATATTCACAACTATGAACGAAGCAATTATTAGAACTGATTTTGAATTTCAGGGACAAAAGGATGTATACCACGGTAAAGTAAGAGATGTTTACAATATAAACGATAAATTGCTGGTGATGGTAGCATCCGACCGCATTTCCGCTTTTGATATCGTGCTGCCAAGGGCAATCCCATACAAAGGTCAGGTATTGAACCAGATCGCCTCTAAATTTCTGGATGCTACAGCAGATATTGTCCCCAATTGGAAAGTAGCCAGTCCTGACCCGATGGTTACTATTGGCACTTATTGTAACCCGTTTCCCGTTGAAATGATTATCCGTGGTTTTCTTACAGGTAGTTCGTGGCGTACTTATAAATCAGGTGCACGAGCTATTTGTGGAGTTCCTGTGCCTGATGGTTTGAAAGAACATCAGCGCTTTCCGGAACCTATTGTTACACCTACTACTAAAGCAGTTGAAGGACATGATGAAGATATTTCAGAAGAAGAAATCATCAAACAGGGACTTGTTTCAGCAGATGATTATGCCAAGCTGAAAGATTTTACCATCCGCTTATTTAAAAGAGGAAGTGAAATTGCTGCCGAAAAAGGACTGATACTGGTGGATACCAAGTATGAATTCGGGAAAGTAGGTAATCAAATTTATTTGATCGATGAAATTCATACGCCTGATTCGTCGCGTTATTTTTACGCCGACAAATATGAAGAACGATTTGCCAAAGGAGAACCACAAAAGCAATTATCCAAGGAATTTGTGCGCGAATGGCTCATGGAAAATGGTTTTCAGGGTAAGGACGGACAGCAGGTTCCGGAAATGACAGATGAATTTGTGAACAGTGTATCAGAAAGGTATATTGAGCTTTATGAGAAGGTAACAGGGGAGAAATTTAACAGGGTGCCTACAGAAGGTGTGCTGGATCGTATTGAAAATAACGTCAACGATTTTTTAAGGAAATGCTAATCAAGGGCAGTCAGCAGCTGTTCCAGTATTTCTGCTTTTTCCGTTTTGTTTTCGTCCTTGTAAGCCTTTATCATTTCACCGATCAGCCGACGGATTATCGTGTGGTTGTTACAAGGGAGAAAATATTCGTCCTTTAATTCAATTTTCATTTGTTTTAAGAACAATTCTATTTCATTCTGTGTGAATACCGCGCCACGGTTCATGGCATTGAGGTAGAAAAGTATGTCACTTTCTTTATAATCTTCCACATCTTTCAATGGGATCATATCATCCATATAGGCCAGGATGAAATGACGTGGTAAATCGACTCCAAAAACGGGAATCCCCAAATGTTGCGCAATTGCTATAAAGATGATGCCCAGGGTAATCGCGTTTCCTGTTTTTGTATCCATCATCTCATTGATAAAAAAGGTATTGAGTGTGCTTTTTTTCGATGGTGCTTGTCCCCGGTAATGATGGATATCGAACAACACATGATTGATCACTTTCACTTTTTCAAGCGCCGTCAGATTGTCGTTTATTTCGAGCCAGACATCCTGTTTTAATTTGTCGATCTCCGCATGGTATTTGTCTTCATCCAGGTCAGGAAAACGGAATTTTGAAATAAGCATAAAAGCTTTGATCAAATCGTTGCTTTGAAACCCCGCCCAACTTTTAAGTTCATGGTAGAGGTCGTTAAAACGGATCTCATCGATCAGGTCCTCAAGCCTGTGTGCGTTTTCATTATTTTTTGAACTGAGCCATGCTTCTTCTAAAACAGGTATGGCTCCGATGCCGTAGTTTGAAATTTTATTCCTGATAGCCAGGTACATTTCCTCATTTGGCTCATCAATCAGGCTGATGAGGGCATCTAATTCCTTATTTGTTTTATTTGGCATTTGAATGTTTCAATGGTAAAAATAGAATAGTGTCAGCTACTTTCTCAGAAGCTATAACTTTAGTTAATCACAGAAAATTGTTGAAAACGTAATTAAATCTTATCAGGATATATGGAGATGACCACAAGCGCAATGGCTAAGCCGGTCAGTCCTGCCAAGAGAAAAAGCCAGCCCAGCAAGGGTTTTTTCTTTAAAAAATTGAATACACCTATCAAAGACAATATACCGGATATGACGAATAAAGATGAGATCATAATCTATACGATTTTAACGAGGAAATAATTCTTCTTTCCTTTTTGCACCAAGATGTATTTATCGTTCAATAGATCCTTCATGCCAATTTGATAATCGTCCTTAATTTTTTCTTTGTTGATGGCTACCGCATTTTCTTTCAACATCCGGCGCGCTTCCCCGTTCGATTTGAATGCGCCGATTTTTTCCGAAAGGAAATCGAGCAATCCAATGCCCTGTTCAAATTCGGAACGGGACACTTCCGATTGCGGAACGCCCTCAAATACAGAAAGTAATACATTTTCAGAAAGTTTTTTCAGAGTTTCTGTGGTGCCTTTGCCAAATAAAATTTCTGATGCTTCAACGGCCATATTGTAATCATCTTCCGAATGCACCCGGATGGTTACATCCTTTGCCAGAGATTTTTGCAGCAAACGCATATGCGGGGCCTCTCGGTGCTGAAGTATGATCTCTTCAATCTCACTTTCTGGAAGTAAGGTGAAAAATTTGATCCATTTCTCGGCATCTTCGTCAGATGCATTCAGCCAGTACTGGTAAAATTTGTAAGGCGAAGTCCTTTCAGTATCTAGCCACACATTTCCGCCTTCACTCTTGCCAAATTTGCTGCCATCGGCTTTGGTGATCAGCGGACATGTTAATGCAAATGCATCAGCTTCTTCTTGCTCTTCCGCAAAGTATTTACGCCTTATCAGTTCGGTTCCGGTTACAATATTTCCCCATTGGTCGGAGCCGCCTAGCTGCAATTTTACATCTTTGTTTTTGTATAACCAATAGAAGTCGTAGCCCTGCACCAATTGGTAGCTGAACTCCGTAAATGACATGCCGCTTTCAAGCCTTTTTTTGACCGAGTCTTTCGACATCATATAATTGACGGTAATGTGTTTGCCCACATCCCTGATGAAATCAAGAAAACTGAACTCTTTGAACCAGTCGTAATTGTTTACTACTTCCGCTTTATTAACTCCTTCTGTGAAATTCAGAAATTTCATCAGTTGATTTTTCTGGCTGTTAAGGTTGTGATTAATCTGATCCACTGATAACAATTGTCTCTCTTCAGTTTTACCTGAAGGGTCGCCTACGCGGCCTGTGGCACCACCTACCAATACAAAAGGTTTGTGTCCGCTTCGTTGCAAATGCACCAATAACATCACCGGAACAAGATTACCAATATGCAATGAATCAGCAGTTGGATCGAAACCAATATAACCTGATGTCATTTCTTTTTGCAGTTGTTCTTCAGTTCCCGGCGTCATATCGTGGATCATGCCACGCCAACGCAACTCTTCAACAAAATTCTTTATTTCACTCACGATTCTCAATTTTGCGCAAAGATAATAATTTGAAGATTGATGTAAGGTGGGCGTAATATTCAAATCCAATGGAATTGTCTTTCTGAGTGGAACGCAGTGGAGCGAAGAATCTTGCTTTATGAAATTTAGTTGTAGCAAGACTCTTACTTCATGAAATTCGGTTGTAGCAGGAATCCAGCCCGTCCAGGAGGCGGGCTTCGCCTTTGCTCAGAGGGACAAGTGCCTTATATTGTCTTTCTGAATGCAGCGAAGCGAAATGAAGAATCTTGCTTTATGAGATTCGGTTATAGCAAGACTCTTCGCTTGCGCTCAGAGTGACAGGGATAAGGGATTGGTTCAATTAGTCTTCTAATTCATTTTCCAAGAAATTCCATTCAGGATTGAATGATTTAATTAATTCTTCTTTCTTTATACGCTTCCATCCCTTAATTTGTTTTTCCCTGTCAATGGCATCCTGTGCAAATTCAAAGCGTTCATAGTATATTAAATGCGTACAGTTATAATTAGCTGTGAAGGTTTTATTATTGTCCTCAACGCCTTCTTTGTGTTCCCAGATTCTTCTTCTTAAATCGTTTGTAATACCTGTATATAGTGTTGTTTTATTGAGATTTGTAGTTATATAAACAAAATAGTTATGGGTTCCGATGGGTTTCATAATTCAAATGTAAAGAATATTGTCTTTCTGAGCGTAACGGAGTGGAGCGTCCGAAGGACTCCTTCGGAGAAGAATCTTGCTAAATGAGATTCTGTTTTAGCAAGACTCTTCACTTCGTTCAGAGGGACAAATTCGGGGAAGCTCAGAGGAACAAATACCCTAAACTGTCTTTCTGAGTGGAACGGAGTGGAGCGAAGAATCCTGCTTTATGAGATTCGGTTGTAGCAGGGCTCCTGCCCGTCCGGTTTACCCGCCTTTGGAGGGCAAGCGGGATTCGCTTGCGCTCAGAGTGACAAGGGGGTGATGCAGGTTTTACCTTCGCTCAAAGAAATTATAGCCCTCTCATCCATTCAGGACGCAGATTGGCATGCGTCGGGTCTTCCAGCACCTTACTTATGCGCCTTAACAATTCCTCTTTATCACGATTCAACATGCCCTTTAGAACAAGGTAATTAGATGCATGGTCGCTACGGAAAATGGTATTCTCAAGTTGTAAATGGCTGATGAAGTTTCCCATTTCCAGTATCAATTCAGCTTTGCTGAGTTCTTCAAAATCGCCGTTAAACCTGTTCTTAAAATGATCCACACCAAAAGGAAAACTCAATACGAGTGTCGACAAATATTCAGGCTGAATGGCATTAACTACTTTTGCCGAATTGGTCGCATGCTGTTTGGTAAACTTTCTTCCGCCTAGTCCGTTCAGGATCATAACTGATAACTTGATGCCAGCTTTCCGTGCTTTTATCAATGCCTTGGAAGTGCTCTCGAACGTTTCTCCTTTGTTGATGCGTTCCAGTAATTCATCATCTCCGGTTTCAATGCCGACATACAATAATTTCAGGCCTTTTTCAGCCAGGGTTTGTAATTCTTCATCCGACTTTGATAAAATGTCTTTGGGAAGTGCATAGGCTGAAATCCGGGTTAATTTCGGAAAGCATTCATTCAACTTATCCAAAATGCGTGACAACCTGTCAAACGATAGTACAAAAGCATTTCCATCAGCTAAAAACACTTTCCTGATGTCACTACTTAAATTTCCAAATGCTTCAATTTCCTTAAAAATATCTGCTTCTTTTTTTACCCTGAACTTTTTGGAAGTGTACATTTCACAAAAAGCACATTGGTTCCACGAGCATCCCAGGGTCACCTGGAATATCAGTGAATAAGCTTCACTAGGTGGACGAAACAAAGGCTCATCATATGATAAATTGGGCGTCATCATCAACAAAATTACGTTATTTTCGCTTCATGATTTTAGTAACCGGAGGAACGGGATTTTTAGGAGCGCATCTGTTGTATAAGCTGACTGCAAAAGGCAATCAGGTGAAAGCACTTAAGCGACCCGGTTCATCCATCCAACTGACCGAAAAAATATTTTCCTATTATTCTAATAGCCCTGCTGAAATTTTTAAAAACATCAAATGGGTGGATGGTGATCTGCTTGATATCTTCTCATTAATTGATGCATTTGAAGGTGTGGATCAATTGTATCATACAGCAGCCATGGTTTCCCTCGATTCAGGTGACGGGCGTGGACTATTGAATACAAATGTTAAGGGTACTGCCAATGTAGTAAATGCAGCATTGGAAAAGAAGGTTGGAAAACTATGTTATGTGAGTTCGATCGGTGCTTTGGGTTACGAAGCGGATCACGAGATGATTGATGAAGAAACACCATGGGATTCTTCAAAAAAGAAATCACAATATTCAAAAAGCAAGTATGAGGCTGAAAGGGAAGTTTGGCGCGGCGTAGCAGAAGGATTGAATGCGGTAATTGTGAATCCCAGTGTGATTATCGGTCCCGGAAACTGGAATCATGGTAGCCCTAAAATTTTTACAACCGTGTATAAGGGATTGAAGTTTTATCCGCAAGGTACCAACGGATTTGTCGATGTAAATGATGTGGTGAGAGCTATGATAAAGCTGATGGAAGGCGATATATCAGGTTCCAGGTTTATTGTAACATCTGAGAATAATTCATACTTGCAACTTTTTAGCTGGATGGCAGAAAGTTTACAGGTGAAAGCACCGAAATATAAAGCAGGTAAATTATTGGGCGCTATGGGGTGGAGGGTAGCAAACATAAAAGGAAAGCTTACATGTAAACAACCTTCAATCACACGATCAGCAATCGAGTCATCCAGCCGGTACTATATGTATTCAAATCAAAAATTATTACAGGCAACCGGCATGAAGATGATGCCTGTGAAAGAGAGTGTTGAAATAACTGCCAGGCTATTTCTAAAAGATCAGCACTAGAAATAAATTTCATTGGAGGGATAATATTCAGGAATTAAGTTGCGTTACTCTTTTAAACCAATAGCCAATTAAGCATATTTACGTTTCATTTAATTAATTAAACACCTATTATTATGAAACATGTATTGCTTATCATCATTGTATCTCTTTTTGTTTTTCAAGCGTGTAAAAAGGATGAACCCGATCCCAATCCGGCACCACAGGAATCTGTGCTAGATTATTTTCCTCTGACAGTAGGAAACTACTGGATTTATGAAGTTTCACATTGTGATTCTACCTGGACAGAGTGTAATTATACAAGAACGGATTCAAATTTCGTTTCGAAAGACACAGTAGTCAATGGAATTATATACTATAAAATAGATGGAAGGAATTTTCTTTCGAACGAGCCAATATTTCTGCGTGATTCTCTAAGTTATATAGTTGATCTGCAAGGAGACATTAAATTTTCAAATACGGACTTTGACATAATATTTGGTGAAGAATATGTGATTGTAGGCAATAATGATACCTTATATCATTGGTACAATAAAATGGATCCCAATCCATTTGTGGTTCATGTACCTTCCGGAGAATTTACTTGTTTAGATAATAAACTTTCATTTTTCAGGCAGAATGAAAACTTTGAAACAGAATTTAATAGTCATTATGCGCTTTCAAAAAATATAGGACTGGTATATGAAAATGCCATGTTTGCAAGTTCTACTGGCGGAATCAAAAGGGAATTACTTCGATATTTCATACAGCCGCCGATAATACCATAGAACACATTTAAAGATTACTTTTCAAGCACAACAAATGCATTGGCCATCTTCTTTACATGGGAGATGGTCAGGTGTATGTGGCCTACCTTGTTGCTCTCCAGGTATTCCTTCACCTTGCCGTGGGGTTTGATAAATGGTTTTCCTAATTCATCATTCAGTACTTCTATTTCATGAAAGGCCATTCCATAGCGATAGCCTGTTCCGAGAGCTTTAAAGAAAGCTTCCTTTGCTGCAAACCGGGCAGCATAACTCTGATATTTCACCACATTGCCACTTTCGCAGTAGCTTTGTTCGGTTTTGGTGTATATCTTCTGGCGAAGGGCATCATTATCCTCCAAACGCCTTTTAATGCGTTTCACTTCAATAATATCTGTACCTATGCCGAAGATCATAATCGCAATTTATTTAATGACATTTAATTCCTTGCCCACTTTAGTAAATGCAGCAATGGCTTTATCAATATGTTCCCTTTCGTGTCCGGCTGATAGTTGTACCCTGATGCGGGCTTCGCCTTTTGGTACTACGGGGAAATAAAATCCAATCACATAAATACCTTCTTCCAACAATTTGGCTGCCATATCCTGCGATAATTTGGCATCATACAACATTACAGCGCAAATAGCGGATTGGGTAGGCTTTATATCGAATCCGGCAGCTGTCATTTTTTTCATGAAATAATCCGTATTCGCATGCAGTTTGTCCTGTAACTCGTTGGTTTCATTCATCATATCAAACATACGGATCCCGGCGTTCACCACTGCCGGTGGCAAAGAGTTGGAGAACAAATATGGGCGAGAACGCTGGCGTAGCATTTCAATTATCTCTTTATGTCCGGTTGTAAATCCGCCTACGGCACCACCAAATGCTTTACCCAATGTTCCAGTAATAATATCCAGTTTGCCCATAATATTGAAATGTTCGCTCACACCTCTTCCGGTTTTTCCAACAACGCCTGCCGAATGGCATTCGTCAACCATCACCATGGCATTATACTTTTTGGCCAGTTCAACCATTTTATCGACAGGCGCTACATTCCCATCCATCGAAAATACACCATCCGTAACGATGATTCTGAATCGCTGTGCCTGAGCTTCGATAAGTACTTTTTCAAGTGCTTCCATATCAGCATTCGGGTAACGGTAACGTTGTGCTTTACAAAGCCTGACACCGTCGATGATGGAAGCATGATTCAGGCTGTCAGAAATGATGGCATCTTCAGCCGTCAATAAAGGCTCAAAAACACCCCCATTGGCATCGAAGGCGGCTGCATAAAGTATCGTATCTTCTGTTTTGAAAAATTCAGCGATCTTTTTCTCCAGTTTTTTATGCAAATTGGTTGTACCACAAATAAAACGCACGGATGACATACCATAACCATGAGAATCGAGTGCCTCATTCGCTGCTTTTATCAATTCCGGATGATTTGACAGTCCCAGGTAATTGTTAGCACAGAAATTCAGCACTTCTTGTCCGCTATCGAGCTTGATTTCAGCCTTTTGAGGGCTTACTATGATGCGCTCATTTTTATACAGTCCTGCTTCCTTAATTTCTTTAATTTCTTTGCTAAGGTGGTCTTTGAATTTTCCGTACATAATGAATTATTTATGGTTAAGATTTTGTTTTATTTGTTTCCAAAAGTAAAAAATCTTGCCGTGTGAATCACACCGGTATTCATATTTAGAAACACTCTTTTTATTGGAAAATGAATCTTTTAGCGATCTTTGTCAAAATTTTTCAGAATGAAGATAGCTGCATTGGTATCGGGTGGAGTTGACAGTTCGGTAACCATTCCTCTTTTAAAAGAACAGGGATATGATCCTCATATTTTTTACATTAAGATAGGGATGGAAGACGAGGACTCTTTTATGGATTGTCCGTCAGAAGAGGATATTGAAATCACTACATGGATCGCTAAAAAATACGGCTGTAGAATGGATATCATCGACTTACAGCAGGAATACTGGTCGACGGTAGTAAAATATACACTAGAAACAGTAAAACAAGGCCTGACACCCAACCCGGATATTATGTGTAACCTGCTGATAAAATTCGGTGCTTTTAACGACCGAATGGGTCACGAATTTGATAAAATTGCTACTGGACACTATGCAACTACCTATGAGAATGAAGAAGGTGTTTTCCTGTCGACAGCTGCAGATAAAGTAAAAGATCAGACATATTTTCTTGGCCAGATCAATTACGATCAACTCCAAAAGGTCATGTTCCCAATTGGACATCTGCAGAAGGAAGAGGTAAGGAAACTGGCCATAGCCATGAAACTGCCGAGCGCACATCGCCCTGACAGCCAAGGAATATGCTTTTTAGGGAAGATAAATTATACAGATTTTATAAAAAAATATGTAGGCGAACAGCCCGGAGAAATCATTGAACTGGAATCAGGGAAATTATTGGGCGAACACAAAGGTATCTGGTTTCATACCATTGGTCAGCGCCGTGGACTTCGTTTGGGAGGAGGACCCTGGTTTGTGGTACAAAAAGATATCCCCAAAAACATTGTCTACGTTTCGAATGGTTACGATCCGATTGCGCAATATGATGATAAAATTTGGTTGGATAAGCTGCATTTTCTGAATCCGAATCATGATTACAGTAATTTGTCAGCAGTTAAATTCAAGATCAGGCACCAGCCTGAGTTCAATTCAGGTAAACTGGTCAGGGACGAACAGGGTATCCGTATCATTTCGGATGAGAAAATTTCAGGTATTGCACCCGGGCAATTCGCTGTTATTTATGATATTACTGAAGAAATCTGTATTGGTAGCGGGATGATTACTTAAAACCTTAAGAGTCCTTTTATTAAAAATAATTCTCTTCCGACAAATAAATCTTCACATAATCATCAATTCCTTTTTGCAGGGAATAGAAAGGCTTGTCGTATCCTGCAGCAAAAAGTTTGGTCATGTTGGCTTCCGTAAAATACTGGTACTTATTACGAATATCTTTGGGTGTATCAATAAATTCAATAACTGGTTCTTTTCCCATGGCTTTAAATGTAGCATTTGCCAAATCAAGGAAGGTTCTGGCTTTTCCTGTACCGAGGTTATACAAACCTGAATCAGGTCTGTTGTTCATCAGGAAATAGATCACATCTGCTATATCTTTCACATATACAAAATCGCGCAATTGCTCCCCGTTCTTAAAATCGGGATGATGCGAATTGAATAATTTTACCTTTCCTGTTTCTTTCACCTGGTTATACGCATGCATAATCACCGAAGCCATCCGTCCTTTATGATATTCGTTTGGACCATATACGTTAAAGAACTTTAAGCCACTCCAGAATGGTGGTTCTTCTTTTTGGGTAAGTACCCATTTATCGAAATCATTTTTCGATTCACCATAGGGATTTAAAGGTTTTAGTTTTTCTACAAAATCATGATCATCTTTATAGCCATGTTCTCCCATCCCGTAAGTAGCAGCTGATGATGCATAGATTAGCGGAATTTTAAATTCAGTGCAACGAAGCCAAACCTGCTTTGAATAATTCAGGTTAAGAATGTCAAATATTTCTTTATTGAATTCAGTTGTATCAGTACGCGCACCAATATGCAATACAAATTCAACATTCTTATAATGTTGATCAAACCACTGAAAAAAGTCATCCCTGTTAATCTTCTGTTCAAATAATTTATTTTCAAGGTTTTTATTTTTATCATCTCTTGAAAAATCATCTACGAGGATTAAATCTTTCCTTCCCTCATTATTCATCTTTTGAACAAGAACACTTCCGATAAAACCTGCAGCTCCGGTAATTACTATCATTCTTTACAGTTTTGCGGCAAAAGTAGAGAATAAATGAACAAAATCTCTTCGAATCCGTATAAAATACCGGGCTCATTTGATTATAATGAACCAGCTTAGATAAAAGTGATATTTGTTACATTTGTGTACCGAAGAATTTGTAACAGGCATTTACTGATCAAATAAATTAGGGTAAAACAATTGAAAAACAACAAGATAACATACTATCTTTTTTTATTTTTATGGATAATTCCCGTTCTTTTATTGAGCCAGGAAGATAAAGTGTTGGTTCCTGTTTCATTAACAGAGAAATCGCTTATGCCAGTATTTCCAATTACTTTGGTTCTGCCAGTATTGCCTGATAGCCCAAAAGAAAATGGAGATGTGTTGCCACTTGTTGCTGGTCGTACAATTATTATTGATGAAGAATTGCAAGATCAGGGAATATGGGATAGAACAGGAAATGGTATTTATATCTACAGAATCAGTTTTCACGTTGCTGATGCTGCTGGAATGAATGCCTATTTCCACAATTTGAAACTGGATGCCAATGATCAGCTTTTTATTTATAATGGTGAATACTCGCAAGTACTAGGCCCTTTTTCAAAAAGTGATAATTCAATTCAATTCGCTGTAGGTTTTTTAAAAGGTTCACATTTAAACATAGAATTAAATTCGGAATTAAAATATCATCAATTACCTTTTGTTATTGGTGAAATAGGGGTAAGCAGTACTTTCCAAAGTTTAGGAGACCGTGATTATGGCGATTCAGGAAGTTGTGAGGTGCCTGTTAATTGTACGGAAGGGCAGGACTGGCAGTTTGAAAAAGATGGTGTGGCAAGGGTGCTTGTAAAAGAAGGAACTAAGCTTTTCTGGTGTACTGGCTCATTACTGAATAATACTAAAAATGATGGGACTCCCTATTTTTTAACTGCGAACCATTGTGGGAAAAATGCTACAACATATGACTATGGAGGCTGGATATTTTATTTCAACTATGAGGTAGAAGGATGTGAGACACCTATTTTTGAGCCTGATTTTGGTAACAATCTGATAGGCGCACAATTGCTCGCACACAGCAAACTAGATGTCGATATGGCATCTGATTTTAAATTGCTCCTTCTTAACGAAGAAATTCCTGATGATTTTAGGGTTTACTATAACGGCTGGGATCATTCGGGCTCAATTTCTACCTCAGGAGTTACTATTCATCATCCGCAAGGCGATGTAAAGATGATTTCAACTTATGATGAACCTCTTGTTTCTGTCGATTATTATAATCCCACTCCCAATGATGAGGGTCGTTTCTGGATGGTAACGTGGTCAGGAACCGAAAACGGTCATGGCGTTACAGAGGGTGGTTCATCAGGCTGCCCCATATTTAGCTCAGATGGCTATTTGTTGGGCGCTCTTACAGGCGGTGATGCTTCCTGTTCCCGGCCGAACGAACCAGATTATTATGGAAAATTTAGTTATGCATGGGATGCAGAAGGCGATGACTCAACAAGTCAATTAAAGTATTGGCTTGACCCTGAAAATACAGGGGTGATCTCACTTAAAGGAACCAATCTTGATTCGACAAACGTTAATGCCAATTTCTCTTCTGATGTGACCGAAGTCAGTATTGGTGAAAAGGTTCAGTTTTATAATTATTCAAGCGGTAATATAGTTGGTTATAAATGGCAATTTGAAGGTGGGGATCCCAGCTATTCTGAAAGTGAAACTCCTCCTAACATCCAATACAAATCATTTGGATCATATCGTGTTAAGCTAGTAGTTAGCTCAACTTTTGGGGCTGACAGTATAATTAGGGAAGATTATATAAGGGTTCTGCCTACATTATCTCCTAATCCTTCGCATACCGGTATCTATAAACTATCATTTGGAAAAGAAACACCCGAAAATATTATTGTAGACGTGTATGATCTGACCGGTAGAAAGATTAGTCCGGTATTTTTAAAATACAAAAGTGATGGTTTGTATATTAATTTGAGCACTCATGCCAAAGGGATGTACATCATTTTGATAAAAACTGGTGACCGCGCACAGATTATTAAAGCTACATATTTGAATAATAAATAACTATTCGTCCTCATCCAGGTGCTTATGCACTGTATAATGTTCCCATTTAGAAAGTACTTCTGTAATATCTTTTGGCAATTCAGATGTAAATGATAGTTTTTTACCCGTTTTGGGATGAACAAAACCTATGGATCTGGCATGTAGCGCCTGCCTGGGAATAATTTTAAAACAATTTTGAACAAACTGTTTGTACTTCGTGAAAGTAGTGCCCTTTAATATTTGATGTCCACCATATTTTTGATCATTAAACAATGGATGCCCGATATATTTTAAGTGCGCCCTTATCTGGTGAGTTCGACCGGTTTCCAGCACACATTCAAGCAAACTGACATAACCAAATTTTCTTAGAATCCTATAATGGGTAATGGCCTCTTTTCCTTTCTCATTTTCTGGAAATACAGTCATTTGTGTCCTGTCGTGCGGATTACGGGCAATGCTTCCTTCAATTGTGCCTTCCTCTTCTTTGGGTTCTCCCCAAACCAGGGCTTCATAAGCCCGGTCAATCGTATGATCAAAAAATTGTTTGGCCAGTTTGGTCTGAGCTGTCTTCATTTTTTGCGATCAATAACAAACCAGATGTGTCTTTGTCAATGCGGTGCACCAAATAACCAAAACCATTTTCAATATTGGTTTGACCTGACTGCTTGAAATGATTTGCCAATCCATGTAACAAGGTGCCTGTATAATTTCCATGGCCTGGGTGAACCACTAAACCTGCCTGTTTATTGACAATGATAACGTCATCATCTTCATAGTGAATTTGGAGTGGAATATCTTCTGGAGTTATTTCAACATCTCTGGGGGGATATGACAAAACAACAGAAATAACATCACCTGGCCGAACTTTATAATTTGATTTTACGGCTTCTTCATTTACCAGGATATTACCTGCTTTAGCTGCAGACTGTATTTTGTTTCGAGATGCATTTTGGATACGGTTAAACAGAAATTTGTCAATTCTGGTTAATGCCTGACCGGGATCAACCTCAATCCTGAAATGCTCATAAAGTTCCGAATTATCTTCTCTTAAATCACCTATGTCTTCCGTTGTCATCTATTTATCAGAAGTTTTTCGTTATAAATTTTCCCGTTACTTGTAACTCTCACAATATACATTCCGGAAGCTAAATGGCTGATATCAATTTCTTGAGCTAAGCCGGTTTGTTGCTTTACAAGGTTACCATACATATTGAAAATTGATAACTGCGCCCTGTTATCTGACCTGATTGCTTCATTATCAATTTTAAAATAGGAATTGGATGGATTCGGATAAAGCCCAATACGATCTTGAATTCGTATTGTATATTCTTCAGTGCCGACTACCATATTTGGCCCGAACATAGGGCGGATTAGCAATGAACCGGCAAAATTACTATTATACCAGGTTTGCTCAATTTTATAGAAAATCTTATCATTATTTGTGTTATTGGCATCGAAGCCAATATTCAGGCTGCTACTTTCAAATTGTTGCCAACCCACATAAAAAGTTCCAGACAATATAATTGGTTCTTCTAACATATAGGGGTAAAACTCATACAATTTATTTTCCCACATCGCCTGTTGATCCTGAATCTGAGCTATAATTTCACCTGGTTTCCCATTATTGTCCTGCCAGATATTAATATTGAAATATTGGTTGTTTGAAAAATTCAGTGTCTGGTTAAAATACATTTGTATGCCATATAAGGTATCGGGCATGCTCAGCGTAAATTTGTAAGCCAGTTGGGCTCCGGCGGGTTCCAGTCCATATCCAAACTCAGGTGTTCCGTCATCATAAGCATAGTAATTATAAAATCCCTGCGTGTAAGAAGCAGAATCAACTATAATATTTGATTCAGACGAATCACTTATATAATGTTTTATAATGTACGAAGTTGTGTCCCTGCTATAATCAAAGTTAAAAGCAGATAATACTGGTGGGCAGGCATGAGCTGAGCCGCAGGGTGTATTACAGTTTTGAAATCCGAATTCATAAAAAGGTGGCAGGTTACAGCTCCCTCCGTTATATGTATAACCGAAATTACCATTGACCTGTTGGACCGTATATTTATATTTGGTGTTGCGTTCTACCTTATCGAGGTTACTAATGTACATTTCCAGTTCCGGCCGCATTGTGTTTAATGGTGCATCTGCCCTGTATTGCCGGTAAGGCATCACCTGGTATGTTTTTAGAAATGATGGTGCCCTATGGGAAAATGTTAAAACCCGGTAAGTTGTATCAGCTATTGTTCTGTTATAATTCATATACACGTAATCAATATTCCACTGATCAACATTACTTTTGAATGAGGGATTTATATCATTGGCAATACTGGCATAATTTCTGAACCGGAATGAGAAATCTTTATAGAAATATATACTGTCTTTAACCGGGATCATAATTTGCACCCAATCTGTTCCATAAAGCTCCTGGAACTCAGTCAAACGCATGCCTTCTGATTTCCATTGTGATTTCCATCCAACTTCAGGAACAAAAACGGAATCACACGGCAACATCAGCCAGTTACCCCAGGTTAAAGTCTGAAAATTGATCATAAAGATGGTAGTATCGCAGCCTGGGGGTGCATATAAGGTGTCGAATGGTTTCAATGTATCTTGTTCATTTTCAAGATAGAAATTTGCAGATATTAGAATAGAATCGATATGAGAGAATATAGTATCTCCTGTTAAATAGGAAAACTCAAGTAATAACGAATCCCCTGGTTCTGGCTCGTCTCCAAAACCCTGAGGCTGGTAATAAAAGCTTAGATATAGAGAATCAGCCGGATGTAATGCTTTTGTTATTGGATTAAAAACGGAATCAAGGCGAATCGTATTTGAGGTTAGATAATCTGCAACAAACGGAATGATAAGCGCATCTTCGTACACAGCTCCAGTACTGTCTATAGCGTCAAAAGTTGCGGCACCAACATTAGGCGCAAAATAAGGAAAATCTTTATTGACGAATACATTCCGATCTTTCCAATGTTCCGGATCAGGATATCCGTTAATATTTTTAAAATCATCAAAAAAAGGTAATTGTAATACTATTTTCTCTTGGGTAGCCCTTTCAAAATTCTCTGGTGCAACAATAGCTTTCTTCTTAAGAACTTCATTGTATTCCAGGCCAGTTAGTATTTCCTGTGCAGGTAATGTAATAACAATTAAAATACATATGATGGTGAAAGACTGTTTAAAAATCTTCATTATAATCGAGATTGGTATTTAGCTGTAATTTATCATTGCCGGAAGAATCGGGCAAAAACTCTTTTATATAGGACTCAAAATCAAAGTTCTTTTCAGATCGGTACCAAATGTCAACATTTTGTCCCAGGTAGAGGATATTAGTTGTTAACGGATGTGGATCTGTTTTATATACCCTGGCATCTGCGGTATCTCCCACGTCTATATAGATCTCATTTCCAAGGTTTAAATAAGCAAAATGCAGTTCATTCCGTACCTTGCCTTTTTTCTGACCAATAAGCATCGGTAACGCAACGCTGGAATTCATGTCACCCTTTCCCACAACCAGGTCAATAAAAACTCCTTTACGTAATTCAGTTCCGGGTTCAACGGGTTCAGCATTTAATAGTTGATCAACCACGGCATTCCGCGCAAAGTAATCAACATAAATGAGGTTGCCAACTAAAAGTTCATGGGCTTCAAGGGTAACTAGTGCCTGGCGCAGCGATAAATTTTTTAAATTGGGCATCGCCACTTTCTCAGGCATTTCAGCCACAATAGTTAGGTAAACATGACGTCCTTTTTTTACTTTTGAACCAGCGAGCGGGTTTTGAATGATGATGCTACCCTTGTCCATGTTTTTATCATAAACGGAATCAATTACTTTGAAAACAAAAAAATCATCAAAATTATTTTCAGTTAGATAGTCTAATGAGTGTCCATGCAAATCGGGTACTACATAAACTTTACCATGTCGTGTAAATGCATCCAGTGATAGTAGTACTAACCAAAGCAAAGCAAACGACAACACAATAGCTATGAGCAGATGTATGTAAAATTTCTTACGACCAAGAAAATAAAAAAAGCCCATTAAATGTTAATTTATCGTGTTAAAGCCTTGTGCCGATGACTTATTCACATAACTTTGTTTGATGGAATATATTGTTCCAGTTAAGAGGCAAAGTTAAAAATTATTAAGCATTTATTGTAGATGAAAAAAATAGCCATTATTTGTGGTGGAGACTCCGGTGAATATGAGATATCCATGAAAAGTGCCAAAGTCGTTAAGAAACATCTTGACAGAAATAAATATGATGGATATTTAATAGAAATAAGGGGAACCGATTGGCATTATAAGGATGAGAGAGGCGATATACATATTTTAAACAGAAATGATTTTAGTTTACCGCTTGGAAGCAAAACTATACGATTTGATGGTGTTTTTAATGCCATACACGGAACTCCTGGGGAAGATGGAAAGATACAAGGTTATTTAGATTTGTTACACATTCCATATACATCCTGTAATCATGATACCTCTGCATTAACATTCAACAAACATTTATGTAATAAATTTATCAGTTCATATGGTATAAAAGTGGCAAATTCCTTAACTTTTTTTGCAAATGAAACAGTTAGTGAAGATGCAATTATTCAGGTGCTTGGCTTACCTGTTTTTGTAAAACCATCCAGAAGCGGATCGAGTGTGGGTATATCAAAAGTGCATCAAGAGAGTGAATTGAGAAATGCATTACAGAAAGCCTTTGCCGAAGATAGCCAGGTTTTAATTGAATCATTCATAAAAGGCAGGGAGCTAACTTGTGGTGTGATTAATAAAGGCAATGAATTGATCGTATTCCCCATTACTGAAATTATTAGTAAAAAGGAGTTTTTTGACTATGAAGCCAAGTACACCAAAAGCCTGGCAGAGGAGATCACACCAGCTGAGATAGACCTTGATATTGAACAAGACATTAAAGCCCTTTCGGCATTTTTATTCAGGCAGTTGGACTGCAAGGGATTTGTAAGATTTGATTATATCTTGGCTAAAGATGGATTGTACTTTCTTGAAGTGAATACGATTCCCGGAATGACAGAAGAAAGCATTCTACCCCAGATGGCTGCTGAATATGGAATGAACCTAACTGAGTTATTCGGGATAGCTTTAGATAATCTTTTTGATTAAAAGTATCTGTCATTTCGACGGAAGGGAGAAATTTCAACTGAACTTATCAGGTACTCTGAGATTTCTCACACGCATCCTCCTTTCAGTCGGATTCGGTTCGAAATGACAATGATTCCTACGAGATCTCTCACCGCAATGCCTTCGGCAAAGCTTTCTTCGAAATGACAAGGGTTATCGTTCTTCTTGTCCGGGAACAAATTGGTAAGCTCCTAAATCAGGTTCATTGGTACGTTGGGTGCCAACTATATCAAAAGGTACTTCAGAAGCTATTTGAATATCCCCAATCTTTCTTGATGGAGACAGCGAATCCAAGCGGTAATCATTTATTTTATAATCCATAAATAATGGGTCTTCATTCTTCTGAATCATGTTGAAATAATCTGTATTACTAGTATTCAATTGAGTTTTAAGGTTTACATAATTTAAAAAATAGACTGAATCAGCCCCGGCAACCATTTCCGTTTGAAATTCATTTGTATTGTTGCCGTATATAATGCTGTTTCCGATACTGAAATTTATAGGTAATGGCAAAGGTTGATCAAGTGTATCAAGCAAATAATTATTCAGGTAAACTGCCGGGGTATTTCTTACGGAGTATGACCAATAATTGGCAATGGTAGTTTGTTTGAAATTATAATACCCGCCACCTGTCGCTGCAATGCAGTAAGCACCACAATTTGCAATCACCGTATTTTCTCCCTCAATGTTATAAACCCTTGAAAACAAACCTATTCCCTGCATATTTTGTATTGTAACATTATGCAGCTTTAATAGGTTTTCTGCAGGGCGCAAGAATGATTCTGTTTGCAATCCTATAAACCCATTCTGAATGATGGCATTATTTATTTCATGATGTTGGCCTGGTTGTGCTTCCATCAGCCAGATACGATCCCACTGTCCTGGCAGGTCGCTATAAAAGTCCTCTAACCTGTCGCCCTGGAAATAAACGGGATTGTCAGTTGTGCCATACACTTTCAGCAATCCATCAGAATAAGCCCATAAACCTGAGTTTTCATGGAAATATACTTTTGTTCCTTCATCAATAATAAGTTCGCCATATGAATTAATTAAAGCATAACCATATACAACGTAAGGCTTTTCACTGGTCCAATGCACAGTTTCCAGGCTGTCGGCCACAACTTTAAATTTTGGAAAACCACCTACATATGTGTCTGCAACAATATAATTGGCATTCTGTCCCCATGAAACGAGTTTCACATTTTGCTCGTTTGTATTTGTTAAAAACTGAATGTCATCTTCAACTACAAATGGGTTGCTCATATCATTTGGGTTAACTGTAACCTTTACAAAAATATAAAGGCTGTCGCCACCCTCAATTTCAACATTTGTGAATTGGTAACCTGATTCGCCATCCACATTTATTCGGTAAGGAGAGTTTTCTCCATTAAGAACTTTTATACTTGAAATACTGATCCTGTTGCTTGAGGTATTGTATACCATCAATTCGTGGGTGGTTGACCCCAGGGTAGTAAATACTGTGTCGAAAATGACTGAATCATTTGAGAATTCAAGTTTCAGGCCCGGATTATCACTAATAAGATCTGTTTTCTTGCATGCACTGAAAACAGTGAACAGGATGATGCTGAGTATAACAAAGTTTGATTTGAAATATTTTAACGGCATGCAAATCTTTTTTGAGGTGGCAAATATAGCAATCAATTCAATTACGCTGAATATGGGTTTTTATTGTAATTTTGCCCAGTTTAGTGCATCAATGAATAAAATTATGAGCAATCAATTCAAATATTTTATATTGGTTTTGCTACTAACAGGTAGTGTTATAACCTCTTTCGCACAATATGAAAATACCAGTGGTAATAAAAAACCCAAGCAAGAGGTTAAGAAACAGCCTATACAAAAACAAGACAGGTGGTTTGTAGGAGGCATGTTCGGTGCGGGTTTTTCATCGTATAGTGCTTATGTAGAAGTGTCGCCATTAGTTGGATATAAGATAACTCCGGCTTTTCATGTAGGGACACGTTTTAATTATATATGGAATAGTTACGAAGTGGCATACGATGAACGTGAGAATCTTCATCATTTTGGTATTGGAGCTTTTAGCCGTTATATTATTTATAAAGGCTTATTTGCACAGGTTGAATATGAGGCCTTGAACTTTGACAATCCTATATTACTATGCTGTCGACAGGGAATGGATCAATAGTTTATTTCTGGGTGGTGGATACTATCAAAACATGGGAAGGGCTTTTGCATCATTTGCCATTTTATTTAATGTTTTGGATAATATCGATTCTCCTTATGTTAATCCCATTATAAGAATAGGATTCGGTGTCGGATTTTAGTTCTTAAGTGAAAAGGGTATTCTTACTGAAAAGGAAATATTTCGTCCCATATCATATAATCCCAGGTCTTTCAAAGTTGATAAATGATCGTAATAATCGATGTTAAGCAGATTATTAGCCGAAACGTTGAAATTAAGTAACTGGTGGTTAACTTTCAGGTCGAACCCAAAGCCCACATTTACTAGGTTGTAGGCAGGAGTGTTTGTTTCGTATTGGGATGGATGATTTTGTGTAAACACGATATCTACACCACCTTCAAGGTATATATTTCTTAGAAATTTCCATTTTTGTTTTTCGAGCCTGATTTCCAGGTATAGATCAGATGCTGGGATTAAGGGAAGATAACCTCCTGTTGCATATTGACCAATTGTTTGCGAATAAGTAGCCAATATGTGCAGCCAGTGGACGGGGTGAGGATGTACATGCAACGAAGCTTCTCCTCCATAAAGTTTTGCTTCTGCCTGCAAATACCTGTAAATGATATCCCCGTCTTCAGTTGTGTCGGCAGTGGGAGCAAGGTGAATATAATTAAAGATGTGGTTGTAAAAAATAGAAATGTCCAGCGTTGTATGCCGCGTGTGGAGATGGTATCCAAGATCTAATTCAAGGTTTTGCTGAATTTGCAGGTCAGGATTTCCTTCTTCGAAGCGTACACCATGTTTGCCGTGTTGCGTGAGTTCGGCGAGGTTTGGTGCCCTGAATGCGGAAGCAAGGTTTAAACGGATCAGGTTTAGCTCATTAATCGTCCAGGTAGCCCCAATTGATGCGCTGAGGTTGTTGTAATGCTTGTTAAGTTCAATGTATTCTTCTTCATCTTCGTGTTCTTCCTCGTGTTCTTCCTCCTCTTCATGGTTGTGGCCTCCACCTGCTTCCTGGTAAGGCACGTCAATGTCCCGATAGCTGTAACGTATTCCCCCTTCAAGTTTTAGTTTTGTAAATTCATATTGAAGAAGTGCATAAAGTGAAATGTCATTTATGGTAGCATCAGGTAAAACATGATCGGGAGCATCCCCATTTTCATTGTTCTGATAAAGTCCCTGAATTCCTGTAACCATTCTGATTTTTTGATTAAAGGTATGGGCTGCTTTCAGCCTGTATGAGAATGTCTGAAGGGTCATGTCCACCATATCATCAATGCTGTCGTTAGGTTGCCCTTTCAGTTTCCGGTTGTTGTTTTGGTATGAGAGGTCAAAATCAAGTTTTACTTTGTTGATGAAAAACCTGTTTTGTGAAACAAGCAGGTTGTCCGTTAAATCCTGGTACCACACTTCATTTTTTCTCTGGTTATCTGTAACCAGTGTAAAAGCAGGTTCAACGGCCATGCCATAGTTGCTTTTATTATGCGTATAGAAGATCCTGAAATTGCCTATTTTTCTTATTATTCCGGCATCAGCCTTAACATTGTAGCTGTTAAAACGTGAATTAGGAACAAACTGATTGTTACCTTGTATGTAGTCTTTGTTGCTGTTTATTCCTCCCCGTACACTCCATACAAAGCCATTTTGGTTTCCTTTTATTCCAAGGTTTGAAAGTACACCAACTGTATTGCTGAAATACCTCAAGGAATACTCACCACTAATCGTTCCTGTCCTTGCAACTTCTTCTGGTAACAAGTTTATCACACCACCTACCGCTCCTGAACCATAAATTAATGACGCTGGTCCTTTAATGATCTCAATACTTCTTAAACCATTTTCATCAACCAAGTATGGATGGTCAGCGGAGAATTGAAAATTCTGCATAGGAACACTGTTATTCAGAACAAGAATATTATTTAATGACAATCCCCGGATAACAGGAGTTACCACTCCCGGACCTTTTGAGATCATATTTACACCAGGTACTTCTGTGATGCTTGCCATAAGACTTGGTTCACTCGTCCTGTTAATCTGATTAATTCCAAGTGTGCTAACTTTAATTGTATTGTCATGCTGGGTACTGCTGAAATTTCCTGATACAACAACTTCATCACCCTCAATAACCTCTGTTTCAAGGTTAACGTCAAAATTCAAACTACTTCCGTTAAGAAAAACTTTTTTATGGATGGTCTGGTAACCTACAAATGAATAATGGATGATAAATTCACCGTTTGGTAGGTTCTGTAGTTTATAATTCCCATTCTCATCAGAAGTTGTACCAACAGAAACTTCATGAATAAAAACATTTACACCCGGCAACGAACTGCCGTTTTCTTTGTCCATTGTTTTCCCGGTGATAGAGTTCTGGGAAAAGGCTTGCAAACTTGTTATATACAGGATAATGAACAGCAGAAATTTAGAACCTACATTCATGCAATAAGTTTTATTTGGGATAAAAAATAAACCCCAAAATTAAAAACAAATCAGTACGCAAGGAAAAGCTATCTATCCAAAGGGATATTTTTTAACATCTCAATAGTCAGATCCCAGAATTTTTGTACGCTTTCAATTTCCAGGCGTTCATCAGGCGAATGGGCTCCCTTTATGGTTGGTCCGTACGATATCATATCCATATTCGGATATTTATCACCAATCAATCCGCACTCAAGCCCGGCATGTATTGCAAGCACTTCAGGTTCTGTTTTAAAGAGCTCTTTATAATATTTAACGGATAAATCAACAATCTCTGAATTCGGGTTTGGTGCCCATCCCGGGTAACCGTCCGATGTTTTCGTTCGGCATCCTGCCAGTTTAAATACACTTGTTACCATATTGGTGGCATCTCTTTTTGCTGACTCAACCGAGCTGCGCTGGCTGGTGGTGATCAGAATTTCATTATCCGCCACAAATTTAACAGAAGCCAGGTTAGTTGAGGTCTCTACGAAATCGTCAATTTCCTGCGACATGGCTATAACTCCATGGGGACATGCATAAATGGCATTCATAAGTTCTGTAAATGAGTCCTGATCAATAACAGTTTCTGGAATTTCAGATTCCTCAATGGTTAATTTTAAATTGGGTTCAGTTACATGAAACTCATTCTGCAGCATTTCCTCAAAACCTTTTACTTCAGCTACTAATAAGTGGGATGATTTATTGGGAGTCAATACGATGGCAAATGCCTCCCGGGCAATGGCATTTCGGAGGTTTCCGCCATCAAACGTATTTAATTTTAGTTGGAACTGTTCCTTGTAAGTCCAAAGGAAACGGTTCAGCATTTTGTTAGCATTACCCAGCCCTTTATTGATGTCATCACCCGAGTGGCCTCCTTTCAAGCCTGAAATCATTATTTTGAAAGCTTTATGCGCTTCCGGGGATGCTTCCAGGTCGTATGGTAGCCAGGCGAGTGTATCTTGTCCGCCTGCACATCCGATAAATAACTGTCCTTCATCTTCCGAATCGAGGTTTAAAAGTATCTCGCTTTTTAAAAAACCCGGCTGCAGTCCAAATGCGCCGGATAATCCGGTTTCTTCATCTACTGTAAACAAACATTCGATGGGGCCGTGTTTTATGCTGTCAGAAGCCAGGATGGCTAACTGAGCAGCTACACCGATTCCATCATCAGCGCCCAGGGTAGTTCCTTTGGCATAAACCCAGCCGTCTTCAATATAGGTATCAATGGGGTCATTTTCAAAATCATGTTCTGTATCACTGTTTTTTTCACACACCATGTCAATATGGCTTTGCAGCACCACCGATTTCCTCTTCTCCATGCCAGGTGAGGCAGGTTTTCGAATTAATACATTCCCCACTTTATCCTGAAGGGTTTCCAGTTTATGCTTTTTACCGAAATCAAGCAGGTATTTGATAATTTTTTCTTCTTTTTTAGAAGGCCGGGGAATGGCCAGAATTTCTTTAAAATATGTCCAGATGGAGGATGGTTCTAATTCAAGTATATGTTCATTCATGCTATTTTATTTTGATGCCTCAAAGTTAATCAAATCATATGAAGCGGGAGCTTATGGTAGCGTGAATTTTAAATGATAGATTATGCGACCAATTAATACATTTTTGTAGTTTTGCCGCTTATTATTCAAATTAAAAAAGACATAAAATGACAAAAGCCAGTGCACGACATATTTTAGTAGCTACGGAAGAGAAATGTAACGAGTTAAAAAGTAAAATTGAAAATGGCGAAGATTTTGCAGCTGTAGCCAAGGAACATTCTACATGTCCTTCATCACGGGAGGGCGGAAACCTGGGTACATTCAGCCCCGGAATGATGGTCAAAGAATTTGATGAAGTGGTGTTCAGCGCACCTATAAACGTAGTTCAGGGACCGGTTAAAACACAATTTGGCTATCACTTGGTGGAAGTAACCAGCCGCGCATAAGAGACTTCCGATATTAACTGAAGGAATTAATTTGTCCAGATCCTATCAGTAGATTCGCCATGACAACTATTGCATTGCCCTGAATTGATCGGTGTAATCATGTTTTTTGTGGTGGTATTTCCAGATACGGATACATATAATCCATTTTCAAAATTAATTTGATTGGTTGTATAGAAATTGCCCAATCCATCTACTTCAATAGTCCCCATCAGGCTTCCAGTTCCATTTGGACCGCTATATAATCTAATAGTTGCGTTTGGGTAAGGTGAATTTTTCAAGCTGTCATAAACAGTGCCGGCTATGGTGAACCAGCCTTCACCTGATCCTCCGTCGTAATGGCAATTCATGCAATTCCGTCCTGCTTTGTGACTTTCGGTATCATTGTAGTTTGAAATTTTCGTTTCATTTTTTCCTTTACTACATGATTGAAATACAGTCACAGTGCTAATAATCAAAACCGCAAGCAATAATATCTTCTTATCCATATATATTCTATGATTTAAATCTGTTTAGTTTAACGGATTTAAATCATAGATATTTTAGAATTCGGGTTTAATAAAAAAACTTATTTCGGATGTATTTCATCCGCTTCGATCCAGGCTTTTGCCCAATCGGGGAGCGTTGGCATGTGAATATCCTGATCCATTCTTCTTTTTACTTCTTCCACTTTCACAATGCCATCTTTGGAGGTAACACCGGTGCGGACCAAAGCTGAAGCATGGATTTTTCCTTTTCGTACCATCTTTTGGTGAAAGTAGATCCATTTATCATCATGGCCAATAACTTTCGAATGGAGCTTAAATGTTTGAAAAAGCCTTAACCGATAGCGAAAGCGGGCAGATGATCCGGCAACAGTAAGTCCCCAGTTTTGTTTCCTGACGAACTTCAGCAACCCAGTTCGTATGGCAAGGTCAAAGCGGCCAAAATCCATCAATGTGAGGAAGCGGCCATTGTTTAATTCGCCGAACACATCTATATCGCCCGGCATTACCCTCATTTTGAGGATGCCTTCATCAGCATAGCTGCATTTGGATTTTCTTTTACTGGAAAGTATTAATTTGGTAATTCGGCAATAAGGGTACATTTAATTAACAGGAAATTTGGGTTATTTTTTAAGCAGATTAATTGTTTCAATTGGATCAGTTGAGGAAAAGATGGTATTTCCAGCCACCAACACATCAACACCGTGTTGCACCAGTTTTGGAGCATTCTCAAGAGTAACACCTCCATCCACTTCAATAAGCGCTTTTGAATTTTTCCTCAGGATCAATTCTTTTAAACGACTGATCTTCTGGTAGGTGTTTTCTATAAACTTCTGGCCGCCAAAACCCGGGTTGACTGACATGATCAGTACCAGGTCGATATCTGAAATGGTGTCTTCCAGCACTGAAATGTTGGTGTGCGGATTAAGCACCACACCAGCCTTCATTCCCAGTTCTTTCATCGCATGAATACTCCTATGCAAATGGGTGACTGCTTCATATTGAATGGAGAGAATATCTGCGCCGGCATCACGGAATTGCTCAAAGTATCTTTCAGGTTGTACGATCATCAAATGGACATCCAGTGGCTTTTTGGCGTATTCATTGATTATCTTGATGATTTGAAATCCGAAGGTGATATTTGGTACAAAAACACCATCCATCACATCCAGGTGAAACCAGTCGGCCTGGCTGTTATTGATCATTTCCACCTCTTGTTTTAGTTGGCCAAAATCGGCCGACAGGAGGGAAGGGGCTACTAAGTGTGTCATTTTTCAAAGATAAAAAAAAGCGTCCTCATTGGGACGCTGTATCTTAACCTAAATACGATTTCAATATCTTACTTCTCGAAGTATGCTTTAATCTTCGGATCGCTTTTTCTTTAATCTGCCGAACTCGTTCCCTCGTCAAATCAAATGTTTCACCGATTTCTTCCAGTGTCATCGGGTGACTTCCGTTTAAACCGAAGTATAATCTTACAACATCCGCTTCACGCTGCGTTAAAGTGGAAATAGCGCGGTCAATTTCTTTTCTGAGTGACTCATACAACAATCCGGTTTCAGGAGTGATGGCTTCATCACTTTTCAGTACATCATACATGGTGTTGTCCTCGTCCTGAATCAGGGGTGCATCCATGGAAACATGACGTCCTGCATTACGCATGGACTCTTTCACTTCCGTTTCTGTCATGTCCAGTTCACCAGCAAGTTCTTTGATATTTGGTTCGCGTTCAAATCCCTGCTCAAGCCTCGCAGAAGCCTTATTTATTTTATTGATGGAGCCAATTTTATTCAGCGGCAACCTAACAATCCTTGACTGTTCTGCCAACGCTTGCAAAATGGATTGGCGGATCCACCAAACGGCATACGAGATAAATTTAAAACCACGTGTTTCATCAAACCTCTGGGCTGCTTTGATCAGTCCCAGGTTTCCTTCATTAATAAGGTCGGGAAGAGTAAGTCCCTGGTTTTGATATTGTTTTGATACGGATACGACAAAACGCAGATTGGCTTTTGTAAGTTTCTCAAGGGCAATGCGATCGCCTTGTTTGATTCTGCGAGCAAGTTCTACTTCTTCTTCAGCAGTGATAAGATCAACTTTTCCAATCTCCTGCAAATATTTGTCAAGAGAGGCGGTTTCACGATTGGTAACCTGTTTTGTAATCTTTAATTGCCTCATTTATCGATTGCTGTTTTTTGGGGTGATTTAATGTATATACGTTTCTGAATATTAAAAGTTACCCTATTTGTTGTCCGGTTTTCTTTCAGGACGTTCGAGCAATACTTTTCTTGATAATTTCAGCTTACCGGTTTTCGAATCGATTCCAATTAACTTAACCTTGATTTTATCACCTTCCTGCAAAACATCTTCCACGTTCTCAATTCGTTTCCAGTCTATTTCAGAAACGTGAAGCAGTCCGTCTTTTCCGGGTAGAATTTCAACAAATGCACCAAAGGATACAATGCTTTTTACGGTTCCCAGATATACTTCGTTTAATTCAGGCATTGCTGTAATGCCTTTGATCCAGCTTTTAGCTTTTTCAATGGATTGTTTGTCGCTCGACATGATATCAATTACGCCAAAATTCCCTTTTTCTTCGATAACGATGGTTGCTCCCGTTTCGGCCTGGATCTGCTGGATGATCTTTCCACCGGGTCCAATCACGGCTCCAATGAATTCTTTATCAATCATCATCTGTTCAATTCGAGGAACAAATTCCTTGTAATCTTCATTTGGTTTGTCGATGGTTTTGGCCATTTCACCCAAGATATGCAGTCTTCCTTTGCGTGCTTGCTCCAGCGCTTCTTCCAATACCTGGTACGATAAACCGTCTACTTTAATATCCATCTGGCAGGCAGTAATTCCATCAACAGTTCCAGTTACTTTGAAATCCATATCACCAAGATGATCCTCGTCGCCAAGGATATCAGAAAGTACAGCGTATTTGCCAGATTTTGTGTCTGTAATCAATCCCATGGCAATACCTGCAACAGGTTTTTTGATTTTTATACCAGCATCCATAAGCGCCAGCGTTCCACCACATACTGATGCCATGGATGAAGAACCATTTGATTCCAGTATATCTGATACAATACGGATGGTATATGGGTTTTCCTCGCCTGAAGGGACTACTTGTTTTAAAGCGCGTTCGGCAAGGTTTCCGTGGCCAATCTCCCTACGGGCAGGACCAAACATTCTTTTTACTTCTCCTGTTGAAAATCCAGGGAAATTGTAATGCAACATAAATCCGTTGCTACCTTCAATTAATGCTCCGTCAATACTTTGTGCATTTAATTTGTTTCCTAAAGTTACGGTTACGAGTGCTTGAGTTTCACCACGCGTAAATACTGCTGAGCCGTGTGCCGCCGGTAAATAGTCAACTTCAGACCAAATGTCACGGATCTGATCCAGTTTTCTGCCATCAAGACGTATTCTTTTATCTAAAACGGCATTTCTTACAGCTTCTTTTTCCACATCGTGGAAATATTTTTTTACCAAATTTTCTTTTTCTTCTCTTTCATCCTCAGGCATGGCCTCGAGGAAAGCATCGCGAATCGCGTCAAATGATTCTTTACGGGCATGTTTGTCATTGTTTCCTGATAAAGCTACTTCATAGCATGCTTTATAGGTAGTCTTTTTGACCGTTTCCTTTAATGCTTCGTCATTAGTTTCATGACAGTATTCACGTTTTACTTTGGCTTTCTCCACCATAGCAGCTAGATCGATTTGTGCCTGGCATTGAATTTTGATGGCATCGTGAGCGATTTTTAGTGCTTCTAACATTTCGGCTTCCGACACTTCTTTCATTTCGCCTTCCACCATCATGATGTTATCCATTGAAGCGGCAACTATTAGATCAAGATCGGCATCAGCTATTTGAGAAAATAGGGGATTAATTACAAATTCGCCATTGATACGAGCAACCCGAACTTCTGAAATGGGTCCGTTAAAAGGTATGTCAGAAACAGCAATCGCACTTGATGCTGCCAATGCAGCCAATGCATCCGGTGCAATGTCAGGATCAGCAGAGATCAATTGAATAAGTACTTGTGTTTCGGCATGATAATCATCCGGGAAAAGGGGTCTTAATGCCCTGTCGACCAAACGAGAAATGAGAATTTCATGGTCTGAAGATCTGCCTTCGCGTTTGAAAAAGCCACCGGGAAATTTTCCTGCGGCTGCATATTTTTCTTTATAATCTACTGATAGTGGCATAAAATCCACGTCTTCTTTAGCTTCTATTGAAGATACAGCTGTAGCAAGGAGCATGGTCTTACCCATTTTCACAACTACTGCTCCATCAGCTTGTTTGGCTAGTTTTCCTGTTTCGAGCGTGATGGTTTTTCCGGGTTCTAATTCAAATGATTTCGTTATTGCTTTAATCGACATTTCTTTTTTTCCTAAATGAATAAATTTCGTGATGATAAAAACACAAAAAAAGGCAATTCACTAATTGCCTTTTTTTGCGCATCAAATATTTCTTTGTTACTTTCTTAGTCCAAGTTCCTTAATAATAACACGGTATCTTTCAATATCTTTAGCTTTCAGATAATCAAGAAGTTTCCTTCTTTTTCCTACCAGTCTAATCAGGGATCTTTGAGTAAAAAGGTCTTTTTTATTTTCTTTTAAATGACCTGTGAGATGTTTAATACGGAAAGTGAATAGCGCTATCTGTCCTTCAGCTGAACCTGTGTCGGTTACAGTACTTCCATATTGTTCAAAAATCTCTCTTTTCTTTTCAGCAGTTAAATACATATGTTTCTTTTTTTCCTAAAATTTTCGGGCTGCAAAAATAGTAACTTTATTTAAACTAGACAATTATTTTACTTTTTTATTTTCTTGCACTTTGCTCATCGCCCTTTCACTGATAGCAGTTATGGTCAGCGATGGATTTACACCGGGATTGGCGGAGATAGTGGAACCATCGCAAATGTACATGTTTTCGTAACCAAAAACTTTGTTATCCTTATCAATAACACCTTCATGGATGCTGTCGCCCATTACCGCACCACCAAGAATATGTGCTGTTGAGGGAATATTGAAAATGGACTCGGAAACATAAACGAATGATGTACCGCCAGAGATTTGGTTGTATTGTTCTATGATGGCTTTGGCTTCGGGAATAAAAGCGGTGGGTTTATTGCCGGATGTTACTTTTGATTTCAACCTGATTAGGCCTTTGTTCAGGCTCAATGTACCATCGATATGTTGCATAAACAGCAGTACGATGGATTGTCTGGCAAAATCTTTAACCGTGTAAAGTTTAAAATACATGAGCGGTTTTTTCAGAAACTCGATCATAATTTTAAAAAGCCTTGAACAGGTGTTGCTGCCGATTACAAAAGGGAGCATACCCAGTCTCCAAAAACCTGAGCCTTTAGTATACCTTACAGGTTCGAGGTGTGTATTTTCGTTGGGATGGTAGATGGACCCAATAGCAATACCCTTTGAAAAATCTTTCTCTTTATCTGCCGAAACGCTAAAAACAAGTCCTTCGTTATTGGTGCGCACATCTTTACCCACCTGGTCGCTCAGTTTTGGTAGTGAGCTGTTTTTAAGTTTCACCAGTAATTTAACAGTCCCCAGCACACCGCCTGCAAATACAACACCTTTAGCACTTATTTTCTTTTTACGTTTCAATAATTTCGTCGAATCACGGTAGGTAATTTCGTATTGATTTGATCCGTCAGCCCTTTTTTCAGTTATATCAATCACTTCCTGCTCTGCGAGGATTTCCACTCCATTTTTCTCCGCCAGGTACAAATAGTTTTTATCAAGGGTATTTTTAGCATTGTACCTGCAACCGGTCATGCAGCCCCCACAATGGTTGCAACCCGCTCTTTCCGGTCCTTTTCCACCAAAATAGGGGTCAGAAACTGTGATGTCAGGTTCGCCGAAGAAAACAGATACTTTGGTAGGTTCAAAATGGGTTTCTCTTTTCTGTACAATAGCCAGTTTTTTCAAGTATTGATCACTGAGCTCCAGAATAGGATTCGTTATTGCACCGAGCATAGAGGAAGCAGTTTCATAATAAGGTTTCAGTTCACTTTCCCAGTTGGCTAATTTAGCCCAGCTACCAGTTTGATAGAATGCAGGTTTTGGTTTGGCCAGTGTATTGGCATATACCAATGAGCCACCTCCAACACCTACACCACTCAACACACCGATATGCCTGAAGAAGGTCATTTTCATAATACCAAACAAACGGAATGAAGGCAGCCAGAGCCATTTTCTCAGATGCCAGTTGGATTTTGGAAGATCCTTGCTGTTGTATCTTTTTCCTTTTTCAATCACCAATACTTTATAACCTTTTTCTGACAGTCGCAACGCGGAAACAGAACCTCCGAATCCACTACCTATAATTATATAATCATATACGAGTTCAGGCATAGTTTTAGGTATGATTAGTAAAGTTCAGATTTGCGCAGGATTATTAAATACAATCCAAACAAACTATAAAGAGCGAGAATAAAACCAACAAGATATATGACAGAATTGAACATTTCATCTGTGTAATTCATGATGATAAATCCGAAAACAACGAACATGATACCCAGCAGGGTGTAGAGCCACATCAGTTTTTCGTGTTTTTTATCCAGCAAACCGGAAGCCAGGCAAAGAATCCCCATCCAGACGATCCAGAATGAGAAAACAATAAGAAAAAAACGCTCGTCGCTTTGAGGGTATGTAAAAATAACGATGCCGGAAAATCCATCGGCTATGAGTTCCATCACCACTTTTTCGTTGATGGGCTTGTCAAACTGAAGGAATAGAAAAATAACCGTCAATGCCGCAGAAATAGTGAGAGCAATACCGAATAATCCCGAAAAACCATCTACTTTTTGATTCAGGAAAATAGCAGCCAACCCGGCCAACAGCAATATGATAAATCGTATGGCACGTAGTGTTAAATTCATGGGAGCGCAATTAATTCAATACAAATTTAAAAAAGAATCAATGCTCAATAAATTCGGAAGTATTTAGATTTGTTTAAAAGGACCATTTCAGGTCGAGGAATAACAATTGTCCGATATCGCCATATTCGGTAAAAGGTTGACCCCAGAATAATTGACCTACAAGCCCCAATGAAATGTTATCAGTTAAGCTGAAATTGACGGTTGGCCCGACAAATCCTGATAAATCGTAAGGATTAAATATGCAAGCCACGTCAAGGTTAATGAGTGGTGTGGCAGGGTAGGAGATTTGTCCGAACAAGTCAAGGCGTGCACGGGTTAAATTTTTAGCATTTAAGCTACTTGAAAATACGTTGGAAAAAGAACCAAGAAATCCGGTGCCAATGGCATTCACAGAATCAATGGCTCCGGAACTATTATAGATGGCAGAAAAATTAATAAAGATGCTGTTCTTAAATGTATAATTGGCTCCAATCGAAGCAACTAATACTCCAGTTGTATCTGCGAAGTTTTCCATATCCCTAAACCACGAAACTTCTCCGGTAAATCCTGCACCAGCAATTGAGCCTGCCCATCCAAGTCCGGCAGTAACGTCCTTTTCCATTACCCCGCCAAATACCTGGAAATCATAATTCCATTTATTGAAGCGATACATGGCTGCAGCAGTAAGTTTGAGCTCTTCATTTAGAATGAGAACTGAAGTGTCTTCAGCCACCTGTATATAACTCAGTTTTCCTGCCAACTGAACCGATGAAAAATCGCCTGTAAACAATTCCATCAGGATAGCGTCAGAACCGGGGCGTTCAATGTAATTGAAATCAAAAAAATTGTAGGCGTTAAAAATATCATTTGGGTTCCAGATAAAGTTTTGCCCCCAGTTAATACGTTGTCGCCCCACTGTTAATTCAAACTTGTCCAATGTCCACTTCATGTTGGCCCGGTCGAAATTTGTGTAAAGGATATAGGATTTGCCATCAGCGATGGTGAATGTTAAATCTAAATATCCCGGGTCGTATGTAACAAGGTCGCTGTAACTTATACCTGCCAAATTAAAAAGGTCAGTATAGGTGGTAACCATTGGTCCGAAAACAAAATTATTGCGCATACCCACGTAGAATTCAAGGTTGGCAGTTGGTTCGTACCAAAAATTAAACCTGTTGTAAGCGCCTCCCTGCATTTGCCAATTATCTATTCCGAGTGTTTGATATAATTCTCCTTCAGGGACCCATGTATTATTGAGGTATTCCAGAAATCCGGAAAATCGGAATTTTTGGGATTTGGTTTGGGCATTAGTGCTCGAAAAGGAGAACAGAATAATGATTAAAACTAAAAAGTAAGCTATATAATTAACCAAATTGTTTTCATTTCGAATCCGCTTTTGCAGATGAGAATTCACGTTTGGAACTTGATTTTCTTCAAGAGATTCCTGCCTGTTGGCAGACGGATGTTCTCCTTCGTTCGTCGAAATGACCAGTAAATTCCATCTTATCTTTCAAACTTTTCATCACTTAAAATCTTACCATCTTCAATAGTAATGATTCGTCTTGCTTTATCCATTACCCGCTGGTCGTGGGTAGCAAATATAAAAGTGGTATTGTATTTTTTATTCATCTGCGACATCAATTCAAGCAATTCAGATGTTGATTGCGAGTCGAGGTTGGCAGTTGGCTCATCTGCCAGGATAAACTCAGGTTTTGAGGCCAGGGCGCGAGCTACGGCCACACGTTGTTGCTGACCACCTGAAAGCTTTGAAGGGCGGCTTTTGATCCGATCACCAATGCCAACCGCTTCGAGTAATTCTTTTGTTCGATTCTCACGTTCCTTTTTAGGACGACCCTGTAGATGCATAATAAATTCAACGTTTTCACCAGCAGTAAGAACCGGTATCAGGTTATAAGATTGAAAAACAAATCCTATGTTGTTCATCCTGAAATCAATCAGCTTTCTTGAACTGAGGTCCCAGACATCTGTTCCTCCAATTTTTACAGAACCGGAGGTAGGTCTGTCCAATCCACCAAGCATATTTAAAAAAGTAGTCTTGCCAGAACCTGATGGACCAACTACAGCGGTGAATTCACCTTCTTCAAAATCAATAGTAATTCCATTAACTGCTTTAACTTGAACTTCTCCTCCGTTGTAGATTTTTACGAGGTCTTTTATTTCTATAACATTCATGATGTTAGGTTTTATTGTTCTATTTTATTTATTACTTTAAATACTTAATTATTCCATCCGCAATGCATCTGCCGGGTCATTTTTTAAAGCTTTATATGCAGGATAAATGGCCGCAATTACGCCGGTAATGATTACCATGATGGTTATATTCACCAGCATTATCGGTTCAAGACTCAAGTATACAAAAGAATCATAACCCAGCTGTTCATAGCCTGCAGCCCAGGCACTTAAGTCAATGGGGTGAATTGACTTCCATTTTGCAAACAACGCCCCTATGATAATCCCAACAACACCCCCAACCAATGACAGTAATACTGATTCAAGAACGATCATTGCAAAAATTCTCATCTTATTCATCCCAATTGCCATGAGCATTCCTATTTCTTTAGTACGTTCCATAACTACCATTAACATCGTGTTGATAATACCAAACAGCAGTGCTAAAAGGATGATGATAATGAATATATACATGTACAAGTCCATGGCTTCAGTTAGGTAATTCATTTCCGGGCTTAATGACTTCCAATCCATAACCTCATGATGAGAAGCAATATGTCTTACAGCTTCTTCAACCACAATAAGGTTTTCATTATCGTTTATATTTATGGCAATTTCATGTGCTGCACCGATAGGTAATTCAGTTAATTTATAAATATCATCTGCTTTAACAAAAACATGCGATTCATCATAAAGAGTGTTATCTGTAGAATAGATACCAGCTACCCTAAAAAGTCCACTAACAACATTATTTGCAGTATCTTGTAAGGTGATAACTATTTTTGATCTTAATCTGGCATTTAACTTCTCAGCCAGTTTTTTTCCAATGACAATGGGGTTTGTTTTAATCCCTGTTAAATACTCACCTTCGATGAGCTTTTCGCTAATGTTAGTGACTTTAGATTCGTTTTCCAAGTCGACACCATAGACAAGAACACCTGTAGCTGTTTCAGCGGTTGCAACCATTGCTTGTAATACAACCCTTTCGCTAACTCCGGTAACATTTGGAACTTCTCGTATTTTCTGTACGAGTTCAGTGGCATCAGGCATATAACCACTAAAATCTGAGTTTTGCCTGAATCCTTCCTTATGGATTTGAATATAAGAAAGCTCAGTTTTGATCACCTTTTGTATGCGCTGTTCGGCAAGCCCTTTCATAAAAGCGGTAGCTGATACACCTGCAAAGATTCCAAGAGCTATAGAGAAAATAATGACCAGGCTTCTGACCTTGTTTCTCCAAATGTTACGCCATGATATTGAGAAAAGCATGATTTTACTTTTTAATTGTTCAAATTATTAGGCCCTTAAGGCTTTTGTTAATTTTAATGTAAACGATTTATAAATTGGGAATAGCGCTATAAACAAAGTGATGAAGAATACTATTATTGCCTGTGTATAAAAAACCTCTGGTTGCATTGAAAAATACATATAAGGTTCAATGCCCATATCTATCATTGTCTGCCCTGCGCTTCCTGTCAATGGCACTGGATTTTTGAAAAAATAATAGACGAGCGGGATGCTAACAGCAATTCCAGCAACAGCACCTAGCACACCCATATACATTGTTTCTAAAAATAAAATGGACCCCAATCGAAAACGCTGCATGCCGATGGCAATCATTACCCCGAGTTCCCGGCTTCGTTCTGATATCATCATCAGGATGGTGCCGAATATGCCAAAAGTGATGATCATATAAAGTATCCCCTTCATAACTACACCACCTGCACGGTCGCCTTCAATCATCGATACCAATTCTGGTTGTAGTTCAGCCCACGACATTACCGTATAAGGTGATTTGATCTCTTTCTTAAGACTGCGTAATGCTTCTGGCAGATGATAATGATCTTCGACCATCAATACCAGGGAAGTTAATCTGTTGGGAGCAGAAAAGAAGTCCTGGCAGGTTTTTAACTCCATATAAACAAATTGCTTATTCAATTCGGGTGAAGGGAATTTCAGTATGCCTTTCACGGGATATAATCCGGCTGCCATCACACCATGATAGCCTTGCCCGTACAGTACCAGGGTATCCCCAATGCCAATGTTTAAATATTTTGCCAGGTCGACAGCGACCAATACCCCATTGTCATTGTCTTTGAGGTATTCTCCTTCATAAACCCATTTTTCAAGATTTGTAACTTCATTTTCCATGTCAGGGTTTACGCCAATAATTATAGCTCCTTTTGTGATTTCGTTTGATGAAGTGAGTGTAAAATACTCAAGACGTGGCGTATAGTGGGTTATTTCTTTTTCAGCTTCAATAATATTTTTGAGGTAATCCCTCATTTCAAAAGTATTGTTGATGGTTTTATTTTCATGATATTCTTCAGTGAATACCTGCATATACCCTGAATAAAATTTAACCACATTATCGATCATCGATTCATATGATCCAAATTGCATGGATGTCATGAAGGCAGTGAAAATTACTCCGAAAAATACGGAACCACTTGTAATAATCGTGCGCCAGGGTTTTCGCCATAAATTTCGCCATGCCATGATGATGTTCTTCATCGTATATATTTTTAAGCCCTGAGGGCGTTTGCTGTATTCAATTTAGCTACATAATAAATCTGGTAGAAGGAGATTAATGCAAAAATTACAAAAACAGTTATTGCTGGTGTAATAAAAATTTCAGGTCCGGCACTGAATTTTAAAATAGGTTCAAAACCCATCGACTTGTAGGTTTCTGCCATCTGTCCTGTAACATAAATAGGATTTTTGTATAAATACCAAACCAGTGGAAAACTTCCTGCAATACCAGATATTACACCTATAATCCCAATAAAAAATGATTCGATAATAATCATGATCATTATTTTGGTTTTTTGAAAACCAATGGCGATCATAACACCCAATTCCCTTTTCCTTTCATGCATTAGCATGATAATGGTCGCAAGTACCCCAAAACCAATAATCATAAACAGCAAAGCCTTAACCACACTGCTGCTGGCAGTTTTTCCTTCAATCGAGACTGAGAAGTTCAGGTTGCAATTCGTCCCAGGAATAAATTTTCAGGTTATTCATCCAGGTTTGTTTCCAAGCTCCTTAATTGCGGGTTTTACATCATCCGGAATTTCAACCATAAGAACATAAGAAGTAACTTCTATTCGGTAAGTTGAGAAATTCCTGACAAGTTTTAATATCCATATAAATAACTTGTTTACTCAGGTCGGGCAGTGGGAAGTCAAGTAAACCGGCAATTCTGTATATACCTGCAGCACTGATGCCATGGTATCCCTGCCCAATTAAAACCAGAGAATCATGAACCTTGATCTCAAGATTATCAGCCAGAACTTTTCCAATAAGTATATCTTTTGATCCTGCTTGAGATATAATTCGCCATCTCCCATCCATTTCGAGATGCCCGAAATGGCTTCTTCTTTTTCAGGAATAACTCCAAAGACCATAGCCGGGATAACTGTTGGTTTCTGATCCTGCCAATGCAAATGTTTCGATTCTTTGAGTGGTTTGTGTGATCAGATTGCTATTCTCAATTGTTTGATTAATTGATCATCTGGTGAGAAACTGTTGTTGATGCTTCTCATATCTTTAAATTCACTTTCCTGGATTTGAATATAACCCGAATAAAACCGAACCATATTGTCAATCATATTTTCAAATGAACCTTGCTGAAGAGATGACATGAATACAGCGAAAAACACTCCAAAGAAAATGGAAGCTGCCGTAATCAATGTTCTTCGGCTATTACGCCAAAGGCTGCGCCATGCTATTTTTAGATAGTCATTCATTACTTATGCTTAATTAACCTTTTTCATATTCTGTTTACTAAAGAAACTGTCGTCAATTGGCTCATTGAATACTGAATTTGTGAAAAGTAATACTGTTTTTTCACCCTCTTTATCAGCAGGTATTATTTCCATTCGTGATGGAATTTCACGGTCACCAAATTTTTTGATATCATAAGCATGTTGGGTATTCTGCAAGTAGCCATCCTCATCATAATATTCAGATTTCCATAAATCAAAACCATCTGTCGTGATCCAGGAGATGATTTTACCCCAAACTACAGCCGCGTCTTCATGAGGTATCAGTTCTATTTTATAACACAGCTTTTCCCTGATCATTTCTTCACCGAGCAGGTGATGGTCATAGTCAACTACAATGGAAGATTGTTTCACCAGGTCATCATTCGTAAAATCTGATCCCATCCAGGATTGCATCATCATCGAGGGCGGAATTTTGATCATCCGGGAAATAGTGGGTACATAATTCCACATTTCCTGACCTACTTTTAAAAATACCTGTCCTTCTTCTTTGGCCGGTGCTGTGATGTAAATCATAAAATAATCATCGCCTTTCGACCAGCTCTTCATAGAAATGGTACGTTCCCATTTTGGTCTTACAATGGTCATAGTCATTTCCCCCTTCATGGTTTCACCGCGATTTTTCTCGTCAGCAATTTTAATAATATCCAGGGCAGTCAGTTCCTGCGATTGGACGCTTAGTCCTGTTATCATTAAGCTAACAATGAATAGCAGACAAGTGGCTTTTTTACGCATTCTCATTTTCATCTATTTAAACATTAAACAAATTTTTCTTTTACAAGTTCTACTACCTCATCAAGGGGGTATGCATCAGGATTAAAAGCATAGTTAAAACCTATACCATCCAATAAAGCGCCTACCATTATTGCTTCTAACTTTGGATTCTTTGAACCCTTTTTTTTAAAATATTCCACAAAAATTTTAATAAATGGTGCTGCCACTTCGTTTAATTTGTCGCCGAAAAGTTTGATAACAGAAGGTTGCATCATCAATGAGAAGTACAATCGATAGAAAGTAATCTTCTCTTTCATTATGCGGAAACTCTCATCAATTAAGAATATAAACTCTTCCTTTGTTAAAATACCATCATTGTTAGGATCAATTAGTGGAAGCATTTCTTCAATACCTTCCATCATGATATGGATCAATAGATCTTCTTTGCTTATGAAGTAATTATACATCAGTCCTTTTGAAACTCCTGCTTTTTTCGCCAGCATGCTAATTGATGTGCTCTCATACCCATGCTCTGCAAATACTTCCAGAGCAGTATCCATGATGGCTTTTTTACGATCTTTTCTAATTTGTTCTATTTGTTCTGGAGTTCGCGGCATGATTTTATGACTGAACGGTCGGTCAAAAGTAAGTATAAAAAATTATTTGTCAAGTTTTTTAATAAAAAAATGTATTATTTAGATTCATTTTAATTGAAATACGTATTTTTGTTAGTGAAAAAACAGAGATTCCATGCCAGTAGAATATGTGCTATTAGTTAATAAAAATGATCAGCCTTTGGGAACAATGGAAAAAATTACCGCTCACGAAAAAGGAGAACTTCACAGGGCGTTTTCAGTGTTTGTTTTTAACAATAAAGGAGAGTTATTGTTACAGAAAAGAGCTTCAGATAAGTATCATTCTGGGGGCTTATGGACGAATACTGTATGCAGCCATCCCAAAGCAGGAGAAGATGTAGCCGCCTCAGCCAAACGTCGGATGATGGAAGAAATGGGTTTTGAATGTGATATTTCAAAGGCTTTCACTTTCATTTATAAGTCAAATGTAGGCGATGGATTGACGGAACATGAATTTGATCATGTTTTTTTTGGCTATTCAGATACCCATCCTGATCCAAATCCTGAAGAAGTTGAGGATTGGAAGTATGTAGGAATGGACTGGCTCAATAAAGATGTAAAAGAGAATGCTGATGATTATACTGTTTGGTTCAAGATTGCATTAAAAGAGGTGAACCATCATTTCGAGAATAGGAAGATTGCTTAATTTATTTTCCCCACTTTTTCAAGAGCATTGCTACTTGGTAACTGGAATACCCGGAGATCGAATTCAGGAATTACTGCCAGCACATGATCAAAAATATCAGCCTGAATATTTTCAAAATTTGCCCATTCCGTTGTTTTCGTAAAAACATAAATTTCAATTGGAATTCCTTTGTCAGTAGGTTGCAACTGCCTTACAAGGAAAGTCATGTCATCATGAATATCTGTTCTGTCGTGTAGATAAGCTTTAAGATAAGCCCTGAAAACACCAATATTGGTTTGGCGCTTTCCATTAACTTTGATTAATGGGTCGGCACCGGTTTTTTTATTGTATACTTTAATCTCCTTTTCTGTATTCTCAATATACTCTTTCAGTATGCTGACCCTTTTAAACTTTTCAAGCATTTCCGGTGTGCAAAATATTATGCTATCCATATCAATATTTATGGACCGTTTTATGCGCCGCCCACCTGATTCTTCCATGCCCCGCCAATTTTGAAACGAATCACTGATTAGAGCGTAAGTTGGTATCGTTACAATGGTTTTGTCCCAATTCTGAACTTTAACAGTAGTCAGGTTGATTTCCAAGACTGTTCCGTCAGCACCGAATTTGGGCATAGTTATCCAATCGCCAATAGACAGCATTTTGTTGAATATTAATTGCATACCGCCAACGAAACCAAGTATAGGATCTTTGAATATAAGCATCAAGACAGCTGAGATGGTTCCGAGGCTAATTACCAATGACGACAGGTTTTGATCAAGAAAGTTTCCAATAATTACCAATAATCCTATAACATAGATTATAATTTTAATGATTTGAACCAAACCCTTGATCGGATTGTCCTTTGCAAATTCATATCGTTCATAAAAATCGTTCAGTGTAGATAACAAGCTGTCAATGATCAGGATGGCTATAACTACAAAGAAGATTTCAAGAATATTAATGATGGTGCTTACAAAGCCAGGAAATATTGCCAATGCCGATTCAGAAAAGTAATAAAGAATCAGTGCTGGAACAAGGTAGGACACCTTCTTAAAGAAATGATGCTTAACAAGCAGATCATCAAATTGGTTTTTTGATTTCCTGAGGATGGGAAGTAATATTTTTCTTACAATCCTCCAGGTGATTACATAAGCGAAAAAGGAAAATAAAATTAAAAACGCAAAAACAGTGAACTGGCTGATATTGTTAGCTAGATGTTCTGATAATCCAGTGTTTAGTAATATCCCTTTTAAAAATTCAATACTTAGCTCAATTAAGCTGATCATGATTTAGCAGAAATTTGAAATGAATTACTTGGTCGAAAAAACGTTAATAGGACTAAGATTTATCCATTGCTTCCAAATATTTTTCCCGAATAAAAATCAATTTACCCTGGCAGAACTCTTTGTCGTAGATGCGAACAAAATCCATCAGCCCGGTTTCGGTATAAATGCTAGTCTGAGCTGCATCGTAATGTTTGTCTTCCACGTTATACCTGATATCCATCGTGATCCTTTTAAACTTATTCCAGCGCATTTGTAAGGGAATGCTCAGGTAGGAGAATTTACTTTCGTCCATATCTGCATAAATGCCATCCAGCACTTCTTTCAGTTTAAAAAACTTTCGAACTTTAATCAGTGCAATATAAGGTGCAATCTTTTTTTTCTTCTTAAATTCAATACCGCATTTTTCGAATTGGCGGATAACATCACCAAACATATGGTAGGGGAGATGTTTGAAGCGGACGAAATTAACATCTTTATTCTGAAGGTGAAGAGTTCCTGGGGCAGCGTCAAATTTCATTGACAATTCTTTTTTTACGGATTGTATGCATCTGATAATTCGCTCATCGTTATACATGAGTCTTGTAACTGCAAAAATGGAGTCTGGCTCCAGTTTATCGGGTACTGTTAATCCATGATATCCGGGAAACGGAAGTTGTGATTCAAGAAGCATAACGCTTGTAAAAGTCTCACTTTCAACAGATGATAATATTTCTTCTTTTGTAACTGTACCAACAGTTTGGAAAATTCTTTGACTCATATTATTTCGATGTTTTTAATGGTTCGTTTCACTGCTAAAATAGAAACATTTTTGCAATTCAGGAATAATTCTTTTGCAGGATTATAAATAATTCGCGACCGTGGCGAGGTTTTATTGAATTATGGGCTATTTCCATGGTTTTTATATTAAATAATGATCTAAATAGCTTTTTGTATTCTTGTTTTGTGCCTCCAAAAGGTGGTCCGTTAAATTCAAATTCATGTCCAAAGAGTAATCCAATAAGTTTACCTCCCGGCTTTAGCAATGAAAACATTTTCTCGGCATATTCAATTCTTTTTTCTCTTGGAATGGAACTGAAAAAAGTCTGTTCGATAATCAACTCATATTGGCCAAAATGTTCAAAAAAGTTATCATTAATGAGATTGTTATCCGGAAACTCAGGGCATCGGCTCTTAAAGTTCTTAATACTCTCATATGAAAAATCTAATATGAAAGTTTTATCAAACCCGTTTTCAAAAAGGTATTCAGCTTCATAAGCATTTCCTGCTCCTGGAATCAATATTTTAATCGATTTGTCTGTTAACTGATCAAAATAAACTTTAAGTGGAGAAGAAATATACCCAATGTCCCAAGTTGTTTGACCTGATTTGTATAACTGATCCCAATAACCTGACGATAAACTACTCATGGTTTCAATCAAATGCCTTTTACTCCTCAGGTGCGAATACAGGATCCCATGGTGGTAATAAAGTGGCTTCCTGTTCCAGAACCTTCATCACATCGGCATCAATATACTTTTTGTTGATGATCAACCGGAACATATATTCATCAAACCATCCATTAGTCATGGTAAGAAATCCATTATGTCCCTGGTCTGCTCCCCAGCTATTTTCAAGCAACCATTTATCGATAGTGCCATCAGGCAATATATTAACGCCAACCAATGCCATACCATGTGTTGAGCCACTTTGGAACGTTTTCATACGCTCCTTTTTATTCATTTCAAAATCAACACCAAAAAGGTCTGTATAATTGTAATTGTTTAAATCGAGTGTCCCGTTTTTCCTGTCGAGTTGTTTGCCCACATCGCAGGAAAAATACATGGCTTCATTACCCTGAATCGATCTTTTGGCGAATTCTTTGATTTGTTCATTTGGTAAATTGATATACTTCCAGTTGGCACCTTCAACAATGTTCCGGTCAAATTCCACTTCATACAATTTGTTATATTCCCGCATTGGATCATTCATGAACATTACATACTCATCCAGGTCAATTCCCACAAGTTCGTCGTAAAATTCCTTTGGGGTAAAAGTTTTAGGTTCACTAATATCGCCGTCTTTGGTTTTGTACTGCCAATCAAATGATTCGGGTGGTTCACCCAATGAAAGAACTAGTATCCGATATATTTCTTCAAGCATTTTCATTTTTGCTTCAATCTTATGACCTTCATGCATCTTCGACAGCGCAAGCATGCGCAATTCAAGTCCGTCCTCACGCAGTTTGGTACTGAGTAAACGGCGCATCATCGAGGTTTTTTCACTTTGATAAGTATCGGGCATGGCAGATTTGGGCACTACACCATATTTTTTAACAATGTCGGAAAACGTAGTCCATTGGCCGCCATCGCCAATTGGATTTTTAAACAGCCATTCCACTTTTTTGTCGTCCATGGGCAAATGTGCCGTGCTGATCGCAATTTCCATGAATAAATTTGCTTTTTCCAATTGGTCCCAGAAGAAATTATAGGTCTGAGAAAATTCAAATTCGTCCAAAGCATATTTCTCCTGAACCATGGGCCGTAAAGTATTGAGGCCTGTGTAAAGCCAGCAACGACCAGATGATTTTTGGTTGGTAACCGCTTTGGTTTTTACTACATCAGAAAACAGATGATTGATTTTGCCATCGTTTTCGCGGTTGTCAGCCAGTGTATTGATGTCGTTGTGGGTTACAGCATTTATTAAAGCCGTGTTCTGTGGCGTTTTATCAAAACTATCTTTCAGCCGTTGAAGTGTTTCTTCGTTCAAGGTTCCCCTGGTTTCCTGCGAAATTGCAGCGCTAACCATGATTAGAAGTATAAATATGGTAATTATTTTATGCATGTTAGAGTATTATTTATGTTTTAAAAATTAAAGAACCAAATGTAAGGATCATTTTTTAAATCAACCGCCTGACAATTTGCACTTGTAACCATCAGATTCGAGCAGGTCTTTTACTTTCTGCCGAAAATCGCCCTGGACCAGTATTTCTCCATCCTTTACACTGCCACCCACACCGCATTTCGATTTGAGGGTTTTACCCAGTTCTTTCAAATCATCTTCAGTACCCGTAAAATTGGCAATCAAAGTCACTTTTTTACCCTTTCGTTGCTTTTTATCCAGGCTAATGATGAGTTTTTGTTGCCCCGGCGGAAGGGTCTCAACCTCATTTTCAGTACTTTCATCATAAAGTGCAAAATCAGGGTTGGTGGAATATACAATACGTTGGTTATTTTTCTTTTTTGACATGTTCAGGTATAATTACTTTTAAAGATGATGGGACAATTTCTACTTCCAGTTTTTCCCCCATTTGAACTGCTTCACCATCAATATTTACATATTTTCCTTTCTTACGTTTGACGATCACTTTTTGTGCCGGTATGATATTTACATGAGGCGATTTGTCGATCATTTTCAAAAGTACAAGATTTGCAATTAATGGCATTTCAAATAAAGCCGGTTTTTGTACTATACAGATATCAAGCAGTCCATCATTCAGTTTTGCTTTTGGTGCAATTTGTGCCTGGTATCCAAACTGATTGGAATTGGCAAAAGAAATAAATAATGCCCTGCTTTTAATGACGTTTCCGTCAATTTTGAGTTTGTACTTTTTAGGTTTGTACTTAATGAAAGTTTGAACTACAATCCGGAGGTAATTAGAAAAGCCACGATTCTTACTACTGGTAAACTTTCGTGCAATCAATGCGTCATATCCTACTCCGGCAATACTGATAAATGGTTTTTCATTCACAGTGGCAGTATCGATGAGTTGGTAATGCCCTTTATTAATCAACCTGATGGCTTTGTTGGCCGATAAAGGAATCCCCAGATGGCGCGCCAATCCATTTCCGGATCCGACAGGAATAATTCCCAACAATGAATTGCTGTGAATTAAACAGGATGCTACTTCATTCATGGTTCCATCACCTCCAACTGCTACAATAATATCTGTTTTATTTTTAACAGCTTCATTGGTCAGGATGTGTGCATGGCCTTTTTCTTCCGTGAATTTTATTTCAAATTCATATTTGTTTGGGTCAATACCAGCTTTAATCTGATCGGGAATTCTTTCTTGAGATTTGCCTCCGGATATTGGGTTAATAATGAAAAGAATTTGTTTTTTTCTCTCCATCATATAAAAAGATACAGTATCGATTTATCTTTATAATTCATACAGGAAATTACACAGAATTATTTTCCTATGACTACTTTTACATTCCTTTTCCGCTCATCAGCTACATTTCCTGATTCGTCAGTTACATTATATATCACTTCATAATCGCCTGCCAAATTTACATTTACATTACCTGTGGTTACCATCCTATCAGTAATATCCACCGTATCTCCTTCCATAGTAACATCCCACGCGATAGCGCCTGCGTCAACGTACGGCAAACCAACTGGCGTGTATACCGGGTCGTATCCAAGCAATTCGATAAAGGGTTTGGTTGTATCACCATCCTCATCTTTTTTACAGCCTCCGATTATAAAAGTAATAATTGTAAATGCGATTAAGAAGTATGTTAAATTTTTCATAGTTTGAATATTAGATTGCAAAATTACTAAAAACAAATAGTTGATATGTACTTTTATACTCGAAAAATAGCTGCTATGAAAGTGCTAATTTTGCTTCGGATTAATTATTTATCTATAATCAGCAGCTAATAATTTTTATGAAAATTCAAAAGAAAGAACATTTCAAAATCATATTTTATACAGTCATTGGTTTATTTTTAATAAATAATGTTGTGATTGCTCAGAATATTCAATATCCAACTGACTATTTCAGGCCACCACTTGGAATTCCCATGTACTTGTCCGGTACTTTTGGCGAATTGCGTTCCAACCATTTTCATTCGGGCATGGACATTAAAACAGGAGGTGTTGAAGGAAAAAATGTCTATGCGATTGCAGATGGTTATGTGTCTCGCATCAAGGTGTCTGCAGGGGGCTATGGCAAAGCTATTTATGTAACACATCCCAACGGTTATGTTTCTGTTTACGGTCATTTACAGAAGTATAATATAGAAATACAGGATTTTGTTAAGGCTTATCAATATGAAAAGGAAAGTTTTGAAGTGGAAATATTTCCAGAAAAGGACAGACTAAAAGTGGCAAAAGGAGAAATCATTGCCATTTCAGGAAATACCGGGAGTTCCGCAGGACCACATTTGCATTTTGAAATAAGAGAAGAAGCAACACAGCAACCCATTAATCCATTGCTGTTTAAAAGTCTGAAAATAAAAGATTACACCAGGCCAAAAATTAATGAAATAGCCATTTATCCGATAGACGAGCATTCGTTGATCAATGGAAAAAATGATACCGTATTATATTCAGTTGCAGGTTGGGGTGAAGAACATTATCTGCTGAATCAACCTACAATTACAGTTTCAGGAAATATTGCTTTTGGAATTAATACACATGATTTAATGAATGAGATACCAAATAAAAATGGTGTTTATTCCATAGATATGATGGTTGATTCAATTCAAATATTTGGTATGAAAATGGAAAAATTATCTTTTTCAACAACACGGTATATCAACAGCCTGATTGATTACGGGCATTATAAACAAAATAAAAAGCGTTTGGTAAGAACAGAAGTGGATACGAACAATTTACTTGACGTATACAGGAATGTAACTTCAAATGGGATTGTCAGTTTTAACGATTCTTCATCTCACAAAATTACCTTCACAGTATGTGATGTATACGAAAATACTTCGAAGGTGTCTTTCAATGTCATTTCTGAAATGAAAGATGAGTCAGAACAGCTTGTTATAAATCGACAGCTTTTGGGAAATTATTTCGACATGACAAAAGCGCACGAATTATCTGAAAATAACATTAGTTTATCTTTTCCTGCCCATGCATTTTACAGGTCGTTTTATTTCAACCTGACTGTTGATTCTACAGAAAATTACTTGTCACCCGTCTACAAAGTACATAACGGGTTCACGCCTGTTCACAAAGCCTTCACCATAAAAATCAAACCCGATTCGATCGCTTTGGGAATGAAAAACAAAATGTATATGGCTTATTCAACTGGTAATGGCAATCAGGGGTTTATGAGTGCAAACTGGGAAGATGGATTTATAGCCTCCAGATCGCGTAGCCTGGGTAATTATCTTATTTTGGTTGATTCGATCTCTCCTGAGATCATTCCGATAAATATTGGGGAAGATAAAAACATTTCAGGGCAGAAAAATATACAGGTAAAAATAAGAGATCGGGAAACAGGCATTAAAAAATATAGAGGAACTTTAAATGGTCAATGGGTTCTAATGGAATACGATGCGAAAAAGCAGTTACTTACTTACAATTACGACAACAGATTGCTAAAAGGGCAAAATATATTTAAACTGCAAATTGAAGATATGCTGGGAAATGAAAAAATATATGAGGCAACGCTTGTATTTTAAAATAAACTACAAGTTAAACCAACTCATAGTCATCCTTTCTTTTCTACTGTTACACTGGTCTTTAATGAGCTTGAATGTAACTTCGTCAGCTTCAAAACTAAACTGATAATGACCTTCAACATTTAGGCAATTTTTTTCACCATTTGAATTAGTAAAACTGATCAAGTTCTTTTCAACAGATAGCGTTCCCTTCAAGGCAACAGATGTGTCGACAGATGGAATGTCAATGCTGAAAGTTAAACCAATAATCGTTAGGATGGCTCCGTCATAATTGCTTACCCAGGTGCCTTCAATGGGTGTTTTTATTTTCTTTAATTCACCAATATTTTTTTGTTCCACCTGATCTTCTGCTGCAGGGAAAGTATGTATTTCTTCTTTTGTAAGAAAATGACTAATAATCATAGATGCTCCAATAATGGCAGCAAGCACAATGATTATGATGATCAGCGATTTATATTGATTGTTTTTTTTGCGTTTTTTATTTCGGGTCGATTTTGCCATTTTTTAAAGGCTAATTTAAATTAAATCGGACTTGCATTCAAATTGTTCAAAAAAATATCTTCTCTAAAAATCCGGTGCTTTTAAATTTTATCTTTGCCGCATGCAAGAAACCATACTTATTCTCGATTTCGGATCGCAATACACACAGCTTATTGCCCGCAGGGTGAGGGAGTTAAATGTATATTGTGAAATACATCCGTTTAATAAAATCCCAGCCATCGATAAGGATATAAAAGGAGTAATTCTTTCTGGAAGTCCATTTTCAGTAAGCGATGAAGATGCACCTATTCCTGAACTGTCAAATATACGTGGAAAAATTCCATTACTTGGTGTGTGTTACGGAGCACAATACCTGGCGCAATTGGATGGGGGAGAAGTACTTCCATCCGAAATTCGTGAATACGGCAGGGCCAACCTGGGTTATATTCATCCTGAATGTGTTTTATTGAAAGGAATGTCGGAAAATAGCCAGGTATGGATGTCACATGGAGATACCATTCTGAAACTACCTGCCAATTTCGATAAAACCACAAGTACATCTGATGTAGAAGTGGCCGGATACAAAATAAAAGAAGAAGAAACCTATGGCATACAGTTCCACCCGGAAGTGTATCATACTACAGAAGGAGCTAAGTTGCTGTCAAATTTTGTAATTGACATTTGTGAGTGTTCACAAAGCTGGACACCCGATTCGTTTATAGAAACCACGGTAAGTTCTCTAAAAAAACAACTCGTAAATGATAAAGTTGTGCTCGGTCTTTCGGGAGGTGTTGACTCATCTGTAGCCGCTATTCTCCTTCACAAAGCTATTGGTAAAAACCTGCATTGCATATTTGTAGATAACGGTTTATTGCGAAAGAATGAATTTGAAGATGTGTTGCATTCATACCAGGATATGGGTTTGAATGTTACAGGAGTTGATGCTGCCGATCATTTTCTGGATGCATTGGAGGGTGTTGAAGAACCCGAAGCAAAGCGAAAAGCCATCGGGAATACGTTTATCGAAGTATTCGACCGGGAAGCGCACCGTATTGAAGATGTCAAATGGCTGGCACAGGGAACCATCTATCCTGATGTGATCGAATCCATATCGGTAAAAGGTCCTTCTGCTACCATTAAATCGCACCACAATGTTGGCGGATTGCCAGATTTTATGAAACTCAAAGTGGTAGAACCACTGAATACACTGTTCAAAGATGAAGTACGAAGAATTGGCAGGGCGTTAGAAATGCCAGCTTTGATCTTGAACCGTCATCCTTTTCCAGGTCCCGGGCTCGGTATTCGCATCATCGGTGCAGTTTCAAGGGAGCGTGTGAAGATTTTACAGGAGGTAGATCATATCTTTATCAGCGGTTTAAAAAAATACAACTTATATGATGAAGTATGGCAGGCGCTGGCAGTATTATTACCGGTTCAGTCGGTAGGTGTTATGGGCGATGAAAGAACTTATGAAAACGTGGTAGCACTTCGTGCAGTTGGCTCCACCGATGGTATGACAGCTGATTGGTCGCAATTGCCTTACAGTTTTCTGGCTAAAGTATCCAATGAGATCATCAATCGTGTAAAAGGCGTAAACCGGGTAGTATACGACATAAGTTCAAAACCACCTGCAACCATTGAATGGGAATAAAAGAGGTTTGGATTTCAGTGTGGGATTGCTGATTAAAGATTTTACATGATTTTAAAAGCTGTTGACAACAAATCAATTGATTTGCCCGTTCATCTTAGGGTTTATTTTATTTTTGAATCAGGTTTACTCAAAGAATTTATATCACTGTGAAGAAGTTAATTATAAGTTTTATACTATTACTGGCATGCATTAGTTTTCAGGCACAGCAGCATTTAATCATCGAGAAATCTCAAATAGTAAAGGTAAAGGAAGGCAAACAGTTTTTTATCCATACGGTATTATCAGGTGAAACTGTTTATGCAATATCAAAAGCATATGATGTAACTGTAGATGAAATTTATTTCGAAAATCCAGAAAGTAAGCAAGGCCTTTCAATAGGTCAACAGCTATGGATACCATTGATCAGTAAGGAAACTGAGCTTAATAAAGAATTGAAATTTGCGGATTTCGAATACTTTTATCATATAGCTGAGTCAGCTGATAGTTACAAAACGCTGTCAAAAACATATAATATCCCTGTAGAGTATATTCGCAAAGCGAATCAGGAAGTGAAGGAGCCATTTCGACCGGGTGTATTTTTGAAGATTCCTTCAGAATCAGCTTTTAATAAATTGGATGGGGTTTCCAGTCTGAGGATTGAAACTGAAACTGAAACAGATACCAAAACCCAAACTGAAACAGTAAGTTTCGACCCAAATATACCGGTAACTCCTGATTTCCGACACGTAGTTAAGCAGGGCGAAACGACAGCAAGCATTGCACAGGATTACGAGGTGGACGTGCAACAGTTAAAAGCGGTTAACATGGGTCTTGGTAATATAGTTCAGCCTGGTGACCGACTTAGAATTCCGCAGCAGAAAAAGAAAGAGGAGAAACCTGAATATATTCAATACAGGATCAAAAACAAGGAAACTTTGTACAGTATTTCAAGGCAGTACGGACTGACAGTTAAAGATCTCTTTATGGCTAATGAAGGGCTCACGCAAGATATCAGAGAGGGGCAGATTATACGGATACCTAAAAAAGCTGTTGCTGATGAATACCTAATTTTTACAGTACCTTCCAAAACCAAGTTGAATAAAGTGGCTAAATTATATGGTATTCCGGCCTATGAAATACGTGATGCTAACCCTGGAATTGAAAAGCGTTTGATTGCTGGTGAAAAAATTAATATTCCAATAGGGGATAAAGCCATTATCGCCAAGCCCGAACCGGAGGAGGTTGACATAATTGTTGTTGGAGAAGACAATAAAACCGAAGTGAAAGACATTGAAACGGATTGTCGTAAAAAATTCAAAGCAGATAAAAACCATAATTTTAAAGTGGCACTGATGATTCCCTTTTATCTGGAAGAAATTAGAGATTTGGATACTGAGCAGTTCATGTTAAACGACCAGGATAATTTTAACCCTTTTCGCTTTATCAAATTCTATGAGGGTGCGCTTATAGCAATTGATTCACTTGAGAAGCAGGGAATGCAAATAGAGTTATTTGTCTATGATGTGGATCAGAGCATCACTAAAACAGCTAAAGTTTTAAAGGATAGAAATTTGCAACAGATGGATCTGATCATAGGACCGTTTTTTAGCCGTAATTTTGACCAGGTTGCCTTATTTGCAGGTAATTTTGGAATCCCCATAGTAAATCCATTTTCTTATCGCGACGAGATAATCCAAACCTATAAAACGGTCTTTAAAGTAAATCCGGGTGAAAAATACCAGTTAGATTTACTGCGAAATCTCATTCCGGCTTTTTACGATGATGCCCAGGTTTTTCTAATCACACAATCAGCCTATAAAGATGCCGATAAAGTGATTGAATTACATAATATGATCGCAGAGACCATTCCTGATGAAGTCTCTTTTACAAATCATGAACTTTTTGAGCTTGGCCAGGCAGTGGCTAAACGTGATGAAAGATATAATTCAAATCATCCGATACCTATATTTATAGTTGAAGGAAGAGAAATATACCCTGATTTATTATCTGAAAACCAGAATGGAGAAACAATCTTTAATAATCATCTCACCAAAATAAACTATTCAGTTGATAGCCTGTATCCGTTTTATAAAAAAGCATCACCGCTGAGGGAAAACCTGGTGATCGTATATAGCGATAACAAAGCTTTTGTTATGGACGTGATGAACAGGTTGAACGAACAAAGAGACACCTTTGATATTCAGCTGATTGGCATGCCCAGCTGGGATCGTTTCGATGAAATTGACCAATACCAGGCCAGTAATTTGAACCTGACGTATTTTACATCTTCATATGTCGATTACAAGCAGGAAAGGATACAGGATGTGATTTATAAATTTAGAGAACAATATAAAACAGAGCCTGGCATAACCGGTTTTACGGGCTTTGATGTAACCTACTATTTCCTTTCGTCATTGTTCTATATTGACAGGCGCTTTGAAAAGTGTATTTCTGATTTTTCAATGGACATGACCCAGAATGTATATCATTATAAGGAATGTGGGAAAGATTATAATTACGAAAATACAGGCTGGAAAGTACTCAGATATAACAATTTAAAACTTACTGAGCTTAAGCTGCCTTATTAGTATTAAAGTATCATGAAAATAGTATTTAAAATAGCGGTCGTGTTGCTGGTAATGGGTTTAATGGCTTCTTGTGCATCCGATGCTAGAAAATCATTTTGGGAAAATGGGAATCTGAAATCAGAACTTCGTTACGTAGATGATAAATTGAATGGATTAGCGACTTGGTATTTTGAAAACGGGAATAAAGAACAGGAAGTTTTTTATAAGGATAATGTACTTGATGGCTCATTAAAAAGATGGTATAGCAACGGAAATCTTGAGACTGAATCGTTTTACAGGAACGGTATTCTTGAAGGAACGGCTGTTACTTATGCAGCTAACGGGAATAAGGTGCTGGAGGAAAATTATGTAAATGATACCCTTTCAGGAAAATATTATGAATGGTTCCCCGGTGGCAAAATTAAAATTGAAGGTGCTTATTCAAAGGGCCTTTTTACTGACAGATGGGTATATTATAGTCCTGGTGGAGATATTGTGGGTGTGGGCAATTTTGAGAATGGTAATGGTACACAAAAAGCCTGGTGGCCCAATGGTCAGTTAAAAAGGGAAATTTCCTATAAGAATAACCTTAAAGAAGGGATCGAAAAATGGTATGATGAGCTAGGGAAGCTTGAAAAAACCCTTTATTTCGAAGCTGGAAGAGAAGTAAGAAAACCATAAAATACTTCCGGATATGACTACCCGGAAGTATTAAAAACACAACTAAGTCCTTAGTTGATAATTTCAAAAAAAATTAATTCAAAGCGAACTTAATGGGTAAATTGAACTGTACGCGAACGGGTTTTCCGTCTTGCAAGCCGGGTTTCCAGTCAGGCATTTCACTAACCACCCTTAACGATTCTTCATCACAGCCACCGCCAATACCACGTAAAATACTTGCATTACTTACATTACCACTTTTTTCAACCACAAAACTTACAAACACACGGCCCTGAATTTTTTCTTTTTTGGCTTTTTCAGGATACTTGATGTTTTTGGAAATGTAAGCAAATAATGCTTCATTTCCACCTGGGAACTCTGGCATGACTTCAACAACTGTATAAACTGAATCAGTATCATCAATTACCTTAACAATCGTTAATCCTTTATCCTGATTATCAAGTTTGAAGCTAATGGGTAAATTATAGCTTACTCTCACTGCCTCACCTCGTTGGGTGCCGGGTGTCCAATTCGGCATTTGGCTCACAACCCTCACAGCTTCTTCATCACAACCGCCACCAATACTGCGTATTACTTTAGTTTCTCCAATGGATCCGTCTTTTTCAATAATAAAATTGACGAAAACCTTACCTTCGATGCCTTCTTTTTTTGCCTGGTCAGGATATTTGATATTCGAGCCAAGGTAATCGATTAGTGCCTCCATACCACCTGGGTATTCAGGCATTACTTCAACTACTTCAAATGTAGTTTCAGTATCCTTACTGACTTCTTCAGTAGGATCATTTTGTTTTTGATCCGGGCCGGAACATGCAAAGAAGAGAACAACCAAAGTGGTTGCTGCAAACAGCATACCCAGCGCGAAACGTAACGGATGTTTCGATTTTTTCATCATAAATAACCTCCTTTTTAAAAGTGAATAACTAAAATTATGTGTTAAAACATTTGATTTTATGCTGCTTGAATGATCTACCAGTAACAACTGGTATGCATCCAGGGATTGATATTTCTTGATCACTTCATGATCTGTAATGTATTCATGGTTTTCCTTGATCTTCTTTTTAAGTAAATATGCCAGCGGATTGAACCATTGAATGATTGTCAGTATTTCAGCGAAAATGAGATCATAAGTATGGCCCTGTTGCGAATGAATTCTTTCATGTGAAATGACACCTTCAATTTCTTCTTTTTGCTTGAACAGTTCCCGGTCGATAAATACCCATTTTAAGAAAGAGAAAGTAGGGGAGCCCTTTTTTACTAAAACAAATATAAGACCATCCGATGCCAGTGTTTCCGACCTGCTGACCAGCCTTCTGATCTGCCACAACCTGAATACGAATTGCAACGACTTAAGCATCACACCTACTATGTAAATAATGAAAAGAAAGGTAAATGGAGAGTTGAAATCAATATAGTTGTTTGAGGGATATTTAGCATTGATCACCACTTCATCCAGCGTATATGACGGAATTCCGGCACGGATGATCACTTCACCCAACTGTATCGAGGCTACCGACACGACTTGCATGGCATTATAGGGGATGAACGGTAAAATAATCACCACTAAAAGTGTAAACAAAAGAAAATACCTGCTAAATTCAAAATAGGCTTCTTTCCTGAAAAATAACTCGTAGCTGAGGTATAATATTGTTAAGCTCAGGCTTGATTTGATCAGGTATATAAAGAGAAAATCCATGTTGTTTTTTTAATAATTATTTTTTCTTTTGTTCGATTTCCTTTTCAATCAAGGCTTTAATTTCCTCCAGTTCCTGCAGGCTCAAATCCTGGTCTTTAGTAAAAAAAGAGGTGAGTGCCATATACGAATTGCCAAAATAGTTGCTCACAAATCCTTTAAAGTGTTTCTTCCGATATTCTTTTTTTGAAACCAGAGGATAATACTCATGCGCTTTACCAAATGCTTTATATCCAATAAATCCTTTTTTTTCCAGAATTCTTACAATGGTAGATACCGTATTATAGGCAGGTTGAGGTTTTGGAAAATGATCCAGTATATCTCTTACATAGGCTTTCTCCAAACGCCACAAAACCTGCATCACTTGTTCTTCGGCACGGGTAAGTTGTTTCATGAGTTTCTTTATATCTATAACTAAATACTTAGTTAATTATTGCAAAGAAAATAAAAAACTTAGCGATTGTCAAGTAAATAACTAAATATTTAGTTGAAAACCTTAAATCTTGTAAAATCCGGAACAATTTCAGTTAAATTATTTAGAAGCAGTAAAAATTCTTTTTTTTTCAAAACATTCGTTTGCATGTCGATAAATAAGTATAATTTTGCACTGTTATTAAATTAACAGTGTGAAAAAATAACAGATTAGATTAATCAAAAAATGTAAAGGTTATGGACCTGAATAAAATAATGAATAACCTGGAGAAAAAGCATCCGGGCGAAGTAGAGTATCTGCAGGCTGTACGTGAAGTACTTGAGTCGATCGAAGTGGTTGTAAATGAGAATCCTCATTTTGAGGCAGCAGGAATCATCGATAGAATTGTTGAGCCTGATCGTATATTAACATTTAAAGTGCCATGGGTTACTGATAGTGGAAACGTTGAAGTAAACCTGGGGTATCGTGTGCAGTTTAACAATGCTATTGGTCCTTATAAGGGCGGACTGAGGTTTCACCCGAGTGTTAACCTGAGTATCCTGAAATTTTTGGGATTCGAACAAATATTTAAAAATTCATTAACAACCTTGCCAATGGGTGGCGGTAAAGGTGGTTCTGATTTCAACCCAAAAGGAAAATCAGACAAAGAGATCATGCGTTTCTGCCAGGCATTTATGTTGGAGCTGTGGAAAATTATAGGTCCTGAAACTGATGTGCCTGCCGGTGATATTGGTGTTGGCGGAAAAGAGATAGGATATTTATATGGGATGTACAAAAAATTGCAGCGCGAACACACGGGTGTATTAACCGGAAAAGGACTTGGCTGGGGTGGTAGTTTGATCCGTCCTGAAGCTACCGGATTTGGAACTGTTTATTTTGCGCAGGAAATGCTGGGTACAAAAAAAGAAACATTCGCTGGAAAGACTGTGGCTGTATCTGGTTTTGGAAACGTGGCATGGGGCGCAACCATAAAAGTGACAGAATTAGGAGGCAAAGTAGTTACCATTTCTGGTCCTGACGGATACATACATGATCCGAAAGGAATCTCAGGAGAAAAAATTGAATATCTACTGGAATTAAGAGCATCCAACCAGGATATCGTAGCGCCTTATGCTGATGAATATCCAGAAGCTACTTTTTATGCTGGAAAACGCCCTTGGGAAGTGAAAGTGGATGTAGCTTTACCATGTGCTACTCAAAATGAATTGAACGAAGAAGATGCTAAAAACTTAATCAAGAATGGTTGTATGTGCGTGGCGGAAGGCGCTAATATGCCATCAACACCTGAAGCAGTTCATCTGTTGCAGAAAAGTGGCGTATTATTCGGCCCCGGAAAAGCAGTAAATGCGGGTGGTGTAGCTACATCAGGACTTGAAATGACACAGAATGCTGAAAAACTGGCATGGACACGTGAAGAAGTGGATGCTAAACTGCACCAGATAATGCGCAGTATCCATGAGGCTTGTGTAAAACACGGAGTAAAAGCTGACGGATCAATTGACTACGTAAAAGGAGCCAATGTCGCAGGATTCTTAAAAGTTGCAAATGCCATGATAGATCAGGGAATATTGTAAGTAATAGGTTTATCAATATATAAAAGCTCTTCCACCTGGAGGAGCTTTTTTAGTTTAACAGTTTTTGAGTTAGGAATTTTACAAATTACGCCGATTAGTTTTCAATTTGATTTGTTTTTCCGAAACGATACAAATAACCAATACTTACTTCGGAAAAATCAGCTTGGCCAAAGTTGGCATTGATATGTCCACCCACGTATATATTATTTCTAGGGTTTTTGTTTGTGTTAACCAGATATAATTTTAATCCAAGGCGGGTGGCAAATGTTTTTTTAAGCATATAAGATAATTCACTATCATCTTCGAATTCACGATTAAATTCCTCGTAAAAAGGTTTAAAAAGATTTACACCTAATTCAGCGTCCATACTGGTGTGACCGATGAATAGCTCACAACCTAAAAAAATAAAAATATTTGATGAATTCCAGAAATCGCTTCCACTCATTTCCGTCAATTGGTACAAACTAAGGTAATTATAATATTGCTGATAAAATCGATACGTTACACCAACGCTAACTTTTATTAACTTGTTGAAAATAATACCACTACTTAGGGAAAAACTTTGTACGATCCTTTTTTCATGGTCAATTGATCCTTTAGCACCTCCAAGCTCATGATATCCCAATCCGGTTCTGGCCGAAATAAAATAATCTCTTGAATGTTTTTTTTGTGGTTTCTTTAATCCATTAAATTGCTGATCATTAAGTGGTTTTAGATAAAATCGAGAAGAAACACTAAAAAGAAGTGAATTAAGTCCAAGATTAGGAAGTTGCGTATGGCCATTTGAATGGTGAATAAATCCTCCTCCAATACTTAAAGCCAGCAAAGGTGTTGCATAAATATTGTAATGTAACGATGATTCGAATGTCCATGTTAGTGCAGAGCCAATAGCTATGTTAGTTGGGTTGTTTTCTTCATTAAAAAACTTTGTAAAATAAGATGCCCCTGCGCCTATCTTAAAATAAAAATTACCCGATTGCTTTTTTGAAGTACTTATAGCCAAATATGGAATAATACTGTATGCGTTTCCAAAAACATCATTTTGGCCGAAATGGGAATAGCTTACAGAGACCCCAACCGATGGATAATTGTAAAATACTGACCAGGTACGAGTCGTATCCTGAACATACTTGCCAAGGCTTATTGAAAATATACGTTCTAATTCGGTTTTAGGAAAATTTGAATTAGCAGGAATAGCTTTTCCAATCATAATCTTTGGTTGGATGAAAAAGGCAGACTTTTGCTTTTCCTTACCAGTTTCTGCAGAGATTAATATTGGTAACAGAAATACAAATAAAATGATGTAGTATAGTCTCATGCCAGAACCCATTGCAAGAACAAATTCGAAAATTTGTAACGAGGTTTAAATATTTACGCGAAGTCAATGTATTCGTCGTTAAAAGTAGCAATTTCATTTTATATAATTGCCTTTTTTATCTCGTTAATATCATTTGAAGCAAATCAAAAAGTACTTGAACAAATAGGTGGCTTACTTGTTATACCAACTATTGGAGCTGATTTATTACTTTTGCGCTTTAATAAATTGAAATTCAATTACAGAATTATGATAAAAAAGCCAGTCAAGCCATTCATTTCAAAGCATTTATTTACGCAAGATTTAGTGGGAGGCATCATCTTGATAGTGTCCACTATTATAGCGGTTATCTGGGCCAATTCAAATTTATATGAGCTATATCATTACGTATGGCATGAAGTAGAAATGGGATTTATTTTTGGCGAAATTAACACCGTAGCAACTGTTGGTCATTGGATTAACGACGGCCTGATGGCCTTATTTTTCTTTACGATCGGATTGGAGATCAAACGCGAAGTAATTGCCGGAGGCTTATCTACATGGAAAAAGGCTTCACTTCCTTTGGCTGCTGCAATAGGAGGTATGGTGATTCCGGCGCTTTTTTATGTAATAATAAATGCATCAAATCCTCAGAATCTGCATGGATGGGGTGTGCCTATGGCAACCGATATTGCTTTTGCACTAGGTTTGCTGGCCATGCTTGGTAAACGGGTACCACTCAGCTTAAAAATATTTTTAACTGCACTAGCGGTCGCCGATGACCTGGGAGCTGTATTGGTGATTGCTTTTTTCTACACACAATCCATAGATTTTACTGAATTGATGCTTGGAGGATTCTTCCTGCTGGTACTAATAGGCGCGAATTATCTGGGTGTACGCAGAACGATATTCTATGGTATTGTTGGTTTTTTAGGAGTATGGTTGGCTTTTGTTTATTCGGGTGTGCACGCGACTATCGCAGGTGTGCTGATTGCTTTTACTATTCCTGCTCGTACAAAAATTAGTGAGTCGGCCTATGTGAGTCAACTATACAGGTTAACGCGTATTTTCGATCATATTGAACCGAATAAAAATACCTTACTTACAAAAAAACAACTGAAAACCATTACGAAGATTGACGAACTCAGTGAAAAAGCGCATACTCCTTTACAGAAGCTGGAACATGCACTGCATCCAGTGTCTACATTCATTATTCTGCCATTATTCGCTTTAAGTAATGCAGGTGTTCATATTGAAGGAAACATCATGGAGCTTTTATTGAACCCGATCTCTATTGGAATTATTCTAGGCCTCACTATTGGCAAACCATTAGGAATAGGAGTGGCTTCCAAAATTATCGTCTGGTTGAAAATATCAAAATTGCCGGAAGGTATGAATTGGAGCCATGTTTACGGTATGGGTTTTTTGGCTGGTATCGGTTTTACTATGTCAATTTTCATCTCCGAACTAGCCTTTGAAACTGATTTGGATAAGCAAATAGCCAAAGTGGGAATTTTTGCAGCTTCTATTCTATCAGCAGTCATTGGAATGCTAATACTTTCAAGATCAAAAGTGTCAAAAAAGTGATCCTTAATATTGCACTATCTGCACAGGAGTAATGAAAAAATTGATTTTCCTTTTTTTGTTTCCCTGGTTCTATGCAGACTTAGTTGCCCGAGGTAGGTTTGTATACCACCAAATTTTTGGTACGCCTTAAAATTTTTAAAATGATCGCCTCCGGCTATCCATTCGATAAACCAGATTAATTGTTTGTAATAATTGGCAGGAAGGGGAGAGGTATAGTCAATAATTAAAATTTCCTTAGCAATTCTTTTCATATCTTTTAATAGCTTCAATCCGGTGTCAGTATCAAACTGATGCAGGGCTAAAGAAATAATAGCTACATCAAATTCTTTTGATCTGAATGAACTTAAGTCTTTGGCATCTGCAACCTGAAATGTTACATTCTGAATTCCCAGTTTTTCTTTAGTCTGTTCGGCTTTTCTTATCATGCTTTCAGAAGCATCAATAGCTGTTACATGACTGGCCTTTTTACAAAGTGCAAATGCTAAAGCTCCTGTACCACAAGCTATATCAATAATACGAAGTTGATCAGGTATCATGCTGGTAGTTGCTTTGCGCAAGCCGCTTAGCATTGGGTCAATGATAAATTTATAAATCGTTCCTTCAGTCATTTTCTATATCAAGGCCCAGCCTTTTAGCACGTTTTTCCCAGTTTTCTCGTGCCGATTTTTGAAGATCAACTATATGGTCTGTTTCGTCTGTTATTTCCACACCTATAATGGTCTCAAAAACATCTTCCATAGTAATAACACCTTCAGTGCCGCCGTATTCATCAACCACAACAGCGATATGTTCATTTTGCTTAGTTAGTCGATCGTACAGATTAGGAATGGGTAGGTGTTCATACACTAGAATGATATCCCGTTTAAGATCCTTTAGCTTTAAATTTTGTTCTCTATTTATAACTTTACTAAGCATATCATTTTTCAGGAAATAGCCCGAAATTTCGTCAATCGATTCCCTGTAAAGTGGAATCCTTGTATAAACAAGGTCTGGGTGCGCATGATAAAATTCACCAATTGTCATATCTTCCTGTGCAGCGAATAAAACTGTCCGGGGAGTCATAATCTCTTTTACTTTGAGCATATGAAACCGGGATATATTCTGAATAATTTTGGATTCGCCACTAGCAAACACACCTTCCTTTTCAGCAATCTTGGCCAGCGCGGAAAAATCAGACCGGCTTAACACACTTTTATATTTGTTAATATTAAAAATTTTAGTGATCAACTGACTTACGATAACAAAAGGATATAGAATGACCATTAATATTCTGAGCATAAACACAGTAGACCCAACAAGTTCCTTCCAGAAATTAGCTCCTATTGTTTTAGGAATGATCTCAGAGAAAAACAGGATAAGTATCGTTAATATGGCTGATGTGAGAGAGAGATACTGGTTGCCCCAGATTAGTTGTGCTTGCGCACCTACACCAGCAGCCCCAACGGTATGAGCAAAAGTGTTTAAGGTGAGAATTGCAGCCAATGGCCTGTCTATATTGTCTTTGTATTTCTGCAGTGAAATCGCATATGCTTTTTTCTCACCAAGTTTTGTGGCAATAAATGAAGGTGTAACACTAAGAATTACAGCTTCCATTATGGAACAAAGGAAGGAGAAAAATAAAGCAATCAGCAAATAAACAATAAGTAAGGTCATAGAGTTAGCGAGATTATTTTAGTTTCTGTTGATATGGTTTAGCCATGATTTGCAGCAGTGAATCGACGGTTTGATCGTTGCCAGGTATTCCGATGGCTGTGAGCCAGTCACCGTAAATGGCATTTGGGAGTACGATAAATTTATGTCCGAACTTGTCAATATTGGAGTTTACGATGGTTTCGCGTTCAGAAAACACATCAGTATCTTCATAAAAATCCCCCAAATTATCACCTGCCAGCAATACGATCTCGTAATTTTCTGAAACAGACTGACGCCTTTTCTCTTTATTCCGTTCATCCGTGCGAAGCAGGAAATGATCATCCATTGTTTGAGGAAACCCCATTTTTCTAATATTTTCCCTGGTGCCTTCGCCTTCAAATTTTTCTTTCCGGTTGGAGATGTAAAACACGTGAAACCCAAGGGAGTCGGCAAACTGCAGAAACTCGAGCGCGCCAGAAACCGGTTCTGCCACGGCCATATTGCTCCACTCATACCACGATTCTGACTCGTAAGCTTTTCCATCCAACATCGCCTTTGCCTCGTAAGGGGAGTTGTTAAGGATGGTTTCGTCAATATCAACAATTAAGGCAAGATTTGTATCATCAGGGCGCTCATTCCTGATTTGCTGTAATCTTTCCTTTCCAATATTAAATGCCTGGTAGGCCAGGGCTTTGTATTCTGCTGCATAATAATTGTAAAGTGTCGCCATCAGCAGGTTTTTTTCCTGCTGGCTACTGCTAATGTTATAAGCTTTTTTACTACAACTTGAGAAGCTAATTATAGTTGTCAACAGCAGCAATCCAATAAATGTCTTTTTTAACATTGATTAATTCATTTGAATATAATAAACACAATAATAGGCTAAATTACCGATAACAGATTATTATACCCAATGAATTCATTAAAATTATTACTTGATATTGGGCGATTACTATTGTTAATTTTCAGTTCATTATTAGCTGTAAGTAAAAAAAGCAGCATCCCAAAGAGAAATGCTGCCATTGTATTTTAATTGAGTTAATGATCTAATGCCAGGCACCAAGAATTGCTCCCTGCATACCCAGAAACAGTATTTGGTAGAATGAGTCAATAACCCAAAGTTTAAAGGAGCGGCGCTGGTACAATAAATTGATACCATATGATGTCCCAACAAAGAAAAGACCAATAAAGAGACCGTATACCATACCCCACATCCAGTTAACATCATTTTCACCATGCACGTTAATAAACCAGGCCATACCCCAGGCCATCAGAAACATCAGAACGAAACTGCTCCCAAAAATGACGGCCATATTTCCTTTTTTCAGGTATTCATCTGTAAACCCAAGTTCCTTTTGCCATGCTTTTCCGAACAACACGGTATACCATAAAGAACCAAGAATAAAGGCTGCAAAGGTAGCTGCCAGCACTGCCAAATAATTAATGTTTGAATAATCCATTTTATTGTTTTTGATACATATAAGATTTAGTCCGAAGAAATGGACGGGCTAAATATAGGTAAAAGTATATAACAAGCTGATTCGCTATGATTTATATCATAAGTGTATCAATTGCATAAGGATATATCAATCTGTTGATTCCTGTTGATTACCGAAACTGAATCTGAGAAATCCAAATGCATAAGATACTGTTGGATTCTCTTGTTTGAATAAAGTAAGTATATCCCTTGTTGCAATACCAATCTCCCAGGTGTTTTTATCATTCCTTAATGGATAAAATGTAGCGCCGAATGGTACATTTGTTCCAAATTTCCCTCCACTTACTATACCCATCGAAAGCTGTACCCAGTTCGCTGGATTAGCACGTGTTCCAATACTAAATATGGGTGCTTCAAATGAACCCGGGACTTTTTCACCTAGAGGAATATAAGTGTCCAACCCAGCTTCAACATATTCATTGAATGTATAGCTTAATCCACCCCTGAAATGCATTGGGAGGTTTAGTTTTAAATCGGAAATGCCAACAATGGTTGTGTCTAAGGGTGGTGGGCCATTATCAGTATTAATTAGCTGTCCTTCCTCAAAAATATTGTAATTATTTATTCCAGGAGTGTCAATTCTCCAGACACCACCATCCCATGCCTTGTATACATTTTTTTTCCATTTTATATACCCGATGTTGTTTACAGCCAATCCAATCAATAATTTTTGTTTGATCTCAATAGTAGTACCTATATCAAATCCAAAGCCGTTGCCCACAGTTTTTAAACCACTACCTTCTAATATATTAACTGTCCCTTCATAAACTCCTTCACCAGAATACTCAACACCAAAACCAGGGCTCAAAGAAGAATTTGCCAGAAGTCTGCCACTTTCTTCCTGATAATACCTCGCCATGGCCTGTCCCAGTATGTATTTAATATTAATTCCTAGATACCACCCAATATCATCATCTTTTATGATCTTTCTACCATATCCCAGATTAAATTCTGTGTATAACAGCATGTGGTTATTACTGCCCTCATATAATTGTGTGGCATATTGGGGATTAGTAGAATAACCAACTTCATCACCGTTTTCAAATACAGTTGAATCAAAATAAAGATCATTATAGCCCAGAAAAAGATAATTTGCTGCGTTTTCATTCAACAATGAATGCCAGGTAAACCGTTGACGTACATTAAAGGCAAAACCTCCAATATCTTCATCCTGATATGAAAACCCTACTAGCAGTACTGAAGCTGTGCTAATCATCCTTGTATCGGTAAACGCATCGGCAGCATCAATTTTACCTTCATCGTCCAAAGTAATGGTATTGCTATAAAGATCACTGTATATTTCTTTCTTTGTTAGCGGTTCCGAGTAAATGGAACCACCAAACTCAAAAAATCCAATGTTCATAGAATGACTATTCCTTGACCAACCTAAGTTGGCTGGATTGATACCCAAAGATTGATAATCGTTAATTGTAGATGTCGCATATCCTGAACCGGTAGATGTAAATGAATTTAATTCGGTTTGGGCAAAAAGAGCTGTTGCTAAAAAGAACAAAACGAGATTAGATAAAAGCTGTTTCATGAGGTTTCGTTTTAATTTAGGAATAACCAAATATAATTATTTGATCTCTATTAGTCAATATTAAGCGCTTAAAATTTAAAACATCACCATTTGAGATGACAAAGCATTTGGCCATTTTTGACAATTATAATCAGAGCAATTCGTTTATAAACCTTCTAAAAGTATCATTAGTGAGTGTATTCAATTCAAAAGCCAGATGGGTGATTCGGTGTAGCCTTTTTATTAAATTTGCCAGCCAACGATACAGCGTTTTATGTACTTCAATCATCCTGTTTTTTTGTTTGGTTTATTGGCAGTCCTGATACCGATCATTATTCACCTGTTTAATTTCAGGCGGTACAAGAAGCTGTATTTCAGCAATATTGCTTTCCTAAAAAGTATAACCACACAAACCAGGAAGCAAAATAAACTAAAACAAATCATTGTACTCATATTGCGTATGCTGACTATCATTGCCGTTGTCATAGCTTTCGCAGAACCTGTTTTTAAGAAAAAGGAAAAGCATTTATTAAAGCAAGATGCTTTGTCAAACATTTATATTGACAATTCGTTTAGCATGATGGCAGAAGGCGAGAACGGAAGACTGTTTGAAGAGGCAATCAGCGATGCCCGTGAGTTGGTAAGTCACTCAGCCAGCGATACTCGTTTTGTGATACTCACTAATGATATGGGGCCTGTTCAGCGCAGGGTGCTCACAAAGGAGGCGGCATTAAATGAAATCGACGAACTGGATATTTCTCCCAAAAGTAGAAATCTCAATTCAATCGCTAAAACTGCTAATACCATAGCATTAGATAAGAATTATCCCTCATATGAACTGTACTTGTTCTCAGATTTTCAAAAAAACTTCATTGATTTTTCAGAGCTTGCTATTGATTCATCAGCCTTTATGTACCTATTGCCCATGGTGCATATGCAAAAAAGAAATATTTATATAGATAGTTGCTGGTTGTCTGATCCAGTGCTTATTAACAATCATAAAATTACACTGAATATTCGTTTGAAGAATAGTTCATCGCTTGATTATGAAAAAATCCCACTGAAACTGATGATCAATGGTCAGCAAAAGGCTGTGGCAGGTGTTGACATTGTAGCTGGGGGATATGAATTGGTGAATATGATCTTTTCGGCAAGGCAGACCGGGTGGCATTACGCAATATTAGAAATTGAAGATTTCCCCATCACTTTTGACGATCAGTTCTTTTTTGCTTTTCATGTGAAAAAACAAGTAAATGTGCTGGAAATTAGTGATGAAGCTGTAACAGAAGATTTATCAATATTTTATGGTTCTGATAGCTTGTTTAATTATACTAAAATGGATTATCGCAGGGTGAAATATGACGAGATTCACCTGTTCAACCTAATCATTTTAAACAGCTTACCATCCATTTCAAGCGGACTCACCGGGCAATTACAAAAGTTTGTAGAATCCGGCGGCAACTTGATGTTTATTCCGAATGAAGACGCTGATATTGAGGAAGAAAACAAGTTACTATCCACATTTGGAGCTGGTAGTATACAGAAATTCGACCCCAGAGAAAGCAGGGTGTCAGGAATTAAAAATGAAGCAGCTTTATTCAAAGAGTCTGTTCATAAAGTGCCTGAAAATGCTGATCTGCCCATCGTTTTTAGCCATTTTCGTTACTCATTTCATATTAATTCTGGCGTAGAAGGACTGGTTAGTCTTTTAAACGGAGATGATTTCCTGGCTACCAGAAAAATTGGTTACGGCCGGTTTTATATGTTGGCAGTCCCGTTAGGAAAAACGTATAGTAATTTTACCACACACCCTCTATTTGTGCCGGTTATGTATGGTGCTGCCATTGAAGGCGATGCTTATATTGATTTATTTTATACCATTGGGAAAAATGAAAAAATAAATTTGAATAATTTAGACGAACTGCCAGAAAATGACCAAACCTATAGTTTAAAAAAATACGAAGATGAATATAACTTTATTCCTGAACAACAAAATGTGAACAATGGTTTGATACTGGATATGCATGAGGGAATTGAAACTGATGGGTTTTATCAACTTATGTTGGATGAGAGACTTCAGTATGTGTTTGCTTTTAACTACGATCGCGCTGAATCGCAAATGGATTTTTATACGGATGTTGAGCTTCGCGAACAGATTGAATCAGAGGCGTTAAACCAAGTACAGGTGCTGTCAGCCGGCCAGCCAGGCTATTTAGAAATGCTAAATTCTGATGAAAAGGAAAGCCAATTATGGAAGCTATTTATTATCTTCGCACTTTTATTATTATTGGCAGAGTCATTAGTTCTGCGTTTGTGGAAATAACCCGTTTCAAATAGTTTTTATTGATGAGTGAGCAGGAGGAATTGCATGATCATCTGAGTGAGCAGGAGAATACCGAAGAGAGCAGTTATCAAACATTGCCTTTAAGGGGTATGTACGAGAATTGGTTTCTCGACTATGCTTCTTATGTTATCATGGAGCGTGCTGTCCCTGAGCTTTATGATGGTTTAAAACCTGTTCAAAGAAGAATTTTGCATGCCATGAGCCGACTCGACGACGGACGGTTCAACAAAGTGGCTAATATCATAGGACATACAATGCAGTTTCACCCTCATGGTGATGCTTCTATCGGAGATGCATTGGTGCAATTAGGCCAGAAAGAAATACTGATTGAAACCCAGGGAAACTGGGGGAATACACTCACAGGTGACAGTTCAGCAGCTCCCAGGTATATTGAAGCAAGACTTTCCAAGTTTGCCAAAGAAGTGGTATTCAATCCAAAAACCACTGACTGGAAATCATCCTACGATGGCCGGAATAAAGAACCCATTACGCTACCGGTAAAATTTCCATTGCTTTTAGCACAGGGCGTTGAGGGTATAGCCGTTGGACTGGCTTCGAAGATGTTGCCGCATAACTTTATCGAACTGATCGATGCCTCAATCAGTCATTTGCAAGGCAAATCTTTTGATTTGATTCCTGATTTTCTTACTGGTGGGATGGCCGATTTTACCAAATACAATGATGGACTCAGAGGTGGGAAAGTGCGTGTGCGTGCACGGATCAAGCAGGAAGATAAGAAAACACTCATCATCACTGAAATTCCTTTCAGTACCACCACTACCTCCCTCATTGATTCGATAGTATCAGCAAATGACAGGGGAAAGATTAAGATTAAAAAGATAGATGATAACACAGCTGAAAATGTAGAGATTGTTATCCACCTGTCGAGTAATGTATCGCCTGATCAAACCATCGATGCATTGTACGCATTCACCAACTGTGAGGTGTCAATATCACCAAATTCGTGTGTAATTCACGAAGGTAAACCACAGTTTTTACCAGTTTCAGATATCCTGAAAATCAATACAGACCATACGGTTCAACTCCTAAAAGCAGAACTTGATATCAGGCTGGAAGAATTGGAACAGCAATGGCATAATTACTCGCTTGAAAAGATATTTATTGAAAATCGAATTTATCTTAAAATTGAAGATTGCGAGACATGGGAATGTGTGTTGGAAACCATTGACAAAGGTCTTAAACCATTTAAAAAGTTATTAAGGCGCGAAGTAACTGAAGAAGACCTGATCAGGTTGACGGAGATCAAGATCAAGAGGATATCCAAATACAATTCATTTAAAGCCGAAGAGCAAGTCAAGGCTATTGAAGAAGAGATGGAGGAGGTAAAAAACCACCTGGAGCATATTATTGATTATACGATCAACTATTTTAAGCAGATTAAAAAGAAATACGGAAAAGGAAGAGAACGCAAAACAGAGATCAGGAATTTTGATACGATTGAAGCTGCAAATGTGGCTGTGGCTAACCAGAAATTGTATGTGAACAGGGAAGAGGGTTTTGCGGGAACATCATTGAAAAAAGATGAATTTGTAACCGATTGTTCCGACATTGACGACATCATTGTGTTTAGGGCCGATGGCACCTATCTGGTTACCAAAGTAAGTCCGAAAACATTTGTTGGTACTGATATTCTTCATATCGACGTGTTTAAGAAAAACGATGACCGAACCATTTACAATGCAATCTATCGTGACGGACGCAAAGGCCACTGTTTTGTAAAACGTTTCGCTGTTAAAGGGGTAACCCGCGATAAAGAATATGAACTTAGCCAGGGAAAAGAGGGTTCGAAAGTATTATATTTTACAGCGAACCCAAATGGAGAAGCTGAGATTGTGAAAGTAATCTTACGGCCGAAACCCAAAATGAAAAAAACTGGTTTCGACTTTGATTTCAGTACTTTGGCGATCAAAGGAAGGGGATCAAGAGGTAATATTTTATCAAAAGTGGCTGTAAAAAACATTACCCAACGTGAAGAAGGTGTATCAACACTAGGGGCCATCGATATATGGTATGACGATACGGTAAAACGACTGAATACTGAAGAACGAGGAGATTATATTGGTGCTTTCATTGCGGATGACAAAATATTAATCATCCACTCAACAGGGGAATTCAAAATCATAGGTTACGATCTATCAACCCACTTCGATAGCGAAATGATTCATATCAGAAAATTGAACGAGGATGAGGTTATTACCGCTATTTATTTTGATGGAGAACTGGAAAAATATTATGTAAAGCGATTCCAGTTAAATGGTGATCTTGTTTTGAATAGAAAATACAATTTCATCAGCGAAAGTAAAGGTTCAAAGTTGATGAGTTGTTCTTTTGATCACTTGCCGAGGGTAGAAGTAGAAATCAAACTAAAAGTTGGTAATGAAGTAGAATTTGAAGTACTTCTGTTGAATGATTTTATTGGCATAAAGGGGTATAAGGCAAAGGGTAAACGAGTATCCAATCGTGATGTTAGAAAAATCAAATTTATAGAACCGCTTCCATATACAGCACCCGAAAGTGATGAAAAATCAAAGGATGAAGAAGTAGAAGTTACGACCGATGGGGATGATGTTCAGCCAGATTCTGAAAATAAAAAAGAGAAAACCGAAAGATCATCTGAACCTGAAGAAGGCAAGTCTTCTGAAAAAAAGCCACCTAAATCTGACGGAAAACCGCCGCAGATGGAACTTGAATTTTGATATGATTCTTATCACCATATTAATACCTAGTAATCTTTTCATTTGTTTTGATTTTAGTACTAAAATCAGTATTTTTGGTAGATTATTAACCTGATTTATTCATTCTCCAAATTCAAACTGACTTATGATCTTTAAAAAGAACAAAGGAGACAAACCCTATAAATTTAAAAGCCTCAATACCTATGCCTGGGACAGGGTAATGAATCAAAAAAAGAAGTACAGAAGTGTATTCGACAGGAATGAACTGAACTATCTGAGCGTGGCCCTGGAATTTTATAATAAGCTTTTTGATGAGGACGACTGGGAAGCAAAAATCGTTTTTAAAGCATATAGCCTCGAAGGGGATAAAAAGATCAAAGAACTTTGCACAGAAACCAAAGAAATACAAGTAACAAAAGATGAGAATCTTATAGTTAGCGATTTCGGATGGGGTACAGAGGATTATGGGAAATTCTGGCGCAGTGGCGCTTATATATGGGAGGTTTATATTGATGATGATCTGGTTGGGACAACAAAATTCCATATAGAAGATGCAGGGAAGGTAGCAGTTGAAAGTAATCCCTATTTTAAGGTAGCTTCACTGAAAACTTATGAAGCACCTAAAGGTGACCTGGACGAAGCCGACCGGGTATATCTGAAACAATTCGGTAAAAAAGAAACCCGTTACATTATGACGGAATTCAAATTCATCAACCTGCTGGAGGAAGAATGGTTGTGTGAACTGTTTTTTAATTATTACGATGACACAGGGCTTTTAGTAGGTGTTTCGGATAACCTGGGACTCATTACACCTAATTTAGGGCCCGGAGAACCATTTACAATTACAGGCGGATGGGGAACTGCTGATGGTGATTCTTGGATTCATGACAATTACCGGGTGGAAGTGGTATTTATGGATACTGTGGTAGCGATGATCCCTTTTAAGGTAGGTGATAAAAATATAGAAAGGATTAGCGATTACGAAGCACTGCTGAATGAAGACGTGACAGAATTTTATGGCAAACCAGGAATTAAAAACACAAGCATCGACGAAAACCCTGTAGATGATACGCCAAAGCCGGTTGATACTACTACTGAAGATGATGATACCAATGAAATTGTAGATAATTTTAATGTGGAGATCGATGATAGGCCCGTTGAAGAGATATTGGCAGAATTGGACAAACTCATTGGTTTAAAAGAAATTAAAAAGAAAGTACGGGAATACGTTGATTATGTGAGTTACTTGCAGTACAGGCAGGAGAAGGGATTTGATGAAGATGAAGAAATCAATCTTCATAGTGTATTCACGGGTAATCCGGGGACAGGAAAAACAACCGTTGTTAAGCTGCTGGGTAAAATTTATCATTCGATGGGATTGCTTTCCAAAGGCCACGTACATACGGTTGAAAGCAACGATCTGATCTCGGGATATGTACGCCAAACCGGAAAAGATACCAAAGAAGTAATTGAAAAAGCCAGGGGTGGCATCCTTTTTATAGATGAAGCCTATATGTTGCACCGTGAAGGTGTAACGAATGATTTTGGTCCTGAGGCGGTGGCCGCGCTTATTACTGAAATGAGTGATGGTCCCGGTGATATTGCTATTATGGTGGCAGGATATCCCAAGGAAATGGAAGGCTTTATCAATTCCAATCCTGGCTTGAAATCCCGTTTCCGAAACCACTATCATTTTGATGATTATACACCTGATGAATTGATTGCCATTGCTAATTACGCAGCAGATGGAAAAGGGGTGGAACTGTCAAAAGCCGCATTGAAAAAGCTTAAAATGTTTGTTACGGATGCTTTCCGGAAAAGAGACCGTACATTTGGGAATGCACGCCTGGTATACTCCATGGTGGACGAAGCAAAGATGAACCTTGGAATTCGCCTGGTGAGGCAATTTGAACCTGATGAGTTGACAAAAAAAATGCTCAGCACCATAGAGGAAGAGGATATTGAAGATATTTCAGAGAGCAAAATCAAGGAAAGGCTTAAACTGGACATCGATAAACCTTTGCTCGATCAGGCGATGAGTGAGTTAAATGCGTTGACCGGCCTTGCAAATATCAAGCAGGAAGTGAATGACTTGATCCGGCTCACAAAATATTACCGTGAAATGGACAGGGATGTGTTAAAGGCATTTTCAATGCATTCGGTCTTCCTGGGCAATCCCGGAACCGGAAAAACCACGGTTGCCAGGATTATCGGTAAATTCTATAAGGCTCTGGGATTGCTGGAAAGAGGTCATGTGATAGATGCCGATGGCAGCGATCTGGTGGCTGGTTTTGTAGGACAAACCTCATTAAAAACAAAAGAACTGGTTAGCAGGGCTATGGGCGGTATCTTGTTTATTGATGAAGCGTATGCCATTACAGAAGGTAGCTCAAATCCTGGCGGACATGATTTTGGTAAAAAAGCCATTGCAGCGCTCATTAAGGAAATGGAAGACCATAGGGGTGAATTTGGTGTGATCGTAGCCGGGTATACCGATAATATGAAGAGTTTCATAGAATCGAACCCGGGTATCAAATCCCGCTTCGACAGGACTTTCCATTTTGAGGATTTCACCGAAAATGAATTGTGGGTGATTGCAGTTAATATGCTGGCTCAAAAAGGACTGAAAGCTGATGCCAAGGCTGCTGAGCACATTAAAGGATATATTGCACATCTGTATGCATACCGAAATAAGTTCTTCGGTAATGCCCGCTCTATAAGAAAAGTAGTTGAGAAGGCATACAGGAACCAGGAGTTACGTATGGCGGATTTACCAAAAAATAAACGTACGAAAGAAGCGATGTCAACATTGATATTGGCTGATGTGCAGGAATTTAAACCTGAAGCATTGAAAACGGATAGACCCGGATTGGGATTTAAGTATAGTTCCTGATCTGATATTTATTCTTCTTCTTTTAGTTCGTCAATTTTTTGTAGATCGCTATCTGCTTTTTCAGTTTCACCAAGGGTTCTGTAAATGCTCTCGCGTAAATAATAGGCCAGCAGATTACGATCATCAATTTGCAGGACATTGTTCAGGTCCGCTATCGCCAAATCATATTTCTCCATTAGTTGTAATACCGTGGCTCTGCAATTGAGGTAAAAACAGTCCTCAGGTTCTAGTTTAACGGCAATATCAAAATCAATTAATGCAGCCCTATTCTTGCCGGCCCTCATCAACAGATCGCCCCTGTTGAAATAGTAATAGGCATTGTCATCAACTAAGTCAATACTTTTATTGAAATCCTTGAGCGCAGATTTCAAATTGCCCATATCATTATAGGCTATAGCCCTTTGCAATAAAGCATAGTCATCTTCCGGATTGTATTTTAAGGATTCAGTTGCTCTATGAATAATTTGTTGGTTGGTTTCGTCTTTTGTTGGAGGGCTAAATTTATCAGGGCCTATAAAATCAGAAGCCACTCCCAGAACTTCGTCACCCATCACGTCCGGAAACCCATTGGTTTGAAGGTAATTGTATAAAAACTCCTTAAAATCATTAGCTACCAACCCCCACATTTCAGGTGGTTCCTCATGAAATGCGTCAAAAACTGGTGACTCAATGCTTTTATCATACATACTGATAAACACCAGATATTCATTGGTTTTTGTTTTGCAAAAAGGGATGATCGGATAGATGGCCCTGTCTTTTTGTGAAACTCCGAAATTGGTATTTTTCATATTGTTCCACTCTGTTTTCAGTTCTTCGAGGCTCAATAAATAGTTAGCATTCCATTTAGCAGTGGCGAGGTCGTTGTCTCTTTTTATAATGGTATCCAGCTCATTATTCACGATCATTCCACCATTTGTATATTGTAGAAACAATTTATAAGATTCAGGGAGACGAATTCCAGCCATTTTTTCAAACGACTCGATTTTTTCTGCGCTTGTCGGATTGTTGAAATAACAGTAAGCCTCCCTGCCAATGTACAGGTCAAGCCACTCCAGAACTTTATGCATGTCGTATTCCATTGACTGAATTAATCAGGATAAAATCTCGGAATGTCATCATCCCTGGGTTCAACTTTGGGTTTTGGTCTTCTTTTTATGGTAGGCCGCTTTCTTGTTATTTTTGGCTTTTTTACTTCTCTCCTAACAGTTTTTTTAGTTGATTTGAAATCACTTTCCCAATCGTACAATTCTGCCCTAAACCTTCTGTAATTGTTGTTCAATTGATCAGAGACATCCTCTTCATCTGTATTCTTTTTCCGTGAAGAAGAAAAGAAAAGGAATTTGATGACCTTATAAGCCATATAAAGTACAGTTATGGTGATAATTAACGACAGAACCATTAATGTGACCAGGGCCATCAAGATGCTTAAAGAAGAGTAAAGAATAATCCGTACAGGTGCATACCATCCATGCATCCTGACACTTTCGATGATGATCAGGATAATTATGGCAATAAAAATAATACTGAGTAAATTAAGATACCAAAAAGTTACACCGGATGTAAAAAGCGAACCAATACCGTTTTCGGCATAATAGCTATATGAATAATATTTATTGACAACACTGTTATTGGATATAATGGCTATAAAGATCAAAAATGTATTAAAGGCAAATAGTTTAAGCGCCCACCAATTGGTTTTAAAATAATTGCCTGCCCTGAGAACCAGGTAAAAAAAGTATTCAGGAATTACCCCGATAGAAAATGGAATCCTGAAAAACCAATTAAAACCATCGAAACTCCTGTTAATTTTTTGAGTAATCCTTGTATCCCAATTCTCGGCCAATTTCAATCCATAATTAATGGCCATAGAAAATAGAAATACGGATCCAACAAAACTGATGATGTATAGCAGAAATTTGATCATACCCTTAAAATTAGCTTGTTAATAATCCCTTTTTCCTGCCATAAAACAGTTTAAACACTTTATAAACGATAAATAAAGCCACTGTTGCTGCAAATACTAAACCCATATACATGCCTGCCCAGAAATAAAATCCCATGAGTACAATAATGATTAAGGCCCTGAGAATGCCATAGGGAGTTCCAAAATGCTGAATGCTTTGGTAAGTTACCGCAGCGAACATGATAATTTCTGAAAGCAATAACACAAGCCAGAACCAATGCCAGGGATGGGGATTGTCGGTAAATACATGCAATCCTTCTTGATTGAAACTATCAGAGGTGCCAGAACTCAGTAACTGAGTCAAAAAAAATACAATCCCCAATATCAACGACCATGTGATATGCCAGGGTTTTCCTATAAAACCCGGCGTGTTGTTTTGTATTTTATTGAAATATACATCCAGTTTATACAAATATTTCCTGATGAAATACAATGTAATAAGCAATAAGATAATTCCAATGTAAAGCCAAACGGAAGAATGATCTATCAAAGTTTCGTTTGGATGTGGAATGGTATCCAAGTTTGAAAGGATTTAGGTTAATGAATAAGATTGTCTCAAAGTTAGGAAAATAAGCTTAAAACTGCTTTTATATCCGCATTAATTTTATAATTTTATTGTGCAAGACGTTCAAATGACAACATTTCATGAAATAGCCTTAAAATGTCCGCATTGCAAAACACTCATGCGGGATTACGAGTTGATGTCGTATACAGTACATTCATCAACAACCTATTCGGATGGATTTTGTGAGGACGGTATTTCCAAAATTAAAGATATTAGCATCTGTGTACACTGTAATGAGGCATTTTGGAGGGAAGATGCCAAGTTGTCAAAAGAGCTTGACTATGAAGCGATGGAAGAACTGGAAGGCGCGCTTGATATGATGGATCTGCCATGGAGGCTTGATGATGACCGACAGGAAAAGAAGATTCTTTTTTACAAAGATTTGTTGGAGAATGATTTTGCTGACAACGATATAAAAGAAACTTACCTCAGGACACGTTTGTGGTGGTCGATCAATGACCTGGTAAGGCACTTGTCTGGCTGGCGTAATGCACGTAACCTGAAGCAGCTCAGGTTTATCTTAAAACATCGGAGGGAAAGTTTGCGCCTGTTTAAGAAATACGAAGGCCTTTCAAAAGAGAACCTTGATCGGTTGATCTTCTTATATATCAAAGGAGGTGAAGTCGATTTGCTGTACCTGGCTGATATGTACCGCGAAAAAAGCGATTTTAATAAAGCCCTTGAGATTCTGTTGAAAGTGGAACGAAAGGGAGCTATATTTAACCAGATGAAACATAAAATCCGCAGAAAAAACAAGAAGGTATTTCAATTAAACTGAGTTTGCCCAGCAATCAGATTTTTCTACATTTGGCTTTTTAAATTTTAAAATTAAATTATGTCGCACGGACGATTTGACAACCCGGTGGTAGCTGCCTTGGCTGGCTTTTGGGATTTATTCAGAAAACAGGATAATGCAAAAAGATTAACCGATAAAGACCGTTTCGATGGAAAAACGGTGATCATTACAGGTGCAAATTCAGGCTTGGGATTTGGTTTGTCGGTAGAAATTGCAAGGCGGGGAGGTCATGTTATTATGGCGTGCCGGAGCCAGATACCCGAAGCAGGGGAGAAGGTGAAAAAAATGAGCGGTTCTGATATGGTGGAAATGAGAAAACTTGATTTAAGTAAAATTGATAGCATATATAACTTTTGTGATGGACTGGTAACGGATAAGATCAAGCCGGATGTGACCATTTTAAATGCAGGCGTTGCTTTACCCAATGCACGACAAACCGAATCAGGTCTCGAACAGATGTTCCTTGTGAATTACCTTTCAAATGTAGTGCTGACAAACATCATGTTCAACAAAGGAATTATTGATCTGAAAAATAGCTCTAAAGCATTTAAACCCAGGATTATATTTATTTCCTCAGATTCTCACCAGGGTTCGTCGTATATCGATTATGACGAATTTGGCATTTTTGAACCCTATGGAACTTCCAAGGCCATTGCGAATTACAGCTATTTCAAATTGATTTTAAATACCTATGCAACGGAACTTTCACGAAGGGTAAACAAAGAAAAGCTTGAGGTGGGAATCCATGTTATTTGTCCCGGACCTGTGCATTCAAATATTATAAAGGAAGCTCCATGGGTTCTTAGGATGATACTAGGCAGCATTTTTAAAGTGATTTTCCGTTCACCAGCGAAAGCTTCGTTACCCGTAGTTTATATGTCAATTTCTGATGATTACAACGGAAAGACCAACGAATACCTGCACATGTTCAAAAATAAAGAAATGGACTCCAAGGTGTATATCCCTGAAGAAGGGGAGAAGTTATGGGATCGATCCATTGAGCTTTGGAAATCAGTTGATTCGAAGGCAGAATCAATATCCTAAGAAAACTTAATTATCTCTTTTTTAAGCCCAACACACCTAACAATCCTCGTGTTAATTCCCTGGCAATTGTTTTTGATACCGGGCTCGAAATAATTTCATCAAAGATCGTTTTCTCCTTTTTGGTGCTCGTTCGTTTTCTTGTTGTCGCAGTGGGTTGTTTACGGTTTTCAATTTCCTGAAGTTTAGCCTCCTCAATAAGTTTTTGCTCAAGGATTTCATAAGCACTATTCCTGTCAATATCCCGGTTGTATTTCGAAATTAATCTCGAATCATTTAAACACACTTTAATTTCGTCCTCTGAAAGAATGTCCATCCGTGAATAGGGTGGACGCATCAGTGTGTGCACCAGTTCTGTGGGCCTTCCTTTTTCATCAAGTGCCGTTATAAATGCTTCGCCGATACCAAGCTGTGTAATGGTTTGGTCAACATCATAAAATTCTGATATGGGATAGTTTTCAGAAACCAGTTTAATAGCTTTCCTGTCTTTCGCTGTAAATGCTCTTAAAGCATGTTGCACTTTTAAACCGAGTTGTCCTAAAACTTCTGATGGAATATCTTTCGGCGACTGAGTTGCGAGGATAATTCCAACACCTTTTGAGCGAATAAGCTTTATCGTAGTTTCAAACTGGTCGAGTAATTCTTTTGAAGCATTTTTAAAAATCAAATGCGCTTCATCGATAAACATAACGAGTTTTGGTTTGTCAGCATCACCCTGCTCCGGTAATTTTTGAAATATTTCAGCTATTAAACAAAGCATAAAGGTGCTGAAAATAGCTGTTTGACTTTGCATATCAGTTAGACGAATGGTATTGATGTATCCCTTGCCATCCCTTGTTAGTTGCATCAGGTCAAAAATGTCAAATGAAGGTTCTCCAAACAATTCATCGGCTTCTTGCTGCTCAAGTCCAACAACACTTCTCATGATGGCTCCTAATGTGCTCGTGTTAAAATAGCCATATTCCTTAATAAATTCCTCTTTACCATCTTTCTGGATATATTTCAAAACACTTTTTATGTCCATGAGATCGATTAAGGGAAGCAATTTATCATCGCAAAATTTAAAAATCAAGGTGAGAACGTCTGACTGGGTATCATTTAACTGAAGAATTTTAGCGAGTAGCAAGGGTCCGAATTCTGAAACAGTTGCTTTTAACCTTGTTCCGGGTTCGTCTGAAATACTCATTAATTCGATTGGAAAGCCTCGTCCTTCCCACTCCATATTGATAAATCCGGCACGTTTAACTATATGTTTGTTATTAGTACCAGGTTGCGCCAATCCACTTAAGTCGCCTTTTATGTCCATTACCAAAACTGGAACGCCTGCATCAGATAATCCTTCTGCGATAACCTGTAATGATTTTGTTTTTCCGGTACCTGTTGCACCTGATATCATTCCATGCCGGTTGAGTGTTTTTAAGGGTAAATGTACCTGGCAATTGGTGTCGTAATCATCCCCTAATACTGCTGATCCGATGAGGATTGTTTCGCCTTTAAACGTGTAACTGTTCTGGATGTTTTTTACAAATTCTTCTTTAGTGGCCATAAACTCAAGATATGAAATAATTGATCAAACTAATTTCTCAAAAGTAGTAATTCTATATGTCATATTAAAGTCAATTTAAGGATTGAAATAGACGAACCATTTTTGTATCTTTGAAAAGACATTAATTCCTGAAGAATTAGGAATGCTAATTATTAACTAAAACATAAGAAAATGAAAGTTTTAAAAGTGATCGAAGTGTTGTCTTCATCAAAAGTAAATTGGGAAGATGCAACAAAAAATGCCGTGGTAGAAGCTGGAAAGACAGTAAAAGGAATTAAATCAGTTTATATCCAGGATATGAGTGCAACAGTTGAAAATGGCAAAGTAGCGGAGTATCGTGTAAACGCCAAAATTACATTTGAAGTAAAATCTTAAAAAATTAAAACATGGGATTAATATCATTTATTAAATCGGCCGGAGAAAAAATATTTGGCAAATCGGAAGAAACGCTCGAAAAAGAAAAAGCAGAAGCGATTATTAAACTAATACAACGCTACGGCGTTTCAACAGAACTTATTAAGGTTAGTGTTGATGATGAAAAAGTTACTTTATCAGGCACAGTGCAAACACCAGCCGAAAAGAATAAGATTATTGTGATAGCTGGAAATGTATCTGGTATTTCAGAGGTTGAAGATAAAATAATTGTTCTTGAGCCTGAACCAGTTGTTGTTGAAGTAGAGAAGCAATTTTATACAGTTAAAAGTGGAGATTATCTTTCAAAGATTTCAAAACGGGTTTATGGCGATGCAATGAAATACAATATTATTTTCGAAGCTAATCGTCCTATGCTGAAGCATCCTGATAAGATTTATCCAGGACAAGTTTTAATTATTCCACCATTGGAAGACTAATTTCAGAATAAAAAAACAATCGGCAGGCGCTCACTACATTCTGAAAGTCTGTCGGTTGGTTTTTATCCATTTAATATTCGATCTTGATTCGTTAAGATTCGTTTTTTACATATTGCATATGATACGATTAAAGGATTATTCAACAAAAATTCCCAACTGGGATAAGAAAGAAAAAAAGAAAGCGCTGAAAAATACTTTAAAGCGTATTGGGAAGTTGCAATATCAAATGTTTGCAGAAGAAAAGAGCAGCTTACTTATTGTTTTACAGGGAATAGACGCATCCGGAAAAGATGGCCTCATTCGAAGATTATTTAAATATTGTAATCCGGTTTCAATATCCGTTAAAAGCTACAAAAAACCTACACCGGAAGAATATGCGCATGATTTTCTATGGAGGGTACACGAACATGCTCCAAAAAAAGGATGGGTTCAGGTGTTTATTCGGTCTCATTATGAAGATATTCTCGTGCCAACCGTTGAAGGGTTTTTGCCTGCTGATTTGGTAGAAAAGAGGTATGAGCTGATGAATCAGTTTGAAAAATTACTGGAACATAACGGCACACATATTTTAAAGTTCTATTTAAACGTTTCCAAAGAAGAGCAAGAGGAGAGATTGAGGGAAAGGCTCACTGTCAAAGAAAAGTACTGGAAACACAATGATGGTGACTGGGAAACCCGTCAGAAATTTGATCAATACATGAAGGTTTATGAAAGCATTTTAAACAGGTGTAATGACGTTCCCTGGCATATCGTTCCTTCTGATAGTAATACACAAAAATTATCGGTTGTAGCGGAAGCTGTGCTAAAGGAATTAGAAAGCATGAATTTGAAATGGCCTGAATTGAAAACCGAATTTGAAGATATTCAAAATCCGGGATAGAATTAATTATTAATTAAATAACAATATTATGCGTTGGAAAGGTAGAAGAGCGAGTACCAATGTAGAAGACAGGCGTCGAATGTCACCTAAAAAAGCAGGTGGCAGGCTTGGACTAGGCGCCCTGGTGATTATTTTATTAATATGGTTATTTGGTGGCAATCCGATGGAGTTTATCAACCTGCTTTCAGATACTTCCACACAAACAATGGAAACAACAGCTACCACTTCAGCTCATGAAGATGAGCTGGCAGCTTTTGTTGCCGTTGTGTTAGCAGACACAGAAGATGTCTGGAGCAAAGAATTTAAACGGATGGGTAGAACATATCGTGAACCTACTTTGGTTTTATTTAGCAGCCAGGTACAATCAGCTTGTGGTTTTTCAAGTGCTGCTACAGGACCATTTTATTGCCCGGGAGATGAAAAAATATACATTGACCTGACTTTTCTGGAGGATTTGCAAAGGCGTTTGAATGCAGAAGGCGATTTTGCTATGGCGTATATTATTGCCCATGAGGTGGGTCATCATGTTCAAACACTGCTTGGTTTAATGGATCAGATGCAGCAAGCGCGAAAACAGTTAAGCCAGGAAGAATACAATCAATTATCAGTACGACTTGAATTACAGGCCGATTTTTATGCAGGTTTATGGGCGAACCATGCGCAGCGGATGAAGAATATAATGGAAGAAGGTGATATGGACGAGGCCTTGAATGCAGCAAGTGCCGTTGGAGACGACCTGATACAGAAAAAAAACCAGGGTTATGTTGTACCTGATTCATTCACACACGGGACCTCAAAACAGCGCAGAGACTGGTTTAAGAAAGGATTTACAACTGGAGATTTTACGATGGGAAATACTTTTAAAGGGAGTATTTAAAATCTTTCAGTTTATATTTCTGGAAAAGCATTTCATACAATATTTTTAGCCAAATAATTATTACTGGAATAGTTTTTATATAATAGGGCATCAGGTAAGTGTGCCTGTAATAAACAGGTGTTAAGTCTGTGTATACCAAAGAGATAGTCGTAAAAGCTGCAACGGCAAGAATGGTGTTTATTAATTTCATTTCCTGATTAAAGTACCAAATACCAATACCTGTCATACAAATGATGTAACCTGATGATTCTGCAGTATGGTTAAATAAAATAGTCCAAAGTAGAATAGATGACAGAAACAACAAGCGAAATCCATATTCCTTATAAAGATCTCTCCGGATATACACCAGGCAGAACATCATAATACCAGCAGTTAGTATATACCATTTGGAGATTTCTACTAAAAACCATTTGTGTAATACGCCGAATACTGAGAAACCATATCTGTATGCGTTGTCCGATTTTAATAACTCGATCCAATCCGCATATTGAATAATCAATTGATCAGGGCTTAAAATGATCAGAGGGAGCGTCCATAAAACGACCATCCAGAAAACAAAAAAAGCGATAAATCGGAATCTGTTTGGGTACAGTATAAATAAAGCACAGGCGACAATTCCAAAAAGTTTGATATAAATGCTCAATGCGATCATTAATGCCGCCAGCATCAGTTTCTTCTTTTCAAAAAATCCAAATGATAAAACCATAAGTCCGCCCATTAATGTATTGCTTTGCTCATTCTGCATATTGCCAATTAGTTCAAATAGCACGAAAAGGAGTATAAAGGCTTTGGTTTTGTCATTGATGTTTGGAATAAGTCGGATTCCAAAAAAAAGAACCAAAACATTCAGAAAATTCCAGCCAATTAATCCAAGCCAATCGGGTAAAAAATAAAAAGCGCCCATAAAGAGTGCAAAAGTGGGACTATACTTGAATAAATCTCCGTATTCAAAAGTGTAGAAAGCGTAAAGATCCTGGTTATTAATGAGATGTGAGAATGAATGCGTAAAAATCAAGTAGTTATTAAAACGTGGATACATTTGACCCTTGTATTCCATTTCGGGTAACAGGTATTGTTGTATACTAACTACCACGGTTACTACTAACAATACCAGGAAGATTGCATTCAGGTTGAGTACTTTCTGCCAAATATGATTTATTACTTTACTCAATACCAAAGTTATTTTATACCTTCATTTTTTGCACTACAACCATTGGCTAAATGCAGATGAGGCATTGCAGTCAAATTTATGAAATTAATGAAAACGAATTTTATAACCTTGCCAATGCCATAAAGATCGCATGTATTGAAATCGTAATAAACAGAAAGAGATTTCGGGCAGCAGTCGGATTAAGCTTGAAAAACTTGTATTTTATTGAGTTGGCATGACAAGAGGTCACGCAATCACCGCATAGTGTACAACTTAAGCCGGGTTTTTCATTTTTTATATCTTCAGTATTTAATGCATCGTAATTGCAAGTTGAGGTGCATTTCATACAGAGGGTGCAACTGCTATCAATATACATCCTGAACGGATTGATAAACCTCGTGTAATTCACTATCGTTCCAATAGGGCAATATACTATACAATGGATCATTTTACCTTTTCTCCTTGATAAAGTCAGTATGAAACCTATTCCAATAACTCCAAACAATCCACCAGCTAAGGCAGCCATAATCCATGATGCGTTAAACCACCTAAGCAGGAGGGTCCCCAGAATTATTACAAGTAGCAAAGTGTATTTGATGGCCCATTTGTTTTTAATAGATTTGAAGCCCGGTTTTTTCTTTGAAGCAGCAAAATTATCCATGGCTCCGAAATAGCATAAATGGCTACACCAGGCAGGTCCTGATAGCATCACGGTACTAATGAATAATATGGTCATAAAAGACAATTCAGCACGGTAGAGAGGACCGCTGAGTATCATGGCCGGTACAGGCAGGTGTAGTTTTCCGGTCATCAGGAATTTATCGAAACCTATGATGCCCAGAAATAACTGTCCGAAGAAAACAGCGGAAAATAACAGCCAGGTATTTCCTCTCCAGCTTGCTACATTTTTGGGGTCCTGCATTTTCCAGGTTACCAATGCACCGTAAAAAGCTATCAAGGGTATTTCAATCCATCCGCCACCAGGTAAAAATCGCTCCAATAAAAGCATTGGACTTTCTACTTTGAGTTGCACCATTGCCAACACAAAACCTACAAATAAAAAGACCAGAAATGGTAGCGTATATGTGTTTTGTTTGCTCATTTATACACGAAATTTGGAAGAACAAATATAGTGAATACAGTTTGCGGAAGTACACCTAAGAAATTACGTATTAGTGACTATTTTATAATCATTTTTTTTGTTTGAAATTTAAGTAGAAATCACTTGTTTCTATTCATAAACATAAATTACCTAACTTTAGAAGTTTATATTTGGCCCGAATAATGAAGGTTTTTCTAATTTATATCCGCGACGAAGATTACTACAACATCCTTCCAGAAAAACTTAGGAGAAAAGATAATAATAACCGGATTGAGATCATGGCTTTTCCGCCATTGGGAATACAGACACTTTCCCCGGTAATAAAAAACCATGGGCATGAGGTCACAATGTTTGATACCTGCCATCCCAAAATGAAAGAAGAAGATATTGCCAGGGCTGTAAAAGATGAAAAACCGGATATCATTGCACTTTCGTTTCTATCCACAACTTCATACCCGGCAACGAAAAACATGGCGAAAAGTTTAAAAAGTGCGAGCCCTTCTACACCCATTATTGTTGGTGGTCCTTTTGCTACTGCAAATGCAGTCCAGATATTAAACGATGCCACTTATATTGATGCCGTGGGCAGGGGAGAAGGAGAGGAATTGATTCCTGAATACTTAGAAAACATTGATAACCTGAAAGTAGTAAAGGGAATTACCTGGCGATCGAATGGTGAAGTAATACACAATCCTGACAGGCCTTTGATTAAGGATCTTGACCAGTTTCCTTATCCTGACAGGAAAAGTTTGCCTGTTGAGTATATCGAATCCATGCCTTTGGATGTACCGGCTGTGCTTTCGCTGGACCGGTTTTGTACCATACAAACCACACGTGGGTGTCCTTTTCATTGCATCTATTGCGACATACCCACGCTTGCACAGGGCAGGTGGCGAAGCCGCTCACCCGAGCATGTTTTAGGCGAGATGCAGCAATTGCATGATGAAGGATACCGGTCCATTTATCTAACAGATGATCATTTTTTAATGAAGCGCAAACGCATTGAAGCCATTTGCAACGGTATTATTGACCGAAAACTCAAATTTAACTGGGGTTGCGAAGGTAGGGTGGACTCACTTGCACTCGAAGAATTTCCATTAATGGTTAAGGCCAATTGCAATTTTCTCGCTTTTGGTGTGGAGGCTGGTACACAAAAAGTGCTTGATCGATTAAATAAAAACCAGACCCTGATGCAAATTGAAACTGCCGTTTCAAAGGCTAAAGAAGACGGCATTGAGACTGCGCATGGGTTTTTCCTGATCGGATCTCCTAGTGAAACGGTTGAAGATATCATAGAGAGTTTCAAATTTGCAGGGAGATTAAAACTGGATACATTTGGCTTTAACAGGCTTTGTGCTTATCGGGGAACCCCTTTATGGCAGGAATATGTTGACAGGGGTATTATTGATGATGAAATGGACTGGAACAAATGGTTTAAATGTTCTGATATCGATCCCACAATCTTGCCGAGTGAAGTTGTCCACCAAGCCAGGAAAAAAGGATATATGAAACTATTTGGTTATCTTGTTATTCACAGGCCAGTGGCCACCTTCAGGTTGCTCAGAAGGTTCGGTCGTTATATGACTGCCCGTGATATTTTTATCTTGCTCTGGAGTCCATTCCGTAAAAAGCAATTAAGCCACAAACCTGAGTTGCCTGAATGGATGATTGTGCAAGGGTTGGATTCACCAGTGAGGAAGACTTTATGAGTACTATTGCAATATGGATTTTGCTTACTTATTTATATAAATAAAAAAAGCCGCTCCTTTCAGAGGAGCAGCTTTTTTATACCAGGTTATTTTGGGTTTTATTTTCCTGTTACGTAATCATATTCCTTAATCTCTGAATCACTCCATTTGTGAGCTTTCAAGATCGTCATAAATCATACCGTTTAGCTCCAAAAAGAAGTGATTTTGCATCATATCCTAAAATCCTCAGGTAGGCAGCCATATTTGCACTTGTCTGACCAGTCCAGCAATAAACAACAACAGTCTTGTCAGTTGGTAAGGTTGTTAAATCTACATTATAAGCGATTGATTGTTTTGGTGTATACTGCATAGCACCGGGGACATGTCCATAATGATCATAATCTGTTTGAGCCCAATAGTTCACAATGTAATAGTTATCAGGATTGGCAAAAACGTCGGTATTTGAAATTTTGGCAGCACCAAATCCTTCTGCAAGAACAGTAGAAACACGTGCTTCAAAAATTGCCTGTCCGGTAGTTTGCCCTGTTGATAAAGTAGGCATATTGCCTTTTGCAGCTTTGGCTACAGCATCATTTTCAAACTGAGTTGCAGTACATATTGGAAATATTGTCTGGCCATGATCCAGCAAATTCTGAGTTCCAAGAACACATACCCCACTTCATGCTGAATGCATTGTTGTAACCATTCAGTCTTAAAATGGCATTCACCCAACCGGCAGTCTGGCCCGAATAGCATATAATCACAATTTTGTCATCCATGGCCAAGCCTTCTGATTGAATATGGTCAAGTACAGAACCTGCAGCTACATTTACAGCTCCATCAATATGTCCAGCAGCAAAATCAGCTGCAGACCTGATATCAATCAGATAAATTTCAGCTCCAGTTAAAATATCCGTATGCACAGCTTCTGCTGAAATAATTGAAGGCATATCCGTATTTACATAGTCTTTTCCATAAGGAGAACTACTTGATTCAAGATACTCAACCAATACCTGTCCTTCGTTAATTGGTGTTTCATCATCATCTTTGTTACAAGAGTAATTAATAGCGAACTAATCAGTAAGCTATAAAGTAGTAGTTTTAATGTTTTCATTCTTTTTGATTGTGTTATTATTAAATTAATTAATGATATATAAAGATATCATTAGTTACTTTCAAACCATGATTCAGGTAATTTGCCATCAACAATAATGGAATTTGATGCACTTTTTTCCCAGTCAAGCAAGTCTTCATCAAACAGGTAAAGCTCCTTTATTAACCAGAGTGCCTCCTTCATTTCGAATGTGACAGTTAGATGAAGCATGATTTTCCTTGCTGTACTTCTGTTCTTTCTGTCCATCTCAGTAAATTGTGTGGTGTTGTATAGTTATAGGTAGGAAAAACATCAAAGTTTGCATAGCTTTCCACACCATATTCTTTCCAGTTATCTGGTGCTGCCAGTGTACGTCTTACCAAAGCAAAATCATAATCAGGTCTTAAGTCGGGTAATGGGTTCACTGCAATTTTATATCCAAGGTATGAAGGGATTCTGGCACCTTCGCCATGTATATGACAGCTGCCACAATTGTTATAATCCTGCGAGTGACAAACCTGGCAGTTAAAATCATCATAATGCATGGAGTGATAGTTGTTTGAAGATTGAATATCATGTATGGCAATTTTCACATTCGGGTAATTTTGAATACGCATAACGCTGTTCAACAGGGTTCACCGTCACCGTGAAGTTCTTCACCTGAGTGACAATTACCACATTTAAACTGCATACTTGTCAGATGTACATCAGGTTGTGTGCCGGGAGCAACACCCAGGTATGCATGGCCTCCGCGAGAAGTATGGCATGTAACACAAACACTTACCATATCAGGTGTTTTATTAAACATATGACCATTAGACAGACCGCCACCACCAATAGGTGGTCTCACAATATGACAGTTTCCGCAGGTTCCATGGCAGGTAGCGCAATTGGTATTATATCCTTCAATCTGATGCTGCGGTAACTGGTCAAATTCATCAGCTCCACTAAAACCACTTCGCATGGCAACTTTTCGCATCTGTCCTGTTCCATTATGGATACTTGTTTCAAAGTTACTTACGATTTGCTGGTGGCACGAACCACATTTCTCATCTGCTTCAGCTGATGGATGTCTCAGGAAATCTCCTGAATGCGCTAGTTGCTTATCATCAGTGTCATCTATTCCATTATGGCAGCCTGAACATCCTATTTGATAATGGCCTGACGTCTTGTACTCTTCATAACCACTACCACCCATATAAACCCTGTCGTAAGGTTCGTAATGTGGTGCATCTCCACCACATCCACCGGCCGGTGCTGCTGTGTCGGGTGTGTAAACAGCCTGAAGATGCGCATAATTAGTATGACATCCTTCGCAGGAGGCAACACTGGTTTCATTGGGGTCAATAGGACCATTGTCCTTATCACAACCAGTATTATGTAAGACTTAATAAACAGGACGACTAAAAGTAGTCCGAGGAATGAAAGTATTTTAGAACGTAACATCTTGATTTTGTTTATAATTGTTTATAATAAAAGCAATATCTGCTCATTAATTTAATTCCCTACAAAGATTGCAGTTTTAAGCCTATTGTTAATAAATAAACAATAGGTATTGGTAGTAAAAAAGTATGCTTTGTATAGGATTAAAATTTGATATGAATCAGGAATTTTATTGATATAATTCGTACTTTTGTCTGGATTATTTGAGAAAACAAATGGATACCAGATTTATACAAGGAACAAGTTGTACGATTAGTTCACATCAGTTGCAGGTGTTTTGAAACACTCAGTAAAAATGAAATGGATTTTTTAGATGCCAATTCTGTGGTGATCAATTATAAAAAGAACGAGATTATCTGCAAACAAGGCAGCTTTGTTTCGCATATAATGTACATGGAGGAAGGCCTGGCGAAAGTATACATTGATGATGGTTCAAAATCACTGGTGCTAAAAATTATTCCGCAAGGTAATCTACTGGGACTTACATCATTGTCGGAGGAAAATAATACATTCCAGTATTCAGCAATGACCTATGTGGATTCCCGTGTTAAACTGATTGATATTAATGCTTTCAGGCAGATGGTGAAGCAAAATGCAGAATTTGCCAAGGAAGTAATTGATATTTTAAGTGCGAACAGTACACAGATAAATGGCCGTTTCTTTTGTCTAACTCACAAGCAGGCTTATGGCCGTTTGGCAGATATACTTTTATGTCTTTCGAGGCAAATTTTTAAGCAATCTGAATTTGAACTGCCCCTTTCCCGTAAGGACCTGGCTGAATTATCAGGGATGAGTTCAGAAACTGTAATCCGTATGATTAAAAAGTTCAATGAAGACGGGTTGATCCAAATGGATGGAAAAAAATTCAAAGTGATTGATTACGACCGTTTGATCAGCATCAGCGAAAAAGGGTAGGGGATGTAGTAGCTGACTTCCCACAACGTTCTATTCATATTGTCACTCTGAGCAAAGCGAAGAGTCTTTATGAAAACAAAGCAAGATTCCTGCCTGTCCGGTAGGCGGGCTTCGCTATCACTCAGAATGACAGGGTGTTTTCATTTTTGAATGATCATTTTCTTCGTCTGAACAAAGTCATCAATCCTTAATTGATAGTAGTAAAGGCCTGTACTTAAACCGGAACCAACAAAATCTACTGCGTATTCACCTGCGGGCATAAATTTATTCACCAGGGTAGCAATCTCCTGACCATTGATATTGAATACCTTTAATACGGTTTGTCCGCTTATTTCGCTATTCCAGCTGATGTTGGGTAGCTTCTTTAAATGGATTGGGGATATTCTGTGACAATACAAAATTTTGGTCAGCTTCGATAGCATGTCTCTTCATCAATTGAAATGAATTTTTCAAACATAGGTTTGATACCCCAGGCATTCAGGGTTCCTTCATGGCCATCTTCGCTGTCGTAGATGGTTAAGGTCCATTCGCCATTGGGGTCCATTCCGTTAAATGCCGCGAGTGGCTGATATGGTTTATGGTCGCCTGAAAAAGGGGCTGCGCCATTCGTGATCATAGTTGTAGCATCATCGCTAAGTTTTGTCCACAGGAAATTCTCACCTTGGTCGGTTACCTGATACACGAGGGTTTCCGTAACATCATTATGCGTAAGGGATATCTCCAGATCACTAACTCTCGAATGTATGATCGAATCTATGAATAATTCCATACCGGTGATGATAATACTCATCTCTTAAATAGTCTGAAACATTGACTTCTATAGTGCTTTTGCATTCTTCTTTGTCAATAATGGGGAGGCCGAGATTCCAGTCACCAAAGGTGCCATTGTCATGTGAAAATCCTCCATTAAATGTTTGAATAATCGTACCACCGTCTCCAACCGCCCAGCCATTAAAATGATCTATGAAATCGAATGCCTGACAAAAAATTAGTAGAAACACCACTTAATTGCTTGAACCAATGATATCCACCATCCACTGATCGAAGAATGGTGCCTTGGTCGCCGGCACCCATCCATTATTCTCGTCAATAAAGAATACAGAGTTCTAATAATTCTGATGTGCCGCTTTCAATTTCCTGCCATGTGATGCCTCCATCATCCGTTAACATGATCCTGCCATAAATTCCAATTACCCATCCTTTCATATCATCTATAAAAAAGACATCGATGCAAATCGATATCCATTAGCTGCGTATGTAATAACTCTATTCCAGTTTTGACCTCCATCAGTTGTACGAATAATTGTGGAGTCAAGCCCAACGGCCCAACCTTTATTTTCATTGATGAAGAATACATCATATAATGGGTTCTGAGTTGGATTGGTTTGTCTGGTCCAGGAGCTACCTCCATTTGTAGTATGAATAATCTCGCCCCAATTGTTGCTGCTTACAATCCATCCATTATTTTCATCAATAAAGCATACAGATTCAAGTCTTCCATTTAATGGGCTATTTTGTGTTCCCCAATTTACTCCACCATTCGCTGTGTACCTTATCATACCATCTCTACCTATAGCCCAACCTTCTGTTTCGCTCGCAAAGTATACTTCAGTTAAAAGACTTGAAACTGATAACTGTACTTCCCAGTTTATTCCCCCATCGGTAGTATGCAAAATGATACCCTCGGAGTTTCCGCTTAAGTCAGTTAACTCTCCACCAACTGCCCAACCAACACCTGCATTTACAAAGTCAACCGAATATAACCATCCGATATGACCTTCATTTTGTATTTCAAATTCAGTTTCGAGTCCTGAGTTTTTAAGAATGATACCGTAATGTCCAACGGCCCATACCTGATCGTAACTCCACTGATCTTCAGTGTCATACAAAGTGGATTTTACTGTATTACACCTTGGAGTCCAAGTTTCGCCATAATCTATGGTTTCCAACACAACCCCATCTCCACCAACGGTATAAGCTACGTTTAGAGCTGTTATCAATATATCATTCAAATTATATCCGTCTTCTTCATGCTCTTTATGCCAGTTTAATCCTTCGTCTTCAGTGTGCCATATGTTTCCTCTTTGTCCTACTACCCTGATATTTTCAAAAGTGCCAATATTAACAGATAACATATCCAGTTCAGTCGGAATATTTCGATAATTCCATGTATTTCCCATGTCATTTGTATATAAAACTAATCCATCTCTACCAACAGTTAAAGCCGTATTACATTCTATATTGTCAATTGAAAACAGGTCAAATTCATATGGTATATATTGTTCTTCGAAGGTGAACCAAAAATCATTGGAGCGGAGAATAGAACCTTCATAACCCACTGCCCAGGGGCAATTTTGAATGGTAGAAGTAATTGATTTTAAATTAGCGGCTGTTGTTTTTGGGTAATGGGTTATCTCAAATCCATCCTCCCTTTCAATTACAAGCATAACTAATCCATTATCACCAACCATGAATGCCATTAGATCATCGTGCATATAGACTGAATTGAGATTTTCATCAGTTCCGAGGTCTACAAGCTGCCATGTTTCTCCACCATCAGTTGTGTGTATGGCGGTCCCTTGAGGTCCTACAGCCCAGCCATTGTCACTTAGAAAATTAATACTGTATAATGGATTCCCCTGTGGGAATGGGTTTTGCCAGTGCCAGCCTGATTGAGCAAAAGTGAGATAACTAAAAATAGAAATGAGCGTTAAGCAGGTAAATTTCTTCATGGTTTTAGGTTTTTAAGTTAGTACTGAGTTTGTAAATGTTTGTCGCTCATAATTTGCGAAAGCAATATACGAAATTAGGAGAAGAATGTCAATAGGAGAGACTACATGGAGCGGGACGCATAGCAGTTCGTGACTAATCTTTTTCTCATACGTTGTGCTCCATGCACTTTGCTATTTAATAACTAGTTTCATTTTTGAATAATTAATTTCTTTGTTGCACTGCTCTGTTCAGTTGTCATTGTGCAGAAATACACACCACTTTCCAAACTACTTACATCAACTTCAACACTTTTGCTTACTGCCGGATAGTTTTTTTCAAGTAGCTTTCTGCCATTCAAATCATATATTTCCACAGCAGTTGCTTGAAGATTGGATACCTGAGATCGAAGATTTATAGTTGAACTTGCCGGATTAGGATAAACCAATATGTCTGCTGCTAAAATGCTTTCTTGAACAGCACTGTAACCACAGTCCTCTGAATACATCGCAGTGGCATCTTTGTACCAGAACTCATAACCAGCTGCAGCCGCAGCATCATCTACCTGGATGCATTCAAGATTTGGATTTGACCTGGCATCAAGTCCGGCATAATCTTCATCGCCAAGCATGCTGGCATTATTTCCATTTTTTATATTCAATGAAGTAAGTGCGTTATCATTACAAATAAGCTGTAGCAATGATGTATTCATGCTCACATCAAGTGTTGTTAACAGGTTGTTGTTGCAACTAATTGATTGGAGGGCAGTACACTGGCTCAGGTCGATCGTAGTTAGCGCATTATCATAACATAAAATCCAGGTTAAAGAGCTGCAATTGCTTAGGTTGAGAGATGTAAGTTCATTTTCAGTGCAAAAAAGCCAATCAAGGTCGGAACAACCGCTTGCATTCAGAGAGACAAGATCGTTATCGTAGCTATCTAAAATATACAATGCAGGATTGGTGCTTAAATCGAGTGTTGTAATATGATTCTCAAAACAATGCAGGTATTTTAAAACTGAGCAGCCCGTGGTAATTAGTGAAGTAAGTGCATTGTTGTTGCAAGCCAATTCTTCTATAACAGAACAATTGCTTACATCGAGGGAGGTGATCATATTGTTTTTGCACATAATAAGATTCAAAGAAGCACAATCCTCCACGTTGAGTGTGGTAAGTTCATTCTCATAGCATCGGAGATATTCCAGCTTTGTACAATTGGCCAAATTAAGTGAGGTGAGCTCGTTTCGATAGCAATTTAAAACTTCAATATCAATGCAATTGCTTACATCTAATGAAGTAATCAGGTTGTCATAACAGTACAGTTCTCTTAAAGATATAAAATCTTCAATACCAGTTAGATCAGAGATTTCTTTCTCCCAAACATACAGGTATTTTAAGGTGTCAATATTCGCTGTAAGAATGTAATCATCCAATGGGGGAGAGTCTAAACCAAGATCAATCAAAGCCTGTTCGAAATGATCGTCGGGAACGTAAGTTAGTTGTGCAATGCCTTCTGCAGGCATCATGAATGCAAGCGTTGCGATTGCTGTGAATAAAGTAAAGAAATGTTTCATAGGTTTATTGTTTTAAGTTATGTTGTCACTTTGGTCCCTGCCCGTCCTGCAGGCGGGGGGGTGAAATGACAGAATATTTCATTTTTGAATAATTAATTTTTTTGTTGTGCTGCCTTGTTCGGTTAACATTGTGCAGAAATACACACCACTTTTCAAACTGCTTACATCAATTTCAATGGCTTCACTTCCTGCCATGATTTGTTTTTCAAGCGATTTTCTTCCATCAAAGTCAAAAATCTCAATAACTACCGACTGCTGATCAAGGCCGCTGAAATGAAGGCTGATCATGTCTCTGGTGGGATTAGGAAACAAATTAATTTTATCCGATAAAGATTTCTCTTCCAATCCGACAAAAATACCTGACGGAACCAATGATGGATTTCCTTCGGAATCGGCATGATTGCCATAAGAAGGAAAGGTCACGAAAATCATCAACTCCGGCATTTCCTGCTCCCAGGTCTTCAAACGCATCGAACCTGTAATAAGCTACCAATCCGCTATCGGCTGTGCTATAATAATCTGAGGATAGCGTGTCGTACATCATTTGTTGTACCTGGTTAAGATTCAGTGCCTTATTCCAAATACTGAGTTCATCTAGTGGACCTTCTATTTTATCGCCTGAGCTTCCCATGGCGATGATCAGGTCGGTTGTGGTTGCCACAGAAGGCCATAATCCGAAATAATACATGGGAAAAAAATCAACCTGGCTTCCATCAACAAATAAGATGATACCATCCTGTTGTTTATCGGCTACTATTACATAATGGTGCCAGTAACCATCAATGTACGCGTCTGTGGTATAACCGCTACGTTCGGCAACACCCGCATCTTCTATATGGTTAATACGTATTTTTTTTCCGGGTTCGGGATCGTGTGGATCATCTTTGCCAAATGCATATGAATATTGGGTATAAGGTGGTTCAGCAAGTCGTTTCATAACTACTGGAGCAACCTGGTCTTTGTTGGTTGCATTAAGCCAGAATGCCACACTCCAGCTACCATCCATGGGGTTGAGGCTGGGATGGTGCTGCACAACCACATAATCGTCAACACCATCCAGGTCAATTGCATTACCAAAAGTTTGGCCGTTTAAAGAATAAATAATAGTTAGTATTATGATAGTGAGTAAAACTTTTTTCATGTTTATTGTTTTTAAAGTGTATTAGCATTGATCAATTAATGTTTGATGATTTTTTTAGTGATGATTTGATTGTTCATGCTTAAGCGACAGAAATAAATTCCACTATGTAGCATGTTTAAATCAAGCTCTTTGTACAGTTTTCCTTGCATGATATGTGATTTGATCAGTTCTTTCCCTGCCAAATCGAATATTGATATCAGCGCGGAATTATTTGCGAGTTGCGGGCATATGATATTTATATAATCCTTCGCCGGATTGGGGTAAATAGTTAATTCAACATCAACTGGGTCTTTAATTCCTGTTGGACCCAATGAAGCTATATAAAAGTGATAGGATACAAAGGCACCATCCTGGAGGTTTTCATGATCAATGATCAATGATTTTAGTTGCATGTTTGGTGTAAAAAAAGCAGAAGGTGCTTCGCTGTCATCCAAACCTCCTATAACCAGGTTGTTATAAACTAGATAATCATCGGGTGTATTGAAACCAAGTAGTGCTGCATGTGTTGGATCCCATTTAGGTATATTCAGACCATCTGTGATGAGATCGGTATCAAAAAGCTCTATAAGCCAATTATCAATGTCTTCAACTGCAACTTCGTTGTCGTTCTTATCAATGGCGGATATTAAGCAATTCTCTACGTCAATATCGACAATACAGAATCCCCAGCCATCAGCGGGAGTTGTTTCATTGAAATGGATGGTGAGCTTGGATTTTGAAAGAATGGGTTGGCCGACTGTACCTTGTCCGTTGGGATAGATCTGTATACGCAGATTCTCAGCATTATCAGCTTGCCCAAAAGTATCTTCAAATGCACTGCCATCATCAAATATTTCGTCGTTAAGTAGTTCTACAGATTCATTAATAGTTCCTGTGGCTGTCCATGTGAAATTTGATAATGCTGCATTGGCAAAAGTACCTGTACCTTCATTTGTTCCTGTAATTTCGAAATCAGCATATTCCTGGGAAAAGGAAAAAGTGCAGAGGATGAAGGATAGTGTTAAAAGGAGTAATAATTTTTTCATGATATTTAGTTTTAAAGGTTTTTAAAATGGATACTTATTGTTTGATAATTTTTTTCGTAATTATTTGGTCATTTATGGTTAAGCGGCAGAAATAAACGCCACTTTGCCAACTGCTTACATCAATTTCAAAAGAATCACCTCCTACAGGGATTTGTCTTTCGATCAGCTTTCTGCCATTCAAATCGTAAATCTCTGCTACTGCAGACTGCAGATTGAAGACCGCAGACTGCAGATTAACAACTGTACTTGCTGGGTTTGGATACAAAATAATCGTATTACTAAGTTCGCTATCATTAACTCCTGCAAGGGGGAATAGTTTTACTACCCAAAAATCATCTTCTCCGTAATTACCGGTAACATCACCCTCAGTTGACTCACAATATCCTATAACGATATAACCTCCGTCTGAGGTTTGTTGAATAGACCAGGCTTCATCATCAGAATTTCCACCAAGGCATTTTTGCCATTCTATCGTAGCTGTTGCCGATAGTTTTACAACCCAATAATCATCTCGTCCGTGATTGCCGGTAACATCACCGTTAGTCGCGTTACTAGTTCCCGCAACGATATAACCTCCATCTGAGGTTTGTTGAATTGACCGGGCTTCATCATAAGCACTTCCGCCGAGGCATTTTTGCCACTCTATGGTAGCCGTTGCAGATAGTTTTACAATCCAAAAATCACTGCCTCCGTGATTGCCGGTAACATCACTTGAGCCACTATATCCCGCAAGGATATAACCCCCTTCAGAGGTTTGTTGAATAGAATTGGCTCCATCATCAGAACTTCCACCGAGGCATTTTTGCCATTCTATGGTAGCCGTTGCAGATAGTTTGACTACCCAATAATCAAAGTTTCCGTGATTACCGATAACATCACCGTCAGTTGATTTACTAGCACCTGCAACGATATAACCCCCATCTGAGGTTTGTTGAATAGAATAGGCAATATCATGATAATTTCCGCCGAGGCATTTTTGCCATTCTATGGTAGCCGTTGCAGATAGTTTTACTACCCAATAATCATTATAACCATTTCCGTGATTACCGATAACATCACCGTCAGTTGATTTACTAGCACCTGCAACGATATAACCCCCATCTGAGGTTTGTTGAATAGAATAGGCAATATCATGATCACTTCCACCTAGGGATTTTTGCCACTCTATGGTAGCCGTTGCAGATAGTTTTACTACCCAATAGTCATAGCCTCCATGATTGCCAGTAACATCATGGTTAGTTGAGTAACTACTTCCCGCAACGATATAACCCCCATCTGAGGTTTGTTGAATAGAATAGGCAATATCATAACTACTTCCACCGAGGCATTTTTGCCATTCTATGGTAGCCGTTGCAGATAGTTTTACTACCCAAAAATCATACTCTCCGTGATTGCCGCTAACATCACCGTCAGTTGAGCTACTACAATATCCCGCAACGATAAAACCCCCGTCTGAGGTTTGTTGAATAGAATAACCCTTATCACCATAACTTCCACCGAGGCATTTTTGCCATTCTATGGTTGGTTGTGAAAAACTTGTTAGTGATATAAGAAGTATCAACATTAATGTAATTTTTTTCATGATATAGTTTATTTTGATTTATTGTTTCTTTTAATTGGAAGACTGCAGTCGGAAGCTTTGGGTGCAGCTTTCAACTTTCGACTTCCGTCTTCATTTATTTTTGAATAATTAGTTTGGTTGTTGTTGATTTTCCATTAATACTCAATTGGCAGAAATACACCCCGCTTTTCAAACTGCTTACATCTATTTCAAGAGTTTCAATGCCTGCCGGAATGTGTTTCTTAAGCAGTTTTCTGCCATTCAAGTCATAAAGTTCAATTGTAGTATCCTCGACTTTGAACATTGAACTTTGCACTTTGCACTTGTTCCTTGCCGGATTCGGACTTGTTATGAACTCATTCCTGTCTTTTTCGCTTTCTTCAATCCCAATTACACCTGTTGAAAACTGCCATGTTTCACTCCAGTCGCTACTCCCTGAAGGGTTTGCAGCTTTTACTCTCCAAAAGAAGTTAGTTTCAGGTTCAAGACTAATATTGAATTGTGCTTCTTTTAGTCCGGTTGTGTCAGCAATGAAGTTCGTAAAATTAGAATTGTAAGATAATTGCAGATGATACAGGTCGGAAACTGATGTTAGATGCCAGATAAATTGAGCAGAAACATCTACTCCTGAACTGTTATTGGTTGGTGATTGAAGAAGTGGTATATCAGGAAATGTAATAAAATCAATAACTTGTATGGAAAGATTCTCACTATTATTCAAAATGTCTTCTGATAAAATTTCATCTTTTGTGTCATGATCCCAGAGATTATACCTGGCATATAGTGTATCCTGCTCGGTCGGGGAATAATTGATAAGCAAATCAAAATATCCGTTATTCTGCAATGTATTCCAGCCATCTCCATTCTTAGCACCGCCACCAAGGTCTACCGGATAATTTAATACGATTCCTGAACTGTCGTTGTCAATAAAGAAATTGTTTTGTACCGGGCCTGCCAGCCCGTTTCCAATGAACCCATTTCCTGTACAATTTTTAATTGTATTTCCCTGAACCAACTCCGCTCCCTCACTAATAATCCCTGTATGCGAACCAATGATAGTATTGTTTTCAAACAATATGGCTCCACTGCTGCTGAAGTACGCTATATAGCCACCTGTAATTGAATTATCGGATACAACACCATACCCGGCTTTGGTAAATATCCCACATGTTTGGTTAGTTAAATCACCGCTGCTCAGAGATATGGTATTACCAATAACATTTGTTGGAGGGCCACTTTTTAGGCTGATCCCTGAACCAAGACAGTTAACATTTATAATGTTATTTTTAACTGTGATAGATGTCGAATTAGCATCAATTACGGCCTCGTCCGGATTATTTGATGATTGACGATTGAATAAATTATCCTCTATAATATGAGCCTCGATTCCTTCAGGAGCAGCACCCTTATCTATTATACCTCCATCCAGAAAATGATTATTTCTGATCATTAGGTAACATGTGCCACTATTGTTGGTTAGAAAACCGTCAATGGTACATTCTTCTACAATAAACGTATAACCACTGGCGGAATTAAAGCTCACTTCACCTACATGACATCCTTTTAATTTCAGTGTTGCTGCTCCTTCGCCGTTTGATATAGTATAGGCGGGGAAGCTTAGACCTAATAACTCGGTATAATGACTAAGGGTTGATTCTCCTGTATAAAATGGAATAGCAATTCTAGTGTTGGCAGAATCCTGACCTACAATGATAGTTCCGTCTTTTATATTCAACTCCGTTGATGCAGTTTCAGGATATTCCCCTGAAAATATATATACAGAATCCCCAGTAATTGCGGCTTCAATACCTTCTGCAACGGTATTGTATGGATGTCCTGACGTACCATCCTCAATACCAGTATTGTTAGATGCATCCACATAAACAGTTTGTGCGTTGAGCTTGCAAACACAAATTAATACCAAAGCTGTGAAAATTGTAAAAATTGTTTTCATGGGTTTCATTTTTGAATCATCAGTTTTTTAGTGCTTGAACTTTTACCTGATGTTAGCCTGCAGCCATATACTCCGCTTGGTAAGTGGCTAACATCAAGCTCGATTGAAGTTGTACCAGAAGAGATTTCTTTTACCAGAAGCAGTTTGCCATTTATGTCATAAATTTCAATAACTGCTTTAGAATGAATGCCTTCTGCTAAATGAATATTAATAGTTGACTTAGTCGGATTGGGGAATAACTTAAATGTCATGTCTTCAGTGAATCTATCTTCTACGCCACTGTTCTCAGCATATAATAAATTTAACCCCCAGGCTATTAATGTACCGGTATTACCGGAAACTCCGTCATAAATACTTAGTGTCCATGTGCCCTCCGGGTCAACACCTGCAAAGGCGGATAAGGAATTTTCAGCTTTATAAATGCCTGAAAAGGGTGCTAATCCATTGGAGATTGTATCGTAAGCCCTATCAGTAAGCTTCGTATTGATAAAATTATCCCCGTCATCTCCAACCTGATATATAATGGTTTCTGTAACTCCTTTGTGTGACAAAGTAAATTCCAGGTCGCCTACAGACGTATGTAAAACGGAATCTATCATTACTTCAACACCATATAACGACCTGTCCCCACTTGCCTGCTTGCCAGAAATAACCAATTCGTCTTCCGTAGTTTGTAAGTCCTCTATGGATTTATTTAGGTTGTTACGTTTGTGTGCTAACTGTTCACTTCCTGCAGGCACGTAGGTATAGGCTTCTAGCATAACCTTCTGCCACCCGTTTCCATCATAGAAATTTTCATCGACTTCCATGACTGTTCGGTAATTATTAATAGAGTCATAACTATATAGAGTCCTTTGAACCCTCTCGCTCCAACCAGATATCTCTTCATCCCAATTATTGCCCGATATCACCAACAGGTTGGAGGTTTCTTCATCATAATGGTAATAGGCTCGTACTCCATTTACCCAAACATTTCCATCATCGCTCCAGTGCTCAACTAAAACATAATCTCGAAGGCCGTTTTTATAGTAGTCATTCCATCTTAAAGATCTAACCCAGTTTCCATCCTGCCTTACGTAATCAATAAATTGTGTCCTAATATTATTTTCATATATATATTGAGTATAAGATTCATCTACAAAATCTGACCCATCCAATACCTGTGTTAGCTCTTGAAACGGATTGTTGTTAGGATCGTAATAATAATGAGTTATTTTTGTAAGAATCCATTCATTACCAGTATAATCGGAAAAATCTTCTCTTGTCATTTTGTTGTCTACGTCATACTCATAGATCCTTTTATTTATATAGCCTGATCCATCCATCCAATTCTGTTTTTTTTCAATTAGATTATGGTTTGCATCATAGGTATAATAGTAGCGTCGATAACATTTGTATATATCATACACATCGCTCCACCAATAGAAATATGACAGATCTTTTAAAAAGTCATTGTCGCGCTGAGTATGGATATGTGAATTATCTTCTGAAATGAGTAGTTGAAATATCGGACTATGATTTACGTTACCATCATTTGAGACTGGCATTGCTTCTCTGCTTTGTGAATAAACTGATAAAGAGAGTAATAAGATCAATGTTAATTGTAAAAGTTTTTTCATGGTTTTTTATTTGTGCTTGGTGTATGGAGCATGGTGTTCTTTCAATATTTCTTTCCATGTATCATGCTATCGGCACCATGCTAATTAATAATCAGTTTTTTGGTTTGTGTATATTTTCCGGTTGAAAGCCTGTAGTAATAGATGCCGGGAGCCAATCCTTTGCTTTGAAATTCGGTTTTGTAATCACCGGGCTGTTTTTCTTCATGAATGAGCCTGGCTACCTTATTTCCGAGCAGGTCAAATACCAATAAGGTAGTATAAGCCGGTTCCGGAATTTTGAATTCAATGATTGTTCGATCAGTAGAAAGGATTCGGATAGTTTTGTAATAACAGATTATTAGTAGCATCAGCGCTAGGTTGGGTATTAATTCCTGTAATTGTACCGCCTCCATTGGTTGTTTTGAAAATATAATTTGCATTTCCTACGGCATAGCCGATATTTTCATCAGCAAAGAAAATATCTCCAAGATCATCTGCCGGAATTGGAAATTCAATCCATGAAATTCCACCGTCAATTGTTCTTAAGAAAGTTTCACCACCTGATAAGCCCAAATTTCCATTAATAAATTGTAATGAGCTTATCTCCAATGATTTTTCCGATTGATATATCAATTCCCAGATGCAGCCCCCATCTGTGGTTTTTAGCAAGCGCTGTAAGGAGTAGGCGAGTCTACTGTTAGAAATCCATTCGACGCATCTTGAAAAAACAATCTGTTAAAACTGTAAACATTATCGATATCGATTTCGTTCCACTCAGTTACCCCCATCTAGATGTATGATAAAAATGACTGCCATTATAAGCAAACCGAAATCATTATTTACAAAATATAGATGGTATGGATCGCATTGGTAATAGTGGTTTCCATCTGGTGTAGCCAGCTTTTGCCACCATCAGTTTGTTTTAAAAATGCCCAAATTACCACAAGTATAGCCTACTGTTTCGTTTTCGGGAAATACGACTGAATAAAGGGCGCCTGATAATCCATTGTTTATAGAGGTCCAGCTATCTCCTGCATTGGTTGTTTTTGAAAGCACATGAGAAGCCGCCACAGAAATAACCGGTATTTTCATTGATAAAAAATACATCTGTAATATTTTGTGATGTGCCGGTATTAAGAAATCAGAAGTAATTCCTCCATCCGTTGATTTCATAAGTACACCATCTTCTCCGCAGATATATCCTGTTTCAGTATCCGTGAAAAACACGGAATAAAATGAAATAGGCGCACCTTGCGTAATTTTTGTCCATTCATCTCCTCCGTTTTCAGTCGTTAAAATCAAACCATAATTGCCCACTGTAAATGCATGATCTTCATCGAATGTATCTATGGAGTTGAAATCAAGTCCTGTGTCTGAGTCCTGTTCTTCCCAGTTGTTTCCCCCATCAGTAGTTTTGAGTATGGGGTTTTGACTTTCATGCCAGTTTTCGCCTAATACATAACCCACATTTTGATTTACAAAATGCACGAGCGTAAATTCATTGTCGGAGCTAAAAGTTGTGCTTTCCCATGAGGAGCCCCCGTTGGTGGTCCGCATGATCAACCCATCGCTAATGGCAAAACCCAGGTTGGTAGTTTGGAAACAAACATCTTCAATATTTTCATCTATGGGTGCGAAATATCTTGCCAGGTGGTACCGCCATCTGTTGTCTTTTTTATCATGCCATCATCGCCTGCAATCCAGCCATTATCCGCATCCATAAAAAACAATGCCCTGAAAGTAGAACCGCCTTCGTTCAGAATTATATTCCAATTCAACCCTCCGTCATTAGTTTTATAGAGGTTATTCTAGGTAAATGCATAACCAGTATTGGGGTCTGTGAAAAAAATCTCCCAAAATGAATCGGTAATTTCGGCTGTGATGGTCTCCCAGGTAGTTCCGCCATCAGTGGTTCTAAGCTGTAGTCCGTAGTCGTCTAAAATGCATCCGTTTTGGGCATCGAAGAATTTGACGTAGCTGAAATTTGTAGTAAAACCGGTTTCAATAAATTCCCAGTTTTCGCCAAGGTCAGTCGTTTTTAATACAGTTCCGTAGTTGCCAACGGCATAGGCCGTCGTATTTGACACCATCGAAATCGAGTTGAGGTCGTTTCCTTGAGGCCATGGACTTAACCAGAACCAGTCAGACTGCTGGGCTGTTAAGCTGGCCATTAGGGCCATTGTTAATGTAGAAAGGAGTAGAAGTTTTTTCATGGCTTTAAGTTTAATTTGATTTGGTTTTATTTTTTGATATGATCTTGTTCAGGTTACTTAAGAAAACCAGCATGGTTGATGGTAAAAAGCTTGTGTTAAAACCATTCGGGAAAACGGCCTCCTGCTGGTTTACCCGTTCCAATAGTGGATAAAAAGTGTCGGGAAAAACAAAATCGAATTTCTCCTTGTACTGGTAACCGTCGCGCATAAGCTGCTGGTTGCTTTTTTTGATGCCCAGTAGGTTGGTGGCCACATTGCCAAAGTATTTGTCTGAAACGGACTTTTTCAACGCAGGCCGTATAAACCGGTCACCTTTGTCTGCCTTATCGTTAAACAGGTTATGAACGATCACCTTCGCCAACACATCAACAGGGATAATCTTAAATTTAAAAGGAATGTAGCATTTGGCTTTCAGGAACATATCCAGAATGTACCAGATGGAGTATTGCAGGGGACATAATCCTTTTTTTAAGCTACCTAGCACCAGGGGGATATCGTAAAGACATCCTTGCAGATTATGGTCAAAGGCGTTTTTTAGTGCTTTGTTGGCTACCCACTTAAAACCTGCATATCCTGATTGCCAGGCATTGCTTTCCATTTTTGAGAAATCTTCATTGGTTTCGAAAAAATCGGCATTGTACGATGAAGGGTAGTGCAGGCTTTTAGGATGTTTGGGATCGCCACAGAATTTGATCATGCGTTTAAGTTCAGGTACCCAAAGCCTTTCAAAATGTTCGTAAGTAAGATTATACAGAGGGTTCATGGCCAGGTGAAGCACCATACCCGTGTTTCTTTTCATTTCGTTATAGGTGGGTAAGTGCATTCCAAAACGTGCCTGACATACATCTCCTGTTACTATGCTGATGTTTTCTGAATGTATAGGAGGTAGTTTCCATGTATCTAATGCTTCTGACATTTTTACAAAAGCTTCCTCTTCATTCTGGGCCCTGATCAATAGATATATTCTTCCAGACCATTTTTCCTGTAGGATGCTAAATACGTGACATCCTATATATGAATTTGCCCCGGTAATAAATATCCCATCGGCATATTGCGAAGTCTGGCTTTTTGCAAAAGACCATTTTTCATTTATCAGGGGCTCCTGCCTGATGTCTTTTTTTATAGTAAGGGTTTCGATGCTCATAAATAAATCTTGTTTATTTGAACATCAAAGTTATTTCGGGAACAGGGGTAGTGCAAGTTTTAGTGGCAACAAGAACACTCCATGCACCTTACAAAAACACTCATTATTTTATTTCGGTAATTCTATCAGACAAATTAGGTAGATTGGCCATGCAATATGAAACCACCTTACCTATTATTTAAATGGAAAAGAAGTAAGCTGTTAATTGCTTTGAAATTCGTTGGCTTTATATCTTACTAGTTCATAAATACTGCCTTGTGGATAAACCAGGTTATTCACTTTGTTTGAGAAGATGAGCATAGCCATATTCCTATCGAAAAACCACTCTGCACGTGTGCTGAAACCAGTTCCGCCACCGCTGTGTCCGACGCAATCTCCTATGCAATGCCAGAATATATTTGAAACGCCTGACGCCGGATTGTGAACCCTTAGCATCATTTCGACTGTGCTTTTTTTGAGTATGCGATTGCCTTTATACTCTCCATAATTGAGGATGGCTAACATGAAATGTGAAAAATCGTCTATATTGCTTTTCAGGTTGCCGGCAGGATAAAGCCTGTAATTAAACTGATTGAAAGCTGTGTTTGTTCCAATGTAGGGTGTGGCCAATAAATTTTCATCCAGTTCGCTGAAACGAAATGAGGTTTGCTGCATTTCCAATGGATTTAAAATGAATTCCCTGCAATAATCGCGGTAATCCATTCCGGAAATTCGTTCTACAATATAAGCCAATAAAGAAGTGGCGATATTTGAGTACAATTCTTTTTCGCCCGGACGATAATCTTTCCAGACAGCCGTTTTGTAATAAGTTCCTCCTGGAATGATGTATTCAGGTAACCAATCACTAATAAGTGGAGTTTTATCATCATCGAAAAACTCATAAAATGCAGGAATCCTATCATGGTCTTCGGGCCACGCAAGGCCGGAAGTGTAATTTAATAACATCTGAACAGTAATTTCTTCGTCAGGAAATCTTGGGTTACGGACTTCAAACGGTAGATATTGATTGATATCCGCTTCAAAATCAATGCGCCCTTGTTCCCATAATTGCATGGTGGCTACACCAATTAATAATTTTGAAATAGACATGAGTGTATAAATGGTTTGGCTTGTGGCTGGAATTTCATTTTTAATATTGGCATATCCGAAGCCTTCTTTCCAGACAATCTGACCATCTTTTATAATGCAAGCCACAACAGAAGGTATAGCTGCTTCATTTATTTCTTTTTTTATTTCTGATTCCACATGGATTGGGTCATCAGACTGCTTATGACAACTATTCACGGAAACGAATAGGATAATAAGTGAAAAAAATGTGAGATATTTAAACATATTATTTTGTTATTTGCAAACGATATCCAATAAGCAATGCAATACTAACATTCCTGGCTCTTTCTTCATCAAGATCAGGCCCATCATAAGCAGGAATATATCCGTCAATGGGATACATAATATTTATCAGACTGTAATTAAACCGAAGGTCTGTCACAAGTTGACCTTTATTCATATCAAAATCAAAAGACAGTCCGCCAATGAGCCCAAAATCACCGTTTTTAACATTTGTTGCATTCTCCTCAATGCGGTTACCATCAATTTCTGTTATCCGTTTGGCATTTAGACTTATGGCAGCATACGGACCAAACGAAAAGCCTGGGTGGAACTTTTTTTCGGGGCGCATACGCAGGTTGACAAGCAAGGGAAGTTGCAGGTAGTCTATATAAATCCGGTAAGTGATTTCATCGTATAAAAACTCAATGTTGTAATTTAACCCCTGCCTGGCATACATAAATTCAGGCTGAAAATAAAAAAGTTTATTCAACTTAACAGTGCCAAAAAACCCTAGCTGGTATGAGAACAAAGGATTTCGATGAGTGAGATAATCAACTTCATAACCTAAATAGGGTGATTGTCCTTCAACAGCAAATACTATATCTGTCGCAGTGAGACCCGCTTTCAATCCAATTTGTGATATACCTGGTATTTGCAGTGCAAGCAAGAAGGTTATCACAAGAATGAAGTGTATAGATTTTTTCATTGATTTATTTGGTTTAGTTGTTTACTGCAGTAATATTATCAGATTCAATAATTATACCTATTGTTCAAAGATGTTGATAAACAGGTGAATAAACCTGGAATCGATACAGGGAAGAAGTATTATTTTTTTAAATCTGAACAGCAAATGTTCGAAACTGTACAGCTATTGTTATTAAATGGAAGCCAGGAAACTACCTAAATTATCTTTTCTTGAAAGATGAAGCTTCTGTCTGATTCGGCTGCGTGTAACTTCAATGCTTTTTGCAGAACGTCCTGTTATAGAAGCAATTTCTTTGGTATTGAGGTTCATGCGCAGGAATGCGCAAATACGTTGTTCATAAGAGGTTAAATCAGGATATTTTTCAAATAAGCGTTTGTAAAAATCGGGGTGCACCTGTACAAACTGGGTTTCAAATTCTTTCCAGTTACTTTGTGGAGCATCTGTACGTAATTCATTTACAATAGAATTAATTTCATCGTAATCTACGTCAGGATCATTTTGAATTTCCTGTAATTGATTGATGATGCGACCTATCAATTCATTTTTCTGGTTCAGGAACATCATCTTAGAGGCTAATTCACGCTTTTTGCCATCAAGCTCTTTGTTAAGTTCATCCAGCTGCTGTAGACTCATCATCTGTTGTTGACGGTTAAGAGCTCGTGCATATTTTATGCGACTGATGAGCAAGATAATGGTGACAATGCTGAGAATTACCCCAAGCAACAGGGCAAATAAGGTGATTGTCCGGTTTTTAAGCAATTGCTCTTGCAATGATGTTTTATTACGCAGGATTTCATTTTCCCTTTCCTTTTTTTCGTAATTGAAATGAGCTTCAATTCGCTGAATTTCTTTTTGTTGATTATGATAATTGATGCTGTCAGAGACATTGTAATAGACTTCGAACCAATTCAAGGCTTTCCTGGCTTCACCTAGCTCTCTATAACATTTGAAGAGTACATATGAAGCATCCTTTTGAATGGTAGTGAGTTTTAAATCACTTGCATCTTTGTAGGCAGTTGTCGCTTTAGTAATAGCATCATCAAACCTGTTAAGTTGAATAAAAGCATTGGCATACCAAAGGTTTATATTGGCAATAAGTGTTTTATGGTTGTTTTTTTCGAGCGAGGAGATGGCAGTTGAAAAATGATAAATGGCATCGTTATATTTTTTTTCTGACATATAATATTTTCCCATCAGGAAATTACATTCTGTGGCGAGTGGCTTGGCGGCAATTTCTTCAGCTACCCTCAATGTTTTATTGCAATATTCAAATGCTTTTTCATTTTCATGCATATCCAAATACAAATCAGCAAGATGGTAATAATGAATTGCCAGTTGTGATTTTACCTTTGAGTGTTCAGCAATCCTAACTGATTCTAACATATATTTCAGTGCCTTGTTATGTTCACCAACCATTTGCATTACAACGCCAATATTTAGAAGTGCATCAGATACCGCATCAGTGTTACCCGATTCTTCATAAAAGTGCAATGCTTTTTCAAAAAGTATAATACCTTCTTCCAGCCTTCCTTGATCGCAATACAGAATACCCAGATGTATTTGGATGTCAGATATGTAAATGCTGTCATTTAATGTTTTCGCGATTGATAACGCCTGTTGGTACATTGAATCTGCCGCAGTAAAATCAGCCATTCGATAGTAGGCTAAGCCACTTGCATTTAAGGTGCAATACATGCCCTCTAACTTATTAATTTCAGCATATTTATTGTACGATTCCTTGAAAAGATTCATAGCGGCAAAATAATCGTTATTTACATATCTGATATACCCGATGTCGTACAATGCCTTACCTATGTAAACATTTAGTCCTGCCTGCTTGGCGATTTTGAATGAGCGCTGGTAATAAATCTCGGATCGTTGGTATTGGTCATCGTAGTAGTAAATATTACCGCTACGGTTTAAAGCACAAATTATAGTTTCAATGTAACTGAGTTCGATATCTGATATCTGATCGAAATTTAATTTCGGTTTAATTGCATCAAAATCAGCAAGGGCCAGTTGATAATAATATATGGCTGAATCCGGATTTGTGTAATGGAATGATTTACCTGCTTGATACAATTTATTTATCCGTATTGTATCTTCTGAGTTTAAAGACTTTGCATAAGAATTAATAAACAGGACACAGAAAATAAAACTGAGGATAATTGTAAAATATCCTTTATAGATAGCTAGTTTAAGGGTTTCAGGCTTCATTCTATATAACTAGATTGTAGCTTGTAATAAGATTTTCATAGAATCAGGCACGTAAATATAGGAATATTAAGGAAATATTAGACGGAGATATCTATAAATTAAATAATTAAGTTTTCAGTTCTCAATTAATACTTACTGCAATTATCAAAAAGAGTCTCTATGGCGTCCTGATCATAACTGAACTGGCATTTCGTTTCTTTCAAATGTTCAAAATAGTTGCCTGTAATACCTTTAACTTCTTCTGAAGTAGCCAACCAAACCGGTGTGGCAGCACCTTGCTCAGGTGTTTCATGCCCGCCATAGCCCAGATTACTTGGCCAAAGTGGATCGTACATCGCCCGGATGGCAGGCATTTACTGTAATCTTCTCATTTTTTAACGGTTTGCAAAAGCAACCGTCAACATGCGATCTGCCTGTTTGCTTTGCCGGTAGGCTGTATCATTGTTATAATGCCTGCTTTTAAATTCCAGGTCATTCATATCAAGATTACCTGCCCAGTATGAAGCCACATTCACAATTCGTAGATGATGAAGCTTTTTTCAGATGGGGAAGAAAATATTGGATCATCCAGAAATACCCAAGCACATTGGTGGCAAATTGCATTTCAATGCCTTCGTTAGTTTCTTCTCTTTGCCTTGGTGTAACTGCAGCATTGTTGATGAGCACATCGACCGGATCACTCCAATGGGCAGCTATGGCGGCAATTTCATGTTTACGAGAAATATCAGCTAACAGATATGAAATGTGTGTATTTCCCGTTTCATTCTTTAGTTGATTCAATAAGTTTTTTGGCTTTGCATTGCATTTCTGGCAACAATCACTATTTTATATCCCTTTATTGCCATTTGTTTTGCAATGGCTCTTGCCGATGGCTCCTGTTGCACCTGTAATTAAGCAGTTTTCATTGTCACTTAATCATATGGTATTTTGATCTCTTAAAAATAATACAATTCCCATAATTCATGTCCTTAAAATTTTAACTTTGTATTGAATTCAAGTACCATGAAAATCCTGTTTAATAAAAAATTTCTTTTACATAATGCTGATTGTCAGGCGGAAGGAGCATACCGAATTAAAGATTTCGTTGATATTGAGGATACAAATGTAAACGGTGAACAATGGATAAAACTGGTACACCCTGAAGATTATCGATATCGTATTAAACAGGCATGTTTCACAGGTGAGTTTTTAGCTGAAGTGCAGTTATCAAATATTAGTTATGAAGATGCATGTCTTGCGGTGGGCTAACAGTGAAAGCGTCTGAAAATGGTGATTTTGCGGTTGTGCGTCCACCAGGTCATCATGCTGGAAGAGAAACGGCACAGGTTTATGTTTGTTCAATAACATTGCCATTGCTGCACAAAAACTGGTAAACGAAGGCAAACGTGTTTTTATACTTGATATTGATGCCCATCATGGAAATGGAACACAGGATATTTTTTATGAAAGCAAAGAGGTACTTATTTTGTTCCATTCATCAGGAAGGAGTATACCCACATACAGGTTATTTAATTGAAACTGGCAAGGGAAAAGGTCATGGATTTACCTATAATTTTCCTCTAGAAGCCGGAAAAGGCGATAAGGAATTTCTTGACAGGGTTGATAAAGCTATTCAAATTGCAAAACAATTTAACCCTGATGTAATTGGTGTATCTGCCGGTTTTGATGGTTATGAGAATGATATGCTGATGGGATTAAAGTATACCAAACATGCTTATTACGAATGTGCCTACAAATTGAAAAAAGCATTTCGTAAAACACCCGTTTTTGCCGTGCTTGAAGGTGGTTACCATAATGAAATTCGCGATCTGGTAGATACATTTATCGAAGGTATTGAAAATGGTAGCAAACCTCCCAGGTTAAAATTTAACGAAGATATGGCCATCGGCTAGCCGATTTCTTTACTTAGCGCATTTTTTACTATTTTTATCAGTCGCAACCATTACTTCTAATATGATTTTTTCTGTATTATGGTTAAGACTATCAATTTTTTGAGTCTGAGAAGTGTGAAGGGATCTACTGCAAAATCAACTTCCTTAAGAAAAGCCGTTATGTTGTATTTTCCATTTTAATTGCCCTAGTATGGCATACCAAATCAATAGTCAGATTAAAAATATCACAAAAGATAATGGTTTAACTTCGTCAGTTATTACCTGTACGCACATTGACTCAAAAGGAATTGTATGGATAGGCACCAATGATGGATTAAATGCATATGCAGGATCAAAATGGTATGTCGATAACATCCATTGAAGATAGCAAAACAGGAAAGCAGGAAATCCTTGGCCGAATTGAAACCATTTTTGAAGACAGTAAAGGCCGGATATGGGTAAGTGTTATGGATAAAATATTTCTTTATAACAATAACTACTGGACTGTGTTTGCTGAAACTGAAATTGATGACTATGTGGCAAAAGATTTTTATGAAGATAATAGGGGATGGATTTGGGTAATGCTTGAGCATTTCAAAGATTTTAGTGATATCCCAGAGATAAAATTTTCATTCCTGGGAGGAACGCTTGAGATGTATAATGGATTAAACTGGTATAAATTTGATGAAGATGTTGCAGGAACGGCTCCATATAGCGGTCAAGGTATACCCAGATATTATACAAATATGTTACAGGATGAAGAAGGAAACATCTGGTTAGGTTCGCTCAAAGGTGTTTATAAATTTGATGGGATTGAATGGATTCATTTTGATGAAGATGATCTAATTTCGGAGAAGGTGCTAAAACTGATGATCGATTAAAAAGGGTCAATATGGGCTGCAACAGAATATGGAATAAGTTATCTGCGAGATGATAAATGGATTGATCTCACAAAAAAGAAAGAATTGTGCGGTTCTACAGTGTATGATATAGAGATGGATCAGGATGGAAGAATTTGGGCTTTTACCAGGAATAATCTTCGTTTTTCAGGACTAAACATGATTGAAGAACGGAAAGTGTATTGCTTACGATAAGCATCAAACAGGACTGAAAGGAACAATTGAAGAACTTATCTGGAGTGAAGGAGAAATATTCGCATTTGCAAGTGATGGCGTTTCAAAATATGATACAACAAGGTTTATGGAAACATTTTGATAAGGGGGAAGGTTTGAGCGAATCGAAATTCTATAAAATGGTTAAAGATGATACAGGGCAGATTTGGTTGGCCAGCAACAAATCGCTATATATATATATATGAAGGAAGATGGAAACAATTAAGAGAACCAGAGGAATGGGAAGTACTCAGCTATGATGGTTGATAAAACAGGACTAGTGTGTGGGTTGGAACTGATAAAAAAGGATTGTATAAATATCATGAAGGAAAATGGACCCAGTATTCGATTGAAAATGGTCTGATCGATAATGAAGTGGAAGAGATTTTTGAAGATAAAAATGGGAATATCTGGGCCATCACAAAAAAAGGGATCAGTATTGTTACTGGTGAATGAAAATACCAAAATTTACGTTATTAAGTAATCAAGCCTGATTTGAAATATTGAATTCATTGAATCTTATTTTGTATTAAAAGGATTCTTTATTTTTGCTCTCGCAATGTTAAAGATGAAATTACAAATTAAAAATGTCGTTTTATTAGTTGTTCACACTGATAATAGCCATGTCATGCTCCGTGGAAGAACGGATGGCAGCTAATTTTGTAATGGCCAATAACACAAGAAGTATACTTGTTTTTCCGGCAGAATTTGTTTTTAAAGTAAATCAAAAAAAAGAAATTCTTGATTCTTTAAACATCACGGATGAATCAAAATTTGACTCGGTTTTATATGTACATTCTGATTATCTACAGCACCTTAACGATTCACTTTTCCTGGCGAATTATACCCTTGGTTATCAAAAAGAAATGACAGCGCTGGGGTTTAGAGTATACGATCAGGATGAAACACATACATTTCTTGAGGTGGATACAAATGCCTATGTGGCCAATATAGCGCAGATTGAAATTGAAGAAACCCTTTACGATTACCGGGCTGGACAGAATATTTACGGCCATTATTATTATTACGATTTTCTGCTGAATGCCATTGTAGTAAATTCATGGATCGAATTGAAAGAGGTGGATGACAATGGCAAGCGACGAACAATTATATTTTGCAACGGATATGATCACAGATGATTTTGAAGGTGATTTTCATGCCGATGTTTTTGCAGGGGAGATGCGATTCGTATACAATATTGACACACTTCAAACAGAAAGCCTTTACGATTTTGCATTCTTATTGGGCCGGAAATATGCCAGTTATACGATGGATTTGCTACTTAATAAATACCTGGATAAAAACGTACCTGAAGGAAAACGGTCGGAAACTTATTGGCGCTTTGATCCATACCGAAAAGATTTCTTCCCTGAAGAAGAGAACAAATTCATCCCGATGGATGAGTAACTGATAATAGCAATTGATCTAAGGCAGATACTTCTGGTCAATATTACTCAATGACTTAAACAGGTTCCTTTTTGCATTAGGATGAATGCTTTCCAGTTGTTTGATAAAATCTCTGGCTGTTGTTACGGTAAGTTTTATCTTCAAATGGACATTGAGCTTTTAATACAGGATAATTCCTGATCCGGGCAAATTCACTCGTTTCTTTATTGGTGAGTAAAATAAGTGGGCGAATGGATTGAATGGCACCATCGAACATGTCCAGTTTTCCGGGTAAAGAAGAAATGTTGCCATGATAGGCCATATTAATCAGCAAGGTCTCAACCGCATCATCCATATGGTGGCCAAAAGCCAGTTTCTGGAAACCATGTTCAACGGCAAAAGAAAATAATGCTTTTCGTCGATGCCACGAACAAACGAAACAGGGCGCTTTTTTACCCCGGCTTTCAATGTCGGCTTTAATATCTTTAAAATGCAGTTTAACGTATAAACGATCTGCCAGAAGTTGCAGTTTTTCCTTGTCAACCTGATATGAAACATCTTCTACGTTAATGTGCAGGGCTTCCAGTTCAAATTGTAAAAAATGGTAATTTCTGAGTGCTGATAAGGCTTCCAGCAAAACCAGTGAATCTTTCCCACCACTGACAGCCACCAACACACGATCATTTTTATCAATCATTTGATAGGTGCCGATTGCTTTGGCAACATAATTTTTTACATATTCAATATGTCGTATTTGGTACTTGGAAAGTTGGGTTTTGGCATTCATGTTTAAGCCACCTTGTGCTCAACAATATCTTCCTCAATCCTCAGGTTTTCAATAATGAATCCTTGTCTTTCAGGTGTATTTTTGCCCATGTAAAATGAGAGTGTATCAGCTACTGATGATTCCCGTCGCAATATAACAGGATCAAGGCGGATAGTGGCACCTATAAAATGTTTGAACTCATCAGGAGAAATTTCACCAAGTCCTTTAAACCTGGTGATTTCGGGATTTGTGCCTAATTTGTTGATAGCTTCAATTTTTTCAGTATCGTTGTAACAATAAATCGTTTCTTTTTTATTACGTACCCTGAATAAGAGGTGTTTGCAAAATATACAAATGCCCTGCTTTTACAAGGTCAGGATAGAATTGTAAAAAGAATGTAAGCAGCAACAAGCGGATATGCATGCCGTCCACATCAGCATCGGTGGCAATCACGATATTGTTATACCGCAGGTCTTCCATGCTTTCATCAATATTTAAAGCAGCTTGCAAGAGGTTAAACTCTTCGTTTTGATAAACGATTTTTTTACTGAGTCCATAGCAATTCAATGGTTTTCCTTTTAAACTGAATACCGCCTGTGTTTGTACATTTCGTGATTTTGTAATGGAACCGCTCGCTGAATCACCCTCAGTAATAAAAAGGGTGGTGTCAAGCCTGTTTTCATGATTGGTATTAAAGTGCAGCCTGCAATCACGTAAGTTTTTTATTATGCAAACTTGCTTTTTTAACACTTTCACGGGCAAGTTTTTTAATACCTGCCATATCCTTTCTTTCTTTTTCGGATTGAAGAATTTTCTTATACAGTGCTTCAGCTGTCTCTGAATGAATATGCAGATAGTTATCCAGGTTACGTTTGATAATATCGTGGATATAATTTCTTATGGTTTGTCCACCCGGTTCAATATGTTGCGAGCCTAACTTTGTTTTGGTTTGTGATTCAAATACAGGTTCCTGAACTTTAATACTGATGGCAGCAATAATGGAGGTGCGGATATCGCTTGTGTCAAAATCTTTATTGAAAAACTCCCTGATCGTTTTTACAATAGCTTCCCTGAAAGCACTTTGGTGCGTGCCGCCCTGTGTGGTATGCTGGCCATTTACAAATGAAAAATACTCTTCACTGTATGCCCTTGAACTATGACTGAAAGCACATTCAAAATCGTCTTCTTTTATGTGAATGATGGGATATAAAACCGGCCCATTGCCATTGATGTTATGTTCGAGCAGATCAAGTAAACCATTTTTTGCCTGCATTTTTTGCCCGTTAAAAATGATGGTCAGTCCATTATTGAGAAATACATTATTCCAAAGCATTTCTTCAATGTACTCAAACAAGTAATGAAAATTTCCAAAAAGCTCATTGTCAGGTATAAAAGTGACGATGGTGCCCTGTTTTTCATCACTGGCTTCAATAGGGAAGTCATTTATAACAGCACCACGTTCGTATTCAAGTATTTTGGTTTTGCCTCACGTACCGATTGTACCCTGAAATAAGATGATAAGGCATTTACTGCTTTTGAGCCCACACCGTTAAGTCCTACGGCTTTCTTAAAAACTTTTGAATCATATTTGGCACCAGTATTGATTTTGCTTACACACTCGTCCACTTTCCCAAGCGGCATTCCCCGGCCATAATCCCGGATGGTAACTTCCTTATCGTTGATAGTGACTTCAATGGTTTTTCCATGTCCCATCACATACTCATCAATGGAGTTGTCGATGATCTCTTTGATCAGCACATAAATGCCATCATCATGCGAACTACCATCACCCAATTTACCAATATACATGCCGGGCCTGAGCCGGATATGTTCTTTCCAGTCTAACGATCGTATGCTATCTTCTGTGTATTCTGCCGACATTTCACCCAAATTTGCCACAAAAGTAGAAACTTAAGAAACAGTAATACGTGATACAGGTAAATAGTTTTTAAACAAAGGGTGTTGAAATCTTTGTTAAATAAAGGTTTTCAGAGATTTGATGTTCGTTTCCATCAATCATTTCTTAGGGTAGAAAGCGAAAGTCACCCGATTCTTTATTTTTCTTTTCTTGTGCTCATTCCAAAAATTGGATAAAGCGGACAAAAACTAGAAAAAACTGTAAACAAAGGTATAAGCGCCAAAAGGCCCCACCAGGTCTGGTAATAAAAACCTAAAGCTGCAACAATGATGGTGAGAATAATTCGTATTATTTTATCAATATTTCCTACGTTCTTCTTCATTTTTTACATTTTTATGTGCTAAAAGTATTAAAAATACCAACCCAAAATAACGTATTTTTGAGATTAAATGTGAAGACAATAAGTGCATGGCAGGAATAACACTCATTTACCAGCAAGGACACATAGATATTTCTCTTTTAAAGCGGACAGAGGTTGCCATAGAAAGACTGCCGGAAGTGAGCATATTATTTAGGAAAAAAGAGTTTGTTCTTTTAAAAAAAGGCAAGGAAAATTATCCGGTTAGTCTCTATTGAGCAGCCGGATTATGTGTTGTTGATTGAAGGAAAAATTTACGATTCGGATATTTTAAAAGATGAGATTTTTAAAACCCATATTGGAGGTTTATTAAACCCCAATAAAATAGAAGCCAGTTTAACATACCTGAGAAACCTGGATGGAGAATTCATCATCTACCTGTTTGATAAATTAACTGGTAAAATGATTGTTGTGAACGATTTTCTTGGGCGACTGCCTGTATATTATTCGCAATCTGAACAATTTATTTTGGGCCGTGATATACGCTTGATACAGTTCTTAACAGAGAAACTGGAATTCAATGAGCATGGTATATATGAATACATGAGATTAGGTTATCCCCTGGGAGAAAGAACACTTTTTGCAAATCTTTATCGATTGGCGCCTTCTTCCATAATCGAATTAGATAAAGGAATTAGCGTGCAAAGCCAAGCCATTTCACTTGAGGAATGGCAAGAAGCGGGGAGGGGAATTACAAATCCTGAAGAGGTTTTATATGATTTATTTAGACAAGCAGTTCGAATCAGGTTAGAAGCATTTGAAAAACCAGTGCTTTCACTAAGCGGGGGACTCGATTCCAGGATCATCATGGGTGAGATTGAGAAAGAAGACCAGGTTGTAGATTACGAGAGTTTTCTGTATAAAAACGCCATCATCGAATCGGATGTGGCAGTTGTAAAAAAGCTTTGTTCTTTATACGACACACAATTCGGATTAACTGAACTACAAGAATGGTCACCCGGATATTTCGATGAATTAATAAATGTTAAATACGGTATGAATTACCTGGGAATGGCTTTTATAATACCTTTCTTAAAAAGCATGGCACAAAATTATGATGTTATGCTTACAGGAGATGGAGGTGATAAAACCCTGGCATATTTATTTCCTGAAAAGTATTTATTTCAGAAGGATTTAGCGTCCCAAATATTACAAAGAAATGAAGTGACTTCGGTCAGAGTTTGTCGTCAAATATTCAATTTCGATATGGCTGTTAGCGAAAAAGAAATGAGAGCACATCTGAATGGATATGGTTATACAAACCGGGATTTGAACTATAAACATTTCCTGATATTTGAACGTTCCAAAAACTGGTTGTTTGAGGGTGAAGACAGGAATCGGCAATATTTGTGGAGTACTTCACCTTTCTATCATCCTGGTTTTTTTCAAATGGTACATTCCATGGATGAGAGAAAAAAGAAAAACTTCAAATTGTATAGGTCATTCACGCAACTTATTTATCCTGAATTAAATAAGATTACCAATGCCAATTGGGGTTTCCCGGTCTATCAAACAGGCAAACTTAGAAACCTGCTTTTAAGGCAACAAGTCAAACAGCATATCAAGCCAACACTGTCGAAAGGAAAAAGAAATTATAAGGATAATGAAGAAATGCTCAGTATCATTAAAGATGAGCTCATCGGAAATAGGTACGAAGTGTTTTTTAATAAGAAACTTAATGTAAATGAATTATCCAGAGAGTCACTTTTCCACTTGTTAACATTATTAAAAACTGGTAATGAGATGGGTTAAACCGACTTTTTACTAATATCCTGTGGATGCTTATCAAGCATTTCCTTTGCAAGTCTTTTCAAGTGTTTTAAATCTTCTGCACTTGGAACCCATTCAGTCATTCGCGTTTTTGTCTGATTTTTGAAAATGATATACTGATAAATAACGGTGGCAGAATAGCTGACAGACGCGGTAATTGCAGCGCCGATAAATCCATAAGGCGGTATAAGAGTCAAAGCAAGAACCACAGTAAATAGAAAACCAGCAGCTTTTGCATACAGGTTAACTTTAGGCTCTCCCATTCCGGAAAAATAATGACTGAAAATATTATTGGCAGCTAAAGCTAAGACTCCAGGACTTAAAGCTATAATAACAGGTTTAACTCCAATAAAATCATCGCTGAAAAGCCAGGTGTAAAATGACTCCGGAAGTATGTTGATAACAATAAGAGCCATACATGTGAGTAAAATGGACACTTTCATCAAACGAATAGTAAGTATTCTGGCATACTCCTGATCCCGTGTATTCGAAATAGCCGAAAATTGCACAACTGCAATGCTTTGTCCGATAAGCTTAAACCCTTCTGTAGTTTGAATACCCGCGTTAAAAATACCTAGGGCAGGCAGACCGGCAAAATATTTAATAAAGAAAAAGCTTAGGCGATTGTTTCCAATACTAAGAAGGTTTGCCAGTTGAGTGACAAGCCCGTAGTGAACAACTTGTTTCAGGATGCTTAGCCAACCGGTAATAAGCCATTTTCCTGATTTTGTGATAATGGTTGCAAAACCAGTTAAAGCAGCAATACCATAAGCAAAATACAGAGCCAAAAGATACGTGTTCACATTTTGATCGTTTCCTGCGAAAAGAAAAAAAGAAAAAAGTGCCAGGAAAATGGTAATCTGAATGGTGAAAATAATATTGTAGGTTTTAATTCGTGATTTGCCTAACAAGAAATTGTAATGTATCCACATGAATGAGCCAATACCTGAAAGGGTTAAAATCTGCAGAAAATAGCCTTCAGGAACGAGTGTGAAAAAAAGTGCCGGAAAATAGGCTATACCTAATAAACCTAATAAATAATAGAAAATCAGTATGAATATAACAAAAATGTAAGCCGGGACTAATAGTTGGGCAATATTGGCGCGTGAGGCAAAATAAACAAGTGAACTTCCGGCAACCAGGTCAACTGACAATTGGATGATGGTAATATCCACAAGAATCAGCCCTATAATTCCAAGCCCTTCGCTACCAATTTTATTAGTGATCAGAACCAGAATGATTATGTTGAATACGGCATTTAAGATGCGTGTTCCAGTGGTGCCAATAATTCGTCTAAGCATAATCGCGTTTCTGGTACAAATGTAAAATTAATAGGCAAATTGATCTATGTTAACGAATATTCAGTGGAAATATGATTTGGAATGTCATTCATGCCGGAAGTGTAAAACAGTTCTTGCTTGTGAAGCTTTTGATTTCTGCAAAAACAAATGCAACTTTGCACACGAATATGACGAACGATAAACTCACTGAAAAACAGCATTGGGATGCTTACTGGTCGGAATTTAATTTGCCGGTAGAAGTACAAAAATCTAATACCAATCTATTAGTAAACGAAGAGCTGAATATTTTTGAGAAGTATTTTCCAAAAAAACCTTTATCCATTCTTGAAATTGGTGGGGCTCCAGGCCAGTACCTGGCATACATGCATAAACAATTCGGTTACAAAATCAGTTGCCTTGATTACTCAGAAGTGGGATGCAAAAAAACCATTGAAAATTTTAAATTACTGAATATCCCGGTGAATGTTTATCAACAGGATATTTTTAGCAACCTCACGAATTTACCAAAGTTTGATATCGTTTATTCAATGGGATTGATTGAACATTTCGAGGATGTTTCAAAAGTAATTGAAAAACATCTTGATTTGCTTCAGCCAGGTGGTCTGCTAATGCTGGGCCTGCCAAACTTCAAAGGCGTTAATGGTGCTTTTTTGAAACGACTTGCACCAGTACTTATCAGCCAGCACAACCTGAAAACAATGGATATTAGAACCTGGACAACGTTCGAAAAGAAATTTAACCTGCAACAAGTGTTCAAAGGATATATTGGTGGTTTTGAACCGATGACATTCTTGATAAAAGAAAAAAACACATTTTTTAATAGAATACTTTTTCTAAAAGCCAGAGTGCTTAACAGAATATTTCATGCTCATTTCAAATTCTTAAGAAAGTACAATTCAAGATACTTTAGCAGTTACATTATTGGAATTTACAGGAAATTGTAAACGGACATAGATCACGGGTTAAAATAATGATAAATCAACAATCAATAAATAATCTAAATTTTAGTTTATTAAGGTAATTAAGTTTTATTTTTGAATGGTCTCCCATATTTGATGAAATTATCTGTAATCATAGTCAATTATAATGTCGAGTATTTCCTCGAACAATGCTTGCATGCAGTAAGGCGAGCGATGAAAAACGTTGATGGCGAAGTGATCGTTGTTGATAACAATTCCATCGATGGGTCGAATGCGATGGTGAAAAAGAAGTTTCCGGAGGTGAAGCTTTATGAGAACAAGCAGAATCTGGGTTTTTCAAAAGCCAATAACCAGGGAATTAAAAAATCTTCAGGGGAATATGTGTTGCTGCTTAATCCTGATACGGTGGTAGAAGATGATACTTTTTCAAAGGTCGTTGATTTTATGGATGAGCATCAGGAAGCCGGGGCATTGGGCGTTAAAATGGTGGATGGAGCAGGTAAATTTTTGCCTGAGTCTAAAAGAGGATTACCTACCCCCGAAGCTGCTTTTTATAAAATGTTTGGTATATCCAGCTTGTTTCCGCGTTCAAAAAGATTTTCAAAATACCATCTCGGCTATTTAGATGAAAACGAGATACATGAAGTTGAAATTTTGTCCGGGGCATTTATGTTGCTTCGTAAAAAGGTATTGGACGAAATTGGATTGCTGGATGAAACATTTTTTATGTACGGCGAAGATATTGACCTGTCTTACAGGGTTATTAAAGCCGGATATAAAAACTATTATTTCCCAAAAACCCGGATTATTCATTATAAAGGGGAAAGCACCAAAAAAAGCAGTGTTAATTATGTGCTGGTGTTTTATAATGCCATGGTCATTTTTGCAAAAAAGCATTTTACCTATAAAAGTGCACGACTATTTACGCACCTGATCAACATTGCCATTTATTTCAGGGCTTTCCTGGCTATTCTATCAAGGCTTTTTGAAAGACTTATACTTACCGTGCTTGATGCCATGGCATTGCTGGGTGGTATTTTATTAATAACCATGATTTGGGGCCGGAGTTTTGTGTACACTGAGGGAGGGAGTTATCCGCATATCTTCTTTGTTTACGTCATACCTGCATATATAATTATTTGGTTGTTATCCATTATATTTTAGCGGTGGTTATGATAAACCAGTTAGGATCATCAAATCAGTTACCGGGATGATCGTTGGAACTACTATTATTCTTGTATTATACGCTTTACTTCCTGAATCGTTCAGATTTTCGCGTGCATTGATTTTACTGGGTGCAGGTTGGGGTATGATTGCACTTCCATGTGATAAGGTTGGTGTTGTATGTATTTAAAATACCCTGGATACAGTTAGGAGAAAAACAAAGCCAGCGTTTTCTGGTAATTGGTGAGAAAGAGGAAGCCAACAGGGTATCCCAATTACTTGAATCTGCTTATGTTAAACCGGAATATATTGGTATGGTCAGCGTTAGTGAAAAACTGATAAAGGATAAGGATTTTGTAGGAAATATAAACCAGGTAAACGACATCATCACTATTTATAACATTGATGAAGTGATCTTTTGTTCAAAAAATATTCCGCACCAGATGATCATTGATAAAATGACGGAATGGCAGCATCTGGAAGTTGATTATAAAATAGCACCTGAAGACAGCTTATCGATCATCGGAAGCAATTCAATACACACACGGGGCGATTTATACACTGTAAATATCAATGCAGTTGATAAAATTGCAAACAGGAGAAATAAGCGTTTGCTCGATATTTTCTCTGAGTCTTATATTACTTATAATTTCTCCCATTGTAATATTCTTTCAAAAGCAACCTGGCGGATTCATTAAAAACCTATTTGTTGTTTTGTTTGGATATAATAAGCTGGGTAGGATATTGTCCGGTTAAAAGTGAAGAAGTCCATTTGCCGAAAATCAGAAAGGGTGTTTTAAATCCATCCAATGCAATGAAGTTTAAAGATATTGATACAGAAACTGCCGTTAAACTGAATATACTTTATGCGAGGGATTATAATATCTGGAAAGATCTGAATATCATCCTCTATGCATTCAGGGATTTGGGGCGATAAATTACTTGTTCATTTTCAGTAGAAACGACTTGTGCAAACCATTTAAAAATTTATTTTTGCAGAAAATATAAATCAAAGTTCATATAAATATCTGCTCAATATGCTATATCGCAGACATCTAAGAATTAAAGTACTTCAGTCGCTTTATTCTTGGTACACAGGGGGGCAGGAGCAACTCCCAGATGCTGAAAGAGATCTCCTCACATCTATCAATAAATTATATGAACTATTTATCTATCAGCTTTCTTTTCTGATTGAAGTGAGAAAATTTGCCAACAGAAAGGCTTGAACAGAATAAAAAGAAGTTCTATCCAACAGATGAAGATCTGGATCCAAACATGAAATTTGTTGAAAATGAAGTTTTTAAGTTGCTTGATAGCCAACAAAAGTTTTCATCGTTTAGAAGAAACGTATAAAATAAACTGGAGCGATGAACAGGAGATGATAAGAAAGTTTTATGCAGAACTGCGCGAAACTTCTATTTATAAAAAATATATGTCGACAAAAAATCCTTCGATAGAGGAGGATAAAAAATTGATGATCCAGATTGTTGACCAGTTATTGCCAAAATTTGAATCATTGAAATTTTATTACGAAGAGAAAAGTATTTATTTCGTTGATGGTTATGACCTGGTAAATTTATTACTGATTAAGTTTTTTGAAACAATTTCAAAGGATTTTACGGGTGACATAACCATGCCGGGCATATATAAAGAATATAAAAATGTGAACGAGGATCTGGCATTTGTTAAAACTTTATTCAGGAAGTCTATTCTTAGGGATGAAGAAGGAACGGAAATAATAAAATCAAGGACAAAGAACTGGGAATATGACAGGATTCCTTTAATGGACATTATTCTTTTAAAAATGGCGATTATTGAGTTACAGGAAATGGAGACTATTCCATTAAAAGTCACATTGAACGAGTATATTGAGCTGGCCAAATATTTCAGCACAGCTAATAGTAAAGTATTTGTAAACGGTGTACTGGATAAACTGATCAGCGAATTTAAGTCAGAAGGAAAAATCAATAAAATAGGAAGGGGACTGGTTGAATAGAGAGGGAATTGTTGAAATGCACACTTTTTCAAGCGCTAAAATTTATACTTTTGCAAAGATTATAATGTCCGGTTTTTACAAGATTCAGACATTCATTTTTCAAAATATTTACGAAAATTAAATTTACATCATGGCATTTGATATTGAAATGATAAAGGGGTTTTATGCTGAAATGCCCGAACGAATAAAAGCAGCAAGAAAGGTTCTGAATAAACCTTTAACACTTACTGAAAAAATATTATATACCCACCTTGACGAGGGTGACCCAACAACGAAGTTTAAAAGAGGAGAATCATATGTCGATTTCAAACCTGATCGCGTTGCAATGCAGGATGCTACTGCCCAAATGGCATTGCTTCAGTTTATGCAGGCAGGAAAAGCAAAAGTAGCAGTGCCTTCGACAGTGCATTGCGATCATCTTATACAGGCACAATCGGGTGCGAAAGAAGATCTTGACACAGCCAATTACACCAACAAGGAAGTATATGATTTCCTGGCCTCTGTATCAAATAAATACGGATTGGGTTTCTGGAAACCCGGTGCCGGAATTATTCATCAGGTAGTGCTCGAAAACTATGCATTTCCAGGCGGTATGATGATTGGAACCGATTCACATACGCCTAATGCAGGCGGATTGGGCATGTTGGCCATTGGTGTTGGCGGTGCTGATGCGGTGGATGTAATGGCAGGAATGCCCTGGGAGCTTAAATTCCCAAAACTAATAGGTGTAAAACTGACCGGAAAATTAAGTGGTTGGACTTCTTCTAAAGATGTCATCTTAAAAGTAGCCGATATTCTTACCGTAAAAGGTGGTACAGGAGCTATTGTCGAATATTTTGGTGAAGGTGCAAAAAGCTTATCTGCCACCGGAAAAGCAACCATTTGTAATATGGGTGCCGAAATAGGTGCAACTACTTCAACCTTTGGATTTGATGATCATATAGCTGAATATTTAATACAAACCGGCAGGTCAGATATCGCTGCACTTGCAGCTGAAATTAAACAGCATCTGACAGGTGATGATGAAGTATATACCAATCCAGGTGAATATTTTGATCAGGTGATTGAAATTGATCTGTCAACCCTTGAACCTGCAATCAATGGCCCTTTTACACCGGATTTACGAACAACTGTTTCTGAAATGTCAGAAACTGCCAAAAAGAATGACTGGCCTCTGACGCTTGAAGCCGGGCTGATTGGATCGTGTACAAACTCATCCTATGAAGATATTACTCGGGCAGCATCGCTGGCAAGGCAGGCAGTGGAGAAAAAACTCAAAGTAAAAACAGATTTATTAATCACACCTGGATCTGAACAGGTAAGGTACACCATTGAACGGGATGGGCTGATTCAACAATTTGAAAATATTGGTGCCACAGTACTTGCCAATGCCTGTGGCCCCTGTATCGGACAGTGGAATCGCAAAGAGGTGAAGGACCAGCATAAGAATTCAATTGTAACTTCATTTAACCGGAATTTTGCCAAAAGAAATGATGGCAATCCAAATACTTATGCTTTTGTAACTTCTCCTGAATTGGTGATGGCATACACAATAGCAGGAAGCCTCGATTTTAATCCGCTTACTGATTATATAACAAATGCTGAAGGCGAGCAGGTAAAGCTTGATGAACCTAAAGGGATTGTTTATCCGCCCAAAGGATTTGCAGTTGAAGATGCCGGCTACCAGGCGCCGGCAACTGATGGAAGCGGAATAGAAGTGGTTGTCGATCCAAAATCTGAAAGGTTGCAGTTATTATCGCCTTTTAAGGCATGGGATGGAAAAGATTATAAAGGATTAAAGCTTTTAATAAAAGCCAAAGGAAAATGCACAACCGATCATATTTCAATGGCCGGTCCATGGTTAAGATTTCGAGGTCATCTCGAGAATATTTCACAAAATTTATTAATTGGAGCGGTCAATTATTTTAATGAACAGACCAATTCTATAAAAAATGTACTTACAGACAAATATGTCCCTGTTCCAGAAGCTGCCCAAGCATACCGAGATGCCGGTTTTGGGTCAGTGATTATTGGTGATGAAAATTATGGTGAAGGATCATCACGTGAGCATGCCGCCATGGAACCAAGGTTTCTTGGTGTGAAAGTAGTTATAGTAAGATCGTTTGCCCGTATACATGAAACAAACCTGAAAAAACAGGGTGTTCTTGCTTTAACTTTTGCCAATAAAACTGATTATGATAAAATCATGGAAGACGACACATTCGATGTGTTGGAACTGAACAGATTTTCACCAGGTAAACAATTGAAAGTTGTTGTTCATCATCAAGATGGCACCAGTGATGAAATACTAGCTGATCATAGCTATAATGCCAGTCAGATTGAATGGTTTAAGGCTGGAAGTGCATTGAACCTGATAAAAGCCCATAATCAATAAAATAAAAATCCAATGAAAAAAGTTAAACAGAGTATCTTAAACATGAAATACTTGGGTTTATTCACCTTCATGGTATTTATACTATCATTCCTGTGGCATTTGTATTGAAGGAGAAGGGGTTGAAGCTGAGGAAACAAGGGAAATGGAAGCTTTTTCTGAATTGGAAATAGATGTGGATGCAGATGTGGTTATTCATATCGGAGATCAGCATCAAGTAGATATTTCAGCCCAGGAAAATCTGTTAGGAGTTATCAGTACGGATGTCAGTGGAAATAAACTGAAAATAGATGCTGAACCATGCATGAATAGCAGCTATCCGGTAATTATTGATATTACAACTACATCGCTTTCATCCATCAAATTGAATGGCAGCGCTGATATTACCGTGATGGATGAATTGCATAGTGATGATTTCGACCTGAAAATTAATGGTTCTGGCAATGTTACAGCAGATGTATTTACCAACCAACTTGAAATCAAAATCAATGGTTCAGGAAATGTATTTGTTAGCGGTACTGCGAAGGATGCTGATATCGACATCAACGGTTCAGGTGATGTTCGGGCTGCCATGCTGCAAGCATATGAGGCTGATATTGAGATAAATGGATCAGGAGATGCTGGAATCAATGCTTTAAACGATTTAAGAGTAACTGTAAAAGGCAGTGGTGATGTCAGATATTCAGGTGATCCGTCAATTAAAACTTCCATATCAGGAAGCGGATCAGTGACTAAAATTGATTAGCCTATAATATTTCGTTTTATACACCGTTATTTCGTTAATTAATCCGGTATTTGTGAGAAAATTATTTATTCTATTCATTTCTTTATTACTAAGCTTTTCGTCTGTTTTCGGTCAAATTGGAGGTAAATACAGTTATTCATTCCTTCAAATGCCAATTGCTGCCCGTACGGCTGCATTGGGTGGAAATATGACATCGATTGCAGATAATGATATCAACCTGGGTTTTAATAATCCCTCACTGATTAACCCGAGTTATGATAATAGTATTGCTTTGAATTATGTCAACTATTTTACCGGAATTAACTATGGCGGAGTGAGTTATGCAAACAGCTTTGATAAAGTAGGTAGTTTTATGGCGACTTTTCAATTTATGGATTACGGAACTTTTGATTATGCAGATGAAACCGGAACTCTTGGTGGTACTTTTAGTGCTCAGGATTTTGCTTTTGTTCTGGGCTGGGGGCGACAATTGGATTCCCTTTTTTCAATAGGTGCCAACGCTAAACTGATCTATTCATACTACGAATCATATAATTCATTTGGCATTGCTGTTGATGTGGCCGGAACCTATCAAAGTAAAACCGGTTGGACAATGTCGCTCGTAGCAAGTAATATTGGATCGCAATTAACTACTTATGTCTCAGGGGAAAGAAGTCCTTTGCCGTTTGATTTACAATATGTTGTTTCAAAGCGATTAAAACATGTTCCTTTTCTTTTTTCAGTTACTTATGATCATATTGAGAAATGGGATTTAACGTATGAAGACCCTCAGAACCCTTCAGGAGGAACAGATCCAGTGACTGGAGAAGCCAGAATATAAAACAGGGGCTGCGAAATTTGCTGATCAGTTTTTAAGACATATTATTGTAGGTGGAGAAATTTACATTGGAAAAAATATAATATTAAGAGGGGGCTACAATTACCGCCGCAGACAGGAATTGAAGCTTAACGAAAAGGCTGGAATGGTTGGTTTTAGCTGGGGATTAGGCATTCGAGTCTATAAATTTAAAATCAATTATTCCCGATCTGCTTATCAGGTTTCTGGTGGTTCACCAAATTATATATCAATGACATTCGATTTTGATTCATTTACCAAGAATTAAATTACCTTTCTCAATTTCAGAGATACTTAAAAAAGTACCATTTCCTAAACTGAGAACTCCTATCTTTATTCAATTAAGCAAAAAACTTACTTAATTTTGATTTGTGAATATTGAAATCGATATAAATTCAGGATTTTGCTTCGGCGTTGCAAATTCTGTCCGTATTGCAGAAGAAGAATTAGCGAAAGGTGAGAAACTTTATTGCCTGGGAGAAATCGTTCACAATGAGGCGGAAATAAAGAGGTTGAGAGCGTTGGGTGTGGAGTTTATAGACTTGGCCCAATTTCAACAACTTAAGAATGCCAAAGTGCTTTTAAGGGCTCATGGCGAACCTCCGTCAACATATGCTATTGCCCGAAAAAATAAAATTGAAGTTGGTTGATACAACTTGCGCCATTGTGGAGCAACTACAACATAAAATCGTGTGTTCTTATGAAGAAATGTTGGCAAAAGGAGGCCAAATTGTCGTGTACGGAAATAAAAAACATCCGGAGGTGATCGGGCTGGTTGGTCAAACAAATGGACAGGCAAAAGTGGTTTTCTCCATACAGGATTTGAATGTAATTGATTATACAAAACCGGTTCAGCTATTTTCGCAAACCACCAAAAGTGAAGCAGATTACAATGCCATAGAGAAGGAAATAAAACATAGATTGGCAGCTAATGGATTGCTTCCAGAAAGGACATTTAAAGGAAAAAATACCATTTGTAAACAGGTATCCAAACGAGGTCCCCACATGAAAACGTTTGCCAAAAGATTTGATGTGATCATGTTTGTAACAGGGAAGCAAAGCTCGAACGGAAAATTATTATCCGAAACCTGCAAATCAGTGAATAAGAGGACTTATGTGATATCGTCGGCAGAGGAGTTGGAAAAAATCTGGTTTGAAGGCGTAATTAGCGTTGGAGTTACTGGTGCTACTTCAACGCCGGTGTGGATGTTGGAACAAATTGCTGATGAAGTGCGGAAGATGGTTGATTAAATACCAAATGATGATTGTGTGGGCATCCCCTTTGGGGAGCGAGGGGTAGAGCAGGCCAGCGAAACATACTGATCTGACAAGACAACCAACTAGCAACAAGTAACCAGCATCCAGCAAACCATCTGCCAATAACAATTTAATATCTCACAAATATGTACTTTTGTGCATAGAAAATAACACATGTTTCTACAGAAATTAAACCTGGTAAATTTTAAGAATTATACTGAAAGCGAGTTGGTTTTCAGTGACAAGATCAATTGCTTTGTTGGTAATAATGGTGCTGGAAAAACCAATGTGCTTGATGCCATCCATTATTTGTCATTCTGTAAAAGCTATTTTAATCCGATTGATTCACAAAGCATTCTACACGAGGCGGATTTTTTTGCCATTCATGGCAGGTACAACAATGCCGAAAGCACCGATAATCTATATAGTTGCATTCAGAAAAGGAATAGCAAAAAAGTATTTAAGGAAAATAAGAAAGATTATGATCGTTTGGCAGACCATATTGGTAAAATTCCACTGGTGATGATCTCTCCTTATGATCGGGATTTGATCAATGATGGAAGTGAGGCCAGACGAAAATATATCGACAGTGTAATTTCACAATTCGACAGGGTTTATCTTGGGTGATCTAATCAATTATAACAAAGCACTTATTACAGCGAAATACTTTATTAAAGCGATTCTCCGAGCAGCATTATTTTGATGCGGCTTCATTGGAAATATGGAATGAAAAACTGGCAGGATTGGGTGCCGTTTTGTATGAAAAAAGAAGTGTTTTCTTGTCAGAGTTCAATCCTTTGTTCAATGATTATTACCAGTTTTTATCCGGAGGGAAGGAGTCTGTTGAGATTATGATACGACTCACAAATGCATGAAAAGGCTCTGGATGAACTTTTAGAAAACAATCTTGATAAAGACAGAATAGTTCGTTACACAACTTGTGGCATTCATAAAGATGATTTGTCGTTTACTATTAATGGCTATCCGGTGAAAAAATACGGTTCACAGGGTCAGCAAAAATCATTTGTAATTGCTATCAAACTGGCACAATTTGAATATACGCGTCTTGGTAAAAAAATTCAAGCCTATACTACTTTTCGATGATATTTTTGACAAACTGGATGATTCACGTGTTCAGTCGATAATCAGCCTGGTGAGCGAAAATAATTTTGGGCAAATATTTATTACGGATACTCAAAAACAGCGTATCGAAAAGATTTTTAAAGAAGTGAATATTGATCATAAAATATTTGCTGTTGACAACGGAAAAGTGAGTACCATAGATGATTAAAAGAGAAAACGATTTTACGCTAAAGGAAGTGATCGAAAGATTGCAAAAAGTATATAGCTGGGATACGCATCTTGATGAGGCTAAACTTAAAGAATCATGGGAAAAGGTTGTGGGAGGCATCATTGGAAAGCACACGGTAAATCTGGTTGTTAAAAACAGAATCCTATATGTAAGTCTTGATTCTTCGGTTATACGAAATGAATTGCTGATGTCGCGTTCATAAAATTGTCCAAATGCTGAATGATGAAGTTGGGAAAAAGGTAATTGATGATATGGTGCTCAGGTAAATTTTTTACTTCACATTAAAATCCAGCAGCTTCTTATCTTCGATAAAAGCTTCAAAGTGGTCATCGATTTTAGCAGGCCCAACACCTTCAGGTGTACCCGTAAAAATATAATCGCCTTCACGGAGTGTAATGAATTTTGAAACATAGGCGATGATCTGGTTAAAGCTGAAGATCATATCCCTGGAATTGCCCTGTTGCCTGATCTCATTATTAATTTTAAGCGAAAAATTAATATTGTTGAAATCGTCTATCTGGCTAGTTTTTATGAATTTTCCAATGGGAGCCGACTGGTCAAATGCTTTGGCAATTTCCCAGGGCAATCCTTTTTTCTTGCACTCTGACTGGATGTCCCTGGCAGTGAAATCAATACCAATCCCGATTTCATCAAAATAATTGTGGGCAAATTTTTCTTCAATATGTCTACCGTTTTTGCAGATACGCAGCACCAATTCAACTTCATAATGCACATCTTCAGAAAATGAAGGATAAAAGAACGGGTTATTTTTTTGCAACAAAGCCGTATCAGGCTTTAGGAAAAAAACAGGCTTTTTTGGGAACCGGATTGCTCAATTCTTTGGCATGTTCCACATAATTTCGTGCCGATGCAAATAATTTTCATACTATATAAGTTTTTGAAATATAAAAATCTTTAGTTTTAATCTACCTGCTTCAAGACTACCTACTTTTGGTTCAATCTCATCCTTAACTTGATGGTGGTGATTAGTTTTTTTGTGAAAAGTGGAAAGTCAGCATTCATCATCCAGTTGTAATAAGAAGGTTCTTTTGTAAAAACTTCTTCAACCGTTTTACCTTTATGTTTTCCAAAGTTGATTACTTCCAATCCCTCATCATTCAGAATGATTTGCCCCATCAGGTCAGCATTCCGGTGATGGCTTGAAAAAGAATGCAGTGCATTCATATCATTGATAACTGGTGTCGATTCTGCTCCCTTGATTATCTTTATAAGCAACACCCTTATATTTGTCCAGTTGTGCTTTTAATACCTCGATAAGTGGCTTTTGCATCAGCTTCTGCTGAATGGGCGCCGTCCAGTTCTTTGCCAAGATAATACCTGCTGGCAGCTTCCAGGGTGCGTGGCTCCATTTTCATAAAAATATTCTGTACATCGATCATTTTACGTGTTCTCACATCAAAATCCACTTCGGCACGTAGAAATTCTTCTACAAGCATTGGAATATCAAATTTGATGGAATTAAATCCGGCCAGGTCGCAATTGGTTAAAAAATCACTAATGTTTTTGGCTTCTTGTTTAAAAGTTGGGCAATCTTTTACATCTTCCTAAGTATAACCATGAATGCTGCTCGCTTCTTCAGAAATGGGATAATCAGGATTTAATAACCAGGTTTTACTTTCTTCAGTACCATTTGGGTGTACTTTATAAATACTGATTTCAACAATTCTGTCTTTTGCTACGTTCAATCCGGTTGTTTCAAGATCAAAAAAGGCAATGGGGCGTTTTAGTTCTAATTCCATGTAGTTTATTTAAGCTGCGAAACTATTAAATCATTAACTATAAACAAAATCTTTATTACCATTCATTTAGCGCAATGATTAAATATGAAATATGTTTAAATTTTACGGACTGATTGATTTGCTTATTGTCAGCCTGTTATTTGCCTTAAGTCAATCTAATGACAGTATAATAATTACATTTCTTGTTATGAACATTTCATATTAATTTTTTAACAAATAATCTCAGGCAAGCGAGTTGACTGATTAAATTTATATTTTTGTTACAGTTAACCTTTAATAAATTTGGTGATAGATGGAAGAGAAAGAAAAACAGGAAAGAAGAGAGGATATTTTTTCGCAGGCCATAAGAGCTGGAAAACGCACCTATTTTTTCGATGTAAAAGCGACAAGGACAGACCAGTATTATTTAACCATTACAGAAAGCAAACGTCGTTTTGATGCGGAACAAGGTAAGTTTTTCTATGAGAAGCATAAAATATTTCTCTACCAGGAAGATTTCGAAAAATTTTCAAATGGGTTTGAAACGGCTATTAAATTTATTCAAACCGGTGAAAGACCTGCAGAGGAAGAAGTTCCTGAAAAGAAAGATGTTACGACTGATGAGTCTTCAGCGGATGTAAGTTTCGAGGATTTGTAATTGAACACAAAACCATTGGCAAAGTAAGCTTTTACCTACGGTAGAAGTTCTGCAGTTGTATTCAAAAGATTTATTAAAATATAGCTTTTGCTGTACTTTAACTACCTGTTAAAGAATACTTTTTTGTGTTGATAACTTAGGCTTGCAGAAAAAAGTCTGCTGCAATCGAATACCCTAAATTTGTAAAAGGTCAAATCAAATATTGATGAATCAATTATGGGAAAAACCATTGCAATAACAAATCAAAAAGGAGGCGTTGGTAAAACAACAACTTCCATTAACCTGGCGGCCAGTTTGGCTGTTCTGGAGTATAAAACACTTAATAGTGGATGCTGATCCACAAGCCAATGCAACATCAGGGATTGGTTTTGATCCTAAAAATATCACAACCAGCATATACGAATGCATTATTGATGATATTGATCCTGCCAATGTAATCCTACATACTGAAACTCCAAATCTTGACTTATTACCAGCACATATTGACCTGGTAGGAGCTGAAATTGAAATCATCAATTTGCCCAACCGTGAAAAAAAGATGCGAAAAGCGCTTGAAAAGATAAAAGATAATTACGATTTCATCATAGTCGATTGTTCGCCTTCATTGGATTGATTACTGTGAACGCACTGGCAGCTTCTGATTCGGTGATTATACCAGTACAATGTGAATATTTTGCGTTGGAAGGACTTGGTAAACTATTAAATACCATAAAAATAGTACAAGGAAGGTTGAATCCCGAGCTGGATATTGAAGGTATACTTGCTTACCATGTTTGATTCAAGATTAAATCTTTCAAAGCAAGTGATTGAAGAAGTAAAAACACATTTTCAGCAAATGGTGTTTGAAACTATTATTAACCGGAATACCCGACTGGGTGAAGCACCCAGTTTCGGAAGTTCCATCATTATGTATGATGCAACCAGTACTGGAGCCGTCAATTACTTAAATCTGGCCAGAGAGATTTTGCAAAAAAATAACATGACAACCATTAATACAGCTGATAAACTTATAGACGTAGCTGATGACGAATAGCAAACATAAGAAAAAAGCCCTTGGCAGAGGACTGGATGCTATTTTAAGCAGCCCCGAAACGGATATCACTTCTACAGATATTTCCGGAGGGTTTGTAGCTGGAGCCATTGCTGAAATTGCAATTTCAAAAATTGAAGTCAATCCATTTCAGCCAAGAACAGATTTTGATCAGATGGAATTACGTGAATTGGCCGAATCAATAAAGGTCCAGGGAGTAATTCAACCTGTAACTGTTCGTAAATTGGGCTTTGATAAATACCAGCTCATTGCAGGTGAAAGACGTTTACGTGCATCACAAATGGCGGGTCTTGAACAAATTCCGGCCTTCATTCGGGTGGCCAATGATGAGCAAATGCTGGAACTGGCCCTTATTGAAAACATCCACAGAAAGGACCTGAATGCCATTGAAGTAGCCATCAGTTATAAAAGGCTTATTGAAGAATGTGACCTGACACAGGAAAAATTAAGTGATAGATTGGGTCGTAATAGGTCAACTATTACGAATTATTTGAGGTTGTTAAAATTACCACCAAAAGTGCAAATTGCACTTGCGAGATGAACTGATTTCAATGGGACATGCACGGGCATTGATTACAATTGAAGATCCTGTTTATCAGGAACATCTGTTAGAGAGGATCATCAGTGAAGATTTGAGTGTCCGCAGGATAGAGCAACTTGTTAGAGGAAAAGAGAAAAGCTATCTCAAATAAACCAGAATCAGATAGCAAAATCGACCTTCCCTGAAAAATACCAGGAAACACCTGATATGCTGAGCCGCAAATTTGGAACAAAAGTGAGCTTGAAACGTAACAATAAAGGAACCGGAAGCATCGTTATCAGGTTTAATAGTGATCATGAATTAGATCATATAATTTCGATCATCCAGGATTAAACATTATTTTGAAAATAGATTTCTATAGAAAAAAGCTGTTCGCAAGAACAATTCTGTTGTTTGCATTGATACTTATGCATACATCTGTACTATGGGCACAGGAAAATGCAAAGAATGACTCAGTTAAAAAATCTGAAAGCAAACAATACAGAACTGCATTGTTTATGAAACAATCGCAACAGATCAATCAAAAAATAGATACCTTTTTTAGCAAACCAAATCCAAAAACAGCTACATACCTTTCCTTATTTCCTGGTTTAGGTCAGATTTATAATAAAAAATACTGGAAACTTCCCATTGTTTATGCCGGTTTTGGGGTTATCGGTTATTTTGCATTTGACAACCGGAATTATTATTTACAATATAAAGATGCATACGCTTGTAAAGTAAATGAAGGAGATGATTGCGAAGATCCGTTGGCGGAGAATTATTCAGCACAAGACCTTCAATCCATTCGTGATGGTTATCGTCGGAATATGGAATTATCATTCATATTTATGGCGTTATGGTATATATTGCAAATGCTTGATGCTACTGTAGATGCCCACTTGTATTACTGGGAAATTGATGAAACTACGTCTCTGCAAGTACAACCCAATATTCAACCTGCAAGTTGGATGGCCCAGCCTTCATTTCCAAATTCGCCTCCGACTCCCACCTTTAATGGATTTACAGTATCTTTAAAATTTTAATGTCATGAAGATTACGATATCCGGATATGGAAAAATGGGCAAAGAAATTGAAAAAGCCGCCATAAAAAGAGGCGATTCAATAGTAGCTATTGTAGATAATACGAATGATTGGGAAGATCAATTCAAAATATAAAAAAAGGAGATGTTATTATAGATTTCAGCCAGCCACAAGCAGCGATTGAGATTATCTTAAGATCATTTTCATTAAAAATTCCTGTAGTAACAGGTACTACCGGTTGGTACAAACAATTAAAAATGATTAAGCAAGAATGCAAAAAAATGGATGCAAGCCTGTTTTATGCACCCAACTTTAGCATTGGAGTCAACATTTTTTTTAAAATGAATCGAGATCTCGCGCGTATAATGAATCAGGTTGATGGATACAATGTGAAAGTAAAAGAAATACATCATCTTCAAAAAATTGATGCCCCCAGCGGTACGGCCATTAAAGTTGGGGATGATATCATTCATCAGATGATCGGTTTGACCTCCTGGGTAAATAAAGCTTCCGGTGGTCCAAATGAATTACCAATTATTTCCAAAAGAAAGGGACAGGTGACCGGTACTCACAAAGTAAGTTATGATTCGGATATTGATAAAATTGAGTTGATTCATAAGGCGAAAAGCAGGACAGCTTTCGCCAAGGGAGCATTATTGGCTGCAGATTTTTTAATTGATAAAAAAGGTGTATTTACCATGGAAGATTTACTCGGATATTAAAATAAAATATGAGTACAAGAATTACATTGATAGCTTTGATTTTTATAGGACTTGTGTTCTATTCATGCAAAGGAACAAAGAAAACCACTGAAACGAAACAGAATATGAGACCATCAGCAGATGAAATAAGTTTCTATGATAAATCAATTGACAGCTTTGCAACAGATCATTTCGAAATTGATTCCATCTCAATAAATGAGCAGACCCTCTTTGTATATGTTTCTTATAGTGGTGGGTGTGGCGAAGTTGAATTTGAAATGTTCTATAAACCTCAGGTTTTGACCGTTATGCCGCACCGGAATACGCTATTGATAAGATTTACCGATAATGATCCGTGTCGAGAACTGATTCAGAAAAGGCTAATTTACGACCTATCCATATTTAACAAAGAAGCAAAATCAGGAGGTGTGGTTTTCAATTTGGATAAATATGAATTTATATACACAATCTCAGAAGAATAAAGAGGATCGTATGTTTCTTAAACTGCCCCTGCTCATATTTATCAAATTACTTAGTAAATCTTATTAGTTTTGCCGCGTTATTCTTAACAATATTTAACTTGAAAATTAGCTGATTGAAGCTATCTTGCAATTAATTTTAAAAAGGAAACATGCTTTCATTATTCATTTTATTACCCCTGTCATTTACAATCCCAACCATTTTCGCCTGGTTACTTTTTGATAAAGCCGGAAAACATGGATGGCAAACCCTTATCCCTTTCTACAACCTCTATATTTTCCTTAAAATCATTAAAAAACCAATGTGGTGGTATGCACTGCTTTTAGTGCCTTTTTTAAATGTTTTCATGTATATGCTGATGCTGGTTGAACTGGTAAAGTGTTTCAGCAAGTTCAGGCTCTGGGAGCAATTTCTAGCGGTAGTGATTCCATTTATTTATTTGCCATACCTGGGATTTAAAAGTGAAGAAGTATATGTTGACCCTGATAACAGGCCGGAAATAAAAAAAGGATTTGTCCGTGAATGGGTTGATGCCATCATTTTTGCTGTTGTTGCGGCTACCATAATTCGTACATTCTTGTTAGAAGCATATACGATTCCGACCTCTTCAATGGAAAAATCAATGCTTGTAGGTGATTATCTATTTGTAAGTAAGATAAATTACGGCCCGAAGGTGCCAAACACACCCATCGCCTTTCCTTTTGTACATCATACATTGCCATTAACAACTTCAACGAAATCGTATGTCGAGTGGATCAAGTTTCCATATTATCGTTTTCCCGGTTTTAGTAACGTCGACAGGAATGATGCAGTAGTTTTTAATTATCCGGAAGGGGATACGGTTTCAACCAGGTTTCAGAGCAATGTAAGTTATTATGTTTTGGTGAAACAATATGGACGTGAAAGGGTATGGTCTGATAATCGCAATTTTGGTGACATCGTTGTTCGTCCGGTTGATAAACGGGAAAACTATGTAAAAAGATGTATTGGTAAACATGGTGATACCTTGCAAATTATTGACAGGCAGGTATATATAAATGGAAAGACTGCGGAAAATCCTGAGAAATTGCAATATCAGTATATTGTTCAAACGGATGGTTCAAGCATCAATTCAATTGTGCTGGATCGATTGGATATTACTGAAGGGACTCGTACCAATGTTCCCGGGCAGTTTATTTATGTTTTAACAGATGAAGCAAAAAAGGAGCTTGAGAAATTACCGATCGTTAAAAAGATTGAAGTAATGAATGAAGCTGCAGGTGAATGGAATCCTGATATTTTTCCTCATAATGCCAATTATAAATGGAATCGCGATAATTTCGGCCCTATTTATATTCCTCAAAAAAACCTGTCAATACCGCTTACTCATGGAAAACTTACCAATGTATGAAAGGCTCATCGTTACATATGAAGGAAATGACTTAAAAGTAGATGGAGAAACGATTACTAATTAACGGAGAAAAAGTAACCGAGTACACACCCCGGATGAATTATTACTGGATGATGGGCGACAACAGGCATAATTCTGCTGATTCCCGGTTCTGGGGTTTCGTACCAGAAGATCATATTGTTGGTAAAGCGGAGTTTATATGGCTTTCGTTGGATAAAAATAAATCTTTATTTGATGGAAAGATCGATGGAACCGCTTATTCTCAATTGTAAAGTAAGATAAATATCACCAAAATATCAAACAGTTAAATCCTATCAAACTGTTCATTTAATTCTTTCAGCATTACTGGTTTTAGAAGTATTCAGGTCACTCTTTTTACTATTTTTGCGTTAATTAAAGAAGCAATTAATGTCGTCCAGAACAAATAAGATAAAAACCAATAAACTTAAGGACAAGCCCAAACCGAAGCGAGAAAAAACCAAACGGATTAGAAGGACAAAATCTGCGCAACGTGAAAAAAAACCTATCGACCCCCGGGTTAATCGGATTTTTGGATTTGTATTCCTGGTATTCTCCATTTATCTGTTGTTGGCTATTATTTCATTTTTTGTGAATTGGTTTGAAGCAGCAGATGTAAAGGATTTTAAGGACCATACAGAAATGGTCAAAAACTGGACCGGTAGTGTTGGAGTGTGGCTTTCTGGTTATATGGTAAAAGTAGCCGGAATAGGTGCTTTCTTTATTACCTCTGTTGCTTTTTAGTATCGGACTGAAAATGATGGCAAAAATTAAAATGTTCAGTCTATGGGTATGGTTTCAGATCATAGCAATTGGGTTGATTTGGCTGCCGCTTGTATTGAATAAAATATTTCCTGAACATCCATGGAACAGCCTGGGAGGTATTACAGGTAACCAGCTAAATATATGGTTTACTGAATATCTGGGCCCCGTCGGACTAATTTTGCTAATTATTCTGGTGCCAACTATATTTATATTGATCGATTTTAGGATTTCTTTTAGCAAACTAAAGATTTTCAAAAAAAAAGACGATCAGATAGAAAATGAGATCAATGACGGCAAAGGAAGATATTTATAATACTGTTGAGTTTGCTGTGGATGATGATGAATCTGATTTTGAAAAAGTTAGAGCCAATTGATAACAGAAGATAATTCATTCAAAATTGAAGTTGATCAAGCGCATTGAAACTGAAAAATCAGAAGATTCGGAAGAAGGAGATATTGAATTAACAATCGAGAAACCTGTAGTCGAAGAAAAGTCAGATAAAGTAAAACCCGGAGAACATTTTGGGATTGATACATCCTTTGATCCAACCCTTGATTTGCCAGATTTTAAAATGCCACCATTGGAATTGCTTAGTGAATATGATGATGGTGATATAAGAGTAGATAAAGAAGAACTGGAAGCCAATAAAAATAAGATCGTTGAAACGCTGAATCATTATTCCATCAGCATTACTAAAATCAAAGCGACCATTGGTCCTACTATAACCCTTTATGAAATTGTACCTGCACCGGGAATCCGAATTTCGAAGATCAAGAACCTGGAAGATGATATAGCCTTGAGCCTTTCAGCTATGGGTATCAGGATCATTGCACCTATACCAGGCAAAGGAACAGTGGGTATTGAAGTGCCTAATAAAAACCCAACAATCGTCTCTATGCGTTCTATACTGGCATCTGATCGTTTCCAAAACAATAAATTTGAATTACCCTTTGGATTGGGAAAAACAGTCTCCAATGAAAGTTATGTAGCTGACCTGGCCAAAATGCCCCATATCCTTATGGCAGGAGCTACCGGGCAAGGCAAATCGGTGGGGCTAAATGCCATTATTGCTTCGTTGCTATACAAGAAGCATCCGGCAGAATTGAAATTCATTCTGGTGGATCCCAAAAAGGTGGAGTTAACTCTATTTTCGAAAATTGAAAGACATTACCTGGCCAAACTTCCTGATTCGGAAGAGGCTATTATTACCGATACCAGAAAAGTGGTAAGAACACTGAATTCACTGGGTATTGAAATGGACAACAGGTACGAATTGCTGAAAGATGCCCAGGTAAGGAATATCAAGGAATACAATACAAAATTCATTGCCCGTAAATTCAATCCCACACATGGTCACCGTTATTTGCCTTATTTTGTGCTGGTTGTGGATGAGTTTGCTGACTTGATCATGACTGCCGGAAAAGAAGTTGAAGGTCCTATAACTAGATTGGCGCAGCTGGCAAGGGCTGTAGGTATTCACCTCATTATCGCCACACAAAGACCTTCTGTTAATATCATTACCGGTACAATTAAGGCCAATTTCCCTGCAAGGATTGCATTCCGTGTAATTTCAAAGATTGATTCAAGAACCATCCTCGATACAGGAGGTGCTGATCAGTTGGTTGGTAGGGGAGACATGCTGCTGTCAACAGGGAACGACCTGATCCGTTTGCAATGCGCTTTTATCGATACACCAGAAGTGGATAGCGTTACCGATTTTATCGGTGCACAGCGAGCCTATCCTGATGCATACCACTTGCCTGAATATTATGATGAAGAAGTGGATTCCAAAAATGAATTTGACCCTAATGACAGGGATGAACTTTTTGAAGATGCAGCAAGGATCATCGTTCAGACGCAGCAGGGATCAACTTCTTTGCTGCAGAGAAAACTGAAATTGGGATACAACCGTGCTGGACGAATTATTGACCAATTGGAAGCGGCAGGAATTGTGGGACCTTTTGAAGGGAGCAAAGCCCGCGAAGTTAAAGTAGCAAATGAAATGGCTTTGGAACAGTTTTTGAAAGATTTGAATATGAATAAGAACGATAACATCTAAAACCATGAAACATATTATTAATAGCACAATACTTTATGGAATACTTTTCGGAGGAATATTGAATGCACAGAGTGATAAAGATGCTGAAGAATTATTGGAAAACGTAATCAATAAAACAGCTTCATACAAAAACCTGAAAGCTGAACTGGCCTATACCATGGTAAATCATGAAATGGATATTGATGAAAAAAAATCAGGAATTATATACTTGAAAGGAGATAGTTACAGGATTGAGATGGAGGGCCAGATTATCATTAGTGATGGTGAAACCATCTGGACATTTATTGTCGATTCTGATGAAGTAATGGTAAGCAATGTGGACGAAAGCGACGAGAGTATCTCGCCTAATAAAATACTAACCACTTATAATGAGGATTATAAAGCCAAATTTGATTCTGACAGTAAGTATAAAAATTCAGATTTGAAATTAATCAATTTAAAGCCGAACGAGGGAAATCAATTCGAACAGCTTAGTTTATTGGTGAATGAAAAAAACCTGAGCCTGGAGAACTTTTCAGTGTATGATAAAAGTGGCAATGTGTTTACCTACCATATTATAAACCTTCAGCCAAACCTTGATTTACCTGATACTACTTTCACTTTCAATCCTGATGATTATCCGGATGTGGATGTAATTGACATGAGGTAAGAATTCATCAATCTCAGACAGTTGGCCTCTATTAACGTTGCTTCGATTTATAATTAATCCCAAGGCTATGCAACGCCAATCCACCCTACGACCAACAGCAGACCCCCAATGGCCGTAAATGGCCCGATCATGCCAATCCCAAATTTAAGCATATCTTCCAAAGCGATTAAGTATAAGGTACCTGAAACCAAAATGGTGCCTGCAACAAACATCAGAAAAATAATATTAATGTATTTCGGTTTGAAATAACGATTCAGAAAAACAACTCCTATAAGTGCTAATGCATGAATCATTTGATAAAAAACCGCATGGTTGTATATGGCCTGATCATCATCAGAAATAAATTCAATAAAATAAAAATTGCCCAATGCATCCATAATAATACCCAATGCACCGATGATTCCTGCGACTAATAAAATTTTCTTTGTCATTTTCCTGGTTTTTTTATGATACGAAATTAAGAAAATAAGAATAATCTTAACTTTGAGTTTTTAAAAGAACAATAAATGAATACATCGATAGATATCAGTTATTATCCGCTTCACAACGAGTTTATTCCCCCAATTAAAGATTTCATATTCAGGTTAAACCAATACCCTGATATGAAAGTTAATACCAATGGGATGAGCACTCAGGTATTTGGCAAGTACAGTTACGTAATGCAGGCGATTACAAAGGAAATTGAAAAGTCATTTGAATTGCCCCACTCAGTATTTATTTTAAAAATCGTGAACTCTGATTTGCAAATACACACCAATAATCTTTAAATGAACGATTTGATTCAGTTCTTTTTAGAGCCTTACGAAACAGCAACTACAATCAATATACTTCTTGAGTTATTTGCAGCTGTATTTGGAGTGGTAAGTGTGTATTTCGCCCGTAACGAGAATATCCTGGTATTCCCGACAGGAATTATCAGTACAGCTATTTATGTGTATCTGCTGTCTCAATGGACTTTATATGGTGATCTGATCATTAATGTGTACTATACGCTAATGAGTGTATATGGCTGGTATATGTGGCATAAAGTTATTGACGATAAACAATCACACATTGCAATTAGCAGGACAAATTTGGCGGATAAACTAAAGGCATTGGGAATCTTTTTGTTTACATCTGTATTTGTAATAGTAGTCTACCGATATTTTGATGTGATGCCCAAACATTTAGGCTTTTCTGAGAGTGTATCATTTGCATGGAGCCATATTACTTCTGGGAATGTTGAGGATTTTAGATTAGCCACACCATTTCTTGACACCTTTACCACTGGTATTTTCTTTGCAGCTATGTGGTTGATGGCCAATAAGAAAATTGAAAACTGGACACTTTGGATAATTGGTGATCTTGTATCCATTCCATTATATTTTGTCAAGGGATACGGTTTTACAGCTATCCAATATGCTATCTTTCTTATGATTGCTATTTTGGCATATTTTTCATGGAGAAAGGCAATTGAAAACCAAAAAGAGGTGAGGTATGCTTAAGCGAATTTCCATTACCGGACCTGAATCGACAGGTAAAAGTGAACTGGCATCAGGATTGGCAAAACATTATCAAACAGTCTATGTTCCTGAATATTCAAGAGAATACTTAAAGGAGATAGGAACAAATTATACCTTAGATGATGTGCTGAATATTGCCAAAGGACAACTTTATTCTGAAACCCGGTTCTTAAAGCTGGCAAATCAGTATTTATTTTGTGACACAGATATGATTGTGGCAAAAATTTGGTGTACAGAAGTTTTTAATGAATGTCCAGAATGGATTGAAAAGATGCTGGTTGAACTTCCTTATGATTTATATTTACTCTGTTACCCTGACCTGGAATGGCAGCCCGACGTTTTAAGGGAAAACCCGGAAAATCGCGAATATTTATTCGGGCTATTTGTAAAGGAACTTGAACATCTCAATTTTCATTATCGAATTGTTAAAGGTAAGGGGAATGAAAGATTAAAAAATGCCATTACATTTGTAGATAACTTAGGCCCTGAATGAAAAATACAGATTCTCAGAGAATAAAAGTATTACATCTTGTCAAGATGGTATCCAAACCGTTATGATCCCATGCCGGGATTGTTCATACAACGGCATGCCGAAGCAGTTTCAAAATATTGTGATGTGGGAGTTGTATATGTGCATGCGGTTGAATATGAAGAGCAGACACAGCGATTTGAGCTTCAGATTGAACAAATAAATGGCGTTCCTACAGCTATGGTCTATTATAAAAACCCATGTAAAAATTTCTCCCTTGATCGGTAAGTTGATCAAAGTGTATAGGTTTTATAAAGCCAATAAAATAGGTATCAGGGCTATTAAAACTGAATTGGAAGGGATTGACCTGATCCATGTGCATATTTTAACCCGGCTTGGGGTGATTGCTTTATTCAATAAGGTTTTTAGGAATATTCCTTATGTTATAAGCGAACATTGGTCGAGGTATTTACCGCTAACAAACGAATTTAAAGGAGGATTCCGAAAGTGGGTAACACGCATAGTTGTAAAACATGCATCAGCGGTTACAACGGTTACTCAAAACCTGGCCGATGCTATGCAAAATCATGGATTAAAAAATCCGAATTATAAAGTTTTAGCCAATGTGGTTACTGATGATTTTCTGAAATCTCCAAAAAATAAAAATCTAGAAGGTGCTAAAACTACTTTTATCCATGTCAGTTGTTTCGAAGATAAGTCGAAGAATATTAGTGGACTACTGCATGTGATTCTATCTCTTTCAAAGAAAAGAAGTGACTTTGTGTTCAGATTGGTGGGTGATGGGATGGATTTTGAAATCATGAAACAGTACGCGATTGATTTGGGACTGGATAATAAAACGATTGAATTTACGGGCTTGTTGGAAGGTAAAGAATTGGTGAATCAAATGGCCGCTGCCGATGTGATGGTAGTATTTAGTAATTATGAAAACTTCCCTGTGGTGATCAATGAAAGTTTTGCATTGGGAATTCCTGTGATGGCCACAAGGGTGGGAGGGATTCCAGAATTTGTGAACGATACAGAACGGAAGATTGTTAGAAGCAGGTAATCAAATTGAACTTGAAAATCTTCTCAATAGTTATTTGGATAGAGAACTTCAGTTCGACGATATAATGATCATGCAAAAAGCGCGTCAGCAGTTCTCACCTGATGAAATAGGCAAAGAATTGTATAACCTCTATCTGAAAGCGCTCAATTAAAGTTGAAATAAAATGAAAATCCATTTAATAGCCATCGGAGGAAGTGCGATGCACAACCTGGCCATCGCATTAAAAAAGAACGGCCATATAGTTTCCGGGTCCGATGATGAGATTTTTGAACCATCCAAAAGCCGCTTAAAGTCTTATGAATTATTACCAGAAAAATTTGGCTGGTTTCCTGATAAAATCAATGATTCAATTGATATTATCATACTCGGAATGCATGCCCGGATAGATAATCCCGAACTTAATAAGGGCTCAAGAGTTGGGTTTAAAAATTTATTCGTACCCTGAATATCTCTACAAACATTCAAAAAACAAAAAACGGGTGGTCATTGGAGGAAGTCATGGTAAAACCACCATCACCGCAATGATCATGCATGTGATGAAACATTGCAGGTCTTGATTTCGATTACCTGGTGGGTTCCAAAATTGAGAATTTTGAAGTGATGGTGCGATTGAGTGAACAATGCCCCTATTATGATTTTTGAAGGGGATGAATACCTGAGTTCCCCGATTGACAGGAGGCCGAAATTTCATTGGTACCATCCGAATATTGCTTTAATATCTGGGATTGCATGGGACCATATCAATGTTTTTCCTACTATTGAAAACTATAACGAACAGTTCTCCAAATTCATTCAATTAATTGAAAAGGATGGTGTCCTCATTTACAGCAAAGAAGATGAAGTATTGGATGAATTGGTTCATGGAAATAAAAGAGATGACCTGAGAATGTTTCCTTATAAGGTGTCGGACTATTTGATTGAAAACGGTATTAGCTTTCTCAAATCCAAAGAGCAAAAGATTCCATTAAAAGTATTTGGCAGGCATAATATGATGAATATAAGTGGCGCCAGGTGGGTTTGTAAGTCGATAGGAATAAATGAAGATGATTTTTATAAAGCGATCTCAACATTTGAAGGGACTTCAAATCGCCTGGAATTAATCGAAAAGAATAACCGTTTTGTTTTATACAAAGATTTTGCACATGCGCCATCCAAAGTAAAAGCGACTATCAATGCTGTAAAGGAACAATATACAGAACGTGAGTTAATTGCCTGTTTGGAACTTCATACATTCAGCAGTTTGAATAAAGCTTTCTTAGCCCAATATAAAGGTTCATTTAAAATGGCTGACAAAGGATGCGTTTATTACAATCCGCATACAGTTGAAATGAAAAAACTGGAACGTATCAGCATCTGATGATATAAAGAAAGCTTTTGGAAGAGACGATTTGGAAGTTTTCACGAATTCCGATGAAATGATTGAATGGCTATTAGATAATACAAGTGTTTCAAAGAAAGTTTTTTTAATGATGAGTTCTGGGAATTTTAATGGAATAGATTTTAAAGCAACTTAACTTATAAATTTTCCAAAGTAAATTTGGAAAAGTATAGAAACAAAAAAACCGGCATTTAGCCGGTTTTTTTAATGCTGTAAATCTTATTCTTAACTATTCATAGAAATTAGAAACTCTTCGTTCGATTGGGTAAATTTCATCCTGATCTTTAAGAAACTCCATAGCCTCAATCGGATTCATATCCGATAAGTGGTTACGTAAAATCCAGATTCTTTGTAGGTTTTCTTTATCAACAAGTAAATCCTCACGCCTTGTACTGGAAGCAACGATATCGAAGGATGGATAGATCCGTTTGTTTGAAAGTTTACGATCCAATTGGAGTTCCATATTACCGGTTCCTTTAAACTCTTCAAAGATAACTTCATCCATTTTTGATCCTGTATCAATCAAGAGCTGTTGCAATAATGGTCAGCGAACCACCATTTTCAATATTTCGGGCTGCACCAAAGAACCGTTTTGGTTTTTGCAGGGCATTGGCTTCAACGCCACCTGATAATACTTTACCTGAAGCAGGTGACATGGTATTATAGGCCCTGGCAAGACGTGTAATAGAGTCTAAGAGGATAACCACATCATGGCCACACTCTGTTAACCTTTTGGCTTTTTCAAGCACCAGGTTGGCAATTTTCACGTGTTTTTCAGCAGGCTCATCAAATGTAGAAGCAATTACTTCTCCATTTACGCTTCGTGCCATATCTGTAACCTCTTCCGGGCGTTCATCAATTAATAGGATGATCAGGTAGACTTCCGGGTGATTTGCTGCAATAGCATTGGCTATTTCTTTTAATAAAACAGTTTTACCGGTTTTTGGCTGCGAAACAATCAATCCACGCTGTCCTTTTCCAATAGGTGTAAACAAATCCATTACCCTGGTGGAAATAGATTCATCTTTATGACCTGTAATGGTGAATTTTTCTTCAGGAAATAAAGGTGTTAAAAAGTCAAAAGGAATACGGTCGCGCACTTCTTCCGGTAATTTGCCATTGATTTTTTCAACTTTAATGAGAGGAAAATATTTTTCACTTTCTTTTGGAGGACGTACATTACCTTTAACTGTATCACCGGTTTTTAATCCAAATAATTTGATTTGAGATTGTGAAACATACACATCATCAGGTGAATTAAGGTAATAATAATCAGAAGATCTTAAGAAACCATAACCATCAGGCATAATTTCCAATACACCTTCAGCTGATACCATACCTTCAAATTCAAAAGCAAACTCGTTTCTTTGTCCTTCTTTCATTTTGATGATCATCTTTTCTGCCATTATTATCCTTTTTTGATTTCTGATGATCAAAATTTCTTTTTTCGCGATCCCTGTCTTTATCCTTAGGTTTGTCTTTGGATGGCTCAGGCTTTACTTTGGTTCTCTTTTTGCAATAGATTCTTCCTCAAGAGCTTCTATCTTTGGTTTGGGAGTATTTTCATGCTTTGGTTTATCATGAGATTCCTTTACACGTTGTCTTTTTCTATGCGAATGTCAGAGACTTTCGGTCTTGATTTGTCCTGGAATCATCTGATTCGTATTTTTCCGGTCGGTTTCTGTCTGATTCTTTAAGAACTGGTTTTTCTGTCTGGTTTTCTTCAGTTCACCGTTTCTTTCAGTCCTTTCTGGCTTCTTTTTTGAAGTCTTTCTCATCTTTTTAACAGAAGGGTTTAGTGCCTGCTGGTCTAATATCTTGTAGATAAGGTCTTTTTTTAAAAGTTTATCTGCCTTTGGAATACCAAGGTCTTTTGCAATTTGTCGTAAATCAGCAACTAATTTGCTATTTAACTCAACAATATCATACATAAATTATGGATTTAATCTTTTTCGATTGTTATAATTTTTAAACCGAAATTATTTAGTGTAAAACTTATATTCTATATGGAGGTTTGTGATGATTAGAAAAGAATCCTAATCGCATGCAAATATAGTATTTTTTTATGTCAAACGAACTGATTATGAAAAAATAAAGATTTATATGATTAGTAACCTAAAAATTGAGATTGGATTAATGAGCCATTTATGATAATGTTTACATTTGCAACGAATTAAACATTATAATCTTATGATTCAACGTAAACAGTCTGTTTTTTTATTGCTTGCTGCCATTGCTTTGGGTTTATTGCATTACTTTCCGCTGGCTTCATTTATTGGTGATAAAGATTCGCTGGTCATGTATATTTTTAAAGTCGAAAGCCTTGTTCCTGATCAGCTTCCTGATTTACCTGAGTATTTTATTTTTCCATTGTTAGCGGTAAACTCAATGATCATTCTGTTAACCATATTAATTATCTTTCTGTTTAAAAACCGACGGATGCAGTTAAATCTTACTCAGGTTTTCACTTATCCTGTTACTCATTATGATAGGTTCATTCTTTTTCTATTTTGTAAGTATTCTTGAAAAAGCTTCAGGGGGATTAACGCATTATGAAATAGGATCATATATGCCACTGGTGGCCTTTATTTTTTATATACTGGCTTACAGAGGAATTATGAGTGATGAAAAGCTGTTAGGTCGGCTGACAGGTTGAGGTAGTATTAAATCCTGAACTTTTACTTTCTTTCCGATTCAAACACATCCAGATCTTTTATTTGATCACCATCAATGGTTAACCTTACCATGGTTATCTTTTTATGAAGACCTGATTTCCCGGCAGATCCAGGATTGATATGCAGCAATTTGATATTTCTTATCAGGCATCACTTTTAAAATATGCGAATGGCCTGATATAAATAGTTGTGGTTGATGTTGTTCGATCAATTGCCGGGCTTTTTGGCTGTATCTTCCCGGATAACCACCGATGTGAATCATTAAAACTTTTACATTTTCACAATTAAATAATTCGTATTCAGGATATTCAGTTCTTACTTTTGTATCGTCAATGTTGCCGTAAACGGCCTTAAAAGGTTTTAGTTTTGCTAATTTGTCAGCAGTTTCAATATTACCAATATCTCCTGCATGCCATATTTCATTACAGTCCACAAAAAAATCGGACACACCCGGATGTATAAATCCATGTGTGTCCGACAATATGCCAATTCTTTTCATGAAACCTTAAAAGGCAAACCCTACGCTTAGCATCAGGAACTCTTTAAATTGAGTTCTGGGCCCTGTATTGCCATTTTTATCGGTTATCATAATATCATTATCATATATCATTTGAGTTGAAAGGTCGACATTTAGCCAGCTATTAACTTTCAAGCCAATCAGAACCTCCCAGTTAACATCAATATTTTGTGGTTCGTTCAGGTAGTCGGAGAAAAGCTCAAGTTTGGTTCCAATGGTTATGTTTTTAGCAACTTCTTTTGATAATGCTGTTAAAAGCTTGGCGCCAAACATGAATTTAGATTTTTGTGCATGTGTAATTACAGTCCCAGTTTCAGGATCTACTACAGCTGGCTCTAATCCAAAAGCTCCTTTGTCAGCCAACCCCTGATCATTTACAATCATCCATGCTGCAGTTGCCGGCGATATATTAAGTAAGAACCAGTCATTTGGCTTGTACTGGATACCAGGTCCGATATCAATGTAGCCTGGCGCCATAAACTTCGAGATATAATTGCTTGAATCTACACTGTAATCGTAACCTTTGGCGAATTGGGTGCCGAATTTTCCCATGACTGAAAATAGCCAAGGACCTTTGATTTCATAAGTGTATCCAGGGATATATTCAATTTTATCATCTGTTTTCATCGGATTACCGTCTCCAATAATTGAATATCCTAATGCCAGGTTAAGCCAATTGGTAAAACCATGCTTTCCATTAAGGTAATTCGCATTCATACCATACTTTCCAATGACGTTTAATGAGTTATCACCACCTGCTGACCAATTAGCAAAGTAACTTTGTGAGAAGTTTGCGCTTGCTTTACCCATGATCGTCCAGTTACCTAGCTGGATGGTGTCGTTTTGCGCTTGCGCAATTAAAAAACCTGATAATAAGGTTATTAGTAGAAATCTTTTCATGATAAGTTTTAATTAATCTAAAAAAAATGCAAAGATAATTTTTTTGAATTTGAATGCAAGACAAATTGATCGGTTATCTGGAAAGTGTCATTATTAGAGCCCTGAATTAGATTGGTTTGGTATGTGCTTACTTCGATTATCGGCAGGGTTGAAATAAAAGATCATTTCATATTTTGTCCGGACATATAGATCCTCTTTAATACCTGGAGTCCATTTAAGCAATTGTAATATCCTGATCGATTCTTCACAACAGCCTCCACCCAGGGTCTCGATCACTTGAATATTGGAAGGAATTCCATTTGTCTCAATTACAAATGAAAGTTTGACACTCCCTTTAATTCCCAGTTTCTGAGCTTCTGCCGGGTAACTCATTTCCTTGTAAATAAAATCTTCCAAACCATCAAATTGGTCAGAAATGATGGGTTTTGGGGCAGCTGTTAATTGTTGTAAATTATTTATAATATTCGAAGAATCAATACTATAATCATTAAAAATGATTTGATCATATCCCCTAGACTTAATATATTTTGCATACTTTTTTAGATTGTATGATATCTCAAATTCGCCGGTACTTGCAACAGGTATTCCATATGATGTTGCAGGATTCCAAATGATTAGGTCAAATAGTCGCAAAGCCGAACTAATCCAGCTCCGGAGATACATGATTTTCAACCCACCGTTCAATTATGTGACCATCCTCATCCATATTGAAATGAATTAATACCTTACCTTCTGTGTTCTTTTCTTTCGCTTTTTCAGGATATATTAAATGAGCGTGAATAAAATCCTTGAGCAATTTTTTTGTCATAATTGGGCTGGGAGATGTATAGCTCTGAGCATCAGCTTGCAAAAGTGGCAGGATGCATCAAATCAGAAATGAAATGAAAATGGTTGCGGTTTTCATCGTTAACATCTTAAATCACTATAAAATTAGTGAATTTTCGAAGAAAATAAAAGACAATCAAGGAATGTTATCACAAGATGCGGACAATTAAGAATTTTAGTTATTTCTGAAATCCACTGTTTCTCGTTCACTTCAGGCGTAGATTTTGTAATTTTACTAAAAAAATTAAACAATGGAGTTTGTTTATCTTTCAGTAGGGGTGTTATAGGATTTATCATTGGTTTTATTATTGTCCAGCTTTATAACAAGAATAAATTTTTAAACAAAGAAAAGGCACTGGAAAACCATGCAAGTGTTTTGATATCAAAAAATGAAGGTCTGGAAGCGGAACTTTCCGTTCTTAGAACAGAGCTTCAAAAAGAAACGGATAACCGTGAAAAAGCAGTTCAGCAAAATGTTAAATACCAATCTGATTTCGAACATATATCAGAGAAACTTGATAATGAGCGCAAACAGCTGGAAGAATTCAGAAAAAATTCGCAACTGAGTTTGAAAATATCGCCAATAAAATATTAAAGCAGAATACGCTGGAATTCAGCCAGACAAGCGTAAAAAATATGGGAGAACTGATCAACCCTTTAAAAGAAAAGATCAGAGATTTTGAGAAGAAAGTAGAAGACACCTATAAACAAGGGTTAAAGGATCAAACTGATCTTAAAGTGGAACTAAGAAAACTGCATGAATTAAGCCTGGCACTCGATAAAGATGCAAAGGATTTAACGAAAGCGCTGAAATCGGATTCAAAAAAACAGGGAAACTGGGGTGAGGTGATACTTGAGCGCGTGCTTGAACGCAGCGGATTGATTAAAGGCGAAGAGTATTATATGCAATTCACGGGTAAATCAGAAGACGGAAGTATATTACGTCCAGATGTGGTGATTCGTTTACCAGAAGATAAACACCTGGTCATTGACTCAAAGGTTTCATTAACAGCCTACACTGAATTTGCCAGTGCCGATACAGATGTGCAAAGGGATATTTTATTAAAGAAGCATCTGGACTCCATCAGGAAACACATTAAGGAATTAAGTGATAAAAATTATGCATCACTGTTGGGCATTAATTCCCCTGATTTTGTGCTGATGTTCCTGCCAATTGAACCTGCCTTCGGTCTTGCCGTGCAAAACGATCATGAGCTTTTTAATTATGCATGGCAGCAGAAGGTAATCATTGTGAGTCCGACCACCTTATTGGCCACTTTACGGACTGTGGCTTCCATCTGGAAATATGAAAAACAAACGCAAAATGCCATTGAAATAGCCAAAAGAGGCGGTTTGCTTTATGATAAATTCGTGAATTTTGTGAAAGACCTGGAAGATGTGGGAAAAAGTATTGCAGGTGCCGAAAAAGCATATAATGAGGCACACAAAAAATTAGTTTCAGGCAGGGGTGACCTGATCAACCAGGCAGAGCAATTGAAAACAATGGGGGTGATAACGAAAAAAAGCCTTCCTGCTGAATATCTTGAAACAGATGAATAAAATGATGAAAGAAGATTTTAAACAGGATATGGTGTATGGCATCAGGCCGGTTCTTGAAGCCATTGATGCAGGTAAAGAAGTTGAAAAGATTTTGATCCAGAAAGGTTTACGTAGTGATAATTTTGCTGAATTAATGAATCAAATAAAGGAAGCCAATATTCCCGTATCAGTTTGTTCCCATTGAGAAACTGCACCGGGTCACCCGCAAAAACCACCAGGGGGTAGTAGCCTATATTTCACCCATTGTATTTGATAATATTGAACAAATCATACCCACTATTTTTGAACAGGGTAAAATTCCCCTGGTGCTGATACTCGACAGGATTACAGATGTCAGGAATTTTGGAGCGATTTTAAGAACGGCAGAAGCTACTGGGGTTCATGCGGTGGTGATACCGTCAAAAAGCTCGGCCCAGTTAAATTCCGGAACGATAAAATCATCAGCCGGGGCTATTTTTAAAGTCCCGATTTGCAGAAGTGACAACCTGAAGGATACCATTGATTTTTTAACAAATTCCGGTTTAAAGATCGCAGCAGCTACAGAAAAAGCAGAAGATGTATATTATCATGCTGACCTTTCAGGGCCATTGGCATTAATCCTCGGCTCGGAAGGGGAAGGTGTTTCAGGTGAATATTTGAAGCGGGCTACCATTCATGTGAAAATACCCATGCTGGGAGAGATTGAATCGCTGAATGTTTCAGTGGCTGCAGGTGTATTGATGTATGAAATAGTGAGACAAAGTGAAATTAATTCATGGATATGTAAGAAACGTATTCAAAATGATTCAATATACCAGGTTGATGAAGAAGATGGTTTATGGGGTTTACTTGTTGACAAACGAAATGTGGTGTATGATACTGATGATACCCTATTAAGACACCGAACTGACACCACTTTTTTTGTAAAGTATTATTATAATAAAATCAGCGGTCATAAAGAGGAATATAAGGAATCTGGAGTGGTTCAGATGGGTGGGTTTGAAAGTACCCCTGATAAATTATAACACAAGTTGAATTTATTATTACTCTTTTTTTAAATCTGATAGGCTAAAACGTAACGAATACAGTAAATTACAGGTAGCTCTTAAAACAGCTTATTTGCCATATGTATATCTGTTTATTGTGATAGATTTCATATTCGCCAACCAGGGCTTGGTCGAACTCATAAGACCTAGATGAAACAAAATATAAAAAAAACTCCCACCAATCCGGCAGGAGTTTTTGTATACTTTTTGAGGAAAGAATTACATTCTTTTCTCTTTGATTCTGGCTTTTTTACCACGAAGTTTTCTGAAGTAAAAGATACGTGCCCTTCTAACAACACCCACTTTATTTACTACAATCTCTTCAATAAAAGGAGATGCGATCGGGAAAATTCTTTCAACACCCACGTTACCGGAAATTTTTCTGACGGTAAATGTTTCTGTAGGGCCACTTCCAACACGCTGTAATACAACGCCCTGGTATTTTTGCTGACGTTCTTTTTCGCCCTCTTTAATTTTATAAGTAACAGTAATCGTATCCCCAGCTTTAAATTTCGGGAATTCTTTCACTTGTACTGAGTCTTCAACCAGTTGTAATAATTCGTTCTTGCTCATCTTCTTATTCTTAAGCTTATCGGTGATTCTTGAAAAATGAGTGCAAATATACAGCTATTTATTTAAGTGCAAATAAAAAGTGGTAAAAAAAGAATTCAACACCTGAGGTATTCAAGAATAGTGAATAACAAATAAACAATTCACCCGAAAAGAGAGAATTCTTTATTGTAAATTGAAGTATTTTGGTATTAAAATGCTTTCTGTTTTAACAAATACTTGGCAAAGTATTTAGCAGCTTTCGCATAGGCTTCACCAACTCTTACTCCCGAATCATAATCACATCCAAAAGGCAGCTCCTCCGGGCGATTTATCAATGGTAAAAGTGGCCAGAATGGTTTCCGGGTCATCGGTTGCAACAAAATCCACAACCAGGTTGATCAAAGCTGATTTACGTGCAACACCCACATTAAAGCCAGGCTCGATAAAAATGGTTTTTACGATCATCTTATAATCTGTGGCTTCCACACTTTCCGTTAAGGTAACGCCTTCACCTAGCCATTACATCATTGAATAATTCGATAAATTTGGGTTCGTAATGACCTGTCCGGTCACCATACCAGAGATCAGGCCATGCTTCTCCGGTACCGGGCTCACGTTCTTCAGCTTCAGCTACTTTTTTCTCAATATACTCTGCTTCCGACATTTTTCCAACGGTCAGATCTTCGTAGATAAACTCAACACCGAGGTCTTTTACGCCTTTTAAGAAGCCAAGGTCGCCATCAACCAATTTAATTTTTTGTGCTTGCGCTTGGAATGCAAATAAGCCAATTAAAATAAAGAATAAAACTTTTTTCATAATGAATGATTTTAGGTTAATAAATAAGTGATAATAATTAAAGATGCAAATTACTAATTATTCTAACTGTTAATCAGTATCTATCGATAAAAAATATAAAATATTCGAAGTACTTACACGTCGCTGTCATCCAGCAATTCTGGTTTTCTTTCCAGGGTTCTTTTGAGTGATTGTTCGTATTTCCACTCCTCAATTAGTTTTTCATTGCCAGAAAGCAGAATTTCAGGCACTTGCCATCCCCTGAAATCACGAGGCCTGGTATAAACCGGTGGAGACACCATATTGTTTTGAAATGAATCGCTTAAGTGCGGAGGTTTCATCGCCCAGCACACCCGGGATCAACCGGATGATGCTGTCAGCAAAAACAGCTGCGGCTAATTCACCACCTGATAAGACATAATTTCCGATCGAAATTTCTTTAGTGATAAAATATTCTCTGAATGCGTTCATCGATACCTTTATAATGGCCGCAGAGGATGATCAGGTTGTTCTTTTAAGGAGAAAGTATTGGCCATTTTCTGATCCAATAGTTCACCATCAGGACTCATGTAAATAATTTCATCGTAAGTCCTTTCGGATGTTAGGCTTTCAATACATTTCACAATGGGTTCAATCATCATTACCATTCCTGCGCCGCCCGAAAAAGCATAATCGTCCACTTTTTTATGTTTATCTGTTGGTAAAGTCCCTTAGTTGATGCAGGTGTATCTCAATAAGTTGCTTTATCTTGTGCACGTTTGATAATAGACTCAGAAAAAGGGCCTTCAAACATTTCAGGGAAAATAGTGATGATATCAATTCGCATAATGTGTGTTTTTAGTGATTTCTCGAACATCTGATCAAATCCATGAACAGACATGAAGTTATCTTATCACAAATTTTAGCCATATAATTGTGAATATAACCACCTAATTTCTGACCCAGAAAAAAAGCTGAGACCATGAAACAGGTAGGAATACCATGAAAAACCGATATTGGTAAACAACCGCAGGCCAATAATAAAAACAACCGGGATATGTGATCAGCCAGTATCCATTGTAATGAGAATTTTCTCACATGAATGCGCCAGTATCCAAAAGGTAAATTTAACAGCAATACGATAATCGACTCATATAACAGTAGGCGCATCATTTGCTAATTTCCTGTTTATATTGAACAAAGTTCGGTAATTTGTTTCAATTGGCTTCAATGCATTGAGAAATTGGCAATTCGGAACTTGACAATTATGTGTCCTATTGTTTAATTTAAGCCTGATTCTATTACTTTTGGAAAAAATTAACACATCATTTTAATGAAAAGAATTATTTTTTTACTTGCACTTAGTATTAATTGTATGTAAACGTTAGTTCGCAAGAAAGAAGGCCTACATGGAAAGTAAAAAAAGCATTTAATAATCAGTATGAAAATGCTGAAATTATCAACTGGGAATATGAAACTTCGAAGAAACAGGGTTACTTTATGGAAGGCTTTCTTTAAAGAGGATGGAGTGTTAAGGTCAGCCTGGTATGATCCGAAAGCAAATTGGATACAGACAAAAACAAAGATCAATGAAGATGAATTACCTGAAGCTGTTTTAAAAAGTATTGAAGAAAATTATTATCGATATAAAATTGTTATTACAGCTCGTTTTGTAAATCCAGAAACAGAAGGTTATGAAGTGTTTTTAGACAACGAACAGGATGGGTTTAACGTGCAATTTTCAAAAGAAGGAGATGTTCTAAACCGAACGATCAGATCAAAAGGATACAAACCAATTGATGATGAAGGTAAGGAGATAGAGGACTAAAATGACTCAGTTCTTAGTTTGCTATTCGTTATAAAATATTTTTTCTTAAAACGTAATGCTACATTTACCAAGTGCAATAAGTACAGGTACCTCTACAAGTGGCCCGATAACGGCTGCAAAAGCTTCTCCCGAGTTGATTCCAAATACAGCAATGGCAACTGCAATGGCCAGTTCAAAGTTGTTACTGGCAGCTGTAAAAGCAATAGTGGTTGTTTTTTCATAACCAGCTCCGATCCGTTTCGCCATAAAAAAGGAAACCAGGAACATAAAGATGAAATAGATTACCAAAGGGATCGCAATGCGTACCACATCCAATGGCAATTGCACAATTATTTCGCCTTTCAATGAGAACATTACAAAAATGGTAAACAGCAAGGCAATCAATGTTAGAGGACTGATTTTAGGGATGAATTTATCCTGATACCACACCTTGTTTTTCACTTTTATCAGAACAAACCTGGTGATCATGCCGGCAAGGAAAGGAATCCCCAAATAAATGAAAACACTTTTAGCAATTTCTGCCATCGTAATATTTACTTCGTATGATTCCATACCAAACCAGCCGGGCATGATCGTAATAAAAACATAGGCATACACAGAGAAAAATAATACCTGGAAAATGCTATTGAAAGCTACCAAACCGGCTGCATATTCCGTATCACCTTTGGCCAGTTCGTTCCATACAATCACCATAGCAATGCAGCGGGCGAGGCCGATCAGGATCAGCCCGGTCATATAATGCGGATAATCGCCCAGGAAAAGAATCGCAAGGAAAAACATCAGCATCGGACCAATAAACCAGTTTTGAAACAAGGATAGCAGCAATATTTTCCAATTTCTAAAAACATCGCCCAATTCTTCATATTTTACTTTGGCCAAAGGCGGATACATCATGATGATCAGCCCGATGGCAATGGGAATATTGGTGGTACCCTGTACTGAATTGATCCCAAAAACCGGAAATATCCGGAAAGAAGTGACCTGTTCCAACACCGATCAGCATGGCGAGGAATATCCAGAGGGTCAGGTAGCGGTCAAGAAATGAGAGCCTTTTCATTAATTTTTCTCTTATTTTTTCGCAAAAACTGTCATGCTGAAAATACCAATATCGCTGTTTCTGTAGTTTTCTAATTCTTCGGCATTTAGATATTTCTCCAGTGTTTCATCCGGAATATGGATTTCCTTCACTTTTGGAACTTTAATTTCGGTAAATCCCTGCGATTTAATGATTCCTATATAGGCTGTGTTCGCAATGGCACCAGCAACGCATCCTGCATACATTTCCGCTTCCTTCAATAGTTTTTCCGGCAATGTGCCCGATATCACAATATCTGAAACAGAGAAATGACCACCTGTTTTTAATACACGATGGATTTCAGCGAATGCTTTTTCCTTATTGGGCACCAGGTTCAACACACAATTGCTCACAACTACATCAATTGTTTCATCTTCAATGGGTAATTGATCAATATCCCCTTTTAAAAATTCGACATTTTGATATCCGAGTGTTTGTGCATTTTTTCTTTGCTTTTTCCAGCATTTTATCTGCAAAATCAACTCCGATTACTTTGCCCGATTCACCCACAACAGCGCGTGCTACAAAACAATCATTTCCGGCACCTGAACCCAGGTCGAGCACCGTATCGCCTTTTGAGATTTGTGCAAACTGTGTGGGTAATCCGCATCCCAGTCCCAGGTCTGCATCTTCGCTGTAGCCTTCTAATTTTTTATAACTCTCACTAAATATGGTATAATCCTTATCCCAGGCAGCAGAATCACCTTTGCAGCAACAGCAGGATTCATCATTGCTTTGGTCGGCTATCAGATTGTACTTTGATTTAACTATTTCTTTGATATCTTTTTCTTGAATTTTCATGGTATTATTTTTTAATATTGTCTTTATAAAATGTATTAAAATCTCTTTCTATTTCGTCTCTTATTCTTCTGAATTCATGTAAAATTTCATCTTCCGTTCCTGTGGCTTCAGCCGGATCATCAAATCCGATATGCAATTGTTTCTTTACTTTGCCCATGAATACAGGACAATTTTCTTTGGCTCCTCCACAAACAGTGATCACATAATCAAAATCCTTATCCAAATAGGCATCCACATGCTGTGGGTGACCATCACTTATATCTATGTTCAATTCTCCCATTACCTGTATGGCTTTTGGATGTACTTCCGTTGATGGAGACGTGCCTGCCGAATACACCTCTAAGTCGCTATCAAAAGACTTCAGAAAGCCTTCGGCCATTTGGCTGCGACAGGAATTTCCGGTGCATAATATGAGTATTTTTATTTTGTTTTTTAAGGACATTTCTTTTTTTGGATTTGCTAATTACATATTGTTAACTATAAGTAAATGATATAGATGTAATAAATTCCTACGGCAATAAATAATAGTGCTACAATTTTTCTAAACCATTTTTCAAACAACTTTACTTTATTATACGTTTTGCTTACCCCCGATACCGCATAAGCGAGGAGCCAGGCAAATAGAATGACCGGAATACCTGTTGCCAGTGCAAAAATAACTGCCAGCAAAGCACCTTCTGTTGCACTGATGGTTAAGGGAATCAGTATGCCGAAATATAAAACACCGCTGTAAGGGCAGAAAGCCAATGCAAAAACAACACCCAGCAGAAAAACATCCCAATAATTACCGAAGCCCTTTTTGCCCATTTTTTCAGTCATTCGTGAAAATCCCGGAAAATTGATTTTAAAAACATTGAGCATAAAAAGGCCAATAATGATCATCAGCGGGCCGATGAATTTTTCGCCATATATCTGGAAAAAACTTTTTATAGCGAACTGATCCGCACTATAGATCAGTATTACAGCTAAAATTGTGTATGAAAATACCCTCCCGAGTGTATAAACTATTCCGTTTATAAATACACGATGCTTGTTTTCCAGATTCTTGCCGATATAACCAACTGCCGTAATATTTGTGGCCAACGGGCAAGGACTGATGGCAGTCATCAATCCCAGGATCAAAGCCGTCAATAACGGAAAGGAGGAGTTATCCAATAAATTAGTGAGAAATTCCACGACGTTTTAAATGTCTCCGATGAATTGCTTGATTTTCTTTTTTAACTTGTCAGGATTGGACCGTGCATACATGAACGCATCGTTTGTGAGGTCCTTTTTTTCGCCATCTTTTATGAACAGCAATGTTTGACCTGAAATTTCCAATTCTTTGGCAAGAGATTCATTTTCATCCTCCTCAATATTCAATGATTGAAAGATGATCTCACCATTTTTCATTTCTTCAGGATAGGTTTCTTCAAGAGTTTCTTTGGTAACCGATTCAACGGACTGGCAAGTGGCACACCTGCGTGTATTGTGAAAATAATAGACTTCTACCTTTGTTGTCGCAATGCTTTGTTCCTCGTTTACAGATGTATTTTGTGCCTGAATATTTGCTGAACCCATCAGCAGCACACAGATGAATAAATAATAATAGTTTTTCATTGATTTCATTTATTGAGTTAATAATTCTTTTAATTCTTTGGAAGTAGGGACGCGGCCACTTAAAACAACTTTATCGTCAATTACCAGCCCGGGGGTGCGCATTACACCATATTCCATGATCTTCATGATGTCTTCTTCTTTAGTTACAGTGGCATCAATCCCCAATTCATTAACTGTATCTTTGATTGCTTTTTCCAGGGCTTTGCATGTTGGGCAACCGGTTCCTAATACTTTAATTTCCATAATTGTTAATTTATTTATTTCGTTGTTCGCAAAAATACGAACAAATATTCAGAAAAAAAATGTTATTCTCCAAGAAATTTTTTGTAAAAATTACGAGCTTCTTCCCAATTTTCTTTATTTAGGCAATATTTAATTTTTGGTGCTTCAATTTCACCCTGAATCAATCCCGCATCTTTTAATTCTTTTAAATGTTGAGAAAGCGTGGATTTGGCAATGGGTAAAACTTCACTTAAATCGCCACTATAACAGCAATTTTGATTTGAAAGGGTTGTCAGAATATACATTCTGAACCGGGTGTCCCATGGCTTTTGCATACCTGGCAAATTTTTTCTGATCTTCTGTAATAATATCTTTATATTTCATTCAATTCGTTAATTTACGAACAAAGATATAGATTTTTGTAATTGCTTGACATCTAGATGTGAAGTAGTAATTAGTAAAATAATTTATATAATCTTATTAATTACTTTTACACCTTTCAAAAAAAATCAATTAACCCAAGATGAAGTCATTACATATTATTCTGCTTACATTATTTTCAGCAACAGTTGTTTTTGGTCAAATGTCAGGAAACCAACATTTGCCTTTTGAGATAAAACAGGCATTATAAAAATGGAACGCGCTCGTCTTCAGGTTATCCAGGCCCGAATTACTGGCAAAACCATGCAAAATATGAAATTGATGTGCGTTTATTGCTAGGTGAAAACTTACTAAAAGGGGAAGAAAAAGTAAGCTATTTCAATAACAGTCCGGATACATTGGATAGAATTGTTATCCGGCTGTATCCTAATATTTATAAGAAAGGTAATCCGCGGGAATGGCCGATGGGACCTGAAGGTGAAAATGATGGTGTGATAATTGATTGGTTGTTGATAAATGGTGATAGTATTGATCTGGATAATAGAAGAGATGCCTATGTTTTTGCAACAAACCTGACCGTTATGTTGCCGGAACCTTTGTTACCGGGAGATTCATTACTGATGGAAACGAGATGGAAATTTGAGATTTCAGAAAGAACCCTGCGTATGGGAAATTATGGAAATAACAGGTATTTTATTGCTTACTGGTATCCGCAAATAGCTGTTTATGATGATATTGATGGTTGGGACAGGGTAGAATACCTGGGAATGGTTGAATATTATAATGATTTCAATGAATTTGATGTGAAAATTTCAACACCTCCCGGATATGTTGTTTGGGCTACAGGAGAATTGGTAAATGAACGAGATATGTTTACGGATTATGTCCTTGGAAATTTAATGACAGCGCGATTAACCAATGAGATTACACGAATTTTTAGTGCTTCAGATTTTAAAAAAAGAAATAAGATTATCAGGTACGATGGTATCAATGCTTTTCATACCAATATCTGGCATTTTAAAGCATCGATGTTCCTGACTTTTCTTTTGCAGTTACTCGTGATGTGAACTGGGATGGCTCATCGATTATGGTTGATACAACAACCAGAAGAAGGGTTTTTGTTGATGCTGTTTATGCTGACTCTGCCCGAACCTATCAACAATCGGCTGAATGGGCAAGAGCAAGTGTTGAATATATGTCATACGAATGCTGCCCGGTATTCCATTTCCCTACCCTCACATGACAACAGTAAGTAATGATACCAGAGGAGGCGGGATGGAATCGCCCATGATGGCCAATAATGGTGACCCGGAAAGTGCTCCTGATGCAGCACTCACTATTTTTCATGAGATTGCACATTCCTACTTCCCATTTTATTTGGGAACAAACGAGCGAAAATACGCCTGGATGGATGAAGGTTGGGCGGCATTTTTACCCCTTGGATTTAGCAAAGAGTATTTTCCTGACTATCCGTATGATACAAGGTCAATAAGTAGTTTTGAAAATATTAATGGGAAAGAAAGAGAAGCGACATTGATGACATTATCATACAGTATAGGAGATTATGACAGTTACAGGAATCATGCGTATGTTCGTCCGGCTTTGGCATATTATTTTCTTCAGGATGCTTTGGGTGACAGCCTTTTTAAGTTGGCATTGCATGAATATATGAACCGTTGGAATGGAAAACATCCATTACCTTATGATTTTTTCAATACATTTAATAATGTAACTGGTGAAGACCTGAACTGGTTTTTTGATCCTTGGTTTTATCAGCCATGCATATGCTGACCTGGGTATAAAAAAAATCACTAACGATAATAAAATTGTTGATTCAAAATTATGGTGGACTTCCATTGCCCATTGTAGTCACATGCGAGTTTGCTGATGGTACGATGGAGATGATCAGGAAAAATACATCGGTTTGGAGTTCAGGTGATCTGGCCATAATTGTTCAAGTCGATTCAAACAAAATGATCAGGAAAGTTGTTTTAGGTACAGAGCTTAATTCCGGATGTTGATGAATGCAATAATGTATTAGAGCCTGAACATTAATTAACTAATTCGTATTTTTGCCAATAAACCAAGTTATCATGAAATTAAAAAATGTATTACCAGTTATTCTGTTGTTAATTTTCACTTTCAGGGCGTTGCTCAAATAGCCCCAGATACATATTATATTCAGTTTACTGATAAAAATAATTCACCTTATTCAATTGATAATCCCCGACGAATTTTTAAGCCAGAGAGCTATAGATCGAAGGGTAAATCAGGGAATTGAAATAGTTGAGAACGATTTGCCTGTAAATCCTGAATATTTGCAAGGTGTGGCTGAGGCAGGTGCTATTATTCTTAATGCTACAAAATGGTTAAATGGAGTAACCATTTATACAGAAAGCCAGGCTGTAGTTGATGATATTCTTGCTTTACCATATGTAAGTAGTGCTTTGAAGCTTGGTTAACAAAGAAAGTACTGAAGAAAAGAGTTTTTTTAAAAATGAAAGCATTGGAGAATTGGACCCAAAAGTTTCAGTAATGAAATATCAACATCTGAACTAAATTATGGAGCAGCTGAAAATCAGATAGATCAAATAAATGGAATTCCGTTGCATAACTTGGGATATCCAGGGTCAGGGAATGGTTATTGCGGTTCTGGATGGTGGATTTGTGGGCGTGCAGGAGCATCCTGTATTTGATAGTTTATGGGCAAATGATCAAATACTGGGAACCAGGGATTTTGTGCATCCACATGATCAAAATGTATTTACTGAAAGTGAACATGGAAAATCGGTCTTATCTACAATTGGAGCGAATAAGCCAGGACAGATGATAGGAACTGCTCCTAAAGCATAATTTTTGGTTGTTAAGGTCAGAAGATGTGATCACTGAGAATATTATAGAGGAATATAATTGGGTGTCGGCGGCTGAATTTGCGGATAGCGTGGGTGCTGATGTAATCAATAGTTCATTGAGTTAGAGGATTTTGATTTGCCACAATGGGATCATTCATATGAAGATTTGGATGGAAATACAGCACTAGCAACAAATGGAGCTGATTTTGTAACAAGCAAAGGAATTCTGGTTTGCAATAGTGCCGGGAATTCAGGGGTTAGCGGATTTCCCTGGAATGGAGCTCCAGCTGATGCGGATAATATTTTATCAATAGGTGCAGTGAATGGAAATGGTACCAGGGCAGAATTCAGTTCAATCGGACCAACAGTTGATGGACGGATTAAACCTGCAGTTATGGCACAAGGGTCAGGGACTATAGTTGCCCGAAATACGGAAGGAGTCGGACCTGGAAGTGGAACTTCTTATTCATCACCAATAATTGCAGGTATGAGCGCTTGTTTATGGCAGGCCAATCCAACAATGAAAGTGATGGAAATCCAGGATGCAATTAAAGAAAGTGCATCACGTGCTGATAATCCAGATAATGAGTATGGTTGGGGAATTCCTGATTATATGGAAGCCCATGCTATTATGACAAACATTGAGAATCCTATTAATGCGGATAAAGATATCAGTGTAAAATTGTGGCCTAATCCTGTTGAATTCAGAACTCTCATCAAATAAGATCTAAGTCAAATAAATGATAAATATATCAGATTTGAATTATATAATTCACTGGGTTCGCTTATTTTAAGTGAAAACCATCAAATCTTCAATAATTCAACAATTTCATTATTCAATCATCAAATAGGAAATTTAAATACTGGCATTTATTTTCTGAAAATTAATTCAAATGAAAATATAATTACAAAAAAGTTAATTAAGCAATAAAAGAGAATTCATGCATTAAAAAGCATCGCTTGTGATGCTTTTTTTGATGCTAATTTCATATTTTATTTAGAGGGTAGGAGGGGCCTTTATAGGAATCTAAATACAGTGTAGAATAACGTATCAAAATCTATTACACTGAATACATTCATAAATAACTTTTATTAACACTTTTATTCAACTTTTCAACAATGTAAACATCGTAAAAGGGTATTACGTATGTATACATTTAAAAAATAATTATATTGATATAGAACTATTTAGAATAGATTTCGTATACAATCGTATACAAATTCTTTCTTTTATGAACAGTGGTAAGAATTATATAAAATATTATAGATAATCAGATAACCAGTATTTAAGAGTATTTAAAAATAATATACTTTAAATAAAATGTAGTATAAATTAATATTTTTGAATATTCTTAAAAATTGTTATATAATATCTTAGTAATAAGATATATACAGTGATAAAATCTATAAAATAGATTAAATATAGTTATTATAGAACGAATTATCTGGTCAAGTAAATTTATAATTTACAATTATCAACAAATAATAATTACATTTGCAAGTGTCTACTTTTAAATAATGCTTCAAAGAATTAAGCAAATAATTGAGAAGGAAAAATTATCGTCTACCCAATTCGCATCCGAAATTGGTGTACAAAGATCTGCGCTTTCCCATGTTTTATCCGGAAGAAATAATCCGAGCCTGGATTTTATGATGAAAATAAAAACCAGGTATCCGGATATTAATCTTGATTGGTTGTTGCTTGGTAAGGGTAAAATGACGGGAGTAGCTGAAAAGAAAGAAAGTACACCAGATGCAAACTTCAAAAAAGGAACCTAAAAAGGAAGAATCAAAAGAAATTCAATTTTCAGGGTAAAACAGGATGAAGTGGATGAAGTTGTTGAAAGTAAGCATGTGAAGAAAAAAATTGATCAGCCAAAATCCGGTGAAATGCTTAATCGAGGGAGTGACAGATGCTGATTCTCCTCTGAAAATTATTCTACTATATCCGGATGATACTTACAAAACATTTAATCCCAGAAACTAAAAAAGCTAAAGTCTGATAACTTTAGCTTTTGTTTTTAAAAATAATAGCTTTAATAATTCCACTCTCTTGTTAGAGAAGTAGAAATTACTCTCGATCACTGCATTTTCGTCACTATCTGAACCATGAACTGCATTAGCTTCAATGTTTGTACCGTAAAGTTTTCTAATAGTACCTTCAGCAGCATCTTCCGGGTTAGTTGCACCAATAAAGTTTCTGTAAGCTTCAACTGCATTCTCTTTTTCCAGCACTGCTGCAATGATAGGTCCTGACGACATAAAATCTGTTAACCCTTGATAAAATGGCCGCTCTTTATGAACTGCATAAAATTGTTCTGCTTCTTTTTTTGTTAATTTCGTGTATTTCAGTGCTTTGATCTCGAAATCCACCAGCAATGATCTGATCTATAATTTTACCCATATATCCTTTAGCAATTGCTTTGGGTTTGATCATTGTAAATGTTATGTTTCCTGACATGAGATATGTTATTTAAATTTTGAGCAAAAGTAACAGAATAATGCAATAATTTATAAATGGGTTAGTGTAAACAATCAAATGCTTGATTATACTGAGGTTAACAGTAGTTTTTTAAGGTATTAATTTTTTATCTTTGTCGGTTAATAAGAAGCAGTATGAATAAATTCCAGGTTGAACAGATAAAAAAGATTAAAAAATTATTGTCGGAAAAGCGAAAAATTGTCATTACAACGCATAATAATCCTGATGGTGATGCCATTGGATCATCTATGGCATTATATCATTTTCTTAAAAAACAAGGTCATAAAGTAGATGCGATTGTACCAAATATGTATCCGCAATTTTTAGCATGGATTCCCGGAAGTAAAAAAATGATTGTTTATGAAAATCAGTCGGCTAAAGCTCAAACATTGCTGGCTCAGGCTGAAATTGTATTTTGTTTAGACTATAATGCAATTCACCGAACAGGAAGTCTGGCAGATATACTTGACCGTACAGAAGCAAAAAGAGTATTGATTGATCATCATATTGATCCGGAAACTGAAAGTTTTGATTATTGTATATCAACGGTTAATACTTCTTCCACTGCTGAATTGGTGTACAATTTTATAGAACAAATGGGCGGATTAGAACTCATCGACAAGCCAATAGCAGAAAGTTTATACGCAGGTATTGTGACTGATACCGGGTCTTTCAGTTTTTCCTGCAACAATAAAGAAACTTTTGAAGTCACCGCTGATCTGATTGGCCGGGGTGTGGATGCCCAAAAATTACACCGTTTGATTTATGATACATTTTCAGAAGACAGATTACGTTTGCTGGGGTTATGCTATTCATAACCGGATGATTGTCTGGGAAGAATTTAACACTGCTCTTATATATTTAACCAAAGCTGATTTGAAGAAATATAATTTTCAGGTAGGTGATACTGAAGGGATTGTAAATTATCCACTTGACCATGGAAAAGATCAATCAATCCATTCTCCTGACAGAAAAAGAAAAAATGATCAGGATGTCCTTCCGATCCAAAGGAAAATTTTCGGTGAATGATTTTGTAAGAAAACATTTTAATGGCGGGGGACATATGAATGCGGCAGGGGGAAAATCATTTACTACAATAGAAAAAACAATCGAGGAGGTGAAAGCTATTTTACCTGCTTATAAAAAAGAACTAAATTACATTTTAAGTTATAAATCGAAATAATATTGTTCAGAAAATTAATATATCTGGTTATTAATTCTGATTACTGTAAGTAGTTGTGAATTAGATGATAACTCAAAAGAGGCAAAGTCACTGGATCAAAAAACAAGCGCAAATGAAGCATTGGAAAAAGCGAATAAGTATTTGATCCGTACTGAATATGAAGACATCGAAAATTATATCAGAAGACACCAGTTGGAAATGGAGGAAACTGGCAGTGGCTTGCGTTATATGTTCATTGAAAAAGGAAATGGCATAAAAGCTGAAACCGGAAAAATAGTAGTACTGGAATATAATGTAAAGTTATTGACAGGAGATCTCATCTATTCTTCCGATATGGACGGCCAGAAAATATTTAAAATAGGAAAGGGAAATGTGGAAAGCGGATTGGAAGAGGCCATGCAATTTTTAAGAGTTGGTGATAAAGTTAAACTGATTTTACCTGCACATTTGGCCTATGGATTGTTGGGTGATAATAATAAAATCCCACCTCGAAGCACACTTATATATGACATTGAAGTTGTTGAAATTAAGTAATATAACGCATATATTAATGTATACTTTTATGTGAAAAGTAATTTCTTATAAATAATTTATTAACAAACCTTTTGATAATTCATTTCACCTTGTTATTTTTATAAACAATTTGTGTTAATTCTGTGGACAGCGCGAAGTGGTATAAAATGAAAGAATAAAAACTATGGAAGACCTTACTAAAATGAATGAACTAACGCTTCATAATCCTGAAGATTATATCGAAAAAGGGAATGCCAAAAGAGACCTTTCTGATTATAAAGGTGCAATTAAAGAGTATGATAAAGCGATAGAACTCAATCCAAAGCAAAACAGTGCTTATTACAACAGGGGTATTGCAAAAAGAAATGCCGGGATTGGCAGAAGAAGCTATTGCTGACTATGATATAGCCATTACAAATTGATCCGGATGACCATTTTGCCTACAATAACAGGGGTATTGCAAAAGCTGACCTGGGTAAGAATATGGAAGCCATTGAAGATTATGATCAATCAATCGAATTGAATGAAGAATTTTCAATAGCATTTAATAACAGGGGCATTGCAAAGGCAGAATTAACCTTATATGAAGAAGCGATTGCGGATTATACAAAAGCCATTGAACTTGACAATGAGTATGCAAGAGCTTTTTATAACAGGGGAAATGCCAAAGCGAACTCTATCTCTTTTTGAGGAAGCCATTATCGATTATAATACTGCAATTGAATTAAATCCGGTTGATGGTAAAGCATATAACAACAGAGGAATTGCAAAAGCAAATCTGAACGGAATGAAGATGCCATTGAAGATTTTGATGAGGCGATTGAATTAAACCCGCAAGATGTTGTAGCATATTATAATCGTGGTATTGCTAAAGCAAAACTGGAAAGAAATGAGGATGCAATAAAAGATTATGATCGTGCTTTGGAACTGTTACCGGATGATGGATCTGCATTTTATAACAGGGGCTTGGCTAAGGCAAAGATGGCGGATTATGAAAATGCCATTAAGGATTTTGATCAAGCCATAAGTTTGAATTCTGAATATACAAGTGCTTACAATAACAGGGGTAGAGCCAAGGCTAATTTAAATCTAAATGAAGATGCCATTAGCTGATTTTGATAAGGCCATTGTATTTAAATCCTGAATACGTAATTGCGTTCAATAATCGGGGAATGGCAAAAGCTGAATTGAAACGATTTCGAGGAAGCTATTGAGGATTATGATAAAGCAATTGAATTAGATCCGGAACATGATAATGCTTTTTTTAACAGAGGATTAGCAAAAGCAAGTATTGGACAGTATGAGGAATCAATTGAGGATTATGACCGGGCCATTGCATTAAATCAGGAATATACAAAAGCATTCCATAACAGGGGATTAGCAAAAGCCAACCTGAAAATGCATGAAGAAGCTATTATAGATTACACCTAAAGCAATTGAACTTGATGATCAATACGTAAAAGCATATAATAACAGGGGTATCGCAAAAGCTGAACTTAAATTATTCGAAGAAGCCATTCTAGACTATGATGAGGCTATCAAACTTGATGCAACAAATTCAGGAGCTTATTATAATCGTGGGCTTGGCCAAAGCAGCTCTAGAACAATTTGAAGAGTCCATTAAAGATTTTGACAAATCAATCCAGTTAAATCCTGAATATACTTCAAAAACAAAAGAAGGTGAAGAATTGTAAAAGAATCTACATCAGATACAAAAAGTGATGCTAAACAGCTGGCAGCAGATGATAAGATAGATTATTTTTTAAGGGGAAAAACCAAGGCCGATCTCGGGATGCATGAAAGTGCAATAAAAGATTTCACTAAGGCAATTAATCTTGATGCAGAAAATGAAAAGGCTTTTTATCAACGTGGATTGGCATACCTGAAACTGAAAAATGAAGTGGATGCCCTGGCAGATTTTAAATCAGCCATAACCTTAAATCCTGATTTTGAAGAAGCTTTAAATGAGATCATATTGTTGGAAAACAGCCTGGAAGATGGAGAAACATGAAAGTTTCATCATCTGACGAAGAAATAGCTGAAAATAAAGAAAATAAGAAAAAATAGCATTTCTGTAAGTCATTATATCGCATAGTTTAAATAAAGAATTACCTTTGCAGCCTTTGAGCCGTTCAAAGGAAATATACTATTAACTTAAATAATAAAACATGAAAAGAATTTTTGTTCATAATTGTATTGGCGGTATCGGTTGGGTTTATAAGTTCGTGTCAGGAACAATCTGAATTCCCTGGCTATGAAAAAACTGCAACAGGACTTTATTACAAATTTCACACGGATGTTGAAGATACATTATATCCTAAAGTAGGTGATTTTGTGGATGTAGACATGATTTATGCTACTGAAGATACTGTGATGTTTGATAGCAGGGATTTACCAAAACCAATGCAAATGCCAATGGTTGAATCTGTTCATGCAGGTGATATATACGAAGGTATGGCGTTAATGAATATTGGTGACAGTGCTACATTTATCTGTAATGCGGACTCGGTTTTAACAAAACTATTTCGTTTCAGGTCGATTCCTCCAGAATTGGATTCTGTTAGAGGACATTTATTTCCATGTGAAGATGAAAGATATCATGTCGAAAGAAGCCATGGATGCCAAACGTGATGCTGAAATGAAGAAATTGGAAAGTGAAGAATTGGAACTGCGTAATGCTTATTTATTAGAGAATTATCCCGATGCAGAGCCAACTGAGAGTGGATTATTCTTTATAAGTGAGAAAAATGGTTCTGGAAGCAAACCTGAAGTCTGGTCAGAAAGTAAAAGTACATTATACCGGAATGTTCCTGGATGGTACTAAATTCGACAGCTCCGTTGACAGGGGACAACCATTTGAGTTTACACTGGGTCAAAAACAGGTGATAAGTGGATGGGACGAAGGTATTGCAATGATGAGAAAAGGTGGTAAAGCTATTCTGGTAATTCCTTCCGATATAGCTTACGGACCTTCTGGTAGAGGTAGTATTCCTCCATTCTCAACATTGTATTTGAAGTTGAATTGATAGATTTCGAATAAGGTATTTAAAAGTATTTTGAAAAAGGCCAAATCTGTTTTTCAGGTTTGGCCTTTTTTAATTGTACTTGCCAGTATCAGACTTGTATATTTTCCAGAGTTTATCAAACTGGAGCTCGTGTGACTTATACACTTTATTATTCTGCAGCTCCAATACAACACGAAAAGAGTTTAAATGCGTCATACTTTCTGTAATCGCCTTTTTCAAAACTTCATACGAGCACAATGTGTCAGTAGTCACTAAGTGTTTGATATCTAAATGGCAAAGATAATTCAGGGAAAACTTCTGAGATTGATAAGTGTTTGAATTCTCGTTGTTTAGAAATTAATTCAATGTTTATTTCACGGATGGTTATATCACTCTTGGCGTGAACTCGAATAATAAATTCATCAATTTTCCGCTCTTTTTTTGTGATTAGTATATCTAAAGATAGTTCAGGATACTTTTGGTGTGACAATCTTAAATAGCGTGTATTTGAGCGTAATTGCCATATAATGACACCGATAATAATAATCGTAAAAACGATAATATATGAAATCATTGAAATTTTAAAAATTGGTTTATTCTATTCTATTTGGTTTTTGATCATCATCCGAAGCATCTTTTTTAAAACCAGGCATTTTTATATCTTGCTCTGTAACATCCTTATAATCCTTATCAATAGATTTGATATACAAATCGCGTTGCGGGAAAGGGATTTTTATACCTGCTTCTTCCAGTGCATCATAGATCGACATTGCTACCTGGCTTTTTGTTGATAATCCGATATCAAAAGGTACCCAAAACCTTATCTTAAAATTTAAAGAGCTTTCTCCAAAACCTTCAAACGTGGCCCAGGGAGATGGTGTTTCAAGCACATTTACATGCTCGCTGGCTGCTTTTAATAAAATCTCCATCACCTGGTGCGGATCAGAACCATAAGCAACACCTACTTGTATATCTCTCCTTTTTTTGCGGTCAGAAAGTGTCCAGTTAATAAGCTCTTTCGAGATTAAATTTCCATTAGGTACAATTACATCAGATCCATCAAAAGTTTCCACGTTACTAGCCCTAACACCAATCGATGTAACAGTACCCATTAAAGAACCAACCTCAATTACGTCACCAACCTGAATAGGCCTTTCAAATGCCAAAACGAGGCCTGCAATGAAATTATATACAATGTTTTGAAGACCAAAGCCAATACCTACGCCAAGAGCACCTGCAATAAGTCCGAATTTCCCCAAATCGATTCCAGCAGCGGAGAGAACGAAGTAGATACCAAATCCAACAATTGTATATTTGATTACCATTGAGATTGCTCCCGGTACACCTCTTGGTAATCGAACTCTTGGGAATATCTCTTTGTTAAGTACCGCACCTACAATTCGAACAACAGCAACTATTATTGCTATGATAAGAATTACAGTTATTATTACGCCTAACGATATTGTAGTATTACTGACTTTCCAACTGATTTCAAATATTCCATTAATCCATTCCCAAAAGATCTTATTGAATCCGAGATCTTTAATAATCGCATTAAACCAATAAATAATTGTTATGATTGTTATAGCTGAAGTAAACCAATATAAAATTTGGCTCTTATGCTCTTTAATAATATTTGATTTCTGAAGAAATTTGGTTTGAAATGATAAAACTACAATGCTATTAAGTATTAAAGTAAGCATAATTAAAATTATAACATTGAAAATGGCATTTGTAACAGTTTTGATTAATAGCATTGATAAGTCAACATAACCAAAAGTATTTCCAATTGTTGCCACAACAAGCATGAGAATGAATAAAGGAACCAGGTAGTTAAATATATTCCAATATGAAAGTTTTAATAAATTTCTCAATCGGTCAGTCTGTTTAAATAGGAATAAAAGCATCAAACCAGCTGCCAGAGCTTCAAAGTATACAAATATCCTTGAAAAGAGTCCACGTCCATCCAGAACAATTAAGATTTCAGAAAAGAAAAATATAGTTAGTATGCTGAAAACGACTTTAAATAAGCTTTTCTTACTAAATAGGAAAGGAAAGTAAAAGAAACTCGCTATGAGCATACCAAACCTTAATATTTCATTAATAACTGAAGGACGAATCGGATAAAACCAAACCGATGAGTAGAGAGTTAAAAATATAGCCGTAATAAGATAAGTCATGGTGACCTTTTTAGCTGTTGAGATATCAGCGTTGTTGTCTTCGAACTTAAATGCAATGCGATTAAGATAGAAGATGAGCACCAAAAGAATAATTAATAATAAAGACTGGAAGATGAGTTGTACATAGTAATCTTGGAAAAAAACAGCTAAATCATTTTTAGATTTTTTAAGGTAAATTCTATATTGGTTTTCTGCAGTTTTAATATTTCCTATAGAATCTGACATCGCCCATATGGAAGGCCTATCTTTATTGAGATAAGTTAACCTTAGGGCAGAATTTTCCAAATCTAATAGATTAATGATATCATCAACTTCTAATTTAAACTCAGTAATATTATTTTGATTTAAATAAATTTGATTTTGCTTATTTCTTACTTCATTATTTATATCTGTTATATCCTTTAGGGTATTTTGTATACTGATTTTTAACTGTTCTACAGCATTTTCTATATTAGCCTGTTCTAAACTTAACGTCCATTGCCGGAGCATTAGGTCTGTTTTTGCTACTAGATTTTCAACATCAGAACTTCTCGAATTAAATTTTAGTTTCCATGATTCCAAATTCATATTTACTTTTTCCCAATCTTTTTTAGCATCTAATATTTCCCGTTCGGTTAAAGAGCCTAGTCTTTGGTATAATGCAGAGCTACCTTCATTTATAAATCTTCGTCCCAGATCTGTTAGAGAGTCAATTGATTGCTGATCATCGTATGAATTTATCTTATCTCTAATAGTTTTGATCTCCTTATAAACCTTTTCCGTATTATTGGAAATTTCGTTGAGAGGGATAGCTGTTATAATTATGGTGTCATTGTTAATTACAACAGTTTTTTGTTCTTCTTGTGCAAATGAATACAGGCTTGGGAGAATAAATGCAAGAATTGTTATTCTTTTAAGTAAAGTCATTTCTGATTGGTTTTGAATATATTATACGATGCAACATTATTTAACAATTACACAGTTATTGCACGTTTAAACTCTTTTTTCCTATCGAATAAATAACGATAGGTTATATGTGTCTTTTTTACTTTTCCTCCAATATAGTTTACCAGTTTGATCATTTTAGGATTAAAATCCCCAATCCAATTCATTTCTAAATCTGTGTAAATAAAACTGGGTTTAGCCACTTCATCTTCAAAAAACAAAATCATTCCATCTGCAACACCCTGGTTTTGAAATTCAGGTACAACACCAAAAATAAGACCGATGACTTTTGTATTGTCCTTTTTAATTTTCAAGTTGTATAATAATCGCAATTTATTGATTAAGTGGAATTTGCCATTAAAATTTTTTGTTACCTGATAGAGATCTGGTATCATCATGAAAAATGCAATCGGTCGTTCATCATAATATCCAAAGATCATGATTCTTGGATCAAGTACAAATTTCATTTTATCAAACATTCTGATGGCCTGGTCTTTTCGCATCAGGTTCACACCAGGAAATCTTGACCAAGTTTCATTAAAAATGGTTACAAAATCGTTGGCATATTTATCAAGATTCTTTAATTCGATATTTTTAAACGAGTACTTTTATTTTCACGCAGTTTTTTGCCTTTCTCATAAATAACCGGATCCATAATTCCGGGTTTAAGGTCCATATGAAAAGTAAACTGGTTGAAATAGTTTTTAAAACCGTAGTTTTCAAAAAGAGTATTGTAATACTTATAGTTATAAGGCATGTTGTAGTTGGGCTCAAAAAAGCCTTCAGATAAGCATCCCCAGAAAGTTTCGCGCGATCCAAAATTGATGGGGCCGTCCATCGCCTCCATCCCATTTTTTAACAACCATGCTTTCGAAGCATCGAATAGTAAGTTTGCCGCCTTCTGATCATTTATACAGTCGAAAAAACCTATCCCCCCTGTAGTTTGGTCATTTTCACTATTTTCATCATTCAGATAAAATGCAGCAATTCTCCCAGCCAGTTTATTTTTTGAATTATATAATACCCATCTGATGGCATTCCCTCTTTTAAAATATTTATTCCTCTTTGGGTCAAATATTTTTTCAATATCATCATCAAGTGGCCTTATCCAATTATTGTCATTCTTATATAAACTAACCGGCATTTCAAGAAACCCTTTGATCAGTTTCTTATCGTTTACTTCAATTAATCTATAATTCATATAATTTCAAATCTTTACCCAGTTTATTTCTTAAGAATCCATGCATCTTGATAAGAGTACGACAGGTTTTGTTTAGCGAACATGGCTGCTTTTAGAGTGTCAAACTTACCTATATATATGCGATTTAGCCCGTCTTTAACTAATATCTCAGCATCAGGGAAGTTATCTTTTTTAATTTTTCTCAATGCCTCTTTGGCATCGTTTATATCATCAAAACTTCCAAATATCAAATAGAAAAAACCGTCAGTACTGGAATTATGTTGTTCTTCTATTACTGCTTTTTTAGTTGTTGAATCGCAGATCTTTGGTCGCCTGGACTGATCAGCTCTTTGTCCGAACCAAACGGAGACATAATCTTTGTTTATCCCTACTCCCATGCAAATCCAATTCTTATCCGTATAATTTCCTCGTGTTAATACCAAGTCCAAAACCGCTTTTGTGCCTGACCACAAGTGAATTACTGAGTCAATTGTAAAATCATCTTCAAAATAGGTTACCAATTCATAACCACGAAATGGATAAGAGGTTAATTCTTTTGGTTTGGCCCACATACATTCTTCATTTAAAACATATGGGTTGTAGCAACATGCTTTCCAGTTGCCTTTATCAGACCAGCTTGAAAGTCCACAGATACTCGTATCCGGATGATTGACGAAAAGGTCCTCAACATGTAATTTAGCAACATAGGATAATGAAGCTGAAAGCTGCAGTGATTTTTGATCATAATCTTCACGTAACTTATTTATTTGTTCAAATAAGCGCATTTCGTCAGCAGATAAGCAGAAGTTATCCGGAATGTTTTTTTGAGAAATCAATGGATTCCAGCAAAATGAAAGAATAATAATTGGAATTAGAAATCTTAATATGGAAATTATATTTTTCCTATGAAATAAGTACATCAAATCACTTTAAGTTATCTTCCTGCTAAAATACAAATATAGGAGAGTTTCTGTAATTTGTAAGAACCTATATAACAATTCACTTCCATATAAATTGTTCCAGGTAAGTTTCAATTTCCTGATTGTACAAACGAATGAGTTTTTTTAGTAATGAATGATTAACGTTCATCTGTGTATCATCAAATCTAGCTACAGGTAGAATTTTCGGGGATGTTCCCGAAATAAAACAACTTTCAAAATTTTGAACTTCAGTAATGTAAATTAAACGTTCTTCAAAACGAACATTATTTTCTTTGAACAAGTTTAGAATTCTTTGCCTCGTAATGCCCGGTAAAACCATTGAAAGCGGAGGTGTCACAATGAAATTGTTTTTAAGAAAGAAAATATTTGACCTGCTTCCTTCTGTTATCTGGCCATCAGCTGAGACTAATATAGCTTCATAGATTTTTTCTTCTTCTATAAATTGATCTGTTCCGTATCGTAATTTTATATCCCGTGCTTTTAATTGAGGTGCCTGTCGCTCAGCATAATAACTTTTTACACAAACACCATTATTGTATTGTTCGCTGCGAGGATATAGATGTGGTATCAACCAGGCACAAAATGAGGTTGTGTCATTATTTTTAAATTGAAAACGGATATTTCCTTCCATCTGATTATTCTTCTCAATCAGCAGACTTATACTCTTAGTTAACAGGCTTTTATATTTTTTTATCTCTTGATGAGTAAATTGGAAAGTTTGCAAGAATCTATCCAGGTGATCTTCCAGAAAAAGAGGTTTTCCATCCATAAACCGGATAACTTCATAAATAATATCATCCTTGTCCTGGATGGAATGATCAATCTGCGCTATTGAAATAATTTCATCGTCGTTTATAAAATAGTCACCAATTGACTGAATCATTTTTAGAAATTGTAAATGGGGTAATTTATTAGCCAGCCGAAAGATTGGTAAGAAATCCAATAATTCGTAGAAAGAATAATTTTGTATCGTTATTATTTAGAGTTTCTGTCCGCAAAATAAGTTTCTAATAGAGCTTTTGCCTTTTCATAGTTATAAGATTCTACAAAAATTCTAACAGTGTCTTCTGGGGAGCCATCAGCCCATCCTGCCTGCACACTTGAACCCAGGGTATCGCGATAAATAACTCCAATTTCATTTTCTTCCAGTAATTCGCTTAAAAACATCCCTTCAACACGGGATCCGGTGTACACTAATTTTATATCGTCTGACATCTATTTATGTTTTAAAGTGAATAACAATACTATAAAATTAGTGAATATTTCAAGAAAATCAACAAAAGAAAATTATGAATTCAACCTGATTATTGCAAATACCATAATAGCAGCGCTTATAAGTTGAATTGGAGAGAGCAATGAATCGTTGAAAATATAATCGAAAAATATAGCTGAGATTGGAAAAAGCAGCTCGCTGATGGTAGCCACTATAGCTTTAACACGCCTTAAGCCATAATAATAAATGAAAATGGCTCCTGATCCGGTTGTTAATCCAATAATGATAAAGTAGAGCCAATTAACTGATGTTGTCTGGTGGAAGTAAGCATATTTCCCAAAGATAATAACGTAGATAAGCAAAATTACAGTGGTAAAACCATAGCGGTAAAATGTGGCAGTGATAAAGTTGTGATTTAATAAAAAGCGCTTTGAAAAAACTGTTGAACTTCCAAATGAAAAAGCTGCCAGCACAGCAAATAAAGAAGCTTTAATAATACTGGAATCTCCATTTGAATGGAATCTTAGGTAAATCAAAACCGAAAGTTAGGAAATAACTGGCTATGATGGCAATGGATGCCCATACGGCGAAGTTCTTTTTGATTTTCTCTTTAAGCAGTATAGCAGCCAGTAAAATGGCAAAAATAGGTTGTAGTTTTTGTAATAGAACCACCACAGACAGGTGTTGAAAATTAACAAGGAACAATGCCTGTACAATCGAAATAGTACCCAGCACTCCTCCAAATGAAGAGATAAGGATCATTGTTATATAATCCTGCCTGACGAATAGTTTTAACTGGGCATACTGTTTGAATAGGAATAAATTCATCAAAACAAAAGGAATCAAATGCAGCATAAATACCACGTAACCTACATCCAGGTTGTAAAGGCGCGGTGTTAATACAACACCATCGAATCCCCACAATATGGCCGAAATACTGATTGCAATAGAACCTTTAAGTATGGTTTTCTTTTCGAAAGTCATGAAATATTGTAAGCTTGCAAAAATAATGAAATCGGGGTATTCTCAACTACTAAGTAGATAATTATGGATGGAAAACACTTTCTGTTTATTTTACCCTATTTTTGAAAAAAAAAGTGAAATAATGGATTTAAAGCTTAAGAATAAATATTTTGTAATAGGAGGAGCGGGTGATGGATTTGGCAGAGCAATCACTTTAGCCTTAGCGGCAGAAGGCGCTAACATATTGGCTGTGAGCAGGACAAAAGAAAAGCTTGAGCGACTAAAATATAATTTCCCTGATCAATATTGAATTTATCACTGGTGACATTTCAACAGATGAAGTGCAACAAGAAATTATTGAAAAGGCGGAAAAAAACGCTGTTTCTGGGGCAGTTATCAATGCTGGTGGACCGCCTGCTGGTGGTTATACAGAAATAAGTATGCAACAATGGGATGAAGCTTGGCAACAAGTGGTACGCTGGAAAATAAACCTGATCAATCAACTGATGCCCATCTTTTTAGAAAAGCATTATGGAAGAATTTTATGTATTGAGAGTGTTTCGGTAAAGCAACCTGTTGAAAATCTTATACTTAGTAACGCGATGCGCCCTGCTGTCGTAGGCTTTGCCAAATCAGTGGCAGCAGAAATTGCTTCGGAGGGAGTAACGATCAACGTACTGGCTCCCGGATTTCATGAAACAGGGGCCATTGAGCGTTTGTTTGCCAAAAAGAGCGAATTGAAGCATATAACATTGGAAGAAGCCAGGTTAGAGTTCGAATCAGAGATTCCAGTAGGGGAGATGGGTAAACCTGAAGAATTCGCCAGCATTGCCTTATGGCTATTATCTCCACTTTCACGTTATGTAACCGGACAAACGATTACCCATGATGGTGGAACTGTGAAAGGAATTTTCGGATAAAATATACGAATAAAAAGATTATTCTAGCACGTAACAATTGTAATTTATCAAAAAAACAATTTGTAGATATTAGTATGTAACAAATTTAATTACAAGTAGATATACAAATGTAAACATGTTATTATAGCCTGCTATTCTTCTATCCAATCAATAATTTCCGGGTCATCAGGTCTAGTTTTCGGATTGATCACGTTTTGCAAAATTCCATCTTTTGATATAAGGTATTTTTGAAAATTCCATTTAACGGAAGAATCTTCAATCCCATTTAATTCTTTGGATGTTAACCATTGATAAACAGGATGCATATCCTTGCCTTTTACTGAAATTTTACTCATTACGGGGAAACTAACGCCATAATTTTCTGAACAGAATGCTTTAATTTCTTCATCTGTTCCAGGTTCTTGTCCCATGAAGTTGTTGGCAGGGAAAGCGATGATCATAAAGTCAGCATCTTTATATTTTTCATAAATGGTCTGTAATTGCTCATACTGAGGAGTGTAACCACACTTAGAAGCTACATTAACAACCATTACTTTTTTTCCTTTCAACTGTTCAAATGAGAATTCATTGCCATCAATATCTTCAACATTGAAATCATAAAAATTTTGGGTTTGCGCGTGTGACAAAAATGGTAAAAGTGCAATTAGTATAAGAGTGAGCAGTTTTGTATTCATTTTATAATATTTAGGATTTATATTTTCTTTTCTTAGCAAACTTAGTAATAATGACGGATTAATCCTGTTTTTTCAAACATCAGAAAATCAATAAGATAATTACTATTTGCAACCCTTATGTTTTTTAGCTGTCCTTAATTCTGAAACTAATCAAATCAAATTTTATTCTTTTAATAATTAAAAAATAGGCCTATTAGTTAAAATATACTCAGTAATAATAAATATTAAGCCATGTTGTATATAAGTTTAATAGGTAGCTTTATTTTTGAGATTATTTTATCAAATTCAACTCTAAGTTACACTTCTGATTCCAATAACAATTCAAAATGGGAATTTGTTGAAATGAAAAATGAAATCGTCATTTCTGAGCGATGGATAGAAATTACTGAAGAGCATAAAACAAGAGAAAGAAAAGGCGAGTTTCAATTAAACTCAGAAGTTGAATATTTAATTCCACTTATTCGCGAAGAACTTGAAGTTCCAAAATGGATGAATAGCACCAGATCCGTTGAAATTATAGAGGATTATGGTAACAGCTGGGTTTCATACATTACATTTGAAGCGCCCTGGCCATTCAAAGAACGAGATCTGGTCGCTGAATTCCATGTGCATAATGATTTACTAAATAATAAAACAATAGTCACTGTTAAAGCTATTCCCGGCTTAATGCCATTGAAGGAAGATGTGATAAGAATTGAAAGTTATATTGCTTCTTGGGAGTTCCAAAAGGCGACTGGCTATTTAAATGTAGTTTTCATAGCCATGTCAGATACACCACCGATTGTACCAAGATGGATTCAGGACCCGATAACTCAAAAAATGTTTTGGGAAACACTGGATAATTTCAGATCTGAGGTTATTAAGAAATCAACTAATCAAAGTAATTTTCAGTTACCCGCTGAAATAAAGTAAAGCTTTAATTCAGTAGATATAAAATCAATACAATCAATTTATTATATTTTAAATTTAATTCATATAAAAATGAAAACACGGGACAAGTGTGCACTTATTACAGGTGCCAGTCAGGGACTGGGAAAAGAAATAGCCATTGCATTAGCGAAGCGAAAAATCAATATTTTAATTGTTTCACTTCCTGGAGAGGGCCTGGCAGAGACAGCAAGAGAAATCGAAAAATTCTACGATGTATCTGTAAAATATTTTGAAATTGATCTAACAAGGCTTGATTCTGTATACAAAATTGCTGATTGGGCTAAAGCTAATGCAAAACTCAGTATTTTAATAAATAACGCTGGTATTGGCGGGAGTAAAGGATTTGAAGATGCCAGTGTGAAATATATTGAAAACATTATCATGTTAAATATCAGGGCTACTTCTCTTTTAACGCGCTTACTAATTTCTGAATTGAAAGAAGCACAGGAGGCATATATTTTAAATGTAGCCAGCATGGCTTCATTCAGTCCAATTGCATATAAAACAGTCTATCCAGCTTCAAAAGCCTTTATTTATTCATTTTCAAGGGGTTTATATGAAGAATTAAGAGGTACGAGTGTTTTTGTAAGTGTATTGCATCCTGGGCCTATAAAAACAAATCCGGAAGTATGCAGAAGAATTGATCAACAGGGTATTTTTGGGAAAATGGGATTATTAACAACAGATAAATTAGGTGAATTAGCTGTTAAACAGTTATTTAAGAAAGATTCATTGATTATACCAGGTATAATTAACAAAGTTAATTGGCTATTAATTAAAACGGTTCCAATTTGGATTCGCTTGCCATTAGTTTCAAATGTTGTTAAAAAAGAGCTACTCATCGCTGAAAAGTAAATAACTATGAAGGTATTCATCACAGGTGCAAATGGATTTTTAGCATCAAATATTATTAGGGAATTAAATAAAAGAGATATTGAAGTAAGGGGAATGGTCCGTGAAAATAGTAATCTACTTTCCTTAAAAACAGCTAAATACGAAAAAGTAGTAGGTGATATCAATAGTTATAAAGACCTTATAAAAGCTGCATATGGTTGCGATGTGATCATCCATGCTGCAGCAAATACAAGTCAGCATGCACATAGAAATTTAAATAAGGACAATATTGACGGCACAAAGAATGTAATATCTGTATGTGAACAATTCAAAATCAGAAGATTAATATTTGTAAGCAGCGCCAATACATTTGGTTATGGTTCGAAAGAAAATCCAGGTGACGAATCGATAAAAATGAACCCTGTCTTTAAAAAATCTCCCTATGCTTTTAGTAAATATAAAGCCCAGGAAGCAGTTTTAGCAGCTAATAAAGAAGGTAGGATTAAAGCTATTGTAGTTAATCCGGCATTTATGATAGGAAAATATGATACTAAGCCAAGTTCTGGTAAGCTATTGACTACTTATTTGAATAATCCTATCGCTATTTGTCCACCAGGTGGAAAAAGCATTGTTCATGTGCAAGATGTAGCAGTAGCAATTTGCAACTCAATTGATCGTGGAGTGGATGGAACCTGCTATTTGTTAACTGGCGAAAACCTGACTTACAAAGAGTTTTATAATAAATTGGCTACCGAAACGGATCATAAGAAAAAAATAATTTTCCTGTCAAAATTTGCTTTAGCTGTACTGGGATCATTTGGTTCTGCAATTAATAAACTGGGTATTCATACTTCTTTGAATCTTATCAATACAAAAATACTTTCTATTCAAAATTACTATTCTTCGAAAAAGGCAATTCACGAGTTAGGAATGCCCGTTTCTTCTGTTGAAGAAGCAATTAGGGATGCAATTAGCTGGTTTTCTCAAAATAATTACATAAAAAAAGCCCGATGAAGACTTCCATCGGGCTTGCGGCATTGTGTTAATTACAGAGAATAATAAACTAACAAACTATTTCAAATTCACTTGTATGACCACTGTTTCAATTGTCATTTCTTAATTTCTTTTAACTACTTTTTACAATAAAGTGGGTCTATTTACTTCTGTAACGACCAATTCATGTTATGCATCATACGCTTTAAATTTCATATAATCAGCTTGTTGTATGATTTTCAGAAAGAATATCTTCGTAGACAGACCTACATGAGTTAAAACACAACTATTCAATCAATTGATGCGTTATTTTTCCCAATTTTCTTCTTTCCTGAATGCATAATTATGATTATATTTAATTCACTTCAATATTAAACCTATCAAACGCCTGATTGCAAATGGCACAATGGTAGTCATACTTTTGTGATTCGTATTTACCATTGGTTTTCATAGAAGTATCAAAGGGCCTTTTTAATAGAGGCAGGTGGCATCTTGGACATAATTGTTCTTTAACGCCTTTTAATGTTTGAACAGTCACTTGACTTTCATTCATTTCTTCATTTTCTTTTTTCCAGAACATAACTAAGCAATTTAGTTTATAATTTATTTTATCAGGTTAAATTATTCAATTTCAATTCTTTAAAAATTTGCTGGTACTCCGCATACCATTTCTTGTAACAACCGCATAATACATTCCTTTCGGAAAATGACTTATATCAATAGGTTGATTAGCTCCTGAAATTTCAAACTCGTTACAGATATTTCCGAGCGATCCGACAATTACTACATTTGTTGGTTCTTCGTAATCTGAAATATCAATATGAAGCGTATTAATAGCCGGGTTGGGATAGGTATGGATTGTTAAATCCGTTTGAATCGGAGATTCAATTTCTTTTACGATTATAAAATTCTCTATCACTTTTGTATCCGTACCAAACTCATTATAAATGGTCAAGATCACTTTATATGTGCCAGCTTTATCGTATTTGATAACCGGATTTCTTTCATAGCTGAAATTGGGATAACCTCCCGGGAATGTCCATTCCCAGGAGGTTGGAATCCCATTTGATTTGCATTCAAATTCAACTTCTTCTCCAATGGAGATTTCTGTTTTATTTGCTTGAAAATCGACAACAGGAGGGTTCCTGTCCACACCACTTATTATTATTGAGAAATTTTGCTGCTGATTAAAAAGTGAACCATCGTGGCTAACCACAATGGTATATTCACCTGCTTCAGGATTATAAATGTCAATAACTTCTACATTATCAACATAATTCTTGTTAGTATTTGTTGCTGCTTGCTTCCGGCTGACGAGAATTCAGGCTCCAGGGGTAATATATTTCATCCTCATGGATGATTTTTACATCCAGATCATTAACAAGCATCTTATTTGTTGGGTCAAGTTGCGGATTAACCGGTGCACCAGCAGCATCAGTCCAGCAAACTGTTACTTTTATAGGTAAGTTACCATTTGATTTTATGGTTCTTGAATAAGTTTCACTTTCATTCAAGTACGAGTTCTTCAATGGTATTTGCGTATTGGTCTTCTGAAATGAGCATGGCTGCTTTTTCAGTATTCATAAGTCCCCATCCGTGTTTATAATCTGGTCCGTCAAACGCTCCTGCTTCATCTGCAGCATGAATAACCAATCCTTTTAATGTAGATGCCAACATATAATTCCCTTCACCATTCAGGTTTTCCCAGTGCTGTTGCAATAACGCAAGAGATCCTGATGCTGAAGGTGCTGCGGCTGAGGTGCCACACATCACTTTATAATCATCATCTGCATCATCATCGGTTGAAAAGACACTCATTCCCTGTGTCACAATGTCGGGTTTAATTCTGCCATCATCTGTTGGACCCCAAGAAGAGAAATCTGTAATGCAGAACATCTTCAGGCCTGTTATAACCATCCAGAATATTATGAACAGCACCAACGGTTAGTACATTTTTAGCAACAGCGGAATGTGCTATGCAGTCAAAAGGTCCATCTGAAGGATTGGAATTTCCGGGTCCTTCATTACGATCATTTCCTGCAGATTTAACTATTAAGATAATAGGGTGCCTGGTAAGCTACTTCGTCCCATTCTTTTGCCTGGGTATCATAAAATCCAAACAAGATAATCTTCCTCATGTGCTAATTTCATGAATTCCCATACCAAAGCCATTCATATCCATTATTTACCCAACCTCTGCCATATCCATAAGAATGATTAGAAATCAATGCGCCGTTGGCTGCTTCCAATGCCATTTCAGCAATGTCAAAATTCCATCCAAATGACTTTAATTCAGCATTGATATGCCATTCCTTTTGCCTCGGGATTAATACCTGATGCAATCATGGTACCTGCTACATGAGTTGCATGATAATTATAATGTGGTGTCGTTATCGCCTAAAGTTACACGTCCATTAAACTCCTGATGAGTGAAACGAACAGCTCCGGCATCCCAGCTTCTTAGTATAATTCCAGATCCATCCAGCAGTAAGATTTGATCTGCCACCGCTTTGTACTTCGCTGGTGGAAATAGTTTTGGCGGCCTCTGCATTATCAGAAATATAATACATGGGTATACCATCACCATTAATAAATTGTAATTCTTGTAAACTACCGTTGACATCACGATAGGACAGGGGAAGTTTGTTTTTCTCTGCAAAGACCTCAGCGGCCTTTCTTTGTTCTTTTAATTCCTTTACTTTTTTATCACTAAAAGCTACCAATGAATTAACATCGGTAATTTTTTGCCCCCGAAGGGGAGATAAAGCTGAGATGAGTGCAATGCAAACAATAAACAAATGCTTGTAATGCTTGTTTTTCATAATTGCTTGTTAGTTTTGCTTGTTTTCTCATAATGTAATGTTGCTTGTTTTGCTTGTCATCGTAATCGACAAGTTCACGTTTGTTTTTCATAATTGGGTGCTTGTTTCCCTGAGTTTTATTTTTGTGAACTTGTCGTGTATGATTACGATAACGTTTAAAAAAAGTTACAACATTTGTAAATTTATTTGAATCATTGCACAGAAATGTGAACAACGTATAGCAAACGGTAGGATTTAACTATCTAAAAATAGACTGTTTGCCGCAAAATAGAACGTGACAAATACTGATTAAAGTATTTGAACAGAAATAATAATAAAAATTGTGGAATTCTGTTTTGCTTGTTTTTCTCTGTTTACGTTTGTTTCCCATAATTCACTATTAAAGTGACAGATTCATAATTGTAATATTAGCTTGTTTTTATAAAAAAATTAATTTTATGTGACCCTAAAAGTAAATCAAAATACGATCATTTACCAAATAAAATGGCTAATTATTTTTAAAGAATGTAATTTCAATAATTATAAGTAGCTAGAAATCAGGATAGAAAGAGTTATCCTGAAAAAGCTGATTTATTTGAGAGAAATTGATTGAAATTAAAGGAAAATGATCCGAATAATTCAACTTTTCTGGCCTTTCAAACATGTTTATTTTAAATTGATTAGAGGTAAAAATATAATCGATTCTTAAATACGGGATATTACCAGCATAGGTGCGACCAAGCATATGGCCTTTCTTAATGAAATTATCCACCAGCTTGTCACTTAGCAAAGAATATACATATGAAGAAGGTGTATCATTAAAGTCACCGCAAAGTATTATAGGATAGCGGCAAGCATTAATTTCTTGTACTACCTGATTCATTTGCTGCTCTCGCAATATAAACGCATTACTTAGTTTGGTATAAATGGATGCTGATCGATTTTTAAAACTTTCCTGGTCTTTAAAGTCTGGTTTCAATACAAAATCAATATCAGAAGCCTGAAGGCGTATGCTGCTAAGGTGAATATTAAATACACGCACCGTATCAGAATTAATTAGAAGGTCAGTGAAGATTCCAAAAGTCCGCGAACCAGGGAATTTCAGTTTTCCTTTATTCACCGCTTTATAATTTGAAAAAATAACCAGTCCTGAAAGTTGATCAAACCTGGGGTTAAAATAACTTTCGTAATAATATGAATTTTTTAAAAGCCTGTTATTCAGATCAATAAGAGGTGTGTATACATTTCTATCCAGCGAATGGTACTCTTGTAAACAAATAATATTCGCATCTTCATCCTTTAAAAAATGAATAATATTATTTTTAATATCTGATGAGTCATTTCCTTTTTCATCGGTTGCAAATAATTGAACGTTATAAGAAATTATTTTGACCTGAGAATCGCTTTTAACAGTATCCTGATTAAAACTAAGTTGAAAGTTATTTATTAAGTTATTGAAGCCTAAAATGATCAGTAAAAAAGATAAAAGCCAGTATTTGCGTTTAACCATCAACCATATAAAAATAAATATCAGATTGATAAATAGAACGATGGGATAAATCAAAGCGGCAATTGAAAAAACAGCTATATCAGAAGGAGGAACATAGCTTGCTAAAAGCGCCATAAAAAGCACTGCAGCGGCAATAATATTCAAAGTGAGTAAAACTCCTTTAAGAATAGGAATTCTTTTCATGATGCTATAACAAGGATTAAATTGAATTTTGTAAAGTTAGCATGAAAAATAATGGAGATCACTTCTTTTTGCTGGTTTTGAATAAAAGTTCTTTTTCTTCTTTTGTCAGACTGCTGTATCCGGATTTGGAAATTTTATCAAGGATTTCGTCGATTTTAGCCTGTGAATTCTTTTTAATGGCATTGTATTCATCATCACTATAAGTCCTGTTATAGCTTTCTTTTTCAGTTGAAAACCGGTTCTTTTTGATAGGGCTGAGTCCTGAAAAATTTAGAAAACGATAGATATCTGTTCCATTTTTTAATAACATGGCGTATAAAAACCCCCAAAAAGCACCGCCCAGGTGAGCAATATGGCCTCCGGGATTCCCCGACTGGATACTTAATAGATCTATTACCACAAAAATAACAGCAAGATATTTAAGTTTCACCCTTCCAAGAAATAGCAAATGCACCTTGTAATCAGGAACATAAGTGGCTACGGCAATAATTATAGCCAGTACAGATGCAGAAGCACCAAGGGCAGCAGAAGAACCTTTGATTGGTTCAAAAACCGGAAAAACATTAAATGCGGCAAGAAAAAACAAAGCACCAGAAATGCCACCAGCTAAATATGTCCACAACAATCTTTTTTCTCCAAGGTATTCAACAAAAAGCAATCCGCCAAAATATAACATGATCAGGTTAAATAGGATATGCATGAAATCTTCCTGCAAAAACATATAAGTAACAATCGTCCATGGTTTGGTTGCTAATGCTTCAAAGGAAGAGGGTAATGCCAGATATTGTCCGATTATACTTAATGATAGTCCACTTTCAGTGGCTTGACCAGTTGCAAATAAATATGTAAACAGGCTGATCACGTTAACTGATCAAAAATATAACTGTATTGATCAGGATCAATCTCGATAAAATATTCTTTCCAAAAAATGCCTGTTTGAGCATTTCACCTGTATTTCTTTGCGGTTGATGATAACCTTGCATAATTTCAATTAAACTTAATTCTTAATTAGAGTATAAACTTAAAAACAATCTTATGAAATGTGTCAATATGTATATTTAAGTTGTATTTCTTTCAGTTAATTTTACCTTATTGGAATAAGCTAGAATAGTTTGCCTTTTTTCTTCCAGTACATGATGAGTGCATATCCGAATAACATACCACCCAGATGCGCAAAATGTGCAACGTTATCACCTGGTCTGTTAGAGATGCCCGAAATTAGTTCGATAGCTCCATAAAGAATTACAAAATATTTAGCTTTGATTGGAAAGGCAAAATAGATGTAAATGAGCGAATTAGGAAACATCATCCCAAATGCCAGTAGAATACCAAAAACAGCACCAGAAGCACCTACCGTCGGTACATTCATCATCAATATTATAAAAACCCATGGCTGCGTCTGAGTAATTTCTGCCGCTTTGTAATACGTTAAAGCCTTCATTAAACACAAGCTCAAACTGATCAGAGCTCAATTCGTATCCTGAATAAGCGATTCGGATATATGCTATTACAAGATGTGTGATTCCTGCTCCAATACCTGTTACAAGGTAATAATTCAAAAATCGTTTGGGCCCCCATACATTTTCCAGCACATTGCCAAACATCCATAAGGCGAACATATTGAATAAAATATGAGTAAACCCACCATGCATAAACATATAGCTTACAAATTGCCAAACACCAAATTGTTTAGATGCTGGGATAATATAATGCAAGATGTTTATAGAGATCAATGCCCAAACTTTCCAGGGCAATGGTTGCCAGAAAAAACAGGGCATTGATGATCAGCAGGTTTTTTACAACCAGGGGTAAAACACTAAATCCTCCGGGACGAAACTGTTGCATTACTTCTTCTTTTCTTTTAAATAGTGTTCAAAATCATTTAATGGTATGATAGCCAGTGTTCTGCTTGCCGTCAAGTGCAGTTTCTGGTGCATTGCAGGCAAACAGGCTATCAAATATTTCGGCCATTTCCTTTTCCTGAAGCTTGGTTCCGGGTTTTACAGCAAGGTTAACAGCCATTGAGCGCGCTAAATTAACGCTTTTGTCATAATTGATATCTTTCAAGTGTTTCTTATGATTTTCTATAATGCGTTCAAGAACGACAACCGAATCATTTTCTTTCAAATCAGCAGGAATGCCATTTGATAACAAAACCACTTTTACCGACAGGTTCCAGCATATACCCCAATTTTAGTAAATCTTCTTTAAGTTCCCTGATGATTTCAGCATCCCCGGGTGCATAATCTTATATTCTGTGGAAATAGCATTTGTTGTGATCCATGTGAAGCATCCTTCAGTTTTTTTAAATAATATTCATAGAGGATTCGTTCATGTGCTTTGTGCTGGTCAATGACCATGAGTCCTGATCTGACATTGCTGGTAATGAAGGTATTTTGGATCTGGAAGAACTTTGATCTTTCTTTTTCAAGCTTAAGTCCAGGTCATTATCCTGTCCTTGTATTGTTTCCTCATCCTTTGTCTTTAACTTGCTCGGCTGATATGATGTTTATATAGTTCCTTCCAATCCTGGTTTTCTTTTTTAACATGCAAAATCACCTGTTGAACCCTTGCTTTGAGGTTGTTTAAATGGATTGTAATCAGGATCAATATTTATTTTGGGTTGCAATACTCCTTCTTTGGGTAAGTTGCCTAGCGCAAGTTCGACAGCAGGATCTACATCAAAATCAATGGTTGGCGACAGGCTATACTTGCCAATGGATTGTTTTACAGCTGCCTGCATAACGGCATAGACATATTTTGCATCCCTGAAATTGATTTCAGTTTTTGTGGGGTGAATATTGATGTCGATTTCTTTCGGATCGATGTCAATATTTAGAAAGTAAGATGGAAATGAATCCACAGGGATCAATTCTGCAAATGCATTATTAACAGCATGATGCAGGTACGGATGCTTGATAAATCGCTTGTTTACAAAGAAATACTGTTCTCCCCGTCGTTTTTTTTGCATATTCGGGTTTACCAATAAATCCTTTAATTGTAAGTATTTCCGTTTTTTGTTCAACTGGTAGTAGCTTTTCATTGTAATTGGTCCCAAATAAACCAACAATTCGCGATTTTAATCCTCCTTTAGAAAGCTTAAATACCACCTTATTATTGTGGATCATCGAAAATGCTACTGTAGGTTGAATGGCTGCTACCCTGATGAATTCTTCAATGATATGCCTGGTTTCTGCCGTATTTGATTTCAGGAAATTCCTCCGGGCAGGAACATTGAAAAATAAATTTTTAATGATAAGATTCGTTCCGGTGCTGCATTGGCAAGGTTCTTGGGACATTACTTTAGAACCTTCAATACTTAAACAACTACCAATTTCATCCTCTGTTGGCTTCGTTTTTAATTCTACTTGTGCAATGGCTGCTATTGATGCCAAGTGCTTCACCGCGAAATCCCATAGTCCTGATAGCGAACAGGTCATCGGCACTATTGATCTTAGAAGTAGCATGCCTTTCAAAACACATCCTGGCATCCATAGCTGACATTCCACAACCGTTATCAATTACCTGTATGAGTGTTTTCCCGGCATCTTTAATGATTAGTTCGATTTCATTAGCACCAGCATCAACAGCATTTTCCAGCAGTTCTTTAACCGCTGATGCAGGTCGTTGAATAACTTCTCCGGCAGCAATTTGATTGGCAACAGAGTCAGGAAGTAGCTTTATATAATTCGACATCTAAAATTCTTATCTAATACCAAACAGCGCAATTAGCTTTTCAACAAACTCCGTAAAAAAGATCACATAAATTCCTCCAATAATAACAAACCCCACAAATAAATAGGTGATCATTTTTGACAATGGGCTTCTCTGGTAATTTGCATCTGATTTACGCCACCTTTTCGACATCTGTAACTTGAGAGATTCCTGGTGTGATACACTTGAATCGTACCCTAGTTCAGCTTTGCGTCTTTCAAGTGCATCAACGTCTTCATCATAATATCGGGGTTTGTATTTGAATTGCTTTGGTTTAGGTGTTCTGAATGTTACGAAACGCATAGTAAATTAGCTTTAATTCTTGCAAAATTAGCGTATTTTTGTCACACTAAAGAAGTTCAAATGCCAGAATTAGAAACCAATCCGATTGATAAATTAATTGTTGTTGGCGACAGGGTACTGATCAAGCCAAAATCGGAAACCAATAAAACAAGGGGAGGCCTTCTGTTGCCGCCAGGATATAAAGAAAAAGAAGAAATACAGAGTGGGTATGTGGTTAAAACGGGTCCCGGATATCCCATTCCTATGCCTTCCGATGATATGGATGAACCCTGGAAGCGAAAAAAAAAGGAAGATGCGGTTAATTATATTCCGTTACAGGCAATTGTTGGTGATCTGGCCATATTTTTAAAAAAAGGAGCCGTTGAAATCCAATACCATAATGATAAGTACTTTATAGTGCCTCAGCACTCAATTTTGTTGTTGGAGCGTGACGATCTTTCTATCGGATAATTAGTAAGTAAAGTGCAGAGAATAGTTCAACTTTTTTTAATAATCTTCATTGTGGCAGGCATTTCTTCTTGCGAATCCAGACATTCTGAACCTAAGATAGAATCCTTTTTTAATGCTATACCTGATTCATTGCTGCAGTCAAAAGTGAATTATGCTAAAGGATTTGATCTGTATGATGTTAGTGGCATAAAAAAAATGGTTATTTATCATCCGGAAATGATTGAAGATATCATCGCGACATACTATCTGATAGATAGTGCGGTGATGATTGAACATGCTTTTGAATCGTCAGAAAACATTATCGTAATGCCTGTCAGAGATGTTGCTGTATTTTCTGCAACCCAGTTAAATGCTTTTGAAAAATTAGAATTGCTTGATAAAGTGATAGGTGTGTCGGAAGCCAAATATATCAATAGTCAGTTTGTGAGAGATAAATTGGATAAAGAGGAGATTGTTGAGTTAGCTACAAATGCAGACTATTTTATTGAAAAAATTCTGACAGTGAATCCATCCATCGTATTTTATTCACCATATCAGTTTTTGGAACATCATCCGCTGGATGTAACCGGAATTCCACTTGTGCCATTTTACGATTATTTCGAAAATGAACCACTCGGAAGGGCTGAGTGGATCAAGTTTACTGCTGCTTTTTTTAATAAGGATAAAGCAGCTGATGAATTATTCAGAAAGATCGAATCCAACTATCTTTTTTACAAGAATTTAACTGACAGTTTAAAATATAAACCCACTGTATTTTCCGACAAATATTTTAATGGTCAATGGTATGTCCCGGGTGGTAAAAGTTATATAGCAGCTTTATTCAGGGATGCCGGTGCAAATTATCTTTGGAAAAATGACACACATACCGGTAGTTTCCCATTGGACTTATGAAGTGGTATACAGCGAAGCACATAGTACTGATTTCTGGCGGATAGTTGGCTCATACAGCGATGAACCTACATATGAAGCATTAGCCGGAGAGAATGAACTATATATGAATTTTAAAGCTTTTAATGATAAGAAAGTAATATGGTGCGATGCCGAAGAAACGGCATATTTTGAAAATAGTGCATTGGAACCACATTTGGTATTGGCTGATTTGATTTTCGCATTTCATCCAGGATTGTTACCTGATCACAAACCCAAGTATTATCATATTTTAAAGTAATTTAGAAGCCAGATTTGTGAAATGGACACCACTGTTAAAACAACATCCTGGCTGATCATCTTTTTTGTGCTGGTCATTGTTTTGTTCCTTGCCAATTTGTGGTATGGGTCTGTTTTAATTCCCTGGAAGGATGTGTTGCAGATATTAACTATAAGTGGCGAAATAAAAGAAGTGAATCAGGTAATTGTTGTGGATTACAGACTTCCGCAAGCCATTACAGCCATGGCAGTGGGTATTGCATTGGGTGTTGCAGGTCTTATTTTGCAGACAATCTTTCGAAATCCATTGGCAGGGCCATCCGTGCTTGGTATTAGTTCAGGTGCAAGTTTGGGGGTTGCCCTCGTGGTATTTGCGGGTAGTATTTACAAGTTTGACTATTTTAATTCTTTCAACATATTTCATGATATTTCCGTGGTGTTTGCGGCGCTATTGGGCTCGCTCTTCGTGCTGTCTATCATTATTTTTGCTTCCCGGCGAATTAGCAATGTAGTCACTATCCTGATCATAGGAATCATGATCGGGTATACAGTTTCAGCCATAGTAGGTGTTATCCAGTTTTTTAGCAGGGCAGAGGAGTTGCATGCATATATTCTCTGGGGACTTGGAAGTTTTTCTAAAACAAGTGTGAACCAATCTGTTTTTTTACTGATAGCATCCCTTAATGGTTGCTAGTATCGTATTCTTATATCAAAAGGACCTCAATGCACTTTTGATGGGTGATTCTTACGCTAAAAGTATGGGTGTGAATGTAAAAAGAGTGCAATTAACATTGATAATTATAGCAGGATTTTAATTGCATTAGGAACCGTTTTCACTGGTCCCATTGCTTTTATCGGGCTTGCTATTCCACATCTGGCACGAAACTTTTTTAAGACTTCCAATCACAGGATTTTATTACCTGCTGTTATTTTGATGGGCGTTGCCCTGACAATGGCTTGTAATCTGATCGCCAAAATGCCGGGGTATGATACCTCGCTTCCTATCAATGCTGTAACATCATTAGTAGGTGCACCGGTGATCATCTGGGTAATTGTTAAAAGAGGAAAGGTAAAAAGGGCATGAAAGTATTACTTGAAATAAATAAACTGGAGACAGGATTTGAGCCTGGAAAGGGAAAGATAATTAGTTTGCATAGATCATTGGATTTTGAGTTGAGCGAGGGACAATTTGTTTCTATTTTGGGACCAAATGGTGCCGGAAAATCAACATTTTTAAGGACATTGCTGGGGTTTCAGAAAGCCTTATCAGGTAATGTATTATACGATGGTATATTGTTACACGATATTGGAGTTAAGAACCTGGCTAAAAAGGTGGCTGTTGTTTTGACTGATAAAATTGATGAATCTTTTTTAACCGTATACGAAATAGTGTCAACCGGAAGGTATCCATACTCAGGTTTTTCAGGTCGTTTGACCAACCAAGATCATCATTTTATTGATGAAGCTTTGAATTTGGTGGGGATGCAGCGGTTTTCTGAAAGAAAATTTCAGCAATTGAGTGATGGGGAAAAACAAAAAGTGCTGATTGCAAGGGCTGTAGCGCAGCAAACACCACTCATATTCTTGGATGAGCCCGTAGCTTTTATTGATGCTCCGGGCAAAGTAGAAATAATGGAATTACTAAAATATTTAGCCATGACATTTAAGAAAGGCATTATTGCTGCAACACACGATCTGGAAGCTGCCATCAGGTTTTCTGATCAGCTATGGCTGCTGGGAAATCATGGAGAAGTGGCAAAAGGAGACCCAAAAGAATTACTGAGAAACGGTGTAATTAATAGTTTTTTTGATAAAAATGATGTCACTTTGAATAGGGAAAAAATGATATTTGAAAAGCAATAAAATTTAACTTTTAACTAGAAATATGAAAAGATTATTTAAGGCCGGTTTAGGTACACTACTGATTATCATCGTTCTTACTTCATGTAAGCAAAAAGTTGATCTCATAATTTTTAATGCAAATGTTTATACCGTAAATGAAAATTTTGACCTGGCAACATCATTTGCTATTAAAGATGGGAAAATAGTTGCTGAAGGAGAAGATGAAGAAATAATGAAATTATATAATGCCGATCAAATGATTGATTTGGAAGGCCGAACCGTTTATCCGGGTTTCAATGACGGACATAGCCATTTTCTCGGTTATGGACTTTCAGCATTCAATGTAAATTTGATTGGAACAACTTCTTTTGACGAAGTAATTGAACGGGTTATTGATCATCATGAAAATTTTCCGTCTGAATGGATTACAGGCAGGGGATGGGACCAGAATGATTGGGAGAAAAAAGAATTTCCAACCAAAGAAAAACTGGATAAAGCATTTCCAGAAACTCCTGTCGTACTGAGAAGGGTTGACGGACATGCCCTTATCGCCAATTCAGAAGCCATGAAACGTGCTGGAATTACTGCAGAATCAAAAGTGGAAGGTGGAGAAATTCTTATGGAAAATGGTGAACCAACAGGTGTTTTTATTGATAATGCGATGCGTTTGATTGGTTCTGCCATTCCTAAACCTACTATTGAACAGATGATTCAGGCGCTGAAAAAAGCAGAGGAAGATTGCTTTGCAGTGGGGTTAACAACGGTTTCTGATGCAGGACTAAGTAAACAGGAAATTTTATTGATTGATTCGTTGCAAAAAGCAGGTAAACTCCATATGCGTGTGTATGCGATGATGGATCCTTCAGAAGAGAATTTTGAATATTTCTTTTCAAAAAAACCAATTTTTACAGGAAAACTAACAGTAAGTTCTGTTAAGTTATATATAGATGGTGCGCTGGGCTCTCGGGGTGCTTTATTAATTAAGCCCTTATTCTGATGACCTGACAATTATGGCCTTCAACTGAATCCGGAACAGTATTATTACGAAATTTGCAAAAGAGCATATAACGCAGGATTCCAGGTGAATACGCATGCTATTGGCGATTCAGGCAATCGTATTATGTTAAATACTTATGCACAGTTTTTAGGTGGCACAAATGACAGGCGCTGGCGTGTTGAACATGCCCAAATTGTACATCCTGATGATTTTATATATTTTAAAGAATATAGTATTATTCCTTCGGTACAGTCGACACATTGTACAAGTGATATGTATTGGGCAGATGAACGTTTGGGGGACGAGAGAATTAAAACCGCATATGCTTACAAAGAATTATTGAAGCAAAATGGCTGGTTGGTAAATGGTACTGATTTCCCTGTGGAAGGGATTAGTCCTTTACATACTTTTTATGCTGCAGTAGCTAGAAAAGATCTGGAAGGATGGCCGGAAGAAGGATTCCAGATGGAAAATGCACTGGGCAGGGAAGAGGCGCTGCGTTCAATTACCATATGGCCTGCAAAAGGCAGTTTTGAGGAAGACTTTAAAGGCAGTATTGAAGTTGGAAAAGTCGCTGATTTCGTGATCCTGGATAAAGACATTATGCAAATTGATGAAAAGCACATTCCATCCGCCAAAGTCTTTGCCACTTATTTAGGTGGGAGACTGATGTATAAATCTGAATAAAAAGATCAGTCACTCGTATGATAACCTTCAGGTTCCACGTGTATGGTAACTTTCAGCTTGGGCAATTCTTTTTGTAATTCATGTTCGATCAGATCGCACAGTTGATGAGAATCTGAAACTGACATGCTTCCCGGAACTTCCAAATGAAAGTCAGCTTCACGATTTGAACCCATTTTTCTGGTTCTGAGCATGTGATAATCTTTGGCAAAACCCAGGTTTTTCTGTATGGTTGATTCAATGCGAAGTATTTCGTCTTCAGGCAATGCAGCATCTGCAAGTGGCTGAAATGCTTCAATAAGAATTTCAATCGCCTCTTTCAAGATATACGAAGCTACAACAATCGCAGCAATGGGATCTAAAAAATGCCAACCCGTAAAATAAATGACAGCAAGGCTGATACCAACTCCGGCCGAAGTATATACATGCGTGCTTAAATGCAATGCATCCGCTTTTAAGGCGATAGAATCAGTTTCCCTGGCTACTTTATACAATCTCCGGCTAACAATGAGGTTTACAAGAGCAGACACCATCATAACAATAAAACCGAGTGTCAAACCATAATTTCCGATGAGTTGCTCTCCATTGATGAGTCTCGTTACTGCATTATGGATGATCCATCCTGAAGCAACAAAAATCAGCAGTGCTTCGATAACACCTGAGATATTTTCATATTTACCATGACCGAAAGGATGATTCTGATCGGCAGGTTTGTCAGAAATTTTTACAGAGAAATAAGCCATCACAGCAGCTAGCAGGTCAATAACGGTGTGCACTGCTTCTGAAATAATACTCACCGAACCACTGATCAGCCCAACAACCAAATTCAATACGATCAATAATGAATTGGAATAGATGGAGAGCCTGGCGGTTTTTACTTTTTTACTCAATTTTTAGTGTTAATAAGTAACTCAGCTTTGAATGATAGCTTTATTGCTTTTTAAGCCATTCATACCACGCATTCATTCCTTCCCCTGACCTAACTGATAATTCAATAAACTCTAGTTTGGGGTTCACTTGTTTTGCATACGATTTTGCTTTATCCATGTCAAAATCGACATAGGGCAATAAATCCGTTTTATTGATGATACATAGCTGTGATGTTTCAAACATGGTAGGGTATTTTAAGGGTTTGTCTTCACCTTCGGTAGTACTGATAATGACAATGCGCTTACTTTCACCCAAATCGAAAAGTGAAGGACATACCAGGTTCCCTACATTCTCTATAAATAGAATGCTGTTTTCCTTTGGCGATAAATCTTTGGTTGCATGATTGATCATATGTGCATCCAGATGGCAACCATTTCCAGTATTCACCTGAATTACAGGAGCCCCGGCTTTATCAATCCGTTCGGCATCATGCGTGGTTTGCTGGTCACCTTCAATAATATAGAAATCCAAATCTTTTTTAAGCTCCCTGATAGTTTTTTCAAGTAAACTTGTTTTACCTGATCCGGGTGAACTTACCAAATTATATGCTTTAATCTTTAATGCTTCAAAATATCCACTGATTTCTTTCGGCAAGCATATTGTTTTTTGATAATACATCAATTTCCAATTGTATTTCGTGGGAATGATCATGCGTATGATCGTGACCATGTGTATGTTGATGGTGATCGTGGGTATGTGAATGATCCTTACTTCCTGGTTTTGTATATGTTATATGGTTGTCTTCACCACATCCGCATGTTCCGCACATAATAAGTTTATTTTTATTGTTAAATTCATGCTACAAAAATATTAATAATTGGGTTGCCTGAAGCGTATCAAATATTTTCTTATTTTGGTACAGGAAAATTCATTTTATCTAAATATATATCCAAAGAAGATGAAAAAGAAAATATCACTTCAGGTTAAATGTCCACATTGCAGGGAATCATTGATGGACGAAGAAAAATTATTACATGAATATCCAAGTATCCGATTGAATATTGTAACACCAGAAGACAGGGGAACAATTAATCTTTGTTCACTTTTTGAGTGTTTCGATCATTACTGCAAACATTGATATTAAAACGAATACAATTGTTGATTTCTATTGTCCGAAATGTAATCAGGAATTAACCGTTAAAGAAGAGTGTACACTTTGCGGTGCACCTATGGTTACATTTGTACTTAAAGCCGGTGGACGCGTGAGTATTTGCTCGCGAAAAGGATGTTCAAACCACCATCTGACATTCCAGGATCTGACACAGGAATTGTCCAGGTTTTATAACGAATACGAACTTTAACAAATACTGGGAAGCTGTTGCCCTGATAACATCTCAATAATCCTTTTTCCTCCGACCTGGGTTTCAAGCCAGGCCATACCTTTATGGTCATTGGTAATTTCACCGATAATGGCAGTTTCTTTCCCGGTTTCGTGCTTTTTTAAAGCCTCTACAACATGTTGTCAGCATCTTCTGCTGCAACCACCATCACTACTTTACCTTCATTGGCTACATAAATGGGATCGAAGCCAAGTAGTTCACACATGCCTCTTACACCTTCATTCACAATGAGTTTGTCTTCATGAAGATGAATACCATAATCTTTTTCCTTTGGCTAATTCAGCAATTACAGTGCCCAATCCGCCCCGAGTAGCATCTCGCATAAATTTAATATGATCACTTGCATCCAATGCTGAATTGATAAGATCATTTAAACATGCACAATCTGAATCTGATATCCGCTGAAATATTCAGTTCATTCCGTGCAGCCATCACTGCCATGCCATGGTCACCAATACTGCCATTAATGATAATTTTATCACCAGCTTTGATCTGGCTTCCTGAACTAATATGTATGTTCTTTTTATCAAGAATTCCAATTCCTGAAGAATTGATAAACACCTTGTCACATTTGCCCCTGTCAACTACTTTTGTATCGCCTGTTACTATTTTAACTCCGGCTTTTTTCGCTTCTTCAGCCATGGTGATTACAATGCGTTCCAGGTCTGTGAAAGCAAAACCTTCTTCAATAATAAAACCCACACTTAGATATTTTGGAATAGCTCCCGAAACTGCCAGATCGTTAACAGTTCCGGCAATGGCTAATTTTCCTATATCTCCTCCAGGGAAAAAAATTGGGTCAACAACAAATGAATCAGTGGTAAAAGCCAAGTTGGTATCAGGAGATGTCAATGATAGCAGAATCAGACTGCTGGCGCAGAATATCATTATCAAAATGTTTAGCAAACAGTTCAGTGATCAGATCATGACTGAGTTTTCCACCACTTCCATGTCCAAGTAATATTGTATCGAATTGATTCTTCATAAGTTAGTTTAAATGCAATAAACGGTAATGTATTTATCGATTGTAAAGATAGTAGGCGGCACATGAGCCTTCGCTTGAGACCATACAGGAACCTACCGGATTTGAAGGTGTACAAACGGTGCCAAAAAGCTTGCAATCTTTAGGTTTATTCACACCGCGAAGTATGTCACCACATATGCAGCCTTTAGGTTCTTTCAGTTCTTCCACTTCTACTTCAATTTGTTCTTCGGCATCATACATGGCATATTTTTCCCTGATTTTAAGACCGCTATTTTTCAGCACACCCAAACCTCTCCACCAATCATCCCGATATTCAAAAACTTCATCCAGCATTTCCTGCGCTTTGATATTGCCTTCGGGTTTTACAGCCCTGGTGTATTCAATTTCTACTTTAGGATCATTATTTTCAAACTGACGAACCAGCATAAGGATTGATTGCATCAGGTCGACTGGTTCAAATCCGCTGATCACCACTCCAAGCCCGAATTTTTTCGGAATATTCATATAAATGCCTTCACCTGTAATGGTGCTCACATGTCCGGGGCCAATATAGCCGTCAATCAGAACACCTTCGTCAATGAGGGTTTCCATGGCAGGTGGCATCACTTTATGGGCACTATACACATAAAAATTACTGATACCCGCCATTTGTGCTTTGATTATACCAGCTGCTGAACTTGGAGCGGTAGTTTCAAAACCGATACCCAGGAAAACTATCTTTTTATTCCGGTTTTCTTTGGCAATCAAAAGTGCATCAAGGATAGAATAAACAATTCGAATATCTGCACCTTTTGCTTTTTCTTTATCAAGACTGGAAGTGATCCCGGAACCCGGATCAGATCTCCATAGGTTGTGATAATGACATCATCAAGTCGGCTATATGCAACAGCCCTGTCAATATAACTCCGGCTGGTAACGCAAACCGGACAACCCGGACCTGAAATTAATTCGACATGTTTCAGGTAATAAATAGGGGATGCCATATTTTTGAATCGACATGGTATGACCACCGCAAACTTCCATAAGCCGTATGGGTTTTGTTGATGCTTTTTTGATTTCCTCAGCCAGCATCAACACAATTTCTTTGTCGCGGTATTCATCAATATATTTCATAGTTTATTTAAGTTTAAATGAGTCTGTGTCTGGTTTTCTATCTCCTCAATGTCCAGTGCATCATTCAATAGCTTTAAATTCATCAAAAGTTTTCAAACTGGCTTCTGCTTCTTCCGCATCTAATTTCTGAATGGCAAAACCTGTATGAATCAATACATAATCACCAACCTGCACATCTTCATGTTCCAACAGTTCCAAACTTGCATTATAACTGCTGGTTCCAACAGTGCAAACAGCTGTTTCTTTTTCTATTTTATCAACCCTGGCCGGAATACTTAAACACATATCATACTAATTATATTAATCCCTAATTCTCTTCTTTTTGCTGCAATGGCAAGCTGCCCTAGAGCAATACCTCCATCGTTAGAAGGTATTGCCGATTGGGAAAAGACTGCAAAATTAGCATCCTTCAGCGAATCTTCGGCTTTTTTTAACAATATCCTGTTCTGGAAACTTCCACCAGATAGTACAACTTTCTTAATACCTGTTTGTTGGTTGATTTTTTTTGCTATTTCAATAATGACCTGAACAATCGTATTATGAAATTTACCTGAAATCAATCCCGTATCTATTCCCTGTTCAATATCCTTTAAAATGCCTTCAAATGTCAGTTTAAAACTAATTTCCTCACCTGGTATTAAAAGGATAACTGTCTGTTGTATCTTTAGCAACTGATTCCAATCGCATAGGAGGTTCCGCATGATAGTTGGCTGTTTTACAAATATTCAGCAAAGCGGATACAGCATCGAATAACCTTCCGGCACTACTGGTCAAAGGACAATTGATTCCCTTTTCAAGCATGGCGTTCACCAATTCCAATTCTTTTGCATGCGATGTTATTAAATAAGGATGGGAAATGTTCAACCACATCACTTCCAAAATAATGATGCATGTATGACAACATCATCCGCCATGGGTATTTGGTTACAAGATCACCACCAGGCTGTGGGATATATTCGAAATGGGAAATTCTTTCAAAATCATTAAGATCGCAGATAAAAAATTCACCTCCCCAAACATGTCCATCAGTGCCATAACCTGTTCCGTCAAAACTAATCCCGATTACTTTTTCATCAATATTTATATTCTGCCATGCATGAAGCAATATGCGCATGATGATGTTGGGTTTCAATGTATGGAATATTAAGTTCCTTGGCAAATCGGGTTGACAAATAATCAGGATGCATATCACATACTGCCAGTTCAGGTTCAAAGCGGAACAACCTTTTGAATCGCTCAACGGATTCTGTATAAAAATCAAGCGTTTCCAGGTTTTTCAAATCGCCAATATGCTGACTCATGAATAGCCTGGTTTCCTTTACCAATACAAAAACAATTGACCAGTTCTGCACCTGCAGCAAAAATCCCTTCTGTATTTAAATCAAGCTGAATAGGGGATGGGGTATAACTTCTTGATCGTCTGATAATCCGTTCTTTATTATTAACAACAAATGCAACCGAATCATCAGTTCTGTTATGGATTTCCCGGTTATAAGTAATGACTGGCATCTGAGATACTGCCAAGCTTTGCCAGTGCTTCATTATCATCAATTACAATCGGTTCATCAGAAATATTACCACTGGTTAACACAATTGCCTGAATATTCAAGTTTTTCAAAAAGCATATGATGAAATGGCATATAAGGTAGCATGGCACCAACTGTATCGAGTTGGATACTGATGGAAGGTGCCATTTCTTTTTTAATCTTTAAAAGTGTAACAGGTTTTCTCCAACCTGTTGATTAGTTCCTTTTCCTCTTCTTTATTGATGTGAAGGTATTCGTTTGCTGATTTCAAATCACTGAACATTAGAGCAAATGGTTTTCCTTCTCTGTTTTTCCGATGCCTGCAGTAATTGTGATGGTTTCTTCGTTGAAAGCACTGCATGCCAGGTGATAACCTCCAAGCCCTTTATGGCTATTATTTTACCTTCTTCCAGTAACTGAGCGCTAATATCGACAATTATGTCAGAATATCTGTAATTTGCTTTATCCTTTATGATGTAATGTGTAATTCGGGTCCGCAAATTTCACAAGCAACAGGTTGTGCGTGAAATCTCCTGTCAAGAATAGTCGAATATTCTTTTTTACATTCCGGGCACATTTCAAAAACTTTCATTGTTGTTTTATGTACGATCATAGGGGAGGTCTTTAATGATCGTAAAACGAGGTCCGCAATTGGTACAATTGGTAAAAGGATAATCAATTCTTCTGTCCTGATTTTTCATATCATGCAAGACAATCATCACAAACTGAAATATCCGGGCTTACTTCGGTAATTTCATCCGAAACCGATTTGCTTTTTGTAATTGTAAATGCATCAAAATGTAGGATTTCGATTTCTTTCGAATTAATACTCTCGATGGAAGAGGCAAGGGGCGATCTTGTTTGGAATGTCAGTAATAAATGTTATCAATGTGCCGATTCATCTCCTTCAGCTATGATTTTCACACCAAGATTGTTATTCTCGACACAGCCTTTCAGGCCATATTCATGTGCCAATCTATAAATAAATGGCCTGAAACCAACACCTTGCACCAATCCACTAATATGTATCTCTTTTGCTTTGATCATTCCGCCAATAATCCGGCAAAAATATAATTTATAATATTTCTAAATTCATAATTGTGAATTAATTAACAAAATTGGCATACTTTTGTTGTTAATTATTTAACAGTATAATTATTTATCCTTTCATCAAAAGAAAATAATCATAATGAAAGAAAAAATTAATCAAATCATCAGCAAGTATAATAGCGACAGAAGCCGCTTAATGGATATTTTGCTAGATATTCATGAAGAGAAAGGGTTATGTAGATAAAAATGATGTTGGAATATCTGGCAAAGTCACTTGGGAATTTCGAGCAGCTGAGGTCAAAGAAACGGTTTCATTTTATCATTTTTTTAGCGACAAACCCCGCGCTAAGTACAACATTTATTTAAATAATAGTATTACTGCTTGTATGCGCGATCGAAAAGGTGTAAAAGAAGCTTTTGAAAAAGCCTGTGGAACTACTTTCGGTAACGTAACGGAAGATGGTATGTTCGGATTGTACGATACATCCTGTATTGGTATGAACGATCAGGGGCCAGCTGCCATAATTAACGATATTGTTTTTACAAATCTAACTCCTTACAGGGTTGTTAAACTCATTGAAGGGCTTAAAAGAAGGTAAAGAATTAAGATCACTTATTTACGAAAGTTACGGGGATGGAAACAATGCCGATCCTGATATGCAGGCAATGGTTAATAACAATATTCGAAAGGGATCTATTTTATTAAACAAAGATTATAAACGTTTTGATGTAATTCGAAAATGAATTGTCAAAGCATTCGCCTGAGGATGTTATCCAAATTATTGAAGATTCAGACCTAAGAGGTAGGGGAGGAGCTGGTTTCCCAACAGGAATGAAATGGCGTTTTGGCCGCCGGGTGGAAGGCGATCATCGAGTGATTATTTGTAATGCTGATGAAGGAGAACCAGGAACATTTAAAGACCGGGTAATGCTTACCGAATATCCTGACCTCGTATTTGAAGGAATGGTCATCGCTGCTTATGCAACTGGTGCTGATATTGGCTTGGTTTACCTGCGATATGAGTATAAATATATGCTTAAATACCTGAACAGGATTTTAAATGAAATGAGAGAAGAAAAATTTCCTTGGAAAAAATATTAATCGGTATCGAAAGATTTCAATTTTGACATCCGTATTCAATTAGGTGCCGGTGCTTATGTTTGTGGTGAAGAATCAGCACTTATTGAATCACTCGAAGGAAAAAGAGGAGAGCCAAGGGACAAACCACCATTCCCTGTTGAAAAAGGATACTTGAATTATCCAACCATTGTAAATAATGTGGAAACACTGGCATCAGCGGTGCGGATTATTAAAAATGGTGCTGAATGGTACAACCAGTTTGGAACCAAAGATTCAACAGGAACCAAACTGTTAAGTATTTCAGGTGATTGTAAATTTCCGGGTATTTATGAAGTGGAGTGGGGTACAAGCATTCGCGAAGTAATTGAAATGTGCGGTGCTGAAGATGTTCAGGCTATTCAGGTAGGTGGTCCTTCAGGTATGCTGATTGGTCCTCGTGACTTTGATAACTTAAGTAGTTCTGACCTGATGAAATGGTATAAACCCTCAGGCATGATGGTCGCTGAAAAATTCTTCGACAGGAAATTAAGCTATTCAGATTTGCCAACCGGAGGTTCCATGATCATATTCAATAACCAAACGAGATCTGTTGAGAGAGGTGGTAATGAATTTCATGGAATTCTTTATTGAAGAATCATGTGGTTCTTGTTCAACTTGCCGGAATCTTCCATATATCATGAAGATGAAATTGGAAAAAATACTTGATGGACATGGTGTTAGAAAAGATATTGATGATTTGTTAAGCTGGGGTAAAACAATCAAAGTAAGTCGTTGTGGACTTGGCCAGACGGCAGCCAACCCTATTCTGTCAAGTATTTTGAATTTCAGGCATTTATATGAACAACATGTTCAGGCTATGGCTGATTATGATAATACATTTGATATAATAAAATCGGTTGAATGCTGCTAACAAATTTGTAGGAAGAAAAACTGAATTCCATTCAAACTGAAAAAATAATTCAAAATGAATAAGACAATAAAACTTAAAATAGACGGTAAAATAATTCCGGCAGAAGAGGGACAAACTATTGTTCAGGCTGCTCATTCAAATGGAATATTACATCCCAACCTTATGCAATTTTGAAGGTGTTAAGCCCAAAGGATGTTGCCGGATGTGTACCATTAAAATCAACAACCGGTATATGACAGCATGTACAACACCTGCTGCTGATGGTATGGAAGTTGAAAATAATACTCCGGAAATTCAATGATATCAGAAAAAGTATCATTGAATTGCTTTTTGTAAGCGGAAATCATTTTTGCCCATCTTGTGAAAAAAGTGGAAATTGTGAATTGCAGGCATTGGCATATCGTTATGAAATGATGGTACCTCGTTTTCCATATACATTCCCTCAAAAAGGTGTTGATGCGAAAAGCCCAAAGATCATTAAAGATCAAAACCGTTGCATTTCATGTAAAAGATGCATAAAAACAATTGAAGATGAGCAAGGCAGAAAATACTTTGCTTTTAAGGATCGTGGTTATGAATTAGAAGTTGTTCTTGATGAGGAAATGGGAAAGACCATGACAGATGAGATCGCACAATTGGCAATGGACAATTGTCCTGTTGGTTCCATACTTAAGAAAGAAATTGGATATAATGAACCAATTGGAACCCGAAAGTATGATAAGAAACCCATTGGAAGTGAATTTGAAGTTTAACAATTAAAAGAAAAAAAATGGCTAAAAAAGTAATAGCAACAACTTCACTGGCAGGATGTTTCGGATGTCATATGTCAGTACTTGATATTGATGAACGAATCCTCGACCTGATTGAATTGGTTGAATTCAATAAATCACCTATTGATGATATTAAGAAGTTTACCAAACGAGTTGATATTGGAATCATTGAAGGCGGATGCTGCAACAGTGAAAATGTGGAAGTGCTAAAATATTTCAGAGACAATTGTGATATTCTTATTTCACTTGGTGAATGTGCCATTATGGGTGGATTACCTGCTTTAAGAAATGGTATTCCAATTGAAGAATGTTTGCAGGAAGCATATTTGGATGGACCAACGGTGAAACTGAATACAAAAAAAGTATTACCTAATGATGCAGAATTACCACAGCTTCTTGACAATGTATATCCTTGCCATGAAGTGGTAAAAGTGGATTACTTTCTTACCCGGTTGTCCGCCGCGTGCCGATCTAATTTGGGATGCGCTGGTAGCATTGATTACCGGTAGTGAAATGGACTTACCATACGAAGTTGTAAAATTTGACTAATAATAAATCTTGATAATAAATTGAATTATGCCTAAGAAAATCACTATAGAACCCGTAACCAGAGTCGAAGGACACGGAAAAGTTACGGTTATGTTGGACGATTTTGGGAATGTCGAGAATCCCGTTTACATATTGTTGAATTCAGAGGATTTGAACGCTTTGTTCAGGGCAGACCTTATTGGGAAGCTCCTGTACTTGTTCAGCGTCTTTGCGGAATTTGCCCTGTAAGCCACCATCTGGCAGCAGCAAAAGCATTGATGTAATTGTTGGTGCCGGAACCGGACATGGATTAACAGCCGTTGGTGAAAAAATGCGCCGTTTAATGCATTACGGACAATTTTTCCAATCACATGTACTGCACTTTTTCCACTTGAGTTCACCTGACTTTTTATTCGGAATTGATGGTGATCCTGCTTTAAGAAATATCATTGGTGTTGCCATGAATAACCGTGAACTGGCTGTTCAGGGTGTGATGATGCGTAAATATGGACAGGAAATTATTCGCTTAACAGCCGGTAAGAAAATCCATGGTACAGGTGCTATTCCGGGTGGTATTAATAAAAACCTGAGTATTGCTGAAAGAGATGAATTGCTTATCAGGACCAGATCCGATGAATGCTGATAAAATGGTAGAATGGTCAGTGGCAGCACTTGATTTCTTTAAAGATTACCATAAAAATAACCAAGTCGATGGTGGATACCTTTGCAGCTTATCCTTCAAATCACTTAAGTATTGTGAGGGAAGATGGTGCATTTCGATATTTATCATGGTGTACTTGCGTGCTGTTGATAATGATGGTAAGAAAATCTTGCATGATGTTGATTACCAGGAGTATGACAAGTATATCGAAGAAGAGGTGAAAACCTGGAGTTATATGAAGTTTCCTTACTTAAAAGAATTTGGACCAGAAAAAGGCTGGTACAGGGTTGGGCCTTTGCCCGTTTAAATGTTTGTGATTTTATGCCAACACCATTGGCACAAAAAGAATTTGAAGAATTCAAAGCCTATACAAATGGTAAACCGAATGGAATGAGTTTGCATTATCATTGGGCAAGGCTGATTGAGGTATTGCATTGTGCTGAAATGATCAGGGATTTACTAAAAGATCCTGATCTGCAAAATGAAGACTTGGTTGTAAAAGGAGAGAAACTACATAAAGGTGTTGGTGTGATTGAAGCACCTCGTGGTACCTTGTTCCATCATTATGAAATAAATGATGATGACCAGATTACATTGGCTAATCTGATCGTTTCAACGACCAACAATAATGAACCCATGAATATGGCGGTAAATCTGACTGCAAAATCATTTATGAATGGCCAGCCTGAGATTACAGAACCTATGATGAATGCTGTTGAAGTAGCCATCAGGGCTTATGATCCTTGTTTGAGTTGTGCGACACATGCGTTAGGAAAAATGCCACTTGAGATGACATTGGTAAATGCGAATAATGAGATCATTGACACAAAAAATAAATAAATATGCAAATCCCTAAAAGAGTATTGATTTATGGTTATGGAAACCCCGGAAGACAGGATGATGCGCTGGGGAATGAAATGGTTGAAAAGATACAGGAGTGGATTGAAGAGCATGGTTTGAAATGTATGCAAACCGATAGCAATTATCAGTTAAATATTGAGGATGCAGAGAAAATATCGGATTGGGAAGTAGTTGTTTTTGTAGATGCCTCTCAAGAGGATATCCATGAATACAGATTTGAAAAAGTGGATCCGAGCGATGCACAGGTTGAATTTACCATGCATGCCGTTTCACCGGCTTATGTGCTTCATCTAAGTGAAAAACTATTCAGCAAAAAACCTGAAACCTATGTATTGGGTATTAAAGGTTATGAATGGGATTTTAAAGAAGGACTTTCAGATAATGCCAAATTGAATTTGGAACAGGCATTTCAATTTTTAACACGAAAACTGGCAAGATGGGCATATATTAAAGATAATTTACCAATAAGTATGTTACGCGAATGAATTTAAAAACATCATATCTTGGGTTGGATTTAAAAAACCCCTTAATTGCAAGTAGTTCCAGGTTAACTGGCGACATGAAATCAATCATGACAATGTATTGACAATGGTATTGGTGCAGTTGTTTTAAAATCGATTTTTGAAGAACAAATCAGGTTAGAAGCTGAATCGAAAACCAGAACCGGTTCAGCCAATGATTATTATTACTGGTTTACAGAAGCCAAAGAAAAAGTCGTAGGGCTTTCGGTAGAAGGAAAACCTTGATAAGTACCTGAAATTTGTTGAAAATGTAAAAACACACAGTGATGTGCCTGTGATCAGCAGTATCAATTGTACAACAGCTGAAGAATGGCCTAAATTTGCTTCTGCCATTCAGCAGGCTGGCGCTGATGCATTGGAACTGAACATCGCTTTATTTCCTTTTGATCCGAAAATAGCAAGTACCGATATTGAAGAATTATATGTAGATATTTGAAAAGTGTTAAGAAAGAAGTCAATATTCCGGTTTCCATCAAGCTTGGATATTATTTCACCAATCTTTTCGCGGTTAGCGAATAAACTGGTAGCGAATGGAGCTGATGGACTGGTATTATTCAACAGGTATTACCGTCCTGATATTGATATAGATACGCAAAAAGTAATATCAGAAAATCATATGTCGTCACCCGATGAAATTCATATTCCCATGCGTTGGATCGGTTTGCTGAAAGGCAATGATATTGATTGCGATATTGCAGCATCCACAGGTGTGCATGACTACCAGGGAGCTATTAAGCAAATACTTGCCGGTGCTGATGCTGTGCAGTTATGCAGCGCATTATATCTAAAGGGTATTCCATATATTAAAACGATGATTGGAAGAAATGGAAAACTGGATGGAGAAAAACCGGTTTGCTTCGATAGATGCTTTTAAGGGAAAAGCGCTGAATAACCAGACAATAGATGCCTCTTTTGAAAGAATACAGTTCCTGAAAAGAGATTTTGAATAAAGAAATGACCAAATTAATAAATGCAATGCCTGCTCAATTTGAGTAGGGCTTTTTTTGAATTTAATATGACTTATTTCCTTTTTAAATGAATAGATTACCCCTGCATTAATTTTGAAAATTTGTGTCCATTTCGCATCAATTTCAGGACTGGTAATATAAATTGGCAAAACTATATGAAAAGCCTGGTGCAATAGTTAAACCCCACTGCGGACTGAATTGTACAATCCCACCTATAAATAGGTTTACTCCAAAATCATAGGTATTAAAAAGGGAGGTAGCATCACCGTTAAAATCTTCATACTGGTGACCTGGTACATTATAAGGAGGTTCAAAATGAGGCGCGTATTCAGGTTCAATATACAGGTCATTTTGACCTTTCGACTTCCATTCAGTAATAGTGAATAATAAGCACCAGCCTCAACATAAATTTTGAATTTCTCTGAGCCTTTCACATACCTGAAGCTTAATGGGATGGTAAGATAATTAATGTTATAATTCCGGGTTATATGCAAGTAACTATTCGGACTAGAAGACAGTACTATCAGGTATGATCTGCAGAAGAACCAGCTAAACCCACATACAAATCATCAATTTTAAATCCCCGGTTATCAAAATACAAACCCAATTTTACCGAAAAAATATCTGAAATAAAATATTCAATATAAGGACCAAGAGAATAGCCAGTTTTACTGCTGGCAGGATTTAAAGTTCTTCTATCTTCCGCATTATTGAATTGTACACCTCCTTCAAAACCCAGGTTGAATTTGCCTTTGTTGATTTCCTGTGAAATAGCATTTGATATTGATAAACAAAAGAATTAATACTGTTATGGAAATGATATGAAATGAAGATTTTTGTTCATCATGTATAACAATTATAAACAGCACTAAAAATCCAGTAAATACCCACTACAACAGCACTTAAACCAACAATACCAGTTATAACTTTCAATAAAGTATCGCGCTTTTGTTTGCTGGCTTTTTTAGCAACAAAACCCAAGAATAACCGAAAATATGACCATCGCCAGATATGGTTCCAAAACCAAATCCGACCAGGTACAATGCTGAGTCGAAATTGCTTGGAAACGCCAGGGTAGGTAACAGGCTGATAAAATGCGAAACACCCGCTAATCCATGAAGAATACCAATACCAAAGCTGCCCAATAAGTCTGCCGTTCATGCTTTTTATGGACATGCACATGGACTGATTTATCTTCATGATGGTGGTGATGCTTATGCACATAGACTTCTCCTTCACTGGTTTTATGCGTATGCACATGTTTATGCTTTGTCGATTTATTGAAATTCAGCAACCTGGCTAATGACCATAATCCAATAATGATCAGCAACCCGCCTACAATTTTTTCACTGTTCTCAGAAATAAATTCAACAGGTATTAATTCCCTGAAATAATAAAACAACACGCCAACGAGCAACATACCAATCAAGTGTCCGATTCCCCAGGCCATTCCGATCAACCATGCTCTTATTTTTACGTTTACGGCCAGTGGTCCCACAGCTGCCAGGTGATCAGGGCCTGAAAGCACATGTGCCATCGCAGCGATAATACCAAAAAACAATGGATAAGTGGCCAATGACCCCATAGGTATGGGATGCGTCGGTATGTAATAAAATCAACATGAAGTTTGATAAAACGGGAAAGCTTTCGAATATATGCCATCATATAACCATAAATTTTTTCAAATATAGTGTTTTAAGGTATTTTAGCATTTATTTTTGCAACTTCTTTATATGGATATTGTCTGTCATGTATAAATGTGGTAATTGCAAAATTGTCCGTATTTTTAACAAAATTTTAAATTATGAGATATACAACATTATTTATTATTTTATTTGCCTTACATATTGTATTCCAGGCAAATGCCCAGGCAGTTAAGGAATGCGAAGTTTCATCATTTAATGAAGTAAAATTTGAAGGTTCTGCCAAATGGATATTGATTCCTTCCAGTGAAGAGAAGGTGGTTATTGAAAGCAAAAATGAAGACGTTATTCCATATATTGATGTTGATACAAAAGGAGGCGTACTTTCCATTAATACTACCGACAAACAGAAGAACATTACCAAACTGTTTAAATCGGTCACAATAAAGGTATTCTTTAAATCAATTAGTTCCGTTTCATTATCGGGCACCGGCTCGGTGAATACGGAAAAACAGTTTAATAATTCTGAACTAACAGCGACATTGAGTGGCAGCGGAAATATGTATCTCGACATCAGTTGTGGAACTTTTAGAGGTAATATGTTTGGTACCGGCTCATTGAGTGCCAAGGGAACAGCTGACAAAGGCATTGTGAAAGTTGAAGGTGTGGGTGGTTTTGATGGTTACGAATTAGTAACAGCAAATATGAATGTAACCGTTTCGGGTGTAGGTGGTGCTAAAGTTAATGCGACTAAAACACTGACAGCCACTTTAAATGGTGTGGGATCCATCAGGTATAAAGGGGACCCCGGAACAAAAAATTTCAATACCAATGGTGTAGGAGCTATTAAAAAAGCAAAAGATTGATGGTAACCTGATAAATAAATCAAATTGCGTCGCTATTTCATAAAACTGGCTTATAAAGGCACTAATTATCACGGTTGGCAAATCCAGGATAATGCACATACGGTACAGGCCGAGTTAAATGAAAAAATATCTCTGATGCTGGGCGAAACAGTGAATCTTGTTGGATGCGGGCAGGACGGATACAGGTGTTCATGCCAGGGAATATTATGCCCATTTTGATATTTCACAAGGATTGATCGACTTGATAATATTGCTTTCAAACTAAATGGTTTCCTCCCGGAAGACATCGTAATTTTTGAAATATTTAAGGTGCCAACTGATTTTCATGCGCGCTTTGATGCCCAAAGCAGGACTTATAAATATTATATCAGTCAACGAAAAAACCCATTTTTTACCGGACAAACATTTTATTATCATGGTCAACTCAATTTGGCCAAAATGAATGAAGCCTGCGAAGTTTTATTTGAATATGCTGATTTTACCAGTTTTTCAAAATTACATACCCAAACCAAAACGAATCATTGTACCATTTATATGGCAAAATGGGAAAAGGAAGGTGAGGAGCTCATTTTTACCATCCGGGCGGATCGTTTTTTGCGGAATATGGTACGGGCCATTGTGGGTACCATGATTGAGATCGGAAGCGGAAAACTGCAAGTGGATGATCTGCATCGGATAATTGAGGCCAAAGACCGTTCAGATGCAGGGTTTTCAGTGCCTGCAGAGGGATTGTTTTTGGAGAAAATTATTTATGATTTTCCTAAACCATTGAATAAAGGGCGTTAGCAAAATTGAAATTAGCGAGCGAATTCAACGTATGATTATTTGCAATCTAAAGAATATCTGCGAGCAAAAGGTATACAGTTTGGATCGTTCCTCCTGCGAAAACTCTTAATTGTTTCATAGCGTTAAATCTTTCGTGCGATTAACAAGAGAGAATCACCATCCTCAAACTCTTTATAAACTTGTATTGAAAGAATCTTAAAATACGCACCAAAGAAGTCTTCAAGTTCTTTTTCAATATGATAATTCACATATAGTCCTTTGAATATTTCAGATTTTTCTCCTTTCCAGAATGAATGACATATGATACCATTCGTGTTTAAGATCTCGCGTTGTCTTTTAATGGAATTTTCCAATTCATCATCTTTTAGATGATGCAATACTTTGTTTGAGTAGATACCATCAAATGTTTTGTTTGTGCTTATAGTAACAGCATCCAGATTTAGAAACTCACCATTCGGGTATTTAGCCAACAGATGTTTTAAAAATTCAGAAGAATTATCAGAACCGATAACATGGTAAGAATCGTTTAATATTTTCCAATCCGTTCCCGGGCCGGAACCAATTTCAAGTACATTTGAACCTGAAGGCAACACCTGTGTTAGTTTTTCAATCAGTCCAGCGCCATTAACGTCTTTCGCTAATTCAATGTATTCTTTTACCGATGCCTTTGTTTTATAATAGGCTCCATCCATAATGTTTAAGTTAAAATCTCAAATTTTTTTCCATTTTCCTACCTTTCGCCAATTCATCCACTAATTTATCCAAAAATCTTACTTGTTTTGTTAATGGGGTTTCAATTTCCTCTATCCGGTATCCACATATTGCACCCTTGATTAGATGAGCATTCGGGTTTAAATTAGCTCTTTCAAAGAAGGTCTCAAACGTCACTTTTTGGTTGGTAAGATTTTGTAAATCATTTTCTTAGAGCTACTTAACTGCGGTATGCATTATATTTTTTGTTATGCAAAGTGCTTATTTCTTTATTATCTTTTTTCTAAATGTTTTTTCATCATTCGTTACTATTTCGATAATGTAGATTCCTTGTTCAAATATTGAGATATCGATATTTTCGAATTTGCTTCGTTCAAATAATACTATTTGTCCAAGTTGGTTAAACAAAGTTATATTATTGATCTGCTTACCCTCACTATTAGAAATTGTTAAATACTTAGTCGCAGGATTAGGGTAAATTGAAATCATTGAATTAATATTTTCATTAGGAGTTCCGTTTGGATTTTGTGCATTTATAACTACATTGTCTAAATCCCCAATATCAGGTCCTGATTCAAATTCTCCTCTGATTTTTATTTTTGTTACATTCGTTAAAACACTTCTTATCTCTGTCTCATTTGCTAAATTGCCATCAATATTATTTAGAGACCAGCCTGCATCCGCACTTACAGGAATGCTGTAGCTTGTCCAAACTGAACTAGGATTATCGGTTGTATTAAAAACTATTACTAAACCATTTCCTTCAATAATAACATCTCCTCCAATATGATTGTACTGGTTGGTCATATTTGAATGTTGTCGCAAATCAAATTCAATGTTTTTATCATATAGTGTTGATAAGTCTCCCAAGAATTTGTTTGGTGCAGAAAAGAACCACGTACCCGAACTTTCAGTATCATCCGCTGAAATATATCCCCCAGGATTTCCATCTGTTAGCTTATAAATAGGAGTAGAAGAAGATGCATCTCCTTCTATTTTCCATCCATCGTTATCAGAATTAAAAGTACTTGAAATAGTTGCTTGAGATTTTGCTGTAAAGCCAAAGCACAATAAGGCTGCTAAAATTAATATATTCTTTTTCATACGTCATTAAGTTTTTATTGTTTAATATTTGTTGAATTTATATAAAAAATTAATATGTTCGTTTCAGTACAATTCAAGATGTAAATTGGTTTAGCTCCTTAGATGGAGCAGATTTACTTTTTAATGGGAATGCGTAGCATGAAAAGAAAAAGTTCAGCTTCAGCTGAATGTGCTCCATCGTCTCTGTATAAGATTAGTTGCGGGTTTGAGTGCCAGGATTTTCCGCGGGAAAATCAGGTTTAGAAAACTTGCAACGACCTTTGGTTAAGCCCAAAATTGAGCAATTATTTTTATACATTGTTGTGCTTTCGTTAGGTTTAAAGTCTACTTATATTCTGAATTAATAAATTGGATCATTTCTTCTGCCAAAAGTTTAATATTTTTTAATCTTATTATGGCTTCATCTTGAACTGTTATTTGATAGTTTGTTATACTCAACAATTTGCCATTCTCTACTTCATTAATCACATCTTTTGAATCGACTTTGTAACCTCTTTTATAAGGAAGGTTAAGAAGGAAATAATTTTCAATAGTTTCTGTCACAAATTCTCTATGCCAAGTTGCAATAACAGAATACTCTTCACAATAAACTTCATAGTATGAAGTGATTTTTTCCTTCATTTCCAGATTCTTAATCATATTAAATTGTCTATCCTGTTTTAAACTCAAGTAAGTTGTTCCAAAATCTTTGGTAGGTATATTATACGATAAAATTTCAGGTATATCTTCGATATCAATGTCTGAATAATTTCCTTGTGTAAAATCATTAAGTAGTATTACCCTTTTTCCTATTCTTTCAATTTCGGCATTGTAAAACTCAATATCTTGTGCTAAATCATCAAGCATTGAATCCATTGATGCCTTTAACTCTTCTTTTGCTTGAATTTCTTCTTTCCAAGCATTTAACTGTAACGCTATTAAAATTCCAATAACTACTAGCACAATTTCCCCGACAGCGTATTTCAGATATTTGCCAGTTTTGCCTTCTGAAAGTAAATTTTGCCTAATTTTTCTAAAGAATTTTATCATTGGTTATTGGTTTATCAAAATGAAGCACAACAGGGAGCTAAATGTAGTTCCGCATTGAGAACGAAGATATTAAAAAAGCAGTGATCATCCAATTGATTTTTAGATCAATTGAGTTGATCCGGTTTACCTTTGCCTATAAAGGCATTGCGTAAATGCTTTTTTATATATCGGGAGTTAGAATTGTGGATACCAAATTACTTTTAGCGTTAGATGTGTCACGTTTTGACTCGAAGTCCAGTTGAAGCTGAAATTAGGTAAAAGTCATGATAAGTAATTTGGTTTAGCTCCCTGATGTATCACATTTCAAAATACACATTGAGTGCGTAAGCACCGTGGATTTTGTCAGCTTTAGCTGAATGTGATACATCGTTAAGTATATGCAAAGTAGGCGATTGCGAAGCACGAAACTTTCGGTTAAACACAAAGTTTGATACGAGCTAAAAGCCTTGAATTCACTACTGTTTCGCCTATTTTGTATATACATTGTTGTGCGCAGTATTTTTTCTATTTCTCATTTCTTTCTAAGAGCAATAATTTCATTTCTTTGTTTCCATAAGATATAACCGAATCCTTCTGATTTACCACTTTTTTTTCAAGGTGGATTACAAATGCCTGAGCTACTTCGTCCTTACGAATGTTTCCCCAACCAATAAAGTCAGGTATAAAGCGAGTAAAAAATGTGAGCCATTGGGGTGTATGTACATTTCCGACAATCATTCCCGGCTTAAAGACTGCTAGTTTCTTAAATCCGACATCGAGTACTGTCTTGTACTTTTTGCCCATTACACGGAAGCCCTTAATCCTTGAAGATGCGTAAGTTTCATTGACACCAACAGCGGTTAAAAGTTCAAATATCTCGATGCCAGCAAATTTGCAGCCTCTTGCATATTTGCCCAGCATATTGACTTCAACCTCCAACATTTGCTCCTCACTCATTGAAGAGGAACCACTACCAATTCCTACACAACTGATAGCAACGTCATGTCCTTGTGCAATATCTTTCACGATATTCTCAAAGTCTGGTGAATTTGTATCAACTATAACTTGTTTGACCTTATCCTTGTTTTGCATGGAAGCCACGGTTCTCCTACCAATCATGGTTAGTTGAGAGCATACATCACTTTTGATAAGTTCGCGAGCAACAGCTCCACCGACTTCGCCACTTCCACCAAAAATTATACACTTCATTGAATCCATTCGTTATATGATATTAAAATTAGTCTGAAAATTCTTTAAAGTAGTTTATTCATTTTTATTGTCATTAAGTTGTTTTTAGTCTCAGCAGCAATATTGCGCACAACTTCTTTTATGCGTCATAAAAGTACCGAATAACACCTAAATATGGTGCAAAATCGGTAGTTTTTTGTTGGTTTTTTCATTTTTAATTATATCATTCGTCACATTCCCCCAACTCCTCTGAAAAACGAACAATCTCTATCACTTCCCTGGCTTCTTTTACATCATGCACCCGCAAGATATTGGCACCATTCTGCAATGCGATGGTATTTAAAACCGTTGTGCCATTAAGCGCTTCCGAGGGTTTGGTATTGATCACCTTATTGACCATCGATTTTCTTGAAATACCCCCAAGTATGGGTAAATCGTCAATCCGCAGCGTTTCCAGGATGTTTCAAAATGGCATAATTGCATTTCAGTGTTTTTCCAAAACCAAAACCCGGATCGAGGATGATATCTTCTACGCCTAACGCTTTAATTTCTCAATTTTTTCTGTGAAAAACTGCCGGATCAATTCAATAACATTCATACTGAAACAGGCGATTGCTGCATATTCTCAGGGGTTCCATGCATATGCATCAAAATATAGGGCACCTTTAATTCCGCAATCGTTTCGAACATTTTGATCATCCAGATTTCCGCCTGATACATCATTAATGATATGTGCGCCGCTGTGTATACATTCCCTGGCCACGTTTGAACGGAAGGTGTCGATAGAAAAAATGGCTTCCGGAAATTCCTTAACCAGCAACTGAAGCGGCCTGATGATCCTTTTCAATTCTTCCTCTTCGTCGATCATTTCGGCACCCGGCCTTGTCGAAACAGCTCCCAAGGTCAATCATATCCGCACCTTCTTTCAGCATCCTGTGCAGTTTGTTCTGCTACTGATTTCTCCTGCTGAAATTTGCCGCCATCATAGAATGAATCGGGTGTCAGGTTCAATACACCCATGATTTTCGGGGTCGAAAAATCGATCATTTTATTTCCGCATTTGATGGGCCTGATAATTTTCTTAAAAGATGTATCTTTATTGCTCATTTTAGGCATGATAAATTAGGCAGAAAACAAAGTTACAAATTAAGCATGAGTCAGCACACCGCACAGCAGTTTGAAGAGGTAATAAAAACCTGTAAAGAAGTTTTTGAGAACAAGCAGAAAGACTATGGTTCGGCATGGCGGATTCTGCAGAACTTCGAGTTTGACCGACCAGATATACATTAAAGCCAACAGGATCAGGAGTATACAAAAAAAAGGCGCGCAAAAAGTAAATGAAGGCGTGGTGCCTGAGTTTGTCGGGATTGTAAATTATTCGGTGATGGCACTCATTCAATTGGAATTGGGCGTGGCCGAAGAAGCCGACCTGGATAACAAAACAGTTATTCGATCTTTATATCAAATACCTGCACGAAGCCCGCGACCTGATGCTTAATAAAAACCACGATTATGATGAAGCCTGGCGGAATATGCGTGTTTCGTCACTCGATGATATCATACTGATGAAACTGCTTCGGATCAAGCAAATTGAGAACAATGCCGGAAAAACACTGGTTTCAGAAGGGCTGGATGCCAATTATTTTGATATTATCAATTATGCCGTTTTCGCATTGATTAAATTAATAATTGAGAAGGAAGATGAATAATATGAACAACAGAAACAAACAAAGAACATATTATAGTCCGGATCATCAGGATCGCACTCGGACTGGTATTTATTTTTTCATCATTTGTAAAAGGTGTGGACCCAATGGGAACCGCCTACCGGGTGGAGGATTACCTGATCGCCTATGGTATCGACTGGCTTTATGAATTTCATTTGCCCTGGCGGTTTTCCTGATTACTGTTGAATTTTTACTGGGTGTGGCGCTGGTTTTTAAACTCCGCTACAAACTGGCAACATTGGGTGTGTTGCTGATCATGGTATTTTTTACTACGGTTACTTATTTCGATGCCAGCTACAACCTGGTGCCCGATTGCGGTTGTTTTGGCGATGCCATCAAGCTATCCAACTGGGGTACATTTTATAAGAATATCGTCCTGATCATCATGGCAATCATCGTTTTCTTTACACGGAAGAATGACGGTTCCGCGATTACCAAAATGGTTTCAAACTGTGCTATTGATCAAGTATTGGTAGGTGGATTTGTATGGTTCATCTTTTACAATTATTACCATCTGCCCATCATTGATTTCCGCGACTGGAAAGTGGGAAATGACATGAAATCGTCAGGTGAAGAAAATGCGAAGACCTATGTGATTTACAAGAATATTGAAACAGGGGAGATCAAAGAATACCTGGCTCCTGATTATCCCTGGAATGACTCAACATGGCGGACACAATGGGAATTTGTTGATCAGCGATATGATGATTCTGGTGTAGTACGAAAGCATACATTATTCCTGGAAGATGAAGCAGGAAATAACTATACCAGCTACATCATAGAAAACCCGGATTACCAGTTGTTGCTTACTACTTACGACCTTGAAGAAGCCAATAGTGGCGGCATGATCAAGGCTTCGGAGTTGTTCCACTCACTGAAGCGAAATGATATTTCTTATGCTTTGCTTAGTAGCTCGGGAATGGATGTAATTCAAAATTTCGAGGAAGTATATCAAATGGATTATGAAGTGTATTTTGCTGATGATATTGAATTAAAAGCCATGATCCGATCCAACCCGGGGCTGATGTTGCTGCATAATGGCGTTGTGTTGGAAAAATGGCACTTCAATGATTTCCCTGATAAAAAAGAACTTGAAGAAGTAATTGCAAGCGAAGAAACCGAATGATTCAATATATAATTAAAAGACTGTTGTATGGCATCCTCGTGTTATGGGGTGTTATTACCATTGTTTTTTTCCTGTTTAATATTTTACCAGGTGATGCGGCGCAAATGCTGATGGGGCAGCGATCTGATGTGTCATCCGTTGAAGCCATTAAAAAAGACCTTGGGCTTGATAAACCGCTCACCACGCAGTATCTGAATTTTTTGAACGATATTTCTTTTATTTCCTTTCATAATGCCGATGATCCGGACAATTTCTGGTATTATGACCAGGAAAAATATAAAGTCATCAGTTGAATTATTCAGCCTGGGTCATACGTCATGTTGTGGCTAAAAGAGCCCTATTTGAGGCAATCCTACCAAAGCAAACGGGATGTGACCAGTATTATCGCGGAAGCATTTCCAAAAACACTGATGCTGGCCATTGCATCCATCGTCATCGCAATGATCATTGGTGTTTTACTGGGGATATTGTCAGCCATTTATAAAGACAGCTTTCTTGATAGAATGTTGCTGGTATTGTCGTCCTTCGGCATGTCGATACCTTCCTTTTTTGCTGCCATCATCATCGCCTGGTTGTTTGCATTTGTATTGGCCGATTATACGGGACTGGAAATGTTCGGCAGCCTGTATTCGGTGGATGATTATACAGGAGAGGTTTATCTGAATTTAAAAAACCTGATTCTTCCGGCCCTTACACTTGGTATCAGGCCATTGGCTATTGTGGTAAGCTTAACACGAAGTTCGTTGCTGGATGTGCTGTCGCAGGATTATATCAGAACTGCCTATGCCAAAGGATTGAATAAAAGCGGCAGGTCATTTTCCGGCATGCTTTGAAAAATGCACTGAACCCTGTTTTAACAGCTATTACAGGATGGTTTGCATCGCTTATGGCAGGTGCCGTTTTCGTGGAATATGTATTCGACTGGAAAGGCATTGGGATTGTAATCGTTGATGCACTTGAAAAATATGACCTGCCGGTGATTATGGGTTCTGTGCTGTTTATTTCGGTGGTATTGATCATTGTAAATATCCTGGTCGATTTGTTCTATACTATGCTTGATCCGAGGGTCAGATTGTCCTGATAGCTATGAGAAAGTTTAAAAGATCATATAAAGGAATATATCTATTTTTGAATTGAATCTAATAACTAAATAAAAACGGATGAGAACACAAATTGTAGCTGGTAACTGGAAGATGAATAAAAGCTTCCAGGAAGCAGAAGAGTTGATTGGAGAATTAGCAGAAAAGCTTGAACATAAAGAACTGAAATGTGAAGTGGTGGTTTGCCCACCGGCATTATATCTGGAAATGGCATCAGATTATGCCGATGAATCCATTTTCTGTGTGGGAGCGCAAAATGTAAGCGATCACGAACATGGCGCATATACAGGCGAAATATCTGCCGAAATGCTGGATTCTGTAGATGTGGATTTTTGTATTGTTGGCCACAGCGAACGAAGAAAATATTTTGAAGAGGACAACTATTTGCTGGCCAATAAAGTCAACCGTGTGCTGGACCATGATATGATCCCGATTTATTGCTGTGGCGAATTATCGAAGAGCGCGAAAAGAACATTCATTTTGAGATAGTGGAGCAACAAATTAAAGAAGGGCTTTTCCACCTGTCGGAAGATGAATTTTCGAATATTGTGATCGCCTATGAACCTGTCTGGGCCATTGGCACCGGCTTAACAGCAACACCTGATCAGGCACAGGAAATGCATGCCTTCATCCGGAAGTTGGTTGCGAAAAAATATGGCGAGAAGCGGCTGAAAATTGTACCATTCTCTACGGTGGAAGTTGTAATGCCAACAATGCCGCAGAATTATTTTCGCAAAAAGATGTGGATGGTGGACTGATTGGTGGTGCTTCACTCAAAGCAGATGATTTTATTAAAATAGCGGAAAGCTTTTAAAACAGATCAGTGGATTATATCGAATTAAGATGCGAAAAACCGCAGTCAGAAGAGCAGCTTGAAATATTGATCGCTGAGCTGGCTGAGCTGGGATTTGAGAGTTTTACGGAAGAAGAGGATCATCTGCTGGCCTATATCCCTGAAAAAGAATTTTCAGATGAACTTTTATCTGGTAATGCTTATTTGAATGAGTTGCAGGAGACTAACGGGAAACTTGCTATAAAGACTGATCAAAGAGCAAAACTGGAATGCGGTTTGGGAAAGCAATTATGAACCGGTGATTATTGATAACAGGTGCCAGATACGGGCGCCTTTTCATCCGGCCAATGACTACACTGGAATTTGACATTGTGATTCACCCGAAAATGTCATTCGGAACGGCCCATCACGAAACTACATCGCAGATCATCAGCATATTACTTGATGAAGATGTGACAGGTTTAAAAGTGCTCGATATGGGCTGCGGTACAGGGGTGCTGGCCATCCTGGCGATGCTAAAAGGCGCCAAAAGTGCTGTTGCCATCGATTTTGATGAATGGGCTTATAACAACAGCATTGAAAATGTGGCATTAAATAAAATGGACCATATTGACGTTAAACTTGGAGATGCTGCTTTGCTGGGAAATGAAATATTTGATCTGATACTGGCCAATATCAATAAAAATGTATTGCTGGCGGATATGCAACGTATTCAAAAGTATTGAGAAGGGGAGGGCGGATCATTTTCAGTGGATTTTATATGGATGACCTGGATGATATAAAAAAAGAAGCTGAAAAAAACCGTTTGACATACATTCACACCGCAATAAAAATAAATGGGTGGCAGCCATATTTGTTAAAGAATAACTTATGAAATGGAACGACAGAAAAAGTAATGGTTGGCAATTCAGGCTTCAAAAAAGCTTGGTTTTGCATACTGTTTACTTTTCTGTTTCATTTAATAACGTCTTTTCCCAGGAGCAGGAAGCTTTATCACTTGATAATGAAGAATTCTTTAAGCAGATATCATCCATATTACTGAATACAACTTCCGAAACCAATAAAAATGCTGCAGAAGTTACACTGGAAAGGTTTTTTCCTACCTGGGGTGTAGATCGTTTTACGGAGGAGGACAGGGCAGAGGTGCGAAAACTGATTGAAACCATGCGGAGTCGTAAGATGAAGGCATTTCCATATTTGCATGATTATATCTACGCACTTACATTGCTGGGAGAATCGCAGTTGTCGTCGGAGGCTATTATCGCCTGGCATTTATATGCCGAAGAATTGCTGACCATCAAACAATCGGCACCTTTTGGAAAATTATTGGATTTTACCCGAGAATTTTTTGAAGATGAAATACTGAATTCCAGGGGCACCTTCTCCTGGTACTACCGCCGTGCAAACTATACATTCGATCTGGATACCACACTGATTATCAGGTTTGAGTACCTTGACTTAGTTTGTGCTTCCAAAAATGACAGTTCGGTTATTGCCAACACCAGCGGATCTTTTAATTATGAATCAAAAACCTGGAATGGTGAAAATGGGGTGCTTGAATTGGGATCGATTCGGAGAGGAAGAAGGGGAACAGATTTATGCCGATTTTCAGGCATATTCAATCGATTTAAAAGAAACCAATTATCAAATTGATTCGGTTGTTTTGCATTACGACCGGTTTTTTAAAAATCCGGTTTTGGGGCGATTTTCAGAAAAAATAATGGCAGGTCCGCCTAGCGAACGAACTTCATATCCACGTGTGGTGGCTTATCTGGATAATTTTGAATTATACGATATCTTTCCGGGAATTGATTATTATGGAGGACTTGAAATGCAGGGACTTACGGCTTTTTGGATTACGCACTGGAAATAACGATGCTATTTGTCACTCTTTCGCCACAATGATACTGTATTTGGAAAAGTTAGGGGTGAAATGTTCAGGCTTGGATGAAGAAAAAATTGAAACAACGGATGCCCAGGTGTCGTTTTATTTCGAGAGAGACTCCCTTTTCCATCCTGATATCCATGTAAAATATACATCTGAAGATAAATTAATGATGCTTTTTAATGACGCGGGCGGTGCTGAAATGCCTCCATTTTTTAACTCCTATCACCAGCTTATCATTTATTCGGAAGCATTGTATTGGAATATTGATAGTACTGAGATGTATTTTAAAAATATGCGGGGTGTCAATCAGAATAATAAAGCTTCTTTTGTTTCCAATAATTTTTTCTCTATTAAGAGATTTTTACCGCTTGCAGGGCATGGATGATACCAATCCGTTATACACGATTTATAACTATTTGCATACTTATGGCGAGCGGGATTATACAACTGGGTGCTTTTGCCGAATTTATGAGAAAACCCAAGGAACAGGTGGAGGCCTTGCTTATAAACCTGGGACGAAAGGATTTTTAATTTATGACAGTAAAACAGAAACGGCTGTCGTAAAGCAGCGATTATTTGATTACCTGGATGCCAAATCAGGACAGGCCGATTATGATGTGATCAGGCTGGAATCAGAAGTATTTGCCAAACCCAATGCACTGATCGATCTGAATGACCTGAGCCTGGATGTATTCGGGGTACCTGAAGTATTTATCAGCGACTCGCAGGAAGTGTATATCTATCCATTCGACAAAATCAATATCATTCAGGAAAAACAGGGATTTTACTTTTGACGGACGTGTGCATGCCGGATTGTTCGATTTTTACGCCCAAAACAGCACTTTTGTTTATGACAGTTTCATGCTCAATCTCAATTATATCGACTCGCTCACTTTTATGGTAAAAACCAAAGGACTGACTTCGGGCACGATTCATTGGTGAAAGTAAAAAATGTACTGACAGTGCTGAATGGAAAAATCTATGTGGATGATGCGTACAATAAATCAGGATTAAGAAGCATGAATCATTATCCGATATTTGTGAGTAACGAAGATAGTTACGTGTATTTCAATAAAAGAAGTATACAGGACAGTACCTTAAACCCGGAAGATTTTTACTATGTAATTGAGCCATTTACATTTGATAGCCTTTCAACATTTACAACACAGGGTATGGCTTTCGAGGGAGCATTGTCATCTGCGGGTATTTTTCCAACCATTCGTCAACCACTTATTGTAATGGATGATTATTCACTTGGTTTTACACACCAGACGCCAATTGAAGGATATGAAATTTATGATGGAAAAGCCATATTTTCATCTGAAATCAAATTGAGCAATAAGGGATTTGAAGGCATCGGAACCCTGAATTATTTAACAGCTACAACTGCATCAGACCGATTCCTGTTTTATCCTGATTCATTAACCGGAATTGGTAACTACTTTACACTGAAAGAAAGCCCTGATAAATATGATTATCCGCATGTTCAGGGAGATAGTGTGGATATTCATTGGGCTGTTGATACAAATTTGATGGCAGTTAATCAGATGTTCGATCCATTTATTTTATACCATCAATCTACTTTGAAAGGAAATCTTGAATTATCACCCGAGAAGCTGATGGGCAGACGGCTCGTTTTATTTTGATCAATCGGAAATTATATCAAACAGCATCAATTTTAAATACAGTGAGTTAACCGCTGACTCGGCAGACTTTTACCTTCGCTTAAAGGATCAGGATACGGTGGTATTCAGGTCGAAAGGATATTTTGCACGGATTGATTTTCAGCAACAGAAAGGATGGTTTGATAACCTGTACGAAAACTCATTTGTCGAGTTTCCATTTAATAAATACATTTCCACCCTTGAGGAAGTGGAATGGATCATGGATGAAAACCGTCTTGAATTAAAAAGTGAGTCAGGTGCGGATTATGAAGCACTTAGCCAGCTTAACGACAAGGAACTTATTGATTATACTTTAAGCGGTCCGGAGTTTATTTCAGTTCATGAAGAGCAGGATTCGCTGCGGTTTTTTGCCGGACAGGCATCGTATAACCTGAGTCAGTACACTATTGATATTGAAGGTGTAAAGCTGATAAAAGTGGCGGATGCAGCCATCTTTCCATATAATGAAGCTGTCAAGGTATTGCGTGATGCAAAGATAGCCACGCTACTGGATGCGAGGATCATAGCTGATACAAATCATAAATACCACCATATTTACAATGCGGAAGTGAATATTTTCAGCCGGCATCAATTCATGGCCTCCGGTTATGTCGATTATATGGATAGGAACAGAACTGCACAACCTATTTTCCTGAGTAGTATTTCAGTTAATAACTTTGGAAAAACCGTAGGTTTTGGTGAGATCACCCCTGATGATATTTTCTTCCTGAGTCCTGAATATTTCTATGCCGGGGAGGTAAGTTTGCTTTCGAACCAGAAAAACTACCGGTTTACCGGAGGTTATAAAATCAATGAAAGCTGTATTGGGTTGGTAGATAACTGGGTGGCATTCGATCAATACCTCGATCCTGCTAAACTATATTTCAATATGACTGACACAACAACTGATACAAAAGGCCGAAGGGCCCGATTTGGTTTGGCATTCTCGGAAAGGGATAAAACTTTTTATCCGATGGTATTACAGGCCTTGAAGGATTCGTCGGATTTTGTACTGATCCAATCCAGTGGTCAGATCGATTACGATACAGTAAACAGGTCATTCAGGGTAGGTTCAGCAAGGCGTTTAAATGATCAAGTGATGACAGATAATTTGGTAGCATTAAATAACGAAAGGTGTGTCATGGAAGGTGATGGGATACTGGACCTGGGTTTGGATTTTAATATGCTGAAATGGAATGCTGCCGGTACATTCAGGCATTTGATCATTCCTGATTCGACATATATCAATACGGTATTATCACTGGCTTTCCACATGGATATGTTCGCACTTAATATGATGGTAGACAGTTTACGGATTTCAAATGCGAGAAATACAGATGTCAGTTCAGGCGCATTTCCATTATACCTGCAAAAAAGGATTGGAACTCAAAGAGCAAATGAAGTGCTTACCGATTTGAGTCTTTACGGACAGATGAGAAAAATCCCAGCAGAATTGGCGCATACCCTCATTTTTACAGATTTGAACCTGAAATGGGATCCAAAAACAAGGTCATATCTGTCATATGGACCCATTGGAATTGGATATATCGCGGGTCAATCTGTAAACAAATATGTAAATGGATATATTCAAATTGAAATGGGGCGCACGGGTAGTGGAATTCATATGTATCTTGGAAGTAAGCAAAGATCAGTGGTATTTCTTCTCCTACAAGCATGGTATTATGCAGGTTATTTCATCTGATAATGCATTTAACGAACAAATTGAAATGCTGAAACAGGAAAAGAGAGTTTTAAATCCGAATAGCGATACCGATTACTACGAATTTGTCATTTCAACAAGGCGCAAAGCCGTCGATTATGTCAGGACAATGGAAACACTCATGAAATAACTAATGTACGACTGGCTAAATATTATATTAGGTTTTGTTATGGCTTATTTGCTGGGTTCAATTCCTACAGCAGTTTGGGTGGGTAAGTGGTTTTACGGAAAAGATATCAGGAATGAAGGTTCAGGTAATGCCGGGGCAACAAATACCATTCGGATTTTAGGGTTTAAAGCTGGTATTCCGGTGATTATTGTTGATGTGCTGAAAGGTTATATGGCTGTTTACCTGATGCAGTTTTTTATTCCAGATAATTGGGCTGTCGATTCACGAATTTATTTTCAGATAATAGCAGGTTTTATGGCTGTTATCGGGCATGCATTGCCGGTTTTTGCTGGATTTAGAGGTGGTAAAGGTGTAGGCACATTACTGGGTGTCGGGATAGCCCTTTATCCTGTTGCCGTTTGGTTTCCGGTTGGGATATTTGTTGTCGTACTTTTATCAAGCGGATATGTTTCATTGGCATCCATGTTGGGCGCATTCAGTTTTCCATTTGTTGTCATTTTTTATACGCATCAGGAAAATTTGGGATTGATAGTCTTGTCCATTGCAGCTGCTCTTTTTGTGCTTTGGACTCATAGGAAAAATATGAAACGCTTGATCAAAGGTGAGGAAAACCGTTTTCGAATCTGGAAAAAGAAAACATAAAAAAAGCGTGTACAGAAATGCACACGCTTTTTTAACTTGTACTTTTTTATGTACTCATGCCCCCACAAACATTGATCACCTGTCCGGTAACATATGATGAAAGATCAGAAGCGAGGAAAGTTACTACATCGGCAACATCTTCAGGTTTACCTGACCTGCGTAGCGGAATTGTTTTGATCCAGGCTTCCCGCACATCTTCCTTTAATTGATGGGTCATTTCTGTTTCAATAAATCCAGGGGCAATAGCATTGCAACGAATATTCCTGGAGCCAAGTTCCTGCGCGATAGATTTTGTAAATCCAATCATCCCGGCTTTGGATGCGGAATAATTTGATTGGCCGGCATTTCCTTCAACGCCCACAACGGAACTCATATTGACTATTGACCCATAGCGTTGCTTCATCATCACTCGCTGAACAGCTTTGGTAAGATTGAAATACGGATTTAAGATTAACGGTCATCACAATATCCCAATCCTGTTCCTGCATGCGCATCAACAGGTTGTCGCGTGTAATTCCAGCATTATTTACCAAAATATCGATCCTTTCAAAATCGTTGGCTACATTTTCAATCAGCTTTTCACTGTCTTCAAACGAAGCTGCATTGGAAGCATATCCTTTGGCTTTGATGCCAAGTGCATTTAATTCAGCTTCAGTCGCTTTCATATTGTCATCATAATTCAAATCCGTGAAAGCCACGTTGGCACCTTCATTTGCAAATTTTATAGCGATAGCTTTACCGATTCCCCTGGCTGCACCGGTTATTAAAGCTACTTTACCTTCTAATAATTTCATGATATTGATTTTAAAGGGGCAAATATAGACATTTTGTTACTTTTCAAATTTACACCCATTTCACCAAAGGGAAATCCATACGGTATATCAAATCAGGATGTTTAGGGAAAATACGGAATGAATAATCATGCACACCCGCATTCTTTAATGGGAACTCACAGATATACTTCGCTTTTCCATTGTTAAATTCAACCGGTTCCAATTCCATTTTGAAATCAATATTTTTAACATCCCCATTTGTTTTATTGCCCATCAATATTTCAACTCCAATATCACTGATGTCCAATCCGGGAATACTGAGTATGATTTCGGAAGAGAAATGTTCACCAAATTTGATAAAGCCTTTATTGGAATCAGGTACTTGCAATGATTCAACACTGAATGTTATCCCAGGCCTGTTTTATCTTTAATTTCCACTGAACCAGGTTTCGTGCATTTTTATATCCATTGGCTCTCATTCTAGTACCTGTTTCGAATAATTTGCTGTAGAAATTACTATAATAATCATTCAGCATGCGCTGCATGGTAAAGTGAGGGGCGACCTTTGCAATGGTATTTTTAATTTGCATGATCCATTTCCCTGGAATACCATTTTCATCCTGGTTATAATACATAGGAACAATTTCCTGCTCCATCGTATTCAATATAATTTCAGCATCCAGTTCATCCTGCAATTGCTGATTTATGAAAGATCTCTTTTCTTCAATGGCCCAGCCGGCACCAGGTTGATAACCTTCAGCCCACCAGCCGTCCAGTACACTAAAGTTCATAACGCCATTCATCACCGCTTTTTCGCCACTTGTACCTGATGCTTCCAGCGGGCGCGTAGGTGTGTTCAGCCACACATCAACACAACTGGTCATCAGTTTTCCACCCGTCATATCATAGTCTTGTAGGAATATAACCTTTCCAATAAACTCAGGCATTCTTGAGATTTCGATGATGCGTTTGATCAAATCCTGACCAGCTTTATCATTGGGATGTGCTTTTCCGGCAAACAGGAAAATAACCGGTTGCTCTTCATTATTAACAATGGCTGAGAGTCGGTCAAGATTTGTAAATAATAGGTGGGCCCTTTTGTAGGTAGCAAATCTTCTTGCAAAGCCGAAAATAAGTGCTTTTTCGTTAAGCTTGGCCATGGATCTGAGCATCACTTTCGGATTCTCAAAACGCAATGTCAGGTCATGCTTCTGCTTTCGCTTGATCTCTTCAATTAATTTGCTTTTCAGAGCCAGACGGTTATTCCATATAATTTCATCCTGAATATCATAGATTTTTTCCCACCTGCTTGCATCAGGTTGATTGTGCACAAAATCATTTCCAAAGGTGTTTAGATACAATTGCTGCCAGATTTTATCAGTCCATGTATAATAATGCACCCCATTCGTTACATAGCCGATATGAATCTCATCGGTATAGTAGCCCGGATATAATGATTGAAACATCTCCTGTGAAACAAGCCCATGAATTTTACTAACACCATTCACCTGTTGTGCCAGTTTTAACGCCAGCACACTCATCGAGAATTTTTCCAGTTGGTTCAGCGGGTTAAATCTTCCCAGTCCTATAAATTCTTCCCAGCTTATTTTAAAATATTCACTGTAATGAGGCATGTAGGCTCTCATCAGATGTTCTTCAAATGAATCGTGACCAGCAGGAACAGGTGTGTGTGTTGTAAAAAGTGTAGCAGATTTGATAACTTCAACTGCTGTTTCAAAATTGAAACCTTCTTTTTCCATCAATATCCTGATTCGTTCAAGACTGCTGAATGCAGAATGACCTTCATTCAAATGATAAACATCCGGAGAGATGTCAATACTATTAATCAACTGCACTCCACCTAATCCGAGAATCATTTCCTGCTTTAACCGATGCTCATTATCACCACCATACAATTGGTTGGTAATAGCCCTGTCATCAGCATTATTTTCAGTGATGTCAGTATCCAACAAATATAAAGGAATGCGTCCTATATTAACTTTCCATGCTTTGGCAGTGACAGCTCTTCCGGGCATAGCAACCTTTACTTTAACCCATTCACCGTCTTTATCCCTTACAGGATTAAGTGGTAGCTGCGTAAATTTCTGAGGTTTATACTCCGAAATCTGGTCGCCAAGAATGGATAAGGATTGTTTGAAATAGCCCTGTCTGTATAATAAACCAATTGCCATCAGGTTTTTATTTGAATCGCTGGCTTGTTTAAGGTAATCGCCCGCCAGGATTCCCAAACCACCGGAGTAAATCTGCAAGCTGGCATGCAAGCCATACTCCATGCTGAAATATGAGATTTGTTCTTTTGGCTTATGGTCGGCTTCAGCCATATATGCTTTATAAAGCTTGAATACCTTTTCAACACGTTGATTAAAATCTTTGTCGGCAGCTAATTTGTCAATTTCATCTAATGAAAGGGATTCGAGCAAACGAACCGGGTTGAATTCAAATTCTTTCCATCTTTCAGGGGCAATGCTTTCGAAAAGCTCAATGGCTTCCGTATTCCACGACCACCATAAATTATAAGCCATTTCCTTTAAGGGATGTTGGCTGGTAGCCAGGGGAGGCTCTACGATGATCTTTTTCCATTCAGGACGGTCAGGAGTAATTTTAGCTTCTACTTTTCGAACACTGATTTTAGGGATTTTCGGAGTACTTATTTTTCTTTTTTCTGACCTTTTTATGGCCATATCCCAACTTTCAAAATAGCGTTCTACGAATGATTTCCAAAGTGCTTCTTTGAATACGGTAACTGTTTCATTCCTTGCCGCATTTATATAACCTTCACCTTTAAAATTTTGAATGACATTGGAGATTTGTTTAATAGCATCCTCATCGTTCGACTCGGTACGTTGTATAACTGTAACTGAAGGAGTTTTTAATTTAAAATTATTCGTTACCCAATCTCCAAAACCAGCTACTAAAGTAGTTATGGTTGGTATCTTGAAGGCGATACTTTCCAAAGGTGTATATCCCCATGGTTCGTAGTATGACGGGAAAATGGAAAGATCTTGACCGATCAGGAAATCATAATAACTCAGATTGATGACACCGTCATCTCCATTCAGATAAGCTGGTACAAAAATCACATGAACATTTTCATCTACATGGTTAGTAATACCCTGATGAATAATTTCCTTTAGAATGGTGTCACTTTCAAAATGATTCAGTTTATGTGTCAGGTAATTACTTCTTTTTTCTTTACCTCTGAAAACATCAGTTGGGCCACGTTGATCAGCAGGAATTGTAATGTAAGCAATAATATCTCTTTTATAATCCTGCGCCTTATTGAGAGCTCCCAGGGCCTTTATAAACAGGTCGAGTCCTTTATTACGGTATTCGTAACGTCCGCTTGTGATGATGAGCATGGTGTCACCAGCATAAGATTTACCTGTTATGGTCGTTGCCGTTTCAATAGCTACAGTTCGTGCTTTTTTTCTTTTTTTATCAAATGCTTTTCCTTTAGGTACAAACTCTTCCTCGAATCCGTTGGTTGTAATCACTTCCGGATCGCGGCCCAGAAAATGACGACATTCCCTGGCTGTAATACCGCTAACGGTTGTCAAAACATCTGCCTCCCTGGCTGCGGCTGATTCTAGTGAATGTTTGCTCATCACTTTAAAATCCCTGGCGGCAAACTTGGGGTCGTAATCTTCCAGTTTTGAATATAAGGGTAACCCTCCACCTGAAATTGACCTACCAAGAACGGTAGCATGTGTGGTAAAAATCGTACTGATATATGGTGTTCTTGATTTTAAATAAAGAACGCCTGTACCTGTCATCCACTCGTGGAAATGTGCAATTATATGGTCGGTTTCTTCAAGGTAAAATTTTGAAAAACTTCTAATAACCTGGCCTGCCGTATAGCCAAATAATGCTGGTTCAACATAATCCCATGCTCCGTGTATTGAATCAAGCTGGTAGGTTTCCCAGAACTTAGCAAATATTTCATCTTTACGGGCAAGCAGATATGAAAAATCAACCAATACAACCATCGGTGTACCTTCAATGTTCCACCTACCGGTTCTTATTTTTAATCCTTCCTGCAGGGCAATGGCTTTCCATTCAGGAAATAATGAATCGTCTTCAAGAAAATCAGGGTTGTCAGTTGTTCCTTTCCAAACATCAGGTCCTATTAACAGGTAATTATCTTTATATTGATCTAATATACATGTAGCTTTTGTGGATAGGACGGTATAAATTCCGCCAATTTTATTACAAATCTCCCAACTTGTTTCAAATATATAATCCGGTCTTCTCATATTTTTTTGCAATATTGTATTTGATATTCTTCTCGTTATTTTTTTGCAAATAACGAGAAAAGCATATAATTATTAAATAAAGAAATGTTGATTATTTTCCGAACAGCTCATTGAGCTTATCTTCAACAGCTTTCCGATATTTTTTAATATCAGACTTTGTTACTTTTTTTAATTCGGTCTGTAATTCATCATATTTTTTACGTGCTTTTGCTCCCAAATTTGGAAGCACTCGCTCGGTAAGGTCATCCTTTGTATCCTTTAAGGCAATGGTTATGGTTTCAACATCCATTTCCTTAAGTACTTTTTTAATGGCATTGTCCGACATGTATTTCAGGTCTTCAAAGCTGAATTCCTTTCCTTTCTCGATGGCTTTTTTTACTTTTTTAGAAGTTGTGCTGACTTTCTTCTTTAATGCATCACCGGTTTTTATTGATATTTTATGCACAGAATCCTTAATATCTTCTATTTCGTCCTTCACATCTATATTGAATTTGGCCAGCCTGATACTAAGGTCTGTTAATACATTCATATAATTGATAAAAGCATCATAAGGACTATCATATGGGTTGAAATAAGAGTGCACATCACCATCAGAAAACCACTTGGTTGACATATAATAGAAATGATCAGAAGTTTGCAGATATTGCCAATCCTTTTTTAACTTTTCATCTTTAACTAAGGTGAGTTTGCCTGCCAGCGCATTTAATTTTTCAAAAGCTTCATTTTGAAGGTCATTTCCAAGCCAAGCTGTGATATCTCTTTCTTCATCTGCCCAGGAAATAGGGTAGGGAACATGGATAGGGGCTACAGGTTGTAATTTACCTCCCAATTCTTTTGGGGTTGCAAATTCAAATTTGGTCTTTTTTAATATAGCAGCAGGTAGTGCGGCCATGAAGTCGAATATGCCAGTCTCTTCCCACTGGTGTTCTCCAAAAGTTTCGTAATCCATAAACAGGTTGACAACCTCATCTTTTTTGTCAATTTCATTGAGCCAGCCAGTGAATTTTTTTGTTGTAAGTGGCCATTCAGTCCAGCTTTGCAATGAAAATCTGAATGCAATATCGTCGCTTAACCTGAAATTTTTTAATAAAAGTTTAAGTTTTGGATTCAAGGCATTCGCATACATCATGTTCGGGCTTCGCCAGCCTAACACGTGTTTGGCGCCTTCTGTGAGCATCACATCATAGCCCATTTCAGCTACGGTCTCACCAATTTTATCTGAATAAATCAGCTCAGTATTTCTGAAAGTTGTTGGCTTTTGACCGAATAATTCCTGCATTAGTTGATCATGCATTTTTACCTGGCGAATAAATTCATTGGTATCTTTTAATGAACTTAATGAGTGGGCATATGTTTCTGCTAAAAACTCTACATTTCCGGTTTTTGCTAATTGTTTGAAACTTTCAAGAACTTCGGGGGCATATGCCTGAAACTGTTCAATGGCCATGCCTGAAATGGAGAAACTTACTTTAAAAGCGGAACCAAATTCTTTGATCAAGTCCAGCAGCAGTTTATTCATTGGTAAGTAGCACTTTTGCGCCACACGCTGCATGATGAAACGATTGGAATAATCATCATAATAATCATCTCGTTCACCAATATCAAAAAAACGATAGTTTTTTAATCGATAGGGTTGGTGTACCTGGAAGTATAAACAAATAGATTTCATTTTATTTTTAATTTCTTTGTATTTTAATAATAATTACCGTTTTACTTTTTTATTTTGGCATAAAAGGTTCGTAAACATTTTTAACATTTAATGCGGCATCTTCCCATTTTAAACTTTCTACTTCTTCTTTGCCATATTTTTTAAACATCTCTGAAAGGGCTTCATAATGACACAATCCATAGATTGAATCAGCCATCGCATCAACATCCCAAAAGTCGATCTTAAAAGCATGTTTTAATATTTCAGAAACACCTGATTGCTTAGAAATTACAACTGGTACATTAACGCGCATTGCTTCAAGTGGTACAATCCCAAATGGTTCAGAAACCGATGGCATGACAAAAACATCGCTCAAAGCGAACATTTTATTTACATCATTACCTTTTAAAAAGCCAGTAAAATGAAAGCGGTCGGCAATGCCCAAAGCAGCCACCCGTTCAATCATTTTATTAAGCATATCGCCTGAGCCTGCCATCACAAATCGCACGTTTTTGTCTCTCTTCAGAATTTTATGTGCTGCTTCAATAAAATATTCAGGCCCCTTTTGGTAAGTAATTCGTCCTAAAAAAGTAACGATTTTATCGTTCAGAGTTCTTTTTACTTCTTCAATTTCTTTGATTAAAGATTGATCAACGGCATTATAAACAGTAACTATCTTATCAGGGTTGATACCATAACGATTGATTACTGTATTCCTGGTAAGATTGCTCACAGCTATGATCCTGTCGGCATTTTCAAAACCTTCTTTTTCAATCGCGTAAACGATATCATTTACGTTTTCACCGGTCCTGTCAAATTCAGTGGCGTGAATATGAATTACCAATGGTTTACCCGAGGATTTCTTGGCAGCAATACCGGCAGGATATGTCAACCAGTCGTGTGCATGGATAATGTCATAATCTTCTTTTAAGGCCACAGCCGATGCGATTAGTGCATAGCGTGAAACTTCTTCCATCAGGTTTGCTCCATATTTACCCGAGAATTTGTATTGTTTGGAAAAAACATTGCTTGTGAAACTCTCACCAGTTTTTTTTCTTTTTTCAAGTGCTTTCTCAAATTCTTCCGGACCTACATATGGAATAATATTAGAGCCGATCTCCATATATTTAACCCTGTTCCAGAACTCTTTATATTCGGTATCATTAAAATCGAAAGGTACATCGCTGGCATTTACAATTCTAACAGCTTGCTGATCTTCATCTCCGTACGCCCTTGGCACAACAAAAATTACATTTACTTTATGCTTTGCCAAACCTTTGGTAAGTCCGAAGCAAGCCGTTCCCAGTCCTCCCGAGATATGTGGTGGGAATTCCCACCCAAACATCAGTATTCTCATTGGCTTAGTTCTTTATTGGTTATAGCTTCCGTAACTTTCGCATATTGATCAAAATGATCCAGTATCCATCTTACTCTTAACAGTTCAGCAATATTCCATGCCTGCGAAATAGCTCCCCCTGCTTTGTGTGGCGGATCACCATTATACACTTCTGAAACGGTTCCTATGCCTGCTTCGTGCATCACATCTTCAAAGCCTTTAAAAATGGATTCAATAAAAGGGATGCCCTGTTTGCCATGTAATTTAAGGTAACTCTCTGAAAAAGCACCAATTAACCATGGCCACGCAGTTCCCTGATGATAGGCCTGATCACGTTCTCCCTGGTTGCCCCAGTAGGTGCCCTTATAATCGAAGTTTTTAGGCGATAGTGTTCGCAATCCCCTTGTTGTTAACAATTCTTGTTGTACCTTATAAAGTACAGAATTTTTCAGGTATGGTCCGATAGGAGAATAAGGCAATGAAACTGCAAAAATCATATTGGGTCGTACCGACCAATCTTTTGTTTCATTATCGACATAATCTGCAAGGTATCCTTTCTTATCATCCCAGAAGGTTTTCTTGAAACTATTTCTGAATTGCTCAGGCCACGTTTCCCATTCTTTAATAAACTGACGGTTATTGGCCTCCCTGGCAAGTTCCAGCGAAAAACATATGGCATTATACCATAGTGCATTGATTTCAACGGCGTAACCACTGCGTTCTGTTACGGGTTTTCCGTGAACGATAGCATCCATCCAGGTAACTGCTTTACCTTTCTCACCCGACCAAAGCAGACCGTTTTCATGCATTTTGATACCATTGTGCGTACCTTCTTTAAATTGAGAAATTATTTTTCTCATGGGCTGTCCGTATTCCTTCCAAATACCTGCTGTACTATTTTGAGTGAGTTTGTATTGCTGCAAAGCCCAGAAAAACCAAAGGGACGCATCCACAGAATTATAAGAAGCATTTTTTCCCTGCCCGAGATTTGGAAAAAGGCCATCCTTTAATTCACTGAGCATGGTTTTAATGACTTCTTTGAATTCTTTTTCTTTTCCCCTGGTCAGGGATAAGCCCGGTAGCGCAATAAACGAATCACGCCCCCATCTGCCAAACCATGGATAACCTGCTATGATTTCAGTTTTTTTATTGATTGTAACAAAAAACTCTTCTGATGCATTATACAGACAATTGAGATAACTATCACGGGGGATTCTCTTTTTGATTTCGTCGTTGAATGCCTTTTTGAACCCTGCAGGTGATTTTTCCTCAAGGCCTGCCGAAACCACAACTGATTCGCCTGTTTTTAAATCAACTTCAAAATATCCCGGAACATAAAGATCTTCATAATTTTCATAACCTCTTTCCACTTCCCTGATATACTCCAGGTTATAGTGCCAATCAGGTAAATGAATGTACTCAGGTTTCTTTGAAAGCTGCATAAACACGTGTGAATAGCCCTTATACATTTGCCAGCGAGCTCCATTGGCAATCGGCTTATATTTAGTGTCAACATCAATATTTGCTTTTGAAAGGCTATGTACATTCCGGTAGGCTAAAAATGGCTTTAACCGAAGCGTTACCTTTCCTGAAGCCTCCTGAAGGGTGTACCTGATCAGGATGCGATCTTCACTTTTGGCATAAATGAATTCCTTGATGATCACATTGCTACCAATACGGTAAACCAACCGTGGATTTGGATCAGATTCAAATTCTCTCAGGTATTTGTGTCCTTTTGGTACATAAATCCCGCCCGGAAACATGCGCATACTCAGGTGAAATTCATGATTGTTATCTATGATCGATTCATCGATACTCGAAAGCAGTACATGATTTTTGTCGTCGATAAGTGGTTGTGGTACCACAAGAAGTCCATGATATTTTCGTGTATTTGTGAAAATAATAGACGAAGAAGCATAACTACCTGCACGATTTGTTCTGAGTAATTCACGATCAAGAGAGTATTTTAAATTAATAAGCTGTGTCTTGTCGAAGTCTATATAACTCATTTGGTAACTATTACGAATTAAAATAATTTGGGAAAATAATGTGGCAAAGATAGTGTTTTTATTCTTGTTTTAAATCCTATTATTAAGTTAACAAAAACTTAAAACGTCACTATTTTCTGATTCAAATTGCTGATCGGAGAGAAACATTTTACAGTTCGTTCGCTACGACAAGCATGAATAGATCAAAAATGATAATTTTGCAATTTCAAATGAGGATTGAATGAATACAAATCAACAGAACGGAACCAAATTCGATAAAAGTTATATTGAAATGGCACATGTTTGGGCTAATAACTCATACTGCGAAAGAAGAAAAGTAGGTGCGCTGATTGTTAAGAACAGGATGATCATTTCAGATGGTTACAATGGAACGCCTTCAGGTTTTGAAAATATTTGTGAGGATGCATCAGGAATCACTAAACCTTATGTATTACATGCTGAAGCGAATGCGATTACCAAAGTTGCCAAATCAAATAACAGCAGCGAAGGCGCTACTTTGTACATTACCGACTCACCTTGTATGGAATGTGCCAAATTAATTATCCAGGCAGGAATATCGCGCGTCGTATACTCAAACAAATACAGGATTACAGAGGGCCTTGATTTATTGGAAAGGGCAGGGGTGATAGTGGAACAGCTTGAATATAAGTAAAATGCCTATAATTTTATCTGAACCTGTAGCTTGACTTCCGTTTTATGGTTGTCATTAATTAAATCAGAACCGGAGCCTACTGTATTTCTATCAGAATAAATCAACCTGCCAACCCGGAACCATACATTCAATTGTTCAAAAGCACGCCATTTGAGCATGAGATAAACGCGTTGTCCTTTGTCGAAATATGAAGGCACGCTAAATGCGTAAAGTATATCGTTTTCATAGGTGTAAATGCGGCTATCATATCCATCAGTATCAAATAATGCATATCTAAAAGTTACCTCAACAGGAAAAACCTGGGGACGATACAGGATATCCTGGTATATCAGGTATCCAGATTCTTTTCCTTTAAATTCTTCCGCATAACTGGTAAAATCGATCCTGTTTTTGAAAATAAGAAAATCGAAGGGTTGATAACTGATAAAAAATCTGAATTCATTTCTTGATAAATCTGAAAGAAGAGGAATATAGTCATATTCATCGGAGTAGTTTTCCTGTTTAGTTCGATATCTGTATCTAAAATACATGCTCGTATTTTGGGTTGGATTATAATCCAATTGCAGTACATAGTCACTGCCAACCGATGGAGCATCAGTTTGATATCGCAACCATGGGAATTTGAAATAATCCAAATATCCTGAAAGACTAAGCCTGGGAAGCAATAATGCTTTAAATCCAAAATAGAGTCCCTGTTCATTTAATAATGAGCTGCTTTCAGAAAATGGATAAGCAAAAAGATTATGATAATCTTTTCCATAGTCATGATATAAAATCGTGAAGATGAATCGCTCGGCAAAAAAAGCATTTAATCCTCCAATGCCTGCCATTCCACCATTGGAGGAAACAGAGAATTCTCCAAACAGGCTTACCTTACCCAGGTCAATATTCATGTCAATTCCATAATTTGCAAGACTATTTCCCTGAAAATAAAATTGCTTGTAAATATCATTACTCAATTGCAGTGAATGACTCAATTTAGTTTGAAAAGCAATAGCTCCCATTTGAAAGAACCTATTTTGATAACTTATCCTTCCACCATACACAGTTATGTTGATCGCATCCTTATCGTGTAGTTCATTAATCGTACGATGTAACCCGGTTTCAATAATACTGCTAACGGCTTCTTCATCAGTGAGCGTATCAGATGCTAAAATATTGGCATCTATATTGTTATAGGAGTAAAAGCCTGTTAATTCAATACCTTTTAAACCAACTGTAGCAGCTGCACCCCTTAAAAAACGATTCTCATTTGCAGAAGTATTTGGGCGAATTCCCCTACCATATCTTTTAATTTCGATACCTTCTGCTGATTTTCCAAATGCCAGACCTGACCATAAAGTAAGACCCTGACCAAATTCCAGATGATAGTCGCCAATAACAGCTTTCCTCAGAAAACCCAATTCTGAAACATATGCATGAGCCGAATAAAAATCAAATACATTATTCACTTTGTTGCCAACCATGTTTTCTATGCTGTCAGGTAGCTGATTTTTTAAAAATACTTCACCCGCGTCTTTATCAAGTGTAAATCCGATACGCACCTTATTTTTATAATTGAAACCATACCGTAAATAGTATTTCTGGGGGGTACCCAGGTATACTGAACCCGGTTTGTAGATGGCAGAATCTATTGGTGTTTCGTAACCAATTGAGGGTTCTAAAACCTGTTGATATCTTAAAATTATTTGATGGCTTCCGAATTTAAACACATCATTAAAATTGATTTTACCTTTTTCAGATAGTGATGATACTTGTATGAAAGGCAATATGTTCTTTATCGTTTGAACATCAAATCCCGGAATGGATTTTAATTCATAAACTGAAAATAACCCTCCATAATCATTAATATATATGTTAAGATTTCTGAGCTGTACTTCATTCACCAGATTCATTTCAACCAATTTCCGGTTATCCGGAGAATTTATATTTATTGGGTTTTCAGAGTAAAACAGGTATTCATCAACCAGGTCAGAGTAATCCAGGTTTAAATCTGTTGTTTGGGCAATATTTTCAAGCTGATCAGTAATATACTCAATATTCACAGCCTGGGTTGTGTCAATTTCCTGGGCCAGTATAACATTTGACAGAAAAACTGCATGTATTGTCAACAAAAATAAGAATATGGGTTTTCTTGCATCCTTATGTTTATTATACCAATTCATTTAAAATTGAAAAATTAAGGATGTTTGTGGTGAAAAGCCTAACGATTCGTGCATAACTGCTGAAATATCAAACCTTACCGGTTTGAAATTGAATCCAAATCCCATTGAAAATATCTCTTTTTGTGTGGAAAAGCCACCCCTGAAATAAAATTTCTCTTTGATACCGTATTCCAATCCGCCTCTAATAAGAATTGGCTGAAAATTGGTGTTCTTTTCCGCTTCAACTGTAGCTATAAAGCCTTCAATAATTTCCCAGGCTACTCCAAACCTGAATATGGCCGGAATTTTTTCATTATCATACTCCGCCAGGTTTACCTGTATTGGGTTATAAACCCAGGCCCCAATTGTCAGCTGCTCAGTTATGTCAGATTGTATTCCAATTTCAAAAGTTACATTACTAGTTGAACCGTAGTCATCGCCAAGCGTTGTTTGAATATAATCGAGTTGAAGGCCAACTCTCAGGTATTGACCGAATGACCGGGCATAAACCAGGCCAATTTTCATATCATTATATAGGCTATATCCGAAATAATTGAATGTAAGGCCTAATACACCAATATTCGTCGGTGCAAGAAATGCTGCTGATTTTGTGCTCAACTGGTTTAACCCAAATTGAGATTCGTAATAGATGCCTACACCAAAATCTTCGATTAGGGCTATTCCAGCCTGGTTATTCTGCAAATTCCAAAAATCTGTCAGAGCAACTGATGAACGGCCCATTCCTGCCTGTCGCGATCCGATTACCGGGAATTCACCTCCCGCAAATAGCTGAACCCCATGAAGTAATAGCAATGCAGTGAGTAAGAGATTGATGGGTATAAGCTTGTGGTTCACTTTAGGATTATTTTATTGCCACCTGTAACAAGTACAAGTAGTTAATGTTAGAACTTGTAATTTACAGAAATTCTTTCAAACCATAATATTCAATTTACAATTTCTTGGTTTTAGAGTAACCCAAAATATAGCAATAATAGTCACTTGGGTACATACAAATCAAATAATGTTTAATAAATATAAAAAAAGATTGAACATAAAATAGATTAAAGTGTTATAATAATAACTTTATTAAAAACTTTAAACTTTAAAACTTTATATCATGAAAACAAAAAGAATAATTATCGCGTTAATCGCATCGGTTTTTACAATAGGAACTATAATGGCTAACGAGCCTGTAATGGCACCAAAAGAAGTATCTTCTTCAGTTGCTGAAATCATCAAAAAAGAGATTTACTACCCTGAATTTGCTATTGAAGATAAGTTTCAGGGAGATGTAGTAATGGAAATACAAATTACCGAAAGTGGCAACTTTGAAGTCATCGCTGCAAACAGTGTTAATCAAGATCTGAAAAATTATGCCTCTAAAACTATTGAAGAAATCGAAACAAAAAATTTGGAAGACTATGCTGGTCAAACAGTAGTTCTTAAACTCAATTATGATTTACGGCTTTATTAAGAATCTTAATATTTTATTAGAATTTGAAATCCGGTTATTAGATTAACCGGATTTTTTTTTGCGGTAACAGCGAAATAACATTTTAGTAATTTTACAAGTTTATAATAAACGATAAATATTACAAAAGATATATTATATTGACCATGAAAAAATCAAGCTTAGAATTTCTTCATTTATTAAAGAGTAATAATAATAGAGAATGGTTTAATGAAAATAAGTTTCTTTATGAAGATGCCAAGGCCGATTTTGAGCATTTGATAGATATACTCATTCCGATGATACAGGCGCTTGATCCAAGGATTGTTAACCTGACGGTCAAGCAAACAACATTTAGAATTTACAGGGATGTCAGATTTTCAAAGGATAAATCGCCATATAAACCTAACTTCGGTTCCTATATAGCTCCGGAAGGCCGAAAATCCATTTACTGTGGTTATTATATTCATATGGAACCTGGCAATTACATGCTTGCGGGTGGAGCTTACCATCCGCAGAATGAACAGCTTAAAAAGATACGATCAGAGATTTATTATAACCTGGAAGAATTCAAATCCATTATAAAGAATCCTGGGTTTAAAAAGACTTTTGGAAAGATTGAAGGAGATCAATTGAAACGGCCACCGAAAGATTTTCCTGCTGATTTTGAAGGGATTGAACATTTAAAATATAAGGATTTCACCATTTTTCACCCCATTACGGAAGAACAGATTCTGGCTAAAGATTTTCCAAATTTTGCCATAGAAATTTTCAAACAGATGAAGCCTCTCAACGATTTTATAAACAGGGCGCTGGACTAATTCTTAATTAATAGGATAGAAAAGTTAAAGTTTCTTTTTTTAGAAGTCCGTTAAGCTGATTATATGTAAGGAAAATATTGGTTATGCCAGTTGAATATGGCGCAATTTCATATTGATTATAGACAAACCCTATACCGCTGCCATTCAAATATATATTGTTTCCCGGCTCAATTTTATCAACAAAATAACCCGCTTTGGTTAGTGGAATGCTGTCGGGAATCTGCTTGTCGCTGCGAATCTGCAAAGTCAAAATCTCAGTGAGTTTCTCAGATGAATCCCCCATGAAAATATCCTGAAAACTGAGTGTTTTACCTGTTTTTAGATCAAATATATCATAGGATAGATTGGCCATGCCGTGTGCCCCGCCAGAATAAACATAATCGAGGTATTCAAGGCATAAAATATAATTTGAATTATAAGTAACCAACATATTTGTTTCTTTCAGCCAGTCAAACGAATTGCCGCTATCATGCCAATCCCTGTTTTGCTCTTTGTACAAGGTAAAATAATCCTTTTCAGTCTGCACCAATAATGAATCAGGATTTGATATAAAGATCTGATTTTTAAGAAAATGAGACTGTATTGTTTTTTCAATGTATCTGATAATTGAATCGCCTTTGAATAGGCTGTCAGGATATATAACAGTAAGTTCAATTTCAGCTGTTGGAGATTCAACAGTCTTATCTATCAAGTTTGTTTCCGATCTTAGATAGTGGATGCTTAGCGGAATACTTCCCTCAGGATAGGATTCGAGGAGCTCAATTTCAGTTCCATTTTTTCCAGGATTCCATATGCCCGTAAATCGGTCATCAAAAAATACGCCTTTTAATACCGGATCATAATTGCCAAGATGACTTATAATAACCAGGTTGTTTTCGTTAATATAACCGTCAACTTCAGTTGTAGTTGTTTCCTGATCCATTACCGATAATTCATAATTACCACTCAGTTTCTCTGCCCGCTGAATAATATTCGCCTGAACATACAATGAGTCAGCATCTCCTTCAAGCCTTTTATAGAACATATTATTTGTATCCATTTGGCCAAATAGTGTCTGAATAGTCAATAAAACTAAGATTGAAACTTGTAATAATCTGGCAATCATTTTTTAAGTCCGGCTTTTATTAAAAATAAATAAGATTGTCCGCAAAATTAAGAATAATCAGGATCATGTTAATGCTGGTTTATTACTTTTACTCGAAAAAACCGGATGGCCGCTTTGCTACTCACTATACTTTTTGGTACCCTCATTATTATTGGGTTTAAGCTTATTAGTATTTTGAAGTTGGATCTCAACCAGGTCATCACCATTAATTATTTAGTTGCCGCAAGCTATGGTTTTATTATTTGGGATGCCCCATTAGATTTCGGAGTCTGGAAGTCCATGCCGTGGTTTGAACTCTCCATTATAATAGGTGTATTTTTTATACTTACCTATAAGCTATTTGGTTTATCATCCGACAAAGCGGGACTGGCTATAACAGCCGTTGCAAGTAAAATGTCAGTCGTGATCCCGGTACTGGCTGGTTTTTTATTATTTCAAGACCATCTGAGTATACTTAAGATTGTTGGGATATTGTTGGTGCTTCTGTCTTTTTACTTCATTTTTAAACCTGAAAAAGGCTTGAAGATCAACCGGCAATTTATCATGCTTCCGTTGCTATTATTGCTTGGGAATGGTATTAATGATACCATGGTCAAATACACGCAGCATTTTTACATTAATAATGACGAAGGGCTTTTCCTCTCGTTTATTTTTCTAGTGGCTCTTGGTATTGGTATTGTGTATCTGTTTTTTAGCCAGTTTATAAAAGGCATATTTTTCTCATTTAAAAATTTGTTGGGTGGATTGATACTGGGGTCCATGAACTATTGGGGGGCCTGGTTTTTTATAAAAAGTATGGCACTGTTTGAGTCAAGTTTTTTATTTCCCGTTGTGAATGTAGGTATCGTAAGTTTATCGGCTTTGATCAGTTTTATTATTTTTAAGGAAAACTTAAGTAAAACAAACTGGTTGGGTATTCTGATGGCCATAATCGCCATTTCACTGGTAAGTTTAGGATAGAATTTTGTATGGGAGAAATTTTCAAATTCAAAACAATTAAGAGAAGGTCAGAAGGGCTTTTTAAAGAAAAAGGTAGTAAGTTCATTGCAATAGCCTGCCCTGTTAAGAGCGAGGATGAATTTAAAGAAGTGTATGCTGATATAAAAAAAGAATATCATAATGCGCGCCACCATTGCTATGCTTACCGGGTAAATCCGGAGGAAGAAGAGGTTCGTAGCAGTGATGATGGAGAACCATCCGGCACCGCAGGAAAACCTATTCTCAACCAATTATATTCGTATGAACTTTACAATGTTTGCGTGATTGTGGTGAGGTATTTCGGCGGAACAAAACTGGGCGTAAGTGGTTTGATAAATGCATATAAGCAGGCCACTATCGACGCCATAAGCCATGCAAATATAAAAACTGAGCACTTAAAAAGATATCTTTCAGTAAGTTTCAAATATCCTTTAATGAATGAAGTAATGCGGGTGATTAAGGAAGAAAATCTTAAAATAAGTGATCAAAAATTTGAATTGGATTGCCTGATCAATTTAGAAATAAAAAAAATTATTTTTGATAAAGTTTTTCTAAGGTTTGAAAATATAAGAGGGATTACTATAAGCGAGTTGAAAAACAGTTAGATAAATAATTGTAAACGGATTCCTTATATACGAATAAAAAAGTTGAATGTCAACTAAAAAAAAGTTTTTTTTTTAACTTTTTTTAGATGACTTTTGTTCAACACTTTTGCGGCTCCATAGGAAGTTTGTGATTTGATTAAAAACCAGGGATTTGTTGAAAAATCCATTTTATACAGCAATTATAGAATATTAGATTTATTTGAGAATGAGAAAAAAGCACGGTGAAGTCTGGGAACGATGCTTAAAAGTTATTAAAGATAACATTCCTTTTCAAAGTTTTAAAACATGGTTTGAGCCTATTGTACCTGTTAGTTTGGAAGAAGACGTTTTAACTATTCAGGTACCAAGCCAGTTTTTTTACGAATGGTTAGAGGAACATTACATTGGGCTGCTCAAAAAAACCATTAAAAAAGAACTTGGTACGGGTGGGCGTTTGGAATACAGTGTTATCATGGATAGCTCTTATCAGGATTCCAAACCCTATTCAGCAAACTATCCGTCAAACGACAGAAGGGCAACCAGGAACAACCCGGTGTCCATGCCTATCGATTTGACTAAAAGTGGTGAAAGGGATATTCTAAATCCTTTTATTATTCCCGGACTTAAAAAAATTAAAGTAGAATCACAACTCGTAGAGACTTATTCCTTTGATAATTTTATCGAAGGAGATTGTAACCGGCTCGCCCGTTCAGCAGGTTGGGCTATATCAGAAAATCCCGGCAAAACAGCTTTTAATCCACTTCTTATCTACAGTTCTGTTGGACTGGGTAAAACACACCTGGCACATGCCATAGGCTTACAGGTAAAAAGTAATTTTCCTGAGAAAACAGTATTGTATGTAAAAACAGATCAGTTCATAAATCAATATATTGATTCTGTTAGAAATAATAACCAAAATGATTTCATTCATTTCTATCAGATGATTGATGTGCTGATTATGGATGACATTCAATTTGTTGCGGGCAAAGAGAAAACGCAGGATGTTTTCTTTCATATTTTTAATCATCTGCATCAGAACAACAGGCAAATTGTTTTAACCTCGGATAAACCACCTGTTGAGTTGAAAGGAATGGAACCCCGCTTACTCTCCAGGTTTAAATGGGGATTAGCCGCTGATCTTCAGGTTCCTGATCTGGAAACAAGAATTGCGATACTTCAAAAGAAATTATACAAAGACGGCATTGAAATGCCATATGAAGTTGTCGAGTATCTTGCTTATAGCATTACTACGAATATCCGTGAGATGGAAGGTGCTTTAATTTCTATTCTGGCACAATCTACACTGAATAAAAAATCCATAACACTGGAACTTGCTAAACAGATGATCGACAAGTTTGTCAAGAACAGTGCCCGTGAAATCTCAATTGATTACATTCAAAAAGTGGTTTGTGACTATTTCAGTCTGCCCCTGGAAGCAATAAATTCTAAAACCAGGAAGCGTGAAATTGTTCAGGCAAGACAACTGGCCATGTTTTTCTCAAAAAAACATACTAAAAGCTCCCTGGCAACCATCGGGTTGCATTGTGGTAATAAAGACCATGCAACAGTATTGCATGCGTGCAGAACTGTAAATAACCTGGTTGAAACAGACAAGCGATTTAGGATATATGTTGAAGAAATTGACAAAAAGCTGAAATTGTAATATATTGCCTGTTTACAAGATGTTTTTCGGCTCAACAAGCTTTCTAATTACCAAACCGGTTGACAATAGGATAGAATTATTGTAACTTTATAATTCGCAAATTAATAAAGGAGAATTAGAATGAATATACTTTTCGTATGTACTGGTAATATTGGAAGGTCACCACTGGCAAAGGCCATTATTACAGAAAAAATACAAGAAAAACGGGATTAATGCTGAAGTTGATTCTGCAGGATTTGAAACATTGTACATCAATGAAGCACCAGATAAAAGAATTCTGGAATTTGGAAAAGAGGTTGGACTTGTTTTCAATAGATGAGGCAGGATTTTTCAAAAAGAGGACTTTGAAAAATTTGATAAAATTTATGTGATGGATACCAAAGCCTATCGTGATGTAAAAGAATTAGCAAAGGGGAAAGAACAAAAGCAACAGATCGACTACTTAATGAACCTGGTGGAACCCGGTAAAAATAAGACGGTTCCTGATCCTATCACATCCTGGCAAATTGATATAAAAACGGTTTATGAATATCTGGATAAAGCTACTGATGTAATTGTTGATAATGCTAAGAAATAAAAAGCTTTAGTGCCCAACCGGATACCAAATAAAGAAGATATTATAAGGGCTGCTGAGCTGATTGAGTCATATATCAACAGAACTCCTGTTTTAACTTCTGCTACATTCAATAGTCTTTTCTCCACTGACTTATATTTTAAATGCGAAAATCTTTCAGAAAGTAGGTGCATTCAAATCAAGGGGTGCCGTTCATGCGATCTTAAATTTATCAAAAGAAGAATTAATAAGGGGTGTTGGTACGCATTCATCAGGCAATCATGCCCAGGCACTCGCCCGTGCAGCTAAATTATTTGAAATTCCAGCTTATATCGTGATGCCGGAAAACTCACCGAAAGTGAAAATTGAAGCTGTAAAGGGATATGGAGGAATTATTACTTTCTGTAAACCAACACTTGAAGCCCGCGAATCGACACTTAAAGAAATCATTGAAAAAACAGGAGCCATCAGAAATACACCCATATGATAATTACGATATAATTGCAGGACAGGCAACTGCCACTAAAGAACTTTTAGAAGAGATATCAGATTTGGACTTGATATTATGTCCGGTAGGAGGTGGGGGGCTGCTAAGCGGTGCGGCTTTGTCAGCAGCTTATTTTTCAGGAAAAACGGAAGTAATCGCCTGCGAACCAATTGGAGCTGACGATGCATGCAGATCATTCAATTCAGGAAAAATAATTCCAAGTATTTCACCAAATACCATTGCTGATGGATTGCTCACTTCACTCGGACAACGTAACTTCCCAATCATTCAAAAATATGTAAAAGAGATTGTTACCGTGAGTGACGAATCCATTGTTAAAGCCATGAAATGGACTTACGAAAGAATGAAGATCGTCATCGAACCTTCTTCAGCGGTGCCACTTGCTGCGATCATGGAAGAAAAAGTGGACGTGAGAGGTAAAAAAGTGGGCATTTTGATCTCAGGAGGCAATGTTGATCTTAAGAATTTACCATTCTAATTAATGAAAACAGGAAAGATATATTTAATTCCAACTACGCTGGGCGGAAATGATGAATATAAAAAAGTATTACCGGATTATAATACAAAAATAATCCATCAATTGGATGAATTTATTGTAGAACAGCTCAGAACAGCAAGAAGGTTCCTGAGCAAAATAAACCATCCACTTCCGATCGATTCATTGAAATTTAATGAACTGAATAAGCATACGAACCCAAATGACATATCGAATTATTTAAATGCGGTTGTTAAAGGTAAGCCAATTGGATTGTTGTCAGAAGCAGGAACACCCTGTGTTGCTGACCCGGGTGCTGTTATTGTTCAAATGGCCCACGAAAAGGGGATTGAAGTGGTTCCTTTAGTCGGACCAAACTCCATCATTTTAGCACTAATGGCTTCAGGTTTTAACGGGCAGCAATTTACGTTCCATGGTTACCTTCCGGTTGATAAACAAACACTGCAGAAGAAGATCCGCGATGTCGAATCAGCATCAAGGGAGTTAAACAAACACAAATTTTTATTGAAACGCCTTACCGAAATAATCAATTACTTGAAAAACTAATCGAAGTATGTAAACCCGACACTAAATTATGTGTAGCTACAGATTTGACCCTGGAAAGTGAATCTATAAAAACAAGAAAAATTCGTGATTGGAAAAAAGAAACGGTAGATCTTCATAAAAAACCCACCGTATTCCTTTTGTATTTCTAATATATTTTAGTGATGATGACCACCTTTGCCATGAACATGATTGTGTTCAAGTTCTTCAGCTGTGGCTTCTCTCACATCAATAATTTTTCCGGAGAAATGAATGTCCTGCCCGGCAAGCGGATGATTAAAATCCATGATCACAGTATCATCTTTAACTTCTAAAACTCTGCCATCCACAGGGTTCCCATCCTGATCCTGCATAGCAATTACATTTCCAATAGCGAGCAACTCTTCATCAATTTTACCATCAATTTCAAATAGGCTTTTATCAAGTTCAATTATTGCTTCGTCATTTTTACCTCCATACGCATCAGTTGCAGGGATTGAAAAACCGAAAGTTGCTTCGGGCTCTAAACTATCCAGGTTTGCTTCAAATGCCGGTAAAAGTGTACCCGCACCAAATAAATGAACAAAGGGTCTGCTTTCGTCTACTTCCTGAATGATGTCACCCTTTTCATCTTTCATTCTTAATACATAAGTTAATGTTACTACTTTGTCTTTTCCTACTTTCATACCTATTTTTTAATTTTTGTATAAATAAATGGACAGCAAAAGTAAATAAATAATCAAATACAGGAAGTTTTACAAGGGCATGAAAAAATATGATTTGAATATTTCCGTTTAAGACAAATGATTTAGTATTATTGTGTTATAAAAATTATTCGATTTGCAGACGCCCATATTAGAAATTGATCACTTAAGTAAATCCTATGGCCACATAAAAGCCCTGGATGATTTTTCCCTCACCATACATAAGGGTGAAGTGTTTGGTATACTAGGTCCTAACGGTAGCGGTAAAACTACAACATTGGGCATTTTACTTGATATTTTGAGGGCAGACAGAGGTAATTACCGTTGGTTTGGAAAGCTACCAGACAGTCATATCCGAAGAAGAATTGGTGCATTATTAGAGCAGCCACTTTTCTATCCGTATTTATCGGCGGTGAGAAACCTAGAAATTATCGCTGATATTAAAGGCGTAAAGTATGATGAGATAGAAGGGATATTAAAAAAAGTGGGATTGTTTGAAAGAAAAACCAGCAAATACAAAACATTTTCTCTTGGCATGAAGCAACGACTTGCTATCGCTGCTGCCCTGATTGGTAATCCTGAAGTACTGATACTTGATGAACCAACCAATGGCCTTGATCCAAAAAGCATAGCAGAAATCAGAAACCTGATCATTGATATCGCCAATAAAGGTTTGACCGTTATACTGGCCAGCCATTTACTGGATGAAGTTCAAAAAACATGCTCTCACGTAGCCATACTTGATAAAGGAAAATCGCTGCATTCTGGTAAAGTTGAGGATGTGCTCAATTCATCTTCACAGCTTGAATTGAAATCAGAGAACATCTCGTTGTTAAAAACTGTAACTGCGAATTTTGATTTCGTTCGTGAGAGTAAAGTTGAAAAGGAAATGCTGGTTTTATCCCTTAAATAGAGATGTTGATCCGGCTCAGGTAAATAAAGAACTTGCAGGGCAAGGCATATACCTTTCGCACATCTCGTTAAGAAAAAGAAGCCTTGAATCATATTTTTTAGAATTATTATCAGGAAATGATGCTTAGATTAATAAAAATAGACTTTAAAAAATACTTTTACAGTAAGGTATTCTGGGTAATGATCAGTATTTATGCATTGTTGCTGTTATGGTTTTTTTTGGAGCAGAAAAATTCATTAATGGGGTCTTGGCGAATGCAAGTACTAGCGCCCCTGTTACCATGCCCGGGTTTACGTTGTATTCCTTTCCATTTGTTTGGCAGAATCTTGCTTTTTTCGCCGGATTTTTAAAAATATTTCCTTGCACTGATCGTTTTGTTTTTTATTACAAATGAATTCAGCAATAAAACCATGCGACAGAATATTATGAATGGAATGAGCCGAAACCAGTTCATCTTATCAAAGTTAATTTTCGTGATTTTATTGAGCCTGGTTAGTGCCGCCATCCTTTTTATTTCTGGTTTTATACTTGGCTGTATCATATACAGAAGAAAATACAATTGCATTAACGTTGCAAAAAGTCGTATTTATACCAGCATATTTTCTTGAGGTGCTCACTTACAGTATACTGGCTATGTTTATAGCTTTCCTGCTGAAGAGATCTATTCTTGCAATAGGCGCATTAGCATTATATTCATATATTATTGAACCTATTATCAGTGCAAGCCTGCCAGATTCATTAGCAAAATTTTTGCCAGGTGAAGCTATCGGAAACCTGATTGATATTCCGAATTCGGCACTGATGAAAATGTTTGGTGTTAGTTTTAGCGAAAGTGTTTCAACGCTTGACGCTATTACTTGTTTGTTTTATTGTTGCCTTTTTACCGGGCTTATTTTTTTATTTTATCAAAGGAAAGATATCTAAATCCAATGAAATATAATACACTTGTATGAATTGCATTTGTATTATTATCAGTTACTTTTATGTTCTCATGCAAAACCAATGAAAATATCGCAGGCTATCAATGAATCCCGATGGAAGATATGATAGTGAATTTCCTGACAAGAGTGTATCTGATAAATTAAATGAAATTTCAAAGACCATTAAAAAGCTGGATTGCCTGGCCTTTTATATGACATATGTTTTTCCTCCGGATAATAATTTTAAAAAAAGCTCAATTTCAAAAGATAATATTAAAAGACTTTCAATTAGTGCAGATATATCGAATGAATCAGTTTCCGGAACTGCAACGGTTATTTATTATGATGGAAAAACAATTGGATTGATCACTTGTGCTCATATTGTTGATTATCCTGACACAATTGTTAATTGGTATGATAAAGAGCAAACGAGTTTACACTCAATTTCAGTAAAAGTAAGACAGCAAAATTATATCGCAGGATTACCTGAAGGTGGAGATATTGACGTCGTGGTAATTGACAGTAAGAATGATATTGCTTTACTTCAAAAAAAATTAGGACCACATGATGAAAGACCCGAAGTTTTTAATTATAAAATTGGAAATACCAGCGAGCTTGAATGGGGTACTTTTGTATACATAATGGGGTATCCATTAGGAAATTTAATGGTAACAAGAGCTATTGTAAGCAATCCTGATAAAGTCAAAAAGTGGTGACTTCTTAACTGATGCGCTTTATAATAGGGGTATTAGTGGTAGTCCTGTATTTGCATTAAGAGATGGAGTGCCAAACTTTGAATGGATTGGTATGGCAAAGTCAGCATCAGCTGAAAAATTTATTTACCTGCAACCAGACAAACAATTAGTTGAAGTGATCAACACAGAAATTCCCTTATGAAGGTAGTCATTTTACGCACAACAAAAGCTGGATATTAACTATGGCGTTACATTCTCAGTCACAATTGAAGCTATTACCAATTTCTTTAAGAAGAACAGGGAAGTGATTGAAAATATGGGTATTAACGTTGACAGTTTGCTTTACTGATTTTCAATTGCTTTTTTTCGCTGTAGTAATGGAGGATGCGAATAATGAAAAAAAACATAGGCCGGGTGTGGCGTCAGGTTGCTCAAATTTTTCACTGACAATCTTATTAATGCATTTATAAGTGCTTTCCCTGAATATTGCTCATTCGCAAAGGCATCAGCCTGGTATTCATATTTTCTTGAAATTATATTTGAAATTATTCCCGTAAAGAATGAAATAGGTGAAAATAGTAATCCAAATGCAACTATTCCCATATAAAAACTGGCTTCAGGAGCTCCTAAAGCCATTGATAAAGCAGGAACATCAATGGCAATTGATAGCAGCCAAATCATTAAAGCACTCTGAATGAGCGACATGGCCAATCCTTTAATAATATGATTCTTCTTATAATGCCCAATTTCGTGGGCCAGATACACTAACAATTTCTTCAGTTTCCAGGTCGTTAATTAAGGTATCATACAATACAATTCTTTTCTTTGGCCCCAATCCGCTAAAATAAGCATTGGCTTTGGTGCTACGTTTTGAACCATCAATTACATAAACATTGTCGAGCTTAAATCCGGTTTTGTTTGCAAATTCAAGAATGGTGTTTTTTAGCTCACCATCTTCAAAGGTTTTTGCTTATTAAAAAGCGGAACAATCAGTTGGGTATAAAACATGGCCATGAAGATCATAAATATACTTAAGCCTCCCATAACAATTAACCAAAACCAGTTGCCGGTAGCCAGCCATGCCCAAAGAACAAATAGCTATAATGCCCCCTCCGATAACAATACTCAATAACCATGATTTAAGTTTATCAACAATAAAAGTTACCCGGAGTAGTTTTATTAAATCCGAATCGTTCCTCAATCACAAATGTTCCATATATTTGGAAGGGTAGTGAGATAAGGTCGAATGCCAGACCTAAAACACCAAAAAACAGAAGTGTTCTTAGATAGATATTATCACTTACTGATCTCACCCATTCATCAAGCCAGCCAAAGCCTCCCATAAAAAGCATGAGCAAGATAAGGATGAATGAGAAACTGCTGGTGACCAATGAGAAGCGTAAACTTACCTTTTCGTATCGTTGTGAATTCGCTATATGCATCTGCATCATAAATTCCTTTCAGTTCAGCAGGAATTGTTTCTTTCAGATGAGAAAAATTCAAATAATCGAGAACTTTCTCGAAAATAAAATCGAATAGAACAATTGCGATAATGATCCAGAATATGGTGTTTTCCATGTGTTTGCAGTTTTAATAACTGCCGAAATATTTGCGCAGGAACCATTCCAGAGAAAGTAAAAAGAGAATGATCAATTAAGATCAATGGCATGGTATTCAATCCGCTAAGTTTCTCCTCGAAGTAAGTGCGCTTTTCTTTAACGCGTTGTTTTCGGCCAGCAATAAGGGTAATTCATGTCAATTTCGTTCGGATAAAGCATTTCCCGTTACCAGAATTGGCCAACCGATACAGCAAACCATGATCTGCCTGCAAATCCCGGCTTTCAAATGATTTCTCCGCTTACAACAAATTCCCCATTAGCTTCATACTTTCACTACCCAAGTTGTGTTTTTGCAAAATAACTGTAAACGCCGACTTCAAGCTTTTTTAAATCCAATGAATAAATATCGCCCTCCGGTGTAAATAAATAATTGAACTGTTGTCCATCCTCATCAGTCAAACGCAAGCTTACTTCTCGCATCGTTAACAGCTTCATAAGAATCATTATACAATTCTGCGTTGATAATTACATTCTCAGAGCGTGTATATTCGTTTTTAGTATTAACTTTAAAAAACCTTTGTCTTTTTTAGCTGATAGATATTGAATGGATTTGCTTAAAAAGCTGTTGAAGGCTTCAAAGCTTCCGTTCATTCAAATAATTGTGGATTCGCCACATCCAGATACCTTCACCTGCAATAGCACCAGTTTTAATACCCGATTTATCATAAAATACAATCAGCGGAAAATCAGTTGAAATACCATTGATTCGCTGATAGGCAAACACCTCAGCATTTTGTGACACTACATAATTTCCCAGAGGTGAAATAAGTGGAGGAAAATTTTCCAATTGGGAAGCGTATTCAATGTCATATGAAAACTTTTGAACAAAGAATTCACATCCGGTCTTGTTTCTTCATACTTTCCAATTGTGGTAAGGATATCCATTCCATTAAACTGCTGGTTGAAAACTGGTAGTGAACTTTGCTTTCCAATAATATAAAGTACCGGCAATTCAAGGTTTCTAATTTCATTCATAAGTTGATCAGCACGCTGAATACAGGAGGGTATCTGATGTAAAATAACCAGGTTATAATCTTTTACTTTAACCGTATTGAAATCTTTTATGTATTTAATATCCATTTCGTATTGCTGAAATGATTTGAGCGATTGATGTATGGCTGAAACATCAGGGTGTGGACCGTATGCCAGGATAAGTATCTTTTGCGCATTATTAAATACATCAACAAAAATACTGGAATGGTTGTTCGATTTGTTCAATTCTTCCTCATTTAGTAGAATATCAATCTTTATATGATGCTTTCCGGTTTTCTATTGCCAGTAATTTGAATTCATAGCTCGCAGTGAAATCATGATCATCAATATTGATCCTTTTTTTCTGTGGGCTTTCTCCAAATGCAGAGACTACAAGTTCGGCCTGTTTCCTTTGAGCATATCAGCAGAAACACTGATTTCCAAAGGAAAAATGTCATCTTTGTAAACCAGGCTATTATACCTTACATCTGTTATTTTGATATCTTTTATAGCACAGTATCACCCAGGGCAATGGTATAGATGGGTACGGAAAGCCCGGAAGCAGCAAACAGCGGCTCAACACCCTGGTTATAAATTCCATCGCCGGCGAGCACAACGGCACCTAGGTTCATACCTTTATATTCATTTTTACATGCGCAATAAATTCACTGTAGTCAGATGAGGCATCTGAGAAATCGGGAGTGTCTGATATCCTGACCTTGTGATCCAAACAAATAGGTTTCAGTATTATAGTCTTCACCGATTAAGGATGGAATGTTATGCCATTGTTGCGAAAATGTTGTTTTGTAAAAGGCCGAATCCCTTCCAAGAACTATTGATTGAGAATTGTCATAACCCAAAACTACAATAGGTTTTTCAACAAACTTTTCCCTGGTTTTAAAGTAGGGAGATAACAGCAATGCGGCCAATAAAAAAACAGACAAGAATCTGAAAATAAATAAAATAGTAGTCCAGAAACGGCCTATTTTATTTGCTCTTGTTCCTAACATACAATATGCCCGCGTATAGTAATCCTACTAATATCGCCAGTAAGAATAAATCCATATGAATACGATATAATCAGATCAGAAAACAATGCATTTATTTTAAGTTGCAAATATACTTGTAAATGGTTATAGAGCATGGAAGTTGCCATTCAAATTTGGCTTATTAAGAAGGTGGCTTCGGATATACTCTGAATCAGTGGTATTCTATCGAATGGATGTGGATAATTTATGGGAACTCGTCATGAAGTGTTCGGATTATTTTGTTATTTTTACTCCCCTTAGATCATTTAACATTAGAAGGAATTATAACCTGAATTATTATGAAGTTTATTGTATCAAGTACAGCCTTGTTAAGAAGCTTACAAAAGATAAGTGGCGTTTTAAGTACGAGTTCTACTTTACCCATTCTGGAAGATTTTCTTTTTGAACTCACAGAAGACAAATTACGCATTACAGCATCTGATCTTGAAACAACCATATCAGTTGAATTGAAACCCGATAAAGCTGAAAATCCGGGCATTGTTGCGATTCCTGCAAAGATGTTGTTGGACATTATGAAAACATTTTCTGAGCTTCCTGTTACTATTTCAGTAAATATGGAAAACCTTGGCGTTGAGCTATTCGCTGGCGAAGGAAAATATAAACTTGTTGGTCATCGAAGTGACGAATTCCCTACTGTTCCTTCGCTCGACAATATGCAAATCTTTGCAATTAAACGGCTCATTGCTGGTAAATGCTTTCAACAAAACCTTATTTGCTACAGGAAATGATGAATTAAGACCTGTTATGTCAGGAGTGTTATGCGAAATCAGTAAAAACAATATCACTTTTGTTGCCACCGATGCGCATAAACTAGTCAGGTATAGGAGAAATGATGTGAAAACTGAAGAAACGGCTTCATTTATTCTGCCAAAAAAACCATTAAATCACCTGAAAAATGTAATGCCCGATGATGAAGATGTAGATGTTAAACTAGAATACAACGATTCGAATGCCGTGATGGAATTTGAAGATATAACTCTGATTTGCCGTTTAATTGATGGTAAATATCCTAATTATGAAGCGGTCATTCCAACACAAAATCCTTTTAAACTTACAGTCGACAGGAAAAGTTTATTGAATGCTTTACGCCGTGTAGCAATTTTTGGTAGTAAATCGACGCACCAGGTCAGGTTTAAAATATCAGGCAAAGAATTGGTTCTCACAGCTGAAGACCTCGATTTTTCAAGCGAAGCCAAAGAGCGACTAACCTGCAGTTATGAAGGGGATAATATCGAGATTGGTTTTAACTCAAGGTTTATGCAGGAAATGCTGGCTACAATGGATGTGGATAATATAGTATTAGAAATGTCAGCACCCAATAGGGCAGGAATTCTGGTTCCTGAAGAATCAGATGGAAGTGAAGATATCCTGATGTTGATCATGCCGGTTATGTTAACCCAATAAAATTAAAAACAAAGAAAGTTATTTGTAACAGGGGTTGTGAAATCCCTGTTTTTCATTTTATGAATTTCTAAATGATGTACAATTTTGACAAAATAGTCGACAGGCTTGAATACAGACAATGTTAAATACGACCTGAGAGAAGCATACTTTGGTAAATCTGATGTATTGCCCATGTGGGTGGCTGATATGGATTTCGAAACACCCGAATTCATCAGAGAAGGGATACAGTAAAGGGCACAACATCCTATTTATGGTTATTCTTTCAGGTCAGAGAAATATTTCTCAAGTATAATAAATTGGGTTGATAGAAGGCATAACTGGAAGTTGGAGAAGGACTGGGTACTGTTTTCTCCCGGTATTGTTCCTGCATTAAATATGGCCACTTTAACTTATACCAAACCTGGTGATGGGATATTGGTGCAGCCTCCTGTTTATTTCCCGTTTTTTAGTGCAGTAAATAATCATAACAGAAAACTCATCGAAAACCAGTTGATCTATAATGATGGAAAATATACCATCAATTTTGATGATTTCGAAAAGAAAGCAAAAGGTGCAAAAATGTTTTTTCTTTCCAACCCGCATAACCCTGTTGGTAGGTTATGGACAAAAGAGGAATTAAAATTGATGGGAGATATTTGTGTTGAGAATGATGTCATTATAATTGCTGACGAAATTCATTGCGACCTGGTGTTACCAGGTTTCAAGTATGTTCCTATGGCAGCGTTATCAAAGGAGATATCCGGAAAAACTATTACATGCATTGCGCCCAGCAAGACTTTTAATATCGCGGGGATGTCTACTTCTTCATTGGTTATAGAAAATGAAATCTTACGCAAACAATTCGCACAAACAATCGATCATGTGCATGTTGGTAGTGGAAATTTATTTGGAAATGAGGCTTCCATCGCTGCGTATACACATGGTGATCATTGGCTGGACGAATTGTTGAAATACATTGAGTCCAATTTTACTTTACTTGACGATTTCATTGAAAGTGAGGTTCCAAAACTTCAACTTATTAAAGCTGAGGCTACTTACCTGGCTTGGATCGATTTTAGCGGAACAGGGCTTACAGATGAGGAAATAAAACAAAAACTATTAAATGAAGCCAAACTCGGACTAAGCCCCGGGGCAATTTTTGGTAGTGGGGGAGAAGGCTTCCAGCGAATGAACCTGGCAACGCCAAAGATTAATGTAATGAAAGCACTTGATCAACTTAAATCTGTTTTCGGATCATAAAAAATTGATTTATACCATTTTGTAGTATATTTGATTCACCGAACCAAAAACAATATTTTTATGAAAGCTTTAAAAGTACTTGGAATAATCATTCTTGTTTTGATTGCTTTATTCCTGATCATTCCATTGTTTCTAGCCGATAATGTGACAATTAGCAGCGAGAAAGTTATTAATGCCAAACCCGTATCCGTGTTTCAGCAAGTGAATATGCTGGAAAACTGGAAAAACTGGTCTCCATTTGAAAGTGATTCTACTATGGTAGATACCTATGAAGGACCCGAAGCCGGCGTGGGTGCCAAACGTTCCTGGACGGGTGAAATGGCTGGCGAAGGATCATTGACAATTGTAAAAAGTGAACCATATTCGTTAATTCAAAACAAACTGGAATTTGGCCCTGGAGGAGGTGGTGGTATTGGTACATGGAATTTTGAAGAAACCGATGACGGAGTAGCAGTTAATTGGAGCATTCAGATCACTGACCTGAAATACCCGGTAGAAAGATGGTATGGCTTGATGAGCAAAAGTATGATGACTCCCTTGATGGAGCAAGGTTTATCAACCCTCAAAGAAGTTGCAGAAGCTGAACCCGTTGTAGATATTAAAGTAGTTGAGCTTGATGTGCAACCATCATTATCCATCCTTGATTCGACAACTATTGATGGAATTGGAGAATTGCTAGGAAGAAACTATGGCATTCTCATGGGACATATTATGCAAAAAGAAATACCGATGACAGGATTTCCTTTTGCCGTCTATTATAATTGGGATCCTGAAGGTGTGATTGTTATTCGCGCAGGTGTACCAGTTCCTGAAGGAACCAAAGGAAAGGATCAAATCGAATATTTTGAATTGCCAGCTGGAAAAGCGGTTTATGCCAAGCATTTTGGTAGTTATGATACAGGTAATACACATTATGCTATTGATAATTATGTGAAAGCAAATGATATTGATTGCAACGTTAACTTTATCTGGGAAGTTTATGTAACTGATCCGATGAACGAACCTGATACTACCAAGTGGCAGACTGATATCTATTACCCGTTCAAATAGGACCTGGGATTGAATAATTTAGCAATAGCTTATATTATATTTGCCATTGTACTAATGCATTTAGTGGCTGGCTTTGTCTGGATTATTTATAAATTTTCAAAGAAGAAACCTGGTAAAAACAAAGAAAAAAATACGATAGAAAGTAACGATTAATAAAGGTCGTTACTTTCAATTACTTTTCAGTTTTCAGGAAATCATTTCCTGAAAGTCTTCTTCAGTGATGATAGGTATACCCAGCTTTTCAGCTTTCTGCTTTTTGGCAGGTCCCATATTGGACCCCGCCAGCACATAATCAGTTTTTGAGGAAATAGAACCTATATTTTTGCCACCGTTTTGTTCAATCAGCAATTTGAGTTCTTCCCTTGAATAACTGCTGAATACTCCACTCACAACAATTGATTTTCCTTCCAACTTAGTACTGCTGATATGCATGGAAGAGGCCTCGTTAGCTAATTGAACACCGGCTTTTCTTAATCTTTCAATAATTTCTTTATGGTCTTGCTTTTGAAACCAATTAATCACACTTTCTGCAATCTTTCCTCCAATTTCGTCAATTTCAATTAACTCCTCTAGGGTTGCAGCAGCCAATTGATCGATACTGTTAAAATGTAGTGCCAGTTTTTTTGCTACTGTCTCGCCCACATGCCTTATACCCAGTGCAAAAAGTACTTTATAAAAAGGAACCTCTTTGGATTTCTCAATACCCGCTATGATCTTTTCTGCCGACTTCTTTTGAAAACTGATCTTTTTTTCTTTATCCTGATCAATAATCACCTTCTCGAGTCCATAAAGATGGTCATAGGTCAAATCGTACAGGTCACCTGCATTGTTTACCAGATGGTGGTCAAAAAGCATTTCAATTTTGCCCTCGCCCAAGGAGTCGATATTCATGGCTTTCCGCGAAATGAAATGTTCCAGTTTGCCTTTGATTTGTGGCGGGCAGTGGTCTTCATTCGGACAATAAAAAGCAGCTTCACCTTCATTGCGAACCAGTTCAGTGCCGCATTCAGGACAACTCTTAATAAAAATAACTGGTTTCGCACCGGCATCTCTTGACTTCATTTTCACACCGATAATTTTTGGGATAATTTCACCTCCTTTCTCCACATAAACCTGATCGCCAATCCTTACATCCAGTTTTTGAATGATATCGGAATTATGGAGACTGGCCCGTTTAACAACGGTTCCCGCCAGTAAAACCGGATCGAGATTGGCTACTGGTGTGACTGCACCCGTACGTCCTACCTGGTAATCAATTGAAAGCAACTTAGTTTCTGCTTTTTCCGCTTTGAATTTATAAGCTATGGCCCATCGTGGACTTTTGGCGGTATATCCAAGTTCTTTCTGTTGTTGGAGATTGTTTACTTTAATTACCACGCCGTCAATATCATAATCAAGATGCAAGCGTCCTTCATCCCAGTCATTGATATATTCAAAAATTTCCTCAATAGACTTGCATACAGCTACTTGTGAGGATGTTTTTAGTCCAAGTGATCGCAGGTATTTAAGTGTGTCGTAATGGGTTAAAATCTGATCTAATTCATTAGGCGAATTGTATATAAAACAATCCAATGGTCTTTTTGCAACGATAGCAGGATCCTGCATCTTTAGAGTGCCAGATGCTGAGTTACGGGGATTTGCAAAAATACTTTCTTCATTTTCCGCACGTTCTTCATTCAGTCTTTTAAATCCTTCAATACTCATAAATATTTCACCCCTTACTTCCAGTTCTGCAGGGTAATCACCTCTCAATCGTAACGGAATACTTTTAATGGTTTTGACGTTATTGATTACATCATCACCTTGGGATCCATCGCCACGTGTAACTGCAGTAGTAAGCAAACCATTTATATAAGTAAGTCCGATGGCCACTCCATCATATTTATGCTCACAGGTATATTCAATTTCACCCTCAATTAATTTCCTTACCCGGGTATCAAATTCTTTTATCTCAGCTTCAGAGTAGCTATTGCTAAGTGATAGCATGGGATATTTGTGTGCAACGGTTTTAAATTCCTTGGTAGGTTCGCCACCAACACGCAGGGTAGGGGAGTCGGGAAATTTAAACTCAGGAAATGACGCTTCCAGAGTTTCCAGTTCTTTTAGTAAAATATCAAAGTCGTAATCGCTGATTTCGGGTGCAGACAATACATAATATTTGTAATTGTGCTCTCTGAGCATGGAGCTCAATTCATCAATCCGGTTTTTGGCATCTTCTTTATTCATCACTCAATTTATCAGGATAATTTGTTGTATTGCGATAAATAATAATATTCTGGTTGTCATTGATCGGATTCAGCCAATGCAATACTTGATCCATTATTCCAGGTTCTACTCAATGTTTCAAATGTAAGTCCTGGGAAAACAGAAGACATGATAAGCGACCCTGGAATTAATGTTTTTCGACTCCATAAATATAACGAAATCAGGTTGTTTTGCCGGATTTTTCCATTTCGGTTTATCTTTAAATGCTTCCAGGTCATCATATTCCATCAAGGTAGAGTAATGTGCCCAGTTTTCAAGATAAAACACCGGTGGAGCGCGCAGAATGGACTTATTCACATCATCAATGATAAAATATTTTAAATCGTTATATTGGCTTAGATGGACCATGGCTTCAACCCTTGCTTTTTTGGAATACATGGTTGAAACCGGTATTAAAAGTATGAAATTGATGATCCAGAAGAATACCCATGAAGCCCGGTGCCATAAACATAGCCTGGGTTTGTTTTCTATATTTTTAATGATTTGATGCCATCCAATCATTCCACCAATAATAATAAAGGGCAATATGGTTATAATAAAGCGTTCCTGCTTGTTAGGGAATACGGAATGGAAAATGATAAAAAAAAGAGTCGGGATGAAAAAGATCATGGTTTTTTTCCAATTGTAAAGAAACCAATGGCCATATAAATACTAACAGGAGGAACAAGCAATCCTAAAATAACGATCAGGTAGAAGTACCAGGGAGCTGAAAGGTATTCGGTAGCATGGTGGATATTATAATTTATATATCCTTGCAGTTGAATGAAAGCTTCATCCCAAACCAGATAATCCACTATCCCCTGGAATATCAAGATTGTTATCAGAATGCCGGCTGCCACCATTACTGTTTCTATCCATTTTCGCTGGAAGAGTAGCACCAATCCAATGCCACCTGTAAATAGCATCGTTTGATACCTGATATTAAAAGCCAGACCGAACAGAATTCCAATCCATAACCAGTTGGATAGCCTTTTTTTTATTTGAATCTGATATAATTTTCTGAACACCTAAAATGAGCAGGGGTATGCTTACATATTCAACCAGGTTTCTAACACTTAAAAATGGAAAAAACCACAGCAAAGCCAGCAACCAGCCTGCAAGTCGGGCTGATTTATCATTCCCAAATTTTCTAACAATTATTATAACCACCTGAAATAATCAATAATGACCAGACGGCATGCAGATAAACGAATGATGTACATTTTACTTTGTGCATCCGTAATTTTGATCAATTCAAGGAATTTGAATATCAGATAATGAAGACCTACATAAAAAAAACTGAATCCTTTGGGCTGATTAGTGCCCTGCTCATCTGGGTAGCCAGCCATAATAATCTGTTCCGTCAACCCACGATTGTGCAATTTCAATGATCAGAAACTGGTCGTCAATCCATCCAAAACCTTTTGAAAAAATAACAGCTAGTAATCGGAAGAATAAACCAGCCAAAAAGATGGTTCTTAAAGGATGATCTTTGTAATATGTATTGATTTTTTCAGTCAAGTTAGTATCAAATCTAAACCCTACATTATTACAGCGTATTCCTGTTAAATGGCATGGTCATACACCGGGCACCACCGCCGCCTCTGGAAAGTTCATTTCCTTCAATCGTTACAACAACTTTGTTGTAATTTTCAATGTCATCTTTTCCCCTGACAATATCTTTGGCCCTGATGATCTCAAAGCCCTCTTTATTAAGTGCATCGATTGTGTTTGTGTTACGGGCATAACCAATTACTTTACCAGGTTCCAGCGCAACAAAATTAGCGCCACTTTGCCATTGTTCGCGTTCCATGATAAATTGGTCGTTTTTACCGCCGCACATATAGGTTTTAATGGCATACCCAGCATTTCCAGATGCAGCTAATATATTTTTCTCTTCCCTGATGGAAGTTACTTTGTTGTCGTCAATAACAATATGAATGGTCAGGTAGCGGGAGGCGTGGATAATGAGGGGTTCAAATATCATACAATGTTCACTATCCAGGAAAGTAAAGGTCATGTCAAGATGTATAAACGACTCCGGTTTGTAAGGTAATTCCTGAACAATAATATGCTGCCTGCCAGGCTTTTCCTTTAAGAATTCGATCATGCAGTCAATGCCCTGTGTGGTGGTTCTTGAACCTGTACCAATCAGCAGAATATCTTCACGGGCAACGATCACATCTCCACCTTCAATACTTGCTTTTCCGGTTCTGTCATAGGTTTCAATTGGGTTAACAGTTTTGGCATTGAATCGAAGGATGATGATTGAAAATAGCATCCATAATGATGGCTTCCCTGTCGCGTACTTTATTCGCCATTTTACTGATAACAACTTCATTTCCATATGAGAAACAGGCATCGCGTGTAAAGAAAAAATTAGGAAGCGGGTTGATGCTAAATCGTTCATCATCAAGAAATCGGGTGAGGTTATCTTTCTCCATCTGAACACCTTCAATGAGTTGATGGGCCAGATCGTCATCTTTATTTGTTCAATATAATGGCAAATCTTGCCATCATCCTGGTGTTCATGCTGGCAAATTTTTGCAATCAATTCATGTTTAACATGTTCATTATGCAAAATGTCGGTGAGCAATTCCCTCACTTCAAAAACTTGTGAATATTTTTTAAGAACCCCAAGAAAATTATGGTATTCCGGCAATGCAATCGATAGGTTCAATATATCACTGTAGAGCGCGCGTTCAGCATTCTCAGGTGTCATATTTTCTACTTCCGGACCAGGAATGTGAACAATAACACCGTTTAATTTCCCAATTTCTGATGTGAGGTTGATATCAATAGGATTCATATGTTTCTACTTTATTAACGATTATGAGCAGGGTGGAATATTGAAATTTTAGCAAAGACCAAATATACAAAACTAGGCGTTATCCGGTGTCGGGTCAATGAATTCATAGGTGTTTCCATTATGATTCCAGGTATTTAATAAAATCAGCATAAGATAATACAAGGCTGGCCGTATTTTCATTGGGGTGAAAGCTGATCTTATCGGCCGACTTTAACTGTTGATCAAGAAACAAGATGTACATGCCGTGTCTTTGTCATTGATCAGTCCAAATGGCGAGACTGATCCGGGTTTTACGCCCAGGTATTTCATCAATCTTTTCTCCGATCCGAAAGTTAGTTTGCCTTGCTTTAATTTTTGTTCGAGGCTCCTGATATTAAAAGGTGTCGTGTCTTTAATGATCACCAGGTAATGCCGGTTGCCTTTATGATTTCTGAAAAACAGGTTTTTGCAATGCATGGCATCGATGTCTTTCCAATAGTTGAGGGCAATCTCAATGGTGTCGAGCGGTGGATGCTCAAACACACTGTAATCAATCTCCAGTTCCTTTAGTTTGTTATATACTTTTTCACGGCACTCATTCATAAGAAAACAGCTTAGTTAATGATCAATTTCTTTGTAGCTGAAAATTGGGTTGTTTTTTAACTGTATCATATACATACCTCTGTCAAGATCATGTATATCAATCAGTATTGATTGTTCCTGTTCAGTATTAATAGGATATTCTATTTGTTTTATGAGCAGTCCATCTAAATTCCTGATTATAATGGAAACATCACTATTCAATGCTTTGCGAAATCCGATCCTTACATAATTATTTGCGGGATTCGGATACAGTTTGAAATCAAATGAGTTTGCTAAATAAGCTGATGTATGCGTGATAGTTGTGTCGCTATAAAAGATGAAATTGCCTTTGCCACTATCCCAGTTAGTGATTACTATATCACCTTTTTGACTGTACTCATACATGATAAATACTGTATCTCCTTCAGCTACAATCTCATTATCAATAGAGACCCAGTTCTTACCTGGTATATAGCAGTAATACTCAGGCCCGATTCCAAAATCGGAAATGACCACACCTAAAACAAATTCAATGGGATGTTCTAAATAAAAGACCGATTTACGTTGTGGCGTAACTTTAAATCTTTCCATACTTTGTTTAATCCCATCTTTATTTAAATCAGCTATTTGAATTGCTTCCACTACAGAAGAAGAGAGTGAAGTAAAGGAGACGTCTATATCAAAATTTTCAGCATTTCCGAGATGCATATTCATAGGCAGCCACCAACCACCATAAATCAGATCATTTATACCATCCAAATCAACATCGTGCAATAACACGCCCGACCAATATCCGGGTACATTCGACACCCAACTGGGATCACTTTCAGAAGGAATTCCATCTTCAAAAGTATACAGTTTTACTCTACCATCGCCTCCAAGTTGATTGTTTCCAGTCAATACCATTCCCATGATAACTTCTTCCCCTATTTTACCTATATCTAATGAGTTCATATAATTGACGTTTCCGGTAGAATGCCAAGCCGGTGTATTGCTTATTACTCCTTCATTGTCAGAAATAAACAAATAATTGGGGCTCGACTCAGTCGCAAAAGCCAGATCCAGTTTTCCATTCCCATCCATATCGCTAAAATCAACGTCCATCGAACCGAATATCAAATGAAGATGACCATTCGGGCTGATTTGAGAAATTGCCATTATTGTTGTAGAAAATCTTGCCGTAATCAAGGATATTATTGTAAGGTTCACCACCTGTGGTTGCAATATCGAGGTCGCCGTCTGCATCTGCATCACCCATGGCACATGAAAATGTATAAAAATCATATGATTCAAATGAAGGCGTATTTTCCAACGTACCTCCATTATTGAAATAGATCTTTAATTTTCCGGGAGAATTGAATCCTGTTGGTCCAATATATACCGATACGGCCACATCCATCCAGCCGTCTTTATTCAGGTCACCAACTGATAAGTGCCCATGATAGTCAATATCGGCTCGATTGCCAATCCGGGTTCTGACCAAAATTTCCATCTCCCTGGTTATAATAAACAACCAGGTGTTGTCGCTGAATATCATTTCCATTGGCGACAATTATATCCTTCCAGCCATCACCATTAATATCTGCTAACCCAAGCCCCGTTGCAATGTGTCCGTTTGGTGCTGATTCCCAGTCAGGTACAGTGGGGTAGGGAATGTTTTGCGAAGAACCTGTGAATACAAACAGAAAAACCGTACAAATAAGTGCGAGTTTTTTCATAACACATGATTTTGTGAATAATGAATCAACTCATAAAAATAATGATTTATTCAACCCAATCGGCAACGAATAAATTGGTATTGTGGGTGCCACCATTGTTCCTGTTGGAAGAAAAGATCAGTTTTTTTCCATCGTACGAGAACATGGGAAATGCATCAAAAATATCATCAAAGGTGATCTGCTCCAGCCCGGTACCATCCAGGTTGATCATAAATAAATTGAATTCAAACCCTCGTTTGCTGTTGTGATTTGAACTGAAAACTACCTTTTCGCCTGAAGGATGAAAGAAAGGCGCCCAGTTTGCTTTACCAAGGTTTGTAAGCTGTTTCAGTTCGCTTCCATCTACATTACAAGTATATAATTCCATATTGGTAGGCATAACAAGGCCATCCGCCATTAAATCTTTGTACTCTTTAATTTCTGCTTCAGTTTTGGGTCTTGATGATCTGAAAATCAATTTACTTCCATCAGGAGAGAAAAAGGCTCCGCCATCATAACCCAGTTCAAAAGTAATTTGTTGTTGGTTGCTGCCATCAATATCGCATGTGTAAAGTTCGAGGTCACCTGTGCGGTCAGATGTGAATACAATTTTATCGCCCTGAGCTGAAACAGTTGCTTCTGCGTCATATCCGGGTCCACTTACCAGTGTATCAACAATATTCCCTTTTAAATCGGAAATATAAATATCAAAATCGGGATAAATTGGCCAAACGTATTTTCCATCCTCTCGTTTTTCTGGATCGGGGGGGCAGGCATCTCCTCCAGACCTTGTTGAAGCATAAAGAACTGTTGTATCACCCGGCATAAAAAAAGAACAGGTGGTTCTTCCAAGTCCTTCACTAATCAATTGAGGTAACTTTATCAAACATATTTCCATCTGAAAAAGAAAAGCTGTAAATCTGGTCGCAGGGTGCATTCCACTCAGTGTTTTTGGCCTGGAAAACGATCATTTCATTATTAAAACTGAAATACGCTTCTGCATTATCTCCGCCATTGGTAAGTTGTTTGAATGTTGGACAGGTGTTTTTCCTGTGGGTAATGGATTGTTGTATCAGGTTGCTGGTCAGCTGTATTTTCATGAGGATTCCCTTTTTTAACAGGGTTTTCACAGGAAACTATCCATATGAAACTGAAGAGAATTAAAAAAATTGGCAAATTGTGTAGGTATTTCATTTTATCGTTGTTTAATTTTTTACTGAATAGGGGGCAAAACTAATAAGATTTCACGAAGCTCAATTCCTTTTAACAATTTCATCTTTTAGTTAATTTAAACACCAATATTTTCCTGGTTTTAAACAGAATATTGCTAACACGATATTGTTAACATTATTAGCTGTTTTATATAGGTTTTTATATACATTTTTTTTGTAAATTCGTAGCTTCGTATGAGTTATTCTAAGGTGTTAATAAAGAAGGAGTTATAGAGAATGGAAAGTGAATTTGAAGGTAATAGAATTATCAAAGTAAATATTGAAAACCAGATGAAGTCGGCCTACATCGATTATTCGATGTCGGTGATTGTTTCACAGGGCACTTGCCTGATGTAAGAGATGGCCTTAAGCCAGTTCACCGCAGGGTATTGTTTGGAATGCATGAGTTGGGTGTGTTTTCAAACCGATCATATAAAAAATCTGCCAGAATTGTAGGGGAAGTGTTGGGTAAATACCATCCACATGGTGATACATCTGTTTATGATTCAATGGTGCGCATGGCTCAGGAGTGGTCATTGCGATATCCATTGGTAGAAGGCCAGGGAAACTACGGTTCTATTGACGGTGATAACCCGGCGGCTATGCGTTATACAGAGGCCCGATTGACGGAAAATTGCCGAAGAAATGCTGGTAGATATTGATAAGGATACAGTTGACCATCAGTTAAATTTTGATGATACACTGAAAGAACCCACTGTTTTGCCTACACAAATTCCAAATCTGTTGGTAAACGGAGCTTCAGGGATTGCTGTGGGTATGGCCACTAATATGGCACCTCACAATCTTTCACAGGTGATTGATGGTACTCTGGCATACATTGATAACAAGGATATCGAAATGGGGGATTTGATCAAACTGGTGCAGGCACCTGATTTTCCCACTGGAGGAATCATATATGGATATGAAGGCGTTGTAAATGCTTTTGAAACAGGCAGGGGTAGGGTAATGATGAGGGGAGAAGCTATCATTGAAGAAAGTAGCAGCGGTAGGGAGCAAATAATCGTTACTTCCATTCCTTACCAGGTGAATAAGGCGGAAATGATTCGCAAAACAGCCGACCTGGTCAATGATAAAAAAATAGAAGGTATTTCTGATATCCGTGATGAGTCGGATAGAAATGGAATGCGTATTGTTTACGATCTGAAACGTGATGCTATTCCAAGTATCGTGCTGAATAAATTGTACCAAATGACTGCTCTGCAAAGTTCATTTAGTGTGAACAATGTTGCGCTGGTTAATGGCAGACCAAGAACACTAAATCTGAAAGACCTGATACATTATTTTGTCGAACACAGGCATGAAGTAGTAATTCGTCGTGCACAGTATCAATTAGATGAAGCAGAACGGAAAGCTCATGTGCTGGAAGGTTTGCTTATTGCTTTGGACAATCTGGATGCGGTTATTGCTTTGATCAGGGCATCTAAAACTCCTGAAGAAGCAAGGATGGGTTTAATGGATAGTTTTGAACTCAGTGAGATCCAGGCTAAAGCAATTCTGGATATGCGACTGCAAAAACTGACCGGACTGGAAAGAGATAAAATCAAATCCGATTATGAAGAGTTACAGAAATTAATTGCTGAACTTAAAGATTTGTTAAGTGACGAAGACAAACGTATGCAACTTATCAAGGATGAGTTAATCAATATTAAAGATAAGTATGGCGACGAAAGACGTTCTCAAATCGTTTATACAGCTGAAGATATTTCGATGGAAGATGTTATTCCGGATGAGAAAGTGGTAATCACTATTTCTCATATGGGATATATAAAACGAACGGCACTAACTGAGTACCGTCAGCAAAAAAGAGGCGGACGCGGTTCACGGGGAAGTACCACACGGGATGAGGATTTTCTGGAACACTTATTTGTAGCTACCAATCATAACTATATGCTTTTCTTTACTGAAAAAGGAAAAGTATTCTGGATGCGTGTATTCGAAATACCGGAAGGGACAAAGACTTCCAAAGGACGAGCCATTCAAAACCTGATACATATTGATCCTGATGATAAGGTAAAAGCATTTATAAATGTGAAAGATCTGAAAGATGAAGAATATATAAACAACAATTATATTATACTGGCCACAAAATCAGGAACCATCAAGAAGACTTCACTGGAACTATATTCTAGACCGCGTCAAAATGGTATTATAGCCATCAACATCCGCGAAGGGGACGAATTACTCCAGGCAAAACTGACAAATGGAGAAAATGAAATTATACTGGCTAAACGGTCGGGTAGGGCCATACGTTTTAACGAAGCCAATGTACGTCCGATGGGCAGAAGTGCATCTGGTGTCAGGGGAGTTACGACTGGAAGGAAAAGATGATGAAGTCATTGGAATGATCTGTATTGAGAGCAATGAAAAAACCATTTTGGTGGTTTCTGAAAAAGGTTACGGAAAGCGCTCAGAAATAGATGATTACCGCGTGACCAATAGGGGAGGTAAAGGGGTAAAAACCATTAATGTGACAGAAAAAACCGGAGAGTTGATCGCAATAAAAGACGTATCAGATACTGATCAGTTAATGATCATTAATAAATCGGGTATCGCCATTCGAATGGGTATGGAAGATGTACGGATTATGGGAAGAGCAACCCAGGGTGTCAGGTTTATTAAAATTGAAGAAGGCGATGAAATTGCCGCTGTTGCCAAAATTGAACTTGAAGAAGGAGAAGCCGAAGAGTTGATGGACGATAGCGGGGAGGATGTTCTGGAAAATAATTCAGACGAAAATAATTCAGATACAGAATAATACACTTAGTTAAGGCACTGATATTTATAAGCTTTATAAATATGTCAATCTATGGCATAATTATGGTAATTGAATATCTTTGCAAACAAATTAAAACCTTAAATAATGAAAAAAATAGTAGTTTTAGTTGGACTTAGCATCCTGATTAGTCTTGGAGGTTATGCCCAGAAGAACAAAAGGACAAGCGCCTATATGTATAGCCAAAATGGCGAGTTAGGCAAAGCAAAAGAGGCAATTGACGAAGCAACCCAACACGAAAAAACAATGCATGATGCCAAAACCTGGTTGTATGCAGGGGAGATTTATTACAAAATTGCTGCTGAGCCAAGTATGGCTGAACTTCTGAACGAGCCTGATGCAGCTATGAAATCGTATGAAGCTTTAAAGAAAGCGAAAAAATATGATGAAAAGGCCCAATACAGTAACGAAATCTCAATTTACATGGCAAATCTGACCAACCAATTCTATAGAAAAGGTGGTCTCGCATTTCAGGATAGTGATTATCAGGCGGCTATAGATAATTTTAAAATTGCTTATGATATTGCCGAAGTAGATGGAAGATTTGATACCATTGCCGCATTTAATATCGGAATGGCAGGAGTTTTAGGTGATGATCCGGAAGTTTCTGCTGAATATTTAGCGAAATGCGTTGAAGTGAACTTCGAAGAACCACGCGTATTTATGTTTTACAACAGGGCAGTAAAACAAATGGGAGACACCGCCCAGGCAATTGAAATTCTTCAGCTTGGAAGAGAACGGTTTCCGGGAGAATTAAGCTTATTACTTGAAGAAGCACAATTATATCTGGAAAGAGGAGAGAATGAAAAGTTGCAAGCTAGTTTGATAGAAGCTGTTGAGCAAGATCCGGAAAACCCAAATCTGTTCTTTTTATTGGGTAAAACATATGATGATGAAGGAAATATTCCTGATGCGGTAAAATATTATCAAATGGCAGCTGATCTGAATCCTGAATTTTTTGAAGCCTATTACAATATGGGCGCCATATATGTAAATAAAGCAGCTGAAATTCAGGCAGAAGCAAATGATTTACCACTTAACAAAGTAGATGAGTATGCAGCGCTTACGGAAAAAGCAAATGAAAACCTGGCAAAAGCTGTACCTTACCTGGAAGAAGCTTTAGAAATTAAACCTGATGATACACCGACCATAGCTGCGTTAAAAGAGACCTACGCTAGATTGAAGATGAGCGATAAGCTTGAAAAATTAGATCAGCAGTAAAATTAAAAGGGAAGTAGTTATGATTGCTTCCCTTATATTTTAAAACATCTATTTAACATAATATAAATTATAAGGCAAATAAGGAAATTGCGGATACGTTAGTATTTGATATAAAATCGGTTATCTGGTTGAAGTCCGATAACTATAAATTTTATGTCAAAGCAATTTGCGGTGATCTTAAATTGTATATTATTTGTGTCTAGGCTCCATTGCATATACTCACGCCTCGTTTACACTCAATCTAAGGCTTTTATATTAAAAACCCTTAAACAAAAAAAGCCACCCTCACGGGTAGCTTTAAGTTTTCAATTTTATATGGGTTAATTAAATAACCTCAACATTGATGGCGTTTAAGCCTTTTTTTCCTTGTTCAACGTCAAATTTAACTTTGTCGTTTTCTTGAATTTCGTCAATCAGTCCGTTTTGGTGAACGAAAATGTCAGCACCTTTATCTGCTGGCTCGATAAAACCAAATCCTTTGGATCTGTTGAAAAATTTTACTGTTCCTTCTTTCATTTACTTAAAATTTAAAATAATTATTATGTGTGAATAGTGCTGCGTAGCAAGTGGCTTTTCGATCAAATGGTTCGGCTAAACTAAAAAGTGTAGGGAAATTTTTTCTTGAAGGGAACTTATATACTCAGATACTATTCTGTTAAAACTGTGGCGAAAGTAAGTCTTTTATTCATACAGATGATAAAAATCTGAAAATAAATTAATTAAAACCCAACATTTTCAGTTATTTAGGGCCACTTTGGAGTAATTAAATGTAGGAGTATGTATTGAATTAGCCATGCATTTGGTGTAGAATAACTACATTTACTCAAAAATATTTACTGCATGTTCCCTACTCTAATCCCTTTAATATCAAGAGAAACCGGTGTTTCCGTTCCGCAGGTTGAAAAAACACTGGCATTGCTTTCAAATGGTGCCACCATTCCATTTATCGCTCGCTACAGGAAAGAAGTTACCGGTAGCCTCGATGAAGTGCAGATCGGGCAAATAAAATCGGTAAACGACAAATTATTAAAGATTGAAAGCCGGAAAGAAACCATCCTGGCATCCATAAATGAACAAGGTAAACTGACTGATGAGTTAAAAGCAACCATACAAAGTACTTACGATGCTGCTGAATTGGAAGACCTTTATTTGCCTTATAAGCAAAAACGTAAAACAAAAGCAGATACAGCCAGGGAAAACGGTCTGGAACCGCTGGCAAAAATCATCATGGCACAGCGTGAAGCCAATATAGGTGAAAGAGCAGCTTCATTTGTAAAAGGAAATGTTGACTCGGTTGACGCGGCTTTGCAGGGTGCACGGGATATTATGGCTGAATGGATCAATGAAAACAAAAAAGCAAGGGTAATGATCCGGCAGTTTTTTGAAAGCCAGGCGATTATTGCAGCGAAAGTTGTAAAAGGCAAGGAAGAGGAAGCTCAAAATTACAGCGACTATTTTACGTATGAAGAAAAGTTAAGCCGATGCAAATCACATCGCTTACTGGCCATCCGGCGGGGTGAAAAGGAAGAATATTTGAAAGTCAATATCAGGCCACCTGAGGAATATGCGTTGGAAAGGCTGAATCGTTTCTTTATTCGTAATGATATGAGCGGCCATGTGGAACTTGCCGTCAAGGATAGTTACAAGCGGCTCCTCTCCCCTTCCATTGAAAATGAATTCACCGCTTCATCTAAAGAAAAAGCAGATGCGGATGCCATTAAAGTATTTGCTGATAACCTGAAACAACTACTTTTAACAGCACCTCTTGGTGAGAAGCGGATTCTTGCGATCGATCCGGGTTTTCGTACCGGCTGTAAAATCGTATGCCTGGATGAAAACGGACAATTGTTACATAATGATAACATCTATCCGCATCCACCTCAATCGCAGTCGGGTCCGGCCATGAGCAAGATCAACACACTGGTACAGCAATACAATATTGAAGCCATTGCTATTGGCAACGGCACAGCCGGACGCGAAACAGAAAATCTGGTTCGCAGGATAAGGTTCAGGGATGATGTGCTTGTTTTTATTGTGAATGAAGCAGGTGCCTCTATTTATTCAGCTTCGCCCGAAGCACGAGAAGAATTTCCTGATTATGATGTTACTGTCAGGGGTGCCGTTTCCATCGGTAGGCGGCTTATGGATCCATTGGCTGAACTGGTGAAAATTGAACCCAAATCCATTGGAGTGGGCCAGTACCAGCATGATGTCGATCAGAAGCAACTCAAAGAATCACTTGATACAGTAGTAGAGAGTTGTGTAAACCTGGTGGGCGTGGATGTAAATACGGCCAGTAAACATTTACTGAGATTTGTATCAGGATTGGGACCACAACTGGCACAAAATATCATTGATTACAGGAATGAAAATGGCACTTTCGAATCCAGAAAAGCATTAAAAAAGGTGCCACGGATGGGCAGCAAAGCTTTTGAGCAATGTGCCGGCTTTTTACGGATCAAAAATGGTAAGAACCCATTGGATAACAGTGCTGTACATCCAGAGAGTTATGTTGTTGTTGAAAAAATTGCCAAACATGCAGGACTTTCCGTCGCTGATCTGATTGGTAATAAAGAAGTGATCAATAAGCTTGATTTTGCACAATTTGTCACGAATAATACTGGTCTGTCCACACTGAATGACATTAGGAAGGAATTGTTAAAACCTGGATTGGATCCACGTAAAAAAGCGGAAATATTTGAATTTGCAAAAGGCATCCATAAAATAACCGACCTGGAGATCGGTATGGAATTACCTGGCATCATTACCAATATCACCAATTTTGGTGCGTTTGTAGATGTGGGTGTCAAACAGGATGGTTTGGTGCATATTTCGCATTTGGCCAATGAGTATATAAGCAACCCGGCCGATTACGTCAGCCTCAACCAGCATGTAAAAGTGAAGGTGCTGGATGTTGATGTGGCCACGGAAGCGGATTAGTCTTTCAATGAAGGAGTTGCAATAAGGACTGCTTATTATTTTCTGTTATCTTTCTTCTCCCTGGATGGTGATTCTCCCATGCCAAATAATTTAAGCTGTTGTTTCAATGTAACATCATATTCCTTGTCCAGCCGTTGGCTATATGGCTGTAAGGCTTTGCGGGCATCATTTCTTTCGTTATAAAATGAAGTAGCAATTGCATAAGCATTCATTTCCCTGACATCGTATGGTTCGAGCATCGAAGTTATTTCACTCAAAGGACTTTTTGTACTCAAATACCTTGAAAATAAGGATGGTCTAAGAATAACAGGCATCCGGTCGTGGGGTATTTTTAGCATCAATTGATTGGGCCTGGTTGTTATGATGGCAAATGTGTCGTGAATTTCTCCCGTATCTTTATTTTGCCATGTATCCCATATACCTGCAAACGCAATCGGGTTTACATGCTCCTTTAGATAAACATTGTAAGATTTTTTGAGCTCTTTTTTCCCCGTGCTTTCAATAAAGCTATCAGCTATAACTAGGCAACGTTTCGAACGTATTGCTTTTCTGAAAAAAGGTTTGTTGATAATACCTTTGCCCCCAGTGTAATCCGGCGAATTCTCTTTGTTATAGTCACCTTCAGCCCTGGCATTGATAATATATTTCAGTTTATCCGCCCACGAAGGTGTAAATCCGAAAGTGAAATCCTGGATAATTCGTGGGTTTTTATCTGTAATGACCAATCCTTTGGTACCAGGAACAATGATCTTATTTGATTCAAATTCCAAACCTTCCTTTAAGGCCACATTAAACTGCTTTTCAATCTTTTCAATTTTACTTACGATAGCATATTGTCCGCACATTGTATTAAATTCTATAACTCTAAATTCTAACCCCTAACCTCTAAACCCTAAACCCTAAACCACTATCCTAAACCCTAAACCAACCTAAACCTACGTACATCTAAACCTTAAGCCTTAACTTACAAACTGCTCACTATTCAATCTTAATCTCGTTGAAGGCTCTTCAATATTAATTGTTGGTATCCTGTATAATTCTGATGTTTCGACACTTATAAATCCAAATTCAGAAATTACTTTACCTATTATTCTATAACATCCGGGACCACGAAACGGGTACTTTGCCGTGATCTCAGGAAACTGAACCGTATCAATCCAGTTGCCTTCCGAATCGATAAAAGTACCAAAAGTCATTTGTTTTCCGTTGGTGGTTCGTGTTCTTTTTGCGTGAATTAAATAACCGATCACCTCTACCCTTTTGCTAACAAGGTAAGGGAGCTTTCTTGCAGGTGAATATTTCTCATCTTTTATTTCTACCAGCTTAAAAGGAGAAATGCCTACCGGAAAGCCTACCAGTTCTATTTCGTCGTAGGCGCTTTCAAGTGCGTGGGCATACAATGGCGGTATAACGAATTCCTTCGCTGCCTCATAAAACAAGGTATTGACGGGCGTGGTTTTCTTAGCTTTGGACAGCAGAAAATGGGCATCCCACATCAGTTCCTTTTTCGATTTACCAGTAAACCGGAAAGCATCGATCCGGATTAAGATGGATAACTGTTCCAGTGAAATGGATACCCGCCTGAGAAAGTCGCGCAAGCAGCTAAAAATGCCGTTCCGGTATCGCTCGGCCAGTAAAATGGCAATTGCCTTTGTTTCCAGGCTTTTCAGCATGCTGAATCCCAGGTAAATTGTTTTTCCCCGGATAATGGTTTTCGCTTCACTCGTATTCACACAGGGCGGTTCTACTGTGGCGCCATGCATGCGGGCTTCATGTACATAAAGTTCTGTATGGTAAAAACCACCGCCATTATTGATGGTGGCTACCATATATTCCAGCGGGAAGTGTGCTTTCAGGTAGAGCGCCTGATAGCTCTCAACAGCATAGGATGCCGAGTGTCCTTTTGAAAATGCATAATTGGCAAAACTCTCAATCTGTGTCCAAACCCTTTCTACCAGGTGTTTAGGGTATTTTCTTTCCTCGCAATTTGAGAAAAATTTATCCCTGATCCTCCCAAATTCGTTACGTTGTTTAAACTTCCACGACATGCCCCTGCGGAGTACGTCTGATTCGGCCAGCGTTAGTCCGGCAAAATAATGGGCCACTTTGATCACATCTTCCTGGTAAACCATCACACCATAAGTTTCCGCCAGCAGATCGTAAAAGGCAGGCATTTCTTTCCGGGCGGCTTCCCTCCTCTCCTTTTCCCTAAAACGCAGGATGTATTCTCGCATCATGCCGCTTTTGGCAACACCCGGCCGGATGATGGAACTGGCTGCCACCAGCCGGATGTAGTCGTCAGCTTCCAGTTTCCTGAGGAGCATACGCATGGCAGGCGATTCAACATAGAAGCAACCGATGGTTTTGCCCTTCATCAGCAATTGCTTCACTTTTTCGTCTTTTTTAAATTTGGGAATGTCGTGAATATCAATTTCCTGACCAGCATTTTCCTTCACAATAGTTACGGCATCTTCAATTTTGCTTAAGCCCCGCTGTCCCAGTATATCAAATTTGGTATAGCCGATGTCTTCGGCTTCGATCATGCTGAAATGTACGGTTGGAAAGCCTTTTGGTGGTAAAATAGTAGCCGAATAAGTGCTCAATGGTTCTTCTGAAATAAGGATGCCGCTGGAATGGACACTTAGGTGACTGGGAAATCCATGGATGTAATGGCTGTAGGTAATGACGAGTTTGCTAATGTCATCGAGTTTGTTGAGGTCTTTGGTACGCTGTAGTTTTTCAATATCGCTGGAAGGTAGACCAAATACCTTACCAAGCTCACGGATCATGGATTTATACTGGAAGGTAATGTAGGTGCCCACAAGCGCCGTATTGTCCCAGCCGTATTTGTCAAAAAGATATTTTGTCATCTTGTTGCGGTCGCGGGAAGAAAAATCAAGATCGAAATCGGGTGGTGATGTACGTGCCGGGTTGATAAAACGTTCAAAATACAGGTCCAGTTCAATGGGGTCCACATCGGTGATGCGTAGCAGGTAAGCTACCATGCTGTTGGCACCGCTTCCCCTTCCTACATAGTGTACGCCCAGGCTTTGGGCATATTTCACCAGGTCCCAGTTGATGAGGAAATAGGAACAGAAATCCATCTCCTGAATGATCTTCAATTCCTTGTTCATCCGGTCGATTACTACCTGTGAGGGATTTCTATACCGGTATGCTATTCCTTTTTCAGCTTCTTTTTTTAAAAGCTCAAAATCTTCTTCGGGTGATTCTGTGAAACTCTTTTTGTTTTTAAAGCTGCTATATTCAAAATGAATGGTGCAATTGTCGATGAGTTGCTTCGTGTTTTCAATGATTTGAGGATAGTTGCGGAAGACATTTGTCAACTTTTTCTCTGACAACATTATCTCATCGGGTTGGGCTTCTTCACTTTTGAGCAGTTTGCTCAACAAGGTATTATTGTCAATGGCGCGCAACAGCCTGTGAATGTTGAAATCGCGTTTATTACGAAAACTTACCGGGTGCAGTATCACCAGCTTTTCGGGGCTGTTCTTCCAATCAGAAAATGGCAATTTATTTAGTTCAGCCGGACGCATGCCCACGAATTCATTTTTTCGTAACTTACAGTAATTAAACTCTTTAAAAGGATAAACTACATATGCATGTTTGAATGCCGGTGCCCGGTCAGCAAAACCTGATGATTCGCGAAGATGCCGTGTTAAGTGTTCATTCAGTTCCCTGAATCCCTTATTGTTCTTTGCAATACCGATATATTTTTGTTGTGCCCCATTCCTGAAATCAATGCCCAGTACGGGTTTTATTTGCTTGAGCAGGCATTGCCGTACAAAATCGATACTGGCTGATGTGCTGTTGATGTCCGTTAGCACGAGATAGTTATAGTTTTTTTCGAGAGCTTCTTTTATGAGATCTTCTATGGAGATGGTTCCATACTTATAGCTGTAGTATGTGCGGCAGTTGAGCAGCATGGTTTAGGCTGAAAGGTTTCCCTGGAACGGACTTCCCCCGTTTCTGATACGGCTTCCCAGGGTGGAAACGCGCCTTATGGCAGTATTTCCAAAGCGGTTACGTATGCTGTCCATGGCCTGGTAAAGGCTGATCATTTCCGAGGTGTCTTCAAAAAGATTCATCTGGTAATTTCCTGATATCAGGCTGCTATAGCGAACACCCACCAGGCGTACTAGCAGCCTCCTGTCGTAAAGCTGGTCGAAAAGGCTCATGACGGTTTTTATCAGTGTATGGTCCAGCGAGGTGTAAGGTATCCGGTGTTGCCGTGTACGGGTATCAAAATCGGAATAGCGAATGGTTACAGTGACCACTGACGTGAGTTTTTGTTCGTTACGGAGCTGGTAAGCCAGCTTTTCGGCCATGGCCGTTAGAATGTTCTTTAGCTGCCGGGTATCAATGGTATCTTTATCGAGTGTGATGGAAGAAGAGATGGATTTACGTTCATTATAAGGTTCAACGGGCGTATTGTCGATACCCTGAGCTTTTTTCCATAATACGATCCCATTTTTCCCCATGATGCTTGCCATGAGTTCTACGGGTATCTCCTGCACGGTTTTCACATATTTGACGCCCATGCTTAAAAGCATTTTATAGCTTTTATCGCCTACCATCGGAATTTTTTTTACGGCTAACGGTGCCAGGAAACTTTTTTCGTAACCTTTGGGAATATTGATGTGATTATTGGGTTTTGCTTCGCTGGTGCCTACTTTGGCAACAGTTTTGTTGGTAGATAAGCCAAATGAAATGGGCAAGCCTGTTTCTTTCATGATCTTAGACCGGAGTTCCTGGGCCCATTTATAGGTACCGAAAAAGCGATCCATGCCGCTTACGTCAATATAAAATTCATCGATAGAGGATTTCTCGTACAGGGGCGAATCTTCATTGATAATCTCGGTTACCATTTTTGAGAATTTGCTGTACATGCCGCCATCGCCCCTGATCACAATGGCTTCGGGGCAAAGCCTTTGCGCCATTCCCATGGGCATGGCCGAGTGGATACCGTATTGGCGGGCCTCATAGCTGCAGGCAGCCACAACCCCCCTCCCATTCGTACCTCCCACCAGCACGGGCTTGTTGTTCAGGCGTGAATCGAGCAGGCGCTCTACCGATACAAAAAAGGTATCCAGGTCGATATGTACAATGGATCTGTCCATCTTCAGACTAACTACATAGGAATTACAGAAACAACAACACCTTGTACCACAAAATCTTTGGAAAGAATGATCGGCATATGTGTTTTGTTGGAAGACCGTGGCAACAATACTACATTGTCGTTGTTCACTCTTAGTTCTTTTACGGTTACCTCATCATCTATTAATGCCACAACGATATCCCCGTTATCGGCATTGTTCTGCTGTTTTACCAGCACGAGGTCACCATCATGAATGCCTTTCTGGTTCATCGAATCTCCCTGAGTCCGTAATAAATAATAGGTGCCGGGTTGTTTGGCTACTTTGGTGGAAACTGCGAGTTCTGCTTCAATATTTTCTTCTGACAGAATGGGCAGGCCGCATGTAACCGTCCCGAGTAAAGGAACTTTTACGGTTTGCTCTTGCGGCATATCTCCAAATTCATCTATCTCATATTGCATGAGTTGGGTACTGCCGTCTTTCTTTTTCTTTAAGATGTCCTTATCGATGAGCCCTTGCATAACTACGGATGCAGAACGGGGCGATTTATAATGAAGCTCTTTCATCAGTTCCCTCACGCTGGGCATTTTACCATGCTTCATCAGGTAGCTTCTGATGACCTGTAGTGCTTCTATTTCTTTATTTGAAATCTGTTTTTGCATACACAAATATACACATAGTATACACCTGATGCAAGCACTATTTTAGTTATTTATTAACCTGGGTAGAAAAGTTCGTGTAATAAGTAGATAATCAGATAATAACAGTTGTTAGAATTGTATTATTCCAGGATATCGTTTACCCAGCTCAGTCCAGCCATAACAGTAGGAAAACCTAGCGTATTTGTCAGGATCAGCACGCAATGCCTGACCTCTTCTTTTGAAGCTCCAAGTTTTAGTGCCCTTTTTGTGTGGCTGTGGGTGGCTCCTTCGGATTTGTTAGCTATGGAAGCTGCAAGTTGAATAAGTTGGGCTGTTTTTTCGTCAATGGGTCCGGCATTTTTTGCCGTGAGTCCTAAATTTTCAACTGCTTCTAAATATTCGGGATGGTATTTTTTTACCATCTCATAATGACTGGCAATTTTGTGGTTCATGATAAAAAGTTTATTGCTTAATTATTTTTTCTGTTTTCGAATGATCGCCGTAGTGGAATTGTAAAAAATAAATGCCTGGTGGTAAGTCACTCATGTCAATTTCAGTATTGAAATCTTCACCAATAACAGACCATTCTTTTTCTATCACTATGGATGATAATGAGTTTAAAAGGTTCATTGAGGCTTTTGTATTTCCAGAACCTTTCACGTTAAGTTGAATTTTTTCAGTGGTTGGATTGGGGTAAATACTGATGTTAAATGGATTACTGACCTCATCAATAATGGTAATATTTCCGATACCGAATTCAAATTCAGCGAAACCACCGAAATCAGGATCAAACGTATAAAGTATGGCACCTTCAGCATCTTTTATCCTGAAGTAACCTGTTCCCTGGCTAGGTTGGTGCCAGAAATCAAGACCATTGTCACCTGAATCATCAATCCTTAATTTATAACAACCCGGGAACAGGTAAAATTCATCATTATAAACTGTATTGTTATCACAATTATCCCGCTCATAATGGATATTCCCTTCTCCATCATAGAGCGTATATGTCGTTTGGTAGCCCACATTATTAGTTTTGAGCTGAATTGTAATAATCTCCCCTTCAGGATATACGTGAATGTCGTCAAAATAGGTGATGCATGAATTGTTAAAGATGTATTCATCTTCCTGTCCGTTGGGATTATCGATATTGACTGTAAATTTATCAACAGTTCCCATCCAGAATGTAAGCTCAGGGATTGGAAGGACAACTGTTTCCCGTTCAAGGAATTCAAGCGAGCCAGTCCACTCGTAAAACTCTGTATCGCCGCCTTCCACATAGTATTCAATATCAAGGCTTGTTAACGGGGTTGACCCTGTATTTTGGATGATGATTTCAGGATAGGTACAAGCAGGATTGAATCGTTCTTGACTGGCATCATCTTTATTTGGTTTTAAAACCTTAACAATAGCTGCATCCAGATTAAAGTTGGGAAGGCCATATGTTACCAAATGTTGCCTGACAATATAATTTGAAGTACCGGTTGCATAGGTTACATTATAATCAAAACTATGTGTCTGGCCCGGACTTACATATGGTGTGATATCATATTCATGAATATCACTGGGGTCTCCGGGGCACCATCCGGCCCTGTCATATACCCATGTGCCACCCTGTGGATAGATCGGAATGGTAGAGCACTCCGTCCAGACAACCTGGTCAAATTCAATATCTCCCCCGTCAATATTCATGGTATGATGCCGGGGTGTGAATTCGCCTTCCTGTCCGTGACCTGATATGACCGTCATCAATTTAAATGATTCACCATCAGGAAGCATTTGAATTTCACGGGTTTCGAAAGCCCTTTCGTTTTGGATGTCGGTGTAAGACTTAGCATCAGCACGCCAAATTTGTTTGATGTCAAGAACATCATGTGAAGGTGTTCCGGTTATAAAAAAGAACTTTATGTCCATATCTTCCTGCCATTCTCCTCCCCTTTCAATGGTCATTCTTTTACTACCTTGAAGAATAGGTGCATAATCGGTCACGTCAAAGTACCATGTCTTGCCTTCCATACCTAAATCAAGGTAAATGCCATAAGGCGTTACAAATGACATGATTTCATATTTGGCCGGATATCTTTTGAAATATTGAAGTTCAGTTGGTTCGATTGAACCTGTTGCTTCTACCATGGTCGAGTCAATTGCGACACCTTCAGGATCATACGTTACTTCATATACCGCTTCCCAAAACTCATTAACAGAAACCGGATTGATACTGTCGTTTAACATGCTACCCCATCTGGGTATAATTTCATATTCAGTTACTATATTTGGGTAGTTCGCTACTGAGTCAGTTACGATAACATCTGTAACTGTCAGGTCATAATCACCCTGGGCAAAAGTGATGTTGGGACGTCCTGTTGTTTCTGAAAAGCCATGATTGAGGTTATCACCACGCTCATACAACCAATACATAAAACCATTTATTTCGCCTGTTTTTCCGTGAGGTGAAGCATCCATTGTTGAATATCCATCACCTTCATCTATTTTATAATATGCAACCAAATTGTTGTAATCAGGATGTGAGTCATCAACTGATTTATACATCCACTCGTTAATAATGGCCTCGGAGAGTTCCGTATCCCAAACCCTTACTTCATCTATTTTCCCAAAATAAGTGCTGGCTCCGGCTCCATTGTTTCCAATTACAAAGTCCTGAATGTCTATCAGTAATGATTTGTCCGCTCCTGAAAGCCATAGTTCACCATTGTAATAGAGATTCATCTCACCTGTAACAGCGTTTTTTGTCGCAGCCCAGTGGTTCCATCTACCCTCGTATTGATCCGCAGTTGCTGCAGCATTGATTCTGTCGTAAGTGCCTCCATCGTTACCACAATCCCAATATACATTGGAGTTGCTCCATGGAAGGTGCACATTAACTGTCCTGTTACCATTGCCATCTACTCCATGCAAAAAACTATTGTTAATGGGTTGGATATTTTCGTTTCCGTAACTCCAAAACGAAATGGTAATTTCTTCAGAAATACTTGAGAATGGGTCGGTTGGAATTTGAATATAGCCACCAATATTTTCAAGGTGTCTTCCATTATTAGTGTGCAAACCCGAAATCATTGTCGTATTACCTCCCGTTATTTCCAGCGTATTACTGACAATGTTATTGGTAAAGGAAATCTCAATAATGAGGTTGGAAGTTCCATCCCAGGCAAACGACGTGTGAAATTGGATTCTATTCGACCCCACAGCAAAATCATAATCATGAAAATAAACTTCTGTGAGACCTTCCAAATCAGGAGATGAAGCGGTAAGCTCCGTTTTTTCAGTGGATTTAATTTTTATAATTAGATAACCTGCCTCGGCTCCGCTGGTAGCATCCAGTAGTATCCCATCGATATCGCCTGCGATTACGCCAGCTGCCGAGAGTTCGGACTGTGTAAATAAATATTGTGATTTGCCAGAATTCTGATCAGCCTTAATAACTTCCGATAGTGCCTCTGTACCAATTCCAACTTGTGAAAGGGTTTCAGAATTTGTTTGATCTATTTGAACGTTTTTCTGTAAATACTGGTAGTAATTATAAGTAGGTGTTTCGACATAATTATACACGCTACCAGAAAAATTGGTTATGGTATGAGAATTGATAAAGCTGATCACTGAATCTACCCTTGAGGAATCATGGATGTATGTATTACAGGAATAATCCCACTCACCACAACCCAGGTTAGTGTTACCCGGTACTGAAACCAATCCATCTTTACACCTCATATTATATGCCATGATGATCTTTTCATAAGTTATACCCGGATCATCAGGGAAGTCGATCATAGTGTCTCTGCTAAAACCACACCAGGGCCAGCCATGTGTTTGGGTATAATTAAAAGTTGGAATTACAATGGTGTCGCCTGCAGATTGCGCATTTATCGACAAAGTAATACTGATAAGTAGAATGGTAAAAAAAGATCTCATTGCTTTATGGTGTTTAAATGCTTCCTTGCTTTAAGCATAAAATGAATATGTACAAATATACCCAAATGTCATCGTAGTTCATAAAGATTATAATGAATAATATAAATGTCAGGTGATGTAAGGTTTAGTATTGACTTCCGACTATTGATAAAAAGATATGATGAAAAAACTATTCTCAATTGTGATCATCCTTTTTGCAGGCTTGCAAGTATGGTCGCAACAAACTCAAACAGTAATTGTTGAACACTTTACAAATACACGCTGTAGTATCTGTGCAGCCAGAAACCCTGCATTTTACGATTTGTTAGATGATTACCCTGAGGTATTACATATTGCTTATCATCCTAGTTCGCCTTATTCGACATGCATTTTCTCGCAACACAATCCTGTTGAAAATGATGCACGCACAAATTATTATGGTATTTATGGTGGTACACCCCGTGTAGTTGTTCAGGGCGAGATAATTCAACCACAGAATCCATTACTGATGGCTTCACAAATTGAAGAGAAATTAGGACAAAGTGCGAATTATTCGGTCTCAGTTGAGCAAATTCAAAGTAATGACCAGGAAGCGGAGGTAGCAATTGTAATACGAAAGACCGGATCAAGCGAAACGGAATTGAGTTTATATGCAGTAATAGCCGAAAAAGAGATAGATTACAACTCGCCAAATGGTGAAACTGTGCACCATGATGTGTTCAGAAAAGTTTTAATAGATGTACCTGTTTCACTTTTAAATATAGGAGATTCATTAATTCTGAATGAGAGCTATTCAATAGATAATGAATGGATTGCCAACCAGATGTATGTAGCTGTGATGTTACAGGATGTTTCTTCAAAATCAATTTTACAGTCGGCTAGCTTCAGAACTACTGTCAAACCCACAATCAATATCAGATCAAAAAATCACATACCAGAGTGACTTGTTCATTCCTAATCCAGCTGTAAACTATATTAAGTTTAACGAAAAAAACAATTATCAAGCTTTAAGTGTTGAGCTATATAATTTACTAGGTCAAAAAGTTATTTCTATTGCGGATATTAATGTTATTGATGTGAGTGGACTAAGAAATGGAATGTATATAGCGATTGTTAAGACAAAAGATGGTAAACTTATGTTTTCTAAAATATTAAAAAGAGACCAGTAATTAATATTATTTAACTGAATTGAAAATTTGATTTGGTTTTTTACATTTATCTGTTTCAAAATTGATATTATTGTACTCAAAATCAAATTAAATGAAAAATCTAAAAATTTATAGTTGTGTATTCTTTACCATTTCCTTGTTATTTCAGTCACTAACCTCCTATAGCCAGGTTGTATTTGAAGTGGGTATTGAAAAGCGTGATATGTCTAAGGGTAATCAGATGAGCTATATGATCGATATTCCTCAGGCTGATCTTGAAACCGTTCAAAAGAATTGGATAAAACTTTTACAGGAGGAAACCAAAGAAAAGGCTGTAATAACAGACCATGAAATATTTATTAAGGGAACCATGGCAAAAGAGGTTGTGCAAAAACCGATTAATATTTACAGTTTTGTGTATAAAGTGGATTCATCAATAAGGATTTACAGTTTTTATGAAATTGATAGTGTTTTTTTTGAATATTCAGGAGAAGAAACTGACATTGCTGGTGAGAAGATGTATAATGGCATCACAAATTTTAAAAGAAAATTTGCAGTTGAACAGTATATAATCGCAGTAAAGGGTGAAATGGAAGAAGAACAGAATATTTTAAAAACGCTTCAAAGTGATCTAAAAAAACTTGAAAAAGAAAATGAGAGTTTACATAAAGAGATAAAGGAGAACGAGCAAAATATTGCTGAAGCAAACGATGAATTAGGTTTATTAGATGCAGATAATGAGAGGCTCCTGGTTTCATTAACCTCTCAACGTGCGAGTGTTGCATCAATTTCAGACTCTGAATTAAAAAAAGAGGCTAACAAAGAATTGAAAAGTTTAGAAAGTGAAAAGAAAAAAGTTGGCAATAGGATTGAAAAAGAACAAAAAGATATTGTTGAATTCGAATCGGATATTAAAAGTTGTAAAAAGGAAATAGATAAAAATCTTGATTTACAAGAGGAGAAAAAGATGGAAATTATATTGCAAGAAGAATTAATAAAGTCTGTAACCGCTAAATTGGAGGGAATTAAGTAAAATCTTATTTATACTGCAAACTCAAATATCTCATCAAGCGTAAGAATTTCAATTTTTGGTCTTTGGCCAGCCATTTCCGCTAATCTAATCATCGCTTTCGCAACCGTGTGTCCAGGGATAGGTTTGTACTTAGTTAACCCTGGAATTTTTGTAAAGAATTTCGCCAGAATCAGGCCAATCTTCTCTCCTATTCTGCTTTCATTTCTTTCTCCTTGCAGTATTGATGGTCTGAAGATAAAGATGTGTTGAAATGGCAAACTTTTTACAGCCTCATCAAGTTTACCTTTCATTTTTGAATAAAAAACTGAAGATTTGGGATTGGCTCCCGCCGATGAAACAAGGCAATAAGTTTGAACTCCATTGTTTGCTGCTGCCAATGCAGTTTCATACTGATATGTATAATCAATTTTATACTGAACTTCTTTGCTTCCCGCTTTCCGAATGGTTGTCCCCATGCTTGAAAACAGAATGTCTCCGGTTAGTTCATTTTTCCATTGGTCCAATTGATCAAAATTTACCAAGTGTACTTGTAATTTAGGGTCATCAATTTCAAGAGACCTCCGTGTAAAAACCTTTATTGCAGCGAAGTTTTTATTTTTTAGTAATTGTTGAACCAGGTTTGAACCGATCAAGCCTGTAGCTCCGACTACAATAGCTGTCTTCATAATTAAATTCGAATCAAGATAAGAAAGGTGTCTTGTTAGAGACACCTTCGATTATCAAAAAATGATATTTAGATTAATTGAATAAGTTACCTAATACGTCTCCTACGCCTTTGTTTCCTGCTACTTTGCCAAAAATATCAGTTATGGGTGACGGATCATCATCTGGTGTTTTACTGTTTTGTTTTGTTATCAAACCAATAAGTACAGGAACAACAGTCTGAGAAATTGTGTTTGCTACTCCTTCTGATAATCCCAATTTTTGGATCAATCCGGAAATAATACTATTCTGAATATTTGACTGTAATTGGTTAGCACTGCTTGAATTTGAATTATTGGAAAAAAGATTCATCATAGTAGATAATCCACCTGATGTCATTTGAGAAAGCACTTCATTTTTTGCCGAATCTCCAATTACATTCATAACATCATCAAGTTTATCTGATGGGATATTCGCTTTTTCCATAATTTGGTTACCTACTTCACCTTTTAGCGTATTTAAAATTGCATCAATCATAATAAAATATTTAAGTGGTTCTAATTAATTGAATATATAAAACAGTATTTGCAACAAATATAGTTATATATATGTTTTTTTAATAAAATCTGCTCAAATGAGAATATAGTATTATATACATAAAAAAAGCCTCACAAATAATGCGAGGCTTTTTAAATGCATTCAAGTATCTTTATATACTATGCTAATTTTACATTAACAGCATTTTCACCTTTTTTACCATCAACGACTTCGAAAACAACTTCGTCGTCTTCTTTAATTCTGTCCATTAATCCGGAAGCGTGTACAAAATATTCTTTGTCTGAGTCCGCATCTTTAATAAATCCGTAGCCTTTGGCTTCGTTGAAAAACTTAACAATTCCTGTTTTCATAAAAAATAAAATAAATAAAATATAATAAAAATTCGGTGCAAATATAACTAAAATAACAAGAGAATCAATATTTTACTAAAATATTAATTGTCATAATTATTTATTTTATCAGCCTTTCAGAAAATACTTTTTTGAATTTCTCCACCTTCGGAGTGATCACATAATTACAATAACCATTGGCAGGATTATTCTTATAGTAATCAATATGATATGGCTCTGCCTGATAAAATTTCGAAAACGGGCTGATTTCCGTAACAATCGGTTTATTCCAGATGCCTTCTTTATTGAGTTTATCTTTATAATACTCTGCTTCTTCCTTTTGTTTTTGTGTATGGTAAAAAATAACCGACCGATATTGTGGTCCTACATCTGCACCTTGCCGGTTTAATGTTGTTGGGTCATGTGTTTGCCAGAATATTTCCAGCAGATCTTTAAATGGAATTATTTCCGGATCATAAGTCACCTGTACTACTTCGGCATACCTGGTTTCACCTGAACATACCAGTTCATAACCTGGATTGGGTTCCGTTCCTCCTGAATAACCTGGGATAGCTTTAATAACGCCTTCTACCAGGTTAAAAATAGCTTCGGTACACCAGAAGCAGCCGGAGCCGAAGGTTACTACTTCATAATTTGAGGTTTTATTATTATCCATATTTTGAGAATGCAGATTATTGATTAAAAAAGAAACAATTAGAAATAAGCAAATGTTGAGTTAAAAACGCATTTTTAGATTGAAATTAACTTTTTTGATTAAATAAGGATGAGTTTTTTATTATAGATAAGTTCTTCAATTTCCGGAGAAGGTCCAAGAAATTTTTCACGGAATCCATTCATTTCATCAATAGTTTTATCAGAAAGCAGTTCTGCCATTTCTTCCATGGCTTTCTCGCCAATGATCATAGGTGGCATATTCATCAGCATTTTCTCACCATTGAATTGAGCTACAATTTGATACTCATTCATTTTGTCAATTTCATCTCCTTTAAAAAAGCATTTGGAAAGCCATTCATCAAGATCAAAATTACTTATATCGATAACAATGGGTTGTTGGCTTTTTTCAGCCATTATGCGTTGATAATAACGGTGAAGATTGGCAAGAGATTCTTCTGACATACCTTTCTGTACCTTTGTATGGCAGTCAAGGCATACCGCAAATTCAAAAATAGTGGAACCAAAGTCATACCCTTTATAATTTTTAATAGCTTTTTCCACAACATAACTGGTTCCTTCAGAAAGTAAGAATTTACCACACATCTGGCAATACTCAAAAGGCTTGCCTTCTGCATCAGAATAAAAACGTTTAGGTATGTCAATCCTGTAATCATCCATATCTGAATACAAAAGTAATGGTTTTAATTTTCCAAATCCAATTCAATACTTCCACAAAATCTGTAAATTTGATTTTTTAAAAGATAAAATCTATGGCTATTGAAATTAAAGGAAAACTGATCAGGAAAATGGACGTTGTTTCAGGAGAAGGAAAAAACGGGAAATGGGAGAAACAGGAATTCGTTATTGAAACAGAAGACCAATATCCCAAAAAGATTTGTATGAGCGTTTGGGGTGATAAACTGTCGATGATCGAGCACCTTGTGGAAGGCGATATCATTCGTGCTTCCGTAAATATTGAATCGAGAGAATACAATTCACGCTGGTACACAGATATCAGGGCCTGGCGTATTGATAAAGAAGCAGAGGAAGGTTCCTCTATCCCGCACCCTGATGAACCACCACCTGAAGATTACTTAAGCCCTGAAGATGATCTGCCATTTTAATGAAAACTAAGATATTTTTACTTCTTTTATTCGCATGAAAAAGATTGTTGGTGCCCACCTGGCCGTGATTGGAGCGAACGTTATTTTTGGTATCAACTACGTGGTGGCTAAAGGTATTATGCCTGATTACTTATTGCCCAGGCCCATTATTTTTCTGAGAGTTGCCGGGGCAGCTATTATTTTCTGGTTGGTAAGTTTGATGTTTCCCCGTGAAAAAGTAGCAAGGAAAGACATGATAAGCCTGGCCATTTGTGCTATTTTCGGGGTGGCAGTCAATCAAATCCTGTTTTTTGAAGGTTTAAACCTGACGACACCTATCAATGCTTCGATTATCATGGTTACCATACCGATCATGGTTATGGTTTTTGCGCATTTTATAATTGGAGATAAGATCAATACTAATAAACTGATCGGAATCTTATTTGGATTTATTGGTGCAGCCTATTTAATTTTGCAGGGAGGAAGTATTTCGTTGGATATAAATACTTCATTAGGTAATTTATTAATTTTCCTCAATGCTTCATCCTACGCACTTTTTCTGGTATTGGTAAAACCTTTGTTGAAAAAGTATTCCGCCATCACAGTGATGAAATGGGTGTTTACTTTTGGGTTTGTCTACATCCTGCCATTTACATTGAATCTGGTCTTGGCTTCCGATTTTAATGCCATTCCGCTTCACATTTGGTTGTCAATTATGTATGTGGTGCTTTTTACAACGGTGTTGGCTTATTTTCTGAATAATTTCTCATTAAGAACCATTACCCCAACGATGAATAGTGCTTATATTTATGCGCAACCACTTGATTGCCACAATTATATCACTTTGGGCAACTAAAGACCGATTGACTTATGTAGAAGTACTGGCAGCATTTTTTATTTTTACGGGTGTTTACTTTGTAAATTTTAGCAAAAGTGAGAAAGAAAGCTGCTCACCTAAAAGATGACGAAGATTTATTATTTTTGAAAAAACCTATGATGATGGTTGATATTCCAGGATTACATTATTCCGATTCAGGTAACTTTTTATTAGTTGCCGGACCTTGTGTTGTTGAAAGTGAAAAGATCACTTTCCAAATTGCGAAGAGATTAAAAAATATCTGATAAGTTGAAAATTCCCTTTGTTTTTAAAGCATCTTACCGAAAGCCAACAGGTCGAAACTGGATTCATTTACAGGAATTGGTGATCAAGAAGCTTATTCAAATATTAAAAAAGATCAAAGAATACTTTTAATATTCCTGTGGTAACGGATATCCATTCACCTGACGAAGCTATTAAAGCGGCTGAATATGTTGATATGCTGCAAATTCCGGCATTTCTTATGCAGGCAAACAGATTTACTTATTAGCAGCCGGGAAACCGGGAAAGTCGTGAATATTAAAAAAGGACAGTTCCTATCCGGGGCTTCCATGAAATTCGCAATCGATAAAGTATTATCGACCGGAAATAATAAAATTTTCCTGACGGAAAGAGGAAGCATGTTTGGCTATAACGACCTGGTGGTGGATTATCGAAATATTCCTGAAATGCAGCAAACAGGATTTCCGGTGATCGTTGATGTTACCCATTCGTTGCAACAACCCAATCAGAGTTCAGGTGTAACTGGTGGTAACCCGGAGATGATCGAAACCATTGCCAAAGCAGCTATTGCCGTGGGTGCTGATGGTATTTTTCTTGAAACTCATCCAAATCCTGCCGAAGCAAAATCAGATGGTGCTAATATGTTAAACCTGGCGTTGCTGGAGCCACTTTTAAAAAAATTAGTTGCCTTAAGGCAAACTGTCAATAAGTTCTAACTTTTATTTACTTATCTGTGCCAAAATGGATTGCGTTGGGAAGGCAAATTCCAGTTTGTTTTCGTTAAAACGTTTCAGAATCTGCATATTTACATCCGTTTGAACCTGTAAAATGTCGGCTTCTTTCTTGATATAATAAATAAAAATGATACCCAGTGAAAAATCGCCGAATGAATTAAAACCTACCGGTACATTGTCTTCAGCCCCTTCCGTATTGGCAATAATATCCTTTAAAATATCAATGGCCAGTTGAATTTTGTCTTCAGGTGTATCGTAGGTCAATCCCAGGTTTAAGGTAACTTTCCTGGATGGTTCCAGAGTTACATTTTCCACAATGTTATCAGTAAACTTCATATTTGGAACCGTTAATATTGTTCCAGCCAATGTTTTGATACGGGTGCTTCTGAGTCCTACTTCCTGCACAAAGCCATCATACCCGGCTACTTTGATGCGGTCGCCCAGAACGAAAGGTTTGTCGGTAAAAATGGTAAAGCCGCCAAAAAAGTTGGCAACGGTATCTTTTGCGGCCATAGCCAGTGCCAGACCACCAATACCGAGTCCGGCCAGCACAGCGCCTACGTTAAAACCGGCATTGTTCAGCGCAATAATAATACCCAGTATCCAAATGGCATACTTAATGGCTTTTCGCGCTACAGGCAACAACTGGTCGTCGATATCACTTTCACTTTTCTTTACGATAGGTGTCAGGTATTCATCAATAAGTGCTTCCAGTAACCTGGCTATAAACCAGGTGACCACAAGAATAACCACAAACCAGAATCCATGATTCAAGATATCACAGTAACTTGTTCCGAAAATGTGAGTCGTTTGATAGCAAACCAAATACCCCCTAAGGCAACAATATAAATGAGGGGTTCCTCAAGCATATCCACGATCAGGTCATCAATCCTTGTTTTGCTTTTTGCAGAAAGTTTTTTTACAATATTTTTTATGAACCAAACTAAAAGCTTGGTAACTACAACAGCACCAATAATGATCAGCAGTGATATAGCCCAATCTCCTACGGTGTTATTATAAAATTGTTTTTCAAAAAAATCCATCTTTTTGTATTTTAATTTATTCCCTAATAATGTTTTTTAAACTTCCGGTTTGTTCATCAAACAATAATTTGGTCCTGTTGAGAGGTGCCGTTGCAAGTACACCAAATTGGCTAATAGGTATGAGTGAATTGAAGTAGATATTGTTATTCTGGGTTATTTTAACACTGGCTGATTGAGGTACCCGGTAGTAAATATTGTCAATCTTTTTCTAAAGGTTTTTCAGGAAGTTGTGATGTTGTGTTGATTCATTTCCAGCTGAATTTCAATATGGTTTCCATCGGGTGAATTGTAAACAATATCCCTGCGTTTTATCCTTTTTCGGAATATAGTAAACCGTCTGTATATCAGTTGTTTTTACTTCTTTTCCAAGAAATAACTCTAAATAATTATTTTCCAGTTCTTTCAGCTGGTTATTCATGTATTTCATGCTTTCGCCATAATTCACTTCCTGGTAACCCGATATCAGATGAAATCTGGCTTCACGAATTTCAAGAATTTGTTGTGCTGCTTCATTGGCTTTTTCCTTGTCACTTTTATCAACCCAACTTGTTTTAAATAAAAACCTGTTGATCGTTACGGTATCTATAGAAATTTTCCTGACAACAGTATCAATTTTCTTCTTGCGATTATAATCAGCGTAGTATGAGAAATCTTCATTACCTTCAAGCATGATAAAGGTTTGGTCAATTTCTGTAGTCAGGGCTGATTCATTTAATAACTCCTTCCATACCAAACCCTAACAAAGTACCATTTTCCGTTAACTGAAAAGAGTGTGCCTTTTCATCTTTAGATCTGTCAGCGGGAAATTGCACATAATAATATTGTTCCGGATCTGCAGAAAAAAGTGGTGTGATTGAGGCATTAACCAGTATAGCAGTTTGGCTGTTTGTATTGATATAATTTGTAACCCCCAGGAAATCTTCAGCATAAGCCGCAAGTGGACCAGGTATTTTTTTGATTTTCTCAATCATAAGGTCCACTTTAAGAACTGTTTGGGGCAAGGCATAATAAAAGCCATCTAATGATGTATTGGTGGCGTTTCCTGCAACTTTTTTAACGATATACTGACCGTATGTAATAGAGTTGCCAAACATCATTATGATGAGAAGTAGCAGTTGAATTTCTTGAAAGTTTCATGGTATAGTATTTTATTACTTCAAAATTAAGAAATAGTAGTTAACAGCAATGATTTAAATTTGTTTTGCCTCCTTCGTTTTATCTCATAAAAAGTAATTCACGGTATTTTGGCAATGGCCACAATTCATCGTCAACTAAAAATTCGAGTTTATCCACATGGTAACGAATCCCGTCAAAATATACCATCACTGTATCTCTGTATGCGATAGCTTTTTCATATTGATCCTCAATTATATTGGCCTTTTTTCTGGCATCAATCATGGCTTCTACCTGTTCTTTGATAGATGAAATATGATCAGAAATATATTTGATGGCATTCAACTGATTCTTGGAAAGTTTTACAAATGTTTTAGAGTCGAGAACCTCTTTCAGCCCACGAGTATTTTCAATCAGGCGGTTCTGGTAAAGAATAGCTGTTGGCAAAATATGGTTGATGGCCAGATCGCCCATTACCCGGGCTTCAATCTGTACTTTTTTGATATACTTTTCCAATTTGAGTTCATACCGCGATTCAAGCTCTTTCCTGCTCATCACCTTGTTTCTTTCAAACAAATCAATTGTTTTTTTAGAAACAAATGCTTTCAGTGCTTCAGGCGTCGATTTATGATTGGAAAGCCCTCTTTTTTTAGCTTCTTTAATCCATTCTTCACCATATGAATTTCCTTCGAACCTGATTTTTTTCGATTCTTTGATATACCTTTTAACAACATCGAAAATGGCATCATCCTTTTCAACCCCACTATCTATCAGCTTGTCAACATCAGCTTTGAAAACTCGCAGTTGATCCGCCATGATCGTATTTAAAACAAACATGGGTTTGGCGGTATTGGCGCTTGAACCAACAGCCCTGAATTCAAATTTATTTCCGGTAAATGCAAATGGGGATGTACGATTCCTGTCTGTATTATCAAATAATATTTCAGGAATTTTCGGAATATTCATAGTCACTTCTACTTTATGATTGTTATTCAACTCTCCAATAGAAGGCATTTTCTCAATCTCATGCAAGGTTCTTGTGATCTGATCGCCAATAAATACTGATATAATGGCAGGTGGGGCTTCGTTGGCACCCAGCCTTAGATCATTACCTGCAGATGCAATGCTGGCCCTGATCAACTCCTCATTCTCATGCACCGCTTTTAAAATATTCACCAGAATAGTGATGAATCTGAAATTATCTTTTGAATTCTTTCCTGGCGACAAAAGGTTAATTCCAGTATCAGTTGCCAGCGACCAGTTGTTATGTTTACCTGAGCCATTCACACCTGCATATGGTTTTTCGTGCAGCAAGTACTTTAAAATGATGCCTGCGGGCTACTTTTTCAAGCAAGTGCATCAGTAACTGGTTATGATCCACTGCAATATTGGCTTCTTCGAAAACAGGGGCACATTCAAATTGACTGGGAGCTACTTCGTTATGTCTTGTTTTTAATGGAATTCCGAGTTTATGTGACTCTATTTCAAGCTCCTGCATAAATGCAAGTGCCCTGTCATGAATGGTTCCAAAATAATGATCAGATAGTTGTTGGTCTTTGGCAGAAGAATGACCAAAAACAGTTTTACCGGTGAGCATCAGGTCAGGTCGTGCCGTTTGAAGTGCAGAATCTACGAGAAAATATTCCTGTTCCCATCCCAAAGTTGGATATACTTTGCTCACATTTTTGTTGAAATATTTAACCACTTCTACAGCAATATCATCCAATGCTTTCATCGAACGTAGCAAAGGTGTTTTGTAATCAAGGGATTCTCCAGTATATGAAACAAAAATCGAAGGAATACACAGGGTATTTTCCACTAATAAATGCTGGAGAAGTTGGATCCCAGGCTGTATAACCTCTGGCTTCGAATGTATTTCGAATACCTCCACTTGGAAAACTTGAAGCGTCAGGTTCCTGTTGGATGAGCGAGTTGCCCTGAAACTCTTCAATAGCCCTACCCCTTTCAATCGGGCTTATAAATGCATCATGTTTCTCGGCAGTGGCTCCTGTTAAGGGATGGAACCAATGTGTATAATGGGTTACGCCTTTATTTAGTGCCCATGCTTTCATAGCAGAAGCAATCTGATCTGTAACTTTTCTTTCAATTCTGATCCCTTTCTGAATGGCATCCTGCAAAACCTCATAAGCTTCTGCTGTCAGGTATTCGCGCATGATAGCCTGATTGAAAACCATTGTTCCGTAATAATCAGAAGCTTTTTTTGATGGATAATTAACTTTCACTGCAGGGGTGTACAATGTTTTTTCGAGGGCGGTAAATCTAAAGTTTGGCATATTTAAACAGTTTTAACAATTGGTTTCTTAATTAATAATAATCCTATAAATGTTAGTATTCCATTGATGATTAAAAGCTCAAAACCGATCTCATAGCCATTAAATAAGCTTGATGGAATAATGGCTGATGAACCATGACAATAACAGGTGCAATAATTGCAATATAAGGAATGAATTTGTCTTTCACTTCAATTTTGTAAATAACCCGAATGCATATAAACCAAGCAAGGGTCCATAGGTATATCCTGCAAGTGTAAATAGCTGTGATATAACAGCTTGGTTATTAATTACTCCAAATAATACGATGACAAAAATAATGATTAGTGCCATGAATAAATGGACAGTTTGACGCCTTTTTTTCAACAACTTTTCATTGTCAGCGTACTTTTTATCGTATTCCATAATATCAATAGAGAAGGATGTTGTTAGGGCAGTTAATGCACTGTCGGCACTTGAATAAGCTGCTGATATCAAGCCGATGATAAAAACAGCACCAGCTAACAATACCCAAATGATTAAAAGCGATAAGAGGAAACAAGTGATCTGATAATTCAGGAAGTTGCACATTAAATTCAGCTGCATAAATATAAAGCACAGCACCAAGGAATAGAAAAACAAGATTTACAGGTACCAGTATAAGGCTTAGAGTAGTCATGTTTTTCCGGGCATCTTTCAGGTTTTTACAACTCAGGTTCTTCTGCATCATATCCTGATCTAGTCCAGTCATTACGATGGTTATAAAAATACCACTCAGAAAAAGCTTAAAAAAGTTTTGTTTGCTGTCGGTATCTGTCACAACAATGGTAGAAAGGTCACTGTTCCATACTTATGCTGATCATATCCCCCACTCCAATTTCCATTTTTGAAAGTATAAGGCCAATGGTAATTACCACAGCTGCCAGCATAAATGTGGTTTGCAGTGTATCTGTCCAGATGATGGTTTTTATACCTCCTTTACGTGTATATAATTGAATAAGAATGATAAAAAAGATGACTGTTACCCAGAAAGGAATCCCAAAATGATCGAAAACAAAAACTTGTAAAACGCTTACTACGAGGAACATTCTGAATGAAGCCCCAATAATTCTGGAAATTAAAAAAAATACAGAACCTGTTTTATAGGCGCTGTTACCAAACCTGTCGAACAGGTATGTATAAATGGAGGTCAGATTCAGTTTATAATATATTGGAAGCAGAACAAGGCTTATAACAGCATAACCAAACACATAACCCAGTACAATAGCGAAATAAGTAAAGTGTGTGCTGCCAACCCATCCCGGAATGGAAATAAAAGTTACACCCGACAGCGATGCACCGATCATCCCATATGCCACTACAAACCATGGCGATTTATGGTTGCCAATAAAAAAACTCTGGTTATCTGCATTTCTTGATGTTACCCACGAAACGATGAAAATTACCAGGGTATAAACAAGAAAAATTCCAAATATGATTCCAGGCGACATCAAATGAATTTATGTATGGAGCAAATGTAAAAAGTCAGTGCGCTTGAAGGATTATTTAATTGTGAAAATTGAACAATTGTTATTAACAATTATAAAAATCCTGTTAATAAGTTAAGGAATATGCTTTAATCAATCGTTTGCGATGACTGCTTCAGCAAAAGCCAGCAGGTTTGAAAACTCAATTCATATTCAGATTTCAGGCATGGTTGCATCATTTGTATTAATATAAATCGTTTTCATGCCTGCATTCTTTCCAAATTGCAGATCAGATAAGGTGTCGCCTGCCATGATGCTTTTCGTAAGATCTATTTCAGGGAAATCATTTTTTGCCTGAAGTGCCATTTTAACTGAGAGGTTTCCGGCAATTATTGGGTCGGGTAGCCAGGTCCGGACAAAAGTAGATGGCATCAATACGCCCACCTGATTTTTTGCTACTTCTCTTATCAGTTTGATCATGGATCAGATGCAGATCCTCAGGAGTCATCATGTTTTTACCAATGCCCTGCTGGTTGGTAACGATGAAGATCCTCTGAAACTTTTTTTCAATATTTTGAAGGCTTCAGAACACCGGGTAAAAACTCAAATTCTGCCAGTTTTTTACATAATCGTCTGGTGGACGCTTATTAATCACACCATCGCGATCAAGGAATAAGGTCCAGTTGTTATCTATTTCACTTAAAAAATCCAGCCATGATAATATTATCTTGGGAATAAGGCTTTTTCAATTTCCTCGCATAAAATATGGCCGATCAAAATATGTGATTCCTGGATGCGGGCTACATTATCGGATGGTACCTGAATGCAAACATCACATGAATCCTGCTAATTTGCCCCCATTCTCTCCGGTAAACCCAATGGTTATCATTTCCTGCTCTTTTGCAGTTTTCATGGCTTCTACCACATTGGCGGAGTTACCGGATGTACTGATACCGATCAAAATATCTCCTTTTTTACCAAACGCTTCAACCATCCGGCTATACACTTTGGTATAATCATAATCGTTGGCTACAGCTGTTAAAAAGGATGTGTTCACATGCAATGCTTCTGCTGGTAATGGTTTGCGGTCGTAATTAAAGCGGCCTGAAAATTCAGCGGCAATATGCTGGGCATCTGCAGCACTACCCCCGTTGCCACACAAATACAATTTTTTTCCATTCTTAAAACCATCAATACAAACTTGAACAGCTTGTTCAATTTTCTGAATCACTTCAGCGTTCTTCAATCAATCGTTTTTTTAGTAGCAATCGATTCTTTTATAGCGATTTTTATATCCATTTCTTAAATTATTATCTTATTAATAACGCAATTATGATGTGTTTTCATATATAACAATATTCATTAATATTTCTCATCATTTGAGATCATGCTATCGCGATAGGCTTTTAATAAATTGGCTCTCGAAATAATACCCACATATTTATTGCCATCCACCACTACCATATTGTAATTATTCGTTTTATTGAATTTATTGACAATGTCCTGTACATCTGTATCAACAGAAACCTTTTCATCATTCATCATAATATGTAGATAGTCTGAAATTGATGTTATCGTATTTTTCATGATTGAACATATCTTTTCTCACATCGTCCAGTAAAATCATCCCAATAAAAGTACCTTGTTCATCAATTGCGGCAAAAAAGTTTCTTTTTGAGATTTTAATTTGCTCCACAAGGTCTCCCAGGGTGCTATTGATAGAAACTGTAATTACATCTTCTTCAAGTAATTCTTTTATTTTTAACTGATTGAGAACTGTCTTGTCGCGAAACTGAAATAAAAAACCGCCTTCGGCTAAAGATTGGGTAAATATGGAATGTTTGTTAAAAGTTTTGGCAATGAGATAGGCGATAGCAGTTGATAACATCAATGGTACAATAAGTTCATATCCGTTCGACATTTCTGCGATCAGAAAATCGCTGTCAGAGGTGCCATCAATACACCACCCAAAACAGCAGCCATACCCACCAGAGTAAAATTTCCTTCGTGCAATCCCATTCCTTCAAACAATGTCATTCAAGCCCCTGCTGATCGTAAATCCCGTAAAACCACCCATTACTGCTGCCGGGGCAAAAATACCCCCAACGCCGCCTGCTTCGGTTGTAAGTGTAGTAGCAATAACTTTAAAAAAGATCAGAAATGCTTGTGAAAATGAGCAATGCAGCATAAAATTCGGTATCCTTCAAGAAATGTATAATCTAATAATTCTTCAGCATTCCCGCTTACAATAGTTCGGATGGCTTCATAACCTTCTGAATACAGCGGGGGAAACAGATAGACCAGTACTCCCAATGCACTTCCTCCAACAAGGCTTTGACCCAAATGGATTTAAACCGCTTAAAGAATTTGATGATCTTGAAATGCATATAATGAAAATACACGGCAACAAAACCAGCAAGAACACCCAGCAATATGAAATAAGGAATATCCTGTATGGCAAATTCTTCAGAAACTTTAAAATGTACCAGGTACTGTTCTGCAGTTAGCAACTTGGTGGTGACAGCACCGGTAACACTCGAAATGAGCAATGGAATCAATGATGCAGTTGAAAGATCAAGTAGTAATACTTCAAATCCAAAAACAACAGCTGCAATAGGCGTTGTAAATATGGAAGCCATAGCACCTGCAGCTCCACACCCAATAAGCAGCGTTTTATGTTTATATCCTAATTTTAACCACTGACCAATAGTTGATCCGAGAGATGCCCCTGTTGAAATAATCGGAGACTCCAGTCCTACCGATCCACCAAATCCGGCGGTAAGTGATCCGCCGACCAATGAAGAAAATATCTTTATGCCTGCGCATACTTGCATCCAGTTTGGAAATCACATAAAGAATTCTCGGAACGCCATGTCCAACATTGTCCCTGATGATGTATTTCAGAAAAATAACTGTCAGAAAAATACCAATAAGTGGTAAAATGAACAACAGGATGATCTGCTCTGAATCAGAATAATAGCCAAATAGTTTATCACGAATGGAAATGACGGTGAACTTTAAAAGACCTGCTGCTAATCCTGATAAGAATCCAATCAGTACGCTGAGAATCAATACGAAAAAAGCGTCAGAAATGTTGTTGGCGCGCCATTTCAAAAACCGGACAAAAAGATCGTTCAATTTCATATCAAGATTAATTCCTGTACTCAAAGCTATGAAATTGGAATGGAAAAGACCATGCACATTTTAGGAAATAAATAAGTTACCTGAGTATTTCATTTGCATAATTGATCCAACTCATATCTTTTGATGTGGCTGCCACATTTTTTCTGTCAATTGGTTTTTCAATCGATTTGAGCATAGCTTCAGCCATTGAATCAATATTTTCAGGCTCTGCCAGATAGCCATTAAAACCATCTTTTACCGTTTCGGGAAAATGGCCAACATTTGTTGCCAGCATAGGCATATTGAAATTATAGGCAATCGACTCAATACCTGAAGGTGTAGCAGTCAGATAAAAAAGCATGATGCTGTCACTTACCTGGAAATATTTATGAACTTCTTCATTAGGAACAAAATCATTATCAATGAACGTTTTATCCTTTAAATTTAATTCTTCAACCAGGGCAAGCGGATTATAATCCTTTTCATCATCCTGTTTTTTCAAGAATAATTTTTTTGCGAGGCCGAAGGTGGCATTTTTCATCCGGGTAGAAAACTTTTTTGAGTCCAGTGTATTCCAAAATGATTCACCGACGATCAGCAATGATACATCATCTCTGCTGGCCTGCAACTTTTGCAAATGCTTTGATAACATTGTGCAATCCTTTATATTTCCTGATGAACCCAAAGAACAGAAACACATGTTTGTTCAATTTCATCTCTTTTTTTGCTTTGGCTACATCAAAATTCGGGTCGGGCTTAAACATATCATACACAGGATGATATAATTTCAATACTTTAATGCCATCACCTTTTATTGTCAGCTCCTCTTTCAATTACTTCAAATTTCTTATTAGGATATAAGGTCTTTAATTCATCGGCGGTTTTATATGCATGAACAATATAAGCATCAGCATGTTTGATACCTCTTTTGGTAAGTGCTGTATCCAATGCGCTTCCTTCTTTTTGAACCACAAAATGCAGGTCGAAATAAACTTCTGTTGATTTTAAGTTTTTTAAGTTTCTTTGAAATATATGCCAATGGAATTCCCTGCACGGCAATGGCCCATTGAAAGATCACTTTATCAGGTTTCAGGCTTTTGATCAGTTTAACTGTAGCTTTCCAGCTTGCCGGATTGTTGTAATTGGTAATATAATGTACTTTGATACCTGTGCCTTCAAGTTGATCCACTTTACTTTTCCTGTCGATAAAATCACGCGGAATAATGGCCGGATATTGCTGTGTCCACGAAACAATATGAACATCCGTATCTTCCAGTTTATCAAATGCTTTGGCCAGTGAAGTATTGTAATTGGCAATACCACCTTTAAACATGGGCCCGGGGCCAAAACAAACAATGGTTTTCCTTTTTGAATTTGTCACTTTAGCTTTTCTTCTTTGCGGCTTCATAAACACGACGCATGCCTTCTTCCAGCGATATTTTTGGCATCCATCCAAATTTTTCTTCAACAATTGACATATCGCAATATCGCGAATGTACACCAACTGGTTTGTCGAGTAATGGTTTGATGGTTGGATTGTAACCTGCAAATCCGGTAAATACTTTAATCAGGTCGAGGAATGATGTTAATTTACCGGAACCAATATTATAAGCCGAACCATCTCCAACATTATCCAACAGGATGAAAATCAAGTCAATAATATCATCAATATGTACAAAATCACGGCCTTGTTTTCCTGATCCCCAGACTTCAAATGGATTTTCTTTTTTGGCTGCGCGCAATGCAATGGCGGGAACCGGGTAGGATAACTCCTGGTCTTCGCCATAGCCTGAGAAATGGCCTGATACAAACAATATGAATCCCATAATGACTGGCAGCGATCTGTGCCAGGAATTCCCCTGTAAGTTTTGTCCAGCCATAAGTCATGTCAGGCGTGCCAAGGTTCTTTTTAAAATCAATATCACCTTCTCTTAATTGAATGGCTCCTGCTTCTGTTTGCAAACTGGTTGGATATGCTGCACTTGAACTTGGGTATAACACTCTTTCAGGTTTATGACGGGTGAGCCAGTAGAAAAATTCAGAGTCAATACTCAGGTCAAGGCCCACCATTAAAGGGTCGCCATCAATTTTCAACCGGCCGCCAACAATGGCTGCAAAATGAAAAACATCACTAAATCGATCAAAATCCAAGATCGTATTTTTCCTGGATAAAACGTGGATTCGTTACGGAAAGCGAACAGAAAATCCCTGAAATCACCTTTCCAGAAATAAAATCTTTCTTCTTTTCCAATGATCTCAACATCTTTAAACGTTTTACTTGTAAAATTATCAAGCCATTCCGAAGGATGTCTTCCAATAGAAAGGTCATCCACCACAAATACTTTATCCTTGGTTGTTTTCAGCAACCTTTTTACCATGTTTCTACCAACAAATCCGCAACCACCGGATACTAAATGTATTTTCATCTAACTGTTTTTTATATTGATTTTTGATTTTATTTGATAATTGTTTCTTTCAGGTGCATTTCTTGATATCATTTCTGCAAGAAATCCTGTTAAAAATAACTGTGTACCAATCAACATGGCCAGCAATCCAAAATAGAAAAGGGGTCGTTCAGTCATTTTATAAGCTGCCATAAAAAATTTGGTATAAGCCAGATAAACTGCGATGACAAAACCGGCAAAAAAAGTAAGGCTGCCGATGGTCCCAAAAAAATGCATGGGGCGCTGTCCGAAACGGGAAACGAAATTGATGGATAGTAAATCCAGGTATCCTTTAATAAACCGGTCGAGACCGAATTTGGTGACCCCGTATTTTCTTTTTTGATGTAGAACGACTTTCTCCCCTATTTTCCTGAAACCTGCCCATTTCGCAATAACCGGAATGTACCTGTGCATTTCGCCATACACCTCAATACTTTGCACAACTTCCAGTTTATATGCTTTTAGTCCACAGTTAAAATCGTGTAATTTAATACCTGAAAGAATTCTTGTGGTCCAGTTATAAAATTTTGAAGTGAAATTTTTTACAAACGGATCATATCTTTTCTTTTTCCAGCCCGAAACCATATCAAAACCATCTTCTTTGATCATTCTGTATAAGTTCAGGTATTTCATCAGGGCTGTCCTGCAGGTCAGAATCCATGGTGATCACCACATCTCCTTCCGCTACTTTAAAACCTTCATTGAGTGCCGCTGATTTCCCGTAATTTCTTCTGAAACCTAATGGCCTTTATGTAATCGATGATGTTTAGAAAGCTCTTCAATTACTTTCCAGGAACCATCATTTGATCCATCATCAATAAAGATTACTTCAAATGAAAAATGATTGGACGTCATCACACGTTCAATCCAATCATTTAATTCTTTAAGCGATTCTTCTTCGTTATATAAAGGTATAACTACCGATATGTCCATTCAAGCTGTTTTTGCTATTCTTCTGTAACCTCTTCCTCAACGATTTCGATCGTTCCTTCCCGCTTGACAAAGATAGCAATAATCAATGATAAAATAGTCGCAAAAATACATTGGCAACAAAGCCCCAAATCGTAATCATGATGGGCGAAGTGAACTTTTCAGTCATGGACAAGGCTTGTTCCAATTGTTCATCACTCATATTAGGACTGCTATTCCAGGATTTGCTCTTCTGCATTAAATAAAATTTCTTCAATCATGCCCGGGTCAATCATCGTTACATAAATATATGTAAAAATGGCTCCGATGATTGCAGCAAATAATCCGGTCCAGAATCCTGATGCCAAATGCTTTGCCATAGGATACGAAACCACCGTTTATTTTATCTCTGAAGGAGATCATGGCCCAGAATAAACCTCCGGCCATAATAAGATAGGAGATCCACATGATTTTTGATTCACGATCAACATCGAGCAAATACATAATTAAGCTAAATAGTATAAGGGCAATGCCTAAATACAAACCGTAAGTTAAAGACGGCTTAATAACTGATTTTTGATTTTCCATGGAATTTATTTTTGGTTGTTGTGTAAAAATAAAAATATCTTATCAAATATTGCCAATATATCCATACAATTTTTACTTTTGCAGCGGGTAAGTCTTATACGACCAGCTCCTGCTGAATTCCCCCAGGCCCGGAAGGGAGCAAGGGTAGGCGGTTGTAGCGGTGCGATATAAGTAGCTTACCCATTTTAATGAAACCCGGTTTTGACGAAGCTGAAAGCGCAGTCAAAACCGATGGTTGAATTAATCCCGAACGAAGTGAGGGATCTCATTCAAAACACTGAATGAATTTGAGATCATCAGAATTGATGGTTGAATTAATCCCGAACGAAGTGAGGGATCTCATTCAAAACACTGAATGGAATTTAAAATATCAGAATTGATGGTTGAATTAATCTTTAAATATTAAGTTGTTACCATGTTACTACGTATATATCCTGATAATCCTGCACCCCGCCATATAAAAATGGTAATTGAAACCCTTGAAAAAGGTGGGCTGGTTATATTTCCAACAGATACAATTTATGGTTTGGGTTGTAGTATATACCAGTCAAAGGCCGTTGATAAAATTGCTCAGATAAAAGGTATTAAGAAAGAAAAGGCGAATTTTTCAGTGATCTTTAATAGTCTTAGCATGTTATCAGAGTTTACTAAACCGCTTGAAAATACAATCTTTCGATTGATCCGGAGAAATTTACCTGGTCCGTTTACTTTTATTCTAAATGCCAATAATAATATTCCGAAAATTTTCCAGAGTAAAAAGAAAACAGTGGGTATCCGTATTCCTGATAATCCTATTGTTTCATTGATTGTTGAAGAATTAGGCCATCCCCTGCTCACCACTTCCATCCGTGATGAAGATGAAATTGTTGAATATACAACTGACCCGGGATTGATTTATGAAAAGTATAAAGATCTGGTGGATATTGTGATTGATGCAGGTTATGGTGGCAATGAACCTTCAACAATAATTGACTGTACTTCAGGTGTGCCTGAGGTGATCAGGCAGGGAAAAGGAATTCTTGGAAGAATAAAAAAGTAATTTGGGTTTGTTTTTTTTAAAAAAATAGTACTTTTGCACTCCCAAACGATGATTCGTTAGCTCAGCAGGTAGAGCATCTGCCTTTTAAGCAGAGGGTCCGGAGTTCGAGCCTCCGACGAATCACACTGAAAAGCCTCCTTTTTACGAAGGAGGTTTTTTTATTATTTGAAACATTCAATATATGGTTTATTTTAATCCGAGGAGATTCCTGCCTGCCGTCAGGAGGCTTCACTGTCGTTCAGGATGACAAATAAGAAAAAGGAGCCGGCCTAAGCCAGCTCCTCTATACGATGCGGAGAACAATTACTCCCTCAAATCGCCATTAAACAAGCGTGCCTATGTATACTGAAAATCATGATGAATGTTTCAGTCACATACAGAATTTTTATTCTAACAAGAAAAATAATGGATATAAAAAACCCCCGTTTCTGAGGGGAGTTAACGAGGGTTACACCATAAACAATTAATAAGTGCCTTTATTCTGTTGGTTTGTACGGAGGTTTGTTATTAAGGGTTGCGGTTAGCCACTTAAAAATTGTCATTCCGAACGAGCTTAGCGAGGAGGAATCTCCCCGGTACATGGGTTTTTTCTTTGGGGGATTCCTGCCTTTCGGCAGACAGGCCTAAATTTGATCAGAATGGCGATATTGTTAAGAGGAGATTCCTCGTCGCAATGCCTTCGGCAAAGCTTCCCTCGGAATGACAGGGGTGTGTTGAGGATGACAAAAGGACAAATGAATATCGTTTAACTCTGAGCGAAGCGTAAGAGTCTCATCCTCTTTAATTAGATGTATTTGGATGAAAAAACGAGATTGTTACAGTCGCTTCGCTCCTTCACAAATAAACGTTTTTTCTATCCGCCAGCTGGTAACAATTAGGCACAAAAAAACCTGTTAGTGCTTGAATGAATATCACTTGATCACCAACAGGTTTAAGCAAAAGTATGCTTATTTGAGACATTCAAATATAGTATTTTTTTGTCATTCCGAGTGGAACGGGGAATCTGATTTTACTTAAAAGAAGAGGAGATTCCTCGTCGCAATGCCTTTGGCAAAGCTTCCCTGCCTGTCCGGCAGGCAGGCCTCGGAATGACAGGGGTGTGTTGAGGATGACAAAAGGACAAATGAATATCGTTTAACTCTGAGCGAAGCGTAAGAGTCTCATCTGATTTTACATACGCCTGTAAATGAATGAAAAAACAAGATTGTTACAGTCGCTTCGCTCCTTCACAAATAAACGTTTTATCTATCCGCCAGCTGGGAACAATTAGGCACAAAAAAACCTGTTAGTGCTTGAATGAATATCGCTTGATCACCAACAGGTTTAAGCAAAAGTATGCTTATTTGAGACATTCAAATATAGTATTTTTTTGTCATTCCGATTGAAACGGGGAATCTGATTTTACTTAAAAGAAGAGGAGATTCCTCGTCGCAATGCTTTTGGCAAAGCTGTTCCCCGGAATGACAGGGGTGTGTTGAGGATGACAAAAGGACAAATGAATATCGTTTAACTCTGAGCGAAGCGTGAGAGTCTCATCTGATTTTACAACGCCTGTAAATGAAGAAAAAACGAGATTGTTACAGTCGCTTCGCTCCTTCACAAATAAACGTTTTTTCTCCCCGCCAGCGGGGGACAATAAAAAAGAGGCCAGACATTTCGCCTGGCCTCTGGGTAACCCGCTTTAGGGTTTTTAAGGAATTACAATTCCTTTGTTAAGTGTTGGTTGTAATGCCTGTACATACTGTTTACCGGCGCATACAACCTTAAACAAACTAATGTTTTTATGGGTCAATTAGTAATTAATATCAATTGACTGATATAATTAACCTCTCCATCAGGCAATGGCGCTGTATTAAATGCAAATATGGCAGCATAACCACCTGGGTAATGGTAAATATCCATGTGGAGCATCTACAGCAGCATTCATCATATCTAGCGGCTAATGAAGTTCCTGGTGCATATACCGGTGTCAATTCCAACAAAGTCATAGTGAATAACACCCCATACCGACTCTTGGATATTGGTATTTCCAGAAGGACCATAAGGTCCAAATTCTGAGTCGTATTATACCATTAGTCATTGAAAATGATTGATCAGGTAGTTCAACGCATTCAGATTATCATCAGTTAAATGCGAAGGAGGCATATTTAGATACAGGCTCTAATGATGTGTGTAATTCGTGCCATATAATTATAGTCAATGATATTATGATAGTGCATCTCCACACCATCCGGCGTAAACTTACATCACCTTCAATATCCCATACACCAGTAAGACCAGGAAATTCAACACCAAAGTAAGCACCTGTTACACGCCACCACCACTGTAATATCTGTACCTGGGCTTGTCAGGCAAAGCATATAAGGTGCCAATTGGAAATCAGTAGGATCATAAATACAGTTACCAACTACAAATTCAGCAACTCCATCATCACCAATGTCAAATCCTTCAACACCTTAAGTTACAAAGGTTTCGAAATCATCTTGCCATGTCCATGTGAACATTTCTACAAAATCAAAATCTCCACCATCATACCTGTTCACTTCTTCAACTTTTACATAAACCCACAAAACGAATTCGTAATAGTCAGTTTCGTAGTCGTAATCGGCATATTTAATGCATAATGGATCTCCAACACCAAGCCAAGCGGATCTTCATTTGTATAAGGCATGTCCTTCATTCATAGCTTCCCATGGTCCATCTCCTACTTTATGACTTGCATAAATCTGGAATATGGCAGGTTCATCAATAAACAAACCACCGCCTGATTCTGCATACCAGTGAACCTACATAATCCTCAGTAGATTTGAGGCAAAGTCACCAAAGAAACACATTTCTCTTACAGTGATCTCTGTAATTTCAAACCAGAAGAATCCAAATAATTCGTATACATCAGGAATAAAGCAAAGTACATCAATTTCAAGTTTTAGCTTTCTTGAAAGGTTCAATGCAAAATTCAAAATATACTTCCCTGCATCATTCAACGGTCAATCCATTTACAACAAACTGATGCAAACTCAGAATGAGGTGCTGGAGTAGCTTTATAAATGATAAATCAGGTTCATCGGATCTATCATCATAATGGATTTGCTCATAACATTAAATCCAACAATCCTGTAGCAATTCTGCGTCCAGTCTGGATCAAATAGGAAATTGTAAAGCTTTCGTATACAACTGATCGCCTATATAATATACATCAGCCATATAAGGTATAGTATACATGAGGGTCAGTTTCTGATATCTGGCTGAATAAATATTTCAGCGTAAACAGGAGTCAGCATCTGGAGTACAAATAGGAACATTCCAGCCTTCTCTGACCGCTAAGTCGTTATAAATTGAAGTAATGTTGAATTCAATTTCTCCGCTTTGAGCAGGAGCTGGAGTTTCGGTAGTATTCTTCTTACAGCTAACTAAAACAGCTGCGATCATCAATATGTATAATAAATTTTTCATATCTCTATCTTTTTATGTTTTAGTTAATTACATTATCTGGTGGATAATCATGGTAGAAGCTATTCAGGATCTTGCACGCAATTACCCCAGGCAAATTCAACAACACCATCACCATTTAAGTCTATAACATGGAAATCTCGCATGGATCATCTGGAGTTAAAGTACCATGCCATCTGTACATGCCAGGTCATATCGAGCATCACCAGTAAAACCAAATTGAAATTCTCTGCCAGGAGGTTCATGCACACCACCATGGACCATAAATGTACAATTTCAAAGAAATACATCTGTTTCATAGTCATAATCGGCATATCTTATGCACAAGTGGATACCTCTCCCAACCATGGATTCTCTAAATTGCTCCATGTATCAATTCGTATAGTTCATCAGGATGTCTACATAAGCCATCATCATTAGCATCTATCCATTTATATAAGCTGAAGCTCAAAAATGGCTGGCATATCAGCTTGAATACCTTGTATCTGACCTTGATACATTATGCAAGTTATCCATACACACCATTCCATCTCCATAATGCACATTCACCATCGGTAGCCAGAACCAGTCGATACAAATATCACCGAAGAAACACATTTCACGAACGGTGATCTCTGTAATTTCAAACCAGAAGAACCCAAAGAAGTCATAATACATCTGGAATGAAACATAGTACATCAATGTAGAGTTCATTTTTTCAAATGCACAAAGTTCTAAATTCAGGTTTAAGCTTGTTTTCAACAAATTCCTGAAAATAGAACCTGGTAAAGGAGCTGCTTTGATAATCACATCATTGGCATCATACAGATAAAATTCTGTAATTGAATAATCATACCACCGACTTCGACAGTCATCAGTAAGCATCATCTGAATTCCATTGTCATCATTGTACAATCTCTGCATCCAGCTTTAAGAGCCTGTGTGTAAAGATTACCATTGGTGTAGAACACGGGTACATCATAATATCCCGTAGTTGGTTGTCCATCCTGGCCCCTCTGGTCCTTCAATATTCCATCTATCTTAAATTTTGCATAATCAGGAACTGCGTCAGGATCACAAGGTGGGACATCATCAGTGAAAATCAAGTCCCATCTTTCGCTGCATCAGGAAAAATAGTAGTAACATTAAAGGAAACCTCAGCCTCTTTTTTCATGTCAGGGGCTGTTGGTTCATTCTTCTTACAGCTAAAAACAACGGCTGCAATCAGAAGTAATAAAATTACTTTTTTCATAGTTAAAATTTTTATTTAAAATTTAGTTTTTTTTGGCTTGGTTGGTTGTTCTCATAGTCCACTGTTTCTCATAGGCAGTAATTTTTGGTTATACTTAAATTGATATATGTATTTTAATAATTAGCCATACAATATCAATTCAAAACAATCTGCTTTAAAGCCTGGTGTGTTTGTCCATAAGAGGGTGTTGTGGCTTGTTATGTGTTGGTCACATAATCAGGAAGAAGACGTTGGTTAACAAGATGCCATTGCTGACACATAGTTAACTCCTAAGTCATAATTGTGAAATGCTTGTAAAAACGCAACCAAAGGAGACAATCCCTGAGTTGTTTTTCCAGAAATGAGACAATTTCCCTAAAAATTGTTATGGCTTGGCTTGTTGGTAGTATAATTGGCTTTAGGTTACCTTGGAAAGGTATGCTTGTAACAAATTCGAGTACGAATATATATCAATAAAAAACTAAAAGCAAGGAATTTAGAAAAAATATTAACAAATATTTAACAAATGTAATAAGCAAAATATTACATGTGATGCAGTGTTTACAGATGTTATAGCTTACTTTAGCAACTAATTTGAATAGCTTACAAATAAGGATGTTACATAAGAAAAGCCGGACAATTGTCCGGCTTTTCCGCCCTGTGAAAGGGAATAGGAATTTATTTAATTCCTGCTTTATATATTCGGTTGTATTGCCGGTACAAACTGTTTACCGGCAAATACAACCAGGAATGTGCAATTCATTCCAAAGTTTAATTGATTACGGATCAACAACAACCAAAACAAGTTGTGCTACATATAAGCCAGGTTCATCAGGATCTTCTTTGAAGAACAATACACCAGCGTTACCACCAGGTAATGGTGAATAACCAGTTCCATTCTGCAAAGCAGTGGTTGATAAACTCAATGCTGTTGGTGACATACCAGCTGGCTGATAAGCTGCCAGGCCGTCGGCTGAATGAATAACACCCCAGATTGAATGCTGGATGTCATAAGCTTCAGTTGCTCCGGCTGGTGCAAATACATTGATACCTTCTGTATAAAAATGATTAAACAGGTAATTCAATTTTTGCAATCTCAGGTCTGATAAATTATGACCGATTGGGAACATCGCAACAGGGTCAAGCGTGCTGTATACATCTACCAGATGTGAGCCTGATCCGATTCCGGTATTTTCATCACCACACCATGCTTGCATCATTACATTTTCAGGAACATCATATGTGCCTGCAGGGCTAAAGTTTGATAAAGTCAAATCCCAGTAACCACCTAATGTACCCAGGTTTGCCTGGTTACCTAGTGTCATTGTTGCTGATTGAGGAAGGTTCATGTAAGGTGCAATCTGGAAATCAGTATCTGAGAAGTTACAGTTACCAATAACAAATTCTGCTACACCGTCTTCACCTACATCGATAGCGTCATCACCAGTTTCAAAATCATCCTTCCATGTCCATGTGTACATGATGAACATAATCAAAACCATTACCCACTCTTAACATACACATGTAATTCGAAAGTATAGGTATCCACTTCATTGTCATAATCAGCATACCTGATACATAATGGATCACCAACACCTAACCATTCAACATTGGAATAAGGAGCTGATCGCCATTCATCATCATTCTCATGGGCTCACCATTGTGCCATCCGTAAATATGGAATATAGCTGGCTCGTCAATAAATACTACCACCACCTGGATTCAGCATATAATGAACCATCATATTCTGAAGTATCTTTAATACACAGGTCACCGAAGAAACACATTTCTCTTACTGTGATTTCTGTAATTTCAAACCAGAAGAATCCGAATAATTCATACTCGTCAGGAACGAAGCATAATACATCGATCAGAACTTTGGTCTTTTTAAAAGCGACCACTTCAAAATCAACGTCTAAGGTATTCACAACAAATTCAAAGAATTCAGAACCCGGAGTTGGAGCGGCCTTATAAATAAGGTCGTCAGCTGAAGGGCCATCACCTGTTAAATCATCTTTAACCAAAAATCCAACAACGGTATAGCTGCCCGGATCCATCATAAGAGCTTTTGTATAAAGCTGGTCTCCAATATAATATACGTCAGCATACATAACAGTAGGGTTATCAGGATCACCTGAATCTAACCAAATTTCAGCATAATCAGCTTCCAGATCATCATCACAATAATGGGATATCGTATCCGGCAACTCTTTCACCTGAAGGTAAAATAGAGATTATATTGAATTCTACTTCCTGTTGTTGAACAGGTGCAGGTTCGTTGGTAGTGTTCTTCTTACAGCTAGCTAAAACAACTGCTGCGATCACGAATATATATATTAATTTTTTCATATCTATATAGTTTTTAAAAGTTAATATTACTTCCCAGGAGTTTGTGAAGGAAGATGATATTCAGGATCTTGCACACAGTCACCCCAGGCAAACTCAACAACACCATCTTCGTTGAGATCTAATGGAGCAGCATCATCTGTAAATGTCCACACATGTTGTGGTTGACCTTCAGTATAACCGAAAGTATCGTCGTCGTCATAGAACCATGGTCCGTATACATATAATTCAAGCATGAATTCATCTGTTTCATGGTCATAATCAGCATACCTTATACATAATGGTTGACCTTCACCAGGAAAATCCCAGTTGTCATTTGTCCAGAATTTAACCTGAACATATTCACCGTCCACCATTTTTGATAATACCAATGTGAAAATCGCGGGCATATCAGCCTGGATTCCGTTCATTTGATACATATAATAGTTGTCATTATCAGTCCAAGCTGAAGTTGGAACCCATGGTGCACCTGTTACATCATACATCCACCAATCGATACAAACGTCTCCGAAGAAACACATTTCACGAACGGTGATTTCTGTAATTTCAAACCAGAAGAATCCGAATAGTTCATAAACGTCAGGAACAAAACAAAGTACATCTATGTATAATTCAATTTTTTCAAATGCACAAACCTGGAAAGTCAGGTTCAATCCATTTTCAATGAATTCATAGAATTCTGAATCTGGTAATGGAGCAGCTTTAATCATATAAGCTCCATTGTCACCTTCTGCATAAAGGTAGAATTCAGTTAAGGTGTATTCGGTACAACATACCAATTCACCACCTTCAACTTCAACCTCTACACAATCTTCAGGATCAACGGGCAATTTAATAGCCTGTGTATACAGGTTATTATTTGTCCAGAAAACCGGGATATCCCAGTAACCGGATGTTTCGCCGTTAGGGCCTGGATCTGGTCCTTCAATACCATCTATCTTAATCTTTGCAAATGTTGGTACTGCATCAGGGTCGCATTCAGGAACATCATATGTCCCACTCTCTGCTAGCCTCAGGAAAGATAGTAGTAATATTAAAGGATACTTCAGCCTCTTGCTTTTCAGCAGCCGGCGTCGTAGTCTCATTCTTTTTACAGCTAACGATTGTTGCTGCAATCAGAAGTAATAAAATTACTTTTTTCATAGTTAAAAATTTAATTATTAGTTATTTATATTTAAGGCTTGTTATCTGTTCTTTTAAAAAAATTCCACTGTTTCACATAGGCAATTCATTTAAGTTTAACATTGTATTTGTTATATTTTGTTCGCAATGAAGCGTACTTTTTCCATTCAAAACATCTATATCATTTGAAAATGAGGATGTTAAGTTATTTTCTACCTAAGTCCAATTAAGAGTGAATTGAACCGGTTTCGTTAACGGATGCAATTAGTTACACCATGGTTAATGAACGACCATAATTGATTGTTGCTTGTGAGAACAATTGAAAGAACAAAGTCTTAAAATTGTATTCTGAAATGAGACAATTTTCCCTTAAAAATTGTGGCTTGCTTTGTTGGGAGTATAATTGGTTTTAGTTGTTGCCTTTTTTGGAAAGGCTGCTTGTAAATTCGAATGCGAACATAAGAAGATTTTTAGCTTGATAAATATCAAAATGGATAATTAACATTTCTTTAACATTCTGCTGTTTTTATAAGGATCAACTATATGTGAAATGCAAAATGATGGAATACTTTTTACAATACTAAAATAGCTCCTTCATCTCCAATAATTTAGAAAGCAAATTAATCGCTTAATTGTTTTATAAAATCCGCTGTATTGCCTATTTTTGCTGTTCATTCCAAAATCAATTCAAATGAGAAGTATTATTCCGGTTTTATTGATTGCCATCCTTATCTCAGGATGTGAGCAAAAAGTACAAAATGAAAAAAAAGTTGAAGTAATTGGCAAAACACAACTTACACATCGAAAATGGTTTGATGACTCCCGAAGCATTATGGGCATTTGGCAGGGTAAGCGGCCATGAGATTTCTCCGGATGGGAACACTGTCCTATTTGGTGTTAGCTTATTATTCAATCGAACAGAATAAAGGTAACCGCGACTTATATACCATGGATCTGAATGGTGAAAATTTAAAACAAATCACCAAATCGCCAAAAAGTGAATTCAATGCGGTATGGAGACCCGATGGAAAGAAGATTCGGGTTTTTAACCTCTGAAAGCGGTTCTGTTCAATTATGGGAAATGAATCCGGATGGAAGTGCCAGAATGCAAATTTCAGAATATTGAAGGAGGCATTACAGGATTCAAATATGCCCCCGATCAGTCAAAAATTTTATATACCAAAGAAGTTCCCATTGAAAATAAATTTCCTGAATTATATAAAGGACTGCCTGATGCAAGTGGCCGATTGATCAATGACCTGATGTACCGTCACTGGGATCATTGGGTAGATTCATACAGCCATGTTTTTATTGCCGATTATGATGGTAAGAGAGTATGGAATGAAAAGGATATTATGGAAGATGAACCATACCAGGCACCATTAAAACCTTTTGGCGGTATTGAGCAGGTTGACTGGAGTGCTGATAGTAAATCGATTGCATATACCTGCAAAAAGCTAACAGGAAAAGCTGCAACCCTTTCTACCAATTCTGATATTTATTTTATGATCTGAGTATCTGGAACAACTGAAAATATTTCAGAAGGCAATATGGGCTTTGATATGTCTCCCCTGTTTTCACCTGATGGTAAATATGTTGCCTGGGAAAGTATGGAGCGTGATGGTTATGAATCAGACCAGAACCGATTGTTTATTATGAACATGGAGACAAAAGAAAGATTATATGCCACCGAAGGATTTGACCAGAATGTGGGTGGATTGGTTTGGTCAGATGACAGCCAGGCTATTTATTTTACCAGCGACTGGCATGGCACTTTCCAGATATACAGATACAATTGCAGGATGGCAGCATTGATAAGTTAACCGAAGGCTTGCACGATTATAAAAGTGTGTCACTTGCTGGGGATTATTTGATAGCTGCAAGAAACTCCATGTCGATGCCTACCGAATTATATAAAGTAAATATAGCTGATGGTTCGGCAGAGCAAATTACATTTACAAACAAAGAATTACTCGACCAACTAACCATGGGTGATGTTGAAGAACGCTGGATGAAAACAGCCGATGGAGAAGATATGCTAACGATGATTATTTATCCGCCACAATTTCGATCCAAACAAAAAATACCCTGCCCTACTCTATTGTAAAGGTGGTCCGCAGGGACCTTTAAGCCAGAATTTTCATTACCGCTGGAACTACCAGATCATGGCTGCCAACGGATATATCATTGTAGCTCCCAACAGAAGAGGTGTTTCGGGATTTGGGCAGGCCTGGCAGGAACAGATCAGTGGCGATTATCATGGAAAAAGCATGGGCGATTATCTGACTGCAATAGATGAAATGGCAAAAGAACCATTATGTTGATGAAAATCGATTGGGTGCTGTTGGAGCCAGTGCAGGAGGTTATGCTGTTTTCTACCTGGCAGGTATTCATGAGGGAAGGTTTAAAGCTTTTATTGCCCATGATGGTATATTTAATGAAGAAGCACAATATCTTGAAACAGAAGAAATGTGGTTTGAGAATTGGGATAAAGCGGGTCCTTTCTGGGAAACTGAAAATGAAAGAATTCAAAATGTATATGCGCATTCACCCCACAAACTGGTGCAAAACTGGGATACGCCTATTCTGGTTATTCATGGTGAATTAGATTACCGGGTGGTTTTTACGCAGGGAATGACGGCATTTAATGCTGCAGTTTTAAGAGATGTGCCAGCTGAATTTCTGTATTTTCCTGATGAAAATCACTGGGTATTGCAACCTCAAAATGGAATTCTTTGGCAACGGGTATTTTTTGACTGGCTTGATAAATGGTTAAAATAGATTCGATAATTAATTATAAAGTAGTAGGAATGAAGATTGTTATTGCAGGAACTGGCTATGTTGGCCTGGTTACAGGAGCATGTTTTTCGGAAATAGGCATTGATGTAACTTGTGTAGATATTGATAAAAAGAAAATTGAAAACTTACAAAAAGGCATTATTCCTATTTATGAACCTGGATTGGAAAAAATGGTTCAGCGGAATATTGCCAAAGGCAGGTTGCATTTTCATACAAAATTATCAGAATGTCTGGATGGTGTTCAGGTGGTTTTCGGTGCGGTTGGCACTCCGCCTGATGAAGATGGTAGTGCCGATCTTACAATATGTGCTGGAAGTGGCACGCGAAGTGGGTGCGCATATAACAGATTATGTTTTAATGGTCACTAAAAGCACGGTTCCTGTCGGAACTGCTGAAAAAGTCCGGATAGCTATGCAGCAAGCTATTAGATAAAAGAGGTGTCAATATCGAATTTGATGTGGCGTCAAATCCTGAATTCTTAAAAGAAGGTGCTGCAGTGGATGATTTTTTAAAACCTGACCGGATTGTGGTGGGTGTAGATACCGAAAGGGCGAGGAAACTTATGGAAAAACTCTACAAACCATTTACCATGAATGGCCACCCAGTGATATTTATGGATATAGTTTCTGCAGAAATGACAAAATATGCGGCCAATGCCATGCTCGCCACAAAAATCAGTTTTATGAATGACATGGCCAATCTTAAGTGAAATTGTTGGTGCCGATATTAATATGATCCGCAAGGGTATTGGTTCCGACAGGAGAATTGGAAAGTATTTTATATACCCGGGTACAGGTTATGGTGGCTCGTGTTTTCCGAAAGATGTAAAAGCACTTATAAAAACTGCCAGAGAATTTGGCTATAATATGTCGGTATTGCAAGGCGGTTGAAGATGTGAATGAACTACAAAAATCAGTTCTATTTAATAAAGCCAAAACCTATTTTAACAATGAACTGAAAGGAAAAACCTTTGCTATTTGGGGATTGTCATTCAAACCACAAACAGATGATATGCGGGAAGCGCCATCGTTGGTAATCATTGAGAACCTGTTAAATGCAGGTGCTAAGGTAAAAGCTTATGATCCGGTAGCCATGCATGAAGCCAAAAGAATTATTGGGTGATAAAATTGAATATTGTGAAGAGCAATATGAAACATTGAAAGATGCTGATGCACTTGTTTCTGGTAACCGAGTGGCCGGAATTCAAATTGCCTGAATTTAAAAAAGTAAAAGAATTGATGAAAAATCATGTCATCTTTGATGGCCGGAATGTTTATGACGCACAGGAGATGAGCAATCTGGGATTTGAATATTTTGGCATTGGAACAGGCTTAAAACCTTAAGATGCAGTAAATATGCTATTTTTGAAAGTAATGGATAGAAATAATACTATGAAAAAAATTCTTGTTACTGGGGGTGCAGGATTTCTCGGGTCACATTTATGCGAAAGATTGCTTAACAGATGGAAACGAAGTAGTTTCACTGGATAACTATTTCACAGGCAGTAAAAGCAATATCGTCCACCTGATGAGCAATCCTTATTTTGAAGTGATTCGGCATGATATAACCATGCCCTTTTATATTGAAGTAGATGAAATATATAACCTGGCATGCCCGGCCTCCCCTATTCATTACCAGTACAATGCCATTAAAACGGTAAAAACTTCGGTAATGGGTGCTATTAATATGCTGGGATTGGCCAAACGGAATAAAGCAAGAATTTTGCAGGCTTCCACAAGTGAAGTTTATGGCGATCCGCAGGTGCATCCGCAGACGGAAGATTATTGGGGACATGTGAACCCGATTGGAGAAAGAGCTTGTTATGATGAAGGAAAGCGTGTGGCAGAAACATTGTTTATGAACTATCACAGGCAGAATCAGGTGAAAATTAAAATTGCCCGCATATTCAATACCTATGGCCCACGAATGCATCCGAATGATGGACGGGTTGTTTCAAATTTTATCGTACAGGCACTTAAAGGCAATGACATTACCATTTTTGGAAATGGAGAACAAACACGAAGTTTTCAATATGTAGATGACCTGATCAATGCCCTGCTAAAACTGATGAGTACTGAAGAAGATTTCATTGGTCCTGTGAATCTGGGTAACCCGGTAGAATTTACAATACTTGGAATTGGCAGATATGAGTTATTAAACTGACAGGTAGCAAATCAAAGATTGTTTATAAAGCCCTTGCCCTCGGATGATCCGATGCAGAGAAAACCAGATATCACACTTGCAAAAAAACAACTCGACTGGGAACCAGAAATTAAACTGGAAGAAGGATTGAAAAAAACCATTTCCTATTTTGACCAATTGCTGAAAAAATCGTGATTCGTATTCTTATTACCGGAAGTAATGGCCAGCTCGGTTCTGAATTTCAGCTATTTGGCAGCAAATTATCCGGATTTCAATTTTGTTTTTACAGATATTGAAGAATTGGATATAACAGATATTCAAGGCAGTTCGATCCTTCTTTCAAGAAAACAGTTTCGATTTCTGTGTGAATTGTGCCGGATATACAGCAGTTGACCAGGCTGAAGATGAACCTGAGAAAGGCATTTCTTCTTAATGCAGAAGCTGTTGAGAACCTGGCAAAGGTCGTGTGAAGAAAACCATGTACGGTTAATTCATATTTCGACGGATTATGTTTTTAATGGCGCAGCAAAGCGACCTTATAAGGAAGATGATCCGGTTTCGCCACAATCGGTTTATGGATTTTCAAAATTAAAAGGCGAAGAAGCGGTATTAAAATATGCATCGAGACGCCATTATTATTCGTACTGCCTGGCTTTGTTCACGCATATGGAAAGAATTTTGTAAAAACCATGCTAAAATTGGGTAATGAGAAGAACAGAATTAAAAGTGGTGAATGATCAGATTGGATCTCCTACATTTACTGAAGATCTTGCAAAAGCTATTCTTGAAATAATCAGGAAACTCAGGAAAAATAAAACCAATGAAATTTACCATTACAGCAGTCTGGGAAATATCAGTTGGTATATTTTGCAAAAGAGATCATGGATATGGCAGGATTGGATTGCAAGATAATCCCGGTGAAAACATCGGAATACCCAACAAAAGCAAAAAGACCTGCCTACAGCGTGTTGGATAAAAGTAAGATCATCCATGATTTTGGAATTGAAATCCCTGAATGGAAAATCAGCTTGTTGAAATTAATTGAAACATTAAAGAACGAATAATTATGAATCACTATGAGTAATAGTTGATGAAAAGTATCATGACAAAAGCCAATAGCTGGCTAAATGGAGCATATGATGAAGAAACAAAATCAGCGATCAGGACAGATGATGGATAATGATCCACAGGAACTAATTGAGTCATTTTACAGGGATTTGGAATTCGGAACCGGTGGATTGCGAGGTATTATGGGCGTTGGCTCGAACCGGATGAATAAATATACGGTTGGTGCTGCTACCCAGGGATTTGCAAATTATTTGAAAGCAAATTTTCCAGAAATTGAATAGAATCAAAGTAGCCATTGCATATGATTCAAGGAACAACAGCAAGTATTTTGCACAGGTTACTGCAGATGTGTTTTCCGCCAATGGTATCAAAGTGTATTTATTTGATGAACTGAGGCCTACACCTGAACTTTCATTTGCCATCAGGCATTTTGGATGCCAGGGAGGAATCGTGATCACTGCTTCACACAATCCAAAAGAATACAATGGCTATAAAGCCTATTGGGATGATGGCGGACAATTGATCAGCTCCACATGATAAAAATGTGATTGATGAAGTTAAGAAAATAACTGATATTTCAGATGTGAAGTTTGAAAGCAATCCGGATTTGATTGAAATGATCGGTGAAGAAGTAGATAATCTATATATTGAACATATCAAATCCTTTCACTGTCACCAGAAGCTATTCAGCGACAAAAAGATCTTAAAATTGTATACACACCTATTCATGGTACCGGAGCTAAACTCGTCCCGATGGCTTTAAAGGCATTTGGTTTTGAGAATGTTTATACGGTTGAAGAACAAATGATTGCTGATGGAAATTTCCCAACTGTTATTTCACCAAATCCTGAAGAATCAGCTGCACTGGAAATGGCATTAAATCTAGCTGAAGACGTAAATGCTGATCTTGTAATGGCTACTGACCCTGATGCTGATCGTGTAGGAATTGCGATTCGTAAAGATGGAAAACTGGTTTTGTTAAATGGCAACCAGGCAGCTACCTTATTGATTTATTACCTATTGGAAAAATGGAGAGAAAATGGTATATTAACAGGTAAGGAATACATTGTAAAAACCATTGTTACTTCTGAGATATTATTTGATATAGCCGACAAGTACGAGGTAGAACATTTTGATGTATTAACCGGTTTTAAATATATTGCTGATATTATTAAAGAACTCGAAGGTGTAAAAACTTTCATCGGTGGTGGCGAAGAAAGTTATGGTTACCTGGTTGGTGATTTTGTGAGGGATAAAGATGCGGTAAGTTCCTGTGCCATGATTGCTGAAGTAGCTGCATGGGCAGCAGATAAAGGAGTTGGTTTATTTGATCTGCTTAAAAATATTTACAAGGAGTTTGGTTTTTATAAAGAAGATCTGATTTCGGTGGTGCGAAAAGGAAAGGCAGGTGCAGAAGAAATACAACAAATGATGGACAGATTTTAGAAATCAGCCTCCTAAAAGTTTTGAATGACTCAAAATTGGTTATAGTAAAAGATTATCTGTCAGGTATTGAGAAAAATCTGGAAACAGGTAATGAGAAGAAGATAAACCTGCCCACATCAAATGTATTGCAGTTTTTTACTGAAGATGGCAGTAAGATTAGTGTTCGTCCTTCAGGAACAGAGCCAAAAATTAAATTCTACTTTGGTGTAAAAGCACCGTTGGCGAAAGTAGATGAATTTGAACAAGTGAATGATTTCCTTGAAAAGCGCATTGAAGGAATAAAAAAGGATTTAGGAATCTAAAAAAAATAGCCGCTTTTGCGGCTCTTTTTTTTATTTAATTATATCATCGGGCAGATCAAGACTTTTGTTGTACATGGTCATGGCGCGCTGGCTCATACCCATATTTGAGAAACCACCATCGTGATACAGGTTTTGCATGGTTACCTTCCTGGTAAGGTCAGAAAACAGCACCAGGCAATAATCAGCACATTCGTCAGCATCTGCATTGCCGAGTGGCGACATCCGATCCGTGAAATCAATCAGTCCTTCAACACCTTTAACACCAGATCCGGCAGTGGTTCTGCGTGGGTGATTGTGAAATGGTATTTACCCTGATCTTCCGTTCACGGCCATAAATGTATCCAAAACTTCTGGCAATTGATTCCAACAATGCTTTAGCATCGGCCATGTCATTATAACCATAATGGGTTCTTTGCGCAGCTATATATGATAAGGCAACTACTGAGCCCCAATCTTTGATCGCGTTCAGTTTAAAAGCGACCTGCAACATTTTATGAAATGAAACAGCCGAAATATCAAGTGTTTTATTTAGAAAATTATAATCAAGATCATTATAAACACGTTTTTTCCTCACGTTTAATGACATACCAATTGAGTGTAAAACGAAGTCAACCTTTCCGCCGAGAATTTCCATCGATTTGTTAAAAACATTGGTCAAATCAGCAACACTGGTGGCATCAGCCAGAATAATTTCGGAATTTGTTTTTTCAGCCAATTCATCAAGCATACCAAATCGTTGTGCTGTAGGTGTATTACTCAATGTAAAAACAGCACCTTCTGCATGTGCTTTTTCAGCCACTTTCCATGCTATTGACTTGTTATCCAACGCACCGAAAATAATTCCCTTCTTTCCTTTTAAAAGATTGTAAGACATAACAGTATCATATTATTTAGACTCATTATGGATCGCAAAGATAAAAGAATAATTGAATAATGTTTGCGAGTTTGGAATCGTAATACCTACCTTATTTTAGCAGTTCCTGGGCAGCTTTCACAGTAGTGTCGGTTACTTTTTCATCACTTAACATTTTTGCAATGGCCTCTACCCTGCCGTTATCATCAAGCATTTCAATATGAGTAGTAGTAGTATATAGTTCTTCGGTTTTATACACATTATAATGGTACTGTAGCTTTTGAAGCAATTTGTGGTAGGTGAGTTATAACCAGTACCTGGTGTTTTTCTGACATGTTTTTAAGAATATTACCTACTTTCCCAGCAATTTCACCCGAAACACCTGCGTCAATTTCATCGAAAATAACGGTGGGAAGAAAATTCCTTTGATTAATTAAGGATTTGATGGCCAGCATCAATCTTGATAACTCACCCCCGCTTGCTACACTAGCCAATTGCTCAGGTTTTCCACCTTTATTGGCACTGAACAGAAACTCAACTTTGTCCATACCTGTATTATTTAAATCATCGAGTTTTTTTAATTCAATGATAAATTCAGCATGAGTCATCCCAAGTTGTTTCAGAATGGTTTTTATTTCATCTGACATTTTTTCGGCAAACTTCTTACGCTGAATATGAAGTTGATCAGCCAGAGAATGAATCAGAATGCTGTCTTTTTTCAATAACTTTCAGCTTCTTTAATGTCGTCGTCTATAGTTTCTATGGAATTTAATTTTCCGGCTATTTCATTTTTCAATGCCAGCAGATCCTCAATCGATTGAAGGTGATGTTTCTGAAGCAAATTATAATACTGATCCAGCTTATTTTTAATTTCTTGCAGTTCATGTGGATTATACTCAATATCATTGCTGATCCTGTTAATTTCAGATGAAATATCTTTCATTTCAATATGAACAGATTGCAGTCTGTCGGCCATCGATTTGATGCTTGAGTGATAATCTGACAATTTTCCAACTACCGATAGAATTCTTTAAGCATCTGATTGATATTCACTTCATTATCATCAAGCAGCTCTTTGCACTGCATAATTCCAGATGCAATTTCCTCTGAATTGGAAAGTAGCTTTTCCCTTTCCGTAAGTTCGTTAAAGAAATCTTTATCAGGATTAACTGCTTCGAGTTCACTTAGCTGAAACCTGAAATAGTCTTCATCTTTCTTCAGCTTTTCATTTCTTATTTTAAGCTCATCCAGATGTTTTATTCGTTGTTTATAAATATCAAAACATGCCTGATATTCCTTCATTAATTCAGGTGCATTTATAAATGCATCCAGTGCATGTAACTGAAATTCAAATTTTCCTAGGTTGAGTGTTTGATGCTGTGAGTGTATGTTAACAAGATTCTCGGCAAGTTCTTTAAGTGTTTCCAGGCTCACAGGACTATCGTTGATAAATGCTCTTGATTTTCCTGAACTGCTGATCTCCCTCCTCAGAATAGTTATGGTCTTCATAGTCTAATTCATGTGTAGAAAAGAAGTTTTTGAGATTTATTTGACCGATAGAAAACTCACCTTCAACAATACATTTTTTATTCGTGTCTTTGATGGCTTTTTGATCTGCCCTATTCCAAGAATCAATCCAAGCGCTCCAAGCAGAATCGATTTCCCGGCACCTGTTTCGCCTGTTATTACCGAAAATCCCTGGTGAAACTCAATATGAGCTTTTTCAATTAATGCATAATTCTGTATGGATATGGACTTCAGCATAATACGGATACGGAAGATTAAGAAACAAATTTAGAAAAGAATTGACAGCATTTAGTTGTTCACCTCAAGATATCTTGATCCATTTGCAGGATCAATTTCTTTCATAATGGTGATCATATTGGTTTTTTCGGCCGGACTGGCTTCCTTAAAAATATTGATGATCTCGGTCTCTTTTAGCTTCAGTCATTACCTGTAAAACATATAATCCAGGTCTTTTATCATAAACAGTTTTAAGATTTTCCAACGATTGTGAAATAACTTCCCTTCCGGCGGTTTTATCTTTTGACATTACATCCAACCCTTTTCTGTGATATTCATATAAAAATGTTCTGATTTGTTTATATGAACTATTCAGTAGACCTTCAATAAGCTGATACCGGTTTTTTGGGCCTTCAAATGCGCGCCATCCTAGTTCATTTCCACTTTGCGCAGCTGTGGCAGTTGCTAAGTGCTTTTTCATAAAATGATGTTCCTCCTTCAAGTGAAAATGTGTCAAAATCAAGTCCAAGCATCAAATAAGCATAAAATCCAAGTATGGATGTCAGGTTATTAGAATAAGAACCATCAATAAACTCCATAGGCTGGTTAGGAACATATCTGAAACGTATATCATTATCAACAATGTTAATTACAACAGAATTATAATCAGTTCCGTAAATAGGTCTTTCAAGTACTAAATTAATTTTAGCCTCCAAAATCGTCAGTACGAAATAACTTCATTTATGGTGATAATCATTGTACATGTTATGCGTTCTTCAATTTTCATATTATAACTCGACCATTTCCTGGTATTGATGAATTCAAAAATGGAAGTTCGCATAGCATCGAAATACACTTTTATCAACGCCTTCAATCCTTGGAGTTTGGATTTGAACATTGCATAAAAATTCCTGTGCTAACATATTTTTTGTCAGAATAATAATGACTATGAATAACCAGGATTTTTTTAAACATTATTCAATTATTAATTCTTTTTCAATATATGTAACGATATCTTCTGCTATTTCTGATTTAAGTTTGAGTGGAATTTCGATTATATTTTTTTTACTGTTGATCAAACTAACTTTATTGGTTTCGAATTCAAATCCGGCTCCTTTATCATTTAATGAGTTAAGTACGATCAGGTCCAGATTTTTAGAAATAAGTTTATTGATAGCATTTTCTTTTTCATTTTCAGTCTCGAGTGAAAACCCAATCAACAATTGTTGTTTGCTTTTTTTATTTCCCAGTTCTTTTAAAATATCGATGGTTGGTGCAAGCTGAATCGCATTTTTACCTGAGCTTTTTTAATTTTTTCCTTACTAACCTCTATTGGAGTGAAATCTGCCACAGCAGCAGCCATTACTGTAATATCACTCCCTGGAAAAGACTTAATAACAGCATTGTGCATTTCTGATGCAGTTACTACATTTTCAACTTGAATATGAGGATGATGTACTTCATATTTAGTAGGACCCAGGATTAATTTAACAGAGGCTCCCTTTTTTGCAAAAGCCATCGCTAATTCAATTCCCATCAAACCTGAACTTCTGTTGCCTATAAACCTGACCGGATCAATAGGCTCATACGTTGGACCAGCACTTATAAGTACTTTCTTTCCCTTTAAATTAGAGTCAGGAAGCAGTGCTTTTTTAATAATGCTGAAAATATTTTCCGGTTCTTCAAGGCGGCCAAAACCTCTTAATCCGCTTGCCAGCTCACCTTCAGTAGGCTCGATTAAAGTATATCCAAATGATTGAAGTGTATTGAATGTTCTTTTTTGTTGACGGATGTTTGTACATATCCAGGTCCATGGCAGGAGCAAAGTAAACCGGGCATTTTGCTGAAAGAAGTACTGTAAGCAAGAGGTTGTCGGCAACACCGGTGGCCATTTTAGCCATTGTGTTAGCAGTAAGCGGTGCAACAAGGATCAGGTCGGCCCACATACCTATGTCAACATGACTATGCCAACTACCATCACCCTTATCAAAAAAATCAGTTAAAACTGGTTTTTCTGAAAGAGTGGATAGAGTTAGTGGAGTTACAAATTCAGATGCGAAAGGAGTCATTACAATTTGTACTTCAGCACCTTCTTTTTTTAACAGTCTTACCAACAAGGGAATTTTGTAAGCAGCAATGCTACCTGTAATACCAATGATTATTTTTTAATCCTTTTAGCATTTTATGGGTTAATACCCACCTTTTTCTTTATGAGGGTTTCTCATATAAATATCAGTCGTTCAGAAACTCGTTTATAGCAAATAATGTAGGTTTTGGAAGGCTTTCATAAAACTTGGCTATTTCAATTTGCTCACGGTTTTCAAATACTTCTTCCAGGTTATCGGTAGCAGGTGCAAATTCTGCAATTTTCTGATCGAGTTCTTGTTTAATCTCCTGTCCAATTTGATTGGCTCTTTTTGATAGAACAACAACAGTTTCATAAATATTTTCAGTATGCTCGTAAAAATTATCTTTTTGACGTGTAACTGCAGTTGTTTCTGTTTTAATTTTTTTATAGTCCATGTAGCTATTTATTTTATTAATTTTTTCCTTTGCATTTTCATTAATTGATTCAACTTCTTTCAGGTACTCACTTTCAGGGTAGAGGAATAACAGGTTATTGTATGCTTCTATTGTTTTTTCGTACCGTTCTTCTTTTTTTGAATAGACACTTTTTTCGGCATAAGTATAATAAGCTTTGGCAATATAATATAATATTTCTTCTTTAAACTCAGTATCAGGATAATCATCTAATAGATTCTGGAATGAAGTAATGGCGGCTTGGAAATCTTCCATTCTGTAGTACAACTTGCCAATATTGTAGTTTTTAATTTCAAGTTTTTTCCTTAAATCATCCATGAGTCTATTCGCTTCGTCAATCTTTGAACTCTTTGGATACATATCAATATACAACTGAAGTTCTTTAAGTGCTAAATACGTGTTGCTCTGATCAAGGCTTGGCCTTGGCGATGCAAGATAATGACAATATGCTGCTAAAAAACTGGCTTCTTCTGCTTTATCAGCCATTGGGTACATTTGGGCAGTATTGTTTGTAATAATGGCTGGCAATTTCATAGTTTTTTAACTGAAAGTAGCAGTTAGCAGTGTAATATGCTAGTCTTTTCACCTCTTTCTGTACCACGATAAACAGCCCTCAATACATCAAAAAATTGTAATGCTTTATTGAAATCGCCATTTTCATAAAGATCAATTCCTGTTTCGTATTTTAATTCATTGTTAGCACTTTTTAAGGTTTTGTTATAACTTTTACAGCTATAGCTAAATGCCAATAGTGCCAATGATTAATATTATAAATACAGGCTTTTTTAAACATCGTGCAAAAATATAACAAATTGTTGAAGTACAAAACGAATTATCAGTTATGATTATTTTGCTAACTGACTAATATATTTTGAATAAAAAATAAGATCGTATTGAAAAACAGAAACGAAACCAATGTAAATGGAAATAACTGTTAATGAAAACGATACAATTAGTTACAATATTATAATAATGAATTGTAGGTATTTTTAATAACTTCTATTCTTCTAAACCTTTAAATTTCATACTTTTGTAGCTAAAATTAAGCTTAAAAAATATGGATGTATTTGATAAATGTGATATGGCAATGGGCCCTTTGGGCAAGTATGCATTTCAGGCTGAAGGTTATTACATGTTTCCAAAACTTGAAGGTGAATTGTCGAATAAAATGATTTTCCAGGGCAAGGAAAGATTGGTTTGGAGTTTAAACAATTATTTAGGACTGGGTAATCATCCTGAAGTAAGAAAAGCGGATGCCGATGCTGCCAAGGAATGGGGATTGGCTTACCCGATGGGTGCACGAATGATGTCAGGACATACGAGTAAACATGAAGAGTTGGAGCAACAACTTGCTGAATTTGTTAACCGTGAAGCAGCCTATCTGTTGAATTTTGGTTACCAGGGAATGGTGTCCATTATCAATGCAATGGTAGATCGTAAAGATGTCATTGTTTATGACTCTGAAGCACATGCCTGTATTATTGATGGTATGCGACTTCATTTTGGTAAAAGATTTGTTTATCCTCATAACAACATGCAAAATCTTGAAAAGGAACTGGAAAGAGCGACCAGGATTGTTGAGAAAACCGGAGGAGGAATTCTTGTGATTACTGAAGGTGTATACGGAATGACAGGTGGTTTAGGAAAATTGGATGAAATTGTGGCACTTAAAAGAAAAATTTAATTTCAGATTATTTATTGATGATGCACATGGTTTTGGAACAATGGGCCCTACTGGTGCTGGTACAGATGAACATTTTGGCGTTCAGGATAAAGTAGATCTTTATTTTGGAACTTTTGCCAAGTCAATGGCAGGAATTGGAGGTTTTATTGCATCCAACAAAAAAGTGATCAAATATCTGCAGTATAATATGAGATCGCAAGTCTATGCAAAATCATTGCCTATGCCAATGGTGATTGGATCAATAAAAAGATTGGAATTGCTTAGAAATGAACCTGAACATCGTGAAAAGCTATGGACAATCGTTCATGCATTGCAAAGTGGATTAAGAGAAAAAGGATTTGATCTGGGTGATACAGGATCTCCGGTAACACCTGTTATGCTCCATGGAACTGTAGGCGAGGCAACACAGGTGACTTATGATTTAAGAGAAAATTATAATATCTTTTGCTCAGTTGTTGTGTACCCGGTGGTGCCAAAAGGGGTTATTTTATTGAGATTCATCCCTACAGCTGTGCATACATTGGAAGATGTAGAATACACAGTAAATGCATTTGCTGAAGTGAAACAAAAGCTTGAAAATAAAGCATACAGCGAAGATGTGAAAGTTCAGGTTGTAAAATAAATAATAATATTGATGTTACAAGCCGGTTATTCATGTACTTGAGTAGCCGGTTTTTTTATAGGTTTGTAATATGGTTACTGATAATAATTTAAGCAGGAAGAACTTTCTGGATTATTGTCATTAATTCAACGGCTGCTTTTGTTATTTCCTATTTGTTGGTATTTTATTTGAATCATTTTTCTATCATTTTTACAGCAGGAATGTTTGAGCATAATATAAGCTTTGATTTCAGCCAGATAAATTACCACGTGGCACCATCAGACTGGACACACTGATTCAGTAAAAGTAATTTATGGTGCAGGACCACTACTTGTTTTTATAACCGGAATACTTTCTTTACTGGCTTATTCCTCAATGTCGGAAGAGACAGAAAAGATTAAAATATTTTTACTTTGGCTTTCTTTAAATGCTTTTAATTTTGTTTTCTCGGGAATTATAATCGGCATAATTTTCAAAATACGAATTGCTCATTTGTTTATTATGGATGTATCTTAACGATTCACAATTACTTATGATGGCAATGCTTGGTTTTTTTGGGATACTATTGGTTGCTTTACTTATGTCAAAGAAAATAGCATTTAGTGCCAATATTTATTTTAATAAGCTGGATGAAAATAACTTATCCGTTCTTTATTATGTCTCAATTGATCATTCCATTTCTGGCGGGAGCTATCATCATGGTACTTTATTTCATTCCACAAATCCAGGTCACAGAAACTTATATTTGGATAGGACTTGATGATTATAATTATAGTAGCTGCTTTTAGGATATCAAAACTGGACTCTGTTTATTTTGATGAAGACCCTAAAAAAATTGAAATCAGCTGGACAATTATTATAATTGCTTTATTACTGTTGATTACGATACGCATATCGCTTTTCAATGAATTCTTATTGAATTGGACAGAATAGTGCTATAAGAACAACAGAAACGCTATTTTTTAATAATTTTTTGGTAAGTTTTCAAATTATTACTTTCGATGTACAATATATATAATCCAGGTTTTAAATGGCTTATATTCAAAGAATTGGATGATTCATTTATTTGGCGTTGAAGCATAATACTACCTTCCAAAGATAATATACTGACAAATATTTCGTCTTCAGATAAACGTAATATTTAAGACATCATCAACCGGATTTGGGAAGATCACAATAGAATTCTTATTTTCTTCTAACTCATTACCAAAACTTAAGCAACTGTCTACATAAATTGAATCTTGTTTTTGAGATTCACAATCAAAGTCATTTGTGTAGGTATACGCTATTACATTCCATCCTACTTCTGCGTTTTCAGGTGTAAATACTCCTGACGAACTGACATGGTCACCACTGAAAATGCCACCTAATGGCTCCGCAATTAGTTGTATTGGGGGTTCGTCTTCATTGCAAACATTCTCAGGCCATCCGATAAAAGTGATTTCAGAAAGTGGATTCACAGTTATTAAAACAACAGCACTTTCAGTTTGTTCTCCATCGTTAACTTCAACTGTATATGTTGTCGTCTGATCAGGTGAAATTATTGGATTTTGCTCATTGGAATAAAATCCTTCCGGATCAGAACTCCATGAATAAATATACGTACCAGTGCCACCAGATGCATATGCGTTTAACTGGCTGGAACTTTGTTCGCAGATTATTTCAGGTGTTCCAGATGCATTTACATTTAATATATCTGAAGTATTAATTAGATTATCTTTTATAAGTGTTTCAGAACCTCCCGGACCATTTGCGGTAAGTGAAACAGAGAATATATCTATTTCTGTATAAATGTGTACCGGGTTTTGATCAGTTGATGTGCTGCCGTCACCGAAATCCCATAGCCAGCTATCTATATTTCCTTCTGTTAGATCAGTGAAATTAACAGTTAAGGGAGCATCACCTGATGTAGGGTCTGCTGAAAAATCTACCACTGGTGGAGGTTCATTAACTGTGATATAGTCAATTTTAGTTTCAGTATCAACTCCTCCCGGACCTGTGCAAGTTAAACTTATTGTATAAACACCAGGTGCATAAAAAACATATGAAGGGTTCTGTTGAGTTGACCATCCACCATTTCCAAAGTCCCATTGCCATGATGTAACTTCATTTTCAGATAGATCAGAAAAATGTCACATGCAATGGAGCAATGCCCTCAACAATATCAGCTACAAAATCAGCAATTGGACCATCTGGTGGAGGGATTACATTTATATAATCAATTTTATTTTCAATATCAGTCTCACTATTGTTAGAAACAGTTAACTCTACTGAGTATAATCCTGTTTCATTAAATTTAACTACAGGGTTTTGAGAATTTTCATCTGTTCCTTCCAGATAAATGATATCTGTTGGAGAAAATGACCATGACCAACTATTTGGAGAACCTGTGGATAAATCCGTAAAATGTACTGTTTCGGAGGTTGTCGGGTTAAGATTGTCAGCGATGAAATTGGCATCTAATGCTTCGCTTGAAACAAGTTGAACATTAAGAATTACCGTATTTTCATCAGTTGTATTCACATTATTGAAAGTTTGAGAATAATATCCCGGATGAGAAAATGTAACACTATAAGTACCTTCTTTAATAGGCCGGTGATAATTACCAACGAGGTAACTGACAGTAAACTTGTGAATTGTCTTCGTCGTGGCTATTGATATAAACTTGAGCAGCCAGGGGATTTCCGTTTGATGCATCAGTTACAATACCTCTGAACCCATAAAGGACTTGTTCCATATAATTCAAACATGAACGGTGCAGATACTCCCAAAAATCAGGTAATTGGTTGGCCGGTGGTAATTTTATAGAAGAAACCTCAAGTGTAACCTCCCTGCAATTATGAAAATAATTCATATAATCCTGCCTGCCTCCTGAGATTGAATACCAATCATAGCCATTTGTCACTCCATTATCCAAATCATGTCATATATCCACTTGGACTATAAACATGGGCTGTATCAGCAAATTGGCGGCTAACTAATTCCCACCAATCCGTATCAGCATGCCTTGTGTACCATGTGTCCCATGGGTAGTTTACAACTTCTACACCTCCATGAAAATTTGCTGACATTACGAATTTGTGAGCTGCAGCAAAGTTCATGAAATGAACTGTTTCGGTTTGCCATGCATTTCCATCCGGATGGTCACCATCCTCAGGATCTGCATAGTTTCGATTCATGTCAATTCCGTATGCATTGCCCCGGGTTGCTCCATACACAGTATTATTTCCACCAGCATAAGTTCCATCAGGATTTGCCAGGGGATTGATCCAGATATCAATATTGTCAACCATGTTTGTAACCTGATCATTTGTTCCGTAGTTTTCCAGTAAGTACTCAATATATCTGAGCATGACTACAAATCCTGTTAATTCATCCCCATGAATGCTTGAAGTATATAAAAACTCAGGTTCATTTTCGTTAGTGCCAAGGTTATTATTGATATGAATACAAAGTAATTCTCTTCCTTCATTTGTTTGGCCAATACTGACTAATTCGCACAAATCCGGATAGTCAATTGTAAATTGATCCATTATATCTAAATATCCCTGGTATGTTGGATAATAATCCCATTCCCGGTTTCTCAATGCTTCTTCCCCATCCAGCATTTTTGGTATATGTAACATGGAAGGTGCTGTCAATACTTCAAAAGGGATTTCAAATTCAAGAAATTGATCAAATTCTATTCTTGTTTGCATATGCGTAAACATTATTATCTTTAATATTATCTATAGAAATTACCTTAGAGAGTTTATCCAATTCCATATGACGAATCATCCATAATAAATTTGAAATAAAGCTTCACCCCTTTCATCTAATATTGATTTGGCATCGATCAACAGAGGAAGTTTGTGCCAACATCAGGTTACTAACATAAAAATATCGTTATAATGAGAAGAATAAATTTTTTCATTTGAAAAGTTGTTGTTTTTTATAATTAATTAATATCATATTTAGTGCCTGTCTTTAAATGGGTTCAGTAAATTATTCAATTTTTCCGAAACTTCTTCATTTACATTTACCAAAGGCAACCTTAGGTTTTCATCCATGAGATTCATAACCGATAATGCTTTTTTTATTCCTGCCGGATTGCCATCTGCAAATAATTGTTCAATGATGTCTAACAAAGCATAATGTATGTTATTGGCTTCCCTAAAATTTCCTTTCAATGCAAACCTAACCATATCAGAAAATTCTTTTGGAAAAGCATTGGCCACAACTGAAATAACACCTTCAGCACCTACACTGATCATCGGAAGTGTAAGCGCATCATCACCTGACAAAACATTGAAATTTGCAGGTTTATAATGAATTATTTCCATGATCTGGTTAAAATCTCCGGAGGCTTCTTTAATCGCAACAATATTTTCGAATTCATTAGCGAGTTTCAAAGTAGTTTTTGCAGAAATATTAGAACTCGTTCTACCGGGAACATTATAAAGAACAATTGGTCTTGGACAATTTTTTGCAATGGCACTAAAATGGTCATACATACCTCTTTGATTGGGTTTATTATAATAAGGAGCGACTGATAGAATAGCCTCGAAATATAACGTAAGTCAGTATTCTTAATGCTATCAATAACATGCTGGGTATTGTTCCCTCCGATTCCCAAGACAATGGGTAATTGTCCATTAATAATTTTAATTACATGAGAAAGACATCCTTTTTTTCACTTTCATTCAAAGTAACTGATTCACTGGTAGTTCCCATAGCAACAATAAATTCAACTCCGCCATTTGCAATATGGTTCAGAAGCTTTTCGAGTGCTGGAAGTCTACCTGATTTTTATTGTCAAATGGAGTAACAATGGCTACACCGGTTCCTTTAAATGTCGTATTCATCAAGAGGTTTTTATATTTAATACTGAAATGTAATATTTAACCTGTTCATAAAACTTCATATAAGAGAAATTTTTCTCATTATATTCAAATGAAAGGTTATAAGTATTATATGATGCCGGAACATTTAAACCGATTTTAAAGCCGGCTTTGATGTCTGAAACAATATACTGGCAAATTGAAATACCTGTAGTATCAAAACTAATCAGCAAATCGTGATGCTTGCTTTCCATAAACTTAGCTAATCGTTCCTTTTTCTTTCCAAAGATAGTGAAATCGTCAAGGTTGAAAAAGAAAATGGACTTATTCGTTATTACGTCGAACGATTCATGGGAATTTCCAAAAATATAGACATCCAGTTCTTTATAATCTTTACTGGCTTTGCTTATTAATTGCCTGATGAGATCCAATTCTTTTTTATTAGTAATACAAAAAAATATTGACAGGCTGGTAGCAAGTTTCAGGTTTTCAAATCTTGAAACCAGGGTTTCTTCAGCATGCAAACGCTTTAAAAAGTATGCCTGAATTTCTTTTTTTATTTGTTGTACTTAGCCCCATAGATAAAATTGCGCGTAAAAATAACAAGAAATATGATGAGAACATACATTTTCATACCTTTGATATAATACAATTAAGCAATACATGAAGATCACTTTTTTAGGTACAGGAACATCTCAGGGAGTTCCGGTAATTGCATGCTCGTGTAAGGTGTGTAAAAGTAATCTGGCTAAGAATAAACGCCTGCGTTCTTCTGTATTGGTGCAATTGGATAAAAGTAACATTGTAATTGATGCAGGCCCAGATTTTCGCTACCAAATGCTCAGAAAGGATGTGAAAACGCTTGATGCCATACTGATAACGCATAGTCACAAAGACCACATCGCGGGCCTGGATGATGTGAGGTCATACAATTATTTACAGAAGCGTCCTATGGATATTTATGCGAGCATCAAAGACCAGGAAGTTATTAAACAAGAGTTTTCATATGCTTTCAGGGAACATTTGTATCCTGGAGTTCCTGTAATTAATTTGCATGATATTCAACATAATATACAAATTAATGATATCATATGTTGAAGTATTGCCCGTGCTGCATATGAAAATGGAGGTGTATGGTTATAAAATTGGTGATTTTGCATATATTACGGATACGAATTTTATTCCAACGGATACAATGACTAAATTGCTGGATTGTAAAGTAATTGTCCTGAATGCACTTCGCAAAGAGCCACATGTTTCTCATTATAACCTGGAAGAAGCGGTGAAAGTATTAGAGTTCCTCCGTCCTGAAAAAGCCTACCTGACTCATATCAGTCATTTAATGGGATTGCACGAAGAAGTTGAAAAAGAATTACCCGATTTTATCAGCCTGGCCTATGATGGACTGGAAATAAATATCAACTAAATACTACAGGATTACAATTTCAGTTCTCCTGTTGATAGCGCGACCTTCATGGGTTTCGTTAGACTCGATAGGTAGGGAAGCACCAAAACCTATTGAAAACAGCCTGGATGGGTCAATGTCTCTTTTTATCAGATAATTACGAACAGCTAATGCCCTGTTTTCAGATAAAGTTTTGTTATAAATATCACTGCCGACACTATCTGTATGACCGTTGATTGATATATTTATTTCAGGATTTTCATGTAGAAATTCAACAAGCAAATCCAGTTCAGGAAATGAGGATGGTTTTATTGAGTCGCTGTCAAAATCAAAAAATAGATTTTTGAGTACCATTGAGTTACCTTGCTCAATCGGTGTTAATTCAAAGATTTTTTCAATGGATGTAAACAATAGAGTATCCTTAAAATCATAATTTTCAGAATAGAAAAGGTATCCGTTTTTTGAAATGTTAAATGCATATTCAGTTCCCGGGTAAACGGGTATAAAAAAACTTCCGTTCATTGAGGATCGGATTGCAAATAGAATAACCGATTTATTCTGATCAAGATTGGTCAAATTCACATGTGCACTGTAGCGGTATTTTATTTGTTTTATCAACGACAGTTCCTTTTACATAAACCACCTGTTTTGGTTTGATCGTAGGATGTAGTTTCAAATTCATAGATATCAAATCCACCAAAGCCACCTTCCCTATCGGATGAAATCCACGCATGCGAAGCATCAATGCTGTATAAAAATATTTATGTCATTGGCTTTTGAGTTGACTGGGCTTCCAAGGTTTTCAGCCTTACCCCAATTGCCATCTTCTTGCATTCTTGAAATAAACAAGTCGTAACCACCCAGTCCAGCATGCCCATCAGATGAAAAATAGAAGGTTTTGGTGTCGGCATGAATGTACGGTGCCATTTCATTGCCTGACGTATTGATACTGTCTCCAAGGTTGATTGGTTTTCCCCAGATGCCATTCTTTTTGCATTTCTGATTTCCAGATATCGGAACCTCCTAATCCCCCACTTCTTTTTGAGGCAAAGTAAAGTGTTTTCCCATCAGAGGATAAAACAGCCTGCGAATCCCAATATTTTGAATTGATGGTACTGCCTAAATTCATCGCTTTTGTCCATTAGTGCCTGTTTTTTGCAATATGAACAGGTCGCAACTCCCAAAACTATTGGGCCAGGAACAACCGGTAAAAAAAAGTTGTCTTCTGTCGATGGAGAAGTTCATAGCGCCTGTATTCAGAGTTTCTAGCAACAGGAAGTGCGAAAAATTTTCAAACTATCCCAATCGATCTCCTCGAATAAGAAGCATAATAAAAATATCTCCCTGAAAGGATTTCCATCTATATGATAATCCGGGTTTTCTTCCTTTCTGAGTCAGGTAAAGGAATTCTGATTTCTCGTCCACAAAATTGACATATTCATCTGCATGGCTGTTAATCAGATGACTCCAAGATTGCGAACATTTAATGTTCAAAGGATTTCCTATAATTCTTAGCGCGATTTCAGTATTTTTTATTTTCAGATTTGTAATCTTCTATTTCTTCATTTGAAAGATTTCCGATTATTAGAGAAGCTGTGTAATAATCTAAAGCATTTTTGTAATCGCCTAGCAATAAAATCAAGATTTCCAATCAAATAATAAGTATATGAAAGTGATGTTGAGAAGATTCAAGATGCTTTTTTATAGAGCCTGTTTTTGCTTCGTCGAATTGCTAGTTCTGTATTTACATCACCTAATAATACCCAGGCTTCGGTAAATTGCAGGGTCTTTTCGGATTGCTTCAAGCAAAAGTCCTTTCAGCCTCTTCTAGTTTCACCCAAAATGAATGATTTTTCGGCATTTTGAAAAAGTTTTAATGCTTTTTTATTTGATGTCGACAATTTCGTACCCTGGGCAGAAGCTGAATAAAAAGCCACTGATGAGCCATAGTAATGTTAGTATCGCAACGATTCGTGCCATTGATTTTAGGGAATTTTCATGTACTTATGTGCCTGCAACGAAATACTCCATTGGGTATTTGCCATCACATAATTTGTCAGTGTATCCATGATCTCATCCCGTTTGCTCCATTCAGGTTGTAAAAATAGCAAGCATTCCGGATTCACTTTGGATGCATTTTCTTCAGCCCATCTTAAATCTTCTTCTTTCTGAATGATCACCTTAAGTTCGTCAGCCCGATCCAGGTTTTGTTGAAGCGGAGGTGATTGTTTTTTTGGTGAAAGACAAACCCAATCCCAAGTGCCGGTAAGTTCGTAAGCACCGGAAGTTTCAACCATGGTTTTCACCCCTTCTTCTCTTAAGCGATCGGTAAAATAGTCCAATGGATATAATGAAGGCTCACCACCTGTTACAACAATTGTTTTAGCCGGTGTATTTGCAGCTTTGGTTATGATATCTTCAATGGCAACCGGAGGGAACAATCTTGCATTCCATGATTGCTTTGTATCGCACCACGAACAGCCTACGTCACAACCACCTATCCTGACAAAGTAAGCTGCTTTACCCATATTATAACCTTCTCCCTGGAGGGTATAAAAGTCTTCCATGATGGGTAGTTTCCTGCCGCCTTCAAATATCTGTCTGTTTTATCAATCTTCACTTTTAGTCGTTTTTAGTATCTTCTTTTAATTTCTTACTACATTTTCCTGATCCATTTATCGGTGTAAAATCATATGCTGTTTGAGTAAACAATGGATGCCCTTCGGATGTAATAACGCATTTTCCGCCATTTATGTATGCAATTCCTTCTGTTTGCGTGGCCGGGATATTCAGCATGTCAATTCGTCTTTTATTGCCTGAGAATAGCTTATTTTCTTTGTAATCAAATAATAACCATACAAAAGGTTGCCAGGTTTTATCAGTATAACCTACTAAAATAACCTCTTTACTTTTAGAATTATAATCGGCCCCGGTTATCAATCCTTTCGAATTAAAAGTTTCATGTATTGAACCTGATAGATGCCAGCTACTTTTGGTAAACGATATAATTTGGTTTGCTGATCGCCCCTGTTCTTTGTAAAAATATATAAGGAATCGTCAATGCAAATCATCGCTTCGCAATCGAAATTATTATTTTTTTTCTTGATTGCTTTCTCAGGAAAATCAGGAAAGGAAAATTCGATGATTTGCGACTGTAAGACTTGTATCGCCGGAGATAGGAATATTATTTTTTTCCAAAATGAGAATTTTAAGCTTACTCCGTTTGCCCATATTATTTCCAAAATCACCGATATAGATGTGTTCTTCATCTTGCGCCAGGTCTTCCCAATCTTTATTCGTTGCATTTGCTATTTGAATGCGTTGTAATACTTCCCCTGTTTCAGGCGAAAGTTTGTATAAAATAGGTGCATTGCCACTATCATTGATGGTCCAAAGCGCATTGTCATAATAAATCAATCCTGAAGTTTCACTTACTTCATCTGGTAGTAAATATTTAAAAGGCGGATTATAAATGGTGGTTTTATACTTGCAGGAACCATCATTCCAATTCGCTGACGGATCAAAGTTTTTAGCTTCAGGATCTGTGCAACCATCGTATTTGCTGAGCAATACCTGCAGTTCAGCAAACAGCCAAAATATAAGAAAAGAAAGCGTGAATCTTAGCAAAACAATCTGTAATAAATTTCTATTTATAATATTCTTTTTTCGCAGCAAGAAGTGTGTTTTTCAGCAGCATGGCAATGGTCATGGGGCCAACACCACCTGGTACCGGTGTGATATAAGAAGCTTTTTTGGAAACTTCTTCAAAATCCACATCACCCACAATCCGATAACCTTTTTCATTATCTGCCGGAATCCTGTGAATACCCACATCAATTACAACGGCTCCTTCTTTCACCATATCTCCTTTAACAAATTGCGGCTGACCGATGGCACAAATTAAAATGTCAGCGCTTTTTATATATTTCTCGATATTTTCTGTGCGACTATGGCAAATGGTTACGGTTGAATTTCCCGGGTATGGCTTTTTTTGCCATTAATATGCTCATAGGCGATCCGACAATATTCGATCTGCCTAACACAACGCAATGTTTTCCAACTGTATCAATCTTGTATCTTTCCAGTAATTCGAGAATGCCTGCGGGAGTTGCTGAAACAAAAGCAGGTAATCCCAATGCCATCCTGCCAACATTCACAGGATGAAATCCATCCACATCTTTGGAAGGGTCAATACTATTCAGTACTTTATCCACATCAATATGTTCGGGTAATGGCAGTTGAACGATAAAACCATCAATTTCAGGGTCATTGTTTAAATAATCGATGGTTTGCAATATTTCATCTTCTGTAATATCACTTTGAAATTTATAAACTGATGAAGTGATACCCACGAGTTGTGCTGCTTTCTCTTTACTGGCAACATAAGTTTGACTTGCAGGATCATCACCTACCAAAATAGCTGCCAAATGAGGCGCAGCGATATCATTATCAATCATTCCGGCTACTTCTTTTTTTATTTCATCCTTAATGGTTTGAGCCGTAAATCTTTCCATCAATGATCTTTACTTTTTTATTATTTGACATGCAGCTGCTGCTTTTACCGTGTGTTATTTAAATCGATGGTTTTTATTTTTTAATTCCCTTCATCATTTGAGATAATCCCCGGCCACCACCTGACGACATCATTTTCATCATTTTGCTGGTTTCGGCAAATTGTTTGATCAAGCGATTCACTTCCTGAATATCATTGCCACTTCCAATTGCGATTCTTTTTCTTCTGGATCCACTTAATATTTTCGGATTTTCTCTTTCTTCGGGCGTCATCGAATAAATAATAGCTTCAATTCCTTTAAAAGCATCATCATCAATCTCTGTATCTTTCAATGCTTTGCCCATGCCGGGGATCATGCCCATGAGGTCTTTTACATTCCCCATTTTTTTGATTTGCTGGATTTGTTTCAGGAAATCGTTGAAATTGAACTGGTTTTTGGCAATTTTCTTCTGAATTCTTCGTGGCTTCTTCTTCATCAAATTGTTCCTGAGCTTTCTCAACCAGTGTAACAATGTCACCCATGCCAAGTATCCTGTCGGCCATACGGCTTGGATGGAACAAATCAAGTGCATCCATTTTTTCACCGATACCCACGAATTTGATGGGTTTATCGACAACAGCTTTAATAGTAAGCGCTGCTCCTCCCCTTGTGTCGCCATCTAATTTTGTGAGCACCACACCATCAAAATCAAGCTCATCATTAAATGCTTTGGCTGTATTCACTGCATCCTGTCCGGTCATGGCATCAACAACAAAAAGTATTTCATGCGGATTGATCGCATCTTTAACGGATCTGATCTCTTTCATCATTACTTCATCAACTGCCAATCGTCCTGCTGTATCAACAATCACAACATTTTTTGCATTGCTTTTGGCATATTTGATGGCGTTGGCAGCAATTTGAACCGGGTTTTTATTTTCCTCTTCGGTGAAAACATCTACGTTGATTTGCTCGCCCAGAACCTGGAGTTGATTGATAGCTGCCGGCCGGTAAACGTCGCCTGCTACCAATAAAGGATGTCTTGCCTTTTTTTGTTTTAAGGTAATTGGCCAGTTTTGCCGAAAAAGTAGTTTTACCCGAACCTTGTAATCCGGCTATCAGAATAACAGCAGGATTGGCATCTAATTTGAATATCCACCTGCTCACCACCCATCAGTTCGGCCAGTTCATCATGAACAATTTTAACCATGAGTTCGCCTGGCTTAACAGCCTGTAAGTACATTTTGGCCTAATGCTTTTTCTTTGACTTCATTGGTAAAATCTTTGGCAATTTTATAACTAACGTCCGCTTCAATCAGCGCTTTACGAATCTCTTTAATGGATTCAGCTACGTTAATTTCTGAAATCCGACCCTGACCTTTTAGTATCTTAAATGATTTCTCAAGCCTGTCACTTAATCCTTCAAACATATTATTTTATAATTTTAGGCTGCAAAAATAATAAAAGCTCCTACATAAAACATCTGAATTTCCAATTCATTACAAACCAATTTAAAATGCATTACATAATGTTTTAAACATTTATCCTGAAGAGAACTGTTACAGCAGCGTGTGTTTTCATAAGAAATAAAGGAATATGCTCAAATTTTATAGATTTGCAACTAATAAATCGATATTTCAATTGAAAGAAATTCTGATCAGAACGTTATCAGGAATTGTATTTCTGATCGTTGTAATTGGTTCTATTCTACTTCATCCCATTGCATTTCTTATTGTTTTTGGAGTATTCACAGTCATAGGATTATATGAATATTTTAATTAACCGGAATACCCGGAATAGCGAATAGGATGATTATTCGTTTTTATCGGCTTCTGTTATACGGGCTTTTGGCTTTCATTGGAATTGGAACAATTGATATTACTTATGCTTTATTGATCTTTTTGATGTTCCCAATAGTAATTAGCATTACAGTTATTTAAAAAAGAAATCAATTGGTCACATATAGGCTCAATATTTACAGGATATTTTTACGTAGCAGTTCCTTTCGGACTATTGAATACCTTTTTTGCATTCTCATATTAATGAGTCATTTTCGGGATTTTTGCTGGTAAGTATGCTAGTTATAGTTTGGTGTAACGACATTTTTGCTTATTTACAGGTTCATTTTTTGGGAAGCATAAATTATTTGAAAGGATTTCTCCAAAAAAGACCTGGGAAGGATTTTTCGGAGGATTGTTCTTTGCATTGCTTTCAGCGTATGTGCTTTCATTGTTTTCTAACTCTTTAAGTATAACAGAGTGGTTGGTATTGGCGCAATTATTGTTGTTACTGCAACTATTGGTGATCTTTCGGAGTCTATGTTAAAAAGAAATGCCGGAGTTAAAGATTCTGGTAATTTAATGCCTGGGCATGGTGGTGTTCTTGACCGGTTTGATGCGGTGTTATTTGCGACACCTTTTGTCTTTATTTATTTAAAATTTATTTTATAATGAGAATCCATAAAGAAGGATATAAAATAATACTGATTCACATTTTTTATTCTGATCGTTTTATCCATGCTGGTGGCCTGGCTGATACCATATCCTTACATTCGTTACTTTTTTTACGCAGGATTCTTCATTCACTTGATCTGGACAATGCGCTTCTTCCGTTATCCGCAAAGAAAGGTTAATACAGGAATGAATCATATTTTATCATCTGCAGATGGAAAAATTGTGGCCATAGAAGAAACTTACGAAGATGAATATTTCAAAGAAAATAGATTGCTAGTTTCTGTATTTATGTCACCTTTTAATGTGCATATCAATTGGTACCCATTTAGCGGCGTTGTAAAATATGTAAAATATCACGAAGGTAAATACCTGGTTGCCTATCACCCAAAATCATCTGAATTAAATGAAAGAAATAGCATTGTTCTTGAAAAAGAGCCGGGTAAGAATATATTGATGCGACAAATTGCTGGTATTATGGCGCGGCGTATCATAAGTCATGCTAAAGGAAAATGATATCGCCGAACAAGGTGCTGAGTTTGGAATTATTCGTTTTGGCTCAAGGGTTGACTTTTACCTGCCGCTGGATGTTGATGTAAAAGTAAAACTGAATGATAAAGTAAAAGCCCAGCAAACTGTGATTGCTGAATTTAAATAGCTTACAGGTACCTCTTCAATTCAATTAAGTCATTAATATAATAAGTAGCGCCATTCTGTAATAATTTACCATATGGATCGAACAATACCTGGTCCATCCCTATATTTTTAGCACCCAGGATATCAACTTCCGGATCATCACCAATCATGATGCTCTCATCTATATTTGCGTTGGCTTGTTCCAATGCATACTCAAATATTTTGGCATCCGGTTTTTTAACACCAGCTTTTTCTGAAGTAATAACCTTTTTAAAATATTTGCGTAAATCTGATTCCTCTAAGTTTAATGAATTGAACTTCACTAAAGCCATTGGTGATAATATGCAATTGATACTTCGGATTGCAAATAGGTCATTATCTCGTGGGTATTCGGGAATAAATTCACCAACAAAGGGCTTATCTGCACATAATGCTGACCGATTTGTTGGGCGAGTTCATCGTTTTCAATCCCAAATTCTTTAAGTGTTAGTTTAAATCGTAAACCGCGTAATATATCTTTGGTAAGTCTACCTTCCCTGTATTGAGTCCACAAAATTTCATTGTGATGGTTATAGTGGTCTTTAAAAGAAACGACATCCTTAACACCTATTTCCTTAAGCTTAAACCTTGTGTAAATATCCTGGAATGCTTCCCGGGCAGTTGCCTCAAAATCCCAAAGAGTTCTGTCGAGGTCAAAGAAAATATGTTTGTATTTCTTTTGCATAAGTTGTGGGTCGCAAAACTAAGAAAATTATAATCCGTAATACGACGCTCTTGAAATGCAAAAAATATTAGCTATACTTATGGTTTTATTTACTTTTGTTAAGCAAATATTTTCGTCATAATGAAAGAAACCAGAGTTGCAATAAACGGATTTGGACGTATTGGAAGAATCACTTTCAGAAAAATTCTCGAAAAGAATAATATGAAAGTAGTCGCCATTAATGATATTACAGATGCGGCCAATTTAGCCCATTTGCTCAAGTATGATTCAGTGCAACGTCAATTTGATGGAGAAGTGGCATTCAATAATGATCATATTGAAGTGAATGGTGAGAAGATCAAAGTGTTTTCTGAACCCGATCCGTCCAAATTACCCTGGCGTGAGTTGGATATTGACGTGGTGATTGAATCAACCGGACAATTCGTAGAAAGGAATGAAGCCATTAAACATGTAAACGATTCAGGTGCAAAGAAAGTGATTATTTCAGCACCTGCCAAAGGCGAACAGGATGATGTGAAATACGTGGTACTGGGTGTTAACGATCATATCATTGATAAAAAGGATGTGATTATTTCAAATGCTTCCTGCACTACCAATAATGTGGCGCCGTTGATCATGATACTGGATGAGTTATGGGGCATCGAAAAAGGATTTATGACCACAGTTCACTCTTATACCAAAGATCAGAACCTGGTGGATGGCCCTCATAAAGACTGGCGCAGAGGCAGGGCAGCGGCATATTCTATTGTGCCAACCACCACCGGTGCAGCAAAAGCGTCAACAAAGATATTTCCACATTTAAAAAATAACCTGGGTGGTGCAGGTATCCGTGTACCGGTGCCTAACGGATCATTAACAGATTTAACCTGTACACTGAAAAAATCAACCAGTAAAGAACTTATCAATAAAGCCTTTAAAGAAGCTGCTGAATCACGTTTAAAAGGTATTTTACAATATACGGAAGATCCGATTGTTTCATCGGATGTGATTGGTAATACCCACTCCGCTATTTTTGATGCCAACCTGACGGCTGTGCTGGGTGATAAAAATAAACTGGTAAAAGTGGTGGCCTGGTATGATAATGAAATGGGTTATTCGACCAGGTTGGTGGAGTTAATTGAGAAGTTTGTTTAATTAATCTTTAAAAAATTTGAGTTCCATTTTCCCATTTTCAAAAACGCCATATGAGAAATGTGAAATCCAGTCGCCGAGAATAACCACTTCTGCTTTTTCACCTACTTTTAACTGCATGGGAATATGGCGATGACCAAAAACCAAATAATCAATTTCAGGATTTTCAATGGTCTTTCTTTCAGCATATTGAAATAGCATTTCATCTTGCTGATCTGTTTCCGTCTCCAGTTTTCCTTCTTTTGAAAGATTGGCAAGCCGGCTTTTTTTGGAAAAATAAAGACCCATCCGGGCACCAATATCAGGATGTAGCCAGTTAAAAAGAAACTGGTTGGGTTTGAATTCAAATACTTTCTTTAAAAATTTATACCCATTGTCACCTGGACCCAGACCATCACCATGTGCCAGGAAAAATGTTTTACCATCAAATTTTCTTAAAACCGGTTTTCTGTGCAGGATCATACCTACTTCTTTTTCCAGATAATCAAATGCCCAAACATCATGGTTGCCCCTGAAAAGATGAACAGGAATACCACGGTCTGTTAGTTCGGCAATTTTTCCGAGTAATCTTACATATCCTTTAGGAACCACTGTATTATACTCAAACCAGAAGTCGAAAATATCGCCCATTAAAAAAATCTCTGTTGCATCTTTGGCAACCTTATCTAGCCATGCTAACGATTTTCTTTTCTCTCTGCAAACTTCTTTCAAAGTCAGGTATTCCCAAGTGAAAATCAGAGGCGAAATATATTTTAACAGGCTTCAATGAGATTATTTTCAATAAATGACTAGTTATCCAGTTCTTTTACCAGGTCTTTGATGATCTGGTTCAATTTGGGTGCTGCCAGAGATGCTGCATCAACAACTTCATCATGTGAAATTTCAACAATTTTACCTTCCACACCTAAATCTGAAATAACAGAAACTGCAAATACCGGCAATCGCATATGGCGCGCTACAATCACTTCTGGAACAGTTGACATACCTACTGCATCAGCTCCTAGAGTTTTGATGTATTTATACTCGGCCAGAGTCTCATAAGTAGGGCCTGTTACCGCAGCATAAACACCGGTTTTAAAGTTAATACTGTTATGCCGGGCCACTTTTTTGGCTTTGCTTAGTAAATTTTTATCGTAGGCTTCGCTCATGTCCACAAATCGAGGTCCTAACTCATTGATGTTTTTTCCAATTAGTGGATTTGGCATTAAATTAATATGATCAGTGATGAACATGATGTCTCCCACTTCAAAATCTTTATTAACACCGCCACTGGCATTTGAAACGAATAAATACTTGATGCCTAATTTCTTCAAAACGCGAACAGGAAAAGTAATTTCTTCCATACTATAACCTTCATAAAAATGAAACCTGCCTTGCATGGCAACAACTTCTACACCATTAAGCTTCCCGAAAATTAAGATGTCCTTCGTGTCCTTTTACAGTTGATACCGGAAAATTTGGAATATCAGAATAAGCAATCCTGCTGGTAACATCAATTTCATTAGCCAGTTGTCCCAATCCAGAGCCTAAAATGATACCCACCCAAGGTGTTGACTGAAATTTTTGAATTAATATAATTAACTGTTTCTTCTATTTTCTTCAACATATTTAATGATTTGGTTTGCAAATTCTGATTCATCCGTTCCGTGTAATTTTACTTCAATTGGAATATAAAATACAGGCAAATCTTTGAATTCGCTAAGATATGGAGATTTTAACAATCGCATGGCATCTTTTTCGGTAGTTACAATAATTTTAGATTGTGTAAATAACTCGTGTAAATTTCTCACGGATCATCTGCAGGTCTTTCCTTTTAAATATATGATGATCAGGAAAATCATGGCAAATTAATTCTGAGCACTGGTCGCGTAAAAAATCTTTAAATGGCTCAGGGTTTGCCACACCGCTGAACATAACAATAGTAGTAGCTTTTTTTAAGGAATTTCTTCTTTTGTCCCTGGCAAAGGTATCAGGTTTCCATATATTAAATAGGAATAATATAATTTTTGGTAGGATTCGGGTTTTAAAAGATTATTGATTCTGCGCCTGGTAATGGGTGAAAGTACTTTGTAGGTTTTAGTAACGATAATGATGTCAGCACGTTTTGCTGAAGAAATACTGTCTCTTAACCTGCCGACAGGGAGAAAATAATCTTCCGTATAAAGGTTATGATATTCTGTTAACAGAATATTTATTCCCGGTTTTACATATCGATGCTGAAAACAATCATCCAATAAAATAACATCAAGGTTTTCATCATTTTGCATCAAAAACCGGATGCCGTTTCTTCTGCTTTCATCAACTGAAACCGTAATTTTATTGCCAAACTTGCGGGAATATTGCAAGGGTTCATCACCTACATCTTCATGATCTGAAAACTGATCTACCAACCTGAACCCCGTGGTATTTCTTCCATACCCCTAGACAGTATAGCTACTTTAAATCAGTCTGTAATAATCGCACCAGGTATTCAGTAAATGGTGTTTTGCCAGTACCTCCTACAACTAAATTACCAACACCAATAGTGGGGATTTGAAATTCTTTTTCCTTCAAGAATACCAGACATTAAACAGCCAGTTTCTGATTCTTATTGCCAAGCCATAAGCTAAAGCAAAGGGAAATAAAATGAATTTCCATGTAACCATTTGCTAATTTTGTTTTGTTTTGTTTTTCGCTTTATAAAATTCATTTAATTTTATCTGTTTTATTGCTTGTTTTGTTCAACAGATATAATAATAAGCGAGCAATTTACAAAAAAATGTCAAAATCTGATCATTTATAAATATACTTTTATGATGAAAGTTTCTGAAATCACATCTTTTCTCGAACAATTAGCACCATTAGGTTTGCAGGAGTCATATGATAATTCCGGACTGCTTATCGGACATGGGAATCAAAAGATATCTAAAGCATTAATAACCCTGGACGTGACCAATGAGGTGGTTGATAGAAGCTATTGAAAATGAGTGTAATCTGATTATTGCGCATCATCCGCTCATATTTAGTTCACTGAAAAAAATTAATACAAAGGATTGGTATTGGATCTATGATTGCGAAAGCTGATTAAAAAAGATATTGCATTCTATGCAATTCATACAAATCTCGACAATATTATAGAGGGAGTGAATGCAAAGTTGGCCCAAAAACTGGTCTTCATAATACTTCAAATACTCGCACCAAAAAGTGGAACCTTGCAGTAAACTGGTTGTTTTTTGTCCCGATAAATCATGTTGAAAATGTTCAACAAGCCATGTTTGATGCCGGAGCTGGTAATATCGGAAACTATAATTCATGTAGTTTTAATAGCGTCGGTTATGGAACATTTAAGGCACAGGAAGGTGCCAGTCCATTTGTTGGTGAGATTAGATAAATTACACAAAGAAGAAGAATTGAAAATAGAGGTGTGCGTTCCCTCCTACCAACGCAACAGGTCGTTGCTGCCATGATTCAGGTGCATCCGTACGAAGAAGTCGCATATGATATTTATCCGCTTATCAAATGAACAACAAAATATAGGTGCAGGTATGATTGGTGAGCTGGAAAAAGAGTGGGAACCAGAAGTTTTTCTTCAAATGGTAAAAGAACAACTGAATGCATCCCACATCAGGCATTCAGCCATTGATAAAAAGAAAAGTAAAGAAAGTGGCCATTTGTGGTGGTAGTGGCAGCTTTTTAATAAATAATGCTTACAAAGCCAATGCTGATGTATTTATAACCGGAGACGTGAAATATCACGATTTTTTTGAACATGCAGGATGAAATGACCATAGTTGATGCCGGACATTTTGAAACAGAACAATTTACAAAAGAACTTTTATATGATAGATTGAAAGGAAAATTTCCTAATTTTGCACTCCAAATTTCAAAAGCAAGAACAAATCCGATTTATTTCCTGTAAACATTAGAAAATATTTGCATTATGGCGAAAACTAAAAAAGAAGAAATTGAAGATGTAAGCGTTGAGAAAAAACTTAAAGCTTTATACAATCTACAACAAATAGATACCCAAATTGATAAAATAAAAATCGTTAGAGGCGAATTGCCACTTGAGGTGGAAGATCTTGAAGATGAGATTGCCGGACTTCAAACTAGAATTGATAATTTTAAACAGGAAGTTGAAAATCTGAAAGCTCACGATCACTGAAAAAGAAGACATGATGAAAAGTTGCCAGTCGATGATCAAAAAGTATGAAGAGCAGCAGATGAATGTCAGAAATAATCGTGAATATGACTCTTTAAGCAAGGAAATTGAATTTCAGAAACTGGAAATTCAACTGGCAGAAAAACATGATCAAAGAATCAAAGTTTAAAATTGAAAATATTGATGCTGAGATTGCAGATGCAACTGAAAGGTTAAATGACAAAAACCTGGATCTCGATGCAAAAAAAGCAGAACTTAACGATATCGTGAAGGAAACTGAGAAGGATGAGAAAGGAAATGATTAAAAAGTCGAAAGAGAATGAGAAACTCATTGAGGAAAGGCTTTTAACTGCTTATAAAAGAATACGGGAAAATGCACGTAATGGCTTGGCAGTTGTGCAAATTGAACGGGATTCATGTGGTGGGTGTTTTAATAAAATACCACCCCAGCATCAATTGGATATTAAAATGCATAAAAAGATTATCGTTTGCGAATACTGTGGTCGTATTTTAGTTGACTAATGAAGTGCCAATAGTAGAAGAAAATTAATCAATTCATATTAGAAAGAAAAAAAGGAACTTGACGAATCAGGTTCCTTTTTTTATTTTTACATCCACAAGCTGTTGATTTTTCAGACATTATGAAAAAGCAAACAATCATATTCTTCTTTTTATTTTTTGTCAGCAGTCATTTTTTATCAGGTCAAGACAGTATCATTTAATGCAAATTGCCAGCAGGCATATAAACAAATACTTGCGCTGCATCTTGATTCAGCTGATTCAGTTTTAATACTAGGAAACAAAATCCAATACCGATAACGCTTATGTTCCTTATTTAAAAAATTATATCAGATTTCGTGAGTGTATTTGTTAGCCAGGATGAGCGATTATATAAGGATTTGAAAGTTGCTCAAATCAGAATATTTCGAATGAAATTGAAAAACTGAACGATACTTGCCGATATAAAAAATGGATGTTGGGAAATATGCATCTGCAATGGGCTGTTCTCAAAATCATGTTTGGAGATTATATTTCTGCTGCATTCGAATTCAATAGTGCTTATCAACTCATAGAGAATAATACAAGTGAATTCCCAGATTTCCGGCTAAATGATTTATCTCTGTCAGTTCTGAAGATTATCATTGGACTGGTTCCTGAACAATACAATTGGTTTTTAAGCTTGTTATCAATGAATGGAGATATTGAAGATAGGAAAAAAACAACTTTCTGGTTTTTTATCAGTTACCAAATCAGATACAGTATATGCCCCGTTTTATTATGAAGCATTGTTTTATAGTGCTTTCATAGAAATGAATATTTATCCGGATCAGAAAGAAGTTATCTGGATTTATAAATGAAACTGAAAGTATTGATGATAATGTAACTGCTGATCACTTTTCTTCAAACCAATCTTTTTATGAGAACAGGTAAGAATCAAAAAGCATTGGAATTATTCGATAGTATGGAATTAAAACAATCATAATACTTATCCTTTTTTTTATATGAATTATTTGCATGGAGAATGTCTTCTTAGGGGTCTAAGATTCGAAGAGTCAATAGATGCAATTTGATTTGTTTACGAAAAATTTTAAAGGTGAAAATTATTTAAAAGATGCATGGCGAAAAAAAGCCTGGGCTGCATTTATGTTGCAGGATACTATGAACTATACAAAAATATATGCAGAAGGTTAATCGAAAGGAGTACGAAAATTGATATTGATAAAGAAGCATTATTGGAAGCACAACGTTTGCAATTTCCAAACAAAGACCTTTTATTAGCAAGAATATTATTTGATGGGGGTTATTATAATGAATGCTTTAGATGCATTGAATTTTACAGATACTCACGCAATATCGGATAATGAGAAAGTAAGTTACATATACAGAATTGCGAGGATATATCACCAAATGAATTATACTGAAAAAGCCAAGAAATATTATAAGATTACAATAGATCTTGGTGGTAATTCAGATGAATATTATGCTGCAAATGCTGCACTTAAACTGGGTGGAATTTATGAGTCAGAAGGAAATAAAGCCTTCGCGAAAGACGCTTATTCAGCTTGCTTCAAATGGAATATAAAACAATAAGAAATAGTATCCACCGTCGGGCCCGTGAGGGCTTAAAGAGGTTGTCAGAATAAGAATTGATTATTTTAAGTAGTATTTGAATGATAAAATAAAGGAACTTTCCGCTAATTCATTTGTAACTTTTGGACTTATATCATTCCCTGTATTTGGGTCACTATAAATATACATATAGTAATCTTCATTCATTTTAGAATAAACATATGCGAAATCAATTGAAAATGAGTTACCTCGGTATCCCAGTCCTCCTGAATATGATTGCCTTGCTACCATCATTAAGATTATTTTTATAGGGACTGCTATAAAGTGCGTATCCGGCCCGTAAACTTAAACTGGATATCCGCCATTCTGCTCCTGCTCTCAAATTATGAGCGCTTGTGTAATACGTATTGATATTTGCATTTTCAGAAGTAAAGTTATAATCGTTGGCATTGAATTTGGCATTGCTGTAATTTACGTATTCATATTCTGCAGAAAGAAAACCATTTTTTTTGATTACAAATGCCAGGTCGCCGATAAATCGCATGGGTGTTGTTAATTTGTAATCATATTCTCCAATTACTGATTTATAATCAGAAACAACCCATTCGTCAAGGCTGAATGCATACACATCACTAGTGGTGTAAGTATACCATGAGTCTGTCAAACTCCAGTAATAAGAAGGTGTGTGAAAAGCTGCACCAATTCTAATCCAATCTATTGGTCTAACAATAGCGCCGATTTTAAAATTAATTCCCATACCCTTAGTCACAAGGCTTTCCGAAACACTCCAGTTATCAAATGTTTCAGAATTTGCTACATCTGTTTCAGCATAAAATGAATCACGATAATACCTGATATAAGGAAACCCCAATGTTGCACCAATATACAGAATATCGTTAAAATTAGCACCCACTGAACCAAACCATTCATTATTTGAGCCCCAGGTTTCAATTCGTTGCGTTTGCATCATTCCTCCTGCAGGAACAGGTGAAATTAAATACGTATAATTCTCATCGCTAATGGTATCAAGGAGAAATGTTTCCCAGGCAGGGCCAACATAAAATGGATCATGATATAAAAGCTCGTCATAATTGCCGCCGTCATTTAAAAAACCTACAGCATCATCTATATAAGTGTCAATACGTGAGCTGCTTTGGTTTTCACCTTGCATATAAATACTTGTGTTATAGTTATTGAGCCTGTTCATGCCGATGGCGTATTGAAAATATTTCCATCCTTTTCCTCCCCTGCCAAGCTTCTTTGCATTTACATATCCAAAATTATTAAGTGCAAAAACAACCCTGTTATCATCGCGTAACAGTGCCATCAAAATCATAAATCGAAGTTACTTTCCGACTTGTAACGCTGGGTGTTAGTATCACTTCACTTGTTCTAAAAATACCTATACCTCCAGGGTTTGTACTTAAAACTGAGAAGTCACCTCCAAGTCCTCCAAAAGCACCACCTACTGCCATAAACCTGGCTGAACCCTGGTAATATTGCTGTGAATATCTTAATGCGTCTTCTGCGTATTGTGCTGATGAATGCATAATGCCACAACATAAGACCTATAATAATGATTGATCTTTTCATGATGTAAAGTATTTTATATAAGAACTATAAAGAGATGAACTTTTAATATTATCTCCTTCTTGGGCTGCCACCGCCACCCCTGAAGTAGATCCGGATGATGCTGCTGCTTGAGCTAGAAGATGATCCACTATATGATCTTGAACTGCTTCCACTTGAATTACTGCTACTTCTCGAAGTTCCAACTGAAGTTGATCCACCTCCCTGACCTTGTCAGATGAAGGACTGGAATAACTTCTAGAAGAAGTATTTGACCTTGATGGAGAAGAGTAACTCTTGCTTGGTGTAGATTGTTCCATAAGAAGAAGATCTGTTTCTTGAAGGTGTATAAATATTCTTTCTTATTAGATCCAGAGTTATTAATATCACGAGGTGTTGTTGGATTTGTCCTGACATTTGTTGATCGTTTCTGATTTGCAGAACCTTCTTCAGTTTTATTTGTAGGCCTAACGTATTCTGATCTGCTCTTTGATTGCTGAGTCGAGAGGTTTTGATATGATTTAGGTTTTTGATATGTTTTCTCTGGTTGTTTATTAGATGAAATGTTACTTCTGTTACCTGTAACAACATTCTGAGGATTTGCATCTCTTCTAGCGGTAACTTCACTGTCAGGTTTCCCAATTCTTAACAGTTCTGCCTGAAACAACCTGATTGGTTGCAGCTTGCCCACTTGTAGAAACAGATGTTGTATCTCCCTCTTGATAACGGGCGGTCATAGCAGTTCCTGCTACAACAGTCTTTTGATTTACGTTACCTGTTGATGCCATTACTGCCAGTCCTGTTTCTTGGAATTTTAGTTCCTGTTACGCCACTTCCTCTGGGGCCATAAGCAATGCAGGGCCGTCCATAATCAGGGTAATAATCCACCACCATATCCCGGGTAATATCCACCTCCACCATAATATCCATTCCAGTATCCGGCATTATAACCGGCCCAATAGCTACTGTTATATCCATAGTAAGGATAATAATAGGAGAATAATAAGGATAATAAGATGGGTAATATGAGTAATAAGGCCAACCGTATCCATACCATATCCCATACCAAAACTAAATCCTAAAGATACATTTGGGCCACTGTTACAACTATAACAACTATTGCTATCCAGTATTGTAATCGTCGTAGTATCCAAAATCTGAATTTACACTGTTACTACCAAACCTGTTTAATTGGCTTTCATAGCTTCCATCATAATATTCATCAACGTAATCATAGTTCTCATTTGAAGCTTCACCATCAGCGACATCATTCTGATATGAAGAATTATAATCAAATGAATCACTGCCAGCTAACGTTGAGTTACAGTTTTTGTACCATAAGATTCAGTATTTTTTTGAAAGTCATCCCAGTTGTATTCGCTCAGGATTATTTGTGTTCCTTGAGTAATAAATATCATCTTTTGGGATATCCCCAACACTTGAACATGATGTGATACTCAGCGCTGCAATGAGCAGCGAAAGGATGTAAACCGGTATGTCTTTTTTTAGCTTTCATGATACTTGGTTCTTGTACTTTAATAAACATTGTTTAAATTTGCTTCACCCTAAAAATTACAAATATTATACCAAACTTATAAAAATGGCGAAAGAGTTAACATCAAGAGCGGAAAATTATTCACAATGGTACAATGACCTGGTTATTAAAGCTGATTTAGCAGAAAACTCAGCAGTAAGAGGATGTATGGTTATCAAACCATATGGATATGCTATTTGGGAAAAAATGCAGGCTGCACTTGATCAAATGTTTAAAGAAACCGGGCATGTAAACGCTTATTTCCCTCTTTTTATTCCAAAATCTTTTTTCGCTAAAGAAGCAGCTCATGTGGAAGGTTTTGCAAAGGAATGTGCTGTTGTAACGCATTACAGGCTTAAAAATGATGGAAAAGGTGGTGTAATTGTTGATGAAAGTGCCAAACTTGAAGAAGAACTTATCGTTAGGCCAACATCTGAAACATCATTTGGGATACTTATAAAAAATGGATACAATCTTACCGAGATTTACCCTTATTAATCAATCAATGGGCAAATGTTGTTCGTTGGGAAATGCGTACCAGCGTTATTTCTGAGAACAGCCGAATTTCTATGGCAGGAAGGCCACACTGCACATGCCACAAAAGATGAAGCTGTAAAAGAAGCAGAACTAATATTGGATGTATATGCTGAATTTGCTGAAAAGTGGATGGGAGTGCCTGTATTAAAAGGTGTAAAGTCGCCAGGAGAACGATTTGCCGGTGCAGTTGAAACATATTGTATTGAAGCATTAATGCAGGATGGTAAAGCATTGCAAGCTGGAACTTCTCATTTCCTGGGACAAAATTTTGCAAAAGCATTTGATGTAAAATATGTAACAAGAGACAATCAACAGGAATATGTTTGGGCAACATCCTGGGGTGTTTCAACAAGGTTGATGGGTGCATTGATAATGTCGCATTCTGATGATCATGGACTCGTGTTGCCTCCAAAATTAGCTCCTATCAGGTGGTGATTGTTCCTATTTATAAAAAACCAGAGCAATTAGATGAAATTACAGTTGAAGTAGACAAAATTGTAAAGGATCTTAAAGCCAAAGGTATTTCAGTAAAATTTGATGACAGGGATACACACAAACCCGGTTTCAAATTTGCGGAATGGGAACTAAAAGGTGTACCCGTTCGATTGGCGATTGGACCACGTGATCTTGAAAATGGAACTGTTGAAGTTGCCAGAAGAGATACTTTAGAAAAAGAAACTTTGGCTATGCAGGATATTGCTCATAAAATAGAAAATCTGCTAGAAAATATTCAAAATAATATTTTTCAAAAAGCACTTTCTTTCAGGGATGAGAACACTTTCAATGTTGATACCTGGGATGAATTTAAAGAGCGAATTGAAAAAGGTGGATTTGTTTGGGCACATTGGGATGGAACAGATGAAACAGAAGAGAAAATTAAGGATGAAACGAAAGCTACTATCCGATTAATCCCTATTAATGGTAAAATGGAAGAAGGGAAATGTATTTTTTCAGGAAAGCCTTCTAAACAAAGAGTTGTTTTTGCTAAAGCGTATTAAAATGGGGCTTATTTAAAGATAGATTATTCCCATTCTTTTTCAGCATTGTTAATTACTTTATCAATTCGTAGAAAATTATTCCAATACCTTTCTTTATTCATATCTGACCAATGAAGATATCCTCTTTGGTATTGATAAGTTTGTATTTGACAAACTATGATTAGAAAAAATACCAGCACTTGAATTATAATTCGAATTTTGGTTTTTTCAAGAAGCAACGATAAAAGGATGAAGAAAAAAACGTAATATTCAATTATTGTCCTCTGTGCAAAACTTCCACCATAGTACCACATCCACCACGATGATAAAACATAAATTGTAAGAAATAAAAAAAGTATTAGTGATATGAATTTGAATTTTTCTTTAAATAATTTAAATAAACCAAATAAAGAAATAAATAATATGGGAGTGTACAAAAAGAAACCTTTTCGATAGGAGAACATAAATTTGATCAAATTAGGATTAAGAAAATCAAAGCCCTCGTTTGTATATGTATACACTAAAAAATTACCAGTTTGTATCTTATAGACAATCAACTGAGTTAAAATAAAAATTGTGAAAAGAACAGAACCCGCAAAAAGTATTTTCCAGTTATATACTAAATAGTTTAAACCTTTGTAAAATACCTTAGAACTACCCGATAAAAAAGGCATGCTAAAAATAATAAGAATATTAACCGGCCTTATCAAGGTTATTATTGCAAGAGCAAAAATTCCGACTAAGAATGATTTGGAATTAAATGATTTGAAGAATTTTAAAAAGCTATAAACGAATAGATTAACAAATGCAAAGGAAAAAATGTGAGACATTAAAGGTTCTGAAACGACATAGTAGAATATGTTAGTGCCAAACACGATTGCTATCATTGAAATAGCTATTATTTTATCTGAAATTTTGTAAAGGGTCAATATTTTCACAAATAGAATTAAGCCAATGAGTAGATATACAATAGTACCAATCTGAACAAAAATTCTGTAATAGGCTGAATAGCCATCAAGAGGCAACCCTAGAATCCAGTTTGAGATATGACCAAGCATAAAAAAAGGTGTTAACACAATAGATGTTCCAATGTAGTATTTATTAACAACCTTTCCGTCTTGCCTATTAATAAACCCTTTGTTGATATTTGAGTTTAAGCTATCGTCAACAATTTCATCAATAAAATTGAAAGAAAGGTCTTGATAAATTAATATTGCTGGCAAGTAAGCGTAATATCCATTAGCATCATTTCGGACAATATTATTCCATCTGCCATCTCCCCAATTCAAATTTGCACTAACCCAAATTATAATAAATGCGATAATGAAAAAACTAAAAATGGAAACTTCGAACTCATATATTGGACACTAATTATCTATTTTAATTAATTCACCTGATCCCAGCTGAACCAGTGATACTTGATTCGGATTCCCTTTATAGTAAACGTTTCCAATGTTCTCAATGGTTACTTCCATAATATTTGTCGCATGAACATAAACATCATTACTACTTTTGTTATTTAGATAAACATTATCTGATGATAAGTTAAGATTATCAATTAAACCAAAGCTTGCTGAGTAAACAAAACAAACATCACTTCTGCCTCTTAGTTTAATATCAGCAGTACCATAATGAATACTGCAAAATAGCATTTTAGCGCGAACAAGGAAATTAATTTCTCCCGCACCTTCCCATACATTTATTACTAAATCCTCTACAAAGAACTGTATCAAGACTACTGATATTTCCAATTGATCTGTATTGAATAGTGTCCAGTCGATCAAAGTTTAAGTATGCTTTAATTGGAGAATCATAACTGCGTACCCAATTGCACCTATTATTATTTTCAATGGTTAGCACACTATCAATAACAGAAGTATTAATTTCATTTAATAAATTCTCCCCTGCTTCGATAGAAAGGCTATTAAAATTTGATGAACAATTTCAAGATCAATATTATCTTTAAGAACAACCGTATGAAAGCCTGAGACTGGCCTATCTATGACAGTAATAGGTCCAGTACTTTTAAAACAATCACCCACCGATGATTTCTCACAGGATGTTGTGATAAATAATATTACAGTTATAATATTTAATATCCTTAACATTAATGTTTTATTTTTCTTTTATATATGAAATTAAGCTTGTATCCCAATCCAAAACCAACATATTCAGCTTTCCCCCAGTTTGTATTCAGTATTACATTGGCAAAAGCATTATCAATAAAATAATATTTCAAAGTAAGTCGCTGGTATGTTTGTCCTTCACTTGCCTCTTTCGTGTAGAGATAAAAACCAAAGTTGAACATAAATGATATTTTAGATATGACCAGTTCATAAGCGGCACTTATACCTGGTTTGAGTGTTTCACTATTGCTTTTCACATCTATCCCACTCCAATTAAGAATATATTTATCTGATTGATCATAAATTAGGTCAATTCCACCACCAACTTTACTTTTATATGAAATCCGTTTCAATATATTCACATAAAATGCGTAAACATGAAATCTCTGACCAAATTGTTCAGTCATGTCTTTGCTTGCATAACTGAAAGAGAATTCTACATCAAGGTCTCTTCGTCCATCAAATTCAAAGGGATATAACTCGGGTAATATTTTTTTATCAAAATCAGAGTTAGGAGGCTTAATAAATGCACTTAGCCCAACATTAGCAGTTAAAATATTTAAACCATAGTTCGGTGTTTTGGTGGCACCATTTGAGAAATGCGATAATCCAAACCCTCCCGATACCGTAAAAATTCTCCCTAGTTTTCTTCGGTATTCCAGATAAAGACTTCCTGCAACATTTATATGTGATCCAATAGCAAAATTTTTATAGTTATCTATGTCGGTCAAATTTATTCGTAAGATAGCTTAAACCTAAGCCAAGCCTAAAGTTAACACTTTGTTTTGAATTGTAAAAAACTGGAAAATTTATGAAGGGATAAATAGCATAAGCAGAACCAATTTCTTCAAACCCACCAAGGCCAGAATAACAGAAACTAATTCCTATGAGTGGATATGCGTAAGCTACTTCCCAGCGTTTGGCACCCCAGGTCGCCTGCTCAATACTGAATTCATAAGCAGGATAATGTGCCTGGAACTTATCAAGTTCAAGATGATGACTGTATAAAAAACCATAATGGGCTTTAAATTCTGTCATGATATTGAGCTTAGAGTATTTGCCACTTGCAGCTTGTCCGTTTACAAATGGTTGATAAGCACCATTGTGCTGAGAATCACAATTAATCGTATTTTGTTTATAGGATTCAAAATGGCTTGATAATATGCACAAATTTAGAAGAAAAGTAGCATCTAAATTTTAATAACTTTATCAAATAAGTTGGTAAAATTAAGACTGTATTTCCAATGAACGATAAAATTTATAATAACTTGCATCACCAATAAGAATTCGCAAAGTATAGGCAATGGAAGAAACCTTAAAAGCATTTAAGAGACTTTTAAATATAATGGATGACTTACGTTCGGGCTGCCCTTGGGATAAGGAACAAACGCTTGAAAGCCTCAGACACCTGACTATTGAGGAGGTGTATGAACTTTCGGATGCAATACTTGAAAATATCATGAGGATATAAAGAAGGAACTAGGTGATCTAATGCTTCATCTGGTTTTTTATGCCAAAATTGGTTCTGAAATAAAAGCGTTTGATATAAAGATGTATTAAATACATATTTCAGACAAACTTGTTTACCGCCATCCTCATATTTATAGCGATGTTGATGTTTCTGGTGCCGAGGATGTGAAAAATAACTGGGAGAAATTAAAACTAAAAGAAGGAAAAAAATCAGTGTTGGAAGGAGTTCCTCAATCAATGCCCCCTTGGTAAAAGCATACCGAATTCAGGAAAAAGTGAAAGGTGTTGGCTTTGAATGGGAATATAGCCAGCAGGTTTGGAATAAAGTGATTAGAAGAGTTGAATGAACTGAAACATGAAGTTGATACAAAAGCAAAAAAGAGCAGATGGAAGATGAATTCGGCGACTTGTTATTTGCCTTAGTAAATTATGCCAGATATATTGGAGTAAATCCTGAAGACGCATTGGAGCGTACCAATAAAAAATTTATCAGAAGGTTTCAGTTTATCGAAACGGAATCATTAAAAGATGGTAAGAACCTGGTTGATATGACACTGTCTGAAATGGATGAATATTGGAAAAAAGCTAAAAAACTGGAGAATTGTAAAAATATCCATTAAACATGATTAAGAAATCAAGCCATAGTTCATTTTAATAGTTATAGATTATAGTCTAACAAGCAGAACCCGAATATTTCCAATGGACTATAATTAAAGGTAAAGTCATTTTGTTTTGAAAAACAAAAACGCCGATTCTCCGGCGTTTATCATTTATTAAGTATTAATTTAATGTTCGCTTAGGTATTTGGCAACACCTGCTGCATCGGCAACCATAGCATCATCACCCGGTTTCCAGTCAGCTGGGCAAACTTCGCCATTTTCTTCAAAAAACTGCAATGCATCTACCATACGAATTGCTTCGTCAACTGAACGTCCGAGTGGTAGATCATTTACAACCTGATGACGTACAATACCTTGTTTATCAATTAAGAACAAGCCACGATATGCCACAGCTTCGCCATGAAATTCCATCTCGCCTTCATCATTATAATCATATTCACCAGCCAAAACATCATAATTTTCAGCAATGGTTTTTGATAAATCAGATACCAGTGGATATTTCACACCTTTGATACCACCGTTATTTTTTTCAGTATTTAACCATGCCCAGTGAGAAAACTGTGAGTCGACAGAACAGCCTACAACGGCTACATTTCTTTTATTCAAACTCTTCCATTTTATCCTGGAATGCAATGATTTCGGTTGGACAAACAAAAGTAAAGTCCAATGGGTAAAAGAAGAAAACAACATGTTTTTTTCCAATATACTGTTCAAGTGAGAATTTTTCGACAAATTCACCGCCATTAACAACGGCGTTTGCTTCAAATAGTGGGGCTTTTTTTCCAACTAAAACTGCCATAAGTATTTAATATTTTATTGTTTAGAATTAATAATTTAAATGCAAAATTAAGAATTATTTTAAATAAGAAATCAAATTTAAGAATAAGCTTAGAATGCTTTAATTCATCAATTCATCAAAGTCCACCATAATTGGCATATCCCTTCTGAAATCATAAAGCGTGAGTTTCCTGATTTCAAAATAGCTTTTCCAATAGGTCATCAATGAGCGGTAGTAATTCATTTTTGAATTGTCGTTATCAATCTGTGCATTATTGAGTTCAAGCACATCATTTACTTTTCCGATCATATAACGCTTCTGTGTTACTTCAAAACGTTTTTGTGCCACCGTATCAGATTTGGCAGCGATTCTTAATTGTTTTTCCTGCATATTGAACTGCATCACGTTTAGAAAAACATTTTGTTCAAAATCAATTTTTTCCTGTTCCACAGCAGTGGTTACAAGGTCGAGGCTTGATTCGGCCATTTTAATATTTCCACGGGCCCTTCCCCAGTCGAGAATAGGAACCGTTATACCAAGTGTAACCCGTTCTTCATCCAGCGGATCTTCGTAGGCATATTCAATATCTGTTGATGTTTGTGTTAAACCAAACGAGGCAAATAGTTCTGCATCGAAGCGGCCTTCTCTTTTGGCTCGATTCAATTGACTTTCAGCTTCGAGCATGCGCCTCTGGAATTCCAAACCTGCTGATGTATTATTTTTAGCTTCGACAATGGCTTTTTGAGCTGGTACGATAAAATGAGGTGTTTCTGCTGGTGGAATCAACTCGACCAATTCTTCATCTTTCAACCTTAAAAAAGACTTAAAAACAAATAATTTATTTTGATAATCAAGTTCTGTATTTTCAACTGAAGCTTCTGCTTTCAGCAAATTCAATTCCAGTTGAAGCAGTTCGTTTTCTGCTATTTTCCCCAAATTGTACCTGCCGAGTGCAATTTTATACAGGGTGTCATAATTCGCATAATTTTTAGAAGCAATTCCCAGTTCAATTTGCGCCAACAATAAAGAGAAGAAATGATCGACAGCCGTAATACTCACCTGTTCGTTAGTTTCAATGTACAATCGTTGGGCTTCCTCAAATTTCATGGGCTCAATCAACCGGTCCCATTTATATGGATTGTAATGAAAAATGGGTTGCCTGATCCCGATATTCACCATATTGGTTAAATACTGGGTGATGGATGTATCGCTCAGATTATTATCAAGCCGCTGGATTCCGGAACTTAGAAACACCTCCCCTCCTGTAATCCCGATTTTTTGATTTACTGATAGCGCAACTGAATACGATTGCAAACTTTGAGGTGTGTATACTGTGGTGCCGTCCTGTGCAGAGATTTCATTGATGCTACGGTTGATATTTGGTAATGTGGCATCCAACTGTAAACCCGGTAAATAAGTGGCTTTAAATGTCCGGTAACTCCAGTAGCTTCTTCTGTACTGGTGTTTGGCTATCTGGGCGTCAGGCGATTGCTCCTGGGCAATTTTAATAACTTCCTGTAGGTTAAATTTTACAATATCCTGGCTATTCGAATTGAATAATAATCGAAACAAATAACAGAATGAGAACAACTCTTAATATGTTTAATAATAAATGCTTTCATAAAAGTAGCGTATTAATCATGCCGCAATGATTCAACCGGATCCTGTTCAGATGCTTTTTTTGCAGGCAGATAGCCAAAAATAATACCTACGGAAGCAGCTACACCAAAAGAAATAACGATGGACCAGAAAGAAACCACTGTTGAGATATCAGTTGTCGCCGTAATTACTTTGGCCATGATGACACCGAGCAAAATACCAATAAATCCACCCGTGATACTGATAAATGTTGCTTCTGCTAAAAACTGAAAAACGATGTCTTTTTTAGTGGCTCCTGTTGCCCTTCTTACGCCAATTTCCCTGATCCTTTCCATTACGGAGGCCAACATGATATTCATAATGCCAATACCGCCAACGATCAGCGAAATTCCGGCAATGGCGCCCAACACGATATTGAAAATATCTTTTGTCTTTTGTTCCTGTTTGAGTAATAATTCAGGAATTTTAATTTCAAAATCTTCAACACCCTGGTGTCTTCTCATCATCAGTTTTTTTAAAACAAGGGCCGTAGAAGCCAGTTGATCGCTTTCTTTCACCTGCACCACTATTTTATCCAGTTGGTTGCCTTCAGCTCCAGCGCCATCATTTTCTGTAATCATCATACTTCCGCCACCAAAATAAATAGCACTTGAACTGTTCAATGCTGCCTGGTTGATAAGCGAACGGTCTTTATACCTGATCAGGAGTGTTTTAATGGGCGTAAAAACGCTGCGGTTATAATCGCTGATGCCCATTTCTTCAGCATTTTCATTAATAATTACACCTTCCAGAACGCCAATCACCTGCAACCAAACCGATCCGCATTTTAAATGTTTGCCAATAGGATTCTCATTGGGGAATAATTTGGCTTTTACTTCCGGTCCGATCACGCATACGGGCGATCCTTCTTCGAGATGTTGCCTACTGAACAATTTGCCAAACCTGGCTTTCTGGCCAAACAAATCAAAAAATTCTTCGTTCACACCTGATAGGTCTACGCTCAATTTTCTGCCTTTTCTGATGGAGAGTGTCGGGTAAATAATTTCAGGGCTTACTTTTTCAACTGTTGGGATCGCTTCCAGTATATTTTCAGCATCTTTTAAGGTCAATCCCGGTGAATATTTTTTCTTCAAAGTTTTTCCGGATTCCTCTGATTCTTCACTTGCATCATTATCAGAATTACTTACCGGCAGGATGACAATATTATTTACACCCACCAATTTATCTGCTGCAAGAATTTCCTGCCGGGCTCCATTCCCGATGGCCATCATGGCAATCACGGCACCGACGCCAAAAATAATTCCAAGGGCTGTTAGTATCGAGCGAAACTTATTGTTTGCAACTGCTTCAAGAGAAATCTTAATATTTGTAAATATCTTTCCACGAGCTTGCAAATTTACGAGAATGTTGACGATATAAACGATCGATTTTAAAAAAATATGGATTGTTACTAAAACGTGATAAGTAATGCGAAGATTGTATGATAGTATAGTTCGTAATTATTATTTTTGATAATCCTTTGAAATGAGGAATTATTCCAATATAGAACAAATCTATAATACACAATGAATACCCTTGTTTTAGGTTCCGGAGGACGTGAACATGCATTGGCATGGAAAATTGCAGAAAGCCCGTTAAATACAAATTTGTTTATTGCGCCAGGTAATGCGGGAACAAGAAATGTCGGTGTCAATATTCCGGTAGACCTGGATAATTTTGAAGCCATCGGGTGCATTGCGATTGAAAATGAAATAGATTTGGTTGTTGTGGGTCCGGAAGCGCCGCTGGTAGAAGGAATTCATGATTATTTTTTAAGCAGGGATGAGTTAAAAAACATTCCGGTTATAGGTCCGGTTAAAAAAGGTGCGATGCTTGAAGGGAGCAAGGATTTTGCTAAGGAATTCATGCAGAAATATGATATTCCCACGGCTGCTTCCCGGACGTTTACAAAGGAAAATTTTGAAGAAGGATTATCGTACCTGGAAACATTAAATGCACCTTATGTGTTAAAAGCGGACGGATTGGCTGCCGGTAAAGGGGTGCTGATACTGAATAATCTGGAGGAAGCTAAAAAGGAACTCTCTGAAATGCTGAATGAGTCAAAATTTGGTGATGCATCATCAAAAGTGGTGATTGAAGAATTTTTGGATGGTATTGAGTTGTCCGTTTTTGCGTTAACGGATGGGATTCATTATAAATTGTTGCCCAAAGCAAAAGATTATAAACGTATTGGAGAAGGAAATACTGGACTGAATACAGGCGGAATGGGTTCCATTTCACCCGTACCTTTTGTAAATCCTGAATTTTTAAGCAAGATTGAGAAGAAGATTGTAAAACCAACAGTTAAAGGCTTGCAAAAAGAAGGGATTGATTACAGGGGATTTATATTTTTCGGATTAATTAAAGTTGGCAATGATCCTTATGTTATTGAATACAATTGCAGGATGGGCGATCCTGAAGCAGAATCAGTCATTCCACGGATCAAAGGTGACCTGCTTGAATTGTTTGTTGCGGTTGGCAACCAAACACTTGACAAGTCGGAAATTAAATTTGATGAACGACAATGCGGCTACTGTGATGATGGTGGCTGGTGGTTATCCGGAAAAATATCAAAAAGGCAATTTTATCACTATTCCGGATAATTTATCTGACTGCATCATTTTTCATTCAGGAACAACTGTGGATGTTGAAACTGGGCAGATAAAAACTAGTGGCGGACGGGTGATCGCGGTTACTTCCTATGGCAGAAATATGAAAGAAGCCCTTGACAATGCATATAAAAATGTGGATTTGATTGATTTTAAAAATAAATATTTCAGGAAGGACCTGGGATTCGACTTAATGTAAGCAAGCATAAAGTGTATGATCAGCTATTTCAATTCTGGCTATCTGATCAGGTATCTGGTGGCATTTATGGTTGCCTGCCTGTTATGGATTCCTTCATTTATTTCGCCTGAATCTGATTTGAAGCAAAATCTATCTTCAGTATTTTAAATGTTGATATTGAATGGTTAAGCGCCAAGTCCTATATTTTTATTTGGATATGCTTTTTACTAACATTCATTTCAGCTTTGGCAATTAATCAAATATTAAGGGAATACGATCTGGTAAATATGCATAATACGACAAGCCTGGTTGTTTTTGTGTTGTTTACTTCGGCTTTACCTCTATTTACGTCAGTTAATTCATATATTATTATTAATATATTGCTTATTCTTTTTATACAAGGAATACTAAAACTATCGGTAGTTGAATACCCGATTTCTGAAATTTTTAATGTATCTTTTTATCTGGGGATAGCATCACTTTTTTATACGCCACTTATTTATTTATTGTCATTTATCTGGATTGCTATTACTTATAAACAGACACACCGATCTCAGAAATTCCTTGATTAGCCTGTGCTGGGCTGTTGATACCATATTTTTGTTTTTTTCATGGTTTTACTTAGATGACACTGCCATTGAAAATGGCCTTTTCTTGCTTGCAAATATTACCGATCTGAACTTTTCAGTAAAACTCGATTTGCTGACTTATTTTGAAATCGGCTATATTGATGTTTTTACTTTCTGATAATCGTACTTTCTTTCCTTATATTACTTGGAAAAATAGGTGAAAAAGAATTACTACGAAGGAAAAATATTGTGGTTATATTTTACTACCTGTCTGCTACTTTCTTAATCCTTTCTATTATTCTCACAATCATCCGGATAATTTATTATTATTCAGTTTGCCAGCTGCTTTTATTGTTACAATTAGCGGTTTATACCATAAATAAAAGTCGTATTTATAAATATTTTATTTTCGCTATTGCTCCTGTGTATCATTCTGAATCACTATTATCACTTACTGTATGTTAAAGAAATCCTTTTCAAATAAATATATTGAAGCCGGATGCGATGAGGCTGGGCGTGGATGCCTTGGCCGGTCCGGTTTTTGGTGCAGCGGTTATATTGGATAGAAAGATTCAGGAATACAAATATTAAATGATTCAAAAAAGTTATCGGTAAAAGATAGGAATGAATTAAGAATTTTGATCGAGTCTGAAGCTGTCGCCTGGGCGGTGGCATCTGTTTCTGCCGAAGAGATTGATAAAATTAACATCCTGAATGCCAGTTTTCTTGCCATGCACAGGGCATTGTCAAAACTGAAGTAAAACCCGGTTTATTGCTGATTGACGGGAACAGGTTTAAGAATATGAGGACATCCCCCATCATTGCATTATTAAAGGGGATGGAAAATTCATGTCGATTGCAGCAGCTTCCATCCTTGCCAAAACACACCGGGACGAATATATGGCCAATTTGCATTTACAATATCCTGATTACGGATGGCACACGAACAAAGGTTACCCAACCATGCAGCATAAGATAGCCATTCAGGCAAACGGACTTACCAAACATCACCGCAAAACATTTAATTACCATTTACAGATGCGAATGGAGTTTTGATATTAGTAAACTGACATTCGATATAAATCAATTCTATTAACAGCAACATGTTAAATTCAATTTATTTAGTACGCCATCATGGCTCATGTTATTGCGTTAATTTTGATATTACTAATACATAAAATGAGTAACAAGAGTATCGGAATTGTATTGTCAATTATCATTGCAGTCCACCATTTTTGCCATCTACTTTTTTATAGATGATTTTCAGCAAAAAGAATCGGATCCTGGCGAGATTTATTCCAACAGAGGCTGTCATCATTTTGAAGGTAAATGATCCGGCAAGCTGTTTGAAGAGATTACTGAAGATAATCTGATCTGGAAAAGCATCGATTCGACTTGCACTAATATATCGATGACTGGCCAATTACAGCCAATATTGATTCAACATTGAAATTACAAGCCGAATTGCACGAACAAATACTTGATCAATCCGTTTTACATGGCTGTTAGTTGTTGATAGTAGTGATCATATCCAAGCGCTTTTCATCCAGGAGATGAATAATAAGATCACACTTGATCAAATTCACGCATTTATAAGTAAACATTTTAAAAATGCTTTATTAGAAAGACCACAGGACGATATACTTTTAATTGAGACGAAAAAGGGAGATTCATTTTATATCAGGCTCAATAAAGGAGTATTAAAAGCCTCGACAAGCATTGATTTGTTGAAAGAAAAACAATTTACGAAGTGAATGAGCGCGAGCAATACCGTTGATAAGGAAAAATTGAATTCCTTTTTTAAAGAATCAGTCTAATAAAACGGATGCCAGGACTTTTAATCAATTATAAAGCATTTCACCGGATGCAAGAATGATGTCGGAAGAAAATGGTCAGGCATTATTGCAATTGTTGGGTACTTTTGCCAGACTGGACTGAATCGGATATTAAAATTAAGAAAGATGAGATTTTATTTAGTGGTTTTTCATCAGTGGATTCAGGTACTTTTTTAGCAAGATTCAGAGGCCAGATACCTTTACCGAATAAGGTGACCAATATTATTCCTTTTAATACTGCCTTTTTATTTAACCAGTGTTTTTCTGATTTCCGCGCTATGCAGATCAAAATATGCCTCCAACATATGAAACGCTGGTTAAGTCATATTGGTAATGAGGTGGCGCTTGTAAATAATGCGAGCACTGAAAGTGAATTCTAAGAGATGCTAATTATGCAGTTATGCAGCTTTCAAAGGGAGTGAATCGCAAAAGGCATTCGAATACTTATGGAAGTCGACAGACTCGCAAATAAAAGAAAAATATGGTTCTTTTGTCATCAGAAAGATAAATGATCAGAAATTATTGAAACAACTGTTTGGCGACATATTTGAAGGTATTACTGGCAATTGGTTTACTTTTATTGAGGACTATATCGTTTTTTCAAATTCAAAAGAGAGTTTGATCAATTTTATCAGGTTGTATGATACTGGAAAAACACTTGATCTGAATGAGAATTTCAAAATCTTTTCTGATAATATCTCCACAAAATCAAATGTGTTGATTTATTGTCAACCTGAATGCTATTATTCCATTTTCGAGCTATTTTGTAAATAATAGCCATTGCTGAAAAGATAAAGGGCCAGAAGGAAAATATCAACGATATACAGGGCATTGCTTTGCAGTTTAGTGCAGGAGATGACTTGTTTTACAGTAGCTTTTATTTAAAGCACAACAGAAGTAAAAAGGAAGAGAACCTAGCATCTGTGGAAAGTGCAGCTTGATGATGAAGTAGTTGGAAAACCTACATTAGTTTGGGACCATAATTCAAACAATTACAATATCGTTGCTTTTGACAAATTTGGCAAATATGTACTTGATCAATGCGCACGGACAGATTCAATGGAAAAAGAGAATTGATATCAGCCACTCAGCGATATTTTCGAAGTAGATTTCTTACAAAAATGGTAAAATTCAATACCTGTTCAATACTAAAGATTTTATTTACATAATTGATAAAACTGGTGTTTTGTTGAATCTTATCCGATTAAAATTAGTCCTTCAGCTACCAATGGCCTTAGTTTATTCGATTATAAAAACAATAAAGATTACCGTTTACTAATAGCCCAGGCCGATAAAAAAGTGTACAATTATAACATTAAGGGCAACCAGGTAAAGGGATGGAACAAACCTAAGCTAAAAGATATAGTTACGGAGGAGATAACACGAATTGTTGCTGGAAATAAAGATTATTTCATTATCACAGATATATCAAATAATGTAAGTATTGTTAATCGCAGGGGAAATGAAAGAATAAAATTGAAAGAATCATTTTAAAAAGGCACGACAATTCATCATATTATGAAAATAAAACAAACAGTAAAGGAATTATCATAACAACTGATGAAGAAGGAAAACTTGTTTATATATCTGCATGCAGGGGCATTGCAATTTACCGAATTTGAAAAATTCTCTTCACAACATTATTTTCATTTATAATGATTTTAAAGGGGATGGCGTGAATGAATTTATATTTCTTGATGGCAGGGAATTAAAAGTATATGACAGGTTTAAAAAAATACTGTTTAGTTATGAATTTAACAGCCAGATAAACGAGGAACCTGTTATTTTTAGCCTTGGCAGAAGAACAAAAGCCCTTGGTGTTGTTTTGGCTGAAGAAAGAACCATATACTTATTTGATCAAAACGGAAATACGATTATTAATAAAGGAATTGTTGGGCAAACACCATTTACTGTTGGAAGTGTAAATAATGACGATGAATTAAACCTGATTACTGCTTCAGGGAATGTATTATTCAATTATCGTATAAAATAATATGAAAAGCATTAGTCATAAATATTATAAAGCTCTTGAATCTTTAGGTACTGAGCAAAATAGAAAGATATATAAGAGGCATGGGGCTTCTGATAATTTATTTGGAGTGAGTTTCGCTAATTTGAAAAAGTTGGCCAAAGAATTTAAGAGGGAAACAGGAAAAAGCGTAGATACGAATGTAATAGCATTTGAATTATGGGAAACTAAAAATACAGATGCTATGACCTTAGCAGCGATTGTTATGAACCCAGATAAAATAACGCTTGATGAAATTAATAAAGCTGCCTATGATGTAACCTATCAAATTGTAGGCGATGAGTTATCGAAAATAATTTCCAAAAGTCCCTTTGCTGCTCAGATAATCGAAGCGTTTACTAGGTCTGATAAAGAGTTTGTTAAAAGAATCGGTTTTGTAGCATTATCACATAAAGTATTGTCAGACAACTATCAAGATATTGATATTAAGACGTATATAAATCAAATTGAAGAAGAAATTCATATATCACCAAATAGGGCCAAAGAGGGTATGAATAACTGTTTAATTGCCCTTGGAAGTATTGACAAATTTCATGCAATGGCAATAAAAACTGCTAAAGCTATTGGTAAAGTTGAAATTGACCATGGTAAAACTTCTTGCAAGACCTATAGTGCAGCAGGTGAGATTATTAGATTAAAAGAATATCAGTTAAAAAAGACAGGAAAGTAGTATTTAATTGTGATCTTTCTTTTCCCCCCGTTTTTCTTCCCTTGCTTTTTTCCGCTCTTCTTTCTTCGAAAGAGTTTCATTGGAATCAGGATCGTCAGAAGAATTTATGCCATCAACATTCGAAGTTTTTACTTTTTTCCCGGTAGGTGTAATAGTTGTTACAATCCCGGTTTGCAAAGTTTTCCAAACAAAATTTCCAAAACCTTTATAGGATACTCTTTCAAATCCCATGCTTGCAGTTCTTAATTTATTATTTTTACCCGGATTAAATGCATGAACAACCGTATTTGCCAACCAGCTTAAAAATTTATTTTTATCCTTTTCAGGATCTTTTTTAACAACCTCAGCTTCCAGTTCAGAGTATAGCATGGTCATTTCACCATTTGAATATTTAGCATTAGCACTGCCTGAGAAGTTGATTTCTTTTAAATTACCATTTATAAATTTAATACCCATTGCCGGGAATGCAGCTTTATTAAATTCTTGCATTTCTGCTGAAGCTAAATGCCCTGAGAAATAAAATGTATCTGCTTTGTTATAAAGTGGAAAATCAAAGTTGATGGTAAAAGGTATTTTCTCCATAAAATTTGATTGAAGGTTTACAGTCATGGATTTTTTGGTGCTTATACTGTCCTCAATGGATGTAACAAAGCGAAATTGAACATTTAAATCAGCCATGATGGCTGTCATTAATTCATCCGAACCCTCATACTTTTCCTGATAAACAAGTTTACTATTCTTAATTTCAATTTTGTTAATGTATAGAGGTATTCGCATTTGCTTCAATGCCTGATGAGGCAATTTTGGCTCTTTATTTTCATTAAATGGAAGTCTTTTGTCCATTAATAAATCCATATTCATACCATCTATTATAACGCTGTCAATTATATATACTCCATCAGATATTATACTTTCTGAATCAAATCCTGAAAGCCTTATTTTATTAATTGAAATGTCATAAATTTCAGAAGTAAATTTTAACTTTTTCGCTAATTCGTACTTGTCTTTATAAGTTGGTTTATATTCTAACTTATCGATTTCTAAAGTAGAATCGTATAGGTCAAAATAAAATCGATCAAAGGTCAAAATGTAATTACCTCCGGGAACTATGAATTCCTCTTTCAATAATTCACATTCTAAATGATCAAGATGTAAACTGAAATAATCATTATCTCCATCAAGTTCTTTTAAATAGAAGTCTTTTAATTCAAACCTTAGGTCGTTATTCTTAATTATTGACTGATCTTTAATAAGGTCATATATTTCAAATCTACAATTTAAAAACTCAATTTTTCCGATGCTAATGCCATCTATGCCTTTCATATAGATGGAGTCAATATTGAATTCTTTTTTTGTATCAACTTCTTTTCTTTCCTTTGAGTTATCTCCAATGATCAATCTGAATTCAGCTCTCTTGAGCAGTATTTTATTGATGTTAATATCTTTATTTGTAATAGCTTTGAATAAACCAATACCTCCAAGCCTAAATGTCGGAATAAAGAGTTCAATCGCCACGGATTGATCAGTTTTCCCCTCTTTTAATCTGGTAATGAAAGAACTATCCGGATTAATTTTAATATCTTTCAGGTTGATGTTACCAGTTAAAATATTCACATTAACCTTTCTTAGATCTACATGATAATCAGCGCTTTCATGTTTATTCAAAGCGTCAAATATTTTAGTTTCAATAATATTTCCAACAATATAATTGATTGAAAAAATAGCTATTAGAATGAGCGCCACAAGTCCACCAAAAATATAAACGACAATTTTTTGAGCTTTTTTTAACTTCATAATAAAAATGAATTTGAGCTTATAAATTTAGTAAAAATCTGAGACAGGTACAACTAAACCTGAGTCCCCTTCCAGTGACTCGAATTAAGATAGACAATGGATAATAAGGCAAGCAAAATACCGTACAAGATTTCTGTTGTCCAAACTCCGGTAATTTGCACATTGAAAATGTAAACCAGTGTGTATGAATATGAAAGGTAGATTATGAGTACGATAATCTCAATCATCAATGAAATATTAGTTTTCCCGGTTCCTGATACCCCATTAAATAAAATAAACCCGACTGACAATGTTAATGCACCTAAACTTACCACATTTAAAATGGGTATCCCCATTTCAATAAGTGATGCATTTTCAGTGTAAATGCCTAAAACATATCCAGGAAAAAGTACTCCAATGCTTACAATAGTCAGTACACCAAGAAAACATAATCTTACAATCTTAAAAATCAACGACATAACTTCTTCATCCCTGTTTTGACCCAGTAGATAACTTACGAGTGTATTGGTAGCTGTTGAAAACCCCCAAACCGGCATCATTAGCACCACAAAAATACTTCGTATTATATTTGATACGGCCAATGCACTTTCCCCTAGTTTTTCAATAAAGAGAAAGAAGACGAACCAAACAGATAATGAAAAGAACGATTGCATCATAATGGGTACAGCCACTTTGAGTATCCTGTTTAATCGGCTAAAAGAAAGCTGATAAAAGCAAAACAGGTCATAATCTTTAAACCTAACAGTTGCGTAGGTGTAGCTTATAAAGAAAAACATCGCAACCGCTTCGGCAATGACAGAAGCTATGGCAGCACCTTCAATACCCATTTCGGGAAATCCCCATTTTCCGAAAATAAATAAATAGTCGAAGATGATATTTGTGATGGCGAGAACGATAGTAGTATAAGTAATCACCTTCGTTTTCGCAATCCCAACATAAAAAGACCGGAAGACCATATTAATAAAAGCAAAGAAAATTCCGAATGAACGGTACTTTAAAAAAGCGATAGTTCCTTCATAAACTTCCCGTGAATTAACAGCATCTTCGAGCAGGAATACAGAACCATATCTCATAAACAGGAATACAACTAAAGCCAATGGCAGAAGAAAGTAAATAGAATGTTCAACAACGGGACCTATTTGTTTCAGGTTATTTTCACCATATCTACGGGCAATAATTATTTGTGCGCCTGTACCAAAACCCAGCCCCAGCATAATAATTGCAAGGTAAAATAAGCCACCAAGTGCACCGGCGCCTAGCGCAATCTCTCCTACCCTACCTAAAAAAGCCGTATCCGTAAAATTGATCAGGTTTTGAGCAATACTCCCCAGAATAATTGGATAGGCAATTTGCCAAATGCGGTTGTAGGTTATGGATGTTTTCATGCTGAAGCCTGCAAAGGTAAAATATGTATTATAAATTCCAGCAAATGATGATAATTTCAAAAAACATGTCTTTCAAAAGGAATCATTTTCTTAATTTTAGAGAAAAAATGGCAATTACGGTAATCAAAATGCCTTAATACTTGTTATACCTGAAAGAACTTTAAAATGCAAAAAATTGCCATACTCGGTGGCACCGGATTTATCGGAAGACACCTGATTAGAGAATTGGAAGACGATTATGAGGTTGTTATACTAACGCGCACACCTGAAAAGCACAAAAACCTCGTAAAACGTAACGTAGTTGTTATTAAGGCAGATTATAACAATCCGGCATCATTCGCCGCTATTCTTTCAACTGTTGATGGAGTTGTTAACCTGGTGGGTGAAAGCGTTGGGTCTATGTGGACCAAATCAAAAAAAGAAAAAATTTATCAAAGCCGGATTTTCACCAGCCGCATGCTTGTTGAAGCTTTTCAACTGGCAATGAAAAAGCCCTTCGTTTTTAATTCAGGGTTCTGGTATGGGTGTTTATGGGATGTCTTCAGAAGAAGCTGACACGCCCGTTACTGAAAATACTCCTCTGGCAACAAATGGATTTTTAGCAAAAGTGGGTGTCGACAATGAGAACGCGGTAAAAGAATTGGAAAAGCTGAGCCGTGTTGTTTATATACGCACAGGTATTGTACTAGATGGAGATGAAGGGGCTTTGCCACAAATGGCCAGACCTTATCAGTTTTTTATGGGTGGACCCTTTGGCAGTGGAGATCAGTGGAGCTCGTGGATTCATATCAAAGATGAAGTAAGAGCTATTAAGTTTCTAATTGACCATAAGGAATTGAAAGGGCCATTTAATTTAACAGCGCCACATCCTGTTACCAACAGCAAAATGGCATCAGCCATAGGAAAAGCACTTGGAAAACCTGCAGCCATTCATACGCCTGCATTTGTATTGAAGCTCATGCTGGGGGAAATGGCAGACGAATTGCTGCTGAATGGATTAAAAGTGGTGCCCAAACGATTGTTGAAATCCGGATTTGAATTTCGATTTTGAAGACAATTAAAGGAAGCTTTAAGAGATATTTATAATCAATAACAAACCATGAAATTTTTAGGAAACATCATCTGGCTTATTTTTGGTGGCTTTGCCGTGGCTATTGAATATTTTGTATCGAGTATCGCATTGATGCTCACCATTATTGGAATTCCTTTCGGGTTGCAAACCATCAAACTCGGTGTGCTGGCCCTTTGGCCATTTGGCAGCAAAGTGGTAAGAACTGAAATGGCAGGAGGTTGTTTATCTACGGTAATGAATATCATCTGGTTCTTTATCGGCGGTATCTGGATATTTCTGACTCATATTCTCTTCGGAGTCCTTCTTTTTATCACCATTATCGGTATGCCATGGGCGCAACAGCATTTTAAACTGGCACATATTGCGTTAATGCCATTCGGAAGAGAAATCAGGACCGATTTTTAAAACAATCCTATTTCTTAAAGATTAACTTTTTCTTCACCCCCTTTAACAAAAATTAACAGACAAAAAAAGTCGTATTTAATATCTTTGCGCATCAATAAGAAAAAGCATAAGGTATGTTACAAGTTGACATTAGAGAACTAAACGAAAAAATTGAGAGAGAAAGCCAGTTCATTGATTTGGTCTACCTGGAGATGAACAAGGTAATTATTGGTCAGAAACATATGACGGAAAGCCTCCTGATTGGTTTATTGGCCAATGGTCATATTTTACTGGAAGGTGTTCCGGGGCTGGCCAAAACACTGGCAATTAACTCACTGGCAAATGTAATTGATGCCAAATTCAGCCGGATCCAGTTTACACCCGATTTGCTTCCTGCCGACTTACTGGGTACACTGATATACAGCCAGAAGAATGAGGAGTTTGTGATCAAAAAAGGACCACTTTTTTCTAATTTTATCCTGGCGGATGAGATCAATCGTTCACCCGCGAAAGTGCAAAGTGCGCTGCTGGAGGCGATGCAGGAAAGGCAGGTGACGATCGGAGAAACTACCTTTCCATTGGAAGAGCCTTTTTTAGTAATGGCAACTCAAAATCCCATTGAGCAGGAAGGTACTTATCCATTGCCAGAAGCGCAGGTGGACAGGTTCATGCTCAAAGTGGTGATCAATTATCCAAAGCAGGAAGAAGAAAAACTGATTCTACGTCAGAATATCACAAATACGAGGGCTGTAACCAACCGGGTTATAAAAACAACGGATATTCTTAAAGCAAGGATGATCGTTCGCGAAGTTTATCTGGATGAAAAAATTGAAAATTATATTACCGATATCGTATTTGCTTCTCGCTATCCAAAAGATTTTAAACTGGATAAATTTGAGCACATGATTTCCTATGGTGCCTCACCACGTGCCAGTATCAACCTGGCGTTGGCTGCCAAAGCCTATGCTTTTATTAAAAGAAGAGGCTATGTCATACCAGAGGATATCAGGGCGGTCGCCCATGACGTGATGCGCCACCGTATCGGCCTGACTTACGAGGCAGAAGCTGAAAACATTACCAGTGAAGATATCATCAATGAAATTTTAAATACTGTTGAGGTTCCTTAAAATCAAAACTGACTCGATCGTCAATATTAAAACTTTTAATAAACATTTAGAACGATAGACTATAGATTGAAGATTGCCGACTGAAGACTTAACAAATGGATGCACAGGAAATATTCAAGAAAGTCAGGAAGATAGAGATCAAGACACGTGGATTGTCGAATCAGATCTTTTCAGGCGAGTACCATAGTTCTTTTAAAGGACGGGGTATGGCATTCAGCGAGGTGCGTGAATACCAGTATGGTGATGATATCCGAAATATTGACTGGAATGTAACAGCGCGTTTCAATCATCCTTATGTGAAGATTTTTGAAGAAGAGCGTGAATTAACGGTTATGTTGCTGATCGATGTATCCGGGTCGAATAGTTTTGGTACCCAGCAGCAACTGAAATCAAGCCTGATAACTGAAATATCCGCGGTGCTGTCATTTTCGGCCATTCAAAATAATGATAAGGTAGGGGTTATCTTTTTCAGTGATAAGGTTGAACAATTTATTCCACCAAAAAAAGGATCATCTCATATTTTAAGAATTATCAGGGAACTAATTGATTTTGAAGCAGAAAGCACAGGTACTGATATTGCTGAAGCCTTGCGTTTTTTTACCAATGCCATTAAAAAGAAATCAACTGCTTTTCTGATCTCCGATTTTATGGATTCAGGTTTTGAAAAAGCCCTGCAGATCGCTAATCATAAGCACGACCTGATCGCTGTGCGGGTTACAGACCTCAGGGAAAAGGAAATTCCGAATGTCGGTTTATTAAGGGCTATGGATCCGGAAACAGGCAACATGAGGTGGATTGACACCAGCAATAAAAATACCCGCAGAAAATATGCCAACTGGTCGGCCAATAAAACCAGGCAGTTGGATGCCCTTTTTTCGCGTTATGGTGTGGATATGGCCAAAGTATACACAGGACAGGATTATGTAAAACCGCTGATGAATTTGTTCAGGAAAAGAAGTGCCAGAAGATGATGCGAAAGATATACATAGCGATAATATTGACCGTGTTTTTAAACATGGCAGGGAATGCTCAAAATGCGGAAGCTTTTTCATCTATTGACACGGACTCTATAATGATTGGTGACCAGTTTCAATACAAGATGGGCATTAATGTACCGGAAGGATTTATTGTAGCCTGGCCGCAACTTATTGATACCGTTTCTAAGAATATTGAAATAATAGATATTCAGGAGATTGACACATCATATCAGGAAAATACTTTAACTCTGAACAGGCAATTTACGCTTACATCATTCGATTCAGGATACTTTGAAATTCCATCCTATACATTCAAATTCCGTCATGAAAATGACACCATCGATTTTGAATCTAATACCCTGAGGCATTACATACAGGTATTTACACCGGCTGTCGATACCAGCCAGGCTTTTAAAGCTATAAAAGGTCCTATTTCGGAACCTTATACTTTACGTGAAGCATTGCCCTGGATATTGTTAGGTCTTTTAATCATTGTTATTATATTTCTGATTATTTGGTTCATTCAGAAAAGAAAAAGGAATAAACCTTTATTTACATCCAAACCAAAACCTGAATTACCACCGCATGTTATTGCATTTCAAATGCTGGAAGAATTACGCTTGGCAAAAGTTTGGCAGTCAGGACGGGTAAAAGAATATTACACACAGTTAACTGATATTACCCGGGATTATATCGAAAGAAGATTTTTGATGGATGCGCCCGAAATGACCACGGATGAAATACTTGGAAGCGCTGAAAGAGAAAGCATATCAATTCAGAAGTATCAGATAAATTAAAGTCAGCATTAAAAATGGCTGACCTGGTGAAATTTGCCAAAGCTAAACCAACGCCACTTGAAAATGACGTTTGTCTGAACCATTGTGTAGATTTCGTAAAGGAAACAAAACAGGAGACCGTATTGCGTGTTGATGAACCAAATAAATAAACAAAAAAGGAAGCTGTAGCATGATGTTCAAGATAGATACATGGGCAAATCCTGAGTTTTTCTGGCTGTTATTGATACTGCCGGTATTGATCGTTTGGTACTGGTTCAGGCACAAAAAAAGTAATGCTACCCTGCGGGTATCAGGACTTGAACTTTTTGAAGATGTATCCGGCAAATTTTAAAGTTTGGTTCTCCCATATATTATTTGTTCTTCGCTTATTGGCTGTTGCATTGTTAATTGTTGCGATTGCCAGGCCGCAATCTGTTTCATCAAGACAGGATATACATATTGAAGGAATTGATATTGTGATGGCATTGGATGTGTCGGGAAGTATGCTGGCGCGAGACTTCAAACCTGATCGGCTGGAAGCAGCAAAAGAAGTAGCAAAAGAATTTATTGCCAAACGTCCCAACGACAGGGTTGGTCTTGTTATTTTCAGTGGAGAAGCATTTACACAGGTTCCGCTTACAACAGATCATGCCATGATCGCCAATCTTTTCCGGGAAGTGAAGAGTGGTATGATTGAAGACGGAACTGCCATCGGTGATGGACTTGGCAACTGCTATTAGTCGATTACAGGATTCTGAAGCCATTTCAAAAGTGATCATCTTGCTAACTGATGGTGTTAATAATTCGGGATCAGTCGATCCGCTTTCTGCGGCAGAAATCGCCAAGATGTTTGGTATCAGGGTATATACGATAGGTGTAGGTTCGCGAGGTTATGCCCCCTACCCTGTTCAAACAATATATGGAATACAAATGCAGCAAATGGAAGTGCAGATCGATGAAGAATTGCTGCAGCAAATCGCGCTGCAGACAGATGGCAGGTATTTCAGGGCTGAGAATAATGAGAAATTGCGGGAGATTTACGATGAAATTGACAAACTTGAAAAATCGAAAGATTGACGTGCAGGAATTTAAAAGGAAACATGAAATGTTTCTGCCTTTTGCATTGATCGCAATTGTTGCATTTATGGTTGAATGCTGCTGCGATATTTGTATTTCAGAAAAATGCCATAACGAACATGGATAAGGGAAAAAAATAAATATTAATTCAGGAAATGATCAGGTTCGCAAATACCGAATATATTATACTTACTGCTATTTTTAATAGTGTTGATTCTGATATTTTGGTTTTATAACATCTGGCGTAGAAGTGCAAAAAAACGATTTGGCGACAGACAAATTATAAATGTATTGATGCCCAACGAATCCAAATCCAAGCCCTATATCAAATTCATCCTCGTGCTGTTAGCCTTTGTATTGTTTGTTATTGGAATTATTAATCCGCAGATTGGTTCGAAACTTGAAAAAGTAAAACGGGAAGGTATCGATTTAATGCTGGTGCTGGATGTATCCAATTCGATGCTGGCGGAAGATATCAAACCCAACCGGTTGGAGCGGTCTAAAATGGCTATATCAAGCCTGATTGATAAATTGGAAGGTGACCGAATAGGAATAATTATTTTTGCTGGAAATGCATACAAACAGTTGCCATTAACCACTGATTATTCAGCAGCAAGGTTATTTCTTATCAGCCGTTGACACGAAAATAGTTCCATCACAGGGAACGGCGATCGGTGAAGCGATCAATATGGCAGTGGAATCATTTGATACAGAAGGTGAACATAACAAAGCCATCATTGTGATAACAGATGGTGAAAATCATGAAGATGATGCCATCGGAGCGGCTGCTTCATGCGCGGAACTTGGTATCAAGGTGTTTACCATCGGCATGGGTTTGCCTGAAGGTTCACCAATTCCTTTGTACAACCAATATGGCAATCAAACCGGTTTTAAAAAAGATCGGCAGGGGCAAACCATCGTCACCAGACTCAATGAAGACATGTTCAGGCAGATAGCAGCTGCCGGGAATGGTTCGTATGCAAGGGCTAATAATGCAAGTACCGGTTTACGAAAAATATTTCGAAGATATCAGCCAAATTGAAAAGAAAGAAATAGAAACCAAGCAATTTACTGATTACGAAGATCGTTTTCAGTATTACCTGGCGGCGGCACTTGTTTTATTGTTACTTGAGCTTTTAATTGCTGACAGAAAAGCCAGTTGGACTCATAAATTTGACTTTTTTAAAACAGAAAAGAAAAATGAAAATTAGAAGCATCCATATATTGAATTATCCTGTTTTTGACAGCAACTCAAATTTTCGGGCAGTCGGAGAAGAAGCTGGTGCGTGAAGGAAATAACCTGTATAATGAAGGCAATTACCAGGAAGCTGAAATTGAATACCGGAAAGCGCTGGCCGAGAAACCGGATTATGTGAAAGGTAAATTTAACCTTGGGTGATGCCATGTATGGACAGGAAAATTATGAAGAGTCGGGTAAAATTTTCAATGAATTGGGAGAAACTGCAAAAACACCTGATGCCAAATCAGGTTCCTGGTACAACCTTGGCAATACCTTGATGAGTCAGCAGAAATACAAGGAAAGCATTGAAGCCTACAAAAAAGCATTGCGGGTAAATCCTGATGACCAGGATGCCAAATACAACCTGGAATATGCCCGGAAAATGTTAAGTAATCAACAGCAGCAGCAACAAAACCAGGACCAAAATCAGGATCAAGATCAGGATCAAAAAGATCAAAATAAGGATCAAACAGGATCAAAACAACGATCAGGAGCAAAAAGATCAAAATAAAGATCAGCAGGAACAAAATCAGGATCAAAGGATCAGAAAGATCAGCAACAAGATCAGAAAGATCAGCAGCAACAGCAAAATCAGCCACAGCAAATATCAAAAGAAGATGCGCAACGAATGCTGGATGCACTGAAAAATGATGAGAAAAAGACATTACAGGAATTGCAGGAACAAAAAGCGAAAGCTACCAAATCAAAGAAGAGTGAGATTGATTGGTAAAATAAAATACGATGATTATTGTTTTAAATTTGTGCCATCAAACACAACCCAATGCATGAGAATAGTTAAAATTTACATATTACTCATCATAGTTTTACTGTCGAAGGCACTTATCGCTGACGAAGATGTCACTTTACGTCGGAAGTGCAAAACAGGTAGTTGCTACAGGAGAGCGATTTCAGGTAGTATATGAAGTAAATGCCGAAAGCAGGAATTTTAGCACTCCTTCATTTGGCAACCTTCAGGTCTTATCAGGCCCAAATACATCCACCAGCTCAAGTGTACAGTATATCAATGGTAATATGACACAGTCATATACCATGACTTATACTTTCATCGTTCAGGCAGTTCAGGAGGGTGATGTAACCATATCACCGGCAAGTGTTACGGTAGATGGAAAGAAATACAATTCAAACCCCGTTAAAATAAAGGTGGTAAAGTCTATCGGCTGCACAACAAGGCACAAGCCGGAACTCAGACCAGTCCGGTGCTTCTGAAGGCGTGTTGCAGGATGATGATGTGTATATAAAAGCCTTTTTGGATAACAACAGCCCTTACCTGGGAGAGCAGATCATCATTACTTACAAGATTTATACGAAGGTGCCCATTACCAACCTGGGCATGCAAAAATCACCGTCTTATCCGGGTTTCTGGTCAAAAAACCTGATGGAAGACAACAGCAAGTTCAAGCAATCAACGCAGGTAATTGACGGTGAGGAATACATCGTTGCCGACATTGCAAAATATGCTTTATTTCCGCAGAAATCAGGTGAACTTACGATTGAATCCGTCGAAATGGAATGTACCGCACAACTCAGGATGCAATCCAGCAAAAAAAGAAGTAACGATCCTTTTGAAAGCTTTTTTAACGATCCTTTTTTTAACAGGAATGTGAAAAATGTAAAAGCAACACTGACTTCAAAACCGATTAAAATTAATGTGAAACCACTGCCGCAGCAGGGTAAACCTGAAGGTTTTAAAGGAGCTGTGGGTGAATTTAGTTTTAAAAGTGAAATCGATAAAAAAGACCTGACGGCCAACGATGCGCTTACGCTTAACGTTGCCATATCAGGCAGGGGAAATGTCGAATTAATATCCGCACCTGATATACAATTCCCATCCGATTTTGAAACCTACGAACCGAAAATCAAGAGCAATATACAGTCAAGTCTTACAGGAATTTCGGGAAGTAAAAGCTTTGAATACCTGGCTATTCCACGTGCATCAGGAGATTTTACAATTGACCCGGTTAAATTCAGTTATTTCAATCCGAAAGATGGAAAGTATTATGCATTTTCATCAGGCGAACTAAAGGTAAGTGTTGAAAAAGGAGACCAGAACTCAGGCGGTATCACTTACAGTTCATCAGCACAGGAAGATATACGTTTTATTGGACGCGATATCCATCACATAAAAACCGGCACCTTTGAGTTGAAAGAAAAAGGCAGATTTCTTTTTGCATCCACTGCATATTACATCATCGTAGTATTGCCGGTATTGCTGCTCATTTTATTCGTTATTTGGTGGAGAAGCACAGGCGAAACGCAAAAGCAATGTTGGTTTAATGAAAACCAGGAAAGCCAATAAAATTGCCCGGGAAAGACTTAAAAAAGCTGAAAAACTAAAGAAAGCAGATGATGAGAAGGCCTTTTATGATGAAATTGCACAAGCACTTTGGGGCTATATTGCCGATAAATTCAATATCAAGAAATCAAACCTGTCTATTGACAAGGTAAGAGAAAGCCTTCAGGCAAAGAATGTAGCCGTTGAAGTAATTGACAGTTTTATAAATACACTCAACAATATTGATTTTGCAAGGTTTGCCCCCGGCGATGCAGGAGGTAAAATGGAGAATGTATACAATGAAGCTATTGGATGCGATCATGCAAGCAGAAAAAGCAATTAAAATCATGATGAAAATTATGAAATATATCATCCATGGTCGTGTATCGTGGTAATTGGTCAGTTTTCATTGGCTGCGGATTTGCACCCCGATAGTTTAATTGCCCGGGGAAACCAGGCTTATAACCAGGGATTATATGATTCTGCCATTAAATCTGTACGCAAGCGTGTTAGAACAAGGGCTTGAATCGTATGAACTATATTACAATACAGGCAATGCCTATTTTAAGAATGAATCAATTGCCATCTGCTATTTTGTATTATGAGAAGGCAAAAAAAATAACTCCAAACGATGAAGATGTCAATTTTAATTTAAGCATTGCCAACAGTATGATCGTTGACAAAATAGAACAGGTTCCGGAGTTGTTTTACAAAAAATGGTGGAATTATTTCTACAATGCTTTCAATGAAGATACATGGACCATGTTATCACTGTTTTCGTGGATCATCCTGTTGTTTTTTATCGGCTTATTCCTGATCACAAAAACACGCAGTATAAAAAAACTGGCCTTTTACCTGGGGTTACTCTTCCTGTTGATCACCATTGGTACATTCGGGCTTTCTTCTCAAAAATATTACTACACAAAAGAAAACAAGGAAGCCATTATTTTTACGCCCACTATCACGGCAAAAAGCTCACCTACACAAAGTTCAGTCGATTTGTTTGTTATTCATGAAGGCACCAAAGTTCAGATCATGGATGAAGTGCAGGGCTGGGTAAAAATTAAAATCCGCAACGGAAGTATTGGCTGGTTACCTGGTGATTCAGTAAAACGAATTTGATAATAACCATCTAGGAAATCTCAATCTTCTATTTTAAAGGCTAATACTTTCTTAAATTAAAAAGGACAAGCATTAGTTTGATCCATTTAAGATATTACGTAAGTAAAGCTTTGGCTTTTTTAAAAGCAGATTTTATACCATCAGCATCTTTACCACCTGCAGTGGCCAAATGCGGTTGTCCGCCACCACCACCCTGTATTTCTTTTGCAATCTCCCGGATGGCATTGCCTGCATGAAAGCCTTCGCTTACCAAATCATCAGAGAAAGAAACCACCAGGTTTACTTTTCCGTCCTGTTTTGTAGCCAAAACGATACAAACCCGGCTGTCCATTGTACGCAGTTTATGCGCCAGGCTTTTGGCCTGATTGATATCCATGTCTACTTCGGCAGCAATAAAATGGATATTTGAAATAACCTCAGCATTGTGAAAGAGATCTTCAGAAGCTTTTTCAGCCAGGTGCTTTTGAAGGCGCTCCAATTCTTTTTGCTGTTGGTTGTTTTGTTCAACCATGTTATTAACCGCATTCAAAGGATTGGGTTGATTTTTGAACATCTCTTTGATTTCTTTCAGGATGTGTATCTGCTCATCAACATAAGCTTCGGCTTTTTGTCCTGTAACCGCTTCAATCCTTCTTACACCGGCAGCAATCGCACTTTCTGAAACAATCTTAAACAATCCAATTTGACCTGTAGCAGCCACATGGGTACCACCGCATAGTTCGACAGAATATTCGGGATCGAAAGAGATGACCCGAACTTTTTCGCCGTATTTCTCACCAAACAAGGCCATTGCACCCATCTCAACAGCTTCGTTGATAGGCACATCGTTTTTAATATCGCGTGCTATATTTTGCCGGATTCTGCTGTTTACAATATCTTCCACTTCCTTTATCTCCTCATCGCTCATTTTAGAAAAATGTGAAAAATCGAAACGAAGCCGGTCTGCATCAACAAGAGAACCTTTTTGTTCGACATGCGTTCCCAATACTTTCCGCAATGCGGCATGCATCAGGTGAGTGGCGCTGTGGTTATTTTCCGTCAATAAGCGATTTTGTTCATCTACACGTGCCGTAAACGCTTCTGATGGTCTAATGGTTCCTTATCAATAATATGAACGATCAGGTTATTTTCCTTTTTGGTATCAAGCACGTTTAATGTTTCGTCTTTATTGGAAATAATCCCCTTGTCCCCCATTTGTCCGCCTGATTCAGCGTAAAAAGGTGTTTTATCAAGCACCAATTCAAAAACAGTTTTATTTTTAGCGGATACTTTCCGGTATTTCAAAATGTGAACATTGCTCTCAAGATGGTCGTATCCGATAAATTCAGTAGACGTATTTCCTTCCCTGATTTGTATCCAGTCGGCAGTATCCACTTCTGCTGCTTTACGGGAGCGATTTTTCTGGGCTTCGAGGCCTTTATTGAATCCAACCATATCCACTTTCCAGCCATTCTCTTTAGCCAACAATCCTGTTAAATCGATTGGAAATCCAAAGGTATCATATAGCTCAAAAGCAAAATCGCCATCAATGATACCGACTTCTTTATTCTGAATGTATTGTTCGAATTTTTTAATCCCATTTGAAAGCGTTCTTAAAAAAGAAGATTCTTCTTCCTTAATCACCTGTGTAATCAAATCCTGTTGCAATTTCAATTCGGGAAAAGCAGACGACATTTCATCCACCAGCACCGGCACCAACTTGTAAATGAAGGGTTCATCGAATCCAAGAAATGAAAAGCCATACCTGACAGCACGCCTAAGAATCCGGCGGATTACATATCCTGCGCCTGTATTGGAAGGTAATTGTCCGTCAGCAATGGCGAAAGAAACAGCACGTACATGATCGGAAATCACTCGCATGGCGATGTCTTTCTTTTCATCTTTTCCATAGCTAGCATCCGACAGATCAGCGAGTTTTGATATAAGTGGCTTAAAAATATCGGTATCATAATTGGAGCGAACGCCCTGCAACACCATGGCCAGTCGTTCAAAGCCCATCCCTGTATCCACATGTTTGTTTTTCAACACCTGCAATGAGCCGTCTTTTATACGGTTAAATTCAATAAATACCAGGTTCCATATTTCAATTACTTCCGGGTGGTCTTTATTAATGAGTTCGGCACCGGGATGTTTTCTTTTTATCGGCTTCAGAACGGATATCAACATGAATTTCAGAGCAGGGGCCACAGGGGCCTGTATCGCCCATTTCCCAGAAATTATCCTTTTTTGATCCCCACAATATCCTCGATTCAGGCAAATGTTTTTTCCAATAATCGTAAGCTTCATTATCAGGTTCAATACCATCAGTTTCATCGCCAATAAAAACTGTGGCATACAGATTTTCTTTGTTAATACCCAATACTTCAGTAAACAATTCCCAGGCCCAATCAATGGCTTCTTTTTTAAAATAATCGCCAAACGACCAGTTCCCTAGCATTTCAAACATGGTGTGATGATACGTATCGTGACCCACTTCCTCAAGGTCATTATGTTTTCCAGAAACCCGGAGGCATTTTTGGGTGTCGGCAATACGTGGAAATTCAATTTCTTCATTGCCAAGAAACAGGTTTTTGAACTGATTCATACCGGCATTGGTGAACATAAGCGTAGGATCGTCCTTTACCACCATCGGCGCGGAAGGGACTATTTTATGGCCTTTTTTTTCAAAAAAGTTCAGAAAGGCATTTCTTATTTCTGATGAATTCATTATCAATTAATTAACAATTAAAAGTTGAATATTATGAATTTTTAAGATTGCAAATTTAGTTGATTTAATTAATTTCGCATTACAATTAGGTTTTATGGCCAAAACAAGATACACTTTTAATACCAAGTCGCTAACCTATGAAGAACACAAACTAACTTTTGGACAAAAGTTATTAAAGTTCTTGTTTTTCCTTAGTCACGTCATTGGCATTTTCTGTTGTTATTAATTTTTTTATCATTCACTTTATTTGAGTCGCCAAAAGAGCGAATGCTTGAAAGGGAGATTGCCCAGTATGAGCACCAGTTCGAAATAATGAATGACACGGCTGGATCAGATGCAGATCTTAATGGCCGAACTATCTGACAGGGATGATAATATTTACCGTGTTATTTTTGAGGCAGAACCTATACCTAAATCTGTTCGCCAGGCAGGGTATGGAGGTGTCGACAGGTATGCGAGGCTAGAAGGTTATAGTAATTCGGAATTGCTGATTGAAACATCAAAAAAACTGGATAAAATTGCCAGCCAGGTGTATGTGCAATCAAAATCATTTGACGAGGTATATGAATTGGCGATTAATAAAGAGAAAATGCTGGCCAGTATTCCCGCTATCCAGCCTGTAAGTAATACTGATTTAAAAAGGTTATCCTCCTTTTATGGTTACCGTCCTGATCCGATTTATAAGGTGCAGGAAGTTTCACGCAGGGGTTGATTTTTCAGCACCTCAGGGCACACCCGTTTATGCACCTGGTGATGGGGTTGTAATCAAAACAAAAATTTCTCGCAGAGGATATGGAAATACCATTGAAATTGATCATGGTTTTGGCTATGTAACTTTTTATGCACATTTGAAAGACATAAAAGTCAGAAAAGGTCAGAAAATTATTAGAGGAGAACAAATTGCCACAGTGGGGAATTCAGGAAAATCAACAGCGCCACATTTACATTATGAAGTAAGAAAAAATGGAAATAACCCGGTTAATCCCATTTATTATTTCTTCAACGATTTGACACCCGAAGAATTTGAAACTGTTCTGGATCAATCAAAAATTCCAACGCAATCGCTGGATTAGCTTATTATAAAGCAAAATGTCTGAAAAAATCTATTTTAAAATTGGTGATGTAGCTGAAAAATTTGGCGTAAATCCTTCATTAATTAGATACTGGGAACAGGAATTCAAATTTATAAAACCAAGAAAAAGTGCTAAAGGAACAAGGTTATTCACAAAGAAGGACATTGATAATTTTGAAATAATCTATCATCTAGTTAAGGAAAAGGGAATGACCATTCAAGGTGCTAAAACGTTTCTTAAAAATAGAAAAGATCATGCATACAATAGAGCACTTAAATGTAATAAATACCCTAAACCGAACAAAAAGCCTGCTTGCTGAAATAAGAAATATCCTGGAATCTAAACAGGAAGTGCCAAAGGAAACTGAATAATCCGGAATTTAAAATCACAATGATTGTCGCAATCGGAGGTATAAGCAATGCTGGAAAATCGAAACTTGCAAGTAAAATTGCAGATTTCTATGAAAATCAATCAACCATTATTTTGTGCCAGGACAATTATGCAAATCCTACACCTGAAATACCAAAAATAAATGGTCATACCAATTGGGAAATTCCTGAATCAATAAATTTTAATAGATTTTATCAAAAAATAATTGACAGTATAAAATTATACGATATCGTAATTGTTGAGGGACTATTTGTTTTTTATGAACAAAGATTGATCGACCTTTATGATAAAAGCATTTACCTCACAATTGATAAGGAAACCTTCTTTGATAGAAAAAAGAAAGATTTGAGATGGGGAAAAGAACCCGAATGGTATATGAAGCATATTTGGGACAGTCATTTTAAATATTGTGACGAATTATTGGCCAGAAAAGATGCGTTTCAATGTCTCCGGTAAAGAACCTGTTGATTTTGATTCCGTGATTCGAATTTCTTGAGAGCATAGCTGTTAAATATTTCTTAATGCATTTCTCAATTGAAAGCCTGCACTTATAAATCATTAATTTTGCGACTTATTTTCGTTGAAGCATGGGATTTGTTGAAGAATATTTAGTTGCATTGTTTAACCTAACTGCGGATATGGCGCCATATCTGCTTTTGGGTTTCTTATTTGCAGGCCTGCATGAAAGTTTTTTTACCAGCCAACTTAATGAGTAAATATCTGGGGAAAAGCAGTTTTTCATCTGTATTAAATGCTACCATTTTCGGCATTCCGCTTCCCTTATGTTCATGTGGTGTATTGCCTGCAGGTATTTCGCTGCATAAAAATGGTGCCTCCAAAGGCGCTTCCGTGTCCTTTCTGGTATCCACACCTCAAACAGGTGTTGATTCCATATTGGTTACATGGTCGATGCTCGGTTTGCCTTTTGCCATTATCAGACCTATTGCTGCCTTATTAACTGGCATTACCGGAGGATTGTTGACCAATAAAATTGAAAAAGAAAAAGTGAAACCGCCTGATCCTGAGCCATTGGTGCAATCAAAAACACAAAGACTATCTGTGAAGGAGATATTCAGGTATGCATTCGTAGAAATGCTTAATGATATTGCGAAATGGCTTATTATTGGTTTGCTCATTGCGGCATTTATTGAAGTACTGATCCCAGATAACTTTTTCAGTGAATTTCAGATTAGTGGTATACTCGGAATGCTGATCATACTTGTGGCTTCCATTCCGTTATATGTTTGCGCCACATCATCTGTTCCTATTGCGGCTGTTTTGTTACTAAAGGGAATTTCTCCCGGTGCGTTACTAGTTTTCCTGATGGCGGGCCCGGCCACCAATGCGGCAGCCATTACAGTAATTGGCCAGAATATGGGTAAGAAGACAGTTGCTATTTATTTATCGGTATTAATCGCCGGTTCATTGCTGTTCGGCCTTCTGATTGATTATTTGCTTCCGGGCAATTGGTTTATGCCCCTATTGGATACTATGAGTGGGCACGAACATTCGCTTGTTGCCACTATGGTTGAATTATCTGTCGGTGGCATTCCTGGCTGTTTATGTTGCTTTTTAATTATTTCAAAAGGATAAAAAACAATATCATAAATAAAAAAGCGAAATCTCAATTCACTATGGGTATTCCTGAAATGAAAATTGCCGTGGAAGGTATGACATGTCAGCATTGTAAAAGAAAAGTAGAAGAAGGGCTTCTGAATATGGATGGTGTTTCTGCTGTTACCGCAAATCCTGAAACCAATACCGTTGAGATATATGGGCAGAATTTAAAGCTTGAAACTATTCAAAAAACTATTGAAGAACTCGGTTACGATTTTAAAGGGAAACTTTAATCCTTTTGTTTTTTGCTAGCCTTGTATAAATCAGGAATAAAAGTTTGCTCAGCTATTGGGATCCTTACATATCCCATGTTCGGCTTTCCGTTCTCCTAATTTGATTGGAGATGGAGTCAGATCTTCATAAGGTATTAAACTTAAAAGATGTGAAATTGTATTTAGTCGGGCTTTTTTTTTTATATCTGCATTTACCACATACCAAGGCGAAAGCTTTGTATCGGTATAACTTAGCATTTCATCTTTTGCTTTAGAATAATCAATCCATCTGTCACGCGATTTCAAGTCCATCTCACTTAATTTCCAACGTTTTGTTGGATCTTTCAATCGTGCCTGAAATCGCTTTTCCTGTTCTTCTTCGCTGATAGAGAACCAGTATTTAATCAATGTAATTCCCGACCGGATTAGCATTCGTTCAAAATTAGGGCACGAACGCAGAAATTCCCAGTATTCATCATCGGTACAAAAACCCATTACACGCTCCACTCCTGCCCTGTTATACCACGAGCGGTCGAATAAAACCATTTCACCACCCGATGGCAAATGCGGTACATAGCGTTGAAAATACCATTGTGTTTTCTCCCTTTCGGTAGGTGTGCCAAGAGCTACAACCCTACGACCCTTGGGTTCAGTTTTTCAGTGATCCTTTTTATTACACCCCCTTTACCCGCCGCATCACGGCCCTCAAAAATAACAATGACTTTTTCCTTTTTAATTTTTATCCATTCCTGGAGTTTTACCAGTTCAATCTGTAATCTTTCCAATTCTTGTTCGTAAAAAGGTTCTTTTAAATTACCGTGTTTGTCAAATTGCGATTCGTGTTGTCCCATGCATTCAGGTTTGTATGATTAATTCATAATTGTTAAATTCGTCATTCGAAAAATCCTTAGCTTAGTAGCCAGAATTCAGGGTTGAATTTACAAAAATTATCACATTCTAAGCTATTTTAATATTTGTTTTTATGATGAACAGGTTGTGCATTTTTCTTATACTTCTTCACAAGCAGTTTTATAGTGAAAAGTCAATTTAGTATCAATGGAACCTTTATTGGTTTGCCTGATGAAAAGATCATGTTGATACAAATGCATGGAAGCAAGCAAGATATTGTTGATTCAACCAAGTTAAATGAGAACGGCAGTTTTAAATTCCAAATAGCACCAGAATTATATCCCGGATCATACCAATTGTATACTGAATCCGGTTTAAGAGTTGATTTGATCTTAAACAATGAGAATGTTCAGTTCATTGCGATTTATGACGGATATGATCAGCAGGTTCAGATAATTGAATCCGCAGAAAATATGACTCTATTACGAATTTATAAACCTTAAAGAACACAACCTGTTCAAATTGGATATTTTGAGCAACATAATTGATTATTATCCAAAAGAAGATGAATTCTACCAGGTGACTGTTAAAAGGGTTATTAACCTGAGGAGTGAAATAAATAAACAAGCGGAAGAATTGATTAAAAAAAATCCAAAAAAGCTAGCCTCACATTTCATCCGTCTTTTGAATCCTGTTTTTGCTGAAATTGATTTGTCAGAAGATGAACAAAAGGAGTATTTGAAGAACCGTTACTTCGATCATGTAAATTTTAATGATACTGTTCTAATAAACAGCCAACAATTAAACTCAAAACTCATTCAGTATTTGTCGCTTTATCAGGACAAGTATGCGGATCAAGAAACTTTTGAAGCGAATTTACTGTCAGGTGTGGATACGATTTTACAAAAAGCTTCAGTAAATCAAAACATGTATGCATATGTGGTTGATTTCTTAATTGGAGGATTCGAAGCAATTGGATTTGAGAAACGGTTTAGAACATATTGCCAGACATAATCAGCTTGGACGAACTTTGTGTGAATGCGGAAAAGTTTCAGGAATTACAGCATAAAATTGAATTGATCCAACAACTTGCTATTGGTAAAACAGCACCGGAATTCGTAGCAGAGGATATTGATGGAAATTTGATAAAGTTGAGCGAAATTCAGGCGCAAAAAACTTTGTTGTTTTTCTGGGCAAGCTGGTGTCCGCATTGTAAAGAAATGATTGCGGATATAAATGATATTTACAGTATGGGTGCTGAAGAGCATCCATGTAATAGGAATATCTATCGACACAAGTTTAACAGAATTTCAAAAAGTAATTTCAGAATATAAAATCGATGGCCTGTAATTGCTGATCTTGAAGGATGGGATGGAGAGATTGCATAATCAATACGGCCTTGTCAGCAACTCCGACGATTTTCTTATTAGGACAGGATAAAACTATAGTTGCGAAACCAACCAATAAAGCACGAATTAAAAGAGCTATTCGAATAATTCAGATTATAAATCCCGAAGCCAGCACATCCACAATATGAGCCGTTTTTAATGGGAGATTATGTTTTTCAATATATCCTTTCTGATGCATCAGGCATGATGAATCAGTGCTGACAATATACTCTGCTCCTGTTTCAAGGGCATTGTGTACTTTTTGTTCGGCCATGGCTGCCGAAATAGGTTCAAACTTCACTGCAAAAGTTCCACCAAAACCACAGCAGGTATCTGTATCATTCATTTCAATCAATTCCAATCCTTTCACTTTTCGCAAAAGTATACGAGGTTCTTCTTTCAAACCGTATTCTCGCAATGCCGCACATGAATCGTGGTAAGTAACCTTGTGTTCAAACACTGAACCGAATTCAGTTATTTGCAAGACATTAACCAGGAAATCAGTTATTTCAAAAATATTTCGTTGTAATTGCTTGTAATCGTTATGGAATGCTGAATTATAAAAAAGCTCGTCAAAATTATTTCTTACATATCCAATACATGATGCTGATGGCCCAACAACCGGCCTGTTTCCTGCTAAAATCCTTTATAAATTTTTCTCCAAGTTTTTTGGCTTCATCCCAGTGCCCACTGTTGAATGCAAATTGACCACAGCAAGTTTGCTCCGTATTATAATGCACTTTAACACCTGCTTTTTCAAGCACTTTAACCATATTAAATCCGGTTTGGGGATAAAACTGATCGATAAAACAGGGAATGAATAAATCTACCTCGGGTTTTTTCATGGGCCAAAATTACGAATTCATCTGAACAAATTTTAGTTTTTTCAGATCATCCCAAAAGGCGGGATATGATTTTTCAACCACGTCTTTATCTTCAATTGTAATTTTATCAAAAATGATTGATAAAGGAGCAAAACACATGGCCATCCGGTGGTCATTATAAGTTTCAAAAACCAGTTTTTCAGTGATGGATATATTTTCATCAAAGCTTAAATGATACGTTTTGTTTTTCTCTATTAAAATGGCACCTATTTTTTTCAGTTCAATACTCAGTGCCTGCATCCTGTCCGATTCTTTATGTTTCAAATGCTCAACCCCGGTAATGGATGCTTTTATTTTTTTTGCAGCACAGGTAGTCAGAACTGCAGGGACCAGATCCGGAGCATCCGTAAAATCATATGTGAAATGAGATGTTTGTTTTCCGGAAGAAGTAAGACGAATACCTTCTGGTTCAAAAAGTGTATGAACGCCCAATTCTTTATATATCTCACTGACACAGCTATCTCCCTGAACGCTGTTCATTTGTATATCCTTCCAGAAAAATATCAGATTTCTCAGCTAAAGAAGCCAACTCGTACCAGTATGAAGCAGAACTCCAATCCGGCTCAATATGGATGCTCTTTATTTTATATTCTGAAGGTTTTACCTGAACAAAAGTTTCTTTCAAAATCACATTTGCACCAAAGTTCTGCATTAATTTTCGGGTCATTTCAATATAAGAAAACGAAACCGGTTTCTCAGCAAACCGGATGGTCAATCCCTTATCAGTATATGGCGCTACCATCATTAGATGAGGTAATAAACTGGCTACTAACAGAGGCATCCATTTTCAGTTTTCCTCCTGAAAGTTGGCCTCCTATGATATGCAAGTGGCGGATAGCCGGTTTGATCGCGCATAAGAAATTTTTGCACCCAAGTTTTGTAAAGCTGAAACAAGAATTCCTATGGGCCTTTTTTGCATTCGTTCATGCTGCCTGTCAATAGCCAATTTCCTTTTTGGACTGATAGGTAAGAAGCCAGGAAACGCATTACTGTTCCGGCATTTTCAGCATTTATAACAAGTGGTAAATTCTGGTTTGAGCATGAAGTTATCTGATTCAAATAAAATATCAGCCTTTGCGTGTCGTCAGCTTCCGAGAGATTGGAAAATTCTGATATATCTGTTTCGTTATCTGATAATTCTGACATGATCAATACCCGGTTGCTGATGCTTTTTGAACCTGAAATTTTCAAGTTTGCCTTAGGGCGTTGATGATATTTTCTCTAATCGTAATATTTTTCAATTTAAGACTTTCTGTTGATATAATATTTGATACTGTCCACAACAATCTCCATATCCACTTCAATATCATGAGTTGCTTTTCCAATTTTGCGTATCAAACTGAATTTAAGTTGTCCTTCCCGCACTTTCTTGTCTTGCCGCATAAGATCAAGTAATTCCGGAATAGTGGCTTCATCAATATCAAATTTTTCAAAATTCAGATCGATCATGTCGACAATTTCATCTATCTGGGTACATTCAATATCGAAAATTTTTGATGAAATCCATGTTTCGCAGATCATACCAGCTGCAATGGCCTGCCCGTGTGTAATAGGCTTGTCGTGCATGAGATAGTAACTTTCAATGGCATGACCGATCGTATGTCCGAAATTCAGGTTTTTTCGCATACCCTTTTCCAGTGCATCATGATGTACAATGTCAATCTTATCCCGGGCAGCTTTGGTAATTATTTTATTCCAGTCTTCCAGATGATGATAGTCCTTTCCGCTCATAATACTCCATAGATCACGGTCCATGATCAAGCCATATTTCATCACTTCAGCAAAACCTGATTGCCATTGAAGATCGTCAAGCGTATTTAGAAAAATAGGATCGATGATCACTGATACTGGATCAACAAACAATCCTACCTGGTTTTTATATGCTCCATAATCAATACCTGTTTTTCCACCAATCGCTGCATCCGCCATACCCAGCAAGGTAGTTGGGAAATTAATAAATGGTATGCCCCTTTTATATGTGGAAGCGGTAAATCCACCAATATCAGTTACCACACCACCTCCAAGATTTAAAAAAAGTGCGTCCCTGTCCACCTGCAATCGTGTTAAGCTCATCCCAGATATGAATAGATTGTTCCAGGTTTTTACCACGCTCTCCGCTTTTAATGGAAATTACATGGTCAATTTTTACATCGGGAAGATGTTCTCGGAAAACTGGCAAACAGTGCTTTTCCACATTTTCGTCCACCAGCATAATAATTCTTGGATACTTTAAGAAGTCCTTTTTCCGACATATCAAGTGCGCCATTACCGATCATAGTATGATACTGGTTTTGTATCTAATAACAATGGATATTTACTCATGGCCGCAAAGATAAAAGACTAATTAGAATTGTCAACACAAATATAATAGGTTCATCAACATTAGAAACTTAGTCGAAAGCAGCCATTAACAGTTCCAGATCGCGAAAAGGAATTTGATGCAAATCACTGATATGTTTATTGGTAAGTACGCCATTATAGATATAAACACCTCTGGAAAATGCCGGGTCAAGCTTCAAAAACCTTTCAATACCGCCCGATTCAGAAATATTCAGCAATAAGAGGTGTTAAAAAATTACTAAGCGAATAGGATGCGGTATGTGGTACCCGGGATGCAATATTGGGCACACAATAATGTGTGATGCCATGCACCTGGAAAACAGGTTGCTCATGGGTAGTAACCCTGGAAGTTTCAAAACAGCCTCCCTGGTCAATACTTACATCAACAATGATAGAACCCGGATGCATTTGCTGGACCATTTCTTCACTTACATAACAGGGTGCAACACCTGCGTCAGAATGTGTGGCAGAAATGACCACATCGGCTTCTTTAAGTGCTTTTAGCAACACTTTGGGCTGTACTATGGATGTAAATATCCTGTTGCCAAGATTATTTTGCAAACTGCGCAGTTTGTAAATTGAATTATCAAATACTTTAACATAGGCGCCCATTCCAAGCGCTGTGCGTGCAGCAAATTCAGCAACTGTTCCTGCACCTATGATCACAACTTCTGTAGGTTTGATACCCGGAAACCCGCCCAGCATAATTCCCCTGCCATATGTAGCATGGCTTAAATATTCTGAAGCAATCAGTACGGCTGTATTCCCGATAATTTCACTCATGGATTTAATAACAGGAAAGCCACCCGTTTTATCCTGTATAAACTCATACGAAATGGCTTTTACTCTTTTGCCCATTAATTTCTCAAAATATGTTTTGTCGCGATCTGGTAAAAAAATGGACGAAAACAGCACTTTATTTTGGTCTATCTTTTCTATTTCATCAAGTGTTGGAGGACCAATTTTAATAATGACATCGGATTTATACACTTCATTTGAGGTTGTTACAATTTCAGCGCCAGCTTCAGCATATTGTTCATTGATAAAATGTGCCGAAGCTCCTGCATACTCTTCCAATATAACCCGATGGCCATTTTCAACAATAAATGAACTGCTTCAGGAACCAGGGCTATCCGGTTTTCATTATGAGATAACTCTTTAGGAATACCGATGATGAGTTTGTTCTTTTCGAAAGCTGTTTCCAGCATTTCTTCCTGTGGCATAAGCCGCTCTTTCTGTGAAAGTTTAAGGAAATCTTTAGTTTTTTCACTCATCATATTCAAAATATTAACAGATGTCTAAAAGAATGGAATGTGGTCGTATATGCAAATCGAACCTTCACAAATATAAGCACTTTACAAGATTTATAAAAACTAAATATTTAATTAGTTAACCGAGGCTAATTTTCAAGCCTAGATTTTTCTGACTTTTGAATATTTTTATGTTAATAACTTCATTCTTCTATCTTCTCGAAACGAGTAATAAAATAGGTATTTTTAACTATATTTGCACACGTAAAATTTGAAGGTAAAACAGGAAGAAACATTATGACCCAGGAAGAAAAAAATAACTTATCAAAAAACAATTATACAGCAGATAATATACAGGTGCTTGAAGGCCTGGAAGCGGTTCGAAAAAGACCTGCGATGTATATTGGTGATGTGAATGTAAAGGGATTACATCATTTGGTTTATGAAGTAGTTGATAACTCTATTGATGAAGCATTAGTCGGATACTGTGATGAGATATCTGTAGTCATTCATGAAGACAATTCAATTACAGTAAAAGATAACGGCCGGGGTATACCCACCGGTTTGCATGAAAAAGAGAATCGTTCGGCACTGGAAGTTGTGATGACCGTATTGCACGCCGGAGGTAAATTTGACAAAGGGTCCTACAAAGTTTCCGGCGGATTGCATGGTGTGGGTGTTAGTTGTGTTAATGCACTTTCAGAACACCTGACAGCCACTATTCACAGAGAAGGCAAAATCTTCAGGCAGGAGTATAAAAAGGGAAAACCCATGTATGACGTGGAAGTTATTGGTGAATCAAATGACACAAGTACTATGGTGCATTTTATTCCTGATTCATCTATATTTCTTATCACTAATTATGATTATTCAATTTTGGCTGCCAGGCTCAGAGAGCTTGCCTTCCTGAATAAAGGCATTAAATTAACACTTACTGACGAGCGTGAAAATAACGGAGAAACCAAGTATGAAGAGTTTTTCTCAGAAAACGGGTTGGCCGACTTTATCAGTTACCTGGATGAGAACAGGGAAAACCTGATCCCAGAACCCATTAGTATCGAAGGTGAGAAAAATGAAATTCCCATTGAGATTTCAATGCAATACAATACATCCTTTACCGAAAATGTGCATGCCTACGTGAATAACATTAATACTCATGAGGGCGGCACACATCTTTCTGGATTCAGAAGGGGACTCACACGAACATTGAAGAGTTATGCTGAAAAGTCAGGGATGCTTTCAAAACTGAAATTTGATATCAATGGTGATGATTTCAGGGAAGGTTTAACTGCTGTTATATCTGTAAAAGTGCAAGAGCCACAATTTGAAGGTCAGACAAAAACAAAATTGGGAAACTCGGAAGTGATGGGCGCTGTTGACCAGATGATCAGCGAAAGTTTATCAAATTACCTTGAGGAAAACCCAAAAGAGGCCAAAACCATCGTTCAAAAAGTGATTCTTGCTGCAACAGCACGACATGCAGCGCGAAAAGCGCGTGAGTTGGTTCAAAGAAAAAATGTGCTTTCCGGTTCTGGTCTGCCAGGTAAATTAGCCGATTGTTCAGAAAAAGACCCTGCATTATCAGAAATCTACCTCGTGGAGGGAGATTCTGCGGGTGGTACAGCTAAGCAAGGACGCGACAGGAAATTTCAGGCCATACTTCCATTACGAGGTAAAATTTTAAATGTTGAAAAAGCTTTACCTCATAAAATACTCGAAAGTGAAGAAATAAAAAATATTTACACAGCATTGGGTGTGAGCATTGGAACAGAAGAAGACACTAAAGCGTTAAATGTTGACAAACTCAGGTATCATAAAATTATCATTATGACGGATGCCGATGTGGACGGAAGTCATATTGCGACATTAATTATGACTTTCTTTTTCCGCCATATGATCGATTTGATCGATCTGGGTTATGTTTATATTGCCACACCCCCACTCTACCTGTTAAGAAGAGGAAAAACAGAAAGATATTGCTGGACAGAAGAAGAAAGGGAAAGAGTTACCAAAGAAATGTCGCCAGATGGAACAGATAAAGGAATCCACATACAGCGTTACAAAGGTTTGGGTGAGATGAATGCCGAGCAATTGTGGTCGACAACGATGGATCCTGCAACGAGAACCTTACGTCAGGTAACTATTGAAAATAGTTCGGAAGCTGACCATGTTTTCAGTATGCTCATGGGGGACGAAGTACCACCCAGGCGTGAGTTTATTGAGGCCAACGCTAAATATGCGAATATTGATATATAGAACAAATTAGGAAATCTATCAAAAAAAGCCGCTGAAAAGCGGCTTTTTTTTTTGGGTGGAAGATGGGATTTGAACCCACGACCCCTAGAACCACAATCTAGTGCTCTAACCAACTGAGCTACATCCACCATTTGGGACGGCAAATATACAACAAATTTCAATTTTTCAAATGAGAAATATAAATTTGAAGTCATCATTTTAAAATCAAAAAATTCGATGGTTTTTATACCTTTGATTCCTTATGTTTTTCAGAAAAAAGAAATATGTCGCATCCGGCTCTTTATCAAAATTAGCCTGGCATCGCTTTTTGAAAGACAAGACAGGTTTCACTTCGCTTCTCGTTATTATAGCATCCATTTTGATAGCTACACTGGGCTACTTGATTACCCCAGATTCAACTCCGTATGCCAACACCCAAATACTGGAAATCAGCACCCAGAAACCAGGCTTTCAGGCAGAAATGATTAAGGTGAGAAAAAATACACCTCACCAGAACACGTCAATTGTCAAACAGATGCTATTTGGTGCCGATGAAAACTATAATTACATACCCATTGAAAAAGATGTACAATTTTCAAGACGACCATATCTCTGTTAAACTTTTCGATCCTGATCATAATGGACAGGAGGTCAGTATTCAACTCCCAGATATAATATATCCACTAACCACTGATGGATATAATTACAATGGAAATAATGTACATTTTGAATTGATAGATGGTGAAATAAAAACTGAATCTATTTTTTCATTGCAACAGAAAGTTTCTGACGAACATATTTTAAAAAAAAGGTATTGGCTGGGCACAGATCAATTTGGAAGAGATCTTTTAAGCCGGCTGATCATCGGTGCAAGAGTGAGCCTTTCCGTTGGTTTTATTTCTGTGACTATTTCATTAATCATGGGTATTTTTTTTGGTGCGATTTCCGGTTTCTTTCGAGGAAGGGTAGATGATGTAATTGTATGGTTCATCAATGTGGTATGGTCCATCCCCACACTGTTACTGGTTATTGCCATTACATTTGCTTTAGGAAGAGGTTTCTGGCAGGTTTTTGTCGCAGTCGGACTTACTATGTGGGTAGAAGTCGCCCGTGTGGTTCGCGGACAGATTATCAGCATCAGAGAAAAAGAATTTGTTGAAGCGGGTTTTGCCCTTGGATATTCAAATACCAGAATAATCACCAAACATATCCTTCCCAATATTCTAAGCCCCGTAATTGTTATTTCTGCTGCCAATTTTGCGGCTGCCATCCTCATCGAAGCAGGATTGAGTTTTCTGGGTATTGGTGTGCAGCCTCCGATGCCTTCATGGGGAAGTATGATTAAGGAATACTATAGTTTTATCATTCTTGATTCGGCATATCTGGCATTGATACCAGGGGTAGCGATTATTCTATTGGTACTGGCATTTATGCTACTTGGAAATGCTTTACGAGATGCATTGGATGTTAGGATTGAGACTAATTAGAAAACTATATTCTTATTAAAATTATTCTTGCTTTTCTTTTTTCTTCCTGTATCGCCATCAACACAGGCGTTTTTAAAACGATTACGGCAATCGCCTTTTCCAAATCCAAATTTGATGGAGGCATAAATATCAAGTCCATCCAAATTAGAAATCCCCAACCATGTACCAAGGCGTTCTGTTCCAATTGTAAAAAACCAAAATCTTGCTGAAAGTCCAACACGCGGATATTTATATTCATAAACAGAAATAGGAAGGTTCACTTCGAAATATTTGCTTTCATAACGCGGAACAATGGCTACTTGTGCTGGTCTTCTCATGCTATGCCTGTTCAGTCGAACTGGGTGTATCCAATATCCGGCTGCATAGAAATTCTTATAGATATTGTAATCTGCCTGTACAGCTTACGGCAGTGGGTAAGCCAATTTTAATTTTGTTACCAGCAAATGAAGCATCAGCATCGCCATAAAATAAATAACTCAAATCTGAGGTTATTTGATCAATGCTTGTAAAACTGGTTGTATCATAATTTTGCCAATATGCTGATACATTATCGTATTCATGAAGTTCGGCATTATTTTTATAAGTTAAATTACCCACATCCAGGATCGAAACACCAATACGATACACATAATCATCAAACTCCTGACCACATAAACGATCCCATCTTTCAGAATCTATTCTTTTCTTTTTAACATACACAACACCTAGATCGACTCCAAATCCTCTTCCTTTAAACAAAGGATCATTGACAGTTTGGTCACTATCAGCATAATCGACCGGTAGCGCATATCCTGCTGAGCCATTTAGATTTTTAATATTAATGGTAGCTGTCATTTAATACGATATAATTGGCATTGCTACTTTCCATATACATCCCAGCATAAGCCCAAATATATTTGACAGTTGCTCCCACAGTAATTTTTTGATCAAAACATTCATAAGCAACATAAGCATATGAAAGTCCAACATCCATCCAGGCGGCGCGGATGCATCAATATCATAATCAATATAATTAATATTTTGAAGTGATGCTTCATCCATACCATAATATCCGAATAAGTGGCATTTCATAAGGTATCCTGTTACCAGAAGAAAAAACATGTGCTGATGTGCTTAATCCAAAAGCATGATTTCCCAAGTTGCATCATTGCAGAAGGCCCCAATACTTTGGTGCTCAGTGTTGCAGATTTAAGATCTTTATTATCGTAATATGTGAAAATTCAATCATTATCAGGTCCATAAGTTGGTAAATTGCTATTATTAAATAAGACTATAAATACTTGCATCAGATGCAGGAATATAAGCAAAATTATTTCTGAAAAAAACATCTGCGGATACAAGATTAATATCCAAATAATATTTGGTATTGGCAATCATGGCAGGATTAACCATAATGCTGCTTACTCCACTATAATTACCTAGAGTAACACCCAGCATTTCCTGCGAAGAACCGATTTTACTCATTAATAGAAACACCAATAAATACAAAATGGAAGCTTTTTTGCCCATCCTTTAATCTTACAATTTAATTAAACAAGATGCTTTACATGATAGGAACGGCAAAAATATAATTTTAGCATTGGATTATCATTTTAATTTGCATTTAACCAATATTTAGAAATTGTCAATGCTAAGTAAGATTGTAAGATTAATCAGAATTTGTATATTAGCCGCATTCAGTTATTATTATATAAATAATATAAATGCAAGAAACTTTAGCAGCACTTGACCATGTGCGTTTAAATTTTAGTCCCGAAAGCCTTCATATGCTCAATATTGCACTTGCATTTATCATGTTTGGCGTAGCACTTGAAATTAAGCTAGATCACTTTAAAAAAATATTACTACATCCAAAATCTGCCATTATCGGAGCTGTTTTCGCAATTTGTTTTATTGCCATTTCTAACTTTTCTTTTGGTAATTGCTTTAAGTAAGTTTTTATCACCTACTATGGCACTTGGAATGATATTAGTTGCGGCGTGCCCAGGTGGTAATATTTCAAATTTTATTTCTTCATTGGCAAAGGCAAATGTGGCTTTATCAGTTAGTTTAACAGCTATTGCTACTTTATTAGCGATATTTCTTAACACCTTTAAACTTTGCATTCTGGGGAAAACTGGCTGTTAATTTCTATGCGCATTCTGATACAAATGCACTCTTAAGACCTATTGAGATTGATGCATTCCAGATGTATCAAACTGTATTTATACTTTTGGGAATTCCATTGATTTTAGGCATTCTTAATTAATAATAAATTTCCTTCATTTACATTAAAAATTGTTCGTCCGATTAAAAGAGTATCCATCATAATTTTTGTAGCAATTGTTGTTATGGCTCTTGCCAATAATTTCGATCATTTCTTAGGCGCTATTGAATATGTTTTTCTGATCGTTTTAATACATAATGCTATTGCATTAGGTGCGGGTTATTTAATGGGCACTATTTTTAACAGACCGATTGAAGATCGAAAAACAATCGCTATTGAAACAGGAATTCAAAATTCAGGATTGGCACTGGTGCTTATCTTCAATCCAAAGATATTTCCTCCTGAAATGGAATTGGGTGGTATGGCAATAATTGCAGCTTGGTGGGGTATCTGGCATATTATTGCCGGACTTGGCATTGCTGGGATATGGACCAATTTCAATTTTGGCCTTCGCAAAGTCAACCACATAATTCAATTTTTTATGGGCATTCATAACATTGAAAAGCGATCCTTCTTTTATAGTATTATTAAAGGTTTGGGTGGATTTCTGGCATAACAAAGTATTTTACAGGAATATTGAAATTTTAAACATTCAAAATATTCCTGAAAAGGGACATTTGATATTCACGCCTAATCACCAGAATGCCTTAATGGATGCACTGGCTGTACTTTGCACCGTTGAAAGAAGAACTGTTTTTCTTGCCAGGTCCGACATTTTTAAAAAACCTGTCGTGGCATCAATTCTTTATTTTTTAAAAATATTGCCCATTTATCGCATACGCGATGGTTATGAACTCTTAAAAAAGAATAAGGAAATTTTTCAAAAAACAACAGATGTTATTTCCAATGAAAAATGTGCATTGGTCATTCTCCCGGAAGGCAACCACGCAGGCGTCAGGAGATTGAGACCATTTAAAAAAGGGTTTTGCGCGAATCGCTTTTCAAACAGAAGAAGCCAATAATTACGGCTTGGATATTCATATCGTGCCCGTTGGAATAGATTATGAAGATTACCAGGCATTTCGTAGCAAATTGATACTGAATTTCGGCAAACCTATTCCTGTAAGTAAGTTTTATAAGAGTTATCAAGAAAATCCGGCAATTGGCATTAACGCAATAAAAGATGAGCTTGCTTCAAAAATAAAGCCGCTCATTATTGACATTGATAACGAAGACTATTATGAACTGTATCAATGGGGAAGGAAAATGTATAGCCGAATCAAAGAATGACCCGGAAAAGGAATCATTAGCTATTTCAGCAACAAATAGTCAGCAGATTGCAACAGTATTTTAACTGATCAACCTGAGGAAATGGCACGATTGAATGAACAGGTGAATGAATTACCAAAAAGAGCTTAAAAGAATTCGATTTGGATTACGTTGAGCGGATCAAAAAAAAGAATCGTATTCATGCTCATCATAAAGTCATTGGCATATTACTTCTTTTATCCCATTTATTTTTATATGGTTTCCTGAATAATATACTACCTTATCAGACTTACAAAATGGGCTGCAGGAAAAATAAAAGATCCTCAGTTTAAAAGTTCATTTTCATTTGTGGTTTCGCTCGTGGCTTTTCCACTTATTTAATATCCTTCAGACTATTGTTATGATGTTTTTCATTTCCAGAATGGATTTGGGTTTTAGGATATTTTATTCAGCATTCCCATTAAGTGGAATTTTTGCATGGTATTATAAAACGTGTTTTAAGACAAATGCAAAGGATTGGAAAATATATCGATTATTTCAGCCAAAGGAGCATCAGATGGAGTAAGTTACGAGATGATTATAAGTCTATTATTCAAACGTTTACGTCTATTGTTGAATAAAACGAAACCTTATTTGAAAAATCCGGATAACTCTATTTATTTTTAGCACCATATTATTTAAAATAAGTAGTATATTTGCAGCCCTGTTTTAACGACAGAAAAATGCGGATGTGGCGAAATTGGTAGACGCGCTAGACTTAGGATCTAGTGCCGCGAGGCGTGGGGGTTCGAGTCCCTTCATCCGCACTTTTTATTTTGAATAAAAGCTACATTTAATGAATATCACCAAAGAAGCGGTTAACGATTTAAACGCCATCATTCACATCAACCTTAAAGAAGAAGATTACATTGGAGAAGTAAATTCTCAATTGGCCGATTATCGTAAAAAAGCATCTATTCCGGGTTTCAGGCCCGGAAAAGTACCATATGGGAATGGTGAAAAAAATGTATGGTAAAAGTGTAATGGTAGAGGCGGTTAATAAAAAAGTATCGGAAGGACTTAATAACTACATCATTGAAAATAAACTCAATGTATTGGGCTATCCATTACCAAATCCTGAAAAATCTACAACAATTGATTTTGATACTCAAAAAGATTTTGATTTTTATTTTGATATTGGTATTTCACCTGAATTTGAATTTGAGCTTTCAGACAAAATAAAGGTACCCTATTACAAAATCAAAGTAACTGCCAAAGAGGTGGATAAAGCCATCAATGATGTAAAACTCAGGTTTGGCGAAGAAGAACATCCTGAAAAAGCTGAAATAACAGATGCATTGCAAGGTAAGTTCACTGAAGTGGATGACAAAGGTGAAGCTGTTGAAAATGGTGTAACAAATGATGGATACATCCGCATTGAAGATGTGAAATTAAAAACCATTCAAAACAAATTGATCGGAAGCAAAATTGGTGATCAAATCACAATCAACCTGATGAAAGCTTTTAAGGATGAGTCGAAAGTTAAATCGTTACTCAATCTGCATGATGGTCCGGATGAAAAATTATCTGCTGAGTACAATTTTGAAATCAACAGTGTTATCCGTGTAAAAGAAGCTGAAATAAATGAAGAACTGTTTCAAAAAGGTATATCCGAATGACGAAATAAAAGACGAAAAAGCATTTAAAGCAAAAGTAAAAGAGGATCTCTCGACGCATTATTCACGCGATACAGACCGGCAGTTTTTAGCCGATACGATTAATGAGATAATTAAAGTAACTGATTTGCAACTTACCCGATGAATTCATGAAACGCTGGTTACTGGAGAATAATCAGGGAAAAATGACCAGGGAGCAGTTGGATGAACAATACGACAGCTATGCCAAAACATTCAAATGGCAGCTTATTGAATCAAAATTGCAGGAACAGCTTGGCGATGAAATAAAAGTAACTGAAAATGAAGTAAGGGATAAAGTAAAAGCCTATTTTAAAACCATGGGAGGTGATGCAGATTCAAATCCGCAGATAGAGGCGATCATTGATTCAGTTTTACAGAACCAGGAGGAGAAGCAACGAATTTACAATGATTTGCTGGATGAGAAATTTATAAAGGCCTTTAAAGAACATGTAAAAATTCAGGAAAAAGAAGTAGATTCGGAAAAATTTTTTGAAATTGCATCAAACACAAAATAGCATATTATGAATAGCAGTAAAGAATTCAGAGATTATGCAGTTAAACACAGGGGCATCAGCAGTATTTCCCTCGACAGATATAATTCAGCATATGGCAATTACATTTCTCCTACAATTATTGAGGAAAGACAGTTAAACATTGCTCAGATGGATGTGTTCTCACGATTGATGATGGACAGGATCATCTTTCTTGGCGTACCTATTGATGATTATGTAGCCAATATTATCCAGGCGCAATTATTATTCCTCGAATCAAATGATGCCAAAAGAGATATCCAGATTTATTTGAATACACCAGGTGGCTCAGTATATGCAGGACTTGGTATTTATGATACCATGCAATATATCAACCCTGATGTAGCCACTATTTGTACAGGTATGGCAGCATCAATGGGTGCTATTTTGCTTTGTGCCGGTAAAAAAGGTAAACGAACCGCTCTGAAACACTCCAGGATTTTGATTCATCAACCAATGGGTGGTGCACAAGGACAGGCTTCTGATATTGAAATCACAGCAAGGGAAATTCAGAAATTGAAAAAAGAATTGTATGAAATCATAGCCAATCATTCAAAACATACGTATAAGAAGATTTGGAATGATGCTGATCGTGATTATTGGATGACATCACAGGAAGCTAAAGACTATGGTATGATTGATGAAGTGCTCCTCGCGAACAGCAAATAAGCACTCATTATTGCTATTTGTGAACACTACTTAATTTACTAAGATGACAAAAAAAACTAAGGAACACTGTTCTTTTTGCGGCAGGGAAAAACCTGAAGCTTCATTGCTGGTCTCAGGAATTGAGGGGCAAATTTGTAATTTCTGCATTGAACAGGCCAAGGATTATTCTTGAAGAAGAATCGGGATCAGAAATTTGAAGCCCCCGATGTGAAAACATCCGTTTTAAAGCCTACTGAAATAAAAGCTTTTCTTGATAAATACGTAATTGGACAGGAAGAAGCTAAACGGGTACTTTCCGTTGCTGTTTACAACCATTATAAAAGAATTGCGCAGCAGGAAGATGAGAATGAGGTTGAGATTGAAAAATCAAATATCGTATTTAGTAGGGGAAACTGGAACTGGAAAAACATTACTGGCAAGAACAATTGCCCGGATGCTTGCATGTTCCTTTCGCAATTGCTGATGCAACTGTTTTAACAGAAGCAGGTTATGTTGGTGAAGACGTGGAAAGTATTCTGACTCGCCTGTTACAAGCTGCTGATTATAATGTAGCTGCTGCTGAAAAAGGAATTATTTTCATTGATGAAATTGATAAAATTGCGCGAAAAAGCGACAATCCATCCATTACACGTGATGTTTCAGGCGAAGGTGTCCAACAAGCCATGCTAAAACTACTAGAAGGTACTGATATTAATGTTCCGCCACAAGGAGGACGAAAGCATCCTGAACAGAAAATGATCAGTGTAAATACAAAAAATATTTTGTTCATTGCTGGTGGTGCATTTCAGGGAATTGAAAAAAGAATTGCTTCCAGGTTACGCACCAATGTGGTTGGTTATTCATTTTCAGGATTAAAAGATGAGAATATTGATAAAGAGCATATGCTTGCAATATATTGCCCCAGGCGACCTGAAAGCATATGGACTGATTCCTGAAATTGTAGGGCGATTACCTGTACTTACTTATCTGAATCCGCTTGAAAGAAATACATTGAAACGAATATTGGTAGAACCAAAGAATGCCATCACCAAACAATTTACAAAGTTGTTTGAAATGGATGATGTAGCATTGAGTTTTGATGATGAAGCACTGGATTATATTGTTGATAAATCAATCGAATTTAAACTCGGTGCCAGGGGCCTGAGATCCATCATTGAAGCCATACTGATTGATGCAATGTTTGAACTGCCATCAAAAAAACGTGTTAAAAAACTGCATATTAACTGCCGAGTATGCTAATGAAAAATTTGGAAAAGCAGGTCTTTCCAAATTAAAAGCAGCAATTTAATTATTATTTATTGGGCATGATCTTTGGATAATTGCCTACGCCATGAAAAAGACTTTCTTAATTATCATTCTTCTCTATTAGTCTGACTTACCATTCATGCGCAGGAAACAAAATATACTGTTTTAGCAAGCGCAAAGTTATTGATGGTGACACGGTACCATTTGTTAGGTTAAAGGAAGTAGAAATATATTCTCTGAAAATTCCAAAATCACGACAGGCACAGAAACGACTAACAAAACTTGTGAAGAATGTGAAAATCGTTTATCCTTATGCGAAACTGGCAGGTATAAAATTAAGAGAATATGAAGATTTATTGATAAATGCTGAAACGGATAAAGAGAGAAAACAGATTATGAAACAGGCTGAAAAGGAAATAAATGAGGAATATGGTGGTGAACTAAAAGAACTTACATTTTAGTCAGGGAAAAATATTAATTAAATTAATTGACAGGGAAACCGGGGATTCATCATATGAATTGGTTCAGGAATTACGAGGAAAATTTACTGCATTTTGGTACCAGGCTTTTGCACGCATCTGGGGATATAACTTAAAGGTAAAATATGATCCGGAAGGTGAAGATCGACAAATAGAAGTTATAGTCAGGATGATTGAAAGAGGTCAGCTTATAAGTTTTATTTCCCCCTCCCCTGTAAAACAATCAGAACCGTATAAATCAGAATTTTAAAGTCCATTGCCAGCGACATGTTTTCAATATAAAGCAAGTCGTATTTTAGTCGTTCAATCATTTCATCAACATTAGAGGCATATCCAAACTTCACCTGTCCCCATGAGGTTATACCTGGTTTTACTTTTAAAAGCAAGCGGTAATGCGGTGCCCTTTTCACTATCTGATCAATATAAAATTGCCTTTCAGGCCTTGGACCAACAAACGACATATGACCCTTTAATACCGTATAAAACTGAGGGATTTCATCCAGTCTTACTTTCCTGTATAAAAATCCAAAAGGTGTAATCCGTGAATCATTTTCTGAAGAAAGTTGCGGCCCGTCTTTTTCAGCATCAGAATACATGGACCGAAACTTATGCATCATAAATTTCTTACCGCCCTTCCCTACCCTCTCCTGCGAAAAGAAAATTGGTCCTTTTGATGACATTTTAACGCCAATGGCTGTAAAAATATAGGCAGGTAATAATAAGACGATGGCAATAATTGACGCAAACACATCAAATAACCGTTTCAGAGATTGTTGCCAGATGGGCATCAGATCAGGAGAAATTTCAATAAGTGGTGTATGAAAAATTCCGGATACTTTTACCGAACCAAAAATAATATCCTGCATCAAAGGAATCACTTTAATAATCACATTGGTAGTTTCCAGTTCTGTAATAATTCTTTCAATAGTATCAATTTCTGACCGCTCAATGGCAATGATAACTTCTTCCAATTTGTATTCAATAATCACTTTATTAAGATCTTTATATGCACCTAGATGCTCCAGATATTCTGATACTAGAAAGTCATTGCCATCCCTGAATGTTTACAAATCCAACAAATTTATTTCCTGAAGATATCTCCTGGTTAATAATATCATTATATACTTTTCTAGCATTTCCATTGCTGCCAACAATTATGGTATTAAAACCAATTTTACCTTTATGAATTTTATGCACAGTAATTGTTGTTAAAAACAGCCTGAAACTAAATGTGAGGAAGAATTGCAAAAAGAATAAGGCAAGAAACGACTGGTAGTAGGATTTATACGTTAGAATTACATCATCCAATATCAAAACAAAGAAAATGAAGGTTACACCAATTAAAGTAATCACAATGGTTTGCCATAGTTCTTTAAGCCTTGATTTTCTGTAAACCCTTCGATATGAACCAATCATTGTATACAAAATCAACCAATAAACAGGAACTACAATAATACCCAACCAAAATTGTCGATCATCAAAAACCGTATCTAAATGATAGATTACTTCAGGATTTTCAGTATATTTTCTAAAAATATAAAACAACCCCCAGGCAATCAATGCTGCAAGCCAATCTAAAAATACATACTTGAAAACCTGTAATCTTTCTATTCATAATCAGTAAGGTCTGTTAATTAAGCTTAATGTTATCAAGGTAAATCGTCGCGCTTGTCAGGTTATTTTCCAAAACTGATTCAAAAAACACTTTAAAATCAGTAGCCTGTGGGTGCAATGATAAATTTGGTCCGAGGTTTACATAGATTTTATTCCAGATTTCAGAATGATTTAGTATCACCAATGGAATCTTAATAAAATTGCCATTCTTCCTGTATTATTATACCCACATTGATAAAATTATCTGTTTTAAAATCTATCTTCAAGTAATGTAGGCGATCCCTGGATAGGAATAGGGTAGCTATTTGATGAACTGGCAGAGTAATGTTTTTTTTGCGGAAGTTAAGTTGATAACACCAGAATATTTGGAGTTTTCTGAAAGTAAGCATCAGGATTATTTGCCGGTTGAGTTCTGACAATACTCGTATCACTACTTGAAGTTTCGGACAAGCTGATACCAGGACTTTCGAAGTCTTCCATCCAGGCAAAATGTTAAGTTTGAATAATATTCTGTTTTTGGTTTGTCAACAGCGCTTATGCTATCAGGTGATAAATAGAAAATCTTCATAAATGATGGGCTTATAGAAAGGGTATGGTGCCCTTGTACTTGAAATCCCATTCACTTTAATGCCTGGTCTGATTTCTAGTTTTTGGTTACCCATTGCTAAAACAGGAAACATGGCAGGAAGTTCAAATGCACCAATTTGCTGATCATTCACATAAACCCAAACATCCTTAATAGCATTTGAATTTGAACCTTGTTCAGGATAATATGTTTTTAAAAGTACCGTATCAATTTTTAGGTATGCCGGAATCGTTTGGTCGCCATCAAATTTATAGCAACTTGTTAGCATAAAAATGCTGATGCTGAATAGGAATGCATTAATAATACGTGATATAGATTAGTTTTCAGACGCAATACCCTTAATTTATTATCTGCGTTAACGAAAGATTTTAGTCGTTATTGCCAGATTGTTCATATCTTGTTAAAAGTTATCAGAAGAGGCGTTAATCCTGTCAATAACCATCTGGGCTACATTCAATGCCTGGTAACCGTCATCAATAGTAACAGGTGGTGTAATATTATGTATAATTGACTGGCTAAAACTCCGTAACTCTTCCTCAATCGCATTGATAGCCTTAATTTCAGGTTTATCAAATGTAATTCTTCGCTTCTTTTTATCTTTACCTAAATCCAATACCAATGCAAACGGATCATCAGGTACCTGATCAATTTCTTCCATTCTGACAATCTCTGCTACTTTATCAAGAAAATCAACTGTGATATAGGCATCTTTTTGAAAAAACCTGGATTTACGCATATTTTTTAGTGAAATCCGGCTGGCAGTTAAGTTAGCTACAGCTCCATTATCAAATTCCAATCTGGCATTGGCAATATCTGGCGTATCACTTACCACATTTACACCACTGGCGTTTATCTTTCCTGATTTTGGACTTAACAACACTTAAAATAATATCAATGTCATGTATCATTAAGTCGAGAACAACGGGTACATCTGTTCCTCTTGGGTTAAATTGTGCCAGCCTGTGAGATTCAATAAACATGGGTTTGTTCAGGTGTTCGCTGGCTGCCGTAAATGCAGGATTAAACCTTTCCACGTGGCCTACCTGTACTTTTACATCAGCTTCAGAAGCCAGTTCTATTAACTGTAATGCTTGTTCAGGAGTGGTAACAATAGGTTTTTCAATAAATACATGCTTTGATTTTCTGATCGCCTCAGAAGCACATGAAAAATGGGAAATTGTTGGCGTTACAATATCCACAGCATCGCAGGCATCAATTAATTCCGATACACTTCCATAACTTTTTAATCCAAACTCTTTTTCAACTTCTTTCACTTTTTCCGGATCAGGATCATAAGAATCCGATAAGTTCAAAATCTTCCACTAATTTGATGCATTTTAAATGGATTTTCCCAAGATGTCCTGCCCCTAATAAACCTATTCTAACCATGTTAAAAATTTTGTGGCAAAGGTAATTTTTTTCTTGCTGGCATTATTACTATTTTCGCACAAAATATGGATAATTCGACAAGGTTTTTAGCAGCCCATTAAAATTTAAAAATGGTAGACAATTATCGGCATAAAGGAATGCGTAAACGACTGGTAGCTGAAATTAAATCGAAGGGTATCACAGATGTGCGAATTTTGCAAGCGATGGACAGTATTCCAAGACATCTTTTTCTTGATTCTTCCTTTCTTGAATTTGCATACGAGGACAAACCATTTCCAATTGGTTCAGGTCAAACTATTTCGCAGCCTTATACGGTGGCTTTTCAAACGGAATTACTGAAGTAAAAAAAGGACAAAAGATTTTGGAAATAGGAACCGGATCAGGATATCAGGCATGTGTTTTGGCTGAGTTGGGAGCTAAAGTTTATTCTATTGAGCGGCAGCGGAAACTGTACCAGAGAACAAAAGAGTTTTTACCCAAGATTCGGTTATCGGCAGATCAAAGTATTTTATGGAGATGGTTATAAAGGTGTTCCTGCATTTGCACCTTATGATGGCATATTGATTACTGCTGCAGCACCTGAAATCCCACAGAAACTTGTCGAACAACTTAATCCGGGAGGTGTTATTGTGATTCCACTTGGTGAAGGTGATGTGCAGACCATGATCAGGTTAACAAAAAAGGAGGATGGCTCATTAAATGAAGAACATTTCGGTGGGTTCCGTTTTGTTCCATTACTTAAAAGACAAGTCGAATGACTGAATATTTTTATCCCTGGTAATTTCTTAAAATACCCAATACAACTGCAATTTTATTATCAAGGTTAATATTGCCATCAATCCAGTGAATTTTCACACCTTTCTTTTCCATTTTCCTGTACCAGGTTATTTGCTTTTTGGCATATTGATGGATGGCGGTATTTAACAGTGTGAACATTTCGTTATATTCCATTTGATTGGTTACCAGCATGGTAACAAATTTATATTCCAAGCCATAGAACATCAACTGGTCAGGTTTTAAACCTCCTATCAAGTAATCCTCGCACTTCGTCAATTAATCCATTTTCAAGCCGGTACTCCAATCGTTCAGTAACTCTTCGCCTGATAGTTTCCCGCTCGAAACGAATGCCAAAATTGATGGAATTAATTTTAGGGAAATCATCAGTTATATCCTTATTTTTTCTTTCAAATTCAGCAATTTCAATGGCCCTGACAAGCCTGTGCCTATCCTGAAATATCAGTTATATTGTGCAAGCGGCCCATATGATTTCAATTTTTTAATAAGCTCTTCGTCACTCAATTCTTCCAGATTTTTCCTGAGAAATTCATTCAAGGGTACTTTGTTGAATTTGTATCCACTTATCACAGCGTCAAGATACAGACCACTGCCACCGCACATGATGGGCATTTTTCCTCTTGAAACAACATCCTTATAGGCATTCATGAAAATCCCTGTGAAATTCAAACACATTAAATTCATAACCAGGATCTACAATATCAATAAGGTGATATGGTACTGTTTATTCCATCGAATGAGTATTCTTCAATGTCTTTTCCCGTTCCGATATCCATTCCTTTATAAACCTGTCTTGAATCAGCACTGATGATTTCCCCGTCGATTAAACTGGCCAATTCAACAGCAAGTCTTGTTTTACCGGTCGCTGTGGCGCCTAAAATTGTAATTAAATGTTCCATCTCTGAAATCCAAATATAATATTTAGCTAAATATTTTCTCTTATTCTTCTCAAGTTCATTTCCTGTATTTTAAGAAATTGTCTCAACAAATCGATATCAGCAATATCTGATGCTATTGTAATCCAAATTTTTTAATACTTCGTATAAACCACTGTCCATTTCATTTGCAAAAATACTATGCAAGAATTCTATTAATACGTATTCATCTGATAATGGTTCGGAATTATTTTTCTGATGCCTGAGAAATTGCAGTATCCTCAATCCATCAACTTTGTTAGTGCAGGCTTTGATAAAATTCATTTCGTCTTTATAATTTTGCCTTAGCGGACCCCATAAATCATTTGTTTTAAATTGTTCTGAAAGAAAATCAGTCATAGGTGTATGTATATCCTTTTCTAAATAGAACCGGAAAAAGTTCATAGGTTTCTTTGACCAGATCAAATGAAGTAGGATGGATATATGGGGTAAGAATCCCAATCACCTTTAGCGCCTTTTATCAGAGCAGGACCCGTACCAAACAATACCCTATCAGAATAACGTGATGCAGGGTATGCGGTTGTGTTAATCCATTGACCTACAGTGCCATTTTTTACAAGCTTCTGCAGAAGGTAAAAATCTTCCCCACTTTTCACAGGAGTCATCCCTCCTATTTTTTGATAAGCCCATATCGGCAATGCCATGGCGGATCCAAGTGCAGTAAAACTATATGGATTTTGAATCCTAAGCATATTCAATGCATAATAACGCATATAAATCTCATATCTCAGAATATGCCGGTCGGTTTCATCACCAGCAAGGGGATGTTAGTATGGAATGGATAAGCCAACATGATCCGGATGATTGTTCAAAATATTCATGAATTGATGCAAGATAATCTTCAGGATAGAATGTGTCTGCATCCATGCTGACTATGATGTCGCTTTTATTTTCCTCAGAAATGCGATCCATCAATACTTTTCTGGCCCAACCAACACCACCTCTCTTTGCCGGCCAGCCCAGACCTCTTAGAACTTTTGTCAATGATCACAAGATCATAATCTATTGATTTCAAATAGTCAAGACTTTTTGCATTATCTAACAATAATGAACTTTCTCAGGATTACTCCACCAGGATTCATACTGATTTATACATATATAAATTTTGAAATCCTTAAAAGATTGTTTTTTCATACAAGTAAAGAACTGTGATAGATTTTCAGATTCTCCCATCACAGGTAAAGCAATATGTAGTATTTTTTGAGCCATCAGTTTGCAAAAATGGAATAAAACTCCATACTTTCCATATTAAAGGGTACGATTATTATCTATATTTTTGATGTATACCAAATTTATTTAGAGAATGTTCAACAATCCTGTTTTAGAAAAATTGCCCAAACATCTCACCGCATTTATTGTTGAACAGGATTATAAAAACTATACAGCCGCAGGATCATGCTATTTGGAGATATGTTATGCGGCAAAATGTGAATTTCCTTTCTAAATATGCGCATGCGTCTTATATGGATGGTTTAAAAAAAACCGGTATATCAGTTGACCATATTCCAAGCACGGAAGTAATGAATGAAATTCTTGGAAAGATTGGATGGGCCTCCGTTACAGTTGATGGATTTATTCCTCCAGCGGCATTTATGGAGTTTCAGAAATACAATGTGCTTGGTAATTGCTGCCGATATTAGGCCAATAAACCAGATTGATTACACGCCTGCGCCTGATATCATTCATGAAGCAGCCGGACATGCACCTATTATCTCTAATCCTGAATATGCGGAATACCTCAGGAAGTTTGGTGAAATAGGCTCAAAGGCTTTTTCATCTAATAAGGATTATGAAATGTATGAAGCCATAAGGCGCCTTTCTATATTAAAAACTGATCCGAATTCGAAACAAAAAGATATTGAGAAAGCAGAAAAACGCATTGATGAACTGAGCCTTTCATTGGGACCTCCGTCGGAGATGTCATTGATAAGAAATTTACACTGGTGGACGGTGGAATACGGTTTGATTGGAGATATTGAACAACCCAAAATATACGGTGCAGGTCTATTATCGTCCATCGGAGAAAGTGTTGGTGCACTTAAGGAAAAGGTGGTCAAACTGCCTTATGATATTAATGCTAAGGATTATAGCTTTGATATTACAAAACCTCAACCGCAGCTTTTTGTGACACCCGACTTTCAGCACTTATCAGTATGTATTAGAGGAGTTTGCATCATATATGGCATTACGAAACGGTGGACTGGATGGTATCATAAAAGCAATTGAATCAGGAAATACTGCTACACTTGTTTATTCTTCAGGATTGCAGATATCCGGTACTTTTACAGATATGATATTGCAAAATGGAAATGTTATTTATATCAAAACTAGTGGCCCTACTACCTTAAATTATAATGATGTTTTAATACCAGGTCATGGAAAAACACATCATAATGATGGATTTGGTTCACCCATCGGGAAAATTAACGGTACATTGAAACCGACACGGTTTTTAACGAAAATAAGATCTTCATCCATTGGTATTCAAATTGGAAAAGAATCCGAATTTGAATTTGAATCAGGGATTAAAGTAAAGGGAATTTTAAGAAATGTATCTAGAAAAGATGGAACCTTGTTGCTCATGTCATTTTCAGATTGCCTGGTACAATATGAAGACACTATTCTTTTCGAACCAAATGGGGCATCTATGACATGGCCGTAGGTGAAAATATTGTTTCTGCATTCTCAGGGCCTGCAGATGCTGAAGGATTTGGCCTTGAATATAAAGCGCCCGCTGAAAAAACACAGAAAATTAAATATAATCAGAAGACACAGACATTTGCATAAACTTTATCTGGCAGAGAAGAAATGCTCAGAGAAAATAGGGATAGTCTTAAATGAAGTTGAAAAATATCTGGAAAGCTTTTAAAGAAGGAAATTATAATGACTGGTTATTGCCAGTTGAAATGCTGGAAACTTATATCTGATGGTGAAGACGATTCAACTACAAAGCAGAAATCAACAATTACCTGAATACAATTAGGTGCTGAAAAATGAAAATTATGCTGCACCTGATAAAGAATGGAAAAGAAATTATCAAGGATCGTTTTAATCATCAGGATTTTTAAAGCTTCAGATGGCTTTGCCTTCTTCAATTAATTGTTTGGCTTTTGCATGTATATCTTTTTCATCCAAGCGAATTCAAATCAATCATCAGGAAATTGTTTGAGCCATACTTTTAATTTCGTCCACTGATGGTAAAGCTTTTAAATTACCTAACATACCCAGATCATTTCCACTCAGGTATTTGCTAAGCCGAATATGCTCAGGCAAACTATCTACACCCATTCCAATTTCAGATAAAGGTTTTGGGACTTTAAATTTGGCATCTCCGACTGTTCTCACATAAAAATCACCACCCAATCTGCCAACCAAGATCAATTTTATCGGTATCGATATTTCCTTCTTCATCTAACAAACCCTCATCCAAATGGATCATTACTATTTCACAGATAACAAGGTTGGCCGATCCTGCCTTCCCTCCTGTTTCAATCACTTCTCTTACTTTACATTCAAACTGCAATGGCGATTCCTTTACCCTGGGTGGTTTCACGATAAAAGAATCAATAGGAGTTAAACCAGATTTCACAAATTCATTCAACACCTTTCGGGATATTCCGTGCTGCTTAAGCTCATCTGTTGCACCATATCATAGTTTACCGCATTGATCACGACTTCAGGAACTTCAAGAATGTTTTCCAGCGTATGCTTTGTCGTATTATCCCGTCCTCTTCTTGAAGGAGAGAAAATCAAAGTAGTTGGATTGACGCCAAACGCATTATAAAAACTAAATGGAGATAAGTTTACATGACCGTTTTTATCAATTGTGCTTGCAAAAGCAATGGGTCGAGGTGCCACGCCTCCAAGTAATATTTTATGTAGCTTTTGATTGGGATAATCAGTTGGATCTATTTTCAGCATAGATATGGTTTAAAGAGTGGGTAATACTTTGGTAATACAATCTCCAAATCCGATACGAACATCATTCTTTCGTTGCAAATCCTTTCATGATAATGGTGTCATTATCGTTAACGAATTTTCTTTCCGATACCATCTTTCAACGTGATCGTTTTTGTGCCTTTCCAGCTTAATTCAAGCATTGAACCATAGGAGTCGGGTGTTGGGCCTGAAATGGTGCCTGAAGCATACATATCACCAGGATTGATATTACAACCGTTTACGGTATGATGTGCCAGTTGTTGCGACATATTCCAATACAAATATTTTAAATTGGAACGGCAAACCAGCGATTCATCACTATTTTCAGGTTGCAGATAGACCTCCAGATTCACATCAAAATTTCGTGGCCCATCAAATTGAAGGTAAGGCAATACTTCAGGCTCCTGATTAGGACCATTAGTTCTGAAAGGCTCCAGTGCTTCCATGGTAATGATCCAGGGTGAAACAACTGATCCGAAATTTTTTCCCAGGAACGGACCTAAGGGCACATATTCCCATTTTTGAATATCCCTGGCAGTGAGGTCGTTGAATAAGACCAGTCCGAAAATATGGTCTTCCGCATTTTTGATGTCAATACTTTCACCAAGTTTGGTTTTTGTTCCAGTAATAAAAGCCATTTCCAATTCAAAATCAAACAAACGGCAGGGGCCGAATTGAGGGTTTTCTTCGGTATCTGGTTTTATATTGTCCTTTTGGTCGGTGGATATTTGTTCCTGAAACAACAATGGATGATGAACGACCATGATAACCTATAGGGATATGTTTCCAGTTTGGCAGTAAAGCATTGTCAGGATCGCGGAACATGGCACCCACATTGGTGGCATGTTCTATACTTGAGTAAAAATCGGTATAATCACCCACTTCAACTGGCATCATCATTTCACTTCTTCAATTGGTATAATAGCTTCTTTTCGAATAATCTTATCGTCGCGTAATTGTGCATTTTCTTCCCTGAAAATTTCAGAAATCCTGTTTCTTAGCGTTTTCCATAAGCGGTTTTCCAAGTTCCATCAGTTCGTTTAAAACAGGTGCATAAAACACACCATAATTTTCAATCTTCAGATCATCAAAAAAACCATAATCGGATAAAACGGACAGGTCAATGGCAAAATCGCCAATCCTGCTCAATGGGCGTGGCGATTTATGTTGCGGTTTTCCAATTCCAAATGGAATATTTTGAATAGGAAAATCACTGTCTTTATCAACTGCTATCCATGATTTTAATTTCGGGTTGTTTGCTTCAATCATATATGAAATGCTTCTCTAGATTTTAATTTATTATAAGGTTCCCCTGCTTCTTTGTTCTCTTTCAATGGCTTCAAAAAGTGCTTTAAAATTACCTTTGCCAAATGATTCAGCACCTTTTCTCTGGATGATCTCGAAAAAGAAAGTTGGTCGGTCTTCAACTGGTTTTGTAAATAATTGCAATAGATAACCTTTATCATCCCTGTCAATAAGTATTTTATATTTCTTCAGCACTTCGATATCTTCTTCAATAGCTCCTACCCTGTCCAATACATCGTTATAATAACTATCAGGCACATTCAAAAAATCAACGCCTCTTTCCCGCAAAGCTGCAATTGTTTTGATAATATCATCAGTTGCGATGGCCACATGCTGAGGGCCTGGACCGATATAGAAATCCAGAAATTCTTCAATTTGAGATTTCATCAAACCTTTTGCCGGTTCGTTAATTGGGAATTTAATCCGTAAATTATCGCTTGGCCATAACCTTACTTTTCAGAGCCGTATATTCTGTTGAAATATCTTTATCATCAAATGAAATTAACTGATCGAAACCAAATACATTGCGGTAAAAATCAGCCACTTGATCCATTTCGCCCCAACCTACATTACCCACAATATGATCAACATAGAGCAAGGCCTGTGTCGTTAGGTTGATATTCAGGTTCCCATTTTATAAAGCCAGGCAGAAAGTCGCCATTATATTTATCTCTTTCAACAAACATATGAACCGTTTCGCCATACGTATATATGCCGGCCAGTTTCACTTCGCCATTTTCATCTTTAATGGTATAAGGTTCCTTATAAGGTTTGGCACCTTTTGCAGTCGTTTCATCAAATGATTTTTGTGCATCATCTAACCCACATGGCAATTACTTTAACACCATCTCCATGTAGTTTATGATGTTCAGCAACAGGTGAATCAGGTTTTAAAGCACCAGTCAGAACAATGGTTACTTTATCCTGTCGTAAAACATATGAAACCCTGTCTTTCAATCCGGTTTCAAGTCCGGCAAAAGCCACAGGCTGAAAGCCAAAAGCTGATTGGTAATAATGTGCTGCCTGCTTGGCGTTTCCTACATAAAATTCAACATAATCTGTTCCCTTGATGGGTAAACAATTTTTCATTTATTTATTTTTATTCTGTTAACCAACTTTTATAATAATCTTTATCTTCAATATTCATTGCTTCTTTTGTGAGTCTTCAATGGTTTGAAAGTATCCACCATCACCGCATATTCGTCTGTTGATTTCTTGCCGATACTTCTTTCAACAGCACCCGGATGCGGGCCATGAGGAATGCCAATCGGATGCAATGTGATTTGTCCCCTGCCAATATTGTTCCTGCTCATAAAATCGCCATCCACATAATACAATACTTCATCTGAATCAACATTGCTGTGGTTGTAGGGTGCAGGTATAGATTCGGGATGATAATCATACAACCTGGGTACAAAGGCACAGGTGACAAATGCAGGAGTTTCAAATGTTTGATGCACGGGTGGTGGCTGATGAATGCGGCCAGTAATGGGTTCAAAATCATAAATTGAAAATGTATAGGGGTATAAATATCCATCCCAGCCAACAGCATCAAAAGGATGTGTTTGATAATGATATGGGAATATCATATCAGAACGTTTGATTTTTACCAGGAAGTCACCCTTTTCATCATGTGTTACCAATTTTCAGGTGCCATGGATATCTCTTTCACAAAAAGGGGAATGTTCCAGCAGTTGCCCCACTTTGTTCATATATCTTTTCGGAAAATTCAGGGTGTGAAATGATTCGGTGATAAATAACCTGTTGTTTTCATCTTTAAAATGAAACTGATGCACTGTTCCTTTTGGAATAATGACGTGATCACCTTCTTTAAATGAAAGACTTCCATAAACAGAATGCAATGTACCGCTTCCTTCGTGTATAAATACCATTTCATCTGCCTGAGAATTTTTATAGAAATAATCCTTCATTGATTTCTGCGGTGCAGCCAGACTGATATAAACATCATCATTAAAAAGTACAATTTTTCTGCTTTCCAAGATAATCATCCACTGGTTTTATATCAAAGCCACGAAACGCCCTATGTTGCATATTTTTGTCAACAGATGCTTCAGGTGCAACAGAATAAGCTTTATCTATTGAATGACATTAGTTGGCGGATAGCAATGATAGATATTAGAATAAATATTTGAAAATCCTTCAGTTGACACCAATTCTTCAGCATAAATTGGCCATCCGGTTTTCGAAATTGGATGTGTCTTTTTACAGGAATTTCACCACTTTTCTGATAATATGGCATTCTTGGCAGATTTTAATATTAACTGCCTGCAAAGATAACAATAAGAAAGATTCTAAATAACCAGGAATTAAAGATCAAAATATTATGGTTTCTAAAGGTTAAACTTAAACGTACATTTAGAACCGGTATCCAATTTGAACCACATAGCGCAAGTCCCATCCCCATATTGATATTGGAACCAGATGTGGTTACTTCACCTTCTTAATTAAATTTTCAAAGCCAGGAACTCTAGCTTCTAAAATATCATAAATTGCCTGCAAGATATTCATCATCAGGGTCAACCTCGATATTCCCTTCCGCCCCAAGTGACATTTTAAAATTATACATAGAAATAGATGGTCCCATAAATATAAGATCGATTGACAACTTCTCCTTAATAATAAATTGATAACCTAATTCAACACCTGCAGATAGAATATTAATTTTAGCACCAAAAAGTGCATTAACAGAAGGATCTTGATTTAACAATACAATCTTATTGTTGAATTGTGTATGGTGAAAAGATCCATATGGTCCCCAGTACAAGCCATCCGGTGCCATATGTTTGTTTCTCTTTTTAAAATAAAAGCGGTAATCAGCAGAAAAATTGATACCCTGACCTGTCTGTACTATTTTCAATATTAAGACTGTCAAGTAAATTGGCTGCAAATTGCGGTAATTCAAAATAGCCAGCATTTACAGAAAATGATCTGGTATGGTGAGACCACCCTTTCATAGCCTATATTAATATTTTTATAGCTCCATAATACGAAAGGAGTCAGATTCCATTTTATTACATTCTTTTTGTATTTAACCGAATCGGGAAACGAATATCCTTTCTGTGCTAACAGAGGTTGGCTTAAACTACAATAAATGCCAACTAAAAATGCAATGATAAGTTTTTTCATGGTAAACTGTTTTAAAGACTTAAGTGTGTATTGCAATGTAATATTTCTCATTGGTTCAGCTTTCAAAGGGCGTAACGAATACCACCTATTAAATAGATTGTTAGATATTAAAGCAATTTTATGATGTACGCTGTAAGTTATAGCTTATCCTTGCATCAAATACAATATTTCCATTGTTATGATTATAGAAATAGTTTCTGTATAAAATAGGTTGCAATGTGCCGCCCGAAGCTATTGTCGCATCTTCAAAATCAAATATCGCCTGATCCAAGATTTTCTATTTTACTAAAGTACTTCATACTCGTTCCAATTGCAAATGACTTATAGTTAAATTCAAAATCAAATTTAAGGTATGAAGAAATCGATACTTAAGAATCTTTTTGGAAGGATCGACACTTGTTGAGTTATAACTATATTCGATGCCCCTGTCATCAACAGCAAAAACTAATTAGGTTCCAGTGAAACTGGCTCAACATAAGTGTAGCCAAACATCAAGTTTATTTCAGAATGCTTTTCCAAATTTTGCTTGTCCATTTAATGAGATATCAATCCCAGTTACTTTTGATTTGCCAGTATTTACAAATTTGAAACCAGCAATAGCAAAATGAATAGTCCCAGAAACCAAATAAGTATTCAATGGTATTATCATATTCCTGGTAAAAAATAGCGGCATCAAAATACCCATAAAATTTAAGAAATTTGAAACCTTGTTTAACCCCAATCTCAGCATTCCAACTTGTTTCAGGTATTAAAGTCAGGGTTGTTAAAAACAGCAAAACTTCCTACTGATGTTCTGATATATCTTTCAGTGATAGTAGGAAACCTGTACCCTTGTCCAATGGATGCACGCAAATAAGTTTCTTGTCCAAGTTTCAATGAAGAACCAAATCTAAAAATGGGTTTGGTGTCGAAAATACTATCATTCAAGTCTGAAATGTTCAATTCGCACACCTAAAGAAAGAACCCATACATTTCCAAATTTCATTTCAATTCAATAAATAAAGAGGATTCCAGATATAATTATCAGGAGACCCGGACGATGCATACATATTACTATTAGATTTCGTATACTTGCTAGAAACGCCAAGCACTATAATCCCATAGAAATCCTCTATCATTATTAAATTCTTGCTAAATTGATATTGATTATATATCATTAACGCCTTGTTACTCTGACCGTTGTTGGCATTCGGTGTTCAGTATAAAGTATCCTGTTTGTAAATGAATGCTTTGCACCTAGACCTGAATAATAATTAATAAAAGGATCAAAATACATTGTAAAATTGTCAGCCTAATAAAACAGCTCCAGGATATCCCCTGTAAAATTTTGCAGTATCATCTTGCCAGGCAAACACAGTACTGCTTTTATTCAAGCATCAAATTACCATTTAAGCCAAAATTTAAGACCTTTAATGTTTTTTGATCGCCTTCTTAAATTGAAATTTATCCTCCCTCTTCTATTGATCATATCATCATCAGAAATATCAGATGTGTCATTTACATATGGATCGGGTTGGGGTGCACCTAAATAACTTCTGTCAGTCATCGCAACTCCTCCAATAACGAAGTCAGTATGACCGTCACCTAATTGCCTTGAATGTAAAAAACTTGCTCCTCCCAAATAATTCAAACCGTTCCACCACTGCGTGGCAGGCGATTTTGGCGGACTATAAAAACCAGAGTACAATTGTACTTTTGTGAGGGGTTTTGTTGTAGGATAATTCGTACGAATATAAATTGCTCCGCTTAGATGCAGAAGCACCGGACAAAACAGAAGAAGCACCTTTAACGACTTCAATTTGTTTGATATTCTCCACAGGGATCAATGCCCAGTCGGGTTTGCCGGCATCCCCGGTAATAATGGGTAAATCATCAATAAATACACCTACTTTTGCCCCTACACCAAATGTAAACCCGCTCCCTCCTCTAATTTGTGGTTCTTCGTCAAGTATTGTAACACCCGGAGCCAAATCAAGATCGTTTCTACTGACCGAGTATTTCTGGCTTCAATCAATCGGGGCTTCAATACTTCAATAGAAGCAGTTTGTTCTTCAAGTGATTTATCAAATCTCCCTGCTCTTACTACAACTTCTTCAAATTGTGTGCTAAAGATTCCATTTTCACATCTAAAACAGTTGTTTGATTACTAATTACAGTTACAGGGTAATTTACACTTTTCATTCCTGTGAAATGAAACAATAAATGTATATTCCCCTGGAAGCAGTGAAATCGAATAATGACCATTGAAATCAGAAACAGCACCAACTGTCAAATTATTTTTCGTGTAGATATTGGCACCAACAAGTGGTTCATCATTTTCTTTATCGGTAATCCGTCCGTTAAGAATCCCATTCGTTTTGAGCAGTTAGCCCAATAGAGGAAACTAGAAAAAAGGATACTAGGAGAATACAAAGGCGGTGCATAAATTTATTTCTGTAGAAGTTTCCTTCTGAGGAAAATTATAAGATTATTTTCTTTGTCAGGGTCTTTCCTGCGTAACTAACACTAATAATGTAAGTTCCATGTGAAATATTCAGATCATGTGTATTCTTCTGCCCGGTATATCCATTGTCTTCCTTCACAATTTTCCCGATCATATCATATACTGATAGAGAATAATTTTCTATTTTATTTGTATTTAACAAATACAGAAATTCCATTATCACGAGTGATAAATATCAAATTCGTCAGAATCTTTCTCAATAATTCCGGTACCATCATTATATATAAACTCGATATCATCAAACCAGGCTTCACTGCCTTCAATAGCTGTTAAACCATTGCTTGATGTTAGTATGACTAATGCGTATTCAGGCAATATATCTTTGTAATAATTGAGTGGCAATGAAAATCTTGTCCATTCTGTTACTTCTTCTTCTAGGTAAACTTATCACATTCGATGCTACAAATGCAGATGTATCACTGAGTGCCGAGATTGCAGCATATCCTGTATGCAATACTACTTTTACTGTTGGAAAATCACCTGCATCGGGTTTAGCTTTATACCAACCAACAAGACTATCTGGTCTTGCTGATATTTTTGTATGCCATTGGCTATTTACTGTATCAGTAAAAGTGTAGCATTGTTTATATTAAATTCAGCATGATATCTACCATTGGCTAATGTTCCTGTTGCAACAATCCCAAATAACTTAACAGTATGAAGATAAACGGAATAGTTTCCCGTATGTGCATTTCCAGATTCACTTCTATCCCATACTATGGGGTGCTTGTCCACTTATATTGTCTCGTCATCACTTGATTTAATTGAACTCCATTCTACAGGTTCGATGATATTAGGGCCGTAACCAATTTCTTCCCATTCTTCAAAACTGGCATTGTCAAATTGGGTTTGCGCATTAATTGATATGTATGTTGTAAATAATATTGTCAAGAAAAGTATTAATTTATTCATAAGGGTAGTTTTTGTTTTAGATGGGTAAAAATAAAAAAATCCGGCAACACTAATTCATTTATTCTGTTACCGGATTGTTATTTTTTCTAATAGACTGCTTAAAAAATATAGGATAGACCAACTCCCAGGCTTATCCAGCTTTGGGCATCAACATCTTTTGTTTTAGCTGCATAATTATATTTTGCATTGATATTAAATGCTGTACTGCCGCTTCCAAATGGAATTACTGCTCCAATTTCAGGGTAAACTCCAAAATGCCATGCTTTATCTTGCACATAATAAATACCTAAATAATCTCTTGATTCAATATAATAAGTCCCTATACCTAATCCAATATATGGTAATACGGCACCATATCCAAATTCATAATGACCTGTCACCATCAATGGAATTACATTCATATAATTTCTTGAATAACCATGTATGGTACCATTATCAGTCAATGGTTTAGTAACCCATTCTTCATTTTCATAAAATGTATTCCACGCGAAACGGCCACCGACTAATAATCTGTCGGTAACATAGCCACGTCCTTCAATGGCAAAACCACGCATAGATACTTTGCTTATAAAATCATTTGTATGTTCCCAATGGAAAACCTATGTCCCAGTTAAAATTCCAGATACCACCTCCTTGCGCAAAGGATGAGATGGAAATTGTAATAACAAATACGAATGTTAAAAATATATTTCTTTTTTTCATTTTATTGCTTTTTTGAAGTTGGTATTAATTTGTTTTTAGATAGGGTGACTGCAGAAATGCCTGGTCAATTCCACCACTAATGCGAGACGTATTATCACCGCCACTCAATACTCCACTAACAGCACCTGCCCAGTACATTGGAACCACTGTATCGCCATCAACTACCCTGTAATCTTCCGGGTTACTCATTTCCATCAATAATGTACCTGTTGTGTAACTGCTGTAGTATGGCACACCACCCCAGCCCCAACCTGGAGGATAGTAACCGGGATAACCACCATACCAATAGTCTGTATCTCTCTCGGAGCTCTTATACCAGCCCCAACCCCAACCCCAGCCAGGATAATAAGGATACCACCAACCAACAGTTACAGTAGTTACTGATATAGCTGCTACTGCTATCATAAGATCTGGTTCGTCTGCACCTATCATCAAAATAGACTCTTGTATAGCCATAATTTGTCATATTCTGCTCAATCTCGCTTAATATGAGATCTGAGTTTTCGACAGGACTTTTATCCGTTGTGTCATCCCTGACAGGAAAAACAGTATCAGGTAAAAATAAGTTTTCAGTTTCGTAAAGTCAACTGAATCATAATAGCCCGTTAAGGTAATATCAGTTTCGCTGTAGGTTAAGGCATCATCGTTTGGATAACACCCATTGATCAATATAACTACCCATATATTGCAATAATAGCAATCGATAATTTAAATGCTAATTTCTTCATTTTTATGTTTTATTGAAAATTTAATATGCACCAAATAGGTGGGCCAAAAATAAGAAAAACCGAGCTAAAATACTATTATTCGGGATTAAAAAAGTTTAAGAGTTGCGCTAATGTACACACTCACACCATAATACCTCAAATAAGCATCATTGTTAGTAGGTCCTAATAAAGCATTCCCTGTTTCAGGGTTATACTCCACAGGGTCATTAAAATTAACAATTTGTGGTATATTATTTTTACTGCCAAAAGAGAATTCACCACCAGCCGTCACATTGTTCTTTTTAAAATTAAAATTTATTCCTGCACTATAATGATAGATATTAAAGTTATCTGTTTTTATATAATTATAACCATTTAATTCATCTGAATCTATATTCTAATACTGGTAAAGTCTGTTCGTAAGGCATTAACAAATTTCAAATTATTATTTATTGTCCAGCTATAACCAATTACAACATTGAATACAGGATCAGCTTTATAAGCATATGTAAGATAATCTTTGTTTGGTAAGCTCTCATAAACTGATGGGCTTGTTATGTTAGGGTTAATTTCAGCAGTAATCATATCATAGGGTTTAATTCCATGGAAATACTCCATCGTATAATATAATTTCTGAAGTCCATCTTTAAAGGTGCCAATAAATCCAAATGAGATGGCAAATGGATATTTATAATTGGCTTTTAATTGCTTATCTTTCTGTGCAGAAAATATTTCATAATCTGGAATACGTGTGCCTGTTGAATCGTGAATATTAATTTGATTCTCCATTCTGGTTGCTTGTCTGCCTGATGTGAAGACATTCAGGCTAGGAAGCGTAAATACTAAACCAAATCTCCAGTTTTTATATTTATAGGCTAATCCGAGTTTTGTAATAATACGATATTGGCTAAATTCTAAACTTTCCTCATAAGAGTTCTGTGAAACATGTGAAGGGTCAAAATTAACATTTGTACTATCAATATACTTATAAGCACTTGCTGAGTATTGATAATTGATATTTTAATGTTGCACCTGAAACAAATAGAGTGACACCATAACTAAATCCGTGATTTAGTTGCTGTCCCAAGCCAAAACCAACCCAAGTATCAGTATATTTATTTCGATAGTTAAAAGTTGTGTTATAAATTTCTTCACCTGGCAATCCAGGTAGAATATCATATATTTCCGAATTAGCATAGTTTGTCTCATAATCCTCTTTTATTCGTGTAAGTATCGAGACTGCGTAACTTATATTTCCTTTTTTTGGTTTATGTGTGAATGAAAGGAATTGTGGCTGAACCTGAAAATTTGTATTGTGCAGGTTATTTCCTGTGCCTAAGGCATTATAATAATCATAAATATTCCATGTAAATAAATTTGCAGCAATTGATACATTTGAACCATGCTGCATCTCCACTATTGTAGCCGGATTGTAATAAATTGAACTATTATCTCCATCACCAGCTACAACGGCACCTCCAATTAAAGATGAGGTAGAATTGAAGTTTTGCATCCAATAATGATTGATTAGCTGTGCATTTGCTTTACAATAGAAAATGAAGAGAAAAGAAACAATAATTATTCGGAAATGCATATGTTTTTTAAAATTATGCCAATATCCAAATATACTTTTTTTTATTCTATACCAGAAAAGTGTTTCATAAATTGAACCCTTTCGTAAGCAGCTGGATTTTCAGTTTCTGCAACACTCATTTTACCTATAAACTGCTCAAGTCTGCTATAATTTTTTCTATCCATCCAATTCTCAAGAATTTCAAGCATCACTTCTATTTCTTTAAAACCTTTTTTGTATAAGACAGAAGCTATCTGAACTGCTTTTGCACCTGCCAGCAATTGTTTAATAAGAGCTTTGCCGTCATGCACCCCTGTTGATGCCGCCAGGTCACAGCTCACATGTGTTGACATCATGGCTATCCATCTTAAAGATATGGCAAGGTCAGAAGGTGTACTGAACACATTGGTTGTTTTTATTTCCAGGTTTTCAATATCTATATCAGGGCTAAAAAACCTGTTGAATAATACAATTCCTTTAATACCGGTCCAAGATAATTTTGTGACCGTTTTAGCCAGTGATGAAAAATAGTAGCTTATTTTTATTGCAACAGGAATTTTAACGACTTCAAGAATTTTACTGACAATATCGAAATAGACTGCTTCATTTTGTGCTGCATCACGATTTGGATCTGATGGAAGCACAAATACATTTAACTCAAGGGCATCAGCGCCTGCAATTTCAATTTGTTTGGCAAACGTGATCCATTCCATATCTGAAATGCAATTGATAGAAGCGATAATTGGTATATCTACAGCTTTTTTACTTTCTTCAATCAATTTCAAGTAATTGGCCACATCCTTTTCCCGGGTATAATTTCGTAATATAATCTTCAGCTTCAGGGTAACTATTCCCAAATTCATTTTGAATTAAAGTGTTACTTGCAGAATGCCTGATCTGTTCTTCAAATAGTGATTTTAACACAACGGCTCCTGCTCCATGATTTGCAATTTCGAACAATATTTTCAACGGAATTTGTTAAGCCTGAACTTCCAACTATAATAGGATTTTTAAGCTTAAGACCCATATACGATGCTTGCAAATTTACCATGGCTAGGATTATATTTAAATTGCTGTAAAAATACTAACTTAAATAGAATAATATTTCTGCCACACTAATTAAAAACTATTTTAAATAAAATAGGATCTTTGAAAGGAAAATCTTGCAAATTTTTCATAAATCAATTTATAATAACCATTTTTCGAACAAATTAATTAGGAAATCATGTTTTGGTCAAATGTTTATAAAGATGCATATTTCTTTAAATTTGTGCAAAATCGAATATTGAAAAAAATTCTCATTATACAAACTGCTTCATTAGGGGATGTTATTTTGGCAACACCTGTTGTTGAGAAGATACATAATTCTTTCCCTGAAAGTAAGATTGATTTTTTGTTAAAGTATGGATACCAGGATATTTTTAAGGAACATCCATTTATTCATAGGGTAATAGTTTGGGATAAATCTGAGAAGAAATATCATCATCTGAAAGAATTGATCCAGGTGATCAGGGAACGTAAATATGATACTGTAATAAATATTCAGCGATTTGCTTCTTCAGGTCTGATAACAGTTTTATCAGGAGCGAAAACAAAAATCGGTTTTAATAAAAATCCATTCTCATTATTTTTTACAAAATCAGTAAAGCATGAGTTGAATAATATAGGTATTGGATTGCATGAAGCAGACCGAAATCTGAAATTGGTTGAGGATTTAACGAAGGATTTAAAAAAGTATTCCTGTAAGACTTTATCCGTCAGCACACGACAATGCTAAAATGTCGCCATATAAAACTAAAGCTTATATAACAATTTCTCCAGGATCTTTGTGGTTCACAAAAACATTTCCGGAGAAAAAATGGATTGAGATGATCTCTCTTGTTGAAACCAGCCTGAATATATATTTTCTTGGGTCAAAAGATGAAGCTGACTTGTGTGACAGTATTATCATGAAAAGTAAGCATCCCAATTGCCTGAATCTTGCTGGCAAGTTAACGTTTCTTGAATCAGCCGCATTAATGAAAGATGCCGTAATGAATTACACGAATGACTCTGCACCAATGCATCTTGCCTCATCAGTAAATGCATCCATTACAGCTATCTTATTGCTCAACCATTGCCTGAATTCGGATTTGGGCCACTTTCAGAAAAGTCTTTTATTGTGCAGACTAATAAAACATTGAAATGTAGACCATGTGGAATTCATGGATTGAACAAATGCCCGGAGGGTCACTTTGATTGTGCCCTCACAATAAATAAACAACAATTATTGGAAAATATATGAATCTTGAAGAGGAAATAAAAAAATCTGTTGCCCTATTAAATAAGGGAAAAATCATATTATACCCAACTGATACCATTTGGGGAATTGGATGTGATGCGACCAACAGCAAAGCAGTACAACGGATATACAAGATAAAAGGGCGTAGCGAAACCAAAAGTATGATTATCTTATTGGAGTCAGCTGATAAAATTAAACGATATGTTGATAATGTTCCAGAAATTGCATATGATTTGATAGCTAATTCCGCATCACCTCTGACCATAGTTTTCCCAAATGCCAAGAACCTGGCTAAAAATCTAATTGCACCTGATGGAAGTATTGCTATCAGGATAGTAAAAGGCAGGTTTGGCGGACCGGTAATGAAAGAACTTGATAAACCACTTGTCAGCACATCTGCCAACGTATCCGGGCAACCAACAGCACCATTATTTCATCAAATCTCAGAAGAAATACTTGATAGCGTTGATTATGTTGTAGACGCCTTTCGTGAAAGAGTGAGAGCTGTAAAGCCTTCAACCATTATCAAACTGGAAGAAAATGGAAAATTCACCGTGATCAGACCTTAGTTACTGGCTTAAACCAAAACTTTCATATGTAGTCTCTTCTTTGATCAATTCCAAGGCTTTGTTGATTTCATGATCAGATGGGGCCAAAATTTCAAAATATGAACTTGGTTCATACAGATTTCTGGCGACTAATGCCTTTAATTGTAACTTAACAAATGATTCGTTCAATGTGGGCTTGTTTTCAGTTGTCAGAACTTCCTCTTTTTCACCTTGCTTAATAAATTCACTGTACTCTTCATCTGTAAATTCAAAACTGGCATTGAATTTTTCAAATGAGGGATATTTTTTTAATAATGATTTTCTTTTATCATCGAGATATTCATTAACAAAAGCATTGATTACTCCTTTTCTAATCAGCGAAGTTAACACACGATTGTAACGTGTCGAATCAAAAGGAATAAACACATCCGGCATAATGCCGCCGCCCCCATAAACTGTTCTTCCACCTTTCGTCTTATATCTAAGAGAATCTGGAAAATTGATACTGTCAGGGTGCATTAATTCGCCTAATTCCATACGGCTTATGAAATCATTATAATATTCTTCACTACCATTGTCATAAGGACTTTGAATATACCTTCCGGAAGGCGTATAATACCGGGCAACAGTTAATCGGATTATAGAACCGTCAGGAAGTTTAAATGGCCTTTGTACAAGCCCTTTTCCAAATGATCGCCTGCCAACAATCATGCCCCGGTCCCAATCCTGAATAGCACCGGACACAATCTCGCTTGCAGAAGCAGAACCTTCATTAATTAATACTACCAGCTTTCCATCTTCAAAATTACCGCCTCCGGTAGCGTTAAGTTCCTGCCTTGGGCTTTTCACACCTTCCGTGTACACAATTAAATCATTTACCTTTAAAAACTCGTCGGTAATTGACATGGCTGTACCAAGATACCCTCCGGAATTACCTCTTAAATCAAAGACCAGGTTTTGCATCCCCATTGATTTTAATTCATCCAAAGCCGAATTAACTTCATCTAAAGAATTTTTGGCGAAGCGATTTAATTTTATGTAGCCAGTTTCTTTATCAAGCATAAAGGCAGCATCCATACTATTGATAGGTATTTCATCCCTCACGATAGTGTAATCCAGAATATCGTCATTGTATTTCCGATAAATACCAACCGTAACTTTAGTTCCCTTCTTCCCTCTCAAATGATCCATCACCCATTCATTATCTATTTTCTCCCCGAAAGCATTTTCTCCATTAACTGTAATAATCTTATCACCGGCCATAATCCCAACTTTATCAGAAGGACCACCAGGGATAGGTGCTATAACTAGTATTGTGTCTTTAAATAATTGGAATGTTAGACCAACTCCTTCAAAACTTCCTTCCAAAGGTTCATTCGCTTTTTCGACATCTTCTTTTGAGATGTAGGATGAGTGTGGATCAAGTTCTTTCAGTGTATTAATGATGGCCTTTTCAGTGATCTCAGCCATATCAAGGGTATCGACATAGAAGTTATTTACAATCTGAAGTAATGAAACAATCTTATTTGTTGTCTCTACCTGGTTCATTTCATTGAAATGACTTTGTGCTTGTGATTGATTTACGCAAATAGTGCAAAATATGATGATTGACAAAAGGATATTTCTCATGTAATAAAGGATTTTAATAGTTGCAATTCGCATCAAAATTATAACAAAACAATGAAATAGGTATTTTCTGTTGTTAATTAATGTTAATATGAGTTGATTTTACTGATCTTTGATGTGAATTTGAAATGAGCTGACATTTTCTATTTTTGCATCAATATTAAATAAATCCCAAGGTGACTACCTACCTAAATAATCGTATTCTGACCATAATCTTTATCGTATTAGTTACAAATTGTTATGCTGAAAATGATACACTGGGTAAAAGTCAAGTTAAATATGTAAAGTCAGTTCACTTAAATTATCAATTTGGGAAGGTCATACAAACACATGCTTTTGTGCAAGGTGAGAATCCTAACAATGAAGCTTATGAGAATTTTCAGGCTTTATCAGCCCAATTTGGTATTCGAACAGACGGACGAAAATTGTGGCAACAGCTGTATGGGTATCCCACTTGGGGATTCGGTTTGTTTTATATCGATTTCTTTAATGATGATGAATTTGGACAACCACTGGCTATCTATTCATTTCTAAATGCACCTTTTATCAGATGGAAAAATTGGAGCATTAATTATGAAGTAGGATTCGGTTTATCGCTTAACTGGAAACCTCACGAATTGCTCGAAGGAGGATATTATTACCCGATCGGTTCGTATTTCACAGTTTTTTTCGATTTTGGAATTAATTCCAGTATCAGGTTGACAAAAAACTGGGATTTAAATCTAGGTTTAAACTATACGCACTTCTCAAATGGAGCAGTTAAATTACCAAATTTAGGAGTTAATGTTTTTGCGCCACGGGTAGGAATTCAGTATATTTTTAATAAAGGCCAATTTATAAATCTCAGGAGATTCCTAAATATTTAAAGGAATGGGAATGGCTGATTACTGCATCACCATCTATACGTCAGGTTGGTTTTGAATATGAATACAATGGCGATACATTAGCAGAAGCATTCAATTATGGAGTATTTACAATTTCAACGGCAGTTAACCGACAAATTTCTCATAAGGTAAAATTTGGTGGTGGAATTGACTTTAGCTATAACGAGGCGTATGCGGCTGAATTCATTATGGTTGAGAATGGATCAGTACAAAAGGCTCCAGCGACTTTTAAAGATAAATTTCTTATTGGAGTTTTCCCCTCTTTCGAATTGGTTTTTAACAAGCTGTCAATGAATCTTCAACCTGGCTTTTATATTTACCGACAAGAAGTTGAAAATGTGGATACGCCGACAACTTATCAACGGATTGGCTTGAGATATTATCTTGGAAAACATTTTATTACCGGTGTAAATATCAGAGCATATAACTTTTCAAAAGCTGACTTTATTGAATTTAATTTTGGTTATAGTTTGAGATGGCTGAAAAGTTATCGGAAGAACTAAACTATCCGAATACTATTTATACAGAAACGCTAAAGTTTCTCAAAGCATCATTTAGTGATGTCTTTTTATCTGTTGATTCTTTTCTTTTGCCAATGATCAAAGCACAAGAAACATTAAATTTGCCAGCCGGAAAATCCTTTACATAACTTCCAGGAATTACTACTGAACCATCAGGAACATATCCTTTGTATTCAACAGTTCTACTCCCACTCACATCTATAATTTTTGTCGATTGGGTTATAACAACATTGGCACCTAACACGGCCTCTTTACCAATGCGAACCCCTTCAACAACTATACACCTGGAGCCTATGAAACAATCATCTTCAATGATAACAGGTGAAGCCTGAACTGGCTCTAATACGCCTCCTATCCCAACTCCCCCGCTTAAATGTACATTCTTCCCGATTTGAGCACAAGACCCAACTGTAGCCCAGGTGTCTACCATTGTACCAGCATCAACATAAGCACCGATATTTACGTAGGATGGCATCAAAATTACATTGGGTGCGATATAAGAACCATATCTTGAAACGGCATGAGGAACGACCCTGATGCCTTGTTCAGCATAATTACTTTTTAAAGGAATTTTATCATGAAACTCAAGTATACCTGCTTTGGAAACAGTCATCTTTCGAATCAGGAAATACATGATCACTGCTTTTTTAACCCAGTTATTTACTTCCCATTTACCATTAATTGGCTCAGCCACCCTTATTTTACCGCTATCCAATAGCTCTAAAGTCTCTGTGATTGCATCTGAATACTTATTTTCCTTTAACAGGCTCTGGTTTTCCCATGCCTGGTTTATTAATAATTCGTGTTCTTTCATGAATGTTTTCTTAATTTGATAAAATTATTAAAAATCAAGATATTAAAAAATACTATTTTTGCCGATCGAATCTATGGGACGAATATTAGCTATTGATTACGGACAAAAAAGGGTTGGGATTGCAGCAACTGATGATCTGCAATTAGTTTCAAACGGTATTGCAACGGTTCGCTCAATAGACATTTGGCAATTTTTAGATGACTATTTGATAGAACATGATGTTGCAAAGATTGTTGTTGGGGAGCCGAAAGACATGATGAATAGACCATCGGATGCCAGCAGATTTATTGAACCCTTTGTAAAAAAGCTTAAAAATAAATACCCTCAGATTACGATTGTGAGATTTGACGAGAGATTTACTTCAAAAATGGCGTTTGATGCTATGATTGAAGGTGGATTGAGTAAAAAGAAGAGACAGGATAAGGCTTTGATTGACAAGGTAAGTGCTACGATTCTATTACAATCCTATTTATTGCAGTAATGAAAAAAGACAATTTATGATTCTGCCAATTACAGCATATGGCCATCCGGTTTTAAAGAAGAAAGGTGAACTAATTGATCAGGATTATCCAGAACTGGATAAGCTAATAGAAGATATGTTCGAAACCATGTATAATTCAAAGGGTATTGGTTTGGCCGCTCAGCAAATTAACAGGGCCATCAGGTTATTTGTTATTGATGCGACACCTTATGAAGAGGAATATCCGGAAACAAAAGATTTTAAAAGGGTATTTATAAATGCTGAAATTGTAGATGAAGAAGGTGAACTGATAGAAATGGAAGAAGGCTGCCTGAGTGTTCCTGAGATAAGAGAATATGTGAGAAGACCTGATACAGTGTATCTAAGCTATTACGATGAAAATTTTAAATTTCATAAAGCTGAAAAATTTGGTGGACTGATCGCAAGAATTATTCAGCATGAATTTGACCATACAGATGGGGTTGTTTTTATTGAGAGATTGCCCCAGATCAAAAAAGTGCTGCTGAAAAGAAGATTAAATGATATCATCAACTGGAAAAATTGATCCAGGTTATAAAATGATATATCCAAAGAAAAAAGGAAAGAAGTAATTTTATAAACTAATATTATAAACATTAAGAAATAATGAGAAAGTATTTGTTTTATTGGCATCTTGTTATGCTTATAAGTTTTTCATGTGCTGGCCCTCAGAAAGATGGAAGTGAAAGAACTGATTGAAAAGATGCAATCACTCTTATAGAAGATAAACTTGTACAACAACGAGGATGTTCAAGATAAGCAAAGAAGATGCAGTAAACTTGATTGCGATTGTATCAGGAATATGCTGCTGAGTACCCAAAGGATTCATTGGCACCTGTATACCTGTTCCGAGCTTCAGATCTTTCAATGAATCTGCAACGTCCGAAAGAAACCATTCGCCTTTTTGATGAGTTGCTATGAGAACTATCCTGATTATGAAAAAACACCTTCAGTTTTATTTTTAAAAGCATTTGTATATGAAGACCAGCTTAAGAGATCTTGACGAATGCAAAAAATATTACGAGGAGTTTCTTGAAAAGTATCCGGAAAGTGATTTTGCTGATGATGCAGAAATGTCATTAAAGAACCTGGGAAAAACCCCGGAGGAACTAATTATGGAGTTTGAAAAAAATCAGAATAAAAAAAAGCGGCAAAAAGCCGCTTTTTTTTTAATTCATATATTTATTAAAAACCAAAGGTTACACCAAATTTAATAGCAGATAAAGTACCATAGCCTACTTCAGCAAATAATCCGAAAGTTTCACTGAACATCATTCTTCCACCTACATAAACTTCGCCGTATGGACTTACTTTGGCTTTATTATACGTAATGTGAATTACCTGATCCCAAGTGTATTGGGTCCAGAACCTGATTCCAAAACCAACACCGCCATATGCATCCCATTTGTCACTTTCAAAAGCATGCACATGCCAGGCAGCGCGTGGTCCAATTGTAAATTGACTATAATGATAATCGTAAGTGCGTTGTATAATATGAACCTGACCAACTTGAATATTTATAAGCCATAATACCGCCAAAAGAAACAAGACCTATATCACCAGTTGGTATTACACCATATTTCACCACTAAAATTCACGGAAGGAATCCATCCATCAGCATGACAGGCCAGCCAATTCCTGCATTAAAAAGCAAATCACCTTTATTAAAAACATGTTGTGAATGCAATGATAAAGAGAGCATTCCAATTAGTAAAAAAGTCATATATTTTTTTCATAACAATATTTATTTTTAGTTATTTGGATTAAAATTGATGGTGCAAATATAAATATAATGAAATTGATATTATCAACCTATTGTTATAAGTTTCGTGGAAATGCCAACAGTAAAAGAAGCCCCGGATGTTTTAGTACCACTCACACTTAATACCCCAATTTCTGAATTCAGAGCCAAATTGCCATTGAAATAATACCTGATGCCTAGCTCTGACATCAAATACAAATTTGAACCCATTGTATAATTCATATTAAAGCTTCCAATCTTATCAGGTTGTCATATATCCGGTTCCCAATTTTACACCAGCGTAGAAATCCCATGAGTGTGCAAATTCATAACCTCATTGAAATGATAATCAATAACAGCCTGGGCAGAAATTAAACTTGGTGATTTCCCACAACATCCTGGGATAAATAATACCTCCAGTTAATATCAAAACCCGCACTTAGGTTGTCAATGATAAAAAAATCCATTCCAACATGAACTGGAATTAAATTAAGTCCTCCGCTTCCTCCAAAAAATCCTGTGCCAATATTTAATTGGGTGCTTACCTTTCAGTGTCGGTGATTCTTCTTGTGCTTGTAGTCATAATAAATGCACAGCATAAGTGATAAAATTAAAATGATCTTTTTCATAATTTGCTTGTTTTATTTAAAATTTATTTTGCGTAACTAATGGCCCTTGTTTCACGAATAACAGTAATTTTTATCTGTCCCGGATAAGTCATCTCTTCCTGAATTTTCCTGGATAATTCATACGAAATTTTATCAGCTTCCGCATCACTTACTTTATCAGCGCCAACAATTACCCTTAATTCACGACCTGCCTGAATGGCATATGTTTTTACAACACCAGGATATGTTAATGCCAGTTCTTCCAGTTTTTTCAGCCTTTGAATGTATGCTTCCACAACTTCTCGCCTCGTGCCCCGGGCCGTGCACCTGAAATAGCATCACAAACCTGGACAATCGGAGCAATTAGTGATTCCATTTCAACTTCATCATGGTGTGCACCAATGCCATTGCTTACTTCAGGTTTTTCCTTGAATTTTTCAGCCAGTTTCATTCCGAGGATTGCATGAGGTAGTTCAGTTTCATTTTCAGCAATTTTTCCAATATCGTGTAGGAGTCCGGCTCGCTTTGGCTTTTTTTGGATCCAGCCCAAGTTCAGAAGCCATGGTGGCACATAAATTGGCGACTTCAATGGAGTGTGCCAATAAGTTTTGTCCGTAAGAAGCACGGTATTTCATCCGACCGATGAGTTTGATCAATTCATGATGCATATTATGAATGCCCAAATCAATAACTGTCCGTTTACCTGTTTCCAGAATTTCCTGTTCAACTTCTTTTTTTGTTTTTGAGACAACCTCTTCGATGCGTGCCGGGTGAATTCTGCCATCAGAAACCAATTTTTGTAATGATAGCCTGGCTACTTCCCGGCGTAATAGGGTCGAATCCTGACAGCAGAATAGCGTCAGGACTGTCGTCGATAATGATCTCAATACCTGTCATGGCTTCCAGAGCCCGGATGTTTCTTCCTTCACGGCCAATAATCCTTCCTTTTATTTCGTCGCTGTCAATATTGAATACGGAAACCGTATTTTCAATAGCATGTTCAGCAGCAGTACGCTGAATGGTTTCAATAACGATCTTTTTTGCTTTTCGATTGGCAGTTAATTTGGCTTCGTCTACAATTTCCCTAACCAGCACCATTGCTTCTGCATTTGCTTCTTCTTTTAGTGATTCAACTATTTGGGCTTTTGCTTCTTCAGCTGACAGGTTGCCTACGGTTTCCAGTAATTTGATCTGCTCGTCCATGTAATGCGGTCAACTTCTTGTTGCTTTTTATCAAGAATATCTAATTGGTTGGTTAGATTTATCTTTAAAGTATCTAATTCTTTTTGTTTTCGCTGGTTTTCTTCAAATTTTTGGGATAATGGCAGCTTCCCGTTGTCGGGCTTTATTTTCAGCTTTTTGGATCACACTGTTCTTCTCAGCTACTATTTTTTCATGTTCACCTTTTAAGTTGAAGAAATTTTTCTTTGGCCTGTAATATTTTTTCTTTTTTTATAACTTCCGCTTTTTCCTTTGCTTCTTCAAGCACTTCTCTGCTTTTCTTTAAAACGGAACGTCTCATCACTGTTGCTGCTATCACAACTCCGATCAGCCAAACCTGCAACGGCTACAGCAATCAATATAAGTATGTACATAATATTTAATTTATCGGCTGGCTTGAAATAAAAAGCCCGCAATAATCCAAGGGTTTAGTAAACCCCGATTCGACACGTTTAGGGCTGCCTAAATTTTCGAACTACCAGTGTCCTCAATGAAGAGAATCCCAGTTAGGTAAACAGGTCTGTCCTACAATTTAATGAGCTTATCCCTAATTGTTGTAGTGTTGAGTTTACAAACAGTTTGGATTACGCGGGCAATATTACTTTAAGAACGCTTTATATCTTTTTTCAAGATAAGATGATAAAACTTCATCTATTTCAGATAATTTTATTTCCAAATCTTTATTTCTGAATGATCTTTTCTTCTTCCAGGCGTATTGAATTAGCTGAAGTTTGCAAAGCAATCATGGCAAACAAATCTTGTTGATCTTTATATTCAAACGCTTTTGAATAATCCAATATTGTTTGATTTACATAATCAGCGGCTTTTCTTACAGTTTCTTCTTCTTCCAACTTAACACTCAACCTGTAAGGTCTGCCGGCAATTGTGATTTTTATATTTTGATTCGCTTCCATTTAATCCCTTGCAAACTATTTATTAACGACTTAAAACTTCAATACACATATCTATTTCTTTTATCAAACTATCAATCTTTATTCTTGCCTTCCTCAACACCAAATTCTATTTCAAGCGTGTTTGCCAGTGTATATTTAAATAATTCGTTTTTATTAGTTTCCAATTCTTTGGTTAAATTATTCACTTTTTCAGTTAACATCCTGATAACTTTTCCTGTAATGATTGATTTTCTGACTTTAAATTGCGCATTATCTTCAATTAATTTCCTAACTTTATACTCAATACCGGAAATTAATATTTGTTCATTTGCCATTGAATAACTGAATCAGTAAAGCAAAAATACGCTTTCTGAATGAATTTGGCAAATACTATTTTTTTTATCAAAAATCATGTTAGATATTTTGTTTATTTTATTGATTTACATATCATGAATGAGGAATTTTTGATATACCTGTGGAGCTATAAACTGTTTAATTACAGATCAATTATCCGTCAATGAAACCGGCGAAAAAATACAAATTATTCACCCCGGAAGAAGAAATCAGGATAGCGGTCCGGATTTTTTTAATGCCAAAATTAAAATTGACAATACCATCATGGGCTGGAAATATTGAAGTACATGTAAAATCCTCTGACTGGAAATTGCATAAGCATCAAAAAGACCCGTTCATATGACAATATCATTCTTCATGTGGTATATACTGATGATGCCCCTGTTTACCGAAAAAATGGAGAAAAAATTCCAACAATTGTTTTAAAAGGCTCTGTTTGAATCCACAAATTATTAGATACCTATCAATCGTTTATTCAAACAATGCAACTGGATTCCATGCGAGAACAACAGTTAAATCAAATCGATCATTTTACACAATTTGCCTGGTTAGAGAGCCTTTGTATTGAGCGGCTTGAAGACAAAGCCATAGGCATTAGCCAAACAATTAGAATTAACTCAACAGGATTTCACGGAAATCTTTTACAGGCAACTTTGCCGTAATTTTGGTTTTAATACAAATGCCGATGCTTTTGAATTGTTGGCAAGATCGCTTCCTTTTCAAATATTAAGCAAACATATCAACAGGATAGATCAATTGGAAGCTATGATATATGGTCAAGCTGGAATGCTGTTAAAAGATTTTAAAGATAATTATCCGTAAAGCATTAAAAGAGAATATGAATTCTTATCAGAAAAATATAAACTAACAGCATTAGATGCCAAAACTATGGAAATTTCTAAGAATGCGACCGTCAAATTTCCCAACCATCAGCATTTCACAATTTGCGAGATCTGTTATATTTCAAGTTCTGGTCTTATTAACAAAAATGCTGGAATTGAACCGTTTAAATGATGTAAGACATTGTATTAAAAGTGAAAGCGACACATCTATTGGAGTGACCATTCGGACTTTGACCGGATATCAAAATCAAAAAGTATACAACTCGGTGAGTAGCTTCAATTGATTTGATCCTTATAAATACAGTTATTCCTTTTACCTTTATTTATGGTAAAATTTTTGAAATTGAAGAATTGCAGGATAAAGCACTCTTATGGTATGAGCAGATAAAAGCTGAAAAGAATTCAATCACCAGTAAAATTATCATCGAACTTGGACTTAAAAATCGAAAATGCCAAGCAGTCGCAGGCGGTTATTCAACTAAAAAAAAACTATTGTGATAACAAAAGATGCCTAAGCTGCCGGTTTGGTCATGTTCTGATAAGCAAAAGTATGTAGATTGCACCATTAGTTTTTTAAATTTGTAATGATTTATTTAAAATTAACAAGATGTGGATAAAGACAGTGCAAGAAACTTATTTTGGCAGGTATTTATCTTTTAGCAATTGTCTTAATAGGTATTATTTGGCTTTATGCTGATTGATGGATTTCAGTTTTATCAATGCAATGTACATGACTGTAATCACTGTCTCAACAGTTGGTTTCAGAGAAGCACAGCCACTTTCAGACGGCGGAAAACTTTTTACTTCTTTTTTAATTCTAGCAAGTCTCGGTGTGTTAACTTACTTTATCACTTCCATAACACAAAGCTTGTTTAAAAGTCAAATGAGTTTTTTTTATCCTGGTTTTAGCAAACGAAAAAGAAATACAAAAATGGAAAATCATGTTGTTGTTGTTGGTTATGGTCGTAATGGCGATCAGGTTGTAAAAGAATTAATGGCATTTGGTTCTAATGTTGTTGTGATTGATGAAAACCATGAAATTGTTATCAATAACATTGGCAGGCCTATCAGATTTATAGAAGGAAATGCAACGGATGATGAAATTCTGATTAAGGCTGATGTAAAATCAGCCAGGGCACTAATTACTACCCTGCCAAATGATGCCGATAATCTTTTTGTTGTGCTGACTGCCAGAGCGCTGAATCCTGGCATTAAAAATTATCAGCCGTGCTTCAAGCGACAGCGCTGAAAAGAAGCTTAGAATGGCTGGTGTTGACAGTGTGGTACTTACCCGAACGGGTTGGTGGTGCCCATATGGCCACACTTGTTGCGCAACCTGATATTGTTGAATTTTTGGAGCATCTGACACTTCACAGCGACACTCCCACACAATTAATGGAGATCGCCTGCCATGAATTACCTGAAGGCAATGAGAAACAAACCTATCAGGGAGTTTGCTATTCGAAGAAAATCAGGAGCCAATATTATTGGCATGAAAACAGCCCAGGGCGAATTAATAATGAATCCTTCACCTGACACCAAACTTATTCCGGAATCAAAATTGTTTGTACTTGGCACTATTAGAACAAATTGATGAATTGAAAGACATTGCTTAAGGAATGAAGCTTGAACTATATGAATAAACTTTCCTTATTATATCACAGCTATTATCAGGCACAATTTTTGTAACAATTCGAAATAAAAAAATGTATATGAAATCAAGAATTATTATTTCAGTTTTATTTATTATCAGGTTTTTTAACGTTTCATAATCAAGGATGTAAAAAGGATGACACGCCTGACACCACAGAGTTCATTATAAAGTTGATAGTATTAGCCATCCTGATACTATCAATTCTGCGGATGTTTTTGAAGTAAAGTTTTATGGGAAAGTTGGTGATAATGATTGTTTTGCATTTTCAAAATTTCCGCCAGCATTTGGAGCTGATTTTATTAATATCACTTTGTATGGTACTGAAACCATCAAAAATGATTGCGCAGGTGGCCCAGTATATTTAAATGGACAAGGTGCAGCTTTTACTGATTTGACACCGGGCGAATGGACATTTGAATGTTTTTCAACCATATGGAATTCCACCAATTGAATCGAAAGTTTATGTAAAGTAACCATATCATATTGTTATGATAAACTTTTTCACAATCTTCATTATTTTCTCTTATTTCTATCATTTCTTCAATGGCCAATACTCAAATATTATATTGGGGATTACAAATAAAGGAGGTCAGATATAACGCCGGAACGATATTTTATACGGATAGAGATGGTGATGAACAACAAACCGTTCATTCTTTCGAGTATGGTGAATGGTGACAGTCCTATCGGCAGCCTGATTTTGCTTCAGACGAAAATTTGTATGGCACTACTCCTGGTGGCAATATGGATTACGGGGTTATTTTTCAATTCGATGACAATCTTTTTCAATACCAGAAAATGTTCGAATTTAATGGTGGCACTGAAGGTTATCACCCAACCGGACAACTCATAAACCACAGTAATGGAAAAATATATGGCATGACCCGAAATGGTGGAGAAGATTCTAGTCGGGAGTCATATTTGAATATATTCCCGGTGAATCAGAAATTACTGTAAAAAAATACTTTTACAGGAAGTGATGGTGCATATCCAGAAGGTGGTTTAACAGAAGGGCCAACCAATTATTATACGGCCTTACGAGTTATGGTGGCGATTTTGATGCAGGAGTATTGTTTGTATTTGATCCAGAAACTGAAGATTATGAGAAGTTATATGATTTTACACCAGTAAACGGCATGACTCCTGTATGCAACCTACTTCAGGCATCTAACGGAAAACTATATGGTGTGGCACCCAAAGGCGGGATATTTAACACTGGGTGTACTATTTGAATATGATATTACAAGCGACACATATACAAAACTGGTTGATTTTGATGAATGAAAATGCAGGAAGTGAACCCGTGGGCAGCCTGATTGAAGCGAGCAATGGCCTGTTATACGGAATGGCCATGAAGAATGAGATTATGGAGGTGAAGGATTCTATGGAACAATATATTCATATGATATTACAAACTTTCAGATCCATAAATTATTTGACATTCGATGGTGAAATGGTGCTAATCCAACAGGTAGCCTGATAGAAGCTGAGAAGTAACCTGTTATTGGAGTTACAGATAAAGGAGGGGCGGCGGATGTTGGTGTTAGATTTGAGTTTGACATAAATTCTAATACATATACCAAAAAAGAAGATTTTAACGGCGAAAATGGCAGCCAACCCATTTATGCTGCTTTGAAAGGTTTATTCTGTGGGTATCAATGAAGAAGAATTACACCAAAATATATCTGTTTACCCGAATCCCGCAAATGAATTTATTCATATTAGTTTTTCGAATCGACATGATTCCTTCGAATATAAAATATTAGACATGGAAGGGAAATTGATTGATTACCGATCAGGTTGAAGGAACGAAATTTAAAATCAATACCGAAGATCTTCAAAAAGGGGCGTATCTGCTTCAAATAAATTCAGTGGGTTATCGGTTTCTAAAAAAGTACTTATAAAATAAAAAAAGAGCCTCCTTTTGAAGGCCCTTTTTAATTGAGGTTTTAGTTAATTATTCAGTTTTTAGTTTTGTTACCTGGTCTTTTTCATAAACATATAGATATTTACCATCTTCTTTTTCAAAAGAAGTTATTGCACCTTTTCTGGCATCATATTGTTTGTATGATAAATCGGCGAGGTTAAATACAGCAGCATCATCTTTATCAGTTTTCATTAATAACAAATCTCCAATCTGCCCTGATGGTGCAGAACTCTTATAAACTGAATTCTTAATAAATGAACCATCACTTGCGTTAAAACTTGAAAGTCCTTTTTCACCAATCACGATAATCGTATTATCGCCATATGCCTGGATCATTTGAGCCAGCCCTACCCCACCTTTAGATACGGGAACTTCATAATTATCTTCTCCGGTTTTGATATCTAATTGAATAAAGTGACTTTCCGCTACAAACAATATGATTACCACCTACTGAGACACTGTTAGTAATACCTTTCTTGAATTTTTCGCTATCCCACCTCAATGAACCATCTGATGTATTAAAAGCCTGAACACCATTTGGTTTGGCGTTATCATATTTAATTACATCATAATAAATAGTGTAGTACTGAGTAACTATTTTTTGGCGGTATTGCACTTCCACCAATCCACCCAATCTGTAAAACAACCACATCATCTACTACAGTCATTCCAGGAATTGCTTTGGCACCTTTAATTTCAGAAGATGTCCATAATAATTTCCCAGTATGGTAGTCGTATTTTTTAATATACTGGCTTTTTTTATTGGCCATGTCAAGTACATAAATGTCATCACCAACAACCACGGGTTCAGCTACTGTTCCATAAACACCCCATTTTACAACTCCATTTGGTGCTTTTACAACATCGGGTGTGAAATCAAATGCGGCAGACCAAATACTGGCGCCAGTATTATAATCGTAAACCTGCAAACCAGCCAATTTAAGAAGTACTTTCTCACCATCTAATTGAAGATCATATACAAAATCCCTGGAAATTACTTTTCTGTCGGCGCGGCCTATATAAGTATTTTCCCAAAGAACATCTCCATTTTGCATATTGATTCGACAATCTGGTTTTTGAAACCAGTGAAGAATGCTACAATACCACTGGGGATAAAATTCACCATGACCATTGTTTTATCATCTTTGTTATAAATATATTTTCCGACAACACCCTGGAATTTTGACTGTTGACCATAAGTTCTTCTCCTGTATGTGCTTTTACATACACAAATTCATCTTTAAGTGAAATAGCGAAACTGTGATCTTCTTCAATATACACAACCATATCTTCAGTTACCTTTTGATATTTATCCGTTGTCCATAGCAGCGAACCATTGTAAGGTCAATACAGGCAATTTGGTCTTTTCCAGTTTTTCTGTCGAATAGAAATACAACCTTTGATTCCCAAAATGGCACCAACTCATCAATCTTTTTCAAGTTGGGAGCAATTTCCTTAAATTCTTTCTTCCAGTAAATGCTTCCATCTTTGTTACTGAATACTGCCATTTCTTTATCAGAAGCAACATAACTGTAATCATTAACTTCGAGGCCTGTTCCTGTATGGGTAAATTTAATACCCATGTCTTTTTGCCAAACTTGTGGCATTTCGCCTTGCGAAAAAGTTGCAAGACAAAGTGTTGCTAATAATAGCAACGAGTAGAATTTTTTTCATAGCTTTAAGATATTTAATTAAAATTGAAAAGTGTATTTTATATTGTAGTGTTTTCCTTTTGGGACTTTAAACGAATCGAACTTAAATTCTTTAATAGCATCTTTTACTTTATTTTGCATCGGGATGTCACCTCCTTCGCGTTCAAGCACAAATACTGAAGTGACTTTATTTTTATCTCCAATTGATATTTTGAAAGTGTATACACCCTCAATGCTGTATTCTCCTGACCAAAAAGATATAAGCTACCTTCAGGTTGGGCCATAGCCATTTCAAATTCCTTAGATGCCATTCGTTCAATATCTTCAACCTGGTCAAGAATGACCTTTTGTTGTGCAGAAAGTTGAAATGCAAAGAAAAGACTTGTAAAAATTAGTAAATATTTCATTTTATTGATTTTTAGTGAAATTCCATTGAATTAAGTGATTACCCATGGTCATTAATATGGATTCATTGTCAGGCAGAAAGACAAAAAATATGCGTGAATCAACGGCAATCATTTCACCGTCATTTTTTTCAAACAAACGATAGCTTTGTTGAAACCGTATGCACCATTGTCCCTTTTTCGAAATCATAAACATGCAATTCTAAAAACCTGTTATTATTGGATACAACTCCTAACCATTTCCCATCCTGGCTGAGTTTAAAATCAGGTTCGTAATATGCTTGAGAAGTGAACCCTCTTCTTTTTGGAGTTCCCGATTCGATATCAATTACATTAATATATGATTGTCGCGTTATCATTGTTTTGAAGCTTTAGGTGAGGAATGTTCAGGCAGAATAAATCATTGCCATTTGCTGAAAATCTAAGTTTATAAATGATATCATACACTTCATTTACCGTGTATAATTTTTTAAATGTAGATGCATCGTAAATCGAAACCTGTTGTTTGTATTTAAGGGCAGATTTCAATGCTTTTTTATCGCGCTGCAATTGGGGTATATTTTCTGCCGATTCCTCGGATAGTTTTTGAGAAATGGCAATCAGCTTTCCATCAGGACTGATGGCTATTGCATTTGTTGCTTCATCAACATTAAATGCAGTTTCCATAGAGTTGCTTTCCAAATTCCAAAAAAATACTGATTCGCCTGTAAGGGCTAGTGCATATTTTTCATCCGGGGTTATTGCAACCGCATGGTACTCTTCAAATCGTTTGACTCTGTCACCGGTTTTGGCATCAATTATATCAAATTTCACTTCTTTGTCTTTATTCAATGCAAAATCTGCATAAAACAACTGGTTCATTAAAATGTATTTGCCCTTCATTGAGTAATCAATGGAAGAGCCTGCATACCAATTACCAACATTAAATTCATTGAGGACTTCTCGATTTTTCCAGTCAAATAAATAGAAAGGAAACCCCTGAATACTGCTGATGGCTAAGACAGAATTATCAGGAGACAATGAAAGCCCTGAAACTATATGCCTGGCATCTCCTATTTTAATTCGTTCATAGTCATAATCAGTGCCCTGAGAATAAACTAGAGAACTGATAGTAAGAGTGCATATTGAAATTGTTAATCAGATGACTTCATTTTTAGCTTTTTGTAGTTTTTTTAAGAGTGAAGCAGTTCTGTTATAAACAACAGAACTGCTTCACAAGATTGATTTTAAAAGTTAGCTTCGAATGATCCTTCAGTAATTTGCTTTGAAGTTTGAGCTGTATTATAACCTGTAAAACTGAAAGTTCCTTTAATTTTACTAGCACTTAATTCAGTGACAGTTACCGTTCCTGTTCCAATTACACCATTTGCCTGAAAGGTTTGTGTTTGTCCCAGTCCTTCAGTCCAGCGTAGCATATTACCTGCATTTGGCGGACCTACCTGGTAAGTTCCGGGTGCGGAAACACCATAAAGGGTTACTCCTGCTTGTTTGGCATTTGAATCGCTTCCGGTGACATTAATTACACCATTAGAATTGACAGCTTGTACGGATAATGAAGCATTCCAGGTAGAACCATCAACTTTCAAACTGATGCTACCATTACTTCCTGGAGTACCTGAATCGTCATCATTTTTATTGCATGACCCTAGACTCATAACTCCCGCAATTAATACCATTAAAAATAGATTTCTTGATTTCATAGTTAATTATATTATTTGTTAAAAAAAAACAGCGCTAAAGTCAGAGTGTCGTGTGAATCTCAAAGCTAAAATTCTGTTATACTACTGACAATTGCGCTGCAATGTCTCGTTAAATCATCATGAAAATATTCAGCTTTGAAAAAGTATCACACAATACAATTACAAAACTATAACCTTGAAATACGAAAATTTATAGAGTATTTACCTGAATTAACTAAGGTATTTACCTTAATTTCCTTGGAGAAGACGTCCATTGATCATTCGACTAAACCATTTTTAATTGCAAAACTGATAAGTCCGGCTACGTTATTTACGCCTACCTTTTTCATAATATTTGTGCGGTGGGTATCAACCGTACGATGGCTAATAAATAATTTATCACCGATTTCTTTATTGGTAAATCCATCAGCAAGTAGTTTAATAATTTCTATTTCACGTTGCGTAAAATCAATTTGCATTATCAGAAGTTTTAAGTTTACTCTGTTCAGGATTTAGCAACGACATGGTTACTTCGGATGAAAAGTATTTTTCACCATTAGCCACTTTATAAATGGCATCCAACAATTCTTCTTTGCTTGAATTTTTTAATAAATATCCATGAGCTCCAATATTCAATGAGGTTTTTAATCATGGCATTTGTCACTGTGCATGGTCAGCATGATTATTTTAACATCTTTATACTTCTCGTGGATCTAACCGGGTAGCATCAATGCCGTTCAGTTTAGGCATATCAATATCCATTAAAATCACATCAACAGTTAGTAATTTCAGAGTATTTAATGCTTCATTTCCATCATTAGCTGTTGCCACAATCTGGATATCATCTTGCATTTTCAATCAATGATTTAATACCATCAATAATGATTTGGTGGTCATCAACCAGTAAGACTTTAATTTTTTTCATAATTAACAAGGAATATTTACAGTAACCACTGTTCCTTTATTTTTCTCAGATTCATAATTCAATAAACCATTTACTGATTCAACACGACTTTCGATATTCATCAGCCCAATTCCATGATTTTTTTTGCTATTAAAATCAAATCCCTGCCCGTTATCTTCCACTATCAGCAATATCCATTCTCTCCTTTTAAGTAATTCAATTTTAACTTCAGTAGCATTGGCATGTTTTAGAATGTTGGCTATAAGTTCCTGCAGTATTCTGTATAAAGCTAATTCAATGGTGTATGAAAACCTGGTGGTAATACCAAAATGTTCAAATGAAACCTGGATACCTGTTTTTCTAAAACTATTTTTTAATAAACCTTCAATGGCAGCAACCAATCCAAACTGTTCCAGTTCTTTTGGTAACATCTGGTGCGAAATATTTCTTACTTCACTTGCCGTGTCATCTATTAAATTGCTGAGCGATGTAAATATTTCGGATTGTTTGTCAAATTGGTCGATTGATCCGATCCCAGACCAATTTAACTTTAAACCTGCCAGCTTTTGCCCAACACCATCATGCAATTCGCGGGCAATCCGTCGTCTTTCCTCTTCCTGGCCTTCAAGTACTGCTTTTAATTTTTATTCATTATGCCTGATGATAGCCTCATCCAACTGCTGCCTTTTGTTTCAGCTTATAGCGGTAATATGTAAAAATGGCAGCTCCTATAATAATAATAACCAGGAGAATCAAAATCAGATTTTCAGTTCGCTTTTGCTTCAGGTTTAATTCGGCTAATTCATTTTTATTTTTTAACAAATCAATATCCTGCTCCATCCGTTCGGTTTCATACCTTGTCTGCACATCGATGATTTGTTGATCAAGTCTTTTATCATAAACAGAATCCTTTGTAGTAATATATAGCGACATATTACTGAAAGCGCTATCTAGCTGATGCTGCAATGCATACATTTTAGCAAGATTTAAATAGCCAACCATTTCCTCTTCAACTACATCAATTTCCTTTGCCAGATTCAACCCACGATAAAGGAATTTAGAAGCTTCCTGATATTTTCCCTGGTTGGTATAGGCTTCCCCTATTTTAATCAGTGACGATGCAAGGCCTTTTTTATCGCCTGATTTTTCCCTGATGGCTAATGATTCATTTAAAACTCAAGAGCCTTTTTCTCTTCTCTCCTTGCAATGTATATATTGCCAAAATTACTTAGCATGGCACTAATAGATTCACCATCATCAATGTCTCTGAAGATTTGGAGCGCTTTATTGTAATATTCAATACCCTTTACGGTATCATGCAATTTTACATACACATTAGCCATATTTCCGTACGAGCCAGCTTCACCATATAAATCGTCCATTTTGATTCGATAAGCTAATGCCCTTTCGTGATATGTTAGTGAGTTATCAAGGTTTCCAAGATTTTGATGGACAATAGCAATATTGTTCAGACAATAACCAATCCATAAGTCAGAACCCAAAACTTCATAAATTTTAAGAGCTTCTATCTGATTTTCCAATGCATATTTAAGTTCCCCTTTTTTCTGATATACAATACCCAGTTTATTATACAGAGATGCTAAACCTGCACTGTCATTTATAGCTTTTCTGATCTGCATCGACTCATTAAAAAAATCTATAGCTTTCGAATAATTGCCTTTGTCAATATAGATGATACCCATATCGTTGTATGATTGGGCAATTCCCTTCTCAAATCCCAGTTGATTTGCCAATTCAAGGGCTTCATTTCCATAGCTGAGTGCTTTATCTGATGAAACAAAACGGTATTCCCAACATAAATCGCACAGAATTTTTACTTTATTTGTATCAGACGCTACCTGAAGTTGCATCTCCAGACTATCAATTTGTGCTACTAGTCCCTTAATTGAACCTGATAATAATAAGCATAGCAGTAATATAAATTTGTGTCGCATTTTCTGATTGTGGGTTGATCACAAATATAGGATTAATGCAACAAGTTTTTTATGACATTTTATACAATACGTATGTATGCATTTAGATTTTTATATTTTTACCGAGCATTAATAATACCACAATGAACCCATTCAAATATTTCAGACTATCAATCGCAATTTTAATGACATTATTTCTTTCAACTTTTTCTAACGCACAGCATGAAAGAACAGCCGGAGAAGTAACCTTAAGTTTCAGAACAGTAACCGCAAATGGCAATTATTCACCTAAGCATGTTCTCGCTGTGTGGGTAGAAGATGAAAGTGGATTTGTTAAATCAAGGCTTGTAAGAGCTAATAATAGAAAACAATACCTGTATACATGGATTTCGGCATCTAATAATAATGAAATCGATGCAGTTACAGGAGCAACGATCACTTCTCACCAAACACATACTGTTGTGTGGGATTGTACTGATCTGGATGGAATGGAAGTACCTGATGGAAGTTACACCATGCACATCGAATTCACCGATAGACATGCTCAAGGACCTTTATATTCAATTGGTTTTGATAAAGGTGCTGAAGAAGTGCATTTGACACCTTCCGACCAGGATTATTTTAAAGATGTTCAGCTCGACTTTTTTCCGGAAACTACAGGGATTGAGTTGCAGAAATTGGAAAATGATATTTCAATATTCCCAAATCCGGGTAATGGTATATTTTTTATTGAGAAATTACCGTCTGAAACTCAGAGAAATCAACATTATTAATTACTCAGGAAAAACGATCTTTTCATGGGGTAGAAAGCAAATACTAAATTCGGAAAATTGGCAAGTAGACCTAAGAGAAATGAGTAGTGGTATTTATTTTCTGAAAATAAATACCAAAGGGCAATCCATTACCAAAAAGTTAATAAAGAATTAAGTTTTTCTAAAATGTCATTTGTAGAGCATCTTGAACTTCAGATGTCAAATTTTATACATTTGCAGTTCAAAATATACAACTGTGGAAATTCTGGATAAATTAGAGGCTATTAAGAAACGCTGGGAAGATTTGGCTACTCAGATGAACGACCCTTCTGCCATGTCGGACATGAAACGATTTGTGCAATTAAACAAGGATTATAAAGAACTGGAGCCTATCGTAAAAGCATATGATGACTATTTAAAACTGATGGCTGATATTAAAAGTGCCAAAGATGTTTTAAAAAATGAGAAAGATCCTGATTTCAAGGAAATGGCCAAAGAAGAATTGGAAGAACTTGAACCTCAAATAGAAGAGCTGGAAGAAGAAATTCGTGTATTGCTTATTCCTAAAGACCCACAGGACAATAAAAATGCCGTGATGGAAATACGCGCGGGTACAGGAGGAGATGAAGCAAGTATTTTTGCAGGCGACCTTTATCGGATGTATCAGAAATATTGTGAGATAAACAACTGGAAGATTGATGTGGTAGATGTAAATGAAGGAACTGCCGGTGGATTTAAAGAAATTGTATTTGACGTTATTGGCGATGGTGCTTATGGAATCCTGAAATTTGAATCAGGAGTACACCGGGTTCAAAGGGTGCCAAAAACTGAAACGCAAGGGCGGGTGCATACATCGGCAGCCTCTGTTGTGGTATTACCTGAAGCTGATGAGTTTGATGTGGAATTGAACGATAAAGACATCAGGAAAGACACCTTTTGTTCAAGTGGTCCGGGCGGACAATCTGTTAACACCACCTATTCAGCTATTCGGCTGACACATATTCCAACCGGAATAGTAGTAAGCTGCCAGGATGAAAAATCGCAGATTAAAAACCTGGCCAAAGCTATGAAGGTACTCCGAACCAGGTTATACGAAAGAGAACATGCCAAGTATATGGAAGAAATGTCGAGTAAGCGGAAAACTATGGTTTCTACCGGCGACCGTTCTGCAAAAATCAGAACTTACAACTGGCCTCAGGGAAGGGTAACCGATCACCGTATAAACTTAACACTTTATAATTTGCAGCAAATTGTTGATGGCGATCTTCAGGAACTATCTGATAAGCTGCAAATAGCAGAAAATGCAGAAAGATTGAAAGAGGGATTGGATTAAAAGTTAAAAATACTGACGTGACGCACAAACAACTATTCAATATCATCCAAAAGAAAAAATCATTTCTATGTATCGGGTTAGATACCGACATACAAAAGATCCCTTTACATTTATTAGAGAAGGAAGATCCCGTTTTTGAGTTCAATAGGGCTATTATTGATGCGACACATGATCTAGCAGTAGCTTACAAACCCAATATTGCATTCTACGAATCAATGGGCTCAAAAGGATGGGAAAGTCTAGGAAAAACTGTAGATCATATTCGCAACAAAACCAAGGATATTTTTATAATTGCTGATGCCAAAAGAGGTGATATAGGCAATACATCAGCTATGTATGCAAAAACCTTTTTTGAAACCTATGATTTTGATGCCATCACAGTGGCTCCGTATATGGGGCATGATAGTGTTTCTCCTTTCCTGGCTTTTAATGAAAAATGGTCAATAATACTTGCATTAACCTCAAATCCGGGAGCCAGCGATTTTCAATTTTTGGAAGAAAAAGAATCTGGTAAAAAATTATTTGAAGAAGTTTTAACCACAGCAAGTGGGTGGGCTTCAAAAGATCAAATCATGTTCGTGGTAGGAGCTACCAAGGCAAAAGCATTAAACGACATCAGGAAAATAGTACCTGAACATTTCCTTCTCGTTCCTGGAGTAGGTGCTCAAGGTGGTAGTTTACAGGAAGTTGCCAAATATGGCTTAAACAAGCAATGCGGATTACTCGTAAATTCCAGCAGGGGTATTATTTATGCATCTAAAACAAAAGATTTTGCAGTGGCAGCCAGAAATAGTGCCATGGAAGTACAAAACGAAATGCGAGTCCTTTTATCGCAAGCAGGTTTAATTTAATCTGCAGCTTAATTATTGTGTAGGTTTAGAACCCAGCGGCCAGCTTGTTCTATCTTAAATTCAAATCGAGAATAAACTTTTGATGTGTGCATTTTATTCCACGAATAATAGGAAACTTTGCATGTGAGAGGGTATGTTATAGACTGAACTCCAAACGCATTTCCAGATCTAAAAGGTGTGCCGCTGGAAGTAATGACAGAATAATCCTCAACACCAGCATTTATAGATCCATTAATGAATAGGTTAATGGTTATCTGCGTTCCATCACCTTGTCTTTGAAAACTAAATCTCTCGATTCCAATTGATGACAAAACCTTAGGTTTTTCAGGTATTGCTCCTACATATTCGTCATCTTCCCATATACCGGAAAGGAATGCAGCTTTTCCTTCGAGTTCATATGTAAAATCGCCAATTCCATTTCTTTTACCATCCTCCCATTCTCCATTGTAGATTTCTCCATTTGCCCAGGTATATATTCCTTTTCCGTAAGGATAGCCGTTTTTAAAACTACCTTCATACCTATCAATTCCAATGGCCAGACCTTTACCATGTGCAAGTCCTTTTTTACATTTTCCAATATACTGGCCCGAAATCTCAGGAATTAGCACTTTGCATTCCGATTGTGAATATAATTGAGAGGAGCAGATCAGAATAGATAATACGATTGATTTGTAAGTTAGCCCATTCATATTAATTATTATAAAGGTTTAATGTCCATCTACCCGAGTCTGGGATTTCGAATTCGAACCTTGTTAAAACCCTGCTGGTTCTGGTTTTATTCCATGAGTTATAACTGATTTTACATATAAATGGGAAAACAATACTTTCGAATCCGACTTTACCAGGTGATTCAAATTTAGTTCCACTGGTAGCAACTGCTGAAAAGTTCTCAAGATCAACATTATTGCTACCACTTAAATAGAAATTAATAACAACCTGACTCCCTTCGCCTTGTCGCTGAAAATTATATCTTTCGATGCTTATAGATGTCAGTACTTTAGGCTTTTCTGGCTCTGGGCCTATGTATTTGTCATCTTCCCAGATTCCTTCCTGAACCACAAGTTTATCATCCACTGAGTATGATAAAGTGCCTATACCATATCTTTTTCCTTCTATCCATTGTCCTTTATAAACTTCTCCTGACGACCAGGTATAAGTACCTTGTCCTTCTGGGTAACCTTTCTTAAATGAGCCATCGTATCTATCAATCCCAATGGCCAGCCCTTTGCCATTAGCAAGTCCCTTTTTGCATTTTCCAATATACTGTTCTGCAATTTCAGGTACAAGTACCTTGCAAGTTTCCTGACTGTTTAAAATGAAAGGAGAAGTGATTATCAACAAAGTGATTAGATAGTTTTTCAAATAGCGTTTCATAGCTGTATATTTTTTGGTGTATGATTACATTACATCCAAAACAGTTGTCCAGTTATGCGTATCTTCTATTTCTCCCTGCTGAATGGCTCTAAGTGTTGTATATAATTTAGTAGAATATACGCCTGGTTTATCTCCGTAAGTGATAGTTTTATTTGTTGTCCGGTCGTAAATTTTACCAATAGAACTTATAATGGCTGCAGTACCGCAAGCTCCTGCTTCTTCAAACGTATCAAGTTCATCAATAGGCGACTCGCCTTCTCTCTACCTTTAAACCAATATCTTTTGCAATTTGTTCCAGGCTCATATTTGTTATTGATGGCAATATACTTTTTGACTGTGGTGTAATATAGGTGCCATTTTTTATTCCGAAAAAGTTAGCAGGGCCTGCTTCATCGATGTATTTCTTTTCTAATGCATCTAAAAAAAGTACAGATGCAAAACCATCAGCATGGGCCCTTTGAGCAGGGTACATGCCTGCTGCGTAGTTGCCTCCTACTTTAATATGTCCGGTTCCAAGGGGAGCTGCCCGGTCAAAATCTCTTACAAGTTCAATGGCTACAGGTTTAAAGCCTTCCTTAAAGTATGGCCCTACCGGTGTTACAAATACCATGAACATATATTCTGTTGCCGGTTTTACCCCTACCTGTGGCCCGCTTCCAAATAACAAGGGCCGTAAATACATACTGGCCCCGGTTCCATATGGAGGAATAAACCTGGTGTTAAGCTTTACAGCTTTTTTTATAGCTTTTTCAAATAATTCTTTTGGTGGAGCTGCCATCAAAATTCCAGCTGCTGAATTTTGCATCCGTTTTGCATTTTCTTCCCACCTGAACAATCGCACTTTCCCATCTTTTCCGTGGTATGCTTTTAAACCTTCGAATGCTTCCTGTCCATAATGCAAAGCTGTTGCTGCCATATGAACCGGTATATATTCTGATGAACTTACTTCAAGTTCACCCCATTTTCCATTGCGAAATAACAACGGACATTGTAATCAGTAGGGTAATATCCAAATGGTAAATTACCCCAATCAATATCGATATTTTCTTTCATTTTAAGAATGGGTTTTAAATCAAAAAATAAGTAGATGCTAAGTTAAATATTTTAAGTGGGAACTTTATATTTATTTAAATACAATAGTTTTAAATTGGTGCAGATTTCAGGTTTAAACACAAGAATATCAGTAACTAATACAATAATATAATAACAGTCTAAATAAGCTGCTAAATGGTCAGTTAAAGAACAAAAAAACTAATTCCAGCTATAATTGCGAAGAAAAAGAGAAAAATAAACGAATACATCATCAAAAAGAGTACAGATTTACCCACAGCTGCGAGCCACTTCACATTATAATATTTCTTTACCCAAATAACCAGCAAACATATAAATAGTGCTGCGGTAACTAGTTGGATAGCTTCAGGCAAGATGATCAATTCCAATAAATTCAAAACTGTAAAGATCATGTAAAACAAAGTTTGAAGATGGATGACGAAAATAAGGTGCTCTATATAGTAGGAATTTCGCCTGAACAAGATAAAAAGAATGAATGCAGTTATGGGAACGAAAATGAACATACCAATAGGAATATACCTCATTATATTTTCTTTGAATTGCTTTCTTCCTTCTTCGGTACCCATTTTTTTTAGACGTTCTCCAGCCAAATTCCTTTCTAAAATTGAATCACCTGAACCCAATTCAGCCTCGTTATTTCTTGTCTCTGGTAATAAGGTTTGTAATGAATCCAGATTATCAAGGGTGATGATATTGCTTTTGCTATCTGATTGATCTGAGGGGACTTCTGTAATTTTAACCGGATTACTAACTAAGGAAGAAATTGTAAAATAAATAAGACTTCCAATTAGGTACAGTCTTACGGGAGGTATATATGAACTCCTTTTTCCTGATATAAATTCCTTTGATAGTTTTCCAGGCTTAAAGAGTAAAAGCTTAAGTGTTCTAAAAATTTTAGAATCCAGGTTAAACATGCCTGTCAGGAATTCATTGATGAAATATTTAAAATCCAACCTCAGATCCTTATTTGCCTGTCCACACTCAGGACAATATTTGAATGAACTATCATATGAAGTCTGACAGTTGGGACAATCCATATTGTGATTTTTTTCGTTTTTCATATGCCAAACTCAGGAATTAGCCATAATAACAGAATGATCATTACGAGTGCGGGAAGCATGTTCATCACATTAATTTTTTTTATTTCCATAATATGAATGCCCAGGCCTATTAATAGTACACCTCCTACAGCCGATAATTCTGCAACATACATTTGTGGAATAAATTCTCCCAAGCCTGAAGCAAGTAGTGTAATCCCTCCCTGGTAAATCAATAAAGGAATTACAGAAAACAATACCCCAACACCCAATCCCGAAGCTAAAGCAATAGATGAGATGCCATCCATCAGCGATTTGATATAAAGCAATTTAGGACTACCTCCCATTCCCTCTTCTATGGCGCCTAAAATTGTGAGTGAACCCATGCAATACAATAAAAATGCAGTAAGTAATCCTTCAGTAAATTTTGCATTTTTTAATTTGAATCTATTCTTCAAATAAGTACCCAAACGATCAAAAAGTTGATCAATCCGCAGCAGTTCACCAATTAATGAGCCTGTAATTAAGGCAATGATCATGTGCATTACATGTGTAGTTTCTAAGGCCATTGAAAAACCAAGGAACAATGTAAACAGACCAATCACCTGGAAAAAAATAGTTATAAATCTTCCAGGAAGTTTTCTATTCAGCAGCAATCCCAATGATCCGCCAGCGATAACAGCAATTATGTTAACTATTGTCCCTATCATTTATATCGTGTAAGCAACGAAGATATTAAATTCATGATTAAACCAGCAGAAGAGTTTTAGCAATAATAAACGGATGATTAGACATAAATTTGATTAAATATGCAACCAAGTAGCTGTTTTCGAAATGATTAATTGCTTTCGACAATATTATTTATTATATTTGACCGGTTCATTAACCTATTTTAAATTTAAAACTTACACTATGAAAAAATTTTATTTTAATTTTTTAGGAGTTCTTCTTGCTTTACTTGTAGTTGCATTTTACTCGTGTAATAAAGAAGAAGAAAATAAGGCTCCTACGATTTCTTCTGTTCTTGTTAACCCTGCCACCGTTAATGCAAATGGGGTTGCAACAGTTTCTGTTACTGCAAATGATCCTGATGGTGATGCACTAACATATTCATATAATGTATCGGGTGGAGCAATTGTAGGAAACGGTGCCTCAGCCACATGGACAGCCGCTGCGACAGAAGGTGCATATTCCGTCACGGTTACTGTTACTGACGGTAATGGTGGTCAGGCAAGCAGCAATGCATCATTAACAGTTCTGGCGCCAGTAACACAGGTGACAGGTACAGCTAGTTTCCTAGCTGGAACTTCTGGGGATCTTTCAAATGCAAAAGTTAGTCTTTACAGCACATATGAAGACTGGAATGCAAATCAACCAATTAAATTTGGGGCTGTAACAGGTGCAGGAGCTTCAGTCACATTTACTTTATCCAATGTAAACCCCGGAAATTACTATCTGGATGTCTGGAAAGACATAAATAATGATGGATTTTGGTCCTCTGGTGACTATGTAGGCTGGTATGGTTCTGGTGGTTTAGGAAGCCCTTCATTGACACAGCTGCAAGTGGCACAGGGACAAACTTTTAACTGTACAGTTCAAATGTACATTATTGCAAAAGATATGACATTAAAGAAATTAAAATTCGAAAAATAACAACGTATAAATTAAAATATAAAAGCCCGCTATGCGGGCTTTTTTTTATACATTTAATTCCGGTTTCTACGAGGATTTTTTTTAATTTTATTGCACGTGAAAAATATGCGAATATTTTATTTCTCTGGCACCGGTAATGCTGAAAAGGCCGCTCAATGGATTCAGGAATCTATGGAAGAAAAGGGAATGTCAGCAGAGCTGTATAACATTGCTTTGAAACTTCTACCAGAGGAATTTGTAACTGATGATACGGATTTTTTAGGCTTCTGCTACCCTACCCATGGATTTAATGCACCTCCCATAGTTCTCGATTTTTATAGAAGTTTCCAACAACCAAAAATAAAACAAAAGTATTTCCTGCTAAATACGCGGGCAGGAATGAAGATGAGCAAGATATTTACTCCGGGAATAAATGGTCTGGCATTGATTCTCCCTGCCATAATACTCAGAATAAAAGGTTATCGTATTGTTGGATACCGACCCCTGGATATGCCCTCTAACTGGATATCAATTCACCCGGGTTTGAGGCAAAAAGTAATCAATTCAATCGTGAACAGATGTGAAGGCATCACTAAAAAATTTGCTGACAAATTAATGGCAGGTAAAAAAGTACACCGTGGATTGTATGATCTTCCGATTGATCTTTTGATAAGCCCGATAGCACTTGGCTATTATTTTTACGGTAGGTATATCCTTTCAAAAACATTTATCGCCACAAATGCCTGCAACCAGTGCCGGATTTGCGAGAAAGAATGCCCCGTTAATGCCATTAGCCTGAAAAATGGTCAGCCCTACTGGTCATACAACTGCGAAAGTTGCATGCACTGCATGAATGCCTGTCCGCAAAGAGCCATAGAAACACCTCATGCATATACGGCCATTGATCTGGTGGGTCGCATTTTCATTGGTTCCACTATTTGTATTACAAGTATACATCAGCACAGCTGCCTTAAATAGCAATTATATAGGAGACTTGCTTTACTCGTTGCTTCAATTTCTATTTGGAGGCCTGATTGTATTCGGTGCCTATAAAGTGTTACATACACTTATGAAGCTTAAACTGTTCAACAAACTGATTGCTTTTACTTCACTTACCAGGTATAAATTCTGGAGAAGATACAAAGGTCCAATTGTAAAATAGCCACATAATTTTCCTTATAAGACAAATTGTCACCAAAAAAACTGGTGGCATATGCTTTGATATGCCTGAATCAAACATTAAATTTTAGTAACATGACCATACAAAAAGGAACGATAGACATTAAAACGGAAAATATATTTCCGATCATTAAGAAATTCCTCTATTCCGATCATGAAATTTTCCTGAGAGAGTTGGTTTCCAACGCAACAGATGCCACACAGAAATTGAAAACCCTTGCATCGATGGGCAAATTTAAAGAAGAACTTGGCGATTTGACCATACAGATTGAAGTCGATAAGAAGAACAAGACACTGACAGTTCGCGATAGGGGTATCGGCATGACAGGTGAAGAAGTTGAAAAATATATCAACCAGATTGCTTTTTCAAGCGCTGAAGAATTTGTAAAAAAATTCAAAACTAAATCTGAAGCAGAACAAAACGCCATCATCGGTCATTTCGGACTTGGATTCTATTCTTCATTTATGGTATCCGAAAAAGTAGAGATAAAAACAAAAACCTATAAAAAGGGAGGTAAAACCAAAGCAGTTAGATGGGAATGCGATGGCAGTCCTGAATATTCGCTCGAAGAAATTGACAAAACTGAGAGAGGTACTGAGGTAATTCTTCACATCGATAAAGAAAATAAAGAATTCCTGGAAGAATATAAGATCAAGGAATTGCTGAATAAATATTGTAAATTTTTACCAGTTCCTATCCAGTTTGGCACTGAAAAGATGCACGAACCCATTGAAGGTGAAAAAGACAAAGATGGCAACCAGAAGACCAAAGAAGTTGAAAAGCCATTTATCGTAAACAATACGAAACCGCTGTGGAAGACAAAACCTTCAGATGCCACCGATGAGGATTACAAAAAATTCTATCGCGAATTATATCCCTATACATTCGACGAGCCTTTATTCCACATCCATTTAAACGTAGACTATCCGTTCAACCTTACTGGAATTCTCTATTTCCCTAAAGTGAAAAAGGATTATGAATTACAACGAAATAAAATCCAGTTGTACAGCAACCAGGTTTTTGTAACCGATTCGGTTGAAGGCATTGTTCCAGACTTCTTAACTTTACTACATGGCGTAATTGATTCACCGGATATTCCGCTGAATGTAAGTCGTTCTTACCTACAAAGTGATCAGAGTGTTAAAAAGATCTCAGGTTATATTACTCGCAAAGTTGCGGATAAGCTAAGCGAGCTATTCAAAAAAGACCGCGAATCATTCGAAAAGAAATGGGATGATATAAAGATATTTATTGAATATGGAATGATCTCAGAAGAGAAATTCTATGAAAAAGCAGTAAAATTTGCTTTGGTAAAAAATACGGATGGTAAATTTTTCACGCTTGACGAATATAAAACCCATATCGAGAATACCCAAAAAGATAAAGACAATAAGCTGGTATATCTTTATGCTAATGATCTGGATCAACAGCACTCATACATTGAAACGGCAAAAGCACGTGGCTATGATGTATTGTTGATGGATGGTGCTTTGGATAACCACTTTGTAAATACCATGGAGCAAAAATTTGCAGATACCAGTTTTGCCCGTGTCGATTCAAATACGATAGACAAACTGATCAAAAAGGAAGACGAAGCCCCTTCAAAATTGGATGACAAGGAGAAAGACAAATTGAAAGAAGCTTTTGAAAGGAATATTGATAAAGAGAAATTCAATATTGTATTCGAAAACCTGAGCGAAACAGATATGCCGGTGGTAATTATGCAAAATGAATTTATGCGCAGGATGAAAGATATGGAAGCCATTGGCGGTGGCGGAGGTATGATGGGTTTGGGTGGTTTACCTGAGACTTATGAAATGGTGCTGAACACGAACAACCCGCTGCTGGGTAAAGTCATTGCTGAGAAAAGCAAAAAGAAACAGGATGCGCTAATCAGCCAGATGTATGATTTGGCTCGTATTTCAAAGAATCTTCTTAAAGGTAAGGAGCTTACAGAATTTGTTAAACGAAGCATTACCATTATTGAATAGTACGGAAAGTTAATATTTATAATTTCAAGGAGTCTGAAAAACACAGGCTCCTTTTTTTTATTTTTATGTTTCAATTTAATTCAACCTTGATGCATGATTTAAGAGACTTATTAATGTCTGAAATGTCAAGGAGGAACACAGATTTCATAAAAGATATTGTGTTATCCAATAAAGCCTTGTTCGAAGATCTTTTTAAATTGATATTGCTGAATGAAGAACCCATTTCAAGGCGTGCTATTTGGGTAGTAGACGTCATTTCAGAAATTGAGCCTGATATGCTTAAATCTTATTTAGATGACCTTATTGCTGCGCTAAAAGATTTCAGTCATGATGGTCTTAAAAGGCATACGCTGCGAATCCTGGCAAGATATGATCTTAGTATAGATCAATTCATGCCTATTCTTGATATTTGTTTGCATTATTTGGGGTCAGAAAAAGAAAGTGTTGCTGTCAGGTACCAAGCTATGCATCTACTATATAAAATGTCAAATAAAGAACATGGATTAAAGTATGAGTTGGTGACAGTCATTGAATTGCAGATGCATGGAGGAAGCACTGGTTTACAAAATCAAAGTGTCAAAATATTGAAAACAGTTAAAAAAAGAAATCAACAAACTCGAAAGAAAATAAACAGTCAATCCAAATTTTAGTATTTTAGCTTTCCTCAAAAACATACATCATGAAAAAAAGCTGGATAATAATTGCAATAGTTGTTGTTATAGGAATACTCGCTGTACAGCTGGGTAAAAGGTGCCTATAACCAAATGGTTACACAAAGTGAAACCGTAGATAAACATTGGGCTGATGTTGAAAATGTCTATCAGCGTCGTGCTGACCTCATTCCAAATCTGGTAGCTACCGTAAAAGGTTATGCATCGCATGAAAGAGAAACACTGGAAGGTGTGATCAATGCACGGGCAAAAGCTACTCAAACCACAATCAATGCCGGAGAACTGACTCCTGAAAGCATGGCTGCATTCCAGCAGGCCCAGGATGGTTTAAGTTCTGCATTGTCGCGTTTAATGGTAGTTGTTGAAAGATACCCGGACCTGAAAGCCAATCAGAATTTCCTTGAATTACAGGCACAACTGGAAGGAACTGAAAACAGGATAACCATTGAACGGCAAAAATTCAATGAAGCTGCACGACAATACAATACATATATCAAAGTTATTTCCTAAAAACATGTTGGCCAATATCTTCGGATTTGATGTAAAACCCTACTTCGAAGCACAACAGGGAGCTGAAACAGCACCTAAAGTAGAGTTTTAAATAAATATTCATTAAATCTGTAAAGATGGGAACTTCAGCAAGACGTTTTTTTAACAAGCGGGAAAAAGATGAAATCCAGAAGGCAATCCTGAATGCCGAATTGGACACTTCAGGCGAGATACAGGGTGCATATTGAAACCCATTGTGAAGCAGAGGTACTTGACAGGACTGCCTATTTATTTAAAAAAATAGGGATGCAAAAAACAGAACTCCGAAATGGGGTACTCATATACCTCGCTGTTGAATCAAGGAAATTCGCCATCATTGGTGATAAAGGTATTAATGCAGTAGTGCCTGAAAATTTCTGGGATGACATTAAAAATAAAATGGCTGACACACTTTGAGAAAGGAGAATTCGTTATAGGGTTATCAGAAGGAATAGAGAGTGCCGGAAAACAATTAAAAAGACATTTTCCGAGGCATTCAGATGATATTAATGAATTATCCGATGAAATATCATTTGGAAAATAATAAGAATAGATACAAGAATACAATTTTTTAGATCAATGCCCACCAGATTAACCCATATAGTACTTTCTTTGCTTTTATGTTATTATATGCAACATACCAGATGTTTAGCTGATATTCCTCCCAGGCCTTCCCCACCCCGCCTGGTAAACGACCTAGCTGATATTTTAACAGAACAGCAGGAAAATGCACTGGAAAGAAAATTGGTAAATTTTAATGATACCACATCCAATCAAATCGCTATTGTAATAGTCAAATCCCTGGATGGCTATGACCCCAATATGTTTGCCTATGAAATTGGTGAAAAATGGCAGGTGGGTCAAAAAGAATTCAACAATGGTGTTGTCGTCTTGGTAAAACCCAAATATGGGAACGACAGAGGCCGGGTCGCTATTCAGGCAGGTTATGGACTGGAACCTGTTATTACTGACGCCATAAGTAAAAGGATAATTGAAAATGAAATGATCCCCGAATTCAGAAACAATGATTATTATCAGGGAATTGACAAAGCTACTGATGTGCTGATGGCATTGGCAGCCGGTGAAATTTCCGCTGATGGTTATGGTAAAAGTGTTAATGCTACACCACTTGCTGCTTTATTCCATTCCTCATTTTCATTATTATTTTTATCCTTATCCGGGTAAGCAATGCCAAATCAAGAAGTTTAGGTGGCGACTGCCTTTCTGGACAGCCATTATGGTTGGGTAGCAACATGGGCAGGTCATCAGGAAACTGGAGCAGTTTTTCAGGAGGTAGCTCAGGTTTTGGTGGCGGAGGTGGTGGTTTCGGCGGTTTCGGTGGTGGAAGTTTTGGTGGTGGCGGCGCCAGTGGAAGCTGGTAATAATTGTACATATATCCAGTATAAACTTATGTAAATATATACATAAGTTATTAACATAAAAACCCCTATTTTATTGATTATCTTTTAGTTTTGAGAGCGTTAATTATTAAAATGCGCTCTATAGTTTTATTTTGACAATAAATTGAATATTTTTGAAGTCTGTTAAATAGTAGTTTAACACTTCTTTAACATTTACCAGAAAACAACAATTATTATAGATAATATTTACACCATGATCTTTAACGTTAGCGTTATTAAAAACTTTTTGACGATCAAAAGGTTTTTACTCAGTGGTTTTTTCACCTTATTATTATTCACTAACCTTTCTTTCGGTCAAACTGCGGAAGCGGAAAGCTAATTTCGTTGTTTGTAAAGCCTGTCATACTATTGGCGGCGGAAAGCTCGTAGGTCCTGATCTGCAAGGTGTGACAGAACGCCATGATGAGGCGTGGCTGATCAAATTCATTCAAAATTCACAGGAACTCATTAATGCCGGCGACCCAGTAGCTGTAAAGGTTTTTGAGGAGAATAATAAAATACCCATGCCTCCCAATAATTTGACACCTGATCAAATAAGGGATATTCTGTTATACATCGAAAATGGAGGTAAAGTAGCAGCATCAGAAGTTGGGGAAACAGAAAGGAGGTCGCAATTGAAGAAGTGGTTGAAGAAGACGCAAGTACTGAATTACTGGCAGAAATGAAAAGAGACGATGCACGTCATTTGCAGGCCACATTCATTGCTATGGTGGTCCTTACTGTTGCTCTCTCTGTTCGATTTGCTGGTAACAAAGATCGTAAAGCAAAAATGGATTCACTATAGTGGTTATCATCATCTGCATTAATCATCAGTGGCGAAGTAATTTTTGTGGAAGCAAGCAACCTGGGTCGGCAGCAATATTATCAACCGGAACAGCCTGTCTGGTTTTCGCATAAAGTGCATGCCGGGCAAAACCAGATCGATTGCAAATACTGCCACTTTACTGCTGATAAAAGTATGCATTCAGGTATTCCACCTGTTGCAGTTTGTATGAATTGCCACAACCAGGTAAAAAAAGGAAAAGTTACAGGAGAAGCAGAAATTGCAAAAGTTATTGAATGCCTATAACAATGGTGAACCCATTGAATGGGTAAAAGTGCATAACCTCCCCGACCATGTATATTTCAACCATGCCCAGCATGTAAATGTGGGCAAAATGGATTGTACGGAATGTCATGGTGATGTTGCTAAGATGGATGAGATCATCCAGGTAAACGATTTAAGCATGGGTTGGTGTATCGATTGTCACAGAACCAAAGAAGTGCAGTTTTCCAATAAGTTTTATGATCAATACAAACAACTGCATGAAGAAATAGCTAAAGGCGAAAAGAGTAAAGTTCTTGTTACCGATGTCGGTGGTGAGGATTGTCAAAAGATGTCATTATTAATCAGAAATTTAAAATTCCATTTGAATACCATGGATAAACTATACTGGCAAAGTCTGGATCATTACAAAGATTTAAAGGAACAGGCAAGTCCTGGAAAAACAAAACCTGAGCCCGAGTTTTCGATTGAAGGACTTGACGAATCAGAAATAAAAGGTCAGTCGAGCAGACGTGATTTTTTAAAAATGCTTGGATTTTCAGTAAGTGCAGTAGCACTGGTATCAAGTTGCCAGATGCCTGTAAGAAAAGCCATCCCGTTGCTGAACCAACCACAAGATCTGATTCCGGGTGTCCCCAACTTTTACGCATCTACATTTTATGATGGTAATGATTATTGCAGCATTCTTGTAAAAACAAGTGAAAGTCGACCTATCAAAATAGAAGGCAATGATCAGTCAAAAATAACAAAGGGTGGTACCAATGCCCGTGCACAGGCATCTGTGCTTAATTTATATGACGATGCGCGATTAAAAAATCCGCGCTTGGGTAAGGTTGATTCGGATTGGGAAACCATCGATCGTGATATCCTTAATAAACTTCAGGATGCAAAAGAAAGTGGTAGAAAAGTTATATTGCTAACATCTACCATTATCAGTCCTTCTACAAGGCAGTTAATCAATGAGTTTGTAAGTGAATATCCAAATATAAAATGGATTCAGCGCGACACCATAAGTTATGCTGCCATGAGGAAAGCCAATGAACTGAATTTCGGACAAAGTATCATCCCTAATTATCACTTTGACAAAGCCGATACTATTGTAAGTTTCAATGCTGACTTTCTTGGAAACTGGCTGCTACCGGTGGCTTTTACAAAGCAATTCTCTTCCAAAAGAAAACTTACAGCTGAAAATAAAGAATTAAACAGGCTTTATCAATTCGAAAGTAACTTATCATTGACAGGTGCCAATGCGGATTATCGTACAGCTATCAAGCCATCAGAAGAGTCAACGCTATTATTAAATTTATATAATGAAATTGCAAACGCTTTAGGTGCTAAGACTTTTAGTGCGCCTGCTTCAGATATTGATGTTTCAAAAGCATCTGGCGATTTGTTGGCCAGCAAAGGAAAATCAATAGTTGTTTCCGGAACCAATAATTTGAACATTCAGTTAATCGTAAATGCCATCAATAACCTGCTTGGTAATTATGGCCAAACTATAGACGCAGCAACACCTATTCATCTCAACCAGGCTGATGAAACTGATATGCAGCAACTGGTTAAAGACATGAATGCAGGTAAAATAAGCGGGCTTTTAGTTTATAATACCAACCCTGCCTACGATTATGTTGATGCAAAAAGTTTTATAGAAGGATTAAGTAAAGTTGATTTCAAAGTAAGTTTTGCCGAAACTTTAGATGAAACTGCAGAACTATCTGACTTTTTGTGTACAACCAATAATTATCTTGAATCGTGGGATGATGCAGAGCCAATCAAAGGTTCATTATAGTTTTACACAACCTACCATCAGGCCTATATTTAACACGCGCCAGTTCCAGGATAATCTGTTGAAATGGTTGAACCTGAATTTTGATTATAGCTGCCTATATGGAATCGCATTGGAACTCAATGTTATCCCAGCATGAAGAAGCAATGGGTAATTTCTCGGAAACCTGGAATAAACTTAAACATGATGGTGTTTTCCAGCATGATGCCGAAGAATCTGAGCAGCCAGCATTTACTGATCAGGAATTAAAAGCAACAGATCCACTAGCTAATGGTATTGAGTTGGCATTGTATGAAAAAATGTCCATTGGTACAGGTAAAATATGCAAATAACCCTTGGTTGCAGGAAATGCCTGATCCGATTACAACTGTTACATGGGACAATTATGTTTGCATCCCCGTTGGTTTTGCTAAAGAGAAATCGTTAAAGTACGAAGATGTTGTTCTGGTTAATGGTGAATTTGAATTGCCAGTGGTCGTGCAACCAGGTCAAGCCAGTGGAACAGTTTCTATAGCGCTTGGGTATGGAAGAACAGCTGCAGGAAAAGCCGGAAATGGAATAGGAAAAAGTGCATATCAATTGCAAAACTCAGCAAATGGATATACAGAAATCAGCTGGAACAATTGTTACTGTTGAGAAGGTAGAAGGTGAAACTTACGAGCTTGCAGCTACCCAGATACATCACAATATGGAAGATCGGCCAATTGTGCGTGAGACTACCCTCGATAAATTCAAAGAAAACCCAATTTCCGGAAATGAACAGCATGTTCTTGATGAGAAGAATAACGTAACCTTATACACGAAAGTGGATTACGATGGTATCCATTGGGGAATGACCATTGATTTAACAAGTTGCACCGGATGTGCTAACTGTGTGATTGCCTGCCAGGCTGAAAACAATGTGCCCGTTATTGGTAAAGACCAGGTGCGCAGAAGAAGAATAATGCACTGGATGCGGATAGACCGTTATTATTCAGCTGACCCTGAAAATCCGGAAGTACATCATATGCCGGTCATGTGCCAACATTGTGATAATGCTCCTTGTGAAAATGTTTGCCCAGTAGCAGCTACAAACCATAGTAATGAAGGGTTAAATCAGATGGCATACAACCGGTGCATCGGAACTCGCTATTGCATCAATAACTGTCCTTATAAAGTGAGGAGATTTAACTGGTATGAATTTGCAAACAACAACAAGTTCGATTACAATATGAACAGTGAATTGGGCAAACTGGTACTGAATCCGGATGTTATTGTTCGCCAGCGTGGTGTAGTTGAAAAATGTTCGCTCTGTGTGCAGCGTTTGCAAGCTAAAAAACTTGAAGCTAAAATGGAAAACCGTGCCTTAGTGGATGGTGAAGTTCAAACCGCCTGCTCGCAATCATGCCCGACAAATGCAATTACACTTTGGAAACCTGAAAGATGAAAATAGTCATGGTGGTTCAGGATAATAAATCAGAACGAACCTATCATTTATTAGAGCAATTGCATACACTTCCGTCAACGAGTTATTTAACAAAGGTCAGAAATAAAGAATCTTAGTATTAAATCAGAGAAAGACTAAACTGAAATACAATGTATAATACCAGAGTCAGAGGAATATTAATTCACGGCAATAAAACCTACTCCGATGTAAGCAGGGATATCATCAAACCCATGGATGATAAAACCCCGCTTTGGTGGTGGGTAACTGCCTTCCTTGCCACAGGTGCCCTTGTTTTGGGGTGTGTGGGGTTTTTACAACACCATTTCAACAGGTATTGGAGAATGGGGACTGAATAATAATGTGGCATGGGGATGGGCCATCATCAATTTTGTCTGGTGGATAGGTATCGGACATGCCGGAACTGCATTTTCCATTTTCCTGCTTATCCTTCGTCAGAAATGGCGGACTTCCATCAACAGGGCTGCTGAAGCCATGACCATTTTTGCGGTTATGGCAGCGGGATTATTCCCACTCATTCATATGGGCCGTATATGGGATGGGTTTTTTATCTTTCCATACTGGAATACCCGCGGACCCTTGTGGGATAACTTTAACTCACCACTATTCTGGGATGTGGTCGCCATCAGTACTTATTTCATGGCATCGTTTGTTTTCTGGTATATTGGAATGATCCCTGATTTTGCAACTATCAGGGAAAGAACAACATCACAGATTAAAAAGAAAGTATATGGCATCCTCAGTTTTGGATGGATTGGCAATGCCAAAGGCTGGCTACGTTTTGAAACTGCTGCATTATTGCTGGGTGGCATGGCTGCACCACTTGTAGTTTCTGTTCACTCCATTGTATCTATGGACTTTTCAGTTTCCGTTATTCCAGGTTGGCATACAACGATTTTCCCGCCTTATTTCGTAGTCGGTGCTATTTTCTCCGGATTCGGTATGGTGTTAACACTGATGATCGTCATGCGGAAGATATATAAGTTTAAAGATTATGTAACCGATGGGCACCTGGATGCCATCGCCAGGATCTTGACATTTATTTCGCTGATCATGGGAACTGCCTATACTACTGAGCTATTTATGGCGTGGTATAGCGGTAACGAATATGAATTATTTACATTTATGCAGAACCGGGTGACCGGTGAATATAAATATGCATTCTGGGCAATGATCACCTGCAATGCGATCATACCACAGTTATTCTGGTTTAAAAGTATCAGAAAGAACATCACCATCGTTTTTATCATTTCGCTGTTCATTAACCTGGGTATGTGGTTCGAACGTTATGTGATCGTGGTAACATCACTTTCAAAAGACTTTTTACCTGCAACATGGGCAACTTATCAGCCAACTATCACTGAAATTGCTGTTTTTTCAGGAACAATCGGATTATTTGTACTTGGGCGTTCTTGCCTTCTTCCGCTTTGTTCCGACAATAGCTATAAGTGAAGTAAAAGGTGTATTAAAAGAAACAACAACATTAAAATCATTTACCGATGAACAACACTAATATTATCGGCGTTTATGAAGATGAAGATGTTCTGCTAAAAGCAATAGACGAACTTCAGGAAAATCGATATTAAGATATCGGATGTGTATTCGCCCATCCCGATTCATGGCGTATTTGAGAAATTAAAGCTGACAACCAGGTTGCCTTTTGCAACATTTATATATGGAGCAATTGGCGCCGTATCTGTATTTGCATTTCTATATTGGACATCTGTAGTTAGTTATCCGTTGAAATTTGGAGGAAAACCACTGAACACCTTATCATTCATCATTATCATGTTTGTACTCACCATTTTCGTTGGCACTTTATTTACTTTCCTCACATATTTTATTCGTGAAAAAATGTATCCTGGTAAGAAGGTAACATTCCTGTTCCGCGGACAACCAATGATCAGTTTGCCATTATAATTGAAAAGGACCAGGATATGAGTGCTGCCGAAGCTTAAAAAAGTAAATGACTTACTGAAAAAGACTGGTGCGGTGGAAATTAAAGAATCTGAGTAACATTTTAAAATTAATGAAACATGAAATTTATTCGTCTGTTCTCATTATTGCTCATACCACTGATGCTTCTGGCATGTAACAGGAGCAAGAATAATCCGGGCTACGATTATATGGGAAAACATGATATGTATTATACCAAGTTTTATAAGGCATATTACTCCCAATCCTATTTTCAGAGACAGCATGACCAATCAATTACCTGTTGAAGGTACTGTGGCAAGAGGTGAAATGCCATTCCCTTATCCAGGTGCAACCATAGCTGAAAGAGCTGCCAACCAGGCAAAAGCTGGTCTTAGAGGTAATGAATCCGCTGGAGGTGAATGAGGAAGTGCTGGCCAATGGAAAAGCACATTATGATATATTCTGTATCAGTTGTCATGGTAATAACGGCAAAGGAGATGGACATCTTATTTACCAGTGGATTATTTCCTGCCAAACCTACATCACTTGTTGAACCCTATGTTCAAAGCAAACCTGATGGAGAAATATTCTATGTGATTACCTATGGTTCTATTTCAGGATTAATGGGACCGCATGGAGCACAAATTCAACCAGATGACAGGTGGAGCATTATAAGTTATGTTAGAGAATTGGCGAATTAATTTAATTGAAACGATAAAATCAACATAAAATGGAAAAACAATTAAAGGTCGGCGAAGGATTTAAAATAATAGGTTTCGTTCTGATTGCTTTCGGCCTGTTTACCGTACTCACTGGTTTGTTAACAGGTGATCATGTAAGAACATGGGCCAATCTGCTGCTTAACAACTACTATTTTATGTCAGTTACTATTGGTGCTACTTTCTGGATGGCTATGCAGGCAATAACACAATCAGGGTGGTCAGCAGCTTATGTAAGAATTCCGCAGGCCATGAGCAATTACCTGATCGTATCGTTCATCTTGTGGGCTTTCATGTTTTTTGGCCTTCATGATCTCTATCACTGGACCCACCATGATGCTGTAATGCATGATCCAATTTTACTGCATAAAGAACCCTATCTGAATATCCCTTTCTTCACAATTCGTTACGTATTATTTTTCGCGTTGTGGATTTTCCTTACACAGCGTATTAAAAAACTTTCGCTGGAAGAAGATAAAATTGGTGGACTTGACCAACTTTAACAAAATTGAGTTTACTTCGAAGGTGTATATTTTCGTGTCTGGCCATTACATTTTCACTTTTTTCAATCGATTGGCTAATGTCACTTGACCCACACTGGTACAGTACCATTTATGCGGTTAAGAAATTTGTAATGGCTTTTTATCATGGTATTGTCATCATCACAGCCATTGCCATCATACTTACATAAACTTGGGCTATTTGCCTGCATCTTACAAAAACCCATATGGGTGATTTTGCACGTTATATTTTCGCACTGAGCATTATTTGGGGATACATCTGGTTATCACAGTACATATTATCTGGTATGCTAATATTCCTGAAGAAACTGTGTATTATGTGCCACGTATCATGGAAGATTATAAAACCTATTTCTATCTTGAATTAATTGTGAACTGGGCATTTCCATTTTTATTCCTGATGTGGAACCGGGTAGCAAAAAATGCCTGGGCATTGCTTTTTGTTGCAGTAGTTTTAATGGGTGGGCAATGGATCGAGTTATATATGTCGATCATGCCTGAAACAGCAGACACTCACAACATCACCTATATTGAAGTAGGTACATTCCTTGGTTATTTTGCATTATTTGCCATGGTGGTTGCATGGTCGCTTGCCAGAATTCCATTGGTAGCTAAAAACCATCCTTACCTGATAGAAAGTTTAGAACATCATTAATAAGTTTCCAAATTAGGAAAAGTCCTGTTGAAATTTCAGCAGGACTTTTTTTATGAATATCGATCATATTAGTTAACTTCGGTTGCTGTTTTAAATGAATTATGAAACTAAAGAATGCATCTATCATTATTGCTACGATATAGCAACATCCTGAGCTTTGATGTAGTATTAGGAAGTGTTATGGTGGGCGCATTTGCTTGTAAGGTATTAAATGTAGAAATTCAAAAATGGTGGCTGGTTATTATTGCGCTTTCCGTTTGGGTAATGTATACGGCTGATCATTTGCTGGATGCTTGGCAAGGAAAAGAACAAGTGACGATCAAACGGCACAGTTTCCATTTTAAACATATGAAGCGCATTATACCCGTATGGGTAACAGCCGCTATCGCCAGCATTATTCTAAGCCTTTTGGTACTTAACAGTGAAATCATTTACCTGGGCTTCCTGCTCGGTATTTGTGTATTGATCTACTTCAGTGTAGTTTACTTCAATAAAGAGAAACGCCCAAACTTTCTGCAAAAAGAACTTTTCATTGCATTGATATATGTTATTGGGATTTGGTTGGCACCCATAGTTTGGTATGGTGTTAATCCGGATGGCATGAGACTTATAATCATTGCAAACCTGGTATTATTAGCATGGACAGAAGGAATCATTATTTCATGGTATGAATTTCATGAAGATATAACAGACAAACATGTGTCGTTTACTGTATTGTTTGGAAAAAAAACAACCAGAAGATTCATTTTCCTGTTGTTAATAATAGTCTTTGTTTTCGGTTTAACCGGAATTTTTCAATTGGAAAATGATTTGACTATAAGACTTGCTTTTGTTACAGAGTTACTGATGGGATTCGTATTAACGCTTTCTTATTTCATTTCCAAATATTTTTGGCAAGAATGAATTATACAGATATATTGGTGAAGCAAGTTTTCTCTTACCCGGTTTGCTTCTCTTGGTATAAAGAACGACATGTTTTAATAAATAAATGAATAATTAGAGCTGTAATTCACCCTCAATCAAAAGAACTTCTTATTTTTGAGTTAAATTCAATTGTTGATGCTTCTTTTCATCGAAATCAGGTTACTCGATTTTATTGATGTCTTTCTGGTTGCCGTTTTGCTTTTCGGCTTGTACCGGATGCTGAAAGGAACTGTAGCTATCAGTATTATTATAGGGCTTGTAGGATTGTTCATGTTCTGGAAAATATTTGATGCATTGCAGATGGAATTGCTTTCGCAAATACTGGGTGCCTTTATTAGTGTGGGTTTAGTGGCACTGATTATCATATTTCAACCTGAGATCAGGCAATTCCTATTGGCATTAGGACGGCCAAGGATCATTAACAAATACAGCAAGAGTTTTCCGTTTTTGAATGCCCTTTTCCATGAAAGATATGAAGTGGATATTGATGCCATTGTAACTGCATGCCGCCATATGGGAAATCAAAAGATCGGTGCACTCATTGTTATGACAAGACAAAACGAATTGTATCAGTTCCTAGGTACAGGTCAGGTTGTTGATTCGCGGGTTTCATCTTCATTACTTGAAAATATTTTTTTTAAAAACAGTCCTTTGCATGATGGAGCTGTCATCATTACGAATAATCGTATTAAAGCCGCAGCAGTGATTTTGCCCATCACCAAGCAAAAAGTATCTAAAAGAGCTGGTTTACGTCACCGGGCAGCTATTGGCATTACAGAAGTTTCAGATGCTATTGCCATAGTTGTTTCAGAAGAAACAGGTAATATTTCATATTGTGTAGACGGAGAAATGTATTATAACATTGATGTTTCAGTACTGCAAATGCGTCTTAACACCGATATGGGACTAAAGAATTTGAGACAAAAAGGACTAGGTTGAGTAATTCGTTTAAATGATATAGTCAACGACGGCTAGTTTTTTCCACTACTTCTCTTAAATAATCAAGCACTTCGATATGTTTTGGATGAATCCGATAAGCATTTAAGCCTGTTTCATTTTCAAAGTTGGCTGTGAGCACCAGGTCGAAAGCTGCTGGCTTGGTATTCACATTCAATCCAACTTCCATTGAATATAAAGCAGGAATCTCATCCGTCAGATCTTCCAGCATCTTTTTCAGTTTGGCTGCTTCAGCATCTTTTGTCGTGCGATCTTTAAACTGGACCATTACAATATGACGTAGCATAATTCTCTGGTTTTATATTAAACTGAAAGAGCCTGGTATCAATTAACAGGCTCTTCATAAAATTTTGAATTTATTTTTATTTCAGCACTTCGGCCATTTTTTTGCCAATATCAGCCGGGGAGTCCACTACATGCACGCCACAATCTTTTAGGATGGCTTTTTTTGCATCAGCAGTATCTGCTTTTCCTCCAATAATAGCACCGGCATGCCCCATAGTACGTCCCGGGGGAGCAGTCGCACCAGCAATAAATCCAACCACCGGTTTATTGCCATGTTCTTTAATATAATAAGCTGCATCTGCTTCCATATTTCCACCAATCTCACCGATCATAACAATGCCTTCCGTTTCCGGATCATTCATAAATAATTCAACTGCATCTTTGGTTGTGGTTCCAATAATCGGGTCGCCACCAATACCAATTGCAGTTGTTTGTCCGAGACCCGCTTTGGTAAGTTGGTCAACAGCTTCGTAAGTGAGGGTTCCTGAACGCGAAACAATACCTACCCTGCCTTTGCTGTGAATAAATCCGGGCATGATGCCTACTTTGGCCTCCCCGGGCGTGATCACACCGGGACAGTTAGGCCCAACTAACCTTGTGTCTCTGTCATTTCAAATATTCTTTTACTTTTACCATATCCTCAGTTGGAATACCTTCCGTGATGCAGACAATCACTTTTATTCCGGCTTCAGCAGCTTCCATAATGGCATCAGCAGCAAATGCAGGAGGAACAAAAATTATGGATACATCTGCTGCTGTTTTATCCACTGCATCTTTTACCGTGTTAAATACTGGTTTGCCCAGGTGTGACTGTCCTCCTTTTCCAGGGGTTACCCCTCCTACTACCTTAGTTCCGTAGTCAATCATTTGGGTGGCATGAAAAGTACCTTCGCTACCCGTGAATCCCTGTACAATTATTTTAGAATCTTTGTTGACTAAAACGCTCATTTAAATATCTTTTTGTGGCTGAATAAGTGGCTCCAAATATACTACCTTTTGATGTTCTGTAAAAATATATGCTAATTTTGTTTCTGTGTTCAATACAGAAATATAATGAACTTCTCACGATCAGCTTATACCCAAAAAGATACGATTTGTGCTATAGCTACACCTCCCGGAACAGGAGCTATTTCAGTAATCCGGCTATCAGGCCCCAATAGCCTTTCAATAGCTCAAAAATTTTTCAAACCGAAGCATAAAGGAATGGGTTCAGAACCCTTCGAAAGCCATAAAATGTACTTCGGGCGATTTGAAAAAGACCAGAGAGATCATTGATGAAGTTTTATTGACTTATTTTAAATCACCTAATTCATATACCGGCGAGGAAGCAGTGGAAATTTCTTGCCATGGTTCTGAATTTATCCAACAAAAAATCATTGAATTATTGCTGGAAGCTGGTGCCCGATTAGCTGATCCCGGTGAATTTACCATGCGCGCTTTTTTAAATGGCAAACTGGATCTTTCTCAGGCGGAAGCCGTTGCAGACCTGATCGCCTCCCAGTCTAAATCAGCGCACCACCTGGCATTGAACCAAATGCGCGGTGGTTTTTCAGAAAAAATAAAAGAGCTACGGGAGCAATTGTTACAATTTACAGCGCTTATTGAGTTGGAACTCGATTTCAGTGAAGAAGATGTGGAATTTGCGGACAGGACAGCATTTACATGAGTTTACTAAATCAGTTAAAAAGTGAACTGACATACCTTATCTCTTCCTTCAAAGTGGGGAATGTGCTTAAAACTGGTATTCCAGTTGCTATTATTGGCAAACCAAATGCAGGCAAATCTACTTTATTGAATGCCATTTTAAATGAAGAAAAGGCCATTGTTTCAGAAATTCCGGGAACTACCCGCGATGCCATTGAAGACACCATTGTTATAGATGGTTACCGTTTTCGATTTATTGATACAGCCGGGCTGCGGCAATCTGAAGATATGATAGAGAATATGGGCATTGGCAGGACCTACGACAAAATGGAGCAAGCCACCATTATTCTCTACATTTGCGATATAAGTCAGGCGGGCAAAAATGACCTGGAAGAAGTGCTAAAAGAATTCAAACGATTATATCGAAGATGAGGACAAACATTTTATACTTGTAGCTAATAAAATTGACCAGTTAAATGAAATACCTGCACACCTGAAAGAAATGCTGGAACTGGAAACTGTATTTGTATCTGCCAAGCGCAAAGAGAATATTCACTTGCTTGCAGATACCTTGGTAAGCAAGGTAAAAGAAAAATCTATATCCAATGATATAATTGTTAGCAATTCAAGACACTATGATGCGCTTATGAATGCCTTTGATGCACTCATACAGGTGGAACAAGCATTAACTGAGAATATTCCTACTGACCTCGTGGCCATTGATATACGGCAGGCGCTACACCACCTTGGTACCATTACGGGTGAGATCACAACTGATGAAGTGCTTGGCTCTATTTTTTCCAAGTTTTGTATCGGAAAATAACCATCACAAAGTAAAGAAATAAAGAACTTATTAAAAACTATCATTAAGGCTTTAAATACAGGCTTTTTTATTTGAATAAAGTTATTATTTATTGCGCAGAACTTCAAGTTCTGGAACGATAATAAAAGGAACCTTTGATTTGTCCCAATTAAACTGTAAGTCCTGTATTTGTATGATTGAATTATTCAAGCTGAATTTAGTATTGAATGGTATTATTTTTTATATAATCCTTTTTCAAAAACTGAGGCGTATAAATAACTACTCCTATTTCTAAACCAGCCCCATTTGTACCATCTAAACATGCTCCATAGGTAATGGCCGGAATAATAAAACTATTAGGTTCCCAACGCAAGCCAACTTTGTATTCCGGTTTGGAGTATACTTCGCCATTAGTACCGTATAATTCACCTACAATAGCTGTTTTGGGGATTATTCTATAAATAGCCAAACGTGTAGTCCAAGTAAAACCAAAAGCTGTTTCTTTATTGTTTCCATAATCGAAGTCAACCATTGCGCCAGGCATAATATCCCACGAAAACATGTTATTGAGGAACGGAATTGTAATAGGAACTGCTGTCCATATGTTTTTATGAAATTCGGTAAATTGTGTTTCGTTATAATAACCAGGCGATTGACCAAACCCTAAAAACACCCCTCCGCCACCAGTGTTTGCTTCATTCTTCCAAAACATATACTTTGCGTAAACAGTGGTTGTAAAATGTTGAGTAATTTGTTCATCTCTGTAATCCCGGTACAAATTACCTTGGACAAAAAACTCAAATCGGTCTATTAATGCAAAAGACATCAACAATGTTGAGTTTCTTACACCGGCTGTAGGACAAAAAGTGCCAGTGCCTTTAGGCATCGTCAGGTAATTATCGCTATTAAATTGCTGGGCATAAACGCTGTGTACTGAAAGCAACAGAACAATAAATACTAAAATTTTAATCGGCTTTTGCATAACTTTGAATGAGTTAATTTTATTAAAAAAACATGACCGGAGCCTCCATTTTTATATGCTGGAATGGTTTTCTATTCATCTTTCAGCAACATTTATTTATTTTAGGGACTATTCTTCATACACCATCTCAATGTCATCCACAATGAGCACACTTCCAACAGCTCCTGCAAAATTTGCCCCATCAAAACTGGAAGAGGCAACAAATGTGATATGTGTTGGCAAGGCAAATGCAGCCGAGTCGGCGCTGACATAGTCATTATTTGGTGGCTTCATATAGTCTGGAAATGTATTATCAAGTTCTCCATAGGTGAAAGCTATTTCAATGTTTGTCAAATCCACAATTGTCTCTGAGCTTCGAAACCATGCAGTGGCAAGACGTTCGGTAACGCCATTCAACCTGATTTCGAGCAAGGCATAAATATCGAGCATATCCGGATAGTTTAGCTCATCACCATTCCTGTCTTTGTTTTCCTCACCGGGCTGGTATTGGTATTTAAAACGCAGTTTAGACGGCCTTCCGGTGAAGGGTGTTCCGAATTCTATGGCTGCCTCCGGGTCGGTTGGATCCAGGTTGTCCGGATTAAAATATCCTGTGAAAAGGGAACCGGCGGATATTGGCATCCCCAGGCTTGCAGGTATTAGACCATTATACAAAGTTTCCATCTTTGCTGCCTTGTTGCTCACCACCCAGATCAAAGGGTGTCGTTGCCAGTTTGTTAAGAATCTGGGTTCCCGGATTGCCGGTTCCCCAGATGGTTGTTGCGGCGCTTATGCCTGGCTCATAATAATCTGAGGCCGTTTGGTACCATTCATTCAATTGCCAGTTGTCCAGTTGAGGATTCGCAGAGGCAACAAAGGAACTGATTGTCCAAACATGAACGCTGCCATCTTCTGCAGTCACTGTTATGTATGCCGGCTCATTCAGGTCGAGTTGTTCCCCAACCGTTTTGTCGGCTTTTGCAAATGAAGAAACGTCCAGGGTTTGTATGCTTATGGTTGAAAGATCGATGCCTCCGGGAATTTCAACTACCACAGTCATGGAATCGTTGTTGATGATGGAATTTCCTGCCTGGTTGCTTACAAGGAATGATTTAATATTCCCATAACCCGACAATCCGAAATAATCTTCTTTAACACATGAAGTTAAGAGTGTGGCAAGCAACAGAATTGGTATAATAAATCTTTTCATTTTTCAGTTTTTTTAATATTACTTCTTTGAACCAAAATAATAGGCGAGACCTAGCTTCAATGACAAAATATTAACATTTGCATCTATTCTCTGATTCACTTCCCGCGACTCAATGCCATTATTTATTGATTGTTGCTCAATCTGTAAGTCATAACCAATCACATCCAGTTGCACCTCAAAGGCAAAACTTTCGAAAGCAAAGAAAGTAACACCCGGGCTTAATCCTGCCCTGAAATGAAACCCTTCTGTGTATTTTGTATTTACTTCATCAACTTTTTTAATATTCCTTGTCAGGGCCGTGTTGTATCCGAATGTTAGTCCTATCTCAATAAAAAAGCTTAATCGCTCATTGCTTGTAAGCGGTATTGATGGCCTGATATTGGGCGTGAAATCATATGACCTCGATAAGGAATTGGACTGCAAAGTGTCAGGATCGCGAAATACCTGCCCTGTAAATTTGCTTTCACCATAAGTGAAGTTAAAACCAAGCAAAGTGTAGTTATTAATGTAATAGCCACCTTTAAAAAGTAAGTTGTATTTGAGACTTTGTCCGTCCAAAACATCCTGTATCAAACCTGTTGTATTCTCCTGCTGTATGTCTTCCAATGAAAAAGCAAATCCGATGTATACATTTTTCTTTTTAAATGGATTAAAATCCTCATTATAATACTTTGTCATAAGGTCATAGGCTCTCGTGCTTTTGTCGGTATTTTCATTTTGAGCTACCGTGATATCCGGAAATAGCATAGCTAATGCCAGTATAATAATGAACCCGTAATTGTTTCTCATGATGTTAATATTTTTTTTAATAGAATGGTACTGGTCTATATCCAGGTGTCTTCCAGATCACTGATATATGTAATAGTTATAATCAACTACAGCCCAATAATACATAAATTTTGTTTAGAATAATTAAATCACAAACGAAATCATCATTTGCAACCGGTTACCCACACCATAGCTGTTATCAGTATTTGTTCTTCTTAAAATCATATACTCAATACCTGTGTTAACTCTTTTGATTTTTATTTAAAGTAGGAAGAATGCGATAGAACATGTCGTCTATTTGTTTGATGATAATTTGCCATTTTGAACGATAGACGCCTATAAAAAACAACAACAGTGCATCCGAAGCCCAAATAAAATGCAATGCCTTCAATACATAGGGGCCAATAATAAATCGAACTAAAAGGAGCAGCAATAAAAAGAAGGTTGACAAATAGTTGGTCCTGAGCTTTAGTTGAACTTCATTTTTATCAAATTCAACACGATGGCTTAAAAAAAAGATTTGCCCAATAAGCATGCCTGCTGACAGGAACAGGATATAATATAAGGGTATGCTAAAAACAAAGGAATCATACAAAACCACCAGCAACATGATTAGAATTGCTGTTCGAATTATAAGGTTCGAACGCTTTAATCGTTTATCAGCATATTTTGATATATAATACTTTTTAGCTTTCATTATTCTTCAAAAATTTTATTCAATGTAAAGTCTTATATGGGCTCTAATTAAGTAAGTTTGTTTTATGTGCAGCTATAATGATGTATTGACTCATTTGTATGCGATTAGATGCCATATATAAATCTTTGAGGATTCTTTTTTTACCCCACTTTACAGCTTATGTTTAACTGCAGGCGTTCCCCTGCACCCCGTATTCTATCCAAGCTTGTACGTTTTAGCAACATGAATTCCACCTTGTTTTTCACTTTTATAAATAGATCTATCCTAAGAGAATGTATCTTGAATTTTAGTTCGGCAAATTACAAACACCTGGGATGAAATGTTGTAATACTAAAGTCGCAAAAAAGTAGGATATTGGATTGAAATGCTTGCAAAACTTCTACAGATGTTGTACATTTGTGTCACATTTTCGGGATTGAACACATTGAATTGCAGGCCTGACAGCACGTTTTGAAGTCTTTCAGACAAGACAACGGAGAAAATGCCCCCAATATCTATACAATTAATAAGTTCACTCACCCGATATTACAAGAGATATTAATTACAATTGAATTTTAACTAAAAAAAAGAGAACAAGATGAACAAAAACCTGGTCTGAAATGTTGTTTAATAAATTCGCAAAAAAGTTGGACATTTGTATCAAATGCTTGTAAAACTTCTACAGATGTTTTACTCTTGCGTAAAATTTCGGGATTGAACACATTAAGTTTGCTAACCCGATATTACAAGAGATATTAATTACAATTAAATTTTAACTAAAAAAAAGAAACAAGATGAACAAAATCGTAAAAAAAGAAGAACTAGTCAATTTCATTGGGACTAAAGTTGAACCAACCGATTGGTATGTAGTTGGGCAGGATCGAATTAATGAATTTGCCCACTGTACAGGGGATGACTACTTTATGCATGTTGATCCCGAAAAAGCGTCAAAAACTGATATGGGTGGAACCATTGCTCACGGCTTATTGACGCTGGGGTTGACACCTTATATAATGGCTAACTTTCCAGTGCCTGAGAATATGCCACATGGATTTAACTATGGGTACGATAAGATTCGTTTCCTGGCCCCGGTTCATACAGGTAAACGAGTACGTATACACGGAGAGGTTAAGGATGTTATTTGGAAGGATGAGCACAACTGCAAGTTCATCACTGCATTAACCGTTGAAATTGAAGGTGAGGAAAAGCCAGCGCTTTACTGCGAATGGATACTTTACTACGAAACCGAAGACTAAGATTACAGCCGGATGAGTTCGCTCACCCGATATTACAAGAGATATTAATTACAATTCATTAACAATTAAAAACAAAAATTATGAGTACAACTTCAAATCTTCCGTTAGACGGAATTCGAGTTATTGATTTCACGCAGGCCGAGCAGGGTCCCATTGCTACTCTACAGCTCGCTGATTTTGGTGCCGATGTAATCAAGATTGAGCGCCCAGGCGTAGGTGACCTGAGTCGGCATACCGTTGGCGGGACCTCTCTAGAGGCAACGAACAATCCGACATATGTAGCCATGAATCGCAACAAGCGTTCGATGGAACTTGATACGAAAAGCGAAGAAGGAAAGAAGGTTATTTATGAACTCGTCAAAGTGTCGGATGTGGTCGTAAACAATTTTCGCCCTGGCGTGATGGAAAAGCTCGGCTTCAGCTATGAGAAGCTTAAAGAGATTAATCCAGGTATTATTTTTGCCTCAGCAACAGGCTATGGACCTGAAGGACCAAATAACAAAAAACCTGGGCAGGACATGGTGGCTCAAGCTGTAACTGGCTTTATGTATGAGACTGCGGACGCGTCTGTTCCTCAATCGATAGTTCCAACAGCTATCTGTGATTATACCGGAGGTATGCACCTTTGTCAGGGGGTTTTGGCCGCGTTGGTTGGGCGAAATAAAACTGGTCTTGGTCGAAAAGTGGATGTGTGTCTTTATGATTCGATGATTCATACGCAACTACAGGAAGTGGCCTACTGGAGTAAATACAAACAAGTGCTGAACTGGGCGGCAATGCCACTCGCTATTCACGCCGAGGCCAAGGATGGACCAATTGTGGTGATTGGAGCGTTTATGCCCAACCCGTTACAGGCTATGTCCGCTGCAATGGAAATAGATGATCTTACCGTACCTTACCCAGATATGGCTTCTCAGATCAAAAACAAAAAGCTTATACAGGATACACTGCGCAAGGAAATTGCAAAATACACTATGGAAGAAGCTTTGGCACGTTTTGAAGGGCAGGATGTACTTTGTTCCAAGGTTCGTAAATTAAGTGACGTAATGGAAGATCCACAAACGAAGATTAACAATATGGTAATGGATATTGATCACCCAATTCTTGGTAAAATTACGACCGCTGGTTGCCCTGTTCATATCAGTGACGCTCCTGTTACTACGAGAATAATGGCGCCACAGCTCGGTGAGCACACCCAAGAAATCCTTAGCGAACTTGGTTTGTCCGGAAAATAACGGTAAGAGCGCTGGAAAGTGTCCTGTTTGACATAAGCCACGGCGTTCTCGGGTTACGATTGATCGTCCAACGAGGATGAATGCAATTGATACCTCCAGCCGCAGACGCGGCTGGAGGAAATCTGAAACGGGCTTAAGCCAGCAGAAAAACAAATAATTAGATAAACAATTAGTTAAATAATAAAAAAAAACAAAAAGATATGAGTACTACTTATAAAACAATCAATACATACGAAAAAGATAATATTTTCTATTTAGAAATAAATAGGCCTGACAAGCTGAATGCACTTAATAAAACGGTCTTAGATGAGATGTTGGATGCGATAAAAAAGATCGATGTTTCAAAATATAAAGGCGCTATTCTAACAAGTGTTGGAGACAAAGCTTTTATGGCAGGTGCAGATATAGCTGCTATGTCTCAAATGACTCCAAAAGAAACACAAGTCTTTGCCGAAACAGGACAGGCCGTTACCTTGGCCATGGAAGACCTGGCCCTGCCTCTTATTGCCTGTGTTCAAGGCTTTGCACTCGGCGGTGGATGTGAAATGGCAATGTCTTGCGATTTCATTTATGCTTCGAAGCAAGCAGTTTTTGGACAGCCTGAGGTTAAATGGGGTGTGTTACCTGCCTTTGGTGGAACCCAAAGACTTCCAAAATACATTGGTCGAAACCGGGCAAAAGAGCTGATCTATTCGGGCACTTTTATAGATGTTAATAAAGCCTATGAGTGGGGATTGGTGAATAATATATCAGATGATAAAGCAAGCTGTCTGCAAGCAGCAGTTGACTGTTTAAAAGTTATAGGAAGAAATGGTCCACTTGCCGTTGCTAGTGCGAAAAAAGTTATGAATGAGGGTAATGATATGTCAAATAAAGATGGTATCCACCAGGAAGCAACTGTCTTTGGTGTAGTTGCTAATTCTAATGATAAGGCGGAAGGTACCAAAGCATTTGTAGAGAAAAGACACCCAGTGTTTACAAGATCCTAAACTAATTAGGGTGTAACTCACATAAGAATACTAGTCAAAAACAAATAAATTTTAGCTAAAAATAAAAATAATAAAAAAGATTAAAATGAGTGATCAAAAAAAATATCAAAAATTACGCCTGGAGATTGATGGCGGCGTGGCAACAATCATCCTGGTTAACCCGCCGATGAACGTGATGACACTGGATATGAGACGCGAGTTGGACGAGGCCCTGACCAGCCTGGAGGCTGACCCAGCGATAGGGGCGATTGTACTCACAGGCGACGGTGACCGCGCTTTCGGCACAGGCTCTGACATCAAGGAATTTCCAGGACTTTTGGCGGACGGTACCGTCGTGTCTACCAAGCTCGGTCCTGAGAACGAAACATTCACCAAATTCGCCAATTTCCCGAAACCCACAGTCGTGGCCATTGAAGGCTATGCGCTAGGCGGCGGCATGGAACTCGCAGCCGGCGCCGACATCATCGTGGTCGCCGAAAATTCAAAATTCGGCGTACCCGAAATAAACCTTGGCGCCATACCTGGCAGTGGAGGCTCAGTGCGTATAACACGGCGTATCGGTATTGGCCGCGCCAGTGAGTTGTTTTTGCTGGGCGATATGATCGATGCGCAGCAAGCGCTCGCGTGGGGCTACGCCAATCACGTTAAGCCTAAGGGCGAGGTGCTCGCACACGCGCAAAAAATTGCTGCAAGGCTTGCAAGCGCTCCGAAGCAGGCCATTTGTGCCGCCAAGCAGGCGTTGCGGTATGGCTTGCAATTGCCCGAGGAGCAGGCAATCGCGAAGCTGCTTGACGTGCTCGATGTGCTACAGCGTACGCAGGACCTCCGCGAGGGAGCCGACGCCTTCATGAATAAGCGCAAAGCGAATTTTCAAGACCCGCTGGACACCTCAAAATTCGTTGGCTGCATGTTTCCAAAATAAACTTGCGCCCCGTACGAAGCGGGGGTCGACTCAGTTGGTGAGGCTTGAGTTGGCGAAATAATTGCGCAAGAAGGCCTTAGTCGTCCTAAAATAGGTTGACAGATTTATACTGTAAATTAAATCAATAAACTGTGAAGCTAGCTTCACAGTTTATTGTGTACATAACTTGGTGTTTTCATTCCTAATGCAAGGTGTGGTCTTTTGTTATTGTAAATTTCTATTGACTGATCAATAACTTTACTTAATTCGCGTCCATCATTACATTTATCTATTAGAAATTCATTTTTAATAATCGCAATCATAGCAACTAAACGAAAAAGAAATGAGTAACCAATCAATGAACCAATCAATGAATAATGACGAGGAGCATGCTTCCGGAACTCCCGGACCACAAGGCGAATTGTTCTTGCGCACGTTGGCCATGCCGGCGGATACCAATCCGAGCGGTGATATTTTTGGGGGCTGGCTGATGTCGCAGATGGACATGGCCGGGTCCATGCTGGTGCGGGAGCTCACCCGCGGACGCGTTGTCACCGTGGCGGTAGACGCATTCAAGTTTCAACAACCGGTCAAGGTGGGGGATGCAGTGGGTTGCTATGGGCGGGTGATTCGGATTGGAACCACGTCCGTGACCACGAAGCTGGAGGTTTGGGTCAAGCCGCGCACACCAACGGGCGAGCCCCAGAAGCCGGGGTTCCAGGTGACCGAGGCCACCTTCACCTTCGTGGCGGTGGATGAAGCCGGAAAAAAACGACCGGTGCCGGACTCGGCGCGTGCGGCCGGGTAACCGAAACGGCGATACTCCTTTCGTCCGGTATCGAGACTCTGGCACCCGGTCAGGCTGCATTTCATTTGGCGATTATCTTCCTGACCTGGCCAACACTATCAGTGAGAAGGTCTTCGTAATAGTACCGATGTCCTGATCGATTATTTTCTTGTGTCTGGCTCTTCAGCCTGCCTTTCAAGAGCCTGTTTTTCAAGAGCTTTAAGGTCGACTTTATCGGTCCCCAAGAGCGGCATCTCGTCGATGAAGTAAATATGGCGCGGATGAGAATACGCGGGCCCCAGTGTCATGTAGTAGTCAATGAGTTCCTTCTCGCTGAGGTTCGACCCGATTTTTCGGACGACGAAGGCTACTGGAACCTGGCCTTTCACTTTGTGGGGGACAGGAACGACACAGACGTCCCGGACATCCGGATGCGTGGCGAGGATGTTCTCGACTTCAGCCGGGAAGACGTTTTCGCCTCCCACTTCCATCTGGTCATCGACGCGCCCACTGAAGGTGTACCAGCCGTCGGGGCCGCACGACACCATATCCCCGGTATAGACCCAGCCATCCTTGAAGCGCTCTGCCTGGGCTTCTGGACGGTTGTAATAGCCGAGGGCATTGCACTCGCTCCGCACGACAAGTTGTCCTGCCTCTCCCTGTGGCAAAATGTTCCCGTCGGAGTCGATGACCTTGCATTCGTAGCCCGGAAGAGCGGGACCTATCGTTCCCAGCTTATTTTGGCCGCGTGGGTTGAGGGTGATGATGGGGCCTGACTCCGTCAGTCCGTACCCTTCGATTACATCGACACCGGGCAAGGTCTTGACCAGTTCATCGAGAAGCGCGGGAGTCATGGGAGCAGAGCCCACTGCGATAAACTCGAGGCTTGAGGCATCCACGTGCGTTCTTTTCCGCACGGCATCCAGAATCAGCTTGTACGTGGCAGGTACACCGGTGGTATAAGTACAGCCGAACGTCTCGATCGCATCAATCACAAGATCCGCGTCGAACTCCTTGAGAATGACCACCGAGCCTCCCTGGATCAGGCAAGGGAGAAGCCCCGCGCCAGTAGCGTTCATGTGGAAGAGCGGTGTAGATAACAAGGCTCTTGAATCCTGGTCAATTCGGTTGGACTCCGCCTGGAGCTTAGCGTTAAGCAGTAGGCCTCGGTGCGAGAGCAAAACCCCCTTGGGATGTCCGGTCGAGCCTGAAGTGTATGCCTGAATGCAGACGTCGCTTCCGGCCGAGCTATAATCGATGGGTTCGGGCGAAGATGATGCCAGCCATTCCTCATAGCTATGAAGAGGATCCTGGTCGGCATCGACGACGATACCGATCTCGGCACCCCCGTCGGCCAGGCAGGCGAGGACGGATTCGGCCATCCCGGCGCTGCCGAAGACGATGCGACTCCCACAGTCTCGAGCCAGCTCGATGTGCTGCGGCGGCGGGAACTTGAAGTTGACCGGGACCGCTACGGCGCCGGCCCTGACGATACCGAGCAGGACTTCGGGGAAGCGGATGTCGTTCTCGAAGATGACGAGGACGCGATCGAACCGCTCGACTCCGAGCGAGATCAGCCCATTGGCGACCCGATTGATGCGCTGCTCGAGCTCTGCATACGTCATCGACCGCTTGCCCTGGATGAGGGCGACTCGCTGCGGGTCCAGGGATAGGCCGGTGTCGCACAGCCGTGCGAGGCTGGGCGCGTCGTCATGGAACATATTTGATTCTTTCATATTTGATTCTTTCATTTAAGCTATCTGTATTAAAGGATTCTTCTCTTTTAAAGCGTCTTTTTTGTTCATCCATTTTAAGAAAATAAATAGGATTAGTAAATTGTTTTTCATGTTTTTAAAGATTAATTGTTTTTAGTTGTTATCACTGGATGTGCTTTTTCTTGGAAAAACACATCCAGAGATGCTTTTGTTATTTTAAGATTGATTTGGATAAAACACCCTTGGTTCAATATTAATTTCATCGATTTTCCCTAATGGTTTCTTTACCTTTAATGCTTGCTTCGGTAATGATGGCAATTTTACCATCTTTAACACCTACATTTCTGATCCCATCAAAATTGGTTTCGGGGTCCATTACCCGGCCATTAAGAATGACAATGTCAAATTCCTGATTTGGATCGGCTTCTTTTGTTGTAGCTGTTTGCTGACAGCTCGTGAAAATAAGAGCTGAAATAAGGCAAAAATTGTTCTTTTCAAATTTCTTTTTTTTATAAAGTTGTTTCGATTCTTCAAATTCAATAATTATTTGGTAAAATCCGCACTGAAATAATTTCATATCTGATATCATTTAATGTATTCAGTAATCCCAGTAAAGCCGACTGGTCTGGCAGCCAGCCAATCAGGCTTACAGATTCTGTACTGTCATCTTGCCGTACCTGCATATCATCAACCGAATGGATCAGCGCATCTGTAATTTTACCTTTTAAATGAATCTGATAGATTGCTGTTTCATTTAAAGGTGTCGTTCCATGATTTGAAAGTTGTTGTTCCATCTCTCTATTTTATTTTATATGTTTTCATCATCGATTATACTTATTTCTTATGGCAACTAAGCAAAAATGCAGCCTTTGGTTTTATAGCCCTGGTTCCGAACGAACCAATCAAAACACCTGCAAGAATTGTCATAGCCACTATGAACATTTGAAAGAACTGTTGCATTCCAGGGAGTATTTCTTCTTGTGCCTTGCCTGACATTGCAAATACAATGAGGTTAGCCAGCATAATATATTTTACAATAGATACTTTCATATTATTTTTTTAACGGTTTGTTCTTAAAACAAATACTTCACCATTAATTGTAATCTTGAAGCAGTCCCTTGTGTGTCATTCACATTTATACGCTTTCCCATCATAAATTCTACTCCGGTATTTATATTCTTTATTGGAGACCAAATCAAATTAACATGACCCGCCAGGCCTGCTTTCATATCATATCCTTCTTTATATTGAGATGGATCAATAGAATACCAGTTGGAATTGATATTGGTAACAAGTGTGTTTGACAGGCGGAATGCAAATCCAGCACTCAAATTATAGGCAGGCATTGTTTCTAAGGTGCCTTGTGGCGTAACAATGGCAGAACTTTGCGTGCCTATTGTAGATACAATTTGACTCCCCCAACCCTGTCCATAACTCGCCAACCAAATGAAGTAGTGTTTTTTCGTTCCAAAGTATTCTCTTCCACTAAAGCTAAAGCCCCACCCTATTGCCGTAGCATTGGGCATATCGCCCAAACCATCCCAACGGAGTTGAAATACCGAAGCACCTATCATTAATCGACCACCGGAGGTAGTCTTTTTTGTGATTCGACCGGCCAAAAGAGGAAGTAGTTGGCTAGCTAAACCAACGGTATCACTACCATCAATACCAGGAAACTCAAGCATTTCAACACCCAGCGCATACATAAACTTACCTCCAAGCTTATCTTCCCATCGAACTTGAGCTCTTCGCGTTCCCGTCAAGGCATCGCCCGCTGCAAAATCAATAGTGGCTGGAACGGCATACAAATCGGATTGCGTACCCCATGCTCTACCAACGAGTAGTCGACCCATTACCCCATATGCAAGACGCAATCGTGGTGCTCATATTAAACGGCCCCCGATCAAGGTTGAAAAAGTCCATTTCAATAAATATGCGATACGGCCGCCCTGATTTTGAAATGCTTCTCACATCAATACTGAAACGCGTTTCGCGCGCAAACAGGTTCATGTAGCCACTTTGCATCAGGGCGTTCATCTCCGGCTACAGGAACATTCTGTATTAGAAATTGAAACCGGTCATAAGCCCCATCAAAATCTTGGATGTAATCCAATTTTACATAGCCACCAATAGCCATGCGGGCTTTGGAGCCAAACAAGGGCCAAGACTTAGGGAAAGTAGCATCAACCAAATCCTGGCCAGTATAATCAATCATGTTATCTCTAAAATCGTCTATTCTGATTGAATCATTTTTAGCCGTATTCAGGGTGTCTCCTGCTTGCCAAACCTGGCCGAAAGTGGGCAAAAATGCGCAAGTGCCCAGCACTGCGAAAAAGAAGGTAAGTTTTTTCATTGTTCTTTGTTTTTGTTGAGATTAGCTAAAACTTGATAATACAATTCATCTGTTTGGTTAATAATTACTTTCCACCTGATATAATAAATTCCGATAAAAAAGAGGTACAACGCATCTGATATTTCTATGACATGAAACGATTCTAATACGCGCCTACCGATGATAAAACGGAGAACAATCAGCAAAAACAAGAAGACAATGCTTCCACGATTTGTTAGCATCTCTCTATTTTAATTTATAGATTTTCATAATCGATTATACTTATTTCTTATGGCAACTAAGCAAAAATGCAGCCTTAAGTTTTATAGCCCTGGTTCCGAACGAACAACCGTGTATCCAATCATTATCCCCACAAGGATCGTCATCGCTACGATGAACATTTGAAAAAATTGCTGAACACCTAGTGTTATATCTCCCTGTGCCATGGATGCCAAACCTCGAAAACCGATGCTGCCACTTACCAACATCACGATGGCAGGAATAAGTACGATAGAAGTTGGACGTCCTGTTTTCCTGGCCCATATGTTGGCAACAACCACGGCAACGATTGTTCCCAGCAGGTTTCCAAGGTTGCCATCCAAAACCCAACTGCCTGCCAGAACCCCCAAATACGCTAAGCCAGATACAATGACAGCCCAGGTAAAATCTCTGCGCGAAACCTGGAACGCCAGGCACAACCCGACAAGAAGCAAAGGAAAAAGAAGAAACATCCAATTTTGCGATACTGGTGTTTCTGGTTCACCAGCTGCTATGGTAACTAAAAGGCTTGCCATGCCAACTCCAATTAGGGCACCGGCAATCTGCATGACAAGGGTAATCAATCCGCTCATCAAGTTTGATATACCTGATATGACATGTTGTGCCACCAATTCACCGGCGCCAAGACTCACGGTGTAACCCGGAAGAATAATGGCAACAGCCGATAATATCACCAGCACCAGGTTAAGATCGGGCACCCAATATTTAACAAGCGTAGCCAGAAAGCCAATAATTAATGCGGTTGAAAGCGGCATCCACTTCATTGTGGTAGCGCCTAAACGAGCTGAAAGTAAAACCAGGCCATACGCCAGCATGCTGAATACTGCGGCAATAATCGTATCTGTCCAACCTGCTCCTAAAAGTGGCGCCAAGCCAAGCCCGACCAGAACGTAACCCATCATACTCGCAAACTTTCCCCATGGTGGGGGAAGTTGGTCGATGGCATCAATACGCGCGTTGGCATCTGTGATAGACAAAGTCCCTTCTTTAATTTCGTTCAATACATCGCCAAGTCGGGCCAACTTATCCAAATCAATATTCGGAGGCGGTGTGGCCATGACTTCAACACGCTGTTGTGAATCAGGGGTTTCGTTTAAAGCAAATATGATTTCAACAGGAGTAGACTTAAATACACCCTGATAGCCCAATTTCTCAGATAAGCTCGTAAGGAAAGACTCCAACCTGGTTGAGGTAGAACCGTATTTATGCGCTGCAACGCCTACCTTAAGGATAAAACTCCAGGCTTCGTCAAAGGAAACCTTTGAGCCTTCAGACAATTTTGATTCTTTCATTTAAACAAGTTGTAAAAAGAGCTCTGCTTTACAGGCAGAGCCCTCTTCTATTTATTGATTGAATTTTTGTAGATCACGCCGTCTTTCATGATGATAACGAAGTTTTTATGCGGATCGGCAATGAGGTTAATGTCCTCCAGGGGATTTCCATCGACCAAAAGCAGGTCGGCTAAAGCGCCTTCTTTAACCACACCGTTCTCGCCTGGATATGGATCGCGAGGCCCGGAACGCTTTATAATCTTATAGTTCTGGCTGGTCGCAATCTTTAGCACTTCCCACGGCTCGAAATAGCGGACGAGCTTCGCCAACTGAGCCCCCTGACGCTCTGCGAGTGCCGGATTACCCTGTGTATCTGTCCCAAACCCGAAGAGCAAGTCATATTTCTTTGCTAACGCGAAGGCATTATCGGTTCCTGAGATCAGTTGCTGGTATTTTTTTTCCGCAAATGAACCTGGAGGCAGTGGGATGGCATCCTCATCGTCATAGAAGGGCTGCAGGCAAACTGAAGTATTCGTCTCCTGCATAAGTTTTGCTGTTTCCTCATCAATCAACTGGCCGTGCTCTACATTGCGGACACCACCGCGGATTGCGTTCTGGATCGCCTTCGCGGAATAGGAGTGAACAGTCACATAGGTGCCCCAGTTCTCCGCGACTTCAACCGCTGCAGCAATTTCATCGATGGTGTATTGCGATACGTCTAGTGGATCCGAAGGGGAGGCGACCCCTCCACCGGCCATGAGCTTAATAAAGGCTGCACCTTGCATCAGGTTCTCGCGCACGCGCTGCATGACTTGCGCCCTGCCGTCTGCGATCGCGACCGTACCCATCCTTTCTGACGGAGTAAGATCCCGTGAATAGCTTCGAGGGATATCAACCGTGCTACGGAAATCGGCATGTCCACCCGTTTGGGAGATCATCGAACCCGCAGCGTAGATCCGGGGGCCAACGAACATACCCTCATCGATTACCTCCTTTAAATCAAATACAGGGCCGCCCATGTCTCTCACTGCGGTGAAGCCCCGCATAAGCGTCTTTTCTGCCCCATGGGCCGCCACGAGATTCAGTTTGCCCGCACCAGCCGAAAACGGGTCCAAAGTCATATAGGCCGCCATGCTGTGCCAATGAGCATCTGTAAGGCCAGGCATCAGCGTGCGCCCACCTCCGTCGATCACCGTCGCACCCTTGGCCTTGATCGGGCTTGTAGAGATCGTTTTGATCAAATTGCCCTCGATCAGTACGTTGGCGTTTTCAATCAGTTTTTCATTCACTCCGTCAAAGATGTTGACATTGGTGATCAAGGTTTGCGCAGGATTGTCCTGTGCAATAGCTACGGAACACCATCCAATGATGGCGATTGCTGTGGTCAGAATTTTCATTTTTAAGTTTGCCATAATTTTCTGTTTTAAAGTTGTTTAAAAGAGCTCCGCTTAGCAGGCAGAGCTCTTTATTTTAATTATTCTCCAGCGAAGAAGTTACACAGCAGTTTGAAGGCAAGCTGCGAGTGATAAACACTATTTTTTGAGAGCACTTTTAAGTTGATCCAAAAGGGCATCGTCCAGCAAAGTTTCAAATGCCTGAAATTCGAAATCAGCAAGTTCACTTTTGAATTCCAGTATTGCCGCATCAGGCCCAATTAAAACAATAGCTGAGGTATCATTTCCCAATGAATTGGCAAACGCATTTAGCTGTGGGTCGGTAGACTGGATATTTTCCTGCTGCCCGATAACACCGCCAATAGCACCTCCTGCTGCTGCTCCTGCAATTGCACCTGCTGGCCCTAATAGCAATCCGAGAAGGCTACCGGCTATAACACCAAGGCCAACGCCAGCCGGCCCCATTCTGCTATCCTGGGCCCAGGTGCTGTGCACCCGCATATGCCCTTTCTGGTTGATGGAAATTACAGCGTAATCTCCTTCTTCATACCAGATGTATGCTTTCTGGCTGTCCTCAATTTTGTTCAGCACCTTGTGTGCTGTTCGTTTGCCTTCAAAGACAACTCCCATAAAATATATTTCCATGTTGTTTATGTGTTTTAGATTGAATTAAACTGCTTTTGATTATTTGTTGCTGAACGAAAAAATAATATTATAAATTCCTGCTATAAAAAGTATGATAGCAAACCAAATGGCTAATGTTAATCCTGCAGCAAGAGGGTTAAACATAATCGTGGTGGAAAGCAGGAAAATAAGTATTCCGGAAACCATTTTTATTCCGGTATTGCCTTTACTGGAGAAAGCATCAACAAAAAGCAGAATGCCGTAAAATGATCCCCAGAAACCAATAACGAAAGGCAATACTGCTGCAGTTACTGCCGGATTTGCCATAAAAATAAATCCAATGAAGATGTCCATGAGCCCTTCAAACACGCGCCAGCCCCAGTTTTCAAGAACTCCCCTTACCGAGAATCCGAGTATTATGTTGAGAATACCCGATAGAATCATACCTATCCCGATATAAACAGCCCATGCGAATAAAGCTCCGGCCGGACTCATAAATACGAGGATGGCTAATAAGATCATTACGATACCTTTGATTAATTGAAGATACCAGTTTGTTGTCATTTGATTTTCCATTTTTACTAAAATTTTAGTTAAACATTAATTTTATTATTTACCTGCTAAGAATTTTGATTCTTTCATTTAAACAAGCTCTAATAAAGGACACTTCTCTTATTGAAGCGTCCTTTTTGTCTGTTGAATTTTATTTCTTTTTATTCTCAACGGAGCATTTTCGCTGCATCACACATGAAGCCTGTCGCCTTTTAGTCAAAACCAAAAGTGAAAGGTTCACTCATGCGGGTCTTCATATGGTTTGTGCCAGGCACTGGCCCATCATCCCCGAGGTAGAAGCGAACTGTTATTTCAGGTTTAGATAAATCACAATTCGTGTTTATTAAGGTACGTTCTTTAAAGGCAGCTTCCGCTTTCTTGTCATCGACAAAGGCGCAGTGGACAACATCGACCAAATCTTTCGCATCCGCTTTTTTAAACGGAGCCTTCATACCTGCATAGGTTTTGTCTAAAAGATTCATCCGATAAAAAGTATTGTGTTCTGCCTCCTCACTGTAAGCAGGGAATTTACTGGAATCAGTATACAAAGCTATTGGATGATTTGTACAGAATAATGGCTCTCCTGGTTTTCGATCAGTAAATACATAAGCCTGGGATGTTTTGTCGATCTCGAAAACGGTGGCATTTCCATCACCATCAGCAATGAGCATATGAATACACATACCTACTTGCATGACACGAGTTGTTAGGATTTCTTTTTTTGCTTCTTCAACTGTAGCACATTTACTAAGAAGGTAAGCACCAAGTTGAACATCTGACAATCCATTTATTCTACCGCCAGCCATAGGAGCACCGCCTGCACCAACTCCATGCGAGTCTGCGAAGGTTGTAAAATAGAGTCCCTTCTCATTAATACCATCAATAAATGGCGTTAATACGTCATGACCACCAACTAATATACTTTTGAATCCTTTATCAGGTCGAAACTCAATGACATTTGCTCTTTCTTCACATCCATGTGCACCTTCAGGGCCCTTTTTACCAAAAAGCGTACTCCATGTTGGCAGCGGAAATAAGTCGTGATTACGAGCTGTAAATACTCCTTTTTTAGAATCACTCTTCTCTATGGGTAGCACAAGACCTGAGCATGCGCTGAATGACCCACTGATTGATTCACCTCTGACACAGTCATAAACGTCGTAGGGTAGACTAGTGGTGTCGTATTCATTATCATCCTCTGATAGACCATATGCACGACTAACGCCCTTAGCGCGTTCGTTCATTGCTGGCCAGTTGCGCTTGAAAAATTCTCTACGTGCTTCGCCATAGATGGGATTATCATATTTCTCGAGTGTGCAGTCATATTTTTCTTTTGCGAGGGAAGCTAATTCATAGCCTATTTCCTCATCGCTACCAGCTATAATAATATGATGTGGTTTTGCATAGTTTCCTTCTGTAAAAGGATAAATGGGTTCGTTTTTTAAAATTGCCATAATTTTCTGTTTTAAAGTTATTTAAAAGGGCTCTGCTTTACGGGCAGAGCCCTTTTCTTTATAATTTATTATTTCCCTGCTAACATTTTTGCTGCAGCTCTTAAATACCCAGGTGAATGATCAATTCCTGAAATCGAATCTGGATTTGGGGCTAAGCCAAAGTATATTCCACAAAAGTCACGCTTCGGATCTACATAGATTCCTTGTCCCATATTTCCATGTTTGAACATGCCTCCATCAGGAAAATAATGATCCCATTGTGCTGTATTTTTTTCCGGAACTTCTCCAAACCAGTCTTGACCATACTGTTCTTCTGTAGATCCTTTATAAGCTTTATGGTTTCCTAGATCTTGAATGGCTTTAAGTACATTATCTGAAACGATCTGTTCGCTTGCTACTACATTCCAACTTGGTGTATGTATTAATGCAAAACGAAGAAAATCTTCCGGTGTACAATTGTGAAGCCCTGCACCTAAAGGAATGCCCTCTGCAAGTCCACAAATAAACTGACCTTGCGCTCCAATCTTAGACCATACCCGTTCATTAAAGTATTCTTGCCATCTCATACCTGTTACATGTTCAGTGGCAAGCACCAACATCATAGTATTCGCACCAGAATATCTGAAACGGTCTCCTGCAGATTCATTGGGTAAAGGTTTTGCATCTTGAGCCATTGCTACCCAATCCCCTTTTCCTTCTTCAAAAGCAGCGGTAAACCACTTCGCAATCCACGTATCCGGATTCAATAGATTCTCTATCGTTTCTTCAATATCAAGTCCGGATGACATGTTCATGGCATTTTTCACACTTACCTTTTCCCATGCAGTACCTTTTAATCTCGGTACATAGTTAGCTATTGGTTTTTCAAGGTCTATTTTACCATCTTCAGCGAGCAGCATAATCAATAAACCCACCGTTGGTTTAGCTGCCGACATCCATATGTGTATGTCATTTGGATTCATTCCCGGATAGGTTTCAAAGACTACTTTTCCTTTGTGCGCCATCATCATTGCTTGCACCTTACGTTTTCCACCTAAATACTCTTTTAAAGTAGGTGTAGTAGAGCCATCAAATGCGGTATAAGTTAAATCCAATAACTCAGGATGATAATCTCGTTCTATAGTAGTCTTTCTGGATGGTGCTGGTACCACACAACTTTTAAAAAATTCCGGGATATGTAAATTGTAATAAACCGAATCTTCGCTTCCTGATTGCCAGTTTGGAAAGCTATATCGTTTTGTAGCAGCATCAACAAAATCTGCTGATTGAGGCTTTTTCCATTTGCTCATAGGAGTTACTAAGTTTAGCATCTCGTTTATTCTGTCTTGTTTACTCATTTAATATTTAATTGTTAAATGAATATTTGTCTTATTACTTTAAATAATAAAAGTCATATAAAGCGCGGGCAACTTCCGCAATAGCCCGATCTCTGTCCGCAGAGGGCGTCTCACTACTGTTGGTGAACACGGCGATAGCAAATCGTCTACCGTCAGGGAGTGTGATATAGCCAACGTCGTTGGCAACTCCGCCTACGGTTCCGGTCTTGTGTGCTACGGGCGTTCCCTTAGGCAACAGTCCCTTGAGTCGGCCATCGCCGGTGCGCGTGCGCGACATGACGCCTAGCAGGAACTCGCGGCTTTCCGGGCTCATCGCCGTGCCACCGTCGATGGCAAGTAGGAGTTTCAGATACGCATTGGGCGTTGTGTGGTCGCGGGGATCCGCCTCGAAGTCCGGATTGGGATCAACCTGGGCCGCCACCAGTGCCGGGTTGTTGCTGATGGCCTCAGCGACAGCTTCTGGGGTGACCACTGGCACGCCGTAGAAATCCATGAGAATCTCGCGGACAGTCCGATCGACCCTGAAGTCGGTGATCCCGAGCCTGCGCAGGTTCTCGGTCACCGCTGCTGGTCCACCTGCCAGCCCTATACAGACGTCGGTCGCCGTGTTGTCACTCTCTGTAATCATCGCATATATCAAGTTCGCTAACGAGAACTGGACCCCGGGGTAGGGGAATCTCTCGGCAATCGCAACTGTGCCAGCGACATACATGTCATGAGGGATTTCAACCATTTGGTCGAGACTGAGTTCTCCCTTGTCCACGAGATCCATCACTTTCGTGGCGATCGCCACCTTGTAGGTGCTGGCCATGGCGAAGGTCTCATCACCATTGATCGCGATAACTTCGTCGCCGCCAATTTCCTGTGCAGCCACACCAATGCGGCCAACCAGCCCTTCCGTAAGTTTTTCAATCTCGAGAGAAACATTGTCTTTAATGTTTCTGACCGAATGCCGGCTGAATGTTGCCGTCGCGGATAACTGCGAGGACTACAATAATCTGACGAGATTTCATTTTTAGTTTCTCCTTCTGTGAGATGAGGTTTGCGACTGTCCCGTTCGATTGATAAATTATTATTTTATACTATTATTATTATTCTTAATCATGCAATACTCCAGCACCACAGTCATCAACATGAATTTTTGAAAGACCTGGATAAATTCCAATAGTATGCTTCACCCTCCAATCATCTTTATCAAGCGGTGTAAATCTTCCTTTGGCTTCTACCGGGAAACGAATTTCTTGCCCAGCTTTTACAGGCAATACTTCATTGTCTTTTACTACGATAACACCATTAACAATAACATAAGGAATACCTGTTGTAGGGAGGCCATTTTCCCCTATTTTAAAAGTGGAATGATCAGTTATGGTTTCAGGGTTGAAGATGGTAATGTCTGCAACTTTTCCTACTTGAATTCTTCCTCTTTGCTTCATGGCCTCAAGCCCGGCATCACCCAGGTGTAAAGCCGCCCAATAGCTTGATTGTGCAATCGTAAACATTAAAGGAACACCTTGTTCACGAGCCATACGAAAAGCTGTACCACGCGTACCAGCCGTTCTGGGATGGCCTCTATAATCTTTCCAATCCGCTTCCCATGGTAATGATTCTCCATCGGGACCAACACCAACCATGGCATCAGCTGCTATAGTCATATGAGGTATTGTTAAAAAATCTTTCAACCAGGGCTTACGGTATGGAAATACTACTACAACCGATCTTCCTGGTTCTTTTTTCATCAATGCTTCATAGGTTTCGTTGGTAAGGTATGCATTATCAATAGGGTCGAAGATGGTTTCTTCGTATTTGAAACCACGCTTTTCTACCCATTCAGAAGGTTGCAAGAAATCTGCAGTAACTGCTGTTGCTCCAGCGGCATAAGGATAATACTCTGACCACATATTCAAACCTTTTGCTCTGGCCAATTGCAATTTTTCTTCTATTTCCCACCAACCATAATCATTATTATGGCAAATTAAAAATGGAGCGCCTAACAACATGGCATTGGTAAACATCTCATCAAAAGCTATTGGCGCTTCCGTAGGTGTTTCGTTTAATAAATGATATCTGGTATGAGAAGCTGTCATACGGCCATAATTAGCAGCTGTTTTTTGAGCCATAAAAACTTCGTAACTACTTGTTCCCATGCTTATGTAAGCAACAGGAGCGGCCATACCTATTGCACCTTGTCTTAGATCTTCATCTAATATTTTCATGATTGTATTCATTTCGTCCAAAGTTGATTTTGTTGTTGCCCAACCTTGAACGCCATCTTCTGCAGATTTGGCAACGTATGGTCTTGCAAGAGAATAATCCATTGGGCCTACCATTTCTGTTTCAGGGTCATGAATGGCCATTCTTGTCCACAATAAACTTGCAGTAGTACCATAGTTTACTTGCCAGCCCGTTTTTGCTTTTTCATCATACCATTCTTTAACATTGAATGATCCGGCTTCAAGGTCCATCCCGGAAGTTACACCGTCTCGAAGTGCCATTTTAGTACTAAAAACATCCATTGAATGGTAGTGTGTGTCAATAAACCCAGGAGCAACCACATGCCCTGTAGCATCAATGGTTTCTTTTCCTTGAATAGTAGATTTTGTTATTACAACGATTTTTCCGTCGTTGACCCCCACATTGGCGACATCGTCGAACATGGTTTCAGGGTCCATTACGCGCCCGTTTAATATGACGAGATCATAAGTCTCATTTGTAGTTGTTTTCTGTTGACCGTATGAGAACGATACCAAGAAAATAAATAGAATTAATAAATTGTTTTTCATTAGTTTTTAATTTTTAATTTAATAGATATTTATTGTTGCTTTTCAGTTGTTAGCCAATAACGATATTCGCGATGCCGGTAATTACTCATTCACCGAATGGTGAAATACGAAAAAAGCGAGTAATACGAGTACAATTCTCTTAACAGGGTAACCACCATAATTTGTTCAGAAAATTCATAATAATTAATTGTATTAGTTTTTAATTGTTTAGTATAAATAGCTGGCAAATGAATAAAGAGATAAACTTATGATAACAAAGCTACACTATACCATGAGTGGCAATTCATCATACTAAAGTCGCAAAAAGGTAGGGTTTTTAGAATAAGATCTGCAGATTCCGGACCTTATTAAGCATGGAGGTGCGATTGGGTACCTCAAGTTTACGATAGATATTGGTCAGGTGACTTTTCACTGTCACCACGGATATATGGAGTTGACCGGCAATTTCCTTGTTCCGCAGACCTTCAGAAATAAGACGGATGACCTCCTGTTCACGAAGGGTAAGTTCTTCAGTTTCAGAAACAGGTTTGGGCGGTGATTTGATACCAGATGATTTTAATCCTATTCTGGACAAAACACGCCTTGTAACATTGGATTGCTCTACTTCACTGAACAGGGCTGGCATCACCCGGTAGGCTTCAATAACCGGTCTGATCGTATCTCTGTTTTCAGCCATTAATAAAGCTTTCATAAGCGATTTGTTTGCATGCTCTTTCCTGCCGATACGCAGCAATGCCATTGCCTTGAGAAGTTCGATATCGATAGCATGATACTTGGTTGTGAACGTTGTCCAGAAAAGCTTCTACTTCTGCAAGTACATGAAGTGCCTCTTCAACTTGCAAAATAGAACCATGGCTGACGATGATACTAATTTTGGTTAAGTCAGGCACATCGATCAACCATAAATACAGTTCATGAGTTTGCTTGGCCCAATTCATTTGAGCCCATTCTAACTCTTTGCTTCCTAATCCTTTATGAAGATTAACTCTTGCCTTAACAGAACGTGTATATAATTGAAACTGTGAATTTTTCAATTTTGCAGTCATTAGTTCCATTGTGTTAAGTAATGACTCAGCTGTTTTAGTATCTCCCTTTAGAGAATTTAATAAAATTAATCCTGCCAAAGCATCAAAAGATATCCGATAATTAATAACCCCATCAAAGTCTATGACCTCTTTAAATGACTGAGACGCTATATCCATATTTGACGTCTGAAATGCACAATTTCCAATTAAATACAAACTCCAGGCTCTCAAAATTTTCGATTCACTTTTCTTGGCGATGAAGTGAAATTTTTCAGATGCAATAACTGCATCATTAAAATTTCCGGAAAGTAAAAGAACATATATCCTGGCCTGCAATAAACGTATATGCATGACAGATTCGTATTTAAAGTTTTTATCGATATCATCAAGAAGTTTCAAAGCCAAAGTTGACCTACCCAACATTTGTATTGTGGTTGCCATCATTATCTCTCTACGCGCGCCAAACATACTCGTTTCGTCATGATACAAAGATTTGGATTGTTCCAGGTATTCTAAAGCTTTTTCAGGATTAGGCCTGATATAGGTTAAATAATAGCCCAAATGACATAGGTAAAGAGATTGATTCTTTGTACTAAAGTTTTCAACACCAATTGCTTCCAGTGTATCTAATAAAATAGATAACTCCTTTATTTCAAAGGTTTCCTCACTAATAAATAATTCTATTAACAGTAAATCTACATTGTTCATTCGAATTTTCTCAGGAATATTTTCTAACCACCTTTTCACAACCCACCATTCACCTAAGGCAAATTTTGAGGCAGAATGCTCAATAATCAGATCGGCAGCTATACCGAATTTTTTAGCCTTAATCGCGTATTGGATAGCTTCATCAATAAGACCCTTGCTTGCAAACCAGGAACTGATATGAATAAAGAGTGGATTTATGATGTTGGGTTCGTTTTTTTGCAGTCGCCTTTTCAGAATATCACCAAACAAATGATGGAATCTATACCATGTCCCTTCCTTTATGGCAGGAACCAGGAAAAGATTTAAATCAGTCAATTCAGAAATGAACTTATCTGCACTGCCTGATTCGTTGAAGGAAAAGGAGAATAGCGAGTCGATCAGCTCACTGTTGAATTGGTCACAGAGGGCGCAAAGTTGAACCCGTCTGAAAAACTCCGGGTCAAAATTATGGCCAATGTGGTCGATCAGGATGTCCAGATCATTTGTCAAATAATCGAAAGGTACCTTTTCAACCTCTGCCTCCGTATACGACCTTGCCATAAGAATCATCCTGATACCCAGTATCCAACCCTCCGTTCGGGAAATAAGTTCTTTGATCTCATCTTTATTGAAACTTTTGGTTGCCTTCATCCCAAGGAGTGCATTAACTTCATTTTCATCAAATCTGAGATCACGTTGCCTGATTTCCAGCATCTTTTGATATAGCCTTAATTCGCGCAATTGAAGAGGTGGATCGCGGCGGGTAATGATTACGAGGTGAAAGTGACTGATGTTTTCATTGATAATGGCACTGATCAACTGATGGATTTCCTGGTTCCTGATTAAATGATAGTCATCCAAAATCAGTAGAATGGGTTCATTTAACTCATTAATTCTATTAATAATCAGGCTTATTATTGTTTCCCACGTCAGTAAATAGTATTCCTGATCCAGATTTTTCATCCTGGGCATTTCGGATGAACTGGCTATCTCAAGCATTTTAGCAAAATAGGTAATGAATGTAGCTGAATCACTCATGCTTTCATCAAGAGAAAGCCAACAATAGTCATTGCCTTGCTGTTCAAGCCACTGGCTTACAAGTATACTTTTGCCATAACCGGTGGGTGCCGATAGTAATATTAACGGTAAATGTCTGTTTTTTTCTAATTTCTCAAGTAGATGTGGCCTTTTTAGGAAATCACTGGAAATTTTTGGTCTATTTAGTTTGGTGTTCAGCATCTGGAAGCCATCAAATTTCGTAAAAAAAATGGAAATGTAAATTAATATCTGTAATTATATCTTCTTGATATCGCCCTTTATTTTTCAACTTACGGACAAAATTAGTTAGGTTATTCTTTAAAATTAATTCCATTTTTCGAATTGTCTAAATACCATCAGCAAACTGCCGCTTCTAAACCTGATTATCAAAAACGTGAATCAAAGTAAAAAGCCGGTTATTGATAATCTTTACACCCAATTTTTGTTCAGAAAAACCATACATGAAAACAATTTTAAATGTATTCTATCTTTAAAAACACTCCAGCATCCATTTTGTTTAAGCAATTTTGGTATTAAATGTAACAACAAAGTTAAAAACTATCTTGTACATTTAGAATTATCAGTGGGATAAAAAAGAATTTTGTTAGCAGGGATCATTTATTCTTGCTAAAGAAAGCACTGGTTAGTAATAAACTTTAGTGCAAGAATGTACTGATTTGGAAATTGGTAAAATACGATTAGAATCTTTAGATCAGCTACAAAAATGAAGACACCAACCGGGCTAATGAGTAGGTCAACTGGTTTAAGGTTCCCAGTTGTTTCCAGTCTTGATAAGATACTTCATCGCAAAGCTTAAGGTCATCCAAAAAAGCATTTTCAAGTTGACCCGCAAAGTTTTTTCCGTAGATCACTGACATTATTTCGAAGTTCAGGTCGAAGCTACGGATATCCATGTTGGCAGTTCCTACAACACTTATTTCCGAATCGGCTACTGCTGTCTTTGCATGAACAAATCCTTTTTTGTAGTGGTATATTTTTACGCCTGCATGCAACAAATCGCTGTAGTAAAACTTTGATGCCGCGCCCACGATAGCAGAATCGGGTTTTTCGGGAAGCATTAATCGAACGTCCACGCCACTAATTGCTGCCTGTTTCAAAGAATCCATAATGCTGTCATTAGGTATAAAGTAGGGGTTGGTGATATACAGTTTTTTCTTTGCCGTTGTGAATAGTTTTAAATAACCAAGCATAATGTTCGACATCCTGTAAACAGGACCTCCGGCAATAATTTGTGCAAATTCCGGTTCACTGCCATCATCTGCAGGGCTTGCATCCGGAAACAACTCATTGGTGAAAGCCAGTTTGCCAGGTTGGGCAACATTCCAGTTGATAATAAAATGACGTTGCAAATTTTGCACTGTCTCTCCGGTGATTTTAACATGCGTATCACGCCACCAAAGGCCTGTGTCAATTGAATTGTCATACCTGTCAGACAGATTTATACCTCCGACAAATCCTGTATAACCGTCCACAATAATTATCTTGCGGTGGTCGCGGTGGTTCATACGGCTGGCCAACCTGCTTAGTTTTACTTTAATTACCGGATAAATCTCAGCACCCGCTGACTTTAGTTCCTTTACAATATTATTTTTTATTTTCCTGCTGGCATAAGCATCGTACAGTACCCTGACTTTTATTCCCTCTTTTATCTTTTTAATCAGCGCATCTTTGATCTGGTTACCGCGTGTATCATTTTCCCATGCATAGTACTCCATGTGGATAAAATGCTTTGCTGTTTCCAAAGTTTTCAGCACTTCCGGAAATTTTTCTTCACCGTTTATCAATAACTTGTATTGATTGATGCTCAACTTTTCTTCTCCCAACTGATGGATGAAATGGATCAGGTCAGTGTACTTTTCGAGGCTTTTATTATAATCATTTAACAGTTTTTTTGTTTTATCTGAAACATTTTCTTTGAATGATTGTGTAAACTTATTTAACTCATCTGTGGTTAATGATTTTGTTTTTTTATGCCGGTAATTTATTCCGAATGCGTAATAAAAAAAGATGCCAATAACAGGCAAAATAATTACCAGTAAAATATAGGCGAGCGTTTTAGGAGTAGACCTGGTGTCGAGAAGAATTTTAATAACCGTGAAAATGATAAACAGGATGTAGATCAGAAAGATCAATTCATCCAGAAATGGAAGTATTGTAATTACATATAAAACCATAATAGAGGAAGTTAGAGGCTAAAATTACAAAAGTTGTGCTTGTAATGAACTGTTTAGTAACTTATAATTTGTATTTTGCGTTGCAATTAATTAACATATAATGCAATCAGGTTCTTTTAACAACTCAAAATTGATCAGGATAGCTGCAGTATTGGTCATATTAACCATTAGTGTTGTAATAATGATCATAGCAAAATCATTCCTGGTTCCGCTGGCATGGAGCCTGGTTATTGCGCTTGCCTCTTTTCAAATGCTTACTAAACTTGAAAGAAGGTTTCACATCAACCGTTTTATTACCTCAGCTGTTTTTGTTGTATTGATAATTCTGGGGATCATTACTTTATTGTATTTCTTTTATATTGAGATTGCCTCAATTATAAACGGGATACCCTCGTTTACAACAGCCTTGACAAATTCTATTCAAAATATTTTGGATAGGCTTAAGGAGTTTGGTATTCATATTCAAATGATCGACCGGACACAAATATTTATATGGGTTTCGGGGCATCTGGAACTTGTTGCCAAAGCCTTGGCCGGTTTTGGTAAAAGTGCCGGGCAGTTGTTTCTGATAGCTATTTACCTGTTTTTTATTTTGTATTACAGAGACAATTATCTCTATTTTTTGAAGTTGATTGCCAAATCAGATCGGGATTTTCAGGTCATAAAAAAAAGGGGGAAAAAAGAGGTCGGCATTATTAATGATTTCCTGTATGGTTTGTTCATCACTACTTTTCTTTTGGCAGTTATACTTTATGTTATATTTCTTTTAATCGGTTTGCAATTTGCCTTGTTCTGGGCTGTTCTTTTTGCCCTTTTAACGCTTGTCCCGTATATCGGCAGTCCGATTGGTATGGTCGTGGTCACCCTTTTTGCATTGATCACCAATGATGGACTTTTGGTGCCGATACTCGCACTGGCAGGAATGATTGTTTCAAATGTAATAAGAGCTAATGTGATCAAACCGGTAGTCATTGGCAATAAGATTAACCTGAATGCCTTTGTTATTTTTCTTTCTGTAATTGTGGGTGGACTGATCTGGGGAGTTTCGGGTATGATCCTGTTTATGCCCTTTGCAGGAATTGCAAAAGTATTGCTTGAGAGCAGTGAAAGCACAAAACCTATGGTTGCCTTGTTTATTACCCTTCCGAAGGATGCGATGAAAACATCAAATATGTCTTCCAGTGAAATTATGGATGATACCAATTAAACAAAGTGGTTTTCATTTCTGTATTGCGGAGATGAAGCTGCAAATATGGAAACTCGAAGTTTCGATCTGAATTTTGAGATTTTCTCGGTTAATTAAGGAGAAAAGTTTGCAGGTAATTTATAAAGCGTATTTATTAATAACATGAAAGATTGTGACGAAGTTTATTACAATGAGAGGATTAACCTTAGTAAACCAAAAAAACTGGGTTATGTTATCACGCATTTTATTTCATCTTTCCTTTAAAGCAAAAAAAGATGAGAAAAAAATGAATTAGCAGATGGTTTCGCCTGTTTCTTTCAAAAGAGAAAATTGATATATGTATATACTAAAATTGAATTGTCAATGACAAACAAAACAGAAGTAAAATAAAATGAAGGAACACGAATTAATTTTAAGAAATAAACTGGATGGTTAGCGGGCAAAAATATCTTCTAGTTCTGATCATATTTGTTTTTGTTACAAATCTTGCCGCATCAAATGCAGGATTAGTTGAAAATGATACTTTATATCAAAATACCAGGGAAAACCGTCAGTTAAAGAGAGACGCACAGAAGGAGGAATTGCGAAAAAGCCATAATCGGTTTATTTTTACAACGGCCTATGTGTATGCTTGGCTCATTACGGAGGCGTCATTTGAATTGCCAGGTGGCTGGCTTACGGCAAAAGTAAGTCTGGAGGAAAATCTGGGTCTTCCCGGCAGGAGAGGGTTCTTTACAGGCGGGTTTATTTACAGGGCATCGCCACGCAGCGGGCTTTACCTGGGCCATTATGGTATCAACCGGAGCAAAACATATCAGACAAACAGGGACCAGATACATCACTTCCAACTTGAAGCCTGTAATAGTAAATCCCATCAGCATATCCCTCAGCGTTCCATGTAAACTGTTGCTTGCCTTGTGATGGGTTTTCTTGTGTCTGATAGACCTTCTTTTCTATCTAATTATATTATATAGTTAATGTGACTGACTGGATGAAAGAATGAGCAAGCCCAAAAGAGAGGGCTTCGTAGAAATTTTATTGGTAGTATGGGTTGGCCATAATCAGGTTTTGGCACCCTAAATGTACCTTATATCTACCTTAAAATTGTACGGCTATGATAATCAATTAATATTATTTTCTGTATCGGAAAGTAAAAAGAAAGCGCAAATAAAATATCTGCGCTTGCTTTGTTTCACCTGTTAGGGTGATCATAATTAGTGTACTTGCTTGTCTGTTTTTTTCTACCTGCTTACGGTATGTATCATAATTGTAACATCTCTTACGGCAATACATATAAAATGTTACATGTAAATATGAGTTAAGTTCAATAATTCCTTTTTATTTCAGGCACTAAATACATCCTTATAATTTAAATGAGAATGTCTTCACTGTCGTTCAGGATGACAGGACACTTAATCTCCCTGTGCCTGGATGGCTGTAATGACCACCGTATTCACAATATCTTTCACCAGGCATCCCCTGCTGAGGTCATTCACAGGTTTGTTAAGGCCTTGCAATACCGGTCCAATAGCAACCACATTCGCTGCACGCTGCACGGCTTTGTATGTGTTATTACCAGTATTCAGGTCGGGGAAAATAAAAATGGTGGCTTTACCGGCAACATCACTACCAGGCATTTTCTGTTTTGCTACCGTTAGGTCAATCGCTGCATCATATTGGATAGGGCCGGCAGTTTTCAAATCAGGTCTGCGAGATTTAACAATTTCAGTAGCCTCCCTCACTTTTACTACATCGGTTCCTTTACCTGATTCACCTGTAGAATAAGACAGCATGGCGATACGTGGTTCAATACCAAATTTAACAGCTGTTTCAGCGGAACTGATAGCAATATCCGCCAATTCCTCTGCATTCGGATTCGGGTTTACTGCACAATCCGCATATACCAGCACCCGGTCTTTCATGCACATAAGAAATGAACTCGAAACTATAGAAACGCCTGGTTTGGTTTTCACAAATTCGAAAGCCGGACGAATGGTGTGTTGGGTGGTATGCTCTGCTCCCGAAACCATCCCGTCGGCATGGCCTTTATACACCATCATAGTACCTAGGTAACTCACATCATGCATCAAATCAAAAGCAGTTTGTTTGGTAACGCCTTTATGTTTTCTTAAGCGATAATATTCAGATGCATATTCACGAACCAGGTCGTTGTCATATGGATCAATGATATTGGCTGCCTTTATATTGAGGCGTAAAGTAGAAGCTTTCTTTAAAATCTCATCTTCATTTCCGAGCAGTGTAATATCCACCACATTCCTGCGGAGCAAAATATCCGTTGCTTTTAAGATGCGGTCATCAGTTCCTTCAGGCAGCACAATATGTTTACGGACTTTACGTGCTCGTTCAAAAAGTTCGTATTCAAACATAAGTGGTGTTACAGCCTCTGATTTCTCAATAGTTACTTTTTCAGCCAGTTGTTTACCATTTACATATTCCTCAAAATGACCTAATGCGATGGATATCCGCTGTTCGTTTTCCGGAAGTAATTTGGCCTCAATATGATCAATATTCATGGCTGTGGTGTAGGTATCCGTTTCAACTTTCAGAATGTTGATAGGAAGTTTTTGCAGGCCTTTTATCAATCGCATGAACTCATCATTGGGTTCAAAATCGCCTGAAAGAAGCAATCCTGATATTTTGGGATAATTGCCGGAAATCAATGTTAATGCCAAAGCAGAAAGTATATCCAGCCGGTCAGAAGGGGTGATCACCAAGGTTCCTTCACTTACATATTTCAGTATGTTTTCAAGTCCCATCGCAGCCACTTTCACATCATTCACCACGAAATTCATATGTTCACTGTCGCCGTATATCACTTTCGCATTTAGCGCTTCACTTATTTGCCTGATCGATACCTTTTGAAGCATGTCCAATTCAGGAATCACAAAATTCAAATCGCCATTGGTAGAATTTTTATCAAGCAATGACTTTATTGAAACAACATCTCTTTTGTTGGCCCTGTTTACTATGGTGCCAATCTGGCTTCCATTTTCCTGCGAAAGCATTTCCTTCATCAATTGTACCGAATCGATAACCTCAGCTACATTTTTATTCTTTCCACTAATTACGGCAATAATTGGACTACCCAGGTTATTTGCAACCCGGACATTGAAATTGAATTCAAAACTGCTAATATGTGATTTGAAATCGCTTCCTTCAACCAAAACAAAATCACATTTACTTTCCAGCTTTTTATATTTATTCAGTATGGTGGTCTGAATATTGTCATCATCACCATTTCGAATGAGTTGAATTAAGTTCTTCACTTGTAAGGCCATACATATCTTTATAAGCAACATCCAGTTTGAACCTTTCACGTATCAGCCTGACATGGTTATCCATTATTTCGCCTGATTTAACAATAGGTCTGAAAAAACCGATCTTAGTTATGCGCCTCGACAGATAATCCATCATTCCCAGCGCAATTAAAGATTTTCCGGCTTCAGCCTCCGATGCAGCGATATAAAGGTTTTTTGACATGGATTATTCTGGTTAACAATTTTTTGCGAAAGTATAAAATTCACAAGCAATAGCCATCATTTTTATGATTCAAAAATGATTATCACCTCATTAAATAAACATTTTATAATCATTCCAGCTTAGAATTAACAAATTTCAGTAATTCAATCGATTGCGGATCATCAGGAAAGATGTCATTTATCCTGACGACATATGGTTTTGCCTTTGGATAATTTTGCTTCTTAAAATAATATTCAACTATCGCCATGAGGTATTCAGTTGATTTCGGTTGTTGCTCAAGTATAGCTATATAATTTGCTTCAGCTTCACTATCGTTTTTGAGGAATTCATGCAGTTTTGCCAGGTTGAATTTTATTCTTGTGTTTTCCTCAAGGTGTGCCGAAGCATCTTCTAAATAACTAACCGCTTCCTCGTATCTGCCCATTTCCGCCAGTAACAGACCAAGTGAATATTTCTGATAATGCTGATCCGGCTCATCATTGATGACTTCTTTGAACAGCTCCTCCGCTTTCTCATTCTCACCTTTTTGATTGTAGAGCATTGCCAGGTTGATTTTGGCCGGATAAAATTCCTGATCAATTAAGATCGCCTTTTTGTATTGCTCTATTGCTTTGTCCGTGTCACCGAGATTGTTATATAAATTTCCCAGGTTCAGCCTGCTGGCTGTAAAGTCGGCCGAATACATCATAGCAGCTTCATATTCATTCAGTATTTTATGCATCAACATTCTGTCATTTTCCGAAATTTGTGCATTTGGAAATACTGACAGTGCAACTGCAGCTTCGAACCGGACTGCTCTTACAGGATCATTTAAAAGTGACACAAGCAGTTTTATATCTTTTTCTTCAGTAACAGGATAATTTCTGACAGCTGCATACCTGATGAAAGATTCAGGATCGTGAATTTTTGCAGTAAGTATTTTTTTACTTTCTTCAGGATACTGTTCTCCCAATTCACTGATGGCCACAGCTCGGGTTATTGGTGGAAACAACTCATCGTTAATAATGGCTTCCAGTTTAGCTCTTACATCTCCCTGACTTGATACAACTGTTGCCAAATAACTGCCAAAGTGCTGTTTAGCAGAACTTCCATACCATTCCTTCATTTTATTTGCTGCCCATTGGCTGGTTTGGCTGGCATGGCAATAAGTACATGCATTAGGAGTTCCTAATTCATCGGAAAGATCTGGCCGAGGAATTCGGAAGCTATGGTCGCGACGGTAATCGACACCCATATAATACCTGCCTGTCATATGGCAATTGATACATGATGCCCCATCTCCCACCTCGTAGGTATCGCCAAAGGTTGAAATTACAGGGCTTCCCTCCTCTCCTGCTTGCTTATGAAAATGGTGGTTGTAAGTATCATATTCGTCTGCCCGATGGCATTGCAGGCATAAAGCGTTTCCGTCTAAAATTAATTTTCCGCTATGTACATTATGACAATCATTGCACATCACATCATTCATGTACATTTTGCTCTGCGTAAACGAACCAAACACATAATCCTCTTCCAGAATTTGTCCATCAGCAGAAATAAAATGGCTCCCTGGGCAATTCCGGTACCATTTGATCAAGCAGGTCATGCCACGCAAAGTTATAATCATCAAAAACTGCCCTGCGGGTATGGCATCGTGCGCAAAGTTCCACATAACGGGTATTTTCAATATTACTTGTTTGCACAACCAAGCCGATAATTTGTATTCATTGGCCTGGCCAATTCAGGCAAATTTGCCCATTTTAGATGTTCCGAAGATGGACCATGACAAGCTTCGCAACCCACATTGATTTCAGACCAGGTAGTATGATAGGAATTAGTTTCCGGATCAAAGCCTTTTTTCAGGTTTGTTGAATGGCAATCGGCGCACATTCCATTCCAGTTCTGTGCCTGGTTGGTCCAGTGGAGCCAATTTTGGATGATCTACTTGTTCATCAGGATAAACAGCTTCTGCCATATGATACCATGCTTTGGTAATCGTGTCCCATGTTAATGCGAGTGTTTGCAGCCTTCCATTATCCATGGGTACAAGGTATTGTTGCAACGGCCAGGCACCGAATGTATACTGCACTTCAAATTCCTGCATGGCACCATCAGCCCCATCAGTAAACACGAAAAACTTATTATTCTTTTTGTAGAATTTATGAATCTCTCCGTTAATTCAAATTCAACATCATTAAAGTCTCCTAAAACAGATGTTTCCGAGGCGGTATCCATTGCAAAATAATGGTCAGACTGCAGCCACAGGTCATAAGCCAGTTTATGACACTCAATACAACTTTTGCTTCCGGTAAATGTGGCAGGAATGGATTCAGTTTGATTATTTTCCTCAGAAAGATGCTTCAATACATACAAAGGAATCGTCAGCACCAATACAAGTGTCGCCAGCAAACCTGTTATTTTCCAATTTCTATTCAAATTTTATTCTTCTTATGCATACACTAAATCTGATTTTTCAAATCTTTTTCTCCTGATCTTATGGCTTGTATCTACTTTTACAACACCATCTTCAATAATCACTTTATAAGCATCAAGTGCACGTGGTGCCGGTGGACTCATCACATTGCCTTTATTATCGAATACGGATGCATGGCATGGACAGATGAATTGATCTTTTTGACTGTTCCAACTTATTGAACAACCCAAATGAGTGCAGATAAGGGAAAGTGCCAAAAATCCTCCATCAGCATAACGCGCCAGATAAAACTGACCATTTTTAAATGGCAAAACTGTTCCCGGTGTTATCTCATCAACAAGTCCAGCTGTTTTAATAAAAGGAGAATTAGCTGTGTTTTTCCTCTTTCCGGGTGAAAACATATTGAATGAAACCGCTATCAGTTCTAATAAATGCAATGGCTCCCAACCATGCCCAGGCACGTTTTATAAATGATCTTCTGTTTATATGTTCTTTTTGCTCTTTCAATTAGTGATACTATTTATCTTAAGAATTTTATTTATATATCCCACGGCCACATCAATTGCATACCTGGTCCTCTGAAAGAAAATAGCTGCCATTGAGAAATACAATGTATGCGACCACGATAAATGTCATAATAAACAAAATTAATTCACTGTTATCGGTGTGGTAATGTTTTTTAATAAGATATATCAGGAAGAATAAAGAAAGCTGACTACAAGGATAAAAGGAATCAGACCGGAACTGATGAACAACGGTAGCGAAGGTAGCCATCCTTCGAGATTAATAAAAAATTCACTGATTAATATAGCTATTGTAACTGATAAAAATGAAATAATGGCTGGCCAGTCATAGCCAGTTTCTTCCCCTTTTCATTAAAAAACCAAATACCTTCATATTGCTTTTCATATCGCAGAAAAGGCAGGCAAATCAAGCCAACAACAAATAATAAAGGAATGAATATGGCAGAAAAAAATGGATGAAAATGCATTAGCAACTCCTGAATACCCATAAAATACCATGGTGCTTTCGCCGGGTTCGGACTGAATGCAGGGTCAGCCCTTTCCAGCAGTGGTGCATTAAAAAATACACTTATCATAAATATGAAAGCCAGAAGGATTAGTCCTGTTACCAACTCTTTCAATACCAGATCAGGATCAGAAGGAACCATTTCTCGACTGCTGTTTTCAGAAACAACTACGCCTCCTGCTTTTCTCACCCTCCAGAAGTGAAATACCATCAATATGACAATTGTTACAGGTAAAATAGCCGTATGGAAGTTATAGAAAATGAGCAAGGTTGATGAATTGACATCCACCCCACCCCTTACGAATTCCACCAGCCAGTTTCCGGCTACTGGAACATATTGCAGCATGCTGGTACTTACAGTAATTGCCCAATAAGCCAATTGATCCCAAGGCAACAAGTAACCTGTGAAATTTGAAAATACCACCAAAATCATTAAGCAAATACCGATAATCCAGTTCCATCTTCGATTATAAGTAGAAAGCACCTGTATAAAAAGTCCTGAGAAGGTGCAGGAAAGTTATAATGACAAATAAAATACCACTCCAGTGATGGATATTTCGGACAAGTTGTCCAAAAAAAATGTCATTTTCAATCGTAAGAATGGAATCATATGCTTCAGCCGGACTTGCGACATAAGAAAACCGTAATAAAATACCTGTAAATACTTGCAATAAGAAAAGCAAAGCCGACATGCCACCCAACCCAAACGTGAGTTGAAACCTTATGGCTTCTTTTCTTAGTTTCACCGGATGAAGATGAAGTACAAGGTTTCGTGCTCTTTTGTTTTTGACAGTATGGGTTATTAGGTCAGGACTCAAATCTTAATAATTATGGCCTAAAAATAGCCAAATTATCTAATTGGAAATTTAATTTGAGCAATTACTCTACACATTTTTAATTCTGTCTGAATCAAGTATATTTGGCCTTAAAAATAAGGTTAGATAAAGTTTAAATCCAAAATAATGAGTAAGAAAGTTGTTCTGATAACTGGTGCCGGAAGAGGATTAGGCCTTGCCACTGCAAAAGCTTTTTTAAATGCAAACTATGAGGTTATTGCTTCAGATATCCATGAACTTAGCCATTTGAAAGCATAGAATATAAGACACTTACATATCTAAAACTCGATGTTACTTCAGAAAATAAATGAATGAAGTGGCTGCATTATATTCAGGAAAAATATGGCCGGCTGGATGTATTAATTAGTAATGCAGGAGTTTTTGATTTTTACCCTGTATCGGAAGCCGGAGCTGATAAACTTAAACAAATCTTAAATGTGAATTTTTTAGGATTGGCCAATCTTACAAAATATTTTTTGCCCCTTCTATCTAAATCAAAAGGAAGCTTGTTGTAATCAGCAGTGAAAGTTATAAAGTACCTGCGCCTTTTCAACCTTATGCCGTTTCAAAACAAGCACTGGAATCCTTTATAATGCTATAAAAATTGAACTAGAGTTAAAAGGTATTAAATGTATTCTTATCAGGCCGGGAGCTATTAAAACTGTATTACTTGAGGAAACCGTTCAATATCAAAGTAAAATACATGGCAGTTTGTTTTCAATTGAATTTGATAATTTTCTAAGAACTGTTCCCAGGTTTATAAAAAAACCTGTAACTCCTGAAAAAGTTGCCGAATTGATCGTGAACGTGTCAATTGCAAAAAAAACAAAGAATGTGTACCATTTGAATCACAATCCACTCGTTTCATTGTTAACATTACTACCTTGTAAAATTAAAAACAGCCTCATTCAGAGAAGTTTAACACATCAGTGATCTCAAATAAATCGCAATTTAACTTCTTACTATCAACTTGAGATAGTTATTAGTATTTTTGATGTATAATTTATCAATATTTTAAAAGAAATAATTCAACAAATCTGCTTTGTTAAAATTAATCGCAAAGCGATTCGCTAATCCTAATGAATAATTAATGAGAAAAAATTATACACGTTTCCCGAAATTAATCATTGTATTACTGTTTTTGATGTTGAATTCGGCGCAGTTCACTTTTTCACAACAGAATAAACTAAACTTGTCATCTGATGTATGGCCCCCGTTTACTGATATTGAAACTGAAAATGCCATGGTATTGGACCTGGTTAAGGAAGCACTTTATCGTTGCAATATTGAAGTGAATTATGTTATTCAGAATTTTTAACAGGTAATTATTGACATCAATTCAAGAGATGCTGATGGAAGTGCAGCACTTTGGATTAATGAATAAAGAAAAGAGAAGTACTTATTTTCAAATCCTTATCTCGAAAACAGGCTCATTCTTATCGGAAACAAGGGCAGTGATATAAGTGCTGAATCATTTAATGATCTGGTTGGCAAGAAAATAGGAATTGTATCAAATTACGCTTATGATGTTGATCCGGAAATGGCTGAGGGAATATCCTTTATAAGCGGTACAAATGATCAGGAAAACCTTGAACGCCAGTTATCCGGCAAAATTGATTATATGTTATGTGACGACCTTCTCATACAATACCTGCTCAAATACCAGGTAAATGATATTTCAGAATATCTAGAGATAGGAAATACTCCTAATTGTTTTAAAATCTTTACATTTTGCACTACATAAAGTGCTAGAAAAAATTACCAAAATGTTAGAAGAGAAAAAAAAGATAAAAAGGATTCCAAATAATTTACTTAATAAATAATGCATAAGTATAAAACACTTTAAAAATTAAAAAAATGATGAGATTAACAGTTTTATTAGTAGCACTGCTTATGGTTATGGGCAGTTTTGCGCAAACACGAACCGAAACAGACCTACTCGGTGAGATTCAAGTAGCTGAAGAAGCCTATTATGGAGCACAAGCTGCCAGGGGAATGGAAAATTTTCAGATTTCTGGCCAATATATCAATGATTATCCTGACTATATTAAAGCCTGGGGAATGATAAAACTTGCCACAGCCCGTGCCAATACTGAAGCTGGTGAAATGTCAGCGGAAACATTAAAACTAATCGAACCTGCATGTCAGGAATTGATAGATGGAAAATATCTTGATCAATTTAAAGTTGATCTTATACCAAGGCGGTGCAGGAACATCAACCAATATGTATGCCAATGAAGTATTGGCAAATGTGGCGCTTGAAAAAGCAGGCATCAAAAAAGGAGATTATGAGAAAATTTCTCCAAATGATGACCTGAACATGTCACAATCTACCAACGATACGTATCCTACTTCGTTGAAAATAGGAATGATATATGCACAACGAAGATTTGATTAAAGAATTAGGATTGCTTGCCAAGTCGTTCAGAAATATTAGGAAATAAATACATTGATGTTATTAAAATGGGACGCACCGAAATGCAGGATGCAGTACCAATGACCGTCGGTCAAGAATTTCATTCTTATGCTTCAATGTTGAATGGAATATTGATAATATTGAAAATGCCAATAATGGTTTAATGATCTTAAATATGGGTGGAACAGCTATTGGTACTGGATTAAATACACCTGAAGGATATCATGTATATGTTATAAAACATTTAAACGAAATTTCAGGTTATGAATTTGTAAATGCGATGATATGATTGCTGCAACGTCAAGCTTGCATTCTTTTGTGGTATATTCTTCTGCATTAAAAACATTGGCTACAACATTATCAAAAATATCAAACGATTTAATTATCCTTTCTTCAGGTCCAAGAAATGGATTTTTGAAATTAATTTACCAGCACGTCAACCAGGTTCTTCAATAATGCCAGGAAAAGTAAATCCTGTAATTCCTGAATTAATGGCCTTTATCAGTTACCGGGTAATTGGTAATGATGTAACAGTAAATATTGCGAGCTTCAGATGGAGATTTGCAATTAAATGCTTATGAGCCTGTTGTTGGATTAGCCATTTTTGAATCACAAAAATTATTGACCAATGGAATGAAAGCTTTCCGTGAACAATGCGTTGATGGTATAACTATTAATGAAGATGTATGATGCTCACAATCTTGAAATAACTATTGGTATTGTTACAGCTTTAAATCCGGTATCTTGGCCACCATGTAGGCGATGAATTGGCAAAAGAATCGATGGAAACCGGAAAAGGATTTTAGAGTTGGTACGTGAAAAAAATCTACTTACTGAAGAGCAAATTGAAGAGATTTTCTCTCCTGATAATTTGACAGGACTTGACAAAACAAAATACGAAAATAAATAAATCCAATTTTAATAATTAAAAATTAAAATGATGAAAAAACAACTTTTATTAAGAATTTATTAGTACTATTGCTAATTATGGCGATTATTCCATTTGGATTTTCCCAAGACAAAGACCTTCCTAATGTAGTTATCTTAGCAACTGGTGGTACTATTGCCGGTGCTGGAGCAAGCTCTACAGGCTCTGCTTATACTTCTGGAAAAGTAACTATTGAAGCCATGATAGATGCTGTTCCAAATATCAGAAAATTGGCAAATTTAACTGGAGAACAAACAGCAAACGTTGGTTCACAAGATATGAGCGTAAAGGTTTGGCTAGATTTGGCAAATCGTATCAACGAATTATTGGCAACTGATGACGTAGATGGAATTGTAATTACCCACGGAACTGATACCCAAGAAGAAACAGCTTATTTTCTGACTCTTGTTGTAAAAAGTGACAAACCAGTTGTTTTAACAGGTTCTATGCGTCCTTCAACAGCATTAAGTGCTGATGGCCCATTAAACATGTATAATGCTGTTGCTGTTGCTGCAAATCCGGAAGCAAAAGGATATGGTGTAATGGTGGTAATGAATGATGAAATTCATGCAGCTCATGATGTAAAGAAAATGATCTCTACACCAGTTCAAACATTTGAATCTCCCCAGGAAGGAATGATAGGAACTGTTATTTTTGGTCAAATTATATGGTTCCATAAACCTCATGGTCGTCACACAACAAATAGTGAATTTTCGGTTGACGGTTTAAAAGAATTACCACGTGTTGATATCGTTTATATGTGTGCAGATGCTTCAGGCGATTTAATCGATTTAATGGTTAAAGCCGGAGCAAAAGGAATCGTTATTGCGGGTGTTGGTGATGGCAATATGAATGCTGGAACATTAGAAGCCGCAAAAAGAGCTACTGATAAAGGAATTCCTGTTGTCAGGGCCACACGTGTGCCAATTGGTGCAGTATTAGTAATGGTGAAGTTGTTGATACTGATTATGGTACTGTATCCTCTGACGAACTTAACCCACAAAAAGCCAGAATACTTTTAATGATGGCATTGGCAGATAAAAAGAAAAGAAGCAGAGAAGAATTGCAGGAATTATTTATTACTTATTAAGTGGGCTTATTATGAAATCAAAATTCATATTACTTTTTTTGTTTGTAATTGGATCGATAATCTCCGGATTTGCCCAGGTAAAGCAAGCCGACACAGCAACACGATACCGTTCGCTGATTCCTGTAGATAAGCAAAAAAGACTGTCAAACATCGATTTTATTGCTAATCAGCAATTTGCATTCGTTAATTATTTTGACAATGGCGAATATACCGGTTCAAAATTCAGAATGGAACAGTTCAGGCTGGAGATACGTGGCTGGGTGACTGAAAAAATCTATTTCCGTTTCCGGCACCGTTACACCAGCTCATTTGAGCCCCAGAGCATGGATAAGATCATTAAAGGGGTTGATATGGCTTATGTAGCATTTAAGCTCGGCAATAAAGATAAATGGGAGCTGATGGCCGGAAAATTCTGCCTCGACTGGGGAGGAATTGAGTTTGACCTTAATCCTATTGACATTTACGAGTATTCAGATATCATTGAGCAGGCTGATAACTTCATGTCGGGAGTTGGCATTAAGTATTTCGTCAATCCAGGCAATTATATCGGATTCCAGATCTACAACTCAAGAACGCAAACTTTTGAGGAGATTTATGGTAATGACAGCATCATTGGAGGTGCAGGCATCACAGCGTCAAAAGCCCCATTGGGAGGTGTGCTTACTTGGAGAGGTAGTTTGTGGAAGGGTAAGGTGACAACTTTATGGAGTTATTCATTAACGAATGAAGCTTCTGGTATATATAAAAATTATGCTGCTTTTGGTCAACAGTTGCACATTAAGAATTTCACATTTGCTTACGATTTTAAGTATAGTATGGAAGACCTAGACCGTACAGGAGTTATCAGCCAAGAAATTCCGCGTGGCGATTATGGATATGTGCTCCAGGATACAAGATACTGGAGTCATTGGATACAAGCTGACTGGCAGTTTGTTCCTAAATGGCATTTGTGTTTTGCTGGTTACATTGACCAGGCCAACTGGGATAGCGATGAGGATCCGACAAAAGATACTGACAGGATTAGGACTGCCTATGGTTATATCCCTACTATCGAGTTTTATCCATGGGATAATTTTAACCTGAAGTTTTTTGCTGGCTATGTTGGCAGAATCTATAAATATTCCGATTACACGATAGAAAAAATCGACGTTGAGGACTATAATACTGGTAGGGTAATGATCGGATTGATTTCTCCAATGAAATTCTTATAATAGGCTTTTAAAGGAGTTCAAATAAAACAAAGCAGTCATATACTATTTGAATATGCAAATAAAGTAATGAAGTGCGGATTCAATGAGACATATGAAGAAGAAATGGTTATGATAGACTTAATAATAAAGATCCAGGCTCCATAAAATTTTTCAATTTTAAGAGCCTGGATTACATTTAAAACTTTTAATATGTGGTAAGGCAATGGGGAAGTACTTATTATTAATTGCATTATTATTTTTTATAAGTGAATCGTCATTCAGCCAAATCGAGCCGGGTATAATACCCGATGGTACGGAAGGTAAAACGATAGAAATCACTGAAGAAGATACAATCAAAAAAGCACTGACATTCGAAAACTGGAATAAATTTGATGGTTCCCTGTCAACTTTAAAGATTGGGGGTGGTTTCCTCTATGAATATGCGGGATATATCCAAAATGATGTGGGAAAACAGCAAATGGATTCTGCTGACGTCGATATAAAACATGCTTTCGCAGTAAGAGATTTTAGGATTACACTGAGCGGACGTCTTAAAACAAAAAGGTTCATTAGCTGGAAGGCTGGATTCATGTACGATGGTGAAGCTAATTCTTGGTTTATTCGTGAATCCGGTATCATGTTTGGAGTTCCGGAATTGGCAGGTTATGTATTTATTGGCCGAACCAAGGAAGGTTTTTCCATGAACAAAGTAATGAATGGTTACGCAGGTTGGACACTGGAACGGCAAATAGCCTTAGATGTCATTCCAATTCTGGCTGATGGAATAAAATGGATGGGATTTTTGCCAAAACAGCGCTTATTTTGGAATGTTGGGGTATTTGTAAATTGGTTGTCAAATGATCAGTCATTTTCAACTTACGATTGGCAATTTATTCTGAGAGCTGGCTGGCTACCCATTAATTCTAAAGAAAATAATACTGTATTTCATATTGGTGTGAGTTACAGATATGGCGATGTAAACGGGGAAGAAATGCAAGTCCGGTCACGACCTGAATCATTTACTGCTCCTTTCTTTATAAGCACTGGTACGTTTTCTACAGATCATTCAAATCATCTGGGCGGTGAAATTTATTTTAGTTCCAACTCCTTAATGCTGGGTGGTGAATATTATGGACATAAATTTAATTCTCCTGAAACTGGCAATCCTTTATTTCAAGGTGGAGAGGTGATGGTAAGTTATATAATAACGGGAGAATCACGTTCTTACAGCACAGTTAGCGGAATTTACGCATTTGTTCCTGTTCATAAATCTATTTTTCAAGGTGGCCCGGGCGCCTGGGAGGCAGTTTTACGATTCTCATCACTTGATCTCAACAGTGGTACATTGACAGGCGGAAAACTTTGGAGAATAACACCCATGGTTAACTGGTACCTATCAAACAATATAAGATTAGAGCTGGAATACGGTTATGGTGTTTTAGATCGGTTTGGTTTGAAAGGAACAACACAATTTTTCCAAAGCCGGGTTCAGTTTATGCTTTAATCAATTAATTTAGCAAGTAATATTTTGAAATATGGAACTCGACTCAAGACAAACAATTGTCATAGCTGTACTCGTTCTTTTTTTAGGGAAGTTTCTGAATAAGAAAATCAATCTTTTCAGAAAATACAATATACCCGAACCCGTTACCGGTGGATTCACTGCTTCATTGTTATTTGGATTACTTTATTTACTATTTGGTTGGGATATCAAATTTGCGACCCATTATCGCGATATTTTACTCATTGTTTTTTTCACCTCCATTGGTCTTTCAACTGAGCTAAAAAGCGTTGTGAAAGGCGGAAAAGTGCTCCTTATACTGACGGTTTTTGCCTTTGCTTACATATTTGTACAGAATTATATCGGTATAGCAATTGCCAATTTTTTCAATTTGAATCCTGCCTTGGGAATATTGGCAGGTTCCGCTCCCCTCCAGGGTGGTCATGGAAATATTGTCTCGTGGGTTCCGGTCCTTAATGAAAAATTTGGCCTTTCGAACTCCATGGAAATAGGTATGATAATGGCTACTTTTGGACTAATCATTGGGGGTGTACTTGGTGGTCCTGTTGCAAAATTCCTGATTAACAAGCATAATTTAAAACCAGAAGATGAATCAGAGGATTCCAAGCTTTCAGTTGGAGCAAAACATGGGCAAACCCTCAGTATTGATTACGATTCAATGCTCTTAATTATTCTTATGCTTGCTTTTTCCATTGGCATTGGCATCTACTTTCATAAATTTCTGGAGTATATCAATTTTACATTGCCATTGTTTGCGACTTGTATGCTGGGAGGGTTAATCCTGGCCAATGTTGTTCCGCTTATCAGCCCGAAACTTAAATGCCCCCCCAATTCACCAACCTTGGCAATTACCTCTGAATTAAGCCTGGGATTGTTCCTGGCTATGGCCATGATGTCGCTCAAGTTTTGGGAAATCGGGAGCGAATCCTTATTTATTATTGTAACTATTTTAATACAAACAGTGGCGATTGTATTGTTTACCGTTTTTGTAATCTTCAATATGCTGGGTAAGAATTATGCAGCAGCAGTCATTTCAGCAGGATATATAGGTTCATCAATGGGAGCTACACCAACAGCAATGGCAAACATGGTAGCAGTAACCAAGCAGTTTGGGCCTTCACCCGTGGCTTTTGCGGTAATACCTATAATGGGAGCATTTATCATCCAGGTAAGCAATGCTTTTGTTATCAATATTGTTTTAATGTGGATGTAATAAACGGAATTAAAAATCACCAAAATCAAATTAATTTAAAAATAAAAATTAATGGAAAATCGTAAAGAGTACATCAGCAAAGTAATAGCAAAACTCAAAGAATGGGATAATGAGATCACTAAGCTTGAAGAAAAAGTTGGGGAATTATCTGCAGAAGCAAAAGCTGATTTTCAAAAACAAATAAATGAATTAAAGAAAAAGAAAGAGCCTGCGCAACAAAAGTTGAGAGAATTAAAAGACGTTGGAGAAGACGCCTGGGAAGATCTTAAAATTAACGCTGAATTAACTTGGGATTCTTTTGAAAATTCAGTTAAGAAAATATGGTCGAAATTTAAAGAATAATATAAGATTTAAAGAAATGATGAACAAAGCTACAAACGCTAATATTTACGATACCACCATAAGGCTGTTTATACTTTTTATAATTGTGGCCTGGTGCTTGCTGATTGTGTATCCATTTGTCAGTATTATATTATGGAGCCTGATACTTGCCATGGCCATATATCCTTTACATAACAAATTGGCTCAAAAAATGGGAGGAAAGTCAAAACTCGCCTCTATTATCATAATCTTTACTATTCTGGCCGTAATTTTTGTTCCAACAGCTTTTATAATTGACTCACTTTATGATGAAGTGAAAGAATTAAAAGTGAGTTATGATAATGGTACGCTTTCAATACCACCACCAACTGAAGATGTCAAAGATTGGCCTGTAATAGGAGAAAAGATTTATGATGTTTGGCAGTCTGCCTATGTTAGTCTCGAACATATTATTATAAAGTATAAAGACCCGATTTATGAAATTGGAAGCAAATTGGCGAAGGGATTGTTAAGTGCTGCAAGTGGTGGTATTCAAATTATGTTAGCACTTATTATTGCAGGGATATTATTAACGTTTAAAGGAGCAGGTGAAGAAATTCGCAAATTTTTTAGAAAAATAGCAGGTGATAAAGGGGATGAATTTGCAGATGTAACTATGAAAACTGTTGGTAATGTGGTAAAGGGAATTCTTGGTGTTGCAATGATACTTGCTATTTTGCATGGGATATTATTCATGATGGCCAGCATTCCCTATGCAGGAATCTGGGCACTAGTAATATTTATTTTGGCCGTACTTCAATTACCTGTCATATTTGTAACACTGCCTGTTGTTATATATATGTTTGCAGTAAAAGAACCAGTACCGGCAATTATTTGGACCATTTTATTATTGATAGCTGGTTTATCAGACAATGTGTTAAAACCGATTCTGCTGGGAAAAGGAGCTGTTGTTCCAATGCTTGTCATATTTATAGGAGTAATTGGTGGCTTCATCCTCTCTGGTTTCATCGGACTTTTTACAGGTGCCATTGTTATGTCGATTGGGTATAAATTATTCGTTGGCTGGATTAATTCAGACAATACGGTTGAAGAAGTTTAAATCGTTTACCGCTTTATATAGAAAGTCGAATTTCAAACGCACAATGACCAATAAAAGGAGCCGTATTAACATAAAATCAATTAAAAATTCATACTTAATGCACACCAATCATTGAAGCAGAATACAGCATCCATAAAATATTTGCTAAATTATGTATCCAATTTTTTATTAAACTTGCTACTTTATATTTTAACATCAAAAATCGTCCTAATGAATATTAATTACCCTATTTTAAAGCATCTCAGTGCACTGATTCTGGTTGCTCTTTTCATCATTTCATGTGGTGAAAAAGAAGCAAAAGCACCACCTCCACCTGATATCCCGGTTGTTGAGGTAATCCAAAAAGATGTACCCTTATACAGGCAATTTGTCGGACAGGTTTATGGCCAATCTGATATTCCTATTCGTGCCCGTGTAGCAGGCTTTTTAGAAGGGATACATTTTGATGAAGGATTAGATGTAAAAAAAGGACAATTATTGTATCGTATTGATCCATCTGAATACCAGGCAAAAGTTGCTACCCAGGAAAGCCATTTAGCAGAAGCGAGAACTGACCTGGCTAAGGCAAAAAGCGATCTAGACAGGATTGAACCACTGGCAAAGATCAATGCGGTTAGCAAAAGCGACTTGGATGCTGCCCGTGCCAACTATGATGCAGCACTTTCTTATGTTGATGCCCAGGAGGCTAATGTTAAGTTTGCTAAAATAAATTTAAGCTACTGCAGGATAAAGTCTCCTTTAAATGGTATTATTGGTAAAACGCAAGCGCGTGTTGGTGAATTTGTTGGTAAAGACCCTAATCCTGTAATCTTAAATACAGTTTCAACTGTTGATACAGTGCGTGTGGAATTCTACTTAGCTGAAGCAGATTATATACGTTTAGCACGCGTTAGTCCAAGAGTAAGAAATTTTGATAAAGAAGAGGTTAAAGAAAAAGTTAGAGAAGAACCTAACTTAAGTCTTATTCTTGCTGATGGTTCAGTTTTTAAATATAAAGGCTATGTGAATTTCATAAATCGTGAAGTTGATCCCCAAACAGGCTCTCTGCTTATTCAAACCACGTTTCCCAATCCTGACAACCTATTGAAACCAGGTCAGTATGCTAAAGTCGTGATTAAAATGACTGAAGTAAAAGATGGATTACTTATTCCACAGAGATGTATTATGGAGTTACAAGGACAATATTCAGTTTATGTAATTGATGACGAAAATAAAGTTGAAAGCAGGCAAATTACGGTAATGGATAATGTTGGGGATATGGCATTGCTTAAAGACGGTTTAGAAGCTGGCGAACGAGTTGTTATTGATGCTTTGCAAAAAGTTCAGACAGGTATGACAGTGAAACCGGAAATGACTGTGTTCGAAAGTCAATCAACAAATCAATTTTAAGATTATGGCTGAAGATAAGAAAGGAAATTTTTTCGTACACCGGCCTATTGTAGCTATGGTTATTGCCATAGTTATTGTGATTGTTGGTACGGTTTCGTTAATTGGTCTTGCAATAGAACAGTATCCGAATTTAACACCTCCCATTGTCGAGGTTAGGGGTACTTATACTGGTGCAAATGCTATTAATGTTGAGGAATCTGTCGCCACACCTATTGAACAGGAAGTAAATGGTGTTGACAATATGATTTATATGAAATCGACCAATGCCAATGATGGCACCATGGTTATCCAGGTTTCATTTGATGTAGGCACGGATCCCGATATGAATACTGTACTGACTCAAAACCGCGTTTCTGCTGCATCAGCAAAATTACCAGCGTCAGTTACAAAATATGGTGTTACAACCATTAAATCTTTACCTAACATCATGCTTGCCTTAACTTTGACTTCGGATGGCAGGTATGATCAGGACTTTTTAGGCAATTATGCCTTGATTAATATTAAAGATAAATTAGCAAGGATTAAAGGTATTGGTAGAGTTGATGTAATGGGCGCTGCAAACTACTCTATGCGTATCTGGGTTAAACCTGACAGGTTGGCCCAAATGGGTATAACAGTTCCTGAGATTGTTACCGCAATTAATGATCAAAACGTAATTGTACCTGGCGGAAAATTTGGTGCCGAACCTGCACCACCGGGAACAGAATTTACATATACAGTAAGATTACCTGACAGATTTAATTCTGTTAGAAGCTTTTGAGGATATTGTAATTAGAACAAACTCAGACGGCTCTCAAGTTAAAATTGGTGACATAGCTACAGTTAACCTTGGTGTTGAAACCTATAATATGATCCCAAGGACTAATAAAGAGACTTGTGCTATCATTGCACTTTATCAGTCACCAGGGTCAAATGCAGTAGAGTTAGCTGAAAACGTAATCGCTGAAATGGACAATCTTTCAAAAGGATTTCCAGAAAGCGTAACTTATGAGGTAGGACTGGATACTACACTTCCAATTACAGCTGGGATTAAGGATATAATTGTGACTTTAATTATTGCTTTAGTGCTGGTAATTTTAGTAGTGTTTATTTTTATTCAGGATTGGAGAGCTACACTGATACCCACCTTAGCCATTCCTGTTTCGTTGGTTGGCGCTTTTATATTCTTCCCCATGTTGGGCTTTACAATAAATGTGCTTTCGCTTTTAGGATTGGTTCTGGCCATCGGAATTGTTGTTGATGATGCTATCGTTGTTGTGGAGGCGGTTCAGGTGAACATTGCTAAAGGAATGAATGCAAAACAGGCAACTTTAGATGCTATGTCAAAAGTTACTGCACCGGTTATTGCCACAACACTTGTTTTAGTTGCTGTTTTCATCCCTGTTGCAGGTATGGCTGGCATCACTGGAATTTTGTACCAACAATTTGCGATTACTATTGTAGTTTCTGTAATTGTTTCATCTGTAAACGCACTGACGCTTAGCCCTGCCCTCTGTTCCATTCTTCTAAAAGAACCTAAGCCTTATGGCGGACCTTTAGGATGGTTCTTTGGCAAGTTCAATAAATGGATGGATAAGAGTACCGATTCCTATATGAGCATGACCAATGTAATAACCAGAAAGATCAAACGAAGTGTTGTGTTCATTGTAATTATGACGATTGGTGCAGGAATATTTGGATATATGGTCCCGGGAGGTTTTATTCCTGAAGAAGACATGGGATATTTTTATGTAAATATTCAGTTACCCGATGCTGCTTCCCTTCAAAGAACCAGTGTTATCTCAAGTGATATTGAAGAAATTCTCCTTGAGTACCCTGAAGTTCAATTTGTATTGAATGCAACTGGTTATAGCATGCTTACAGGATCTATGATACCTAATAACGGGTTTATGTTTGTAACCATGCGGCATTGGTCTGAAAGAGAAATTACTGTGAAGGAGATGATCGACAAAATAAATTTACGTCTTTCACAGGAAATTAAAGGGGCTCAGGTATTTGCATTTGGTCCTCCTGCCCTACCTGGTTTAGGAAACGGATCAGGATTTAGTATGATGTTGCAAGACAGGGCTGGGAATACACCTGAATACCTGGCAGATCAAGCAAAAATATTTATAAAGGCTGCTAATGCCCGACCAGAGATTGGGAAAGCCTTTACAACCTTCCAGGCCTCAGTGCCACAACGGTATATGGATATTGATAAGGAAAAAGCATTGAAACTCGGCGTTAACCTGAATGATCTTTATCAAACAGTAGGAGCATTTATGGGTGGCTCATATGTAAATGATTTTACGCGCTTTGGAAGACTCTACAAAACATATATTCAGGCCGAACCGGAATATCGTGTAGACGAAACCCAGATCAATAATTTCTTCATAAAAAATAATGCTGATAAAATGGTTCCTCTTTCCACTTTGTCGAGTGTCGAACCAATTTCAGGACCTGATTACACTAATCGTTTTAATTTATACAGGTCAGTAGAAGTTACAGGTGGACCAGCAGAAGGATATACTTCTACACAGGCTCGTGAAGCATTAAAAGAAGTTGCCGCGGCTGAATTGCCAGACGACATGAGTTATACATGGAATGCCATGTCATTCCAGGAAGAAAAGGCATCTGGATCATTAATGATGATTCTTACCTTTTCACTTGTATTTGTATTCTTGATTTTGGCGGCCCAATACGAAAGTTGGTCTTTACCGTTTAGTATATTAATGGGAACACCCTTTGCAATATTTGGGGCCTTATTTGCCCTATGGCTTGCCAGGCTCTTCAGCCCTACTTTCGAGAACAATATTTTTGCCCAGGTATCCTTTGTGATGCTTATTGGGATGGCAGCTAAAAATGCTATTCTTATTGTTGAATTCGCCAATGATGAATTCAAGAAAGGAGACAGCCTTTTCGATGCTGCTATTAAAGCTGCCCGTTCAAGGTTCAGACCTATTTTGATGACAGCATTCTCCTTTATTCTAGGAGTACTTCCGTTGGTTGTTGCATCAGGTACTGGAGCGGAAGCACGAAAAGTGATGGGAATGGCTTTGCTTGGAGGTATGTCTGTAGCTACCTTCCTAGGCGTTTTTCTTTATCCTATGCTGTTTGTTTTTATTGGTAAGATTGCCGGGTATGAAAAGAAGAGAGATCGACTTCAAGCGATTGAAGCAAAAGTCGAGAATGAAAATATTAATGATAAAAATGATTAGACCATGAAAAAGATATTCATCATATTTACACTTGGGTTAATCATTTATATATCTGGCTGTAAGCTTGGTCCAGATTTTGAAAAACCTGAATATTCAGGACCTGTATCATTCCGCTTCGATTCAATTACATCGGATACCATCGTCAATTTGCGTTGGTGGGAGTTATTCCATGATCCTGTACTTGACACTTTTATTAAAAGAGCCTTAAATAACAACAAGGATGTTATGGTAGCTGCCGCCCGGGTGGATGCAGCGAGAGCAAACCTGGGCTATACAAAAGCAGACCAATGGCCTTCGTTTAGCTTTAATGTGGGTGCGAATACAGGTAATTCTTTAGGCGGAATGGCTACACTTGATGACGTAAGCAGCAACTTTTTTGCCTTTCCTGAAATGAGCTGGGAAATAGGTTTTTGGGGCAAATACAGGCGCTTGAATGAATCTGCAAAGTCAGAACTTCTAGCTACCGAATACGGTTTACGAACCGTCCAGGTGGGTTTAATTTCAGCAGTTGCCAGCAGTTATTTTGACTTACTTGATAATATTAAAAAGCTAGACATTTCCCGTAAAACTCTGGCAGCAAGAGATAGCTCTTTAAATATTATCCAGGCAAGATACGATTTTGGAATTGTCGCTGAAATTGATCTCAATCAATCACAGATTCAAAAATTTATTTCAGCAGCTGCCATTCCTTATTATGAAAGACAGGTAGCATTCAGTCAAAGTACTATCAGTATCTTATTAGGCGAATACCCTTCCGATATCCCGATTGGAAAAGAGTTATTTGACCAGGCAGAACCTGTTGATATCCCTAATGGATTGCCTTCTCAACTGCTACAAAGAAGACCCGATGTAATGCAATCAGAAGCTATTTACGCTGCACAAAACGCAAGGATTGGTGCCGCTCAGGCTGCGCGTTGGCCTTCTTTAAATATAACTGGTTTACTTGGCGTTGCAAGCTCTAGTTTATCAACTTTAACTGCTGCTGGCCTGGGTTGGTCTGCAGGAGGTGTTATATTGGGGCCACTCTTTCAGTTTGGGAAAAATAAGCGCCGTGTTGAAATTGAAATAGCAAATACTGAAGCTGCTTTACGCGAATATGAAGGGGTAACATTGCAAGCTTTTAAAGAAGTTGAAGATGCTTTGATTGCCATAAATACACTCCACAGGGAATTATTAGCACAGGAGCAACGAACTATCGCTGCTATGAATGCGGAGTTCCTGTCAAATGAACGTTACGATAAAGGCCAAACTAGTTACCTGGAAGTATTGGAACAACAACGTCAGAGTTTTGAGGCACAATTGAGTTATTCGCAAACGAAGGCCTATTTGTTAACTGCTTATGTAGCGCTATACAAAGCCCTTGGTGGTGGTTGGCTGTCGCCTGAAGAGGAAGAAGCGTATATTCAAGCACAGTATGTAGCCGATTCTATAGCTGCGCAGAAATAGGACAGTATAGTGAAGAAAATTATAAAGCTTGTGACAATGTCACAGGCTTTTTTTAAACTTAGATATTGTTATTATTCTTATGAAAGTCTGATCTCTTTGCGGCCACCATCCCATATTTTTACCGCGATGTTATCACAGCTGCCATCACCGAAATCGATGGTGGCAATCCAGTCTCCATCTTTGTAGAATTCAATACGTCCGGAAACAATATATTCACATCCCTCGATTCCAACCAAAGGTTCTACAATAACTTTTCTGTAATTTGGATCGTCTCCAGCATCCAGCTCAAACCTTGTCGTAGTTCCTCTCACTGTTTTAGTAGCGATATTGTCGCAGTTTCCGTTCCCATAGTCAACTATGGCTACCAAGTCACCATTTAGATAATATTCAATAGTTCCTGAAACAATGAAGCGGCAATCGTCTGGTTTTACAAGCCGACTGGTAATCACCTTTTCAAATCTGCCATCTCCGTCCAATGCAATATCTTCTTTCATTTCACTAACACTCTTATCTACATCATAATCAGAGCTGGTTTTTTCTTTGTTACAGCCACTAACAGCTATTAGTAAACTGATAATTACGAAAGTTAAAACATGAAATATTTTTATCATATCAAATAAATTTGGTTATAAAGATAGCAATCTTTAATAAACAAGAGAATGTATCATTATACACATTACACCGCAATAAATTCTCGGAAGCCACTGAAACCCACATGCACTATAGCATTTGTTATGCCCTGGTGTTTTCGCTTTTTTTAAGTATATATATTAAAATATTTTATTAACCGCTTCTGGCTTGTTTTAATTCTCTTGTCTGTCTTTGCCACCTGTTACTTCAACTTTAAAATCAGGTGCTTCAACCAATTGAAAAGTTGCTGATGCAAACTTAATTTGTCCATTGGAAGCTTCAATTCTTTTGAGGATTTGGGTAAATAATTCTGTTTTCGTCGCCCTGCGCTTTTTATAACTGACCACATACCTTAAAGTATATTCTACCCAATTATCATTTGATATTAACGAAACCATTGGCTCTGTTTGTGCATCCTCCAATCGATACTTATTTTGGAGCGACATCCATTTTTCTTTTGATTGTACAGTCAAATCCCCTGCAACCTCTTTACCCACCAGTTCGAATATTTCTTTTGCCTTTTCATAGTCGCTACCATATTGTATGGGAATTTTAATTTCATCCCACAGAAATGGAAAATCACCAGAATAGTTAAAGACCGGTTCCTTAAAAACAAAGCTGTTGGCAATTAAAACTATTCTGCCATTATATAAATCTCCATCAACCCATTGCCCGGTTTCCATAATTGTTGTTCTCAAAACGCCAATGTCCATTACATCTCCCTTAATTCCGCCAAGCTGAACCCTGTCTCCGGTTTTGTAAAATCCACCAAATATAATGGCTAACCATCCGGCGAAAGAGGCGATTACCTCCTGCAATGCAAAGGCAATTCCCGCACCAGCAACTCCAAAAGCTACAGTTAAACCACCAAGTTTATCACTAAAAACAACGGTTAATAATACAATAGTTAAAAAGTATCCGATAAAACTGCCAAATTTCTTTGCCCTGTATCTGTTGTCATTATCTTTAATCTTAGAGAATAAGCTTCGCTGAATAGCTTTAATTATTAACCAAATAATGGCGACTCCAAAAAAAATAGCCGCGATTTTTCCAACTGTAGGATTGAATAAAAAATTCTGAAGTTGCTCTTCCATTTAATATCGGAATTATAATTTTTGATTAAAGGTATATATTTCGTTGATACTTATAATGCGGTCATTGTTTCCCGCATGTGCCTATTGACTTGGCTATACGTAGTTACGAGGGGTAGCACTTAACTTTACAGGTACGCCTACTTATAGCATTGTTATACTTTCGTTAATTATTAAGCTCTTGATCAATAGATGTCAAAACTCCATGACACTTTTTAATTAATTCCGATCGGTAACTATTGTTTACTTTTTGATAAAATGCTACTGAAGACATAGCTCTGACGAACAATTTAAACTCTTCACTATCCTTTTTATTTAGAAAAGCAAAATCATTCTCATTGAACATTTCTTGAGTCGTGTATATATCAGAAACAGTACTACCAAATTTGATAAAATCGGTTTCGGAATCCATATTGGAGGCAATACCAATCATCCATTCACCAATAGACAATAACAACGTATTGGTTTGGTCATATTCACTGTACAGATCAAGTATTTCTTCTTTTAATTCCGGGTTTCGAATAAGTCCTAAGGTTCCTGAACTTAACATACTTCGATACGTATTATCATTTGGTGAAAAAGCCTGGTCCAGCATTTGATCCCACGTTTTACTCATGTTCTGTACTTCATCCATATTATCAATTCCTTCGTATAAGTTTACAAGTAACTCTTTAAGATCCTCTCGCAACGCATCATTACGGAACATAACACTTTTAAAGTCAACAGTATCCTTTACCAAATCCCGATGAATTCTAATTAATAAATCGGCACCTAAACGATGTTCTTTTTTTTCTTGATTCCAGTTGTTAACACCCAGGGCAATTAAAATTCCAATTACAACAAGAATGATCTCACCAAGCGCATAGAGAAGATATTTACTGAATTTATTCTCAATCAGTAATCTTTGTCTGATTTTTCTAAAGAATTTTATCATTGGTTAGCGGTTTGTCATAATGAAACACAGCGGTAAATTTTATGAGTAGTAGCAGTCCCGAAAGCTTTCGGGAGCGTGATACTATCCTTTCAACTTGCTACGCTGTTTGAACGAACGACAAGCTATGATAATTAGCACTTTACCTGCCATTTCTTATACAAAATATTACAGCACGTTATTTATTCATATACTGCAATTGTTCCATAGAATTACCTGCCGTTAAATATTATTTGTTTACCAATTCAACTTCGCTTGGCCTCCATGTTTTGTCTAACCAAGGTTCAAGTGGTCCGTACATTCTTAAAATTACAAACCAACTTTTTCCGGGTATGGTTTGTAACCAGTTGTTTTCAAATCCTTCAGGAGCTTTAGGAGCAAAATATACATCCATAGAACCATCAGCATTTACTTTAAATCCTTCAGTTTGGCTACCTACACTGGGTCTCGCTTGATCTGTTTGTAATTGAGACCTTGTTTGAGTATCGTAAATCGTAAATGCCCAGAAATTGTTTACCGGTACATTTGGAGGTAAATGCACTTTATAAGTTTTAGAACCATCCATTGCTTTTTTATCAGCATCTACAAATGCAATTCCATAATCTGATCCTTTTCCCGGAATTGAAACAGCCATGGCAGGTGTTACAACCGTATAGCAATAGTAGAAGAAATCTCTGGCATCACTATTCATAGTCATTTTATCCGGCCCGTTAAAGAACACGTTTTTATCTAAGAATCCCATCAACCAGGCACTGTTGGTATCTGGATAGATTTGAATTCCATTCATATTGTCAACACTTCCACTTGTTCTTGGGTACCAAACAATTGAACGTACTGTAGCATTCCCAATAGCAACGGCATCTGTAAGAATTTTTTTCATTCTTGCATCAGGAGCAAAAGGCTTTCCTTTTTCAATACCAATAGAAGCAAATAAACCTCTTGTTTCAGGGTCTAACATTTCTAAAGGCTCTTCCTGAATGGTTTTATTAATTTCTTCGTAGAACGAATAATCGTTGTGGTGAATAGTATTGAATGCTTTATTAGAACCATTTATAAAATTCATTTCAGGAATATTATTTGCCATAGATAAAGGATATACTTTCACCGTTTCTTTTGCCAATTTCACAGCTTTTTCTAATCCATCAGCAATAGATACACGCATAAAATTCCATACTTTATAAGTAGGTGATTTTACAACATAGTATCCTGAAGGTACATCGCCTTCATAACCAGGAGGCAATACCAGGAATTTTCCTCCTTTACCTTTGTCAGGTCCAAAAACACCAATATCACTAATATATTCAAACCAGGCACTGTTAAATCCACCTAATAATCCCGGAGGAGCTTCAACAACCATTGGTCCGTATGTCTTTTAAATCTAACGTTGGAATAACATATAAAGTAGAGGTATTTCCTGTAAGGAAAATTCGTTTAGAATCCATTAATTGTTCAAAGATTAAAATATCATTGAATTTTACGTTTGCACCAATAGTTTTTGGTCCTTCAATTAATTCTCTGACAGAAGCACCTTGAATCCCTTTTAAAAAGGCCTCAATGCCACGTGAACGGTCCAGATTATCATACACTAACTGTACTGTTTCAGTTGTTGGTGTACCATCAAAAAAGTTTAATGTTCCAATAGATGTTTCTACAACATCTGGTGTTAATATTCCTTCTGGAATATTTGTTGTTTGAGAATAAGTACCAACTATAGGTTCTACCGGTAGAAGAAGCAGTATCTTCTTTTTTTGTTTCCTGACAACTAAACAAAGTTGAAATGAAAATTACTCCAATTAAAATTTTGCAGTTCATTATTTTTATAATTTATATTGAGATTTTAGTAGAAAACTATTAAGGTAAAAGTAAGCTAAATTGGTTTATCGACATGATTATTCTTTTGAATTTCTAAGTCTGAATCTATCAACACACAAGGTTTATCAATCAAAATTGATTTTTTATCAAGGCTTTTAAGATAATTCTTTAATTCAATTACTAAATGTTGTAGGAACGGTTGGTGTATGAAGCGTTGGGCATTTCGAAGCACTTTCCTGTCAAGTTACACAAAAGTTGAAGCGGGCTACAACTGTTGAATTTACTACTATCACGCCTATTTTGTATATACATTGTTAGGCAAAGTAATTTATTTAATCCATTCAATTTTTTGTTTTTTCCTTTGTATTGTCCGTTTATATTTATACTTCGGGTATCCAATTATTACCGACATAATTGCCTCGTTTTCTTTTGGTATCCGGAAATGTTCTCTGACTTCTGAAACTTTATTAATTGCTGCAGGAACAATTCCTATCATAGTTGCACCTAATCCAAGTGAATGGGCTGCTAAAATCGAATAGGTTGCATATATCAATGAATTATTTGTATGTTCTTCAGCTCCCTTTTTAGCATGAAATATCAATAATGCTGGGGCGTTTCTTGTAATTCTGTCACCAAATTCAAGTTTATAGTTCCCAAGTTTTGAAATTGGATATAAATGATTTTTTATAGTATTAAATGTTTCCTCACCTTTTTTTCTTTTTATCATAAAGGATGCAATAGGATTATCAACCCATTTTATAATGTCATCCAAAAATTTTGAAATATATGGTAATATGTCGTCTATTGTTTTTCTATTATTTACTACTGTAATTTCTATTTTTTCTGGTTCTGCTCCGTAAGGTGCATAAGAAATAGATTCTAAAATCTTTGAAAGCATCTCGTCAGGAACAGCTTTGTCCTTAAAATTTCGTATTGACCTTCGATTTGCTAAAAAGTCAATAAAACTGTTGTAATCGATATTATTTTGGGGCAAATCAATAAAATCATTTTCATATGAAAGTCCGTTTACTGAAATAGCTTTTGTACTGCAAATAGTCATGCATTGTCCACACTTTAAACAAATCGATTCTCTTTCCTGAATAAAATGTACTTCGCCTTTATCATTTAATCCGAGAATATTGCACGGACAAATCTCAATGCAAAGTCTACATTTGCTGCATAATTCCAGATTAATTGTGGTATTCATCTCTGTCTGTATTATTTTGCCTAACGTTTATGGCGATGGGCAGTAGCGGATTTCATGTCGAATGGTCTGTCCGAAGGACAGGGCTTTCAATTGAAATCTGCGGTGTCTATGAAACCCGAAACCCGCTATTGCTTATGCGCCGGTGTTGGTGGCCGTTTTAATCTTTTCGTCTCTACTATATTAGTTGCATTCGTTGAATTGTGTTTCACTTTCAGAAAATGAATCTGGGATTATTCAGATTGAGTTTCTGTTACTTGCGATTTGAAGTATTTCCAATTATCGTTTACATATTTGAAGATATCAATGAACAAAACTTTGTGTTGAAAGTTATGTCCTTCATAACTTCCTGTAATAGTTCCCCTTCCTGAAACGATACCAATATCAGAAAATATTTCATATTCCACTTCTAAAACTTCATATTTTGACAATTTAATACCTCCGGGTTTGAAATACAGTAGTATATCATCTTTTACTTCAATTGTGCCATTTAAAGAGAATCCCCTATAGTCTTCCAATATTATCTCTTCTAATTTCCCTAGATTACAAGCTCTCAATGCATTCTTTAATTCTTCAAATGCAATTATTAATCCTTCCGTATTTTTCATATTAAAAATCTTAATTCTGCTTACTCAAAATCCTGTAATTAAACTGACTTATTTTCATTGTCTAAATGACCACCAACAGGGAGCTAAACCTGTCCGAATGGATGAATCTATTCATCCAGGCGGGCGTAGTTCCGCAATGAGAACGAAGATATTAAAAAAGCATAGATCATCCAATTGATTTATAGATCAATTGAGTTGATTCGGTTTACCTTTGCCTATAAAGGCATTGCGTAAATGCTTTTTTATATATCGGGAGTTAGAATTGCGGATACCAAATTACTTTTAGCTTAGATGTTCACGCCTGCCTGGCTGGCAGGTTTTGACTCGAAGTCCAGCTGAAGCTGATATTAGTTAAAAGACATGATAAATAATTTGGTTTAGCTCCCTGATGTATCACATTTCAAAATACACACAGCGTGCGCAAGCACCGTGGATTTTGTCAGCTTCCTGCCCGTCCGGCAGGCGGGTAGCTGAATGTGATACATCGGATGGGGCTATGAAGCGTGGCGCATCTTGTTTAATAAGTTTTCTTTGGTTTCTATATCTTCAAATTTACAAATCATTTTCTTAGAGCTACTTAACTGTAGTATGCATTATATTTTTTGTTATGCAAAGTGCTTATTTCTTTATTATCTTATTTCTAAATGTTTTTTCATCATTCGTTACTATTTCGATAATGTAGATTCCTTGTTCAAGTATTGAGATATCGATATTTTCGAATTTGCTTCGTTCAAATAATACTATTTGTCCAAGTTGGTTAAACAAAGTTATATTATTGATCTGCTTACCCTCACTATTAGAAATTGTTAAATACTTAGTCGCAGGATTAGGGTAAATTGAAATCATTGAATTAATATTTTCATTAGGTGTTCCGTTTGGATTTTGTGCATTTATAACTACATTGTCTAAATCCCCAATATCAGGTCCTGATTCAAATTCTCCTCTGATTTTTATTTTTGTTACATTCGTTAAAACACTTCTTATCTCTGTCTCATTTGCTAAATTGCCATCAATATTATTTAGAGACCAGCCTGCATCCGCACTTACAGGAATGCTGTAGCTTGTCCAAACTGAACCTAGGATTATCGGTTGTATTAAAAACTATTACTAAACCATTTCCTTCAATAATAACATCTCCTCCAATATGATTGTACTGGTTGGTCATATTTGAATGTTGTCGCAAATCAAATTCAATGTTTTTATCATATAGTGTTGATAATTCTCCCAAGAATTTGTTTGGTGCAGAAAAGAACCACGTCCCCGAACTTTCAGTATCGTCCGCTGAGATATACCCCCCGGGATTTCCATCCATCGTATTATAAATAGGAGTAGAAGAAGATGCATCTCCTTCTATTTTCCATCAGCGATCAATTAAAAGTACTTGAAATCGTTGCTTGAGATTTCGCTGTAAAGCCAAAGCACAATAAGGCTACAAAAAATAAAATATTCTTTTTCATATGTCTTTAAGTTTTTATTGTTTAACATTTGTTAAATTTATGTAAAAAGTTAATATGTTCGTTTCATTACGGTTTGAATAAACACCTGTTTCAATGGTGTTTATTTTTTGTTAAGTAAAGTTTATTTAATTTCCTTTCTTCTATCTAATACTGGGTCAATATCTAAGAAAGTATTCCAGTAAGATTCTTTATTCATATTGCTCCAATGTATTATATAGTATCTATATTGTAGTGTTTGTATCTGATTGAGCATTATTAGAAGAAAACAAACAGTGAAACATATTCTCCTCAAATAAGTTTTTGAAATTCCTTGAAGTAATAAACCTAATAGTATTGCAAAAAAAGGTAAGAAGTCTACCATCACTCTTGATGAGAAACTGCCTCCATAATACCACATCCACCAACTTGATAAAATGTAAACCACTAAAAATAAAAAGGATAATAATGTTATGAATTTGAATTTATTCCTCAATATAAAAGCAAATCCCAGCAACGAGATTAGACATATCGGAGTATACAGAAAGAGCCCTTTTTTGTAACTAAATAAAAAGTTTATTATTTGAGGTGAGCCAAAATTGAATCCCTCATCTCCATAAGAATAAACGAAGAATGATCCAGTTTGTAGCTTATAGATTATTAACTGTATAGATAATATTAACATTACAATTACACCAGATAATACAAAATTTTTCCATCGGAGAAAATACTTTTTAGAACCTTCGATAAGATTGTTCGTATTTTGGCTCAAGAAAGGAATTGATAAAATTACTATAGCATTTATTGGCCTTATTAAAATAATAAGACCTAAAAAAAATGCTCCATATATGATATGTTTTGTATTAAATTCCTGAAAATATTTTGACACCTGATAAACAAAGACAGATATCATTGAAAACGAGTAAACATGTGACATGCCAACTTCTCCAATTGAATAATAAAAAAGGTTCGTGCCAAAAACAAAAGTAGAAATAACGATTAAGGTATTAAACTCATTTACACCAAATAAAAAAAGTGTTCTCCTTAAAGCTACTAATCCAATTACCAAATAGAGCAATACCGCTATTGTCACAGAAATAATATATAATCTTGAATATCCATCAGTTGGATAACCAATATAATTGCTAATAAAATGAGAGGTTGCAAAAAAAGGGAACAGTAAAATTGATTCTCCAACATAGTACTTGTTAATACATCGGCTATCGTAGTAGGCACGATAATCGTAGATAAGATTTGGATCATAAGCATTCTCCACCTCTACTTTCTCGTAGAAACCAAAGTTTAAATCCTCATATATCAAAAGCGCAGGCAAATAAGCATAATACCCTTTGGCATCAGCTTGTATCACGTTTTCCCATTGACCATTACTCCAATTTATTTTGGCTGAATACATCAGCAGTAAAACAAAGATTAAAGGAATGTAGTATCGATTTAGTAACTTAATCATTTTAATTTTACTTAACACCTAAATATTGCTTGAAAATCGGTAGTTTTTTGTAGGGTTTTTCATTATTTGTTGTACTCATTTTATTTTAACAATTCTGATAATTTTCGTTTGTCAACTATCCTTATTTGTTTGCCTTTAGCAACTATATAACCATCATAATCCATTTCACGCAACGCCCTGCTCAATGAAGGCCTGGCAACCCCAAAATAGGCTGCCAATTCATTTTGCGATTTATCCAGTATAATAGCATCCGTCTCCCTGTTTTTCATAGCTTCCAGTAAATAATGGGCTATTTTTCCTTTGATGGTTTGAAACGACAAAAACCTGATCTTATTGGAAAGAAACTGTGCCCGGTTGGATATAATACTTAAAAAGTTTTCCAGTATCGTTTCATTCAGCTGCATCAATTGCACAAATGAAGTTTTGGGAATAAGCAGTATTTCAACATCCGTATTGGCTACAATATTTACTGGAAAAGAATTCCGGTTCCCAAACAAAAAGGCAGGGGCCAACGGCCGTGGACTTGCAATGTCTTCTATTTTAATGGTCTTGCCTGTAAAATCTACCATCTCCCCTTTCACGCTGCCTTTCAATACTACCAATTGAGTTTTAACTTCATCACCGCTAAAGGCTATGATCTCATCTTTTTTAAAATAAATAATATGATGCTTTACTTTATTTAAAAGTCCGATAATTGTATCTCCGTCAAGTCCAACAAATAAAGGACAGAATATGAGTTTTTCAAGCATCTTTAATTTTAATCCAAAAATAGCATTTTTAACATTCTTTTGTAACATATGTTACCAAACACTATGCGATCTATTCACCTACTTTTGGATTATCATTTAAAACATAGAGCATGTTAAGAGAAATAGTACATATAGACGAAGAATTGTGCAACGGCTGTGGCGATTGTGTTCCGGCATGTCATGAGGGGGCTTTGCAAATAATTGATAACAAAGCCAGGCTGGTAAGCGACCTCATGTGCGATGGACTCGGCGCTTGCCTGGGACATTGTCCACAAGGAGCCATCACCATCGAAAAGCGTGAAGCAGAACCTTATAATGAAACCGAAGTGATGAAGATCATGGTTGAAAAAGGTGAAAATACGGTCGTGGCACATTTACAGCATTTAAAAGACCACCAGGAGTTTGATTTCCTGAAAGAGGGGGTCCAGTTTTTGAAAAACAACGAATCAAATATAAATTTCGATATACATAAGGTTATGCAGAGAGTTCATAACAGCGGAAAAACCGAGGCTCATGAGCATGTTAACCCAATGCACCATGCACATTCAGGAGGCGGTTGTCCGGGGTCAAGAGCAATGAGCTTTGCACCACAGGGTATTACATTAGGTGACGATGAACAAGTTTCAGGGAAGTCTGAACTTAAACAATGGCCTGTACAAATGCACCTGATCAATCCGCAAGCATCCTACTTTCAGAATTCAGATTTACTGGTTGCAGCAGATTGCGTTGCTTTTTCACTGGGAAATTTTCACCAGAAATGGTTGAAAGACAAAACGGTGGCCATCGCCTGCCCTAAACTGGACAGTGGAATGGAAGTGTATATCAACAAATTAACCAGCCTGATTGATGATGCAAAAATCAATACCATGACAGTAATGATCATGCAGGTTCCTTGCTGCGGTGGCTTACTGCAAATGGTTCAGACAGCTGCTCAAAACGCAAACAGAAAAGTACCTGTGAAAGCTGTTGTTGTTGGAATCCAGGGTGAAATTCTTCAGGAAGAATGGGTATAATTGGTAATGCTCGTTACGGCCTAACTGTAATATATCCAGGGTATTGCTGCACCTGATTTCCTACCTTATATGATGGTTGTAATCTTAACTGAAGATCAAGTTCATTCAACTTATCTTTATTATCCACATCAAAAACAATATCAAGAATTTGCTGGATATTGCTTGAAGTGACGATTTTAAGAATATCAAACTCAACACTTACAGGAAATACAGTAGATGAATTTGGCTGAATTTCAACTGGATCATTGATCATACCTGCGCCATATTTATGATCTTTCATATATAACTCCCATCCAAGGCCTGATATTCCCGCTTTCAAGCTTTGATTGTTTGTGGCCTTAATACCCACACTTAATGTGGTTGGTAAGCTACCCGCCATTACCTGCTGGGCCAAAGCCATCATATTCAACATACCAATATCATCTGGTTTTTGGATATTAGCCAATGATACACCTCCTATCTTATCAATTTTAACATTCGCCAGTGAAAAATCACATTGCACAAATGTGGCTGTATCACTTACTTGCTGTAATGCATCACATGAACTTAAATGAAAGCATGCCTGCAAAAAGTGTAATTAAAAAAACTTTTCTCATCATATTAAATTTTGGATTGTCTTTTTCTATCATGTTCATTTAATAATATTTTCCTGAGTCGCAATGAACGTGGAGTAACTTCCAGGTATTCATCTTCTCGTATGGTTTCCATATACTCTTCCAATGAAAATCGGATCGGTGGCGGAATCAACACTTTGTCATCTGAACCGGAAGCTCGCATATTGCTCAGCTTTTTCGTTTTATTCACATTAACAACCAGGTCGCCGGCTCTTGAGTTTTCACCAATCACTTGTCCTGCATAAATATCCTCATTGGTGTGGATAAAGAATTTACCGCGATCAACCAATTTCCAGATGGCATAAGGAATAGCGGTTCCTGTTTCCATGGAAATCAAAGCACCGTTAACTCGAGTTGATATTTCGCCTTTCCAGGGTTCATATTTATCAAACCTGTGCGCAATAATGGCTTCGCCTTCCGTAGCAGTTAAAAGGGTATTACGCAAGCCTATGATTCCCCTTGAAGGAATGCTAAATTCAAGCATCATCCGGTCGTTTTTGGGCTCCATATTTAAAAAATTGCCTTTTCGTTGGTAACAATGTCAATCACTTTACCTGAAAAATCTTCGGGTACCAACACAGTTAGACTTTCAACAGGCTCATGTTTTACACCATCAATTTCTTTAATGATTACTTGTGGTTGACCCAATTGAAATTCGTAGCCTTCACGACGCATGGTTTCCACCAGGATTGATAAGTGAAGTATGCCTCTTCCATAGACAAGGTATGCATCAGCCGAATTGGTTTCATCAATCTTTAAAGCCAGGTTTTTTTCTGTTTCGAGGTATAATCGATCCCTGAGATGGCGTGATGTCACATATTTGCCTTCTTTTCCAAAAAACGGTGAGTTGTTGATGGTAAACAGCATACTCATCGTAGGTTCATCAATTTTAATAGCTGGCAATCCTTCTGGCTCTTCAAAATCAGTAACGGTATCACCAATTTCAAAGTCTTCCAGTCCCATTAATGGCAATAATATCACCGGCATATACTTCCGTTTTACACTTTTCCTTTCCAAGTCCTTCAAACAAGTATAATTCTTTAATTTTTGATTTGGTAATGGTTCCGTCTCTTTTTACCAGCGAAACATTCATTCCCATTTGCAGCTTACCACTGCAACAATCTGCCAACTGCAATTCTTCCAACATAAGAGGAATAATCAAGCGAAGTGATCTGCATTTGAGGGGTTCCATCTACAAATTTGGAAGGAGGGATATGCTTGATGATCACATCCAGTAAATAAGAAACATCTTCAGCAGGTTTTTGCCAGTCATCCGACATCCAACCTTCTTTTGATGAACCAAATACCACCGGAAAGTCAATCTGGTCTTCTGTAGCACCAAGGTTAAACATTAAATCAAAAACAGCTTCATGCACTTCATCAGGACGGCAATTGGGTTTATCCACTTTATTTATAACTACAATGGGTTTCAATCCCAGGTCGATGGCTTTTTGCAACACAAAACGGGTTTGTGGCATAGGACCTTCAAAAGCATCTACGAGCAAAATAACACCATCAGCCATATTCAGAACGCGTTCTACTTCGCCTCCAAAATCTGAGTGACCCGGGTGTATCAATAATATTGATCTTTACATCTTTGTACCGAACGGAAACGTTTTTCGAAAGAATGGTGATACCTCTTTCCCTTTCTAAATCATTGCTGTCCAGAATCAGGTCTCCCATTTCCTGGTTGTCCCTGAATAGTTTTACCTGGTGCAGCATCCTGTCCACCAGCGTAGTTTTACCGTGGTCAACGTGAGCAATTATAGCAATGTTTCTAATATTATGCATAAATTTTGGCTTAAAAAAATAGGGTGCAAAAGTAGTCTTAAAATGCATACTACAAATAATTGGCAAAATTATCCATTTTTAGCTGGATAAGAATTTAAAAAATAGTTGGATCTTAATTAACTTAAATAAACGTTCATCCTTATCTTCGCATAAAAATTGAAGATAGAATTATATAATCATCTATGAACAAATGACCATGATAAAAGCCCAACAATTATTTGACAAACTATGGAATGATTACATAAGTCAAAATCCGGAAGCCAGGACGTGTGTATGACTTGCTGATAAGCAAAGGCGAAACAGTTGTGAATGACCATATCGCTTTTCGCACCTTTGACGATCCGCGCATCAGCATTGATATCCTCTCAAAACCATTTATTGATGCCGGTTACGAGTATAAAGGTGATTATATTTTTGAAGAAAAGAAACTGGTGGCCAAACATTTCGAATACAAACCATTCAGGGATGCTCCCCGAATTTTTATAAGTGCATTGCAACCGAAATACTTCAGTAATTTTTTGCAAACAACAGTATCCGAATTAATCGATAAAATTCCTGAAAAAATGCTAGATACATCTTCGCTTGTCCATGCCGGAAATGTTTGGGGAGTTCCAAATTATGAAACGTATCTTAAACTCAAAGCAGAATCAGAATACGCTGCGTGGCTATATGTGTATGGTTTCAGGGCTAATCACTTTACAGTAAGTATTAATGCATTGAAAAAATACAATAACATCCATGTACTTAATCAATTTCTGAAAGATCAGGGATTTGTATTGAATTCATCCGGAGGTGAGGTAAAAGGTACTCCTGAAGAATTACTCGAACAAAGTAGCACACGAGCTGGAAAACTTGATGTTACATTTGAAGAGGGTGTTTTCAGCATACCTTCATGTTATTACGAATTTGCGCACAGGTACCCGGATAAAACTGGTAAATTGTATGGCGGATTTATTGCAAAATCAGCAGACAAAATTTTCGAAAGTACCGATAACTTGCCGGAAAATTAATTTAATGGTAATTCTGAAACAAGGTAAATGAAGCAACCAACGATTGGCTTACAACTGCAGCAACAACTCACATCCCTGAAGGATGAAATGGAAGGAGCATTATTTTTTAGTCTTTCAGACAGGTTGATGTATGCCACCGATGCTTCTGCCTATCGTGAATTGCCATTGGCTGTAGCTTATCCTAAGAACATAAATGACATTAAAAAACTGATTGTATTTGCTAAGAGCCATAATACTTCGCTAATTCCACGTACAGCAGGTACCTCTTTAGCCGGACAGGTGGTTGGACATGGAATTGTGGTGGATGTATCGAAACATATGACCAGGATTCTGGAAATTAACAAAAAGGAAAAATGGGCCAGGGTTGAGCCGGGTGTGATACTTGATGAACTGAACCTGGAATTAAAAAAACATGGACTGTTCTTTGGACCCGAAACATCCACATCAAATCGTTGCATGATGGGTGGCATGCTGGGCAATAATGCTTGCGGTGCACATTCTTTGGTCTATGGAAGCACTCGTGACCATACTATCGAAGTAAGTACTGTATTAAGTGATGGTAGCGAAGCGGTATTTGGGCCATTGAACAAGGATGAATTTGCTGAAAAATGCGATGGGGATCAACTGGAAAATAAAATTTACAGGAATATCTCTGGGATATTGAGCAATCCTGAAAACAGGGAACAAATTCTTAAAGAATATCCGGATCCGGAGATTAAAAGAAGAAATACGGGTTATGCCATCGATCTGTTATTAAAAGCACAACCTTTTAAAGGTGATGGTGAAATGTTTAACTTTTCAAAAATCCTTGCTGGTTCAGAAGGGACGCTGGCATTTACCACGGAAATAAAATTAAATCTTGTCGATCTGCCCCCTAGCCATAAAGCGCTTGTATGTGTTCACCTGGAAAGCATAGAGGATGCGCTGGAGGCAAATCTCATCGCTTTAAAGCATAAACCTGTAGCTATCGAGTTGATGGACAGGACAATTCTTAACCTGACAAAAGAGAATATAGCGCAGAATAAAAACCGTTTCTTCATTCAGGGTGATCCTGCTGCCATTCTGATCATCGAATTTGCAGCAAATCAGGAGAAAGAAATTCTTGAAAAAGCTAAAGCGATGGAAAAGGAGATGCGAAGCCAAAACTTATGGTTTTCATTTTCCGGTTATTGCGGCTATAGATATGCCAAAAGTATGGGCTTTAAGAAAAGCGGGGCTTGGCGTTTTAAGTAATATGAAAGGTGATGCCAAACCAGTGGCTGTTGTTGAAGATACAGCAGTCCATCCAAGGGTATTGCCAGCGTATATAAAAGAGTTTGTAGAGATTCTAAAGAAATACAATAAAGAATGCGTATATCACGCCCATATAGCCACAGGAGAACTTCACCTGAGACCCATTTTAGATCTCAAAAAAGAAGAAGATGTTCAATTATTTCATCAGATAGCAAAAGAAACAGCACACCTGGTAAAAAAATATAAAGGTTCATTAAGTGGTGAACATGGAGACGGGCGATTACGCGGAGAATTCATTCCCATCATGATTGGGGAGCACAATTATAAACTGCTGAAGGACATTAAAAACGCCTGGGACCCCGATCATATTTTCAATCCGGGAAAGATTGTTGATACGCCCGCGATGAATACCAGTTTACGTTATCAGCCCGGGCAGCAAACCAAAGAAATTGAAACCGTTTTTGATTTCTCCGATGAACTTGGAATTCTCCGTGCAGCTGAAAAATGCAATGGTGCTGGTGCCTGCCGGAAAACTGAATTGGTGGGCGGTACCATGTGCCCGAGTTATATGGCAACGCGGGATGAAAAACACTCCACCAGGGCCACGGGCCAATATGTTGCGTGAATTTTTAACCCATTCGGCCAAAAAGAATCCATTTGACCATGAGGAGATTTATGAAGCGATGGAGCTTTGTTTGTCGTGTAAAGCCTGTAAATCTGAATGCCCTTCGAGTGTAGACGTTGCAAAGTTGAAAGCCGAGTTCTTGCAACATTATTATGACGAACATGGAATTCCGTTGCGCTCACGCATCATTGCTCATATTGCTACAATAAATTTATGGGGCAGCTATTTACCAGCTATATATAATTTCATTAATCAGAATCCATTCTTTTCAAAGCTGAATGCTGGTATATTTAGGATTTTCTAAACAACGGAAGTTCCCCTTGCTATCAGGTATCCGTTTAGAAAAATGGCTGGTTAAGAACAGTCAAAATGGAAAAAAGGAGTATCCAAATGGTAAGGTTTACCTTTTTAATGACGAGTTTACACGTTTTAACGATACAGATATTGGCATTAAAACCATTTTGCTGCTTAATAAACTGGGATACGAGGTGGTAATTCCAAAGCATATTGCAAGTGCACGGACATTTCTTTCTAAAGGCATGCTCAGAAAAGCGAAAAAACTTGCTAATAAAAATGTGACTTTATTAAATGAAATCATTTCCAGTGAAACGCCATTGATTGGTATTGAACCATCAGCTATTCTAACATTCAGGGATGAATACCCGGAATTGGTAGATGCTTCGTTAAAGGAACAATCAAAAATACTGGCTTCCAACACATTGATGATCGATGAATTCCTGGAAAAGGAGATGAAAGCAGGAAGAATTGGAAAAGAAGCTTTTAGTTCAGATCAAAAGAAGATCAAATTACACGGACACTGTCAGCAGAAAGCCATTGCTTCCACTTCCCCTACCCTATTTATTCTGAATTTCCCTCAAAATTATTCTGCGGAAGAAATTCCTTCAGGATGCTGTGGCATGGCAGGTTCTTTCGGATTTGAGAAAGAACATTACGATATTTCAATGAAAATAGGAGAATTGGTACTTTTTCCTGAACTGAGAAAAACAGCCAGCGAAATACTGATTGCCGCTACCGGAACTTCATGCCGGCATCAGATCAAAGACGGAACTGAAAAAACAGCCCTGCATCCAGCAGAAATATTATATGATGCATTGAAATAGGTTTTCATACTGCATTTATTCGGAACCATTCTAAAATACCCGGTTTTATTATACAAGAAGTAGAAAAATTGTGATATAATTCATAGTTTTATGCTTCAATCCTAACCTAAACCCAATATGAAGAACCTGATCTTATCTTTAGGGATATTGTTCGTTTCAATTTCAGCCTATTCACAAATCACACAATTCCAGGATACCGTGTATTACTTTTCCTTCGATTACCCGGAGAATTGGAAGATAACCAATGAAAGAGATACGAATTTAAGAGTCGTCCTCGAATCAGAAAACAAAGAATATACACTTGTAGCATATGGGTTCTTTCTCCTGGAAGGTGACATTGACCTGGAGAAATTTGCTGCCAAGGATAGCATTCTATTTCCCAGGTTGGGCAAAATAAATGAAACCGAAGTGGACAGACTCATTCCTTATATAGGAAAATACCTGGGTTATGTGCTGGATGATGCGGATCATATCAATTACATACGCAAGAAATACGATCAAAATGCAAATGGATATTTATGCCTACGCACATTATGAAGTATTGAAACATTATGCTTATGCTGTTATCGCATATTCAAAAGAACCTGATTTCGATTCAATCATGCCTGTTTTTGAAAGTATAGACGTCTCCGTTCCTATTATGAAGAACATTAAAAATTCATTCTCATGGAAAGCATATAAAAGCAATATGTCGTGGGAAAAAATAAAGGGACGCCTACCGGGCTTGCTCATGTGGTTGTTGTATATCCTCTGGCTTATCGGTATTATGATGAGTGGTAGGTATTTCAGAAAAGGCCGCGATAAAAAGAAAGCTCTCATCAAATACAGGGATGAACTGGAAGATGGTTATGTGGTAAACGATCATTGGAAAAAGCAATATAAAAGTGCCAAACGTAAAATGATTTTCTCCATATTAGCTTGTATCATCATCCTTTTACCCAGCGTAGTGCTTTTTGGCGATAAAGTTTGGATCGCCTATTTATTGGCACCACTTTTCTTTTTCGGCGGCTATATGGGTTTTATGATCAAGCCAGCGGAAGATTAAGGCTTCGGCAAGATTAATTTTGCAATGGAACGAATCTTTATTACTTTTGCAGCCGATTTTTGGTCTCGTAGCTCAGTTGGATAGAGCAGCAGCCTTCTAAGCTGCGGGTCGTGGGTTCGAGTCCCGCCGGGATCACTAAGATTATCAAAATGTTAGCCGCCGCAAAAAAGGCGGCTTTCGTTTTTTGATCTATAATAGGTATACCGTTATTGATCTGCTATCCCAGAAATTAGATGAATTAATACAACTGAAAGGCTTCGCAGAACTTATCGACAACTCCACCAATAAAATCCTCACTGCCCTCTTAGACAACCTCGCTTCCGAGTACATTCCTAAACAATATCACATAGCATTAAGGGAAACAGTCAATGGATTTTTTCTAAAGTAATCTTTTTTTAGATTGCACGGTATGAGCAATTTAAATTATTAATATATTTGGTTATTAATCTAAAAAACCCTATTATGAAATTCTGGACAAAACACCTGATCGCCTCATCAGTGGTTATGGGAATCATTGCAGTAGCTGCAATTAGTTGTGATAAGCCAAACGAAGTTAATGACGTAGGCCAAGTGCCTACATTGACCACAACAGCTGTTTTTAACATTACCAGCAATGCCGCCACATCAGGTGGTAATATCTCTGATAATTATAATTCCCCTGTTACCGCTCGTGGTATATGCTGGGGTAGCGATCCAACCCCTACCCTTTCAGGAAATAAAACAATTGATGGAGTTGGTATTGGACCCTTTGAAAGCAATATGACAGGACTTTCCCCTGGCCAAATTTATTACGTAAGGTCCTATGCTACCAATGCTGCAGGTACAGCTTATGGCAGTTCTTTGCAGTTTACCACATTGGGAAATCAAGCCCAGGTACCGGTTTTGACAACTACAGCAGTAACTAGTATTACAACAAGTTCAGCTATGTCAGGGGGTAATATTTCCACTGATAATGGGTCATCCGTTACAACAAGGGGTGTTTGCTGGAGTACCAACCCCACGCCAACCATCAATGACAGTAAAACCATGGATGGCACTGGAATTGGCAGTTTTCAAAGCAATATAACTGGATTGGCAGCTGAGCAAACCTATTATGTAAGGGCCTATGCTACTAATACCGCCGGAACAGGATACGGTAGTGCTTTACAATTTGTAACCCTGGGCGGTGGTAGCTCAACAGTTACTGACGCTGATGGAAATACATATAATACGGTTACTATTGGTACTCAGGTATGGACGGTAGAAAACCTGAAGACCACCAGGTACAATGATGGGACCGATATCCCAAATGTTACTAACAATACACAATGGGGCAACATCACAACTGGTGCTTACTGCAATTACGACAATCTCGAAAGTAATGTAGCCACTTATGGGCGACTTTACAATTGGGCCGCGGTGAACACAGGCAAACTTGCTCCTCCAGGTTGGCATGTGCCTACCGAAGATGATTTTGAGGTATTGGAAAACTATCTGATTGCCAACGGCTATAATTACGATGGTACATTAGTTCTAAATAAAATTGCAAAATCGCTTTGCGCTAAAACTAACTGGATATTAATGAGTGAGATAGGTACTCCGGGATATGAACCCGAAACCAATAACAGCACTGGATTTACAGCTCTTCCGGGTAGTATCCGTCACACCCATGGCGGGTTCGGAGCCCCTGGCACGGGAGGCTATTTTTGGAGTTCCACCGAGAAAACTGAAATTGGTGCCGATTACCGATGCCTGACTCAGCATTATGTAAGCTTTTGGAGTCTCGGCTACATCAATAAGATTTCTGGGGTATCTGTTCGCTTAATCAAGGACTAAGCACGTGAAGCATTCGCGCGCTGAAGTTAGGATCTAATACAGACATATTTGCCAATTATAGCTGGAACATAAAAGATTATGATGTGGTTTCTGTTATGCTACACAATCATCCACAAATGAAACCTGGACTCACCGTGTGAATCTATATAGTGGAGATGTGTTTATTGTAAAACCAGTAAATCTAAATGGCTTGGTCTGCCTCTTCATTGTGTTAAGGATTAATCTCTACTAAAATATATCGTTTTTCTTATCCAATTCGCTACACTTCCTAGCACAGGAGTTATCATGTTATATACTAGAGACCTTTAACTCTGCTTTATAAAAGCTTTACATAATAAAGTATTGGAGGGGATAAATAGAAAAAAGCGTAAACTTTTTTCAAAATTTACGCTTTTTAATTTCCGTTAGCTCTCATCCTAAGATGAAATGTTAACTGTTTCCGCTAACTTGTTTGCTTGTTTTTCACTTATTAGTACCGTTGAAATTAAAAATAGTACCCCCTGTAGTAAAATAAATTTTGAATTCGAACAAAAAGTGCCATTGATAAGCTGCAACAGCGTTGATTAAAATAATGCCTCTTGAGCCTTTAAAAAATAGCCACTTTCCATTCATGACTTTGATTTCATCTTCACTTAACTTTCACTACTTTTGCTAAGCTTTTATACAAATTCACCATTATGAATCAAATTAGGATTGTGCTTTGCACTGTAATAACGACTGTTCTAATTATATTATCTGTTAACCCATATAATTCACTCGGACAGGAAATTGATTTAACGGCTAATGATACTACAGTAATAAACCCGGAAACGATTGATCTCTCTGAAATTTCACGTAAATCAGCAGAATTAGAGCTTGAAGCCAAAGAAATAATTATGCAGGCAATTGATCAGGAGGAAGTGGAACGCTTAAAAAAAAATAATCAGGTGGTTATACATTATATGGATTCGTTGCTAGCCCGCGAAACCTTTGTGAACATGACCACACTCAGTAGCCGGAATTTGAATAGTAAATCAAGTTATTGGAAACTAAACCTTAAGACTGTAACAAATCAGCGATCAGCTTTGTCAGATGTTTTTAGTAATTTAAATAAAAGTCATCAGTATCTTAAAAATGAGATGGTACTGTGGGAAAAAACAAGTGAATTAATTCAGGGTGATGAATTAGCAAAAGCAGTCCGCAAACATTTTGAAGACAATAAATTAATTATTGACACAACTAAAATGATAGTTGACAAAAAAAGTGCTGCTATTCTAAAACTTTTAGACAGAATAACAAACCTTGAAGTTAAAATAGAATTATTGAACGCTGAAATAGATAAAGTAATCCAAGAAAAACAGGAAAGTATCTTTGATACTGATCAGCCTTCATTACTGAATTTTAAATATGGGGATAAGAATAATTGGCTAATACCTAAATCTTATATTAACTATTATAAAGGTAATTATGTTTATTTCAAAAATTATTTAGGTAAACATATTAATATCCTGATTTTTCAGATCCTCTTGATATTGATGCTATTTATTCTATTTCTAAGGCTAAATAAGTTAAAGTTTCAAGACAGTAAAAAGGAAGGTGCCCTGTATGTAAGTCGGTTGAAGGTTTTAATCTCAAACCCCTTTAGTGCAGCTTTAATTATTGGCCTCTTTGCAAGTGTTTTCATATATCCCTACAGGCCAATCATGTTCCTAGATATCACTAATATACTTGTGACCATTCCAATTGTGATCATACTAGTTCATATATTGGATAGAAAGTACTATGTGTATGCATTCGTATTTGGATTCTCTGTTTTTCTGTACGTTATAGTACAAAACTTGCCGGTATACCACATTTTTTCACGCTTGATTCTGTTATTTATAACACTATTGCATGCAGCAACTTTGCTCTATTTTATTCTAAATAGAAAAGAAACAAAAGGCTTGAAAGGAAGTAATTTGAAGCTCTTTACTTATTTCGCATATCTACTGCTCGTTATTTCATTTGTTGGCGTTTTTGCAAATTTGATTGGTAAGATATCTTTAGCCACTTATATTGTTGAGGCCACACTTGGAATTCTGCTTATTAGCGTCATTATTGCCTTTTTATTAGTCGTGACAAATGGGCTTATCATTTTATTTATTGATAGTAAGTATGGGGATAAGCTGAATATTATCAAGAACAACAAATCAATTGCTAAGAGAAAAATTGTACGGATTTTTAATATGATAGCAGTATTGCTCTTGATATTCTTCACTCTAAAAGTATTCAAAATACAGTCGAATATATTTAGTTGGTTTAGCGAATTCCTTCTGGAGGAAAGAAATTTGGGTTCCATCGCCTTTACCTGGGGAAATATATTTATATTTTTTGTTGTGATTTATTTGTCAATCGTAGTCTCTAATCTTATCAGGGTATTACTTGAAAAGGATGTACTGAGTAAAATGCATTTGAAAAAAGGGCTACCATATACCATTTCATTAATGGTAAAATATGCCCTTGTAACTGCAGGTCTTTTTATTGCTGTTTCTGCAGCTGGTATTCCAACAAACAACCTTACTGTTATTATTGGTGCTTTTGGTGTAGGTATTGGATTCGGGCTTCAAAATATTTTTAATAATCTTGTCTCAGGACTTATTCTTTTATTTGAAAGACCCATTCAATTAGGAGACACTATTGAAGTAGGCACTCTGATGGGAAATGTAAAGTCAATTGGAATTAGATCTAGTAACATCAGAACATTTGATGGCGCCGAAATCATTGTTCCTAATGGCAATCTTATTTCGAATGAGGTTATTAATTGGACACTTTCAGATGATAGACGACGAATCGAATTAATTGTAGGTGTTTCATATAATGCGGATCCAGTTGTTGTAAAGGATATCTTAATGAATGTTATAAAAAGCCATCAAGATATTATTGATAATCCGGAACCCAACGTCTTTTTTCAAAATTTAGGTGAAAGCTCATTAGATTTTAGAATGCTATTCTGGATTAAAGAATATAACCAATGGGTTCGAATACAAAGTGAAATACTCTTCAAAGTATTTGATGAATTAAAAGCAGCCGGGATTGAGATTCCATTTCCACAAAGGGATTTGCACCTGCGGTCCATCAAAAAGGATATTCAAATTATCGAAAAGAATGATAATTCACAATAATCTATCATTTTATTAATTCAATACATAAGGTTCTGAAGAAAGAGCTTTTGTTATACAAATTAAATTTTCACAGAATAATCCTTTACTTTTATCTTTGATTTTAACTCAAGGAGTTATTTAAGTATGAAGAAAATATTGTTGGTAAATTCCAATACAGAAAGCACTCCTTATCCGGTGTCACCAATAGGACTTTGCATGGTAGCCACTTCCCTTGAGAATGAAGGCTATCAGGTCCATTTTTCGACGGTCTTTGGAACCATGAAAATTCGAATGGTCATCAAAAAAAAGATGCCCTTACTGAGGTATTGAATGAGTTCCAACCTGAAGTGATAGGCGTTTCAATTCGCAATATTGATGATATGGTGATGGAACAACCCAAATTCTATATGAACGAGATTGAACAATATTGTATAGAACCAATAAAAAAGTACAATAAGGCAATAACTGTTCTTGGCGGGGCTGGGTTTAGCATTTTCCCATATGAACTGCTTCGCCATTGGAAGTTTGATTTTGGTATTATCGGGCCAGGTGAAGAAACCTTTAAAATACTATTGAAATCAATTGTTAACGGTGATTCTAATGAATGTATCCCAGGTGTGCTGGTTCGAAAATCGAATAATCAAATAGCGGGCTTGCCAAATTTTAGCAACATTTCAGGTGGATCTGAACTTATAATTCCTGACCCGCGAATTGATAAACATTTGCAGTACAAACCATACCTAAACCGAAGTTCATATCCCATTCAAACAAAAAGAGGTTGTGCACTCCAATGTGTATATTGCTCCTACCCTTCAATTGAAGGGAAGAAATATCAATTGAGAACTGCTACTGACGTAGTTGACGAAATTGAAACCGTAATGAAACGATTACCAGGAATCGTTTTTGAATTTGTTGATTCTACCTTCAATCACCCTCCAAGGCACGCCGAAAACATCTGTCGTGAAATAATCGACAGGGGACTTTTAGTTAAACTAAGAACCATGGGAGTAAATCCTGCAGGTGTAACTCCTGAATTAATTGATTTGATGAGACAGGCAGGCTTTGTTCAGATTGACTGCACCCCAGATTCTGCATCAGATACAATACTTCAAAACCTTAGAAAAGGTTTTAAAAGAAAGCAACTTGAAAATGTTGTACGAATTTTAAAAGATGCTGATATGCCTACCATGTGGTTTTTCATTCTTGGTGGACCTGGTGAGGATAACGAAACGATTGATGAAACTTTCGATTTCATTCACAGGTTTATTGATGAACGCGATCTGGTACATATTACTGAAGGGCTTCGCATTTATCCAAATACTGGTCTGGAAGAAATTGCTATTGAAGAAGGAATTATAAAAAAAGACAAGAGCCTGCTCGAACCGCATTTCTATATTTCAAGCTTGCTGGGAAAGGATAAATTAACCGCGAGAGTAAAAGAATTTACGTCGCAATATCATAATTGCCTCAGATCCGCCGATTCAACACCTTCCAAAGAAATGATTCTAAAAGCACTTGAGATTAGGAAACAAAAAAGCCTGGATGATGAACCCATGTTCAGAACCCTGCTGAAGATAAGAAAAGAAGAATTTCAGATTCGAAAGGATAATAAGTAAATAAACTCCCCACGGTGCGAAGGGAGTTTATGGGAGATTTTGGTAAATCTCTTTTGTTCTTTATAAAAATATGAAGAACAAACAAGCACTACAAATATAAGTACCTCATTTTAAATAGCCTAATAAAAAACTATTTATTTTCCAATAAACCTGATAAGAAAATCCAATCTTTATTTTGAGAAACATTTTAACTGATAAATTCAATTTCTCTTCAAAGACAGGATGTGCTTGTAGAGCTTTCAGCTGACCGAATGTAATCTCAAGAAAAAGAAATCCTAATTTACACTAACCTTTTTTAGCTTTCTTTTCTCTTTTCTCAGCTTTTTTTTCTTTTGCTGTTTTTTGGGCTTCCTTTTTAACGTTCTTTTTTGCGTCCTGTGACTTTGCCATGATTCTATTTGCTAAAAAATTTATTTTTCTTGCTCTAAAAGTAATAAAAAATGTGCCGCTGACCAGGAAAAATGTGGGGCATTTAAAGCCATCCCATTTCTTGGATCATAATTTTCATGAATTGGAGTTTGTCTTTCTAACAACCCTTCAGCGTGTATTAATAACTTTTCTTTTAGTTGTTCATATTCTTTCTCATATCCATAATTTTTCATGCCTTCCAATGCAAAATAAGCTTGATCTATCCAAACTGGTCCTCGCCAATATCCTTTTTCTGGGTCAAATTCCGGATGCGATACTGATAAGGTAGGAAATGGTAAGTATGAATTGAAATGATCACTATCCATAATTTTGGCAACTACTCCCTTCGCTTGTTCCTCGCTTGCCACTTCTGCCCAGAGCGTAATCCATGCTTCAGGGCCAATTACTGTAATATGTGATTGATCTGTAGTACGCTTATCGAAAAAATAAGCATGTTCCTTATTGTAGAATACCTCTTGAATTTTATGTTGTAAACTTTGCAACTGTTTTTCAAATTTATCTGCAAGGTCAAGCTGCCCAGTTATTTTGGCAAGTTCGATCAGGTACCTTTTTTCTGCATATAAATACGAATTCAGGTCAACTGATTCCTGGTTAAGAGACCATGCATTAGGATTTATGAAAATCATTTCAGCCGAATCAAATCTGACGGCATTATCCATTCCACTTTCCCAGGCTGCCGCAACCTTTGTTCCATCTGTTGAACCAAATTCGCACAATCCGTTTTGATCATGGTCACGCTGTACATACCACCATTCGTGATATTTTATTAATGCTGGAAGCATTTCAATAATAAACGCTGTATCGAAAGTGCTTTTAAAAACTTCGTTAACGGCCCATGCAGACAAAGGTGGTTTTGTGTTGCGCCAGTTATTTTTTTCGATCAAGGTATCTCTGAAAATACAATCCGGAATCATACCATCTTTATTTTGGATATCAAACATAGCCTTGATTTGATCTTTAGCAAGCTCAGGTTCAATTCCCGCTAGTGCCACAGCATGTTTCCACGAATCCCAGGCCCAAAAGCCATGGAAACCACGGTAAGCATATGATGGGAATAAACCGGCATGTTTGAGTTCTCCTACCGGGTGGCGCCAATTCGTAATTAAAGTCTGGATGCATTTTGCAGCTAAAATCTGTTCTTGCATGTGTAAATTTTGAAAGGACTGAAGATATTTTTCCCACCTTTTATTATTTTTCAGGAATTGATTATCTGCATCTATAAATGGATTATCAATATTATATTTTTCTGCGTTAAAACGGTGCCTTACAGCAATATATCCAGTGAGTGAATCATGTGCATTTAATATTTCATCCCGAGAGGCAATATTTTCAGAAATCTGATGAATTTTGTTAAAATCCACTTCCATTTGCGCGTTTCCGAGGTCATAATGAACAGAGAGATTATGTATAACTGGATTAAAATCTGCTAATTCCCAATTAACTCTGAAGTGAACTACATTAACGGTTGGATTATAAATTTGATATTTTATCAGAACTGTTTGATGATCTCTATATATTGTTTCTAATGCTATATCCAAATCATCACTTATACCTCTTTGATACATACTACCTGGCAAGGAATAGTTTTCGATATCAAAATGAACAGCATGGTCGTCAGTGTCAACAGAAAAAATGATCAATGGTTCAGGCAAGAAATATCCGTTGCTATCAGATAATATCAATGGCTTTCCAATTCCTAATTCATTCTCATCAGGAAAACCAATACCAAACCACGCTCCCATATCTGAGAATATGCCCGGTGTGATATCGGCATAATTAAAAAGATTTATCGATTCGCATTCTTGTATTTCTGATTGTGTTGCTTCCCATTTACATGCAGTTTGAAATAATATGAACACAATAGCTAAAATGCTAGTAAGGTATTTCATCTAGGTCTTCTTATCATTTGTCATTCAATTGCATAAAATCTTCTTTCAAAATCATAGATAGTCTATGTATCAGTTCGTCTGCATTTTCTTTTGAAAAAACCATGGGAGGTTTAATCTTTATAACATTATGATCAGGGCCGTCTGTACTCATCAGTATGGCTAAATCACTCATCCGATTGGCAAGATAACTGGCTTTAGCACCAAGTGGTTTTTTATCTTTATCATTTAATTCAAAACCAAGAAACAAGCCTTGTCCTCTTACATCACCTATTATCGGAAAGTCTTTTTGAAGTACCTTTAAATGATCTTTCAAATACAAACCTACCATAAGTGCATTGTTCTGCAGTTTTTCTTCTTCAATTACTTTCAGGACTTCATTACCAATGGCACATGAAACCGGATTTCCGCCAAATGTGTTGAAATACTCCATGCCATTTGCAAAGGCATCAGCAACTTTTTTCGTGCATACTACTGCTGCTAGTGGATGCCCATTACCAATTGGCTTTCCAATTGTAACAATATCAGGAACGACATCATGTAATTCAAACGCCCAGAATGAACTTCCAACGCGGCCACAGCCCACCTGCACTTCATCAGCGATGCAGACACCTCCTGCTTCTCGTATTACACTGTAGGCTGTCTTTAAATAATTCTTAGGGAGTTCAATTTGTCCACCACAACTGATAATGCTTTCACATATAAAAGCCTGCTACATTCCTACCTTCTTCTTGAATATTTAAAACTTGCTGTTTTATATGTGACGCATATTTTTCAGCTGCAGTCGCACCCTGATAAATTCCTCTGAAAGTGTCTGGCAGCGGAACGATATGTGTATGCTCAGGACACCCCTTTCCTCCTTCGCTATCAAATTTATACGAACTCACATCAATACAAGCGTTGGTATTACCGTGATAGCCGATCTCAACAGCTATCATATCCTTTTGTCCCGTATAGGTTTTGGCCATCCTCAATGCCAATTCATTGGCTTCACTACCTGAATTTACAAAATATACAACGGATAATTCTTTTGGAAATGTCTTCAGGAGTTGGTTTGCAAATTCAACGATATTATCATGCAAATACCTCGTGTTTGTATTTAAAACGGCCATTTGTTTTTGTCCGGCCTCAACAACGCGCGAATGCTCATGACCCACATGAGCAACATTATTAACAGTATCTAGATATTTTCGTCCGGTTTCATCAATCAAATACACACCCTCTCCCCTTACCATTTTTAATGGTTTTTCATATGAGAGGCTCAGGTTTTTGCCGAGATGCCTCTCTCTGATTTTAATTATTTCTGCTGCATCATTAGCTTGCTGCTTGTGAGATGGCCTTGTATTGAATAACAAATTCGGATCGGGACAAATGCTGCGCCATATCTCAATTTCTGATGGAAAAGCTACTCCTGGAAAGTCATTTGTATTACCCAGCATATCCAGCATTAGCTGAAAATGCAAATGCGGCGCCCAATTTCCATTTTCTGAATTATTCCCTACATACGCAATTAATTCACCTTTTTGAACAAATTCGCCCATAGTGAATAGTTTCATAGTACTGCGCGATAAGTGTCCGTATAAAGTGTAAAATTTGAGGTTATTATCAAAAGCATGCTCAAGGATTAACGTTGGTCCATAGTCCTTATCTCCAACATTGTTGTGAATACTGAAAACTTTTCCATCAAATAAAGAGTGCACAGGTGTTTCTTTCTCAACCCAAAAATCAATACCCAGGTGAATGGTTCGATACTCCGGTCCGTTATTACCTTCCTTTTTAAATATATCTGATGTATAAAATGGTCTTGCTTCCAAATATCCTCCTGCAATAATTGCTTTTGGATTTGCTAACTGCAAGGCTCTTAATTTATTTGAAGTTAAGGCATTATCCAGATAAGCTTTCCTGTTTCCTAGCCATGAGCTTGAAACACTCAAGTCTACGGAAAGCGTTTTTTTAATGATTAGCGTTGGAAAAAGATCTTGAACCTTACAGGTATTTTTACCAATCCACTTTTTAAAATCCATTTCAAGAGGACTTGGGTTTAACCCACAAGCATTTCTAAAACTGTATGTTACCAGAGTATTATTGAGCTCATGCCACTTTTTTAGCAAGTCAATCGCCGATTCCTCACTTATCAGTAGGTATGCATTTTCAGGTTCTTTAGATTTATTAATAGCAGATTTAGTAAGACTTATTACGAGGCGCATGGCTATTAAATCGTAAAGGAGGTTAAGCTCTTCTTCATCAATCTGAAATACCGAATGATATCCCCTAACAATTTGTATTGCAGCCTGTAGAGGGTCACTTTTATCCATTATAGCATAAGCAATGGTAATTGCAAGGTTGTTAATTTGCGAAGTATAAATTGAGTCTCCATAATCAATAATCGCTTTAACCTCAGGATATGATAAGTTTTGAGAAACTATAATATTATTGTCATTTATATCATTATGAATAACTCCCTTATTGAGATTGTTTAATCTCGGAAGAATTTCTAAAAACCTATTCTGAAAATATGTTACTGTACTTTTTAGCTCGCCAGTAAAAAGATCAATAAATTCATGTGTCCACGATGCCTGATTTATATCCCATTCAAACTCTCTGTGTGCTAATGGATGATCAAAATCCTGCAATACTTTGGTTACTTGAGCAGATTCGATTCCAAGAGAAAACAGCAAACTGTCATTATGAGGCTTTATTGATGACCACATCTTTCCATCGATCCATGTATATAACCTTACCCACCTTGTTTGTCCCGAATTATCCATCCATCTGCTGATACAGCTTCCATCACTATTCTTAATAATTTGGGGGGCTAAAAGACCAGTGGATGATTTATTTATGTGCTTTAGAATTTTATACTGATAATCAATGAAATCTTTTTTTATATCAGGTCTGCTAACTTTTAGGATATATGTACCACTTTCATTATTCACCCTGAAATTAAAGTCTAATTCACCAGGCAGCTCAGTAATTTTTCCCTGCATCTTGTAATACTTATCAAGGATACTTTTTGCCTGACTCCTATCAATTCTAATCTTTGAATATGGTGGTATTGACTTTTTCAATTAATTGTAATTCAGATTATTGTTATGTAAATGAATTGCGCTACCTATGTCTGACAAAAATAGGAAATCAATGTGTCAAATTGAAAATGAATGTCAATAAAAAAACCCATCCAATACTCATAAGTATTTGGATGGGCTCCAATTATGAAAAACAAACAAAACAAGCGTCTTAATATACTGAATAGATCTAAAAAGGTTACAGCAGATTATAAAATTGATTGGAGACTCCGATTGGTAGGTCTTACAATAAAAAAACCCACCCGAGATATAAAACCTTTGGGTGGGCCCAATTATGAAAAACAAACAAAACAAGCATCACAAATATATACAATTTTTAATTAGTCCAAACTTTTTTTAATAAATTTTTAAATGAAACACAAAATTTGCAAAAGCAGGCAGATGAATTTCTTCATCCACCTGCCGGTTGCTTGCTTTGTGTCATTTCAATTTAATACCTAAAGCAGGATCAAATTGTATATTTTATTCTTATCAAAAAGAAATAATAACGTCCTAGTTTACAATTACTTGTAAGCAACATAGCTTGTGAAATCTGAAGATACTCTTAATTTTTCCCTGAACGAGAAACAAGATAGGTTCCCGAATAACCATGCAAATATAAGATTCAATTTGATAATTGTCAATTAAAATTTAAAAAAATATAAATTTAATTTAAAATTCCATGTAAAATTGATGGCTAAGGGCGTTAAAATCTTACTTAAATTACGCCTCCAGAAGGAAGAATTTATACTTTTAACAATCAATTCACCTATTCGCCTTTCTATGCTTATTATAAATTCTAACGATCTTAAGAATTCAATCTCAGTTTTAGATGCTTTAAAATCTGTTGAAGATGCTTTTATATTGCAGGAATCTGATAATTATCTGATGCCGGACAGGATGCACATCGGGTATAAGGGGAATACCTTGCTCCTGATGCCAGCTTTTGCAGAAGATTATTTCAGTACCAAGCTTGTATCTGTATTTCCTGGTAACCCTAAGAAGAATCATTCTGTTATTTATGGAGCAGTCATCCTGAATAACGCTGATACCGGCGAACCACTCGCCCTTATTGATGGCCGCATGCTGACAGCAATAAGGACTGGCGCTATTGGTGGGCTCGGAATAACATATACTACACCACTAGGTTTAAAGAGATTAGGGTTAATAGGTGCGGGACAACAGGGGTTTCACCAAATATTGTTTGCCTGCACGGTAAGAAATATTGAACAAGTTTTTATTTATGACCCTTTTCATAAAAACATTCAACAATTTCAATCAGATTTACAAAAAATTTTACCCCATATTCAGTTTACAATTACGAAGAATGTGACAGACTGTATTGCAAATTCAGAAGCAGTAATAACAGCTACAACATCTGATAAGCCTGTTATTCCTAATGAATTTGATTTTATTGAAGGGAAACACTTTATTGGTATTGGTTCATATAAACCTGATATGAGGGAATATCCTGATAAATTATTCACTTGCTTAAATAATATTATTGTAGACACTGATCATGCCAAGTCGGAGTCGGGTGATATAAAGGAGCCTTTAAATAAGGGGTTAATAGACGAAAGAAATATATATCAATTAGGAAAATTGATCAATAAAGAAATTGCAATTGATGTAAATACGACAACATTTTTCAAATCCGTTGGAATGGCATTATTTGATTTATGTATTTCTGCAACAATTTATAAAAATGCAGTAATGAAAGGTATTGGAACAGAAGTTGATTTTTAATTTGTAAATAATGAACCGACACATTACGTACGCTCCGCCTGATAATTGGCTACAAATAAAGACTATTGAAATGCATACTGGCGGAGAGCCCTTAAGAGTGCTCATAGAGGGTGTTCCTAAAATTGAAGGAAAAACAATACTGGAAAAAAGAAGGTATTTCAGGGATCATCTTGATTATATCAGGACAGGCACCTTGTTTGAACCCCGAGGGCATGCTGACATGTATGGTGCTGTTATAACAGAACCAACAACTCCTGATGGTGATTTTGGTGTTTTTTTCATGCATAATGAAGGTTACAGTACCATGTGCGGGCATGCAACTTTAGCCCTTACAAAATTGGTCGTCGAATCCAAGTTTATAGACTATAATGACAAGAAACTGATTAAGATTGATGCACCGCCTGGTCAACTTATTGCAAAAGCTGAAATCTGCAACGGAATTGTAACCAGCAGCTCGTTTATAAATGTACCTTCCTTTGTTTTAGTCCAAAACGAGCATGTCAGAGTTCCCGGAATCGGAAATATTAAATTCGATGTGGCATATGGTGGTGCTTTTTATGCCTTTTGCGATGCTGACGATCTAGGTCTCCAATTAATCCCTTCAGAATATAACAAATTGATAGACTATGGCAAGAGGATTAAAAAAGCTGTGATTGATAATTTTGAGATCAGGCATCCATTTGAAGAAGACCTCAGCTTTTTATATGGAACAATATTTATTGGCAGAGCTGAAAGTAAAAAAAATCATAGTAGAAATGTATGCATTTTTGCTGATGGCGAAGTTGACCGTTCAGCAACAGGATCGGGAGTTAGCGCCAGAGCAGCTATTCATTATGCCAAAGGGGATCTTAACCTTGGAGATCAAATAACAATTGAAAGTATAATGAGTACGACAATGAGTGTGCGCATTCTCAATACTGAAAATTACGGTCCTTATAATGCAGTGATTCCTGAAGTAACAGGTAAATCATTTTTTACCGGCAGAAATGAATTCTGGTTTGATCCCAATGACCCACTTAAAAAGGGCTTCATTTTTAGATAAAAACTCTGTATGAAAAAATTAATATTTGTCGTCTTAACTCAAATTGTAATTCATTCGATTTGTGTTTCTCAAAACCTTGCTTTAAAACTGGATTCTTTATCGATATTGTATTCTTTTACTTATGAAGAAATGAAAGCTGATAGCTTTTTCAACGCAAAATATCTTTTAAATTTTGAGCAACTGGTAGACCCCAACAATCCGGAAGGGCAAAAATTTACCCAACGGGTATTTCTTTCTCATATCAATTTTAATGTCCCTGTTGTATTTATAACTGAAGGCTATACTGCCTGGCATGCGGAAAGTCCGGTTTATATTTCAGAACTCGCAGGTTTACTGCATGCAAACCAGGTTTGTGCAGAACACAGGTATTTTGGACAATCTGTACCTGAGCACCTTAATTGGGATCACTTATCTGTATCGAATGCCGCTGCTGATCACCACAGAATAGTGGACGTTTTAAAAGCATTATATCCTGGGAAATGGATCAGTACCGGAATAAGCAAAGGAGGCCAAACTGCAATGTATCACCGGTATTTTTATCCTGAAGATGTCGACATAAGTGTGCCTTACGTAGCACCATTAAATTTTTCAACGGAAGAAGAAAAAGTTTATATGTTTTTGAACTCAGTTGGTGATGAAACATGCCGTAAACAAATTTTTCAATTCCAAAAGGAAATGCTCATGCATAAAAGCAATTATTTACCAGCGTTTGAGAACAGAGCCAGGGAGCAGAATTTAAATTACCGCATGGGAATTGAAAAAGCTTTTGAACTTACCGTTTTTGAGTATTCTTTTGCTTTCTGGCAATGGGGTTATTTTAGTTGCGATCAAATACCCCAGGACTTTTCAAATCCTGATTCCATAGTGAAACACCTTGATCATGTAGCTGGTTTAAAATGGATATCAAATGAAGGCATTGAAGATCTGCAACCATTCTTTTACCAGGCTATGAGAGAGTTAGGATTCTATGGATATGATATTAGTCCTTTTCAGGATTGGACAACTTATAATCGAAATCCAACATTTGAATTTACATTACCAGAAGGAACTACCGTTGATTTTGAGCCCGGATTAATGCAGGAAATTGACTGCTTTATCAGGCATCAGGCTGATAATTTTATCTTTATCTATGGAGAAAATGACCCGTGGTCAGCTGCTGCAGTTGAATTAACCTACCATACAAACTCCGTTAGGGTAATTAAGCCTGGAGGAAATCACAGAACTAGAATTAGTAACCTTCCGGTAGAACAACAGAATTTTGTTATGGAAACTTTGCAAAGTTGGCTAAACGAATAATTTATCTCTGCGTTCCTTCGTAAATTTTCGAATCTTCTGGTGTTACGATACTACCTTTCACCCTTACACCACTACTCTGCAGAAGCAACTCAGCATACCCATCCCCATAAATTGTAACCACAATCTGGTGAATTCCACTACCTTGCCCTGCCAGAGGCTGAACGGTTACTTGAATAGAAACTGGTTTTTTAGGATTATCAGCTGTATAACTGTATTTAGTAATCTTACCCTTTGATGTAATCCCACCAAGTCCGTTTGGGTTCGGAATATATTGCCACCCTTCAAGCGTGAATTGCAGAGTAGCTTCATCACCTTCAATGTAAAAAAAGTTTGTTCGGGCACTTAAGGGAGCACTTCCTTCAGCTGTAAACATTTCACTTCCTTGAAATACAAAGCTTCGTGCCTCTGCCAATGATTTGGCTTTCTTGAAATCAGCTAATTGGTCAGCTTCCTTTTGTTGCTTCTTTTCTTCCTTTGTAAGACTTTTCTTATCTTTTGATTCTTGTTGTTCTTGAGCAGAAACACTACCAATGAACATTAGCATTAGAAATGCAATACTACAACTAAGGATATTTTTTTTCATAATAGTTAATTTTAGAAAGTATTAGATTAGAAAACTAAGATCAGTACCCGGATTATATTCGACAGGTTCTTTATTAAATTCAAACAGGCGCATATTGCGGCTACCTAAAAGCTTCATGAGTTTTCCTTCAATATATAACATACTGGCCTCACGTAATCCAAGTACCTTCATTTCCCTGTTAACCACCAGAAATTCTTCTATTCGCTGTTGCCTGGTTTCGCCTCCGTGACCTTCTGGATTTGCATCAAGGTAATGCGGATTAATTTGAAAAGGCACCAAATTCAGCGTATTGAAACTTGCCGGTTCTATTATGGGCATATCATTTGTAGTTTTAAGCGTTGGGCAAGCCACGTTTGCACCAGCACTCCATCCCATGTAGGGTGTTCCCCTTTCTGCTTTGCCCCTGATAGCATCCATAATTCCGGTTTTATGCATCATAGCTACCAGATGGAATGTATTTCCGCCTCCCACAGCAATGGCTTCTGCTTCATTGATCATTAATACCGGGTTATTTGCTTTATGCACCGACTCCACCTCGAATCCCAACTCACCAAAAACTCCACTTACTCGCTTGAGATATTCATCGTAGGATGCTTCAAGACTTTTTTCTGATAATCCAACGCCAGCGTAAGGGACAAAAGTTACCTTTTTAATACCATCACTATTTAAAAAGTCAGAAATATAAGTTCTTGGCCACCCTAAATAGGCCTCACCCGCCATTGTTGAATTGCTTATCAATAATAATTTTTTCGCCATTTTCTATTTTTTTTTAAAATTACAAAGATTAATCGGATACTGTTTTTAGTTCTTTAGACACGCTTTATTCAACACCTTATACCAGGAGTCGCCTTTCGTTAAATCAAATATTAAAGAACTTCTATCTTCCTCACCTTTACAAATTTCATACCCAATTGTTTGCTGCATATGTTTCGTATTCCGTGCATCAACTTTATTCAATTTGAGAAGATCAAGGTAGTAATAGGCATTTAAAAAATCTTTCTGATTAATATAGTATTCAACGGCTTCATGATATTCAGGAATACTTCCCTTTTCTTTCATTAATTTTTGTAAATCAGGAATTTCGTCGATATATTCCATTAATTCATTTTCAAAGTAAGAAGTTTTTAAATCATCATACATTATTTTAATATTGAAAAAATCAGCAGCGCCTGTTTGTTGAACTAAAGAATCAGCATTCTCAATATAGTAAAATAAAGGCTGATAAACCTTTATCAGACTATCCAGATCAGAATTAACAATATTACATCCAGGGTTCTTGCTTATTAATGATTTAGTTGTTCTTAAAACCAATTCAGCTTCTTTAAATTTCCCTGCTTTGATTCTGTTCACTAAAATTTTACAAGCATTGCTGACTTTATACTGAATATCTATACAAACCCTGTTATTAATCTTCTCCTCCAGGTTCAGCATTGCATATTCAATTTCTTTTTGTTCAATTAAACCGTATTTATTGGCTGAATTTTCAGCTTGTTCTTTTAAAACGTATGCCTCATCCAATCTATTTGCCCAAACTTCAAACTCAGCTTTTTTAATAATTTGGAGTATTATTGGAGCAATGGCCACTCTTACTGCAGAATCAATTTGCTCTGCCTTGTTCAAATGAAAAAGGTTATTGATATTTCGAGCTTCAAACAAGAAGTCTATGGCCTCTTCAGGTTTGTCATTGTGTAACTTTTGCAGGCTCCCATTCATATAATATTCAAAAAGTATAACTGCATACCCAGAAACTCTTTCATCTCTGTTAAGGTAATGTGCATGGGACTTTTCAAACTCTGCTGAATGAAGCAACGCTTTCAGGCTACTTTTACGATTTTCCTGCTGAATATAATACTCGATACTATCAACCAATGTACCATAAATACCAGAATAGCCTTTTTTATAGGCAGCGTCAAATTCAATTTGATTGATTTCGAGTTGGTTTTGATCACTGATATTTGTAGCCAGGTCGAGTAGTTCGATTGCATCTTCATAATAGTTATCCTCAATTAACATTTGAGCCAAACCAAACTGATTTTCAACAAACTCCTTAAATGATTGCTTAACTTTAAAATCATTGCCGACAAGGTCCGCATTTTCATCATAAATTTGTTGTGCCTGTTGATAATAACGTTTTGCGATTCTGAAATTTTTTGACTTGTATGCCATCACCGAAACTTTTAAAAAGGATTTCATCAACCCACTCAAAGCTCCGGCATATACTTCGGAAAATTTATCTGACCTTTCAATTTCACTGAAAAAACTTTCCATTTCAACAGCGTTCCTCATCAAGTTCAGTGTATTTAAATATTCATGCCTTTTTAAAGCAGAATCAGCAGATGAAACAAAATTATTATAGATAAGTTGGGTGGTAGCAGGTACATTTGTAATTTTAAATACATCATAAAACGCATGAAACTCCTACCATTCGGATAAGGTCTTCATCCACAGGGTAAATACGAACCAATTCATTAAATGCAGAAACAGTATTGGGTTGGTATTTCTTCGATAATTGAATATATTCATTTGAAATATTTACATATCTCCGGCAATACTCATTTCTATCAATCAGCTTTCCCCTTTTACCTTTTTCCAGTTCTTTTGTAAAAAGTGTAGAAGCTCTTTCTTCCAGCCTTGACAATTGATCTGCTCTCGTAAGAAATCCTAACGGATCATTACTTTCCAGTTTTAGTTCTTCTTTGAAATTGTAAGAATCGGCAAAGCTATTCGCCCGATGAATATGGTGCCAGGCAATAAAAGTTTCAGCACTTGAACTCCCCCTGTTTAATTGATTTCCGTCCATATCTTTCTAATAACAAATCAGACACCTCGCTATATGAATAGTAACTGTTGATGGTATTTGCCGTGTTCATAAAAGCTGATAACTGCTGATCACTAAAAAGCAGCTTATCTATTTTTACCTCGAATGCGAGTTCATCCAGATTGAAATTATACTTTTCAAGTATGTCAAGATCCAATACCCCACCTGTAAGCAGCATCTCTATGGGTATTTCCTGTAAATAACCACCTTTAGAATTTATTATTAGTTTTCCATCAAAAATCAAAGGTGCCAGTAGTGTATCTACAAGAAAAGCCCTGAAAATATATATCGCCAGAAACAACTGAATTTACTGCTTTCATATAAGCGAATAAATGACCGTCATTCATCCCTTTGAACATTTAAAAGAATATCTGCTTTAAAATTTAGTCTTACAAGGTGAATATTTTTAATATTATTAATTGAAATGGAAGATAATATTTGCCTTTCATTGGATGATGGCAAATAATTGTCAGCTTTGATGGTATATTCAATACCTTGAATTGATTTATATGAATCCTGAGAAAACCCTGAATATAAACTGACAACAAGTAAAACGGTGAAATATATTTTGTTTCTGAGATACAATATGATCACTTTAAGCGACAAATTTAACACCTTCTTATTTGAAAAGGATTTTATTATTGTTAAAACAAAAAAAGCCATCACAATTTGATGACTTTAGGTGCCCAAGAAAGGACTCGAACCTTCACGACCGTTCGGTCACTACACCCTGAATGTAGCGCGTCTACCAATTCCGCCACTTGGGCAATATATTCAATAAAAAGTGCCCAGAACAAGAATCGAACTTGCACTCCCTAGCGGGAACATGGCCCTCAACCATGCGCGTCTACCATTTCCGCCATCTGGGCTATTGCGAGTGCAAAAGTAATATTTATTCTTTTTAACTAACAAATGAATCCCAATTTTTAAAATTGAATCTCAAAAGAAATACTTAAATTAAAAATATAATTTTGCAACTGATAAAAACCTAAATTATGTTTACTGAAAAAGACAATTTTCAAATTCAAAGTAAAGGCCTTACAATCGAAGATATTAATAAGCAGATAGTATACTTTAAACAAGGTTTTCCTTTTATAAAACTAGTGGCGCCTGCCACACCTGGAAAAGGACTTAACACATTATTCAGAAAGCGAGATCAATGAGCTGGATTCTTATTTTGATAAACACAGTCAAAATTATAATATTATAAAATTTGTTCCAGCTTCAGGTGCAGCTAGCCGAATGTTTAAACACCTGTTTGAATTCAGGGAACGATTTCGCTGGCAAAAAAACCAATATGGATGAAATTAGTCATGATAAAAACTTAGATGCAATGCATCAGTTTTTTAAACAATTAGGATCTTTTGCTTTTTATAATGATCTCGAGAAAATTATTGAGAGCAATAATCTTTCTGTTGAAGAAATGCTTGCTGGTGGAGATCATCAAATTATCCTTGATTATTTACTTTCTGAAAAAGGACTTAATTATGCGAATTTCCCAAAAGGATTGCTGGCCTTTCATGCTTATAAAAACGAAAATCGCCTTGCGGTGGAAGAGCACCTTGTGGAGAGTGCTGTGTACTCAAAAGATATGCATAATGAAAGTTATTTGCATTTAACAGTATCTCCAGAGCATCTGGAAAAATTTAAAGTAGCTATTGAAGGCAGTAAAAATAAATTTGAAAAACTATTCGGCGTAACTATAAATGTTTCTTATTCTCAACAAAAACCTTCAACAGATATAATTGCCGTTGACATGGATAATAAACCATTCAGACTTGAAAACGGGAGCTTGTTATTCCGGCCTGGTGGACACGGTGCTTTGATAGAGAATCTGAATGATTTGGACGCCGAAATTATTTATATTAAGAATATTGATAATGTAGTACCTGATCATTTAAGAGAAACCACATATACTTACAAAAAGGCCATTGGTGGATTGCTATTCCAATTGCAAGAGAAAACATTTGAAATGCTGGAAATACTTGAGGATGGTAACCCGACAGATAATGAACTTTCAGAAATTAAAGACTTTGCTGAAAAAGAACTGAACATTTTCATACCCGGTGCATATAAAGGCTATGATAAAATGGATCGTATTGATTTTTTATTCAACAAGTTAAACAGACCTGTTCGCGTTTGCGGTATGGTTAAAAATGAAGGTGAACCTGGAGGAGGCCCGTATTGGGTTCTGAATGAAAATGATGAAATATCATTGCAAATTGTTGAATCGTCACAAATGGACTTTAGCGATCCGGAACAGGAAAAAATTGTTAGCCAAGCCACTCATTTTAACCCCGTTGATCTTGTCTGTGGAATTATGAACTATAAAGGTGAGAAGTTTGACCTGAAGGAATTCGTTGATCCAAATACAGGTTTCATCTCGCATAAGTCGCAAAACGGAAAGGATTTGAAAGCCCAGGAACTTCCCGGATTATGGAATGGGGCCATGGCAGACTGGATTACAATTTTCGTTGAAACACCATTAATTACATTTAATCCGGTAAAAACAATTAACGATTTATTACGACCTGAACATCAGTCAAAATAGTTGATTTAAAACCGATATTTATTTGTATGAAATTTATATAAGAAATTGGCCGTAGGTGAAGGCTATTTTCAAATTACATGATTAAATACAATTAATTATTTGCTTCTGATGCGGCTGAATGTTTCAGCTGACATACCTAAATAAGAAGCAATATACTGCAGGGGAACACGATCAATAAGGTCTGGCATTTCTTCAAGCAATTTTTCAAACCGTTCCCTGGCATTCAATGTCTGCAAACAAACACTTCTCTTTTCTATTCGAACATAATTCATTTCGGTCAATACCCTTCCTGCCTGCTGCCATTTCCAGTTTTTTTCATACAATTTGAATAAATTTTCTCTTGAAATGGTAACTAATTCAGAGTTTTCCAGTGCAACAATATTTTCTCTCTGCGGTTCTTCTGTTATAAAGCTTAACATCCCTGCCACGATGGATCCAGGAAGCAGAAATTCTGTTGTAATCTCTTTGTTCTTAATATTATAGTAGCACCTGAAAATTCCATCAATTACAAAACCTATTTTACCATTTGTCTGCCCTTCCCTAAGATAATGTACATTCTTTCTCACCTTGACAATTTCAAAGTATTTATCAGCTGTAGCTAATTCTTTCTCGGTAAATGGAGCTACCTTTTTTAATAATTTAACAAAACTCTTATGGATCATAATGGTTGCATTTGCAACAAATATATAACTTTTCTTGATATTTATCAAGTATAGATTGATTTAATTAACAATCCTCTTTAAAAATTAAACCAAAGTTATTACTGTATTACTTAATTGTTAAGTAATTTCGGTGAAGAATTAAAATCTGCTATCCTTAAAAAAATTCAAATGAAAAAGAAAGCCCCCTCCTACCTTTATGTGGTGTATCTTGCCATCATCCTGGTTATTGTCATTTTATTTATGCTTTTTCTTACAAATATGGATGAAACCATAAAATCAAATGATGATGCTCAAACAGAAGCGTATACCCAGAAAATATTACAGGATCGAATTATAAAAGATGCGGAACTGATCGATACTACAGTCTCAAGATTTAATACCGAGGAAAGAGCCCTTTTTGCAGAAAAAGGATTACAATACTTCGATCCGGATGTGAAATATCGCGTTTTAGCAGAATTTGTTACGGACACAAGTTCTGCTGTTTTCCAGATGCCTACTTCTACAGACAGGAAGCCAAATTACAGGGTTTATGGCTTTTTACACTTTATGCTTAAAGATACTTTGTGCAAGCTAACAGCCTATCAGAATATGGATTTCAAAAACAGTCCTTCCTATGACAATTCTTTATTTGTTCCATTCATGGATAATACCAATGGCTTATACACATATGGAGGTGGCAGGTACATGGATATACCAATTCCTGACTCAGACACTTTACATTTGGATTTTAACATGGCATACAATCCTTACTGTGCTTATGCGTCTCGCTGGTCGTGCCCATTGGTGCCTTTTGAAAATGATCTGAATATTTCCATAATTGCAGGAGAAAAAAGTTATAAATAGCATAAAAAAAGCCCCGGACTTACATAATCAGAGGCTTCCATTTATTTATTATGAAAACTTATTTTTTGACGGCATCCACGATGGCTTTGAAAGCTTCAGGATGGTTCATAGCGAGATCCGCTAATACTTTCCGGCTAATTTCAATATTTTTGGCATGTAACTGACCCATAAAAACTGAGTACGACATTCCATGTTCCCTGGCTGCTGCATTGATCCTCTGGATCCACAGTGACCTGAAATTACGTTTATTAACTCGTCTGTCGCGGTAGGCATACTGCATGCCTTTTTCATAAGCGTTTTTTGCAACCGTCCAGACATTCTTACGACGACCAAATTGTCCTTTGGTCTCCTTCATGATCTTTTTCTTACGTGCCTTTGAGGCCACTGAATTTACTGATCTTGGCATTTTTTTTTACATTTTTCTTCACTATAGCGTTTCTATTTTCTAGAAAACTTAACTGGCTATAACAAAAGTTAATAATTCATTTAATTAGCTACGAAGCAATCTTCTGATGTTCTTTTCATCTGCTTTGTCAATAATCGAAAAGTAACCAAGGTTACGTTTACGCTTTGTCGACTTTTTAGTCAAAATGTGACTTTTGTAAGCATGCTTCCTCTTAATTTTTCCAGAGCCCGTCAACACGAATCTTTTCTTCGCACTGGATTTCGTTTTCATTTTTGGCATTACTTCAAATTTATTTAGTTTATAAAAAATTACTTTTTTGGTGTGATGATCATAATCATCCTTTTACCTTCCAAACGAGGTAATTGTTCTACCTTTCCGTATTCTTCCAAATCCTGGGCAAATTTCAACAATACATATTCACCTTTTTCCTTATAAACGATCGACCTTCCTTTAAAAAAAACATCAACCTTTACTTTTGCTCCGTCCTGGAGAAAGTTCATGGCATGTTTCAGTTTAAAATTAAAGTCATGATCGTCAATATTTGGCCCAAGTCTTATTTCTTTTACAACAATTTTCGCCGTTTTTGCTTTCATTTCTTTTTGTTTCTTTTTCTGTTCAAAAAGAAACTTTTTATAGTCCATGATTTTACAAACTGGCGGGTTTGCTTTTGGTGAAATTTCAACCAAATCAAGTTCCTGTGCATCTGCCATCGCTAAAGCATCACGAAGTTGATAGATGCCGGTTTCGATATCTTCACCAACCACCCTTACCACGGGTGCTGTTATAAATTCGTTGATTTTATTGGGGTCTTCTTTCTTTACAAAAGGTCTTCTTCCCCTGCCTCTATTGCCTCTAAACTGTGCTATTGTAAAATCTCCTATATTAGTTAATACTTTATTTATCTTTGAGCAGTTCTGCAACTTCATCATTGATGAGTTTTGCAAAGCCCTCTATATCATAAGTTCCCATATCTCCTTCGCCATGTTTGCGCACAGATACGGTTCCTTCATTTTCCTCTTTCTCACCCACAATCAACATATACGGTATCTTCTTCATCTCAGCATCCCTGATCTTCCTTCCTGTCTTTTCACTTCTTCTGTCAATTAGGCTGCGAATTTCGTACTTTTTGAGCAAATTTAAAACATTTTCGGCGTATGATTCATATTTTTCACTGATTGGCAGTACGATAACCTGGTCAGGTGTTAACCATAATGGGAAATTTCCAGCACAATGCTCGATCAAAACGGCTACGAAACGTTCCATTGATCCGAATGGAGCACGATGTATCATCACGGGTCTGTGCTTATCATTATCAGAACCGATGTATGTCAAATCGAAACGCTCGGGCAGGTTATAATCTACCTGAATGGTACCGAGTTGCCATTTCCTGCCAATGGCATCCTTCACCATAAAATCCATTTTTGGACCATAAAAGGCAGCTTCACCATATTCTACATTGGCATCGAGCCCTCTCTCTTCTGCAACTTCAATAATAGCCTTTTCAGCTTTTTCCCAGTTTTCGTCGCTACCAATGTACTTTTCTTTGTTATCAGGATCACGTAGTGAAATCTGTATTAAAACATCTTTAAAGTCAAGTGCATTGAATATTTGCTGGATGATGTCAATCACGCCGTTAAATTCTTCTTTTATCTGGTCGGGTGTACAAAAGATGTGCGCATCGTCCTGTGTAAAACCTCGCACCCTCGTAAGCCCATGCAGTTCACCGCTTTGCTCATACCTATATACTGTTCCAAATTCGGCCATCCGTAATGGCAGATCTTTATAAGAATGCGGAAAAGCATTATAAATCTCACAGTGATGCGGACAATTCATTGGTTTCAAAAAGAACTCTTCACCTTCAATTGGTGTTTTTATCGGCCTGAATGATTCCTCACCATACTTTTGATAATGGCCAGAAGTTTTGTATAACTTCACATTGCCAATATGAGGTGTGATTACGGGATCATAGCCTTTTTCTTTCTGAACTTTTTTAAGGTATTGCTCCAGTCGCTCCCGTAATTCGGCACCTTTGGGCAACCATAAAGGCAATCCCTGCCCTACCTGCTGAGAAAAAGTAAATAATTCCAATTCTTTGCCCAACACCCTGTGGTCCCTTTTCTTCGCTTCTTCCAACAGAATCAGGTACTCGTCCAATTCTTTCTTTTTTGGAAAGGTTATGCCATAGATACGGGTTAATTGTTTTCTGTTTTCATCACCACGCCAGTAAGCACCTGCAACCTTCATCAGTTTAACGGCTTTTATGGGCGTAGTATCAGGAATATGGGGCCCACGACAAAGATCTGTGAAGTAACCACTATTATAAAAAGTGATCTCACCGTCTTCCAGGTCATTAATCAACTCAATTTTATATTCATCCCCTTTCTCACTGAAGTACTTCAATGCATCAGGTTTTGAAACTTCTTTCCTGTTAAATGTCTGTTTCTCCCGCGCCAGTTCCAACATCTTTTGCTCGATCTTTGGAAAATCGTTTTCAGAAATGGTATAATCACCAAAATCAATATCGTAATAGAAACCATTTTCAATATCAGGCCCGATTCCGAATTTTACACCCGGATAGAGTATTTCAATTGCCTCCGCCATCAGGTGTGCCGATGAATGCCACATAGCAGCTTTCCCATCGATATCATTCCATGTAAGCAAGCTTAATCTTACGTTTTCCTTGATCGGAAGGGTAGCATCCTTCACTTCTCCATTCACCTTGGCTGCCAGCACATTTCTTGCCAGCCCTTCACTTATATCCCGGGCTACCTCCATTGGAGTGACACCCGCCTCATATTGCTTAATTGAATTATCCGGTAATGTTATGTTTATCATTTCTGAGATTCCTGTGCAAAAATTGGCTGCAAAAGTACAAAAATACTATTGAAAACCAACATTCTAAATAAAGAAATAAATGTAATTTGATATCGTGTTAACAGGAATTTTTAATTATAACAAGATTCCTATTCTGTTTTATCAACCATCTTCAGGTTCAGCATATTAACAGGGTTGACCGTCATACCTTTGATATTTTTCTGAACAAATCTTACAACTTCATCGTAATATAAAATAACCACTGGTGCCTCTTCCATAACAATACTATCCATTTCACGATAGAGATTATTTCTTTTTTTTCTATCATTTTCAAGATAAGCTGACTGGAACAACTGATCGAATTCATCATTTGCGAAATGGGTATAATTCGGTCCGTTAGGAGCAAAGTTTTCTGAATAAAATAGAGAAAGATAGTTCTCTTCATCCGGGTAATCTGCAATCCAAGAAGCCCTGAAAAAATTAACACGAGACTGCGCTCGCAACTCTATGGCAACGGCCGGTGGCACCACTTCTATCGCAAGTTGCATACCAACTTCCTTAAGTTGCGACTGAACGAATTTACACAGATCAATATAGTCAGATGTCGTTATTAATTTAATCTCATGAGAACTTCCTCCACTTTCAATGAATTCTGCAATCAATTTCCTACTTTTATCAGGATTATAATCATACCCATAATTAGCTTTTTCAGAGAAAGCTGGCATTCCTTTCGGAATAATCCCTTTTGTTCCAGGAATACCTATCCCGTTTCTCAGATAGCGGATCATCTTTTCCCGGTCGAATCCGATAATTAATTGCTTGTCGTAATTTTTTCACGGCTAACAGACTTTCTTGCACAATCTCAAGGTCTGAATCCACAAGAATTCCCAGGTATTCTGTATTCAAATATGGCACACTGATCATTTGGAATTGATGCTTGTATTTTGTTCTTAATTCACCTTCCCTGTCCAATATTTCATCTTTATAGGACGGGTATATCCCGGAAAGGAAATCCAGATTTCCTTTTGTAAATTCGAGGAAAGCCGTCATCTTATCTTCTATGAAAGTAATTGATACTGCATCCAGTAATGGCAGATTTTCGCCATCTATTTCCTCAAAATATTGATCATTCTTCCGCAATACCATTTTAATATTCTCTTCCCAATTTTGCAAATAGAATGGTCCTGTACCCACCGGATGTTTTCTGAATTCATCTTTATAAAAACCAACAACCTCATGAGCTAATACGGAGCAATATTGCATCGACAAAATGCTTAAAAAAGGTGGAAATGGTTTTTCAAGTATTATAATCAGCGTTGAATCATTCTCTGCCTTTATAGCAGGCGAATTATTTTGCCTGGCTACTTTAGCCATTACCCATGAACCGGGTGAAGCAGTTTCAGGTGCTGCCAATCGTTTTAAACTGAACACAAAATCCTTAGCAATTACTTTTCGCTCTTGTCCATTAAACACCTCATCCTGATGAAAATAAACATCATTCCTAAGGTGGAAAGTATATTCCAATCCGTCATTTGAGATCTCCCAACTTTTAGCAATACATGGTTTTATATTCAATGAATCATCTAATTGCACCAAACCATTATAAAGTTGATTGCATACCCATATATGCGCCTGGTCTCTTGCAAATGCTGGATCTAGCGTCATTATACCCGCGGCTTCATTGTAGCGGAATATTTTTTTTTCATGGATATTCGCTATCAATCTGAAACATGAAGATTATGACAGTAGCAACACAATTGCCAAAATCAGAAGGGATTAGCTTTTAAAAGATGATTTTGAAATCAAGAGACTATAATTTTAAAACAAATTTAGTAATCTTGATGATAAATATAATTTATGAGAGATACAGTAAAAATGAATTTGTTTACTAAGCTCAATTCTATTTATAATCTATTCTAAATAAATGTAACATATTCTTTTCAATAGTTTTTATTGCACTTGATTTTAAGCGAAGCATGAAATACCTGCAATCCAATTAAATCCGTCAATAAATGGAGTTCCAGAAATAGGGATTTAATGGAACAAATATTAATTTGGGAAACAGTATCCTATACAAAGATTTATCCCTGAAGAACTTTTATATCTGTGTTGATTATTTACTATTTGAAACATTGTTAAATGATTTTGAACTCGAATCGATTTATATTTATGATTTAAATATAGAATAATGCTTTTCAGCCAAGAGAATTGTTTTGAAACAAATTTAGTAAACTTGGTAAGATGATTTTGTTATTTAAACAATATTATGTTTAGTGCTACTATTAACGGAGAATATTAGCTAATTGAATTTTTAAAATCCTCAACCCTTTTTAATAATCTGATTAAAGAAAATGTTTCTTTCTTTTGCATTCGCCTGGCTAATTAGACTTGATTTTTTACACAATCCTTTAAGAAAATTCTCTTTTTGACGAGCAGAATTCAGGATTAGTTTGTAATGAGTAAGGCTTAATACATTGTTGGTAATATAAGTTACTCTTAACATCATCCATTTTAACATAAATTGAATTATCGTTTAAAACAACTTCATTAACAAATAAGCTTAAATGAATCTTCAATTCCAATGGCTTCCATCCCATAAATAAACTTAAAGCCAAGTTCTGCTTGCTTTTTAATATGCTTGAATCCAAATACTGAACTTATCACATAGTGTAAAAATATCTTCTTTATTTTCGAAATATCCGGACAACCAATAATATTCAATTTGACTAAAAACAATAATAAAAGTATCTTCATTCCACAATTCAATTGTTGGTATTTTTACATACTTTGAAAGTGCTTGCATATCCAAATTGTTGAATTTCTTCATCAAAATCGAGAAGAGAAAATTTTTTATCAGAATACTCGGGAAATTGAAGTAGTGTTTTTTGCCAGAAAAAAATTTTAAATTGGGCAATTTCAGGTATATGAAAATAATGAAATAAGGGTGGATCTTTTGCTGAATAAATTATTTCTTTTTCCTTGGCAGCATATATTCTTTGCATATCATATAAAATTACTTTAAGCCATTCTTTTATACTGTACCCATCTGGTCCAATTGGAATATTTTTAAACACGACATTATCGCTTTTTAAACTAAAAAGTGTGTCCAGAGATATATTATAATGTTCGCTAATCTTTTGAAATTCGCTTAAAGACAAGTTTCTTTTCACCTCTGATTCGCCGATAGGCACTATCGTTACTTATATTCTAATAATTCAGCAATTTCATCAACAAGGGAATATTGAGATGATTGGTTTTGTTTAATCTGATTAAATAGTTATACTTGGGTTTCCATTTTTAGGCATTTTCCCAAAAATAACAAATAATTAAATAAAAATCAAGCTGTTAACGGATTAATAGAGTAAGTTCTTCAAATGCATAATAGACACAAATTGCTCGCTTTGGTTGTATACTTATTGAATAATAATTGGATCTTTTAACTTTTCTTTAAGTAGTGCATAATCCAGCACCTCCATCATATTATCTACATAAATAAATTTCAAGCCTTTGATAAAATCACCTTTTATTTCCTCAATGTCTTTCCTGTTCTCTTTTGAAATAATGATATCTTTGATTTTAGCTCGTTTAGCTGCCAGTATTTTTTCCTTAATCCCACCTACGGGGTAACCTTACCCCTCAATGTGATCTCACCGGTCATGGCCATTTTATCACGTACTTTTCTTTGTGTAAATGCAGACGCAAGTGCTGTGAGCATTGTTATTCCAGCCGAAGGACCATCTTTAGGCGTCGCTCCTTCAGGCACATGCAAGTGCACATTCCATTTGGCAAATACATCAGGTGAAATATCCAGCAAATGAGAATGCGATTTTAAGTATTCATAAGCAATGCTTGCCGATTCTTTCATTACATCACCCAGGTTTCCGGTTAATTTCAGCTGGCCTTTGCCTTTGCTTAAACTAACTTCTATAAAAAGTATTTCACCACCTACGGCAGTCCATGCTAGGCCGGTCACAACACCGGCAATGTCATTCGTAATATTTCTGTCTTTCTGATAACGTGGCGGACCAAGTATTTCATTTAAATCTTCCGGTTCAATATTGCGATAATATTTTTCATCCATGGCGATATATTTCGCACGGCTTCGGATCACTTTTGCGATTTGCTTCTCCATGAGCCTTACCCCGGCTTCCCGGGTATAATCCTCGATGATGGCCTCCAGCACTTTTTTACCAAAACTTAATTGTTCCTTTTTTACACCGTGTTCTTCAAGTTGTTTAGGTATCAGGTGCCTTTTTGCGATCTCTATTTTCTCTTCCAACAAATAGCCCGTAAGGTCTATGATCTCCATCCTGTCGCGCAAAGCTGGATGAACTGTCGAAAGTGTGTTTGCTGTAGCGATGAACATTACCTTTGACAGATCATAGTCTACTTCCAGATAATTGTCATGAAAAGTGTTATTCTGTTCCGGGTCCAATATCTCCAACAAAGCGGCCTGTGGATCACCGGTAAAATTACTTCCGCTTACCTTGTCTACTTCATCGAGCATAAACAAAGGGTTTGAGGACTTCACCTTTTTCAGATTTTGAATGATCCTCCCAGGCATAGCACCAATGTAGGTTTTACGGTGGCCTCTGAGTTCAGCTTCATCACGAACACCACCTAGTGACATACGGATGTATTTTCGTCCCAATGCACGGGCAATTGATTTACCCAGGGATGTTTTACCTACTCCGGGAGGGCCTACAAAACATAGAATGGGCGCTTTCATGTCATTTTTGAGCTTTAATACAGCAAGGTATTCAATGATTCGTTCCTTTATTTTTTCAAGCCCGTAATGATCTTCATCTAATACTTTTTGTGCATGTTTTAAATTCAGGTCATCTTTTGTATATTCATTCCAGGGTAGTTCTACCATTAAATTCAGGTAATTTAGCTGGATCGAATATTCAGCAGCGGAAGGATTCATCCTCTGCAACTTTGCTAATTCACTTTCAAATGTTTCCTTAATTTCTTCCGACCATTTCTTCTTCGCTGCCTTTTCTTTCAGTTCTGCAATTTCATTATCATGAGGCCCTCCACCCAATTCCTGCTGTATAGTTTTAAGTTGCTGATTCAACAGAAAATCACGCTGTTGCTTGTCGATATCTACTTTTACTTTCTTTTGAATATCAAATTTCAAATCCAACATCTGCAGTTCTTTAGTGAGCAGTTCAAGTACCTTCCTGGCTTTCTCTTCCAGGTCAGTCATCTCTAACAATTTCTGTTTCTTATCATTGCTGATGTTTAAGTTTGAAGAAACAAAATTGACCATAAAGACAGCACTCTCTATGTTATTAATTGCAAAGACTGATTCACTAGGAATAGCTGGTGATTTTTCAATAATCTGAATCGCAATATCTTTTACGGATGATATCAATGCTTTAAAAACGTCATCATCGGGAATGACATTGGTTTTTTCAAAACCTTTCACTTCCGCTTTAAAATAAGGATCTTTTTGTGTCATTTCAATGATCTGGAAACGTTTCTTCCCTTGGATAATTGCGGTTGTATTGCCGTCAGGCATTTGTAATATTTTGATAAGTCTCGCTACTGTTCCAATCCTATGCAGATCATCAATTTCAGGATCTTCGATCGTTGCATCTTTTTGTGCTACTACTCCAATGGTTTTCTCACCTTTATATGCTTCACGAATCAATTTGATGGACCTATCGCGCCCCACAGTAATCGGAATTACAACACCAGGAAATAAAACAGTATTACGTAATGGCAGGATCGGAAGCTGCGACGGTACTTCTTCCGCATTCATTTTTTCTTCATCTTCTGAAGAAAGCAATGGAAAAAATTCTGTATCGGCATCCATTATATCTGATAATGTCAAAAAATCTTTCATATTTTTATTTTCCTTTCGGTCATTTTGGCAGCCCATTAATTTACAAAACCCTGCTGATTTTTCAAACTCCTGTAATAAAGAGATTTACAATAAAAGAGGTTGGCAACCGAGCTGCATACAAATAAAGTTAGCTTTAACGTCAATTAATATGCCAATCTTAGAAAACCTTATATATTAGGAAGCAATTATTCCAAGTTTTATTTGCGAATTGTAGCCAATTCATGTAAATGCAGGAGTATCTCTTTATCACTTTTGTCAAGATCAATCCCCCGGCGCAGCATTACAGCCTTAGCTACCTGTAGGAATCTTTTCTTATTATACAATTTAAAACCATGGGTTCCTCCCCAGGAAAATGAAGGGATAAAGTTACGTTGGTAACCGTCACCAAAGATGTTGCAAAATACCCCAACCACAGTTCCGGTATTAAACATAGTATTGATCCCTGATTTCGAATGATCTCCCATAATAAGCCCGCAAAATTGGGATCCTGTATCTATAAAAGAATCTTCAGCAAACGACCAGGCTTTAACGTTTTCGTAAGTATTTTTTAAATTAGATGTATTGGTGTCAGCACCCAGGTTGCACCATTCCCCTATGACTGAGTTTCCCATATATCCGTCATGGGCTTTACTACTATATCCAAAAATTACTGAGTTATTTACTTCCCCACCCACTTTTGAGTAAGGGCCTATCGTAGTTCCTTCATATATTTTGGTTCCCATCTTTATTGTGGCTTGTTCACACAAAGCAAATGGGCCCCGTATCATACTACCTTCCATTACTTTTGCGTTTTTACCAATATAAACAGGACCATTCTCAGTATTAAAGTAAGTATATTTAACATCAGCGCCTTCTTCAATAAAGATCAAATCACGTTTTCCTGTTATCAAGACATGATGACCAACAGGTAAGGACTTCCTCCCGGAGGTCAGGTTATTAAAATCCTCTGTGAGAACTTGAGGATTGTATGTGAATATATCCCAGGGATTACTGATTGAAATGAATTCTATTTCAGTTTTTATCCTTTCGAATTCATTTTGAAATGGTTTGTCACTTAATTTTTGCAAACTAACATTTGCTGCTATTAAAAGATCACCTTGCACTAGTGCCTGATCCTGCATCAATGATTTCACCTGATCAACCAGTTTCTTATTAGGCAATACGGATGCATCAATTACGATATTCTGCTTCTCTTTTACACCTGGAAAACTATCTTTCAAATAACTTTGGGTGATATAAGATACTTTTTGTCCAAGCAGCCACTCCCATTTTTCGCGAATGGTAGTAATCCCGATCCTTATTTCTCCAACAGGGCGTGTGAATGTTAAAGGTAACAGCTTTTCTCTCCGGATGCCATCGTACAAAATGAAATTCATAATGCTTGTTTACATTTTTTATATAAAGTACTACAATGTTACGAATAATAGGATATTATGTTGCTTTAAGACATAAAAAAACCCTCGCCGGGAAGGCAAGGGTTTTATGTACGGTGTGATATAATTAATTCTTTTTATCGTAATGTTTTTTATACCTGTTTTTAAACTTATCAACCCTACCGGCTGTATCTACGAGTTTCATTTTACCTGTAAAGAACGGGTGAGAGGTATGTGAGATCTCAAGTTTAACAAGTGGGTATTCCTTACCATCTTCCCACTCAATTGATTCTTTTGTTTCAACAGTTGATTTTGTAATAAAGGCATAATCATTAGAAATATCTTTAAAAACAACGTACCTGTAATTGCTGGGATGAATATCTTTTTTCATTTTCTGTTTATTTTTTCCTTATTTTTAAAGGGCTGCAAAATTATAATGTTTCATTTAAATAACCTAACTTTTATACATAATTTTTAATCATTCGTTCTAAAACCATTTATTTCTGTCAAATCTTATAGACTTATTCTTTAGAGTTTTAAAAGAAAATCTATTGTATCAACTCCATCGGCATAATCCCATAATTCGGGCTGCTGGCTTTTTCCAAAATGCACAACATTTAAATGTTTGTGATTATTTGAAACTACACATTGAATCTTTTCAGATTCTCCATCAATAATTTTATGTAATTCCTTCTTATCATAATAATATTCATAATTCAATACAGATATTGGCGAAGTAATAGCTGTTTCTTCAGTCAAAAGCAAATTCCCAGTGTCGAAATGTTGCTTTCCGTTTACCAGAAATATGGCTTTATTATATTCATAATTATTAAAATATTTGTGATTTTCCGCCACATCTGTCCTTTTTGCAATAGTTTCCAACAATTTTGTAAAATCGTAATTTTCAGGAACATATATTTTAGAAACATTCCTACAACCCAAACCAAAATAATCCAATATATCAGACGCCAGGAATTCCAGCTCCATTTTTGACTCATCACCGCTAATGCTGGCTACTCCATTCCGGTTTTTACGAATAACATGTGGATATTTAGAAAAATAATAATTCAAAATAGCGGGATGTATTGTTGCTCCCCGTGGCAATAACAGCATCAAAGGATGTAAGTCTGCCTGAAGTAAATTGAACCAGGTCTCTAAACGCAGGCTCGATACTGAATAACAGTTCTGCTATTGCAGGCATCAATTTGTCGTCATCAGAGGACAATTTAGCCAACAATTTATTACCTGTAATCAGTACTGATAAAAAATCATGAAATCCAACAGCAGGAATATTTCCTGCCATCACTACAGCTACTATTTTCGGTTCATGTTCATTAAAAATCGCATGATCGTACATTTTTATCCACTTCGCCAGATTATCTTCATTCAGACTTTTACCTAGTGAAAATATCATTCTTCTTACGTTTGTTTCATCAAACCAGGCATTGTAATGAGTGAGGTTTATTGCCAGGTCATCAAGGTACAAGTAACTTTTTTGAAGCTTTTCATCCACATGATTACATGACTTTTTTCCTTTAGCTAGATCAAGCAACAACAGACCAAGTCTGGCAAATGACGAAACCCTTTTTTCAATTGAAATCATTCCTAAAATTTAACTGCAAAATTAGAACAATTCTAAATTCATATAGGACACTTAAAACAGGTTTTAGTCTTATCTTTGCATCTCATTAATTTGAATACTTAATATTACAACCATGAAAAAACATAATTTCTACGCCGGACCGTCCATTCTTCCAGAATATACGATCGAGCAAACTGCTGCAGCCATTAAAAATTTCGCCAATATGGATTTATCCTTAATGGAGATTTCACACCGAAGTAAAGAGTTTATTGCAGTTATGGATGAGGCTCAGCAATTATTTAAAGAATTACTTCACATTCCTGAAGGATATTCAGTTATATTCATTGGTGGTGGTGCAAGTACGCAATTCGCTATGATACCATTCAACCTGTTTAAGAAAAAAGCTGCTTATTTAAATACAGGAGTATGGTCAAAAAAAGCGATCAAGGAAGCTAAATTGTTCGGTGAGGTTGATGTTGTTGCTTCATCTGAAGATAAATTATTCAATTATATCCCTAAAAACTATACCATTCCCGCAGATGCTGATTACTTCCATATAACAACTAATAATACAATTTACGGCACTGAAATTAAAGAAGACATTACATCACCAGTTCCATTGGTGGCTGATATGTCATCAGATATTTTCAGCCGGCCGCTAGATGTTTCAAAATATGCCATTATTTATGGTGGTGCCCAAAAGAACCTGGCTCCCGCTGGAGTTACTTTTGTGATAGTTAAGAACGAAATACTTGGTAAATCAGGCCGTCAAATACCAACAATGCTGAATTATCAAACCCATATTGATAGTGAAAGTATGTTCAATACACCTCCGGTGGTTCCTGTTTTTGCAGCATTACAAACCTTAAATGGCTAAAAAATAATGGTGGTGTTGAAGCCATGCAAAAAACAAACATTAAGAAAGCTAACCTGCTATATGAAGAAATTGACAGAAACCCTTTATTCAGAGCCACAGTAACTGATCCAGCTGACAGATCTTTAATGAATATTTGTTTTGTTATGAATGAAGGTTATGATAGCCTTGAGAAACCTTTCTTTGATTTTGCCACTGCAAAAGGCATGATCGGAATCAAAGGACATCGATCTGTGGGAGGTTTCAGAGCATCTACTTACAATGCCTTCCAATTGAAAGCGTAGTTGCATTGGTTGATTGCATGCAGGAATTTGAGAGAAAAAATAATTAGTAAAATCTTCGTTAAAAACTATTTAAACTTTAAGAATATCTACAATGACAAAAGTACTTATAGCAACAGAAAAACCATTTGCTCCTGAAGCAGTAGAAGAAATAAAAGCAGTCCTTGACAAGGCTGGTTTTGCATATACTTTTTTTGAAAAATATAATGGACAGGATGAGTTCATTGGCGCTGTTAAAGATGCAGACGCATTGATCATCAGAAGCGACAAGGTGACTCCTGAAGTAATTGCGACTGCAGCCAAATTAAAAATTGTGGTAAGAGCAGGTGCCGGTTATGATAATGTGGATTTAAATGCAGCAACGGATGCAAATGTAGTAGTGATGAATACACCCGGTCAAAATTCAAATGCGGTTGCGGAATTGGCACTTGGCATGATGGTATACCAGGCACGTAATCATTTCAATGGCACTTCAGGAACTGAATTGAAAGGAAAAAAACTGGGTATACATGCCTATGGAAATGTAGGCAGATATGTGGCAAACATAGCCAAAGGATTTGGAATGGAAGTTTATGCTTTTGATCCATTTGTAAGGAAAGAAGATATTGAAAAAGATGGTGTTATAGCCATGAAAAGTGTGGAGGAATTATACAAAATCTGTGATTATATCAGTTTGCATATACCTGCAAATGAAAAAACCAAAGAATCGATAAATTACAAGCTTCTTTCGAAAATGAAAAAAGGAGCCACACTTGTAAATACGGCTCGCAAAGAGGTGATCAATGAAGATGACCTTGTTAGAATTTTTAAGAAAATGAGAGTTTTAAATATCTTTCAGATATAGCTCCATCAAATAAGGATCTGCTGACAGAAAAATTTCGCAGACAGGTGTTTCTTTACACCAAAAAAAATGGGTGCACAAACTGCTGAAGCTAACATAAATGCCGGCATAGCTGCTGCCAGACAAATTATTGCATTTATCAATGAAGGAGATACCACTTTTAAAGTTAATTAATATATTAGCCTTATCATTAAATCCCAGTTAACTTATTACCAATCTTATTTAAACTAAATTACTTTTTACATTAAAATTTTGTGAAGATCATGAATAACGAAAGCGAAAAGAAAGAACAGACGGGGACATTTTTTAGATTTGAAGACTTACGAATCTACCATAAATCTCTAACTTACATCAACTGGCTGCAGGAAGCGACAACACTATTTCCTGACAATAGCAATTCAAATTTAGCTGCAAGATTTAATACATCGGCCAGAAATATTGCATTGAATATTGCAGAAGGCTCTTCAAGGAATAAAAGCCAATTTGTATACTTATCTGAAAATGGCAAAAAGTGCCATACGTGAGTGTATGGTATACACAACTATTTCTCACAATGCAGGCTTACTAACTGATGCTTACGAAGAAGAGTCAAGAGGTATATTGATGGAAATGACCAAGATGATTGGTGCATTGATTTCATCATTACAAAGATCGAATGGTTACCATAACAATGGAAACTCGCATCAGGATGATGACTACCTCAAGCTGATGAAAATATAGGAAATCGTTACGATGACGATATTTAATTAAAAGATAATATGGCAACATTAAAAGCATTTAAAGGTCTACGGCCTCCGAATGAAATTGTAAAAGACTTAGCTTCCCGGCCATATGATGTATTAAATTCTGAAGAAGCTCGCGAAGAAGCTGCCGGTAATGAATATTCGCTGCTACACATCATCAAACCTGAAATCGATCTAGCAGAAGGGGTTGATCTTTACAGCCAGGAAGTTTATAACAAAGCTAAATCAAATTTTGAAAAATTTAAAAAATCAGGATGGCTGGTTGCTGATGATGAAGAATACCTATACATCTATGCACAAACCATGTTTGGCAAAACACAATACGGAATTGTCGGTTGTGCCAGTGTTGACGATTATATGAACAATGTGATCAAAAAGCACGAACTCACAAGACCCGATAAAGAAGAGGACCGGATGAAACATGTACGCATTACCAATGCAAATATGGAACCGGTATTTTTTAGTTATCCGGCTGTTAAGGAGATTGATGATATCGTGGCGATTATGTAAAAGCAAATAAAGCCGATTATGATTTCACTGCTGATGATGGTGTTGGTCATCATTTTTGGGTATTGCGCGACAAAACGAAAATTCGGACGCATCATTGAATTGTTTGAAAAACTCCCTGCAACTTATGTGGCTGACGGGCATCACCGGACTGCTGCTGCTGCATTGGTTGGCAATGAAAAAGCCAGCAACAATCCAAACCATAAAGGTGATGAAGAATACAATTATTTTCTGGCCGTTCATTTTCCTGACAACCAGCTAACTATTATCGATTATAACCGTGTAGTTAAAGACTTGAATAATTATTCGGCTGGTGAATTTATCGAAAAGCTGAAAAAAGGATTTGAAGTAGTTAAAAAAGGAGCTGAAATTTATAAACCTGATGCTTTGCATAATTTTTCAATGTACCTCGAAGGCAAATGGTATTCTTTAACAGCAAAAAATGACACTTATAACGATAATGATCCGATAGGTGTGCTGGATGTAACCATCCTTACTAACCAGGTACTGGCTCCTTTATTGGATATCCAGGATTTAAGACGTTCAAAACGTATTGATTTCGTTGGAGGTATCCGTGGATTGGGTGAGTTAAAGAAACGTGTAGATAGCGGTGAAATGAAAGTGGCATTTGCTCTTTATCCTGTTAGCATGCAGCAACTGATTGACATTGCAGATAATGATATGATCATGCCTCCGAAAACCACCTGGTTTGAACCCAAATTGAGATCCGGTCTGGTGGTGCATGAATTGGATTAAATAAAATATGATAATAATATGGAAGCTAAAGATAAAGTACTTGAAACACTAAAGAAATCTGATCAACCTTTAAAAGGTGGTGAAATTGCTGAAAAAAGCGGACTTGATAAGAAGGAAGTTGATAAAGCCATCAAAACACTCAAAACCGATGGTTTGATCGACTCACCTAAACGATGTTTTTACGCGGCTAAATAAGCATTCAAACAAATAATTTAAAAGCGAATACTGGGAAGTGTTCGCTTTTTTTATGAGCGTATTAATAATTAGTACTTTTATTGATATTAATTTTAATACAAATTCATGGAAATCAAAAAAGTTTCATCAGGAGTAAAATGGGAAGAAATAGTTGGTTATTCCCGGGCAGTTAAAATGGGTAATATTATTGAAGTTGCCGGGACAATCGCTTATGATCAGGATGGAAAACTAGTGGGTTTAAATGATCCTTATGAGCAAACCAGATTTATCATCCAAAAAGCAGAAAAAGCGCTAAAACAATTGGGTTGCACATTGGAAAATGTCATCAGAACGCGAATGTATGTTACTGATATATCTCAATGGGAAGAAATCGGAAGAGCGCATGGAGAATTCTTCAAGGATATCAAGCCGGCATCTACCATGGTAGAAGTTTCAAAACTTGTAACTGCTGACACTTTGGTTGAAATGGAATTTTCAGCCATTTGTGAATAAAAAGACAAATTCAGACATGAAAAAAACTTATAATATTAGCAATTCATTTTAATTTGCTTTTGGCAAATAAAATCCCAGGACACATTCTCTATTTGTGCCATCGATACCATTACTGGAGAGGTGGGAAGTGCAGGCGCATCATGTGTATACATATAATCAGGGTATCAGAATTTTAAGTGATGTTCATCCGGGTATCGGTGTAATCCATACCCAGGCTCAATATCTGCAGGCAAACCAGATATATGCACGAAATCTAATGAACCAGGGTCTTTCCCCTCAACAAATTATAGATTCACTTGTTGAGAACGATGCTAAAAATAACCCTACCATCAGGCAATACGGTATCGTTGATTTCAGGGATGGGAACTCCCCGTTCAGCTGCTTATACAGGCCAAAATTGTGTTAATTACAAGAATCACATTACAGGAAGAAATTATTCCATACAGGGCAATATATTATTGGGACAACAAATTCTTGATTCAATGGAAGCCCGTTTCTTAAGGGCCGAAGGTGAATTGGCTTGTCGACTTATGGAAGCCTTGCAAGGGGCTAAAGTAGTTGGCGCCGACACGCGTTGCTATTGCTAATGGCATTTCATCCATTGGTGCATTTTTAAGAGTAGCCCAGCCAGACGACCCGGTAAATAATTTGTATTTGGATCTTAATATTCCGATTGCCAATGATGGTGTTGACCCTATTGATTCACTCCAGGTTTTGATTGATAACTGGGCTGGATGTATAAACACTTTAATAACGGATAAAGAACAGGATATATCGGTCAAAGTTTTTCCGAATCCTGCAACCCAGCAAGTTGCTTTTTCTATAAGTAGCAATGCAGGTATTCAATCTATTCAAATAAAAATTCATGACGTAAGTGGTAGATTGTTAGCAGAACTGCATGGACAAACTGATTCAAGCATTGAATGGGACGTAAGTAGCTTGCCAACTGGCATTTATATTTATAACATCATTCGTAATAATCAATACAGTTATACAGGAAAAATATCTGTCAATTAATTTATTTTGCCAGCTGATTTGACTTCTTCTTGTTTCCTGCGTAACAGTATTAAAAGCTAACTGGCTTCTTATGCGATCTGAACCAGGTGATATAATTAAACAAGTTAAGAAAGGTGATCATGCTGCGTTTAAGATCCTTGTAGAAAGGTATCAACTGTATGCGTACAAATTAGCCTTCAGAATATTATATGATGACGAGGAGGCTAAAGATGTTGTACAAGACAGCTTCCTTAAAATTTGGAAAAACATCCATTCATTTAACAGCAAGCAGAAATTCACCACCTGGATGTATAAGATTGTTACGAATACTGCGATAGACAGATATAGAGCTATTAAAAAAACTTCGAAAGTGAATAATACTTCGGTAAATGAAGTTATGAGCAACCTTCAGGGGAAAAATACTTTACTTGATTTCGAGAATAAGCAATTAGGTGAATTGATTAAAACTATGGCTGACAAACTTCCTGAAAAACAAAGATTGGTATTTGTATTGAGGGACTTGCAGGGAATGGATTCGCAAGAAGTACAGGAAATCCTTGATATATCTGCTATTACAGTAAAAAGCAATTTGTATCATGCCCGTAAAATTATTAAACAAAAGTTAGTTGCAATTATGGAATATGAAAGGAGATAATTATGGATTGTAAGAAACTTCAGCAAAGGATTGACGAATTGATTTCTTCCGAAGAAATACAATTGAATACCCAGGAGCAATTGCATTTAGATGATTGCCAAGTTTGTCAGCACTACTTTGCAGATGCTGAAAAAGCAAATCAAATAATAAACAAAATTCAGCAATGGGAACCTGTTTTGGACAAGCCTGAAGAGCTTACGGATTCCATTATGAGTTCAATTCCTAAATTATCTCAGAAACCTGCTACCAGAAGTATCAATTTCAGAACTGCTACACGTATTTTAGCAGCCGCCGTTATTGCCCTGTTTTTCACACTTGGAATTGAGCAATACATGGTTTTAAATAAGCTCCAACTACTTGAAGTTAAAATGGGCAAAGTGCAACACGATCTTCCTACAGAATATTTAATTAATAGAGCCAGCTTGATTGATATCGAACAACTACTTAAAGTGAGTGATAATGGTTACACACTTGAAAATATTCTTACATGGTATCAGCTTGAGCAATTTAAAAACACAGATTTTACTTTCAACGACTTAAAACGTTACAATAATAAAGCCGGCACGTTAAATTCATTTTTTAAGTAAAACATCCAGATAAAGATAAAGTCATGAAAAAAACATATTCCATATTACTACTTAGCATTTTAATCCTATTCAGTGCTTGTCGAGAAATTACAGTGACAACAAAAATTAATCCTGATGGTTCATTTACCCGGGTTATAAAAATAACAGGAGATTCAGCTGATGTATTCAGGAAGGATCTCCCCTACCCGATTGATGATAGCTGGTTAATGGAAGTTAAACACGATTCTGCCGATACAAGCGTGTATGTCACTTACACAAAAACCTATTCAAATAGCGACTTGCTAAATTCCGAGATGCAAAATGATACTAGTTGGATGAGCCAGTTAGACCGTAGGGTAGACATAAAAAAAAGGTTTGGTTTTTTCTATTCTTATATCACTTTTTACGAAACCTATAAAGCCATCAAACCTTTTGAAAAACTAAATTACCCAAACAAGCTAACACCGGAAGAAATACAATACTTGTCAGGAAGTAAAAGACCAATTACTAGAAGCGATTCAATAAAGAGTAAACAAGCAAGTGACATGTTCGATGAATTATTAATTGAGGCCTTGGCAAACGAAATAATCAGCACTTTGGAAAATGGGATTAAAAAATTAAATGACCCCCAACTTAATCCTGAAAGTGTGGAAATTTACAGAGATAGTATTGAATACAAATTAAATGAGTATCATGAAGACATGAATGTGTATATCGAATTTTATAAGGAGTGGACAGGCAACGAATCGGTAATTAAGTTAAAGACGCTAGATCCGCCATTATTCAAAGAACTCGATAGAAATGTATCTATTCTGCTGAATGCCATCTTTATGGATAGTTATTCACAAACCGTGGAGATGCCGGGGCTCATAACTGAAACAAATGCCAAATCTGCAACAGGAAACAAAGTAAGCTGGAATGTAAACGGCGATAAGTTTTTATTTGAAGATTATAAAATGCATGTTGAATCGAGGGTAGTGAATTACTGGATGTTCATATTAACAGGATTATTGGCGCTTGTATTGATTGTATTCTTGTTGATAAAAGCATTCAAATAGCTAATATAGGTAAACCCTTAGCACGCATTTAAAGAATACAACAATGAAAAAAATAACGATTCTGACATTACTGGGACTTGTGATTTTTAAAGGTTCATTTGGACAAAACTGTGAAAAATATTTAAATCCAATTGATGAACTATAGTAACTTTATGGCAGTAACAAACAACTCGAAATGAAGTGGTTTAAAAAATTTATTGATGTTTTCATCCAAACCCTGATTGTGATTTTGAAGCTTGGGTTGGGAATTGTTGCCCTGCCTGCAGGTTTATTTTCTTCTGCATCATCAAAAAATAAAAAAATGAATAATGGCTGAATGATTCATCCAGTCAATTTTGATGAATTGAAAAGCAGCCTAAACATTGACATCCAACCTTATTCTTCGTATCTTACACATCCTGAACTAACTAAAAACTCACTGCTATGAAAAAAGCAAAAAAATCCCGTTTAGCTGGAATCCCTGCCTGGGCACTGTCCATTTTGACTTTAGTCGCATTAATCATAATTATGTCTATTTTCCATGATCCTTTCGGACATGGCGATAGTACTTTTGAAATTATAGGATATATTGTCTGGGATGTTTTAATTACCGCTGCCTGTTTTATTATCTGCAGGGCACATCCAAAAAGCGTTTGGTACACGCCAGTCATTTGCAATGCAGTGGGTATCGCATCTGTAATCGTACCTATTATTTATCCAGAATATTGGCCACCATTATCAGAATGGATATTTTGGATTAGTAGTATTGTATTATCAGTAATAGGAGCAATTGTCGGGGCAAAAATAGGACGACGTAAAATTAATCAAGCAAAATAATTGATATTGAGCATTGTTATAAAAACCGCAATGAACTATTGTTTAATAATAAGCAACTTAAAAGAACACGGCATATGAAAACAAAAAAAGTATTAAAATATGTGTCAAGGATATGGGGCATTATTGTGACTTCATTATTGGTATTGATATTTGGCGTTTTGATAGGTGAGAAACTTATTGAAGAAGGTTCTACATACCTAATAGAAATCTTAAAGAATCTTTTTAATTGGTATGATAATCCAACCGGATTCTTCATTACATATCTGATCGGGTATGCAATTATATGGTGGAAACCTCTTTGGGGCTCAATCATAATCATTTTTGCGAGTATTTTGTATGTCATTATCGCTGGTTTTGATGGACCGCCAATATTTGCAATTCCTGCATTTTCAGTAGGTCTTTTCTACTTAATTTATTTGCTTGTTTTAAAAAACAAAAAAGAGAATGATTAACTCTATTTAAGGACTAAAAAAATGAAAAAGATCTATATGATTTCCTGTATTTTATTTGCTGGTATGTTGATGCAGGCTCAACAAAAAATTTCAGATGTACAATATATGAACCTACATACATACGGTAGTGAATCTGATAGTCTTTATAATGGGCATAATTATGAATATTATAATAATATATACAGAAAAGCAAATACATTGAAAGTAACTGGTATGGTGTTTACATTTTTAGGTATAGGTTTTGGAACTACAGGCGCGATATTAACAGGTACTGATCTTAACAAAGGAGCACCTATGTTTTTGACCGGGTTTATCATAGCTAATTTTGGAGCCCCACTGTGGATAGCAGGTGGCATGAAAAGAAAAAATAACAGAAAAGCGATGGAGCAAATTAAAAGAAACCCTAACATTTCTTTCAGAACAACAGAAACTGGTATAGGACTGGTATTGAATCTTTAATTATGATAATAAAATGTTGCAATAAAGAAATAATCAATATTTAAAAACAATAACCCATGTTATGTCTTAAAACTAAATAATGAAAAATCTCGCAATCCTTTTAGCAGTCATCCTGATATCGACTTCCAGTTACGGAAAAAATAAAATATACACATATACTGACACAACTTTCAATCAAATAGAATTTACTGAAATTACTTTTAACCTCGATAAAAAAACAAAGGACACCCTTCAAATAGAAGGGCGCTTAAAACAAAAGACATTTATTGATGGGATCCCCTGTTACGGCAGCATAAGCTTTCACATGGATTGGAAGTTAAAAAACTTCACCCTTGCCAGCGATCATACTTTTGGCAATCACCTTTTTCCTAAAGATACTTACGTTGGAATCTGTATTGACAGGTTCTCACTTGAGGCAGGTTATTTCAAAACAATCGGAGGAGATGTAGTAAACATATGTAGATTCAAATCCAATCAAATAATCAATGGTCTTACATGCGATGGTGAGGAAGTTATATTTACAACAGAATGGAAATTACGTGCTTGTATTTTAAGTGACGATGACACCATTGCAGGAAATCTACTTAAAAAAGGGACTCTTGTCAAGTTTAACCAAAATGGAGAATTCTGGATTTATTTTTTGTATGATCCAATTATACAAGGCCATTCTTGTTCTGGGACTAATTATAAGTTCTGGATGGGAGGAGGTGGTATTTGTTTTTATCCAAATGGGCAATTGAAGTCTTTTAAGCCTACAGAAGACGTTGAAATACAAGGTGTATGGTGCCGATCATCTTCCATGACGTGGGGAATATATCTTTATGAAAGCGGGAAGCTAAAAAAATGTTCCTCCGCCAAGGATCAAACAATTGGAGGCATATTCTATAAGAAAAAAAGCACCCTAGAATTCGATGAAGACGGAAATGTAATTATCTCAAAGTAAAATTATTTATTACAATATCTGCTATTTCAAAACAGGAAAATCTTAATATCCATCTTTTCTTGCCATTGATCTTGTTTATATTTGTTTCCAGCAAATATATTTCTATGAAAAAATATTTATTCAATATAGGGTTTCTGTGTTTGATCTTTTCAGTTGGATTTAGCCAAACCCCGGAATTCACAAAACAGGATACAATAAGAGGATCGATTACACTGAACGTTCATGGTGGGACTTAACGTATTACCATCTGGAAATTGATGTTCATCCTGAAGACAGCACACTTATTGGGAAGAACACAGTTTATTACAAAGTTCTTGATTCATATCAGGTCATGCAGATTGATCTGCAACAGCCAATGAAAATTACCAAAGTGATGCAGAATAATGAGGAGGTAAAATTTACCCGTGATGGCAATGTGTTTTACCTGCAACTGGAGACTCCACAAAATATTGGCGATGTAAATCGTATAATAATTTCTTATGAAGGGAAACCGCGTGTTACTGAGCGGCCACCATGGGATGCAGTTATGACGTGGAGTAAAGATGAGAATGGAAATGATTTCATTGCGACATCATGCCAGGGAGAAGGCGCCAGTTTGTGGTGGCCTTGTAAGGACCATATGTATGACGAACCAGATAGTATGCTTATGAGTTTTACGGTTCCAAAACATTTAACCGCTGTTGGAAATGGCCGATTAAGAGGAACGGATATCAATAAACGAAAAAAGACTAAAACCTTTCATTGGTTTGTTGCAAATCCCATCAATAACTATGGGGTTAACTTAAATGTTGCAGATTACATTAACTTTTTTGAAAAGTATAATGGGGAGAAAGGTTTTTTAGATTGTGATTACTATGTACTAAGCTATAACTTAAGCATTGCCATTGAGCATTTTAAACAGGTATTGCTTATGTTGGAAGCGTTTGAGTACTGGTTTGGACCCTACCCTTTTTACGAAGACAGTTATAAATTGGTGGAAGTTCCATATCCCGGAATGGAGCATCAAAGTTCAGTCACTTACGGCAACGGATATCAAAATGGTTTTATTGGTAGAGGTGATATCAGTCGTTCAGGTTGGGGTGATAAATTCGATTTCATGATCATTCACGAGTCAGGACACGAATGGTTTGCCAATAGTATAACATACAAGGATATGGCCGATATGTGGATTCATGAAAGCTTTACTGCTTATTCAGAAAACCTCTATGTCGATTACCATTATGGCAAAGAGGCCAGTAGCGAGTACGTTAGAGGAACCAGGTTAAATATTAAGAATGACCGTCCGATCATCGGGTATTACGATGTGAATTATGCTGGTTCAGGAGATATGTATCCAAAAGGTGCTAATATGCTGCATACTTTACGTCAGATTGTGGACAATGATTCTGTTTGGAGAAGTTTATTACGCGGTTTAAATAAAGAATTTTACCACCAAACAGTTACTACAGAGCAAATAGAAAACTATCTGGATGAACGAATAGATGCAAACCTGGTCCCTTTTTTCGATCAGTATTTAAGAGATGTTAGAATCCCTGTATTTGAATATGCTATTCTAGATGATCAATTATTATACAAATGGACCAATGTTGTAGATCGTTTTGATATACCCATCTTTGTGTATTTAAACGACGAAAGACAAACCCTTCGGCCAACAAGTCAATGGTCAAGTGTTAAAATACCTGCTAACATTCATGAAATAATTGTTGATGATAATTTTTATGTAATTCCGTTCAATATTACCCCAAACTAAGTTTTTTTTGTAATTTATTAACTTTCTTTTTATTTTCTTAACATAGATAATGTTGTAAATTTATGGTTAGTTAATAAGTATAAACCTAAGCGAAATCATCATGAAAAAGTCTTTATTCACTTTATCACTATTTCTTATTACTTTTTGTTTTGCACATAGCGTTATTGCACAAGAATTTGTTATCAATGAAAAGATTACAGAAGGTCACAATCAAAAAAAGGAATTAAAAAACCTAACTCTAACTGCAGAAACGGTTCTAGATTCTATTGTTTACTATAGTTATGATTCGGAAGGAGATTCTGTAAGACTGCTAAAGAAAATTTATGATATAGATGAATCTGGAGTTTTTGAAACCAGATACGAATTTGTCTGGGTAGATGATCAATGGATTTACTCAATTAAACAAGAGATTACTCTTAATGATTCGGAGCAGCTTGTTTTATCAGAATATTTCAACTGGGACACTAATCTATCTGAGTGGATCAATGATAAAAAAACGACCATAACTTATGATGAGAATGGTTATGATAATCTGTATACCTCCTTGCGGTGGAATGTAGAGTTAGACAGATGGGATAATTATTATAAAGATGACAGCGATTATGATGCTAATGGGAATTTGGAACTCTATATCGAGTGGCTTGGAAATGAACAGAACGAATGGGAATACTATTATAAAGAAGTAAACACTTACAATACAGATAATAGCTTAAATGATTCATATATTGCATTCTGGAATACTGATAATGAAGAATGGGAAAATTATCATAAAGAAGAATTTTATTACCACGAATCTGGATTGACTAACTATCGGCTCTACTATATATGGACGATGGGTGATTGGGGATTGAGACTTAAAACAGATTACGCTTATACTGGAACAGAACAATATGAATCATTGACAACCTATCAAAGAGTAGAAAATGAATGGGTTCTTTTTGCTCAAAGAAACTTTACTTATGATGATAGCGATAATCCTATCCTTGTTAAAGATTTGAAATGGATTAATGAAGCCTGGGAGAATGATCAAAAAACTGAATTAGAATACGATCAGAATAATTACCGTACATTTTATTTGTTGTCTGTTTGGGACGAAATTAGCGAAACTTGGATATATCAATTCAAATACGAAGACCTTTACGATGAAATGGGCAATAGATTAATGGCTTCTAGTTACAATTGGTCTTTGAATGAGATGCAGTGGATTGGGACTTATTTTAATGAATATTTTTATAGTGGTGATTTCAAACGTTTAATTGAAATTTATTATGAATGGGATGAAGTTAATGGAGACTGGTATCTTGACGAAAAGGGATTTTATTATAGATCAATTGTATTGCAGTCACCTGAATTGATTGCCCATAGCATTAGTGCATATCCAAACCCCGTCAAAGATATTTTAACTATAAAATTAATCGATGGAGAATACGCTAACGGTGTCATTATTTCATTAACCGGCCAGCAAATTGAACAGTTTAAACTGCTGGATAATGAAACTCGGATAAATTTGGAAGACTATCCTGTAGGGATTTACTTTTTACGGCTGAAAGCTGGAAACAAAGTTATTTCAAAGAAGATCATTAAACAGTAGTTAGCTGCAAAGTTACATGCGCTCTGGAACTTCAATCCCAAGCAATCCCATAGCTGATTTGATCACTTCACCGATAAAATTTGATAATTCTAAGCGGAGATTTCTTATTTCGTGATTTTCTTCTTTTAAGATCGGAGATTCATGATAAAACTGGTTGAATTCCTTGGCTAATTCGTATACGTAATTAGCTATTTGAGCAGGGCTCATGCTTTCTGCTGCATATTGAACGATTTGTGGATATTCATACAGCAAACGAATCAGAGATCTTTCTTTGTCAGAAACCGGACAATCAAAAGAAATATTTTTATCTGTTTTTATACCGGTTTCCTTTGCCTTACGAAGTATGGATTGAATTCTTGCATATGAATACTGTATAAAAGGGCCAGTATTTCCATTAAAATCAATTGATTCTTCAGGGTTAAAAGTCATCGTTTTTTTGGGATCAACTTTCAATATGAAGTATTTCAAAGCACCCAAACTCAATACCTGGTACAAGCGATTAGATTCTTCAGGGGTAAAATCGTCAAATTTTCCTAATTCTTCACTGGTTCGTTTGGCTGTATCATACATTTCATCCATCAGGTCATCAGCATCCACTACTTTTCCTTCCCTCGATTTCATTTTACCGTGCGGCAGTTCAACCATGCCATAACTCAAGTGGAATATATGTTCTGCCCAGTTTCTACCCAATTTCTTTAAAATCAACTTCAATACATCAAAATGATAAATCTGCTCATTACCCACCACATATACCAACTTTGAAGGATCAAAGTCATCATGCCGCAACTGGGCGGTTCCCAAATCCTGGGTCATATACACCGAAGTTCCATCAGCCCTGAGCAATAATTTCTCATCCAGTCCTTCATCTGTTAAATCGCACCAGACAGATCCATCAGGTTTCTGATACAGCACGCCTTTTTCCAAGCCTTCCTTTACCAACTTTTTTCCCAACAAATAGGTTTCCGATTCATAATACACCTTGTCAAAATCAACACCCATCCGGTTATATGTTGTATCAAACCCACTATACACCCAGGCATTCATTTTTTCCCAAAGCTGTTTGATCTCAGGGTCATCCTGCTCCCACTTTTTGAGCATTTCTTTAGCTTCAAGTAATAAGGGTGCATTATTTTCAGCAGCTTCTTTATCAACTCCTTTTGCAATCATATCAGCCACTTCAGCCCTCAGCTTTTGATCGAATTTTACATAATATTCACCAACAAGCTTATCACCCTTCATGCTTTCAGATGCTGGAGTTTTACCCATTCCCCATTTCTGCCATGCTAACATAGATTTGCAAATATGAATCCCCCGGTCGTTGATCAGGTTAACTTTAACAACATCTTGTCCCGAGGCTTTAAAAATTTCTGACACAGACCATCCTAAGAGGTTATTTCTTATATGACCCAGATGTAAGGGTTTATTTGTATTGGGTGCTGAATATTCAACTACGACAGGATTTACGGCTGATTTCCCGATGCATATCCGTAATCTGACTATTCTGTTTAGCTGTATTCAAAAAATCAATCCAGAATTGTAACGAAATTGAAAGGTTTAAAAAGCCTTTGATAACAGAAAACCCATCTACTTCATCCAAATTCGCCACAAACCATTCTCCTAACTCAATAGCAGTTTGCTCTGGTGATTTCCGCGAAATGGGCAATAGAGGAAAAACAACAATCGTAAAATCTCCTTCAAATTCAGACCTGGTTTTTTGCACCTGTATTTGCTTTTCTTTTAAAGTTACCTGGTACAAATCTTTGCCGGCTTGTTGTAAAGAAGTTTCTAATTTCTGTTCTATCATGTTGTTATAGTTGGTAGCGCAAAATTATAAAAACATAGATATGTACCCTACATTTAAATTGTCTTTAAATAAGCTTATTGTTAATAATTTCACACGACTAAACAAGTAAAATTGATACCTTTGTAGCCATTAATATTAAATCAATATAATAACATCTAAATAGAGAGTTCATATGAAAAAAAATGTGATCATTATTGGAGCTGCCGGAAGAGATTTCCACAACTTCAATACGTATTTTCGAGGAAATGAAGACTATAATGTAGTTGCTTTCACAGCTGCTCAGATTCCTGATATTGATGGAAGAAAATACCCATCGGTGCTGGCAGGTGATTTATATCCGGATGGCATTCCCATTTATGATGAATCAGAGCTTGTAAAACTTATCAAAGATTTACATGTTGATGATTGCGTATTCGCTTATAGCGACGTAACTTATAACCGGGTTATGGGTGTTAGCGCCATTGTAAATGCAGCAGGAGCTAATTTTGTTTTATTGGGACCTAAGGATACGATGATCAAAAGTACCAAACCTGTTATTGCAGTTGGAGCTGTCAGGACAGGTTGTGGTAAAAGTCAGACTTCAAGAAAAGTGATTGAGTATTTAATGGAAAAAGGACTTAAAGTTGTTGCTATCAGGCACCCTATGCCTTATGGCGATTTGGCCCGCCAGGCAGTACAACGTTTTGCCACTGTTGAGGATCTTGCCAAACATGAGTGTACTATTGAAGAAATGGAAGAATACGAACCTCATGTGGTACGCGGCAATGTGATTTATGCGGGTGTTGACTACGAAGCCATTGTGCGTGCTGCTGAAGAAGATCCTGATGGTTGTGACGTAATTTTATGGGATGGTGGAAATAATGACTTTCCATTTTACAAACCAGATTTGAATATGACAGTTGTTGACCCGCATCGTCCGGGACATGAACTGCAGTATTATCCTGGTGAAGTTACACTTCGTATGGCAGATGTGGCTATTATCAATAAAATGGACAGTGCTGCTCCTGAAGCCATTCAAACCGTTCGTGAAAATATTGCCAAAGTAGCACCAAATGCAATTGTAGTTGATGGCGCTTCTCCAATAGCAGTTGATGACCCGTCAGTTATAAAAGGAAAAAGAGTATTGGTTGTGGAAGATGGTCCAACTTTAACACATGGTGAAATGAAACTGGGTGCAGGAACAGTAGCTGCAAAAAAATATGGTGCTGCTGAACTTATTGATCCAAGACCATTTGCAGTTGGAAAACTTGCAGAAACTTTTGAAATTTATCCGAACATCGGCACTTTACTTCCCGCAATGGGATACAGCGAACAGCAACTCAAAGATTTGGAGACGACGATCAATAATGTGGATTGTGATGCAGTTGTAATTGGAACACCTATAGATTTAAACAGGATTGTAAAGATCAATAAACCAAACACACGTGTTTATTATGATTTACAGGAGATTGGGTATCCAACATTAGAAGAAATCCTTGTTGATTTCGTTAAAGAGAAAAACCTAGTGTAATACTACACTAATTGTTATTTTAGAAGCCTCTCAGAAATGGGAGGCTTTTTTTTTGAGTGGCAAATGGGGCTCTTCCGCAGGAATGCCTTTGGCAGAACCACGACCCTCAGCTTGGGAAGCTGATGCTCTACCAACTGAGCTACTGCCGCAAATCCTTCAACGAAATTAATGAAATTCCATATTATTTTTATGTTCAGCAGAAAAACAAACGAGGTTTATTAACATAAATAATAAGCATTGTCAATAACTTAACTTTTATATCAATTTAGGACCTATATTTGTCCTCCGAACATTAATACTTGCAAAAGTTCGGAAAAAATAAGAATCAAAGATCAGACGGCACAGCCCGTCTTTTTTTATACCCAACAGCTAATGAGTTTACAACAATACAGAAATGCAAAACTAATACTGGAAGACGGCTCAGAATTCACAGGTTATTCATTTGGATATGAGAAATCTGTTGCCGGTGAAATTGTCTTCAACACCGCCATGACAGGTTATCCTGAAAGTCTTACTGACCCCTCCTATCGCGGACAAATCCTTGTCCTTACCTATCCATTGGTTGGTAATTATGGTGTACCCGGAAAATCATTAGTCGATGATATGCTTGAGCATTTTGAGTCAGAAAACATTCATACCACAGCCCTCATCATTTCTGATTACTCTTCAACTTACAACCATTGGAACGCTTCAAAAAGTTTGGGCGATTGGCTAAAAGAGGAAAATATTCCGGGTATATTTGGAATAGACACCCGCAAACTAACAAAGATTATACGTGAAAAAGGTGCCATGCTGGCCAAAATTATATTTGATGAAAATATTCCCTTTTATGATCCCAATAAAATCAACCTGGTTGATGAAGTAAGTATAAAAGAGAAGAAGATATATGGCAATGGAAAACTTAAAGTACTACTTATTGATTGCGGCGTAAAGAGTAACATTATCAGGTATTTATTGCGTTTTGACACAACTGTAATTCGTGTACCCTGGGATTATGATTATTCCAAAGAAGATTATGATGGATTATTCATTTCAAACGGTCCAGGCGACCCGACCATGTGCAAACCAACTATTAAGCATTTGAAAATTTCAATAAAGAAGGGCCAACCAATATTCGGAATCTGTCTAGGGCATCAGTTGACGGCTCTGGCTGCAGGAGCAAAAACCTATAAATTAAAGTTCGGTCACCGCAGCCACAACCAACCTGTTCTGGAAGTGGGTACAAACAAAGCTTATTTAAGTTCGCAGAATCACGGTTTCGCAGTTGACAATGAAAGCATTCCCGAGTCATGGCTAATTTACTTTCAGAACTTGAATGATGGAAGTAATGAAGGTTTAAAACATACATCAAAACCAATATTCACAACACAATTCCACCCAGAAGCATCAAGTGGCCCTACTGACACGGCTTTTTTATTTGGTGATTTTATAAAAGCAATTGAAGCATGGAAAAAATAAATAAAGTCCTCGTACTGGGTTCCGGCGCCCTCAAAATTGGTGAAGCCGGCGAATTTGATTATAGTGGCTCCCAGGCATTAAAAGCTTTAAAAGAAGAAGGCATTACAACAGTGCTGGTCAATCCAAATATTGCCACAGTTCAGACTTCCGAAGAAATAGCTGACAAGATTTATTTTTTACCTGTAACTCCCTATTTTGTCGAAAAGATAATTCAAAAAGAAAAGCCACAGGGAATATTATTGGCCTTTGGAGGCCAAACAGCATTGAATTGCGGCGTGGCCTTATTTGAAAATGGAATCCTGGAAAAATACAATATTCAGGTATTGGGCACGTCTGTTGACGCCATCATGGAAACTGAGGACCGAGAAAAGTTCGCCGCTAAGCTGAGGTCAATAAACGTTAAAACTCCGGAATCGGTTGCTGTAACGAATATTAATGATGCTTTAAATGCAGCAAAAAAAATAGATTACCCCGTTATAGTAAGAGCTGCATTTACCCTTGGAGGCCAGGGCAGCGGATTTTGTTCAAATAATGAGGAATTGGAAAAATTAGCTTCCAAAGCATTTTCATACTCAGGACAAATCCTTGTAGAAGAATCATTAAAAGGATGGAAAGAGGTGGAATACGAAGTAGTCCGTGACAAATATGATAATTGCATCACGGTGTGTAATATGGAAAATTTCGATCCATTGGGAATACATACAGGCGAAAGCATTGTTGTAGCACCATCGCAAACGCTTACTAATCGCGAATACCACAAATTGAGAAAATTATCTATTGATATTGTAAAATCTATTGGCATTATTGGCGAATGTAATGTTCAATATGCGCTGGATCCCTTTTCAGAAGATTACCGGGTAATCGAAGTGAATGCCAGACTGTCACGATCCAGTGCCCTGGCTTCAAAAGCTACAGGATATCCCCTTGCATTTGTTGCAGCTAAATTGGCTTTAGGTTATGGTTTACATGAATTAAAGAACAGTGTTACCAAAACAACAACAGCATTTTTCGAACCGGCACTTGATTACCTTGTTGTTAAAATACCCCGCTGGGATCTAAACAAATTTATGGGGGTTTCGGAAGAAATTGGTTCCAGCATGAAAAGCGTAGGCGAAATTATGGCAATTGGCAGAAGCTTTGAAGAAGCCATCCAAAAAGGCCTTCGAATGGTCGGTTTGGGTATGCATGGATTTGTTGGAAATAAAGAACTGATTATTGAAGATGTTGAATATGAACTAAATAATCCTACCGACAAACGGATATTTGTAATCGCAGCTGCATTAAAAAATGGATATAGTGTTGAGGATGTGTACCAATTAACAAAAATCGACAGATGGTTCCTGGAGAAACTCAGAAATATCATTAATACAGAAAATGAATTAACTAATTTCAATGAATTTGAATCCATTCCTGATAAGTTTCTATTATATATTAAAAAGCAAGGATTTTCCGATTTTCAAATTGCCCGTCTGGTTTTAAAGAATGCTAATATTGGTGCTACAGATAAGGAAATTATCCAATTCAGAAATTACAGAAAATCCCGGAATATCTTTCCTTTTGTAAAGCAGATAGATACACTGGCTGCTGAACATCCCGCTGTTACCAACTACTTGTATTTAACCTATCATGGTGAGGAACATGATATTGTTTTTGAAAAAGATAATAAGTCGGTTATTGTGCTTGGTTCCGGTGCCTATCGAATTGGAAGCAGCGTAGAGTTCGACTGGTCGTGTGTAAATGCTTTGCAAACGATTAAAAAGAAAAACTACCGTTCTATCATGATCAATTACAACCCTGAAACTGTTAGTACGGATTATGACATTTGCGACCGATTATATTTTGATGAACTAAGTTTCGAAAGAGTAATGGATATTTCCGAGCTTGAAATGCCTTTTGGTGTAATCGTTTCAACAGGCGGACAAATTCCTAATAGTCTCGCTATGCGTCTATATAGACAGGATATTAATATACTGGGCACTTCCCCAAATTTTATCGACCGTGCTGAAAACAGGCATAAATTTTCAGACATGCTGGACAACATCGGTGTTGATCAACCAGAGTGGAGAGAATTAAGCAGCATTGATGATATTTTCGAATTTACAGAAAAGGTAGGTTTTCCTGTTCTTATAAGGCCTTCATATGTCCTTTCAGGCGCTGCTATGAATGTGGTTTCAAACAAGGAAGAACTGGAACATTTTCTGAACCTTGCCACCCAGGTTTCGAAACAATACCCGGTAGTCGTTTCCAAATTTTTAATCGATGCCAAGGAAATAGAAATGGACGCAGTTGCCGAAAATGGTGAAATCATTGTTTATGCTATTTCTGAGCATATTGAATTTGCAGGTGTTCATTCAGGAGATGCCACTATCATGTTTCCACCTCAAAAGGTATATGTGGAAACGTTAAGACGTATTAAAAAGATAAGCAGGAAGATCGCCCAGGAATTACAGATCAGTGGGCCTTTTAATATACAGTTTTTGGCCAAGGACAATGATATTAAAGTAATCGAATGCAACCTGAGAGCATCCAGAAGTTTCCCTTTCGTTTCGAAAGTACTAAAAACAAATTTTATTGACTATGCTACCCGCATCATGCTGGGCGAAAAAGTGGAAAAACCGAATAAATCTTTATTCGACATTGACTACATTGGAGTAAAAGCCTCCCAGTTTTCTTTTTCACGTTTGAGCATGGCTGATCCGGTTCTGGGAGTCGACATGGCCTCCACCGGAGAAGTGGGCTGTATTGGGGATGATTATTATGAGGCTATTCTGAAATCAATGATCTCGGTAGGATACAGGATTCCTGAAAAAAATATTCTCATTTCATCTGGACCAATGCGTTCCAAGACGGAATTGCTGGAAAGTGGAAGGATATTGATAGAAAATGATTATAAAATATACGGAACTAAAGGAACCTGTGATTTTTTTACTAAGAATGGCATTCCCGCAACCATGGTGCACTGGCCGGATGTTAATAAACAACCCAATGCTTTTGATATGTTAAAAAAGAAAGAAATCGATTTGGTAATTAATATCCCAAAGGACCTTAGTCAGAACGAGTTAAATAATGATTACACCATTAGAAGAGCTGCTGTTGACTTTAACATCCCCTTAATAACAAATGCGAGGCTTGCGAGTGCTTTTATCTACGCAATCAGTCGTTATAAAAAAGAAGAATTGACTGTAAAAAGTTGGGATGAATATTAGTTTTTCAAGTTCTCTAATATTTTTATTGAGATAATCGAAGTTAATATTTTGCAATGTCTTAATAACCCGATAAAATTTAAAATTGAAAAATCTAAGCAAGTGTAGTATCTTTAACAAAAATTTTACAAACTTTTAATCTTAAACAGAAATGAAAAATACATTATTTATTTTGAGTCTGGCAGCTCTATTTTTATATGGTTGTTCAGGTATAACTGTAACTTCAGATGCTGACAATACAGTCGATTTCACCCAGTTCAAAACATTTGAATATTATGGGTGGGCAAATAACAGTGATAAATTGCTAAATGACATCGATAAAAGACGTATAGAAACTGCTTTTGGAGATGAATTTAAAAAAAGAGGTCTTTCATATGTTGAAACAGGGGGAGATTTAGTTGTCGCTTTATATATTGTTACAGAGCAAAAACAAGAAACCACGGCAACTACAACAGGTGTAGGCATGGGTTACGGCGGTTATGGAGGTTATTACGGATATGGACCTGGCTGGGGCTGGGGCGGAGGTATGTCCACTACTACATATAACACCTTCGATTATACAGTTGGTACATTAATTTGCGATGTATTCCACAAAGTTGATCAAAAGCTCATTTGGGAAGGAACTGGAAGTGGAACAGTGGACAGCGACCCAAGTTCAAGAGATGAAAATATTCCAAAAGCTGTTGCTAAGATTATGAGCAATTATCCGGTACCCCCATTGGCTGACAAGAAATAATTGTTCTCGATTGAAATTACTATTGTTAAAAACTATGGTCATTTTGTCAATAAAATAAAATCTGACAAATTGAATAGCTAAGTATATTTGTATCCTGATATGAAGAAAAAATCTTTAATCAGGAATTTTGATAAAATTTATACTAATGACGCTGTTAAGCGTCATTATTTTTAAATAGACGACACCTTAAAAAAAGGATCGTCTTTTTTTGTGCTTTAAACTAATCTATAAAAGTTATGAATATTAAAAACCGTAGTCTAGTTTCGATAACCGATTACTCAAAAGATGAAATGCTTAAGATACTTGATATTGCAGAGGGTTTTGAAAAAAACCAGAGGCAGAAAATTTTAAATGATTATGTAATCGCCACATTATTTTTCGAGCCTTCAACGCGTACCCGATTAAGTTTTGAAAGCGCTGTACAGTATCTTGGCGGAAGTATTATTGGTTTTGCCAGCCCAGATGTTTCATCTGTAAAAAAAGGTGAATCGTTAAAAGATACAATTCTAACTGTCAGCAATTATTCTGACCTGATTGTTATGCGCAACCCGATGGATGGAAGCGCCCGATACGCCAGCGAGGTTTCTCCGGTGCCAATTATTAATGCAGGTGATGGTGCCAACCAACATCCAACGCAATGTTTGCTCGATTTGTATTCCATCCGAAAAACCCAGGGGCGATTAGATAATTTGGATATTGCTTTGGTGGGAGATCTTAAATATGGACGAACCGTTCATTCACTTGTTCAGGCTTTATCATTATTCAACACTACGTTTCATTTTGTTTCTCCTGAAAGTCTGAAAATGCCCAGCTCGGTAAAAACATGGGTAAAAAAGGCCGGACTTGAATATCATCAGTATACAGACTTTAAAGAAGTTATTCCGAAAGCTGATATACTCTATATGACACGTATTCAGGGAGAACGTTTCCCCGACCCGTTAGAATACGAAAAAGTGAAAAATGCCTATATTTTGGATAGCGCCATGCTAAAAAACTCAAAGGATGGTCTGAAAGTGCTTCATCCATTACCGCGGGTAAATGAAATAACTGAAGATGTAGATGAAAATCCAAAGGCCTACTATTTCCAACAGGCACAAAATGGAGTCTATGTTCGTCAGGCGCTAATTGCTGCTATTTTAGGACTTAAATAACAAAATTGAAAAAGGAAAATAATGAAAGATAAAAGAACAGAATTAAAAGTATCAGCCATAAGAAGTGGTACTGTTATCGACCACATTCCAGCAAATACGGTTTTTCAAGTTTTTAAAATTCTTGGATTACAAAATTCAAGTAGACAGGTATATTTTGGGACCAACCTGGATAGCCAGAAATTTGGTAAAAAGGGAATCATTAAAATCAGTGGCAAATTTTTCGAAGAAGAAGAAATAAGTAAAATCGCAATTGTTGCGCCAACTGCCACAATTATCGAAATTGAAGATTATGTGGTAACAAAAAAGGAGAATGTACATTTACCTGAACACATCTCCAATATTGTAAAGTGCTTCAATCCTAAGTGCGTAACTAACCACCAGAAGGTGCCAACAGCTTTTGACGTGATTGAGGACCATAATGGAAAAATGAAACTGTTATGTAATTATTGTGAGAAAACAATGGGACAGGAAAATATTGAGTTCTTATAGACGTATCTCGTCTCAACTAATTTCTAGTACTACAAGTACATTCAGTTTTGAAGAAACAGCATTATATAAAGGAACTGATTTCTCAAGGAGAAGGATTACATCTTGATTTTAAATTTGAAATCTCTGAAGCAACTAAAATTGCCAGATCACTTGTAGCTTTTGCGAACACCAAAGGAGGGAAACTTCTGATTGGAGTTAATGACGAGGGTTTAATAAAAGGTATACAATCTGCAGAAGAATTGCATATGATTGAAAATGCTGCCAGAAATTTTTGCAGACCAACCGTTTCATTTACCAGTAAAGAATGGAATATTAAGGGTAAGAAAGTTCTTGAAGTTGACATTCCTTTCAGCATGGAATACCCTCATAAGGCTCCAGACCCTAGCGGAAAGTACAAAGCTTACATCCGATTTGAGGATCAGAACCTTTTAGCTGACAGCATATTGATTAAATTATGGGATAAAGAGAGGAATCAAAACGACATTCAACTTATTTACACAGAAGAATTGAGGAATATTCTACTTTATATAGAACTAAATGAACCCATTACAGTAAATAACATCCTGTCTGCCTTTCATTTATCTAAATTTAAAGCTGAACATTTACTCACCGACTTGGTTTTATTTGATGTATTAAAGATGAATATTACTGATACTGAGATACATTTTTATTTAACAGAACAAATTGAATAATAAGACTAGATTTTCTATTTTTGCATATTATTAGAATAAGATGCCTGTAGTGAAAGAAATATTGTCAATCTTAAGCCTTATCTTTTTACTGTTAAGTTCAGGTATTGCACAAGACACTGATTTTGGTCAGAATGCAAGGCAATCGGAACAGGAAACAGAACAAACAGCAGTTCAACCTGATAAGCAGGCATTCAACCCTGACGTTTCTGTTTCATTGGGCAGTTCATTTTCAAGTTTTGCGCCTGGTTATAATTCATTCGGAACCTTTATTGCCCCCGAAATTCGTTTTCCGGTATCGAACCGATTCGCCATCTCAACAGGTATCGGTTATTCAACTATTTACTATAATTCACCAGGTGAAAGTTTGTTAAACAACCATCCAATGCAATATGGAAGTATTTATGTCTCTGGAAGCTATAGAATGACTGAGAAACTTACTATAAGCGGAACTGGTTACAAAACTTTTTTGTTAAACCCTCCTGACCCATTAAATGAAAATAATACTGATTATTTTGATAATAGTAACCAGGGTGTCATTTTAAACATGGATTACAAAGTCACTGAGAATTTCCGTATAAATGCTAGTTTTCAGTTACATCAGCAAAATGGCTACCCGTATAATTCTATGTATCCAGGTAATTATATGTCCCCTTATCCTATGGGTGGATTTTCACCTTTTAACAACCAGGGCTTTTATCCGGGATTTTAATTCAACTTTTTGCAAATCAAGAATTCATTATGCTTATCGTAATCTCTCCGGCAAAAACACTCAACATGGATGCCGAAGTTTCCGTTGATTTTCATTCAACTCCTAAATATCTGGAAAAAAGTCAGCAACTCATTAATAGGCTCAAAAAGAAAAGCACTAAAAAGCTTGAAGAACTAATGGGTGTTAGCACCCAGTTGGCTCAATTGAATTATGAAAGATTTCAGCAATGGCATTATCCTTATCAATCCTTTGAATCCAAACAAGCTGTCTTTGCTTTTAGAGGTGATGTATACACAGGTCTTGATATCGATACTTTTTCAAGTGGACAACTTGTTAACGCACAAGACCATTTAAGAATTATATCCGGATTATATGGCGTTTTAAAACCCATGGACCTCATACTTCCCTATCGCCTTGAAATGGGAACTCCTCTGTCAATTGGTAAAAAAAAGAACTTATATGAATTCTGGGGTAACTTAATAACCGATGATATTAAAAAAGCAATTGCAGAGCAAAATGATGATATTCTAATTAACCTTGCCTCCAATGAATATTATAAAAGTATTGATAAGAAAAATCTTGACGCCCAGATAATAACTCCTATATTCAAAGATTTTAAGAACGGTCAGTATAAAATGATAAGTTTCTTTGCAAAAAAAGCGAGGGGAATGATGTCGAAATTTATACTTAAAAACAAACTTACAAATGTCGAAGATTTAAAACATTTTGAAGAAGATGGGTATTTTTTCAATGATAAATTGTCAACTGAAAAAACCCCAACATTCACCAGAGGATAATACTTATTAAATATTTATCTTCTACAAGCTTGTTTTACTGACACTTACAATTGTTAATAAATCTAATGCAATATTTTTCTTGCTTGTTAAAGAAAAGAAACTACATTTGCCGCTCAATTAACAATACGTTCATAAACATCATTGGGTCAAAAATAAAATACACCTTTTCATTTAAGTATTTCCTTTTTTTGATCGTAACTAAATGACATTAAGCAACGTATTAATTTCAATATTTTTTTACATATATTTTCTTTGTGGTTACAAAAAAGAGTATTACTTTTGCAGCCCGTTTCTAAAGGAATATAATGTTTAGGGATAGGGAAAAAGAGTTCATAGACATAATGAAAGCAAGCCAAGTAAACAGGAAAATAAAAAAGCCCCTATTATTATTGGATAATTATTTGATAATAATAAGGAGTCAATTTTAATGAATTACTTATTTTTTGCCAGGATCTTGAAAGTTATATATTAATAATACTTTATACAACGAAGAGTTTGATCCTGGCTCAGGATGAACGCTAGCGGCAGGCCTAATACATGCAAGTCGAGGGGTAAGGCTCATTTCGGTGAGTACACGACCGGCGCACGGGTGCGTAACGCGTATGCAACCTACCTTTAACAGGAGGATAGCCCCGAGAAATCGGGATTAATACTCCATAACACTGCTTTGTGGCATCACAGAGCATTTAAAACTCCGGTGGTTAAAGATGGGCATGCGTGACATTAGTTAGTTGGTGAGGTAACGGCTCACCAAGACGACGATGTCTAGGGGTTCTGAGAGGATGATCCCCCACACTGGTACTGAGACACGGACCAGACTCCTACGGGAGGCAGCAGTAAGGAATATTGGTCAATGGGCGAAAGCCTGAACCAGCCATGCCGCGTGCAGGAAGACAGCCTTATGGGTTGTAAACTGCTTTTATACAGGAATAAACCCCTTCTCGTGAGGAGGGCTGAAGGTACTGTAAGAATAAGGACCGGCTAACTCCGTGCCAGCAGCCGCGGTAATACGGAGGGTCCAAGCGTTATCCGGATTTATTGGGTTTAAAGGGTGCGCAGGCGGACCTATCAGTCAGTGGTGAAATCCCGGGGCTCAACTCCGGAACTGCCATTGATACTGTAGGTCTTGAGTTTGGTTGAAGTGGGCGGAATGTAGCATGTAGCGGTGAAATGCATAGATATGCTACAGAACACCGATCGCGAAGGCAGCTCACTAAACCAAAACTGACGCTCAGGCACGAAAGCGTGGGTAGCGAACAGGATTAGATACCCTGGTAGTCCACGCCGTAAACGATGATCACTCGTTGTTGGCGATACACAGTCAGTGACCAAGCGAAAGCGATAAGTGATCCACCTGGGGAGTACGTTCGCAAGAATGAAACTCAAAGGAATTGACGGGGGCCCGCACAAGCGGTGGAGCATGTGGTTTAATTCGATGATACGCGAGGAACCTTACCTGGGCTCAAATGTAAGTTGACGTATGGTGAAAGCCATATTTCTTCGGACAATTTACAAGGTGCTGCATGGTTGTCGTCAGCTCGTGCCGTGAGGTGTCGGGTTAAGTCCCATAACGAGCGCAACCCCTATCATTAGTTGCCATCAGGTCAAGCTGGGGACTCTAGTGAAACTGCCTACGCAAGTAGAGAGGAAGGTGGGGATGACGTCAAATCAGCACGGCCCTTACGTCCAGGGCTACACACGTGCTACAATGGCCGGTACAGAGGGCAGCCACCACGCGAGTGGGAGCGAATCTCGAAAGCCGGTCTCAGTTCGGATCGAAGTCTGCAACCCGACTTCGTGAAGCTGGAATCGCTAGTAATCGCGCATCAGCCATGGCGCGGTGAATACGTTCCCGGGCCTTGTACACACCGCCCGTCAAGCCATGGAAGCTGGGGGTACCTGAAGTCGGTAACCGTTAAGGAGCCGCCTAGGGTAAAACTAGTAACTGGGGCTAAGTCGTAACAAGGTAGCCGTACCGGAAGGTGCGGCTGGAATACCTCCTTTCTGGAGAGATCTGGCAAAAAGAAGGTTTTTTTGTGATTCTATTTATCTTGGTTTGCTTTTCATTTTTTAAAAATATCTTAGGAGATAAAGCAATCCTGAAAAGAGCAGGGTGTACTGCTCTGCTGCACAGCTACGAGGGAGATTGGTCACCGGTTATTCGAATGGGAGTTCCATTACGATGACCCCTTAATCAATGATCAATTAACCGACACAGAGTCCCGTAGCTCAGTTGGTTAGAGCACTACACTGATAATGTAGGGGTCCGCAGTTCAAATCTGCGCGGGACTACAGGATGGAGCTAATTTAAAGATTAGTCAATTTGAAAATTAAATGCATTAGCACATTTTCAAATTATCAAATTAGCACATTGTTCGTTTCAGGGGGATTAGCTCAGTTGGCTAGAGCGCTACGCTTGCACCGTAGAGGTCATCGGTTCGACTCCGATATTCTCCACACCGTCCGACGAAGCCTTGGCGAAGTCGGGTAAAAAGAAGTTCAGCTTTAAAGTTGAACAAAGTTCTTAGAAAAATATTGAAGTAAAGTTTAAATCCGGTTAGCCGACAAGCTAATTACCGGAGAGTGGCTTTATGGAAACATAGCGAGACCTGATAACATCAATTCAACGATCAACCTCGAATTTGTAATTGGATGGTAATGGTTTCCACAGAAGAGTTCATTGACATACTGGAAGAAAGCATAACAATTTTTGCTGGTGCGAGAGCACCTAGAAATAGGTTAAGAAAGTTACTAAGAGCGTACGGCGGATGCCTTGGCTCTCAGAGGCGATGAAGGACGTGACAAGCTGCGATAAGCTTCGGGAAGGTGCAAATAACCTTTGATCCGGAGATTTCCGAATGGGGCAACCCGGCTGGTTGAAGGCCAGTCATCCCGGTTTACCGGGAAGCGAACGCGGGGAACTGAAACATCTAAGTACCCGTAGGAGAAGAAAACAATAGTGATTCCGTAAGTAGTGGCGAGCGAACACGGAATAGCCCAAACCAATGTTGTTACGGCAATATTGGGGTTGTAGGACCAAGATATAGGATTATAAATTGATAGCAGAACACAACTGGAAAGTTGGACCATAGGGGGTGACAGTCCCGTATGCGAAATTAATTTATGACCTTATTGGTATCCTGAGTAGGGCGGGGCCGGTGAAACCCTGTCTGAATCTAGCAGCACCATCTGCTAAGGCTAAATACTCCTGAGAGACCGATAGTGAACAAGTACCGTGAGGGAAAGGTGAAAAGTACTCCGAACAGGAGAGTGAAATAGAACCTGAAACCGTGCGCTTACAAGCGGTCGGAGCCCAGTAATGGGTGACGGCGTGCCTTTTGCATAATGAGCCTACGAGTTACTCCTCTCTAGCGAGGTTAAGTATTTAAAAGTACGCAGCCGTAGCGAAAGCGAGTCTGAATAGGGCGAACATAGTTAGAGGGGGTAGACGCGAAACTTGGTGATCTACCCATGGCCAGGTTGAAGGATCGGTAACACGATCTGGAGGACCGAACCAGTACACGTTGAAAAGTGTTTGGATGAGCTGTGGGTAGGGGTGAAAGGCCAATCAAACCAAGAGATAGCTCGTACTCCCCGAAATGCTTTTAGGAGCAGCGTTGAGTATAAGTGTCATAGAGGTAGAGCTACTGATTGGGCTAGGGGGCTTCACCGCCTACCAAACCCTGACAAACTCCGAATGCTATGACATGTTCCTCAGCAGTGAGGGCGCGGGTGCTAAGGTCCGTGTCCGAGAGGGAAAGAACCCAGACTACCAGCTAAGGTCCCTAAATATATGTTAAGTTGAACTAACGAGGTCTGATTGCAGAGACAGCTAGGATGTTGGCTTGGAAGCAGCCATTCATTTAAAGAGTGCGTAACAGCTCACTAGTCGAGCGATCGGGCATGGATGATAATCGGGCATAAAACATATTACCGAAGCTGTAGAATTATTTATAATTGGTAGGGGAGCATTCCTATCCGCGCTGAAGGTGAATCGTAAGGTTTGCTGGAGCGTTAGGAAAAGAAAATGTAGGCATAAGTAACGATAATGCGGGTGAGAAACCCGCACACCGGAAGACTAAGGTTTCCTGATCAACGCTAATCGGATCAGGGTTAGTCGGGTCCTAAGGCGAACCCGAAAGGGGTAGTCGATGGATAACTGGTTAATATTCCAGTACCAGCTTATACTGCGATGGGGTGACGGAGAAGTGAAAGACCCGCGTACTGACGGAATAGTACGTTGAACACTGTAGGTATAAGTTCTGTAGGCAAATCCGCAGAACTTGCTAAAGGTGGATAGTACCATAAGGCTTCGGCTGCGTGGATAGTGGTCCTAATCATACTTCCAAGAAAAACCTCTAAGCGTCAGGTATAAGCTGCCCGTACCGTAAACCGACACAGGTAGTCGAGGAGAGAATCCAAAGGTGCTCGAGTGATTCATGGTTAAGGAACTAGGCAAAATGACCCCGTAACTTCGGGAGAAGGGGTGCCAACCTTCGGGTTGGCCGCAGAGAAATGACCCAGGCGACTGTTTATCAAAAACACATGGCTTTGCTAAATTTAAAGATGACGTATAAGGCCTGACACCTGCCCGGTGCCGGAAGGTTAAGAGGAGGGCTTATCAAGGAAGCTTCGGCTACTTTGAGAAGGTCTGAATTGAAGCCCCGGTAAACGGCGGCCGTAACTATAACGGTCCTAAGGTAGCGAAATTCCTTGTCGGGTAAGTTCCGACCTGCACGAATGGTGTAACGATCTGGGTACTGTCTCAACCATGAGCTCGGTGAAATTGTAGTAACGGTGAAGATGCCGTTTACCCGCAACGGGACGGAAAGACCCCGTGCACCTTCACTATAGCTTAACATTGACATTGGATACGTGATGTGTAGGATAGGTGGGAGACTATGAAGCAGGGCCGCTAGGTTTTGTGGAGTCAACCTTGAAATACCACCCTTCATTTATCTGGTGCCTAATCCCTCGCGGGAGACAGTGTTTGGTGGGTAGTTTGACTGGGGTGGTCGCCTCCGAAAGAGTAACGGAGGCTTCTAAAGGTGCCCTCAGTACGGTTGGTAACCGTGCGTAGAGTGCAATGGCATAAGGGCGCTTGACTGTGAGACCTACAAGTCGATCAGGTACGAAAGTAGAGCATAGTGATCCGGTGGTTCCGTATGGAAGGGCCATCGCTCAAAGGATAAAAGGTACGCCGGGGATAACAGGCTGATCACTCCCAAGAGCTCACATCGACGGAGTGGTTTGGCACCTCGATGTCGGCTCGTCACATCCTGGGGCTGGAGAAGGTCCCAAGGGTTGGGCTGTTCGCCCATTAAAGTGGCACGCGAGCTGGGTTCAGAACGTCGCGAGACAGTTCGGTCCCTATCTGTTGTGGGCGTTGGAAGCTTGAGAGGACCTGACCGTAGTACGAGAGGACCCGGTTGGACAAACCTCTAGTGTACCTGTTGTGGCGCCAGCTGCATCGCAGGGTAGCTATGTTTGGATGAGATAAGCGCTGAAAGCATCTAAGCGCGAAACTTACCTCAAGATGAGGCTTCCTTTAAGGGTCGTTATAGACCATGACGTTGATAGGCTGCAGGTATAAAGGTGGTAACATCAAAGCCGAGCAGTACTAATTACCCGTAAATTTTCTAATCAAAAATAGATACTCTCTAATCATCAAAAATTGTGCTTTCTTTCCATGTTAATGTCATACATAACAAAGGAAAAAGGATAAAGGCAAAAGGAAAAAGTAAAAAATACTTTGCTCTTTTTACTTTAAACTTTGAACTTATTAAGATCTTTGGGTGACTATTGCGGCAAGGTCCACCTCTTCCCATTCCGAACAGAGAAGTTAAGCCTGCCAGCGCTGATGATACTGCCATACCAGGTGGAAAAGTAGGTCGTTGCCAAGACTATAAAACCCCGTTTTATCAAAAACGGGGTTTTTTTTATGCAAAAATTTGCAAAAGAGGTGATTTTATAATTTATTAAGAACTACCATCAGAAAAAAAACTTGTTAGCATCAAATTTCTTTAAATTTGGGTTTTAATAATAATACCTTCATTTTGCGAAATAATCAGTATTGCATATTAATAATTGTATTCTTCACAACGATATGTTCAGTCACAAAAAGCATTTCGCAAACCGATTCCACTTTTATAAAAACTGATACGCTTATATCCACACTAGATTCAATTTACAAATCTGTTGATACACTTCAAATAAATGACACAAGTTTTGTAAAAAGCGATTCATTAAACATCCCTGATTCGACCATTACCGGTGTTAAACCTCCCCCACTTCCCAGGGAAGTTCTTCCAGCATTATCAAAAGCCGATTCATTACGGGTTTCTTATTTTATTGGTTCTATTGACAGTTTAAAATCTAAGACTTTACACCCGATCGATACAAATATTCTATGGTTTCATCAATACGACCCATTAAGGTATGGAAATCAATTTTATTCAACACTTAGCAATATAGGACTATCCCACAAGAATTTTATATATACACCGGACCTTACTACCGGATATAACCTCAACAGTCTTATGTTTGACAAATATATGTACTTCAATTCGGAGGTTAAGTATTACCAACAGGTAATCCCTTATTCTGACCTAAGATACACCATGGGACCCAAAAAAGAGCATAATTTCTATTTGGTTTTCAGCAGGGAGTTATTCAAGGGGTTTTCTCTTGGAATAGATCTGGGTATTATTCAATCACCCGGAGAATACGCAAACAGTAAAAGTGATGACAATAAAGTGTTTATAACCGGTCAATATTACACCCGAAATAAACGATATGGTGTTATTGCAAACTATTTGCGAAATAAAATTGAGGTTCAGGAAAATGGAGGTATTACTAATGATAGCCTATTTGAATATAATCTGAAACCCGACCGGGCTATCATGCCAGTAAATCTATCAAATGATAAAAATCTTGTAGTACAATCTGGTTTTTATATTGAACAATATTTCAATCTTCTAAAGTCACGACCCAGTAATGATTCCTCCGGCAGAAAGATTGACGCTGGAAATATCTCTTATGCAATTAATTATCAGCGCAATCAAAAAATATACACTGGTGACCCTATGGATGAATTTTATGCACCATATGCGTATGCAATTGATTCAACAACAACTTTTGACTCACTTTCACAGGTTCGGCTGCGTAATACTTTTAAATGGTCCAATCAGGGATACAGTGCAGATAAATTAAGCGAAGTATTTAATTTATCCTTTGGCGCTCATTATGATTATATTGAACAGACCTTACCCTATGATTCTGTCAAAACTAAGTTTAATCAAATCATTCCTTTTGCTGGCATTTCATTAAAATTGTTTAAATCTTCACATCTAAAAGCAAATGCAAGCCTTGTCCTCGGTGATTATAATGGTGGAGATTTTTATATCAATGCAGAGTTGGATCAATTTCTTGGAACAGAACTTCTGAATTTTGGTAAATTAAAAGTTCAATTGAATCTATCAAGCCAAATGCCATCGTGGTTTTATTCTGAATATCAATCTAACAGATTCAGGTGGTCAAATAATCTAAAAAAAGAAAATATTTTAAAGCTTTCTGGATCCTATCAGTACAAATTCCTTGAAGCTGGTTTTAACTTTACAACATTAAATAACTACACTTTTTTAAATGATTCTGTTAAGCCACAGCAAAATGAAGCACCGTTTACGGTACTGCAGCTATTTACACAAGGAAATGTGCCCATTAAGAAATTTGGTATTGACACACGCTTAGTATACCAGGTGGCCAGCAATTCTGAAGTTCTACGAATACCAATGTTTGTTGGGATAATGAATATCTACTTCAAATCAGACATATTCAAAAAAGCAGCGACTATTCAAACAGGTTTTCAATTCAACTATTTTACATCTTATTATGCTGATGCATACATGCCAGAGTTGAGAAGGTTTTATATTCAAAATGAAAAGAAAATCGGAAATTACTTGTATGCCGATGTTTATCTGACATTACAAGTAAAAAGAGCATCTCTATTTATTAAATACAGTCATTTCAATAGTTATTTTGGTAATTATACCTATTATATGGCACCCCACTATCCAGATCGCGATGCAAGGTTCTATTTTGGAGCTGCCTGGCGTTTCCATGATTAGAATATTTTTCAACGAACGTGGGCTATAAAGAAAAATTGATTTCGTGGAAACTGGAACATGGTGGAATGGCTAAAGATCTACTCCCAAAAGAATCCATTTTTTCAAAATAAAACCAAACAGGTAGGCTCAGAATGGCAAAGAAAACTTTATTAGCCTTTGCTTTAACTACCAAAACCTCAGCGTTAATTTATAAAACCTCCGCTTTTATACATCTCTTTCATTTTTACCTTTTAATGAAGGTATCTTTGAGTTATTGATATCTTAAGCATACTTCCATGAAAACATTTACGCTAATTACAACAATTTTGCTCACAGCATCAGTTTCTTTAGCTCAGTACAACAAAATTGACACTTCTTTCTACAGCCAAACACTTGGGGAGGAAAAAATGGTAGACGTTTACTTTCCGCCAGGCTACGACGAAAATCCGGATTTGTTTTACTCAGTGATCTATTACCTCCATGGATGGACTCAGAACCAGAACCAAATAAGCGAAATGCTTTACTACACTGAATTATTGATTAACAATAATTCTATTCAACCAGTGATCATGGTCTGTGCCGATAACAGTCCTGACCCATTTGATGGTTCCATGTATACAAATTCTATTTTGTGGGGCGATTACGAAGATTATATGACAAACGACCTAATCAATTGGATAGAATCTTCTTTCCGTGTCATGCCATCAAAAGACCACAGGGCTTTATTGGGTAATTCCATGGGTGGATACGGAGCTTTCAGGTACGGAATTTTGCACAAAGATAAGTTCAGGGCATTAGCTGCTGCGGCAATAGCCATCATCAATCTTACTGATTCTTATGTGGAATACTCCCGCCTAAAGATCATGCTAGAAAATCCTGGGCCTTCATTTTATTATGATTACTACAATACAGGTAGCTCAACCATGGGCATGTTTTTATTCTGCGGTGCATTTTCACCGAATTACAATACGCCTCAAACATATATTAATCCTCGAATAGTGGAATTTACTATGGATGAAAACGGAGCATATATTGATACAATTGTTCAAAAATTTAAAAACAATAGTATAGACCATTTGATCCATCAACTTTCACCTGATGACAGTGTTGGTATTTTATTTGGTTGCGGAAGTGCTGACGAAAACATTTATCCATGCCATATTGCATTTAAGGATACCCTTAATATGCTTGGTCTGCCATATGAATTTTACGATCATTCAGGTGGGCATACAATGCCAGATGGGTTTAAAGAACGAGCGTTAATTTTTATCGACTCGTTATTGATGCCACCAGTGTTATATACTGGAGCAGAAGAACCATCAAATCAAAACATAAAGTTTGGTATGCAGAGTTATCCTAATCCATTTGATCAGTCAATAACCATAAGCTACACATTATCAGCGTTATCTGATGTACATATTCATCTTTTTGATGCTTTGGGCACCAAAGTGAAGGAAATTGATGTTGGACAACAACAATCCGGCACGCACAAAATCCACATAAACATGTTAGATATGCCGAGTGGCGTGTATTTTATCCAGTTATATGCGAACAATCTAAAAGTAACCCGTAAGGTGTTAAAGATAAGGTAATTATTTGACATCCAACATCATTATTCATATCTTATAATGCCTAACTGAACTATGTTGAACTTAAAACCAAATGCCATGAAAAAATTACTATTTACCATTATTGTTTGTTTGTTTTCTTTATCACTTCTTTCTCAATCCTGTTTATCAGAAGGCATCATATTTAACACACAGGAACAGATTGATAATTTTCAAACTGAGAATCCTGGATGTACGGAAATTGAAGGAAGTGTATGGATATGAAGGGAATGACATAACTAATTTAAACGGATTAAATGTTGTGACTTCTATCGGGGGAGACCTAGATATTTGAGACCATTGATGCGTTAACAAGTTTAACTGGGTTTGGACAATGTGATTTCTATCGGGGGGATACTAAGAGTTGTAAGATAACGATGCACTAACAAACTTAGCTGGGTTGGACAATGTGACTTCTATCGGGGAATACCGTAATTGTTATTTACAACTTTGCTCTAACAAGTTTAGCTGGTCTCAACAATGTGACTTCCATAGAGGGGAGCCTAAATGTTTCCCACAACTATACGCTAACAAGTTTAGCTGGACTGGAGGGTTTGACTTCCATCGGGGGATACCTTGATATTTCATGACAACGATGAGTTAACAAGTTTAGATTGGTCTGGACAATGTGACTTCTATCGGGGGAGGCCTTGTTATTTATTACAACTATGCGCTAACAAGTTTAGCTGGTCTCAACAATGTGACTTCTATAGGGGGAGGCCTAAGTGTTAAATACAACTATGCGCTAACAAGTTTAGCTGGTCTCAACAATGTGACTTCTATCGGGGGAGGCCTAAGTGTTTCTTTAAACTATGCGCTAACAAGTTTAAGTGGGCTGGACAATGTGACTTCTATCGGGGGAGGTATAAATGTTGGAGGTAACGAAGTGCTAACAAGTTTAGCTGGACTGGAGGGTTTGACTTCCATAGATGGATACCTTGTTATTGATGGCAACGAAACACTAACAAGTTTAGTTGGATTAAGTAATTTAACTTCTATCGGGGGAGCCCTACAAATAGGCGGATTGGCATGGGGGGGGCAGTGTTCTGGGAATCCCATGTTGACTTCTCTCGAAAGTTTTAATAATCTTACTTCAATTGGAGGAACGCTGTGGGTGGGATGCAACGATGCGCTGACAAGTTTAGCTGGGTTGGAGGGTTTGACTTCTATCGGGGGATACCTTCGAGTTGAATACAACGATACGTTAACAAGTTTAGCTGGGCTGGACAATATTGAAACTGCCTCTATCGATAGTTTGTTTATACATGATAACCCATTTTTATCTACATGTGAAGTACAAAGTATTTGTGATTATTTAATTGCACCAAACGGAACAACAGAAATCCATGATAATGCTCTTGGTTGTAATAGTGTTGAAGAAGTTGATTCTTTATGTATGCTCGTTCATATAGAGCAAAATGAAGCCATTACTGATCAATTCACTTTTTACCCGAACCCTGTTGTTTCAGGTGCAACACTAAGTGGCGATTTTGATTTTTCAGGCAAAGTAACCATACGATTATTTAATGCCGTCGGCCGCGAGCTAAAAAGCTGGGAGTTTACGGTCCAACAAACCGCTCAGCATGAATTCACTTTGAATTTGAGTAATCTGCCACCGGGAATATATATGCTTCGTTGCAGCTATGGGGATAAGGTTTTTGCAAAGAAACTGATTAAGCTTTAATAAAAATCCGTACATTTATTGTCATACCATCATTCGATGAATCGATACTTCTTATTAAGCTGCATATTGATTGCATCCGTTATTTCGGGCAGGGCGTCCGATTACCAGGTGCAGCTAGATTCGCTGAATACTTTGCTTGAACATTCAACAGGAATGGAAAAAGCGGATGTTTTGCATCAGCTTGCCAGGCTCACCGCCCCATATGACCAGGTTTTATGCAAAAGTTATATCGACCAGCAACAGGAATTACTTGAAGGAGTTGAGGATGACATAAGGCTTGGCAACCTATATCATAACAAGGGTTTTTATTATTACTACTTGGGTGAATATATTGAAGCACTGGACAATTTCAACAAATCTACGCAACACTTCGAAAAAACGCAGGTACTTGATAAGCTTGCCATGAACTACTATTTAACTGTGATGATTATGTTTAATACGGGTAACCTGGAAAAGGGAATGGAGATGGTTAATGTTGCGCTTGAAATGGCTCGACAAAGCGGAGACCCCTGGACCTTGGTTGTAGGTCTGTATGGAGCTGGATATTTCTACAACAACTTTTTACGCGATTTCGAAAAGTCAAAAGAATTCAATGGCAAAGCCTATAAAATGACTTTAGATTACAATTTAGCTTCTTCTTTGAAAGGAGGCACCTGCGCGGCCTGCGCAATTGCCTACTTTGGGAGTGGGCAAGCAGACACAGCAATTTATTTATTCCATAAAGCAATCCGTTATTATCATCCGGAAAAAAATATTGCGGATCAATATATGATGATTCAGGGTTTACATGGAATTGGCTATTTATTTCAAAAGATTAATCAGTCTGATAGTGCAAATTTTTATTACTCCCTTGCCCTGGACAGGGCAGATGCAATGACAGCTGTATTTGCAAAAGCTTATATTCATAGTTCATTGGGTTCATTAAACCTTGAAACTGGTGATATTAATCAGGCCGTTCAACACTTTAATCAGGTAATTAAAAATGCATTAATAGTCGATTCATTGGGCGTAGGATATCTTAGTAATGAATATGCATATGCTCCTGTGCATGCCTGGGATGTAAGCATTAAGCTTATGGCCCCTCGTATGTTACGTAACTATGCAAAAAATTATTTACTGAATGCTTATGGCCAATTGTCGGTTATTTATGAGAATCGAGGAGAGCTTAACAGGTCAATTTATTACCTCAAGAAAAAGCATGAAGTTGAACAAACCCTAAATGATATTTCAAAGTCTAAAGACTTGGTAGGTTTACAAATAGCTTACGAAACAGAAAGAAAAGACCAGCAGATTACCCTTTTATCTCAGGAAAATGAGTTGAAGGAATTCAGGGTAAAACAGAGCAAGTTTTTTCTTTTCGGATTACTTGGCATTGTGCTGGCCATCATAGTTGCAGCTATACTATTTATCCGTCAAAATAAATTTAAAGCAGAACAAAATACAATTATCCTTGAGCAACGATTGCTCCGCTCTCAGATGAATCCACATTTCATCTTTAATGCCCTTTCCAACATTTCCAATTTAATCGATAAAAATGACAATATTACCGCTTCAAATTATTTAACAAAGTTTTCACAAATGGTACGCCACATCCTTGAAAGCACGCGAAGTGACTTTATTGAATTTGATCGAGAAGTTGTAAATATAAAGAATTACCTTGCTTTGCAAAAACTTCGGTTTACTGATAAGTTTGACTATAAAATTGAGGTGGATGAAAAAATAGATTCAGAGGGCATCGAAATACCACCGATGCTTATCCAGCCCTTTGTCGAGAATGCCATTGAACATGGAATAAAAACTAAAGAAATGAAAGGAAATATTGATATTCGTTTCAAACTGAATGGAGACCAAATACTTTGTACAATAGATGATGATGGTGTAGGCAGAACCGTTGCTGGTAGGCAAATCAGAAAGGGTCACACATCAATGGCCACAGAAATTGTTCATGATCGACTCGAAACCTTAGGCAAAAAACTAAAACAAAAATTGAATCTCGAAATTATCGATATGAAAACGGAAGCCAATGTTTCGCTCGGAACAAGGGTAATAATCGGACTTCCTTACAGGGAGTCTTAGAGTCTTCTGAATATCTCCAATAATTGTTCACGCTTCCTTGAGGCAACAGGGATGCGGCTTTCATCAGACATCACTACAAAACCCCCATCAGCTTTTTCATATCGCTTTGCGTGCAGCAGATTAATTAAGTATGACTTGTGCACTCTAAAGAAACCTAAATCAGCAAATAATTCTTCATACTCCTTTAATTGTTTGGAAATGAGGATATCATTCTGATTAGTAATGACAAATCTCACATAATTCCCTGCAGAATCGCAATGGACGATATCGTCAATATTAACCAAGTGAATATTATCCAAATCCCGTAAGGCAATTTTTTTTAATTTTCCTGATTGGACACTTTCTGATAAGTTGCTTAATTGCTCGTAGTTTTCCTGTGATAACTGACCAGATACTTTCATTACAGCGTCCTTTAGCTCCAGGGGATCAACAGGTTTTAGCAAATAATCAATGGCACTAAAACGAAAAGCTTTTAAAGCAAACTCCTCAAAGGCCGTAACAAAGATCACTTTAAAATCAATGCTTTCGAAGCGATTCAATAGATCAAATCCTGTTCCGTCACCCATTCTTACGTCCAGGAAAACCAAATCTGGTATTTTCTCCCTGATAATTGATATACCTGATCTAACGCCATTTGCTTCTCCAACTATTTCAATATTTGGACAGTTCTTAATGAGGAGATTCAACAGTTTTTCCCTGTTGTTCTTTTCATCATCAATTACAACTGCTTTAATCATCTATAATCTGAATTGAATTATCAGCAAATAATGACTTAAAAGTAATAAAATTCCGAGAAAAAGTTGTTGAAAATAATTTGCCTTAATTCATTCCCCGCTCTTTTTTTATGGCTTCGTAAGCTGCATTTAGTTTGGTAAACTTTTCTTCAGCAGCCTTTTTAACTTCAACACCTAAATGAGCCACCTTATCAGGATGATGTTTTTTAGCCAATTCGCGGTAAGCTTTTTTCAATTCTTCATCTGTTACATCCGGTGAGACTTCCAATATCAGGTAGGCGCTTCCGGTGTCTTTAATAAACATCGCTTTAATAGATTCATAATCCTTCTGGCCTATGCCCATATATCCCGAAATTAAGTGTACCATCTCCACTTCTTTCGGATGATAATCACCATCTGCCTGCGAAATACCAAAAAGATATTGTAACAGCATCATCCTGGAAGAATAGTCCATAAACTGTCCGATTTGATGGCCTACCTGTTGCACATCCAGTTCCTGTTTTAGCAGTTCACCCAGCATTTTGACATATTGTCCAGCTCTTTCAGCACCGAAATTATTTTCGTAGAACCGCCTGACATAGTTCAGCTCAGATTTCTTTGCTGTACCATCCGCTTTCATCACAGCAGCTGTTAATACAAGTAGTGAAACGGCAAAATCGCCTGTCTGGGTTTTTCCATATTCATATTTTCCGCTGTTCATCCCATCGAACATGGATCCAAACATAAAACCGAGAATTCCTCCAATTGGGCCACCAAATGCCCAACCCAGGCCCCCTCCTACCCACTTGGCATAACTGCTTCCACTTTGTTTACGGCCATTAGATTTTGAACCGTTTCCTGTAAAAGAATTATTGGATGTATTGGTTTTTTTTTGATTACCTGATTTTACTTTAGAAGGACGTTGCCATTTCATGGCAAAATATATAGCAATCCCTATCAGGAGAATGATAATTAAATATTTCATAAAAAAAGATTAAAACCCTGGCATATAAAATAGTTTATCCGAGCATGTATTCCTTCTCTTCAAATTTTATTCCAAAAGTTTCCAGTTCGGCCAGTACCGGTTCATAAATTTGTTTATGGATAGGTAACATCACGCCTTCACCCTCAATTTTACCTGTTAGCAATAGCTTTGTGGTGATTGCAAGCGGCAAACCGACCGTGATAGCCATGGCAGTTTCATCCTGGTCTTTACCTATCACTGCCATGGCAGATACGATCATTTTACGTTCATTATCAAGAATATATTTAAACTCGTGTTGCATGATAATCATGTCTTTATCCTGAGGTTCCATGGTCCATCTCTCTTCAAGCAGTTTTTGAAGAATTTGAGCAGGGGTAGCCCTTTTAAGACCTATTTTTCGGTTATCGAATACACCCAGCCATTTCAATTTTTCAAAAACCACAGGGTCGTTTGCACCTTCGCAATATTCCTGTATCTTTATTTCAACAGGCACGTTGGGCTCATATTTCATAAAGGCATTGAAGAATTCCCTGTATGTCATATTTTCAGAATCTTCGATGATATAACTATCATCTGTCACACCCAATTGTACAAATACATTCCAGGCTTTGGTAAATCCGGGCCTACGAACCGTGCCACGGTACATTGACTTGACATTTTCAAGACCGTAAATTTCACGATATTTTAAAGAGTCGCGATTGGCATACACTTCAAAATCGCCATATTTCAATATTTTCCGATGCAGTACACGCAACTGATCAAACAAGCGGTGATAAGGGATATATTTATATTTTCCCCTTTTCATAAATTGACTTACACCATTTCCTGCCAGTACCACATTTCTGGGATTCCAGGTAAACTTGTAATTCCAGGGGTTGTTGTCATATTCCGGAGCTACAAGACCTCCGGTAAAAGAGTAAAAAGAGGTAAGCTCCCCTCCCATTTCTTTTATTCGATTAATAACACTCATTGCCGACATATGGTCGATACCCGGATCCAATCCCAATTCCATGATGATAGGAATGCCGGTCTTCTTAGCTTGCTCATCCAACGCTTTAATTTGATCTGATGCATACGATGCTGTTAACATGGGTTTACGCAGATCGATGCATTTTTTAGCCACCATCGGATGCATAAATGCCGGAAGCATGGAAATCACCACATCGGCATCGGCAATGGTACGCCAGCTTTCCGTTTCATCTTTGATGTCAAATATTTTCGCTTCACCGCGGGGATGACCGTTTACTTTTTTACGGGCTATAGCTTCATTAATATCACCTACAATTATTTTCCAGTCATGTTTTTCAGCATTGTTCAGTAAATATTCTATAAGGCTATTTGTTGACAGACCGGCACCAAGTATCAGTATGTTTTTCATAGGTTAAAATCCTTGAGGAAATGATTATGTTAAATGTTCATTCAGGTATTCGTAATCAGGTGTTAATTTTCCTTTGAACACGATCATAGCTTTTTTGATAGGTAGTGGTAGTCGGAGATTTTCAAAGGACACATTAAAATCAGTATTCACAATTTCAGGCAGGAATTTTATCAAAGCGTTGCTGAACGTTTGAGAAGCCTCTCTTGGTAATTCGCTCGGTAATATATCAACACCCATGATCAATAATCCTTCCCCGTCAAAACCCATTGCAGGCTTCCTGGTAAAAGGATTGTATACAAAAACTGGATCTTCAATTTCAGTTCCGTTATGTAGAGCTTCAATAGATCCATCCGGATCGCAGGTTACGTCACCAATCACTGTCAGTTTTGGCGTTCCTGATCTATATAACTTTTCAAGATAATCCTTGGTCACCAATCGTGGATATCGGTCATCCCAATACATGCAATTCATAAGAATAGTCATATGCGGAATGTAAGGTTCAAACTGGCTTTCAAACCTTTCCGGATGATCGTAATATTCTTGTAAAACAAATTCCTTCGAATTATCTAATGGTTTTGAGAGATTCTCTTCTTTAAAAATCGTTTTAAAAATGACTTTAGCAGAATTATCCTTTTGGTTTTTAAGTGAAATGAGTTCTTCATGTGAAATTTCTACAACCGGCAATAAATCCAATATTTCCTGTGCACCTTTCGAGACGTTTCCGTAACCCGTTATGCCAATTGTTAAAGGCGTTACATTTTCAGGAAGTCCGTTTTCCCGGATAAAATCACCAACTTCCCTGATAACTCCTTTTGCATCTTCAAGTGAGTCATAATGATGTGTTTGTTGAATTTTCAGAAACGGTGTATCAATGCCCATTTTGTGCCATCGCTGACCCAAAGCCCAAAGGGAATTAATCATCCCGGCTAGTCCTGCAAAATGACCAAAAAATATTAGCCTTCTCCCTTGCTCGTCTTCAATTTTTTCATAGTCAATTAAACTGGCTCCCGAATTTAAAATATCTTGTAATAAAGGCATATTATAGGGTTGGCCTTTAATAGTATGGCTGAAAAAAATATAAGTCTTGTCTTTTTTAAAATACCCTATGGGCATTTCTTTGACCCCGATAACAATATCTGAATCAGTTACTTCATCTACAATTGTAGCACCTACTTTTTCAAACTCTGCATCTTTAAAAATGCGTTTGTCTGACTTGACAACTTCTATTTCAACACCTTGTTCAGTCAATTCCATTATATGTTCAGGAACCAATGCCACCCTCCGTTCCATGAGGTATTTATCTTCATATCTGATCCCGATTTTTTGCATAGAATTTTTTGCTTTAAGAATAACGGACAAACTTATAAAATATACCTGCTGCTAATTCATATCACATCTAATAATTACCTAAAATAGGAATCTTATTTAAAATTTGAATCAATTCTAAATTAGAAATATGGCCAGACTTTTTCAACTAGTGTTATGCTGCAATCGTTTGCGTATAATTTAACCTTAATTTATGGAAAGCTTCTAAGTATTAAAGCCGATTATTTCGTACTTTTGCACTCCTGAAAAATCAGAGTATTATATTAATAAATCAAGAAATAAAATGGCTAAAAGAAAGCATGTTTATTCGTTCGGCGACAAAAAGGCTGAAGGCAATGCAAAAATGAAGAACCTGTTAGGTGGTAAAGGAGCTAACCTGGCTGAAATGAACCTGATTGGGGTTCCGGTACCTCCTGGATTTACCATCACAACTGAAGTATGTACCATATACAATGAAAAAGGACAGGATGCTGCTGTTGCTCTCATCAAAGAGGAAGTTGAAGCCGCAATGGCTCAGGTAGAAGAGATTATGGGCACCAAATTTGGTGATAAAGTAAACCCATTATTGATGTCAGTTCGCTCCGGAGCTCGTGCATCAATGCCGGGAATGATGGATACAGTACTGAACCTCGGCCTTAATGATGAAGCTGTGGAAGGTATTGCTAAAAAATCAGGGAATGAACGTTTTGCATGGGACTCATACCGCCGTTTTGTTCAAATGTATGGCGATGTAGTACTTGGCATGAAACCGGTCTCTAAAGAAGATCCTGATCCTTTTGAAGAGATCATCGATCTGATGAAAGAAGAAAAAGCTGTAGAACTGGATACAGACCTCACCTCTGCCGACCTGAAAGAACTGGTAAAAAGATTCAAAAAGGCTGTAAAAAAACAAACTGGTCACGATTTCCCAACTGACCCCTGGGAACAACTCTGGGGTTCTGTAATGTCAGTTTTCGATAGTTGGATGAATGAAAGAGCGATTTATTATCGTAAAATGGAAAAAATTCCTGACGAATGGGGAACAGCTGTGAATGTCCAGGCTATGGTATTTGGAAATATGGGAGAAACATCAGCAACGGGCGTGGCGTTTACAAGAGATGCCGGAACCGGAGAAAATATATTTAACGGTGAATACCTGATTAATGCGCAGGGAGAAGACGTAGTGGCTGGAATCCGCACGCCACAGCAAATCACACTTGAAGGATCAAAAAGATGGGCTTCACTTGCTCATGTGGATGAAAAGACGCGTGCAAGCAAATTTCCTTCATTAGAAGAAACCATGCCTTCATTATATAAAGAACTTGATGAACTTCAGGAATCGCTTGAAAAGCATTATCGTGACATGCAGGACCTTGAATTTACCATCCAGGATGGCAAGCTATGGATGCTGCAAACCAGAAATGGAAAACGCACGGGTGCCGCTATGGTAAAAATTGCCATGGACATGCTAAAAGAAAAACTAATCAGCAAAGAAGAAGCTTTGATGCGCGTAGCACCTGAGAAACTGGACGAATTACTTCACCCGGTATTTGATGTAGATGCTATGAGCAAAGCAAAAGTGATGACAAAAGGCTTGCCTGCATCACCGGGCGCTGCTACAGGGCAGGTTGTATTTCATGCCGATGATGCCGAAGCATGGGCAGAAAAAGGTAAAAACGTGATCCTGGTGCGTATTGAAACTTCACCAGAAGACCTTGCAGGTATGAACTCTGCCGAAGGTATTTTAACAGCCCGTGGAGGAATGACTTCTCATGCAGCTGTTGTTGCCCGAGGTATGGGTAAATGTTGTGTTTCAGGAGCCGGTGGTATTAAAATTGATTATAAAGCACGCACTTTATTAATGGATGGTAAATCATATAAAGAAGGCGATTTTATATCTTTAAACGGCTCAACGGGTGAGGTGTATGATGGAAAAATAAAAACTGTTGACCCTGAATTAAGTGGTGATTTCGGAAAACTAATGAAATTAGCTGATAAGAAAGCTAAAATGCTCGTTCGCACCAATGCTGACACTCCTTATGATGCAAAAGTTGCTAGAGATTTCGGTGCCCAGGGTATTGGTTTATGCCGTACTGAACACATGTTCTTCGGCGAAGATAAAATCATCGCTATGCGTGAAATGATCCTTGCAGAAAATGAAGCAGGAAGGCGCAAAGCATTGGAGAAATTACTCCCAATGCAACGGACTGACTTCGAAGGCATCTTTGAAGCCATGCATGGCCTGCCGGTAACTGTTCGATTACTCGATCCACCATTGCACGAATTCGTTCCTCATGATGATAAAGGCCAGAAAGAAATGGCAGATGTCATGGGAATTTCGGTAAAAGAAGTGAAGGAAAAAGTAGAAGAACTTTCTGAGTTCAATCCAATGCTCGGACATCGTGGTTGCCGTTTAGGGAATACCTATCCTGAGATTACAGAAATACAAACACGTGCAATCATTGAAGCAGCACTCAACCTTAAAAAACGCAAAATTAAAACACATCCTGAAATTATGATTCCTTTAACAGGAACTTACCAGGAAATGAAACTACAGGAAGATATCGTTAGAAAAACTGTAAACCAGGTTTTTGAAGAAAGACGCGAGAAGATTGACTATCTTGTGGGAACGATGATTGAGATTCCACGCGCGGCTCTAACTGCCGATGAAATTGCAAAATCAGCCGAATTCTTCTCATTCGGAACCAACGATCTTACCCAAATGACTTTCGGTTACTCACGCGACGATGCCGGTAAATTCTTGCCTGTGTATCTTGAGAAAGGATTGCTTAAAAATGATCCGTTCCAGGTACTTGACCAGGAGGGCGTTGGACAATTAGTTGAAACAGCAGTTAAAAAAGGCCGAAAAACCCGCAAAAAGATTAAACTGGGTATATGTGGAGAACATGGCGGTGAACCCAGCTCAATTGAGTTTTGTTACCGTGCCGGACTACATTATGTAAGCTGTTCACCATATCGCGTGCCTATAGCCAGGCTGTCAGCAGCGCGAGCAGTTATCATGAATAAAAAAAGCTGGAAAAAGAAAAAATAGAACTCTTTTTATAAAGTTATTAAAAGCCATATGTTGAATTAAACATATGGCTTTTTTAATATTTCTGCCCAGTTTTTAGTAAACTTGCAATCCAAACCAAATCACGAATAAATAACTTACCTATGGCAGTAGATATGAATAAGATCAAAGACGATCTGAAGACATACGGCATTAATAACGTAAATGAAATTGCATACAATCCTTCATACGATTTACTTTTTAAAGAAGAATTAAAACCGGAACTTGAAGGATATGAAAAAGGACAGCTTACTGAACTGGGAGCGGTTAATGTGATGACTGGTATTTTTACCGGCCGGTCACCAAAAGATAAGTATATTGTATACGACGATAAATCCAAAGATACTGTGTGGTGGGCCTCAGCAGCGAATAAATCAGACAACAAACCCGTTGATGATAAAGCATGGAAGAAACTTTATAACATTGGTGCAAAAGAATTAACCGGAAAGAAATTATATATAGTGGACGGATATGCCGGTGCCAATAAAGAAACCCGTATGGGTGTTAGGTTCATTATGGAAGTAGCCTGGCAAGCCCATTTTGTAAAAAATATGTTTATCAGGCCAACGGAAGAAGAGTTGGAATCTTTCACACCTGATTTTGTTGTACTCAATGCTGCCAAAGCTACTAATCCTGACTGGAAAGACATGAAAAGAACAGATGGTGTTCCTTTTAACTCGGAAGTATTTGTTGTATTCAATCTCACCGAAAGCCGGGCTGTTATTGGCGGTAGCTGGTACGGTGGTGAAATGAAAAAAGGTATTTTTTCCATCATGAATTACTATTTGCCTCTGAAGGGCATTGCTGCCATGCATTGTTCTGCCAATGTTGGTAAGAAAGGTGACACCGCCATATTCTTTGGACTCTCCGGAACTGGTAAAACAACCCTCTCAACTGACCCGAAAAGGGCGCTTATAGGTGATGACGAGCATGGTTGGGATAATGATGGCATATTTAATTTTGAAGGTGGATGTTATGCTAAAACCATTCATCTTGATAAAGAAAGCGAACCTGATATCTACAATGCGATCAGTAAGGATGCGTTACTTGAAAACGTTACCGTGGATAAAAATGGCCACATTGACTTTGAAGATGGCTCAGTAACTCAGAACACAAGGGTCTCTTATCCAATCTATCATATTAAAAATATTGTGAAACCTGTTTCTAAAGCTGGCCCTGCAAAAAAAGTGATCTTTTTAACAGCAGACGCTTTTGGCGTAATGCCTCCTGTTGCCAAATTAACTCCTGATCAAACGCAATACCATTTCTTATCAGGATTTACAGCTAAGCTGGCAGGTACTGAAAGGGGTGTAACTAAACCACAACCAACATTCTCAGCATGTTTCGGTGCCGCATTTTTGACTTTACACCCAACCAAATATGGGGAAGAGCTGGTGAAAAGGATGAAACAGAATAACGCTGAAGCTTACCTGGTAAACACTGGATGGAATGGAACAGGTAAAAGAATTTCTATTAAAGATACCAGGGCAATTATTGATGCAATTTTAGATGGCTCAATAGACAAAGTAAAAACGAAAATGATTCCTGTTTTTAACCTGGAAGTTCCTGCAAAACTACCCGATGTGGATAGTGGCATCCTTGACCCCCGTGAAACATACGCTGACCCTAAAGATTGGGATACCAAAGCCAGGGAACTGGCCAGCCTGTTCATTAAAAACTTTGAACAGTACACAGACAATGATAAAGGAAAAGCATTGGTAGCTTCCGGACCTCAACTATAAAAACAAAAATATTCTCATACAAAGGCTTCCTCTTTTGGAAGCCTTTTTTATTTAAGAGCATACTTCTTGCTTTTTGGTAGTAGATTTTGTATATTTCGGTATAATTAAAAATATACAGCCATGCCTACCTATATTTTACTTACAAAGCTGGCACCCAGCGCCGGCGATCAGTTAAAAAAACGTGACAGAACCAGTCATAAATGGTATAAAAGGGTAAAAGAAGCCTGCCCGGAAGTGAAATTCAAATCGCATTATGCTTTATTGGGACAATATGACTTCCTGGATATTTATGAAGCTCCGGATGAAGAAACCGCCACTAAAATATCTATGATCAGCAGGATGGATGGTGCGCTTTATGCCGAAACGCTTATTGCAATGGAACATAAAAAGTTTATTGAAATAGCAAATAAAATTGGCTAAAGTCTATTTCTAGATTTCAACTTAAAATTCAAAATGATATCCGACCGATATGGCTATCGGGCTTGGCGGAGCTGTTACATCAATGGCCGGATCATCAATCAGTTCCTGGTAATCGTTATTAAATTCTGATGAATTTATGGGAACATTTATATCTAAATTCAAGCCATGTGTTTTTTTGGCACCAAATCTGAACTCAACTCCTGCACCGGGCGTAAAACCCAGATAACTCTTATTATATTGTGATGCGCCATCCACAATAATAAGCCTGTTTGTTCCATACATGAATTTAACAGTTGGTCTTACTTTCTTTAGATTTGTTTTTGGAAGAATAAATCCCTTTATCCCAATCTGCCAGCCTAAATCAACCACATAGTAACCTGCCGAAGCAATAACTCCTGCATACTTTATTGGAACATATGTTAATTGAACGCCTATGATGCCTCCATAATCCATTCCAAATCCGACGCCAACATCAAAGGTTCTTTTTATTTCAACAAGTGGCTGTTTCTTTTCCTCAACTTCATTTTTCTTTACATTACTTGCAAAGTCTTGCCCAAACAACGAAGTAATAAAGAATACACTAAATAATAAAAGGCTGGTCTTTCTCACTTGTAATTCTTTTATAAAGTCAAAAATCTTATACCTCAAATAATTACTTCTTTTAGTTAGTAAGTATTATGTACTGCTTTGTGCCAGCTCTCCAGATATATTTTCACCTGTTTCTTATCCATTTTTGGATTGAATTTTTTCTCTAGTGACCATTGCTTTGTCAATTCCGGAATATCTTTCCAGTAACCGGTATTCAGTCCGGCCAGGTATGCCGCACCAAGCGAAGTTGTTTCCAGGATTGTTGGCCGCTGTATTGTTTTTTGCAAAATATCCGATTGGAACTGCATCAGGAAATTATTGGAAGAGGCGCCTCCATCCACACGAATACTTTTTATTTTCAGTCCTATGTCATGTTCCATTGCATTGAATACATCATAACTTTGATAAGCGATAGATTCAAGTGCCGCCCGAGCAATATGCTCTTTTTTTGTTCCACGGGTAATTCCTGTAATAATACCTTTTGCATGCTGATTCCAGTAAGGTGCACCCAGTCCGGTAAATGCAGGAACGAAATATACGCCATCGTTATCCTTAACTTTTTTCACCATCAATTCAACATCTGCGGTATCTTCAAAAAAGTCAAGTTCATCACGTAACCACTGCACAACGGCACCCCCAACAAAAACACTTCCTTCAAGTGCGTAGGTAGGTTTATTTCCCAATTGCCATGCAATAGTAGTGATTAGCCTGTTGCTGGACATAATGGGCCTGTTCCCGATATTCATCATCAAAAAACAACCTGTGCCGTATGTATTCTTTGCCATTCCTTTTTCAATACACATTTGACCGAATAAAGCAGCTTGCTGGTCACCAATTAATCCTGCAATAGGGATTTCTGAGTTTAAAATGGAAGCTGTACTTGTAGCAATAACCTGGTCATTTGGATAAACCTCTGGCAGCAATTCTACAGGGATATCAAACAACTTAAGCAATTCTTCATCCCATGTCATAGTACTGATATTGAACAGCATTGTTCTGGATGCGTTGGTGACATCTGTAACATGTTTTTGGCCACGTGTTAGTTTCCATACCAGCCACGAATCTATCGTTCCAAATGCAAGTTCACCTTTGATGGCCCTACGCCGCACTCCTTTTACATTGTCAAGAATCCACTTGATCTTTGTAGCCGAAAAGTAGGCGTCTATTTCCAGTCCTGTTTTTTGCTTGACCAGTTCACTGTACCCATTCTTTTTAAGCTCATCACATATTCCAGCTGTACGATGGTCTTGCCAGACAATGGCATTATAAACCGGCTTGCCTGTTGCCCTGTCCCAAATGACTGTTGTTTCGCGCTGGTTGGTAATTCCAATGGCAGCTATTTCATCGGGCTGAATACTAAATTTGGCAATCACTTCTGAGGCAACACCGATTTGCGACGACCAAATGTCCATCGGGTTATGCTCTACCCATCCGGGTTGTGGATAAATCTGCCGGTATTCTTTCTGGGCCACTGAACAAATTTCACCATTTCTATTATATATGATGGCTCTGGAACTTGTGGTACCCTGGTCAAGGGAAAGTATATATTTCTGACGCATTATGTGTATTGGGATCGACTTCAAATATAAAAGAATTAATTAAATACAAGCCCGATCTCTTACCCTGTTTAATTGTCTTATTTTTGCAGCGATCGATCATTATGAATTTCAAATTAATATCAGAATACAAACCTACCGGAGATCAACCTGAAGCAATCAAACAGTTGACAGAAGGCTTGATGAGAGGTGATATGGCGCAGACCTTGCTCGGAGTGACCGGATCCGGTAAAACTTTTACCATTGCGAATGTGGTGGCAGAGTTAAGCAGGCCAACCCTTGTTTTAAGCCATAATAAAACATTGGCCGCTCAGTTGTATGGCGAGTTCAAACAGTTTTTCCCTGATAATGCAGTTGAATATTTTGTTTCATATTATGATTATTACCAGCCGGAAGCTTTTATCCCGATAACAAATACATATATTGAAAAAGATCTGTCCATCAACGAGGAGATTGAAAAGTTAAGACTGAGTACAACTTCCTCACTTCTATCTGGCAGAAGGGATATCATCGTCGTATCATCTGTTTCATGCATTTATGGCATTGGCAACCCTGACGATTTTACCAACAATTTGGTCACACTTCAGGTGGGGCAAAAGCTGAGCAGGAATAAATTCCTTCACGACCTTGTAAATGCATTGTATTCAAGAAATGAAGTCACATTAGGACGTGGTAATTTCAGGGTAAAAGGTGATACTGTGGATGTTTTCCCGGGCTATGCCGATTTTGCATATCGCATTATTTTTTGGGGTGATGAAATTGAAGCACTTGAAATGATCGATCCGCTGGAAGGGAAGAAAATTGATAAGATGGACAATATTTCCATTTACCCTGCGAATATTTTTGTGACCTCTCAGGATAAAATGAAATCATCGCTTAGGGAAATTCAACTGGATCTGGGCAAACAGTCGAATATTATAAAGAAATAGGACGTCATTTAGAAGCCAAACGCCTGGAAGACCGCGTTACTTACGACATTGAAATGATGCGGGAATTGGGCTATTGTTCCGGTATCGAGAATTATTCAAGATATTTTGACGGCCGCTCCCCCGGAACTCGTCCTTTTTGCCTCTTAGATTATTTTCCTGATGATTATTTGACGGTAATTGACGAAAGTCATGTGACCATTCCACAAATCAGGGCAATGTATGGTGGCGACAGATCGCGTAAGCAAAACCTTGTAGAATATGGGTTCCGACTTCCCGCAGCTATGGACAACAGGCCGTTGAAATTTGATGAGTTTGAACAGTTAACCGGGCAAACCATATACGTGAGTGCTACCCCAGCGGATTATGAACTCCAACAATCAGAAGGCATTGTTGTAGAGCAGCTGATACGTCCAACAGGCTTGCTCGACCCCATTATTGAAGTCAGGCCCAGCATCAACCAGATTGATGACCTGCTGGATGAAATTTCCAAAACAATCGAACAGAAATTCCGGGTTTTGGTAACCACGCTTACCAAACGCATGGCCGAGGAATTGAGCAAATATCTCATTAAACTGAATATCAAAACCCGTTATATCCATTCGGATATTGACACGCTTGACCGGGTTGAGATCATGCGTGACTTAAGGTTAGGTAAATTTGATGTGCTTGTGGGCGTCAATCTGTTACGTGAAGGTCTTGATTTACCTGAAGTGGCGCTTGTTGCCATACTGGATGCCGACAAAGAAGGCTTTCTGCGTTCTGAAAGATCCCTCACTCAAACTGCAGGAAGAGCTGCCCGTAACCTGGACAGCCGGGTGATCATGTATGCCGATAAAATGACCCACTCTATGGAGCGGACAATTGAGGAAACCAACAGGCGCAGGGAAAAACAACTCAGGTACAATATGGAACACGGCATCACACCCACGGCCATCATCAAATCAGTAGATTCCATCATGGGACAAACAGCTGTTGCCAATGCCAAACATGTGGAGAATGCTTATTATGAAAAATCAGATCAGAGTATAGCCGCCGACCCGGTAGTAAGGTATATGAGTGCCGAAGCCATCAGAAAAGCGATTGATAAGAATAAAAAAGATATGCAGGCAGCTGTTAAAGTGCTTGATTTTATTGAAGCCGCCAGACTACGGGATGAAAATATTGAATTGGAGAAGCTGATGGAAAAGAAAAGTTAATCCACTTTTATGATCTGTCCAGTGCCGGTTATAGAACTATTTATTTCTGGATTTCCCGTATAATACACATTTCCACTACCACTAATTACCACCGTCATTTCATTATTCACATGGATGGATATATCTCCTGTACCTTCAATGGTTATAGTACAGATATCAATCATTAATGTTGAAGCCTGGATATTTCCGGTACCACTAATGTCTAAACCACCATTTTCTGCACTTCCTGTTAAATGAGCATCACCTGATCCTTTTATGTATACAGTAATCAATTCTGCAGTAATAGAGCTATTTATTGTTGCAGTACCGTTTGTTTCAAAACGCAACTGATCAGCAGTGATATTATGCGCTTCAATCTTACCAGCCCCATTTAATGTAACACCTTCAAAATCTGGCGCTGTAGCTGTTACTTCAATCATATTCTGTGATGAATAACAGTTATCATCCAAAGTTGTTATATTCAAGTCCCCCTGAATAACAGATGTACTAATTATGGGTAATATGTTGGAATCACCAAATAGATCAACCTGGTCAATATTAGTTTGAGAAAAACTGATGTTAAAAGTCCCATTTGCAGTAATGTGACTGAAATCTCCAACATCTCGTGTCTCCTGCTTCAAGTCACCATTGCCAACAATACAATCATCCTCTTTTTTACACCCAGACCAGAAAATAATGAGCGTAAAGAGTGCCAGGAATAATGTTGAATTTTTCATAGCTATTTAAAGTTAAATTACTTATCTAAATTATTAAAAACTTTTATAAATCCTCGCCTGCGAAATTCCGGGCGCCTGGATATTCAGGTCCATAAAATAGCCAAATGCTGTTTGAGAGCATTCATAATCCGCGTTTTTCATCCTGGCCTCTACCCTGTCGAATAATTCTTTCGTATAATCTGCATCAGCTTTTGTTTCAGCAAGATGCGCAAATGAATGCAACACCACAGATTTTGTATCATTCTTCTTGGCTGCCCACTTCAGGTTTTTCACCATTTTGGTCTCCACTGATTTTATATCTCCTTCATCTGCTGCTTCAGCGTGGATAAAAGCGACCAATGCATTTTCAAAAATTTCGCCTTCTGTAATTTCTTCATACTCATCCAAAGTTTTAACCGTTGGGTGGTATCCAAATTTTTCACAGTAAATCATGAGTAATTTCACGGTGTTTTTTGTTTCGAAGTTATAAATAATAGGTTAATTTTGACCTTCTTATTAACAAGTTTTTTCAACGCACAATTCAAATTCTTTATCAGTTGGATAATTTACTTCACAAAGCATACGATCCTGATCAATTTAGAAAAGAGGGGCACAATCTGGTTGAACAGTTGGCCAATTATCTTGAAAACGCGATGAGCGGCAAGACGAAAAAGGTAATTGACTGGAAAGAGCCGGACGATCTGTACGAAAAATGGAAGGATTATATTGATAAAGATGTATCCTCCCAACAATTTTTCAACGATCTTATTGAACAGTCTATTCAGTTGCACAATCCACGTTATATGGGCCACCAGGTAGCCGTTCCGCTGCCGGCTACAGCACTTGCCAGTATGGTGGGCGCTCTCCTCAATAACGGTATGGCCATCTACGAAATGGGACCGGTGGCAAGCGTACTGGAAAAGTGGACCATATCCCATTTTGCAGGGCTTATTGGAAATAAAGATGCGGATGGTTTTTTAACTTCCGGGGGAACACTGGCTACGTTAACAGCACTGCTAAGTGCAAGACAGGCTATGTTGAAAAATGATGTGTGGGAAAACGGACAGGAGGACAAACTGGCCATCATGGTTTCCGAACAGGCCCATTACTCTGTGGACAAAGCCGCAAGAATCATGGGGCTTGGTTCAAAAGGGGTCATTAAAGTTCCCGTTGATCAGGCATTTAAAATGCAAACGGATCAATTGGATCCCTTATTTAAAAGGGCGCATAATGATGGGCTGAAGGTGATCGCGGTAGTTGCAAATGGCTGCTCCACTTCCACCGGTACTTATGATGACCTGGCAGCTATTTCAAAATTCTGTGATTCAAAAGATATCTGGTTTCACCTGGATGCGGCTCATGGTGGCGGTGTCATTTATTCGCCGAAATACAAACATTTATTAAATGGTATTGAAAAAGCTGATTCAGTCATTATCGACCTGCATAAAATGCTGATGGGTCCGGCATTAAGTACACTAGTGCTATTTAAGAATAGCGATGATTCGTATAAAACTTTCAGCCAGAAAGCACAATACCTGTGGGAAAATGAACAGGATAAGGAATGGTACAATTATGCCAAAAGAACGCTGGAATGCACCAAACTGATGATGAGTGTCAGGTTTTACGCGATCATCCAGGCATATGGTATTGAAATATTTAATGAATACGTAACACGGCAATATGACCTGGCCAGGGAATTCGCCAAAATGATTAAAAATCAACCTAATTTTGAGCTTGCTGCGCAACCCATGTCGAATATTGTCTGTTTCAGGTATGCACCTCAAAATGTGGCGGATTTAAACGAACTGAACGGATGGATAAGGAAAAAAAGCCTGGAAAACGGCGATTACTATATCGTTCAGACTGCATTGAATGGTGATATCTACCTCAGGGTTACGCTGATGAATCCTTTTACCGAAACCGTTCATCTAAAGTCTCTGTTAGAAGAAATAACCATAATTGCCGGGAATATTGAATAAACGAATGAAGCTAAAAGCTTACATAGCATTTTAAAAAAACATAACATGAAATTATTATTACCCATATTGATGCTGGCTTTCAGCCTGACCGTATTTTCACAAACAGACCCGGTTATTGAAAAAATTATTGAGATCGGGAAAACCGACAACCAGACGATGGATCACCTGGATGTATTGTGCAACCGTTTCGGGGGCAGACCCATAGGTTCTGATGCTTATGAGAATGCAGCCGAATGGGCTGCTTCCAAATTTAAAGAATGGGGAATGGAAGTCGATATGGATTTAGCAGGTGAATTACCGGTCGGGTTTAATCGTGGTCCTTGGTTCGGCAGGATGCTAAGTGACAATGGTATGCACCTGCATTTTGCTACACCTTCCTATACTTCAGGAACTAAAGGCGTACAAAGGGGCCATGTGTTAATAGAACCCACTACCCAAAAGGAATTCGAAAGGATGAAAGGTCGCCTTAAAGGTGCCTGGGTATTGATTGGTGGCAAAAACAATGGTTTTCCTATCGATATTTCTGCTGAAGCAGACATAAAACGTGATTCCATCATTCAGGCGAATGAAGAAATTGCTAAGCAAAATGCTGAGATAAGGCGCGAGAACAGGGAGATCAGTGAGGCAGAGAATAAAAAAGAAGAAATTCGTTATATCGAAGAACCAGCCCTGTTCTACAACCAGATGCGTGACGCGGGTATCCTGGGTATCATTCAGTCATCGGCTGTTCCTATTCGCGTGATGTACGACCGGAAGAACCTGATGAATATGACATTCGAAAACCTGCCCACCGTACCCGATATCAAGGTGGACGAACATCAATACGAGATTATTGAGCAAATGGCCAAAGAAAGGCGCTATTTTGAACTGGAGTTCGACATCAGAAATCATTTTAAAATGGGTCCGGTAGAATATCACAATGTGATCGGTATTATCCCCGGCACAGAATTTCCCGACGAAATTGTAATCATGGGGGCACACCTCGATTCGTATGATGTGGCAACCGGTGGCGTTGATGATGGCTCCGGTGTAACACCAACCATGGAAGCCGCCCGCCTCATCATGGAAGCCGGAGGCAATCCCAAACGTACCATCATGGTTTGTCTGTGGGCAGGCGAAGAGTTTGGCTTGCTGGGCTCAACCAACTGGATTGAAAGAAACGAAGATAAACTGGATCAGATTTCCAATATGTTCAACCGTGATGGAGGTCCAACGGTTCCTGCCACCATGGAAGTTTCAGAAGCCATGTGGGATGATATGCAAATGATTTGCGAACCTGTGAATGGTATTAATCCCGACTTCCCCCTAAAACTGGTAAAAAGAGAGCCCAGGGAACGACCTAAAAAACCCTGGGGAACCGATAGCGGACCATTTGCGGTGAAAGGTGTTCCAACGCTGGGTTTTTGGAATGAAGACCCGAAAGGCTATAATTTCAACTACCGCGAAATATGGCATACCGAAAGAGACTTATACAATAAGAGCATTCCTGAATACCAGGAACATGCCGCCATTGTTACCGCTGTTGTCGTTTACGGTGTGGCAAATCTTGACCATCTGCTGTCGAGGGAAGGGTATTATATTGATCCCCAAATTGAAATCAAAGACCAGAAGGAAAAAGATTAAGTGATTATTAAGCCTGTTATTCTGATGCAAACAGCGTCAATTGATTTTGATTCTGTAACATTTTCTGAGGGTATAAGCCCTATAAATTCTCAAATTATGTACTACCTTTGATGACCGGGTTTCAATACAATCAATTAATGACAAATACACCACTTGCCGAACAACTTCGCCCCCAGTCGCTTTCCGAATATATCGGGCAGGAGCACTTGGTAGGCGAGGGTGCTATTCTCAGGCGAAGTATTGAATCGGGAAATATTCCTTCCATGATCCTTTGGGGGCCTCCGGGTGTCGGTAAAACCACCCTGGCACATATCATCTCACAAACCCTCGACCGGGAATTTTATACGCTGAGTGCAGTAAGTTCAGGTGTTAAAGATGTGCGGAATGTCATCAACAATGCATCCATGTTTGGCGGATCAGCGATACTTTTTATTGATGAGATCCACCGTTTCAGCAAATCCCAACAAGATTCGCTATTGGGCGCTGTCGAAAAAGGAACCATCACATTGATCGGTGCCACCACTGAGAATCCTTCCTTTGAAGTGATCTCTCCCCTACTTTCGAGATGCCAGGTATATATACTCAAACCTTTAACTGCAGAGCATCTTAACAAATTGTTGGTTTCGGGCATCGAATTGCTCGAAAAAACATTTGATATCAACATCAAAGCCAAAGAAACGGAAGCGCTGTTCAGGATTTCAGGAGGTGATGCCAGAAAACTCTTCAATGCACTGGAACTTTTTGTTTACCAGGAAAAGATCCATAAGAAAAAGATCGTCATTGAAAACGAATCCTTATTAAAGACCATACAGGAGAATATTGCCATTTACGACAAGAAAGGCGAAATGCATTACGATATCATATCGGCATTCATCAAGTCACTTCGCGGCAGCGATCCTAATGCAGCAGTCTATTGGCTGGCGCGCATGGTTGAATCAGGTGAAGATCCTAAGTTCATCGCAAGACGGATGCTTATTCTCGCTTCAGAAGATATCGGAAATAGCAACCCTAATGCTTTGCTGCTTGCCAATACTTGTTTCGATGCCATCAGCAAAATTGGCTGGCCCGAAAGTCGAATTATTCTATCACAAACAGCTATTTACCTGGCTAATTCGCCTAAAAGCAACTCATCTTACACGGCAATTAATGATGCTCAATCTTTAGTGCAAAAAACAGGAAATCTACCTGTTCCATTGCATCTTCGCAATGCACCTACAAAACTGATGAAAGATATCGGTTATGGAAAAGAATATAAATACGCGCATCAATACGAAAAAAACTTTGTGGATTTGGAATTTTTACCCGATAAAATAAAAGGAACAACCTTTTACGAGCCTGGCGATAATCTAAGAGAGCAAGAAACCCGCAAGGGACTCAAACAAAAATGGACCAATAAATACAAATACTAATGGCAGATGTGGGATTGATGAATAAAATGGTGGTGGTTCGTGAGGCGGAGCATGGCGTTTACCTTACGGATGAAACGGATACGGATGTATTGCTACCCATAGCCGCAGTACCGGAAGGCTGTAAAATTGATGATGAAATTGATGTGTTTGTCTATCGTGATTCGGAGGACCGGATTATTGCCACAACACTGGAACCCTATGCTATGGTAGGCGATTTTGCCTTCCTGAAAGTTGTTAGTGTCAGTAAAGTAGGTGCCTTTCTCGACTGGGGTTTACATAAAGATTTAATGGTTCCATTCAAGGAACAAAAGCACCGTATGAATGAAGGACAATCATACGTGGTGTATGTATATCTGGATGAAGATACTGACCGGGTGGTTGCCTCTTCGAAACTCCATAAATTTTTAAATGACACGCCTGCAAAATATAAGGAAGGAGAAGAAGTTGACCTCGTTATCTTCGCGAAAAATGATCTAGGTTACGAAGCCATCATCAATTTGATGCATACAGGAATGATTTACGAAAACGAGGTTTTCCAAGCATTGCATATTGGCGAGCAGGTAAATGGTTATATAAAAAAAATACGCAGCGATGGAAAGATTGATCTGGCATTGCAAAAAACCGGCTATAAAAACATGGGCCCCAATGTTGAGCTCATCCTTGCCTATTTGAATGAACATGATGGTGCGATGAATATCACGGACAAAAGCCAGGCTGAACTGATCTATGCCATTTTCGGGATCAGCAAAAAGAATTTTAAAAAAGCCATTGGTGCGCTTTATAAACAAAAAATTATCAGCATTGGAGACGATGTCATAAAACTTACTTAAAACCAAAAAGATATGAATACAGCGATTGATAAAATAATTGATCATTCGAGTGAATATGCCAAAGAATTATTGATTGACACTGGGGAACTATATCCGTTCGGTGCTTATATCGGTTTGGAAGGAAATGTGCATCCGGTAGAATATGAATATGATAAAAAGAACATGCCGACAGTAGGTGTGGTTATTGAAGCGCTTACAAAATATTGTGAGAATGAAATGAAAGAAGGTAAAATACTGGCATACGGATTAACCTATGAAGCCAGCGTACAGCTTGAAAAAGATGCCGATTTTGTGGACACCTTTGTAATTGATATCGCTACAAAAGAGGGAACCGATATACCATTGTATTATTATCCATATCATATCTCAGCAAATAAGACAGTAACATTTGACGATCCTTTTGCGGTAAAAAGATAACTACTCATTACGATACGACCAAACCATCAATCCGATAGCGGTCAGTAAACAGACAATTGTTAAGATGAATGTAAAAGTAAAACCAAACATTTCATAAAATATGACCCCAAATAATGGGGCTACCAATGCCCTGGCACCTGTTAAGGAAAGGTGCAACGATTGATAGGTTCCTGCTTCTTCAGGCTGGCAAAAATAAGAGGATCCGATATTCCATAACAATACCATGGTTGCTGCAAATACACCATGAAATAGTATGTAAAAAATGAGTGTATAATAAATCGTAATGTCATACCTTTCAAAAGAATAGGGCAGATAAGTGGTCATCATTAAAAAGAAAATATAAAGCGCCATGGATGAATAGGTAAATACCGCGAATTTCCTTGGATCGATTTCGCCCAATAGTTTTCCGAAGAATGGCAACAATATGATGGCCAGTATATTATATGCATTCCTGTAAAAAGCCACACTGGCATAATTCAAGTCCAGTTGTTCATAGAAATAAATAGTAATCACCGTAACTGACATCATGAACGAGATACCATATATCATAAATCCAACCTCAAAGTGCCTGTATGGAATATTGGAAACCAAGATATCTTTCATTTCAAGTATCGACTTCTTTACTGACTGAAAAATGGATAATCTATAAACCGTTTTCTCATTGGCCGGATATTTTATTTCGGAAAGAATAAATACCGAAATAACACCCAATAAACCAATTACCGGAATGATATATCGAAATGCATAATTATCAAAATCAAGCAAATAGCCATAAGCAAACGTAACTATCAACATCACAATTTTATTGGTGGAAGTGGCATAACTGTATAGCCTCCCGAAATTTTGATGGCGGTAATTGGTTTTAAGCAAAAAATTGATGTTGGGGTAGATGACAATGTTTCCTGAAAAGTAAACCAGGAAAATACCCAGGAAAATGTAGTGGTAATAATTATTTGCATCAATTGTCTGCACATGGTCAGGGAAAAGGAACAATAACAAGAGTGGCAAACGGGTTAAAAGTGCCGCGATCCGGAGCATCTTTTTCCTGTTCTTTATTCTTTTAATAAACTCATTGATAAAAACAAGAAAAAGAAACAACAGCATACTGAATTGAAACAGGAAACTCAGCTGGTAGTTGCTTCCATGCAAACTTTTTATGAAAACAAATTCATTCAGTGCCAGCACACCCAGAATAATCCCTTCAATGGCCATGTACAGACCATGCAACCTGAAATGTAGATTTTTCTGTATTGTTCAATCCCATGCCTTGCAGCTTTGAATTTCTTGGCGCAAAAGTAAGCCCATTTAATTCAACTCAATAATTTTTTCTTTATCAAGAAAGATATTTTAATATTGCAGTATGAATCTACTCCTCACTTTTATCTTTATAGTATTTGTTTTCATCATTGGTATACTGCCTTTTAGGGTACTCTATATCTTTTCGGATATCATGTATTTCGTTCTTTTATACGTGATGCGCTACCGGAAATCGGTAGTCAGAAGTAATCTCGAAGACTGTTTTCCCGAAAAAAGCAATAAAGAGATTGATAAACTGATTCGTTTAAGTTATAAAAACCTGACAGACGTAATTGTAGAAGGCTTCAAAGCTTTCACAATGTCTGACCGGCAAATAAGAGAGCGGCATAAAGTTTTGAATCCTGAAATCCTCGCTGATTTGACCAATAACAAAAATGGGGTCATTGCAGCACCTTGTCATTATGGTAACTGGGAATGGGGAAGTATGTCGCCGAGTTTATATTTTAATCATAGGATCATCGTTTTTTATAAACCATTCAGCAATCCATACATCAATCGCTTTGTAAATAAAAACAGATCAAGGACCGGAGGTATTTTAACTTCCATATACAAAACATCCGAAATTTTTAAAGAATTGAAAGGTCAGAAAGTAATATACATAATGGCTGCTGACCAAAGTCCATCAAATGCAAAAAGAGCCATTTGGGTTGATTTTATGGGAAGAGAAACAGCATTTTTGCATGGTCCTGAAATATATGCAAAGAAATATAATTACCCGGTTATTTTTACTGATATTAAGCGAGTTAAAAGAGGTTTTTACGAATTGACTTTGTCAATAATTTCCGATCATTCTTCCAAAACTGAAGATAGAGATATAACAACTCTATATGCTAAAAAGCTTGAAACAGCCATTAGAAATAAACCGGAAGACTATTTATGGTCGCATAAAAGGTGGAAACATCAAAAATAGCTTGATATTTTAAATAATATTATTGTATTTTTGCACTCCATTTTGGACCCGTAGCATAATGGATACCTGCCTGCCGGCAGGCAGGGTGCAAATAAGGGTAAGATGATGAAGTATTTTGTTTACGTTCTTAAAAGTCATGTTGATGGTAGATTATATAAAGGCATGACAAACAATATTGAAAGAAGGATTTATGAGCACAATATTGGTAAACATAAATCGACACGACCATATAAACCATGGAAATTGGTTTATCAGGAATCATTTGATTCAAGGATTGAAGCCAGAAAAAGGGAGAAATATTTAAAATCAGGAATAGGTCGTGAATTTTTAAAAGAAAAATTGGACCCGTAGCATAATGGATAGTGCACCTGACTACGGATCAGGAGGTTGCAGGTTCGAATCCTGCCGGGTTCACTTAATTTATCAGCCACTTACATAGATATAAATTTTGAGTGGCTTTTTTAGTGTACAAGCATTTGTACAATTAAACTGAGTATTAAAATTTATCTCACCTTCAACCATCGTCTTCTTATTAGTAGCTTATTCACCTAACGGCAACCTGTTAAACAAATATTCTAATCCATTATGCAGTGGATACTATTTCAATGATTAATCTATTAATATTTTAACTAACCTTGTCAACATTGTTGTAATAAAGAGCACAGGACCTTGTAGCTTCATTTATGATCTCAGATGAAACTCCGAACAATTCGAATACCTGCATTTCAAAAAAATATTTCCCAAATATCTTTAGAAGGTTAGGTAATTGATGGGGGTTTTATCAATTTAATTATTGAGTAATATCAAGTAGAAGGATTACTATCTTTAACACTCTTATATTGTGAATGTTATTATAATGTATTGCTAATTTTGAAAGAACCTCAAATATGCTTGATCATGGAAACGATAAAATCAAATAAAGCCGACCTGGAAAATAAGAAATTCATATTTCGAGAAATAGGGTTAATAATTGCACTAATCATAATATTTCTTGCTTTCAATTTAAAATCACACGATCGAAATACTCTTGATATTGAAGCAAGAGAATTCGAGAGTATCACGAAGAAATGGTTCCGGTTACAATGCAGGAAACAAAACCACCCGCACCACCAGCTATCAATAAAGCCATTAAAATAAATATTGTAGAAAACAATGTAGAAATTGAAACTGAAATAGAAATAAATGCAGAAATAGATCAGGAAACCTATTTTGAGGATTACACCCCCACCTTATCATTTGAAGAAGAAGAGGAAGAGATTATTGCCGAAGAAGAGATCTTTGTAGTGGTTGAGTCCATGCTGTCTATTTCCGGGAGGAATGAATAAATTAATGGTATATCTACAAAACAACATCCACTACCCACAATTGGCTAAGGATTTAGGCATCCAAGGAAGGGTATTTGTAACTTTTGTAATTGAAAAAAACGGATCTGTTAACGATGTGAAGCTGCTAAGAGGTATTGGCGGTGGTTGCGATGAAGAAGCTATCAGGGTTGTGAAGAGTATGCCGAAATGGATTCCGGGAAGTCAAAGGAATATACCTGTAAGAGTGCAATATAATTTACCTATAAATTTTAGGCTGCAGTAATATTATAAGATTCTTTAGAAATTACATACTGTAGGCTATATAATTGCTTCAGCCATTCTTACTGATTTCAAGCAATCGCTTTTTATCTAAAATATGTATATCCTTCCCGTCTGTATCAATGATGTTGTCATTTTTAAACTCTGTTAAAATTCGAACTGTACTTTCTGTCGAAATACATGGCAAAATCAGCAATATCTTTTCGAGATAAATAGTTGAACAAATCATATTTCTCAAAACTTGTATCGCTTCAGATATAACAAAATATCGGCTATCCTTCCATGCATTTGTTTGTGGCCAAGGCTTTTAATCCGGTGAAATAATTGGGTTTCATTTTTACAATACCATTCAATAATTCCTGAGGCAAATTGACCGTTATCTATCAGAATTTTTCTAAAACTATCTTTATTGATCAAACAGATGGTCGAGTCAATTAATGCTTGCGCCGAGTAGTGATATATATTATCTCCATAAATGGATGACAAACCTATGAATTGGGATGTTTTAAGAATTTTTAAATTGATATCGCGATTATTCGGGCTTTCCAAATATAATTGCACCAATCCGTCTGCAATATAAAGCACATAAGAAGCATAAGCCTTTTCTTTACAAACATTTTCTCCTTTTCTGTATAATATATGCGTTTTATTCTGATCAATAAATTCTAATTCCGATGGAATCAACTTATTAAAACAAGCTGAGCTCTTCGTGCAGTCCCTACAATTCATTATTTCTGAGAAATCTTCCATGCTTCACTTTCTTTAAATCGTATCTAAATTTTGAATCCCTTTTAAATCAATACAAAATTAGTATTTATATCAATCATTAGATTGAATAATATCATGAAATAGATTATTATCTACGAAACTGATTATCAATACTAAGACACACAATTGAATTAATTTTGTAATACAGGTTTTTGAAATGGAATAGAAAAGTTCTGTAATCTTCAACAAACGTCCAAAAAAAGTTTCGGGCTGGCAATTTTTTAACAAATCAGTAAAATAAAAGAAAGAATAAAACGATCGGTACAATTACAAAAACAGAATCGCTTATCCCTATTGATTATAATGTATTAAAACACACTTGTGTGTTGGAAGCCAATGAGCCATATGCAGATTACTATGGCTTAACTCCTACTGAATCAAAACCCCATTCAATATTCCTCATCACAAAACGTTTTTATTCGTTAGATGAAATCAATGATATTACCAAAGGACATCAAAACATGTTTTAGTAAAATTGAGAAACTGGATGTCGCTTCTGCCGTTATTGATTTTACGAATCATTATAATTTTGCAATCAGGGTAAGAGACTTCCCTGAATATAAGCATATTCACTGGCTGCAGTCGTGCTATATTTCAAAGGGCATCAGTTTTACCAGAAAGATAGAAAATTTAAATCCAGCTAAAATTACGGTTTACAAACAATTGAATGTGGATGAATACAAGGAAGGTATTTATCTTAATAAGAACAACCGCTACAAAGGATATATAACCGTACCTGAACACATTACCGAAACTGATTTTTCTGAATTCTTAGTATATGTAAGAAATAATAAAAGTTGCGAGCTATTTGATGCCGCGATGGGAACAATGGAAATAAATTCCAATGCAAATGAAATACTGAGAATATATGCGGAGAAACTTACACCTGAATTGCTGGTATGTATCAAAAAAACATTTACCAAACTGGTTGAAAACAAACAATTAATTCAATCATAAATAATTGAAAATACTAATAACTAACTAAATATTGAGCCATGAAAATTTTAGTCCCTACAGATTTTTCGGATTATTCTTTATACGCACTTAAAGTTGCAGTAAGTATCTCTAAGAAAATTAGATCCGAAATTAATCTTGTACATGTAACAAATTGTATTCCTTTAACACAGGAGAACAGCCAGAAATATATTAATATAGCAAATCAGCAAATCACAACTTACGCTAAAAAAGAGATTGAAAGAATAGTTTCAGTGGATCTTTTTAAGAATGCACCTATTTCAACCTTTGTCCTGCCGAATATGAGATTATGGGAATTGTTGTCAGATAATAGGTTTAAAGATGCTGACCTTATTGTTATGGGGTCACACGGTCATGGTGGTATCAATAATTTTCTTATTGGCTCTCATACTGAAAAAATGATGCGATTTGCAACATGTCCTGTGCTTACTATTAAGAGTGATAAGGAGCACTTTAAAATTAAAAGAATGGTTTTTGCCTCTAACTTTTATAAAGAATCATATAAAGTTTTTGATCAAATTAAAATATTTGCTGAACTATATGATGCTCACATTGATTTATTAAAAATTATTACACCTAAAGATTTTGAGCCTACTCCGCTAAGCCTTAAACTTATTGACAACTTTATAAAAAGATTCAACCTAAAGAAATATTCTGTAAACATATATAATGCACACACAATAGAAAAGGGTATTACAGATTTTTGCAACGAAGTAAGAGGCTGATTTAATAGCAATTGAAACTCATGGAAGAACTGGCCTTTCGCATATTATCAGTGGAAGCTTAGCTGAGAACGTCGCACTGCATGAAGACAGACCAGTATTAAGTATTAAAATTACAGAAACTCCCTGAAAACATTTTAGGATTAAAAAGATATATAATTTATCAGGAAAAATTAGAAGCGGACACGCAAGTAAATGGTTTAACTAGTTACAGAAAACAGTCTTAAATTGTAAATCATGATACAATTGAGTTTGTTTGAAAAACAAGAGTCATTTGATGTGCTGAACTATCAGGTCAGGGCTTGTGAAAATTGCGACTTGTATGCTAACCCGGTTAAATGCACTTACAGGCGAAGGAAATATGAATTCACCAGTTTTATTCGTTGCTTTATAACCCGGGGAGAAAGAAAATGCAGAAAATAAAATGTTCATTGGACCATCCGGTCAGGTATTCAATAAACTGCTACAGGCAGCCGAAATTCAAAGAGAGTCAGTTTTCATGACCAATCTGGTTAAATGTATGTTTCCGAAAAACAGAAAGCCAAAGATGGATGAAATTGAATCTTGCAGCCCATTCCTTGAAGAGGAAATTTCGATTATCAATCCTGAAATAATTGTGCCATTAGGTGCATATGCAACAAATGCGATAATTACTAAATTCAATTTGCATAATATGTCAGCCGGAATGAATTTTTCAAGTTTGAAAGGCAAAATATTAGAAAACAATAACCAGAAAATATATCCCCTTCCTCATCCAGTAGCTTTGCTTTATAATCCAGGATTTAAGTTTAATACAATAGAGAAATATAGAATGCTAAAAAAATATTTATGATAATAATACCAATATTGATTTAAAGTAAGATGCATATCGGATATTTAATAAAAAAGAAACTGAGCAATACATGAAAACCTACCTTGATTGTTTACCTTGTTTTATGGGACAGGCTTTACGTGCAGGACGAATAGCAACAAAAGATGAAAATAAAATCAAAGCATTATTGGATGATGTTGGCTGCATGATAAAAGAAATACCCATGGACAACACCCCCCCTGAAACAGGAGATCTTATTTATAAAAAAGTAAGGGAATTAACAGGTGTTTTTGATCCGTATAAAAAGATTAAAGAAGAAAGTATTCATGATGCGCTAAAAATGTATCCGGGGTTAAAACAGATTGTTAAGAATTCAACGAATAGATTGATAACGGCCATCCGTATAGCAATTGCGGGTAACGTCATCGATTTTGGGGTTAATAAAACTTTTAATCTTAAGGAAGATATTCAATAGATTTTGAAACAGGATTTTGCTATCTTTCATTTTCAACAATTTGAAGAGCAACTCGAACGTGCTCAATCAATTCTATATCTCGGTGACAATGCTGGTGAATCGGTATTTGATAAAATCCTGATCGAGGAACTAGAGAAACCTATTACTTATGTAGTCCGCGAAATTCCAGTTATTAATGATGTAACCTTAATTGACGCCATCAATTCAGGAATAGATCAGGTTGCTAACATCATTTCTTCAGGTTGCTCAGCACCAGGCACAATTTTAACTTCATGTAATGACGAATTTATTCAGTCAGTTTGAAAAAGCTGATATGATCATAAGCAAAGGTCAGGGAAATTACGAAGGGCTTTCAAATGCTGACCGACCGTTTTTTTTCTTTTAAAAGCTAAATGCGAAGTTATTGCAGACATTTAAATGTAAAGGAAAACGATATCGTATTAAAAGCCTCGGATTGCAATCAGAAAAAATAATTAAATGAAAGGATATATTCAGGTTTATACTGGCAATGGAAAGGGGAAAACAACAGCCGCTTTTGGCCAAGCTTTAAGAGCTCTGGGTGCTGGGTTTACAGTGTTTATCGGTCAGTTTGTAAAAGGAAAAATGTATCATGAAAACAAAGCTACAGCTAGATTCCTTAAAAACATAACGATTAAGCAATATGGATTAGGATGTTTTATTGTTGATGCACCCACTAATAAAGATATAGAGACTGCCCAAAATGGACTCGAAGAAATGAAAAAAATCATTCATAGCGGTGAATATGATATGGTAATTATGGATGAAGTGAATATCGCCTTGTATTATAAATTAATTGACATTGAAGATATAGTAAAGCTAATGAAAAGCAAACCCGGGCAGGTTGAATTGATTCTGACCGGGAGATATGCACCACTGGAAATCATCGATCTGGCAGACCTGGTAACTGAAATGCGAGAAGTTAAACACTACTATCAAAAAGGTATACCATGCCCGAAAAGGTATTGAGATTTTAGTAGTCAACTACCATATCAGAAATATTTTACACTGTTTTAACCTCCAATCTACATTGATAATGTGCTGTCACATGTTTACTTAATTGTTCTATCCTAAGTACGTTTAGTAAGTAAAGTGGAGATTATTACCGATATCAATAAAAATATTGAGTAATCTCAAACTTCAGTTAAGGCTTAATCATCAGCTATTTCATGCCCTGTTTGCTGATCTGAAAGGTAATTTTGCATATAAGTTACTATTCATATAATAATGAAATATAAAAGGAGGTTATTATGCCACGATTAGACAAAACTGGACCCGAAGGAAAAGGACCTAAAACCGGTAGAGGTTTAGGTGACTGCAATAAGAATCTAAATCCGAGGATAGGCCGGGAAGATGGTGGAGAGGACACTTCGGAAGAAGAGGCTGCTGGAAGAAACTGGGGATTTAGGAATAGAAGAAACGACATAGAAGCAGATAAGGAAATTATAAAGTGTTATAGACAGGTTTAACACTTAGCATTTAACTGAAGTAAAGAACTCGGTAAAGGAAAATTATATCCAGATCATACCCATGAAAAAAGTTGCGATACCTGTTGAAGAACAATGTATTGGTAAATGTTTTCGAGCATTGTTTTCAATTTAAAATTTTCACAATAGAAAATCAAAAAGTATTGGATGAGAAATTAGTAACTGCACCGCATCACCAGTTCGGGCTATTCCCATTTTGGCTGGCAATAAACAGCGTTACTGACGTAATCGCGTATAAAATATCTCACGAAACCATTAATAAATTCAATTGCTTGAAAATTAATGTATTTGTTGGTGTTGAGAAAAGAGACTCTATCCTTTTAATTAATGAATTTATAAAAGGAGTAATGGAAACAAATGCCGAAGTATGTGACAATGAAATTCAGTTAGCCCATAAATACAAAACTGGGAATTATTAGATACAATAAAAAATAGTTTCGCAATTTAAAAAATAAAAAAATGCTTAAAACAGATGTTTTAGTAATAGGAAGTAGTGCAGCAGGATTAGTTGCTGCAACAACAGGAAAACGAATTTATCCTGATAAAAAAATCACCGTTTTAACAATGATGAATAAAACGCTTATCCCATGCGGCATACCCTATGTTTTTGGCTCGGTAGGAAGACGGATAACGATATTCTTCCGGCAGAGAAAATATTTGATTCAGCTGGTATTATTACCATTTATGATGAAGCCGTTTCAATAAACCGTAAAAATAAAAGTGTTCAACTTAAAAATGGAGAAGAAATCATTTATGACAAACTTGTAATAGGCACTGGTTCATTGCCAACAAAACCGGGTTGGCTTAAAGGAGTTGATTTAAAAAATGTTTTTACCGTACCAAAAAACAAGATTTATCTTGATGAGATGCAATCAAAACTAAACGCATGTCATAAAGTAGTAACTATTGGTGCGGGATTTATCGGTGTTGAAATGTCTGATGAATTAAATAAAGCCGGTAAAGATGTAACGCTTATTGAGAAACTGCCCACATATTCTTGGATTGGCTTTTGATGAAGATGTATCCTTGGTAGCAGAAAATATATTAAAAGAAAGAGGTATTCAAATACAAACGGGAATCAGTGTAAAAGAGATTGTTGGAAAAGAAAAGGTGGAAGGAGTTTTACTCGAAAATGGGGAAAGAATTGAAGCTGATGCTGTAGTTCTGTCATTGGGTTACAAACCCAATATTCAACTTGCTTCTGATGCCGGATTACCAATTAACCAGTTTAGGTTTTATAAGAGTGGATGAATACATGAGAACAGAAGATACCGACATTTTTGCAATTGGCGACTGTGCTGAAAAACGGAATTTTGTCACCAGGAAACCCAGCCCCATCATGCTGGCCTCAACTGCCTGCGCCGAAGCCAGAATTGCCGGAATGAACCTGTACAAATTATCAGCTATAAAAACCTTTAGCGGTACCATTTCCATTTTCGCTACTGCTATTGGCAATACCGGATTTGGAGTTGCAGGACTTAACAGAAACAGAAGCCAGACAAGAAGGTTTCGATATTGTAACCGGTGTTTTTGAAGGTATAGACAGGCACCCCGGAACACTGGAAGATTCACACAAGCAATTTGTTAAACTGATCGTTGGAAAAGAAGCAGGTGTAATACTTGGGGGCGAGGTAATGGGCGGATTGTCAATTGGAGAGTTGACCAATACGATAGGTATCATTATTGAAAACAGGATGACGATCAATTCTCTATTGACTGCCCAAATTGGTACGCATCCATTACTTACCGCATCGCCTGCGGGCTATCCATTAATAAAAGCTGCTGAAAATGCGTCTTCCAAAATTATGTTTGCACATGCGAGTTAACAAATCAGAAATCATACAGATCTTTAATCAATACAAATCCCAATTTATATCGATAGGTGATTTTGATACATAATCTTCATTGTAAACATTATAAAAATTAAAAAAAATGAAAATCGGAATTATTATCTGTGATCGATATCGAAACTGTGCTGGCGGTAAATGTTTCAAAGCAATAAAAAACCGTGAAGGTGCTTTCAGTATTTACCCTAAAAATGAGCCGCTCGAAGTAGTTGGATATACATCATGTGGTGGATGCCCTGGAGGCAATATTGAATATGCACCTGAAGAAATGAAGAAAAATGGCGCAGAAGTTATTCATTTTGCAACCGGCGTTGTTGTTGGATATCCACCTTGTCCCTATTAACCATTTTAAAAATTTATTCAGGAAAAATATGGATTAAAGGTGGTTATTGGTACACATCCGATTCCACAAAAATATTTTAAAATTCATTCAAAAATTGGAAGTTGGGAATCATCTGAATCTTGACATGGGAAGATTTTATTAAACCAACAATAGCTGATGAAGAAACACGTATTGCATATAATTAAAAATGAACCAAAGGAACAATATCATGTATAAATACATTTTTGGCCCCGTACCTTCTCGCCGACTTGGCATGTCACTAGGTGTAGACCTTGTTCCTCATAAAGTATGTTCACTCGATTGTGTTTACTGCGAATGTGGCTCCACAACAAAATTGACCACCGACAGAAAAGAATACATTCCGTATGAAAAAATAACAAAAGAACTGGTACATTATTTTAAAAACAATCCAGATCCTGATTATATTACATTTTCAGGCTCTGGCGAACCTACGCTAAATTCTCGTATTGGTGATGTATTAGGATTTATTAAAGAAAAAAAACCAAATATTCCGATTGCAGTAATAACAAACGGAACACTGTTTTCAAGAAAACAAGTTAGAAATGAATTGTTGGATGCTGATATAGTACTTGCCTTCATTGGATGCAGCTACTGAAAATTCTTTTCAAAAAATAAACAGACCAATATCAGAGCTGAACTATAAGCAAATATATAAAAGGGCTTTATGATTTCGAGAATGAATACCAGGGAAAGATATGGCTTGAAGTATTTATCATTCCAGGTTATAATGACAGCAAGGAAGAATTTAATTGCTTAAAGAAGTGCATTATTAAAATGCAGCCTGACATTATACAACTAAATACCCTCGACAGACCCGGAACTATTAACGATATTCAGACCTGCAACCCGAAATGAATTAAAAAGAATTGTTGATTTCTGGGAACTCGATAATGTGGAGATCATCGCAGAAGCAATTAACAGGAAAAAAATTCTTTCTTACCGGGAAGATACTGAAACAGCTATTCTGGAAACCATATCAGAAGACCTTGCACCGTAAATGATCTTGCTCAAATAATTGGCACAAATACCAAAGAAGTGAATAAATATCTGGATGTGCTGGAGGCTGAAAATAAAGTTGAGATTAAAAGACAAAAAAGAGGATTGTTTTATCAAAAAAAAATAATTAAAATGAATGAAAAAAAAGTGAATTTAGAAATGAATCTAGAAGCTGGAAAAACTGGAGGGAAAGGAAGAAACAAAGGAGGTGCATTTGGCCCCGGGGGTTATTGTGTTTGCAATAAATGTGGTGAAAAAATACCACATCGAAGAGGCATAAAATGCACCACAATTAAATGTCCCAAGTGCGGACATACCATGATCAGAGAAGAATTATTAAAAAAATAACAAATAAAAAATTATGAAAAAATTATTTGCAGTTCCTACCAATAATGGAAAACTATGTGCACATTTCGGGCATTGCGAGCAATTTGCAGTAATTGAAACCGAAGATCAAAAAATTCTGAATATTGAATATTTAAAACCACCGGTTCATGAGCCCGGAACATATCCAAGGTTTCTCGCAGAAAGGGTGTAAGCATGATTATTTCAGGAGGTATGGGGATGAAAGCACAGGAAATATTTGCCCAAAATAATATTGAAGTATTTATAGGTATAAATTCTGATACGCCCAAAGCACTCGTTGAACAATACCTTGCCAACCAATTGGTAAGTGGCAATAATCTTTGTGATCATTAGCAGATGAAGATTGCCATTGCCAGCGGAAAAGGTGGAACAGGTAAAACAACTTTATCAGTCAACCTGGCCAGTTTTTTAGCGGAGCAGCAGGAAGTCGTTTTGGCTGACCTGGATGTGGAGGAGCCTAATTCCGGCTTGTTTATCCATGCTGATTTCATTCACGAGGAGAATAACTTTAAAATGGTTCCTGACTGGAAGGAAGACCAGTGCACTTTCTGCGGCGAATGTCAAAAGGTTTGCAATTTTCATGCAGTGATTCAACTGGGCGAAATGATCATGGTATTCCCTGAATTATGCCATGCTTGCTATGCTTGTTCAGAACTTTGTCCAACTGACGCTTTACCAATGATTCCCAAAAAAATGGGCAAATTGAAGCATTTAAAAACAACCGCCTTCATTTTATCGAAAGTCGTCTTGATATTGGCGAAGAGCAGGCGGTTCCGCTAATTAAAAAGACACAGAAATACATTAGCGAACAATTGAATGGGAGTTTTATTCAGATTTACGATTCGCCGCCAGGAACATCTTGCCCGGTAATTGAAGCTACCAAAGATGTTGATTATGTAATTCTTGTTACGGAGCCAACACCTTTTGGCTTGCATGATTTAAAACTGGCGGTAGAGACTATGAAAGAGCTTAAAAAAAGTGTTGGCGTGGTTATTAATCGCGATGGCATTGGCAATGATGATGTTTTTAAATATTGTGAAAAAGAGCAAATTCCTGTACTTGCAAAAATACCGAATGATCGGCGGATTGCTGAAATCTATTCACAGGGCAAATTGATTTATAAGGAAGTTCCCGAATTCAGCTTGGCATTGGAAAAAATTACTGCACATATCACCACATTATGTGAACAAAACCATTCATGAAAGAAATTGTAGTCATATCAGGTAAAGGCGGAACAGGTAAAACTTCCCTCACGGCTGCTTTCGCTTATCTTGGAGGCAAAGATGTGATTGTTGCAGATTGCGATGTGGATGCAGCCGATATGCACTTGCTGTTGCAACCCGACTTTGCAGATTCAGATGATTTTTATAGCGGAGAATTGGCGGTTATTGATCAGCTTGAATGCACCCAATGTGGAAAATGTGCAGATGTATGCCGGTTCGATGCCATACCCATCATTGAGGGTAACTATATCGTTGATCCTTTAAATTGCGAAGGCTGTGGTTACTGTGCCCGTGTTTGCCCTTCAGATGCTATTAGCAATGTTGATCTAAATGTTGGTAAATGGTATGTTTCCGATATTAAAACCGGCAGCATTATGGTGCATGCAAAACTGGGCATTGGCGCTGACAATTCAGGCAAGTTAGTGGCGAAGGTGAAGACCAAAGCCAAAGAAATTGCTGAAGAAAAGCATAAAGAATTAGTCATTGTAGATGGCTCTCCGGGCATCGGTTGTCCGGTGGTTTCATCCTTGTCAGGAGCAAGTTTTGTCGTGCTGGTCACCGAGCCATCAGTTTCTGGCCTGCATGATTTAACAAGGGTTTATCAATTGGTGAAAAAGTTCAATATCAAAGCAGGATGCATCATCAATAAATCTGATATCAACAAAGAAATAAGCATACAAATCGAAGATTTTCTACAAAAAGAAGAAATCATTCATCTAACCAACTTGCCCTACAATGAAAATTTTACCAAATCCATGACCATGGGGCAAACCATTATGGAATATCCTGATCATCATTTAAAAGATTTAATAACTAAAAGCTGGAACACAATTCTGCAACATATAAATTAAAAAAAAGATAAAATGAAAATAGCTTTCACTACCAAAGGAACAACATGGGATGCCGAAATGGACCCAAGATTTGGAAGAGCCGAATACTTCCTTATTTATGACAATGATAAAGATGAATTATCGCATTATGATAACAGCGATGCAAGCAATGATGCACATGGTGCCGGGCCTAAAACATCTCAAAAATTATTTGAACTCCATCCTGATGTATTGATAACTGGAAACGGGCCAGGAGGAAATGCAACTGCTGTTCTTGAAAAAACCGGCATTAAAATATTCGTAGGCGCAGGTAATATGACTGCAAAAGAAGCTTTTGAAGCGTATAAGAATAATCATTTAAAAGCCATTTAGTTCAATTACGTAAATTAATAATTATGCTGTCATCAACGTGTAAGATAAGAGTCAGATACGATGAAGTTGATAAAATGGAATACGTTTATCATGGGAATTATGCCAGTTATTACCACATAGGCCGGACTGAATTGCTTCGCAAATTGGGTATTTCCGATCGGGAATTGGAAAATCACAACATCATTTTACCAGTAATTGAAATGAATTCAAAATTCATTAAACCTGTATTCTATGATGAAACAATAACAATCCTCACTTCACTTATTGAAGACCCAAGAAGCAGGATGAAGTTCTCTCATAACATATACAACCAAAATCATGACCTCGTAAATGAAGGTTATTCTACTATTGCCTTTGTTGATAAGATCACTCGAAAACCCATGAGAGTGCCGGATACAATACTACAAAAGTTAGAATTATTTATGAACCTTATAAACCAATAAAATGAATACAAAAAATCTTGGATTTAATTCGAAGTTAATTCACGCAGGAGATTACGAAGACGAATTTGGAAGCGCTGTAACACCTATTTACCAAACATCAACATTTTCATTCAAAAACGCTCAACATGGTGCAGACCTGTTTGCTGGCAAAGAAAATGGATATATCTACACCCGTATTGGCAATCCAACCATCAATGTGTTGGAAAATAAAATAGCTGAACTGGAAAACGGATACAGAGGCATTGCCTTAGCTTCTGGAATGGCAGCTGTTTCGACTGTTTACATGGCCGTTTTAAAACAAGGAGATCATATGATTAGTACAGGTGCCGTTTATGGGCCAAGCCGTGGTGTGATGGAAACCCACTTTTCAAAATTTGGTGTTAAGTATTCTTACATCGACACGTCTGATCTTGAATTACTGGAAAACTCCATTCAACCAAATACTAAATTACTTTACCTTGAAACACCAGCCAACCCAACCATACAATTAACTGATATCAAAAGAGCTTCGGAAATCGCTCATAAGCATAATATTTTGGTTTGTGTTGACAATACATTTTGCAGTCCATACTTACAAAAACCACTTGACCTCGGTGCGAATATTGTGCTACATTCCCTCACCAAATTTATCAACGGGCATGCAGATATTGTTGGCGGTATCATTGTAGCAAAAGACGTTGATTTATATGATACACTCAGAAAAGCCATGGTGTATATGGGCGGAAATATGGATCCGCATCAGGCTTTTATGGTTATCAGAGGTGTAAAAACATTATCGATACGAATTGATAAAGCACAGGAAAGTGCCATGAATATTGCTAAGTACCTCGAAACCCATCCGAAAGTTGAGTGGATTAAATATCCCGGATTAAGATCTTTTAAACAGCATGAATTAGCAAAAGAGCAAATGAACGGATTCGGCAGTATGATCAGTTTTGGTTTAAAAGGTGGTTATCAGGCAGGCAAGACCCTTATGGACAATGTTCATTTAGCCACATTAGCAGTCTCTCTTGGCGGTGTTGAGACACTAATTCAGCATCCTGCTTCGATGACTCATGCAGGTGTCTCAAAAGAAAATAAACTCGCTGCTCATATTACTGATGGCCTGGTGAGATATTCTGTAGGTATTGAAGATGTAAATGATCTGATTAATGATCTTAAACAGGCATTAGATAAAATTAATTGAGTTTCAATTTAAAATAATTGTGTAATGGCATACAAAATCATAAAGGAAGAATGCACTGCTTGTGGTGCTTGTATTGACGAATGTCCGGTAGAGGCTATCTCAGAAGGCGCTGATTTTTATACCATTGATCCTGAACTATGCACTGAATGCGGTGTATGTTTTGATATTTGTCCAACAGAGGCGATTGTGCTAGATGAATAGAAATAGTTTGGAAAACATAATAAAATACCGATGTATTGAAAGCAGGATTGTGCAACTAATTTTATACAAATGAGAAAAATACTCATATTTCTAATTGTTCTATTCGCAGCTGTTTCATCAGTAAATGGACAATCGGGATTTGAATTAAATACAGGTTTTATCAAACCATTTCCGATTTTAGGCTACATCTCACCTACTACATCAGGCAACTCTGCATATTATAATTTATCTTTTTTTATATCAACAGCTTATAAGGTCAAAGCTGGAAATAATCTCTTTTTAGGTCTGGACTTAAGTTATAATAATTACAGGCTTGATTTTTATGAGAGAAATGCTCTTCATCCAGGATTAGACGAGTCCATAAATGATTTAAGATATAACTTCAACTATTTAAACTTGTATCTTTTTCCTGAGCTGGTCTTTGGAAATAAATTAAAATTTTATATCAATGCGGGTATCACAGGAGGATTGTTATTAAACGGAACCAAATCAGGATTACATGTTAATGCAAGGACTCATGAAGGGCCAGATGGCAAGTATATTGAATACACAGAAACAGACGTTGATGGAACCGCTCAGGAAGATTTAAGAAGTTTTACATTGGGAGCGCAACTAGGAACAGGTTTACGATATCACATATCAGGTAAATGGGGGATTCATTTAAAAACAAGTGCTCGTTCTATACCTTTTCCAGTCGAAAATGAATTTACGCAAAGCCAGGTAGATTTATTAATTTCTGTTGGAGCAGTATATACTTTAAAAAGAAAAAGATAACATTTGATATTTTAGAAAGGGCACATTAAGGTGCAGGCATACAGCCTTTCAAGTAGAGTACTATTCACATAAGTTTTAGAGATGTTTTCGGCAGAAAGATAGTTGATAGTTATATGGAATATATTATCGGCAAAAATATAGAAAACATGTGCTGGTTAAATATTATTAAAATTGAGGTTTTGGATGAAATAGGTACAGCGTGCTTATTTTTCCAGAAACTTGATTGTTTTTGAAAGCCCTTCTTTTAGTACTATTGGCCTCCAGCCAAGTTCCTTCTTTGCCTTCGAACTATCCGGAATGGCACCCCATAACAAAAAGTGTAGCTGACCCTTTGGGAATTAAGGGTGGTTTTCCGGACACTTTGGCATAAACTTCTCCTAGTTTTGAAACTATATTCACCACAGGCAATGGCATTATTCTAGGCGGTTTAATGCTCATCCCTAGTTGATATAATATTTGTTCTGCTAGTAATGACAATTCATAGTAGGTATCACTTAAAATATAACTTTCTCCAATCAATCCATTTTCTTCGGCCAGCACATGCCCTTCTCCAACATCCTCGGCATAAACCAGTGGTAAGCCCCCAGGTAGTAACATTGGAACTTTTTTGCTTTTAATATCGATGATAAAATTATTTATGCCTGGAGAGTCGGTAGGTCCGGGACCGTATAATCCGGCGGGATGTATATTAATTGCAGGCAATCCTTTGCCAACAGCCCTTAAAACAAGTTGAAATGCATCTTGTTTCGATCGCTCATAGGCGGTACCTTTCGGTTGATCGTCAATAATTAATTCGTCAAACAGTTTTCCCTTTTCTCCTTTGAAAACATCAATAGTGCTGGTATAAATAAACTTTTCAATATTATGTGAAAGCGCAACCTCAATCACATTTTGAGTTCCCTTCATATTCACCTTTTCAAAAATAGTTGGGTCTTTCATCCACTGTTCCGGAAAACCAGCAGCATGATAAACTACTTTACAGTTTTTAAAAGCTGAAACAAGAGATTCTTTACTGGTAATGTCTCCTTCAATCAGTTCTACTTCACGCGGGAGTATTTTCTTCCCTTTTTCAATAGAACGCACAAGCGCTTTCACTTTGCGATTTCGTTTTAACAAAGAGACGATAATATTATAACCAACCAGGCCAGTACCACCTGTAACTAATGTTGTTTTATCCATTTTAATCTGAGTGGATTTTGAGGTTCGACAGGCATTAGAATTAATGTGTCTTCTTTAAATTCAAATTTTCGTTGCACCATTACTCCCCAATCATAAGGATAAGTGTGAGATAAACGGTGATGTTCAATGATCTGTTCTTCCTCTATTACAATACAATTAGCCGTATAAACATAATTAGATGCATACGTTTTCAGGTCAGTCCGCAACTCATCTATTGTTAAACTATCCAAGTTGGTCTTAGGAAAAATCACACTTATATCTTTATACCCTTCAGGTGTTATCTGAACAGACATATGTCCCAGCCCGTCATATAAGATGTAACTGTCTCCTCCTCTGTTCCAGGTATGTTCCTGCCAAACCCCACTTGAATCTTGATATTCGATGATGTATAATTTCCAGAGCCCTCTGAATTTTTCGTGTGAAGAATTCTTTCGATGTTCACTACAGCTTATAAAAAGCGGCACTATTAAAATGAAAATGATGATCGTTCTAAAATTCATAATATATCGTAAAAAAGTTTAAAACATGAAGCCTCTGTCCAATAAACTTAGATTACAATTTAATCCGCCTTTTCGCTTGATAAATTTCTCTGTTTTAAAATAGTTTGGGCTTCATCTTGTGTACCAAGCATGATAGCAATCCACTTGGTATTCGGATTTTGTTCGAGCATAATTTTTATAGCCATTGTCAATGGTACAGATAAAAACATACCTACAGTTCCCAGTACGAACCCCCAAAATAATAGAGAGAGAAAAACTACAAAGGTGGAAAGCCCTAGTCCCTTTCCCATCATTTTTGGTTCCACAGCATTCCCAATAATCAAGTTTACTAATACAAAAATACCCGTAGTCCATATCACCCCGCTAAATCCTAGTTGTACTAAAGCAAAAACCACTGCTGGAACACCTGCAATAATGGATCCTATGTTGGGAATATAATTCAACAGAAAAGCAATCAGCGCCCAGATAATAGCATAATCTACACCAATAATAACAAGCCCGACCCATATAAATAAACCAGTTAACAGACTAGTTATGGTTTTAATCGACAAATAATGACGGATACTTTCACCAATCACATCAAAGAAGGCAAGCGACTCGGGAGTTCCTTTAAAGATGGCTTTAATTTTTACAGGAATACTATCAAGTTCAAGTAAAAGAAAAAGGGCGAGAAAAAATATGGTAAATGCATTTCCCATAAAACCACCCAATTGGCCTAAAAATCCTGCGGTGACACCCATGATTTTCGATGGTTCAAATGCCTCATTCATTTTATCTATTGAAACATTTATGCCTTTATCTTTAAGAAATTGCAAAGCGGAAGCTCCCATTTCGTCAAGGTTCTTTTCATATTTTGGAGCATCCTCAGAGAACGACGAAAAAGAGTTTGCAATGATTTCTCCAAAACCAAAGAAAATTCCAACGATGAAAATAAATACTATGGTAATTGCCAATATTTGGGGTATTTTCTTTTTTTGTAACCATAGAATGGGTTGTGAACATATAATACTGATGAATAAGGCCATCAGCAAAGATGTTACTATAGAGGCCGCATACATCACACCAGCAATGATAATAATAAAAGCAGCGAAAGACACTGCTGTATTACTTTTATGCTTCATTGAATCTTTCAAATCAATTGGCCTTTTTTAATTTTTCAGAATTCTTACAAAAATACTATTTTGAATAAAAATTAAACATAAAACCTTATTTAAGTAACTCGCGGAAATATCTACGTCTAGATTTTCTTTAATTCATAAATATCTTTTCTCCTGTCTTTCAAATTTCTAACACTCCCGAATTGATTTAATTCCCTGAGCAAACCAATGTCAAGATCAGCAATTAAGATCATCTCGGTATTTGGTGTTGCTTCTGCTTTGATACCGCTGGCAGGAAATGCAAAATCGCATGGTGTAAATACCATTGATTGCGCATATTGAATGTCCATATTATGAACCTTTGGCAAATTCCCGACACTACCCGCTATCGCCACATAGCACTCATTTTCTATCGCCCTTGCCTGGGCACAATTCCGAATTCGTGAGTAACCGTTTTGTGTGTCGGTTAGAAACGGTACAAATAAAATATCCATCCCTTCATCAGCTAACAACCTGCTCAGTTCAGGAAATTCAACATCATAGCATATTAAAATCCCAATTTTACCGCAATCAGTATCAAAAACCTTTAGCTGTTTGCCTTTCTCCATCCCCCATACCTTCACCTCATCAGGAGTTACATGCAGTTTCTCATACCTTTCAACAGTTCCATCCCTTTTACACAAATAACCAACATTGTAAAGTCTGTTGTTCTGAATTTCAGGCAAACTTCCTGAAATAATATTAATATTATATGAAATTGCAAGCTCTGAAAACTTTTGAACTACACTGGATGTGTGTTTTGCCAGTTCCCTGATCGCTTCAGGTTCAGTTAAATGATTATTGTCAGCCATCAGCGGGGCATCAAAAAACTCTGGGAATAATGCAAAATCAGAACGATAACCTGAAACTGCATCCACAAAAAATTCTGCCTGCTGAAGCAATTCTTCCAGATTTTTATAAGGACGCATTTGCCATTGTATTAAGTCCAAGCCTGACTAATTTTTTATTAACTGCTGGGCTTTTTGCTTTGCTTTTCATAGTAGATATTATCCCATTCCAGAAGTACTGCATATTCATTAGAAGCTTCATCGCCTTCAAGATAATTTTTTAAAATTTTTGCAGGATGAAAATCATTAGAAACCTGGAAATTTAATACGGGATCATGAATTTCTTTTCTTCTAACTTTATCAATATACTCTTTTGGTGTTAATTCATCGGCGTATTTATGATAATTTGGAATTCGCCCTCCAAAAACTACACCTTTCAAGTTTAATCGTCTCACAAAGCTCCTTTCTGTAATCATACAGTCGCCTGCCCAACCTTAATCCACGGAATTCGGGTTTGATAAAAATATCAATTCCATATAGTACATCACCATCTGGAGTATGGGTATTGAATGTGTAATCTCCTGTAATTTCTTTGTAAGTATGATTATCTTCAAAATTGTCATAGTCAACAATGATAGAAAGAGCACAGCCAGCTATCTGATCATTAACTTTTATAACAACCTGCCCTTCTGGAAATCGTTCAATTAATGATTTTAAATGATCCTTCTTTCCAATATGAGTTTGGCATATTTTTATATGATTCTATCATGGCTTCCTTAAGCTCCTGATAATCATCGAGGCTTAAAAAAGTTAGTTCAATATTTTCAATTTCCTTCATCTTATTCTTTATTTGCAATTAATCTTTAAAACTCTTTTTACGGAATAACTAACAGTAGTAACATGTTTTATTACAAATTTGTTTCATTTGATTTTAAATGTAAATCCATTTGGGTAAAAGGTATTGTAATGTCATTTTCTTTAAACTTCCTGTTGATAATTTTACGGATATCACTCTTCACTTTGCCTATTCTAAAGATATTTTTACTGAAAAATAATAATTGAAAATCGAGTGATGAATTTCCAAAATTCATCAAACGGGCTTCCACCAAATCCCGATCAAAAATATCAGGATGTTCAAAGGCGCTCTCTTCCATTAACTTCATTACCAAGTCAACATCGCTTCCATAGGCTACACCAACATCAATTCTAAACCTAGTTTTTCTGGATTGATGACTCCAATTGATGACTTTATTATTTGTAATAAGAGAATTCGGAATTATGATTGAAATATCATCTCTATTCAGACCTTTAGAAGTTCGCAGGCCAATACTTTGTATTTTAACAACGTCATTATCAATTTCTAAAATATCATCAATTTTAATTGACCTTTCAGAAAGCAGAATTATACCGGAAATAATATCATTGAATGTTTGCTGCAGGCCTAAACCAATTCCAACAAGTAATGCAGCGGAACCTGCTATTAAAACAGTTACTTTAACCCCAGCTGTTTCTAGCATAAAAGCGATGGCGATTACCCATATTGCATACCTGATAATTTGAAATAATGCATATGTATTACCAGAATCAAGCTTTTTTGATCTTTGGTTACGTAAAAGTGCTTTTTTTATAATCCACAATATTAGTTTGGTGAGCAGGAAAATTAATAGTATTAAAACCAACGTATATAACTTTATCTCATAATCTCCAACACTAAGAAGTTTTAATTCTAAATACTTGCTGATATTTTCCATTATTTAATATTTATAAATTCCATTTTTATTTCTATTAAAATCACTAACTTTTTGTTGGCACCTATAAATTGTATGCCATTTAAAACATGCAGTAATTATACTGAAATCAAACTAAGTTAAACCAGCATCTTACACATATAAGAGGCTTACAAGTAATGACTAAAAACCCCTACTATATATTTTATATTCACCTAAATGAGAAAGGAAATTCTTATTCAGTAACGTCTGCAGGAACAAGTTTCTCAAGTGTAAACTCCTCATCAGGTATTCCCTGATCAAACTTTACATCCTTTAATATAATTTTTGTCATATGCTGTTTTGCAAGATCAGCCATGATCACTTGCCTGGCATTCCAGTATTTTCCAATTCGTTCGTATTCATAAGTAGCTTCCTTGAACTTACGGTTGATTACATCATAAAATTCCATTTTTTCAGGATAATAATTTTCCTTATCCAATGTCACAATTATTTTAGAATATTTAGAATCTTTATCATTTGGAATAAGCTCAAGAATATAGCTGTCAGTTTTTGTTTCTAACAGTGTTGGCATGTACCTTTCCGCATAAGGTGTAGTTGCCATGTCTTCATATGAGAAATCAGTTCCTGTAAAAGCCTGACTTTTTGCAAGCATGGATATTTTCTTTGGCTTCCCAAATGCTGGCATGTATAACCATGTAATTCCATCTGGTAATGACAGGGTAGCAATTCCTGCTTGTGATTCGGGCGCAGTATACCTGTATATCTTCTTATCAGTTCCTTTTTGTTTCATTATCGCCTCACGCACTTTTTCATTTCCCTGATTGTTAATAAGGTAAATTTCTACATTACCCTGCTTATCTTTAGGAGAAAAAATAACGTTATCCATTTTTTTCAGCAATCCAGGTGCATCCTGCCCCATCAAATTTGAAAAAGCAAATACAACTAATATTATACTTCCAATAATTTTTACTCTAATAAATTTCATCTAAATACAATTTAAAATTTTTACTTAGGATAGTCTTTTCCTGTGCACTAATATTAAAATAACCGGCAATAATGTTAATGCGGCTAATCCTGAACCTATCATACTCAATGCCATTAATATGCCAAAGTATTGCAAAGGTACCATTTCAGAAAATATCAGAACCAGGAAACCTGCAGAAACAGAAATAACATTGATAAAAATTGACTTTCCGCTTACCATTATGGTGTCTTCCAATGATTGGTTTAGGGATTTCCCATTTTTAATTGAATGATTGAATTGTGAAATTACGTGAATAGAATAATCAACTCCAATGCCAAGTGCTATACTTGCAACAAGAACTGTTACAATATTAAGTGGGATTCCTGAAATACCCATTACACCAAACAAAACCAAAATAGCAGCAATTATAGGAGCTGTGGCGTACAATCCTGTCGGAAATGACTTCAAAATTATGCCAACTATAACTATTAACGCCAATATGGCAATCAGCAAACTTCTGATTTGACTTGTAAGTAGACTCTTGTTCATTTTCATATCAATGAATGGCATTCCTGTCATACTTATTTCAAATTCCTCAGAACCGTTTTCCTGAATAAACAATTCCATTTCTTTTGCAAATTTTTCTTTCTCCATATTGTCAGAAGAAGCAAATTTTGATATGATCAACCCTTCATCCAGGTTATCACTAACAAATTGTTTTAATATACTATTGCCTTCCAATAAGAACCACATTTGCTCTATTTTGTCCCTGTCGTCTGGTATAATCCTTCCTTCACCCAGTGCATCATTCATTTCAACTATTAAGTCCGCGATTGATTGTGTTGTGAAAACATATTGGCTTTCTTTTAGTTTTTTTTCTGTAAGCAACATAGTTTTCAATAATTCAGGACTTTGAACATCGCCTTTAAATGATATAAATATAGGTTTGGATCCGCCAAATTTTTCAATCATTATATCTTCTGCAAGCCGAGCGGTATTTCCTTTTTTGAAATAGTCTTTAATATCAACATTTCTTTGAATGAGAAATATGCACGCCGAACTCAAAACAATCATCAAACTCCATACCGCCAAAGTATATTTTGGATGTGTAAATAATAGGTTGTTCAGTGGTAGGAGTACATATTTTGATAGTACAGATTTTCTTTTAACATTGTTGTGATCTCTTTTCTTTTTAGCTGAGGAAAATGCATAGATAACTGCGGGAGCAAAAAATATGGCAAGTACCGCGGAAATAAAAGTGCCCACAGCCGTGAATATTCCGAAATCCTTTATCATGCTCAGGTAGGCTTCAAACACAAAAGAAATAAAACCAACAATTGTCGTTAAAGACGCAAGAACTATAGGAATAATTATGTATGTTAATGCAGAAATTACAACTTTTTTAAAATCTGATTCTAAACTCTGATTAATCTTATTGATAACGTGTATTGTGTATGCACTGCCAATAGCCAACAATAGAATAGGAATATTATTGGTAACCATTGTCATTTTATATCCTCCCAACACCATAATTCCCAGCGTCCAAATTATAGAGATTGATGCGGTTAAAAGAGGCAATAACACACCTCTGAAACTTCTGAAACTAAAAAACAACACAACTGCAATTACCAAGAAAGCTATGGGTAAGAGTCTGATTAAATCACTGGAGATTAATTCGGATATAGCGGTTACCATCATTGGCATCCCAGCGAAGTATAGTGTATCGTCAATAGAAAGAGAAGTGGTTTTATCTATTACAGCCCTGCCAACCGTTTGTATATCTGCTCCATCAGTTAAGGTAAACATGATAAGTGTCGCAGTTGCATCTTCTGAAACAACAACGCCTCTGAACATCTCTTTTGAAAAAACACGCTCTTTAAGTTGTTTTAGTTCCTCTTCTGAATAAGGTAAATTATATTCGTCTATCAACTTCCCTATTTCAAAGCCAAATTCATCACTCTTGATATCGATAATATTGGTGATACTTGTTACTGACGCTATACCTTCCATTAAGCCGATGGAGTCAGTAAGCTTTTTGACATTATAAATCACATCATTGTTAAAAACATCATCAGTCTCAAGTATGATCATCCCAATTTTATTTCCACCAAACTCCTGGCCGACTTTTTTAAACAATGCAACATCAGGATCATCATCAGGGAGTGCGCTGACAACATCAGAATTAATCTGCATATTTCTGACCTGAAATCCAAGGAATATCGTAAGAATCAATACAATTGCGATAATGAACCACTTATAGTTCACTATTGCTTTGGCCAACTTCTCCATATTGGGATTTAGTAAGTTTTTTTATTCTTGTTTTATATTAAGAATTCATTTTAGAATGCACGCAAAAGTAAATATTTTACCTTGTTTATAAAATAATTATCACATTATTAATCCACTTTTGGAAAAATTTTTAAATACTAAAGATTAAGAAATTAAGTGTAACGTAAAAAGGGTCAGTAATTAATACTGACCCCTTAACAACAGCGCAAGCGGTAGGGTATGTTCAATACCTTTATTCGCTCATTTGAAACAGTGGTAATGAAAGGAAATAATCCTGTTGTCAAGGAGTTTATACTTGAATCATCGAATTTTGTTACCTTTTTAACGATAATTGATGATTTCGTCAATCTATTTCTTGCTAATAAAAGGAAAAGGGATCAGCCTATTTAAAATTACTGACCCCTTTACAACGTGGCAATAGGAATACATTTCTCCCTATTGCCCATAAACTTTAACTCAGGTTAAAAAGTATACACCCATACATTTTAAAAGTTACACAAATTATTGCGATAATCTCTTTGGTGATTTGAAAAATCAGATCGAAAATATAATTGAAAGGATTGGTATGGTGTAAAATTTAAAGACGCGTAAGTACCTTTTTGGTTCTTACGCGTCTCCGCTTGCTTGTTGTTCTCGTCGTTTTATTGACGGATCATTAATTGTTTCCTCTGACCTGTTTGCTTGTTTTTCACTTATTAGTACCATTCGGATTAAAAATTGTACCCCCTACCCACAAAAAAAATTAAAATTAAATGAAATTTATTTTTAAAGACTCTCTTTGCTTCTGTTTATCAAGAACTTAAAAAGTTTTAAAAATTTGATTTATTTTTAGGGGAATTTTAAAATCTGCGTTTTGGATAGGAAAAAAGTATCAAATAAGTTAGAAATTTCAAGGATTAGCCTTGGATTTTGGAGATTATTGGATTGGAGTATGTCTCGGAATGAGTTGCATAATTATATTCAAAAAGTTCTGGAACTGGGAATAACTACCTTTGACCACGCTGACATTTATGGTAACTATAGATGCGAAGAAGTATTCGGACATGTTTTGAAGCAGGACCCTGGTTTGAGGAGTTCTATGGAAATAATCACAAAATGCGGTATTCAATTAAAATCTGATAAATTCCCAAAAAGAAAAATCAAGATATACAACACCAGTAAAAAACATATCATTGAAAGTGTTCACGCATCACTCGTAAATCTGGCCACAGATTATATTGATTTACTGCTAATTCATCGGCCTGATCCATTTATCTCCCTGGATGAAGTATCAGAAGCTTTTTATCAACTTGAAAAAGAGGGGAAGGTATTGCATTTTGGGGTATCTAATTTCAGCCCGCTACAATTTGATGCTTTACATAAATCATTCGAAAAGAAATTAGTAGTGAATCAAATTGAAATTTCACCGTACCAGATAGAGTATTTTGAGAATGGCAATATGAATTATTGTATGAAAGAAGGCATTATCCCGATGGCATGGTCGCCATTGGCTGGCGGCAAATTAATTAATACAATTGATGAAAAAAGTAAACAAATTCATTTAAAATTGGCAGAGATTGCAGAAGAGATGGGAATCGTTAAAATCAGTCAATTAATCCTGGCATGGCTTAATAGCCATCCATCCGGAATTGTTCCAATCATTGGAACAGGTAATATTGAACACGCAAAATCTGCGACAGCGTCAACAGAAATCAAGCTTTCCAGAGAGGATTGGTTCAGGATATATATTTCAGCAAGCGGAAAGGAACTGCCTTAACTTATTTATTCATATCTCAAAGCCTTTGAAGGCACTACCCTGGTAATGTAATAGGAAGGAATGATCAGCATTAAAAAGCAAACTATGAATGTTCCGGTATTCAGCGCCAGCATGTAGTATAAATTTAGCATAACCGGCACATAGTCGACATAATAATTAACCGGATCCAGGCGAATCAATTGAAACCGCGATTGCAGAAAATAAAACAGTAACCCTATTATATTTCCCCAAAGCATACCTCTGAATATGATGTAGGATGCTTTATATAAAAATATCTTTCGAAGGGAAGTGTTTCGCATTCCCAATACTTTCAACAGCCCAACCATATTGGTTCGCTCGATAATAATGATCAGCAATGTTGAGATCATCGTTATACCAGCCACAATAATGAGCAGAGACAGTATTACAGCGACATTCATATCGAGGAGATCAAGCCAATTAAAAATTTGAGGATACTGGTCCTTTACTGTTGTAACAGTCATATTATAAGGAATATGCTTATAAACTGAATTTGCAATCTCATCCAGTTCATCCAAGTTTTCAATTGTTACTTCAATTTTACCTATTTGATTATCATTCCAGTTATTCAATCGTTGCACATGCTTAATATCCCCTATAATAAACGCATTGTCAAATTCTTCAATACTTGTGTTGAAAATACCGCTGATCAAAAATTTTCTTCCTCGTGCGTTTTTATCTTCTTCGCTGATAAACCAAACACGTAACGGATCACCGATTTCAAGTTTCATTTTAGCTGAGAGTTTAGAAGAAATCAGCACCTCCTCGGTTCTGTTATTTTCCTGAATGTTTGGCATGACACCTGCCACAAGGTTTTTATGCAGAAAATTGGTGTCGAAATCAGCACCCACTCCTTTAAAAAGGACTCCCTGAATCTGATCTTCGGTTTTAAGTACACCGGCCTTATGTGCAGTGAATTGAACATGCTTCAAATCATTTCTATTCTTCAGATAGTTCACAAATTCATCATTCACAAATAAAGGTTTTTCCTGCATTGACTCGAAGTTAGAAAACCCCTGAATTTGCATATGAGCAGCAAAACCAATAATTTTATTGCTGATTGAAGCCTTGAAACCGATTACTACAGCAACAGAAATAATCATTAGTGATAGTCCAAGCGCAATGCTAATGTATGATATCTTTACAGCAGGCTTTGAAAAGTTATCAGATGATTTTGAAGAAATTCTATTTGCTATAAAATATTCGAGATTCAATTTTTTATCATTTTTACAAAATTAGTAATTCAAAAACAGTATGTCATCACTCAGGCATTTTTTATTGATCAGCATTATTTTTATTGCAATTACAGCTTGTTCACAGGAAGCCACTCCCAAATTGGTTTCATATGATGTCATTACTAGCGGGAATCAGCAACTTGATGCATATCTACCTTTGTTAACTGGTAAAAAGATAGGCATTGTCGCCAACCATGCCTCCTTAATCGGGAATATTCATTTAGTGGACACCCTCTTAAAACACGGAATTAATATTGTGAAAATTTTTAGTCCTGAACATGGATTTAGAGGTACGGCTGATGCCGGTGAGCTTATTTCTGATAAAATGGATCCTGGCACGGGTATATCAATTCTGTCGCTTTATGGTAAATACAAGAAACCACCACCTTCAGAGCTTGAAGAAGTGGATGTTCTAGTATTTGATTTACAGGATGTTGGCGTACGCTTTTTCACTTATATCTCCACTTTGACCTATATTATGGAAGCATGTGCTGAACATAGCATACCCTTAATCGTTCTTGACAGGCCCAATCCGAATGGATTTTATATAGACGGACCTGTAATGGAAAAAGGATTTGAATCATTTATAGGAATGCACAAAATACCTGTTGTATATGGAATGACGGTGGGTGAATTTGCACTTATGGTAAATGGTGAAGAGTGGCTAAACGACTCATTATCTTGTGATTTAACTATTATCCCTTTGAAAGATTACCAGCACAATTATATTGTAGACCTTCCGATAAAACCCTCTCCTAACCTACCCAACTGGCAAGCGGTTTATCTGTACCCTTCACTTTGTTTATTTGAAGGAACCATAGTGAGCGTTGGCAGAGGCACTGATTTTCCTTTTCAGGTATATGGGCATCCCGATTACATGATAGGCAGTTTTGTATTTACACCCGAAACCAAACCTGGTGCCAGTCAACCTAAATATAAAGGCATACATTGTTACGGGCAAAATTTGAGGGGATATGCGGATAACTTTCTAGAAGCAACACCCCAATTGAATTTGACATGGTTGATAGAATCGTATAAGTTATTGAGCCATAACCACGAGTTTTTCACCTCTTATTTTGATAAACTAGCCGGAACAGATAAACTCAGAAAACAAATTGTGTCGGGAGCTACAGAAGAAGATATTAGAAAATCATGGGAGGTGGATTTAAATGCATTCCAAAAAATAAGGAAGAAATATCTTTTGTACGAATAATTAAAATAATCAACACATTAAATGCACAAATAAATTACTGAAATGATTAGAAAGCTTATTATAGTTTCTTTAAGAAATCTCCTTCTAATTTTTTTGATTTTATCCGGAATCACTGCTTGCAGAACTTACAAGCAGTCGTTTAAGAAAAAGGATATTTCAACTTCAATGAAAATAGACGAACGGGCACATGCAGAAAGTAAGTTCACTACCTACGATGCTTCAAATATTACCATTGGTAACCTGGAATGGAAAGGCAGTTCATGGGACAAGAAATATGAATATGGTAAAGATCCGATGTTCAGGCATTCGTTACCATGGGACCAGGAGAGTTCCCCAAGGGACAACGTAAATTTAACAGATAGTTGTATTGAAATCTGGGCAAGAAAAGATGGAAGTAATGGTTTTTTGTTCTCTAACTTTAAAATAAAATATGGTATTGTAAAAGCAATGATTAAACTTCCGGATGTGGAAGGTGCCTGGTCAGCTTTTTGGCTTTTTAAAGGAATGCCGGAATTAGATATTTTTGAACATTGTGGGCAATGGGAAAATCAAGTGTCAGTGACGCATCACTGGGGGTATTCCTATGAAAAAGGCATGAAGAAATCGACCTTAAATAATGAACGATCTAATAAATTGTTTAAACCTACTGAACAGTATTATGTTTACGAAGTAGAAGTAACGCCTTATGAGGTAATTTATAGAATCAATGGTGAAGTTACGCGAATTATGACTGAAGGCATCCCCAGCCACGAACAACATATTATTCTGGATGTTGTAACAGGCGACTATTGTGGAAATATACCATTGAAAGAAGATGCAGTTATGAAAGTAAAATGGATAAAGGTGCTCGAAATACCTTAAAATTTATTCTTTGTTTGTTTTATGAGACTGATTGAAAGATTCTTTCTTTTAAAACACTTTCAACTTTCGTAAGAATTTGTGTATAATTTTCTTCAATTTCAGGTGATAATGAATTATTGATATACCCAATATTCGAAATAGAAATGGCTATAATATATATATCAGCAGGCATTTTTAATCCTAGCTCAAATCCTAAATTAATTCCATCTGTAAGCGCAATATCATGATAGTTATTCAAATGAAGGGTTTGTTTGTAGTTTTCGATTGAAAATGTCTGCAACTTGCCAACACTCGCATTTTCATATGTATCGATCAGAAAAAGCGTTTTGTAACCTGCTATTTCATGCACCACATCAAGGCTAAACGTTAGAAAATTATTTATATCAGCATGGTTGAACCAATTATTTTTTAAATCTGTTGTGAGACGCAATGCCAAGCCCTCATCTGATAAAATTTCACTTCCAAAACCAAGAATTAAGATATCCTTTTTTGACATTCTGGCACTATTTTCTTAACCGTTGGATTTTTTTCAGGATTTCTCCATCTTTATTCCGAATATTTAAAACCATAGGCATTTCACCAGGTAGATGATGCGTAGCACAAGAAAAACAAGGATCATAAGCCCTGAAAGCCATTTCAATCATATTCAATATACCTTCATTAACCTCCACTCCTTCCTTAATAAATCCCTGGGCTGCTTTTTTCAAAGACATACAGATAGCTGCATTATTATTTGTAGTTCCAACAATAATATTTGCTTTGGTAACAATACCCCTGTCATCTGTCCAATAATGATGGGTCAATGTTCCTCGTTGCGCTTCCACAATTCCAACACCCTCGCCAACAATTCCTTTTATTTCTGCTCTTAATTCTTTCCCTGTAATATCAGAATCCTGAGCTAATTCAAGAGCTCTTTCTGCTGCATACAGCAGTTCTATTAGCCTAGCCCAATGCATAGCAAGTGTGTGGTGAACCGGTTTACAATCCAGCACATCGTACATCCGGTTGTATTCTTTATCTGCCAGAGGAGTTGCCATACCTACAGCCGCATTCAGCCTGGAAAGTGGAGTTGCAGTATACACACCTGAATACTCACCATCAACAAATCCTTTCCATCCTTTTTTCTTTAAATAAGGAAACTTCAGATAGCTCCATTTTTCAACACGTTCAGCTATATATTCCTGATATTCGTCTGGTGAATACAAACAATGCTCCAGTCCTAATGTATTTACAACCCTTACTTTACCATCATAGAAATTTACGCGATTATTTTTATCAACGAGACCCATTGAATGCAGTTTAAGGTTATATGGGCCATTTATTATTAGATCGAGGTATTTTTCATTGTTTAATACAACATCTTCAAAAATTTTCAATGAAAACTTTGCGAATTCTATAAATCCTTCTGCTTTTTTTTCAACATCTCCCCTTTCCTCCTCTGTTAAACCTTTTCGAACTCCTCCCGGCACATTCATTACCACATGTGTTTGATGCCCGCCCAACAATGCCTGTATTTCCTGTGCAATTCGCCTTTGCTTGATTACTTCTGTACCTACCTCCTTTCCAACTACATCAATTACACCCAGGATATTTCTCTTGGAAGGGTCTGCATCAGGTCCTACAACAAAATCAGGCGCAGCCAGCGCATAAAAATGAGCAATATGACTGTGCACAAAGTGGGCCATATAAAACAATTCTCGCAACTTTTTAGCAGTAGGTGGTGGTTCTGCACCAAATACAGCATCCACAGCTTTACCCGAACCCATATGATGACAGCCCGGGCATACACCACATATTTTTGTAACAATTGACGGAAGTTCCTCAACTGGTCTGCCTTCGCAAAACTTTTCAAACCCACGTAATTCAGGTACCTGGAAGTATACATTCTCGACCTCACCTACATCATCCAGAAATATTTCAATCTTTCCATGACCTTCCAAACGAGTAATGGGATCAATGGTTATCTGTTTCATAACTTTAATTTTTTCAGCAGTAATACAAATTTAAACTTCAGCATTTTCCTCTACAATCTTCTTTCTAAATAACGCGGCAGGAACACTTACCCTGTAAAATGTACCAGCCGGATCTTCAATAGAGTCAACTATATCAAGTATTTCGTCAGGATCATTTGAGTCAATCGCTGTTGCAATAGCTGACATCATTTTTGCTCCTGGATCAATAATATCAGGTGTAGGACCATAACAACCACGGCAAGGTGCATTCCCTTTGATACAACGGTAACCACATCCAGCTCTTGTGGCTGGCCCCAAACAAATAAGCCCTTGTTCAATAAAACATGTTTCTCCATCGTCAACTACTTCCCATGGACGTAAAAATTTTTTCACCTGTTTTTTTTCCGTTTTCTTTCTTGCACATTCGTCACATAGTGGTTTCATTTGAGCCCCAATTACAGATCCCTTGGGAGGGAGTTCAGAACTGGAAACGATGGCCGTAAAAACTTCCAACAATCGGTCAGAAGTCGGTGGGCAACCCGGTATATAGTAGTCAACATCTAATTACCTGATTTAGTGCCCTGACATCATTATAAAATTCAGGCAAATCCAAAATCCCTTCTTTAACTATTGTTTCCGTTTGAGGAAATATTTGTTCTGTATTTATAGTAGATTCACTTTCCAGATAGACCCGGTTAAATAACTCTTTTTTACTACTTAGATTAGCCAGTCCGGGAATTCCGCCAAGATGTGCACAAGAACCATAAGCCACCAATATTTTGGATTTCTTTCGAAGCAAATGTGCCATTTTTTCATTCTCACTATTTCTTACGGCCCCATTGAATAAAGTAATATCGATAAAATCATCTTCCATATCTTCCACATCCTTGTATTTTGTATCCAATGCAATTGGCCAAAAGACCAGATCAGCAGCTTCAACAATATCATACAGGTGTTCATGTACATCTAAAACGGATACACAGCACCCGCCGCAAGCGGCACCCCAGTAAATGGCTAGTTTAAGTTTTGATGCGTTATTTTTTGATGATTCCATAGTGATAATTTTAACATATTAAGCCCATTCTTCCATGGTCGTTTTTACTTTAGATTTTCCAATATTCTTTATTGTATTGGTAAAATCATTCACCAGTTCAGCGAATTCTTTTCCTTCGCTGGCACTTATCCACTCCAACCTGATCCTTTCTTTATCAAGCCCAAGTTGCGAGACATATTTCTGTAGCAAATGAAACCTTCTCAAACATTTATAATTTCCTTCATGATAGTGGCAATCGCCCGGGTGACATCCGCATATAAGAACGCCATCAGCACCCTCACGGAAAGCTTTTAAAACGAATGTTGGCCCAATTCGACCTGAACACATTACGCGTATTACCCGTACATTCGAATTATATTTTATACGCGAAGTTCCGGCTAGGTCAGCACCTGTATATGAACACCAGTTGCACAAAAACGCTACAATTGTTGGATTTTTATTCATTTGATCTATCTATTAGTCAGTTAATTTGTTTCTATTGTTTCAAGCTCATACACTTTGGCCATTAAGCCTTCAATTTGAGAAAGAATCTGTTCATCTGTAAAGTGCTTGGTTGATATAGCACCACTGGGGCATGCCGTTGCACAAGTTCCACAACCCTTACAAAGCACCTCATTTACAACAGACACATCATTTTCAGCATCAAAACTATTAGCACCATATGGGCAAACTGATATGCAGAATTGGCAACCACAGCAAATATCAGCGTTTACTTCTGCCGTAGTAACTTCCACCTCAACAGATCCCCTTAAAATAGTGGCCAGAATTCTAGCTACTGCGGCCCTGGCCTGTGAAACGGAATCAGGAATATCTTTAGGTGACTGGCAATTACCAACTACATAAACACCATCTGTTGTTGTAGCTACCGGATCCAACTTTGGATGTTTTTCAATAAAAAAGCCATTACTATCCATGCTTATTCCTGAAAGATGAGAAACTAGCTTTGCATTATCATGCGCTTCCTGACCAACCATCAGGATGACTAAATCAGCCGGCACTTGAATTTCTTCTCCTGATAAAATCTCTTTAAATTCTATAATCACTCCATTTCCTCTTTCATCTTCTTTTATCATTGGCAATTCACTCCGCTGGTCAAACATTAGGAACATAATTCCGTTTCGAGACGTACTGGTATATAACTCTTCGCATCCTTTACCGAAAGATCGCATATCGGCATATAATTCAAAAATATTTGATTCAGGTAACTGCTCCCTCAACTGATTGGCATATTTTAACGCTGACATACAACACGTGCGGGAACAGTAATTAAGGTGATTCTCATTTCGACTTCCTGCGCAATGAATGATCGCAATATTTTCAGGGATTTTACCTGATTTATTTACAATTTCTTCATGTTTTGAAAGTTCTTCAAATTCCAATGATGTGATCACTTCAGGAAACTTCCAATAACCATAGTTTTTCAATTTTCCGGCATCGAATGGTTTTAAGCCTGTTGCAACTATCGTGTTTCCAAATTCAACAGGAATCTCATTTTGGTCGACAGTTTGTACAATTCCTTTAAAATTCCCAATGAAGCCGTGTATTTCCTTTACTTCAGCATTAACAAATACTTGAACATTTTCAGACGATTGAACTTTATAAATCAACTCAGAAATGGGACTGACAGCATCTTTCAGGTATGGATATGTCAGTTTCAGTTTGGCTGCCATACCACCTAATCGATCACTTTTCTCAATTAAAAATGATTGCTTACCTGCATTTGATAACTCTAAAGCTGCTGACATTCCTGCAACACCTCCACCAATTATTAGGGTAGCAGCATGTACATTAACAATTCTCTTTTGGAGTGGCTTGTGATGAATCACTCGCCTGATGGCAGCAGCTACAAGGGATTTTGCTTTTCGGGTTGCTTCTCCTCTATCGGTATGAACCCACGAGTCCTGCTCACGAATATTAGCCATTTGGAGCATATAGGGATTGAGGCCGGCATTCTCAAGTGCAGTTCTGAAAGTAATTTCATGGATCCTGGGTGAGCAGGCAGCTACAACGATTCTATTCAGATTGTGTTTCTTAATATCTTTAATGATCATGTCCTGCCCTGGATCTGAACACATATACTTGTAATTTTTGGCCAATACTACTCCCGGTAAATTCTCCATTTCCTTTGATACACCCTTCACATCTACCATCATGGCGATGTTTGTACCACACCAGCAAACGTAGACGCCGATTCTGTATTCTTCCATTTTTATTTGGTTTTATTTTTTTTCATTTTTATCAAATTGCAGGAGCTAATTGTCTGCTTGTCTTTTCTTTCATGGCTGCCAATTTTACTTTTGAAAAATAAATTGCGAAAGGCCTATAAGCGAGGTGCGACCATTTAGAGAATGGCACCTCAATAACGATCATCGGTACTAAAACTGCCAGGTGAATAATGTAAGTGTAATAAGTTACTTCAACCATTCCTAGTAACCTGAAAACATGAAGTAGAATTCCTGAAATTGTCGTTAATGCCAGCATTACAATAAAAATCCAGTCAGAAGCATGTGAAAACTTCATCGAAACTGGTCGTTTAGTTAGCCTCTGATATGTAACAACACCAAGAAAGAATAGGATACCAAAAGTGGCATAATAGCCTAACAGACGTTGCCAATGCCAAAAGGGAAGCACTTCTTCTACCTGAAAATAAGGCAAGAACACTACAACGATGATAAACATAATAGTGTAACCAGTCATTAATAATAAGTGACCAAACCAGTAGCTCCGTTTTTCACATTTTGAAAAACTGGCTTGTGTAATAAAATTATATATTAATTGCCAAAACTCTGTAAAATAAACGGTTATAGGAATTTGTACAGTTTTATCGGAAAGGATTGTTTTGTAAAACATATTGAAAATATTGGTTATAAGCAATCCCCCAACAATAATTGCCATCAACCAATCGCCATATTCTATTAGTGTAACGAATCGGTCAGGGCTAATTCCGGCTACAAGGCTATTGATCATCACACCACCAGATTCATTTACCATCAAAGCGGCATCTGGTTTTAATGGCAGGAAGATTATAAATGAAACAATAACCAGAATTGCAATCATAGCAATTGCACCATATTCCCATAAAACCGATGTATAGAATTTCTTTGATAAGCCAGTCCAGTCGTATCGAGTTGTCAGGTAACGCCTTAAAGTCATCATTAGTTCACCTGGATTGGCATCCCTCGGGCAGGTTTCAGAGCAATCGCCACAATAATAACACAACCAGGGCTCTAAAGAGGTTTCAAGTTTGTTTTGGAGGCCCATTTGTAATGTTCTGATACTATTTCTAGGGAATAAAAAACCATTTTCAGACAATGGACAAATCGCTGTGCAATTTCCACAATGAAAACACTCATTCCAATTACCTAAACCATATTGCTGGAGTTCTTTTTCAAATTTTGGGTTTACTCTTGTATTCATGGTCAATCCTCCCATTTTTATATGAGTTCTACTTCTTTATAAAATTCAATACTTTGCAAAACACGAGCTGCAGCTGCAGAAGCCTGTGCAACTGTATCTGGTATATCTTTTGGTCCCTGGCACACTCCGGCAATAGTTATCCCCTGCCTGATTGTTCCCACTGGATCAAGCAGATTGTCAAGTTCCTTAAACCAACCGGAATGATCAACATCAACCCCCATCATATCAGATAATTGTTGTGCTCCATCAGAAGGCTCTAAGCCGACAGCAAGTATGACCATATCAGCTTCTTGTTCAACTAACTTATTATTAAAAATATCCTCTGATCTTAGATTTAATTTACCGTCGAGCTCTTCAATTTTTGCTGTTTTACCTCTGATCATATGTACACCTTCTTTTTTAATCCGCTGGTAAAATTCTTCATATCCTTTTCCAAAGGCTCTCATATCAATAAAGTACTCATATACTTCAGCATTTGGGAGTTTTTCTTTTATAAGATGCGCCAGTTTTAGGGAATACATGCAACAAACCTTCGAACAATAAGCGTTACAGTTCTCATCACGGCTGCCAATACAGTGAATAAGGGCTACACTTGTAGGACTTCCGTTATCCGAATTAAACAACCAGTTTCCTTTTTTATCCTGTGATCTTAAAACTATTTTACCCTCAGTTGGTCCTCCTGCGTTGATAAGTCGCTCCAATTCCAAAGAAGTTAACACATTGGGAAATTTTCCATAACCATACTGATCAAGTTTTCTGGCATCAAAAGATTTAAACCCGGTGGTTATCACAATATTTCCAACCTCAATATCCAAATCTTCATCTTCTGCGTGCAAATCGATACAATCATTCACAGGGCAGAATTTCACACAAACACCACATTTCTTGCCTTCTGATTGCATATAAACGCAACTTTCGGGATCAATGAGATATTTATTTGGAACTGCCTGTGGAAATGGAATAAAAATTGCCTTTCTCATTGCTGTACCAGCATCAAACTCACTAGGTGCGTTGCCTGGGCATTTTGCTGCGCATGATCCGCAACCAATACACAAATGCTGATCAACAAATCGAGCTCTTTTATGAATTTTAACTTTAAATGATCCCGGGCTTCCAGTAACTTCAGTTACTTCAGAACATGTAAGAAGGTTAATTTTAGTATGCTGCCCTACTGCTACCATCTTAGGTGTCAGAATACAGGCAGCACAATCGAGTGTTGGAAAGGTTTTATCAAACATGGCCATATGTCCACCAATGGTTCCTGATTTTTCTACCAGAAATACTTTATTTCCGGCATTCGCGATTTCAAGTGAAGCTTGGATGCCAGCTATTCCGGCACCAATCACAAGGGTATCGGGATGTACTTTTTGATGGAATGCATTTCCATTCTCAGATGAACTATTCATAGATCTATATTTTCAGATAAAAACAACCGACCATTTACTATTCTTTAATCATCGATTGATCAACAATAATAGATTTATCTAATCACAGTTCAAATGATAATAGTCAGTCAAAAAGTTGACAATTATCAAGTTTTTAAAGTAGTCAATAGAATTATTTTCTGGGTAAGTTGATCCCTTTTGAAATATTTTTTAAAAGAGGAATATCAATAATGAAAACCTTCCGGCCTTCAATCGCGAGTACACCTTCATCCTTAAATGAATGCAATAATCTTACAACTGTTTCTGTGGCTGTACCAACTATATTTGCAATGTCATCACGTTTAAGGGTAATCGGGTTAATCCCGTTCTCTCCGCAGTTTCCAAATGAAAAAATATTATGTAATTCCAATAAAGTCTCTGCGAGTCGCTCCCGAACATTTTTTTGGGCTATAGAAGTTATTTTTTCCTCTGCCCTTTGCAGCATCTGGCTCAATGTATAAAGCATGCAGGTTGTAATAGATGGGTATTTTGCCTGAAACGATGTGAATAATTCTTTGTTAATATAACAAATAGTGCTGTCCTCAAGTGCTGTTGCAGTAGAACTGTACGCGCAGTTTGAAAGAAATGCTCTGATACCTAGTAGTTTACCGGGTAGCACGAATCGAACAATTTGCTCCTTACCATCAGTGCCAGACCTTGACATTTTTACTTTTCCATTATACAAACAGTAAACTCCCGTGGGTGTTCTGCCACTATAGAAAATATTTTGTCCTTTTGAAAATAATGTTGTCTCTTTGGTTGCATCTAAAAGCTTTATATCTTTAGCATCCAATACAGAAAAGCAGGAAGTAATCCTAGTTGCACAGTCAGCACATGAAGGTATTTTAGCTGAGCCAGCAGGCATGGTTAAATAGTTGTATAACAAATGTAACTGAAATATATATAATAGCCCTTCAATAATATAAAAAAAGTATTTTTTTTTCTAATTTTTAATATTACTTAGTTAATTATCAGTTTAATTGGGCATTTCTTCTGATTTATTGACATATTATGATCAAAATATTATCTTTATACAACTTAAAAAAAATACCGATGAAAAAGAAAAAAATCCTACTGGTTGATGACGATCCGGATATTATTTCAGCTTTTGAAGCCATCTTAACTAAAAAGGGTTATGAAATAATAACTGCTTTTAACAAAGCTGAAGGCATCAAAAAATTTAATTCTCTAAATCCTGACCTGGCTATTCTTGACGTTATGATGGATGAAGAACATGATGGATTTGAAATGTCAAGAGAGATAAAAAAAACGAATCCCGAGACCCCGATTATTATGTTAACAGGTATAAGTGAAATTACAGGTGTGAACTTCAGGGCTGCTGCTTCCGATCCTAACTGGCTACCTGCTGATGAATTCCTCGATAAACCTGTAAATCCGGATGAATTAGTAGCAACAATAGAAGAGTTATTATCTAAAGCAGGCTAATGAATATCATTGATAGTGATCAACGATTAGTAGCTCGCGCATATTGGCTCGTAAGTCATCGGTGGATTGCTGTTATTTCGCTTGCAGCTTTAACCTGGCTTACCGACAATATTTTTGATATTGAACTATATCAAATGCCCCTCTATTTATTGTCCGTAGCACTGATCATAGAAAACTTGCTTACACTTTGGCTTCTTGAAATTGTTACTCAACGTAAAAAGCAAAAACAATATTTATCAATAAAGTTGGTCATCCATTTCCAAATTATTTTTGACCTGACCATCTTAACAGGCATACTTTATTTTACCGGTGGTATTGTTAACCCCTTCTTTTTTATATACATATTTCACATGGTGATTGCAAGTATTCTTTTATCCAGAGTAGAAGCATTTTTAATTACTACATTCGCTTTGTTATTATTTGGCACTCTTGTCTATTTAGAATATCATGGCAGTATTCCATATTACTGTCTTTGCGCTGATGATATTATAAACCATGAACTTTATAAAGATCCATACTATATATTAAAGACATTCGGGGTTTTCGTATTTTCGAGTTATGTTCTTGTGTACCTGGCCACTTCAATAGGCCACAGGCTCAGAAGCCAGGAAAATAAGCTTACAGAGGCCATTATACAACTTAAAAAAAATGACGAAATTAAGAATCAATACGTCTTGCGAATCACACATGATATAAAAAGCCACCTGGCGGCTATTCAAACAAGCCTGTCAGTATTAACTAGAGAATGTTTACGGAGAATTAACTGGTAAGCAAAAAGAATTTCTCGACCGTTCCTACAGACGAACTCTTGGAACTTACAAAATTTGCTAAAAGCATACTCCATCTCACTCGCTTACGCCTAGATGATGAAATAGACAAACAAATACTTTCTATAGGAGATCTCATAGTAGAGTCAATAAATAATTATTATGATATTGCAGAAGAAAAAAAGATTTCATTCAATTTGAATCTGGATGAGTCAATTGATAAATATTACGGAAATAAAGTTTCATTTGAAAGCATTTTTGATAACCTGATAAATAATGCCATCAAATATTCAAAAGAAAAAGGTGTTGTAACGGTTACTACAAAAGATAAACTCAGAAAAATAGTTATTGAGATTAGTGATGATGGGATAGGAATTCCTAAAGCTGAGATAGGAGATATTTTCAATGAATTTTACAGGGCAAGCAATGTAAAGGGTAGTGGAATAAAAGGATCAGGTGTAGGTTTGTCATTGGTTAAAGAAAGTGTGAAGAGCCATAATGGAATCATTTACGCAGAAAGGCTTTCTGAAGCTGGGACTAAATTTATTATTGAATTGCCTAAAGTATAATTTCTTCGTCCGGAAACAATTCGTCCAACAACTCCTTTTGCTTTTTTTCCCGGGCATCAATAGCATTTTCGGCAAATTTCAAGAGAACTTCCATCTGGTGTTTACTTTTAATCATTGCAATTTTAGCCATAAAAAATACGAACAGAGCTATTAACAAACCTACTGGAACGCTCCATGTAATAGGGGAATGTATACCAAATACCCATTGATTGATAATCATCAGTAAACCTAAGAAGAATATAACTAATGCCAGGGTTGACAACAAAATTAATACTGTATTGAATTTTGAATTCGGTCCTAATACACCTTTGATGGTAGAGCCTTTCCCTCTTTTGTTTACATGAATATTAAATTCTGGTGACCAAAAGTTTGCTTCGCTATCAGAAATTCTTAATACAGCATCATTTCCTTCCGTTAGTCCTAAAATCAAACTCTTTTTTGATAGCTCCTCCTGCACTTTATCAATCACATGACAAGGAGGTAATGGCGAATTTCGCAAGTATTTTGCTTTTATCGTAAACAGGTTTGTTTTCAGGTTATTTTTCAATAGAAAGTTTTCTTTTAATGAACAGACGAAATTAATTAAAATATAATATACTCATTATCAGTAAACACAAAATTTCGTTTTGTGATATTCACTAATTTATATATATTAGTGCACCAAATATATACGTTATGTGTCTTTCTTTACCAGGTAAAATATTATCAATAGATGACAGTTCTGAACTTAGAATGGCGATGGTTGATTTTGGAGGCGTTCAACGCGAAATTTGTGTTGAATGGCTTCCTGAAGCTGGAAAAGGCGACTATGTGCTTGCCCATGTTGGAACTGCCCTAACTATATTAGATGAAAAAAGCGCTTTGGAAAGCATCGAAGCACTTACAGAATTAAGTAGAATGCTGGAAGAAGAAGAAAAAAATAATCCGCTAAGCATTTAAAATGAGTGCACTTCAGTCAGTTTCTTTAATCACGAGAAACCCAAAAATGCTTAATCTTATTGAGAGGATCAATAAAGTTGCAGATTCTGATAGCAGCATATTGATTATTGGAGAAACTGGTGTTGGTAAAGAGGTATTTGCCGATTATATCCACAGGCTCAGTAACAGGGGGCAAAATCCTATTGTAAAAATTGGGCTTGCCGCATTACCGACTGAACTGATGGAGAGTGAATTGTTCGGTTTTGAAAAAGGTTCATTTACAAATGCTGATCATAGCAAAAAAGGTATGTTTGAACTGGCTGATACAGGAAGTATTTTTCTAGATGATATTGATGATACGCCGTTAAATATACAGGCAAAACTACTTCGAGTGCTTGAATCAAAAGAGGTCAGGCATATTGGTGGCACCAAGGCTATACCAGTAAATACAAGATTGATATCAGCATCTAAAGTAGAAATTAAAGACCTTGTAGAAGCAAAATTTTTCAGGCAGGATTTATATTACCGTATAAATATTATTCAATTAAGAATTCCACCATTACGTGATAGAAAAGAAGATATTCCACTTCTAATTGAACATTTTCTAAAAAAGTTTGCATCGGAAAAAAAATTAAAAATTAGCGATGAAGCTCTACAAGTTCTGATGGATTACAACTGGCCTGGCAATGTTCGAGAGTTGAGAAATGTGATTCAGCGCGCCTCTCTTTTTACGGAAGATATAATTAAAACATCTGATTTCCCGGATGATTTTGCAAAGTTTAGTGATACTGACAAACTGATAAATGCCTGCCACAAATGTTATACATCAGGTGAAATGAGCATGAAAGATGTAGTGGAATGCCTTGAAAAAAAGATCATTACTGAAGCATTTGAAAATGCGAGAGGAAACCAAAGTGAAGCAGCAAGAAGTTTGGGATTGAAACTTTCAACGCTTCGCGATAAAATGAAAAAATTTGACATTGTTATCTAAAATTATTCCCTATATTAAGCATACGGAAACCCGCAACTCCTTCGTGTAATTCCGCATATATCAGAATTTGTTATTTATATTGATTATCAATAATCTTTAAGGAATTTTATTGAAACTCCTTTATCTTAACCAGTTACTTTCTTAATTTCAAAACCATACAGCAAAAATTCATTTTCGGTATAGCTGTTGCCTATAACTGGAAACGGATATGAAGAAGCCAAAAATGCATATAGAAGGAAAGGTTGCTGAGGTAATTGAAGATATGGAGAAAAGGCATATTAAAATTATTTGCCAGCAAAAGAATATTATGTTTTCCATCGAAGACGTAAATGGAATCCAATTAGGCGATCATGTTGAAATCATTGGAAAACTAAAAATTGACAAAATAAAACTAAATGGAATCGATATAAAAGTATAAATAAACACGTTTTATTATGGCCAAAAAACACAAAACTTATTATGAATTAGCTATTGAGAAAGGTTATTCAAGGCGCGACTTTATGAAATTAAGCGCTATGATGGCAGCTTTCCTTGGCTTGGAATCGAGTAGCATTGCTCAGGTAGCTAATGCTCTCAAGACAAAAGCAAGGCCTCCGGTTCTCTGGCTTCACGGGCAGGAATGCACATGTTGCAGTGAATCTTTTATCCGTTCATCACATCCATTGGTAGCTGATATTTTACTGGATCAGATATCTTTAGATTATACTGAAACTTTGATGGCAGCTTCCGGATACCAGGCAGAAAAATCATTGCATGATACGATGGAAGCCTATCATGGTGAATATATTCTTTTAGTCGAAGGATCTGTTCCTACCAAGGAAAGCGGTGTTTATTGTTGTATTGGGGGTAAAGCATTTGAAGATGTTTTACAGGAGGCAGCTGATGGGGCAAAAGCTATTATTGCCTGGGGTAATTGCGCTTCCGCTGGCTGCGTTCAAGCTGCCAAGCCTAATCCAACAGGAGCAACACCTATTCATAAACTGGTAAAAGGAAAACCAGTAATCAATGTTCAAGGTTGCCCTCCAATTGCAGAAGTAATGGCAGGTGTAATTGTACATATACTTGTATTTGGGTCCATGCCTGAACTTGACAGATTAGGTCGTCCAAAAGCATTTTATTCAAGAAGGGTGCATGACACCTGCTACCGCCGTCCTAATTTTGATGCCGGTTTATTTGTACAATCTTTCGATGATGAAAATGCAAAGAGAGGTTATTGTCTCTACAAAATGGGTTGTAAAGGACCTGTTACCTATAATGCTTGCGGAGTAACTGAATGGAATAATGGCACAAGCTTCCCAATCAAATCAGGCCATCCTTGTATTGGTTGCAGTGAAGCAAATTTCTGGGATAATGGCCCATTTTATGAACATCTTCCTAGTTTCCCCGGTTTTGGCATTGAATCAAATGCTGATAAAGTGGGACTCGGTCTTGGAATAGCAACAGGCGTTGGTTTAGCAGCTCATGCAGTTTCTACGAACATTAGAAAACGCAAGTTGATACAAGAAGGTGAATGTGAACCAGAAGAAAATGAATCATAAAAGGAGGTAAGTCATGGAAAAAAGAATAGTAGTAGACCCGATAACAAGAATTGAAGGACATCTTCGGGTAGAAATAGAAGTAAAAGACGGTAAAATTACGGATGCTTACAGTTCAGGAACTATGGTTCGTGGACTTGAGATAATTTTAAAAGGACGTGACCCTCGTGATGCCTGGGCATTTACTGAACGGGTTTGTGGCGTTTGCACAACCGTGCATGCACTGGCATCCGTTAGGACTGTTGAAGACGCATTAGGAATTGTAGTTCCTCCAAATGCCGAATTAATAAGAAACTTAATGTTCTGCTCTCAATTAATGCAGGATCATGTGGTTCATTTTTATCATTTGCATGCTCTTGATTGGGTAGATGTGGTATCTGCACTAAGTGCTGACCCTAAAGCTACATCAGCCCTGGCACAAAGCATTTCCAAATGGCCAAAAAGTTCACCTGGCTATTTTTCCGATATTCAAAAACGGATCAAGAAGTTTGTTGAAAGCGGACAATTGGGAATTTTTGCTAATGGATATTGGGGACATCCGGCATACAAGTTACCAGCTGAGGCTAACCTAATGGCTGTAGCTCATTACCTCGAAGCACTTGAGTGGCAAAAAGAAATAGTTAAAATACATGCCATCTTCGGCGGTAAAAATCCACATCCAAATTACCTAGTGGGTGGTGTTCCTGCATCAATAAACCTTAATGAAGTTAATGCATTGAATTCAGAAAAGTTCGCATATGTAAAGCAATTACTGGATGATGCAAAAACATTTATCGACCAGGTTTATATTCCTGATTTGATGGCCATTGCAGGATTTTATAAAGATTGGGGTGCTATTGGAGGTGGTCTTGAAAATTACCTGGTGTATGGCGATCTGCCAACGAATGGTTATAATGATGTTTCGAGCTTTAAATTCCCAAGAGGAATTATTTTAGGAAGAGACCTGAGTACTGTGCATGAAGTGAATACTAAAGACCCGGAACAAATCAAAGAATATATAGCACATTCTTACTATGATTACAAATCAGGGGATAAGAGTGGACTTCACCCCTGGGAAGGAGAAACGAAACTAAACTACACAGGACCTAAGCCACCGTACGATCAATTAAATGTTGAAGACAAATATAGTTGGTTAAAAACACCACGATGGCAGGGCAAACCTATGGAAGTAGGTCCGCTCTCACGCATGCTGGTAGGTTATGCATCAGGGCGCGAAGACTATAAAGAAGTTGTGGAATGGGCATTAAGCACCTTGAATGTTCCGGTTGAGGCATTGTTCTCGACTCTTGGACGAACTGCAGCACGTGGACTTGAAACTGTTTTGGTCAGTAATTGGGCACAGGAGTTTTTCGATTCACTTATTGGTAATATTAAAAATGGTGATTCAAGGCTGCATACCGAATATATGTGGAAACCCGAAGACTGGCCAGCTGAGGCAAAAGGTGTGGGCATGACAGAGGCCCCAAGGGGCGCATTAGCACACTGGATAGTAATCAAAGACAAAAAGATTGATAACTACCAGCTTGTGGTACCAAGTACATGGAATGCATCACCACGTGACGACAAAGGACAAATGTCTGCTTATGAAGCTTCACTAATTGGAACCCCTGTTGCCGATCCGGAACAACCCCTGGAATTGATAAGGACTATTCATTCATTTGATCCATGCCTGGCTTGTGCTGTCCATGTATACGATGAAAAAGGAAGTTATGTGCATCAAATACAAACCTTTTAGCTATGGATAAGGCTTTACAATCAAAACAGACTTTAATGCATCCCAAATATGTTTGGGAATTGCCTGTAAGAGTTTATCACTGGCTTAACGCATTGTGCATTGTAATCCTATCGATCACCGGATATATCATTGGTGATCCGCCTGCTATCCAAAGTGCATCAGAAGCATCATTCAGCTACTGGTTTGGAACTGTACGTTTTGTTCATTTTGTTGCAGCATATGTATTTCTTGTCAATTTTATAATCCGCATTTATTGGGGATTCGCGGGGAATCGTTATGCTGACTGGAAAAATTTTATTCCTTATACAAAACGACATTGGACTGATATGTGGGACATCATCAGGGTCGATATCCTGCAGGTAAAGTGTAAAGACAATCCAAACCTGGGACATAATGCTTTAGCAAGTTTTACCTACTTCTTAACATTTATTGCATTCTTATTGCAAGTACTCACCGGTTTTGGCATATATGCGGCTATGAGTCCTGCATGGTTCCCACAACTATTTGCATGGGTTCCGGCATTGTTAGGAGGAGATTTGCTCACACGAGAAATTCATCATATTCTCATGTGGTTCTTTATACTTTTTGCCATCGTTCATGTATACCTGGTTTTTTACCACGATTATATTGAACGTAATGGAACCACGTCCTCAATGATTGGTGGCTGGAAATTCCAGGAAGAAGGAAAAGATGAAAGAGAGAAAGAATTAGGTAAGTAATTCAATATCTTAAAAAAAAGCCCCAAACGGGGCTTTTTTTTTGGTAAATGAATACGGCATATAGTATATTACTACTTGTATAAAGAATAACATTTACCAATCTCATTAAGTGCTCCTAATCCTGGAAATTACAAATAGATCTAAATTTTTAAATTAACTTTTTCATCAAGTGGATTGGTGGCAATACATAGTCAAAATTAATATACTCACCAGTAGGTAAATAAAATATGCGAATAATCTAATTTTGTTCTTAATTTTGTTTTTTTGACTCCTAATCAATAATATTAGTAAAACATATTCAAATGCGTAGAATTACAATAATAGGTCTCCTTATTCTCATGACTGCTTATATGGCTCAAAGTCAGGTATTACTTTCTCTTATCTTTGGAGATAAGCTTAATTCAGGTAAAGTTGAATTTGGTATGAATGGTGGTTTTAACCTCTCTTACCTCCGGGGTATTCATGAGTCAAAAGGACAAAACAATTGGGAGTTAGGCTTTTATTTTGATATCCTCCTAAAAGAACAATCTCCCTGGTATTTATCAACTGGTGTTTATATAAAATCTAATGTGGGAGGCACTAATGTTCCTCTGGATTACCCTGGAAATCGTGCAATAGATACTGCTGTATACAATGGTTTTGTCACTGCAAATGGAATTGTAGAAAAGCAATTTAATACATTTTACGTGCCTTTTAACCTGAGGTATTTATCGAAAAGCGGCATTTTTATTGAAGCTGGAGCCCAGGCGGGCTTGGTATTCAAAACACATGATATTTACACAGCAGAAGTTAATGATTATGAGCTCATATATGATGCCAAGAAAGGTGTTAAGGACAATGGGTTGTACAAATGGTTTGACGGTGGTATTGATGGAGGTATTGGATATAAATCGAAAGGGTCTACCGGGTGGAAAATTGGTGTTTGGTATTACGTGGGCCTGACCAATATTTATAAAAACGACCTGGGATACAAAGCATATAATTCATCCATGTATGTGCTTGCCACAATTCCTATTGGAAAGAAAAAAGCAGAAAGAAAGAGGGCTGAAAAAGCTGCTGCAGCTGCGGCATCAAGCGAGTCGCAAAAATAAATTGAAACCTTTAAGCAGGTTTTTCGAAGCGTAATTTATGCTGCTGAAATTATTTCTTTTAGCTACTTTTTGTTAAAGCCAACCTCATAAGTAGCCTTATCTACAGCCTGATAATAGGTTCCGTAAAGTACATTCGATTTTTTGTCATATGTCAGTTCGTATATTGAGCCTGGATAATTGATGTCCTGCAATTCAACATTAATCTTCAGATCGCCTTCTTCAATCCTCCATTCTGATTTTCCAACATGAATAGGATTGGGATTGAAGCATGTAGCCGTCACTTTACCGTCTTTCTCAACATTTGAAATATTGATGGTGTAAGGGCCATCTCCGCGAAGCCATTCACCGCTTAGCTTTTCTGATGCCAGTTCTAAGTCACTAACTTTATTCAAGAAAAGGAACCAAATTGCAGGAATGATTATAATGATAATGAAAATTAGGCCTATTTTTCCTTTTTTTAGTTTTTGATCTTTTGCCATGGCAGCGTGTTATTTATTGCTAAAAAAAAACAGAGGTTAAATATAACCATTGTTTTCCAAATTTAATTTGAGCGGTATAGTTTCTTTAGATTGGCATTTTAGAGGCATAAAAAAAGCCGCACCTAAAAAGTGCAGCTTAATAATTTAATAGTTATGGCTATGATTTAAGGCTTTTTTCAAGGTCCTCAATAATCTTTTTATTGACTTTCCTCGGGTTCTGTTCCTTAAAGGCTTTTAATTCCATTACGGCAATTTCACCGAACTCATATAAGCCAACCGGATTTTTATCATGGTCATAACTACCAATACAATATTCCAGTTTCGACTGTAAATCAATAAATCTACCTTTATTTATTTTTGCAAAAACATGTGAAGCGGCTTCACATGCATTTCTTAAATTCTCAGTGTTAGTCATCTTTTCTAAATATTATGGTTAAAAATTAGGCGGCAAATTTAGAAAAGTTATTGGATAACAAATAAAATGAACGTTAATTCCATATTAATTATTCAAATTTAAATATATCGAACAATTTACTATACCAAAAAGCTTATTGGTAACGATTGCAGGTGAATCTATTTGTAGAATCCCTATCTTTGAAAAAAAGAATTATCTCATGACACGAATTATTCTTCTCATAACTTTTGCTGCAATTTTGTTATCCGGTTGTCAGGAAAATAAATTTAAACTGCAATACGACCATAAAAATGTTTTATATATTGAAAAGTCCAGTATGGCAGAAATGGAGATCAATGAAAGCGTTTATGTTCCTGCATATTCAGACCTGTATTATGAAAGCCAGGAAAAGAAAACATTCTTTACTGTAATTCTTAGCCTCAGGAACATCAGCTTTACCGACACTTTATACTTTACCAATATTGATTACTACAGCAGTCATGGCAAACTACTTCGTAAATATATTGAGCAGGTACTGGTACTCAGGCCCATGGAATCTATGGAATACATTGTTGAAGAAGCAGAAAAAGAAGGTGGTACAGGTGCCAATTTTGTTGTAAGCTATTCCGCAAATTCGACCTTAAAAAACCATCCATTTATTGAAACTATTATGATGGGAAATCTGGACAATTATCGTTTTGCTTTTACTTCGCCAGGTATAAGGATCAACAAATAAGTTCATGTTTAAACAACATTTGTTACCTTGCATTTCTAAAATTTAAATCCAGATAATTATTTAACAAATTCAATGTTAGACACATGGTATTTAGACGCTACATGGATTAGCGTCGCTTTTTTAGGTGGACTACTCGCCAGAAAAATTAATCTTCCGCCTTTGGTTGGATTTCTTGCTGCAGGATTTGCACTTAATTTTGCCGGATTTAATACGGGTGGAGTTGCGCTGGAAGCGGTTTCCAACCTGGGTGTTATGCTTTTATTGTTCACTATCGGCTTAAAACTGAACATCAAATCACTATTAACTCCTGAAATTTGGTTAGCTACATCCATCCAAATGACCATAATGAGCCTGTTCTTCGGACTGACCATATTTGGTTTAAGTTTTTCCGGTTTGCATTTTTTAGCAGGTATTGAATTTAACACTGCATTGATTATTGGTTTTGCCCTTAGCTTTTCAAGTACTGTTTTTGCCATTAAGATTTTAGAAGACAGAGGTGAAGTGAACTCATTCCATGGTAAAGTTACCATAGGAATACTTGTAATGCAGGATATAGCTGCAGTTTTATACCTCACTATAACCGGACAGGGCGAATTAACCTTATGGCTTTTAGCGCTTCCTTTATATTTATTTATCATTCGATATATCCTACTCAAATTGATCAATACAATTGACCATGGTGAGCTTTTTACCTTATTTGGCTTTTTTGCTGCCTTTGTTGCCGGTGCATTAAGTTTTAAACTGTTCGGTTTAAAAGCTGACCTGGGTGCTCTGATTATTGGTGCTATGCTGGCACCACACGAACGAGCTAAAGAACTTTCCAAACATATGATGGGTTATAAAGATTTCTTTTTGGTGGCGTTCTTTTTACAAATCGGACTCTCCGGATTTCCAAATTTTTCGGATTTATTAATCGCTCTTGGGCTGACATTATTGTTAAGCTTTAAAGGTGGTTTCTTTATGGTTCTTTTCACACGTTTTAACCTCCGAGCCAGATCATCGTGGCTTACATCACTTGCCTTAACCAATTATAGTGAATTTGGTTTAATAGTAGTTTCTATAAGTGCTTCTGAAGGATTAATTTCGGAACAGTGGATGACGATTCTTGCACTAGCACTATCAATTTCATTTTTAATCAATTCACCACTAAATATTAAAGCCCATCAGATTTTTAATAAATACAGGTTACAAATTGCTCTGTTGAATAAAAATTGTGTTCACCCTGATGATGAATTGATGGACTTTGGTGATGCAGAATACATGATTTGTGGTATGGGAAGAATTGGCCGTGTTGTTTACCATTATTTACATGGGCTTTATGGCAACAAGGTTATAGGCATTGATTACGATATGGAAATAGTAGAAAAACTTCAAAGTGCCAACAAAAATGTTTTTTGGGGTGATGCCACTGATAGTACTTTTTGGGAAAATGCTAAACGATCAAACATCAAAATGGTTTTCATTTCTATGTCTGATCATAAATCAAATGTAAATGTGACCAAAGAAATCTCAGAAATACCTGAACGTAATTTCGTAGCCGGAACGACCAGTAAATACCGGGATGAATTTCTGGAATTAAAAAAAGCAGGCGCCGACTTTGTTTACAATTATTATGACCGCTTAGGTGCCGACTTTGCAGAACGTTTTGTCAAAGCAAAAGCAGATGTATCTGAATATGAATCATTAAATTATGAAAAAGAATAAAACACTTATACTGGGCCTTGGAAATATTTTACTTCAGGACGAAGGCATAGGCGTTCACGCCCTTAGAGAAATGGTTAAAATGAGTTGGCCCGATTATATAGATCTTCTAGATGGAGGAACTGGTGGTTTTGTATTGCTGTCTCTTTTTCAGGATTATCAGACCATGATTATTATTGATGCTGCACTAACCAATGATCCACCTGGAACTATTAAAACCATTCAACCCAAATTCGCCAAAGATTTTCCGAAATCTCTGAGCACACATGAATTAGGCCTGAAAGACATGATTGAATCATCCATTCTATTGGAAAAGGTTCCCTCATTGCATTTGATAACCTGCACAATCAATCCAGAACAAGAAATGAGTGTTGATCTAACACCAAAAATAAAAAAATGTATCCCGGGCATTATAAATGAGACACGAAGAATTGTTACAAAACTGAAGGATTAAAAACCATCTGTACATTTAGGCATCGTGTTCAAAGGCAGTGTACCTTGTTTAAGATTTTTATTAAAAAGTCACCGTTTTATTAAACATTTATGTTATATATTTGTTTAGCCATTATACTTAATCACTGAACAAATATTATGATTACCTATTCAATTGCTGACCTCGAAAACCTAACCGGTATCAAAGCACATACAATTCGTATTTGGGAGAAAAGATATAATGTTATTGAACCCTCTCGAACACCAACCAATATCAGATACTACAGCAATGATGATATGCGTAAACTGATTAACATTGCTGCATTGTTGAATGCCGGTATGAAAATTTCCAAAATCAGTAAATTAACTTCGGATGAACTCAAAGCTGAAATAAATAAAAGACTTGGAGCTGGAACCGAAGAAGATGTGATTGCTGAATCATATATTAGTCAGCTGATAAATGCCGGGCTGGAATTTAACGAACCCTCTTTTGATAAGCTATTCTCCAGCTCCATTTTAAAATATGGAATCAAAGATGCTTACATAAAAGTCCTCATTCCGATCCTAAACCGAATTGGCCTTTTATGGTCAACAGAAAGTCTGAACCCTGCTCAGGAACATTTCATCTCAAACCTGGTGAAGCAAAAGTTATATTCTGCCATTGATGCACTTCCTCCCGCTGAAGGAGATCAAAAGCCAATCGTATTATTTCTTCCCGATTTTGAAGACCATGAAATTGGGCTTCTAATGTCAAACTTCATTTTAAGACAGGCTGGAAGAAAGGTTATATATCTGGGTCAGAAAGTTCCTTTGGCTAACTATAAAAGATACTGTGAGTGAATGTGAACCTTCACAATTACTATTTTTTCTTATACAGACACACCCCACTGAATTTTTACAAAATTATATCGACCAACTGTCGAATGAATTTAAATCTCTAAGAATATTCATTGCCGGTAACAAACAACTGATTGAAAGTTTGTCGTTACCAAAAAATTTCAGGGCTATAACAGACCCTGAACAAATACTCGGATTAACGAAAATCAACTGAACAAATGTTTAATTTGCTTGTTAGATCAATTAACACTGTTATAACATGCAACCAGATTCTTAATATGATGAAAAAATTTAATATAAAGATCTTTGCAAAAGCTTTCTCTATTGATCATTGCATTTCTTTTTTTCACGAATGCTAGATGCACAGACGAAGAAGAAAAAGGAGTTCCAACAGCCGGACACCCTCTACATTAATTACGATCAGGAACAAATAAAGATTGAACTAAATTTTATCTCAGGCAAGAGCCACAACCATCCTACATTTGCAATTTGGCTTGAAGATGATAAGGGATCATACATTGAAACTATTTTTGTCACAGAATATATCTCTTCCGGGGTATTCGGTTATGCTGATACTGGTGATTGGTCATGGAAAAATGAAAAAGGAGAAACCCTTCGCCCTGCAGCTCTGCCTTACTGGTCTCACAAAAGAAGTGTGATAAGTCGCGACAGCTTGTATATTCCAACGCCAGAGAATCCAGTACCTGATGCCATTAGTAGTGCAACCCCTAAAGGTAATTTCATACTTAAAACTTCAGCAACTGAAGATTTACCAGATCGTTTTATCATTTTGTTAGAAATTAATCAAACATGGGACTGGAATGAATACTGGACCAATAATAAATATCCTGGTGACAAGGATTATAAAACATCTTCGCAGCCTTCAATTATTTATGCTGGTGAAATAACCTTTTCAGATGCAAAGAATAGCGTAATCCTGAAACCAATGGGCCATGGACATTACTCCGGAAAAGATGGTGAATTATATACTGAATTGGGTACAATTACAACAGCACTTGAAATTGCAGCTGAAATAACTGTAACAATAACTAAATAAGAAGAATTGTGAGAAAGATATTTTTAACCATTGCAGTAATTATTTTTTCAGTAAGCATTCATGCACAAAGTGGAAAAATAGAAGGTCGTATTACTGACAGATCTAACAACGAACCATTGCCATTTGTGAATGTCATTATTGATGGAACAAACATAGGCAGTTCAACAGATTTTGATGGAAAGTTCATTTTCACCGGCCTGGAACCGGGTTTTATAAACCTCAGAGCTTCATTTGTAGGATATAGTAATCTGCTGTCTGATGACATTCTTATTACGAATTCAGGAACTGCTTATACTGAATTACAAATGACACCAACAGCGACTAAACTGGATGAAGTCGAGATAAAAGTTTCGCCATTTGAGCGTCCCAATGATGCGCCCATGTCGATGCAAAAAATCGGTTTAGCAGAAATTGAAAGCAATCCGGGTTCCAACAGGGATATTTCAAAAGTAATTCAGTCCTTTCCTGGGGTTTCTGCTACACCGGCTTTCAGGAACGACATCCTGGTAAGAGGTGGCGGGCCTGCAGAAAATGTATATTACTTGGAAGAAATGCAGGTACCCAATATCAATCACTTCCAAACACAAGGGGCGTCAGGTGGGTCCAACGGCATTATCAACGCTGACCAGATTAGTAATGTTGATTTTTACTCAGGAGCTTTCCCAGCTGATCGGGGAAATGCGCTTAGTTCAGTATTCCAGTTCAGACTTAAGGATGGAAATCCAGATAAACCAAAATGGCGCTTCTCACTTGGAGCCTCAGAAGATTGCTTTCTCAGGAGATGGAAAAATCGGCGAAAAAAGCGATTATATTTTTTCAATCCGCAGATCGTATCTTCAATTCCTGTTCAGTGCACTTGGACTCCCTTTCTTACCCACTTTTACAGATTACCAGGTAAAATGGCGATATAAGATCAATACAAAAAACGAATTTAAAATCATCAGTCTTGGTGCCCTTGATCAGTTTGCTCTGAACATGGGAATAGATAATCCCGACGATGAACAAGAATACATACTCAGTTTCATACCTGTGAACAACCAGTGGACTTATGCTATTGGCGGTGTTTATAAACATTTTGCAAAACGAAGTGTGCATACGGTTGTTCTCAGCAGGAACATGCTTAACTATGAATCATATAAATATCCTGATAATAATGAAGATTCAGCTAAAGTATTCGACTATAATTCACAGGAAATCGAAAATAAACTAAGGTATGAGTTCACAACCATTTTTAATGGGTTTCAATTAACTGGTTCTGCCAATGCAGAATACGTCAAATACAACAATCAAACCTCAAGTATTATTTATTTTGATGAAGAAAGAGTTCCTCTCGTTTATCAGACCGATATTAACTTTTTCAAGTGGGGCGCATCATTCGCCATGACCAAGTCATTTTTTAAAAATAAGTTAAATACTGTGATTGGAATAAGGATGGATGCGAATACTTATGATACAGAAATGCAAAACCCGCTGGACCAATTGTCACCACGCCTTTCATTCCGGTATAATTTCTTACCGCAATTTGCGCTTACAGGAAGTATAGGGAGGTATTATCAGTTGCCCCCCTACACAGCAATGGGTTTTAAAGACAACAATGGCAATCTGGTAAATAAAGAAAATGGATTAAGCTATATCAGAAGTGATCAAATTATTGGAGGCATTGAGTATAGTTTAAATGAAAGTGTATTATTTACCCTGGAAGGCTTTGGAAAGTTTTATGACAATTACCCTTTTTCCATAATTGATTCATTGAGCCTTGCAACTAAAGGTGGCAACTACGGTGTAGTTGGCGATGAACCGGTATTGTCAATTGGAGAAGGAAAAGCATATGGGCTGGAACTATCAAACCGCACCAGGATCGGAAATAAATTGAGTTTAATTGCATCCTTAACACTTTTCAGGACCCTTGTTAAAGATAAATTCAACGAATATGTTCCTGCAAGTTGGGATAATCAATATGTTTTTATTGTTACAGGATCATACAACTTTAAACGAAATTGGAGTGCAGGTGCAAAATTCAGGTATGCAGGTGGTTTGCCTTATACGCCCTACGATCTCGAAACCTCTTCCATCGTTTCTGCCTGGGATACACAGGGCCAGGCATTTCTTGATTTAGACCAGGTTAATTCATTACGTCTTTCTTCGTTTAATCAGCTGGATATCAGGGTTGATAAAAGGTACTATTTCAATAAGTGGTCATTAATGCTCTACTTAGACATTCAGAATCTTTACAACTTTCAATCGGATCAACCTGATATCGTTGTGAGGCAGAAAGATAGTGATGGAAATTATATCATTAAAACAGATGATGGAGTTGAGAAATATGAATTGGATGTAATTCCAAGTTCCTCTGGAACTGTATTGCCAACCATCGGTATCATGATCGAATTCTAAATAAATCTAATAAAAAAACACATAAATCGCTTTTCAAGATTAATAGTGACTTCTTATCTATTTGATTTTCAATAGCATATCTTGTCTTGTTTAACTTTTCTCTATATTAATTGAACTTTTGTTTAATCTTTTTGTTTATTTCTTAAACACTATGAAAAGAGAAATACATGAAAAGAATACTACTGTTCACCTTTTTGAGCCTGATCAGCGGCTTATTATGGGCAAAAAACGGCACTATTAAGGGAACTATCGCAGATGAAACAACAGGCGAATCGTTAGCTTTCGTTAATGTGGTTCTGGCAGGCACCAACATCGGCTCAACTACTGATATCAAGGGCGTTTTTATTATCAAAGACATCGAAGAAGGGATTTACAAACTTAAAGCATCATTTATAGGATATGCTGAATTCGAGTCTGATAATATTGAAGTGAAAAACGGAATCACTTCCGTCGCCAATTTTAACCTGGCTCCTGAATTCACAGAACTCGAGGAAGTAGTGATACGAGTAGCTGCATATGACAGACCTGAGGAAGCTACCCATTCAATGCAAAAAATCAGTATTGACGAAATCAGGAGTAATCCGGGTTCAAATGGCGATATCTCTAAAGTGATCCAATCATTTCCGGGTGTCTCTTCAGGTGCATCATTCCGTAACGATATTATAGTGAGAGGCGGAGGTCCGGCCGAAAATACATTTTACTTGGATGAGATAGAAGTACCAACGATCAATCACTTCCAAACACAAGGTGCATCAGGAGGCACCAATAGTATGATCAATAGCTACCAACTCGCATCAGTTGATTTTTATTCAGGTGCATTCCCTGCTGACAAACCAAATGCCCTCAGCTCCGTTTTTAATTTCAATCTACAGAATGGCAATCCCGTTAAGCCAAAATTCAGGTTTTCAATCGGCGCTTCCGAAGTGGCTCTTGCTGTTGACGGGCCTGTAGGTAAAAAATCTGATTATCTATTTTCGATCAGAAGGTCCTATTTACAATTTTTATTCAGTGCTTTGGAATTGCCTTTCCTCCCTACATTTAATGATTATCAGTTTAAATGGAGAACCCGTATCAACGAAAGAAATGAAATTAAAATTATCAGCATTGGTGCTTACGATCAATTCAGGTTAAACAAGGGTATCGACAATCCTAATCCGGAACAGGAATATATATTAAATTTTGTGCCTGAAAGTAATCAATGGAATTATGCTATCGGCGGAGTATACAAGCACTATGGCAGGAATAGTTTTCAAACAGTTGTTTTGAGCAGGAATATGCTAAACTATGCTTCTGTAAAATACCAAGATAATGATATCAACCAGATCAAAACATTTGACTATAAATCTCAAGAAATTGAAAATAAACTCCGGGTTGAGCACACAGAAATCTTTAAGAATATTCAGTATACTGTTAGTTTGAATACTGAGTATGTTCAGTATAATGCCCAATCATATAACCCGGTTTTCATTAATGGACAAGTTGTTGCATTTAATTCAAACACAGCAATTGATTTTTACAAATGGGGTGCTTCATTCTCATTCGTTCAGAATTTCTTAAAAGACCGCATGAAACTTGTTTTCGGTATTAGGACCGATGCAAACAGTTTTACCAAAAAAATGTCAAACGCAATAAACCAGCTTTCTCCGCGATTATCAGCACGGTATACTATACAACCCAACATAACTTTAACAGCCAGCCTGGGAAGGTATTACCGTTTGCCAGCATACACAACGCTTGGTCACAGGGATACTGAAGGCTTTTTGGTCAATAAAAATGAAGATATTGATTATATCAAAAGTGACCACGCCATTTTAGGTGTTGAATACCAACCAACTGAGAATGTTATCTTCTCTGTTGAAGGTTTTTTTAAGAAATACAATAATTACCCGGTCTCAATGATTGATTCCGTGAGTCTTGCAACCAAAGGAGGCGATTTCGGTGTTTATGGTGTCGGACCGGTTATTTCAAATGGCGAAGGCCGTGCATTTGGAGTTGAAATAATGAACAGGACCAGAATAAGCAACAGATTAAATATAACAGCTTCCTACACTTATTACCGAAGCCAGATGAAAGATAAAAACGGTATTTACATTTCAACAAATTGGGATAATCGTCACCTGGTTTCAATAACCTCTACATACAACTTTAACAAAAGCTGGTCAGTGGGTGCCAAATGGAGATACGCCGGCGGAGCACCTTATACACCTTATGACCTTGAGCTTTCAGCTATTAAAGAAGCATGGGACACACAAAATGAACCATTTAAAGACTGGAATAAAGTAAACTCAGAACGATTTAAAGCCTTTCATCAATTGGATATCAGGATTGATAAACGCTTTTACTTCAAGAAGTGGATGGTGAACCTATATCTGGACATTCAGAATGCTTATAATTTCAAATCCCAGGAACAGGATTTGATCCTGCCCGAAACGGATGATAATGGCAATAAAACTCTTATAGAAAATGGTACGAGATATAATCTTACCAGTATTCCTGCATCAACAGGAACAATTATCCCAACCTTCGGTATAATTATTGAATTCTAATCTTCCACATCAACAACAATGGATTTGATCTGAAGTTCTTTTCCTGTTAACAATTCGTGATATAAACTCTGGCAATAGGGACAAGGGTCATAAACATAATCAATATCAAATTCTTTGGCGCATTCAGTGCATTTCGCCTTAGCCTGGATTTTATTGATCTTGATTTTGGATTTCTCAAGCATGGTATTTTTGACCGCCATTTCCATAGCTGCATCCAACGCATAGAATTCAACGCCAGACATTGTTCCAATATCCAGAATCAATTCCTTTACCTTAACGGCCTTAGCTTTTTGAGCTTCCGCTTCCGCAATTTCAATAATACTTACAGCTATAGAAAATTCGTGCATGAACTGGTGCTATTTCCTCCCCGGATATACTTTCAATGCTTCATCCAGTACCTTTATGGATTTCTTCAGATCATCCACATTTAATACATAACTGATCCTGACTTCATCTTTTCCTTTACCAGGTGTTGAATAAAAGCCTGAAGCAGGAGCAAGCATGACAGTTTGGTTTTCGAAACTATAATCTTCCAGCAACCATTGGCAAAATTTATCTGAATCATCAATCGGCAAGCGGGCTACTACATAAAATGCACCAGCGGGATTTGGGCAATAAGCACCTTTAATATTATTTATTCCTTCAACAATAGCATTTCTTCTCGCTAAATATTCTTTTTTAACTTCTACAAAATAGGAATCAGGCGTATCCACGGCCGCTTCTGCCAGCACTTGACCGAAGGTTGGAGGACTTAGCCTGGCCTGTGCAAATTTCAGAGCGGTGGCCATCAACTCTTTGTTTTTTGAGGCCATCCATCCCAGACGTGCACCACATGCACTATATCTTTTCGAAACTGAATCGATCAGTATTACATTCTGCTCAATACCATCCAGGTACATGGCCGAATAATGTTTTCTGCCATCATAGGTAAATTCACGATATACTTCATCAGCAATTAAGAACAGGTCATACTTTTTCACGATATCTCGCAACACTTCCAATTCTTCTTTTGAATACAAATAACCAGTCGGATTATTTGGGTTGCAAACAAGTATAGCTTTGGTGCGTTCTGTAATATTTTTTTCAAATTCTTCAATAGGAGGCAGAGCAAACCCTGATTCGATTGAAGAAAAGATTGGTTTAACTTTAATACCGGCATTGGTTGCAAACCCATTATAATTGGCATAAAATGGCTCCGGGATGATTACTTCATCATCCGGGTCCATGATGGACTGGAATGCAAATAGCAATGCTTCCGATGCCCCTGCTCCTACAATAATTTCTTCGGCTCTTATATCAATATCAACCGTTTTATAGTATTCTACCAGTTTTTTGCGTAACGAGATCATACCAGCAGAATGGCTGTAAGCAATCACCTTCTGATCGTAATTATGAATCGCATTGAGGGATATTTCGGGCGTTTCAATATCCGGTTGACCAATATTCAAGGGATAGATTTTTACACCACGGGCTCTTGCTGCTTCAGCATAAGGAACTAGTTTCCTAATCGGTGATTCAGGCATTAAACGTCCTTTTTGCGAAATCTTTGGCATGATACTGTTTTTTTAGGTTAATGAAAATAAAAAATGGTTAACCGGTAATGAACTTTTAACGATTAACCATTTCAAAATGTTTATTAATTTTTATTTATTGACGGGGGCTGCACCCACACTACTTTCTTTGGTTGGTAATGCTTCATTTGCGGCAGCAAGTACTTTACCTTTAATTCGCAACACCACAGTGCCGTTTCCTTTGGCATTTGAATAAATAGTTACTGTTTTGTTAAAGCTGCCAGCTTTGTTGGTATTGTAGGTAACTTTAATATTGTTTGACTCACCCGGTAAAATGGGTTCTTTAGGCCAGGAAGGAACTGTGCACCCACATGATGAACGGGGTTTTGAAAGAATTAATGGTTCATTACCAGTATTTGTAAATACAAATTCGTAAGCTCCATCAGAACTTAACTCTATATCACCATAATCGTGCAAAGTATCTTCAAAAGAAATTTTTGGTCCATTTTCTTTTTTATCTTCCGCTTCCTGCGCAGTTAAAGTAAATATTGCAAATATTAGAGTTGCCAATAATGTAATCTGTTTCATTTTTTTGAATTTTTTATTTTAAGACTGCAAAATTAATAATAATATCTATGTTGATACGATATTTAATAGAAAATCATTACCACTTCGTTTTACATAAATCATACCAGAAAGTTACACTTTACCACATAGCAAACTTCTCGCAAAATATCTTGGAACTCAGATCAGAATAATTGAAAAGTAAATTAGTAGATAGTAATTAAATCAGTACAGCAGCATTTATTTATAAGTTTCTATTCATATTCAACAATTACTACAGTTCTCGCTATTTCTGTAATGTAAACACTAATTTGTTTTAAGCTGTCCATTATTTCCATGTGTATTTCATGGGTAGCAATGGAATCCTCTCTTTGTTGTTGTAGCCGTTTTATGTGGTGTATTTTAAATTCCTCTGCAAGGTTTGCATAACTGCCTTCCTTTCTCACAATCTTTTTCGCTTTCTTTATTTTTTGTTCTGAGAAAGTCTCCTCCAGGCGACTCATCTGCTTATAGATTTTAGCATGATAAGTCATTATTTCTTCTTGCCCATCTTTTGAAAAATCAAATTTTAGATTCCTTTTCTTTTCTATTAGCGGAAACATATCACGATGGATTATGTCGCCAATGGCTTCCATATCCCGAACAATCGAAATAAGGTTAAAGACTTCTCTACTCTGTGCATCTGTTAGCTCTTCACCTCCGATTTTTAGCAAATATGTGGTAATTTTCTTTTGAAGGTAGTCAATCTTTCCTTCGCGCATTTCTATACCCTCAACAATGGTCAGTTGTTCGTGGACACTATCTGTTCCTTCTGCGTTACTTAGTAGGGGATGAATAACTGCCCGCAACATTCTACGAAGTATTTTTGCCATTCTTCCAACTTCGGCCTGACTCAAATCGATAGCCAACGAAGGGGTAGACAGCGCTTTTTCATCAAGGTGCCATGTAACAGCGTCAATTGGCTTTTCCGAATCTATTTCAGGTATTATTTTCAATACAATTTTAGCTAAAATGGATGTAAATGGAAGAAATAGTAATGCAACACTCACATTAAACAATGTATGTGCATTAGCAATCTGACGAGGTGCCTCAGCTGCCAGCTTTTGAACACCCACTGCATCAGAAGCCGGCGATATCCACCTGACAATATCAGCAAAATAAGGGATCCAAAACAAGAAAAGTACAGCTCCCAGTGTATTGAAAATAACATGAGCCAAGGCAACCCTCTTGGCCTCTCTTGTGGCACCAATGCTTGCTAATGCGGCAGTAACACATGTTCCGATGTTCGCTCCAAGCAACAACGGTATTCCTGCATCAAGTGATAATAAACCCTGTTGGGCTAAAACAATAACAATACCTGTAAAAGCACTGCTGCTTTGTATGAGCGCTGTAAAAAGGGCTCCAATTAAGAGACCAAATAACCGGATTTTCAAGGTTTTTCATTAGATTTATAAATGGCTCATAATCACGTAGAGGCGACATTGATTCTGACATTATATTCATTCCCATGAATAATATTCCAAACCCGAGCAAGGATTCTCCCAGGTATTTGGTTGAGCCTTTTTTAAAAAAAACCGTCAGTGCGAAGCCAACAATAATCATTAAAAACGCATAATCGGTGATCTTGAAGGCAATCAATTGAGCAGTAACCGTTGTACCAATGTTTGCACCAAGAATAACACTTAAAGTTTGACCGAAATGAAGCAGTTGTGCCTGTGTAAAACTTACAAGCATAACAGTAGTAGCACTGCTACTCTGAATGACCATTGTAACGAAGGCTCCGACTGCAAGACCAATAATTCGATTATTTGTAAGAACTGAAAGAATACTTCTCATGCCTTTTCCGGCAGATTTCTTCAAGCCTTCACTCATTTTTTCCATCCCATACAGGAAAAGTGCCAATCCTCCAAGCAATCCCATGATGAGAAATAACCAGGAAAAATCAGTTGAACTTTTAATACTGTATAGAAGAAACATCTTAATGTATTTTGTTTAATCGTTTTTTAATGTAAGGCAAAAAGAATGATACCAAGGCCAATATGATAATGATCAAGCTTCCTGGACGGGTAAAGAAATCAAGCCATTCACCTTTCACCAGTGATAAGCGTAAATTTTCCTCAATCATTTTGCCTAGTATAAGCCCTAAAATTACAGGGGCAGTAGGAAAGTCTCCCCTTTTCATCAACCAGCCGAGTATACCAAAAGCAATACAAATACCGACATCAAAAATGGAATTTTGAATAAAATAGCTGCCAATAAAAGACAATGCAAGGATGATAGGATATAGTAAAGATTTGGGAGCTGCAATGATTTTTATCCAAAGTTTGTTGCCCAATAATCCCACAAAAAACATAAAGATATTGGCAAAAAACAGGCTGATAAAAATGCCATAAACCAAACCGGGTTCCTTATCAAAAAGCTGAGGCCCGGGATTTAATTTATGAATCATTAGCGCACCAATCAATACAGCAGTCGAGGCACTTCCCGGAATTCCCAGGGTAAGTAGCGGAACTAAAGCCCCGCCCACAGATCCATTATTTGCTGCCTCTGGTGCAGCTACCCCTTCAAGCGATCCTTTTCCAAATTTCTCAGGATGTTTGCTCCCACTTTTAGCATTATCGTATGCAATAAAGGTTGCAATGGTGCCTCCCGCACCCGGAATACATCCAACCAAAGTACCAATCACTGAAGCCTTCAACATCAAATACTTCATTTTAAAAAGCTCCTTCCATGAAAGCTTATCTGAAAGATTAACTTTTGCTGTTTTTTGAGATTCAAGGCTCCCACCTTTTTCAATACTATAAAATATTTCACCAAGAGCAAATAGCCCTATCAAAGCAGGAATAAATGCAATTCCATCAGCAAGATCAGGTATCCCCATTGAAAATCTTGAAAATGGGAGCTGTGTATCAAATCCTATTGTAATTAAAAGCAGACCTATAGCTGAAGATATAAATCCTTTCAATGGGCTTTTTCCCGCAAGCGAAGAAATAATTGTCAGTCCGAAAACTCCCAGTGCAAAATATTCATAAGATTCAAAAGAAAGAGCAAGTGAAGCCAGAGGTACAGAGAATAAGATAAGTATAATTGTACCGATCAAACCACCAATTGTGGAAGCTGTTAAAGATGTAAGTAATGCCTGGAGTGGTTTACCCTGCTTTGTTAATTCATAGCCATCAAAAGTTGTAGCCACTGCCCCGGGCGTACCAGGTGTATTGATGGCGATAGCTGTTATTGACCCTCCATAATTAGATGACAAATAAACCGAAACTAATAATACCAGGGCACTGATTGGATCCAAACCGAAGGTTACTGGTAACATTAAAGCAACCCCAATTGAAGGCGATAATCCTGGTAAAACACCTACCAGTATTCCGACAATCACTCCAATGAACATCATCAGAATGGGCAAAAATTGTCCAAATTCCTGTAAGCCTAACCAAAGATCATTAAATATACCCATAATCTCTTTTTACATAAACCACATACCAATAGGTAAATCAATATGCAGGAGTTTACTAAATACTAAATAACTGAACAGAACAAAACCAAAAGCACTGATGATCGTCGCATGCGTCTTCCTGTACTTCAATAGATATAAGGTGGCTGCTATAAAAATCGGTGTTGTAAAATAATAGCCAAGCCATTGCATAGCGGCCAAATAGCCAATTAAAAATGCGATAATAATCAATACTGTTATTGCTGAATCATTTGAATTGGCAGTATCTTTTTCCTGCGGCCTTATGAATAATAAAACACTTAACAGCAACAAAACAATTACCCATATCCTGGGTATAAGCGCCGGGCTGGTTATGTCTAATTTGTCCGGTATTATAAAAAGTGTCGTCTGATAGTAGAAAAACAATGCGATGCTAAAAAGTCCGGCTCCAAATAATTGATCATAGCTGATGTCTTTTATTTTAAATTTCTTTAATACAAGTACCAGCAGACTGACTCCTGCTATAATTATTAGGAAAACGATTATTAGCCTTGGCCCTATTTTTAAATAGGACACCAACAAACCTGCTTTGTTCAAGTAGAAATTTGTCTCTTCAATTTCTTTTTTAATCCTCGTGGTGAAAACATCTTGCTTTTCAAAACTAGAGAACACATAAGTTTCATTACAAAACTCTTCCCAATCAGGATCGTTTACTACATCTTCAAGGACTTTTGTGACATAGAGAACTGCCTCATTAGGCACACCTTTCTTAAAAGCAAAACCACGCCACATCGATTCATCAATATCATACCCCTGTTCTTTAAATGTTGGCACATCCGGAAGCAGTTTTAATCTTTTCTTACTCGCAATTGAAACGATTTCAAGATTACTTTTCCCTTTAATATCAGAAGGGTTACCCACACAAACCGCAGCTTCATCTCTAAGCAACGCAAGAATTGATTGCGGTCCACTCTTATAATCGATCCATTTAGCATCAATTCCTATTGTTTCCCAGCTCTTCAATGCCATAATATGGTCTCGTCCGCCTGTTCCGGGACCAATCCAAACCTGGGTTTCTCCACCCTTGTTGGCATCCTCAATAATATCAGAGAGCGATTTGAAATTTCTTTTCTGGTTAGAAATTAAAGCTTCAGGGTCAGAAACCATATTTGCTACGAATTGAAAATCTTCAAGCTTTACTTTACTTTTATTAACCATTACAGTTGACAGAAATGACTGCGTAACTCCCAATAAAGTATAACCATCAGCCTTCACATCAAGTACATATTGCATCGCCACAAGTCCTTGTGTACCTGAGCGATTTTCAACCACAAATGCAACATCACTGTACTTTCGTGCGATTTCAGCCACTTTTCTGGCCATATAATCAATAGCAGAACCTGGTTTTGAATGTACGATTATTGTTATTGGCTTAGCAGGATACGTTTTACCCTGTCCTATACCTAAATACATATAGCCCAGCAAACTGAGGTACCCAATAATAATAATGCCAGTGATTATTTTCTTAGCCATCATTCTGTGCAACTTAACCGAAGGAATTGCTAAATTTTACCAAGTTTTAAAAGGATTCTTCATTAACATTGAGTTATAGAATCTCGAGTCACCTGTTACTTCTTCTCCCAACCAATCCGGTTTGTTAAAACCTGTCGATTCTGACGGTAATTCAATTTCAGCAACAGTCAGGCCTTCATTCTCACCATAAAACTCATCCACTTCAAACTTCAAACCACTTTTCTCCGGAACAATAAAACGTGTTTTATCTATTATGCCAGGTTCACAAAGATTCAAAAGTTCGGTTACTTCCATAACAGGAATTTCTTTTTCCCATTCGTATCTACTCGCACCGCTTTCGTTACCAATTCCTTTAATTGTTATAAATCCCTGAGCACCTTTAATACGAACTCTTACTGTTCTTTCAGGAACTGACGACAAATACCCCTGCGTAATTCTAGTTTCTTTCGTTGCAAAAGGTTTAAATTCACCTTTTACCAAAAATTTTCTTTCAATTTCTTTTCCCATGTTTCTAATTCGCTAATTTTTTATCAATCATTCCTACCACACGTTTTGCTGCCTGCAGGTAATTAATATTTTCCACACCTTCAAGCCCCAAATCCTTGATGGTTTTTTTGATATCATCAATTTCGGTTGATTCTGAATTTACAGTCACAACCATGGCCCCGTTGATCCATACATTGGCATATTCACAAATAGTGTCGTTAATCATATATCCAAAACGCTCTTTTTCTACTGAAACTGCTTGCAAGTCGGTGTGATTTTTAACTATTTCCAGAAATTCATCAAGTGTATATTCCTCCTTCCCTAATTTTGCCATTTCCACCTGAAATGCAGGAAATACTTCATTTTCAAGCACCTCTGCTTTCATTGGGAACTCCCCTTTCATTAAAGGATTCCATTGTTCAAGGCCATCTACTTCCTGAACGAAAGTTTTAATATCCATCTTACCATCCCGGATCTTTGTGTTATTTACATTATTTGTTTTTGAGATTATATATGTTTCCTTTGAAGTTCTCTCCCAAACCTTTGAAGGAACCGGAATTGATAGCCTTGACATTAAGTATGCTACTTCTTCAAAATCTCTGCCGAAGGTTCTGAACTCAAAACGAGGTTTTGATATTTCGCCTATTGCTAATTTTTCTTTTGTCATCTATTTATCTTAATAGTTATTTTAAAATTTAATATTATTCCAGGACTCCGGTAGTTTTGTTAGTCCCATAATCCTTTTTAGTGCCAGTGGATAGCTCACATTTTCAACATTGCTGTTTATTCCTAATAATTGTTTCGCTTCAATTACCTTATCAGGATCTTCCGATTCAATACAAATCGTTTTTATGGAAGCTCCATTGACTTTGATTTCTGCAATTTCAGTGATACAACCACCAATTGTGTATGCGTGCCTTATTTTCCAAACATAAGCAACCGCTAAATCAGGATCGATGGTAACAACCTCATCAACAAACTGCTTTAAGGTATATTTCTCACGCTCAAATACTGGACTTTCAATCCCAAGTGCAGGAAATACAACACTTTTGATTACGTTTGCCATTATCGGAAACTGCCCAACTAAAACAGGATTCCATTGCTGTAAACCTTTAAACTCTTGCTCAAGGTTTTTAATGTCCATAACACCTTCCCTAATTTTGATATTATTCTTTCTTTTCCAGGGAGTAAGCAAATAGACAGAATCCATTTCACGTGTCATTTCTTTTGGTGAAAGTTCCTGAATCTTATTTACATATTCAACCAGGTTGTTTCCAAAGATTCTGAATTCATACCTGGGAATCACTGCGGATACCATTTTAATTATTTTTAATTTTATAAATATTCAACTTTGCTGTAGCGTCGTTTATAAGATATACAATATCATTATCCACGACTACGCCTTCATATTTCAAATCATCCAGTTTAAACCTCATAAGCGCATTACCATTGTAGTCGCATTTATACAGACTTTCTGATTGGTCGCTGACAATCCATAGAAGTGAATTTGAAACATCTACAAAAATTCCTGAATAATCAGATGCGAATCCTAACTTCACTTCACTGATGATTCCAGATTCAGGATTCCATACGACCATCAAGTCAGGATTTGTTTCATTTAGTATATAATAGAAACCATTGTTACTGTTATATGATATACCTTCTAAACCACTATTATCAGCACCAAACGGGATAATTATTTTATAAGTGCCCATATTATTCCCGGAGGTATAGTCAAGTAAACTAACCTCCCTTTCTGCCTCCTCAACAATGGCGATTAAATCCTTAACAGGGTTATATGTAACCCCTTCGAGATCTTTACCTTCGTATTCCAGTGTACGTATAACTTTTCCTTCCTGATCAAGTTCATAAACCTGATTTGTATGATCGCTTACAGTAAGCAGTGTCATTTTATTAGTTCCAAAAGACAAGCCAGATGGCTCTGGTACATCAACCTTGTAACTATCAATTAACTCAAGGGTACCCACAGGAACCTCAATCACCAGAACCGGTTCATCGTTCTTTGTACAAGAAATTGCGATGAATAAACAAATGCAGATGATTGAGATTCTTTTCATGGATAATTGAGTTATTTATATAAAATTTTAACGCTATTGTGCATTTGGTTCCCCTGGTGTTGGAGGTGTATCTGTATTAGGATCGAAGATCACCCAGTTAAAACTACCATCAGGTTGGCGACCAGCTGAATAATCCGTTTCGGGAGTAGGAACCGGCGTTCCTCCACCTGATCCAGAACCATAAGTTACAGCATCTACAAAAGTGACTCCATCCTGCGATAATCCTATATCATCACCTCCGCTGCCCAATTTAAAGCCTAAATGCACACCTTCTGCAAGGCCACAAGCATATAAAAGAAGATATCCTTTACCGGGTACAATTGCTTCTCCTGAAATTTGATATTGCATAGGATCTGACATATCATCTGTTAAATACCATCCTCCTATATCTATCGGCGTATCCCCTGTATTGTAAATTTCAAGCCAATCAGGATAATCATCGGGATGACCATCCGGGACAACCGTGACATCATTACTACACATAAATTCATTAATTACAACGGTTCCTGCAACTGGGGCACTTCCATCATTTGAAGCACCAGGAGTTTTTGAGGACAAAGTCGCCCATTCATTTCCTGCGTCGGTTGTTCGGCCAAAAGATTTATCTTCTTCCATACCATTGAAATCATCTGATTGATCATTCAAGGTTTTTTCAGGATCATAAATGGCTATAGTATTGTCACCAGAGGCGCTTATACCCATATCAATAAATATTTTTCCATCGGCGATAGAGGTCGTTATGTCCATACCAGCTGCATCCTTCGCACCACAAATTAAAACGACAAATCCTTTAGGCGGGACTGTTGTAATGTTAATATGCGTATCTGGAATTTGCTGATATTCGGAATCTTCACCAGGTTTATCGGTAATCCACATACCGGCAATATTCACAGGTTGATTTCCTTTGTTATATAACTCAACCCAATCAGCAGGGTCGCCGTTTGCACTAAGAAAATATGGATCGGTCAGATCCTTTGGACACAATTCGTTTATAACGATATCACTATAATTTTCCGGATCAGGTTCTCCGGGAGCAGGCATTTCATCTTTTACACATCCACCTAAAAATATGGCTGCGATAATGCTTAATATGATATATTTTTTCATTTCCATTTTTATTTAATTTTTATAATTTCTTTGACGGATTTAGAATGCGACTAAAATTCTGGCTTGAATTGTACTAAAATCAATTCCACCTTTTCCAGCAGGCGTAATATCAAATCCATTTTCATCTACATCATAGGTTTTGTAAGTACCTTTTGCATCAGCCCAACGATCGTGATTAACATATGCGTAATTAAGCATCAACTTCACATTGTAATTGAAAATATAGCTTAATCCTATTGTGTATGTTTCGCCTGAGCCACCCGCCATCCATGGCACGTCTTCCCCATCTTTAAATGTATTTGCATCCATGAACGAATACCTGAGTGCAAGTTCAAATGCTCCTTTTTTATTGTTTCTGAAATCAACCTGAGAAAATTCTGCGTCACCCATATTATAGTAGTAATCCGCATTATTGATCAACCATGATCCCATTACATAAAATCCCTGTAAAATATATTTATCTTCACCCTCAGGTACTTTTGTAGAATCTCTAGTGATTGTTGTCCTGATGTATTCACCCTGTACGCGAAAGTTCTTAACGGCATAGGCCAATTCAGTACCGAGTAGCACTTTTGTCTGGCAATGAGTAACCCAATCCGTATCAATATATTTTTTGCGGTTTATTTCTGTTTCGGCATTTTCACCATACCTGAAACTATTTTCCGGATCACCTAATTCCTGAATTTTAGGAACACGGTATGAACTTGCAATACCTAAATGTAAAACTTGTTTATCCTTTTTAATAGGTGCAAAAGCAAAACGACCAGTTACTGACCAACCTGCATCAGTTCCTTTTGCTTTATTCTGATCCCTTATCAGGTCATTTGCTATATTACTTGAGAAAACACCAACCTCAAAGAATACTTTATTAAAGAACATTTTATAATCAACTCCCAAGTGACGTGAAGGTGCTTGTTCTGTTGAATATGGACGCTCCATGAAAGTAATATACCTTGATGTGGTCATAGTTTCCATTGAGAATGGTTCCCTGAAATTACCAGCTTTTATCTGCCAGTTTTTTCCTATGTATCGTAGATAAGCATCTTTAATATCAACTGCATTATTTCCAAAATCAAAATCAATTTCAGCCCCCCAGTTTCCCCACAGAATGGCCTTCATCGCAAAACGCATACGTCGAATATTTACCCCATTTCCTATTTTGTTATCATCTCCCTGATATGTATTATCCCCGAAATACATAGCGCCATCAAAATAAACACGATTATCAAACCAATACCTGAATCTGTTATCGGTAGATGATAGCATGAGTATACCATCACGAGATTCAGTATTCAGACTGACACGTACACCAACTTCCTGCCCATAATCATTCACACTTTTCTCGGCTGGACTTAAAAACACATCAATATCTTGTGCCTTATTTACAGTTACCTCCTGTGTTGCATAAGTTTCTTTACTGAATACTAGAACTACAGGGAATGATGAGACTTCCATACGGAAAAATCCATTTCCATCTGTTAAGACAATCGATGCGTCATCACCCTGAATTTGAGCTGCAACATCTCTCATCGGAGTTTGTAAACCTGCAGGGAACACCCTGCCTGTTATAACATTCTCATCTTGTGAATAAACATCAACACTTAAAAGACAGATGAGCAGCAGTCCTAAAAGTGACAGTTTTGCTAAATTCAATTTTTTCATATTAATAAATTTTTTGGTTAATGAAATTTTATTATTCATTTTAGCAGCTAAATAACATCAATTAGCTTCTTAATAAAAAAATAATGCCTCTACATTAACCCTACATATGACTTAACGGAGCACTTATTTTACACTAATCTTTTGACATTGTGTTATTTACGGAATTAAGAATCGCTAAAAATCACGAATAAAGTCGTTAAGGTTGACTTTTGGATTTACTTTTAACTTCTTGCGTAAACGGTAACGGTTCATCTCAACACTTTTTGGAGATATATTTAAAATCGAAGCTATCTCTTTTGAAGATAGATTCAGTCGCAATAATGACGCAAGTCTTTTTTCATTATCTGTAATTGAGGGAAATGATTCACCCAATTTATGGATGAAATTGCTGTTCTGTTCGTTAATATGCATTTGAAATTTCTCCCTGTCGCGATCAATAGAGAGGTCCTGAGTAATCATTAAGAGATAGTTTATTTAAGCCCAGCCTAATCTCCTGATCCATTGTGTTGATCTTAATTTTTATGATCTCCTCTTTTAATTCATTCAAGAATTCATTCTTATGAATAATACTCATGGCCATCGTAACCATTTCACTTTGCCTGAATTTTAACTCCTTCCCTAAATCATCTTGTAAATGAATTTTATTTTCAATACTCTTTTCAAGATTCTCAAGTTTTAACAAATAATTTTCTTCCAGGGCCTTTAACTGGTAGTTGAGAAATTTAATCTTTTTTCTTCTTTTAAGATATAAATAAATGAATATCAGTAATGTAATAAACAGTATCGACACAATTACCCACAATAAAGCGAGATGAGATTTATGTTTTACTAGGATCACCAGCTTCTGATAAATCTTCATTACTAATTACTTTTTCAATTTTTAAAGTATCTGATGCTGCAATTTCATCCTGCTGAACATTACTTGCATCTGCGGACTGCTCATTTTCAAATGTTACTCCAACTGTATGTATGATGCGGTCACCACCCACGTCCTGTTTAAAGACATTATTAACAAAGAAAAGAAGGAAAAATGCTATAAAACCCGCCGCAATTGGAGTTGCCACCCATCCAAGGCTAATACTGCCTAAAATCTTGTATTTAATTTGCTTACCCCCTTTATATAATCCGATTCCGATAATTGATCCTATGACTACTTGAGAACTCGATACTGGTACAAGCGGAATCGCCGGCAATCCAATCGACTGAAATGCATCAGACAAGCCTTGGGAAGAAAATATAAAAAGCACCAATGCTTGCGAAAGCACTACCACCATAGCTGCTTCTGGCGTTAAGGGCATGAGTGTATTCCCAACGGTTTCCATCACATGTTTTGAGTAAGTAATAATACCAATTGCTATGGCGACACCTCCAATTAGAAACAATTGTTGTGTACTATCAATTTGAATGAAACCCAAATCGATAGCAGGTAAATTTATAGCACTTGTGAAAACCCCCATTACATTGGCGATATTATTAGCACCCAGGCTATATGCACCGAAAGCACCTACTATCAAAAGGCTATAGCGTATGAATGAATCACGATAAAGTAAATGTATACTTGTTTTTTTCGTAAACCTATTTACGAGCATAAAAAGTAAAATAGCAAACAGGCCTCCCAAAATAGGTCCTGACACCCAGGTACTTACAATTTTTGTTAGGGTATTTAAATCGGTGGGGTTGTTTGTGTAAAAGTTCCAGCCTATGATGGCTCCCACAATAGCTTGTGAGGTTGAGACAGGCAAACTCAAACGAGTCATCCAGTAAACAGTGAGTGCTGCTGACAATGCAACTGTAAATGCCGCAGCCAAAGTTGATACACTTCCCAGCTTTCCCAATGTATGGTTAGCACCGGCACCTTGTATCACTGCTCCCAATATCACAAAAATACTTGCAACAATTGCAGCAGTTTTAAACCGGATCATGCGGGTTCCAACAGCTGTTCCGAAAATATTGGCAGCATCATTCGCACCCAGTGACCAACCTAGAAATAATCCGCTTGAAAGATAAAATAGAATGATCATATACTCATTTTCAAAGCCAGTATTGATAACATATCTGCTAAACCTTCGGCTTTATCAGAAACAGTTTCAATATGTAGTGCAAAATATCTGAGGTGAATTTTTTGACTCAGTTGTAAATCTTTCATGTCATGAAATAATTTCCGTTTGATGTTTCTGGAAATCTTATCAGCTTCTTTCTCATAAAAATACACTTTAGATAACATTTGCTGCACTTTTAAAGGTTCCCTGAAAAAAGTCCGACAGGCGGGGAAAACTGCCATGGCGGCTTCGGCTGAAGTTTCTGTCAACCGGATATACTCTTTTTTTAGTTCTTTGGGTATAAATGGCAACTCATCATCAAATTGATACAGGTTATCTTTGGAAATATCAATAATCTCATCAATTTTATCCAGCATACTTTCAATATCACTTACCTTTTGGGGTAATATCGAATGACGGTAAAACTCATCATCTATTTTTCGTTGCAATTTATCTGCTGATGCTTCAAGTCGGTCAATTCGTTCAATTTTATCAGAAAAACTTGCTTTTTCATTTTTAATATAGTTAATAACGCCCTCTTTAAATACAAGAACGCCCTGTTCAACCGTGTCGATAAAATTATCAATATCAAATACTAGTTGTTTTACATTTTTAAATAGTAATGACATAAAATGAATAAATTAATTTTAAACAAAGATAGTACAAACCTCAATCAGGCATAAGTATACAGTATCTATGTATAGTCGCTGGCTTTATATGTAAAGGTATGGGAGTTGTATTACTTATTGAATTTCTGATAATTACAATCCAGCTTGTAGGGTAGATTTAAATGATCTTGAATAGATTATCTTCATTACATCTCAAATTGTATAGGATGAATAGGGTCATATTGCTAAGAAAAAACAACAGAGCTTCTTACCTTTGTTAATTAAAAATATATTTATAATTGTATCTTTATATCAAAAATTAATTAACCCTTAAAAAATATCATATGAAGAGAATTTACTTTTATTTCAATTTTGTAATTGCTTTAGTAATTACGATAACAGTATTAACAAGTACATCACATGCTCAGCTATACATCAATGAGTTTATGGCAAGTAATGACGTATCTTTCCCCGGACCTCAGGGCGATTATCCTGACTGGATTGAAATTTACAATGCAGGTAGCGAAGCCGTAATGCTAGGTGGATATTATATGTCGGATGTACTAGACGATCCGGAAGCCATGTTTCAGATTCCAAGCACCTATCCTGATTCTGTAACTGTTGCAGCAGGTGGCTATATCTTGTTTTACGCCAACAAGGAAGAAGCTACCAGTGTAATGAATCTTAATTTCAAATTAAGTGGTGATGGTGAAAGTATTGGACTTTGGAATCCTTCTGAAGAACTTGTTGACAGCTATACTTATGAAGCTCAAACAACTGATGTGTCTTTTGGACATTACCCCGATGGAACCGGAGAATGGGCATTTATGTCAAATATAACTCCTGGTGCAATGAATGAGAATCCTGCTCCAGCTGAAGTCATTCTGTACATCAACGAATTCATGGCCAGTAATGATTTTTCAGTACCAGGTCCACAAGGAGACAACCCCGACTGGATTGAGATTTACAACGCAGGTATGGAGTCAGTTATGCTTGGTGGATACTATTTATCTGATAAACTGGATGAACCTGAATCCATGTACCAGATTCCTTCAACCTATCCTGATTCAGTAACGGTTGAAGCAGGTGGTTTCATCGTCTTTTATGCCAATGATGATACTGCGTGGAGCGTACTGAATACAAATTTTAAATTAAGCGGCGGTGGCGAACATGTAGGATTATGGAATCCTGAACAGATGTTTGTAGACAGTATCACTTACGGAGAACAAATAGCAGATACTTCTTATGGACGTTACCAGGACGGAACTGATAATTGGTATATGATGGCTGATTATACGCCTGGTGCCAGCAACACCAATCCAAATGTTGGCCCGGCTGATGTAGAACTTTACATTAATGAATTTATGGCCAGCAACGATTTTTCTGTTCCAGGACCACAAGGTGATCATCCTGACTGGATTGAAATTTTCAACGCGGGTGAAGAACCTGTTATGTTAGGAGGTTATTATCTGTCAGATAAATTAGATACACCGGAAGACATGTACCAAATTCCTTCAACCTACCCAGACTCTGTAACGGTTGGAGCAGGCGATTTTATTGTATTCTACGCAAATGATGATACAGCTTGGAGCGTACTCAATACGAACTTCAAATTAAGTGGGGGAGGCGAACATGTTGGCCTATGGAGTCCCGAACAAGTATTTCTGGACAGCATTACTTACGGTCCACAAATTGCTGATACTTCATATGGCAGGTTTGCTGATGGTAGTGACAATTGGTTTATGATGCCTGACTATACGCCAGGTGAAGCCAATCGTTACGTAAATGCAATTGATGAGATGGAAATGAATGCTTCATTGAAGCAGAATTATCCAAATCCATTTAGTTCATTAACAAATATTGAATTCACGCTTAACGAACCTGATCATGTAACAATCACAGTTTATACAGTAAGTGGTGGTATTGTTTCTGTTCTTACAAATCAGCAATTCAATTCTGGCAACCATCGTATTCAATGGAGTGCTTCTGAATTACCTTCAGGATATTATTTCTATAGTATTCAGACTTCGAAAGGAACTGTCGTTAAAAAAGCTTCTGTTCTTAAATAGCATATCCCTCTTAATTATCGGATAGTATGAATAAATCCGAGATATTAAAAGCCAGTGAGTTGATATTCACTGGCTTTTTAATGCTTCTATTTTTCTTAAGAAGATAAATTCATTATCAAGGTAAGTTAACACCCTTATTAATTATTATTCAGGATTTTACATTATAGTTTGTAGTGGTTATCCGATGGGGATTGATATTGTGAAAATCATTCTTGTAATACATGTATAGTATGAATAGAGGTCTTTCTCTTTACTTTGCACTGATATGAATGTAGCTTTGTTACGATTAAATTTATTTATTATTTCAATTTATGAATTCAATTAATTAATCCAAAAATAAACCACATGAAGAAGTTTTATTTTTTATTTAACTACACAATTGCCTTTGTAATCTCTTTAATCGTTTTTACAAGTAATTTAAATGCCCAGCTCTACATCAATGAGTTTTTGGCGAGCAATGATGCCTCATACCCTGGCCCACAGGGTGATTATCCTGACTGGATAGAAATTTACAACGCTAGTAACGAAGCTGTAATGCTTGGTGGATACTATATGTCGGATGTATTAGACGATCCTGAAGCCATGTATCAAATCCCCAGCACATATCCTGATTCAGTAACTGTTCCAGCAGGTGGATTCATTTTATTTTACGCAAATAAATTAGAGGCTACAAGTGTATTGAACCTGAATTTTAAGCTAAGTGGAGATGGTGAGAGTATCGGGCTTTGGAGTCCTTCAATGATGCTTCTTGACGACTTCACTTATGATGCGCAAACAACTGATGCTTCATACGGCAGAATGCCAGATGGAAGTGAAGATTGGCAATCATTTATTGACCACCCCAAGATGGGATTTACAGCATCTCCAGGCAAGAGTAACATCACTCTTAAAATAAATGAACTATTAGCTAAAAACGACAATGGTATAGTTGATGAATTTGGTAATCTTGGTGACTGGATTGAACTATACAACTTTGGTGAAACAGAAGTTGATATTACTGGAATGTTCATGTCCGATATACCAGATGACCCAACACTCTACTCCTTTAATCCCACTGTTATTCAACCAGAAAACTATCTATTAATTTGGTGTGATGGAACAGACAATGACATTATTACAGATCCTGATACTCTGCATGCTGATTTCAAATTAGGTGCAGGGGGAGAAACAATTACCCTATCACTCAATGAGCATACAATTATTGACAGTATTACATTTGGTGCACAAACTGCTGACATTTCCTATGGCAGGTATCCGGATGGTACTGATAATTGGGTTTATTTTACAGTTCCAACACCAAGGGAAAGTAATTCATTAATAGCAGGACCTGTCATTGCTGATGTAATAAGAGAACCTGTTTTTCCAGAATTTACTGAGGAAGTTATTGTTACTTCTAACGTGACAACAACTGCAACCGGCCTTATCGTTACCTTAAAGTATAATGCAGGTCAAGGATATATTGATGTACAAATGCTTGATGATGGTTTAAGTAATGATGGAGCTGCAGGTGACAATGTGTTTGGTGGGACGATCCCAGCCATGGATAAAGGCACATATGTCAGTTGGTATTTAGAGGCTTCTGATGATGCACCTTCAACATCCTACTATCCAACTGAAGGATCTGCAAGCCCTCTTTCATATATTGTAACAGATTGGACACCGGTTGAAGTTTATGATACACCCTTTGCCGAACCATCAGGTCTGGCATACAATGCACAAACAACTACTTTGTTTACAAATAATGATGGGTCTTTATCAAATATTTATGAGATATCTACATCAGCCGAACTTCTAAATACAATCACTGTAAATGGGGATGATTTTGAAGGAATTGCTTTTAGCCTTGATTATGATACGATTTTTGTTGTTGAAGAAGCTAACTGGAAAGTAATAATGTATGACTTATTAGGCGTTAAAATTGGAGAAATTGAAGTTGAACATACACCAGGTCAGACTAATGGACTGGAAGGAATTACTGTTGACCCTCAAACTGGTCATTTATTTGTTCTTGCAGAGAAGAGTAATCCTGCATTAATTGAAATTACTGTTGATGGGATTGAACTAAACAGAACAGAATTAGACTTCTCATCTGATGTCTCAGGAATAACAATACATCCCGTTTGGAATACATTATTTATTGTGAGTGATGAAGCATCTACTTTAAATGAAGTTACAAAAGAGGGTGACTTTTTACGCTCGTGGTATATTCCTTTAGATCAGGCAGAAGGAGTAACATTTGGCGAAAATGAAAATGTTATCTATATGGTAGCAGACAGAGGTGGCAAACTATATAAATTCGACTTTAACTTTGGCCCTTACACACCACCAGCAAGCTTGTTTATCAATGAGTTTATGGCTAGCAATGATGGTTCTTTCCCAGGCCCACAAGGAGATAATCCTGATTGGATTGAGATATACAATGCGGGTACTGAACCAATAATGTTAGGTGGCTATTATATGTCCGACATTCTAGATGATCCAGGAGCCATGTACCAAATTCCAAATACGTATCCTGATTCGGTTACTGTTCTGGCAGGTAGTTTTATCGTTTTTTATGCAAATAAAGGTGAAGCTTCTAGCGTACTTAATCTAAACTTTAAACTGAGTGCAGGTGGTGAACAGATTGGGTTATGGAATCCTAATCAGGAATTAATTGAGGGATTTACTTATGAAGAACAAATAACTGACACTTCTTATGGACGTTATACTGATGGATCAGAAAATTGGTATTTCATGAGTGAAATCACTCCTGGAGCTCCAAATGCCAACCCGAATCCTAGTCCAGATGAAGTTGAACTCTATATCAACGAATTTATGGCCAGCAACGATTTTTCTGTTCCAGGACCACAAGGTGATAATCCTGACTGGATTGAAATTTACAACGCAGGAGACGAATCAGTTATGTTAGGCGGCTATTATCTGTCTGATAAATTAGATGTACCGGAAGACATGTACCAAATTCCTTCAACCTATCCTGATTCAGTGACGGTTGAAGCAGGTGGATTCATCGTTTTTTATGCCAATGATGATACTGCGTGGAGCGTACTGAACACCAACTTTAAATTAAGCGGTGGTGGAGAGCAAGTAGGATTATGGAATCCTGATCAGGTGTTTGTAGATAGTATTACTTACGGCCCTCAAATAGCTGATACCTCTTATGGAAGATATACAGACGGAACTGAGCATTGGTATATGATGCCTGACTATACGCCAGGTGAAGCCAATCGTTATGTAAATGCAATTAATGAGATGGAAATGAATGCTACATTGAAACAGAATTATCCAAATCCATTTAGTTCATTAACAAATATTGAATTCGCGCTTAACGAACCTGATCATGTAACAATCACAGTTTACACCGTTAGTGGTGCTATTGTTTCTGTTCTTACAGATCAGCAATTCAATTCTGGCAATCATGGTATACAATGGAATGCTGCTGAATTACCTTCAGGATATTATTTCTATAGCATTCAAACTTCAACTGGTACAGAAATCAAGAAAGCATCAATTATTAAGTAATAGTAATTAACTCTCATAAGAAAGCAAGGCTGGGATAATTAGTAATCCCGGCCTTTTTTTATGTTCCCATTTAAAGAGTCTTACCGCATTTCTTGCAATAAACAGCATCTGCATCTTGTCGGCCTGTCTGACAATGTGCGCATGTTTTACTAAAAGACTCCATTTTTGTGGATATTTTACTCATTTCCGTGGTTATAATCCCAGTCGGTACTGCAATTATCGCGTAACCTGTAATCATAAGCATGGAGGCTAATATTTGCCCTAAAGGTGTATTGGGAGCAATGTCTCCATAACCTACTGTTGTTAAGGTTACTATGGCCCAGTATATAGATCTGGGAATGCTGTTAAACCCGTTTTCGGGACCCTCGATCAAATACATCATCGAGCCAACGATAACAACAATGGTTAGAACCACTTCAAGAAATACAATAATCTTCGCACGACTGTTTCTGAGGGCGGTTTGCAATGTATCAGCTGCACCTACAAACCTGGCTAGCTTTAATACCCTGAATACACGAAGCAACCTCAATATCCTGATCACGACCAAATAATGAGATCCCACCAGAATTACACTCAAATAGGTGGGCAAAATTGCCAGCAGGTCAATAATTCCGTAAAAACTAAAAATATATTTGAGTGGCTTATGTGCAGTATATAGCCTCAAGGTATACTCCATTGTAAAAATGATGGTAAATGCCCATTCCAAAATGAAAAAAACTTTGCCAAACTTTTCATTTAGAGAAACTACACTATCAAGCAGAACAACAATAACGCTTAATAAAATCGCAATAAGCAACAACACATCAAAAGCTCTGCCTGATTTTGTGTCAGATTCAAAAATGACATCACCTAATCTTGATCGAAAGTTATCTTGGACCATACCTATTTATAATAATTTAAGCGAAAATAAAGAATAATTAAAACTTATATAAAAAAATATTTCTATACTTGGCTCGCTATTTGTAATCATTTTAAATAGTTTATTACATTTGCAAAATAATTTAATCTAATTAACCATGAAGAAAATATTAATTTTTATGATGACCCTTGTCTTGGGATTTATGTTTGTGAATTTCAGTATTGATGACAAAAAAACACCCCAGGAAGAAGTAAAAGCGGAAACAGCCACTTATCACGTACCGGATGATGTACAGCAAATTCTTGATAAATCATGTGTTGGTTGTCACAGTAGCGAATCAAATAACATAAAGGGAAAAGGCAAACTTAAATTTGATGAATTAGCAGATATGAAACTTTATAAGCAGGTTGGTAAACTTACCGATATTGCAGATGTTGTAAAAGAAGGTGATATGCCACCAAGCAAATTCCTCAAAAATTATCCTGACAGAGAACCTACAGCTGAAGAAAAAGAAATACTTGTAAACTGGGCAACCGAATTGGCGAAACAGTTAACACCTGCTGAATAATAAGGAAATCAGTTTATTCAAATGAAAATCTTTAAGCTACTCATACTCATTCTAGTTTTAGTAATTGTTGCTATTCAATTTATTCCCTGTGATAAACCGGAAATAGTATTGACGAATGAGAACGACCTGATATACAACAATCAACTCCCTGAACACATCAGTGTCATGCTGAAAGAAAGTTGTTATGACTGCCATTCGAATGAAACAATTTATCCTTGGTATAGCTATGTTGCTCCCGTGTCGTGGCTTGTTATAAGAGACATAAAACTGGGCAGGGATGAGCTTAATTTTTCACATTGGGAAAGCCAAAGCAAAATGGATAAAGCAAAAAACCTGGATAAGATCATTGACGAAGTAACGGATGAAAATATGCCGATGCCAATTTACACCATCATGCATGCGAATGCTAAATTAAGTGATGATGACAGGCAACTTCTAGCTGAATGGGCTGAAAGCTACGCAGAAAGTCTTTTTGAGTAATTATATAAATTCCAATCAATAGAAAAGGCTGGCTCCATTGGGGCCAGCCTTTGATTTTTAATCTAATTTCTTAGTTTACCTGATCCACATTTTCCATTCCCATTGTTATCGCTTCCGTATTCAATGGGATTAATCTGTGGTATCTTAAAGGCAAAGATTTTTTGAGACCTTTGATCACATTGTCCAGTTTCACAATGGGTTTTACTTTTATGTAAGCACCCAGCACCACCATATTGAAAATTTTGGTGTTTCCCATACTGGCCGCTAATTTGGCACCTTCAATTTTATAGATACTTATATCTGTCCTCTTTGGGTGATGTGTAATCCCGTTAGGATCGTAAAGTAATACACCTCCGGGCTTTACCGTGGCTTCAAATTTATCCATCGATTGCTGGTTAAGAATGATGGCTGTATCATATCTCGTCAGTGTTGGAGAACTGATCCTTTCATCGCTTACGATAACAGTAACATTTGCTGTACCACCACGCATTTCAGGACCGTATGAAGGCATCCAGCTCACTTCCTGATCCTGCATGATCCCTGAATATGCAAGGATTTTACCCATCGACAATACACCTTGCCCACCAAATCCTGCAATAATAATTTCTTCAGTCATATCTTTGAATTTCTTTGTATTACTATTTTTTCTCAATTAACTGACCATCCTTTTTGATGTCTCCCAACTGGTAGAATGGAAACATATTTTCTTCCATCCAAATGTTTGAGTCAACGGGTGTCATTTTCCAGCCTGAATTGCAATTTGAAACTATCTCAACAAACGACAAACCGGGTTTTTCATCGATTTGGTTTTGAAATGCTTTCATCAATGATTTTTTAGCTTTTCGAACAGCAGATGCTGTATGAACAGCCTGCCTAGTCACATAGTAAGTACCGGGAAGCTGTGCCACCAATTCCGTAATTTTCAGCGGATTTCCCATTGCATTCACTTCGCGGCCATAAGGCGATGTAGAGGTTTTCATTCCTGGCAATGTGGTAGGTGCCATCTGGCCGCCCGTCATACCATAAATACCGTTGTTTATAAAAACGATTACAATTTTTTCACCCCTGTTACAGGCGTGAATGGTTTCAGCAGTCCCTATCGCAGCCAAATCGCCATCACCCTGATATGTAAAAACTACTTTACCGGGCCAAACCCTTTTAATGGCTGTTGCGACTGCAGGTGCCCTGCCGTGTGCTGCTTCCTGCATATCAACATTCATAAATTCGTAGGCCAGTACGGAGCAGCCAACAGGCGCTACGCCAATAGTATCATGCTCTTTACCTAACTCTTCGATTACTTCCATAATGAGCCTGTGGGCCGTACCATGACCACATCCCGGACAGTAACTCAGGGTTTTGTCCGTCATCAAATCGGTTTTTTTGTAAACCAGATTTTCAGGCTTTATAATATCTTGAACAGTTAATCCTGACATAATTATCCTCCTATTAATTTTTGTTTCAATGCTTCAAGTACTTCTTCAGGTGAATGTATCACACCGCCCACGCGACCAAAATGCTCCACTTTGGTTCTACCCTCAACCACCAAACGAATATCTTCGACCATTTGTCCCATACTCATTTCTACTGATAAAAATCCTTTGATTCCTTTCTGTATGTATTTTTCTATTTCCTTTTTTGGGTAAGGCCATAAAGTGATCGGCCTGATCAACCCTACTTTAATACCCTCTTCACGGGCAAGCTGGATGGTTTTTTGAGCAATACGGGCACTGGAACCATAGGCTACCATAATATATTCAGCATCATCACAATGCAAGGTCTCCGACAGGACTTCCTTTTTTTCAATCTCACGATATTTTGCCTGGAGATGATGGTTGTGTTTTTCCAATTTATGTGGATCCAGATCAAGAGAAGTCAGAACTCTTCTTTCTTTTCCAAGAGGCTTGCCATTGGTAGCCCATGGATATTTTTCTACCACTTCATCATCGGTCAGGCGTTCCCTTTGCTCAAACAATTCTACTTTTTCCATCATCTGTCCGATTAAACCATCAGAAACGATCAAGACAGGTGTACGGTATTTAAATGCCAGGTCAAAGCTTAGCGGCACAAAATCTGACATTTCCTGCACAGAGGATGGCGCCAGAACAATGAGCCTGTAATCCCCATGCCCACCGCCTTTCACTGACTGGAAGTAGTCAGATTGTGCTGGTTGAATATCTCCTAAACCAGGACCACCTCGAACAACATTTGCCACCACGCAAGGAATTTCTGCTCCTGCTAAATATGATAAACCTTCCTGCATCAAGCTGATACCGGGACTTGAAGATGAAGTCATCACCTTTTTACCAGTTCCGCCAGCTCCATACAACATATTAATTGACGCTACTTCACTTTCTGCTTGCAGCACTACCATTCCAGTGCGGTCTTCAGGCTTTTCCGCCATTAAATATTCTATTACTTCTGATTGAGGTGTTATGGGGTATCCAAAGTAAGCATCAGCACCAGCCCGGATAGCAGCTTCCGCTAAAGCTTCATTACCCTTCATTAATTTTAATTCACCCATGATTTTTTATATTACTGGTCTTTACTCTGTTACTTTAATACGGTATACAGTCATTACACCGTCAGGACAAACGACTGAACAATTGGTGCAGCCCGTACACGCCTCAGGATTTTCCATATATGCATAATGATAGCCTTTACCATTCACATTTTCAGCCAATTTCAGGACGTCGGTAGGACAGACAGGCACACAAACTCCGCAGCCTTTACATCCTTCCACATCTACTACAACGGCTCCTCTTAATTTAGCCATATACTTTGATTTTGTGTATTAAAACAATCGATTGCAAATTTACGATTTTAAACAATAAAGCCCGATTGGAAAAGCTAATTTATACCTCCTAAAAAATAATTTATAAAAGATATAAATACCATCTATATGTTAGAGTTATTTTATTGATATACAGTCTTTTTAAATATTTTTTTATAGATTAAATTGAAAGCAGGCTACTTGTTTGATGAAGTATGCTCATTAAATCTTTTCTTTTATATTGCATCACCCATCTTGGGTGTGGAATAGGAATGATTTGATCAAAAAGCCCAAGTTGCATATTAATCTCCTGCAGGTATTCGAAATTCTTTCCCTGCCCCAAACAATAGCACTTTCTTGAGTTAATTCCAAGTCCAATTTGTTCGATCAGGTTATGAATAATAAAAGGCTTTAGTACCCTCTTTAATTCAACAGAATCATAGTAATTATAATTCTTTCCATTTTTAACAAATCCCAGCGGACTCACGGCTCCAATAAAATAATGCCTGTAAAAATGTTTGGGACCTCCCAACTGGTCGATGAGCATATAAATAAATTCAGAGGACAGTTCAGGACGTTTGTTATAATCATTTGGAATACCACAGTTATTTTCCAAACGCAATGGATCCGTGAATGGAATACCTGTAATTCCTGCACCAAATCGCCCGGGATTTATACCAAAGATGATTCTTCTTCCCTCAGAATCATCATAGAATTTCCTATAGAACTTCCAACATGATTCGATCACATCTTTGTCGATATACGGATTTAATACTTCAACATCTTTTGGAAGCTTGGCATCTATATGAAGGGACTCGTAAAGCTTTATGGTTCTGTCGGCAAAGTTCATGTATTATTACTCAATTGGGTGATCTTCGTGAAACTTCTTCAACCTTTCTTCCAGTATGGGGAATTGGCTTCGCTGCACCAATGAAGTGCATGCCCTGATGCCTTCCGTTCGTTCACTCCCTGTAATTAAGAGCGAAATAGCACTGATACCGTAATATACCAATTCGTTCAGTAATACTTCTGCATCGTAGCCGGGGTATGAAAAAGTGAAATAAAAACCGTCAGCAATGGGTTTGTCAATATCCGTATCATAAACGATCTTAAAACCATTCTTCAAAAACATCTTTTTCATGATCTTGGCTTTTTCTCCGTATTCTTTCACAGGGGCTGTTAGACTTATTTCACCTTCATTTACAGCCTTAAGCATAGCAGTTAATGCATATTGAGCTGAATGTGAAACACCTGAGCTTAAACAATACATGGATCCGTAAACCATTGCATAACCCACATTTTCCGACATATAATAACGTTTCAGATCGGGTGCCTTAGTAGTGAATACTTTATCTGAAATAACCATCATGCCCACCCGCTGACCGGCATAACTGAATACTTTGGAACTTGAAATCAACAAAATCCAGTTATTTGTATATTTCGCAACAGTAGGCTGATAAGGAGACTTACCCGGTACAGAATAGTCCGTTCTGAAGTCCATTCCGAAATAAGCCAAATCCTCTATTACAATCACGTTATACATGGTGGCCAACTCACCTATAATTTTCAGTTCCTGTTCTGTAAAACAAATCCATGAAGGATTATTTGGATTTGAGTAGAGAATGGATGACACCTTACCCGTTTTCAGATATGACTCCAATTTATAACGAAGTTTTTCACCCCGGTAATTATACACGTCAAACGACATATAATTGTGTCCCAGTACCCTGCATTGCTGTTTATGCACCGGAAATCCGGGATCAATGAAAAGAGTGCCTTCCCGATCTCTGTGCATCCGGTTTACTGTCATAAATGAAGCAAAACCACCTTGCATAGAACCCACGGTTGGAATACAGCCCTGTTCATCCACATCAATATCAAGAAATAATTTTACAAAGCGCGCTATTTCAGGTTTTAGCGGTGCAATACCAAAAATATCAGGGTATATGGATGCCACACCTGCTTTCAGGGCTTCTATCTCCGCTTTTGTACCAATTTCGCTGGCAGGCAAACCCGGAATACCCATTTCCATCCTGATAAATTTTTCACCCGATGCTTTTTCAATTTCATCGACTAATTTTTTAATCTCCCTGATGGAAGCTTTCCCAACTGATTCATAACCTCCTTCGCTTACTTTTTTGGCAACTATTTCTGAATTTATGGGTGTATTTCTCATTCTTAAAGGTTTATATGGTGCATCAATCAATTTGTTCTTTTACCAATGGTTTGTCCGTCATGTCGGCCACCGCAAGTATGGCTCCCAACATAATGCCTAAAAAGGCAGCAAATAATACCTGATAATCAGGATTTAATAAAAACGTAATGGTATGAGCCGGTATCCAGAATAATGGAATGGTTTTTTTAAATACGAAATTCCATTGAACGGACCAGTTCAAATTTACAAATATTTTCCTGAAATTTATAGGAGAGATAATCGCTTTTAATTCGCCATGATAACTCAGGATATGCATGTCTGATATCTTATGAAAAGTCATCATAACAGGTGCATAAACCAGGTTTAAAGCTACACTTGTGCAGAATGCAACAAACACTTTTTCCGTATTCAAGTTTTCCAATAATGCTTCAGAAGCTCCTTTCACCCCGGCATATTCGAGAAATGCGGGCGTACCTATCGAGAAAATGATGAAAGATACTTTTACTGTCAAGCCGATCATCCCCCAAACAAACATGCGTGGAATAATCCCAAATCCTTTTTGAATGTATGACCCTGTTCGTATCCGCAAGCCTAGCAACTCGCCGATAGTGGCTAATATGGCGAATTTTATGAACGACGTGATTAAACCATGCTCATGATTAAAGTTTTCATATACTTTTAGAAGGTCGCTGCTAAGAATGAACGGCAGGAAAAGAATGAGAAGAACTCCGATGAAGTATAGATCCTGCCTTTTTAACATTTGCTGTTTTTTTTTACTTTTCCATTTTGATTCGAGCATCAACTGCTACTACTTTGTCACCTTCAGCTAATATTGGATTCAAATCCAGTTCCGCAATTTCGGGTGCTATTTGCACAAGTTCTGACAATCGAAGGATAATATTTGCAAATTTGTTTTCATCAATGCCGGCCTTTCCCCTGACGCCCTGAAACAGTTTATAACCCCTTAATTGCTTTAACTCATTTAGCACCTCTTTTTTATTTACAGGTACCAGAACTGACCTCACATCTTTAAAAACTTCTATAAAAATGCCTCCAAGACCGAACATGATTAAATGTCCAAATTCACCTTCTTTTTTCACACCTGCATATAATTCGTAACCATCGAGCATCGGTTGAAATAAAACGCCTTTTGCTTCAGGTATGTCCATCATCCTGTCGAATTCTGAAAGCAGGGTTTCTGCATCCCTGATATTTAAAGAAACTCCGCCCACATCGGATTTATGAACCGGGCCAATCACTTTCATCACCAAAGGGTAATCAAATTGATCGATGTCATTTAGCAATGTGTCCTTTTGATAATATGTCCACTCCATCACCCTCGGAATGAGCACTGAATCCAATAAAGCCTGGATGTTTTCAGGTGAGATGTATCCGTCCTCAGATACATTCACAATTTGCCTGATTCGTTTCTGATCCACGGTTATATTTTCAGCTGATACATTAACGGTTTTGGCGTATAAAACACCCTCGACAATGCAATACCCAGGTTTACTTCATCAGGGAAATAAACATGGCCTTTTGAAACAAAGGTATCGACCTCATCCCTCGCTGTCAAGGTGGAAGGCAGCACCGGAAAAATGGGTTTTGGAAGCTCCTCTGATTTTCTGATCCAACACCTCATATACATCGTCAATTTTTGAAAGGCCAGGCGTTCCAAAAATAACGACCATCGCATCAATTTGCTTAAATTTCTTATCCACATAATCAATAATGACATCCAATTGTTTTGCTGTTCCTGTAGCCAGGAAATCAATCGGATTGGCTACTGATGAACCCGGGAACAATTCATTTTTCAAATGTTCCGCTTCTTTTCCAGCAATGGGAGGTACATTTAATCCCCAGTTCGACAACGTATCCGTGATCATTACAGCCGGACCACCCGCATGTGTAATAACGGCAATATTTTTCCCTTTTAACTCCGGATACATAAATACGGACGCAATTGAGATCATATCTTCCCGCCCATAGCACCTGACGATTCCAGCTTTTTTAAATAGTGCACTCACAGCATTATCCGGGCTTGACAAAGCACCCGTATGAGATGATGCAGCCCTGCTCCCGGCCTCTGAAGTTCCTGCTTTGATAGCAGCAATCCGACATCCTTTTTTAATTAATGATGATGCATGTTTCAGCAGTAATTCAGGTTTTTCAATCGACTCAAAATATAGTAGTTTGATGTAGGAATCATTTTCAGGATCAAAATTCTCATCCATATGTTTCAGGATATCTTCGACACCCATTTGCGCCGAATTGCCAACGGAATATACGTTGGAAAAGGTCAAGCCTTTGGGTATGCCAGCTTCCATTATAAAACATGCGGTTGCACCTGAACCTGAAATAAAGTCGCAACCTTTCTTATCTAATTTTGGGATGGGTTTTGTAAAAACACTGTGATGTTGTGGTGTAAGCACGCCAACGCAGTTTGGGCCAATCAAAGAACCTCCTACTTCATTTACCGTTGTCACCACTTTTTCTTCCAGCAACCTGCCTTCCTCACTTTCTTCTGAAAATCCTGCAGAAATAATAATAAATGCTTTAGTGTTCTTTTTATGCGCCAGAAAATCGACTGTGTCGGGTGTGTATTTTGCCGCAATCGCAATGATCGCTAAGTCAACTTGGGGCAATTCTTCAGGGTTTCTATAACTTTTAATATCTTGAACCAAATCTTCTTTGGGATTCAATACGAATAGTTCACCTTTAAAATCGCCATCTATTATATTTTTAAGAATTTTTCCACCGGGCTTATGGATATCATTTGAACCACCAACAACTACGATGCTTTTAGGATGGGTGAGTTGTTTTGTTATCATCGTTTCTGGTTTAATTGCAAAATTAGCAATAAGTCGTGCTTCAAAACCGCCATCAACGAATTTAGAATGAATAAAAAAACAAGGTCAAATATTTAAAATAATATTACAATCAATCCAACAAAACGGCTACATCAACCACACCCAATCCGACATTGGCAACCAGAGCTGGTGATGCACTCTGTATGAATTCAGGATTCATTCCAGTAAGAGCTTCCATTTTATCTGCATACCACAAAGCGGTTTTTTCATTACTTGCATGGGCAATTGCATAACCCCATACTTTTTTTCCCTCGATGAATTTCTCAATGTCCTTCATTACCAGTTTCATGCTCTGCTTCACAGTAAATGCCTTTCCAAATGCTTCAGTTTTTCCTTCTTTATTTACTGTGATCACCGGTTTTAAATTCATCAGCTTTCCGACTAAGCCTTTTGTATTGCTCACACGGCCGCTTTTCACCATATATTTTAAAGTACTTGCCGTTACCAGCACCTTTGATTTTTCAATCCAATTTTGCAAACTTTCAAGCACTTCGTCATGTGTTATACCTTCCTCTAATGATTTTGCAGCTCTCATTAAAAGTAAACCCAAGGCGACTGAAGTAAGTTTGCTGTTCACCACATCAATCCTCTTACCGGTATGTTCACTGACTTTTTTTGCAGCATTCAAACTATTTTGCCAGGTACCGCTTAATTGATTACTAATGTTAATCCCAATTATACTCTCAAAGTGTGTCGATAAGTAATTATAACGGTTATAAAATTCCTTATAAGCAGGTTGTGAAGTGGAAGGATAAACCAGCGATGTATCTAACATTTTGTTGAATTGCTCCGGCTTCATAGTGACGCCATCCAGGTAAAAAGTTGCCCCGAAGTGGATGCTTAATGGAACTACCTGAATCTGGTATTTTTCAATAATTTCATGTGGAAGATCACACGAGGAGTCAGTTACCAGCGCGACTTTTTCTTTTGGCGAAGATGCAATGGTATGTTGCATTACCATATCATCGACTTTTTGAGATGCAATATTTCCCAGTTTACCAAGCTCAACGAACAGTAGCCATGGTGTATCCGTATGGATGTGAATTCGCGTTTTTTGCGGAGAACCAGCAACAACCATTGAATCTCCAAAGCCTTCCAATGCTTTTTTGATATCAGCTTTATTCAAATCTTCTCCTGTAAGCAATGCTTCTGAACAGTATCGATACGTAATTACATCATGCCCAACTATCACATCCTCTTCTACAACCTGGTCAGCGCTCAGGGCTTCCGCACTTACCTGCTTGCCTGTTTGGAAGAATTCGAGCATGCCTTCGAGAAAAACAACAAAACCTTTAGCTCCGGCATCCACCACATCCGTTTTTGTCAATTCTTTCATCCTGACAGAAGTGGCGTTTAATGATTCGGTAGCTATCAAAAAAGCATCTATGAGCATCTGAATGAAATCATCCAACTTATCCTTTACGTTATACAGATGCTCTGCCCAGTCTTTAATCACCGATAGTATGGTTCCTTCCACCGGATTAGCAATGGCTTCGTAGGCATAACCGACCGCACTTCGCATGCTTTCTGCAAAATCCTCAACCGTGATGGTTTCTTTGGCTTTGAGTTCATTGCTGAATCCATATAGAAATTGAGCAAATATAATTCCTGAGTTTCCTCTTGCCCCCGTCAGTGCAGCATCGGCAATTGAAACAGCCGATACTTTTAGGTTTACGTTAGGTATTGAAATATCTATGATGGATCGCATGGTTGACGCCAGGTTGGTACCCGTATCCGCATCTGCTACCGGGAAAACATTGATCTTGTTTAAGATACTTTGATTTTCAAAGATCCTGTGCGCACCTGATAAAAAGCTATGATACAGCTGTTTACCATTTATTTCTTTAATGGATAATGGATTCAATTGTTGAAATTTAATAACATCACTATTAGGCAAAAATATATATTTTATATATGCAAAAACCTATATCTGAACTTGAGGGATATTCATCATACGCCGATATTCAGTTCCTTGAAGAAAGTGGAAGCATTTACCAACGCAATTGTACCGAGATCTTTATACAGGTAATCTGCCCTTTTAACAAATTCCTGCTCCATACCTTCCTGTACTTCTGCCAATCCGAGAAAAATTAAATCCGCTTTCATTGATTCCCTTTTGATAATGACATTTACAGGTAGCTTTTCAATACCATTGTTGATAATTTTAACTTCGGCTTCCATTCTCATATTGTCTAATACGGTGAGTGTATCCTTTCGTATCTGTTCTTCTTTCCCTTCATCGGTATTGATAATCATCAACCTGACGGTAGCCAGTCTCCAGTCGTATGATGCTCTTAGAAATTTGATCAATGACAGCACCAGGTTTCCATTATTTGAGCCACCCCGCCACCAGATATCAATCAGTTGATAATTACCAAACCCTCTTTTCTGCTCATAATCAAGTAAAACGATATTCAAATCGAGATCTGACAAGTACTTTAGCATTTTAGCAAAACGGACCGGGTTTCTAGTTTGCCGTCCCCAACCCAATAAAACCGTATTGGGTTCAACTCCTGAGAACCCATAAGTAGCTGCGATGGTTTCAATTCCTTCATACACATTATTGCACTCCTGCCTTCTGGCAAATATGCCATCAGTATCATCGTAAATAATATCGTCAATAGGTTGTTTATGCTTTGGAAACAATACCTTGGATGATTTGTTCAATATCAAGTCGAAATTAGAAATAAGCCCCTGCTCTCCTACGAGCGATTTTCCAAACTCAATTAAATGAGGTCGGTTTTTGGTTCCTCCACTGAACAACAAGATATTTGGCCTCCAATTCCGCTCGTTTAATTGTCGTCTGTCAAGTTTTGACAACATCCGCCTCAATATGGAATACCGGACGCTTTGCCAGACATCACCCATAGCTAGATGCAATTGTTTTTTACTGATAAAATAATAAACGAACGATAATATTACCAGGGCTACCGTCATTGACGTAAGATCGAGTTTGAACATCACTATAAAACTGGCAAGGAAACCCGCAATTCCAATCCAGATCGACATATTAAATGAAGGCCTGAAATCGGTGCTGGCCCATTTTTCCAAAGCAAATGCAATGTTTATAAAGCCATAGGCCGTTAGGTAAAACATGGTAACAATTCCTGCAATAACATTCAGATCACCCACCATAATTCCCAATTCGGCAATAAGAAATGTAAATATCAGTGCATTGCGTGGCTCCTTATTTTTTCCATGACCTTTTCCTAATACACGCGGCACAATTCTGTCCTGAGCAATGGCTTGAATAATGCGTGGTCCTCCTAATATTCCCCCAAGAGCAGAAGAAAGTGTTGCCCCCCAGACTCCTGCAATAACCAATATTGGCAACCAAGCAATCGCCATTAAAAAATTATAATCATTCAACAGCATTTGCTGATCTACGAAAAAATAAAAAAGAAATGCCAGCGACAGGTAAACAACCAAGCCTGCCAGTATGGCGTAAAGCGTGCCTTTAGGAATGTCTTTTTTTGGATCCTTTAAGTCGCCTGACATGGCCACTCCTGCTGTAAATCCAGTTACGGCTGGAAAAAAGATGGCAAATACCTCCACGAATGAGAAATCCCTGAATGGAAGAACAAATTCCGCAGTTTCTGTTGGATTTGAACCATTGCCCATAAAAATCCCTATAAGAATTGATACCAGTGATAAAAATATGGCTCCCAGGATTATAAATTGCGTTTTTATCGCAAAATTGGTGCTGATCAAAGCAATAATTAACAGAAAGGTGAGTACTGATGTGCCAACGATACGGATACTGCTTAAATGTTCTGGATCAAGAATTATTATATTTTGAATGGCTGGAATGGCCAGAAAGTTCTCAGTAAAACCAATAATATACAATGATATACTTAAAGCAGTTCCAACAAAAAGCGTTATTCCAATCGATCCGCCCATAGGAAGGCCTAAGGAGCGGGAAAGAATGTAATAGATTCCACCAGCCTCAATTTTTTTATCGGTTGCTATAGAAGCAATACTTAAACCGGTGGTTATCGAAATAATATGGGCTATTAGAATGATTGCAATCACTCCCCAAATACCTGCAACGCCAGTAACCCAACCCAAACGCAGGTACATTATTACTCCAAGTATTGTTAAAATGGAAGGTGTAAAAACACCTGCAAATGCACCAAATTTTCTTCGTTCTTTGCCCATATCTATGAATTGTTAAAAGTAAAAAAAACAACTGAATATATTCAACACGTATCAAATCATCATTATATTTGATTTTATATAGCTTTTTAAACATAAATGAAGAGAACAATCCAATTTCCGCTAATACTAAGGATCACCTTTATGCTACTTTTTGTATGGTTATCCTATTTTATTCTTACAGAATTCAGAAACTATCTGGCACCACTGACACTTGGAATCTTATTTGCATACCTGTTATTTCCTTTGGCAAACTTTTTCGAAAAACATGGGCTTGCACGCATTCTGGCCAACATTCTCGCCATAATCATAGGCCTGTCAGTGATTTATGGAATTGGTTTTTTTATTTATAAACAGTTCGGATTGTTTATCGATGATTTACCAAGTTTAAGAGCACAAGCCAGCCAAAATCTTCAGACAATTATTGCCTCTATCGAAAATACATTTGGTGTGACAGCGGGAGATTTGAAACATGAAGCAAATCGTATAATTCTGGGCTTTTTGAAAAATCCTGACGAAGGTATTAAATCAGCATTGGGACCCACTTTTTTTACACTTTTTACTGTGTTAATAATGCCGGTTTACATTTTCTTTTTGTTATTCTACAGAAATAAATTCAAGGAATTCTTGCTGATGCTTGTTCCATATAATAAACACGCTTTGGCTAACCGTATTATTAATGAGATTAATACACTTGCTGTCAGATATGTTACAGGTATGTTCATTGTTGTTTCTATCCTTGTTGTGCTAAATGTTTCCGGATTTTATATCATCGGTTTGCAACATGCACTTTTACTCGGAATCATAGCTGCAATTATGAATTTTATACCATATTACGGTACAATTATTGGCTATATTTTCCCACTACTGATGTCTATTTTTGTTATGAATTCACCCATTTTTGCAATACTTGTCATAATTCAGTTTATCATAGTACAGTTTACCGAGAATAATATCTTAACACCGAATATTGTTGGAGCACATGTTAACCTGAATCCTTTTATGATCATTCTAAGCATAACGCTCGGCGCGTTTGTCTGGGGATTACCAGGAATGATTATTGCGGTTCCATTCGCTGCCATGCTTCGTGTTATAGGTGAGAATATTGACGAATTGAAACCACTTGGGTTCTTATTAGGTCAATCAGGCACTGAAGAACATTCAATTACAAGGGAGAAAATCAGAAAATTCTTTGACTTCTCTAAAAAGATGAAAAAATAAACTTTTATGAAAGCTTTTCAATTGAAGACTTGTAAACTACGCCTCTCTCTTTCAGTCCAGTCAAAATGAAATCAACCACTTTCTGATCCTTACCGAGAAATTCGGGAACAGATATACCGTTTACAGAATATAAGTTTTCAGCCAGAAGCCTCACTGCCATGGTGGCTGTATAGCCGGTAGTTCGGGCCATTGAATGTATTCCCGTTTTGGGATCATATTCATCATACAGGTCAAACTGATACCTCAGCGATTCACCATTCTTCTCTCCTTCAACGATGATACGCATTACGGTAAAATCAACTTCACCCTCTTTTAATTTCCATTGATCAAATAAAAGCTTTGAAGTTAACTCCAGTGGTGAAACTTTTTGCCCCTGAATATCAATTGCCTCCTCCCTGAAAAAACCATTATCGGATAGCAATTTTATCTTTTCTGCATAACCCGGGTATCTAAGCGTTTTTTCGCGCATCATGTCAGCTTCTATAGTAAACATAAGCGAACGCAAACCATCACTGTTGAATGCTTCAAGCGTTCCAATATTTTGGAATTCCAACAATTCAATTTCTGTTAATGCTGGTTTTGTTACTATCTTATTATGCTCCACCAGGCGGGCGGGCCGTGTATATTCTTCAATTACATCTGTTGGGGAGAATACAGCTTTATATTCCCATGGTTTGGTTCTAATTTTGGGTAGTCCGCCAACATATATATCCACTTTTAAAACATGATCTAGTTGATTGGCAGCATATCCAGTAAGTAAGTTGCTCATTCCCGGGGCCACCCCCATATCACAAATAACCTTGACCTGGTTGGATTTTGCCAATTCTGAAAGGTCAAATGGGTCCTCTGGATAAAATGCAATGTCAATTACATCCTTCTTTGCTTCAATGCACCATTTTAAAGTTCGAAAACCAATGCTGCCCGGAACCGCGTTCAGAATAATGTCATAATCTCGAACAAGTGTTTTCAATTCATTTTCATTAGCAAGGTCTGCATGGATTTTGTGCAACCGCTCTTCAACCAGACAATTCAAATTTGATTCGCTAATATCAGCTACCGCTACTTCGAATGCGCCATCTTTAACCAGATCGAGTGCCATGGGCCGACCTACCAGACCGGCTCCTAGTATTAATATTCTTCTTTTCATAGTTTTTTACTTTTCATAAATCTCCTGGTTTTATCGTATTGCGATAGCATTACACCTACAATTACCACAACAATACCAATGGCTTTCAACGTGGTAAAATCTTCTTTCAGTATAAAAAAAGCAGCCAAAGTGGCGATTACCGGTATTAAGTTGGTATATAAATTTGACTTGCTGATACCCAAGTATTTAATAGCGTATATAAATAAGATGTAAGCAGCAGATGAACATAAAACCCCTAAACCAATCAATGAGAGTATAGCAATCGTACTCAGATCAATGTGCATCACGTCTTTAAAATCAAAAATCAAAAAAAGGGGTAGAAAGAAGATTGCTCCCGTTAGGTTTTGCCATGTGATAATAGTAATAGGCTTGTACTTAAGCGTGAGTTTTTTTATATAAACGGTGTAAATGACAGCAGAGAATACTGCCAGAAATAATAAAGCCAACCCAGTGGGTGAAGCTTCGAGTTCGAAATGTTTGTTGAACAGAATCAGGATTAAACCAGCGAATGAAATAACCAAACCAAAAATATTTAAGTTACTCAGTTTCTCCCCAAATATTTTAAGTGCAACAAATGGTGTAAATACTGGTATGGTTGCAATAATAATGGCTGTTACAGAAACCGAAGCGAGATTAAGCCCATAATTCTCTCCCAGAAAATACAGAAACGGGTTAAAAAAGGCACCTCCAATCAATAGGCCAAAATCCTTGCGGTCAATTTTTTCAAATTTTCCGGTTAGTTTAATGAGCGGAAAAAGAAATATTGAAGAAATGACGAGCCTGAAGAATATCGTGGTAAGCGGCGTATAATATTCGAAAACCGTTTTTGACAAAATAAAAGAAAAACCCCAGAAGATCATGGAGAGAATGGCCGCTATATGGATATATGCTTTTTGCATTTCACGAGCGTCCTTCTTCCTTAAATACTTGCGTGTAGTGTTTCAGGCTTCTTAAAATAAGCACTATAATAGTCGTTGCGCACAGTATCCAATGTGCAGTTGTATCCAATTCAAATTTCCCGGTTTCAAAAAATCTCCTTAAGTCATCTATATAGACAAATCCCAGAACGGTAGCCAGTAAGCCAGAGTATTCGCGTTTTAGAATACTTTTAAAGGATAAAGGCATTTCATTTCTAACGTATTTTCTAAAACAAGGCAGGAATGATGGTGTTTTCCGGGCCCAATTCATATATGTTTCACCAAATTTTCTTTCCAGGAAACGCTCCTCAGCAAACATGATTCTTTCATAATACAACCAGAATAATAATGTAACGATTATGACGAACGGGAAATTGAAAGTGAACAACACAATGCCGATCCACATGAAATAATTACCGAGGTAAAGCGGATGCCGCACCATCGAGTAAATGCCTTTCGTGTTTAATGTTTCTGCCACTTGTCCCTCCCTTGTATTTCTGCCTGATGTACCTGCAGGTGTGGTACCGATAGATATCGCCCTTATTATAAAACCCAAAGTACTTAATGCAATTGAAATAACTGTAATAAGCTCTCTTGAAGTTTCGTTTAAGAAAGAAATATCCGTAAAATAGACCACTGGTATGGCTGCAATAAAAAGGATCACAGGGATTTGCCCCCTGTACCGGAAAAGCCGGTTACCACTTCTTTCGAAGGAATCAACAAGTGCCATATTCTATAAAATAATAATACGCAAAGGTATCTTTTTTACGATTTGGATCAAGTTGTTTTTCTATTCGACAAAACCAGTTAACCAATCTGACAGTATTTTAACAAGCCTTGGATATGTGTATTTTTTCTCGGCACGAGCACGGCAAGAAACTGACATTTGTTTTCTCAACCCATTATTCTGTAATAAATAATTCACTTTCTGACCCAGGATTTTAGGATCCCGTTCAGTTAGAATTCCTTCGGTAGGTGTAATTATTGAACCAACACCTCCACCTTCATATGCCACTACCGGTGTTCCTGCAGCCAGAGCTTCAACGTAGATAATTCCAAAATGCTCTTTTTTTTCAGGTGCAGCCACCAGCAATGTAGCTTCTTTGATCAGTGTGGCTTTATCACCTGAAGAGACATAACCAAAAAACATACCCCGATCTCCTAATTTTTCTTTGAGTTCACCTTTTAATTCACCATCGCCAATAAAAACTGTTGCAGCATATTCATAATATTCTTGAGAGGCTTCAACAACATTCTGTGGACCTTTGGATGCGGTTAGTGCACCCGGACAAATAATATAGACATCAGGCAATTTATATTTTTCCCTGAATTCAAAAGTAGTATCTGATCGAAATTCATCGAGATGAACTCCGCACGGCAAAATCAGAAATTTTTGATCAGGTATATCAATAATAGGTTTTACCAACTCATCCCTAACATACTCAGTAGTTACAATGATTCCGTTTGCCTTCTCAACCGCTTCTTTGATCAGCTTCCATGCTCTGTCATCCCATTTCCCTTCATGTCTTGGTTCAATACCAGTTCCATGTAAGAAAAGAACATAAGGTTTATTGTTCCTCGATGCAACACGATAAGTCGCTATTGCCGCAATATTGGCATGATGTCCTATAACGATGTCGACATCATCAATTATTTTATTAAGCGCATTTTCATAAACAGGTAAATAGGCCATCATTTCATCATAATCCATACTGGCCACCTGTTTCTGTTCTTCCCCTGCAGAAGGCAAGTACTCATGCACAGGCATGATAGCAGAGTGAAGTTTAATATCAATATTTTGAGCACCAGGAACACCATCTCCAATTTCGGGATGCATAAAATAAACATGATGCCCAAGCTGCAATAAGAATCGGGTATGTTGCCTGGCCACTACGCCACTGCCTCTCCCTTTATTGAGCAATATAATGGCGATTCGCATTATTTAAATTTCTTAATTTCTCCTGTTTTAAGTTTCTGCCAATAATCTTTTAAGTCTTTTCGAACTTCTGGCGCTAATATGAGAAGTCCTAAAATATTCGGAAATCCCATTGCCAAGATCATAGCATCAGAAAAATCTACCACAGCACCCAAACTTGATGAAGCTCCAATGACTATAAAAGTAAGGAATAACACAAAATAGGTATATTTTGCTACATTGCGATTGCCAAACAACCTCTCAAACATACCTCCAAACAAGTAATCAAATCCCTTTAATCCATAATACGACCAAGAGATCATAGTTGAAAAAGCAAATAGGAATATGGCAATCACCAAAATATATGGAAAAAATGAAAAAACCTTTTCAAATGCGTTAGAAGTGAGCTGCGCACCCTCTAATCCCATCGGGTTTTCATATGTTCCTGTAAAAATTAAGACCAATGCAGTCATTGTACAAATCACTACAGTATCCACGAATGGCTCCATCAAGGCAACAAATCCTTCGGTGATGGGTTTATCAGTTTTTACTGCCGAGTGTGCTATGGCGGCCGAGCCAACACCAGCTTCGTTCGAGAAAGCAGCCCGCTGGAACCCCACTATCAATACTCCAACGATTCCACCTTTTATGGCATCCGGATCAAAAGCACCATTCCAGATCAAACTGAATGCCTCACCTGTATGTTGAATATTCATAAAAATGATAATGAGAGCAGTTACCACATACAGTACAGCCATAAATGGCACAACTTTATCGGTTACCCTTGCAATACTTTTAATTCCGCCTATGATAACAATTCCCACTAAAATGGCCAGTATAACTCCAAACCAGAATCCATAACCTTCAATGGTAGGAATCACATAAGCCAGTTGAGAGAATGATTGGTTGGCCTGAAACATATTTCCTCCACCAAAAGAACCTCCAATTACCAGCAAAGCGAAAAGTGCTGCCAGCACAGCACCCAGCCATTTCATTTTTTTCTTTTTCAGCCCATCTCGCAAATAATACATGGGGCCACCTGAAACGATGCCGTTTATGTCAATCCGACGGTATTTAACACCTAATGTGCATTCGGTAAATTTTGAAGACATCCCAAGTAGTCCGGCAATAATCATCCAGAAGGTTGCTCCCGGACCTCCAATGGAAATGGCGATGGCCACACCAGCAATATTTCCGAGCCCCACAGTAGCAGAAAGAGCAGTTGTTAAAGCCTGAAAATGGGAAACTTCACCAGGATCATCAGGATCGTCATACTTACCCTGCACAAGTTGAATGGCATGTTTAAAGCCTCTTATACTCACAAACCTCATTACAATGGTAAATGTAATTGCGCCAAAAATTAACCAGAAAACAATTAACGGTAAACGCGATTCTACAGGATTACCTTCACTATCCAGTATTGGTCTTCCGGAATCGTCATAAACAACTGGATCATAGATTCCCATAGCTGTGAATGGATCCCAAAACAGAACTGAATTTATCACATCAACTGCTGGCCTGAAAGCCTGGTCTATTCTCTCACTTACCGTTAATTCCAAATTTTGGGCTTCCTGCTCTGCTTCAAAATCATTGCTACTGGCTCTTAAAGTATCTTGTGTAAAGCTTATGCTATATATTAAGAAAAGAATAATGATTAGAAAGGATTTCTTCACCATGGTATATGCTATTTCTGAATGAAAACTAAAAAGGGCTGTAATTTAGCAAAAGAATTACAAACAACACCCGCCTTTTTAATTGTTTCATTATTTTTGTTTTAGGACAAGCGTAGAATTGCCTGCTAGTTGTATCAATTTAACTGTTGAATGATTCAAAAAATAAATAGCTGGATAAAATCAGTTGTGACACTTAATAAAAGTGAACAGCGCGCTATACTTTTTATTTTGTTTCTTATACTAATTGTAATCGTGATTAACCTGATAATGCCTTTTCTAATTAAGAAGGAAACTAATGACTATTCGGTATTTAAAAAGGATATTGAAAACTTCCGAAAAACGCAGCAATTGTTAGCTGACTCCATACGCATTGAACAATTGCAAAACCGTGGCAAACTGAATAAGGAACTTGCTGAGCAAAAGCTAAATCCATTTCCCTTTAATCCAAACCAGTTACCGGAAGAAGTGTGGTTGCAACTTGGACTATCTGAAAAGCAAGTAGAAACTATAAAAAATTATGAAGCAAAGGGCGGGAAATTTAACAGGAAGGAAGACCTCAGAAAAATGTATAGCATTTCTGATGCTGAGTACAATATTCTGGAACCATTTATAAGAACTCCTTCCAACTTCAAAACAAAGATATCACCTATAGAAAGCAAAATTGAAGAAAGGAAACCTGAAGTAAAGAAAATCAAGTATCTGGATGTGGAGATCAACACTGCAGATTCTTCCGTTTTTGTGAATTCTTTAAAAATGCAGCCTTGGATTGCTGCCCGAATTATAAATTACAGGGATCTCCTGGGTGGATATTTCAAACCTGCTCAGCTAAGGGAAGTATATGGTTTCGACTCATCAAACTATTATAAAATTGAAAAGTTCCTGCAAGTGGACACTTCGCTGATTGTTAAAATAAATATAAATACAGCCGGGTTTAAAGAAATATTGCGTCATCCATATATCTCATTTGAAATCACAAAGGGAATTGTAAACTATAGAAATAGCAGGGGTTTATTTAAATCCACTGAGCAATTGATGGAACTTGGAATTCTTTCAGAATCATCCTTCATTAAAATAGAGCCTTACCTAAGCGTGAAACCATGAAAGTATAAACTCGAAAGTCGTCCATCCTCAATCTAAACTCTCAGAAAACAATTTACGATGAACCCGTAACCGGAAATTGCTGATAAGTGTCTTCAAATTTTATAAAAATTCCTTATCATTGTCGCATCTTAAAATTATCCAAATGAGTAAAATTTCCAGGGTTTTCAATAAATTTCCAAAGACCTTTTGGGTGGCCAATACCATTGAACTATTTGAAAGATGGGCGTGGTATGGTTTCTTTATGCTGTTTGCAAATTACCTGACGCGATCATCGGATATGGGCGGACTGGAGTTTTCACAATCACAAAAAGGTATGATAATGGGCATTGGAACCGGGATATTATACTTTCTTCCCGTTATCACTGGTGCCATTGCTGATAAGTTCGGATACAAAAAAGTGTTGGCCATTGCATTTATCATTTATACTTCTGCTTTTATATTACTCCCTTATTTCGACAGTTTTACCGGTGTATTCATCATGTATTTATACCTGGCGCTTGGTGCAGCATTATTCAAACCTATCATTCAGGCAACTGTCGCTAAAACCACTGATGATGAAACTGCCTCCATTGGTTTTGGTATTTTTTATATGATGGTCAACCTGGGTGCTTTTATAGGACCAATGGTTACTTTGCTTTTTAAAGAATCATCATACAATATCGTTTTTAATATTTCAGCAGGCATTATCGCACTTAACTTCATATTGTTACTATTTTATAAAGAACCTGACAGGACAAGATCACGTGAACCACTATCTGTAACACTTATCCAGATATTTAAAAATATAGGATTGGTACTTACCGACATAAAATTTGTCATCTTTCTGCTAATAGTAGCCGGTTTCTGGACCATGTACTTCCAGTTGTTTTTTACCCTACCTGTTTTCATTGAGCAATGGGTTGACACTTCAAATATGTATAATTTCTTTCAGAATTACGCTCCATTTTTTGCCGAAAATTACGGGGCCAATGGTCAAATGGAAGCTGAGTTTATTACCAACTTTGATGCATTGTATATTATCATATTCCAGGTCCTGGTTTCATCTATTGTTATGCGATGGAAAGCACTGAGTTCGATGATCCGTGGAATTATCATTAGCTCCATAGGCATGGCGCTTACATTGATGACACAGAACGTTGTATTTATATTGGTTGCAATGTTCATTTTTTCGATTGGTGAAATGATGGCATCCCCCAAGATCAGTGAATATATTGGGCGCATTGCGCCTGCTGACAAGAAAGCTCTCTACATGGGTTATTCGTTCATCCCAATGTTTCTCGGAAACGTTTTTGCAGGTATTATTTCTGGTAACGTGTATCAGAGCATGTCAGATAAACATTCACTCGTTAAAAAGGAAATGGCACAAAGAGGGCTTCATTTCTCTGAAAGCCTAACACAAAACGAATATTTCAAGGCTGCTGCAGATGCACTAAGCATGACTGAACGAGAGTTTACTAATTTTTTATGGGATGCATATCACCCTTCAAATATTTGGTTGATTATTATGGCCATTGGCCTTGCAGCAGCTTTGTTCTTATGGATTTACAATAATAAGTTAATTAAAACTTAATTCTTTTTAAATAATAGCTTGCATGTTGTTTTTTTACTAAGTTTGTTATTCAGTTTCCAACTGAATTAAATTACCATCAAAATATCATTCAATATATGTTTAACTAATTAAAAAAATCATGAAAAAATTTACTTTATTGACATTAATTATTGCATTTTCCGCTGCGTTATCGATGCAAACATTTGCACAAACCACACTTTATGAAAGTGGTTTTGATGAAATGACGGCTGGAGAATATTTTGCCTTAAATGAAGATTCTGGTTTCTGGACAACATGGTCCGGAGCACCTGGTACAACTGAAGATGCTTATGTTTCTGATGCCCAGTCTTCAAGTCCGGATAATTCTGTAGAATTAGTTGGAACTGTAACCGACCTGCTTTTCTTATGTGGAAACAAAACATCAGGTAAGTATCAGATTGACTTCAAATATTATATTGTTGCCGGTAATGGAGGTTACTTTAACCTTCAGCATTTTGAAGTTCCTGGTACTGAATGGGCCATGGAAGTTTACTTTGGCGCTGCCGAATCAGGATATTTAACCGTTGGTGGAACTGATTATGGATTCGACTTTAATGCAGATGAATGGCTTGAGATTTCAAATATCGTTGATCTTGACAATGACCTGGCTCAATTCTGGTTAAATGGCACCATGGTGCATGAATGGCCATTTCATTATCAGGCGAGTGGAACTTCTGGCACACAACAGTTAGGTGCAGTTAATGTTTATTCTGGTGCTATTGAAGGAGAAACACCACATTATTATATGGATGACTTTGCCTATATTGAATTGGTAACAGGTTCTGTTGCACCCATTATTGATGTTAATGATTCACCGATAATTGAAATACTTGAAGAAGGCCAGCTTACAATGTTGGAAAGAGAACTGGGTAACCTTGGTGAAGATGATCTAAATTTTGAGGTTGTTCCAACTTACGACCTGAATACTAAGTCATCAACAGGAGGAACAAATTATAACTATAAGGATTACCCTAGTAAAAGCCGTGAGGTTTATGCCAAACCTAATCCTAACCCAGTGGGTCAACCAAATGCAGAAAGAGACGAAATATTAAGATATGACGATGGCGTTAATTCAGATGCTATTGGAAACGCGTCGGATCAGATTTGGAGGGTAGCTGCCAGATTTCCGGCAGAAATGGTTCAGCCATTTATTGGGATGGAGATTCATCAAATGGAAGTATATATTAACGACTTGTCACTTTCACATACAGCACAGATATACGGAATGGGTGCATTTATTACACCTGGACCTGGCGAACTCCTAACTGAGCAAGATTTTGATCCGGATGCAGCAAGCTGGAATACCATTACATTGGATGAGCCTGTTATTATTGATGGTCAGGATCTTTGGGTTGGTTATATGTTTGACAAACCAGGTGGCGTTTATACACCAGGATGTGATGCTGGCCCAGCCGACCCGAATGGCGATTGGTTGTCACACGGCTTGGCTCTGGGTTGGGGTCATCTAGCTCCAGATTTAGATTACAATTGGAATATTGCTGCTTATTTACAGGGTGAACTAGCGCCCCAGTGGTTATATATTTCTCCCGAAGAAGGAACCTTAATGCAAGATGAAACAGTTATGCTTGAGATTTCTCTGGATGCAACAGAACTGACTGAATCAGGATATGTTGGAAAAATCAATATAAGAAACAATGATCCAGTTAATGAACTGGTTACAATTCTTGTTCAACTTGTAGTAATTGTTGGTGTTGATGAAAATCCCACCAATGAGTACATCATGGTATATCCTAACCCTACTACAGATTTGCTTCGTATCAGCAACAATAATGGTATGATAGATCATATTACATTAACAAATTCAGTAGGTCAAATAGTTGTAAACGAGGTTGTGAATGCACCTAATGTTAAGATTGACATGAGCAATCTTCCAAAAGGCGTTTATTTTGCTACTATTGAAACAGCAAATGGCACAGCTTCTCAAAAAGTTATTGTTGAGTAATCACTCTGCATAAATATTCTAAAAAGTCGTCCTCGAAAGGGCGACTTTTTTTTTTATTTTCGTACACATGTCAGATCCTAAAAGCTCATATGAATTGTTTCAGAATTTAAAGACAAGCGAACTCTACAATACTATTTCGAGGCCTTTAATTATTGCTGATAATTTACGGACCCCGGAAAACATGGGCTCAGTATTAAGGTTAGCGGGTAACATTGGCGCTGCAAAAACATTATTTATATCCAACATTGCCAATCAATTTAAAAATTACAAGATTAACAAAACAGCATCGGGGGCAGCGGAAAAAACAATCTGGAAAATCATTACATACGATCAACTTGCAGATGAGGTTCCTGCAAATTATCAGCTGATCCTGTTAGAAACAGCACCTCAGTCTGTATCTATTTACGATTTCAAGTTCAATAATAAAATAGCTTTCGTAATTGGAAATGAAGTTTCTGGTATTCGGCAGGAGTTGTTAGACTTAGCATACGGTGTACTCTACATTCCAATTCCCGGACCGGTCAGTTCACTAAATGCCACACATGCACTTTCAATTGCATTGTTTGAATGGTACAGGCAAATGGTTAAAATTTCTTAAATTAAAAAAGAACATATTCATTCTCTTTCTCAATTGCCTCTAACTTATTACCTTTGCACCCCTAAATTGTCTAACACAAAAAATAAATGGAGAAAGTAAAACAATACATTAAAGAAAATAAAGAGCGGTATTTAGACGAACTTTTTGAATTGATCAGAATTCCATCTATAAGTTCACTTTCAGAACATAAAAAGGATATGGTAAAGGCTGCAGAAAAATATAAAGAACATTTTCTGGCAGCAGGATGCGACAAAGCGGTGGTAATGCCAACCGCAGGCAATCCTGTTGTTTATGCCGAAAAAATAATTGATCCTTCAAAACCCACCGTTTTAGTTTATGCGCATTATGATGTGATGCCCGTTGATCCACTTGACCTTTGGAAATCACCTCCATTTGAACCAGAAATAAGAGACGGCAAAATATATGCCCGTGGTGCCGATGACGATAAAGGGCAAGGTTTTATGCACGTAAAAGCTTTCGAAGCGCTGGTTAAGAATGATGCATTACCAACTAACGTCAAATTTATGATCGAAGGTGAAGAGGAAATTGGTTCTGTAAACCTGGGAGCCTTCTGTGATAAGCATAAAGATATGCTGCAAGCAGATATCATACTGGTTTCTGACACAGGAATGATTGCGGAAGATATTCCAGCTATTACTACAGGGCTAAGAGGATTGGCGTATTGGCAGGTAGAAGTGACCGGGCCTAACCGTGACCTGCACTCAGGATTATTCGGAGGAGCTGTTGGCAACCCTATTAACGTGTTGGCAAAAATGATCGCCCATATGACCGATGAAAATAACAAGGTAACGATGCCTGGTTTTTATGATGATGTATTGGAAGCCTCTGTTAAAGAAAGAGAATTATTAAATATGGCACCATTTAATAAGGAAGATTACAAAAAAGCACTTGACGTTGAAGAATTAGCCGGTGAAAAAGGCTATACAACCATTGAAAGGACAGGTATCAGACCTTCATTTGATGTTTGTGGAATATGGGGAGGATATACAGGTGAAGGAGCAAAAACCGTATTACCTTCGAAAGCATATGCTAAAATCTCCTCTCGTTTGGTACCTAACCAGGATCATGTTAAAATTGCAAAGATGTTTGAGGATTACTTCATGAGCATTGCACCTGATTCGGTAAAAGTAAAGGTTGATTCACTCCACGGTGGACAAGCTTATGTTTGCCCTATAGATTTGCCGGCATACAAAGCAGCAGAGAATGCACTGAAAAAATTATTCGGTAAAACTCCTGTTCCTGTTCGAAGCGGTGGAAGCATCCCAATTATTTCAACATTTGAAGAAAAGCTTGGTACTAAGTCATTGCTAATGGGATTTGGTCTGGAATCAGATGCGATCCACTCACCTAATGAAAACTACCCCTTGAATAATTTCTATGCAGGTATAGAAGCCATCACAGATTTCTATCATTTCTTCGCTGAAGAGATGAAATAAAATCTTGATTTTATTATAAAATTTTTGAACAACCGGCTGTGGCATTTCTGCAGCCGGTTTTTATTTAAGCCTTGGTCTCTTTTTTCGTGAGCCTCTTTTACCATCCCCTGTATATTCAGTTTTTTTTGGCTTACCAAGCTGAGGTTTTTTGAAATAATCCCCTTCCTTTTTTAGAGTATTATCTTTACTATCCTTATCCTTCCATTTTGGCCTTTCCGGCTTCTTATCGGATTTTCGCTCATCAGTTCTTCCAAACTTTGACCCTCTCTCGCTTTTATCCTTTTTCCAATCATCTTCTCTTTTTTCACGAAACGGACGTTCAGTTCTCTTAAAAGGCTTTCGCTCATCACGTTCTCCTGATTCGGTTTTTTTCCTTTTCCATTCACTTTCCGTATTTTTCTTAAATGGTCTTTTAAACTCACGCTTATCCCCTCTCCCATGTTTTGTTTCTCTCTCGCTTTCATCTTTTTTAATGTCATTTCCACGCTTTTCCCGAAAAAGTCGTTCGGATCTTTTAAAAGGTTTACGTTCATCACGATCTCCTAATTTCGATTCTTTTTCCCCGTCATCTCTTTTCCTGAATGAACTTTTATCAGCATTCTTCCATCTCGGGTTTTCCGGTTTTTTAAATGACCTTCTCGAGTCACTTTCCTTTAGACCGACGCTTTTATCTTCATATAGCTGTTCAGCATCAGAACTCTCTCTATCCGGATCACTTTTTTCTTTTTTGCTGCCCTTATAAAGTTCAAATTTCAAAAAGCGACTTTCCAATGGGCCGTTATAAATTTCTATTCTCGCAGAAGTTCGCAATCCAATAAACTTGATAGCCTCCATATTTGAAGATATAAGCCAGGCTTCAAAGCCTGAGAAATTCTGCTTCAACACATCACCAATACCACTATATAAATCACTGATCTCATTTTTTTCCTCCAGCCTTAAACCATATGGCGGATTAAACACGAGTATTCCTTCTTTTTTTTCAGGCTTAAGAGCATCAAAATAGGCAGCGCTCAAGTTAATATCCTTATGTAAACCCGCATTTTTTATGTTTACCCGGGCAATATTTACAGCTTTCTTCGACCTATCTGAAGCATATATCTCAAATTCAAGCTCCCCTATTTTCTCATCAGCTTCTTTCTTTATATCTTCCCAAAGCGTGGCATCAAATCCTTCCCAATTCATAAATGCAAAACGTTTCCGGTAATAGCCTGAAGGAATCTCCATCGCTTTCATAGCCGCTTCAATAGCTATGGTACCCGAGCCACACATTGGATCATAAAAATCTTTCTCCCCGTTCCATCCGGTCAGTGCTACCAGGCCAGCAGCCAACACCTCGTTTATAGGTGCTTTATCAGCTTCAATCCGGTAACCTCTTTTATGCAATGACTCTCCTGAACTGTCTAACGAAATGGTACAAACATTATCATTTATATGAACATCTACGTATATATCCGCATCATCCATGGCCACCCACGGCCTTTTTCCTGTTTTATCCCTGAACTGATCAACAATGGCATCTTTCGTTCTTAAGGCAACAAACTGCGAATGATCCAACTCTGAATTAAATACATGCGCATTGACTTTAAAAGTCTGATCCAGGCTAAATATATTTTCCCAATTGATCTTTCTTACTTTATCGTATAACTGATTATCATCACTAACTTCAAAAACGCCTATAGGTTTCAGCACCCTGATAGCTGATCTGATCAAATAATTGGCTTTGTATAAAACTGCTTGGTCACCTCTGAATGAAACGCCTCTATGAATGACTTCCGCATCATCCGCTCCAATTTCTGTTAATTCCTTAAGTAATACCTGCTCAAGTCCTGCAAATGTTTTGGCGATATAATCAAATCCCAGTTTGAATTCTTTTAGGTCAGTCATAAGCTGCAAAATTAACTATTTTAGCAAGGCTTATATATGTACTATTAATATTTATAACTTATGACAATTAAAGAAGCCCAACAAAGGGTTGACGAATGGATTGGCAGCACAGGGGTTCGATATTTCAATGAACTTACAAACATGGCCATCCTTACAGAAGAGGTAGGTGAAGTAGCCAGGATAATATCAAGAAAATACGGAGAACAATCTTTTAAAAACAAAGAAGATGAAGCTGACCTGGCCGATGAATTTGCAGATGTATTTTTTGTACTGATATGCATGTGTAACCAAACTGGTGTTGATCTTACTGAAGCTCTTAAAAAGAACCTGGATAAAAAAGAACTTCGTGATAAAAACAGGCATAAGTCTAATAATAAATTAAAGTAATAAAAGTTTTAAATGTGAGTTCATCATAAAAAGAAACCAGACTGAAAGCCAATACTGCCTAAAATGCTCCATCGACCCCTATTTATTTTTATCTTTTTCTTCCTTGTCAGCACGGTCATTGGGCAATCAGTAGTAATTGAAGGTATTGTACGTGATAAAAACAGCCGGGAACCACTGGCATTCGTTCACATAATTTCAGAGAATACAAAAACAGGGGTCACAACAGACATTGATGGCAAATTCTCCATTAGAGTGAATAACAATGAATGCTGCCTGAATTTAACTTATGTGGGCTATGAAACTCATCAGTATAACATTGATTTCACAGCGAAAACCCAACGCATATTTCTAAGTCCTAAACTTTATCAACTGGATGAAGTAGAAGTTTATCCAGGAATAAATCCAGCCCACCGTATTATTAAAAATGTAGTAGAACACAGGAACGAAAATAATCCTGAGAAGCTGGATGCTTTCACATATACTTCCTATGATAAAATGGTTGTCACAGTTGATGCTGACTCCCTCATGCTGAAGGACACTTCATTGCTTGACACCACCCAACGGGCCGTAAAAGAGTTCCTCGATAAACGGGATATTTTCCTGATGGAAACAGTTACAGAACGTAAGTATATGTCGCCTGGTTTAAACCAGGAAAATGTATTAGCTACCAGAGTTTCAGGTTTCAAAGATCCATTGATAGGGTTTATGATATCGCAAATCCAGTCCACTTCTTTTTATGATGAACTCATACAAATTGCAGGAAGAAACTACATCAATCCAATTAGTAAAGGAAGCACAGCTAAGTATTTCTTTTTAATTGAAGATACAACATATAGCGATCGGGGAGATAGCATTTTTACGATCTCATTCCGCCCCATGAAAAATACCAATTTTGAAGGTTTGCACGGCTTCCTTTATATCAATTCATACAAGTGGGCAGTGCAAAATGTTAAAGCACAACCACCAGATGACAGCACTGGAATCGTTATTAAAATTCAGCAGGCGTATGAGTTGTTAGATGAGCAATGGTTTCCAACCCAGTTGAATACGGATATAATTTTTACAAATTTCACTGCCAGTGCCGGGCAAGGGGATTCGTATGCGCTGGTAGGCAAAGGCAGAAGTTATATACGGGATATCAACCTGAACCCTGATCTTAAGAAGAAAGATTTTGGTTACCATGAAGTAGAAATAGAATCTGATGCTGCTAAAAAAAAGGGTGAATTCTGGCATGAGTATCGCGTTGACAGTCTGACAGAAAGAGAATTAGAGACATATCGTTTCATTGATTCGATAGGCAATGAAGCAAATTTTGACAGGATGGCCTCAATTGCCCAAACCTTACTTTCGGGAAGGATACCTGTTGGATTTATTGATATTGACCTCAATAGAATTGCACATTACAACAGATACGAGGGGTTTTATTTGGGTGTCGGATTGCATACCAATGACAGGGTATCCAAAAGATTTAAAACGGGTGGATTTTGGGGTTATGGATTCGGTGATAAAAGAGCCAAGTACGGGTTGGATTTTAGTGTCAATATTCATAAAAGATCTGAATCAATTGTTCGTATTGACGGCTATAATATGGTAACCACAAGTGGTAGTGTGAAGTTTTTTGATGATAAATACCAGGCATGGAGCCCAAGCAATTTCTATGAATTTTTTGCAAGCCGGATGAATATTACAGTTGGAGGTGAACTATCCTATTCGTTCAGGCTTAAACCACTTCGTGATTTTAAATGGAATATCGGTATCCAGTTACAAGAGAAGAACGCTTACCAGGATTATTTTTTCACTAGTAATGATATCGATGGAGGAACGCCTCAAACTTTATTTGATTATACAAATCTGAAAATTGGATTTAGGTTTGCGTTTAGAGAGAAGGTGGTTGAAACTACCAAAGGACAAATTTCATTTGGATCAAAATACCCTGTTGTTTGGTTAACTTATACAAAAGGCATTTCAGGATCTACATTCGGGACGTATAATTATGACAAATTAGATATGAAAGTTGAAGGAAATAAATACATCAAATATATTGGTGAATTTAATTTCCGATTAATGGCTGGAATTGTTTTCGGTCAAATACCTGCAAACAACCTGTATATTGAAAATGGTTCCTACCGGACTTTTACCATTTACGCACCCAATAGTTTTGGCACTATGCGAACCAACGAATTTCTTTCTGACAAGTATGCCGCAGTTTACCTTTCCCATAATTTTGGAAACCTTTTGCTCGATTTCAAAAAGTTTCACCCGGAGTTCATGATAATAACTAATATTACTTTTGGTAGTCTATCAAATAAAGAAAATCATCATAATATTGAATACAATACCTTAGAAAAGGGATTCTATGAATCTGGATTAATTATAAGAAAATTACTTGATTTACAAATTCTTGATCTTGGAGCAGGTGCATTATATAGATATGGGCCTTACAGCTTTGATAATATTTCACTAAACTTTGCCTATAAAATCAGTGTTTTTTATGGTTTCTAAAAAACTAATCAGAATTTCATAATTTTACATAGTATTCTAGACTAAAAATAATGAAAGACAATATCATTCAATACTTAAAACCTATAGCAGCATTAGCTATCATTGCATTCATGGTTTGGTATTTTTCAGATATTGTTATGTACATTCTGATAGCTACTTTCTTATCCCTTCTAGGGTTACCAATGGTAAGAAAACTAAACCAGATGCACATTGGAAAATTTAAAATGCCAAATGCGATAAGTGCACTGCTCACATTATTGTCCATCATCTTGCTTTTCATACTTTTCATTCTCATTATTGTGCCCCTGATTGTAAAACAAGGCAATGTTATAGCTACGATCGATATTGATGCATTATTGTTTTATTACCAGAAACCCATGAACCAATTTAATGAATTTCTAGTTCAATATAATGTGATTGGTTCAGGCGAAACACTTGCACAATATATCGAATCGCAAATAACCGACTTATTGAATTTTACAGAGTTTACTAACTTTTTTGCCAATATTGTTTCAGCTACAGGAACCGTTTTCATGGGAACATTCATCATTCTGTTCTTAACTTTTTATTTCCTTCTTGATGATGATTTAGGACGAAGATTTATCCTTACACTGACACCGGAAGACCATGTAGAAAATATGGACCGGATTTTAGGAGACTCTAAAAACCTTTTAACCAGATATTTTCATGGAATCCTGATAGAGGTAGTTATCATGATAACTATTGAATCTACAGGATTGCTGATTTTTGGTGTTCCAAATGCAGTACTAATAGGATTTTTTGGTGGTTTGATGAATATAATACCTTATCTGGGACCCATCATTGGAGCCATTATGGGTATTGTTTTGGCTAGCTTATCTGAACTGAGCCTTGGAAATTATGACATGGTTCCTGTTACCATTATTACTGTAATTGGTGTATTTGCATTTGCCAATGTGATTGATAATACCATCCTACAGCCACAGATTTATTCGAGGAGTACCAAAGCACATCCCGTTGAAGTATTTTTAGTAATTATAATTGGTGGCAAACTAGCTGGAATAGCAGGAATGATACTCGCTATACCTACTTACACTGTAGTTAAAATTATTGCACGAGAGTTTGCCCAACGTATGAAACTTGTTAAATTTCTTACACAAAAGATGTAAATTCTCAGAAGTTTACATTTCATGCCAGTAAATTACTGATTTTCTTAAAATTGATTAATTCAATAAAACAACATCTTTATTTTCACAATAAAAAACTTGAAAAACACTTATAATAATTAGGACTTTGGATAATTTTTGTGTATATTTATGCAATTATCGTATGGCATCTTTTTAGTCAAAATTGCTTTTTTAAACATTCAGGCACTTTTTAATATTTTACAATGAGAGATGTAACTTTATACGGTTAACTAACTATAATTATCAATAACAGATTAATTTAATTTATAATCATGAGTAACAATAATTCAAATTCTGGATTTGCTTTCATAGCAGGTTTATTAGTAGGCGCAGCAGTTGGCGCAATAGGTGGCTTATTATTTGCACCCGAATCAGGTGAAGAAACACGGAAAAAATTGGCTGAAAAATCTAAAGATTTAGCTGACGATCTTTATGACCGTTTTGATGATCTAAAAGAAACAGTTACCAATGTTTTAGAGGATGTAAAACAAGGTACAACAGACGTACTTGAGGATGTGAAAAAAGGTACTGCAGAAGCAATAAAAGACGTAAAGAAAACAACAGCGAAGAAATAAAACACTTTATTCTTGCACATGGAAAAAGTAGATTTTAGTACACCTCTCAGGGATACCCTGGAGGGAATCAAATCGTATGTTACCATTCAGGTAGCTTATAACAAATTAATATTATCAAAGAAAATGACCGAGCTATCAGCACGCTTGGTCCTTTTTCTTCTAATTTTTGGAATTAGTGGATTAGTCCTGCTATTCTTATCTTTTGCATTTGCGAACTGGTTTGCGTATAACTATGGAGAATTATTTGTTGGCTACTTGATTCTTGTTGCTTTTTATTTCTTGATTGCCATTATCATTATTATTTTCAGAGAACAACTTATCTTCACACCAATAAGAACGATTACAGGCAAAATATTATTTAATGAAGAGGATGATGACGAAGTAGCTTCTGTATTTAATTCAGTGGCGAGTTTAAACATTCAAATTAAAAAATATCGGGAAGATTTAAAACAGGAAGAAGAAATTTTGAAGGAGAAAATAGATGAGTTAAGCCAGTTTTATACTGTACCTAATTTATTGCAACAACTTGCTAAAACCGCATATGATTCGGTAATAACAACGTCCAATATTGCCAAAATTACTTATTTTATTGTTCAAAAGTTCAAAAGGAAAAAGAAACCGAAACAGATCGAAGAATAGCATTATTTATATGTCGGATATCGCTACACAGTTAGTATGTCCTTTTCTTTTTCTTCAACGAGTTTATCAATTTTATCTGTAAATTGATCCGTAAGTTTTTGTATTTCATCCATTAGATGTTTTGTATCATCCTCTGCCATGCCCTCTTTTTCTAACTTTTTAGCTTCTTCATTTGCATGTCTGCGAGCATTTCTGACTCCTACTTTAGTTTCTTCTGCAGCAATTTTTGCTCTTTTAACCAAATCAATCCTTCTTTCTTCTGTTAAAGGTGGCACATTTATTCTTATTATCTCGCCTTCATTTTGAGGATTAAAACCCAGGTTGGCATTTAATATGGCCTTTTCTATCTCATTAATTGTACTTTTATCAAAAGGCTGTACAATAATTTGACGGGGATCTGGAGTATTGATATTTGAAGTTTGCTCAATAGGTGTTGAAACACCATAAAAATCAACCCTTACACCGTTTAGCATGTTTGGATTTGCTTTACCTGCTCTGATTTTCTGGAATTCGCGCTCCAAATGATCAATAGCATTTTTCATATATTCTTCAGCTTCTTCAAGGCATAAAATGGCATCATCATTCATAGTAATTACTTTTGGTATTACAAATTTATAATTTATCCTAAATATGGGATTAATTATGTATCACAGTTCCTATATTTTCTCCCGATACAAGCTTGAATAAGTTTCCAGTTTGATTCATGTTAAAAACAACTATAGGAATATTATTTTCTTTGCAAAGCGTAAATGCAGTCATATCCATAATTTTTAACTGCTTTGTATATGCTTCGTTAAATGAGATTTTATCAAATTTCTTCGCAGCACTGTTTTTTTCAGGGTCTGATGTGTAAACTCCATCAACGCGTGTACCTTTTAACAGTGCATCTGCTTTAATCTCAATGCTTCTAAGTGCTGACGCTGAATCTGTAGTAAATACAGGATTACCAGTACCTCCGGCAATAATAACAACTTTTCCAGAGTTTAAATACCCAATCGCTTTTTTTGCAGTCATTTTTTCGGTAATAGTATCCACTAAAAGACCTGAAAGCAGTTTGGTTTCAACATCTTGTTTTTCCAATTCCGCCTGCAGTGCCAATGAATTTATTACTGTAGCTAACATGCCCATATAATCCCCCTGGATGCGATCAAAACCCTGCGCCGCACCCTGAATTCCTCTAAAAATATTACCCCCACCGATCACAATGGCAATTTGAACATTATTGTCAGCTACTTTTTTAATTTCTTTACAATAATTTCTTAATCGGAGAGGTTCGATTCCATATTGTTGCTCACCCATTAAGGCTTCACCACTTAGCTTTAGCAAAATTCTTTTATACTTCATTTACTTTTTATTTTACCCTGATCAGAACCAGTAGCCTAAATTAATAAAAAATGACACATCCTTATATATATTAGAACCCATAATACTTACTTCTACAGGGCCTATAAAACTGTCATAACTCAATTTAGCACCATATCCAGCAACCCAGTTCTTTGTGTCAAATATATCCTCAGCATACCATTCACTGGCTCCCAAATCGCCCATAAATGTCATGTATAGTTTTTTGTAAAAATTATACTGGACATGAAATCTCAATATAGCCTGGTAAAGTCCGTATTTCTGAACAAACTTCACACCTGTAAATGGTTGAAACCCGTTTACATAACTTACCGGACTTTGGCCTCCCATATAGAACCAGTGCTGCACAGGTGGTCGTTTGTAAGAGCTTGCCGATTCGTTAGATGAAAAAGGATATCCCTTTTGAAAACTTCCTCCAAGAAATAAACCTGGTTTAAGTGATACTTTTTTTGAAACCGGAACACTCTGTTCATATTTCAGCCAAAATACAAGGGAATTCTCAAAAACTTCATCAACCCAATTATTAGATAAAGGAGTAACATATTCAAATCTTAATTCAGAAAGGACTCCTCTGCTTGCTAAATAAGATTTATCTCTAGTATCAGAGTTAAATGAGAAATAAAAATTCGCATAGCTATTATAGTCGCTTATTGAGTCAGATTCATTTTCGAGTTTTGATTTGAATCTGAAATATTCAAAATTACCGCCAACTCTAAACCAATGCCGGTTTTTTATAATCTTTTGGGCAAATAATGACACCTCAAAATTTGTAAAATTCCAGTTTTCAGTAATTGCGCTCAAATTATTTGGATCATCATAAACATCAAAGTTAAATGAGTAGATTTCAATCTTTCCACCATAACCTGGTTTTGCACCATTATCTTTAATATACAGGCCACGAAACCTTGGGTTTGGACCAATTACCAAATCCGTGAAAACTTTGGTATTTCTACCAATTACATTTCTAAAAGCTCCATTTAGTAAAACGCTTACCGAATAATTGTCATCGTAGTGAGCTCCAACTGATAGATAACCAATATCTGCTTCTTTAACGTTCAGTGCTAAGTTAGTTTTATCTCCCTCCGATTGAAATTCATAAAAAAGATGCGTGAAGAATTTACTTCCATATGCCAACTTTATTGCGTCTTCAAGTTCATCAAAAGTAACCCAGGAATTTTCAAAATGGCCAAAGGAGTTATCAAAATAAGATGTATGAACTCGTTCATTCCCATATACAATAATATCAGTCACATAAACGGAGTCAAGTGGCGCAGCAGTATACGATTTCAGCGGTTTATATTCAATTGCATTTAATGAATCGGCCAGTGCCTTTAATTCATCGTAATGCTCCCTAGCTACCTTTTCTCCTATAGCGATTATTGAATCATAATTATTAAAATCCATCATGCCATAAGGCATCTCGAAATGAATATAAAGGTCTGTAAGTTCATACCCTATTTTATTTGCATCAACCCTGTTAAATCCTATTATCTGATCAAGCACTGAAGTCATTGAATTTAATTCTTCAATAGTCTTTTGATCGCCTGACTGAACATCTGCTCCAATGATAAAATCAATACCCTTATCTTTTACAGGTTTTACTGGGTAATTATTAACCACACCACCATCAACCAGGTATTTACCTTCATAATAAGTTGGAGAAAAGTAGGCAGGAATTGACATACTTGAGCGTATCGCCATTGGTAGATACCCACTATCAAGTAATACGGCATTACCGGTCAGAAGGTCAGTACCTATGCATAAAAAAGGTGTTGGTAACTTGCTAAAATCGTGTACATTATAACCTGGTGAATAAAACCGATTCAGCATCATATTAATCACCTGACCTTCATACATGGAAGCTTTTAAACCTACTTTCTTGTTACGAACGGGGAAATCCATAATATATGTATCTCCGAATTCCTTTTCTTCGTAGTTGATGTATTTTCGATCGATTTTATCAGTTAATAAATCGTCCCAATTCACACTTCTAATGATCGTTAACATAGTATCAGGATGATATCCAAGGGCATACATTCCACCAACAATGGAGCCAGCACTAGAACCAGCAACGTAATCTACTTCCAGCCCGACTTCCTGCATTACTTTCAGCAAGCCTATGTAAGCCCATCCTTTAGCGCCACCACCACTCATCACCAATCCTACTTTGGGTCGCCTGGGTTTTTCTATTACAGAATCTTCCTGCCCTATTATCGATTTAATAGGTATGAGTATATAAAGAAAGACTGTTAAAAAAATTAAATATTTTACTTGAGATGCCAATTCAAATCAGTTTTTAGTTCCATACAAATATAGAACGAAAACCCAATTATTAAATATTATGCGCAATAAATAAGGAATTAATTTTATCAATTTATCAGCAAGATTGTACTAGGCTCCTTTACCATGGCAATGTTTGAATTTTTTACCACTTCCGCATGGGCAAGGATCATTTCTTCCCACCTTTTTCTCCACTTTTACGGGCTGAACACGTGCCTGATCCTGTGTATTACTATATGCTTGCGATAGAAGGTCACCTCTTTCTTCTTTCATCTGAGAGCGGTCGAGTCCACGTGGTTTTTTAGCTTCTTTTACTGCATCTCTGTTCGGGATGAAAATATCTCCTTTAATTAAGAAAGAACCAACTTCTTTATTAATTTTTTGAATCATCTTTTTAAATAATTCAAATGATTCAAACTTGTAGATCAGTAACGGATCCTTCTGTTCATAAGATGCATTTTGAACGGATTGTTTCAAGTCGTCCATTTCCCGCAACTGTTCCTTCCACGAATCATCAATATGTGCCAGCGTTACTCCTTTTTCAAATGAAAGGCATACTTCCTTACCTTTAGTATCAACTGATTTTTTAAGGTTGGCAACAATTTGCATATTCTTGATACCGTCAGAAAATGGGATTGCTATATTCTCAAACTGAGATTGGTTTTCGAAGACATCTGTTATAACAGGTAATGTATCTTCAGCCAATTTGGTTTGTTTGGCTATATAACTTTTATAGACATCATTGAATAGTTTTTCAGTGAGTTCTTCCCCGGTAACAGCGATAAATTCCTTTTCATCAACAGGAGATTCAATCGCCAGGGTTCTGTACAATTCCATTTTAAATCCATCGAAATCGCGTGCGTCCTGGTAATCGGCAACCGTTTGTTCACATAAATCGTAAACCATGTTTGAAATATCCACAGATAGTCTTTCACCAAACAAGGCATGCCTTCTTCGTTTATAGATCACCTCGCGCTGCGAATTCATCACATCATCGTACTCCAGCAACCGTTTACGAATACCGAAGTTATTTTCTTCCACTTTCTTCTGTGCCCTTTCGATTGACTTTGTAATCATTGAATGCTGAATCACTTCACCTTCATCCAGACCAAGCCTATCCATTATACCAGCAATACGCCCTGAACCAAACATCCGCATCAGGTCATCTTCAAGCGAGACAAAAAATTGCGAACTACCTGGGTCGCCTTGCCTTCCGGCACGTCCTCTTAACTGCCTGTCTACACGTCTTGAATCATGGCGTTCTGTTCCAATAATAGCCAAACCACCTGATTTTTTAACACCATCACCCAATTTAATATCAGTACCACGACCCGCCATATTCGTAGCAATGGTAACCATTCCAGGTTGACCGGCTTCTTTAACAATTTGTGCTTCTTTCTGGTGCAGTTTAGCATTCAATACATTGTGTTCTATATGCATTCTTGTAAGCATCCGACTCAATAATTCAGATGTTTCCACGGAAGTTGTTCCCACCAGTACAGGTCTTTTCTTTTCTACGAGCTTTTCAATCTCATCAATTACCGCGTTGTACTTTTCACGTTTGGTTTTATACACCAGGTCTTCTCTATCGTCCCGGACAATAGGTTTATTGGTTGGAATCACCACTACATCCAGTTTATAAATATCCCACAACTCACCTGCTTCGGTTTCAGCAGTACCCGTCATACCCGACAGTTTTTTATACATCCTGAAGTAATTCTGCAGGGTAATGGTTGCATAAGTTTGCGTAGCAGCTTCAACCTTAACATTTTCCTTCGCTTCAATAGCCTGGTGTAATCCATCTGAATACCTGCGGCCTTCCATAATACGCCCTGTTTGCTCATCTACAATCTTAATTTTATTTTCCATGATGACGTATTCAATGTCCTTTTCGAACAAGGTGTATGCTTTAAGCAACTGGTGAACAGTATGTACACGCTCAGATTTTACTGAATAATCTTTGATGATTTCACTCTTTCTTTCAAGAAATTTCTTTTCAGGCAATCCTTCCTTTTCAAGCTCACTGATAGCTATATTGATATCAGGTAATATAAAGAATGTTGGATCGTCATATGACTTAGATAACAGATCAATTCCCTTTTCAGTCAGATCAACAGAACTGTGTTTTTCATCGATTACAAAGAATAATTCGTCATCGATGATATGCATGTGCTTTGACTGCTCCTGCATATAAAAGCTTTCTGTTTTTTGCAGCAGTGTTTTATTTCCTTCTTCACTAAGGAATTTAATTAAAGGCTTGTTTTTCGGCAATCCCCTGAATGATCTGAATAATGCGTCACTTCCTTTTTTTACCAAGTCATTGTTAGAACGTTCGCTCAGCAAGTTTTTTGCTTCGGCCAGCAACGAAGTAACCAGGCTTTTTTGGGCATTGTACAATTTCTGAACATCGGCTTTTAGTGCGTCAAATTCCTGCAGATCACCTTTTGGTGTGGGTCCTGAAATGATCAATGGTGTACGTGCATCATCAATAAGTACTGAGTCCACCTCATCAACAATTACATAATTGGGATCACGCTGAACGAGTTCTTCAGGGTTTCCTGTCATATTGTCACGCAAGTAATCGAAACCAAATTCATTATTGGTTCCGAATGTAATATCTGCCAGGTATGCTTTTCTGCGCGCTGCCGAATTTGGCTGATGTTTATCAATACAATCTACCTTCATACCATGGAACATATACAACATCCCCATCCATTCTGAGTCCCGTTTGGCCAGGTAGTCGTTCACAGTTACCATATGAACACCTTTTCCGGTCAATGCATTTAAGTATACAGGCAAGGTAGCTACCAGTGTTTTTCCTTCACCCGTAGCCATCTCAGCTATTTTCCCCTGGTGCAAAACGATACCACCGATTAACTGAACATCATAGTGTATCATATCCCAGATGATCCTGTTTCCCCCTGCCATCCATGAATTATCATAATAGGCTTTACCGTCCTTGATATTTACATTCTCCATTTGGGCAGCCAACTCACCATCACTCTCGTTCGCTGTCACTTCAACTACTTCATTTTCAACAAACCTTTTGGCGGTTTCCTTCATTACAGCGAAAGCTTCAGGCAAAATCTGATTTAATTCCTCCTCAGTTTTCTCATAGATATGCGTACTGATCCTGTCAATATCCTTATATAACTCTTCTTTTTCATTAATATCTAAATCCGTATCATTTTCAATTCTGTCCTTTATCTGGGTGATTTCTTTTTCCTCTTCTGAAATGTTCAGGGCAATTCTTTCTTTAAATTCAGCGGTTTTTGCTCTCAACTCATCATTAGTTAAGAGTGTAATGGTTTTATATGCTTCCTGAATTTGCTTTACGAATGGATTTATAACTTTGAGATCGCGTGTTGCTTTGTCTCCCAAAAATTTTCTTAAAATCTTTATCATTATTATATGCTGTTTGCAATAGGTATATCAATAATTATTCCAGCCTAATTATCAAAACTCCGTAAGACCGGTAAACGGTGCACAAAGGTAATTTTTTTAAGAGAATTTTGAGCACATTCCAATTATACCACTACTTATTATTTTTCGTAACGGGCAATGAAACCTTTAATAAATACTTCAAGATTTTCATTTGGTGATGGTGCCGGAGCCATCGCAATAGAGGCATCAGGATTTAAAAGAATATAGGCCGGAAAAGTTTTTACTTGGTAGCTTTCCAGGAGTAAGATATTTTCATTCAAATCCAATACCTGCCAATTGAAATTATTCTCAGCTTTATAAGTTGTTATTCTATCCAAATTATCATCGTTTACAATGGAAACAATTATTAATTTGTTACCAACTGATTGCTGAATTTGATTCATTTCTTGAAAATCAAACAAACAAGGTTTACAGGTAGATGAAACAAAATTCAATAACACGAATTGACCCTTGAGATCATCAAGCCTAACTACCTTACCATTATGATCTAAAAGTTCGAATTGAGGCGCTTTATTCCCATATAGAAGGTGCGATAATTTCTCAATATAATTCAAAGCCACCGTTCTATTTACTTTGTACCTGGCAGAAACCTGAAGTTGAGAAAGCAAATACAAAATGTCTTCTTTTGCTACATCCTGATTATGAAAATTACGCGAAAGTAAATTAATCAATACGAGTTCGCGCAGTTGATCATCCGTTGCCAGAAGATCATCTCTAATAAGCAGAAAATCAACTTTCTCCATTTGCTGAGAATGGAGTGCAGTGACCAATTCATCGTATCTATAGATTTTTTGGGTATTAAAGTATTCTTTGAAATAATCACGAAATAAATCAGAATAAGCGATATTTTCAAATAAGATTTCCTGATTTAAAAAGTACTCCAGTAGGATTGCAGAGTCAACTTTGCTTTTACTAACCCATTCTAACGAAGCGAGCGTGTATTTAATATAATTTGACAAATAAGTTTCCCTGACATCCTGTTCAACAGCATACTTAGTTTTCATTTCAGCAGCGAAATTATGTATGATGCTTTTATCGTTGGATCTTAAAATTTGTCGCTGATTTTCATATAAAAAAACATTGTATTCATAATTAAATTCGCCAATCAAACGATTCAGCGTATCATCTTCAGCATCTAATTTGAATTGTAATGGTAGCTGATCATAAATAGACCCCTTGATGGTATCTTCCAATATTTGGAAATAATAGGAATTACCGGGTACCATATAAAAATCGCCTCTTTTTAGCCCTAATGCCAGGAATGCATAATTGGTTTTTTCGACATTAACCGACAACGAAAAATTACCCCAAACATCTGTCGTTGTGCTGCCCAATGTGCTATCAAGCCTGGAAAACTGATCTTTATAACAGATAAGTCTGACCAGTTCATCTGGGTGTCCAATGGCAGTTCCGGCGAGCTCTACAGTCTGCGAAACAGACATGAGTGCCTGCAGGCTTAAAATAAATGTTATAAGTTTCTTCATGCGATAACTTACACTATGAACGGATAAGTAAAAAACTTATTGGGTTACACTTTTACTTCAGGAGGAACGAACTCGGAAATATTGCCATTATTTCGAATAACATCCCGAACGATGGATGAGGATATGGGTGTATACTGAGATTCTGTTAGAATAAACAGCGTATCGACCTCTGGCGCTAACCTCCTGTTTATTTGAGCAATACTTCTCTCAAATTCAAAATCGGCTGATGTCCTTAACCCACGAAGGATAAAATGCACATTCCTTTGTTTGCAGAATTCAACTGTTAATCCGCTATAAATTTCAATGCTTACTTTAGGCTCATTCCTAAAAACTTCCCTAATCCAATTCTCCCGCTGCTTTGCTGAAAACATATGCTTTTTATCGGCATTATCTCCAATCGCTATAACTACCTGGTCAAATAAGGGGATTGCCCTTTTAATAACTGAAACATGCCCAAGCGTAATGGGATCGAATGAGCCGGGGAAAACTGCAACTTTTTTCATGCGTGTGAAATTGATGGTTGTAAAGATACAATCTTATTCATTTTTCCAAAGTGTAAACTTAGTAAAGATGGTGCATTATCGTTTCTTTCAGTGATCGGTAACTATTTGATAAAGCTTTTTTACTTTGCTCTCTATCCAGCCACACAGCATCTGTTATTCCTTCATTTTCCTGAGGAATTGGTGAATTGATATCATCCGTGACATAAAAAACCATGAAGTGCTGTTTTAGAAACATACTGCCTTCATTGTAAATTGGTAAACATGATACGTGTCGGCAGCGGAGTTGTATTATTAACAAATACAATATGCACTGAGTTTCTTCTTCCACTTCGCGAATAGCAGCCCTTTCCAACGACTCATTTTTTTCCACTTTACCTTTCGGGAGATCCCAGATACCCCATCTTTTTATAAATAAAAACTTGTCATCACTATTTTTCACGAGTCCGCCTGCTGCCTTAATAAATCTGAAATAAGCTGTAAAGTCATCCATCATCGCTGACACATTATAGCCAACGATAGCCAAATCATAAACAGGTTGTATGCTAAAATAGCCATCGAGAAATGCAAACAATTCCTGTTTGTTCTGGACCTGTTCTTTTTGAAAATTTCTGGGGATATCTTCTGCATTTCCGGCCAATAAAATTGCCCTGTCGTTGTAAAAAACTTTATACATTTGTTGCATGATCAAAAATACAGAAACTGCGGCATTAGTTGCCGAATATCTATTACAAATTAAGGCAATAAAACTAAATAATTCAAAGCCATTTGTATGGGCTTCCGGATTGCATTCACCAATTTATTGCGACAATCGCATTGCATTATCTTATCCCAAAGTAAGAAATTACATTCGACAGCAACTGGTCACCCAAATCACCGAAGAGTTTGGTTTGGTAGACGTAATCGCCGGTGTAGCTACAGCGGGCATACCACAAGGCATTCTTGTTGCCCAGGAAATGGGCCTGCCATTCATTTATGTCAGGTCGTCCAAAAAAGAACACGGACTTACTAATCAAATTGAAGGTGAATTAAGGGAAGGACAAAATGTGGTGGTGGTTGAAGATCTAATTTCAACCGGAAAAAGCAGTCTCAATGCCGTCGAAGCTATACGTGAAGCTGGGGGGGAAGTGAAAGGAATGGCCGCCATTTTTACATACGGACTACTCATAGCTGATAAAAACTTTAAAGATGCTGATTGTGATTTGTTTGCTTTATCTAGTTATGAGATCATGATCAGGAAAGCGGTTGAAAAAGATTACATTTCAGGAAAAGATAAAGAATCGTTGCTCGAATGGAAAAAAGATCCCCAGGTATGGAGCGATAAACATAAAACTGTATAAAAATGATCATCGAAGGAAAACCCACAAAAATTAATGCTGATAAGAAACGTGTCTATGAATTCCTGTGCGATTTCAATCACTACGAAAAACTGATGCCGGATCAGATTGTAAACTGGGAATCAAACCAGGACGCCTGCTCATTCACTATCAAAGGTATGACCAGTCTGGCGCTAAAGTACAAAGACAAAACACCACATCATCTGATCGATATTGTTCCTGATGGGAAATCACCCATCAGTTTCAATCTCAGGATTGAACTCGAAGAAGACACTCTCAATGAGCAAAATACATTGGCTCATGTAAAGATTGATGCCAATCTAAACCCAATGATGGCTATGATTGCCAAGAAACCACTGGAAAACTTGGTTAATATTATTGGTGAGAAATTAAACACTGAGTTTGCGAAATAGACTCACTTTAAGAATTCTATTTCTTTGAAATGGTAATTTTTAGACGTTCCTTTTTCATCAGTGATCATTAACTCACCATATTCCCCTATCCCGGTAATTCGTCCTTTGAAACTCCCGTTTTTATCTTTGAAATTGTGTATCTGATTGAAGCGGTATAAATGATCGAGATATTCTTTTTCGAGTGCCTCTGTGTAATTCACCATCATGTTGCTTTCATATCTTTCGTCAATACATTTCAACAGCTCATTCAACAGATTATCAAGTAGCAGCTCTTTTTTTACATAATGAATAATAGAGGTTGGATTGGGTAATTCGCGTGGGAATTCGTTCTGATTTACATTCATTCCAATCCCTATAATAGAATACTCGAACGCATTTCCGATGATTGTATTCTGAACTAATATGCCACATACCTTTAAATCGTTGATATATATATCATTTGGCCATTTAATTCGTACATCTTCATACTGAATCAATTTGTTTAGCAAATCAACAATCGCAAGCGAAACAAACTGTGTAATTATGAATTGCCTGGCTGGTAATATGAAATCAGGTTGCAGTATCAAACTGAACGTTAAATTTTTACCAGGTTTACTCAACCAGCTATTGGTATGATATCCACGACCCTCAGATTGGTCTGAAGCCAAAAACACATCCCCTTCTTTTGCCTCTGTATTTTTACATACGTCGAATGCATACTGGTTGGTCGAAGCAACCTGTTCTAATCTATGAATATTAAATTTCATATCTTTTTTAAAAATACATTTTGTTCTGTAAACTTACTTAAAACGTTGCAAAGTATTCATCAATACTGATTTTTCCTATACCAAATTTAGCTACTTTTGCTGCGTATAAAAAGTTCTAATTTAGAAGATATTAATGGGTAAAAAAGTTCTCGAAAAAGACGACGCAGTAAATATTCTACAGGCGGTTATCAGCGCCATGCAGGATAAAAAAGCAAAAAAGATCATTAGTCTGGATTTAACTAAGATTAACAATTCGGTGACCAACTACTTTGTAATTTGCCATGCGCCTTCTAAAACGCAGGTTGATGCAATTTATGATAATGTAGTAAAAGAAGTTAGGGAACAATGTGAAACAAAACCTTTCAACAAAGAAGGTGTTGAAAACGCGGAATGGATTTTGATAGATTACTTCGATGTCGTGGTTCACATATTCCAGGAAGACATCAGATCCTTCTATCATCTTGAGGATCTGTGGGCTGACTCTTTGATCAAGGAATATGAAAGCGCAGACTAATTCAATTTTATTTAGATTAAGACAGAATGGCAGAGCAAAAAAAAGATAATAACCCGCCAAAAAAAGATAGCAACAATCCTTTTAACAAATTGACAGGGAAAGATCCAAAATCACCCAAATTCAATTTTTACTGGATATACGGAATTCTCGCTGTTGTTTTTATCGGCATCCAATTTCTGAATTGGGGAGGAAGCGCTGAAAAAACAGACTGGCGTGCCTTAAAAGACATGCTGAAGGATGGCGATGTCGAGAAGATCATCCTTGTGAATAAAGAAACGGCTGAAATTTACATCAAACCCGACAGGCTGAACCAGGAGAAATATAAAGATGTAAACAAGGATCAGAGCTTTGGCCAGCAGACATCTCATTTTTATTACAATGTGGCTGATCCGGCCACTTTTATGGAAGATGTACAGGAAACCCAGGAGGGACTTGGCGAACAAGTATATGTTGAGTCGGAAACACGGCACAACTGGGGCGGCGAAGTATTAAGCTGGATACTACCGATCGCGATACTTGTAGGCATTTGGTTTTTCTTTATGCGCATGATGAGCCGTGGTGGCGGCGGTGGTGGTGGCCAGATTTTTAATATTGGCAAGTCGAAAGCCCAGGTTTATGATAAAAACACCAGTGTGAACATTACCTTTAAAGATGTAGCAGGGTTGGAAGAAGCTAAAGTGGAAATAAAAGAAATTGTTGATTTCTTAAAAACACCGGACAAATACACGAAATTAGGAGGAAAAATTCCCAGGGGTGTACTTTTGGTAGGCCCTCCCGGCACCGGAAAAACGTTACTGGCAAAATCTGTTGCTGGTGAAGCTCATGTTCCTTTCTATTCCATTTCAGGTTCAGATTTTGTAGAAATGTTCGTGGGTGTGGGTGCTTCCAGGGTACGCGATCTTTTTAAACAAGCCAAAGAAAAATCGCCCAGCATCATTTTTATTGATGAAATTGATGCCATTGGACGTGCCAGGGGAAAAAATATTGCGACCGGCGCTAATGATGAGAGAGAAAATACACTCAACCAGCTGCTTACAGAAATGGATGGTTTCGTACCCAATTCGGGCGTTATCATTCTAGCTGCTACTAACCGGGCAGATATTTTAGATAAGGCATTGTTAAGAGCAGGCAGGTTCGACCGTCAGATTTATGTTGAGCTACCCGACCTTGAAGAAAGAAAAGAAATTTTCAAAGTTCATATGCGCCCATTGAAATTAGATAAAAGTGTTAGTGTGGATTTCCTGGCGAAACAAACACCCGGCTTCTCCGGAGCTGACATTGCCAATGTTTGTAACGAGTCAGCATTGATAGCTGCTCGGGCCAACCATAAAAAAATTATCAAACAGGATTTCATGGATGCTATCGACAGGATCATCGGTGGATTGGAAAAGAAGAATAAGATCATTTCTCCCAACGAGAAGAAAGTGGTTGCATTTCATGAAGCAGGACATGCTTCCATTAGCTGGTTGCTTGAACATGCGCATCCATTGGTGAAAGTTACCATTGTTCCGAGGGGGAAATCTCTGGGTGCGGCGTGGTATTTACCCGAAGAAAGACAAATTACTACCTACGAGCAAATGCTGGATGAAATGACAGCAGCTTTAGGAGGCAGGGCAGCTGAGCAGGTTATATTCGGGAAAGTATCAACCGGGGCACTGAATGACCTTGAGAAAGTAACCAAACAGGCATTTGCAATGGTTGCATATTTTGGTTTCAGTAAAAAAGTGGGGAACATAAGTTTTTATGACTCCTCTGGCCAACAGGATTATGCTTTTAATAAACCTTTCAGCGAAAAAACCAATGAGATCATCGACACAGAAGTAAAAGAGATCGTTGAACGGTCATACGAAAGAGCTGTTAAAATATTATCTGAAAATCGTGCTGGTTTAGAAAAATTAGCCAATAAATTGCTTGAGAAAGAAGTGATTTTTGGTGAAGACCTGGAGCATATTTTCGGGAAAAGACCCTGGGGTGATGTAACCGAAGTTATCAAGGATAACAAAGTTGTGAAAAAGGTGACCAAGCGAACGCGGAAAAAGACAGAGATCAAAGAAGAGAAAGATATGTTTGATCCTGAAAATAAAGCTGGCACAGCCTAACAGGAGTTTATGGAAGAAAGTACAACGAAAGAAAAAATCCTGAAACAAGTCCGAAACGCTCTCATTAGCAAACAGGAAAATCCGTTTAAAGACGTTGACTTCAGTAAATCGGTATATAAGGAACTTAAAGATTTGCCCGAAGTTGAATTTGCTATCCGTTTGAATGAAGCCGGTGGTACATTCATTTATTGTGAAAATGAGAAGGCCATTATTGAGAACCTGAAGCTTTTAAAACAACAAAAAGGCTGGGATCACCTTTATAGTATCGACGAGCAGGTTATAAAGTTTTTAACCACCGAAGGTGCGAATGTTGATAATGATCCTGACAACTTCCTTAATCAGAAAATAGGCATTACCCGTTGTGAGTATCTAATTTCAAGATTTGGTAGCATCTTGGTTTCTTCTGCCACACTTTCCGGCAGGCGCATGTTTGTTTATCCCGAGGTTCATATTGTTATTGCTGCAGCATCGCAGGTAGTTCCTGAATTAAAAGATGCACTCAATGGGATGATCCAAAATTATAAAGGGAGCCTGCCATCTCAGATCTCACTGATAACAGGGCCAAGCCGAACGGCAGATATTGAAAAGACATTGGTTATGGGTGCCCACGGGCCCCGGGAACTCTACGTTTTTATGGTAGAGAATTAATGTGAAAAAATTAACCGCCTACAACAACTACTTCCAATTCAAAAGTTTTTATTGCTTCTTTTGTGCTATCGTATTTAGAACCGTATTCCATGTATAACTTTGACACTCCTGGAGCAATAGCCCTGAATTTAAAGTAGTACACCCCAGCACTTCCAACACGCTCATCTGAAAGCACATAATTCGGTTTTCCATTTTTCAGGATTACATTGTCATCATAGGTAACTTTCCTCCAGTCGTTGCCAGTACTCGTATTTCCAGGCAATTCAACTTTTAATATCTGATCAACTTTTAAATATACAGTTGATCCTGAATCAGCATAGGTAACCAGTTTTTCTTTACATCCGTATTGGAATATCATTGTTGCAATAAAAAAAATGATTAAATATTTTCTCATATTCTTAATAATTTGGTTATAGAATTCGGCTTCTAATATAAACTAATTCGTTACATGAATTTATCGTGAAATTAAAAAGGATCAATAACTTAAAAACTCCTTTAACAGAACCTGCGTATAAGCATACCCCTCTTTTTCCAGTACAGGTAGTTTTTCTATTGCAGCATTTTTTTGATAATACCACTTATAGGTAGCACTTTTAACAAGCTCACCATAAGGACGTTTCCAGCCAAAACCGTCCGTAAGTTCAAAAAAGGCGAACTCCGGTGCATATGGATTTAGCATGTTTTTACTCCACGAAAAAGAATCGGCAGGTAAGCTCAATTGTTTTAAAATGGTTGCAGGAATATCCATGTTTGAGCAAATCTTATCAATATGCCCTCCTTTAAATTCATTTTTGAGGGCACCCCCTGTAATCAAAAGTGGAATTTTATGGTATTCAAAGCTCCACAATGGAAATCCCTTGTATGAGAGATGCGAATGATCCGACATGATAAAAAACAACGTATTTTCCCATACCGGCAATTTTCTAATTTTTTCTATAAAACTTCCCAGGCAACGGTCAGTGTAATGCACTGAATTTACAAATTTATTTTCCACAGTTATCCAGTCTAACGGCCGTTCCCCAGGGTAATCGTATGGTGAATGAGAACTTAGTGTAAAAACCGTACTAAAAAAGGGCTGAGGCATTTGCTGTATCTCATCTGTATATCTCGCAAATACATACTCGTCGTGAACTCCAAGTTTACCCCTAAGCAGTTCTGCATCGAAATCATCCTCTTCGACAATCAATTCAAACTCATTTGATGCCAAAAAAGATTTCAAATTGCCATAGATCAACTGACCTCCAAAATAAAATGACGTATAATAACCTTCTGAGTTCAGAGTATTCACAAGGCTTGGAACGGCTGCGTACTTTTCAGGATGATCTGATAATGTTGTTATGGGCAGTGCAGGTAATCCGGCAAACAAACTGGCATTTCCCTGCTGTGAACGATTACCAGATGCATAAAAATTTGTAAAAAGCAGCCCTTCTGATTCAAGTTTGTGAAATTCAGGTGTAATTTCAGGTATTCCACCCAATGATTCTATTACATCGCCGGGCCAACTTTCTAACAAAATAAAAACGATATTCGGCTGTGCGTATTTTGTAATGAGTACAGTTGTGTCCTTTGGCACGAAATGTATTGCTTCAACCAACTTTTCAGCCTCTTCATCATCAAGTGTAAAAAATGGTTCAATATCAGCTATACTAGTATGGTTTTGTATGCTAAATCCTATATTATAACCTGGATTTACAGCTGCAATATTCAATATATTATTTTGCGAGAAATATGAATCGCTTGCCGTTATTGGAATTTCTTTAAACCCACCTCTCATCATTAAAAAGAGGGCTGCAATAGCCAGTAATACAGCTAAACTATTCAAAGCCGGATGAGGCTTCAACTGAAAGCCAATATGCTTTTTGGTTAAAATTTTTATATAAAAGAAAATAAATAATGCGGACTGAGAAATCCAAAGAAATATAAATAAAACAAATCTTGAAGTCTGAACTGAATTGAGCACTTCACCGGGTTGCTTTAAATATAACAAGGCTTTATATGAAAGTTTCGTATTCCATTCTTCAAAAAGTCCAATTTCTGCTATGGCTAACAGGCAATACAGAATTATTACAACTCCCGAGTAAATTGTATTCAACTTGTCAATCCACTTGTGATTATAAAATAATTGAATTGATAATAGAATTAATGGAATTATTAAAATATAAGCGGCTGTCGATAAATCCAGTTTAAAAGCGTGCCAGTATACTTCAAGCACTTCTGCAAATGGTATTGCCTCTCGAATTATTGATTTTGAATACCATATCAAAAAAAGGGATCTCTCAATCGAAAATAAAAACAACCAAAAAATCAACTGGACAAATAATGCCCTTATAAAATGCTTCATATTCTTTTATTCAAAGGCAAAAGTATAAATTAAGCAAGAAAAGGACTGTTAAAATAAAAACAGTTATCATCAAATTTTAACTTTGTAAAAAAAACAAATGGGCATTCAAGAAAACCTGACTGACTTTCTTAAAAAAATACCTTCTGGGGTCAAACTCGTTGCTGTTTCAAAAACAAATCCTGCCGAATTAATTAAAGAAGCTTTACAAACCGGACACCGGATCTTTGGCGAAAATAAAGTTCAGGAACTGGTATCCAAACAAACCCAGCTGCCAGATATAGTTGAATGGCATTATATTGGACATCTGCAGCGGAATAAAGTAAAATACATTGCACCCTTCGTATCACTCATCCATGCTGTCGACAGTTTAAAATTGCTTAACGAGATCAATAAACAGGCCTTAATAAATAATCGCACGATCGATTGCCTACTCCAATTCCATATTGCGGAAGAATCTACTAAATATGGAATGAATTATGATGAGGTTATCAATTTGCTGGAAAGCGAGCTATATAAAACATATAAAAATGTAAGACTTATCGGTGTTATGGGGATGGCTACCTATACCCATGACAATGAACAAATAAGAAATGAATTCAGAAGGTTAAAAAACTATTTTAATCAACTTAAAAAAGAATATTTTCAAGAGGAAACGAGTTTTAAAGAAATATCTATGGGCATGTCAGATGATTACCAAATTGCTATCGAAGAAGGAAGCACCCTGATCCGAATCGGTTCCAAAATTTTTGGAGAACGATAAGCTTTTCATATTTCCTCTATACCTTATCACAATTAAATTATGTTAACTTATACGGTTTTTATTTTTGGCTTCATTATTCTCATTTTAGGAGCCAACTGGCTTATCTCCGGAGCGTCATCAATAGGATTGCGTTTCGGACTTTCACAACTTATAATCGGACTGACGATTGTTGCTTTTGGGACCTCATTACCAGAGCTCGTGATCAACGTTTTTGCCAGCATAAATGGAAACACCGACCTGGCTATGGGCAATGTTATCGGAAGTAATATTACAAATACCCTTTTAGTGATTGGTGTTGCCGCTGTTATAATTCCCATTAAAGTGAAACAAATCATTAATAAAAGAGACATCTGGTTTAACCTGATGGCCGCCGTGATGGTTATGTTACTCGCCAACGACTTTATTTTTGGTCGTTCACATAATTCAATAAACCAGTTAGACGGTCTTATATTAATATCAATTTTGGTTTATTACCTGTATGTATCATTTTTTAAGGATAAAACGGCTGTAAGCGATAGCAGTGAAAAAATAAATAAGCTCCCACTTTACAAGTCGGTCATTTATATCATTTTGGGTGGCTCTGGATTATTTGTTGGTGGCAAATGGATCATATCGGGTGTTTCTCAGCTAACGACAGATTTAGGGGTAACTGAGTCTGCAATTGGTTTGACACTGATAGCTGGCGCCACATCACTTCCTGAACTGGTTACAACAATAATTGCCGCCCGCGATAAAAACACTGACATTGCATTTGGGAATGCAATAGGTTCAAATATTTTCAATGTTTTTTTGGTTTTAGGATGCAGCGCCTTAATCAAACCTATTGATTTTCAATTATCACTGAATGTACAAATTGGAATGCTTGTGGTATTTAGCTTTCTGATCATGCTGTTTATCAAAACCGGAAAAGAAAAAAGAACCATTTCCAGAAGAGAAGGAATTTTATTGATATTCGGATATTTTTGCTTTCTTTACTATTCCATTATGTAAATTAAGCAAGCAAATGAAATTTACAGCACAATTACTTTTTCTGCTGACAATAATTATATCCGTACCAGATAGCATTGCCCAAAACACGGGTTTTGGCTTGATAATCAACAGCAAATATAAGACCTGGGAAACCGATAAAAAGATTTCTACGCTTCCTTTTTGCAATCAGAAACAACATGATAGAGGAAACAGTACACCCTTACCCTACGGTGTTAGTATCCATTCATTTTATTATAACCAGAATTATTTTGGGACCGACCTGAGAATGGTAGGTGAAGTCAAGGGCAGTAATGGCCCCATACCTGTCACTATTGTTGTTGATTCAATGTACCAGAACACATCAGTGATGGAATTCAAAACCAACATCCGACCCAATATCTGGCTATTTCCGTTTTTAAATATTTATGGAATCATCGGTTATACTGCCGGCCAGGTGAATCCGGATATCACAGTTACAAAATTTCATGTGGAAATTATTAATGAAGCTGATACAATTCACCAACCTGTCGACACTTCATTCAGCATAACCGAAAAGCCTGTTTTTCATGGGCCGTCATTCGGAGCAGGAGTCACTTTATCGGTTGGTTTTTCAATGTTCTTTCTACTTATTGATTACAATTTTATTATGTCCAATCCTCTGCAAGTAGATGGAAATCTTTACAGTCATTCGATTATGCCCAAGTTAGGAATTCTTTTAGGCAATAAAAGCAAACATTTAAAAGGAGCTATCTGGGTCGGAGCCATGGGTTTTTATAACGATCAGTTTTTTAGTGGAGAAGTTGATATTAGAGACATAGACAAAGACCTGGAATCGCTGACAGGCAGGTATATTGATTATCGGGGCGATATAAAAGCTTACCCCGGCGAACAATGGAATTTTATCATGGGTGGTTCGTGGATATTCAATGCAAATAATACATTATTATTTGAGGTTGGAGTTACGCCACGGCTTCAAGCCAGTATATCATATAACTACAGTTTCTAAGTTCAGATTGGTTTCAAAAAATAATTTATTGTTATTTTATTAACAAAAAGTTGCATACTTATGTGAAGCCATATACATTTGCACTGTTATAAAATTAACAGCGTGTAAAATGGGAAAACAACCTATCTTCAAACACCTCCCTCATAAAACTATTGAGCGTTTAAGTCAATACAGAAGGGCACTCTTGCTTTGCCTCAATACTGGCAAAACTCATATCTTTTCTCACGAGATTGCTAAAATTCAACATATCACTTCGGTACAGGTGCGCCGAGATCTGATGTTAATAGGATACTCTGGTACTTTAAGGAAAGGCTATAACATACAGGAGCTTATTAACTTAATAGGGAATATTATTGACAGTGAAGAAGGTATAAACGTGGCTATTGTAGGTATGGGAAATTTAGGGCGCGCTTTAATCAATTACTTTACCGGCAAGCGTCATAAACTGGAAATTGTTGCGGGTTTCGATACCAATCCTGATAAAATTGGAAATGCCTTTAGCGGTGTTAAATGCTATTCAATCAATGATTTGGATAAAATAATCAAACAAAAAAATATTAAAGTAGGAATTATAACGGTTCCAGCCGACCAAACCACAGAAACCGCCAAAACACTTGTAAAGGCAGGCATCAATGGGATTTTAAATTATACCCCAAAGCCGATAGATGTACCTGATAACGTTTATCTTGAAGAGTATGATATGATAACTACTCTTGAAAAAGTAGCTTTTTTTGTGAAAATATCAGATGAATAGTTTGTAACAGCTATACAATAGTAATTCTTGTTCCACCATTATCTACCCCTAGTAAAGTAGTTTCAGTAATGATGGTATCCTTACCGCTTCTTTCCACAAAATGAATGGCAGCCCTTATCTTCGGCCCCATACTTCCTTCACCAAATTGTCCTTCTTGAAGATATTTCCTAGCTTCTGCAATACTCATCCTGTCAACTGTTTTTTCCTGGGGAGTATTAAAATTCAAACACACCTTTGGCACATCCGTTAAAATAAATAATTTATCCGCCCTGATCTGGGATGCCAACAATGCTGATGCAAGGTCTTTATCTATTACAGCATCAATACCCTGAAGCTTGTTCTCAGCTTCATAAAAACAAGGGATTCCCCCACCACCAACAGCAATTACGATGTGGCCTTCCCGGGCAATTTTTTCTATTGACATACGGTTAAATATCACCAATGGTGTCGGTGATGCTACTACTTTCCGCCAACCTCTGCCAGCCGCATCTTCACGGAAGGTGGCGTTATTGTTTTGCATCATCGTTTCCGCTTCTACTTTCGTAAAGAATGGCCCGATTGGTTTTGTAGGTTTCTGGAAAGCAGGGTCATCTTTATTTACAAGTACTCTTGTGATAATTGAAATAATATCCCTGTCCAAGTCTTCTTCAAGTAATACATTTCGAAGCTGCTGCTCCAAAAGATAACCAATAAATCCCTGTGAATACGCAACATTTACATCCAAAGGCATATCAGGAATACCATATTGCTTATAACCCGCAGTATTGGCCAACAATATATTACCTACCTGTGGTCCATTTCCATGGGTGACCACAAGATTATAATCGCGGTTAATTAATTTCACCAGGTTTTTACTTGCTTTATAGGCATTATCTTCCTGTTCATCAATGGTACCTTTCTGACCCGCTCTTAAAAGGGCATTTCCACCAAAAGCAACTACAGCTAACTTACTCATAACCAATTTTTTTTAAAAAAAGGATTGCAAAGTTAATACAATTTTGAATTATAACTGTGATATTTTTAACAAGAGAATGTTGTAGATAAATCAATAAGCCTGTTAAATCATCAAATGAAGTTCGTTTATTGAACAGCAACTTAAGATTTGTTTTGAAAGTTTAATTTGACTACTTTGCAACTATAATCCAGCGATCAAATAATGACAAAAAACATCCGATTTAATCTTAACATAAAGAATATCACTGGTTTTATTGTTGCTCCAATTTTATTCATTTATCTTATATTATTTGGCGATCTGGAAACAGGAAATCCGCAGGTGACATACACACTGGCAATAGCATTGCTTATGGCCATCTGGTGGATTACTGAAATAATTCCATTGGCGGTTACTGCTCTAATTCCGGTGATATTATTTCCTCTATTCGGCATTATGAATGGTAAAGATGTTTCTTCTACTTATTTTAACCATGTAATTTTCCTCTTTATAGGTGGATTTCTCGTGGCACTGGCCATGCAAAAGTGGAATTTACATAAGCGTATTGCCTTACGAATTCTCATGATCACCGGCTCCAGTCCGGCGCGCATCCTTCTGGGTTTTATGTTCGCCACAGCCTTTCTTTCCATGTGGATATCCAATACCGCCACGGCTATGATGATGGTTCCCATACTACTTTCCATCATTAGTAAACTGGAAGATTTTATGGATAAAAAGGATTTGTCAAGATATTCCATTGGTTTACTCCTCGGAATTGCTTATAGTGCATCCGTAGGTGGTATTGCCACTTTAGTCGGGACACCGCCCAATTTATCGTTTGCCAGGATATTCCAGATAATGTTTCCGCAGGCACCTGATATCAGTTTTTCCGACTGGTTTATTTTTGCCCTGCCCATATCCATCATATTTTTCATCATAATCTGGCTATTCCTGTATCTCGTTTACAGGCCCCGGACTTCTTTGAATGACATAAAAAATATTGATTTTAAAAAGCAATACAACGATCTGGGACCAGCGAGTTTTGAGGAAAAGATAATCCTTATCGATTTTATTTTACTTGCTGTATTCTGGCTCACTCGAAGCGGGATCACTATAGGCGAATTTGTTGTCCCCGGCTGGGGTGTTCTGTTCTCAAACCCAGAATATATCAATGATGGAACAGTGGCTATTTTTATGGCCGTTATCCTGTTTTTCATCCCAGGTAAAGCGAATAATAAACAAAGAATCCTTGATTGGGCCACTTCTGCTAAAATCCCATGGAATATAGTTTTATTATTTGGCGGTGGATTTGCATTGGCAAGCGGGTTTAAAGAATCTGGCCTGTCTCTTTGGTTTGGTGAACAACTCAGTGTACTGGATAGCTGGCATCCTTTGTTAATTATCTTTGCCATTTCATTAACCATGACTTTTTTAACTGAACTTACTTCCAACACTGCAACTACAGAAATGTTGTTGCCTGTTTTGGCAGGTTTATCAGTTACCATCAACATCCACCCTCTCCTTTTCATGCTACCGGCAACCATCAGCGCTTCTATGGCTTTTATGTTACCTGTGGCAACACCACCAAATGCTATCATTTTTGGTTCAGGCAGAATAAGGGTTATGGATATGGCAAGAACCGGGTTTCTTTTGAATTTGATAGGTGCCATAGTAATTACATTTATTACCTATTATTGGGGTACATATATTTTTGGAATTGACCTCAATGTAATGCCAGATTGGGCAATTTTGAAATAATGAATTCAGATAAAATACAACAACAAAAAGCTTACCTCTTGGCTATAGTGGCTGTGCTGTTCTGGTCTACCATGAGTTCTGCCTTTAAGATTACTTTACGATACATACCTTTCGATCAGTTGCTCCTATGGAGCTCCCTCTTTGGATTTATTGTATTATTCACAATCAACCAATTAAGCATACATCGCCTTAAAATAGCAGCGCTCAATAAACGTGCTATACTATCTTCTGCTTTGATGGGTTTTTTCAATCCCTTCCTGTATTATTTGATCCTGATTAAAGCCTACGAATTATTAGAGGCTCAAATTGCCGGAACTTTAAATTATTTCTGGCCAATAGCACTGGTTTTGCTTTCAATTCCATTCTTAAAGCAAAAAATTAGTTCGTTTAGTATTTTGGCCATTTTTATAAGTTTTGTAGGAATTGTGGTTATTTCAACAAAAGGAGATTTTACAAATTTTAAGGCTTCTGATCCACTGGGTGTTATATTGGCTGTGGGAAGTGCATTTTTATGGGCTGTGTATTGGATATTGAATATGAAGGACCAAAGGGAAGAAACAGCTAAGATCACGCTTAATTTATTTTTTGGTGTGATCTACATTATAATTTATTTGCTCATTTCAGGTATTAAAATAAGCTTGCCTGGAACTTATGCACTCATCGGTACAGTTTACATAGGGATGTTTGAAATGAGTATTACTTTTGTAATATGGCTCAGAGCGCTCAATTATTCAAGTGATACAGCCAAAGTAAGCAACCTGATTTATTTATCCCCTTTTTTAGCTTTATTTATCATCAACCTGACGGTGGAAGAAAGAATTCATACATCAACTGTTATCGGATTGGGGTTCATTATAGCAGGTATCATACTGCAACAATTGATGGGAAGGAAAAAAATACAATCTTTAAAAAAAAAACTGAAATTTAGGACTTATCTGAATGAAACTTGAAGTTATTTTAATACAGGTTATTGAAATTGTTAAAGAAGTTGGTTCTTTTATTCTGGAAGAGTCGAAAAAATTGTCAGCTTCTGATATTGAAGTAAAAGGGTTCAATGATTTTGTAACTAATGTCGACAAGGAAGCTGAGCAAAGATTGATTGGGAAATTAAAGGGCATAATACCAAATGCAGGTTTTATTGTTGAAGAGGACAAATCGCAAAAAGAAGCTTCCGAATACAATTGGATCATTGATCCTATTGATGGCACAACCAATTTCATACATTCAATACCGGTATTTTCAATTTCAGTGGCATTACGTTTCAGAACTGACATCATCATAGGGATTGTATATGAAATCAATTCGAAAGAATGTTTCCATGCCATCAAAAACCATCCTGCTTTTCTAAATAATGACATCATTTCCGTATCACAAAATAAAATACTCAGCAACGCCCTGTTAGCAACTGGGTTTCCTTATAATGACTTTTCACAGCTCGATCCTTATTTGCTGTTATTTAAAGATTTAATGAAACATAGCAGTGGCATTCGAAGGCTTGGCTCAGCCGCAGTTGATTTAGCATATGTTGCCTGCGGACGATTTGATGTATTTTATGAATATGGGCTAAAGCCATGGGATATTGCAGCCGGCTCATTTATAGTTCAGCAGGCAGGCGGAACAGTGACAGATTTTTCTGGCAGATCGGATTTTATCATTAACCGGCAAATAATTGCATCAAACACTATATTGCATGACGAATTTGTCAGGAAGGTAGGCACCTATTTTATTTCTTGAATATTCACCTTCGCAGCATATTTTTTAGTATAATTGTATGTTTTACTCCTAACAAAAAAATGACCAATAAGAATATAACTGAAAAACATAAGGACAGCCCAACTAGAAGTATTTTAAAAGCATTTAGTTGGCGATTCATAGCGTCTGGCGCCACTTTTATCATCAGCTTTGTGATATTTAGGCAATATACTACCAAATCATATTCGGAAATTCTTGAAACTGCCTCGATAATAACCTTTGTTGATATTGTTGCCAAACTAATTTTATATTATTTACATGAAAGGTTATGGACAAATGTTACCTGGGGTAAATACTGGAAAAGGCAGGCATGGAAAAGGCGATATAGAAAAATGCATAAAAACAATTCGGATGAATAAGAATTCATTAAGATCCTGTATCAGGTTTATTTTTATTCTCAGTTTTGCTGTGTTCAGTTCCCAAACGCAAGGATTTGAAACAGATTCCGCTTTACAGCATAAAGTTTACATTTTCGACATAAAGGAAATGATTGCCCCCCCTGTTTGGCGTACAACTAAACTGGCAATGGAAGCTGCTGTAGATGAAGATGCAGATCTTATTCTGATTCATATGAATACTTATGGCGGCACCCTGGATGATGCAGACTCCATTCGTACAAAAATTCTTAATTCGCGAATACCCGTATACGTATTTATCGATAAAAATGCTGCATCTGCAGGAGCACTTATATCTATTGCATGCGACAGCATTTATATGGCACCAGGGGCCAGTATTGGAGCTGCCACTGTTGTAAATCAGCAGGGCGAACAAATGCCTGATAAGTACCAATCCTATATGAGATCCATGATGCGCTCAACTGCTGAAGCGAAAAATCGCGATGTTGATATCGCCCAGGCAATGGTTGACCCAAAAGTTTACGTAGCCGGTATCAGCGATTCAGGGCAGGTATTAACGTTTACAGTTTCAGAAGCCATAAAATATGATTTTTGTGAAGCCAAGTTAAACAGTATTGAAGAAGTGCTGGAGCATACCGGCTTCGGAGATAGTGAAATTATAAGGCATCAACTCACCGCAACAGATAAAATTATTGGTTGGCTGATCAACCCGTTTGTGAGTGGTATCCTTATAATGATAATAGTTGGAGGTATTTATTTTGAACTTCAAACCCCTGGCGTTGGTTTTCCAATCGCAGCAGCTGCTTTGGCTGCCCTGCTATATTTCGCACCGCTATACATTGAAGGACTGGCCAATAATTGGGAGATATTGATTTTCGTGGTTGGACTCATATTAATCGCAGTAGAAATTTTTGCCATTCCCGGCTTTGGTGTTGCCGGAGTACTCGGCATCACCCTAATGGTAACTGGATTAACACTTAGTATGGTTGACCAGATTGGGCCAGGTACATTTGATTATGACTTATCGAAACTTGTTAAGGCATTTTTCATTGTAGTAATTGCATTCTTTGTCTCTATTATTGGCTCAATTGTCCTGAGTAAACAACTGTTTACTACTTCAAGATTTGGAAATCTGGCATTAGCTAAGGTACAAGATACTGATGAAGGTTATTCTTCTGCCACAGTAGCTTATAAAGCAATGATTAATAAATCTGGAGTAACCAGAACCATCCTGAGACCTGCCGGAAAAATAGAGATCGATGGTGATTTATTTGATGCGGTTGCCTTAACTAGTTATATTGAGAAAGGAGAAAAAGTGATTGTGGTTGATTATCATAATGCGCAACTCGTAGTAAAAAAAGCATAAAAGTGGAAAATAAAATTGAAGTTACCCGAAAAGATATTACCCAACTGGAAGTAGATGTAATTGTAAATGCTGCCAACAGCAGGTTGCTTGGAGGTGGTGGTGTAGATGGTGCGATTCATCGTGCTGCAGGACCTCAATTACTGGAAGAGTGCAAAACATTGAACGGCTGCCAAACCAGTGAAGCTAAAATTACAAATGGGTATGATTTACCTGCCAGATATGTGATTCACACCGTTGGACCTGTATGGAGAGGTGGTAAATTCAATGAGTCTGAATTGCTCAAGAATTGTTACAAGAACAGCTTGCAACTGGCTCAGATAAATGATTGTAAGTCAATTGCGTTCCCAAATATCAGCACAGGCATCTATGGGTATCCTAAACACGAAGCCGCTGAAATTGCAATAAAAACTGTCCAAGACTTCCTAAAAGACAATAATATACCTTCCAAAGTATATTTTGTTTGTTTTGAAGAACCTAATTTTAATATCTACACTGAATTACTCAGTAAGTAATTAGCCGAACAAAACCTTATTAAAAATCTATAAATAATTAAAATAAGTTGTGTATTTTTGTTGTTCTAAACATATTTTGTTTAACACATATTTTATATGAAACACAAACTGTCCTATACAAAACATCAACGAGCTGTTGTTGAAATCATCTGGATCTTTAACTTGATTGATGAACGCATTTCAGCAACATTAAGGGGGTTTGGCATAACACATGTACAATTTAATATATTGCGATTGCTGCAAAGTCAGTATCCGGAAGTAATTTCTGTTGGAGAAGTAAAAAAAAGGGTTTTATTCCGTACGTCTGACGTAACCCGATTAATTGACCGTTTAGTGAACAAGAAATTGGTAGAGCGCAGTTTATGTGAACAAAACAGAAGAAAAATGGACTTAAAAATCAGCAAAGAAGGCCTGGAACTTATTGAAAAGATTTTGCCTGGCCTAAATAGAACCATTGATGAATTAGTTGGCAGTAAATTAAGTGAACAAGAAGCTGAAATAGTTGTTGAATTATTAAAAAAGATCAGAAGCTGATACTTTTTAATCAAGAAGTACAAAAAAAATGAAAAATAGAAGCATACATAAGATCATCCCGGCACGAAAAGTAAATATGGGTGGTATATACCTGGATCAACCTTTACCTTTTGAAGATATTGATCAAATAGACCCTTTTATTCTTATACATCATTGGAATAAAAAAATTGGAGGGGGTGATAGTCAGAAAAACCAGGGCGTTGGACCGCACCCTCACCGGGGATTTTCTCCGGTAACTTTAATATTTAAAGGTGGTGTTCATCATCAGGACTCAAGAGGGAATAACAGTATCATTGTAGAAGGCGGCACCCAATGGATGAACAGCGGAATGGGAATCGTTCACAGCGAACGCCCAACCAAAGAGCTTGCAGAAAATGGTGGTGAATTTGAGTTTATTCAGTTCTGGGTAAATGCTCCGGCTAAAAATAAAATGGATGAACCTTCCTACCAGCCACTTTTAAAAGAGGACACACCCAACTTTAAGTCAGAAGACCAAAAAATAGACATTGCTGTTGTAGCGGGGGCGATAAATGACATTAAAGGGCCAATAAAAACAAACAGCCCTTTAATCGTTTTACGTCTCACAATTGAAAAAGGTGGTAAAGTTACCATTCCGATTCCTGAGGATTTCAATACGCTCCTCTACCAGTTGGACGGCTCCCTTCTGATAAACGAAAAAAGTAAAACCAAAGAAAAGAATATGCTTTGGTTCAGAAATGACGGAAAAAAAATTACTATTGAAGGCATAGAAAACACACGGGCTATCATACTTTCCGGCAAACCTATAAACGAGGAAATAACCACTTATGGACCATTTGTAATGAATACGCAAACAGAAATTATGGAAGCTATGCGTGACTATCAAATGGGAAAGATGGGTGTTTTAGTTGAACAATTTGAATAAAATATCTTTAAATAAATACAATCATTAAAACTGAATATCATGGAAAAAGGAAAAATTGCCGGCAAAACGCCACAAATTATAGAACTGGAAGAAGGTAAAGTATTTGCATGGTGTGCATGTGGATTATCTACCAATCAACCCTATTGCGACGGATCGCATAAAGGTACTGGATTTAAACCTCACGTTTTCAAAGCAGACGCAACAAAAAAAGCAGCTTTCTGCATATGCAAGCAAACAGATAATCCTCCTTATTGTGATGGAAGCCACTCAAAGCTCAAGTAACTTATAGGATATCACACCATTTAATAATTTTCGCCTTCATCAATGGAGGGTGGAATGTATAACTTTTACTAATAAAACTTTAAATCTCTTAAATTCCAGAGCATGTTTTTTATTAAATTTGATGCTTTTAAAAACTCTGAATTTTAAATTCCATCTATCATTATGAAAAACATCTTTATTCTAACCTTGGGTTTCCTGTTAACACACCATTTTTTAATCGCCCAAATTCCTGCACAATTTGATTTACGCGACGTTGGAGGACAGAATTATGTTACAAGTGTTAAAAGTCAACAGGGCGGAACATGCTGGACACATGGCAGCTGGGCATCAATGGAAGGTAACTTATTAATGACCGATGTTTGGGAAGCCGAAGGTGAAAACGGGGAACCCGCCCTGGCAGAATATCACCTCGACTGGTGGAATGGATACAATGAATATTTCAACCAGGATTTAGATCCACCATATAATAATGGCCAGGGGCTGGAAGTACATATGGGAGGAGATTACAGGGTAACAACAGCCTATATGTCAAGACTAGAAGGTGCCACAAGGGAGATTGATGGCAATAACTATAATAGCCCGCCACAAAGGTTTAGTCCTGATTATCACATATATTATGCAAGGGATGTTGAATGGTATACCGCAGGTCCTAACCTTGAGAATATTGATTTAATTAAGTCTAAAGTTATGCAGCATGGCGTTATGGCAATATGTATGGCATATAGCAATAGTTTTATTGACAATAATTACAACCATTATCAACCACCTTCAAATAATATGGAACCAAATCACTCAGTTGCAATTATAGGATGGGATGATGAACATGTTACACAAGCGCCAGAACCCGGGGCCTGGATTGTTAAGAATAGCTGGGGGTCTGGATGGGGATATAATGGATATTTTTGGATATCGTATTATGATAAACAGGCTTGCCAGAATCCAGAAATGGGGGCTATCTCATTTTACAATGTTGTTAAATCCGTTTGGGATACTGCCTATTATCACGATTATCATGGATGGCGCGACACTTTGCTAGGTGTAACAGAAGCGTTCAATGCCTTCACTGCAACTGAACATGAAGCGATAACTGCGGTTAGTTTCTTTACTGCAGAAAATGATGTGGAATTCACAATAAGGATCTATGATGATTTTAATGGATCTACACTCGATAACCAACTAGATGAAGTTACTGGAAACCTTGAATTCTCCGGATTGCATACTATCGATTTAAATGATGAAGTAAACATTTTTGACGGAGATGATTTTTATGTTTATTTAAGCTTATCAGCTGGAGGATTTCCTTACGACAGAACATCAGATGTACCTGTATTGCTGGGAGGTGACAGCCGCGTGATTGTTCCTTCTGCTGCAAATGCAGGTGAGAGTTATTACAATGAAGAAGGAGCATGGAAGGACTTCTATGAATATATCGATGATTCGGGTTTTGAGCAAACCGGCAACCTGTGTATAAAAGCGCTTGCTATTCATGACCCTACACTTTCGGCATCGTCGATTGAAAATAGTGGTAAATCCTCTTTAGGAGGCAATTATCCAAATCCTTTTAGTGATCAAACCCTAATTAGCTATCATATAGCATCTGAATCCTCAGTTAAGATATTCGTTTACAATTCAATGGGACAAATTATTATGATGATGGATGAAGGAATTAAACAAGCAGGATCTTATAGTTACGTTTTAAATAGTTCTGATATGCATGGAAATCATTTGATTGAAGGGGTTTACTTCTATTCAATTGAAGTTGACGGTCACAGGCTTGAAACGAAGAAAATGATCAAAAAATAATTAGCTGAATTTAACTGAATGCCTAGAAACAAAGAATTTAATTTGCCTGTAACTGTTCTTATTGGAAGCGACAGGAGTAATATGAAAAGTATTACCAGGGGTATGCAAATTGATCCAGCATACAAATTGAAGCACGGTATTACTTTATCCATAAGCACGATTCTAACTTTATTCAGTAAAATTGAAAACAAAACAAAAGCCCGGCTGATCAGACAAACTGAAATTTCAAAACCACCTGTATTTGTAGTGGGTTTCTGGCGAAGTGGAACAACCCTATTGCATAACCTATTGTGCCAGAACCCGGATTTTGCTTTCGTCTCTACCTTCCAGACTGTTTTTCCGAACCACACATTATCTAACCAGTGGTGGTTAAAATATGTGGGTGCGCCGTTTATACCCGAGTACCGTCCTGCTGATAAAGTAAAGCTGGAATGGGAAAATCCGCAGGAAGAAGAATTATCATTGGGAAATATGCAGGAAATCAGCTATTACAATTTCATGTATTTCCCCAATAGTTTTGAGAAATACCTTAATAAAGGATTACTGTTAGAAAACCTGGATGAAAAAGAACTAAAAAAATGGGAGGACGCTTATTTAAAGCTTATTAAAACAGCCATCATCAATACCAGGGGGCAACAGTTTGTTTCTAAAAATCCACCCAATGCATTCAGGATTCCTCAACTTTTAAAAATGTTTCCGGATGCGAAGTTTATTAATATAGCACGAAAAGAAGACGAAGTGATCTTTTCATTCAAACGATTTATGGTTGAAGTGTTAAAAGGCACAGCACTTCAGGATTTTGACCTGGAAATACTGGACAATCAGGTTAAGGAACTTTACGCTATTTACAAGAAAAAATACAACAACGACAAATTACTTATTCCCAAGGGGAACCTGGTTGAAATTGATTACCACGAATTTGTTGATCATAAAATTGAAGGCATCAAGCACGTTTATGATTCGCTAGGACTTGATGGTTTTAAAACATCTTTACCATATATGGAACAATACCTGGAGGAGACCAAAGATTTTCAGCCCTGGAATCACCGGAAAATGCAAAAGAAAAAGTAGTAATTATTTTTTCAGTGGGATATAATTATCCATCGTCTGACAAACCAAAGAAGAAAACCGGGAGCCTTCACCCATCAATTTGCTCAAGTTATCTTCAGTTAAATTTCTAAAATCATTTGTTAATCCCTGATCAATAATTGAGTTAACCAATCCCGCTGTATAGGCGTCACCTGCACCAATTGTACTGATCACCTTTATCTTTTTAGCTATCAACGATTTTTTATTATTCTTAAAGAATGCGGTACTTCCATTTTTACCTTGTGTGATGACTATCAAAGCATCCTTATTAATCTTAAAAAGCTCCGCTTTCATTTTTTCTATTTCAGTTTCCTCAAATATATTCGAGAAATCTTCATCTGATCCTTTGATGATATCAGCAAACGCCAGATTCTTTATAAGCATTTCTCTGCTTCCTTCATTTTTTAATTGGTGGTTATGCCTGACATTCGGGTCGTAAACAATCAATGCTCCTCCCCTTTTCGCTGCTTGTTAAGTAAGTAATTGAGATCATTTTCAATTTCCGGATCACGCGAATACATGGAACCCAGTACCAGGATATCATTTTGAGTAAACATCTGGTGGATTGGCAAGTGACCTGATTACCGGGTATGCTTTTTGAAAAGTATAGCTGGGTTTGGAGTTTTCATCTAACAGGGCCAATGCTTTTGAAGTTTGATTATTCTTATAGATTGTTATAAAATCTGTATTGACACCATTTTCATGAAGGAATCTAATCAGCTGACTTCCTGTTTCATCATCTCCTATTTCTGAAATCAATGACACATCCTTCCCTGCCCTGCTCAGCGAAACGGATACATTCAAAAGAGAGCCACCCGGCTTCGCAATAGTATTGCCATCAATGCTTGTAATAATGTCCATCAACGATTCTCCCAGGGTGTATATCATTTATTGATTTTGTTTATCAAAAGTAATTTTTAACAGTGAAATTTACGATTGTTCATCAGATTTATTTGTAATACATTAAATTTGCGGCTTTATATAAATTCGATCCATGAATTTCAAATCATTTATATTTTCAATTCTTACTTTATTTTTCATTTCAACAACTGTCATTTCACAGGAAAAAAACTCATTTTTCTCTGTTGGAGCAGGAACTTCTATTCCTGTGGGAATATATGGAGGCACTAATTATGATGAAAGCTGTTTTACCACAACAGGAATTAATTTAAATCTCGAAGGTGCCTGGTATTTCCTTCCTTACCTTGGTATTGGAGCCCAGGCAGGCTACAACCTCCATCCAGTTGATGTGTGGGCATTGGGTTATGAACGGGTACAGAATGATCCCTTCTTACAGGATGTTACAACAAGGTCAGAAGCCTACCAGATGATCACATTTGGTATTGGCCCATATACTTCATGGAAAGTATGGAAAGACTTATCATTTCATGGAAAATTGCTGGCAGGAATGATCTTCGGAAAAACACCCTACCAGGTTTTTGAACCTGAATACTTTATTGTTGGCCCCAGGTACGAAGTAAAAACTTCAGCGCAGGATTACGGTTTTATAGTCATACCAGGCATAGGTTTCCAATATAATGTATCGCCTTGTATCGGGTTGAAGGTTGACAGTGAATATTATTACCGAGAATTGATCTACGGATTTAATACCGGAAGTAGTGAACGTTACGATTACCGGACTACAAGTTTCATCAATGTTACATTAGGCTTGGTGGTTATTTTGTAATCTTAAGCCATAGATCACGTGATCCATCTCCTTGCCATGGATGCAAATAGTATTAGGAAATAATCCCCATTGCAAAAACCCTAACTTCTTTAACATTTCAATACTTGCCTTATTATCGGCATACAGAAAGCAACTAAATTTTTACACTTTATGTTGCTTGCAATGTTCAAGTAGCTTTTTCATATAAAGCCCTGGCAATACCTTTCCGGTGGAATGCATAATCAATATAATAGGTAATTTCGGCCAGGTGCGTAAACGCCTGCCTGCCTTTCCGGTACGGACTCAAACTCAACCAGCCTACTACATGGTAATCCATCTCGGCTACATATACCACATATTTTTCACCCAGGTGCTCCTGCAACCATTCGAGTCGGTCTTCGGGTTTAAAAGTTTCGAGAATGGCGGTGGCATTACCGGCTTCAATGGCCTGGTTCAGAATTTCCGTGATGCGAACATTATCTGTAAGATTGGCTTTTCTAATCTTCATCATAAATTAATCCTCCAACATAAAATCCACAATGGCTTCCGCGTGTATGTGCAGGGTATCAAACAAGTGGATTGAAGTATCTTTTTGTTTTACCAATAACGGAATTTCTGTACATCCCAAAATGATTCCTTCAGCACCTTCACTCACCAAACTTTTGTATGATCTCCAGAAAACGATTCCCGGTTTTGACTTTAAAAGTACTTTTTAATAATTCGGTATTGATGATGTCATTTATATAATTCCTGTCATTCAATTCCGGCACCAGGCAGTCAATTCCCTTCTTTTGTAAGTTTGGTTTTGTAAAAGTCAGATTCCATAGTTTTTTTAGTCCCTAATAATCCTACTTTTTTCATGCCGCGGCTTTTGATGACCGCTCCTGTAGCATCAGCAATATGCACAATCGGCAAATCAACTGACTTTGTATAAGTTCATCTACTGTAAAATGCAGGGTATTGGCGCATAAGAGCCAGTCCGTCCACACCCGCTTTTTCCAGGCTTTTCGCTGCATCAATCACCATCGTCAATACACCATCCAGATCTCCCTGCTTGTTAAATCTATCTATATCGCCATAATTCAGTGAGTATAAAATACATCTGGCGAAGTCCAATCCCCCTTGTCTTTCGTTGGTTATCTCATTGATCAGCCGGTAATATTCCACCGTAGAAACCCATCCGGTCCCTCCGATCATTCCTATTGTTTTCATAAATTCATTTGATGAAATTGTAAATTTAATTTAAAATTATCATTATTTATATGTGAACGATTTCTCGTGTTAAGTACTGGTTAAATAATAATAGTTCATCAATTTTAATACTATAGGTCCTGCCCGCTCTCATATTGCACAGAGTAGATTCCCTGTTTTATACTTCTATAAATTACCTCTAATCAGCTATTTAGATTTATTATAAATATGGGGCGTGCCGCTAAAAACATCATATTAGATAGGCATTATCAGATTAAATAGTATTTACTTTGTGAAGTATTATTTAATTAATGCTTATCTAAAGTATTTAGAATATGCATAGAATGGGGGAACGAATCAGGGCTACAAGGGAAAACCTTGGAATTCAGGTCAATGATTTGGCTGCCTTAATTGGCGTTACACCTAGCCTGGTTTCGCAAATAGAACGGGCTAAAGCATTTCCATCAATCTTAACTTTAAAAAAAATTGCAGATGCCCTGCAAACTACGGTTGGCGATTTAATCGGAGAAAACGCAACTTTCGTTGCAAATCCATTCTTAAAAGCTAAAGATCGGAAGTTTGTTAAGAAAAATAAAAACGGAACCCGTCTGTACTTATTATCGCAACACGATCCGACCAAACAAATGGATCCATTTATCCTAAAATTCAGCAAGAATTCCGACTCATCGGATATTATGACAACAGCCAATCCAAGGCAGGAATTCTGCTACGTGTTAAAAGGACGTTTTAAAGCTATTTTGAATACAACAGAATATGAATTGAAAGAAGGGGACAGCTTTTACTTTAACTCATCACAGTATTATTTATTCACAAATATTGGAGATGACAAAGCTGAACTTTTATGGGTTGTTAATCAAATGAAAATATAATAAATTCTACAAATGAAAGCAGAAGATTTAGCCACAGATTCGATGACTGCTAAACAGCCGCCATCTTTGGATCAAATGATTGAACACTACCAATATCCTGATGAAGTAAAAGAGTCTATTGAAAAAGAAAATCTTTTACCCTTTGGTTTGGTAAACCGATTGCACAAATGTTATCCGAAACATTCAGGTTTTTTCAGGAATGATAAAATCCTGTTTACTGGTAAGACATATTACTCAGGCCTTGAAGGATTCCGTGAAATTATTGACGTGTTAGAAAAAAACAAGATTGACATCGGGTATATTAAAGAGCGAGAGTTTTTCATTGAAGTGTATCGTTTTTTAGCTACAAAACATGCTCTCAACATGATCGATTGGGAAAAATATGAAAAAGACTCCATTTTTCAATTGGTTTTCCCTCAACCGAATATGATCAATAAGAAAGATGTGCAGATATATATAGCTGCAACATCGGATGAAGAAAGAAAGATTATTGTTGAAGAATACCAGAAAAAAACCAATCCACATGATGGGAAGCAAAAATTGAATAAACCATTTTTTGTGAATAGCGAGGGCCAGATGGAAATTTTACAAGGTGTCCAGCACAAATACCCGCCAGTTGAATTGGTATTTGATAAAAGCACTCAAAATTGCTTTGCCTTTTGCACTTATTGTTTCCGACACGCACAGGTGAGAGGTGATGAAGATATGTTCGTTCAGGAAGATATTAGCCAGGTACATGAATACCTTAAAAAACACAAAGAAGTGAGTGACCTACTGATAACCGGTGGAGATGCCGGATATATCACACCAGAAAGAATGGAGCAATATGTGTTGCCAATTATAGAAGATCCTGACTTAATTCACATTAAAACCATCCGTTTTGGCTCAAGGGTTTTAACCTTTCATCCGGAATACCTTTTAACTCCAAGATATAAAAATATGATGGAAATGTTGCAAAAGGCTGTTGACAGTGGAATTCAGGTGTTATGGATTTCTCATTTTTCAACACCGCGAGAGTTGCTCAACCCGAGCACTGTGGCAGCAATTCGTCGTTTAAAAAATCATGGCATCGCATTGAAGAGCCAAAGCCCGATCATGAACCACATCAGTTTATTTGAAGATCCTAACGGCAAGGTTGACATAGACCGTTCTGCTCAAAACTGGATTGACCTGGGAAATATTTTAGCCATGGTAGGTGTTGGATTCCATTCGATGTATTGTGCAAGACCCACCGGCGAACACCACTATTTTACCGCGCCTTTGGCTGATATCAATAAAATATTCAGCAAGGTATACAGGTCACTGGCATCCATCAATCGTCCGTCGCGTTACATAACCATGACCTCTTCCGGTGGAAAAACATCACTCATTGGAACGGCAGAAATCAATGGAGAGACAGTTTTTGCACTCAAATTTAATGAAGCCAGAAATATGAAATGGATGGACAAGGTTTTCTTTGGCAAGTATGATGAAAAAGAAAACACAATAGAAAAGTTGAAGCCAATCGAAGGAAATAAACATTTTTACGAAAACGAACTTGCTGAAATTGAGCAAAAGCTAGAAGATGCTTTTATCAAAGAAATCAAAAAATCTGAGGCATAATGATAAACAAAATAGTCAAATCACCCAAAGATGCAGTTGCCGATATTTTTGATGGGGCAACGGTAATGATCAGCGGTTTCGGCGAAGCCGGAAGCCCAATCGAACTGATCCATGCTTTGATAGATAAGGGTGCCAAAAACTTAACAGTGGTTAGCAACAACGCGGGAAGCGGTAATGTTGGCCTGGCTGCCCTCATTGAAAACAAGCAGGTTAAAAAAATCATCTGCTCTTTTCCCCGGACTGTTATATCAGTTGTTTTTCCCGAGATGTATCGTAATGGCGAAATTGAACTGGAACTGGTACCTCAGGGGACCCTGGCTGAAAGGATCAGGGCTGCCGGAGCAGGCATTCCTGCATTTTACACACCAGCAACAGTAAATACACCCCTAGCTGAAGGCAAGGAAACAAAGGTTTTTGATGGTATAACCTACGTGCTGGAACATGCAATTAAAGCAGATTTCTCATTGGTTAAATGCCATGCTGCCGATAAGTATGGCAACCTGATCTATAACAAAACAGCAAGAAATTTTGGACCTGTAATGTGCATGGCCGCCAAAACTTCCATTGTTCAGGCAAGAAAAATTCTTGATGTTGGACAAATAGACCCTGAGTGTGTTGTCACACCAGGAATTTTTGTAAAAAGAGTTGTTGAAATTTCAAATCCTGCCGATGAATCAGTATTGGTAGCCGAAAAAAGGAGGTACCCATGGAATTAAAAGATAAAATTGGATGGAGCATTCAGGATATGGCTCAGAAAGTAGCAATGGACATACATGATGGCGCCTATGTTAACCTTGGAATTGGAATTCCGGAAATGGTTGCGGGTTTTATTCCTGAAGGAAGAGAAGTAATTTATCATACCGAAAATGGATTGCTTGGCATGGGCAAAATAGCCGAAGCTGGATCTGAAGATTTTGAACTGGTAAATGCTGGAAAAAAATATGTAACAGCAATTCCCGGCGCCGCTTATTTTCATCATGCCGACAGTTTTGCCATGATTCGTGGGGGTCATATAGATATTTGTGTCCTAGGTGCCTACCAGGTTTCTGAAGAAGGCGACCTTGCCAACTGGTCTACCGGCGATGCTGATGCCATTCCTGCTGTGGGTGGAGCGATGGATTTGGTAGCTGGCGTTAAAACTATTTTTGTGATTACGCAGCACAATACCAAAAGCGGCGAGCCAAAAATTGTTAAACAATGTTCCTATCCCCTTACAGGCAAGAAAGTCGTGAGCAGGATTTATACCAATCTGGCAATTATCGATGTAGTTGATGGTAAATTGATTGTGAAAGAAATGGCACCCGGAATTACTTTCGATTATTTACAGGAAAGAACTGAAGCTACGATTTATCATTACGGCAAGTAAACAAACACAATAGTGCGCATATGAGCAATTATAACGTAAACAGAACAAATAGTCAGAACCTTTATAAAAGAGCCAAAGAGGTATTGACTGGTGGTGTGAGTCGGAATACCATTTTCCGAAGACCACACCCTTTTTACACAGCAACGGCTCTTGGAAGTTATGTAACTGACATTGACGGAACTGAACGTGTAGATTTTGCCAATAATATGGCGTCTCTGATACACGGTCACTCACACCCAGCCATAGTAGAGGCAGTGATAGACCAAATGCGAAAAGGTACCGCATACACCCTGGGTACGAAAATTGAAATTGAGTTTGGGGAATTATTGGTTAAAAGGAATTATAATTTCGAAAAAATTCGCTTTGTTAACTCCGGTACAGAGGCTGTGATGTCGATGATTAAAGCTGCCCGAGCTTATACAGGCCGTGCAAAAATTGCCAAAGCTGAAGGAGCATATCATGGAACCTATGATTTTGCAGAGATCAGCCAGATCGCCAGCCCTGCTAACTGGGGAGATATTGACAGTCCCAATTCAGTACCTGTTGCCTACGGCACTCCGGATTGCGTTAAGAAGGATGTAATCGTATTTCCTTACAACGACACTGAACGAACTTTAAAACTGCTTGAAGAAAATAAGGAAGATTTGGCCTGCGTATTGATTGACCCTATATCGCACCGTATTGGAATGTTCCCTGTTGAAGAAAGCTTTTTAATGGCTATTCATAAATGGACGAGAAAAAACAAAGTTCTGTTGGTATTTGATGAGGTAGTTACGTATCGTGTAAGCTATAATGGCGCACAGTCAAAATATCCCATCCGCCCTGATCTAACTGCTTTGGGAAAAATTATTGGAGGAGGCTTCCCGGTTGGGGCCATTGCCGGTAACGATGATATAATGAGTGTGTTTGACCCTACCCGCAGAATATTAAAGCAACCGCATTCAGGTACCTTCTCTGCCAACCCAATAACTATGGTGGCTGGAAAAACTGCGATGGAACTTTTCGACAGCCAGGCTGTAAAGGAAATTAATCATATGACAGCTATTGCCAAAAAGCAAATCAAAGAGGCTATAAAGGAAGCTGATGTTCCTGTTAAAATTACAGGTGCCGGGTCAATGTTTAGGCTCCACCTCAGACATAAAGCCCCCACAAACTACCGTGAAACTTATCAGGATAAAGAAGAAAGAAAACTCATAGTTGATTTTCTGGATTACATGTTCCTCAAAGAAAACATTATGATGATTAACACCTTTGCCTGCATGTTTGCTACCACCATTACCCAGCGTGAGGTGGACAAGTTGACAGATGCTTTGTTTAATGGTTTTAAAAAGTACAAAGCCAGAATCGAAAGTTTTGCAAAATAATGAACATAACGGGTTAAGAATCTCAACATAGTTGAAATAGAAATTACATTTCAAACAAAAACAGAAATATGAAAACCGTATATATTTGTGATGCCATCCGCACACCGGTCGGAAAATATGCAGGAGCCCTTTCTTCGGTAAGAGCTGACGATTTAGCAGCAATTCCTTTACGCGTATTAATAGAACGAAACCCGGGAATCGACTGGCTGGATGTCGACGACGTGATAATGGGATGCGCCAACCAGGCAGGTGAAGATAACCGAAATGTGGCCCGAATGGCACTTTTACTTGCTGGTTATTCCGATACAATTCCGGGAGCAACTGTAAACCGTTTGTGCGGTTCGGGTATGGATGCCATTGGCACGGCAGCAAGGGCCATCAAAGCCGGTGAAGCAAACCTGATAATTGCCGGTGGCGTCGAAAGTATGTCGAGGGCTCCTTTTGTAATGGGGAAAGCTACTGAGGCATTCTCAAGGGCTGCAGAAGTATATGATACGACTATTGGCTGGCGTTTTATCAATAAAAAACTAAATGCGCAATATGGCACCGAATCGATGATTGAAACTGCCGAAAATATTGCAACAGATTTCAATATCAGTCGTGAAGCGCAGGATAGTTTTGCCCAACACAGCCAGGAGAAAGCTGCTGAGGCACAAAAGAATGGTAGCCTCGCCAAGGAAATCACCCCTGTTGAAATACATGGGAGAAAAGGTGCCATTACAGTTATTGATACCGATGAACATCCCAGGTTGAGCTCACTGGAAAAACTCGCCTCATTAAAGCCCATCACACATGCAAACGGCACCATCACAGCTGGTAATGCTTCGGGTGTAAATGATGGGGCAGCAGCATTGATTATTGCCTCTGAAGAAGCGGTTAAAAAATATAATTTAACGCCAAAGGCGAAAATCCTTGGTATGCAGGCTGCCGGTGTTCCTCCCCGCATCATGGGAATGGGGCCGGTTCCGGCGACAAATAAACTTCTAAGCCGTTTAGGCTTAAAGCTGGACAAAATTGATATTATCGAACTGAATGAAGCCTTTGCTGCACAGTCGCTTGGTTGTATGCTCGAACTCGGGCTGGATGTTGACGATCCAAGAGTTAATCCACTTGGAGGGGCAATTGCACTTGGTCATCCTTTGGGCATGAGCGGTGCCAGGATTGTAACTTCAGCTTATTACCAATTGCAACAGTCAACTGCAAAAAAAGCACTTTGTACAATGTGTATTGGTGTTGGCCAGGGAATAGCAGTGGTTTTGGAAAAAGTCTAACAATCGACAAGTCACCATATTAATTCATAACTTTGTGTTCAATATAAGAACTCATGACACTGTTAATCGACAGCGGATCTACTAATACCAATTTTATTTTACTTGATAACGAGGGTAATTTTGAGGAATTTTCATGCAAGGGGTTTAATCCTTATTATTATAACAAGAGCGATTTTTATGACCTGCTTCGCAATGAATTGTACTTTAAAGTAAAAGGTAAAGGTATCCGGCAGATTTTTTATTATGGTTCGGGATGTTCTTCAGACTCAAATTGCGAATTGGTTGAAACAACGCTGATGAGATTTTTCCCCTCGGCAGATATCCAGGTGGAGCATGATTTGTTTGGTGCTGCAATTGCGCTTTTTGGTCATAAAAGAGGTATCGCATGTATTCTGGGAACAGGTTCCAATTCATGTCTTTGGGATGGGGAACGTATTATTGAAAGTGTGCCTTCTTTAGGGTATATGTTGGGCGATGAAGGCAGTGGTACTTATCTGGGTAAAATTCTCCTGACTGCCATTTTATCGGATGAAGCAAATCCTGAAATCTCCAGGTTATTTTACCGGGAATATAAACTTAGTTTTTCAGCTACACTTGAAAGAATTTATAAGGAGACCAATCCTAATCTCTTTTTTTCGAGTTTAAGTGAGTTTGCAAAAAAACATATTGACCATCCCTGGTGTCGAGATATAGTCAAACAGAATTTTACAGATTTCGTTGACAAACAGGTTTCAAAATATTCTACCTGCCAAACCTCACCGGTATCATTTATCGGTTCAGTAGCTTTTCATTTCCAGGATTTACTGGAGGAAGTGCTTGATGCCAATAATATTACTTTCGGAAAAGTAATGAGAAACCCAATGGAAGGCCTTATAGAATACCACCTAAATACTTGATTATTTGATCTTTATTTTCAGGGTTAAACCACTGTATTTCCGGATCCTTTTTAAACCATGTCATTTGCCTTTTGGAAAAGCGCCTTGTATTGGTTTTGATCTTTGATATCGCTTCGTTCAATGACATTTCCCCTTCAAGGTAAGCAAACAACTCCTTATAACCAACCGTATTCAAAGCATTCAAATGACTTTCAGGATGAACAGACATGGCTTCTTCCAGCCAGCCCTTATTAATCATCTCATCGGTTCTCAGGTGTATTCTTTCATTAAGAAGTTTCCGGTCCATTTCCAGTCCAATTTTTACAATTCTGAATGACCGGGTTTTTGGTTTATTTTTTCGCAGAGATGTGTAAGTATTGCCAGTTTGCATGCACACTTCAACAGCTCTTAGAAGCCGCTTGGGATTATTGATATCAACTACTTTATAATAATCAGGGTCTAATGCTTTTAGTTTATCTCTGAGCGCCTTGATGCCATACGTTTTATACATAACATTGAGTTCTTTGCGCAAAGCTTCATCGGGATCAGGTAATTCATCAATCCCTTTGCAAACAGCATTAACATAGAGGCCTGAGCCACCCACCATGATCATTTGATCATAACTTTCCCATTTTTTCTCCAACAATTGCAATACATCACTTTCAAACTGTGAAACATTATAATTATCAGTGATGGATAAATTTCCAACAAAATGATGTGGTACTAGCTCCAGTTGCTCTTTCGCAGGCGCTGCAGTTCCGATGGGAATTTCTATATAAAATTGCCGCGAATCAGCAGAAATGATCTCCGTATTCAGTTTTTGTGCCAGTTCGATAGCCAACCCCGTTTTTCCTGAGGCAGTAGGGCCAACCAATACGATCAGTGTTTTTTTTTTAGGAACCAAATCGTTATAATTCTGAATTTTCAATATACTTCTTTACTGTCATGCCTTTTTTCGTGGCCATTTCGATCAGGTATTTATAGGCTTCATCATAATTATTCTGAATGTCTCCATCCAGAATGGCCTCCCTGATAGCAGTTTTCAGATCACCTACAACCTTTGAAGGTTTCAGGTTAAACGTTTCCATGATAATCTCACCACTCACAGGTGGCTGCCAGTTCCGGAGCCGGTCCTTTTCTTCAACCTCCTTCAGTTTCTCTCGAACCAGTTCAAAGTTTCTCAGGTATTTTTTTACACGGGCATCATTCTTCGATGTAATATCCGCTTCGCATAACTGCATCAGGTCGTCAATGTCGTTACCAGCCTCAAATAGCAACCTTCTGACAGCTGAATCAGTAATATGATCTTCAGAAAGCACTATGGGCCTTAAATGCAGCATCACCATCTTTTGTACATATTTCATTCTGTCATTCATGGGTAATTTCAGAAACTTGAAAATGCGAGGTACCATTTTTGCACCAATGAATTCATGCCCATGAAAAGTCCAACCTACCAGCGGGTCATATCTTTTTGTAACCGGTTTGGCGATGTCGTGTAACAATGCACTCCACCTGAGCCATAGGTTATCAGATATTGCTGCCAGGTTATCGAGCACTTGCAAAGTATGGTAAAAATTATCCTTGTGTGCGTTTTTATTAATCACCTCAACACCTTTCAAATCAACAAATTGCGGAAAGATGATCTTTAACAGGCCTGTTTCTTCCAATAATTTAAAACCTATGGATGGTTTTTTTGACATAACCACCAGATTCAACTCATCAAGCACACGTTCCTTCGATACGATCGTTATCCGGTTTTTATTCCTTACAATGGCTTCGTACGTATTTTTCTCAATGGTAAAGTCCAGCTGAGTTGAGAAGCGTATGGCCCTCATCATTCGAAGCGGATCATCTGAAAAGGTAATATCAGGATCCAGTGGGGTTTTGATCACTTCATTTTTCAGGTCCTCTAGTCCATTAAAAGGATCTAACAGATTCCCGTAATCTCTTTTCTGTAAACTGATGGAGAGTGCGTTGATGGTAAAATCTCTTCGCTTCTGATCGTCTTCCAATGTACCATTCTCAACAATAGGTTTTCTGGAATCCCTACGATATGATTCTTTTCTGGCACCAACAAATTCCAATTCCCATTCCCCTTTTCTTACCATTGCGGTTCCAAAGTTTTTAAAATATTTCGCGCTCGATCCTGAACCCATTTTAGCAGCAACTTTTCGTGCAAATGCTATTCCACTTCCCAGTACTACGAAATCAACATCTTTAGAATCCCTAATAAGGATCAAATCTCTCACATAACCACCGATCACAAATACTTTAGTATTGGTTTCCATGCCTACTTCTGAAACCAATTTAAAAATATCCTGTTGTAATCTGGCGGCTAAATTTTCCATTGTTGCAAAAATACTAAAGTATGACAAAATAATTTCTTATTGGGTTAATTTCAAACCTATTAAAAGCCATGCTGTTTTTATATGGTCATTGTATATTTTATCAATTTAATTTTCCATATAAATAAATGAGATAATTGTAAAAGAACTATTGTGGCATTACCCGTTAATGAAAAAGGAAGTGCTTATTTTTTAAATGAGAGTTTATATTTCTTTATTCACGACAAGGGCGAAAAAATCTTTGTCGAGTGGAAGATATCCATGCTCAAAACAAAAGTAATATACCTTTCCTTCTTTTGTTTTGTAAATATTTGTAAAATACTTAAAATTAAAACCTTTCGAAACGAGAGTATGTTTTCTGACTTTGGATTTGCCCTCAGGGGTCAATTCTTTTAAAATTCGACGGTTTTTACGTAAAATGCGGTTTACGTTCCGCATATAGGAAGATTCGTCTTTGTTAAGCCGATTATTATAAGTATTCCTGCATTGGTCGGAGCAAAATTTCTTATCTACCCTGCCCATCAACCGGGTTCCGCATTCAAGACAATTGTTGTCCATTGGGTCGCGTTTTTTTTCAAAGTTAAAAAAAATCCGCTCCATGGTCTTTCATGAAGCGGATATTAGCTTTCTTAGTTTAATTAATTCTTTAATAGTTTTATGGTCGCGTGCTCAGAATTATGAATTATCTGAATAAAATAAATACCTTTAGAAAGATTCGACAAATCAATTCTTTCGGAAACAGATGTGTTTTTTTGACTCATCAATTCCTGGCCTGTTATATTGACAAGCCTTAATTCTGCATCAGCTGGCAAATCAACATTTACAAATGATGTGGCTGGGTTTGGGTATAACTTAACCTTTTCGTTTAATGAATTATCAGCTATGCCGACAAAAAACTGGGTGTAACTTTTTGAAGTCAGGTAAATTTTATCTCCCGAATTGTCTCCATTTCCGTTGGCTGCATTCACAGCAGCGTAAAATGTAACTTCGTCAGGACTGGACTCCGGAGCGGTCCAATTAACTGACCAAGTATTTTCATGGCCAACGGGATCTATTCCCTGATCAGTGTGTGTTACAGAGTTAGTGGAAGCCCTAAGTTGCGTTCTTTCCGGTTCAAGAAGTTCAAATGTTCCTGTTTTTGCATCTCCACTTTCAGCGGTTAATTCAAATCCCATTCTGACAGCAATCGGATCCGTTCCTGTCAAGGTAATTACGTAGGTTTGTCCGGGTGTAAATCCTTCAGCTGGAATATCAGACGATATCCAGTTATCAATCGGGTTCGTAGCTCCGGTATGACATTGTGTACAGTTTGCATTATCCAATGGCGAACCTGTTTTTCCTCCCGGACTACCGGTATGAAAACTATAAAATAAAAGGATTGCTGGCACACTTAATATGGCCAAAAAAGTGTAGATTTTTTTCATATTTCTTAATTTTATTTAGAATTAGTATAGATAATAGTACATCAAAGATATAAATCCTTGCACACCTAAACAGGAAAATCAGAAATAAATCGATTAGGGAAGTTGTGTGGCAACCACCCTATTATCAAAAAAAGTGGGTATCAATACCCATTTTTCATTTGGTATATACCCTAAATCAGCGGCCTGGATTTCGCTTTCAGTAGAATTACTCAATAGGATTTTTTCAGAAGGGCTCACCATCGTAATCCGGCCTGCCCAGTCAGATATAACAAATTTATTTCCTCCCAAATATATGAGTCCATCAACCGGTCCTGTTTCAGTAATCAACACTTTAATTTCTTTGGAATCAATATCTACTTTTAAAATATTGTTTTTTACCCCAACTGCAAGCGAATTCTTCATTAAAGCCAATCCATTGGGCTTCAGAAGCTGCTCATTTGTTAGCCAAACCTCTGGTTTTCCATCTTTAATCATAATTATGTTTTCTTCAGTCATATCTGATATAAAGACTGTACCATCTTCCAACATTACTACATCATTCAGAAAACCCGCCCCTTCTACATCTATAGTCTTTATCACTTTCTGTTGACTAAGGCTAATTACATGAACTTTATCGATATCAGTTACAACCAGGGTATCATTTAATACAGCCATACCTTTAGGGGCATCAAATCCCTTTATCCACTGCAATTCAATAATTTTTCCTGTTGTATCAAGCAATGACAGAAAACCATTCCCATCTTTATCCGTTGGATTACCATTAATATTTGAGACATAAATCTCATTTTTTTGCTGATTATAAAAAACTGACTCTGGTGTTTTAAGCACCCTTTCAGTCGACCACATTTGTTCAAATGATTGGCTATTTAAAAATAGAAAACTGATGCTAAACAGGAATACAAATATTTTTCTTACATGTCTCATTTGTACTTTTTTTTTAATAAAATTAATTGCTTTTTGTAAAATATACTGACAACTATCATTGATTATTATTCCTTTACCGTAAAATTGGCAGTTCCCAATCCAAATTTACCGCTTTCATTTACGCCTCTGATTACTACTTCATAAACTCCTTCGTAATCAGAAGTTGTAAAAGATACCTCACCAATTCCATTCAATAATGAAACATCAGGATTCCAGTATAAAACATTTCTGAAATCGGGCATCCTTTCAGTGGATTCAGAGTAGTCATCGGTTCTATATTTCTCAATTTCTTCTAACGCCTGAAATTCGAGGAATGTAGAAGATACCGGAAGTTCGACACCCGCAAAATTATTGGTATTGGTTTCAAAAAATACAATTCCTCTGAACAGATGTTCTCCATACAAATAACTGCTGTTAATCACTGAAATTTTCTTAACTATTTCAGGATTGATCTTCAACAGTTCATTCACATTGAAAACAGGCAGGTTATCTATTAATATTAAAGGATCTCCATATAGCTGGCTGGTAACAGGATCGAATACTTCCAGTGAGTATACATCTTTCTTTTTCTGCACTTTAACGAATGGAACAATTTCATTAATAACATCCCTTAGTGTTGGCAAAGCAATATAATCATCCACCAAAATTGAAGTTGACGATTCCGGAAACCGAATGGGCTTATATTTTCTTTCAGAGATAGAAATGGAGTCATGGGCACTTACATAGGCGTTTAATTGCGCATTCACAAACAGATCCTCAATGAACATTCGCATAGAAGTATCCAGTAAAATAGGAGTAGTATAGAATGAATTATAGCTGTCGACAAAATCGCTGTTTACCATGATTTCCAAATCATTTTCATTTTCACTATCAACACATAGAAATAAATTTTGCACTCCCGTAATATGTTTCAGTGTGAAAATAAATTCACCATCCTCATTTGTAGTATACACATGCAATTGTGGTTCATCTCCAATAATGGCAGTATAAACATCACATTTGGGTTCAGGTTTTACTGATTGTATATTTCTAACTACCCCACGGATAGTTATACCCCTCGTTTCCGGAGCCACGTAATTATCCGGCTCTTGATTGTTAGTTTCAAATAGCGGTTTTGGATCTGATAAAAGCCTGGATTTGTAAATGAGCAAAACAGCTTTTAATTGATCAGCGAAATCATCATTGTTGATGACCCTATTATCCACGAATGAAATTAGCAATTGGGGATTTTCAATAATAAATTCAGGGATCAAAGTTCTTTCATTTTCAAATGTTCCTTTTTTGACAACAGATACACTATAACTTTCAAAATCATCGCCAGCAGAAGTAAAAGTTACATCAACTTCAGTTCTGGTATTGTAATTTTTTGACGAAGTTTTTACTCCAATTGGCTGAGGTATTTCTGGCAATTGGTATAAAGCATCAATTTGTAATATTTCATTTTCTGAATCTTTAAATACGAGATAAAGAAGGCTGAAACCATGTTCTGATTTATCCAGTTCCACGTGCTGCCATTCACCGTTTGCTACTATTTTCTGATCAAGTAGATGCGTGAGGAAACCATCGTAAATATGCACCGAATATTCATTTTCTGTGATATTTTCAGGCACTGATAGTTTTAGTTTTAGTGAGCTATCAACCATTTCTTTTTCAAGGAATATCCGCCGATTCATTTTAGGAATTTCCTGACTTATAACATTTCCATTCTTCATTATTACGGAAACATTATATGCAACTGAATCTTTTACATAAAATTCAGCATAACCTAAGCCATTTTCATGCAATTTCACTTCAGCAATCTCATTGTCAAACTGATCAATAACTTTCAGGTTACTTACTTTACTAACCATTTTTGGATGAACATGGATTGCCACACCTGAAATCTCATTGCTGACAATCCCCTTTCCTTGCGTTATTACCTTAACATTCCATTTTACCTTATCTTCATAGCCAGTCAATGGTACTGATGGGTTTATAATCGTAATTAAATTAGTTGTGATATGTTCCTTTGGGTAATTTCTTTGATATTGTGTATACGCTCTCATTAAGTATGTGGCAGTCAGCAGTCCTTCGGGAACCGGATATTTACCAGTAACGAGGCCATCAACAATATTATATTTTTGCCTGGCAACTGATTCACCCAAGGGTGTAACCAATTCAATGTATAAAGATTTACTTAAATCGTTTTCAAAACTTTCGATATAAGTATAGTAATCAGCCCTGAACCAGATTTCTTCGCCTGTTATGTATACATCACGATCCGTTTGAAGGATGATTTTTTCCATTCCACTTTTCCAAAACTCTTGATCTATCTGAGCATGCGATTCTGCAAATGCAACAATGACCAGGATAATTATAAGTAATTTTTTTACTTTCATATGATTTGTTTATTTTATTCAATCCAAAAATCCGGAGGTACTAATTCTCCTCCTGATTGACGGCAGTCAACACAGTACTGTTGTTCAGGCAATGCCGTTATATAGGTAAACCCATTATAATATTTTGTAAGATAAACGGGCCATGAGTCATGCAACAAATGAAGCTTGTAAGTCAAATACTCTCCGGTATAAAATCCACATTCAGTTCTGTAATGCCAGTCAACACCTAACGGACGATTAACAAATACCCGTTTTTCATCTACCCCGGCCGCCATAAAATATCCTAAGATAACTTCATCTTCATCGGATATACACTCCATATTACCTTTAATGGGATAAGGTTGCTTCTCATATAGCCAATAGGTATCTTCTTTAAGCTCTTCTATTTGCGACCAAAATCGAAACGCTTCATAACTGATGGTATGTTGTTTTACCAGCAATGAATAGCGTACGGATAATTCTTTGGTCTCCGTGGTAACATAACACAATGGAATTCCTGCAAGCTTTGGTTCCGACAGAATTTCAGTTTTTGCCGTTGTAAATTCTTCCTGAATCCCTGATTTCCAGCATGTATTTAATGAGTCTGACGGATGCATCGTTTCCATCTGATAGTTATCGTAAATGTATCTTGCTAAATAATTGGCGTTATATTGATACGTATAATCCATTCGCCACAACAGATAATTGGTATCTTTTTCTGCTAATTTTGTATTTACATAGAACTGATACCCGGTTAAATTATAATCGTAATCACTATCCGTATGAAATTCCAATTCAGTATAAACACTATCTATTCCAACCGGATCTTTTAAAAGTTCGAATGCTGATTCATATTTAGCACGATGATCTGGAGTCTGAATGATCAGCTTATAACTTCGCCCGATCACCCCCTGCATTCCATCAACAGAGGTTTTGTAGATTCCATTTCCCTCCTCAAAAAGTATCTCTGTGTTACCCTGATCATCTTCTATCATAACGAAATGATCTGATAATGGTATCATCTGTGGGTCGCTTATTGCAGAGGATGTAGACAAATATACTGTGTAAGGCCCGGGTTTATTTGATATCAACCCATTTACAACAATCATTTTATCATATTTAAACTCTGTTTCTGGCCAGTATTTGTCCACACATCCTGATAATAACAGAATTATATTAGCTATGCTTATCAATAAAAAACTTTTATTTGCGTTATCCAACTGCATTCACATAGTTACCTTTTTCTTCCTTTCTAATCCACCCAAAAATCAGGTTTTTCAATGGTCCCGCCTTTTCTCCTGCAATCAACACATGCCTGATGGGTCAATGCCCTATGTCCAACTGCATCCGTTGTAACATAAAGTGGCCATGTATTACTCGGTGTTAATCTGATGAACGAATAGGCATCAAAATCGCCATCATCAATTTCACAAATTCCATAGTAAAACTTCACCTGGCTTGGAGGAGGCCGGTCCACATAGATCCGTTTTTCATCTGCACCGGCAACCAAAAAGAATCCCAACAATGCATCATCTTCATTCAACACATTTTTTACATTTCCTTTTACCTGGTAAGGCTGTTGTGTATACAATGCATCTTGTTGAGAATTTATATCGCTCAGACTTTTGTAATAAGTATAAGCAGCAATGGTCATTGTATATTGCCTGACATCCAGACTATATCGAATGGAGAGTTTTCGGGTATCTGTGTTTACATAATTCAGTGGTATTCGCAAAGCCTCTGGTGTTGATAATTTTGAAAGGTCTGCCGTAAATATACCCGTGTTAATATCATTATTATAGCATGTATAAAAAGAGTCTGGTTGCGGGAATACTGAGATAACTCTTCTGTCATACACATACCGGATTAAAAAATCAGATTGATACTTGTATGTTCCTATGGCACGCCACATGAGGTAAGTTGAATCCTCATCGGTTGTCTTTGAATCAATATAAAACTGGTATCCATACTCTGTATGATATTCATCAGTAGTTTCCCTGCTTTCAATTTCTGCATATACATCATCAATTTCAACCGGATTCTTTAACTCCTGAAATAAAGACTGGTACTCTTTTTCGTCAGGTGTACGAATAATGATTTTGTATTTTCTTCCCACGGTTCCCTGCAATCCATCGATGGCACTTTGGTAAACACCGGGATAGATCTCTGTAAATATTTCTTCATATCCCAGATCGTCTCTAACAGTCACTTGTGCCCCTATGAAAGGCTTTTGTTCAGGACGGCTTATTGAACTGGAATATGACAGGCTGATTTTATACGGGCCGGGCTGGTTGGTGATACTACCATCAATTACAGGTATATCTTCGTAATCATCAATCTCCGGCCAGTATTCATCAATACATCCATGAATTATACTTAACACAAGTATGAATCCTGAAAAAAGTTTTAATGTCCTTTTCGCTGAGGAACGCATTGACTATTTATAAATATATAAAAACTTTGTGCCAGTTAATTATCTGTCCAAAATTCAGGTTTTTCAATAGTACCGCCGTGCCTCCTGCAATCTATACAATCCTGATGTGGCAACGCTCTTCTTCCAGAGGTGCTTGTAGTAACATAGAGTGGCCATGTTCTGCTGATCTGTCCAGCGAATATATCCATATGCTTCAAAATCTGCATCATCAATCACAAATGCCATAATAAAATTCAACTTCGATCAGATGGGGGCCTGTCAACATAAAATCGTTTCTTGATCAACACCTGCTACCAGAAAATAACCCAGTACCGGTTCATCAGGTTTAATATATTCTTAATATTGCCCTTGCACCTGATAAGGTTGCTGTGCATATAATGCTCCCTGCTGCGAACTGATGGCCTGTAAACTGTTATAATAAGTATAATGCTTCATCCATGAGCGTATATTGTTTAACCAATAGACTATATCGAATCGATAGCATTCTTGTATCAGTTGATTACATAATTTAAAGGCAACTTATAACGGCGGATTCTGACAAACCGGCAGTACTAAATGTATAGATACCCTGAATTACTTCAGTTTTATAACATGTATAAAGCGAATCAGCATCAGGAAATTCATACAGTCCATAATCATAATAATATCGTATATAAAAATCAGACTCATATTTATAGGTTCCTGTTAACTGCCACATAAGATTGGTGCTATCATCTACCGATTCTTCTGAATTCACATAAAATTGATATCCATATGATGGATAATAAGGATCCCCTGAGTTTGTAACTTTCAATTTCAGCATAAACATCACTAATTCCGGTTGGTTTTTTTAATTCCTGAAAATCTGATTCGAAATATTGATCACTTTGGTCGTAATAATAATTTTATATTCCCTGCCCAACAACTCCTTGAATTCCATTCTGCTTTACTTCTGTGAATACCGGGTGAAACTTCCGAGAAAATTTCTTCATCGCCCAGAATTATCAACCACTATTACCTGTGCATCACCAAACGGTATTAATTCAGGCCTGTTAATTGGGGAAGATTGGGATAATCTTATTTCGTATGGGCCCGGCTCATTTGTTATCATTCCATCGACTACCAGGATATTTTCGTATTTGTCAATCTCCGGGTAATACTCCTCCCGGCAGGATTGAATAAGAAAAATCAGCAAGATAACACCTGTTAAAATATTTCTAGTCATTGTAGTTACCAAGTTTAAAATCGTAAGTCAGTGAGAAAATGGGCACCCCGAAGATGGAAAGCTTATACCCCTGGATGTGGCCTCCATCAGTTGTAAAATATACAGAATATGCGTTTTTTCTCGAAGTCAGATTATAAACCGAGAATATCCAGGAACCATGCAAGAATTTTTTCTTTTTAAGATTACCCTCAAGAATCACGGAGGCATCTACCCTGAAATAATCGGGTAAGCGGTATTCGTTTCTAAGTGAATAATGCAGTATCTGCTGGCCATCCTGGTAATAAATAGCAGTTGGGTAGGTAATGGGGCGGCCGGTTGAATAAACCACGTCTGCAGAGAAACTTAATCGCTTGGAAATTTTATAATTGGCTACAATATTGAATGCGTGTGGTTTGTCCCAGTTGGCGGGATACTCAATTCCAAAGTTATTATACTCATTGGTTTTTTCATCAATCACCTGCACCAACGATCGTGAGTAGGTATAATTAATCCAACCATTCAACCTGCCAAAAGTTTTCTTCAGCATAAACTCAATTCCATACGAGTTAAGGTCTCCCTGTAAAATATCCTGTTGCGGGTATTCATTAACAACAAGGTTTGCTCCATCCTTATATTCAACAAGATTATTTACTTTCTTATAATAACCTTCTACCGAGAATTCCAACATACGCCTTTTGCCAAAATTCGTATAAAACCCCAGTGATACCTGGTCGCCTACCATAGGATCAATGTAATAATCTGCCAGTTTCCACTTATCTGTAGGTGCCAAAGCAATTGTATTCGACAACATAAAGATGTATTGATGCAACCTGTTGTAGCTTGCTTTAACTGACATATCAGGGTTAATCAGGTAAGTTGCCGCGAATCGGTAGTCTAACCCGCTGTACGATTTAACATTCTGGTTATTAGAAAAATATATTGTGTCCGTAATGTTCTCAGGACTTCTGGGCATCCCATCCTGGTATTGAAATACTGTGGCAGGACCTAATTGAGAATAATAGTTAAACCTGAGTCCTCCGTAAATGATGAGATTTGGAAAAGGTTTCCATTCATCACTGATGTAAATGTTTGATTCCAATCCCTTTTCTTGTCCCAAATACTTTGGTTCAACCAGCGATGCATCATTCAATGGTAAAAACTCGCCATTGTCAATATTATATAACACTGATCCGACACCTGCTGTAATAATGTGATTATCATTTGGCATGTAATTAAAACGCAGATCAAATTCATTATGTGTAAGACCGTAAGTTTGATCGTAAGCTGCAATTTCCAGTTCCTCATTTTGCTCCTGGAAGGAATAATTGCTCATATTAGCAGACAATTCCATGCTCAACTTCTGACTAAATAGATGAAACCATGAAATGGCACCCCCAATATTTTGATATGAAAACAAAGTTTGATTGGTTAAGTCAGCATTATCTCTGCTATAATATCCGTCAACACTGATCCTGTTCTTTTTATTTAAATTGTATGTAAGGTTAACAAATGCATCTCCAAAAGCTGCTTTGCTATTTTTAACATTCGGGTCTTTTACCATCCGCAATACCCAATCAGAATAGGTTGCCCGAACACCTGCAAGGTAGGAGAGTTTATCTTTTACTATCGGTCCTTCAACCATCAGTCGGGCTGTAACTGGGCTAATGCCTCCTCTTGCTCCAAATTTCTTTTGATTGCCATTTTTTCCTGCAATATCAAATATGGAAGATAACCTGCCGCCATATATCGCTGGAATATTGCTTTTATATAATGTAAATTCATCAACAATATCAGGACTAAAAGCTGAGAAAAAGCCAAAGAAATGGGATGAATTATAAATGGGTATCTCACTCAGGTAAAACATATTCTGGTCTGCCGGACTTCCCCTTACATTAAAGCCTGAAGAGCCCTCGCCAACTGTTTGTACACCTGGCATGAGCAATGCAACTTTCAGAACGTCTTGTTCGCCTAAAATAACGGGAATCTCTTTCATCTCTTTGGCGTCCATTTTAATATAGCCCATCTGTATTCCCCTCACATTGTCGTCACGTTCAGAGTAAATTTCTACTTCTTCCAATTCTACCAGGTCATCATCCAGGTCAACATTCAGCTTCCCGTCTGAATATCCTGTAACCTGGTAAATACGTTCTTTACTATCTATACTATTATAAACGAAGGTATAATTTCCTTTCTGAAGTTTAATTTGGTAATATCCTTCATCATCCGTTGCTGTGCCGGTTTCCAGTTCTTTAACATAAATGGTTCCTCCAACAACCGGGCTTCCGTCTTTAGCATGAGTAACATAACCTGAAACGGTAAAATATTTACTTCCAACTCCTTTCTTCTTTGATCCAATTGTTACCTTGCTGGTGATGTATTCTTTTCTGGTCTTTAAATATCCTGTTTCAACCATCTTCTTAACTTCTGCTGTATCAACATCGGGTTCCGGTTGAACAGCATCGAAAAACCCTTCAGTAAGCATGGTATTGATCTCGTAATTTTTCGTGATGAAGATATGGTTATTGGCATCCATCGCCACGCGAAATTCGTAGGATCTTAAATTCCTGTTAAGTATTGATAATATTGAAACGCTGTCACGATAAACATCAACTCTTATATCCGGAATACTGTCTTCTTCAAAGTAAAACTTCAGGTTGTGCTCACTTTCCGCCTTTTTTACAAACTCATCCCACGAAAGGCCATCATATGCTTTGGTTATCAGGATAACTTTATGTTGTTGGCTAATTCCTTTTAGCGCAAACAATATCAATACGATCACTAAAAAACCTTTTAACAGTCTCATTATATCTACTGAGTTAATTCGTCGCAATATTGAATCAAATAATGCAATTGCTCGTATGTTGCCTTGGCATATTTGATCTTGTTCTTTTTCATAAACTTTTTGATTTTCTTTTTAACTGGTTCAAAATGTTTATATAATGCATTCTTAGAAGAAATATAGTTTAGGGTTTCCTCCCGCATTAGGAAATAGGATGTTGTAGTTTTACCATAGCTTCCAAAGGGCGTTTTTGTATTATAATCATTGTTAAACGATTTTGAATAACTGACATAAAAAACAAAACTCCCTTCATATAGTAATTCAACGAAATCTGTTTGTATTCCCTTCACTTTAAAATTTATTGAATTAACAAAATGCCTATTTTCTAAATTGAATGATTCAACAAACTCATTATTCAGCGAAATTACTGAAGCGCCTTCACCTCTTTTTCTCTCAGCCTTCATAACTAATTCATCTGTATACAAGTTGTATTTCAGAAATAATCCCTTATGTTTTTTACCATTAACAACCACATTTCCTTCCAGCCAATCTTGAGTTAGAAAAAATGGATGGCCATCAGCTAAAAGGTTTTCCTGTATGTAAATTTTACCATTAACCAATTCATCATCGGCACCGAGCATGCTATCTGTATGCTTTATCAGGGAGTTCAAATTATGCGTATTGAAAGGCTCTTCCTGCGCTTTAACTCCAACAGGAATAGAAAAAAATAATATCCAGAAGATGGCGAAAGGAAATCGTAAATAAAAACCTGCAGAACGGTTCAAAAAATGAATCAATTTTCTGTTCTTTAATTTAATAATGATTGCGAGTTTATGCAGCTTATAAGGCCATTCAAATATACTAAAATTTATGATTTTAATCATATGGACGTAAATAAATTATAAATGTTTCAAAGACAAATTCGATACTCATGATTAGAAAGCAATCTGTTTCAAGATTAGTTTATTTTAATTTTTATACTCCATCAGATTATTTCAAAGATGCGTATTTTATTTACTTTAGCAATACATGTTTCACTAAAATTATTATCATGAAAACCATTACCTCATTATTAACGCTATTGTTCGTATTAACATTCGCAGGTTTTAGCTTCGCAGGTGAGGATGAACTGATCAATTCCTTAACCAAAGACCTTGAAATTACAGATGAACAAGCCAAAGGCGGAGCTGGCGCTTTATTTAATTATGCTAAAGAAAGCCTTTCTGAAGAAGAATTTGATCAGGTTGCAAGTGCTGTGCCCGACATGGACAGTTACCTAGATGCCATACCTGCATTGGGAGGAACAAGTACCGGAATGCTAGGAAAAGCAACTCAATCATTAGTGGGAATGCCCGCCGTAACCGCTGCATTTGACAAACTGGGATTAAGCCAGGATATGGTCGGTATGTTTACCCCTATTTTGGTTGATTATGTAGATAAAAAAGGTGGCGAAGCTGTTAGTGGCCTCCTTCAGAATGTTTTTACAAAATAAGCTGAATTAGCTAACGAGTTCAAATTTGGTTATTTCGGGCAAAATACCAATTCGTCCGGGATAACCAATAACTCCAAGCCCCCTGTTCACATACAAATAGCGCCCAGAGTTTTCATCCTGGTACAATCCTGCCCAGTGTTTATATAACCACTTGGCAGGACTCCATTTCACACCCGGTGTTTCTATTCCAAACTGAAAACCGTGGGTATGTCCTGACATAGAAAGGTCAATCGGATAATTATTTGGAACAATGATTTCATCCCAATGAGACGGATCATGGGTCATCAGTAAACGAACATTTGCATTTTCTGTACCTTTCATAGCGAGGTCAATATCGCCATATTTAGGAAAGCGCGGACTGGCACCCCAGTTTTCAACACCTATTAAAGCGAGGTTTCCAGTTTCTGATTTAAAAATCTCATTTTCATTTCTAAGCAGTTTCCAACCTATCTTCTCAAAAAAACCAAATAGATCTTGTAGATTTTTTTCTTTTTCTTCTTCATCAGACCAGGTAACGTAATCACCGTAATCATGATTCCCTAGCGTCGCGTAAACGCCCCTTTTAGCTTTCAGTTTTGCCAATGTTTCTTTAAAACGATATGCTTCTTTTGTGGAAAAATTTACCAAATCGCCTGTAAATAGAATCAAGTCTGCTTCCATCTCATTGATTTGTGCAACAGCCTCTTCCAGAGGTTTTATCAAATTCCAGCTTCCTAAATGCATATCTGAAATCTGAACGATTTTCATACCCTGAAATTCTGATGGAAGATTGGGCAATTTGATCTGGTGTTCAAATACTTTGAATTCATATACCCATTTGAACATCCCCGTGAACATGGTTCCCAACACAAGTCCACCTGAAATATAACCCATGTACTGTAAAAATTTGCTTCTCGATATTCCTTCTTCAGCAATCCTTTCTCTTTCTTCCTTTTTAAAGAGGGCAAATATCTTGTCGATCACCCTGACGATGTCTGACAGGATCAGAAAAACTACCGGAAGTATCTTGGCAGCGTAAAACACCAGAATAAATCCAAGTAAGAAAGTCCGGAACTGATCATTCCAGTCGATGACATGCACAAAAACAGAAGCAAGCATCAATCCAATGACCAATATCAGCGGCAGCCAGTATATAAAAACGAAAGTTGATTTCAACCATTTTCGGTAACTGAATATTTGCTTACTTACAGATGACCACAGATATAAATCAGCAAGAAATAACAGCACCATAAAAATGAACTGCCCTGAATATTTCGGCAATTTAAAGTACAAAATCAGGTAGCCAATTATAAGTAATACCGGTATAAGAAAGTAGTTAAGCTTTCGTTGCATCATTTAGTTTAAATCGTCACGCAGATATCATTCTTCAGGCGTTTTCTTTGATAAAATTCACAAGTCCTTCCGCTCCAAAACTTTACTAGTTTTTCAGGAAGCGCGGCAAAAGTAAATGTTTTTCTGTAACAGTTACCGTATTGGCCTCATAATTAATGTTAATAGTTAAAGCTGTCTTTATGAGATAATTGCTGGAGTTTGATGGCTTTTTGCTGTTGTCCAACCTTTATGACAACAACATATGTTTCAGATGTAATATATTCTGGTTTCCATTCAATTACATAAGTATCCGGAGTTAAATACTGGTCGATTAAAGTTGCTACTTTTTTACCATTTAATTGTAGTATATCCAACGAAACATGCTTCTTTTCATAGATCGTAAATTTAATTTTTGCCGCACTTACAAATGGGTTTGGATACGCCGTAATTGAATTAACAGATAGTTCATTTTGCTTTTCTTCTATGCTGGTAATATTGACTATTTTGATATTGACACTTACATCTTCATAATCAATTTCAGTATTATTTTGGACCACCCTAATGCGCCCTATTGTTGTTTCTTCTTCAGGAATAATCCAATCATACGCTCTCAAACTGGCTTCAATATTATTTGATATTACCTGCCATGTCTCAGCTCCATCTGATGAATAATAAAGTTCCCAATTTTGCACGTCATGTGCCTGTACCTCCACCCAGGTAATCGTAATGGTGTCTCCACTATAGAATGTTTCACCACCTTCAGGATAGGTTAGTTCAACATGTGCAAATGCATTATAATTGAACAGGAATATGATCATCATCAAATAAAATAAATGACTTTTTTTCATGATGGAGCAGGTTATAATTTCAATATGCTGACAAGATACAAAACAATATTCCGTATATCATACTGAATTCCTAGCCTTTAACAGAATTTTAACACGGCTTTTCGGGCAAATTTGTCAACAACTGGTAAAAAAAACAGGAATTCCATCAAAAAAGTTTGGAGATGAGCATCAATTATCTATTTTTGCAGTCCGTTTTAGAAGAGGCAGGAATAGTTGACAGAAAACGGGGCAAGTTCTTTCTTTATGTTGAAAAAAGAAATTGGCAAATCAACTCATGGAGAGGTGGGTGAGTGGCTGAAACCAGTAGTTTGCTAAACTGCCGTACCTCTAAAGGGTACCGGGGGTTCGAATCCCCCTCTCTCCGCACAAACGTTCTTTAATAAATTCGGGGTGTAGCGTAGTCCGGTTAGCGCGCCTGCTTTGGGAGCAGGAGGTCGCAGGTTCGAATCCTGCCACCCCGACAAACTAAAAGCCTTGCTTGAAAAAGCAGGGCTTTTTTGTTTTACCGGTATTTAGATAATCAATACTTTAATCTTTTGATAGCTTTTTCATAGCAGTGAGTTTTTAGTTTAACAAGCATAATTGGAAGATACAATATACATCTAAAATGAATGAATGTCAAGTAATCACCTTGCTTTCAACAGTTTGGAGTCGACACCTTGTTAACGAGAGATGTGAAAACTAAATATTGTCCAAAAGCACGTGATCAATAAATTCATAAGCTTTTTAATTGTATAGCTTTTTACAACCAATTGTATACTTTTATAGAAAAATGTTGTGTTTATGAAAAACAAGAAGAAAGAAATGGTAGTTGGAGACTCAATTACAACCAGAAAATCAGGCTGGAAATTTGATGAAAACGTGGCTATGCATTTTGATGAGCATGTAAGACGATCTGTTCCCTTATATGAGAAAGGGCATGAATTAATTTGTGAATTAAGTGATTTTTTTATTCAAGATGGATCTGTAGGATATGAATTGGGAACTTCTACCGGGGAACTTATTGAAAAATTAGCTATTCATAATAAGCACAAAGATGTAAAATGGGTAGGGATTGATCGCGAAGAAAGTATGATTAAACAGGCCAGAAACAGATGCAACGGATTTAAAGAGATTGAATTGGAGATAGGTGATATTACAGCATACGAATTTGAAAAAACAGATTTAATAGTTTCCTACTATACCATCCAATTTGTATCGCCTAAAAAAAGGCAGGAATTATTTGATAGGATGTATGAGGCATTAAATTGGGGAGGGGCTTTATTACTTTTTGAGAAAGTAAGAGGTCCGGATGCACGGTTTCAAGACATCGCTAATTTATTGTATACCAGTTATAAGCTGGGCAACAACTACAGCCCACAGGAAATTATAGCAAAAAGTGAAAGTCTTAAAGGGGTATTAGAGCCTTTTTCAACCCAGGGGAATATCGACCTGTTAAAAAGAGCCGGTTTTACTGATATCATGTCTATAATGAAATATATTTGTTTTGAAGGTTTCATAGCAATAAAGTAATTTATGAATCGCATTATTCTCAAAATTGAAAACTATATTTCAAAACATAAAGGCAGCCATATACACGCTATCTTCTGGCAAATTGCTAACAAACTTGGAATTCCTGCACTTTTTAAAAGGTACCGACGAGGTACTAAAAGCATTGCTTTTAAAGCAAGTATTTTAGGTGCCGATATCCGTTTTGTTGATCAAACACCATCCCTTCAGTATTATTATAATTACCTGAATTATAAAGCCTATGAACCAGCACTGACTTCTAAGTTCCACGAACTTATTAAACAAAACCCTTCATTTAATTTTATTGATTTGGGTGCACACTATGGCTATTTTTCAATACTAGCAGCAAAATGGATCGATAAACCAAACACCGTATTTTCAGTTGAACCGCATCCGTTGTTTTTCGCACATCATCAACATAACGTCAAAATAAATGACCTAAACCATATTGTAACGTCATATCAAGTAGCATTATCCGACAAACCTGGAATGGCAACCATGATTGGAAAGGATGAGCGAATTTTTAATGAAGAATCAGATGGATCGGTCCGAGTAATGACATTTGATTCGCTCTGCAAAAAAGAAAACATCCATCCTGATATCATAAAAATGGATGTGCATGGCGCCGAAGGGAAAATACTTGCCGGAATGCCTGATTCACTGGCGAAAGTTTCTCACATCTTTATTGAAACGCATTCAAATATGATGGGCTACACCATTAATGATTTAATTGAACTGCTTCAGAATGCCGGATTATCGGTATTTGAATTCACCAAACACAGAGAAATTAATGGAGGTGCTATAGTTGAAGTTTCAAATGATATTAAAGAAGATCATTTAGATCGAGTATTATATGGAATTAGGAAATAGGATTTATGAACACCAAAGCATCTTAGGTATTTATCGACTGTACTTTTTCTTTTAGCCTAAAAAAATCTGCCTCATCATCAATATCATCCGTTATATCATTAATCTGAGTAAAATATTTATTTGAAGTTTCAGGCCAGGCAGCATTCGTTCCAGAAAACGGATCAATTCTCGCTGTCATAGTATACAACCCCCATAATTTTCCGTAAATCCATTCGAAATTAGGTTTATGAAAACAAATTCTGCCTACTTTCCATATTAAAAGGGGTTTAAATCCTTTCTTTCTAAGATAATCAGGCGGTATTGGTCCGTAAGCTATTTTAATATTCCTTTTCAATTTCTTGGTTCGAATCCACAGCCATATCCTACTCAATCGAAATTTGTGGTTTCTAATGGCTGCAAATTCTGAGTTCTCCTTCAGCAAATCTATTATTCGAGTTTTATCTTCCTTCCTAAAACTCAAAGCAAATATTTCAGGAGTCCTGTTCTCTTCAATAACAGAGATTGAAGATCTGTCAAGTCCGAAAAATTGCACACTTTTTTCAAACCCTAAAACCATCTGTAAAGCTTGTTCACTGTAATAGACATCTCCAAGCAAAATTATAGTCTTATCTGAAAAATAATCAGAACATGATAGTATGGTATCCGATAAACTATTTGTTTTTTGAGGTTCAATTATTTTCGCATCGTAAATTGCTCTGGCCAGAGCGTCACTCCTCGCAGCAACATAAATCTGCTTATACCCATATTTATGCAATAAGTCAATTGTTCTTTGAATAACTGACTTCCCATCAATAATTGCCAATTGTTTAAGCTCACTGATATCACTATTCCAACGGGAACCTTCTCCTGCAGCTGTTATAATTACTGATGTATTCTTAGTTGAATATATCATATTTTGAGTTGTCGATTTTTAATTCAAAAGCACATTTATTTTCTCGATTTCTTGAGTTTACCGAAAAATATTTCAATCAGGTATTTATCTTCACCATCAAGACGAAGTGCCCATATCATACCAAAGAACAATGCAAGATAAAACACTGAGCCAACAATCAATTCCATATATAGTGCTCCATTAAACTGATGAATAACAAAAAACATCAATAGATATACCAACGCACCGGCAATTATAGGCTTCACATAACTTAATTTGAATGGTTGTATTTTTTCAAAATAATATAGTTCGGTAATCCGTAATACATTAATTAATACAATAGTTATAGAGTAAGATATGGCAGCGCCTAAAATCCCGTATATCGGAATTAATAAATAGGATAAGGATAGAATTAGGATGAATGAAATTATTGAATTGAACAACGCCACCTTTGGCCTTCCACTCATAATCAAAATAATACCTGCCAAACCGCCAGCAGCATTGAATATTTCTCCACAAACCATTATAATCAGGATGGTTGACCCTGCAATAAACTCTTCTCCAAATATGCTTAACAGTTGTTTAGAAAAGAGGATGATTATAAAGAAAGTAATCAAACTTACAGTGAATATCCACTTTGTAATTGATTGGTACAGTTGCTGAATTAATTGATTATTTTTCTGTGCAAATAAGTTTGAAATAGTTGGGGGAAAAGATAAGTTGAAAAGCACCCAATGAAAAGCTCACCATAAGTGCTATTTTAAAACTTATGTTGTACACGCCTACTTCCAAATTTGTTAAAAAATACCCTATAAAAAAAATAGGAATAAAAAGTATGGCATTGTTAAAAAACTGCTTCAGATAAATTGGGAGGGCAAACTTCCATAATTCTTTTTTATCCACTTCTGGTTTGACTTTGCTAGCAGACTTAAAGTATTTTATATAAAGGAAGAAGAATGAAACAAACAGACCAAGTATACCTGTCACAAAAACCACCCAGATTAAACCCTCCAGTCGGTAGCCCAATAAAAACACTATAGCAATTAGGGCAAAAAATATAAGTGGGTGTAAAATATTAATGGCCAATACCTGGTATTTTATCAACTTAAGTCCATTTAGAGCTGTATTAAAAACAACTGTAATTACCAGGAATGGTAAGGATAATAGCAATATTCTTAAGTATGTATTTAATTCTGGTCGATCAAAAATATTCTGAGAAATAAAAGGACTGATTGCAATGGCTACAATTGCTATAATCAAACTCACAATGAATAATATCTTAACTCCATATAAGATTGTTCCTTTGGTCTTTCTGTAGGTCCCCTGACCCATGTAATATGAAATATATCTCAGAATTGTACTTCCAAACCCAAGCTGGGAAATAATTGAAATGAAATACAGAATATTTGTTGCAAGAACAAACAATCCATAATCATCAGCGCCAAGTGTCCTTGTAATGATTGCATTATTAATAAATGCCATTAGGTTCAGGAAAACAATACCAAATGCGCCTATTCCGGCATTTATGGCAATATTTTTCAATTCAAACTTATATTCCTGGTTTAACAATGGATAATTGGTTTTACTACTTAGTTAATACGCTTTCTTATCACCTTGAATCATATTCCAAATGGTTAGAAATACAATTTTTATATCAAGCAACAACGTCCAGTTTTCAATATAACCAAGGTCAAGCTGCACCCGTTTTTCAAGATCAGATCTATTTTTTATCTCCCCCCGATATCCTTTAACCTGTGCCAGCCCTGTAATTCCAGGTTTTACCAAATGTCGAACCATGAATTTATCAACAACCATTTTAAATTCAGATGTATGAACCAACATGTGGGGTCTGGGACCTACTGCCGACATTTGATTTAACAGTACATTAATAAATTGGGGTAATTCATCCATATTTGACTTCCGTAAAAACCCTCCTGTTTTAGTCAGCCTCTTGTCTTTTTCGGTTACCTGGGTTGCTTCATCCTGCACATTGTCTTCAAGTGTTTTAAATTTAATGCAGTTAAAGGTTTTGTTATTTAAACCGCTTCGCTTTTGTATAAAAAATAAAGATCCACTTGATGTCAGTCTGTTGATAATAAATAAAATTGGAATTAACCACGATAACACCAACAATATAACAAGTATTGAAATTCCAAATCAAAAAAACGCTTTACTAAACGATTACTCCAATGACTTAAAGGTCCTTGATTCACCTGAAGTATTGGCACGGTATCATAGTTTAAAAGTTTGATATTCAAATGTGAAAATCCAGTAAGTTCAGGAACAAACCTTATTTTAACAGCCTGCGTATTAATGATTCTTAAAATAATATCATGATTCGCTTTTGGTATCTCATTTATTGCAATATATACTTCGTCAACATTGTTTTTCTCAATAAACGAAATCGCTTCATCATAGTTACCTATATACCCTTCAACGAATTGTTTATTCTGGCTGAACACACCCATGAACCTATACCCGCTTAATGGCGTATTCGTGAAATAGCTTGCTAGCGATTTTACATTTTCATTAAAACCAAGAATGATAACATTCCGGTAATTATAACCTAGTTTCCGGTATAAATAAAAGGCATAGTAGAGTAAAAACCTCCATATAAGAATAGAAAGAGCAAAAAAGGAAAACACATATTTGATGTGATCCCGCTGAAAATATGTTGAAACTGTAACCAGCTGGAAAAACATCAGAAATGAAAAAAAGAAAAATACAATTGCTGAAATATTTGAAATGAAGAGATTCTTTTTACTAAGGTTCCGTAATTCTTTATAATTCTTAAAAAAAAGATGACCCAGGATTAACCAAATGATATTAAGATAAAGATATAGTGCAATGTTTTCTGGCCGATAGCAATCATTAGAAAATCCTGACAAAAAACAAAATGCGAAAACAAAGCAAACATTCAGTATGAACAAGTCACCTGTAATACTGATCGTCGGAATATATTTTGAGTTTTGTGCTGACAATTTTCAATAAAATTTACTGAACAAAGCTAAGATATTCATTGAATTCCTAATTCTTTACAGAATAAGGTATAATAGTCATGAATGATCTGCTTTTTATGGTATTTTTCTTTTATCAGCGTCAGGTTATCATCAATAAATCGACTAAAAAGCTCCTTTCGTGGATGACTGTTTATGAGTTTTGTTATGTCTTCTTCACAACTGAAGTAAAACGCGTTTTTTCCTAATACTCCACGATTAAATGGGTTCTCATTAGCGCAGATCAGGGCTGAAGAGGCCATTGCTTCCAGTAATGAAGGGTTTGTACCTCCTGCCGAGTGACCATGGAAATAAATATATGAATAATACCTGAGATTATTCAGCACTGCTATATCATAAACACTTCCTGCAAACTTGATGATGTCACTGCTATATTTTTCATGTAAATACGAACCAAATGAGTTGTTATGATTTCCAATAATCAAAATGGGATAAGTAGTGTTCGAGTTCAGAACGCCACGGATTATTGGCTCAATATTGTTATCTGGTTGCAATCTTGCAATCAGCAAGAAAAATTTTCCGGGCTCAATCCCATAATATGTAAGGCAAGAAGAGTCAGGTTTCTTAAATTCATCCGCACCATAAGGAATAAAAACGGGCTCAACCCGATACCTATCTTCAATATGTTTTTTTATAATTACCGAATCTGCAACTAAGCGTTCGCTATACTTAACCGCCAATTTTTCGGCATACTTTAAAAACTGCTTTACTGCCCAATTATACTTCTTTCTGGAATACTCAATGCCATCCATATTCGTAATTACTTTACAGCCGGAAGGAAGCCAGCTTCCCCATATAGAGCTACTTGTATATCCTAGTTGCAGTATAATATCAAATTTGCGTTTTCTGCTATCCTTAATACAGTTCAAATCATAAATAAACTGGCCCATTGTTCCGTATTTAAATTCGGGGTCGTATTTATGAATGATGTGCACGCCTTCCCAAATCTGTTCTTGAAAAGGATGATTATGAGAGTTATAAACATACACTTCACATCCGAATGCAACTAATCCTTGAGAGAGGTATTCAGCAAATTGCTCAAATCCTCCATAATTATTAGGGATGCCCCTTGTGCCTATTATTCCAATTCTCACTTGATAACCTCCGAACTTTTTTCGTTTTTAATCATTAAAAGAAAAGATATAATAGAAAAACGGGAAAGTAGTAATAAAATCCATTTAAAAAGGCGCTCAATATCATGCTGAAATAAAAAATAAAAATGAAGATGTTATTCATGATAAATGATCTGTTATCACAATAAATCTTGACAAAAAACCCTGCGTAAAGCATAAAACACCATACTCCATATGAATAAAAGATATTTAAAAAATCATTATGAAACCATATTGGAGCGCCTAGGTTTTTTCCATTGGCGATATACGCATTTATCGGTGATTTACCAATTACATAGTCCCAAAACCCAAATTGACTTACTTCGACCCACCAGGAATACCAAATTCGAACACGTGAGAATCGGGTTATGTTTTCAACAGTTGTTTGAATCAAGGAAAAGAACTGGAAAAAAATGGTGTTTTCAGATATCCGCGTTAAATCTTCTCTAAAAATTACGGATAGGAACCCTAGGATTATAACTAGTTGCAAAAAAATGATATTCTTTCTTTTAAAGGCATACAGAATCAATGCCAGAATGATCGTAAGTATTACCGTTCTGACACCCGTGTAAAAACACAAAAACAAGCTGAGAATCATAAATAACAGGTTGATCCATTTCTTTTTCCGTTGGAAGATATATCCAAAATAAATAAAAAGAAATCCGAAAAAGTAAGATGCTATATGCGGTAACCTGAATAACCCCATATGATATACCCTTGAGCTTCCAGCGCATCAAGAAAACTATTATTCCATTTTAACACCCCACCTTCTAAAATATATTCCTTAAACTGTAAAGCATCTTTATATATTTCTGCATCAATCCCGACGAAAGAGAACCCAAATAAAACAAAGCTCGTTAGAAAGAAAAGAATCGCGTATCTTACATCAAGGCTTTTATAATTGTTTTTATAGAGAAAATAAATTGTAAAGAAAAGTAAGATAAACAGCACGTCGGATATGTTTTTAACATGAAAAACATGTATGATACTACTCAAAATGGCTACTACTACAAACGAAATAATTAAAAGATTCAATGGGGTTCTCTGCGTATTGAATAGCTGGGTTGATGTAAATAAAAAAGGAAAAATTACCAATGCTACAGCGACGAATAATGGAAGATGATGAAAAAAATTAAAGATAAGATCTAACGAAAAGATTATTAAAAAAACTAAGAAATAACCATTTGTAATACGATTCGCATTTTTAATTTGAAAATTAGAAACCTGTTTAAAAATCATGGTCAATTCGCTCATACAGTCTTATAATTTAAATCCGATTAATTACCTTGGAGGGATAAAAAACGGCACTTACAAATAAATAAAACGGTTTTATAAATGGACTCTTTGATATTAAATATCTCTTATAATTCAGAATATGCCAATAATAAAATTTTCTCTTTACCTGACTTGTGCTTGTATTAAAAATCTGATCTCTTATATCAAACGTTCGTTCGATTGTGGCAAATTTAATATGAACCGAAATACTAGTACCATGTACTCTCATTCGGGTTAAAGGCTCTGGTATATTAGCAAACTTATGCCCTGCAACAATCATTCGGGCAAAAATGTCATAATCCTCTGATTTAAAATTATCCTGGATGTACCTGAACTTTTTCATCACTTCAGCCCTAATTAATGCTGAAGGATGCTGAATACCATGCTCTCCATTATAGTATGACTTGTATATATCAGTATGACTTACTGGAAAGTTTGATATGTTGATATTTTCACCCGTTTCATCGTGAAAATAAATGACATTACTACCCACAATGTCGATATGCTTATTGTTCTCAAGAAAATTGTATTGCTCATAAATCCTATGCTTGAGAAGGATATCATCAGGATCGACCCTCATAATATACTTTCCTCATGACATTTCAATACCCGCATTTAAAGCCTCACAAAAACCCTTGTTTTTTTTAAATTTAATTACTTTTAAAAAGGGCATATCAGTAAACGAATCCAGTATTTCCATCGAATTATCAGAAGAACCGCCATCAATGATTAATAATTCCAAAGGCAACACTGCAGAATCTGACACACTATTGATGAAATCTTTCAGGTATCTTCCGTTGTTATAATTAGCGGCAACAATAGAAACACTTACCGTTTTTTTTGACATTTTATTCTTATTACAAATAACTCTTAATAAACTGAACTCCTATTTTTGATGACAAAAAAGCATACATCATTTTGAAATGCAATGAAGAAGCTTTCATACATACTTTTAACCAAAGGTTAAAGAGCGACGTGCTAGAGTATTTTTTGGCTATAGATCAATACTTCCCTGTTTTTATTTTCAATCTTTAAAAGCCAAGATTCAATTTGTTTAAGAGTATTTAGGTTTCTAATAGGTTCGTCATTTCTAATCAGTAAGTGTAGATTCATTTCCTCGTCGGTTATATCAATTCCCAATTTTTTAAATTGAAATTTAAAGACTTTTGTCCATTTGAAGTTTCCTTAAAGGCAGGCTATTTATAACACTCTCGCTGTGAATCCTATAATCAACCAGGTACTCCTGTATGTTCCAGCCTTTATATTGCTCAATAATCTCGAGCCAGATCATATAATCTTCACCAACATCAAACCCCTCTTTAAAAGAGAACTTTTCAATACAATCTTTTCTATATACAACTGTCGACTGTAGGAAATAGTTTTTAAATAACATGATCGAAGGAATAGTTTCAGGTTTAGCCGTTAGCTTCCATCCACCTTTCAACCTATTCCCGTTTCTATCAATAAACCTTGCCCATGCACCTAACATGCCTATCTCCTTATTCCGTTCCAAAAAACTGATCTGTTTTTTAAACTTATCTGGGCAGGCTATATCATCCGCATCAAATTGAGCTATATAATCCCCATCTGCTAATTGTAGCCCCAGATTTATAAATCTGCCCTCGATTAATTCCGTTCTTGATCAGTTTAATCCGATCATCAACAATTGATTCGATTACGTGCAAACTGTTGTCTGTTGATCCATCATCAATAATGATAAATTCCAGGTTTTTATAGCTCTGATTTAATATGCTGAGTATAGCCTTTTTAACATACTGTTCAGTATTAAATACAGGCATTATAACACTTAAAAAGGGTTCTGTCATCTTATTATATTATCCGAAAACAAATTGAATCCCAGGGTAAACTATTTTAAATTTCAGCTCCAATTTTCTCCTATAAAAATAAATAATAAACAGGAACAAATTAGAACTATACAATTATTTAAACATATTACATCTATCATCAAATCATATTTGGATTATCAATACTTTTGAGAAGATTTATCCTGTTTTAATGATATTCAATTCTTTTTAAATAATACTACGTTTTGAGTAAAAAGAAAATAAAGCAACCTTCTAAATTAAAAAACAGCCTGGAATACTTTCTATTAGTTGTTATTCTCATTTTCATTGTTCCGATATAGTATTCGAATAGCACATCAGATATTACGACTTCGCGATTATTGTATTGGGGTATTTCACTTCTGGCCATCACCGTGCTTGTATATTTTAGATTCAAAAACACAAAAATTGATCTTGAATTTTTAAAACTCAGGGTTTTCCCCGTCTATCTATGATCTTATTCCTACTGTCCATTCTTTCACTTACACAGGCAATCAATCCTTCCGAAGGTTTGCATGACCTGACTAAAACTTTTTTAACTCTTTATACTCTGGCTTTTGCGACATTTATTTTCAATCAACAAGCTGAATTTAAAAATGTGTTGCATTCAGTGATAATAAGCTCTTTTATTGCAACAAGCATAGGTTTATATCAATATATAAAATTTACAGATAGTGAATCTGAGAAAGCCTTTTTCGTGGCTCTATATCAGGTCAGAGGATTAATGGCGCATAAAAATCAATTTGCTATTTCCTTATTTCTCATGTTACCATTTTCAGTTTACGGGCTGCTGAAGTATCAGAACAAATGGCGATTTGCAAGTGTCATTTCATTGGTTTTGCTACTCATTAGTTTTGCGTTTATTCAAACGCGCTCTGTTTGGTTAGCACTAATCACATTTGCTTTCATTACTGTTATTACTCTTCTTGTAAAACCTAAAAACCCGGGAAATAGCTGGCAACAAACAATGTCTAAAAAATCAGTTAAATTATTACTGGTTTTAATCATAAGTACAACAACAAGTATTTTTTTACTTTTCCAGAAGTCAAATGCTTCAGATGTTCTTCGTTACCAGATGAATTCCATTGTTGATTTTGATTCAGATAGTAACAAGGGAAGATTACAAATCTGGGGATCTACCTACCAAATGTCAACCGATCACTTTTGGATGGGTATAGGTGCCGGAAACTGGAAAATTGCTGTTATACCATATTACAGTGATAAATATGGCGAATC
>CAVZLR010000005.1:0-218998 GCA_963776205.1 Marinilabiliales bacterium
GCCGGATTGCCCCGTTTTATGAATATCCCGGGAGAAAATTATAATGGTATTTTCTCTTCCAATGAATACCTCACCCGTGTAAACCTTATGAATGCAGCTGATCCGGATTATGATACACCGGTCATCAGTGGTAAAAATGTGGCGGTCATCGGCGGTGGAAATACAGCTATGGACTCTGTTCGCACAGCTAAACGATTGGGTGCAGACAGAGCCATGATAATATACCGTCGTTCGGAAAAAGAAATGCCGGCACGTGTCGAAGAAATCAAACATGCGAAAGAAGAGGATATCGAATTTATGAACCTTCATAATCCACTTGAGTATTATGCTGACGAAAACGGTCGTGTAAACAGGATGAAAATTCAGAAAATGGAATTAGGTGAACCTGATGCTTCGGGCAGACGAAGACCAGTTCCTATCGAAGGATCTGAGTTTTATATTGATGTGGATACCGTGGTGGTTAGTGTAGGTGTTTCACCAAATCCACTGATCCCGAAAGCATTGGCCGATTTAAAAGTGACTGATTGGGGCACCATCGTTGTGGATAAAGAAACCATGCAATCATCTATTCCTGAATTATTTGCCGGTGGCGATATTGTCAGGGGAGGAGCCACTGTTATCCTTGCTATGGGCGATGGACGGAAAGCGGCAGCAGGTATGCATAAATACATCCAGGAGAAAATTAAAGCAAATTAATAACCCATTTCATAATAATAATCAAATGCCAGATCTTACAACAAATTATCTCGGACTTACCTTACGAAATCCCATTGTGATTGCCAGTTCAGGGCTTACCAATTCAGTGGAAGATATTGTTGAACTTGATAAGAATGGAGCGGCAGCTGTTGTCTTAAAATCCATTTTCGAAGAGCAGATCATGCGTGAAGCTGATCACAGGCTCAAAAAGGCACAGGAAGATGGCCTGATCTATTCAGAATACTCAGAAACACTCGATTATATTGATGAACATATCAAAGAAAAAGAATTGGGTAATTACCTGGACTTGATCAGGAACACGAAAAAGAAAGTGATGATACCGGTCATTGCAAGCATCAACTGCATTTCTGCAATGGAATGGACCACTTTTGCCAGGCAGATTGAAGAAGCCGGTGCTGATGCGCTAGAGTTGAACATTTTCGTAATGCCATTCAATTTTGATCAAAATTCCATTGAAAGAGAACAGGTATATTATGATATAGTAAACAAGGTAAAAGATTTGGTCAGTATCCCGGTAGCTGTAAAAATCAGTCCGTATTTTGCCAATCTGGGCCGGGTCATTTTAAGGCTGGAAGAGCATGGTGCAGATGGCATTGTTATGTTCAACCGTTTTGCCAGTCCGGATATTGATATAGATGGCTTGAAAGTTACATCTGCAGAAGTTTTTAGTCATCGTTTTGAAATCGCTAATCCTTTGCGATGGACCGCCATTATGGCGAAACAACTTAAAATGGATATTGCCGCTTCAACGGGGATTCATGAAGGGGAAGATGTCATTAAAATGTTGTTGGCAGGGGCTACAGTAACCCAGATGGCTTCTGCAATTTATAAAAAAGGCCCGGAACATATTGTTGAGGTGCTCAAGTTTGTAAACGATTGGATGGAAGACCGTGGGTATAATTATATCGACCAGTTCAGGGGCAAACTCAGCCAGGGTAAAATGGAACACCCTGAGGTGTATGAACGCATGCAGTTTATGCGCTATTTCAGTGAGATAAAGTAAAAAAGGAGACTCCTACGCTTCTTCGTCGCTCTGAGTTAAACGTAATTCTTTTCCCGTTTATTTCTGAGGCACTATTAGGTAGATTTGCGGGTTGGTGTGCCGTGAGAATCTCTATATTGGCACTAAACTTAAGAGGAGACTCTTACGCTCCTTTGTCGCTCTGAGTTAAACGCAGTTATTAAAAAAGCTTACTTAACTTTTCTTTCACCTCATTCTCATCCGGGTCAATATTAAAAACCAATGAAGGTTTTAAGTAATGCAATTTATGTGATTGCTGAAACCGCTCCTCTCCGCCACCGGTAATATTCAGCATGATGAGCGAATCTTTATCAAGCTGGTTATCATTTACCTGCCGGATTAATGTGGCCGTGGCAATGGCTGCAGCCGGATGAATATCATTGCCTTCCAGTTTTTTAAAGAGCTGTGCTGCACCACGTGCTGCAGCATTATCAGCCAATAGTACATCACCTCCGGCATCTTTCATGGCATCATACAATCCACCTGCCAATGAATAAGGTGGTTTCCGGTTTGAAAGTACTTTGGCATCAATTTCTTCAACATGCTGCCTCGCCAGTATGTCATCATAGGGGAGCAAGGCGCGTGAGTCAGCTTTCCACGCATTATAGATTGGGTGAAAAGGCACATTTTGCGACACCATCAGTTTCATTTTATTTGTGCCAAAGCGTCCATCCGCAATCAGCCTCAGGTTGGCTTCCCATGCAGCAATGGCACCTGTTCCGCTGCCTACTGCCTGGAAATAATATTCCGGTATTTTACCAATGGTGGTTACAGCCGATAAAACTGTGGTTCCCATACCATCACGGCGTGCAACGTTTTTGGCGCCGCCTTCAGCCACAAATGGGTCCATAGTACTCGCAATATTCGACAAATGAATGGCGTCAAAATAATCGCCACCACTTTTGCTGGCTATCAGTTTTACACAGTCTTTAATGGGTTCGTCAAACCAGAGGGCATTCAAGTTATCTTCAGGAACACAAAGCAACAAAGGAATGTTATTATCGGAACAAACCCTTGCAAAAGCACGAGCTGTATTGCCTGCAGAAGCGACTACCAAAATTTTATCCGTATTTTCATTCATCCGGGCACAAACGGAATAGGATTCTGTTTCCTTGAAAGAACAGGTTTTCATCTCAATGCCCTTTTCAGGCCAGTACCCACTAAAAGTGATAAATAAGTTAGTAAGACCTAAATGATCGGCTAAACCCTTACTTTTATAAGTTACAGGTGCAAACGACCCTTTCAGTATGCGTTGTGCGGGGAGCCAATCTGCGAAAGTATAAATACCATATTCGTTTCCTTTTAAAGCCAGTTGTTTCTTTTCGTAGATTGCCCTGATCAGTCCGGGTTGGTTTTCACCCGGCGCGTCTAATAACCAGCCTGTATCATCGAAAATCTGTTGGGTGGCAACTGATTGCAGTTGGTATCGGGTAGGGGAAATTTGAACGGACATGCGTTTTCAGGCTTTGGATTAAAGCGCAAAAATAGAAAAATACATCCGATAAATGGCTTAGTGGCTGCAGCAGGAATCAGGATTATTATCCAGGGAATCTTCCAGGTAACGACCAACCGCTTTTTTGATATCCGTTTCCTCGGTGATGAAAACACTGATTTTTTTTGCAGAGAAATCGTTATATAACCTGCGGCCCATGCCGCGGGCAATAACCGTTGAACAACCATCAAGTGCTTCGAAAATACCTTTGTGGTTGTGCTGGTGATTTCCATGATCGTGATCATGCAAACCCTGGGCGTGACCTGTAAAGTTATTGGGTTTGTAAGCTTCTAATATAACTTTGTTATTCTCTATGTCGAAAGTCATAAAACCTTTGGTTCTCCCAAAGTGGCCTGCAATGGTTTGTTTGTCATCTGTGGGTATAGCGATTCTCATATGTCGATTATTTTACTGCAAAATTAAGAAAGAGAAGCACGCAAAACAGATAATGAATAGTGTTTTTACTCACATACGAATAGGATATGGCTCACAAATTATTCTACCACCAACTTTCTTCTGATTTTCGACTTATCTGTTATAAGTTCAGCCACATACAAGCCCTTTGGCAGTGTTGAAACATCCAGTTGATGCGTGTTTCCATATACTTGCAATACTTTCTGCCCCATTTGGTTGTAGATGCTTACTTCAGTTAATTGTATTCCATTATTGCAAACAATAAATAGTTCATTGGTTGCAGGGTTGGGATACAAGAGTATGGCGTTGTTATCTGCATGATCGGGCACAAAAAATGAACAGGCATCTTCCACTTCCTGGGTGCTGTTGCAGCCGGGGGCATTTTCATAGATTTCAATGGTACCATTTGGGCTTGCGAGGAAATCGCAAATACTTTTGACATCGCAGGTGGATAATAATTCATTGTTATAAATAGATAAATAGCTGATTGAGCCAGCGTCAATATTATCTAGTCCCATCAAGCTAGTTAGGATGCCATTAGAATCAATATTAAGGTAACCTTCAATCGATGTCAATTTCTCCAATCCCTCCAAATTATTCAGTGCTGTAAAACGAACACTAAAATTACCCCCAATGGAGATCAAATTATCTAATCCTGATAAACTGACCAGGGCAATGTTTAAACCAATATAAAGATCACCCTCAATTGAAGTCAAACCTTCCAGTCCATTTAAATTGGTAAGTTCAGGATTTCCTCCCCATAGCATATCTTGGCTCCCAATGTATACACTTTCCCCAATAGCTGTCACATTCCTAAGTCCTATGAGGCTTGATAGGGAATCGTTCCGAGAAATCTCAAGATATCCCCCGATGGACGTCAAGTTATCCAAACCGGATAGGGAGGTTAATATCGCATTATTATGTACTGAAAGGTCTCCCCCGACTGTTACAATAACATTTAATCCGTTCAGGTTAGTAATGTCATTTCCTGCAACTATAACATCCCCTTCAATCTCTGTGCAACCAGGATAATTAATAGCAAAACTATCGATTTGAGCCTGTGTAGTAAAGGTGATGCCTTCGGGCAGGCAATGGCTCATGCATTCCTCCTCCACTTCCTCCGGGCTGTTGCAGCCTGGAGCGTTCGAGGTAATCCATACTTCACCATTTGGACTTGAAAGAAATTCACAAATACTATTTACTTCGCATGTTGACAAATTATCATTAAACATAATATACATGCTATCAATGCTTGCTCCTTCAATACTGCCGAGCCCTTCTAAACTATGCAAGGACAAGTTTTCTTGAATATTTAAAAACCCATTGATTGAAGTTAGGTTTCCCAGAGCTTTTAAATCTGATAAAACAGGATTGCGAACTATACTAAATGATCCTCCAACTGAAGTTATATTTTCTAACCCTGCAAGATTGGTAAGAGATGAATCAGATCGAATACAAAAATCACCTTCTACAGTGGTTAAGCTATTTAATCCCATTAGGCTGGTAAGAGATGGGTTTCCATCTCCGGACCCCCAATTTCCTCCAAGTGCTAATGCACCTCCAATATATTCTAAATTATCTAATCCTGATAATGTTAATAATGAACTATTTCCCGAGACTACAAGATTGTCACCAACTATTTCCAGTTTATTTAAACCTTCACAATTTTCCAGGTTTTTATTCTTAAATAAACTTAGTGTTCCACCAACTGAAGTCAAATTGTTAAGTCCATCCAAATTTGTCAATCCTGAACATAAGTAAACAACTACTCCACCTGCAGAAGATACAATATTATGAAACCCATTTAGATTGGTCAGGGATGGATTATTTTGCAAATAAATACCACCTATCGTTGTCAGATTGGTAAATACGCTAATATTTGTAAGATTTTCATTGCCAATAAGCTCAACACCAATAGTAGAGTTTATATTTTCTAATCCCGAAAGAGAAATTAAATTGCTATTATTTTGAATGCTTATGATGTAGCCAACCTCAGTCAACTGCTCAATTCCATTAAAGTTTTGTATTGAGTCATTGGCATAAACAATAAATGCCCCACCTATTTCGGTTAAATTCGCCAATCCATCAAGATCAACCAGAGATGGATTGCCGTTTGTATTTTCGCCAATGATTAAATCTTGAGTTATGGAGGTTACATTATTTAATCCATTCAGACTTTCCAGGCTATTGTTCGCCCTGATGTCTATTCCTTGAGCAATTGTTAAGCCTTCGAGTCCTGTTAAATCAATCAGGTTATTATTTTCAAAAATAGTAATGTATCCGTCAAAGATGGTCAAATTCTGCAATCCTGTTAAACTAGTGAGATTATTATTTCCGGATATCGTCATGTCACCTCCTATATTGGTTAAATTGCTTAATTCGGATAAATTTGAAATGGGAATTTCGGCTATCAAAACATTTCCGCCTACAGAAGTGATATTATCTAATCCGGCTATACTGGTTAAACTATTATTATAAGATATCTCAAGTTCTCCTGTAACAGTGTTTAAATTACCCAAAGCCGAAATGCTTGTCAGATTATGGTTTACCTGAATCTGCACATTTTCGCCAACATACATCAGGTTCTCCAATCCTGTTATTGATACCAGACTTGGATTAACGCCTATATAAAGTGATCCACCTATGGAAGTTAAAACGCTTAATCCGTCAAGGTTAGTGATATCCGGACCCTGTACTGTCAGGTCGCCTTCTATTTCTGTGCAACCTGGATAATTGGTTTGAAAATTATCAATATACTCCTGTTTGGTAAATAAGATGCCTTCGGGCAGGCAATGGCTCATGCATTCCGCCTCAACTTCCTGCTCGCTGTTGCAACCAGGGGCATTGTCGTGGATTGATATTGTTCCGTTAGGTGAGTCTAGATAATCGCAGATGCTTTGAACTTCGCAGGTGGATAAGGAACTGTTATTTATAATAATTAAATTAGTTATGGAAGCAGCGTCAATGTTGTCCAGCCCAATCAGGCTGTTAAGGTCATAATTATAAGAAATAACAAGTTCTCCCCCGATGGAAGTCAGGCTCTCAAGACCGCTCAAGCTGGATAAGGCAGGATTTCCGCCAATTAACCAATTGCCAATGATTAGCCCCCCCCCGATGAAAGTTAGGTTGTCCAGTCCACTCAGGCTAATCAGGGCATCGTTACCACCAATTCCAAAACCTTCCCCGATGGAAGTCAGATTACCCAGTCCAGACAGGTTGTTCAGGACAGTGTTTAAATTAATAATAAGCTCCCCCCCGATTGAATTCAGACCACTTAATCCATTAAGGTTGGTAATGTTATCTGATGGCCCTATATAGACAGCCCCCTCAATCTCTGTGCAACTAGGATTATTAATAGCAAAACTATCAATCTGTGTTTGGGTAGTAAAAGTGATTCCTTCGGGCAGGCAGCTTTGGGCATTAACAACATGGATTGTTAGGATTGAAAACAATAAAATAAAAAGCTTTTTCATAGCAGTAGGTTTATAGGTTTTTAATACAAAATATTTATTTTTTAATTTTATGGTATAGGTGTAAGTGTCAGCCGCCAGATAATGGAACCTGTGGCTACCACAAGAGATTGGTATGAACCATTTAAAACAGCATTATCAAAATCAAATGACACAACAGAATAAGGTGTTTCGTTAAACGGGGTTTCGTTTACAAGCTGCCAGTTACCTTCGTTGTCTTTTGCGTAAATGCGTTGGATATCATTCTGTACCTTTACTTGGGCATCTACATCTATATACTTTCTGCCTGCATCTTCCATCAGTATACCGTTGGGATTCATGGCCCATTCTCCGCTTCTTACAAGTCGTGAGTTATTGTTTATAATGGTATCGCCCGAATAGGATAGCGTGCCACCATCAATAGTTACTATCCCCAAATCTTTAGCAATATGCACATTCATGGTTGTTGATACGTTCCATGGGGGCAATGTATTTGTATATGTTACCATTAGCTGGCCCTGGTAGTCGTTTGTTAAAATGGGATCGGGATCCATATTGGGCTCTTCTTTTTTATTGCAACCTAGAATGACAAGAAATGAAAGAAACATCAGAAATATTAGGCTTAAAAGAAAATCGGTTTTTTTCATGGGTTTATATTTTTACAAATTCAACTCTTCGGTTGTTAGCTTTACCCTCAGGGGTGCCGTTGGTATCCAAAGGTGCACCTTCCCCAAATCCTTTGGTGCTTAATCTATCGGCAGAGATACCCAATTGTTCCATCGTGTTTTTTACGGTTTCTGCCCTTTCTTCTGAAAGTTTCAAATTGCTGGTATCATCTCCGTCGCTGTCGGTATGTCCTTCAATGCTGAATTTCAAATCGGGATGATCCTGCATCATCTCAACTACTTCGTTAATAATACCCATCGATTCGGGTTTTAAGGTCGCTTTACCTACGTCAAACCGGATACCATTGGCAACAATTTTTCCGTCTTGCATCAGCCGGTCGTAATATTTCACACCTCCTTCGGCAATTCTTATGTTCTTCACGTAATATAGATTGTCATTCCGGCAATGATAGCTGTGAAATGAAAGTCCTTTGGGATCAAAGTCAAGTCGCGGTATGTTTATAAGTCTCGTTTCATCCATATAAACTTTTAGCTTTCCATTGGTATAAGCAATAGCTACATGCATCCACCTTCTTTTTTCCAGGTTTTTTTCATCAGGGTGCCTGCTGGACGATTGCCCGAATTCCATCTGGTAATATTTCGTATTTAAATATGTATAGCCTGTTGGGCTTTCTGATTTCTGGTTTTTTCGGTCAAACAGGTAGGTGACAAAATTATCATTGCCACAATACAGGTCAAATTCAATAGTAAATACTTCAGGGAGGTAGTCAGTTGAAGCATCCTTAAAATAAGGCATAATGATAGGCGCGCCATCCCTGAACATGATCACATTCTCTCCGCCAAATTCAGCAATTTCAACATTGCCTCTCATTAAATCCCACCTTGAAGGGAACTCACCGTTTTCTTCTCCAAGTAGGTCATCTTCAAAAATAACTTTGTCGCCGGGTACAAAATCATATTTCGACCAAACGAGTTGGGGGGCTTCATCTGTTTTTTGAGTTTGTTGTTCATCAGTAACCGGCTCTGTTTGTTCTGATGCAGGTTCTTTTGCTTCCGGTTCCGTTTTTTTCTGTTTGTCGTCGTCTTTAGGTTCTTCAAAAGCTTTGTCAATAGCTTTGTTGGTTTCTTTTATACCTTTATTCCTGGCCTTTTTGAATGGATTGACCACCTGGCTGGGCGCACTAATACTAATTAGAAAAAGAAATGCGATAGAAAAAATGAGTTTAGTTTTCATAGCAGTATATTTTGGGTTTCACGAAATTTAAATCCAATCAGGTCAAAACATCCGGGGCAAACAAATATAATGAATTAAAAACGGAATGTCAAGTAAATGACCTGAAAATGAAGAGAGTGGAAGATGATAGATGGCGAAAAAAATGAGGATTATTCCAAAATGACTTTCATCAGGTCTTCTATGTTAGCTTTGTTTTTGCCTATAAATGTATAGATCCTGTTTTCGCGTGATATGAATAATATTAGCTGTTCCTTTTTGTCTTCCAGAGAAAAACCGTCTATGTTTTCCTCAGAATTTAGAAAACGGGTGCTGCTTGTTAACCTGCTTTTCACTTTTTGAAATGTTTTTTCGGAAATCTCGGGTGAGGGATAATTAAAAATGAAAGCAGAAATATCATTTTGCTTAAGAAATAAGCCGTCAGAAAACTGAAATATATCTGAATAGTCAAATAAATAGATGTTGCTTAACGCCAGGTTACCTCTAATGTAAATGGTATTTTTTACCAAGGAATTATATTCAGCAACCAAAACAGGCACTGCTCCGGAGACCTTTATTTTAGCTTCTATAAGTTTGGCCTTGGCGAGTAAATTAACCAATTGTTCCTCTTGATTTGATTGTGTGGTCAGTACAATATAATAATGTCCCTTAATAAAGATCAGAAAATCATTCTGTCGAATGGATTCATCACCGATATCATGATAAATGGTTCTATTGCTCCTGTTAAAGCTGAATATGCCATAAGCCGCACTGTCGTTGAGCATTTGGTAGATCTCTGCCTTAAAACCCAGTCCGGTTTCATTTTCGTAAGAAGCTGATATGACATCTTTAAATCCATATTCAAGGTAAACATCAGCACCCCCATTTATGAGGAAGAATAAATCATCGCCCTGGTAATATTCAGGTTCAGATTTGAGTTCAAATCCTTTTAATTCAACAGCGCCCGGGAGCAGTTGAATCATTTTTTCCTGCTGGGCGAGCAGTTGATATGAAATAAAAGTTAAAAAAGAAAAGATTAGTATTCTCATGTTTTAGACTTCTATGATATTCAATTCTTTATAATTCATATTCCCGATACCCATTTCAGATGCTTTCGAAATAGTAAGTACATCTCCATTTTGAAATCCCAATAAGGAAGTGCAATAGGCATCAACGGCTACAATATCTTTTCCAGCCACTACTTTCATCGGTTTTTCAATATCACCGGGTCCGCCGGGCCCGTTTGACACCAGCACTTCTGTGGCATCCACTACCGTTAGGTCTGCCACCCGCAACAGGTTTATGTCGGCAATACACTGCGCTAAGTAAACTGGATCGTTTCGTACACCAGAATCAAGATGGAAACCCACATTCGTTTTTCTCGTGGCTATGCCCATCATGTTTTTTAAAGCGCCAGTATACATGGTACTGGCATGATGTTTTGCAATGGGCAGGTTGATCAATATATCTACTTCAAAAAGCGCCTTAATTACTTCAGCAGATTTGAGGCTGACTCCCGGAACTTCAGAGATCAGAAAGTGCTGTTCATCAAACTCGCATGGAAACTGGTTATATTCAATATTACCCATAATGTCAATCATTTCGACATATTTTTGAGCATGAGTAGAGCGCTGCCAGTATTCAGGTTTTACATTTTGCAATGTTATTACTTCAGCAGCACCTGCGTCAAAACACAATTTCGCAACTGCAATGGAAACATCTGGGTGGGTATAAGTGCCCGGAATTTCAAAGTCGGAATTAATCAGCAAACCTACTTTAGCACCTTCCGGAACGAAAGTTTGCATACCACCTAACATTTTGATGGCTTTGACGGTATTTTTAAATATATTATCGCCGTTCACAACAGCGATTTCAGCTTTTGCCTTTAATAGTGAGCCAAATAGTTTTTGCGGTGCGAGTTGACTCAGCAGGAATGCCGCGGTTCCTGCAATTCCTGAATTCCGAAGGAATGACCTTCTGTCCATTTTCTTTTTCATTCACATGGATGTTGATTTGCCAGCTTAAAAATAAGCATTTTGGGAAATTAGTCAGAGTATCTGCATTTTTCCCTCAATTCTGCTCGTATCGGGAGCGGAAAACAGCATTTGTTTAGTTGAGTTGCCGTTTCGCCTTCAAAATGGTTCGTACATTTTCATATAACATATCAGCTTCTTCAAAATTCAGGCTTTGCTGGCCGTCTGAAATGGCTTTTTCAGGTTCTTCATGCACTTCAATGATGATGCCGTCTGCACCGGTCATTACCCCTGCAAGTGTCATGGGTTCAATGTATTTCCTGATACCAATGCCATGGGATGAGTCGACAATAACGGGTAAATGCGATTTATCTTTTAGGATGGCCACAGCGTTCAAATCCAGTGTATTTCGATAGGCTTTTTCAAAGGTACGGATGCCTCTTTCGCAGAGCAGAATCTTTTCATTCCCATTCGAAAATATGTATTCGGCAGCTTGTAAAAGTTCATCAATTGTTCCAGCAATACCACGTTTCAGCATTATAGGTTTATCCACATTGCCCAGCGCATCCAGTAAGTTGAAATTCTGGGAATTGCGGGCGCCTACCTGGAAAATGTCTACATAATCAAGCATGTCATCGATTTGAGAGACCTGCATAACTTCGGTGATGATCTTAATCCCATTTTCAGAACAATGTTTATGGAACATTTTCAAACCTTCAATGCCAAGTCCCCTGAAACTATAGGGCGAACTTCGGGGTTTATAAACGCCTCCCCTCATGATCTGTATGTTGTTCTTTTTGAGATGTTCTACTGTGTGGATCACCTGCTCTTCGCTTTCAATAGAGCACGGTCCAGCCATAATACCAAAGTGGCCATTACCAATCTGGATACCATCACCCAGGTCGACAGCTGTTTGGTTCAGTTTCCATTTGGAAGAAACCAGTTTATACTGATCGCTGACCCGATGGATGTCTTCGATTCCTTCCAGGGAACCAATCGTCCGTAAGTCGATTTCTTTTTTACCGATCCCAACCAGGTAATTAGCGAACTGGGTTTTCACAAGATTATGGTCAAAACCCATTTTTAAAACCTGGTTCTTGATCTTTTCAAGCCGGTCAGCGGATATGTTGTTTTCGAGTTGAATGATCATGTTATGCTTTTAATGAAGTGAGGAATTGAGCTGCATTCTCTTTGGCTACATACCTGATAAATTCGCTGCCGATTATGGCACCATTGGCATACCGGCATGCAAATTCGTAGGTTGCTTTGTCGTAAATTCCGAAACCGATCATAGTGGGTTTTGAAAGTTTCATCGCCCTGACCTTCTCGTAATGCTTTTGCTGTTTTTTAGTGATCTTTCGTTTTTTTCCGGTTATGGAACTGCTCGAAACAACGTAAATAAAGCCTGTTGTCAGCGCATCAATTTTCCGGATTCTTGCTTCAGTTGTGGTTGGTGTTATCAGAAAGCTGATAAGTAGGTTGTGTTTTTCAAATATTTTTTTGTATTCCTTTTCATACACTTCAATTGGCATGTCAGGGATAATCAGGTTCTGTATATCCAGTTCATTGCATTGCTTGCAGAAAGCATCTACACCGTATTGCATGATCTGGTTTAGATAACCCATATACACAATGGGCAGGTCTGTTTTTTTACGAACGATTTTCAATACTTCAAAATAGTTGGCCAACGTCATTCCGTTTCTTATGGCCGTTATACTACTTTGCTGAATGGTTTCGCCGTCGGCAAGCGGATCGGAGAAAGGCATGCCCAGTTCAACAAAATCGACACCGTAGTCTTCAATTTCTGTTAAGATTTCAATGGTTCTGTCAACAGTTGGGAAACCTGCCGTGAGGAAAATACTCAGTAAGTTCTGTGATTTTAATATGTCTGTAATTGATTTCATCTTTTTTTACGGTTTTAGGGTACAAACAGGAAACTTTTTTCTAAATCTTCATGCGGGTGTTTTTTGGCATACTTGAAGTATTTCTGGTAGGCTTCCATATCCTTATCGCCTCTGCCCGATAGATTTATAACTATGATCTCTTCTTTTGTGGTTTCCAAAATAGGCAGGATACCTAAAGCATGTGCCGATTCCAGTGCAGGAATGATACCTTCTAGCCGCGTTAATTCCATGGCAGCTTCCAATGCCTGGATATCGGTTATTGGGTACACATCCAGTCTTTTTTCCTTGATTAAATGGGCATGCAATGGACCAATGCCCGGGTAGTCCAGTCCGGCAGAAATAGAGTATGGTTCCGTGATCTGCCCGTCAGGAGTTTGCATAAGCAGGGTTTTACTTCCGTGAATGATGCCGTCTCTTCCCAAAATACTGGTAGCGGCAGATTCACCCGAATCGATACCTTTTCCTGCGCCTTCTGCGGCAATGAGCTGAACTTTTTTATTGTCGAGATAATGATAAAATATACCCGCTGCATTGCTGCCGCCACCTATGCAGGCCAATATCCGGTCAGGATCTTTTACACCTTCTTTTTGCATTAATTGATCCTGAAGTTCTTCGCTGATAACGGACTGGAACCATGCTACCATATCAGGGTAGGGGTGAGGGCCGACTACAGAACCGATCAGGTAATAGGTATCCTCCGGGTTGTTGATCCAGTCGCGTATAGCTTCATTGGTAGCATCTTTTAACGTCTGACTGCCGGAATGAGCCGTTATTACTTTTGCTCCCAGCATTTTCATTCGGGCGACATTCGGGGCCTGGCGTTTTACATCCAGTGCGCCCATATACACTACGCATTCGAGGTCCATTAAAGCGCAAACGGTGGCTGTAGCTACACCGTGTTGTCCTGCTCCGGTTTCAGCAATAATGCGCTTTTTACCCATATGTTTTGCCACAAGTATCTGCCCCAGCGTATTGTTAATTTTATGTGAACCGGTATGGTTCAGGTCTTCTCGTTTCAGGTATATTTTACAACCGTATTTATCTGAAAGCCTTGTCGCAAAATACAAGGGGCTGGGCCTGCCTGCATAATCCTGCAATAATTTTTTGTATTCCTTTTGAAAGGTAGGATTGCTAATGATACCCTGGTAATTATCCTGTAGTTGCTGAATATTTTGGTGGAGCATTTCAGGAATATAGGCACCTCCATAGCTGCTGTAATAACCGTTTTTATCTGTAGTAAAACTCATGTGATTTGATTTATAAACTTTTTGATTTGATCTAAATTTTTTATACCTGGCTCCGTCTCGAAACCGCTGTTAATGTCTATTCCGGCGAATTTGTGATGATTTAGCTGTTTAATTATTCCGGCATCATCCGGGGAGATACCACCGCTTAATAGAAATGGTGTTTTGCCCTTGTATTTTTCAAGTAACTGCCAGTTGAATTTTTTCCCGGTACCACCGTGCAATTTGTCTTTTGTGTCAAAGAGGAAATAGTTGCAAGTACTTTCAAATGGAAGTGTTTCTTCAAACTTGAAAGATTCATCAATTCGGAAAGCTTTTATTATGGGAATCTCTTTTGAAAGCCGATTAACAAATATCGCATCTTCATAACCATGAAGCTGGATGAAATCCAGCGAATACTGCTTGGAAGTTTGGAGGATGTTTTCCATATCCTCATTCACAAATACACCCACTTTTTTAATACTTTCTGGTATGGATTGAATTTGTTCAGCTGTTAGTTTGCCTTCCATATATCTTTTGGATTTAGGATAAAAAATAAAACCCATAAAATCGATGTGTATTTCATCAGTTCGATGAAGAAACTCCAGATTCGCTATGCCACACACTTTTACCAGCATCTTATTCCTGATTTACGGGTTTGCAGTCCACCAAACGGTTCAATTCATCAATGAATTTTAAGCAACTTTTTCCCGGATGCGACGATTTCATAAATTGTTCTCCAATTAAAAACCCATTATAACCTGCCTCTTTTAACCGACACACCACCTCAGGATTGCTAATGCCGCTTTCAGAAATCTTAAAGGTATCAGCAGGAATATGATTGAGCAATTCATATGAAGTCCGGATGTCTACTGCAAAGGTTTCCAGGTTGCGGTTATTTACTCCGATGATATCTACCGAGCCGGATACTTTTTGAAGCTGTTCTTTCGAGTGCACTTCCATCAACACTTCCATTTCGAGAGATTTGGCGAGATCAGCCAATTGCATTACTTCTTTTTCGCTAAGAATCTCCGCTATCAGCAAAATGGCATCTGCGCCTATGGAACGTGCTTCATAGAGCTGGTAAGCGTCAATTGTGAAATCTTTTCTGAGAATGGGACAGAAATTGAATTTTCGGGCAGTTTTTAAGTCTTCGTTCGAACCACCAAAAAAATGATGATCAGTGAGAACCGATAGTGCAGAAGCACCTGCCCGCATATATCCAATCGAGGTTTCTTCCACATCAGCATAGGCATTGATGATGCCTTTAGAAGGAGATTTTCTTTTGAATTCAGCAATGATACCAGATTTGTCTTCCCGGGCAAGATATTTTTTTAAGGAAACGGTAGGAGAAGAGAAATACAAAGATTTTTCCAGGAGTTTGACCGGGTACAATTCCTTTCTTTCCGCTACTTCCTGTTTTTTAAATGCAACTATTTGATCGAGTATATTCATTTTAATTGTGGCTTAAAAGTGTATTAAATGATTGAAGTGCGTTTCCTGCTTCAATGGAAGCCCGGGCCTGGTCAATACAATTTTCAATTTGTAATTCAGAATGTATGCACCGAATGGCCATGGCCGAATTGGCGATCACCACGTTTTTTTGAGCATTCGTAGCGTTGTTTTTTAGTACATTCATAAATATCTGAGCTGCATCTTCAATGGATTCTCCCCCGGTGATCTGCTCTTGTTTAAGTCTTTCCAATCCGATAGATTCGGGTTCGATGATTTCTTCTTTGGTATTGCCGATCAGCTTAAACGGGCTGGTCAATGATATTTCGTCATATCCATCTAATGAATGAATGATTGAATAATTGCGATCCAAATCCTGGTATATATAATGATACAGTCTCATGACTTTTAAATCAAACACGCCAACGATCTGGTTTTGCGGAAGGGAAGGGTTCACTAGCGGCCCCAACATATTGAAAAAGGTTTTCACGCCCAATTCTTTTCGAATAGGGGCAACCGACTTCATAGCGGGGTGGAAAAGAGGTGCATGTAGGAATGAAATATTCGCTTTGTCGAGTTGCTTTTTTAAAAGGTCCTCATTGTTTGTAAAACGAAAACCCAGGTGTTCCAATACATTGGAAGAACCACTGACTGAAGAAACTCCATAATTGCCATGCTTGGCTACTTTATAACCAGCTCCGGCAACCACAAATGAGGATAGCGTGGAAATATTGAAAGTGTTTTTACTATCGCCACCGGTACCACAAAGGTCGATGGTATTGAATTCAGAAAAGTCAACCTTAATGCATAATTCAAGCAGCGCTTCACGAAATCCTTTCAACTCCTCAACACTCACAGAACGCATGAGAAATACGGTAATGAAAGCTGCCACCTGTGACGGATTGTATTGCTGGTTGGCAATATTGATCAATATCTCCCTTGCCTGTTCCTTATCCAGGTGTTGATGTTCAAATAGCTGGTTGAGTATTTGTTTCATGCTAGGAGTTTAAAAAATTAATGATCATTTGCTGGCCGTGTTCGGTTAATATCGATTCAGGATGGAATTGAACTCCGCGCACGTCAAATTCCTTGTGTTTGGCAGCCATAATTTCATTTTTCTCATCCACACAAGTAATCTCAATTGATTCGGGCAATCCTTCTTTGTCGACAATCCACGAATGATACCTGCCTGCTTCAAACTCATCAGGGATATTGTTGAAGATCAAATCGGGTTGCTTCACCTTCATTTTTGTTTTTACGCCATGATACACCTTATCCAGGTTTTTGAGTTTGGCGCCATACACTTCGCCGATAGCTTGTAAACCGAGGCAGACACCAAATATTTTTTTTGTCGGGCCGTAGGTTGCGATGATTTGTTTCAGAAGACCGGCTTCATCAGGAATGCCGGGTCCGGGTGACAGAATAATGCCATCGTATTCAGCAACTTCCGTTAACTCAATTTCATCGTTTCTTTTAATGGTATAGGTTCCTTTAAAATTTTCGTCAACAATCTGCACGAGGTTGTAGGTAAAGGAATCGTAGTTATCTATGATCAGTATCTTTTTCATGTTATAGTTCATTTGCCATAGTGATCGCTTTTCGCAATGCTTCTGATTTATTTTTTACTTCCTGTAATTCATTTTCTTCATTCGAGTCAATGACAATTCCTGCCCCGGCTTGGTAATACAAGCGTATTATTCATACTCAGGAATGAACGAATGAGTATGGCATGATTCAGTTCGCCATTTAATTTTAAAAATCCGATGGCACCACCATAAAAACTCCTGTTTTCTTTTTCGTATTTGTTAATCAGTTCCAAGGCTTTGTATTTGGGAGCACCCGAAAGTGTTCCGGCCGGAAAAGTATCTGCATAAATTCGCATGCTTTTACTTCCGGCAACCAATTCGCCTTCAACCTTCGAAACCAGGTGTATCACATGGCTGAAATACTGTATCTCCTTATAAGTTTCGACATGCACTTTTTTTGTATTTCTGCTTAAGTCGTTTCGGGCCAGGTCAACCAGCATGACATGTTCCGAATTTTCTTTGGGGTCTTTTGATAATTCAATGGCAGCCAACCGATCAGTTTCATCGTCACCGGTGCGTCGATAGGTACCGGCAATAGGGTGAATTTGTGCTTTACCATCATTGATGATCAGTTGTGCTTCGGGTGAAGAGCCAAAGATGCGGAAACCGCCATAATCGAAATAAAACAAATAAGGAGAAGGATTGATCGATCTCAGTGCCCTGTACACATTGAAATCGTCGCCATTAAATTGTTGTGAAAATCTTTTGGACAATACCAACTGGAAAACATCACCACGTTGGCAGTGAAATTTGGCTTTTTTCACAAGCTCTTTGTACTCATCTTCATCTGTTGATGAGGTTTCATTGCCCAGGGCGTTAAAACTAAATGCCGGATTGTCGATGTTATTCAACAACACATCAATCTCCGAGAAATCTGGTTTTTGATCGTCTGTATGATTCAGAATAACAAAAAGCTCATTGTTAAAGTGGTTGATCACAATTACCACCCTGAAAAGCGCATATTGCATCTCCGGAATCTGCAAACTCTTCTTGTCTTCATCAAATGAGATCTTTTCAAAATAGGGAATCGCATCAAAAGTTGTATAACCAAAAAAGCCACCATATTTGGTAGATATTTTATCTCCCTTGATATCAATATTTTCGATGAATGTCTGAATTTTGTCAACGGCTTTTCCTTTGACATCAGAAATGTCCTGAACTTCTTTAATTTCTTTTTCTGAAAATGTGAGTTGTCCGTTTTCTATTTTAAAACCGACAATCGGATCAAAGCAAAGGAACGAGTAAGAGTTTTCCTTCGTCTGGTAATCGGAGCTTTCAAGCAAAAGCCCTCCGTTGAATGTATCCCGCAGTCTCAGGTACAAGCCAACAGGGGTGATCATATCGGCCAAATGTCTTTTGCTGTGCGAGTAGATTGTTATTTTCTTTTGTGTCATAAATTACTGCATAAAAAAACGGCTTGCCGTGAGTTCGACAAGCCGTTTCTGTTTTTTAAATGATAGGTTATCTTTTCTCACTATTTCTCAGCGAAGAAAGCCACCACCATGATGTATTGTTTGATTGAATCATTTTCTAATTTAAATTGCTGGTACAAAGATGGAAAAAAAATGTACAATTCCAAAAAAGTTTGAAAAAAGATAGCATTAATTTGATTTACTATGTCCGTTTAAATTAGGCTGTCCGTTCATAATAGCCGTTTGCTTACTGATAGACTCCTCATGAATGGCTTTGAAAACCTTGGATGTAAAACGATCACTCAGATACCTTTTCCGCCCTTTTATAAGGCTATTTTCAACCACTTCTTCCCAACGATTGGGTTGTAAAATGGTCATATTGCTTTGCTTTTTATAGGCCCCGATGGATTCAGCCACTTCCATTCTCTTTTGCAGAATATCCAATAGCTCATTGTCATATTTGTCAATTTTGAATCTTAAATCCTCAAGTGTATCGTACGAAATTCCTTCCGGTTTTACCTGTCGCAATACCAGGCTTTCAATAATCACTTGTAACGAAGCCGCACTTACCTGCTGCTGTGCATCGCTCCAGGCATTGTCGGGATCAGGGTGCGATTCGATCATCAGCCCGTCATAATTCAGGTCCATCGCTTTTTGAGAAATGCTTTGAAGCAGTTCCCTTTTACCGCCAATATGACTTGGATCACAAATAATGGGCAGGTCAGGAATCCTTCTTTTCAGCTCAATGGGTATCTGCCATGAGGGCGGGTTTCGATAAATGCTGTGGTCGAAACTGGAAAAACCGCGATGTATGGCGCCGATCCGTGAAATGCCTGCCTTTTGCAGCCTTTCGATAGCTCCCAACCACAAATCGGCATCTGGGTTCACAGGGTTTTTTACAAATACCGGAATGTCCATTCCCTGCAGGGCATCGGCAATTTCCTGCATTGCAAAAGGATTGGCTGAGGTCCGGGCACCAATCCACAAAATGTCGACACCTGCCCTTAATGATTCGTACACATGCTTTACATTCGCAACTTCGGTAATGGTAAGCATGCCGGTTTCTTTTTTCACTTTCTTCAGCCATCTCAATCCTTTGCTGCCCACTCCTTCAAATGAGTTGGGGCGGGTGCGGGGCTTCCAAATGCCCGCCCTGAAAACCTGTATACCAAGCCTGTTCAATTCATGAGCCGATTTGAGGGTTTGTTCCTCGGTTTCAGCACTGCAAGGTCCGGCGATTAAAAATGGTTTGTCTGTATTTCCTATTTCCCAGTCTGAAAATTTTCTGATATCGAGTTGTACTTCCATGATTTTAGTTGTTATGATAAAACTTTTTTGATCTTATTAGCTTCAGTAATTAATTGATTGATAGCTGTTTTATTGTTTTCTTCGATGGCTTTTTTAAAGTCCTGGAGTTTGCTGATATATGTATCCAGCACTGTGACCACATTATCCGCGTTCTGTGCAAAAATTGGCGTCCACATATCTGCGGAACTTTTTGCCAGCCGGACGGTAGAGTCGAATCCACCACTTGCCAGGTCGAATATATTTTTCTCATTTCTTTCTTTGTCAAGCACAGTAAGTGCCAGTGCGAAAGAACTGATATGTGAAATATGCGAAATGTAAGCCGCGTGGGCATCATGATTAAATGAGTTCATATACACCGGGCGCATATGCAAATGGTCATACATATCCCGAACGGCATGAAGCGCATCTTCACTGCTGTTCTCGGCATCGCAAAAAATCACTGCCTTTCCGTCGAACATGCCCGATTTGGCGGCCCAGGGACCCGTATGTTCCGTTCCTGCCATGGGATGGGCGGCTACGTAGTTAGCTCTTTTCTGGTGGTATTTGATGCGTTCGGCTAAATTTCCTTTAATGGAGCAAACATCGGTTACTACCTGGTTATCGATCAGGTCGAGTACCTTTGGCAAGATAACCAGCGTGGCATCAGCCGGGATGGCCAGAACAACCATGTCAGATGAGGTCACAGCATCTTCAATCTCCATAATTTCATCAACGATTCCTATATTTTGTGCGGTTTGCGCATGCAAATTACTTTGGTCGTAACCAATGATATGAGTTGCGTAGTCTCTTTTTTTCAGGTCGATGGCCATCGAGCCACCCATCAGTCCCAAACCTATGATACAAATCTTCATGCAATTACTTTTTTAATTGTTTCCACTCGTTTTAATGCTTCTTTAATCTGGTTTATCTCAGCGCAGAGCGAAATTCGTATATAATTATTTCCATTACTTCCGAAAATAAAACCAGGAGCAGTAAAAATGGAATGTTCATATAAAAGTTCGTCAGATAACTCCGCCCCATTTTTATAGTTTTCAGGCACTTTCGCCCAGACAAACATTCCGGAAGTATTTTTATTGTAATTACAGTTCAATTGATCCAGGATCTGCCATACCAATTTTCGCCTTTCACCATACAACTTATTGATTTCATCATACCATGAACGTGGCAACTGCAATGCCTTTACGGCTGCTTGCTGTAAGGGTTTGAACATACCTGAATCGAAATTGCTTTTCACTTTCAGTATGTGATTAATGTTTTCTTCACTTCCGGCCACCATGCCCAATCGCCACCCTGCCATATTGTGCGATTTGCTCAATGAATTCAATTCCAGCACATGACTTTTCGATGCAATTCCTTGCAGTAAACTCATAGGTTCATTGTTTAAAATCAAGCTGTACGGATTGTCGTTAACTACTAATATATTCCTCGATTGGGCAAATTCAATTAATTCTCTGAATGAGTTTGTATCAGACTTGGCACCGCTGGGCATATGTGGATAGTTAAGCCAGATGATCTTGCAGTTGTCCTGAACAAGTTCTGCTAATTCGCTGATATCAGGAAGCCATTGACTTTTTTCATTCAAATTATAATACCGAATATCAAGGTTGAGCAGTTTCGAAACAGACGTATATGCCGGATAGCCTGGATTCGGGATTAGCACCTGGTCACCGGGGTTGGTAAAGGCCATGCTGATATGCATGATGCCTTCTTTGGAGCCTATGAGCGGCAATATTTCATTTGCAGGGTTTAAATCAACAGCATAAATATCCTGATACCATGCTGAAAATGCTTCTCTGAGTTCTGGTATGCCACGGTACGATTGGTAGTAGTTGCTGCCTTTTTCATGACTTGATCTATTGAGTTCTTCAATTACTTCAGGGTGGGTGGGGAGGTCGGGATTGCCAATACCCAGGTTGATAATAGGTTTTCCCTGTTCCTTCAGCATATTGACATCAGCAAGCTTTTTTGAGAAGTAATATTCTTCCACTTTTCCGATCCTATCCGCAGGTTTTATTTTCATTAGGATTCTTTTTTTGATTGTGAATGAATTTGTTCAAATGATTTGGAACCGGACACATATTCTCCCAATATCTTGAGTTCATCAGTCAAGGGACCAATCGCTTGCAGCATACTTTTGTATTTGTCGTAATTGTCGAATAGCACATCTATGTAAAACCTATAGTGCCAGGGTTCACCAACAACCGGTACAGACTCAATTTTACTGAGATCCACGTCGTAAAATGCGATCACACTCAATACTTGCGATAGGCTTCCTTTATGGTTGGGTAAGGTCATTGAGATGGATGATTTGTTAATTTCTTCAGTCCGGATTTTGTTTTCCCGTTCGACAATCAGGAAACGTGTATAGTTTTTCTTATTTGTTTCAATGTTTTCAGCAATGATGTTCAAACCGTAATGGTGAGCACCGATTCTGCTTCCAATGGCGCCCACATTAGTATGCTGGTTCTCTGCAATTTCTTTCATGCTCAAAGCTGTATCATCCGATTCGATAAGTTTAATGTGCGGATGCTTTCTAAAGAAATTGCGGCATTGATCGATGGCCATATAATGGGAATGTACCTCAACCAAATCTTCAATTCTTGTACCGGGCAATCCTACCAGGTTTTGCTCTATTTGGAGGTAAACTTCGCCGCAAATGGTTAATCCTGATTCCCTGATCAGGTTTAAATTGGAGTGAATGGTGCCCGAGATGGTATTTTCAACAGCCATGATACCTGCTTTGGCATTGTTATCCCTGATACTTTCAATCACTTCATAAAATGAGATGTTGGGCAGGATTTCAATTTCTCCACCGTAATAATTGATGGCTGCTTCTTCGTGAAATGCGCCTTTTACACCTTGTATACTAATTGTCATCTTCCCTTTTTTAATTAAAAAATCCCGGTCTTATCCGGGACTTTCAAAGTATTATTTTTTAACTATTTAATGCTTCTCAATCGTCCCGGTTTTTTTCTGAAATTGAAATACCAGAAATAATAATATGTATCAAAAGTGCTATATTCCATTGTTTTGCAATAAAAAACCCTGCTTCTCGGCAGGGTTAAAATATTTTAAATTCAAATTATTCCAGCCCTGTTCTATCTTAAAAAATAGAAGAAATAATAGCTGAAATATGTTGAAAATGTATGCATCGTATTATCTATATCGGGTCAAATCTAAAAATTTATTTTTAATAAGCAACAAATCATTTGTTAATTTTTATGTTAAATTTCCTGATTACAATTGCTTGATCTCATTTACAAGTGCCTGAATAGAGTCTTTTGCATTGCCAAAAAGCATGCGTGTTTTGTCATTAAAGAACAGGAAGTTCTCAATGCCTGCATACCCTTTGCCCATACCTCTTTTCATCACAATGATATTCTTTGATTCATGCGCATTGATGATAGGCATACCATAAATTGGACTAGAAGGATCATCCAGTGCCGCAGGATTTACCACATCATTGGCACCAACCACGATAGTGACATCCGTATTTGGCATATCCGGGTTGATGTCGTCCATTTCCATCAGTTTGGTATAAGGTACGTCTGCTTCTGCCAGTAATACATTCATATGTCCTGGCATTCGTCCTGCCACAGGGTGAATGGCAAACTTTACTTCCACTCCTTTATCTTCAAGCAATTTCACCAGGTCGTTGGTGGCATATTGTGCTTGGGCGACCGCCAGACCATAACCTGGAACGATTACCACTTTTTGTGAATAGCTGAGTAAAACTGATGCATCACTCAATGAAATTTCTTTGATCGTGCCCTGGTCTTTATCTGCCGCTGCACCGCCTCCTCCAAAAGCGCCGATGATCACATTCAGCAATGAACGGTTCATGGCTTTACACATGAGCAGGGTTAAAATGGCACCTGCCGAACCTACAAAAATACCACCAAGGATCATCGCCTGGTTGTTGTAAATGAAACCTGCCATGGCTGCTGCAATACCTGTTAGAGAGTTCAGCAGGGAAATAACCACCGGCATATCGGCGCCGCCAATAGGCATGACGAACATAATACCGTAAATGAGTGCGAGTCCTAAAAGAACGTAGGATAACATGGTTTGCGTCGCCATGTCATGGTCAAATGCCAGCATATAAACCGTAAGAGCTGTAATTAAAACCAGCATGAAAATATTAAAATAGGTGGTCCACTTCGCAAAGATGTCGCCTACTTTGCCGTCTAATTTTCCATAAGCGATCATACTACCGCTAAATGCAATAGCCCCTATGATAAGTCCCAACAGCGTTACTGTTGCCGATGAATTATCAGGATTTGAATATTCCATGAGGGCGACCAAAGCTGATGCAGCACCTCCTGTCGCATTAAAAAATGACACCAATTGAGGCATGGCTGTCATTTTGATACGGCGAGCAATTATAGTACCGATAATACCACCAAAGATGATGGCCGAAACAATCACGATGCCATTGACAAGTGATATGGTTTGTCCGGCTACACCGCGATGAAGGAACAAAGTAGTTACCATGGCCAAACCCATACCCATGGCAGCCCACAGATTTCCTTTTTTTGCACTTTCAGGGTGGCTCATCAGTTTCAGCCCGATCACAAAAAGTATGGCTGCTACCAGGTAGCTGATTTCAAGGATCACATCTCCTGTAGTTATTCCGAGGTCTTGTAAAGTCGTTTCCATAGCTATTTCTTCTTCTTTTTCTTAAACATATCAAGCATTCTGTCGGTAACTACAAAACCACCTACAACGTTAAGTGTACCGAAAATGACTGCAAAAATGCCCAGTACCAGGTTGAGACTGAATGCATTCAGATTTGTGTGGCCCAACAGGATAATACCTCCTATGATGATAACACCACTAATAGCATTTGCCCCCGACATCAGGGGTGTGTGGAGCACGGACGGTACATTTGAAATTACTTCGACTCCCAGAAAAATGGAAAGGGCGATAATAAATATCACCTCCTTATTCTGGTAGAAATAAACGAGAAAATCTTCCATGATAAGTTATATTATGCGTAAAATTGTTTGAGTCTGTCACTAACTATTTCTTTGTTGTGGATCATGCAGGTACCTTTTACAATTTCATCTTCAAAGTCCATTTTCAATCCACCTTCTTCGTCAATCAAGAGTTTTAAAAAGTTGACGAGGTTGTTACCATACATCCGGCTGGCATCATTGGGCATATCCGTTGGATAATTCGAATTTCCGATGATGGTTACGCCATGTTTGATAATAGTTTTTCCATCTTCTGTCAATTCAGCGTTGCCGCCAGTGGAAGCTGCCAGGTCGATGATAACTGAGCCCGGTTTCATAGCTTCAATGGTTGCTTTTTCGATGAGAACCGGTGCTTTTCTTCCCGGAATTTGTGCTGTACAAATAATAACATTTGATTTGGCCGCATGGTCGTGGATGAGTTGCTTTTGCTTGGCTTTGAACTCCTCTGTTTGCTCAACGGCATAACCGCCTGCAGCCGCATCTTCTGTGGCGCCTTCCACCTCAACAAATTTACCTCCAAGACTTTGGACCTGCTCTTTTACTGCCGAACGCACATCGAATACTTCAACTACAGCTCCTAGCTTTCTGGCAACGGCTATAGCCTGAAGTCCTGCCACACCGGCACCCAATATCAGAATTTTGGCAGGACGAATGGTGCCTGCAGCAGTCATGAACATTGGGAAAAAGTTAGGCAAATGTAAAGCAGCATCAAGCACAGCTCTGTAACCGGCGATGGTGGCCATTGATGATAAAATATCCATGGCTTGCCCACGAGTTGTTCGGGGAATCAGGTCCATACTAAAGTAAGTCTGATCACTTTTCAGTAACTGATCTACAGAATCTTTTTCAGCAAGCGGGTTAAAAACACTTACAAGGACCTGTCCTTTTTTCAGCTTTTTAATGGTAGTAGCTTCAGGTTTATTAATGGATAACAACAGGTCAGATTTTGTAATCACCTGATCGAGATCAAGCAATTCAGCCCCTGCTTCCTTGTATTCCTTGTCAGAAGCGAATGCGGATTCCCCGGCATTTTTTTCGACCACAATATCAGCTTTTAGGTTTTTAAGTGTTTTAACGGCTTCGGGCAGTAAACTCACCCGTTTTTCAAATTCAGGTTCTTTTAAAACTCCAATAATCATTGTCTAAATAATTTAGCGCCAAAAGTATAATAAAAACTCAGCATATGCAAATTGTTTAAAATGTATCTAAATAAGAAATATTTTATAATTTTGCAGTCATTCATTCAGTAAAATACGAAGCATGAAAATAGAAAATAATACAGTCGCCATCATGGCATATAGAATCTCAATTAACGATAAAAATGGCGAGCTCATTGAATCGGCTGATGCGCAACATCCAAAATCAATGATATTCGGTTTAAATAAAATGATTCCGGGATTTGAAAGTAAACTGTTGGGTTACCAGCCAGGGGATTCATTCGAGTTTGACTTGACAGCCGATGAAGCTTTCGGTGATTACAGAAACGAAATGGTTATCGATGTACCAAAAACCGCCTTTGTTGTTGATGGTAAGCTAAGAGACGACCTCTTATTTGTTGAAAATGAAATTGGCATGATGGATAGCCAGGGCAACCCGATTAGGGGCCGGATTGTTGAATTGCATGATGAACATGTGAAAATGGATTTTAACCATCGGTTCGCTGGAAAGAAATTATACGTGACCGGCACCATACAGGATGTGCGACAAGTAACAGTTGAAGATTTAAATCCATCAGGTGGCTGCGGATGTGGTTCCGGCGGATGTGGTAGCCATGAAGAATCTTCCTCATGCTGTTCCGGTGAATCAAAAAGTGCCTATGATGAAGATTGCCCTACTTGCGATAACCCCGCTGATGAAAGAGGTAAAGGTTCAGGTAATTGTGGCTGTGGCTGATAGTTGAAAGAATTACGTTTTAAAGCCTTGACCTTCCCGGTTGAGGCTTTTTTCTTGCATACTGAACTTATTATTTGATGTAAAAAATAGCAAAATATATCTTTGAATTAAAGATAAATCACTGACCTTTGCACTCCCAAATATAGATGCATCATGGAAGTAACTTTTTTTGATTCAAACTGGTTCATATATGGCCTGTTGCCACTGCTAATCTTTTTTTCGCGGATAGTAGATGTAACCCTGGACACTTTGCGAATTGTTTTTATCTCACGCGGAAACAAAGTAATTGCACCCATATTGGGTTTTTTTGAGATACTAATCTGGTTGATCGCCATAACGAGGATCATGGAAAACCTGGATAATGTAACTACCTATTTTGCTTATGCAGCTGGTTTTGCAGTTGGTAATTATGTAGGATTACGTGTAGAGGAAAAGCTGGCAATGGGTATGCAGATTATCCGGATTATAACAGGCAGAAACTCCAGCGAATTGATTGCAAGCTTGCGTCAAAAAGGTTTTGGTGTCACAGCTGTAGATGCAGAAGGTAAAGATGGGCCGGTTCACGTAATTTTTCTGATTACCAAACGACAGTTGGCAAAAGAAGTAATCTCAATCGTCAATAAATATAATCCAAAAGCTTTTTATTCGATAGAAGATGTCCGTTCCGTAAATCTTGATAATTCAACATTTTTAGCTGGTGCTAAAAGTGGTGGTTTCCCAAGATGGATGCGTAAAGCCAGATAACAACAGTTTACAAAAAAGATAGTTTATTTCAACCCCTTACGTTTCAACATTGCATCGGGGTTTGGCTCTTGCCCACGGAATTGAACATACATTTTCATCGGATCATCAGAACCACCTTTTGATAATATATTTTCACGAAATGCCGTCGCAGTGGATTTGTCAAATATTCCATTTTCTTTAAAAGCTTCAAAAGCATCAGCATCCAGAACTTCTGCCCATGCGTAACTGTAATATCCAGACGAATAACCTCCAGAAAATATATGAGCAAAATAAGGACTGCGATAACGCACAATGATCTCAGGAATCATTTGCATATTTTCAAGCGAAGCATTTTCAAATGCCATCACATCATATTGCTTTTCTTCAGTAATCGTGTGCCAGTCCATATCCAGCAGCGCTGCCGACATGAATTCAACGGTAGTAAACCCCTGGTTGAATTTATTTGCATTGTCCATCTTCTGAACCAGTTCGTCAGGAATGATTTCGCCGGTTTCATAATGAGTGGCATAAATTTTCATCACATCAGGATGGGTGGCCCAATTCTCCATTATTTGAGATGGTAATTCTACAAAATCACGAGGTACAGAGGTTCCTGAAATACTCACATAATTGCAATCGCTTAGCAAGCCATGCAGCGAATGGCCGAATTCGTGGAACATCGTACTCACCTCATCAATACTCAGCAATGAGGGCTGATCGGCAGTTGGTTTGGTAAAATTGCAAACCATTTGGATGACCGGTAAAACGTTTTCACCATCTCTTACATATTGTTTACGGAAGCTGGTCATCCAGGCACCGCCACGTTTGCTTTCACGAGGAAAGAAATCCATATACAAAATGCCAACAGTAGTTCCATCTGCCTCCTTCACCTCGTATGTTACAACCTCGGGATGATAAACGGGGAGATCTTTTCTTTCATTGAATTGCAATCCGTATAATTTCTCTGCAACGGTAAACATGCCCTGTTTTACATTTTCAAGCACAAAATAGGGACGTAAAGCGCCATCGTCAAAGGCATATTTTTCCTTTTTCAATTTTTCAGCATAATACCACCAATCCCATGGCTCTAACTTAAAATCGCCACCCTCCTGATCAATTATAGCTTGTAATTCGGCAGCTTCAGCTATGGCAACAGGTAATCCGGCGTCCATCAGGTTGCCAATGAGTTCATACACTTTTTCGGGTGTTTTGGCCATATTGTTATCCAGTACATAATCGGCATGGGCTTTAAAACCCAGCATATTGGCACGCCGTAACCGAAGGTTCACCATTTCATTAACGATCGTCTGGTTATCATATTCATTGCCATTGTTGCCACGTTCAATATATCCTTTAAACAAATATTCGCGGTTTTCTCGGTTGTCGGCATAAGTGATGAACGGTATCAGGCTTGGTTTGTGCAGTGTGAATACCCATTTGCCAAACATTTCTTCTGATTTGGCTGTTTCAGCCGCTGCCAGCGATTACTGATGCAGGAAGACCAGATAAGTCATTCTTGTCTTCAATTACCAGCTTAAAGTTATTGGTTTCGGCCAGCAGATTTTCTCCAAATTGTATTGAAAGCAAAGAAAGCCGTGAATTAATATCACGAAACTCATCTTTTTGATCGGCTGGTAAGTTGGCACCGCCTCTTACAAAATTGTCGTAGGTTTTCTTCAGCAGCATTTTCTGCTCGGTGGTCAGTCCCAGTGTTTCTTTCTCGTCATTGATAGTTTTCACACGTGCAAAAAGCTTCTCGTTGAGCCAGATATCATCTTCGTGAGCCGATAATAACGGAGCCACATCTTTAGCAATTTGTTGTAATTCAGGATTGGTGTGTGCTTCATTTACATTTCCGAATACGTTATCAACCCTGGTCAGTAGTTCGCCACTTTCGTCAAGCGCGGCAATGGTATTTTCAAAGTTTGGTATTTCTTTCGACTTGACGATTGCTTCTATTTCCTGGTTATGGATTTTTATCGCTTCTTTATAAGCAGGCAGGTAGTCACTATTTTTAATTTGTTCGAAAGGGGGCACGCCAAAGGGTGTATTCCATTCAGTTAATAAAATATTGTCAGTCATTTCTTTCTCTTTATTTTGTTCACAGGCCGAGAATAGCATGGCCAGTATTACAATAATGGGGATGAGGTGTTTCATGGTGGTAATTTGATTTGAATTTCATGTGTAAAAAGCGATCAAATTTAACCAAAAAACACACGTCAGATTTCGCTATTCCTAATTTAGAAATAGCTGAAATAGACAAATAAAAATAGGGTAATCAGATAATTGATTATTGCAGCGAGCTGGCTTCTTCTTTGTTCAGAAGCATCGCATCCTCCATCAGCACATCGTATGCATAGCCATAACCGAAATCTTTATTCAGTGCGATGGTGCCTTCAAAGGTCACCAGGTCGCCAATTTGGCATTCAGCAGCAGTGGTAATGGTCAGATCGAATTTGCCGCCGGCTTCAGTGCCATCCTGGATATGCACCCAGTTTTTGTTCATCACAGCTTGGGTGTATTTTACAACTACACCACGAATTTTTACCTTTTTGCCATCATATTTGGACGGGTCTGACAACAATGTGGCAAGCGTAACGCCTCCTTCAACAGCCTCCATAGGTTCAATTTCCTGGTTGCTGGCTTTTGGTGTTCCCATTTTTTCTTCGGCCGGTTGTCCGGCTGCAAATGGTTCGGGGCTAATTTCTTCAATAAAATAAATATTGTCGAAAGTCTTTTCAAGTTCCCGGCTTGGGAAGTCTTTCATTTCCATAAAACTATCGAAATAATAGGTGCTACCCACTTTAATTTCTTCACTGCGTGGAATGGCACCCCAGTATTCTTCTCCGTCTTCATTTAATTTCAAATAGGTGTATGATGTGGTTTGAATCACTTCTTTTACAACAACTTCTTTCAAATTAGGGTTTGTTAAACGGAAATTCTTTTTTCCACTGGTCGAATCACAGGCTATGATTCCAGTTAAAAATATGATACTTAATAATATGACAATTTTCTGTTTCATGATTTTTTTTGTTTTGATGGCGAAGATAAACAAACGTTTTAAAAAATTAGCAGGATCAGTAAATTTGTATCACTAAAATTTTATAGAATAAGCCAAGTAATTGGGATTTGAATTGAACATTTGAGGATTGCTAAAATCAACCTCAAATCCGTTGATAATCTTTGAATAATAGTTTTTTATGCGCTCACTCTCATCCGTTACAGATGCGAAGAAATAAGAATGAGAAGGTCCTGGAGGTAAGGATGCTCCCACTGCATTTGTGAAATTCACATAAAATGCATTTGATGCAAGTGGTGGCTCAGGATCTTCACCCAGTTGCATACCCATGCTTGAAAAAATGCGCAATCCGATCAAGTTCATATCTTTTCCATTGCTGTTGATATAGATGCGCTTTTGAAAATTCAGCTGCTCAACCCACTTGTAATGTTCTTCCTGCTCAACCGCTGCAGCATTAATGATAAGGTTGTCGATAAATGGTTGATCAAAACCTGCATGTAGTTTTTTTCCTACTAAATTTTCCAGATAATAATTGCCCAGGCTGTGAAAAAACATGGATAAATTTCCTTCAGAAAATGAATTGTCTTTGTCGCTTCTGGTATGTTCTACTTTATGAAGGAAATCGCTGAAATGAACAGTCGCCTTTTCAACATTGGAAAGTGAATTTTTGAAATTTCTAATCGCACCTAAGTCGGGATCACGTGATGGCCATGCATACAAAAGAACATTCACAAGGTGCAACTTCTGAATTTCCTTTGCACGTTGCACGGCACTCTTTAGGTCCTTACCATCACCGTGTACAAATATAACCCAGTTTTCGTGTTCGAAATCTTGGTTTAACAATTCCTCCATTGAGTTATCCCGGGTGTAATTCCATTGGTCTTCTGAGTAAGAAGCTGTTAAATAACTAAAATGGCCACTCTCATCCGGTTTTGATTCAAATAAAATGGAATCATTGTTTAATTGCATGACAGACCTGTTGGTGACCACAGCTATTTTGTGCTGATAAACAGTTGATTTTGAGAGGAAGATAGTTTCTTTGGCTTTTGATGTTTGTGTCAGTACTATAAAGATCAGCAACCATACAGCATGCTGAAAAAATTTGTGTTTGAATGTAGTTTTTTTCATGGATCAAAGATTTGTTTACCTTCAAAACAACTAAAAACCATTATTGTTTAATTTAATTTATATATGTTTAAACAAAACTAATTTATGATCTTATTCTTACTTATTATTTTCAATGGATGAGCTTGGTATTCCCCAATTTATTTATTTAATTTTACTGATTGATGATGAGTGAACGGAGGATAAGAAATGACGATAGAATTATTACCAATTCATAACTTTTTACGATATGAGTGACACTTCGTACAATGCATTTACGGATGCACAAAAGCTTTTTGATCGTGCCGCTGATCTGCTTGATCTGGATCAGGCAACCCGTGATTTGCTTCGCACTCCACAGAAGGAATTTCATTTCAGCATACCTGTTAGGATGGACGATGGAAAAGTGAAAATATTTCAGGGTTACCGCGTTATGCACAATGATGCGAGAGGTCCGGCCAAGGGGGGCATTCGGTTTCATCCGCATGAAACAATTGATACGGTCAGGGCACTGGCCATGTGGATGACCTGGAAGACAGCCGTAGTGGATTTGCCATTGGGCGGTGGTAAAGGGGGCGTAATCTGCGACCCTCATAATTTGAGTTCTTTTGAACAGGAAAGACTTTGCCGGGGTTGGGTCAGGCAGGTTTATAAAAATATTGGGCCTCAAATTGACATTCCGGCACCTGAAGTGATGACCAATGCGCAGCATATGCTTTGGATGCTTGATGAATACGAGGTGATTAGCGGCTCAAGGCAACCAGGTGTTATTACCGGTAAACCTGTCGGTATGGGCGGTTCATTGGGTAGGGCTGAAGCTACCGGTTATGGTGTAATTATTAGTCTGCGTGAAGCACTCAAGGAACTCGGAATTGATCCATCAGAAACTACAGCCAGTATACAGGGTTTTGGCAATGTTTCGCAATACGCTATCGAACTCTACCAGCAGATGGGCGGAACCGTAAATTGTGTTTCTACCTGGGTACAGGATGAACAGGATAGTTATGCTATTCATAAACCTGAAGGCATCAACCTGGAGGAAATCAGATCAATAACAGATTCATTTGGGGGCATAAATATCTCCAAAGCAGTAAAAATGGGTTATAAAATGATTCCAGGCGAAGATTGGATAAAGCAAGAAGTGGATATCCTCATTCCAGCAGCAATTGAAAATCAGATTACTAGGGATAATGTTGATCAAATTCATAAAAAGGTTAAAGTAATTGCTGAGGCTGCAAATGGGCCTACTTCACCAGATGCTGCCAAAGCACTTAATGAAAAAGGCATTTATACCATCCCTGATTTTCTGGCAAATGCCGGAGGTGTTACCTGCAGTTATTTCGAGCAGGTACAAAGCAATATGAATTATTACTGGGAGAAAGATGAGGTGCTTAGCAAGCTTGATTTAAAAATGACCAGTGCTTTTATTTCAGTAAGCGATTTTGCAAAAACTAATAATTTAAATATGCGTGATGCGGCTTATGTAATATCAGTAAACAGAGTGTCGCAAGCGTGTAAAGACCGGGGATGGGTATAAAAAGTGTTTCTATGACGAATAATTTTGAAAATGAATTGCTCCCTTTTAACCGAAGCAAGTTTTTAAATGCTGAGCATAAACTAACCTATATCGGGTTAGGAGCAATAGGAGGAAAAGCACATGGTCTGGCTAGCATTAACCACATCATTCTAAATGATTTAAACAAGGAGCAATTTCCTGGTATTGATGTAGGTATTCCTGCTATGACCATTATCCGAACAGATGTTTTTGATGCTTTTATGAAAAGAAATAAGTTGGCTGATATTGCTTATTCGGATGTACCCGACGATCGCATTGCCCATGCTTTTCAAAAAGCTGATTTGCCTTTTGAAGTATTGGGTGATTTGCGTGCGTTAATTTCACAAGTTACAACTCCTTTGGCCGTAAGGTCTTCAAGTATGCTCGAAGATGCTATGCATGAACCTTTTGCAGGTATTTATGGTACGAAAATGACCCCAAATAATCAGCCAGATATCAATACACGTTTCAATAAATTGGTTGAAGCTATTAAATATGTATATGCCACTACTTTTTTCAAATCGGCCAAAGATTATATGAGCGCTACACCTCATAAAACTGAAGACGAAAAAATGGCTGTAATTATTCAGGAAGTCATCGGAAAAAAATATAAAAATCGATTTTATCCTGAATTGTCCGGAGTAGGAAGGTCGCATAATTACTATGCATTCGGCCATGCCGATCCTAAAGACGGTATTGTGAACCTGGCGTTAGGGTTGGGAAAAACCATTGTTGATGGTGGCAACTCATGGTCATATACACCTGCTTATCCCAAAGCCGATCCGCCTTTTAACAATATAAATGATATGCTGAACAATACCCAGCGAAATTTTTGGAGCGTGAATATGGGAAATACTTCCGCTTATGATCCTGTTATGGAGACCGAGTATATGCTGGAAGAAAACATAGTTTCGGCAGAAGAAGATAATTCGATGCGTTATGTGGCATCAACACTAGATAGTCAGTCGGGCAGGATTGTGATGGGTATTTCGAAAAGCGGCCCCCGCTTGCTGAATTTCGCACCCATCCTCCGTTTGGGTGAAATCCCACTGAATAACCTGCTGATAAAATTAATGGATGTTTGTGAAAAGAATGAAGGGGCTCCAGTAGAGATAGAATTTGCGATGTCATTTTCTGACAAGGGACCTCATAAATTTGGGTTTCTGCAGGTCCGTCCTATGGCAGTTTCTAACGATATTGTCGATCTTTATGATCATGATTTAACAGGAGATCATGTGCTGGCATCATCTGATAAAGTATTGGGTAATGGAACAAATAATTCGATAAAAGATATCGTCTTTATCAAACAGGAAGAATTTGATGTTATGAAAACGCATCAGATTGCCGATGACCTTGAAAAGATTAATAAAAAGTTGGTAAGTGAAGACAAACCATATCTATTAATAGGTTTTGGAAGGTGGGGTACTTCAGATGCTTCAGCTGGGATTCCGGTGAACTGGGGCCAGATATCAGGGGCTAAAGCCATTATTGAAGCAGCGCTTGCAAATGTAAATTTTGAACTTAGCCAGGGATCGCATTTTTTCCATAATGTGACTGGTTTTGGAGTTTACTATTTCTCCATTCCATCCGAGAAAACACAAACAATCAATTGGTCATGGCTGAAAGCCTTACCTGCAAGCCATGAAACCCGGATGGTAAAACATATTTGTATTGACGAACCACTTCAAATAAAAGTGGACGGACGAACCGGCAAAGGAACGATTATAAAACCTTAAGTTATGAGTGAGAAAAAACCGTTGGATGTATTACTAAGCGAACTTAAGGAACGCGCAAAAGAGCTCAATTGCCTATACCAGGTGCAGGAATTATTGAATAATCCTGAAAAGACCATAGATGATATTTGTAATGGCCTGGTAGAGGCCATTCCCCCCGGATGGCAATATCCTGATATTTGTCGGGCAAGAATTCAGCTTTTTGAAAATACTTATTCTTCCGTTGATTTGGCTGAGACCGAATGGGTATTAAAGTCGGATATCCATATTCAAAATGATGTTGTAGGACAGATTTTTGTTTATTATGAAGAAGAAGCGCCTACTATGGATGAAGGCCCATTCTTAAAAGATGAGCGAAAATTGATCAATACCATTGCTGAGCGTTTGGGACTGCACTTGCTGCATCAGCAGTTGAAAAATGTTTTTGATAAACAAAACCAGATTGATACTGAACATAAAAAAGAATGGGAGGTCATTCTGGATATGCTCAGGCAAACCAATCCGAAATTACTGATAAGGTTATCTCGTAAGATGGTTAATTACCTGTGCTGGACCGGGGTTAAAAAAGCAGAAAAATTACTCGAGAAATTCAGCTCTGCATTTCATGAAGAAGGGGAACTGATTGATGAGAACAAACCATTCAAAAAAAGCAACGATAGTGATTTGATCGGTCTGAGTTACGAAATTTTTGAGATTGCCGAAGAGAATCTGACCCTAGATAAAATATTGAACAATATTCAAAAATGGACAAAAGAAGATCGTTCAGGTTTTTTATCGAAGGTACTTGAAAATATGGGTTCATCCTTACAAGATATTAATAATGCCATTGAGCGTTATCACCACCTGGCGCCTCAAATGCTGGAATTGTCAGAAGCTAGGGAAAAAGGACTGCGTGTAGCTATGATCAGGCGGATTTTAACCGATCAGTCAGATTACATTGATATTGCAAAAAGATTTGTTGATGTAGATAGTTTTAATGAATTACTGAATAAGATCATTTCGCCGGTGGGTAGTCATGGAAAATTAGGCGGAAAAAGTGCCGGATTATTCCTGGCCAACCAGATGATCAATAAATATACGGCAGAGTTTGCGTCATTTGCTGAGATAAAAATTCCAAAAACCTGGTATATCACTTCTGATGGTCTGTTGAACTTCATGGATTACAATAACCTTGAAGAAGTGATGGAACAGAAATATAAAGATATTGGCCAAATCAGACAGGAGTACCCGTATGTCATCCAGTTATTTAAAAACTCTACTTTTCCACCGGCCATCGTTAAAGGATTGATGATGGCTTTGGATGATTTTGGAAGCGTACCCTTGATCATCAGGAGTTCAAGTTTGCTGGAAGACCGTATTGGAATGGCATTTGCCGGAAAATACAAAAGCCTTTTTATTGCTAACCAGGGAACCAGAGAAGAACGATTGGTAGCGCTGATGGATGCCATTGCAGAAATATATGCCTCAGTATTTGGACCAGATCCAATCGACTATCGAGCTGATAACGATCTGCTTGACTATCATGAGGAAATGGGAATTATGATACAGCAGGTTGTGGGCACCAAAATTGGACATTATTATCTGCCATCATTTGCAGGTGTGGCTTTCAGTCAGAATGAATTCCGTTGGTCGCCCAGGATTAACAGAAAGGACGGATTGATCAGATTGGTACCCGGTTTGGGAACCAGGGCCGTAGACAGGATAAGTAACGATTATCCGATCTTAATTGCACCAGGGCAACCGCAGTTAAAAGTAAATGTAACCGTGGATGAAGTAGTCAAATATTCACCTAAATATCTGGACGTTATTAACTTGCAAAGTGGGGAATTCGAAACGGTTGAACTTGAAGAATTGAAGCAATTTGGTAAAGAATACCCGATGATCCACCAGGTAGTTTCTAGGATGAAACAGGACTTTCTTCAACTCGCCAGCCCATTAACCATCGACTTTCAAAAAGATTTTCTGGTGGTAACATTCGAAGGGCTTGTGAATCGTACAAAATTTGTACAACTAACCAAAGATATCCTTGAAGTCCTCAGCAAGGAATATAACAACCCTGTTGATATTGAATTTGCTCATGATGGAAGTAACCTGTATTTATTGCAATGTCGTACACAAAGCGCTGGTATAGAATACAAAGCTGCTGTTATACCATCAAACGTGCCTCTTGAAAAAACACTGTTTTCTGCCAACAAATACATTTCAAATGGTATTGTAACTGATATTACGCATATAGTTTATGTTGACCCAAAAAAATATGGAGAAGTATCAGACTATGAAACTCTGAAAGAAATTGGAAAATCGGTGGGCAGGCTGAACAAGATATTACCCAAACATCAATTTATTTTAATGGGTCCCGGCAGATGGGGTAGTAGGGGAGATATAAAATTAGGTGTTAGTGTTACCTATTCAGAAATCAATAACACATCAATGCTGATTGAGATTGCCAGGAAGACAAATGAATACACGCCAGATTTGTCATTCGGAACCCATTTTTTTCAGGATCTGGTAGAATCCAATATTCGCTACGTACCACTTTATCCTGATGACTATGGCGTCATTTTCAATATCAAATTTTTAGAAGAATCAGCAAATGTACTGACCAGTTTCTTACCTGATATGAAGAAATTGAAAGATGTTATTCGTGTGATTGATGTGCCTGCTTCTGCAAATGGTCAGGTATTAAATGTGTTGATGAATGGTGATTCAAATAAAGCGCTGGCTATATTTTCTGAACCAACAGATTATATTGATGATGAAGCTAAAGAGTTGCAGTTGGGTTTAAGATCAGGTGTGATACAGGAAGATGTGCACTGGCAATGGCGCCTGCGAAATGTTGAGAAACTGGCATCACAGTTAGATCCGAAGCGTTTTGGCGTTAAAGGATTTTATTTGTTCGGAAGTGTTAAAAATGCACAGGCAGGTCCATCAAGTGATATTGATATTCTGATTCATTTTACAGGAACTGATGAGCAAAGAAAAGATCTTAAGGCGTGGCTCGAAGGCTGGAGCCTTAGTTTAAGCCAGATCAACTTTTTAAGAACCGGTAACAAAACAGATGGCTTGCTTGATGTTCATATTGTAACTGACGAAGATATCAGAAAGCGGGATAGTTATGCTATTAAAATCGGTGCGGTTTCAGATGCTGCAAGGCCACTACCTGTTGGAACAGCTTTAAAAAAATCGAGTTAGAGCAGTTCTCGTTTTGCTTTATTTGGTGAGTTCAGGTCAAATCGTATTAATGACAACTCTGGGCCGTCATGTGCGGCATTCATAGCGAATGTGTTGCCTACCTGGTCTTTCCAGGTTCCGGTTAGCGAAGTTGATTCATGCACGTGTCCGTGTAAAGTTATAAAAGGTTTTCTCTCTTCAATAAAACGTTTAATAGCAATGCTGCCGATGTGCACATCCAGTGGCACATGGTCGATCATTTTGCCATCCAGTGCTGCCCGGTCAAGTTTGGTTTGATAAGGTGGTGAATGAAATAGAAAAATGGATCTCGTCAGGTCATGATTCACCGCTTAATTTTTCCAGGTCTTTCTTGATAGTTTCATATTTAATTCGTTTTTTGTCAGTTTCAACCGAAAAAGATCCGTCTTCTGGTGCTACACACCCCGGATCAACATACTGAGAAACATCATATCGTTCCCAGTCTTTAAGCATAAATGGTGAAGGTGGTATGCAGGCGTAACCATAGATATTGAGATCATGAAAATGAACCTTTCTATTATGCACATAATTGATCAGATTTTCATCGTTAGCTTTTAAAAATTCAGTTTCGATTGCCCTTCCGTCATCATTTCCAAGAATTGTAAATATGGAGGGAAATTTATTTCCTAATTGCTTTTTAAGTTTTCTAAGGTTATCAAATAAATAATCTGTGAAATCTTCGGGCATTTCCGGTGCCGATGTAAAAGCATATAAACCGGATGGGAGGAGGTCACCCCCGAGAAATACAGCTATTGGTTTTTCCTGTTTGATCCTTTTAAAAAGTTCCTCATACCTTTCAACTTTTCCATGCAAATCAGAAACAAAAAAACATTGCGACATCTTAATCAAATTAATCTTTCAAATGTAATGATTTTGAAAATGTAATCTGAATTCTTTAGTCTTTAGCAGGCTATATGAAAATTGCCATTTACTATCAACTGATCACTATCAAAAAAGGGTCAATTGCCAATCACGATTCTCTGTTTCCCAATTGTCATTTTTATACCTTTGCTACAAAGTAAATGAAACCATGATTCCATCAAAACTTGACATATACACGCAGAAAAAATATTTCGAAGAACAATCGTTTGCCACATTAATGTTGAAACGAATTTATAACGTGCTGATTATCTCCAGCGTTTATGATGCGTTTATTTTGGAAGAAGATGGCCGGATTGAGGAACAGATATTTTATGAATATATGTCGCTCAACCTCAGGTATCCTCCACGTTTTTTTAATGCAGTATCAGAAAAGGAAGCTTTTGATGTCTTAAAAGAAGAGAATATTGACCTGGTTATTTCCATGTTGAGTGCCGAAGAAAAAGACACATTCCAGTTAGCTGATGAAATCAAAACAAATTATCCCCTAATACCCATTGTAGTGCTAACACCATTCTCGAGGGAAGTTAGCTTGAAAGTTGAAAACCTTAAAATGGAGTCGATCGACTATATATTCAGTTGGCTTGGTAATGCAGATATTTTACTTGCGATCATTAAGCTGATCGAAGATAAAATGAACGTGGAGCATGATGTAAATGAGGTGGGTGTGCAAACAATTATTCTTGTTGAAGACAATGTAAGGTTTTACTCTAGCTTTCTGCCGCTTATTTATAAAATCATTTTCAAGCAGTCGAAAGCATTTATGAGTGAGGGTTTAAATGAGCATCAGAAGATGAATCGGGCCCGGGGTCGTGCCAAAATTCTGCTGGCTACAAATTACGAAGATGCACTAAAACTTTACAATCAGTATAAACACAATTTACTGGGACTCATTTCTGATATAACCTATAATCGTGGTGGGAAGAAAGATCCGGAAGCAGGCATATCCCTGGTGATGCATATCAAAAAAGAGAGCAAATATACACCATTGTTGTTGCAATCCTCCGATCAGGAAAATTGGGCAAAAGCTAAAGTTTTACGAGTTGGCTTCATTGATAAAAACTCTAAAACCCTGATGCACGACTTAAGGGATTTCATCAAAGAATATTTTGCTTTTGGGGATTTCGTATTTAAGGACCCAAATACAGGTGAACCAGTTGCCAGAGCAAAGGATCTGAAGGATTTACAGGAAAAAATTTACCAGGTTCCTGAAAGGTCCTTGATGTATCATATAAAAAGAGATCATATTTCAAAATGGCTTAGGGCCAGGGCATTATTTCCGTTGGCAACATTATTGAAACAATTTACAACAGATGATTTTGATAATAGTCATGAGGTCAGGGCATTTATCTTTGATGCCATCGCAAACTTCAGACTAACAAAATCGCGAGGTGTTATTGCGCAGTTCAACAGGGATACTTTTGATGAATATTTTACCATTTCCCGTATTGGTAACGGTTCCATCGGTGGCAAAGCAAGAGGGCTCGCATTTCTTGACTCATTGATTAAAAGGAATTACTTATACGATTATTTTAAAAACATTAATATCACAATTCCGAAAACTGTTGTGGTAGGAACAGATCTGTTCGATGAATTTATGGATCAGAATCAGTTATATAATATCGCCTTAGCAGATAATATTAGTGATGATGAAATATTGGATGCTTTTTTAAAAGCCAAACTCCCTGAACGTTTAAGTGAAGATATTTTAACAATTATTTCCCTTGTCGATAAACCTTTAGCCATTAGGTCATCGAGCTTACTTGAAGATTCACATTATCAGCCATTTGCAGGAATTTATAATACTTATATGGTGCCATTTATAAAAGGCGATTATAAGAAAATGTTCAGAATGGTCAGAAAAGCCATAAAAGGTGTATACGCTTCAGCTTTTTATGCTGACAGCAAAGCATATATGCAGGCAACTTCCAATGTAATTGATGAAGAAAAAATGGCTGTGGTTATCCAGATAGTAACAGGTACGGAATATGGTAATCATTACTATCCAACAATCTCAGGTGTGGCAAGGTCAATTGATTATTATCCGATACCACCTGAAAAACCAGAAGATGGAACAGCAAGCCTTGCTCTTGGACTTGGAAAATACATAGTTGATGGAGGACTATCTTTACGTTTTTCTCCAAAACATCCTGACAGGGTATTGCAATTATCATCTCCTGAAATGGCTTTAAAGGAAACGCAAAAATATTTTTTCGCACTGAAAATGGATATTGATGTTTTTTCACCTAGCCCTGACGACAGCAAGGATTTGCTCAAACTGAGTATCAAAGAAGCCGAAAAGGATGGTTCAATTAGTAAAATCGCTTCCACCTACGATTTACATAACAATATTCTTAGAGATGGCTACAATTATGATGGAAAAAAGCTGATAACTTTTTCAAATATACTGAAGCATAAAACGCTACCAATTGCCGAGATCCTCCAAAAGGTATTAAAGCTAGGTGAACAGGAAATGGGGAAACCTGTTGAAATAGAATTTGTGATGGACCTGAGCCCAAATGATAAAGGAAAGATTGTTTTTGATTGCTTACAGATCAGGCCCATTGCCTCTATAGCTGATACCGTGAATCTGGATAAAAAGAAAATTAAGAAAAAAGAGGCACTTAATCATTTCAGATGCAGCACTCGGTAATGGCATGATAAACAACATTTATGATATTGTATACATCCGTCCGCAAAATTTTAAAGCTGCCAATAATAAGCTAACGGTAAATATGATAGGGGAAATTAATGAAAAATTTACTAAAGCGAATAAAAGTTATATACTGATTGGCCCTGGGCGTTGGGGATCATCTGATCCCTGGCTCGGAATTCCTGTTAAATGGCCGCAGATTTCAAATGCCCGACTGATCATTGAGTCAGGAATTGAAAAGTATAGAATTGATCCCAGCCAGGGAACCCATTTTTTCCAAAATCTAACCTCATTCAGGGTAGGGTACTTTACCATCAATCCTTTTATTAATGATGGGTATTATGATATCGATTTTCTCGATAGTCAGAAAGCTGTTTTTGAAAATGAAACTGTACGTCACATTCGATTTAAAAAGCCGTTTCAAATCATTATCGATGGAAAAAAGAATACGGGAGTAGTGCTGAAACCGGGGTGTAAGTATAAAGAAAGTAATAAAAGTTAAAAGTCAGCTATTAAAACAGTTTTCTTTATCGTACTGTATTACAGAAGATAGGTATCGTCTTTTAAGAGATTTGCTGTCAGGCAAGAATGAACAGGTAAAATGCCAATCACATCTCCGGGTTTGAAACCTGAGAATTCAGGATTCTTAATACATATAATTCCATGCTCCTGTGAAAGTGATGCAACATATGCACCATGAATAGGATAACCCCAACCTTTCTTATCAATTTGAACTACAAATCCATAATTTCTGTTGCCATTTTCCTCTAAAATAAATTCTTTTGAAAGATGCGCAGATCCGCCATAAATAACCAATTCATTTCTATGAGGATGGGTTGCAACTACCGGACAAGCTACAGCAACGGCAATGTCTTCTGCCCTGCACGACCCGATAATTACTTGCATTACATCGTAATACACAAAATTGCCAGGCCGTATCTCATCAATTACACTGAAATCATCCACTATACTGCAGGAAGGTGTGTCACCATAGCTGATTATTATGTCTGGGAAATCATGAATAAAATTATTTTTTAAAATAGCCAATTGATCAATACCAGTCTTACATATCTCTTTAATTTCTTTTTTGGAATGTGCCGCATATGTTTGTCCGGCATGTGTCAGGAATCCTTTGAAAACCAGCTTTTCTGATGATGAAATGGTATTGATAATAGCTTCGATCTCTATTATATTCTGCGGATCAATACCGGTGCGATGATAACCGATATCGATTTTAATGAAAATTCCAGTATTGGATTTGAGATGATCTGCTAAAAACCGTGTTGAAAATCTGGATTCCACCAGAAGGTTTAATTTTATTTGAGATGCCAGTTGTTCAATTTCATCTATCTCAAGGATGTTGACCGGAAAGGCTATTGTAATGTCATCCCAGTCATGATTTTTAAAAAACTGTGCCATGGAAACTGAAGAAACAGTAATTTTCGTGATGCCCCTTTCTTTAAAGAGTTGACCTATTTCAGCTGATTGATGGGTTTTAAAATGTGGCCTGAAAATAACATCATTTGTTTCAGCTTTGAGCTGCATTTTATCAATGTGTTTTTTTACTTTCAGTGTGTCGATTATAAAAGTCGGCTTTTTCCACATGGGTCTATATTTTCAATAACAAATTTAGTCCAATATCGTTTTGATTTCATACATTTGAGAAAACTCTGAACAATGAAACATTTTGTTATTTGTATGAGCAGTATTTTGTTCATGACACTTATATCATGCCAACAGGATCAAAAAGAACTGGTGACCCAAAAAATTCAATACGACGTACTTATCAAAAGTCCGAATCCCGATTATGACTGGTGGATTCAGAACCTGCCTGGTCCACAGCGGGAAAACCTGGTAGATATGATTCTTGATGGTGCGCTCAGCGGAAAATTTCAATCTTATGACTATTTTAATCAGCCCATTTCAGCATTTGATGTTTCAAAAATTCTTTCTGATACTTCCGTTCTGACATTGATGGCCAAAGAACCGCCATATGAATATTACGATACTACTATTGTGTATACGATCGGGCGCGAGGATGTGTTAAAGATCAGGTTTTTAGAAGAGTGGAGAACAGACCCGGAAAACCTGTATTTTGAAAAAAAGGTGTTGGGGGTTGCACCTGTTGCTAAAAGAATTGACCCTATGGGCAATGAAAGGTGGCAACCATTATTCTGGATATATACAGATAATGAATTCATACAAAGCCTTAAAAAGCAGTAATCATTTTTAGCAGCACTAATCTTTTGATGTTTTTATCATTTTAGGTATCTTGTTGCCTTAAAATGTATATATGAACTGGTCAGCAAGGCCATTTTTGCGCATCTTTATATTTCTTGTTCCAGGCATTATGATAGCTTATTGGGTGCCTGTTGTCAGGGAGATCAATACATATTTTCTTAATTATAACGCTGGTCGTGCTATCTGTTTCTGGATTAATAGCGTATAAACTGAATTATATCTGGAGACGGAGATGGATTACAGGAATCATTCTTGGATTTTCTGTTTTTCTAACTGGAATTTTGTTGGTGAATTTAAAATATAATCAACAACCAATAATACCTGTAGGTAATAATAAAACATATATAGGTAGGGTATTTGAGGATCCCGTTGAAACTGATAAAACCGTAAGAACTGTCATTGAAATCAGGCAAATAGTTGATAGCGACACAGTAATTATAAAACCAGTCAAGACTTTAGCGTACTTCACAAAAGACAGCTATAGTGTTCATTTGGAATATGGTGATATAATTGTTTTTGAAGGTATGCTGACCACTCCTGAAGGAACAAAGAACCCGGACGAATTTAACTATGCGAAGTTTCTAGCCGTGAATAATATACATTATATGGTTTTTATTTCAGGTGATAACTGGAGTTTGCTGGGAACTTCTTCGAATAAGCTGATTTCTCTGGCTTTAAATGCCAGAATGTACTTATTAAGTGTATTACAGGAGAAAGGAATAGAAGGAGATGATTATGCAGTAGCCGCTGCAATACTGTTAGGGTACGACCAATTGCTTGAGTCGGAATTGGAGCAAGACTATGTAACTGCAGGAGCTATGCACATTTTATGTGTTTCAGGTTTACATGTGGGAATTATCTACCTGGTTTTGAATTTTCTGCTTGGTTTTTTGCGACGAAATAAATTCCAGAAAGTTGTTAAAGTGATTCTGCTAATGAGCATGATTTGGTTTTACGCTTTGTTAACCGGCTTTTCGCCATCAGTGCAGCGGGCAGCATTAATGATCTCGATTTTTATCATAGCAGCTTTATCATCAAAACAAAAGGACGTATACAATACTTTAGCTGCATCAGCAGTGATATTATTATTTATAGATCCATTTATCATTTTTAATGTGGGTTTCCAGTTATCTTATACCGCTGTGCTTGGCATCCTTATGTTTTACAAGCCCATAGCTGGTATTTTTTATATTAAAAATCCGATAATTCGCAAAGTTTGGGAAATTGTGGCTGTTTCCGTTGCAGCACAGTTGGGTACTTTTCCGTTGGCGGCACATTATTTTCACTTTTTCCCAACTTACTTCTGGCTAACCAATATTTTTATTTTTCCATTGTCATTTGCTATAGTAGGTGCAGGAATGTTGCTGATCGCCATTTCATGGATACCGGTAATATCTAATTTTATGGGAATTGTTTTATCAGGATTTGTATATGTACTTAATTTAATTGTTGGATCAGTTAAATTGCTGCCTTATCATGGTGTTTACGACTTGTACTTTCCATGGATCAAGGTGGTACTTGTTTATATATTTATCCTGTTTCTGATTCCCATTGATATTTAAAAGAAGGCTAAAACTGATGCTTCCTGCATTAATCGTATTACTTATAATTTTTATATTTCAAACTGAACATAAATACAGAGTGCTCAACCAGGAGAGATTGGCAATATACAGTATAAATCAGCATAGCGCCATTGATTTTATCTATCAGGATAAACATGTTTTACTGGTTGATTCAACGCTATTATCAGATGATCGTAAATTGGAATTTCATCTTTCAAATTGTCGCATAAGCTGGGGTTTGGATAAGAATAGTGAATCCATTGAGGGCAGCTTTTTAATTGCTGATTTGAATTTGTTTTATGACGGTCAGTTTGGTGCATTTGGAGATCAAACCTTTATACGAATAGCTGATAAAATTCCATATGGGAGCACGGATCCTATTTCAGTTGACTTTATCATTATTTCCGGGAAACAAAAAGTAGACATTAAAGCAGTGTCTGATGCGGTTTCTTTTGAATACATCGTTATGGACAGTTCTGTGCCTTACTGGAAACAGAAAAGAGTTAAGGAGCAGGCAACGGCCTTGCGCATTAAATATTTCAATGTGAGCGAACAAGGTGCATTTATTTCAGATTTGTAAGAATGAAATGGTTACAGAAAAATTATTTTTTTAAATTTATTGCAGATTTGTAAAAAGCCTTTATATTTGCAATCCCTTTTTAGGGGAGTTCTTAAGATAAAATGGTCTGGTAGTTCAGTTTGGTTAGAATACGTGCCTGTCACGCACGGGGTCGCGGGTTCGAGTCCCGTCCAGACCGCTAAATAATAGTTAAACCCCCTGATAATCAGGGGGTTTTTTGTTTTAGGTGGATAGAGAGGTGGCAAAATTATCCCAATTCAACCTTTGGCACATTATTAACTTCCATTGTATCTGAAATATTATATAATCAATTCGAGTCTCTTAGGTTTAATATGGTTCAAATCCTGTTAAATTCTCTTTTAAAGAATCAATTAGTTAATCCTCTTTTTATTAAATACCTTCTTTTGTCCTCTCCCATCTCCTAATATTCCAGAATATATTATGTAGGATAGTGGAAAAAGATCAATAGCTTTCTTATGCAAAAACTATAAAAACATACTCCAAACCTAAATTTGATAAAAGTCAAGAAAAGTTAATTAATTGTTAATTAACAAATAGTTAACATGTATTTGGTTTTCATGATAATAAATTTACTTCCAGGATTCATTTAAACTAAAACTACAAATCCAAAGTCCAGAAAAATCTAAAATTTGCAATATGAAAAGTAACCTTATTTTGATTCTTTTGAGTTTGGCTTTTGCCAATCTTTCTACTGCCCAGTTGTCCAGGATTGTTCTTCAACCGGCTACTGGTGATGCACCCCAGGTGCACTTAACGCTTGACGCAGCATTGGCCAGCGCCCAGACAAATGACCGACTTTACTTTAGTGGTGGCACTTTCAATTCCACCGAACAGATCACATTGGATGAACCCATTCATTTCATTGGTGCAGGTATCCATCCAGACAGTTCAGCGGCTACCACGAGAACCGTGATCTCCTTGTCTGAGATACTTATAATTACCACCAGTGCCAGCAATAGCACATTCACTGGATTGGATCTGGATACATATATACAGTATGGAAATTCTGATGCAGATGATGATCCGACTGGTGTAGTATTCGAGCGTTGCGCATTCAGGGAGCTTGTTAAAGTTACTTCCGTATTGTTCAGCGACCCTAACACATCCAGTACGGTTGTCAATGAATGTGTGTTCTTTGCTTCAATACAAGGAAGTGATTTTTCATCTTTAAGCGCAACCCGCTGCGTTATTGATGATGGGGCACAGATCAAATCTATGGATGGAGGCGGATTGCTGGTAGACCATTGCGTGTTCCTGGGAGCTTCGCTGATAAGCAATAGCGAATTCAGTACAGTACAGAATTGCATATTTGCAGTTACCGGCTCATCGCTTTACCAATGCAGCAACTCCTCGGTATCCAATAGCCTTACTTATCAATCTGAATTCTTTGGCAACTCTTCCGGAACGGTATCCAATTCGTTCACGGATCAATCCAATATATTTGTTGATGAGAGCAATGGGCAGTTCGACTTTACGGATGACCTGAGCGTGGTTGGTGGGAGCGTAGCGGACAATGGAGCTATGGATGGCACCGATATGGGCTTGTATGGATCCCCGTTTCCTGCCAAGTTGGGCTTTGTACCTTACAACCCACACTACCAAGTAGTATCAATAGACCCCGCAACGGATGGGAATGGCGACCTACCCGTGCATATCAAGGTTCAAGCACAAACATATTAAGGTCATGGTACGGATATTTATCATATTCATTATAATGGCCTTTGGCACTTCCATTACCGCTCAGAACATCGTTGAGTATCGGTATTGGTGGAATGATGACGTAAACACACTGTCTAACGTTATGGTAACGGGGAGTCAAAATATTGACTTGAATGCAGCACTCTCTACAGGTTCGCTAGCCCTTGGACATCATAGAGTCACTTTGCAGTTTCGAGATGATAACGATGAATGGAGCGCTCCATATACAGCGGTTTTTCAAAAGAATTTGCAATTAACACAATGGGAATATTGGTTCGATGATGATATTGCGAACAGGGTAACGATGACCAATCCCCCAACGGAGCTACAGAATATTAGTACGAGTATTGATGCCTCTGGCCTGGAAGCAGGATACCACCGGTTAAGTGTGCACAGTTTGACGGACAATATGGAGAACTCTACACCCTATACGCAAGTTTTCCTGAGAAAAGGTGGTGATCTGACACAATGGCAATATTGGTTCAATGATGATATAAACACAAGGGTGAACCAGAGCATAAGCCCACCATCGGCCGTCTTGGATTTAATAACCACAATTGATTGCTCTTTATTGGCAAATGGCAGTAATACCATTACTTGGCGAAGTGCAGATGGGGCTGATTCATGGAGCGTACCCATAACTTATCCTTTCGATGTTGTAACTGGTATTAGTGAGATAGGGCCACTAGAGGAATTGATGATTTTTCCTAATCCTACGTCCGACCAATTATACTTGCGGTTAGAAAGTTCAACATCATTCCAAGCAAATGTGGATGTAATAGATCAGAAAGGCGCAGTGGTATTAACGAAAAGCGCGGGTATTTCAGCGGGATCTGATGTTCTTAATTTTGACGTTTCTCGGCTGAGATCGGGCGTCTATCAAATGAGAATTATAACTGAAGATGGATTTGTTGCCCGCAAGTTCATCAAGCGATAATCGCGGATATTATAAAAAGTCAGCAGATAAGTCTGGATATTTGACATGACTAAGGAAAATCCCGCTATTGTCGGGTTTTTTTATTGGTGTGCAAATCGGTGAGCACAATCGGGGTATTTAAACAAGGTTGGTGATATCGGTAAATGGTATAAGTAGTGGCAGATTAAGTGGCACTTTCCTGTCAAACTGATACAAAGTTTGAGCGTTTTACAAACCTTCATTTTTATTACTTTCCCTGCCATTACTTATACAAAATATTATATTGCGTTTTTATTATTTAACCGTAATGTCACCAACATAAATTACACGATTTACACTATCTATTTCAATAACAATAGGTATGCCCTTTTCGGTTTCTACATAGTTGTTTTTTACTTCAAGAGTAAATTTATTCATCCCTTCTAAATATGTTCTGTGGAGTACTATTTTAAAATTACCTTCAGAATTCGACCAATCTCTGGGATTTGTAATTACCCCGCCTTCACCAACAGTCAATCTAGCCCCACCATTATTTGTAATTAAATAAAATGTAACAGGAGCCTTTGAAATAGGTTTGCTTGCTATATCTACCAGCTTACCAATTATTTCGATTGTGTCTGCTCTTTGCTTAAGTAAATTAAGGGTTTTATCAACATCAATAATATCCTTGATTTTAGGATATTTATTTATGAATTCTTCGTAATTAATAAATGTTTCATTTCTTGTAATACTTTCATAAGAACGAAGAAATATAATTTTTTCTCTGTGTGCGAGTATAGAATCCATCCTGCTATTTACATCAACCAATTCTATAACTCTTGGGTAATTAGTAATAAATTCATTATACCTCTCGATTGAACCTAATGAATCATTTTTTAACGATAATGCATATAATTTTTCTTCAACCTTTAATATAGCAGAATCTTCATAGCTATTGTTATGGAATTCTTTAATAAATGATAAGTAGGCTGGAATAGAATCACTCTGATTGATAATTTCCCAGCGTTTTTCAGCTGAGTTACATCCGAACAAAAATAATATCAATAAATACATCCAAAAAAATCTGAAAGTAATTTTTAATGTTTTCATTACAGTTTTATTTAATTATATTAAAATTTAAATGTCATAATTTGTTATGTCTAAAAATGCATATTGTAAGTCGTCAAATTAAAGAAAACTAATTTAGGATAAAGTTAAGTCATATTTTCGATTTCACATGAAGATAAGATGTAATTTTATTTCATTTCACCTGAAAGGAGGTATCAATAATAAATTTTAAATTGGCAGTTATGATTCAAGTGAGCAAAAAAGGAAGCACAACGCTCACTTAATATCGGATTTTGATACGATAGTGTGAAGAAATATAATACTAATCACTTTATATTATGACAGTTATGAGTGATTAGGATATAGTAAGATACTATCGAGTTTTCCCGTCCAGACCGCTTAATATGCGCTAAACCCTCTGTCATTCAGAGGGTTTTTTGTTTACTGTCGAGCAACTCTAAAAAAAGGCTTCCATCGGAAGCCTACCTTATATACAAAAACTATGAAAAATCGTGAAATGAAAAAGCGCAAATGCTAACATTCACGCCTTTTCTCTTGTTTTACCGGTTTCTTTTGAGACTTCTTAATTCGCTCCCTGCTATTCGTATAGTTGCATTGTACGGTGGCAACTTGCTCATTTCGATTGCTTTCCCAACTGAAATTATTTTCGCAATCAACCGGTGCTCATTTGCTTGTTTATTCGCTTGCTTGTTTGCATCATATTTGGTACCCACCTCCAATGCAATTTTGTTGATACAATATTATTGCATTACTTAGACATAGCCTATAAGATTATTACTGATTGTTTTGTAGGTAATTTACCTACAAACTAAGGACATTATGATATTTATCATAATAATACAAAGACGAATAAACTTTCCATCAATCTACTCAATGAGTTTGTTTTTAATTGCGTAATGGATCAATTCAGAATTACGCGACATTCCCATTTTTTCCATCACTCTTTCCCGGTATGTGCTTACTGTTTTAGGGCTAATGTGCAACTCTTCTGCTATTTCACTAGTTGTGTTGCCTTTTGCCAGCTGGTTAAATACCTGGTACTCTCTTTCGGAAAGTAATTCATGTTTATTTTTTTCTTTGTCAGTATAGATAAACGAGGCCATCTTTGAAGCTACTTCTGAACTTAAATATTTTTCTCCGGAAATTATCTTTTTAATGGCTAATTCCAATTCTTCTGATGCAACCGATTTTGTTAGATAACCGGAAGCACCTGCTTTTAATGCCCTGTTGATATATTGTTCGTCGTCGTAAATACTGAGCATTAATACCTTGGTTAAAGGTTTTGCCTGTTTTATTTGTTTCAGAGCATTTAAACCGCCCCCCCCTGGCATGGAAATATCGAGTATGATAACATCATAATCATTTGCAATTACTTTCTGAACTACTTCATGCCCGTCTTCAGCTTCATCAATTACGAAAGATGGTGAAATATCCTGAATAATATCTTTAATTCCATTTCTAACTATGGGGTGATCATCAGCAATTAAAAGTTTCATACTGTATATATTATATCATTAAAGTGGGACAATCACTTTAAAAGTGGTTCCCTTATTTTTTTTGCCGGTTATTTTAATATCACCATCCCACATTTTTACGCGCTCGGTGATACTGATTAGTCCAAATGAAAATTTGCTTTCTATTTGTTCTTTTTGAATACCAACTCCATTATCGCTGAAAGTTAGTATATAATTATTTCCTTTCATTACAAGTTGAACATTAACTTTTGTTGCTTTAGCGTGACGATAAACATTGGTTAAAAGTTCCATTAGGATTCTGTATATAGTTGAAGACCTTTCGTGATCTACCTCAAATTCTTCCGGGGAGAAATGAACCTCACAATATATTCCGGTTCTTTCTTCAAACTGGTATGCTTCCCACTGAATTGTTTCCAGCAAACCCAATTCATCCAACATTTTAGGCCTTAATTGAATAGATAATTTTTGCACTTCTTTTACACTGGTGTCAATAATATTTCTCATCGAGTTGAATTTATCTCTCAGGGTTTCACTTTCAGCCGGCCATTTTTTTGAGATCCATTGCAGGTCCATTTTTAATCCTGTTAATAATTGTCCCAATCCATCATGTATTTCTTCTGCAATTCTCTTCTTCTCGTCTTCAGTTTTTGAATCCATGTATATGGTTAGTTGTCTTAGTTGTTCTTCTGATTCTAAAAGTGATCTTTCCACCAGCTTACGTTCTGTAATATCCTGAATGGTTCCAATTAATTTTATGACGTTCCCATCTGCATCGAATTCTAATTCGCCTAATCCGTGCACCCATCTTCTCTTTTGATCGTTAATCCTTTTTATTCGGTATTCCTTATTAAAGAATTCATGATTTGTTAAAATATTGGTTTTAAAATAATTGAGCATCATTTCTCTATCATCCGGGTGGACAATTTTAATCCAACCATCAAAATCTGTTGTGTAATTTTCATCAATGCCAAAAACGGTATTTAAGATCGGGGAACTTTTCCATTTACCGCTGGATAAACTATAAACGTATGAACCAAGATTCGCTACTTTTTGCGATTCTCTTAATTGATATTCACTTTCCTTAAGCGCTTCTTCTGCAAGTTTTCGTTGTGTTATATCTTCTAACAGACATTGAACCCCGGCAATTAAATTATTTTTTCCTCTGATGGGGGTAATAATATAGCGAAGGTATACTTCTTTTCCCCAGTGTGATCTGTAAAAGCGCTCATTACGAATAATATTACCAGTTTGAATGCAACGTTTAAAATCTGTGTCAAATCCTGCTTCAATCAAAGGTTTGTGTTGTAATATATTTATTCTGGAAGTTTCGGAACCCGAAGGGGAACCTAAAATTTCCAAAGATTTGTTGTTCGCATTGATGGGATTTCCATTTAGATCTATGGTTATAATTCCAACGGGAGCATGCAAGAACAAACCTTTATAACGTTCTTCGCTGTCTTTTAAAGCTTCTTCTGCCAAGTTTCCGGTCGTTAACATCACTAATAAAACCTTCTAAAACAACTAAATTGTCATTGTTATATATACCACTTCCCTGTTCCCAAACCCATTTCTCTTTTCCCTGGGCTGTTATAATCCTGTATTCCAGATGGAATGAATTTTTATTTTTTATTGCATTTTGAACCGTTTCCCGTACATAAATGCGATCATCAGGATGGATAATATCGTTATAGGATTTGACATTATTTTCGATCAGTTCGTCTGAAGAATATCCGGTTAATTCAAAACAGCCTTTACTCACAAATAGCATTGTCCATTCCTTATTATTCAAACCTCGATAAACCATCCCTTGTAAGTTTTCCATTAAGTTTGCCAATCTTCGTTGGCTCTCCTGTAACTCGAATTCTGCATTTTTTTGTTCAGTAATATCCCTTCCTACACCAATTATTTCAACAACTTCCTTTTTATTATTAAGGATTGCACTATCCATCCATTCGAGCCAGCGCCAACCATCTTTTGTAAGAGCCCTTTGCTGAACAATTGTTGAGTAAGGAGGTTTATAAAGTGACTGTATGGCTGCCTCAGTTTTTTGAATATCGTCTTTATGAACCAATGGCAAATATTTCTGTCCAATAAAATCCTTTTCAGTTCTTCCAAATAATTTACAGTAAGATGGACTTACATATAAAAACTCTCCATTTGTATTCACTTTTACTACAAGGTCTGTTTGATTTTCAATCAGCATTCTGTATTTTTCTTCACTTTGCTGTAACTTTTGCTCAGCTTCAATGCGCTCAGTTATATCATTGGCAATACAAATAATTCCTATTTTTCCATTAGGCAGTGTAAACGTTCTTTCTGACAGTTCCATATAAACAATTGAACCATCTTTTTTTACACTTCTTTCAATATGTTGAAGCACTTTCCCGTCCAATAGTTTTTGTATGTTTTTTTTAACATCGTCCTGCTGATCAGGATGGGTAAGTACATGTACTTTTTTCCCAACCAACTCATCTCTCTTGTACCCCATCAGCTCGCCAAAAGCAGGGTTAATATCAATTATAGTTCCATTCTCATCTTCAAGAAGGATGCCATTCGGTGAAAAATTAAAGAGCGTACGGTATTGTTTTTCTTTGCTGATAATTGCTTCAGTAGCTTCTTTTTGTTCAGTAATATCAGTGATAGTTCCTTCAATTCCGATTTTAATACCTTTTGCTGTTCTTTAATAATATGTGCATTTACCTGAAGAATAATCTTTTCGCCATTTTTCTTTACTGCGTTAATGATATAATTTTTAATCCACTCTTTGCTGAGAAGTGTTTCCATGTACATTTCCCGATCCTCTATATATTGCCAGAAATCAGGGAAGGTTTGAATCTTTATGGTTTTTTCGTAAATCCAATCCCAATATTTTGCAAAATGACTTGTTATATTCTATTAGTTGTCCTTCTAAACTTGAACTGTAAAACCCAACATCCAATTCGCGAATGATTCGCTTAAATTTTTCTTCACTTTCTTTTAGTTTTTCTTCAGCTCTTTTTCTCTGCGAAATATCAACTGCAAATGCAAACACTACTTTTTCTCCAAAATATTCTCCAGTGGATTGTCTTACATCTTTCAGAAAAATCTGGCCATTTTTTCTCCTTCCCCAAAATTCAAATCGCTGTGGAATACCCTCGGCTGCTTTTTTTGTGTGCTTGACGATTTTTTCAAATCATTCATGCCAGGTGCGGCAACCATTTCAGGTGACTTTCCAATCATTTCCTCTTTGTTGTAACCATACATTTCTACAACAGCATCATTCACATCAATAAAAGTTCCATCAAGAGCCTGAACATAAATAGCATCGATAGCATTATTAAATATATTTTCAAAACTTATTTTTTGTTGCAATAATTCAGCTTCAATTTTTTTTCGTGCTGAAACATTTCTCATAATGCCCTGAATGGCTATAATTTTACCATTTATTGATAATAGGGGTAGCATTTATTTCTGCAGGTATTTTATTACCAAGGCCATCAAACTGATTTATCTCAAGATTTATAACTGGCTTGTTGATCAGGATATTTTTAATGGCTTTAAGCGCCTTAGGTATTTCTTCAGCCGGTGTAGTAATACTCAGATGTTTGCCTATTAGATATTCCGGGTCATAATTATAGTGGTCCTTAATATTTGGACTCACATATTGAATATGTCCGCTTGGTGTAACACTAAAAACAACATCCACAGTTGTATTCACAAAATGATTCACTTTCTCTTCCAGGTCCAACAATTTATCTTTAGCCTTTTTTTGTTCTGTTATGTCGGTGATAAAGGCAAAAGAACCTTTGGGTTTTCCATTTTTATCTCTTAGAGTAGTTGCATTAAACTGGGTATGTATCTCTGTGCCATTTTTGTGCAGAAGTACTATTTCGTAAGAGCGGTGTTTGCTTTTATCTCTGTATGATACCTGGTATTTGAAAATCTTTTTATTCGCACTATCAACAAAATCAAAAGGAGTTTTGCCAATCATCTCATCTTTTTCATACCCCAGCATTTTACAAAGGGATTCGTTCACGTCAAGTGTGTTTTGACGATTATCAATGCGCCAATACCCTTCATTAGTTGATTCAATAAGCAAGCGATAGGTTTCTTCACTTTTCCTGATTTTTTCGTCAGCTTTCTTCCTTTCGGTTATGTCTCGAACGATGGCCTGTATATAGGTTCCGTTTTGAAGAACAATTCTGTTCAGCGAAACTTCAGCATCAAATTCTTTATTATTTAATTTTTTATGCCGCCATTCAAATCGCTGCGGTACCCCATCTAATGCTGCATTAATTTTTTCAAGAGCTTTTTCCTTAGACAATTTACCATCAGGTTGTTTTTTCGGTGAAAACTTAATGGGTGTTTGACCAACAATATCATTTTCACCGCATCCAAACATTTCCAGTGTTTTTGGATTGCAGGATATAAACTTTTCTTTGCTCATTAAAAAAATGGAATCATTAGCTGATTCGTACAAACTACGATATTGATCAATATGACTTTGTTCCTGATGGGAAGAGATTTTGTGCTTGCTTTTCATAGCTTAACATTTTCATTCGTAGTGATATCCACTTTTTTGCAATGGAACAGATTACCTAGTTACTCAATGATGGGAATGAGCGAATTTAGAAAAAATAGTTGAACATTAGTCAAACCACCAGCCTTCGGGGTTTGGATGGGGTTGTTTTGTGTCCAGGTATTTGATACCCTTTACACACCTGATGATGATCCAGATGGTCCAGAATATTAAAATAAAAATTCCAACAATAATCACAATTGTTAATACACCGGCAAGTATCATGACAAGCCCTCTCCAAAAGGTATTGATCTGATACTGATAATGGCTTTTTAGCCAATCAGGCATTTCGTCATCTTTATTAGTATAGGCAACGACCACACCAACAATGGCTGTAATGCCAAAAACAAGACCAACTAAATAAAGAATGTAAATCAGCCTGACATTTTCAATGGTTTTATTTTCAAAAGGAAATACTTCGTTCATTTTAAATGAAATTAAATGGGCTGATAAAGTTAGGAAATACTTTGAAATGAATCCTGATACAACTATTTTTCTTTTTCGGAAGTTTCGCTTTTAAAATCCAGTGAAATTGAATTGACACAATATCTCATGCCTGTGGGTTTCGGGCCATCAGGAAATACATGCCCCAGATGGCTCTCGCATTTAGCGCATTTAATTTCGATGCGCCGCATTCCGAGACTATTATCTTCCAGTTCTTTAATGGCTTTTTTGTCGATTGCATTATAAAAACTGGGCCATCCTGAACCTGAATCATATTTGGTATCGGAACTGAATAATTCAGCATCACAGGCTGCACAATGGTAAGTGCCTTTTTCTTTATAGTTTATAATATTTTCCAGTAGAAAGGAGGTTCGGTACCACAATTTCGAAGAATAGCGTATTCTTCTTCCGTTAAATCACTGTTTCCACTGGTCTTCACTTTTATTTATTTTTTCTTTGTCATTCATTTCTTTGTTATTAGTCTGACCATACGAATGGAATACCGCAATGAATAGGCTGAATAATTAAAAATACACGCATTTCAAATGGATTTATTATTGAACCATTAATTTTATGGTTTGTCCTGTATCAATAACAACAAAATACAGTCCTTTGTTGTATGATGAAGTGTTAATAAAATCTAAATCTTTTTGCTCTTCAACTAATTGACCCATAAAATTGTAAAACTGAATAATTACAAGATTCTGAAAAGTTAACTCTTAGACCAGTCACAGGATTAGGATAAGCGATAATTTGATGTATCGAAGAAATTTCAGTGCACATCCAAATACCCATTGCTGGCCCCCGGAGTAGGGTGATCAAAGAAAACCCAGTTATTCTCTCCATTTTGAAATCGACCTTCAGAAATATCCGTGGTTTGCGGACCAAAAACATATTCGTCAATCACATTCTCATTGGCATCAAAAATACCAATTTCCTCTCCATCGGCACTTAGTTTAAAAGTGGTATGAAATGGCCCTTGTTCGGGTTCACCATCTGCCCAGAAAATCTGAAATGCGCCTGGTTCAATATAGGCATCAGGCATTTGCCATTTAGTTGGTGATGAAAGGTTGTCAGTAAGGTATTTATCACCTAACCAAACAGTTTCATCATCAGCATTGTACACTTCTATCCAGTCATCAAAATCGCCATGTTCATCCGAAATGGTATCGTCATTTGATGCCATAAATTCATTGATATAAAGCATTACATCTCCACTTCCTGCCGATGGTACTAATAATGCCTCGCAAGGCATGATGCTATTTCGGTTTTGGTTATCTGTAACAGATACCTGGTAGGTAACAAATGAATTCTCAGGAATCTCAGAAATAAGTCCTCCAAAAATATGATCTCCGGCAATGCCATCATCGTGTTGTCCATCATCATACATAGTTGATTCTGTTAGAGTTTTCGCCCTCAATGGTATATGAGATATTTCACAGTAGCTGGTAAACTTTGAACATCAACATAAGCACGAATAGAAATTTCAGAAGCAGAATTACGCTTGTGGCTGATATATTTTATTACAGGCTGCATGGATGTATTTTCCAACTGGTTTTGGATGGAGGCTACCCTTGTTTGTAAATAAGGAATCAGTCCGTATGGCACATGACCTCCCAATCCATTATGAATATGAATTGTAAAAATCGTTCATCGTGTACCCATAATCCAACGGATAGTATGGATCATCTATGTAAATAGGGTGCAATCATATTCCGGCGTTGTTCAATGGCCAGGATAAGCGAATCCAAATCCAGTGTTTCATTAATCAATTGATCCATATAAAAAGTGTATTGGTCACGCAATTCCTGGTTGTTCATAATTCGTTCATACAATGGTCTGTAATTGTCGCCATGCTGCTGCCAGTCGTACATATTCCGGGTTCCCCAATCCCTGTCAATCCAGTCAATGCCCAGGGTATTATCCAGATCATAAGGGATGTATTCTATTTTATCAGTAGAGGTATTATGATAGAGATAGAAATTATTCTGGTTATAGATATAGCCATCCCAGTTGCCCATCAGGATATCAGCAGCAATCACTTTCAGATAGTCATAGGTATTGAAAACTTCATCCATTTCACAGACCAGTGTCGTATTTTGGCTGTTGTTCAAAACATCAATAAAATGGGCTAATATCTGAATAATCATCTGTTTCTTCGTTTATTTTTAGTTCATATACACGCCTGTCGCCTGATTCAAGTTTATACAAATCAGGATCGGATCCCTAAATAATTGAGGTTGGCAGGGTAGAGGCATTTATATAAATTTCCGTCATTATATGTAAAACGTGTTTTGATGAACTCTTCATCAATATGCTCAACGTTTATGTACAAGCCATAATAATCATCGTTGATATATACCCTAACATGATTGGATCGAGGGGCAGGAATTTCCATTTTCCGCAACATATCCCAGCAAATTTTTGAACGAATAACCGAAGGGTCATTATGTTCGCCATTCAGGTTTAATTTTTCAACTCCATAATATTTACCACCCGAAGTAAACCTGTTAAATGAAACTTTAAATGATTTTTTTTGAGAGTACCGGGAAGTATTTCCCCTCAACCTGAAACCTACCGGGTAAATAGTATCTCTAACATTTCCATTGTCAAATACAAAGGAGGCTGTAAATTCAATATCACTTTCCAGATTATCCCATTCATAAAGCCATGCAAGGGTGTCAGGGTCTAACGGTAATATCAATTCTGGGAACGGTTGTATCAATATATAATTCACCATTCTCAGGGAAATAAGTTTGTGCCTTAATTTGAATTACGAATAACAAAATAATACTCAAAACTGGAAAGAAATGCTTCATATGTGCAATCATAAATGAATGGCAAAAGTAGGTCATATAAATATATTTTCGCTTTAAAGATTTACAATAACTTGAATTAAAGAAAGAATTTGGCGGTAATCAGTATGTGCCTATTTTGTACGTTTGTAGACTTACTAAAATTAAATTGTAGAAATGATCAATGAAATTGACGCGGCCAGAGATTATTTAACAGAAAAGGGAATTATGAATCCTGAAGTCGCCATTATTCTCGGAACAGGAATAGGAAGGCTGGTAGATGAAATGGATATTGAGGTCAGTTTACCATATGATGAAATTCCTCATTTTCCGGAGAGCAACCTTTCGTTTCATAAAGGTAGCCTGATTTTTGGAAGCCTGGGTGGAAAGAAAGGTATTGGTGATGCACGGCAGATTTCATTATTATGAAGGATATACTTTGCAGCAAATTACTTTTCCGGTTAGGGTGATGCGATCTCTGGGTATAAAAACTTTGCTCGTTTCAAATGCTTGCAGGTGCTGTAAATCTTGATTTTAAACCAGCATCATTAATGATTATTGATGACCATATTAATATGCTGCCAGGAAATCCACTAATAGGAAAAAATGATAGCAACTTAGGTCCTCGTTTTGTTGATATGAGCGAACCATATGACAGGTCGCTTATTGAAAAGATTGAAAAGATAGCACTTCAAAATAAAATTCCAGTAAATAAAGGCGTGTATGTTGTTTGGACAGGACCAAGCCTGGAAACCAGGGCTGAATACCGGTTTATTAAAACTATGGGTGCAGATGTTGTTGGCATGTCGACTGTGCCTGAAGTGATTGTTGCAAGGCATATGGGTATGAAAGTAGCTGCAGTTTCTGTTATTACTGATAGTTGCGATCCTGATAACCTGCAAACCATTAATATTGATGATATTTTAAACAATGCCGCCAAGGCTGAAAAAGATCTGATCGTTTTATTCAGGGAATTGATCCAGCAGATTTAACCCGATTGTGCATGCTAAATATAGCATTACCAAGTTTCGGTGTTTGAATTATCTTTGTAAAATCCATAAAGAAATAAAATGAAAACAATAATACCACCAGTTGATAAACGTCTGCTTGAAAAGGAACTGAACAAAGGATCGGCTGTTGCGAAAAACAAATAATGGTAATAACCTGATTTATATAGTCAATGAGATTAACTCACCCAATGTTGTCAGGGAAATTGGCAGGTTGCGGGAGGTAACTTTCAGAGATGCAGGTGGTGGAACAGGCGAAGAAATTGATCTGGATGCGTATGATTATGGCGAGCATGGATTTGAACAAATGATTGTTTGGGATCCCAGGGAGAAAGAAATTACAGGTGGGTATAGGTATATTGATTGTAAAAATCTAGTAATTGACGGAACGATAGTTCATTCGCCTACAGCAGATTTATTCAGGTATTCAAAAAAATTTATTGATAAATATCTTGCAATACACTATCGAGTTGGGCCGTTCATTTGTACAGCCATTGTATCAACCTGCATTTAATTTAAGAAGAGGCATGTTTGCACTGGATAATCTTATGGGATGGTATTGGGGCTCTTGATTATAGAATACCCGGATATAAAATACTTCTTTGGTAAAGTAACCATGTATCCTGATTTTGATAAATTGGCAAGAGATATGATTCTGTTTTTCCTGCATAAGTATTTTCCTGATCATGAGAAATTGATCGAACCTATTGAGCCCCTTGAAATAATAACATCTGATAAAATCCTGAACAGTATTTTTACTGGTTGCAATTATGAGGAAGATTATAAGATATTGATTCAGAAGGTTCGTAAACTGGGCGAAAATGTGCCACCCCTGGTAAATGCATACATGAATTTATCATCTACAATGAAAACATTTGGGACTGCTTTAAATGATCATTTCGGAAATGTCGAGGAAACCGGAATTTTGGTAACTGTTAAAGATATTTATGATGTGAAAAAGGACCGTCATATTTTAACCTATACCAAACCTGATTAGCAAATATTTGAACTGATCTATCCATGAAGATTAACCAGTCAGAATTTATTACCAGTTCAACAAAAATTGAGCAATGTCCGCAACCGGATAAACCTGAATATGCATTTATCGGCAGGTCCAATGTTGGGAAATCTTCATTGATCAATATGCTGACAGGAAGGAAGAAACTCGTAAAAGTATCAGGAAGCCCGGGTAAAACAATTACTATCAATCATTTTTTAATAAATGAAAAATGGTATCTGGTTGATTTACCAGGATATGGATTTGCCAAACGCTCAAAGTCAGAAAGAGTCAAATGGGAAAAGATGATCCGTAGTTATATTCTAAAAAGAACCAACCTGTTGAATGTTTTTTTATTGGTGGATGCCAGGCATGAACCGCAAAAACTGGATATGGACTTCATGGAGTGGTTGGGAGCGTCGCAAATTCCGTTTGTGATTGTTTTTACAAAAGAAGATAAATTGAAAAAGATGCAAACTGAAAATAACCTGGCAGCATATAAAAAACGCTTATTGGAAAACTGGGAAGAATTGCCAGGATTATTTATTGCTTCATCAAAATCTGGTTTGGGAAAAGATGAAATCCTGGATTTTATCGATGAAACAAATCAGCTTTTTTATTCGTGATCGATCTCCACCATCAATTGGTTTTTTGAAACTTTATCCAATGACTTAACATGTACTTTCCTGATGACGCCATCAACTGGTGCCGCTACAACATTACGCATTTTCATGGCTTCAAGAATCAGCAACAAATCACCTTCTTTTACCCTTTTGCCTTTTTTTGCTCTTACTTTAAGGATCGTTCCAGGGATGAATGCTTTTACCATTCCCGGATTTTTCTCCTGTGAATATTGGCCTGATCGGTAAACTTCTTGGTTAAAAGTGTTTTGTATTTAACACCATCAATAATAAGAGTACTATATCGAACTTTTTCTTCTATTTTATTTTTTCTTGGCATGGATGTTGCTTTTAAAATGGTGGAATTCCATGTTTTTTCTTTGGTATGCTAATCTCTTTTCCTTTTGAGATTTCCAGCGCATGCACCAGCATTTTCCGTGTTTCTTCTGGTTCAATCACGGCATCGATATAACCATAAGCAGCCGCAACGTACGGATTTGCAAATTTCTCCTTATATTCTTCGACCTTTTGTTTGCGCATCTCGTCTGGGTCATCTGCTGTTGAAATTTCTTTTCTGAAAATGATATTAGCAGCTCCTTCAGGCCCCATCACTGCAATTTCTGCAGTTGGCCATGCAAATACGAAATCAGCACGTAAATGGTGAGAACACATTGCAATATAACCTCCGCCGTATGCTTTTCTTGTGATAACCGTAATTTTCGGCACAGTAGCTTCTGAGTATGCATATAATATTTTAGCGCCATGTCTTATAACTCCGGCATGCTCCTGGTCAACACCAGGTAAATATCCTGGCAGATCAACTAAGGTGACAAGGGGAATGTTAAATGCATCACAAAACCGGATAAACCGGGCTGCTTTATCTGACGAATCAACATCAAGTACACCAGCTAATACGAGTGGTTGATTAGCAACAATTCCTACAGTTTCACCGTCAATTCTTGAAAAACCAATCACGATATTTTGCGCAAATAAATCTTGAATTTCAAGAAATTCAGAATCGTCAACAACTGCTTTGATCAGCATACGCACATCATAGGGTAGTTTTGGATCAGATGGCATCACGTTGTCAATTTTATATTGACGTGTTTTAGGTGATTTTTTCGGGAATTTTTCTGCTTTTTTTACATTATTCCATGGTATAAAGCTTACCAGCTGTTTAATCTGGCTAAAACATTCTTCCTCGCTTTCGGCATAAAAATGGGCATTTCCTGTTGTTTCGCAATGCACCCGGGCACCTCCAAGGTCTTCCATAGAAATTTCTTCACCTAAAACGGTTTTTATCACTTCGGGTCCGGTAATGAACATCTTAGTAATTTTCTCAACGGTAAATACGAAATCAGTCAATGCAGGTGAATACACAGCGCCACCAGCACAGGGTCCGAGAATAACTGAAATTTGAGGAATAACACCTGAAGCCAGCGTATTTCTAAAGAAGATCTCACCATATCCGGCCAATGAGTTCACACCTTCCTGAATACGTGCACCACCTGAATCATTAATACCAATCAGAGGAACTTTCAACTTTAAGGCATGATCCATGATTTTCGTGATTTTTTTGGCATGCATCCAACCCAATGAACCTCCTGCAACTGTAAAATCCTGGGCATAAATACAAACAGGATGACCACTAAGCATCCCTGTTCCGGTAACTACTCCGTCACCGGGCAGATATTTTTTATCCATGTCGAAGTCTTTTCCGGCATGCTCAACAAATACATCATATTCATGAAAAGATTTAGGATCAAGCAACGAAACAATGCGCTCCATGGCGGTCATTTTTCCAATCGCTTTCTGCTTTTCAATGGCTTTTTCGCCTCCACCGCTTCTGGCGTTTCTTAATCGCCTTCTGAGGTCAGATGATTTTGATTTTAAACCCATTAGATTTGATTTTGGTTTGCAAAAAAAAAGAGATAAGTTATGTTGCTTTACAGCTTTCCGTGTAGAAAAAAACCTATCTCTTATTATGCAAATATAGCTCAAATAAAAAAAAAAGCAAGTTTATTTTAATACGATGAGGTTTAATATCTTAGCTGTAAATTGATAGTAAAGCTTATTAAAACGGCACATGAATATCGAAGAAATAAGAGCTTATTGCCTCTCTAAGGTGCAAACAACGGAAGGTTTACCATTCGGCGATGACACATTGGTTTTTAAAGTTAAAGGAAAGATATTTGCACTTATGAATCTGGAGGGTGACCTTCGGGTGAATTTGAAATGTGACCCAGAAATAGCTATTAGGTTACGTGAAGAATTTGATGCAGTGATTCCAGGTTACCATATGAATAAAAAGTTGTGGAATACCATCATTGTAGATGGCCGTATTACTGCAAATCAGCTCAAAAAATGGATTGACCATTCATATCAACTTGTTGTTGAAAACCTACCAAAAAAAGAGCAATTAGAATTGCTAAATAAATAGTGTCTTCGATTAATTTTTTTGTTAAAGTTTTGTTAAATATTGAAATACAGTAAATTAAGTATTTAGTTTAGATGAGATTATTAATTAATTACTCATTTTAAACAACTATCAATGAAAAGATTTCTATTACTATTTACAGCATTATTATTTGCTGGATTTATTTATTCACAGACAGATTACAGAATGTATGAAAATACATATCTGAAAGTAAAAACAGATAAGTACAAAGATTTTTTTGAAGCAGTTACGCATCATAACAAAACCTATCACAATCACGGTCCGCATCATGCCCGCATATGGAGCGTAACCTCTGGGCCCAAAGCCGGTACTTTTTTATGGCAAATGGGACCATGTACGTTTACAGATATGGATTCTCGTCCTGACTCAAAAGAGCATATGGAAGACTGGATGTTTAATGTAATGCCCAATGTTTGGGGTATTGATGATGGTGGATACTGGCGTCAGCGACGAAAAACAGGTGCATACTCCTTCGGATTCTGTAATTGCAAAAATAATTGTCACATTTTTCGATATCAAAGACGATTCAAAACATCGTTTTAAGGAAATGGTAGCTCAGGTAGTTGAAGTATATAAAGAGAAAAATTACAACAACTTTTTTGCATCCTATTATCCTCAGTTCGATTCAGGTGACGACAGGGACGCTGCCATTGTTTATGGATTTAAAAAATGGGCCAGCTTTGATGATGAAGATCGTTCATTTAAAAAAGATTTTGAAGATGTTCATGGCGAAGGTTCATGGGAAACCTTTAGAACAGAGGCCAGGGATGTAATTGAAGAATCTGTTGATGAAATTTGGGAATTACTGCCAGGGTTGAGCGGCGATTTCGAATAAATTTTAAATGCGTATAAAGAACCGGATTTAATCCGGTTTTTTTTATACCAATTCTTTTAGTGCTTTAACATAAACATATTTCGGTTTTACGCCAACGAAGTGGCCTACGATAGCCCCGTCATGCATGATGATAACCGTTGGAATACTTCTGATTTTTAATTCAGAAGATGTTTTTCTATTTTCGTCTACATTCATTTTGCAGATATTTACTTTGTCACTAAATTCATCAGCTAATTCATTGATAGTTGGCCCTAGTATTTTGCAAGGTGCGCACCATGGGGCCCAAAAGTCAATCAGAGTTATTCCTTTTGACGTTGTTTTCTTAAAAGCAGCGTCCGTTAATTTCACGATTTTTTCATTTTCTGGTGCGTTCTCAAGATTTTTAAGCATTCTGTATCTTTTATACAAGGCAACTACCAGTAATGCTATAAGTATGCCAATTGGTATCCAGAAATAGAAGTTCATTTGGGTTTATTTTTTGCAAAAATAAAGAAAAGAGTATCAGCTTATTTAAAATATACCCTAGTTATTCCTGTACCACCCAAGTTTAAAGGGGCATCTTCAAAATGCTTTATCTCGTCAAGGCTTTGGAGGTATTCCCTAATATTCTCGCGTAATATGCCGAAACCCTTACCGTGTAAAATACTCACCTCCTTCATGCTCAGCAGGAGCGCCTCATCAATATATTTCTGCAATAAATATATAGCCTCTTCTGAGCGTTTTCCCCTGAGGTCAATGCTTAGCTCAAAAAGGGCGGCTTTTTGGTTTATTTCATTAATAATGCTTGCTGAGCCACTTCGTTTTGTTTTATGACCTGGTTTTCTTGATGATTTTTCCAACTTATCAAGGGAAATTCTTAGCTTGATATCATTCACATTGATCAGGGCTTCATCATCTTCGATGGTGATCAATTCACCTGTAATGTCTGTATCGGCTATGCTTACATAATCACCCACTCTTATTTTAGTATCTAGTTCAACTGATTCTTCTGTCTTAACTTCAATAATTTCATTTTTCAACTGAAGCTTTTTTTCTTCCAGATTCTTGCGTATGGATTTAGTAGTTTCTTTATTGGCTTGAGCTTCTTTTATATCCCGAATAGTTTTTTCGATGGCTTTGTTGGAATTTTCGATAATTGATGAAGCTTCCTTTTTAGCATCTTCAATAATCTGCTTTTTGGTTTTCGACAGATCCTGTAATAGATTTGTGTATTTTTCTACGAGTTCTGAAAGGGTTTCGTCGGCTGAATCGAGCTGTTTTTGTTTTTTATCTATAGCAAGCTTATCTGTTTCAAGTTGCTGCAATTGCTGATCGAACCTGACATGTTTTCCGCCACTTTTTTTCTTAGCATTTTGCAAGACAAATGAAGGAAACCCAATTTTTTTAGCAATTTCAAACGCAAACGAACTTCCTGGCTTTCCGATCTTTAATATGAAAAGCGGCTGCATTTTTTCGGTGTCGAATAACATGGCCCCATTCTGAAGACCTTCCAGTCGTTCAGCTGCTAACTTTAAGTTAGAATAGTGTGTAGTGATCACACCAAATGCCTTTTTTTTATTTAATTGTTCAAGTGTTGCTTCTGCTATAGAAGCACCTAGCTGGGGTTCCGTTCCTGTTCCGAATTCGTCTATTAAAAATAATGTTTCATGGGTTGCATTTTTAATAAAGAATTTCATATTCAGCAGGTGCGAACTGTAAGTACTCAGGTCATTTTCCAGTGATTGCTCATCACCAATATCTATGAATAATCTTGAAAAGATTGTGAATTCACTGTTGGGCGAAGCTGGAACCAGCAAACCGCATTGCATCATATATTGTAACAATCCGACTGTTTTGAGACATACTGATTTTCCACCTGCATTAGGACCTGAGATGATTAATATTCTATTAGTAATATCCAGAGAAATATTCAATGGAACGATGTCTTTTTTTTGCGACTTATGGGAAAGATAAAGCAGCGGATGCACGGCTTCAATAAAATTCATGGATTGATCCTTTGTGATGACTGGCTTGTGCGCATTTATTTTGATCGATAACAAAGCCTTCGCCCTGATGGAGTCTATGACACCTAAAAATCGGTAAGCGGCCAACAATTCCTCTATAAAAGGTCTTAAAGTATTGGTGAAATTCGTTAAAATTTTTATAATCTCCCGTCTTTCTTCATTTTCGAGCTCCCGGATTTCATTATTGGCCTCAAATGAACCTGCTGGTTCCACAAATACGGTTTGTCCTGTCGAAGACTCATCGTGTATAAATCCACCGATACTTCTTTTTTCAGCAGCTTTTAAAGGAATTACCTGCCGACCGTTTCGAATTGTGACTTCTGCATTTTCAGGAATATACCCGGCTTTAAGTGCCTGCTCAAACGCTTTCTTTGTTTCCCGGTTTACTTTTCTTTGTTTTTGCTGGATTTCCTTCCTGATTTCAGCCAGCCTGGCAGAAGCGTTGTCCCTGACTTCACCTTTATCGTCAACGATGTTTTCAGCTTTCGCGAGCAATTCAGATGGGAATTCGATTTGTTCTGTAAGTTTTTTTAATTCAGTGTATTTATTGGCTTCTGAATTCTTGAAATAAAAAAGTATGTCCTGTATGGTTCTCAATGATGTTTTAAGGTCAAACAGGGCTTCTAGTTCAATGTAGCTTCCGGGTGTTTTTACCCTTTGAAGTTCATCTCTCAAATCAAAGTAGTCGTGGCCCGGAAATGTTGTTCCAATTGTAAGTATTTCTACAAATTCGTTTACTTGATTGAGTAACTTTTTAATTAAATCGGGTTTGGAGATAAACCTAATTTTATCAACAAACTGGACACCCATGTCGCTAATGCATAAATCTTTCAGCAACTCTCTGATTTGGTCGAAACCAATTTTCTGTTCAAAGTTGTTAGGGTAGATCATAGGACAAAGTTAGGCAGAATGCGGTTAGGTTTAATTTCTGATCAGAAATTGTTGAGCTTAAAAAAAGGATGGTTTCCCATCCTTTCATACAATATTCTAAAAGAACTCTTCGGCATGTATTTGCCCGGGTTCTTTCTTTTTATGGTCTCTAAAGTCATCTTCATAAAGCAATGCTTTCATACTATCTACCATCTTTGGATTGCCACAAAGAAACACATCAGTATTTTCAGGTGAGGGTTTAAAACCCCATTTTTTTTCTACTTCTCCTGTTTTCCAGATTTCTTCAATAAACCTGGTGTCACCAGTCCATCCAGGAGGTTCCTTATGGGTTTCTGTAATGGTTGGATAGTAAGCGAATTTGTCAAACATATTCGCCAGGAGTTTTAATTCGGATGAATACCCCAAATCCCAACTATTGGAAGCGCCATGAATAACCATGATGTTTCCCTTTCTTTTTAGTGCATTCGAACGGAGCATGCTCATATAAGGTGCTACTCCGGTTCCCGTAGCGATGAGAACCACGTTTCTGTCTTCATCAATTTGATCCAGTGTAAACATGCCTACGGCTTTACGTCCCATCCAAATTTTATCGCCAATTTTAAGATTAAAAATTCGGGGTGTTAGCTGTCCTGAATGTACGAGTGTGATATAAAATTCTACCACGTCTTCTGTGGATGATGAAGCGATAGAATAAGCTCTTTTAATAAGTTTGTCAGGTTTACTGGCTTCAAATTCCTCGGTAGCATCTGCACATCTTTCGAATTGCGGTGGCAATCCCAATGCTACGAATTGACCTGCAGAGAAATCAGGCAATTTCCAGCCGTCTGGTTTTACTTTCACAATTTTCATTATAGGAGAAACCTGTACCGACTGAATGATCATGCAATTTAATTCCTGGGTTAAATCCATATCGTCAAATTATTTTTTTTTGAGGTGCAAAAATACAAATTTTAACTTTGTTTCCTCACAATGATCTGATATTTACATAAATTTGGGTTTCGCTTTTTAGGGCATATATTTGAATGAAATATTGTAAAATATTCTTTATCGCATTTCTAATCCTATTATTTTCTTGCAAGGAAAATCGGTTAAATAAAATTGATTTGGGTAATCTTGAATGGTCGCTTTCAAATAGTGATTCCTCAATTATTTTGAAAAATGTAAGCCCAGTTGATGTGCATCTGGCACTGTTGGAAGCCGGAATAATTCCTGATCCTTTTCACAGGGATCATGAAAAGAAGCTACAATGGATTGGGCAACAAGATTGGAAATTTGAAACAGGGTTTAATGTAAATAACTCTTTTTTTAATCATGAGCATATCGAACTGGTTTTTGAAGGGTTGGATACTTATGCCAAAGTTGTAATCAACGATTCTGTGGTATTGTTAGCCGATAATATGTTCCGTTCATGGCGTTTGGAAGTTGGGGACGTACTCAATAGGAAAAATAATCGATTAAGCATACAATTTAATTCTCCTTTAAAAGAAAATAAGAAAAAACAGGAGAAGGTATCCTGCAAATTACCAGATGAGAGAGGGTTTACCCGAAAAGCTGCTTATCAGTTTGGCTGGGACTGGGGTCCCACATTTGTTACATCGGGAATTTGGAAACCAGCTTATTTGATTGCGTGGGATGGGGCTGTGATTAGGGATGTGTATCAAAACTCTTATGAAATAGATTCCAACGAGGCAACTGTAACTTTCGAAATAGAAGTTGAAGCAACAGCTGAAAAACAATATAAAATTCAGATTCTTGTGAATGATTTATTGAATTCAGAAGTTGATGTTCAATTTGATCAGGGAATCAATTTGAGAAAAATTCCGGTAAAGATTGCGAATCCAAAATTATGGTGGCCAAATGGGTATGGTGAACAACACAGGTATCTGATAACCGTCAAACTATTTGATGAGAATAAATTCATTGATGAAATTTCATTAGAAACAGGACTAAGGAAAGTAGAGCTGGTGCAGGAAACTGACACGATTGGGAGTAGTTTTTATTTCAAAATCAATGGCGTCCCAGTATTTACCAAAGGCGCTAACTACGTACCTCAGGATAATTTTTTACCCAGGTTGACCGAAGTAGATTATAAGAATTTAATTCTGAATGCGAAAAAGTCGAATATGAATATGCTACGTGTTTGGGGTGGTGGTATCTATGAAAACGATATTTTTTATGAATTATGTGATGAATACGGCATAATGGTATGGCAGGATTTCATGTTTGCCTGTAATCTGTACCCTGCAGACAGCCAGTTTGTGGCAAATGTAAAAAATGAAGCTATTGACAATATAAGGCGCATCCGCAATCATCCTTCACTTGTATTATGGTGTGGCAATAATGAAATAGACGAAGCCTGGCACAACTGGGGTTGGCAAAATCAGTTTAATTATTCTCCTGATGATTCTGCTGAAATCTGGAATAATTACTTCTACTTGTTCGAAGAATTACTGCCTGGGCTCGTTAAAAAATATAATGCTGAAATTCCATACTGGCCCAGTTCTCCTTCAACAGGGTGGGGTCGCAATGAAGCTTATACAAAAGGAGATGTTCATTATTGGGGTGTCTGGTGGGGGGGAGAACCATTTGAGAAATATGAGGAGAAAGTAGGGCGTTTTATGAGTGAATATGGTTTCCAGGGAATGCCCGATTTGAAATCTATTGAATCATTTACTGATTCGAGTGACCGAAACCTGGGTTCCGGAGTAATGGAGATGCACCAAAAACATCCCATTTGGATGGGAGACCATTCAGGAATATTTGGAGCGTGATTACATAGTGCCGGAAAATTTTGAAGATTACGTGTATGTAAGCCAGTTGTTACAAGCCCAGGGAATTAAAACTGCCATTGAAGCTCATCGAAGGGCAAAACCCTACTGTATGGGAACGCTTTACTGGCAATTCAACGACTGCTGGCCGGTTACCTCCTGGTCAGGAATTGATTATTATGGTCGCTGGAAAGCCATGCAGTATACCGTTAAAAATTCCTACAAAACCTACCTGATATCTTTTGAAGAGAAAGATCAAAATTTGTCGATTTATGTAGTTTCCGATTCAATGGCTAAAATAAATGCTAACTTGACCTGGAAAATCATGGATTTTAATGGAAATTTAATGCTCGACGGACAGGAGGATATTTTTTTAGAGAAAAATTCATCAGAGATGTATGCAAATATTGGATTAGATCAATTTGCCGAAATCAGATCTGATATGGTTTTAATAGCTGAACTTTGGAGTGAAAACACGCTTCTAAACAGCGCGAAGCATTATTTTATTAAGCCTGCGCATCTGGCCTTGTCATATACCAACATTCAAATAGAGATTTTAGAAAAAAGTAAAAAATATGCAATTGAACTTACATCTGAAACGCTTGCTAAAGATGTCTGTCTTATAAGTACCTCTGAAGGTTTTTTCAGTGATAATTATTTTGATCTGATGCCCGGTGAGAAGAGAATCATTTATTTCATACCAGGTCAAGCAGATGATCAGATACCACAGTTTGAAATAAAGTGTTTAAATAATTTATATTAATCATCTATGATAGAAAAGTCAAGTCAGAAAACATATACAACTGCTTTTATAAGCCTTACCGCCCTGTTTTTCATGTGGGGCTTCATGACAGTGCTTAATGATATTCTTATCCCATTCATGAAAGAGGTTTTCGATCTGAATCATACCAAAGCTATGCTGATTCAATTCGCTTTTTTTGGTGCATATTTTATTGGTTCTGTCATTTATTTCACACTTTCGGTCATTTATGGAGACCCCATCAATCGGATAGGCTATAAAAAAGGAATAATTGCGGGACTTCTTTTGTCGGGCATTGGCAGCTTGCTTTTCTATCCTGCGGCCCAGTTTCACTTGTACGGGTTTTTCTTGTCAGCACTTTTTGTATTGGGTCTGGGTTTTACTTTGCTGCAAATAGCTGCAAATCCATATGTGGCTATTTTGGGCCCCGAAAAATCGGCCTCATCCCGCCTGAACCTTGCTCAGGGATTTAATTCGCTGGGTACTACCATCGGGCCCGTTATTGGAGGTTATCTTATATTTAAATACTTCGGGGATGCTGCTGGTTCAGACGCCGTAAAGGTTCCTTATCTATTTTTTGCTTTGATATTTTTACTGATGGCAGGCGTTATTAAAGCAACAAAATTGCCACGTTTTACAAATCCTGAAGAAACACAAACAGGCTTTGGCGCTTTAAAATTCAGGCAACTGGTTTTTGGAATGATTGCCATTTTCATGTATGTAGGTGGTGAAGTGAGTATTGGCAGCATGATGATCAGTTACCTGGGCTTGGAAGAAATCGGCGCACTCACAGAAGTGGAAGCCAGCAAATATGTGGCAATCTATTGGGGAGGACAAATGATCGGGCGTTTTTAGGTGCTGTTTCGATTAAGTAAAATGGAAAATAAAATGCTTAAATACTGGTGCAATGATTGCCATTCCAATCCTGGCTTTTTTGGTAATTGCTATGGTAACCAACCTTGAAACTGCTTTGATCTATGGGGTATTTTTATTGGTTAATCTGGGAGCATTTTTGATGGGAAAATCATTACCTAACAGAACTTTGTACCTGTTTGCAATGATTAATATGGTGCTGCTGTTAATTGCTTTAACAAATACGGGAGCGATGCGCATTATGGGCAATTATTGCTATTGGTTTGTTTAATTCTATCATGTGGTCTAATATTTTTACGCTGGCTATTGCAGGACTTGGAAAATATACCAGTCAGGGATCATCCTTATTGGTAATGATGATATCTAGGAGGTGCCATTTTACCGCTTTTCCAGGGTATGATAGCAGATGGCTATGGTGTACATTTGTCATTTATTGTTCCTGTATTCAGTTATTTATATATCGCATTTTATGGTATCAATGGTTACAAACCATCTAAAATAACAACATGATCAACAGAAGAAAATTTATTGAAAACCTTTCGGCAGCAGGAGCGTTAAGTTTGATACCAGGTGCATTAAAAGCCAATCCAAGTTAAAACATGATACTTCCAGAGAAGCAAAATCCTTGCCTGTGGTCATCTCCACCTGGATTCACGGGATCGATGCCAACGCAAAAGCGATCGAAGTACTTAAAGAGGGGGGTAGCGTAGTGGATGCAGTGGAACAGGGTGTTAGGATACCTGAAGCTGACCCGGAGAACAGAAGTGTAGGATCTGGGTGGCTTACCTGACCGAGACGGTCATGTTACCCTTGATGCATGTATTATGGGTCCGGATGGAAATGCCGGTTCGGTTTGTTTTCTTGAGAATATCGTTCATCCTATTTCTGTTGCCCGCCTGGTAATGGAAAAAACCCCACATGTAATGCTGGCAGGTGAAGGGGCTTTGCAATTTGCCCTGGAAAATGGATTTGAAGAGCAAAATTTACTAACGCCTGGTGCTGAAAAAGCATGGAAAGAATGGTTAAAAGAATCAAAATATGAACCTGAAGCCAATTGGGAGAATGAACCCAATGAATTTCATGATACCATCGGATTACTGGCCGTTGATCAAAATGGTGAAATAGCTGGAGCCTGCACAACGAGCGGACTGGGATATAAAATGAGAGGTCGGGTAGGGGATTCTCCCATTATCGGAGCCGGCTTATATGTTGATAACGAAGTAGGTGGCGCTACTGCAACCGGTATGGGTGAACTGGTGATAAAAGTGGTTGGCTCATTTCTGGTGGTTGAATTAATGCGCAATGGCAGAACCCCTCAGCAGGCGTGCGAAGAAGCTGTAAGAAGAATTGTAAAAAAAGTACCTGAAAACAAAATTCGACAGGTCGGATTTATTGCTGTGAATAAAAAAGGCGAAACTGGAGCATTTTGTCTGCAACCAGGTTTTAATTTCGCCTTGTATAAGGAAAATAAAAACGAAATGTTTGATAGCAAATCCTATTATCAGAATGATTAAATATTCAATTATGAAACCCTTACTCTACAGTTTATTGATAGCGACTTTCTTATTTCTCGCATGCAGTAAACCGCAACCAAAAGAACCTTATGATTACATCAATCCCTTTATAGGAACAGGAGGGCATGGACACACGTATCCGGGCGCCACAGTGCCATTCGGGATGGTTCAATTGAGCCCTGATACGCGTAAAGATAGTTGGGATGGCTGTTCAGGTTATCATTATTCTGACAGTATTATTTTTGGTTTTAGCCATACCCATCTGAGTGGTACAGGCGTTGGTGATTACGGCGATATCAGGTTTATGCCGACTGTAGGTGAGGTTCAAACAATGCCAGGTACTGCGCAAGCATCCCGATTCAGGATATGCTTCCACATTTTTACATGATATGGAAATGGCCAAGGCTGGATATTATGCGGTGCATCTGCACGATTATGACATATATGTTGGATTGACGGCCACTGAACACGCAGGATTCCATAAATATCTGTTCCCGAAAACAGACCAAGCCCATATCATTGTCGATCTGAAAGAGAGTGTTACATCTGAAACCATCATTAGTTCGGAAATAAAAATAGAAAGTGATCGTGCTATTTCGGGATTCAGAAGGACAGATGGATGGGCCAACGACCAATTCCTGTACTTCTATGCTGAATTTTCAGAACCGTTTACTTCTTATGGAATATTGGAAAATGATATTCATAAACCCGGTAAAAAATCTGCAAAAGGAAATAACCTTAAAGCCTGGTTTGATTTTTCTACTGATTCGCGTGCCTTAATTTATGCGAAAGTGGGTATTTCCGCGGTGGATGTAAATGGGGCCAAGAACAACCTCCTAACTGAAATCCCTACATGGAATTTTGATTCAGTTAAAATGGTAGCACAAACAAAATGGACGGATCAAATTGAAAAAATGAAAGTGGAAGGCGGGACAGACGAACAAAAAGAGGTTTTTTATACTGCCCTCTATCATACCATGCTGGCCCCCAATTTATATACAGATGTTGATGGACGATACAGGGGGCATGATCTGAAAAAACATGTGGCAAAGGATTTCAAAATGTACACCGTATTTTCACTATGGGATACATTCAGAGCGCTCCACCCATTGTTCAGTATTATTGAAAGGGAACGTACAAAAGATTTTATTCTTTCCATGCTCGATATGTATAAAAAAGAAGGATTGCTACCGGTGTGGGAGCTAGCTGCCAACGAAACTAATTGCATGATCGGTTATCACGCAGTACCGGTAATTGTGGATGCCTATGTGAAGGGAATCAATGATTTTAATGCAGGGGAAGCACTTCGTGCCATGCAGGCTTCAGCAAATGCAGATCAGTTTGGGTTGAAGGTATTCAGGGAAAAAGGTTATATCCCTGCCGATATGGAAGGGGAATCTGTTTCAAGAACATTGGAATATGCTTACGATGATTGGTGTATTGCAGAAATGGCAAGGCTACTCGATCGGGAAGAGGTTTACAATGAGTTTATACAAAGGGCACAATACTACAAAAATATTTACGACAAAGAAACCGGTTTTTTCAGGGGCAAAACAAATGGATGTTTCATAGAACCTTTTAATCCGGCAGAAGTAAATTTCATGTTAACCGAAGCCAATTCTTGGCAATATAATTTTTTCGTACCTCAGGATATAAATACCCATATTGATCTGATGGGAGGTGATGAAGCCTATGATAAAAAACTGGACGAACTGTTCACATCTGACGGATTACTCACCGGCCGACATCAATCTGATATAACAGGCTTGATAGGCCAGTATGCCCACGGCAATGAACCCAGCCATCACATGGCATATTTATACAATTATGTAGGTAAGCCATGGAAAACACAGAAATTGGTGAGGCGTATCATGGATGAATTGTATTCAAATAAACCGGATGGATTGAGTGGCAATGAAGATTGTGGACAAATGTCAGCCTGGTATGTAATGAGTGCTATGGGATTTTACCCGGTAACGCCCGGAAGTGATAAGTATGTTATAGGAACGCCTCTTTTTAATTCTATGGTCATTGAACTGGAAAATGGTAAATCATTTAAAATAAAAGCAAAAGAAGTTTCAAAAGACAATATTTATATCCATGCAATAAATTATAATGGAGAACCCTGGACAAAATCATACATCACACATGACATGATAATGAATGGTGGATTGCTTGAATTTACAATGGGAAAAGAACCTAAAAAATCATGGGGACTCGTTCCTGCAAATCGGCCGACACAGAAAATAACAGATCATCAGATAACGCCGGTGCCTTATTTCAAAGCCGCATCAAAAACATTTACCGATCCTATGCAAGTTGAAATTCAGCATATCACGGATAAGGCAGAATTGTTTTGGATGAATAATAGTCATGCAACTTCCACTGATGAAATGAATGCATATCGAAAAAAAATCGAAGTCCAGCAAACAACAAAATTAATTGCTGTGGCGAGTTTAAATGGTGAAGACAGTTATATGGAGATTGCAGAGTTTGTAAAAATTCCATCAGGCAGTTCAGTAAAAATTGTCAATCCTTATAGCCTTCAATATACCGCTGGTGGCGACATAGCGCTGGTAAATACCTTGAGGGGAGGAGCCGATTTTAAAACTGGTAACTGGCAGGGGTATTGGGGTGTCGATCTGGAAGCGACAATTGATTTGGGCGAGGAAAAATATGCTAATAAGATAGGAGCAGGTTTTCTGCAAGACCATAATTCATGGATATTCATGCCTGAATGGGTACAATTCGAAATATCTTCCGATAGTGTTCATTTTGAGAAGCTGAAAGTAATAGAGAATCATGTGGATGAAAAAGAGGATGGTGGCATTGTTAGGGAGTTTGAAATTAAGTTTGCCAGGCAAAAAGTCAGATATATCAAAATTTTTGCAAAAAATAGAGGCTTTTGTCCTGATTGGCACAAAGGATCCGGAGAACCCGCCTGGATTTTTGTGGATGAAGTTTGGTTGAAATAAATGTAATTTGAAAAAAATCAACGAATGAAAAAATCAGTAACACTTATTATTACATCCTCAGCACTAATATTGGCTGTGTTTATGGTTGTTATTTTATCTTTTAATATCCAAAATAATGAGCAAAGAAAAACAACCGCTCAAACATTTGAATTGAATTCACCCTTTTATCCAAGTCATTGGATGGATTACCAGCGGGCATACCCTAATGATTACATCAAGCCTGAAGTATACATCAGTGCCATGCGTGAAGCTTCTGTACAAAAAAGTGCATCCCGTGATCATAGACTGGATTGGGAATTTGAAGGGCCAACCAACATCGGTGGTCGCATTACAGATTTGGCCATTCATCCTTCTGACCTGAACACAATATATGTCGCTGCTGCTTCAGGAGGTGTATTGAAAACTACCAACCTTGGTAATACATGGGAAAACACTTTTACTGAAGCGTCAGTTATTTCCATTGGGGCTGTGGCCATTGACCCGAATAACCCGGATGTGCTGTATGCAGGAACCGGCGAAGCCAATGCTTCCAGTTACAGTTTTATAGGTGATGGTGTTTATAAAACAACCAATGGTGGCGGCACCTGGGAAAATATCGGGTTGACTGCTTCCGCATACATAGGAAGAATTTTGGTTGATTACAGCAACTCTGAAAATATTTTTGTAGCTGCATGTGGTAATCTTTTTTCTGTAGGTGGCGAAAGAGGTATTTACAGAAGTCAGGATGGGGGATCCAACTGGGAACAGGTGCTGTTTATCAACGATTCTACTTCTGGTGTTGACCTGGTGCAGCATCCTGAAGAACCGGAAATTTTGTATGCAGCCATGTGGGAACGGAAACGAGGATTAAACTCCCGGAATTCATTTGGTGATGGTTCGGGTATTTGGAAGTCCATTGATGGCGGTGACACATGGCAAGAAATGATCAACGGTGTTCCCACTGGTAGTAACGTAGGCAGAATTGGCCTCACCATTGCAAAATCTAACCCCAATGTACTTTATGCAGTTTATGATTTACCAAATTACGAAGTAAATGTATATAAAACGATTGATGGGGGAGAAAGTTGGAATCAAACAAACGATAATGCACTTGATGGAATGAACAGCTCCTTCGGATGGTACTTCGGCCAAATCAGGGTTGATCCTGTAAATGAAAATATCGTTTATGCATTTGGTGTTGAGATGTATCGATCGGACAATGGTGGAAATTCATGGGTTGTAATTGCTGATTATAATAATTTTTATGAGATACATGTTGATCACCATGCCATGTACATTGATGAAAATACAGGTAGAATATTTGAGGGAAACGATGGAGGCTTGTATATCAGCGATAACTATGGTGATGATTGGCAAAAATTAAATAAGCTGGGGATCACACAATTCTACGATCTAGAAATTGATTACCTGACACCCCATAGGTTATATGGTGGCACCCAGGATAACAATACCGTCCGTACATTGACAGGTGCCATTGACAGCTGGCAGGCGATACTTGGCGGTGATGGTTTTTACAGTCTGGTGGATTACACAAATAACAACATCATTTACGCTGAATCTCAATATGGAGGATTGGCAAAATCAACTGATGGAGGGTGGGACTTCAATTACATTGCCGGGCAAATGGAAAATGACCGTATCAACTGGTCGGCGCCATTGATTATGCATCCGGAAGACCCGGAAACCTTATTTTTTGGAACCCACAGGGTATGGAAAACAACCAATGGGGGCTCATTCTGGACGGCGGTTTCCGGCGATCTCACACAAGGCGGTTCAGGAGGCTTTCATACACTTACTACCCTTGCCATATCTTCTTTAAATCCTGCTATCGTATTGGCCGGATCAGCAGATGGAAGAGTGCACATTTCAACCACCAACGGACTGGTTTGGACGGATATTTCCGAAGGGTTACCATTACGATGGATCACACGTGTTGAAACCGACCCCTTCGATGAAAACACAATTTATGCAACTGTTTCCGGTTTCAGGTGGGATGAAGAGGAACCTCATGTGTTTAAATCAACTGACCTGGGAGAGAATTGGACAAGTATTTCAGGCAATTTGCCTGACTTACCGGTGAACAATTTGAAGCTTGATCCTGAGAATGAAGGTTATCTTTTTGTTGGAACTGATGCCGGGGTTTATTATTCGGAAGATGGCGGCGATTATTGGGAAAATATCATGAATAACCTGCCCAATGTGCCCGTTACTGCGATGAAAATTCATAATCCTACGCGTAAACTGGTGATCGGAACTTATGGAATTTCTGCCTACAGCCTGAACCTGGATTATCTCGTAGGTGCCCAGGAAAATTCATTTGAAACATCCGCTAAACTGAATTGTTATCCAAACCCGGCAACTGTCAGAAAAGGAAATATTACCATAGAGATAAATGAATCGTTTAAGGAGGATTGCCGAATTGAGATTACTGGGATGTCAGGTAAAAACGTGAAAATCCTGCAGCCATCCGTTGGCAACCGAAGTGTTGTATGGGATGTTACCGACAATAGGGGAGCAAAAGTAGTACCCGGATTTTACTTTGTCAGTATTGTATCAGAAAAGACAAAGTATTCATCAAAAATTCAGATTACACCTTAAACAAAAAAGGCTGCTAGCAGCAGCCTTTTTTGTTTAATTAAATTTTAGTGCATCGGGTATTTTTTAAATATCTCTGATGAGCGCATCAGTATATCCACATATTGTGCCCTCTGGTAAGCAAAAGGGTCTTTAGTATTCTTTTTGGATAATTTACCCCTGAATTCGTCCGGGCTTTCATACTGGTTATTCGCCATCCATATTTCCATATCCTCCAGCATTTTGGTGATCTGCTTTGGCCCGTGTTTGTAAATGGCACTAACCACTTCAACGGCATTGGCACCGACAAGTATCATTTTCACTACATCTTCGCCGGTAAATAATCCCCGGTTGGCACAAATATCTGCGTTTATTTCATCGTATAAAATGCCAACATACCTGAGTGGTAACCTGCTGTCAAACTCAGAGCTAAGGTTATACGGGAAAAACATTTCCTGCGTATTCACATTGATGTCGGGCTGGAAAAGCTTATTAAACAATACCAATCCATCCACACCTTTTTTATCCATTTCATTAAACGTATACAATGGATTCGTATAAAATGGACTCAGTTTTACACTCACCGGGATTTTAACAGTCTTTTTAACGCCTTCAATAATATCAAGTTCCTCATTTAATATGGAACGCCCATCCATTTCAAATTCTTTCGGATTGTTATAGAGGTTAAGTTCTAAGGCATCGGCACCGGCATCCTCCAGTTTCTTTGAATACTCATTCCATGTATCAAATTGTATAGCGTTTAAACTGGCAATTAAAGGTATTTTTAGAGCCTTTTTAGCCTCTCTAAAATTCATCAGGAATTCTTCAGGCCCAGCTGTATAAATGTCATTTGGAAATATAGAAGTCATTTCAGCATTTCTGTTGTCGTATCCTGTCATTTCTTCTTCCAAATGATAATTTTCCAGCTGAATCTGTTCTTCAAATAATGATTTATAAACGATAGCTGCAGCACCGGCATCTTCCAGTTTCTTTAACATCCCAATATCGGTTACTAAATTACTTGCTCCTACGATGATTGGGTTCTTTAATTCTAAGCCTAGATATTTTATTTTCAGGTCCATATGATAATTTATTTGCGATTGCAATCGTTTGAGGGGTAAAATTAGCACAAAATAACCTTAAAAAAACAGTATGATAATCTAAATTCGTTTTAAATTATTAAGGCTGCAATAATTGTATTAAAAATCGGTTCAAAAGACATCTTAAATGAGTATTTTCGCAAAAATTTTTGAATTTAATACTAGCTTTTCAAAAAGTAAAAGATATGAGTAAAAAGAAAAGATTTATAACATGTGACGGTAACTATGCTGCAGCCCATGTAGCCTATATGTTTAGTGAACTAGCCGCAATATATCCGATTACACCATCTTCCACGATGGCAGAATACGTTGACGAGTGGTCAGCATATGGAAAAAAGAACATTTTTAATGAAACGGTAAGTGTTGCTGAAATGCAATCTGAAGGAGGTGCTGCCGGAGCCGTTCATGGTTCTTTGCAGTCAGGTGTGTTAACAACCACTTTCACTGCATCGCAGGGATTACTATTGATGATTCCCAATATGTACAAAATTGCGGGTGAGCTTTTACCTGCTGTATTTCATGTAAGTGCAAGAAGTCTGGCTTCACAGGCACTTTCGATTTTTGGTGACCATAGTGATGTAATGAGTGCACGACAAACCGGCTTTGCTATATTAGCAACGGGTAGTGTGCAGGAAATTATGGACATTGCACCGATTGCACACTTTGTTACCTTAAGAACCAGAATCCCATTCTTACATATGTTTGATGGTTTCCGTACTTCTCATGAGATTCAGAAAGTAGAATATTTTGAACACGAAGATTTAAATCACCTCTTCCCTTGGGATGATGTTCAGAAATTCAGAGATAATGCATTGAACCCGGAGCATCCTGCTACCCGTGGTACAGCTCAAAATCCAGATATTTATTTCCAGGCGCGCGAGGCATCAAATCGTTTTTATGATCCGATTCCTGATCTCGTTGAAGAGTATATGCAAGAAATCAAAAAACTAACAGGTCGCGAATATCATCCGTTTACCTATTATGGAGCCGAAGACGCTGAACATATTATTTTAGCTATGGGATCTGTTACGGAAACAATTAGGGAAACTGTGGATTACCTGAGAAGTAAAGGTGAAAAAGTTGGGATGGTTTCAGTGCATTTGTACCGTCCATTCTCAGAAAAATATTTATTGAGGGTCATTCCTAAAACAGTCAAAAAAATTGCTGTTCTGGACCGTACAAAAGAACCAGGTGCGAATGGTGAACCATTATATCTTGATATTAAAGAAGTGTTCTATGGTAAAAAGAACGCACCTGAAGTATACGGTGGACGTTATGGCCTCAGTTCTAAAGATACGACGCCTGCTCATATCATGTCAGTATACAAAAACCTGAATCTTCCAGAACCAAAAAATGGTTATACTGTTGGCATTGTGGATGATGTTACTTTCAAATCATTACCTTTATTACCAGAAGTAAGTATTACTCCAAAAGGTACATATGAAGCCAAATTTTATGGATTGGGCGCAGACGGAACTGTAGGGGCCAATAAAAACTCCATTAAAATCATTGGTGAGGCTACAGATAAATATGCACAGGCCTATTTTGCTTATGATTCTAAAAAATCAGGAGGAATTACAACTTCTCATTTGCGTTTCGGCGATTACCCCATTCGGTCTACTTACTTGGTCAATACTCCAGACTTTGTAGCTTGTCACGTACCTGCGTATTTGAATAAATATGATATGCTGAAAGGGATGAAAAAAGGAGGTACTTTCCTGCTGAATAGCATATGGGACGAAGAAGAAACTAATAATCGTTTACCTGATCACATGAAAAAGTTCATGGCTGAAAACGATATTAAATTTTATATAATCAATGCTACAAAAATAGCATCAGATATAGGGCTGGGGAGTAGAACAAATACCATTATGCAGGCAGCCTTTTTCAAAGTGGCACAAATCATTCCTTATGAAGAAGCAGAAACTCTGATGAAAACATTCATCAAGAAAACATATGGAATGAAGGGAGATGAGATTGTAAAGATGAACTTTGCTGCTGTCGATAAAGGAGCTGAAGTTGTTAAGATGAACGTTCCTAAAGAATGGGCTCGAATAGAATTGAAAAAAGAGGCTGATCCATATGCAGATATGCCTGACTTCATCCGTAATGTTGTTAAACCAATTGAACATCTGAAAGGTGACGATCTTCCGGTAAGTGCTTTTTTAGGTCGCGAAGACGGTTCATTCCCTCCGGGAACAGCAGCTTTTGAAAAAAGAGGTATTGCTGTAAATGTACCAGAATGGCAACCCGAAAATTGTATACAGTGTAACCAGTGTGCATTCGTTTGTCCTCACGCGGTAATCAGGCCATTTTTAATTGACGAGGAAGAAGCCAAACAAGTACCCGATGATGTTGTTATACTTGATACCAAAGGGAAACTTGCACCGCATAAATTCCGTATTCAGGTGAGTGTACTTGACTGTACAGGTTGTGGTAGCTGTGCTGATGTATGTCCTTCAAAAGAGAAATCATTAATTATGAAACCATTGGATGGACAGATGCAGGAAGATACCAACTGGGATTTCTTTATCAACAATATTTCTCCAAAAGATCATGTAGTAGATAAATTTTCAAATGTTAAAAACAGCCAGTTTGCTCAAAGTTTATTTGAGTTTTCAGGTGCGTGTGCAGGATGTGGTGAAACGCCCTATATTCAGCTTATCACACAGCTATATGGTGATCGGATGATGATTGCAAATGCAACTGGATGTTCCTCAATTTATGGAGGATCAGCACCATCAACACCTTACACAACCAATGCTGAAGGTAAAGGACCAGCCTGGGCGAACTCATTATTTGAGGACAATGCTGAATATGGTTACGGAATGGCTATTGGTGTGAGGAAAATGCGCGAGCGTATTGAAATTCAGATGAAAGAAGCTTTGAAACATAAAATTGACTCTGACAGGAAAGAAGCGTTTGAAGGTTGGCTCGAAAGTATGCATGATGGAGAAGCTTCAAAACTTGCATCAGCAAAAGTTTCTGAAGTCCTCAAAGGAAAAAAAGATGACCTCGCCATAAAATTAATGAAACTGGAACAGTATTTCATAAAAAAATCAGTATGGTCATTTGGTGGTGACGGATGGGCTTATGATATTGGATATGGAGGATTAGACCATGTGCTGGCTTCAGGTGAAGACATCAATGTACTTGTAATGGATACAGAAGTGTATTCCAATACTGGTGGTCAGGCTTCAAAAGCAAGCCCGACAGGAGCTGTAGCCAAATTTGCAACTTCTGGTAAAGTGGTGCGCAAGAAGGATTTAGGAGCTATTTTCATGACTTATGGTTATGTATATATTGCTCAGGTAGCTATGGGCGCTAATATGAATCAGTATTTCAAGGCTTTGAAAGAAGCAGAATCATTTCCTGGTCCTTCATTGATTATTGCGTATTCACCGTGTATTGCTCATGGTTTACGTAATACGATGGCTGAATCTCAGGCAGAGGAGAAATTTGCTGTAGAATCAGGTTACTGGTCATTATTCCGTTACAACCCATTGCTTGAAAACGAAGGTAAGAATCCTTTCCAACTCGATTCGAAAGAACCTGATTGGGATAAATTTGAGCAATTCCATAATATGGAAGTTCGCTTTCTATCTTTGAAAAAAACTTTCCCTGAAAGGGCAAAAGAACTAGGAGCATTGGCTATTAAGAATGCAAAATGGCGCTATGAGTTTTATAAACGTCATGCTGCTATGGACTATTCATTAGCTGAATAAAAAAGCGTTAGACCCAACATAAAAAAAGCCGCTCGAAAGAGCGGCTTTTATTTTTTTGAAATAACAATACTTACCTTGTTATCTCATCTTTATCTGTGATATTCTTCAAACTGTCAAAATCAGCGTTTGCATTGAAATCGATCCATTTTTGGGGAGCCTCATCATCAGGAACAATGGCTTCTTCTGGACATTCGCTTTCGCAAGCTGAACAATCTGTACAATCATCTGGATTAATAACCAGCATATCATCTAATTCATAAAAGCAATCTGCAGGACATACTTCAACACAGTCCCCGTGTTTGTTGCCTTTACATGCTTCTAAAACTACTCTTGTCATATCGATAAAATTTTGATTTTTACAATGGGATAAAAGTATAAATAATTTATATATACAAGGTAAGTTTAACCTTGTTTTGCTAATTTATAATCAGTACGAACAACTATTTCCACCATTCATAATAAGCCAAGGGATTACTGAGCGCTACCACCTGCCCGGGAACAGGCGTAATCAAATCAACATTTTTGTCATTAGATGCTGCAGAAACTCTTTCTGCGGGATCTGTCCATGTGTGTAAACTTAAATTGAACCTTCCCCAATGAATGGGCATTAACAACTTGCCATCCATATCGATATGCGCCTGAACAGTTTCCTCAGGAGTCATATGGATGTAAGGCCAACCCTCATTATACTGTCCGCATTCAACCATAGTGAGATCGAATGGTCCGTATTTTTCACCAATTTGCTTAAAGTGGTCACCATATCCCGAATCGCCTGTATGAATGATAGTGTGTTTTTCTGATTTGATCACCCATCCCGCCCAGAGGGTTTTGTTTCTGTCGGCAATGCCTCTTCCTGAAAAATGGCGCATAGGCACACATGCAAATAATATTTCCTGATCAAACTGGTATTCTTCCCACCATTCTGCTTCCGTAATCTGATTAGCGGAAATGCCCCATTTCTCCAAATGAGCTCCCAATCCAATCGGGACATAAAACTGGCTTACCTTCTCTTTTATCTTTAGTATTGTTTCATAATCCAGGTGGTCATAATGATCATGAGATATAATAATGGCATCGATTTCCGGCAGATCATCTAAACTATATGGATGCGAATACGGAAAGGCCTTTGGACCCATAAATGTGAATGGGGAAGCATGGTTGCTGAAAACAGGATCAATCAGTATGTTTTTGCTGGCTATTTGCAATAATATGGTTGAATGTCCGAACCAGGTAACAGATGTTTCATCTGGATTTGCGGAATTAGCAATGAATTCAATGGTTTCAATAACTGCATCGGGCTCCCTGTTTTTACCACCTTTCATGAATTTAACCATGGATTGCCAGAGTGATGTATTTTCTCCGTACATCGGAGTTTCAGCCAGGTTTCTGAATTGGCCTTCTTTATAATGGGGCGAGCTTTTAATTCTTTCCAACCGACTGCCAGTGGCATTGGCACCAAATTGCGGAGCTACTTTAGGAACAATCATGATTGCAGCAATTATGATAATTACCAATATAATGACTGATAACAGCAGCCACTTTAAGAGTTTTTTCATTCAATTTCAATGACTTAATTCAATAGTTTTTTGATGCTTTCTTCTATATCCTCTGGTTTTGTGGAAGGCCCAAATCGTTTGATAGGACTTCCTTCTGAATCAATCAGAAACTTGGTGAAGTTCCATTTGATTCGGCCACCCAAAGTACCTGGCAAGGCTTTTTTTAAAAATTTGAACAGCGGATGCGCTTCCTTTCCATTAACATTTACCTTGTCGAACATTTGGAATGAAACCCCGTAATTCAGTATGCATGTTTCTATTTCTGTTTTGCCACCCGGTTCCTGGTTGGCAAACTGGTTGCATGGAAAACCTAAAATCGTCAATCCTTTATTATTATATTTCTCATGAAGCTTTTCCAGACCCTCATATTGAGGGGTAAAACCGCATTTACTGGCAGTATTTACTATCAAAACCACCTTGTTTTTATATTGTTCCATGCTTATTTCTTTGCCCTGAAGCGAAGTTGCATGGTGTGTATAGAATTCTTTAGTCATCATATATATCTTTTAGCTTAGAAACACTCAGATGTGAATATTGTTTATGTATAATACTAATATTTCATTTGTATAGAAAGTTCAATTATTGGTTGGTCGAGTGTAAATTTCGCCTTTTCATATTCTGGAGGTCCGGCCCTAAATGTATTGTTAGATAGGCCAAATCCTTCTTTGGGTTTGGGGTAAGGGAGAATGCGCATATCCATTTTCAGGTTGTCGTTTTCATCGTGGATTACTTCAATGGCATAATTGGTACCGAAAGGAATATTTTCAAATGTAATTTTCTGTATCTCTTTTGTTGGAGTCACCTTGATAATCTTATAATACTGCTCAGTCTCTAACCACGAATCTTCATTATTAAAAAGCAAAACCACCAATTCACCTTCTTCTTCAATATCAATGTCTTGAATGATTACTTCTATATTTCCAGTTTTGCTTATTTCTTGCGAATAAAGAAGATTTGATAAAAAAAACAATGAAAAGAATATATATTTCAGTATTCTGTGTTCAATCATCATACAATATATTACTCGGTAATTGACTGTTTATTGCCCAATTGTAATGCCATTCGCATAAATTTTCTCACTTCATCATTAATGTCGTTTATATGTTTGAGTCGAATATAATGCTGAAAAATTTTTCTGCCCGGAACTTCACCAATCCGGTAAAAACAAAGGTTGTCTCTATATGGTTCATTAAAAGTAAGTGCTACATCGATATAATCTATACCAACCCTGGCCACGTACCCAAATCTTATTTTTGTTGCAAAAGCGATACGTGATTTGGCGGGATGTAAAACAAAACCACCGATCTTCTGGTATTCCTTTACAAGATACTGAAATAATTCAATAACATGGTCCGATTTCCCCACGAAGAAACTGTCAACAGTCCTGTCATTGCATGAATGGTATTGGTTTTTATGCAGAAATTTCTGATTGCATTCAGGGCATGTCCACATCTCATCCATTCACTTCTTTTTTTTACTTGACTTCGCCATTGGATTGTAATCAAGTGCCAGTTGAATCCAGTCATTTAAATCATCCTCCATATCAATAGCTTCAGGTTCAAGATATACCCAACCTTTCATTGGTCTTCCTGTAAAATCCATGGGCCGGCAACCTGATTTGGAAATAGAATCTTCATATATGTATGGATTAATACGGGCCATCATGCTGTTTTTAATAACACCTACGCACATTTTATCATTGACCATAAATGCCAAACCACCCATCATCGTTTTTTCGGTGAAGAGAACTTTTTTCTCATGTAAAGCATTACGAATGCGATCTGCCAGGAATTCATCAAATGCCATAAGATAACGATTGAAATTTCTAAACGGTTTGAATAAGCGTGCTGCGAAGATATAAATATGAATGAAATTCTATAAAAAAATCCCGGAAGAAGGTTCTGCCGGGATTAATAACTTTAAATGTGTTTATTTTATTCGACCGGAGCACTCATCTCTGGTATCAATACAGAAACTTCATCTTCTGAAGAAACAACGCAATCGCGGTATTCCTCAATAAGTTTCCACCAGCTGCCTTCGCCATGAACTTCTTCATAATCCTTTTTCATTGAATTATCTTCGTCCATAAAAGCCCATTTGCTAAATGATACTTCAATAGCTGCATCGCGACCTTCTTTATTATCGAATTTATTCCAGTAAACAGCAAAATTGTGGTCGTATTTTTTTGCTTTATACACCTCGGCAATTTTTTCCAGCATAGCTGCAAAACGATAGCCTTCTCCTGGTGCGATATCATAAATTGTCCATATAACCTTATCTCCAAATTCGAAGCCTTCGGGTTCGTAGGATTTCTTTTCATCTAATTTCCAATACTCGTTCGCAACGACTTTGAAATACTTCGTAACATTGCGCCAGTCTTCATCATGGTCTTTTCCTGAAGGGCGGGCATCGTGCTCAGTAAAAGTAGCAGGTCCCATCACCCAAACAAGCGTTCCAACACGGCTACCCGTATTGTTAGCCCATACTGAGGCATGGTATTTTCCATCAGGATGAAAATTTTTGTTGTGGTCGGCCATAGCTTTAGCAGCAGCTTCCATATCAGCGCCTGGCAATGCTTTTAAATATACCAGTTGCCACATTTTGTAATCAGTTTGACCTATGGTCATCATTATCGCTCCAATAAGTAAAGCAGTAAGCATAAATGTTTTTTTCATGTGTTCGTGTTTTTTAGTAAGATATTGATAAGTGGGCCGAAAGTAACCAATATGTTAATTCTTACTTATTAATTAACAAATACTTAACAAAATGATACGTTATCAGAGATAGTTATAGAGATTCAACCAATATTCACGTTTTTTAAATGAAAATATCATTTAATTGAATAATTCCTGTAATTTAATTACGACGAAACCTCAAAAAGTTTAAAGTGTAATATGACCCAATCCCGGATATTCAGATGGATAAAGAATACCGTTTTTCAATTGAAAAAGATCTTTGAAAGGATCTTCCAGTAAATCAAGATGTCCGTCCAGGTCAGCATATTCAATATTCGGACGACTTAATGCAAAGTGTAAACCTGCTGAAATTCCGAGGGCACATTCGTCTATGCAGCCTACCATTACTTCCATTCCAGCTGCTTTGGCAACCGAGTTTATATGTTGCGATTCAAGTATCCCACCAACTTTCATAATCTTAATATTGACCATGTCTATCAAATCATTACTGGCCAGCCTGAAAGCGTCTTTTAATGTTTTTATGCTTTCATCAGCCATCACGGGAATATCAATATTCTGGGTTACTTCACCTAACTGCTCTTCTTTTTTCTGTTTTGTGGGTTGTTCCAGGATTTCGATTTTTGCACTTTTTGTTCTATTGATAAACTCAATAGATTCAGCAGGTGTATAACCCTGGTTGGCATCATAACGAAGAAGAAACTCATTCCCATGCTTTTCACGCATTTTCATAATTTTTTCGATGTCTTCATCAAGCTTTAATCCACCCTTTAATTTGATGATTGTGAATCCTTTTTTGAGGTAATAATCAGTTTGTTCCAAAGTTTCAGTCAATGGTAAAATACCTATTGTGATGCTTGTTGCAATTTCATTTCTGAAGCCTCCAAGCAGCTGGTATAAAGGCAGTTTAGCTTTACGAGCTAACAGGTCATATAAAGCAATATCAACCATAGCTATGGTAGATGATGCATTCGGGCATTGCTGTTTTAAGAGGTGAGTTATTCTTGCGATTTGAAATGGAGACTGCCCTTTAAGCAATCCTATTATTGTTGATTCAATATGATTAATAACGTCTTCAGGAGTTTCTCCTGTAACTTCTATATCCGGAGCAGCACATCCCCATCCGGTTATTCCCTTATCCGTACTTATTTTAAGAATAATATTGGTTGTTTTGCTAACTGTTTCGTAAGCAATGGTGTATGGAATGGCAAGCGGCATATCCAACCTGAAAAACTCTACTGCTGTAATTTTCATCTTAATACCTGTTTTGATATAATTTATCCGAAGGTGTATTTTTAATGGTTTCAACGAAATCAGCCATCTTACGTATCATGATGTCCCACATTTTTTGTCCCTTTTCTGCTGTCGCTTTGGTTGCATTTCCCATAACACCTGACTTTGTTAGACGTTCCGTATGTACATACCAACTTACACCTCTTTCAGAGGTATAATCAAGATATTCGTTGTCAAGGTCCAGTGTGTCATCAACAGCTTTGTCCATGTCCACCAGCTCAGGTCGGATGGCCAGCGTGGTGCTAGTTTCAATCTCACCTGCATGAATATCATTATGGGTATCGATCAGGTTGTATAAATCTACATCACTGGTTTCACCTGTTTCTACGCAAACAAATATTCTTGCATCACGGTTGATCATCTGGGCCGCATATGTCAGTGTTGGTACATTGTCGCCATGGCCATTCAGAATAACTATTTTTTTTATACCATTATGCGCCAGGCTCATGCCAATATCATAAATAAGAGCCGACAATGCATTGTTGGTAACAGTTAAAGTTCCTTTGAACTGGCTGTGATGGTAAGAAACACCATAAGGGATAGGAGGTAAAACAAATGGTTTTGGATCCTGACAGGCTTCGGCCACTTTTCTAGCCATGTAGTCGGCATCAAAAAAATCAACATCCAACGGTAAGTGTGGGCCATGCTGTTCAATAGCTCCACATGGAAGTATAGCTGTATCTACTTTTTTCAATCGCTCTTCGATTTCAGGCCATTTTAATGTAGCCCACATATATTCCGGGTATTTTGTACTAGTTTTCATCAAATTTATATTTTGCTTCGTTTAAAAAATCATCATTCATTTCAAATGCAGCCCATCTGTTGTTTGTTCTTATTACTGCTCCATCCGCATATTGCGCAAGGATATCAAAAAGTGGTTTGCGAATGTATCCTGGTATATCCTCAAGGTTACTTCGTTCCTTATCAAATCTCAGTTTCATTATTTCTGGATGTTTATTTGCTGCCTTTTTGGTAAATTCATTTTGTTCTATCAGGTTTTTATCAATCATCATAAAATATAAATGAGCTGCATCGCTTCCAATCTGCTTAACAGCTTTAGATGATAAGGCAACCAGTCCGTTTTGTATTTGTGTTTCGCTGTAACCACACTTTTCAGGATTTTCGTCAAGTGATTTGATCATACCAATAATGCGCCTGCATTTTTCACATTTGCCACAAGGATGCATTCTGCCATCCACCTCATGTGCAGCATGACAGGAAACCTGCTGTTCCTGTAAATCAGGATAGCGCTTGATCAAAGCTTTCATAATCAGCAACTCTGAAAGACTACGCAACAAAGAGAATTGGTTTATTTTCCATCCTTTCGACCTGTAATAACGGGTGAGGGCATTGTCGAAATATTTGCTCTGGTCGTACAGGGCATTGTAATGGCTAATTCCTTCAATATTTCCCTTCACGGTGGTATCATACTCATCGCCAATTAAAATATTGCCTATATTTTTCTTACGCACAATAGGTAGCACCCCAAACAGAAACACAGCCACGGTCCAAAGACGAATAGGATAAATATCTGCCCTGATATTAGCATAGTTTTCCCTGATAAATGGCAATTGTTTCAGCATCCAGTTAAAAAGCCTGTCGCTGTTACACCAGGGTTTTTCGGTGTTTGGTTCAATCTCCTTATAATATCTGTGAGAATTTACGGCTGTAAACCAGTGCCGTCCGGCTTCATTAATAAAAACAGGGTAAGGTTCACCGATTTCTTTAATGATGCCGTATGTCAGTAGGCTGTCTTTACCACCGCTGCTTAGGATGGCGTATTTATTGAGATCAGTTTCTGTTTGTTCCTTTTGCAGCTTAAAACCGATAAATTGTGTATTAGTGAAAACTATCCTGGCTTGCGTATATAGATTCCTTTTTTCGGCTTTTAAACTATCAAAAGGGGGCTTCAGGAATTCATTTTTTATAAGTAGTTTATTTGTCAGAATTTCGCGGGATGTGTTTTCAATCATATCAATAAGAAAGCGCTGGTCGGTTTTGTCAAATAAACCGTCAAATTCAATAGTATCGAAAAACAAGCCGTAGTTCAGTGCGACTTGCGCCAGCATCATCGAGGCTAAATTTGCATCTTTCGGATCTTTTTTATTGAAATAGGAATTCTCATATGAATAGATCAACTCGAACGAAGATAATTCGCCATTAAGTTTTTCTATTTCATATGAAGCTTTTACTTTTTTAGGTTCAATATGAATGTTTTTTATTGAAAGTTTCCTGAGAACCTTAAACGATTCAAGTGTGATCATTTTAGATAAGATTTTAATAGATCCACCAGTTCAGTTGCTCCATATTGCAATACATCGAAAGCAGGTAAACCAGTTTCTCTGGTAATTTTTGCACATGCAGGTAAAATTTCCTCTTTTGTCATTTCTTCGTGATTTACAGTGATGGCAATCACTTTCTTTCCTGAAATAACTTCAATAGCATTGATCTGTTCTTTCAGCGGATGCAATTTATAACCAGGAAAACCATCATATTCCAATCTTTTTGGTGCATGTTGGAAAACCACATAATTGGGACGACCAGCTGCCAGGATCTCAAACCCGCCGGGATATGCAGGGTTCATCAGGCTGCCCTGGCCTTCAATGACAATCAGATCAGGTGATTCGTTTTTCCAGGCCTCATGAACGGCATGCTCTATTTCACCGGAAACAAAATCATTGATGCAACTATCCATGATCATACAATATTTATTTCCCTGCATCCAAGCTGTTTGTCCTGTACCCACCATTTCAGCTTTCATTCCTGCATCTCTACAGGTTTGCACAATTATCCGGGCAGAGGTTCTTTTGCCTACAGCAGAATCAGTACCTAAAAGGGCAATATTCAGGCAATCCACTTCTTCAATTTTTCCGGTAAAGAAATGTAATTCGTCTCTGTCAGGTGTGCGACGAACATCCCGTACACGACAGTTATTTTTTCTGGCAATGGCCATGAGTGCCTCATCTTTATATAGAAAATCATGCAAACCGCTGTCGACATTCAATCCATTTTCAAGTGCTTTTTTAATCGTTACTTTAGCTTCTGTCGGAAGTCGTCCGCCATCAGGAGCCAGGCCTATAACCAGAGATTCAGGCTTATTATTCTCTCCCAGTTTTAACATGGCATCTTCGAAGTTTTTGAAAATCGGGATATCGTTTTTCCTACCATCCAACACCAAACCGGCATCCTGACCTTCATAAGTTTTGTCAATAACTCCAACTACCTCATATCTTTCAGTAAACCTTACAAGTCCGTGTGCAGTTTTTCCATTGGGTGTATTATAAGCTCCGTCACAGTATACAATAGCTTTCCCATCAATTGATATTTTCATATGTTAATATTTGCCGGTTAAAATTGCGACATACCTGTCGTTTATCATTTCATTTTTATCATGCATCTGGAGTAAAGCGATCAGTCCTGCTGTCGAAGCTGGCAAAATCCTGTACCCTTCTTTTTTATGTAGAAAAGTACTCATGTCCTTCATCTTTTTGTCACTGATATGGTGCGCTTCGCCTCCTGATTGCCTGATCGCATATAGGGCCTCGTTACCGTCAAAACTATGCCAATTAATCAATGGCTCATTAATGACTGTTTCCTTTACCAGTTTTGGATCAATATCCGTGCAGGTTTCGAATCCTGCCTTAAATGAGGCAATAATTGGATTTTTAAAAGCAGCTGAGCCTGCAATGAACCGTGGAATCCTTGATGTCCTCCCCCTTTTGTACAGACTGACGAAACCACGATAAACACCTGCAATTAAAGTTCCGTTAGAAACCGGAGAAGCGATATATTTGGGTGCATCGCGTAATTGGTCATAAATTTCATTAGCAATTTCAGCATAAGCTGCTATTTGAAGTGGTGTATTAGCACCTCCCGGATTCGCATCATACCATTCATTTTCATCAGCAATTAAGCTTGATTGAGTCACCGTGTCTTCATATGAACCTGGTAGTCTAATGATTTCCGCATTAAAGTTTTCCATTTCTTTGATACGTTCTGTATGATAAGATTCAGGGATGAATATCTTACATTGCATTCCTGCCAGGTACGCCGCATAAGCTACTGCAACCCCGTAATTACCGCAGGTAGCCAGCGAAATGATACTATAATTTCTCCGAAATGCATCTCGAACCTGTGCAAATGCGATCCGGTCCTTTTGGGTGCCAGAAGGGTTTTCACCTTCGTATTTGATAAATAGTTGCCTGATATTGAACTCTCGCTCAAGATTTCTGGCCCTGTTAAGTGAAGTATCTCCTATTTCAAGTGATATAATATCTTCATAAGATTCGATACGGTCTACGATCGACAAATTTGTGTCTTTGACCATATCGCTGAGTGTTTTCACTTCTTTAGTGAGCTTTATCTCTGCCGACTTAACACCATCCAGAATGTTCATCATAGTGATAAACTTATATAATAATGTGAGAAGAAAAACAGTCCGCAAGTGAGGTTTGGCTTGCGGACTATAACGTATTTTTATTTAATCAATCGTAAAAGTATAAGGTATACGGGCCTGTATACCTTCCATTTTTCGAATGCTCTGGTATTGGTCGTAATATGTTCTGAACTCACCTAATTCATTGCCGATGATGCGTGTTTTTACATCACCCATAATTTCTTTAACCAATTGCTCAATGAAATCCTCTTGTTTCGGATATTCAGAAATACGATACTCATCTCCTAACTCTGCCAGTTCGGCAGCATAGGCAATAGCGTCTTCCATTCCGCCCATTTCGTCAACAAGTTTTAGTTCAAGTGCATCGGTTCCTAACCATACCCTGCCTCTTCCAACTTCATTTACATAGGCAACGTCCAGGTTTCGGGTTGTAGCAACAAGGTTGGTAAATTCGTCGTATATTTTTATTATTTGTTCATTTATCTTTGCTTTCTGGAATTCACTCATGGGTTTCATTACATCAATGAAGTCGGCATTCTCGTTCGTCATTGCCTCGTCAAATGTGATGCCCAGTTTATTATTGAATAATTCTTTAAAATTTGGGATAATGCCAAATACACCTATCGAACCTGTAATGGTAGTAGGTTGTGCGAATATATAATCAGCATTTGTGGATATCCAATATCCGCCAGAAGCAGCGAGGTTACCCATGGAAACAATAAACGGCATGTCAGCACCAGCAAGCTCAACTTCCCTTCTAATCTCTTCCGAAGCCTGGGCGTCACCGCCAGGGGAGTTTACGCGGAAAACTATAGCTTTTATATTTTCATCTTTTCTAACCTTGCGAATAGTAGCTGCAAGAGAAGCTGATCCAATCTCTCCTTGTCCACCTTTACCCTGCACAATGCTTCCTTCTGCATAAATTACAGCTACTTTATTTTTGGTTACTTTGCGTTCTTTTTGGCTTTTTGCATTGGTATATTTTCCAAAACTAACGCTAAGTACTTTTTCATCTTCTTCTCGACCTGTTTTCTCTTTCAGAAGATCTATCAATTCATCCCGATACATAATACCATCAATGAAATTATATTTGAGCGCATTTTCTGCAGATGTTAATTCCAACTGGTCTGCAATTTTGTTTAACTCATCGATACTGATTTCACGGTTAAAAGAAATGTCTGCTAACATTTGACCCCAGGCTGAATTTAACAAGGTTTCAAATTGCTCCCTGTTGGCTTCACTCATCTTATCTAGCATCAGTGGTTCAACAGCACTTTTAAATTTATTGTCGGGGCCACGTAGCACCTGCATGTCGATTTCCAGCTTTTCAAGCATTCCTTTAAAAAACATCAATTGTGCATGCAAGCCTTTAAAGAGGATCATGCCTTCCGGGTTCAGATATATTTCATCGGCCAGGCTGGCAAGGTAATACGCTTTCTGGTTATAATTATTTGCATAACTGATAATAAATTTTCCACTTTCTTTAAATTCTGCCATTTTATTGCGAATCTCTTCAAGGGCTGCCATACCAGCAGGAACAGATTCCATATCCAGAAAAATACCAACAATATTAGGGTCTTCCGAAGCTTTTTCAAGATTTTCCAGAATTGTATTCAACCCAACGGGCTTATTACTTTCCATCGTATTGAAATCAAAATTTTCGAATGGATTTTCAGAACCGCGATCCTGAATAGGTGTTTTCCAACTAATATGGAGTATACTGTTGGATTTTACTTCTACCTCTTTATCCTGTGACATGGATACAATGCCTGCTATAATCCCGACAAATATCAATCCGATAACAAATATGGTGAGTAAAGTACCAAGAAATGAGGCAAACATAAATTTAAAAAATTCTTTCATATCATTTTATTTATAAGGTTCCAATTAATTATTACAATATTAATAAAAATGCCTGTGTGAACGAATTATTTGCCTGGTATTTTATATGAATAAACCTTTTAAAGATGGGCGATTTCTAAAAGAAAACCGATAAATTAATTCTTATTGTTGATTACTTTGAGTTATTTCCCGCTTTTGTAAAGACATTAAAGGGATGCATTTCTTAATTTTGTGATATTCAAAATAAGATGACAGAAATTAATAAAGCATACCTTTTAACGGGTTGTAATTTGGAGCCACGACTGGGATTTATCAAGCGTGCAGCTGAAATTCTAAATGAAGAAGCAGGAAAGGTAATTAAGATGTCATCAGTGTATGAGAGTCAAGCATGGGGATTTGAAGCAGAACAAAATTTTTTAAACCAGTTGGTGTTATTGGAAACATCATTTTCACCATTTGAACTTTTAGCATGTATTTTATCTATTGAAGAGAAATTGGGTAGAAAAAGACATAATAAAGAAGGATATGAATCTCGCGTTATTGATATTGATATCTTATATTTTAATAATGAGGTCATTAATTTTCCAGACTTAACCATTCCGCATCCCCGATTACATTTACGGAGATTTACACTGGTGCCACTAACGGAAATAGCAGCAGATTATGAACATCCTGTTTTTAGGAAGTCAAATTTTAGTTTACTCGATTCCTTAAATGACCAATCGGAAGTGAATGTTTTTATAGAGCAGCATAAAGATGAAATATAATTTTATAGCCATTGAAGGAAATATTGGTGCGGGAAAAACATCACTGGCAAGTAGAATTTCTGAAGATTTTAACGCCAAATTGATTTTAGAACAATTTGAGGAAAATTCATTCCTGCCCAAATTCTACAAGGAACCGGATAAATATGCATTTCCGCTTGAAATGTCATTCCTTGCTTCACGCTTTCAGCAATTGAAAGACCAGTTGGGGCCACAGGACCTATTCAAGACCTTCACCATCTCTGATTATTACATCATCAAGTCGCTGATATTTGCCAAGAAAACCCTACAATTTGATGAGTATAAGCTTTACACCAGGTTTTTTAACATCATCCATCAGCAACTACCAAAACCTGATCTGTTTGTGTTTTTGCATGTTGAAACAATCAAGCTGCAGCAAAATATTAAACAGAGAGGCAGGCCATATGAGCAGGAGATTGAAGATGCATACCTGGATAAAATTCAAGAAGGTTATTTCGAGTTCATTAAGCAAAGCAATATGCGGATACTCGTTCTGGATACCAATAATATTGATTTTGTCACTAATGAAGTTGATTATCGGAAAATTGTAAATGTAATTGATCAGGAATATCCACTGGGCATACACCGTGTTACTTTTTAATTATCAATAAAAAAAGCCCGATCCAATCGGATCGGGCTTTTCAGCTAAATCAGTTTATTTTATTTCGCGTTTACTAATGCCTGGAAAGCAGGATCAGTATAGTATTTCAGGAATTCACGATCCAGTGCTGCCATTGTAGCTACTTCCGGATCATCTTTTATAGATTGTCCTAAATAATCAAGCATCATCTCTTTATTATCCTGGCGTGCACTTGTAATCGCCATCAGATATAAAGTTTCAGCATCTTTTGGCTCAACACATTTGAATGTGTTTTCCGCTGTACTGAAGTCTTTATTCAACAATTGTGCTAAACCAAGGTTGAAATCACATTTGGCACCGCTTAAGTTTGAAACAGCTTCGCCGTAGTTACCTTCAAAGAGATTTATGATACCCATATTGTATGAAACATCACCACCTAAAGCTTTTGATTCATTCAGGAATTCTTTGGCATCAGCATAGTCTCCAACCATCATTGCTAATACACCCAGGTTGTTTTTAGTTTCAAAAGATTCTGGATTTAACAAATCAGATGCTTCAAGAAGTACCAATGCTTCATCAACATTACCATCTGCCAATTCAACACCTGCAAGATTGGTCATTGCCCTGTAGCATTTTGGATGGAGTTCCAGTACGTTTGAATAAATTACGCGCTTGGTTTCTAAATCTTCAGTAAGTGTTGCAGCATAAAGTAATTCAGGTAGTGTAAGTTCTGCAGGAGCAGTAACTGACATTTCTGCGATTTCTTCAGCAGGTCTCTTATATTCAAATGTGAATACACTTACTTCGGCACGTCTTAATGTAGGAAGAATATCTTTTTCCAGTTCAGGATAGATAAGGATCATATTCCTGATTTCTTCTTCTCTTTTATCTTGATTTGCTGAGTTGATCACGTTAATGATTGCAGCTTTATCTTTAATATCAGAAGCTTCAACCGCTTGCATAAAGCCATTCCAGTCGGGACCATTTGCAGTTAACATGATGTCAATTTCCTCAAATTGCTGACCATCTAGGAACTCATTCTCCTTAGCAGCTTTCATGAGTTTATTCATTACATGTTTTTCTAATGTTCCGGCTCTGTTTTCAGATAGTCCCTGGTTAAATGTTTCTTCACCTTCAGGAGAAGCCCAACCATGTATAAATACCTCTTTTAAATCCCAACCTTTCAAAATATTATTGATGTAATTCTGAAGGGCAGCATTATTTGCTTCATGTTTATTCAGCGGCAGGTTCTTATCAAAGTTGAATTTATTTTTTGGGAAATACATAGTTCCTTGCTGCAAAACAACTGTTTCCAGTTCGTATCCATCAGGAGCAAAATTAACTGCTTCAGTATGTCTCATTAATTTAGACGTATGAATAACACCATCAGCTAATTTTCTGGCGGGGTCTACCTGCATAGCTTTTTTGCCTTCTAACAGTGCATCACCACATGATTCGTAAGGTTCACCATCGTTTAAATAAACAACCGGTGCAACTACGAGGTCAGAAACGTTCATGGCTACATCGTAAGGAATTTGATCTGTGTATGTGAAAGTACCACCTTCACCCCAAGTGATCAAAGTACCATCTGCCATTACATTTTCACCTTTGAAATTCATAGTTTTGAATGGGTATTCTTGTCCGTCAGCTGTTACCAACACAGGGTTGAAACACATAACTGCATTCTTGTCAAAGTATTTTGGAGGGAATGTGCCTGTAATAGTAACATCCACCATATCACCTTTTTCTTCTAATGGATCAGGAGTAGTTTGCAAAGTAACCAGGCCAAAATTTTCAACCATTTTCTTTATCTTATTACCACCTAATTTAAATTTGATACCCAGGTTGAAATGTGACCATACGTCATCATATACCTGCATGGCGCCATGCTCAGCACCGTCAACCAAATCATTGTTAACCCATACATAGGTATAATCAACATAAAGGTCAACTAGTTCACTTACTCTGAAGTCAATATTAACTCCTCCGGGTACAGTAATGCTATTTGTTCTTGAAGTTCCTGAATTTGCAATTTCAACATCCGTGTTTTTATCATAAGTTGTTGACATCCATTGAGCAGCACCAACACCTACATGCAGACCAATATTAACGGTTCTGTCGCGATAGCCGGCAAATAAATTGCTCAGGTTTACACCTAAATTCAAATTTTCTTCAAAATACGTTGCTTCAGAACTCATATCCCTTCCCCACATGGCATTCAATCCATCTGTAGGTGATGTTACATTGTCTTTCGCATCTTTAATACTTCCGTAACCTCCTTTTAAGTAAAGGCTAATTACTGAAGTAAACTGACGGCCTAATCCAAGCTGACCATTGTACCCGATGTTATTAAAATCAGGTAGGTATTGATTTTTAGCAAGGTCGGAATGTGAAAAGCTAGGCCCGATTTCCGCCATTATCATCCAATAAGGAGCAAATGACGTGCTTCTTTCTTTTTTTTGTTTTTCAGCTCCCTCATCATCCTGTGCAATCATTGAAACAGGAAACGCTAAGATCAAGCTGAAGATCATAACTTTAGTGAGCAAAAAGTAAACTTTTTTCATGGTTTTAATTTTTATTAACAAACTGATTTAGTTACAAATTTATGAAATTATTTTAATTGTTTCTTTATCTAAATTATGAAGTAAACGAATGCCCTTCATTAAAAAGCAAATATAATCATATTTAAATACCACTTTTAATAGATAATAAAGTTTTACGCATGATTTTATATATGGTTTCAGGAAATTATAAAAGGTTTAATTTCAGTAAGATATCCCACATTGCAACCCCGCCGCTAACAGTTACATTAAGTGAATGTTTGGTTCCGAACTGTGGAATCTCTACACAATGATCTGAAATATCAACAATTTTTTGCTCAATACCATGAACTTCATTACCCAAAATGATAGCATATGAGCAATTTATCTCAGGGGTGAAACAATTTAGTGGGGTGCTTTCAAAAGCTTGTTCGAGCGCAATAATTTGATAGCCTTCGTCCCTTAAATTATTAACAGCTTCTTCCGTTGTTTTAAAATACTTCCAATCGACGGAATCTGTAGCTCCTAAAGCCGTTTTATGTATATCACGGTGTGGTGGCCGGGCTGTTATACCGCACAGATAGATCGCTTTAATGCGAAATGCGTCTGCCGTTCTGAATATGGATCCAATATTGTTCAGACTTCTGATATTGTCCAATACGATAATTATCGGATTTTTTTCTGCCTTTTTATAGCTTTCGATATCCAGCCGGTTCAATTCAGCATTCTTTAATTTTTTCATATTTTCAAATGATAAATGCAAAGGTATAAAGACCTGAAATATACCACTTCATTTGTTACCTTTGTTCGAAAAATTAATTGTGGCAGGAGAGAAGAAATACGCTGAAACACCCCTGATGAAGCAATATAACGGCATCAAAGCCAAGTACCCTGATGCTTTATTGCTATTCAGGGTAGGGGATTTCTATGAAACCTTCGGAGAAGATGCGATAAAAGCTGCCGGAATACTTGGAATTGTACTTACCAAACGACGGAATGGGGCTGCTTCATTTGTTGAATTGGCCGGGTTCCCGCATCATTCACTCGATACGTACCTGCCTAAATTGGTAAGAGCGGGTAACAGGGTGGCCATCTGTGACCAACTAGAGGACCCCAAGCTTACTAAGAAAATCGTTAAAAGAGGCGTTACCGAATTGGTAACACCGGGAGTTTCATTGAATGACAATGTGCTGGAGCAAAAAGAAAACAACTTCCTTGCAGCAGTGCATTTGAGCTCAGGTATTTCAGGCATATCCCTGTTGGATATATCGACTGGTGAATTCTATATAGCAGAAGGAAATACAGATTATATTGATAACTTTCTTCAAAGTTTCCTGCCAAGCGAAGTTATAATTCAACGACAACACAGGGCTAAATTTATTGAAAACTTTGGTGATAAATTTTACCTTGCCGTATTTGATGACTGGGTGTTTTCTTCTGATTTTGCCAGCGATATTTTACTGAAGCAATTTAAAACGGTTTCGCTAAAAGGTTTTGGTGTTGAAGATATGACAAGGGGTGTGATCGCTGCCGGTGCAGCATTACATTACCTCTCAGAAACGCATCATGATCAGCTGGATCATATTACTCAGCTAAGCCGTATTGACGAAGGCAAATATGTTTGGCTTGATAAGTTTACAACAAGAAACCTCGAAATTTTGCATCCTTTGAGCCGTGAAGGAAAGACACTGTTAGATATAATTGACAGGACCGATACTCCGATAGGTGCTCGTCTCATGAGAAAATGGGTGACATTACCGTTGGTTGAAAAGCTCGAAATCGACAAGCGATTAAAGATTGTGGAACACCTGATTCAACAACAGGAATTATCTATTAAACTACATGAAGAATTCAGGAAAGTAGGAGATTTGGAGCGCTTGATATCAAAAGTGGTGACCTTGAGGGTAAATCCACGCGAATTGACCCAGCTATTCAGGGCGCTGGAAGCTGTGGCAGCTATCAAAGCTTTATGTTCAGATGAGAAACCGGAAGCATTTCAGCAATTTGCCGATCAGTTGAATCCCTGTAATGTGCTTGCAAAAAGATTGCTGGAAGAGCTTAACGACGATCCCCCTGCACTGGTGCATAAAGGAAATGTATTCCAGGATGGCGTATCAGACGAGTTGGATGAGTTAAGGAAAATTGCTTTTTCAGGTAAAGATTATCTCAAAGGCATCCAGCAAAGGGAATCAGAAAGAACCGGCATATCATCATTGAAGATAGGGTATAACAACGTGTTTGGATATTACCTGGAAGTAACCAATACCCACAAAGACAAGGTGCCTGAAGAATGGCATCGCAAACAAACGTTAACCACTTCAGAACGATATATCACAGAAGAGTTAAAAGAATACGAGCAGAAAATTCTTGGTGCTGAAGAAAAGATCAATTCGCTCGAACAAAAATTATTTGATGAGCTGGTAAAATTTGCCGCTGGTTTTACTCAACCTGTGCAACTTAATGCATCGATTATAGCTGCCCTGGATTGCTTGTCATCGTTTGCGAAAGTATCAGCAGAAAACAGTTATTGTAAACCGTTTATTACTGACGACTACCTAATTGACATTAAAGGTGGACGCCATCCGGTAATTGAGCAGCATTTACCCGCCGGAGAAAAATATATTACCAATGATGTGTATCTCGATAACACCAAACAGCAACTGATCATTCTTACCGGCCCGAATATGTCGGGGAAATCAGCCTTGCTTAGACAAACAGCTTTGATAGTTCTGCTGGCGCAGATGGGCTGTTTTGTACCGGCTGAATCGGCGAACATTGGCTATGTCGATAAGATTTTTACAAGGGTCGGCGCTTCTGATAACATTTCATCGGGTGAATCCACATTTATGGTAGAAATGAATGAAACGGCCAGTATCCTGAATAATATCTCCAACCGCAGTTTGATCCTGTTAGATGAAATTGGTCGCGGCACCAGCACCTACGATGGCATTTCCATTGCCTGGTCAATCGCCGAATTTTTACACAATCATCCTGCATACAGGGCCAAAGTGTTGTTTGCCACACATTACCATGAGCTAAATGAAATGGCTGCTTCCATGTCGCGGATCAAGAATTATCATATCTCCATCAAAGAGATAGGCAACAAGGTGATCTTTCTCAGAAAACTGAAAAGGGGTGGGAGCGAACACAGTTTTGGCATCCATGTAGCTGAAATGGCTGGCATGCCCCAAAAGGTGCTGGAACGTGCACGACAAATGCTGAAAATACTTGAAAAAAGCCACTCGAGTGACGAACTGAATAAAGCAGTTAAAGAAAAATCGAAAGAAGGTGATTTTCAGTTGAGTTTTATCCAATTGGATGATCCATTGCTGCACCAGATCAAAGATGATATCCTTAACACCAATATTGATACGTTGACCCCGGTGGAAGCCCTGATGAAATTGAATGAAATTAAAAATTTATTAAGTAAAAAGAATTAAAACACAGCATGATGCAAACGATACTTGGATCGAATGGAACCATAGGAACTTATATTGCTAAAGAACTTCCGAAATATACAGATAAAATAAGGCTTGTCAGTAGAAACCCACAGAAAGTGAATCCGGATGATGAACTAATTTCCCTGGACCTCCTGGATGCCGAAAAGGTTAGCAAGGCAGTCAAAGGGTCTGATGTAGTGTATCTGACTGTGGGTATTATTTACAAGCTTAAGGAATGGAACAGGCAATGGGAAATTATCATGCGTAATGCTATTCATGCCTGCAAAAAACACGATGCCAAACTGGTGTTCTTCGATAATGTGTATCCTTATGGAAAGGTGGAAGGCTGGATGACGGAAGATACCCCTTTAAATCCACGTAGTGAAAAAGGAAAGATCAGGGCAAAGTTGGATGAAATGATCATGTATGATGTGGAGCGCGGCAACCTGCAGGCCATCATTGCCCGTGCTGCCGATTTCTATGGACCCAACACACCTCTCAGTTTTGTAAATGTGATGGTGATTGAAAATTACCTGAAAGGTAAAAAAGCGCAATGGATGATCAGTGAGAATTTTAAACACTCATTTACTTATACGCCAGATGCAGCAAAAGCCACTGCTATACTCGGAAATACGGAATTGGCATATAACCAGGTGTGGCATTTGCCTATCGATAAAAATGCCCTGACCGGAAAGGAGTTTATTGAACTCACGGCCCAGGTCTGCGGTGTTAAACCCAAATACACTGTGCTTAAAAAATGGATGGTGCAAATGGCAGGCATGTTCAATCACAATATCAAAGAAACCATTGAAATGCTCTACCAGCTTGACTCGGATTATTTATTTGACAGTTCGAAGTTTGACAAGGCATTTGATTTTAAAACAACCACCTATAAAGAGGGGATTGAAGAAACAGTGAGATCATACAAAACATAGGAACTCTTGTAGTAATAGAACTTATTTAACCTTCACCATCTTCCCATTGGCAACAGCATCACCTACTTTTAACCTGTAATAGTAAATCCCATCAGCATAGCCTTCAGCATTCCATATAAGCTGCTGTTTACCTTGTGGTTGGGTTTCTTGTGTCTGATAGACTTGCTTTCCCATATGGTTGTATATGGTAAGTGTGACCTTCTCAGGCTGTTTTAGTTCGTATGACAGGGTTGTTGAAGTGGTGAAGGGGTTAGGGGATGTTGTAATGTCTTCTACCAATGAAACCTCATCAACCGATACAGTTTCACAGGCTTCTTCAACTTCTTCTTGGGAGTTGCAGCCTGAGGCATTATTGTATATATCTACAATTCCCCCAGGAACTAACAAGTAATCGCAGATACTCTGTACTTCACACTTTGATAGCGAAGCATTCCAAGCGATTTCTATACTGGTGATAGTTCCTGCATCTATATTATCCAATCCATGCAAATTTGTAATTGCATTGTTCCAGACAACAATTGATCCTTCAATTGACTCAACTCCCATTAGCCCCGTCAAACTTGTGAGAGACGAATTCTCTATAATATATAAAACTCCACCAATAGAGGTCAAGTTAATAAGACCATCAAGATTAAGCAGTGAAGAGTTAATTCTATTTCTGTATCTTCCTGGTACGCCAATTTTTAAATCTCCTTGAATAGAGGAAAGGTTTTCCAAACCATTTAAGTCTATCAAACTAGAATTGCCACTAATTATCAAATCACCAGGAACAGAAGATAAATTATTCAGCCCAATCAGGTTTATCAAGGCATAATTACCGAGAATGTTAATGGTTCCTCCAATGCTATTTAGAGATTCCAGTCCAGTTATACTCGTGAGAAGATCATTGCAGATTATATTTAGGTTACCACCAATATATGTGAGGTTATTAATTCCATCAAGGTTCATAAGTGAAGGATTACCTGTACATGAGCCAGACCTACCGGATGCCCCAATTTCCAGATCACCTTGGATAAGTGAAAGGTTTTCCAAACCATTAAAATCTATCAAGTTTTCATTACCAACAATTCTTAATTTTCCCCCGATAGTTTGTAGAGATTCCAATCCCATTAAGTTTACTAAATTTTCATTGCCAATATCAAGATCGCCTCCAATACTGCTTATTAAATTAAGACCATTAAGATTCGTAATATCACCATCTCCTATCTTAACATTTCCTTCAAGTTCAATACAATCAGGATAATTAATTTCAAAGTTATCAATATCCAATTGTGTTCTAAAGAAATAATTTCCATAAGGTAAACATGGCAAAACTATACCACAACCATTAGCTATTTCTGATGGATTATTGCAACCAGACGCATTGTAGTATATTTGAACCACACCTCCTGGAGCAGATAAGTATTCACAAAGGCTTTCTATTTCACAATTGCTTAGCATGTCATTTCCTATAATAGATAAATCCACTATTGATTCGGGAGCTAAATTTTCTAAACCTTCTAAACTTAACAATTGTTCATTGTTTACTATTCTGAGATTTCCGCCACAATTAGTCAGATTATCTAATCCTGTTAAACTCTGTAAGGAGTCATTATGCCCGATTTTTAAACCGCCACCAATTGAGTTTAAAACATTTAATCCATCCAGATTTAAGATAGTGCCTATATAGTAATCTCCAATTGTTACATCTCCTTGAATTTCAGTACAGTCTGGGTTTTCTGACTGAAAATTATCAATCTGAGTTTGAGTTTTAAAAGTTATCCCTTCAGGGAAACAGGATTGAGAAAGAAGTGATAAAGAAAACAAACAAACAATAATGGTAAATAGTAACTTTTTCATAGCAGTTGATTTTGAGTTAAACATAATTCAGCTGGGAACTGCAAGATACGAATAATGAGGGTGGATGTCAAGTGATTACCTCACCTTCACCATCTTCCCATTGGCAGCCTCATCACCAACCTGCAACCTGTAATAATAAACTCCATCAGCATATCCCACAGCATTCCATATTAGTTGTTGGTTGCCCAGTGGTTGGTTTTCTTGTGTTTGGTAGACTTGCTTCCCCAGATAATTATAAATAGTTAATGTGACTTTCTCTGGTTGTTTCAGTTCGTATTCAATGGTCGTTGAGGTGGTGAAGGGATTTGGGAAAATTTTAATTTCCTGGTGATTTTCTGGTAACTCACTAACTCCCAATGGAAACGTTAAACCATATCCATAAGGAAATAAGGCTTCTTTACCCGTATTATCTTCTGATATATTTATCGGAACGTCCTGAAACGACTTTGGCCATGTATGGGAAAGTTTTCCCTTTGGTGCGAAGTTTCCAAAAATAATATCGGCAATGCCCGTACCCCCTTCTGTTCCTGGTAACCAGGCTGCTATAAATGCATTTGACAATTCAAGCTGATCACGAATGTCTAATGGTCTTCCGGACAGCAATACTACCACCATTGGAATGCCTTTATCATAGATATTCTGGATCATATTCACCTCTCCCTGTTCAAGAACAAATCCACTACCATTGGTATCATAAATATCTCCTTCACCTTCAACGTATGGGTTTTCTCCAACAACGACGATTGCGTAATCTGCATCAGGTATATTGTTGTAGTTTGACGTGAAAACCACATTTTCTGGTCCGACCACTTCTTGTATTGCTTCATAAACAGTTGTACCGGGAGTTATATTTCCTATACCACCTTCCCAGTTAATGGTCCAACCTCCGCACATCACACCAACATAATTGGCTTTTAATCCTGCTACCAGTAATGTATCTTGGTTTTTGGATAAAGGTAAAATGCCATCATTTTTTAGTAGCACTAATGACTCACGCACAGCCTGAGCAGCAATCTCCCGATGAGAATCACAACCTACTGTATCTTCCATACTTAAATCAGCAGTATGGTTTTCAAATAAGTCCATTTTGAATTTTACGGTTAAGATGCGTCTCACAGCATCATCAATTCTTTCCATCGAAACCTGCTCTTCGTTCACCAGTTGTGTTAGTGCTTCAATAAACTGCACATAGTCATACTGCATGTTCATATCAATTCCTGCATTGATGGCTATTTTTACAGCCGTATCATAATTTGCATTCACTTGTTCAATTCCATTAAAATCGCTGATTACAAATCCTTCAAACCCTAACTCTTCTTTCAGCACATCGGAGATCAGTTCTTTGTGACCATGTAGTTTATTACCGTTCCAACTGCTATATGAAATCATAATAGAACCAACCCCTGCCTCAATTGCCGAAATGTAAGGAGGTAGGTGGATTGCTCTTAATTTTTCTTCGGAAAGAATTGTATTTCCCTGGTCAATTCCATTCTCTGTTCCACCATCACCAACAAAATGTTTTGCACAGGCCAATAAATAATTCTTGCTGCCCAAAGAATCAGACTGATATCCCAGTATAGCAGCTTTGCCTAACGAATCGACCAAACCAGTAGATTCACTATATCCTTCGTAGGTTCTCCCCCAAAATTCATTTTGAGGTACTGTTACACAAGGACTAAAAGTCCATTCAGGTCCGGTGGCTCTCACTTCCAACGCAGTTATCCTTGCACATTCCTTTATAAGTTCCGAATTTCGGGTACATCCCATTCCAATATTATGAGGAAAGATAACTGCACCATACAGGAAATTATGTCCATGAATTGCATCTACACCATACAATAATGGAATTCCCAGCCTGGTCGTTGTAGCTTTTTCCTGCATATCGTTGTAAGATTCAACCCAGTTGCTCACAGTGTTGGGGTTTGGGACGCTCCAGGAATCACCTACTACAGATCCAAGAAAGTAAGTTTTTATATCTTCCAGTCCTGATGATTCAATTGCTAATCTCGCACCAAGTGTCATCTGTCCAATTTTTTCCTGCAAAGTCATTAAATCAAGCAGGCTGTCAACTTTTTGATTGATGTCCTGGCCATGTAATGCGAGAGAGGACGAAATACAAGTGATTACAAAGGTGATAAAAGTTAAAGCGATTAATAGTGAAAGTTTTTTCATGAGTATGAGCTTTAGGTTCAACAAGTTCAGTTAGGTACTGCAAGATACGAATAATGAGGGTGGATGTCAAGGGATTACCTCACCTTCACCAGCTTGCCATTGGCAACAACATCACCTGCTTTTAGCCTGTAATAGTAAACACCTTCAGGATAGCCTTCAGCATTCCAATTGAGCTGTTGCTTACCTTGTGGTTGGTTTTCTTGGGTTTGATAGACCAACTGTCCCAGATGGTTGTATATTCTTAGAATGACCTCCTCTGGCTGTTTTAATTCATATGACAGGGTTGTTATGGTTGTGAAGGGATTGGGGTGGATGAGTAATCCGAAGTCCTCTGTAATGATATGTTCAACATTACTTATGTAGTCAATTAGAAGGGTGTCATTTTCAATGGCCCTGTAAAACTTGTTCATGGCTTTATTCATATATGTATCAACATGCCCGGAAGGCCACCGGATAATAAGCGTATCTATCTTTGTCGCATCACCCAGCCCAAAATGTACCCTGAAATTGGCATAAGACAAATGACCATTAATCGGGGTGATTTCACGTGTTTGTGATACGTGCCTCCCGTTACTAAATGATTTGGCATAAACGCGGGTTCCAACCGCTGATTTATTGGATGTAGTACCCTCACACGTAAGTATTATCCAAGAATTATCATTTCCTTCATTCTCAAATATATTTGTATGCCCATCATTACTCCACGAATCCCTGGTCAATAAAACATCCAGGTCTCCATCGTTGTCATGGTCAAACATTAAAGCAGTATGTGAATCCTCATAGGCTAAGGTGTGATCAAGAATATTCGTGAATCCACCATCGCCATCGTTTAAAAAGAGTATATTATAGGGAGTTGCTGAATTGTAGTATACTGGCCACGGGATTTCATTATTCTCAACGGATACATAAAGATCAAGATCTGCATCATTATCCAAGTCACCCCATACAGACGAAATTTTAAATGAATTTCTGTACATTTCATCTTCAAAGACATGCTTGGTGAATTGCATATTCCCCAAATTTTCATAGATGGCACTAAGCGGACCATTGATTGAATCCAATGTGAAATTTACAACATACAGATCCATATCTCCATCATTGTCATAATCTACCCAATTTACACACATGTTTTCAGAAGTCGAGTCATCAACAATTACTGATGTCTCATCAAATTTTGTAAATGTTCCGTCCCCGTTGTTCAGAAAACAGGCATTTTTTGATACATGTCCACCTTCAGTACCATTATAACTATAACCTCCATAAAAATCCATATCCCCATCATTATCGCAGTCGCCCCATGACATACCATGCAACGTAATATCGGGAGGTTCATGTAAAAGCCCCAGGTCAGTATTTCCCATGAATCCTCCATTACCATCATTATAACTTACACTTCCATGCCTGTTGATGCCCACCATATCAAGAAATCCATCATTATTTAAATCTATCAATGAAGGATATAAGCTTTTATGAGCTAAAGTAATTGTTGTATCGAGCTGATAATTCCCATATCCATCATTGACATAGATTCTAAGATATTTTGCATCAACCCAGCTTGCAAATAGGTCTAAATCTCCATCATTGTCAATATCACCTAATGAACGCAAATTTTGATAATTAGGGTTACCTATAAATCCATTTAATTTTACAAAAAATCCATTTTGTTCATTTCTATAGATGCTGAAATATCTTTGAATATACACTCCAACGTTGTTTATTAACAGATCCTGATCTCCATCGTTATCCATATCAAAACAGGCGCTGGAATAGTGCCCGCCAGGAGAAACAGTAATTGCCCCAGTATCAACTTTTGTGAAATCTGGGAGTTGTGCAATTCCAATAAAAGGTATTGTTAAAACACCGACAAGAATAATAATTGAAAGTAGATGAAATAGTTTTTTCATAGCGGTTGATTTTGAGTTAAACATAGTTCAGCTGGGTACTGCAAGATACGAATATTGAGGGTGGATGTCAAGTAGGAGAAGCCTTAGAAACATTAGACTAGGTTATTTTGTGTTCCTCATTCCTCAGCACAAAAATTCCGCCTGATTGTTCAGCAACCAGAGATGAACGCTTCCATCGTACCGATTGTGAAATACAAATCCGGCATAATTTTATGCTTGCTTTCGTCATTCGATCACCCAAAGCTCCTCTATCTTTCAGTAAATGTTCCATACACTGAAACCCAGCCGCTTCTTATTTCATAGGCGGCCTGCTGGTCGGAAGACCAAGTGTATCCTAACATATCCACCAGCATCACTTCGTGATTTCCGCTGGAGGAGTCTTCCTCAACCGCGGCGTCCGCTATGATTTAAATGAAGGTTTAGTTTTGATAAATCGGCTTTTAGCTTGTTTTTAGTTAAATTGAGTATTACCTTTATTCGGACGTTGTGCGTCATGCTGAGAGAGCCATCTAAAATCATTCGATAAATGAGATATTATTTATTTCGAATACACATTATAACTGTAGTAGTTTTATTCCTTTTGATATCTATCAATAGCTGTAAAGAAGAAGAATCGATAGCTAGTAATCATTATAAATATCAATTACCAGAGCAAAAAAATGATGGTTGGAATGTATCTTCTTTATCTGAAGTAGGTATGGATGTTTCTGTAATTGAAGAAATAGCAGAAAATATTATAAACGATCAGTACAAGGGAATTCATAGCCTTTTAATAATTAAAGATGAATTCCTGGTATTTGAAGAATACTTTAAGGGCTACAATAGTGAGGATCTACAACATATTTTTTCTATAACTAAAAGCGTATCATCCTCGCTAATAGGAATTGCGATTGATAAAGAATTTTTACAAGGTGTTGAAGACTCGGTTTTATCTTTTTTCCCACAATACAATATTACAGACTCAATCAAACAAAATTTGCTACTTAAGCACATCCTTACTTTAACAACAGGGTTTGATTGGGATGAAAAAACTTACCCTTACACTGATCCCAGAAACAGTGAGTACCAAATGTTTCAAACCGATGATTGGATGGAGTTTGTATTGCAAAGGCCACTAAGTCATAATCCGGGTGAAATATATAATTATAATACAGGATCAGTTCATCTCTTATCAGCAGTTATTAAAGAGTCGACTAGTCTTTTTGCAGATGAATTTGCTGAACAATATTTGTTCCAACCTCTTGGCGTCACAGATTATTTTTGGAATACTGACAATCAAGGCTTTCCTAATACTGGAGCAACCCATGGTGGTTTAAAGATGAAAGCCAGAGATGTTGCTAAATATGGTTGTTTATACATGAATAAAGGCAAATGGAACAATATTCAGGTAATTTCAGAAAACTGGATTGAAGAATCAGTAAAACCCAGAATAAATATTGACCAAACCCAACAATTTGGATATTTATGGCGGTTAGGTAACTTTGATATTGATGGAGACAAAGTAAATTATTTTTTATCAGTCGGATCAGGTGGGCAAACATTAATTATTGTACCGGATTTAGATTTAATGATTGTTTTTTTATGCTGGAATAATTCTAACGATGCAGATATTCAAATACCTATGGTATTAATTCTCAATTCAATTTTAAATTGATCATTAACAAAAAAGTTATAAAATGAACAAACGATTAACTACAATAATGACGATTCTTGTTTTGCTTTCACTTTCAATAAGTGCTCAAAATAATGCACAAACAAAGTCGAAAATCAGGATAGGTGTTTTTGGAGGAATAAATCTTGCAGATATAAAATCCAATAGCAACCAGGATAAAGAAACCTATATAACTCCTGCATTTGGACTTACATCCGAATTTCAGATTGTTCAGAGATTCTCTGTTAAATTAGAACCAACGTATTTAAAAAAAGGTACAAAATTAATGGAAGGAGAAGACCCTATGGAAGAACCTACAGCCAATTTAAAATCAAACTATCTTGAATTACCGGTTTTATTCAAATACTCATTTTTAGAGGAAATTACTCCTTATGTATTAGCCGGAATAACCATGGGTTATCAGTTAGATACTAAATTAGATGTAAAGTTTCCCGGCCTTGAAACTACCGTAGAAATGAAAGATGTGACAGAAAATTTTGAGTTTGGGTTAAGCTTTGGTGGCGGACTTGAAATTCCAATCAATCATATAAATATATTTTTTGATTGTAGATATGACGTAGGTCTAACAAATATGCAGAAATCGGGAACTGTAATTGCAGATGTTGGAGGGCTTCAAATTCCGATTAATTATGATAAAGACGAAAACGGATATAAAAACAGGGGGGTTCTAATATTGATAGGAGTAGCTTATTCTCTAAAATAATTATTGAAGTCAAACTTCACTGATTTTTGATATAATAGAGTTTAAAACCATTTAAGTAGCCGGTTAATCAATAAGAAAGTATATAATACTAAGGTGTTGTTATTATGCATATCTATTAAAAAACAAAAAAATCGGGTAATAAAATTTTTATTTGAAATGATAAAATTTATAAAAGTATTTGGTTTATTATTATTTGCTTTCCTGATGTTTTGCTGCTCTAAAGACTCCGAAACTGAGCCAGAGCCAACTACATCTGAAATCTTACAGGAGATCTTAGTTAACAATCTCGAAACTTTTAATGGAAAGGGTGTTTCAGCTGCTGTTGTTTTTCAGAATCAAGATAAATGGTCTGGGACAAGTGGTGTTTCTTTTGGTACTACAGTTATCACTGAAGATATGATTTTTGGAATTGGAAGTGTAACAAAAACTTTCATAGCTGCACTTTGTCTTCAGCTAGTAGATGAAGGTGCGTTTACATTGGAAGATTCGCTCTATGAATGGCTGCCTGATTATCCAAACATAGATAACTCAATTACTATTCAACAATTACTGTATAACACCAGTGGAATATATAATATTACCGATAATACTGCTTTATGGGATGTTGTTTTCAATGATCCATCAAAATTGTGGACTCCTGAAGAATTAATATCTTCATTTTTAGATGAACCATATTCTACTCCTGGAGCAGGTTGGTTCTACTCAAATACAAATTATATCTTGTTAGGAGAGATCATTAAGGAAGTAACCGGATCTATGGTATCAGAAGAACTAAGGAACCGCTTTTTTGAACCATTGGGACTAAATAGCACTTTTTTTGATGTTGAAGAAACGATTCCTTCAAATATTGCCCACGGCTGGTTTGATCTTTCGGGTGAGGGAAGCTATGATGATATAACACTACTTTCAAGAACAGGGATCTCCTCTGTACTCTGGACCTCAGGAGCGATTTTTTCCACTGCAGAAGATTTGACCAACTGGTCTTCAGCTTTGTTCCAAGGAAATGTACTTAATCAGTCCTCTTTAGATCAAATGTTAACTTCTTGCTGCACTATGCCAGGCACCACAGATGTTAGGTTGGGTATGGGAGTATTTCTGATTGGACCCAGTAATAACACCGGTTTGGAACTAATAGGATATACAGGAAGAACTTTTGGATACCTTACATCCATGTTTTATTTACCGGATTACGGCATAAGTGTTGTCGTTATAATAAATGAAGATAATTCAGAATTCCTTGATGCAACAACCACTGATATTATTTTAGAAGCAGTGGAACGTAGTTCGTTATAATAAGAGCCAGGAATGTATTTATGCAAGATTACCATTGGCAATAGGAGCTCGACAAAGAAAATAATTAAAGAATAACCGGCATATAACAGCAAATCATACTTCATAGCCGGTTAGTCCATTTTTAGAAAAATGAGAAGAAAATTTAACATACAAGTAATCAATAAAAATTCTGCAAACAAACGGCTACGGGGCATATTTGCAAACCGTTAGCTTCAATTTCAATTCGGCTGCTAATTCCACTTTTCAGATGAGGTTACTCTTTTTCTATAACTTTTAGTTTAATCAGCGCATAAACAATATCTAAAATTTCGGAAATTTCACCCTCTTCAACATCAGCTTTTTGCATAATAGAGGTAACATTTTCAAAATATGCAGTTGGAAAAGGTAAATGGAACAGAAATTTCCCCTGTGGTTTTGTAAGACTTATTTTACGTTCGGTGCGCTCTCGGCCTTTTCCAATCCAAACCGCTACACTGCTGAAATACTGATTATTACGAGCTGTGTAGAAATTCACATCTGCATTTTTATGTTCACGAATCCGTGTTTTACGTTGATCTTCAGGGTCTTTATTGGTACCTAAGGTTTCTAATTCCAATTCCATATTAATCCTATTTACCAATAAAGTATATCTGTTATATGGTCTTTTCTTTTCATAAACCTCCTCTTTTTCGAGTATCCCAAGGTCAGTCATGGCCTCTAGGAAGTCCTGAGCGGTTTTAATATGCAAATTAAGCCTTGATGCTGCTTCAGATGATGAAATACTTCTGTAGTTAACCAATAACTTAAAAAACTCCTCTGCATAATCTTTTGCAAGAAATGACCCTAATATTGCTGCTTCTTTAAAAGTCATGAGCTGTGATTTAGTAATTAGTATTTATCCGAAAAAATCAGATTTAACAGTGTTTAGTTTGTCTATAATTCTAACATCCTCCCCTTTGCGGTAATCATCCAAAAACTCTATAAAAAGATTCCCAAGATTATTACAGAGTTGGTCGAAAGCGAGGTTTTCTTTATAAGAGAGATAAGCCCTTCGAGAGATATGTACACTCACCATACCACTAGGGTCGAATGCGATCCAGGTATCCTCAATGACATTAAAACCAGAGCGAAAAAGCAACTGCATTGCAGCACTATTATTGATTGGAACAAAATAAACCTTATCCCCATCATTATAATGTATACAAATGAGATTTTTACGTAAATATGCTACCAAAGCCAATATCTCATCCTTGGTAAAATCAATCTCCCTTACAGGAAAAGGACGTTCTGTGTAGGCATTGTTTGATTGTTCAACACCAATTGCTGCAAGTTCCAAAATATGATTTCCTTTCCATCGTGTCTGACTAGTAACCATCATATAGAAAAGCCAAATCCACGAAAGAACCATCCAAACTAAAAAAAGTCTAGAGATGGGTGGAAACACGAATAAATGATTACCTGTATATTGTATTTGCATGGTTAAGAGGACAAGACCAAAAGCCAAAAGATAGGATGAGCTAACTAAATACACATAACTTCTTGTTTGAAGATAATAGAACCCAATGCTAAGTAAGGCATAGATTAAAATAATTCCTCCCATCATTTTTAATCCAATTTCTAAACCTAGAAAGATTGAGGATAATGCAAGCACGATTAATGAAATAATTGCTGGAACAAAAGCTTTAATTGGAGAACCAGATTTCAATTTTTGAATATTAGACATAGTCTTTGTTTTTAATAGTTATTATATTATATACTTCACTATTTATGAACTATACAAATATACAACTATTAATACTGCTTTGTCAAGTATTTTAGTGTTTATTTTTTTTAGATAGTTAAAGAGTATTTATTCAGTGTGTTAAAAAGGAGTATAAATCAATGGCTCAAATAAATTTTTATTTTACATCGCATCACTGTGTACATCATTAAGCAGCTTTATGTAAAACTGTTGGTGTGGATTTATTCAATAAAGATTCTGGTATAATAGTTATTTCACAAAGAAACTATTGTTGATTTTCGAACACTGATTAGTTTCGATCCGAATAAAAATGGATTTGATAAGTGAAAAAAGTTAAACACTATATTTGAAAGTTTTTTATAGAAACCATAGATGATCCAAAATAAAAACCTGAAGCTAACAATAGATATATGCAATATGGATTTTTGTAGGTAATTGAACTAAAAATCATATATTTCCGCTTCGGAATAGGGGTTAATAGTTTGGTTGTTTTCTCTTCCATACTGCTCATATACTAACCGTTAGTATAATTGTAAAAACCACATTGTCCCAGCAAATCCATTTTTACACCTTTTTCGCTATATTTAGAATATACATATCTGAAATACTGCTACTTATAAAATATAATACCCCACCGTGTTTGTATCAATCTATTAAGAAGTATGTTACAAGTTGCAAGGGGTAGATTCCACATTAAATGCTCAGCTCGCGATGGCGATTATGTTAAATACTAGTTAAACAATTTTTTATGCAGTATTGTCAGGATCAAATTAAATATCATTGTAACCCACTAATTAAAACACTTAACTATGAAACAATTATTTATTCTTGGGTTATTTATTATAAGCCTTACCGGCTGTGCTCAACAAGAACAACCGAGCTTATTTGAGCGCCTAGGAGGAACAGACGGAATCACTTCTATTGTAAATGATGCGGTTGCAGCACATAGTGAAAACCCAGTTATTAAAGCCAGATTCATACCCTATAATGATCAACCAGAACAGTTAGCTGAGATCAAGGAACACTTTGTGGAGTTTTTAAGCTCTGGGACAGGGGGTCCTGCTGAATACACTGGTAGGGATATGACAACTACGCACGCTGGAATGAACATAAGCGAGGAAGAATATATGGCCCTCATAGATGATTTAATGGTTGTTCTTGATAATCATCAGATAGATGAAGAGACTAAAAAGGATATGCTTTATATTTCCTGGTCTTTAAAAGGAATGATTATCGGACAGTAACTAATTCGCATTAGTTTCAGATGAATCCGACTCTAAAGGTGACAGTATTTTTAGTGGTAATGATATGCTAGAACTCAATTAGGGTCTCCTACATCTATGTCCGTAGCTATATAGTAGATTGGACAAACATCTATGAGACAAATCAGCCGCTCTTCAACAAAATACTATGCTCTTCATGCTGGGTATCAAGGATATATAAACGTGACGTCCTTGACACCGCATTCGATCATGTGAAAAAGCGTTTACGAGCTAATGCTGATTTTTGACTGATTTTATGAAAAAAGTAACTTTGAGTGATAATTAATTTAATGTATAACTGAAACAAATGTTTCCAGATTGTTTCCAATATCGTTCATTTTAGAATTGGGGTTGAAAAGAAAAAGCCTCTATACCAGTTTATTAGTATAAAGGCTCTAAGTACTCGAGGCGGGACTTTCCTTCGGAGAGTCCCGCACGTCATTGTCAAAGAAAAAGCCAATCCACTTTGTGTCTTGGTTTTTGATTTTCCATCTTTGATGTTGAGCAAGCTCAATCAAATCTGTCAAAACAAAAAAGCCAAGTCTTTCGACCCGGCTTTTTCTCATCTGTACTCGAGGCGGGACTTGAACCCGCACGACCGCAATGGTCATTGGATTTTAAGTCCAACGTGTCTACCAATTCCACCACTCGAGCATGATGTCAAAGAAAAATCCCTTTCCCGATAGTTCGGGATCGGGATTTAGAGAGCGGGAAACGGGACTCGAACCCGCGACCCCGACCTTGGCAAGGTCGTGCTCTACCAACTGAGCTATTCCCGCGTTTCGCATTTGTGATAAAACTGCTATCAAAAATGGAGGTGCAAATGTAAATAATTTTTTCATCAACTTCCAAGAAAACGTGCTAAAAAATAAATACGTTTTTCTGAAACTTATTTCACTCCTAAAGAAAGTTTTGCCTTTATTTTCGCGAAGGTAGTATCAGCCTTTACAATGGATGCATCGATCATGTAATCACCGGTTTCAGAAAGTTTATATGCGATATCGATATTTAAAACAGGATTTTCCTGTGGCGTAATAGGCCTGAAGTATTTGGCAACTGTTACCTCGTGGATCAGTAATCCCTGATTTAACTCTTCCTCCAGTATTTCTTTGACGATTTGTATTTGCATTACCCCCGGAACAACCGCCTGTTGTGGGAAGTGGCCTTTGTAAAGTACATGATCCGGGTTCAGACGGATTTCTGCCTGAAGCGTATCCTTAGTTTTTTTCAGATCAGTGATATGGTAAAAATTGTCGATGAGCATATTACGCTTGTTGTAACAGGATCAGGCTGTGATAAATATTTCTGCTATGATTATAGATGAGCACATTTTTTGGAGCCCGTCCAGTATATTTTCTCTTTTGGGCGACTTCAGGTACAATTCCTGTTTTAATTATTTTGGCTGCCAGCCAAACAGCAAAAGAAACAGCGGTATCATATTCACCGCTTAAATGTTTGAAATACGCAGTTGAATGATTTACAAATAAGCGGTTTTCAATTTCTGAATATACTGTATCTAACACTGGGTTTCCGTTGTACCCTAAAATCACCAGGTCAATATCTTTTAAATCTACATCGTGCTTCTTTAAGAAACTGTTGATCTTTTCCTGGACAACACTATTATTATGTGGTTTATAATAGGATTCTATGCCAGAGATGCGGGCATATGAATCCGGGTTTTTTTGATTTGAAATCACAAAAAAATTGGCACCTTCACCTGACAGCCCGCCCCTTTGTGTGTCATCCAGTAATTTCAGATTATTCAGGGGTTCAACTTTATACATGTCGTTTTTGGTGGAGATCAGCCAGCTTTCATCTGTTATTTCATCAATTCCTCCCAACAACAGGTTTTTTACTTCTCCCTCGTTAATCAGCATGAGACCATCGAGTAAGGCGCTTTCAAATGAAAAACCCCGGTTCACATAGGTGAGGTTATAATGGTTATTGGCTTGCATCAGGGCGATCTGCGCACCCATGGTATTGTGTGTCGATTGTATGAATGCCGTTGGATTCAATAAAGCTTCATCATTATCGAGCACTGCATTCAAAAATTTTTCTGTATCCGCCTGGCACCCCATACCTGTTCCCGTGATGATTGCATCAGGTTTTGCAATGCCGGCTTCTTCCAAAGCTGTTCTGGCAGCCACCATTGACATACGAACGATCTTACTCATCCGGCGCAACACTTTGGAATCGATAAAAGCTTTGTAATCAGGTTTCAGGATTTGTAAATAGCGTTCTTCTAAAGCTGTTACATCATCCAGAAAATGATCTTTACTCAATGTATTTTGAGGACTTACCGCACCAATGCCATTGATATATGCTTTCATGATGCAGTTTCTTTATATGATGAAAAAACAACAGAAGAATCGTTGCCACCGAAGCCAAAAGAATTAGTAAGGACATGCTGTAATTTAGCACTTTTAATTTCAGTAACTGGAATAAGATTGATTTCAGGGATTACGTTTTTAAAATTAATATTCGGTAATATTTTTTGTTCCTGCAAAGCAATGATTGAAAAAACGGACTCGATCACACCAGCGGCTCCCAGGGTATGTCCTGTAAAGGCCTTAGTAGAACTGAAAGGTGGAAGTTTATCTCTAAATAGCCTTTTCATAGCGATGCCTTCCGTAAGATCGTTATTATCGGTTCCGGTACCGTGTACATTAATGTAATCAATATTCTCCGGTTTCAATCCGGCTCTTTCGATAGCTTGTTTCATGGCCAAATAAGGGCCGTCACCTTCCTCTGATGAGGCCGTCTGGTGGAATGCATCGTTGGCATTGGCGTAGCCGGATACATATGCGTAAACTTTTTTTCCCTGTTTAATAGCGTCCTCTTCTCTTTCCAGTACCAGGTAGGCAGCACCTTCTCCCAGGTTTAGCCCCCTGCGGCTTTCATCAAAAGGACGGCAATGTTCCTTATCGAGTATCATCAGGGTGTTGAACCCATTGAGGGTAAATTTCGAAAGGGCATCAGAACCACCCACGAGTACCTGGTCGAGTACACTGTTTTTCAACAGCCGGGTACCGAACATAATGCTGTTTAATGAAGACGAACAAGCCGTGCTGATGGTGGTCAGGTAATCATGTATGCCAATTGTTTCAGCAATTTTTTCCGTATGGTCGCCAGCATGGTGGGTATCGATAAATTCTTTGTGTTGGGCTTCACCTATAAAATCCTTATAATATAATTCACTGCGGTCCATTCCACCAACGGTGGAGGCAGATACAATCCCTGTTTTGTAATCACCAGAAAGCTCTAACCGGGCATCCTGAATGGCTTCCCTGGCGGCAATCAGTCCTAGCAAGGCAGTTCGGGTCCAGGGTTTGGTTTGATCAGCATTTGCCAACTGGTGCAATTCTTCCTGTGTTTTTTTAACTTCTCCTAATACAAAATCTGCCGCATGCCGTGTACTGAGTATGGAAACAGGCTTGATCCCGCTCTGCATATGTAGCAAAGCATGGGTGGTTTCCTTTAAATTATTACCAATGGATGATATAATTCCGATGCCGGTAACAACTATAGGAGAAGACATAGTTAGGAATTATTTTTTATGACTTTCGATGAATTCGGCCATACTTTTAATAGAGTAGAAAATCTTCTGGCCGTCTTTCGGGTTTTCAATCTTGATACCATACTCCTTTTCCAGCAATACGATGAGTTCCAACGCATCTATTGAATCCAAACCCAATCCATTTCCAAATAACGGATCAGTTTCGTCAATATCGTCCGGTTCCATATCTTCAAGGTTTAATTGCTCGATGATCTGTACTTTCAGCTTTTGTATCAATTCTTCCATGTATATTATCTTATTAAATTGTATAAGCGTTCTATTTCTATAGCCGTGTGTTCAATTGCCGGTGGAACATCTTTCTTGTTATCTGCCCAGTAAATAAAAGCTTCATAACTTTCAGATGATTGATCCACCCATCCCCCGACACAGGCTTTTAATTTCTGAGACAAAAATAACTGATTGATGTAATCAGCAATAAAATTTGCATTAAAGTTTTCAAAAATATAAAAAGCATTTTCACCTCTAAATCCATGTCTGATGGAAATTTCACCTATCATGATATTGGGAAGGGTATAAACAAATACCGATGGACTCGGATAAAAATTCGTATCTTCCTGAATGGAAGCCTGGAATTCCGTATCTGTTACCAGCGTAGATTGCGAATTACTTAATACAATGCCCACATCTTCCGGCGTATAATTTTGATAAGGCTTATCCCTCAAAATAACTTCTGATGCTAAAAAACCGAGTTTGCTGATGTTGTCCATTTTATAAAACTTAGCATAGCCGGGTTTAAAATATTTAAAAGCTTTTTTTAGGAAATCATTAATACTGTTGGCTTCCGGGTATTCAAACGCAAGTTCGCCGTTGATGTAAACACGGTTATTTTTAATATGGCAATATGTCGATATTCTCAGTTGCTCCATTATACTTTCTGTATGACCATGGCTGCATTGCTTCCACCAAAACCGGATGCCATTTTTAAACAGGTTTGCAGTTCACTGCTGGTTGTTTGATCTATCACGTTGATTTTTCTTGACACCCCAAGTTCAGAAAATCCTGCTGTTTTCACCAGGGTGTTTTGTCTCATTTCCTCCAACAATACAGCTATTTCAACTAGTCCTGCTGCACCTAGTGTATGGCCGAAACTACCTTTCAAACTATTTACAGGTACTTTGTTAAGTTGATGCCTGTCGATAGCAATACTCTCCATTTCGTCATTGTAGGGGGTCGCTGTACCATGAGCCGAAATATGATCTATTTGACTGGACGATACGCCTGATTCTTCTATTGCTTTTTTTATTGCAATGAAAGAACCTTCTCCGGTTCTTGAAGGGCCTGAAATATGATTGGCATCGTTGGCCGAAGCACCTCCCAAGAATTTAATATCATTTATTCCAGTATTGTCTTTACTTAAAATAATCGTACTGGCAGCTTCACCGAGCGATAGGCCATCGCGGTCTTTGTCAAAAGGTTTACATGCTTTCGGGCTGAGTGACAAAAATGACATGAAACCACTTGCTACAAATCTCGAAACAATATCACCTCCAGCCACTATTATATGATCAAATTTACCCTCACGGATAAGCATAGCTGCCACATTTAACCCCAGTACACCTGAGATACATGCATTGGAAAGTACGATGGGTTGATTTGGATTGCCGAAATATTCTGCTAAAACTTGTGCAAGTCGCCATAAGTGTACCCGTTCTTTTTCGAATGTGTTTTGCAGTTGGGGTGTTAACAGGTCAATATTGCCTTTGGTGGTAGAAAGTATTATACCTGTTCTTTTCGATTTGATATCAATAGATGTTCTATTCAAAGCATCGGAAACGGATAATATCAGCATTTTCTCGAGGCGTGTATACAAAGTATCTGTTGAAACTTTTTCAAATGCTGTATCCAGTGCGAATGATTGTATCATGGCTGCCGGAAAGGCTTCAGGATAGATTTCGGGATCTCTAATTATATTGATTCCAACAATGCCTTCTTTTATCGCTCGAAAATTATCAGCGGTTGTATAACCCAGTGGAGAAATAATATTATCAGCAATAAAGAATGCCATGCGAGTCATTTATCCGGTTAATCCAACTTTCTTTTTCCAATCAAGCACAAATGCCGGGGGATACAACAGCATTTCGCGGTTCATATCAATAAATACCTGTGTACTTTCGGCAGTAGCTACCAACTCATTATCTGATTTCCTGAAAATTTTAAATTGAAATACAATCTTAGCTGCTGGTTTGTTGATAAACTCTGTTTCAACTATAAGAATATCACCATATTGCACTTGTTTTTTAAAATCAATTTGCATATTAACGACGGGCGCCATTACGTTATTAGCATAGATGTCAAGATAAGAAATGCCGTATTTCTTACCGAATGATTCTCGGCCTTCTTCAATATATTTTACGTAGTTGCCATGCCAGACAATACCCATCGAATCAACTTCTCCAAATCGCACTTTAACTTCGGTTCTATCTTTTAATTGGTTGTTCATGTTGGGTTGTTTCATGTAAGGGGCAAAGGTAAGGATTTAGCATGCAATCCTAAAGCTTATAACAACAAAGTGTGAAAAGTGTTTTAATATCCGGAAAATTTATTAGTAGTTTAATTTGAAGTCTTAAAACGGTTATAAAACCAGGAAGCTAAGATGCAACCTAAGGCGAATATGAAAAGTGGTAAAATGTAGATCAGAATATCTGAGACACCCGCATTTCTTAAAAAAATATCATAATAAGCATCAAGGCCCCAATTAAGTGGAGAAAGTTTACTGATAATATTCATCTTTTCCGACATCATGAATGTAGGTATCCAAATGCCGCCAATAGCTGCCAATATAACTACAGAAATGGAACCAAAAATGGACGATTGTTCCTGCGAAGTGGAAATGGTGCCAATCAGTATGCCATATCCTGAGGCTGCAAGAGAAATTGAGAAAGTTACCAATAACAGCGCGAGAATACTTGATCCTAGTTCAAGAGCCGGCATACCTACCAAAGGCAGGATGTAAACACCGATCAACAGCATAAAAATCGCTTGCAGAATTCCAACCATGAAATATACATTCGCTTTTCCGAAAATAACAGCCAGGTTGGAGCCTGGCATGGTACGCAACCTTAACGACATACCGCTTTCCCGTTCTTTAATGATGTTTCCTGCCAACGGTATTACGATGAAGAACATGGCAAAGATGGTCCAGGCGGGAACATTGTGCTGTACCGCATTTGGAACAATAATCTTTTCGCGGTTACCGGCATATTGTTCGTTCAAATTGATCATGTTTTTGAAATTACCCGATTGGTTTAACTCGATGCCCACAATTTCATTCAGCATGCTGGCATAAATACCCATGATCATTTTAGCTTCTACCGCGTAGGTAAATTCATTCAGTGCACTGGTAACAGCATGTTTGAAGGTAGGTTGTGTAATTGGATCAAAATAGATGTCAATTTCCGGGTATGGTTTATCAGGGTCAGGTGGAGGTGAGAATAAATCTCCTTCTTCGGGTGGAAACATTAGCTGGATCTCATACCTGATCTTATTTCTTAAAGCCTCCGAAGCCCCTTCTTTAATGATGATACCTACCCTGTATTTGCCGTAGTTTACTAATTTTTTTAATTCATCCAGGCTGGGTTGGTTGCCATCAACAAGTTCATGAATTTCGAAAAAACCTGCGCTCTTTAATCCGTCCACGATATTAATCCCCAACGAATCATTGTCATAATTAACGATGAGAACGGGAGTTTGTCTTTCTTCCAGCTTCTTTAAAGTAGATTCCTGTAGCAGCGACATGATGAAGATCAGCAGCATGGGCATTACAAAAAGCATTACAAGTCCTGCCCTGTCACGCATGAGCAGGAGTAATTCTTTAATTGTTGATGCTTTAAATTTGAGCCACATATATTTAATCTCTTAAACTTCTGCCTGTTAATAATAGAAAAATATCCTCTAAATTGCTGCACCCCGGATATGCTTTTATCAGTGCTGAAGGTTCGCCAATAGTGACAACTTTTCCCATATCAATAATTGCAATTTGTGAACAAAACTTTTCAGCCTCATCCATCAGGTGCGATGTGTAAACTATGGTTGTTCCTTCGTTTGCATTGAGTTGCTGCAGGTGCTCGATGATTACATTTTTTGATTGTACATCAATGCCCACTGTAGGTTCGTCGAGGAACAATATTTTTGGTTTATGTAAAATGCCCGCAATTAGGTTGATCCGGCGCTTCATGCCTCCTGAAAATGTACTGACTTTGAGGTGTAGCTTTTTTTCCAGGCCAAAATCGCTTACCGATTTGATGATCCGTTCTTTGAGCAACTTGCCACTTAATCCGTACATATTTCCGAAAAATTTCAGGTTCTCGTAAGCTGTTAATTTTGGATACAGTGCGATTTCCTGAGGAACTACGCCAATGATTTTCTTAATTGCCTCGCGCTCTGAAACCAGATGATTGCCTTCAAAATAAACATCACCTTCGTTGGCAGAAATCTGATTGCAAAGTATGGAGATAGTAGTTGTTTTACCTGCACCATTAGGCCCCAAGAGACCAAAAATATCACCTTTGTTAATCGTCAGGCTCAAGTCACTAACAGCAGCTTCATCTGCGTTTTTATAGAACTTTGTGAGATGCTTTATATCAATGATTACTTCTCTCTCCATTATCTGATACTTTCCTGAAGTTTTCTATAGAATGTTTCCTCTTTTTCAGCAATTGCAAGTAATAGATCAGCCGCATGGTTGTAGCTTTCATCGGCTTTATTCCTGTTTTTTACTATCCTTCCCGTAATAATTGCAAACTCCCGCCACATATCACCGATAGCCGTCATTTCATAAGAAAGGGATTTCAGTTTTTCATTTCCTGTTATTTTAGCAGCTTCCTGCAGAAAAGCAGCATACATAAACCTGAATCCGGCACCGCCGGTTCCTATCTCTTCCTGAGCCCTCACGATCTGGCCTGTAAATAAAGCAGCTTTCCTGGGACCCAGTTTTTCGGGATAGTTGCGAACTTTTTTTGCCATAAAACGGATACCATTCACGCCGAAATAATGAATAGGAATGGTCAGCATATGTTTGCAGGTTTGCCGGATGCCTTTGTAAATGGCTGATTTCAGGTCGATGGAATCAGGAATGTTTTTAACCCAATACATATGGCCTTTAGGTGCAAAAACACCTTTGGCATAACGGACACGCATCAATTCTTTGTAGTCGAGCTGGGTAAAATCTTCCATAATCGGATCGCTGATGTTGTATGCTCCATTCTCTCTTCCAAAAACAACAATATTATGTGCATTGAAATGAAAACGATAAGGGGCCGGAAAATAGGAGAGGTGGTAAACACCCACCAGCATACCTGTTGGTATTCCTTTAGCAATGTTTGCATCGAGAGCTTCCATAGCTTTTTGCGGACTGTTTCTGAATCTCCTCTTTTCAAATGATACACCTAAACGTTTTGAAATACGGCTGAAAATAATACCTGGCAATGGCCTGAATGAAGTAACCGGAATACCATCCACTTTCAGAAATGGCATATGAGAAAAGAACAGGCCGGATCCAATTCCAAATACCAATGGTTCGCTCAATTCTACATCATAGTATCTCAGTAAATTTGAGACAACACCATTTTCACAATGCGCCGATTGTCGATGCTCAAATGCTTTATCTTTAATTAGTATCCCCTTTATGCTCATTTCTTCAATATGTTTATATCTCTAAGCTGGCCGGGAGTAATATTAAAAATATCTGCATATTGTATAATAATTTCTTCTGACAGTTTGTTGAAGTGTTTCGGTCTCAGGTGTTTTTTAACAGTCCACTTCCATAAGCCCATATATTTTGATAATAAACCTACATCCATAATATTTTTTTCCATATAGTAAGCGATTGGACTTAGTTTTCCTTCAATAACCTTTTGCTTAGTTTCCTCAATCTTTTCATTGATATTGTCCCAGGCTTGTTGCATAACCGCATTCTTAGGATCCCAACCTACACTTTTAACAGTGGTATAATTACCATCTTCATCTAACGAATAAACAGGTTCACGGAATTTTCCCTGCATCATATTCGCATCGTCCTGAGGAACTTCTTTCTTTTTCATTATTCTTAAGAATCCTGTTTAAAAATCGACATTTCACCTTCAGCTATAAGTTTTGAACCTGCAAACACTTTTCCTGAAACAATGGTTGCATTCGCTACTTCAGTAAGAACGGTTATTTTAGTTTGCAACACTTCTGAATCTTTTGGGAGTTCATGAATTGTTACTTTTTTTACAGCTCCAATAAAACCAATAATCGGTTCCGTATTTTTATTTTGAGCCATAAATCCGGCCCGCAAAGCAGCTGTTTGAGCCATATTTTCGATAATACCAGGCTCATGAAAATACCCGTTTTTACAAAATATATTCTGTTTGTCCAGTAACAATTGTGATGTGGTTGATGCATCATCACTTGCTACCAATCTATCTACCATTACCATAGGTGGCTTCTGAGGTATCATCTTCAATACTTGAGGTCTTTCAGCTAACATGATAAATCGATATCCGAATTGAAACTATTGCCAAAAATACAAATTTTGACCTATGAGTGAACGAAAAGTATGAAGGGTTATACGACTGATAACAGCATGAAGGTGTATGAAAAGCGAGCACTTTCAGGAACCATCACCAGGATTTTATTTTTCTTTTTTAATTTTCCTGAATTAAACAATTCTTCCAACATAAAAAAGGCGGAAGCCGCACCAATATTTCCAATTTTCGGAAGATTCAGGAACCATTTTTCATATGGGATGGTCATACCAAGTGCCTCAAGTGCTTCATATACTTTTTTCTTAAAAAACATGGATGACAAGTGCGGCAGGAAATAATCCACATCATTGATATCAAGCTGATGTTTTTGTGCAAGTATCTTCAGGAAATCTGCACCACGTTCTACAATATTATTTTGTAGCAAGCGGGCATTCTGTTTTAAACTGAATGCTGAAGTCGAATTTCTTTCTTCAGCCTCCATATCTTTCCAACCACGCAGGGTGCCATCGTCATTCTTTTCACATCCCGCGTACATACATGCTTCCAGTTCATTAGCAAATGATGATACTTCCATCCATTCTATTTTAAGTGAAATAGCGTTGGAATTGGGTGTGTTTTGGACGAGCAATGCGGCAGCACCGTCAGAAAGCATCCATCTCAGAAAATCTTTTTCAAAAGCAATATATGGGTTTTCTTCAATTTCTTTTCTTTTGTCAATTTCACTGCTGAAATTTTTAGCATGCATCCATGAACCAAGGGTTTCTGATCCGACACAAACTGCATTTGAAACCTGGGATGCCAAAATACTTAAATAAGCATATTTGAGTGATTGCATTGCTGCATTGCAGGTGCCATGAGCTGACATCACCTCAATATTTTGTGAACCACCAAGTTCACCTTGAACCATAAGAGCGTGTGATGGCTGGATATTATCGGCAGATGAAGTTCCTGCAGTTAGTAATTCGATATCATTTAAAGAAAATTCATTGTCAAACAGCAGTTTAACTGCAATAGCAGCCATTTCAGCATTGGAGTGAGTTGGTTGTCCGGTTTTATCTAAAGCGTAATGGCGTGTTTTGATTTGATTACTTCGCAAGATAAGATCTTTGTTAATGGAGGTTCGTCCATTGATAAGACCTAAGCGGTCTTCAATTTCACTATTTGTTACCGGATCATTCGGTAGAAATTTTTCAATTTTATTTATATAGACTTTCATTCCAAATTTCAATGTTTATCTGAGTTTAACACCTTTGAAATAATCCATGTTTCTTCTGATCTTTCGATAAAATAACGGATATGTCAGATAAAATACCAACGACGCGATTGGCGAAACGGCAAAGATAACAAACAACAGATACCATTTAAACATCTTTAAACGTACAATTCTTTCTTTAGAACCTGGGCCTCCTTTTTTCAGGATAAATCCTGACCAGAGATGAAATATTCTTTTTGCTTTCCGCTCAATTGAAGTAATATCAGGCGATAATTCAACAGACCCTAACTGGCGCAGTTCTTCTTGAAGTACATCAAAGTGTTCTGAAATGAGCGCTTTATGAATGGGACCTCCAAATCTTGTAGCTTGTTCGATATCATCATCTGAAACACCGGGTTTTGGAAAAATTCCCAGGTACCTGTCTTTTTTACCTGTCATTAGCCAATAAATTATTGTTACTACGCTCAAAAGGTTCTGATGCCGGTCGTGTAATGCAATATTTCCTTTTAATATGCCACCGTTCTTGATGATCATCTTTTTAATGTCTTCCTGTGCACTTACCCACATGTTTCTGGCACCAATTATCGTGATGATAGGTGTACCGGCCAATATTTTTTTTGCTGTATCTGATTTTAAAAAAGTAGTTAAAGGTATGGGAGGACTGAGAAACCATATGGGGTACCCAATTATGATCAGATCATATTTGGTACTTACATCAAATTGAAGCGGTTTGAGTTTTGATGGTATTTTTCTAACCGACTCAGGCATCGCATCCCAAAAGCTCATATCGGGCCATGGAAATGGAAATTCCGGTATAGGCACTAATGTCTCATAGTCAAATTGAATCTCTTTATCGAGACTCATTTCATGAATTACATTTTTTACAATTTTATTTAATTGACCTGATTGAGAATAAGTTACAACTAAAACCCTCTTCACTTTTTAAAAAGTTTGATAAAAACGCCAAATTTAGGGATAAAAAGTATTTTATATGCGATTTCCCCAAGTATTCAAACAATCGGTAATGATTTTTGTTTGAGTTGTTTATTCTTTATTATAAAACAATGGAATTTGAACCGTTGTATCAGAAACTAATTTGAAAGAAGACTCTTCAAAAACAGGAGGACGTTTTCTTTTGGAGGATAGTCTTGAAAACCCGATTCCCTCTGTTGGAATCCCCATTGAGCGTTTATTCAATTGCTTATCATTGTTTTCATCATGATAAACAGCAACAGCATAAATGTCTTGATTGAGTTTGAAAGTGTGGGAAACAGTGTTTGACTTTATTTCAATTACGGCTGAATCTGCAGGATTGATCTTTTTTTTAAAAGTCTCAGGGTTTGTAAAAATGGCTATTCTCAATGAACCTTTAATTTCACTTATGTCAATGATATTAACAGTTAGTTCATATGATTGGCTAGAACCTATCATATGAACTAACAAAATGCAAATTAATAGTTGAATTTTCCGCATTGGTTAAACACTATTCATATTTCTCTCCAACCTCTTGTAAAACTTTATAGAAAGTATATGCCCAATAATTCCTTAAGCCAAAGCCTTTCGCTTTACCAGTCATTCTTTCAGTGCTGAGCACTTTCTTTGTGCTTAAATCCAAAAAAGTAACATAGTAAGCCCCGGCTTCTTCAGGTTTGCTGTAGCTTTCGGCGATCAATACAAGCCCAATGCCTGATAGGTCAACAGGTATATCGAAACTGCTTACTATTTTATCAATTTGTGCCACATCCAGATGTTTATGAAGGGAATTATCATCTGTGATCCTGCTTTCCATATCGATCTCAATATTCCTGTCTTTGATTATATCTGCTGAAAAAGTAACACTCTTACTTTTAAGTGTCTTTTCAATGTACTTATCTTTTTCATTGTACACGAGGTTGTTCCATGCTTTTGTTTTGCTAAGCAGATCGTCAGCATCTATAAAATCCATGGATGTGATAAAATAACAGTGGGTATAGTCAATGCCTAACCATGTCCAGCTTTTCGCATTAGCGATATCTGATTTTTGGCCGAATGCTGTTGCAGCAGCCAGGAACGCTGCCAGTAAAATTACGAGTGATTTTTTCATGATATAAAATTTTAAGTGGTTCTATTGTCGATAAAAATAATAGGTTTTCTGCTACTGGATGGCATTTGCTGTCTTAAAATTTCGGCAGGATCATAAAATTTTGTTTCGGGAGCTACCCGCAATTTGGCCCTGAAATGGTCTTTGATTTTCTTTTCAGCATTTCTGTATTCTTTGCTGCACCCTATTTTAATAAGTATCTCGTCCGTGCCAAGTTGATTAGTTGAAACTTCAATGATATAATTCTTAATCCAGTCAATTTCATTTAATAGGTCATAAATGGCCGGTGGATACAGCGTGGTACCCTTAAATTTAATCATTTGCTGTTTTCTACCTATTACCGGACCAAGCCTCATCGTATTTCTTCCGCATGAACATGCTTCTGTATGATAATGACAGATATCGCCGGTTTTAAATCTTAACAGGGGCATTCCTTCCACACCAAGTGTGGTAATGGTCACTTCTCCAGCTTGACCTTCCTTTACCGGCTGATTATTTTCATCAAGAAACTCTACAATGATCATTTCAGGATGATGATGCCCACCTTTCCCTGCTTCGCATTCTGTGAATGCTGTTCCCATCTCTGTTGATGCGTAAGTAGAATACAATTTGATATCCCACTTATCGGTTATTTTTCTACCAAGTGTATTTAACGTAAAGTCAGGATTTCTGATTGCTTCACCAATGCAAACAGCTTTCCTGATGGATGATCTTTTGTAATCAATACTATTTTTTTCGGCGTATTCAATCAATTTCGGAATGAAAGAAGGGACAGTCACCAGGCCGGTAGGAGAGAAACGCTGAATGGATTCAAACTGTAACTCTTGCAATCCCGGGCCTATTCGTATAATTCCGGCGCCCAATTTTCGCAAGCCCAGAAAGTATGCCATACCTGCCATAAAACGTTTGTCGAGTGTTACCATAAGTTGGAAAATATCTTCACTTGTGGAATTCGCGCATAGAAATGAAATATATTCATTATAGGCCAGTCTTTCAAGATCATGATCGGTCATGGCGAAAGTTACCGGTTCACCAAGGGTTCCGGATGTAGTAATAAAATCAACAACCCTATTTTTTGGTACACATAGGAAATCATCTGTTCTCTTTTGCAGATCATTTTTCGTTGTAACCGGAATTTGGGTGAGGTCTTCCAGTTTTTTAATGGAATTGATATTAATCTGGTGCTTTTTGAACAGTTGTCGGTAAAAAGTAGAATTTTCCATCAAATAATTGAGCAATTCCGGAAGCTGTTTTTCCTGATACTGTTTTATTTCTTCAGTCGATTTTTTTTCTAATTCGGGAATATGCATCTTGTATAATTCTAACTATTTTTTTGTTTTCTATCTGTAAATTTAATGCCTTCATTTTTGCAAATAATTTGAGTCAGGTGATTTCCCATCATTACAACATTTATCAACCCTCCTGAAGTACCTGCCCATTGTCCGGTCATATAAAAATCTTTCAGCCCTTTGATTTGCCAGGTGGTAGGTTTGCCAAATGTTTGCCTTGTTGCTTTCCAGCTGATCTGCCCACCTGTCCAGTTATTTGTGTAACGAATATAAGTTGCCGGAGTAGCTACATCAATCATTTCAATATGATCTTTGATATCACTAAATTTATTATCCAGCGCTTCAATTACGTCTTTTGCTACCCGGGTTTTTTCTTTATTGTATTTGTTTTTATCATTCTTTCGAAGCTGATCCCAGTATTCCCAATCTTTAGCCTCGGGCATTAAAGCCAATAATGATTTTCCTTTAGGTGCTGCATGCGGATCATCACAATAATGAGTAACTTCGAGGTGTGTCATAGTGGTCAGCTTATCAACTATAATTGGCTTGTCAATATGAAAATGAATTTTTCTTGGCATATCTGAAAAATCACGGTTCAACCCAAGTGCAATATAAAGTGTTTTATCAATCGTTTCAAAAGTATCAGATTCATATCTTTCGATGATGTTCTTGTCTTTATATTTTCCTCCCAACAAATTATAAATGGCAGTCCTTCCGTCAGCTGCATTTATGACCATATCACTTCGGTACACTTTTCCATTTTCCAGCTCAATACCACAAGCTTCATCATTCTCAATAAGTATTCTTTTAACCTTCGAATCAAAATGAATGTCGCCCCCCAGTTCTAGGTAACTTTTCTCCATCATGCCACTGATCAGAGCCGCACCTCCTTTTGGATAACCCGTGTCTTTTTTGTTACGCCAGACAAGTGGCATGATGGAATAAAACAAGGGCATATGTCCCACAAAAGCCGTTTCAATGGCGTATTTGAGTGTAGGATTCTTTAGTTTCTCGGCAAATTCACGATTGGTAATGTTAAGGTATTTGCGCATGCTTCTCAGGTACGGAAACATATGATAAGCCACTTTAAGTTTGTCGGTAATATTCATCACTTCAAATGGCTTTTTGATAGGCAGCTGTACCTTGTTAAACTTCCTGACTAGCCCGATAAACTTCATTATTTGCTTTTTATCTTCCGGAGCTTTGGACAAAAATTCGTGTTCCAGTTTGTCTATGTCGCTATAGAAATGAATCCGGTTCCCGTCTTTATCGTCAACTACCGAATGACTATCGAAAAAAACAAAGTCAATGGATTTCATATCAATGATATTGTTCCAGAAATCATAATACACTTCGTCGGGCGACAGGCCTTCCATGAAGTGGATACAACCATCAATGTTAAAATCTTTTCTTTTCCATGAAGCACACAATCCGCCTGACATCGAATAGGATTCGAAAATTTCAGTTTGAAAACCGTTCATCTGCAAGTAGCTGCCTGCCGACATGCCTGCCAATCCCGCCCCGATGATAATCACTTTTTTTTGTTGCTTCATTGAAATTGCAAGTTTATGGGTTGTTTTCGATAGACAGAATTTTTTCTTCAACTTCGAGCCTTTGCGATGTGTTTTCAAATTCTTTACTCAGTGATTTAGTGTAAAGCTGCCACGCTTTTTCTGAATTTCCAGTAGCCAGATAATAATCGGCAGAGAGCACATAACTTTCAAAATACCCGGGATTTAATGAGATAAAATGATTGGTGAAGTTTTCTCCAAGTAAAATTTTATTTTGTGTGGCTTCTTTAAGTTTAAATCGCTCCGTTTTATATTGTATATAATTTTTATACTCAAATGAATATAGGAAAGGATCAGCAGGAATGGTGTAAGTTGTGTCAAAAATGGTAGCTGCAGGATTTGTGTAGCTTACAGAGAAAAAGTCAGATAGATTGTAGTTCAGGTATTCCCCAAGCTGATAGGGATTTGTAGATATCCATAAATTTCGTTTTAATGGCTGAAAAATGATACTATGGTGCGAGATCATCTGTGCCAAGGCTTTTTCATTACCGATGCCAATTTGTAGTTCATTTAAGCCCTGTCGATTTCGTAATACGGCGGCAGCATCCAGGTAGTTTAAAATACCTTCTTCGCTCAACATTTCAACGGTCCGATTTTGCCTGTATAATGAGGCTGATGCTGAGATTTGATCCTGATTATTTTGATCATCCGTAAAAGCATCACTTTGAAAATGATTGGAACAAACTAAAGATGCATCTTTTGAGTTAAAAATCCCAATCTTTGAGGGAGATTTCTCAATGATGACCGCCCGGTTATCACTGGCTGATCCAATCAGCAGCGATTCAGAAACAAATATTTTTCTTTTTTTTGAGATTTCAATGGCTTCATCAATATTAGCAGCATATTGTAAAATTTCCCTGGCAAGCAATGAAATAGGCGTAGCTGCGCGGAACGGCGTATCCGATTTTCCGGCATTAATGGTTACCGTAAGTCCCTCATTATTCATCCCTGAAACAACACCAATCATACTTGCCCAGGTAATATAAGCAAACTCGTAGCCTTCATCGGGCTTTACAAAACAAATTATCTTGTCTTCAGCAAAAGCATCATTAATGTAAAAATCAAAATTTCTGCCTATGATCATGCTGCTATCGGTAAATCCCATGTTAGCAGCAAAAGAAGTGCAACCTACCAACATTAAATCCTGTAATGCATGACCAATATCGTGAGCAGCATGGTAATTGAGCATGCGTTCGTATTTTGTGCCGATAAAGTCAAAATCGTCGGAGGCAGAAAATGAAATGCCATATATTTCCTCCTGGAATTCAGGTAAAATGTACTCATCAATATCACGGTTAAAAAACCGAATGAAGTATTTAAGAAAATTAAGGTATGATTCAGAAGGAATCATTTCCTTGATCTGATCAACAAATGATTCTTCCTGTTTGTAAATCAGTTCCTCGGTTAATTTTCCGCTTATCACGCCGCGTTCAAATGCCGAACCTTCAAGATACATTTCCCAAAGTCCATATTTATTCTTTTTCAACCAGTTGTCACCAATCTGATATTGATCGGATCCGGAAGTTTCCCTGTGCAATTTTATTACAATTGATTCATCAACCGTCGGATTCGATATTTGAGTATCGAAATAATACCAGGTAACAATTGAAATAACGACTAACACTATTGCCAGTAAAAGAACCCATAAAATTCTCAGAAAATTATTTTTAGGTTTATTCTTCATTAATCTTATGGATTAGATTGTTCAACCCTAACAGTTCACCACATGTAATCAGACTGGTCATGCTCACTCCCAACATGCCGTGGAGACTTATGTTCTGACCTGTAAAAAACAGGTTTGGAATTTTTGTTCTTGGTGCTATGTAAGTTGTCATAGGGTTATTATAGTCTAACGAAATGCCATACATACCTCCATCGGGAGTGCCAATATAATCACGTAATGTTAATGGTGTACTGACATTATAATCTTCAATATTTCCTTTAAGTTCGGGAAATTTTTCTGAAACCAGTTGTATTAACTTATCCGCTTTCGATGCTTTCCAGTCCTCGTAGTCATCTCCTCTTTGACGTAATGGTAGGTCTTTCCATTTAGCTACTTCTTCAAATTTCATATAGGTATGAATGCTGATACAATTCGCGAATTTATCTGTTTGAGACTTAACCGGAACGAACAAGTAGTAAAACTCAGGCCAGTTCTTTTCTGAATAATAAGATGGATACCAAACGTCATTTTGTTTGTAGTGATGATAGTTGTAATTCAGGTATGGAAAAGTGTTTTCTTTTAATTTAAGATGCAGTGTGAATGCAGAAATTGTGTTGTCCAGATTTGAAATACGTTGTCTGTATGGTCTTCGAAATAACGAATCATCCATAATTTTGAGAGTATTAACGGGATGGATATTGGATATGAATTGTTTCCCGTAATATGTATTCTCATTCTCAGTTTTAACTGCAATTATTTTTCCATCTTTCGAAATAAAATCAGTTACTCTTTCTTTATTAAGAACATTGCCGCCTGCTTCTTTTATTTTTTCGGCGAGTAAAGTAGCTATCTGATAGCTACCATCCACAAGCTTATAGGCACTATCAATATAATATTTGTTAATGAGTGCGTGTGTATAAAAAGGAGTTGTCTCCTTTTTTCCTGCATGAACGAAGTTAAGGGCTCCCAATACATTTTGCAGATCTGAATTATTTGTCAGTGATTTTATTTTGTTGAAAGCCCCAGTGTTAAGTGAATTATTTGTCCGGATATCGAAATTTTCAAGTGGTTTCAAGTTATAAATATCCACTTGGTTTGCAGCTGTTTCAACTTCATTCATATAATTGGAAATAGCTGAAATTTCATTTGGGAAATAAGTTAAGAGTAAATCAGTGAATGCCTGTTTGCCCATGGCATATTTATATTCTTTGTCACCGATGCTAAAATGGTCAAATCCTTCAGCATCCATCCTTTTTACTTTAATTTTATCAAGAATACCAAGGTATTTGAATATTTTGTTAGTAACCTGGCCTTCATCCAGACTACCGATGTAGTGCATACCTGTGCCAAACTCACAACCAAAACGTTTGAATCCGTGAAGTGTTCCTCCCAGCTTCGAATTTTTTTCCAGGACACAAACACGGTATCCGTGTTTGCTTAGAATAGTGGCGCATTCCAAACCTCCAAGTCCACTCCCAATTATCACAACATCGTAAACGGTTTCCATTAAATATCAGTGCAAATCAATAGTGAGTATTGAATGAATTTCAGTTGGATTCAAAAGTAAGAAAAGATTCAGACCTAAAAGAAGATGATTAGGCGGTTATTTAGCATATCATTGAAAAGGAAACGTTAATATTTTTTTACACCGATCATTGTCTTTTGAAAGTAGTATAACCCGAATCGTCACCATATTCTTTTAAAATATTCCAGATTCGGAGTTCATCCTTTTTCTTATGATAATAAATAGTATGAGTGCTGAATTTATCAGGGTCACCGTATTTATTTGGGTATAAATACAATGTGTTGTTTAATGGTGAATATTGATATTCTTGTCTGTTTCCATTTATAATGTCCATTCGCCACATGCTAAATTCAACATAGGCGTCGTTGGGGCCATCTTTAAGCGCCCATGTACCGACCAGCGTTTCTCTATCAGGAAATTCTTCTTTATTGCATGATGTTGCAATAAAAAGCAGGCCTAATAATCCTATTAGTAATCTTGTTTTCATGATTTATGTCTTGTTTGTTTTTCGCTTTTCCAGTTTAGCAACCGGGGAAGTATACGTAAACCGAAAGACCAAAGATACAATATGAGAATAGAAAAAGCAAATATAATTTCGCAAAGCCCAATTAATCAACGAGTTGTCTGCCTGGGATGTTTATTTACGAAGTATATAGATCAGGTTTGATGTTCTTTTTGTTTGGTCAATTATTTCAAGGCTGAGGTGTTTTGAATCGGCTAAATCCTGAATTACATCATGTGAAATAAATTCGAGTTTATATCGCTTTTTGTTAAATCCCAGATTGGTTGACAATAACTCGGTCATAATGGTACCCAGATGCCTTTTTTGCAAACTTTTATCCGCATCACGAATAATAATCATTCCTTTAGCAGTAAGTTTTCTAATACACTTTTCAATGGTTTGTTTTTGCAAGCTAACAGGCATATAGTGCAATACATCATTCAATATAAAAACGTCTGACTCATCAAATTCCATTTCAATAATGTCAGCTGAAATAAAACAGACATGATCGTTTTTTAAAGAACAATTACGCGCTATTTCAATCTTGTCACTGTCGTAGTCAACGCCTGTAATTAGGCGATCGTTGGAAGTTAGTGAAAGCATATAATCGAGGTAGCCATATCCGCATCCCAGATCAGTAATTCGTGCTTTTTTTGGTACAGTTTCTTCAAAGAACGCATAATTTTTTTCAAGCCTGATTTTGATCTTTGTATACCATTCCAGAATTGGCCCTTTATACAAATAATTCTTTTTAATAAAGTCGCTAAAATGGGCTGGAGTTTCATATGAGGTCTTTATTTTTTTATATTCATTAATAAAATAAGTCTGTATTCCTTTGGTTTGTTCTTTGATGGTTATTCCAAATTCATTTTTGGAAAGATCAATTCGAGGCAGGATGGTTGTTACTGTCTCTCCTCTTTTAAGAAAGAATTCACTTTTTTTCAGACTTTGGTTCTGACCAATAATTATTATCGGCAATATATCAATTTGTAAATCGTGGGCTAGCTGGAAAGCGCCCTTATGAAAGCGACGGATCTCGCCAGTATCACTTCTGTGGCCCTCCGGAAAGATCATGATTGAATAGCCTTCCTTTACTTTCAGAGCTGCCATGTCCTTTAATTTATCATAGCCGGCATCGTGAGGTAGGAAATCGGCGTAGCGGATTGCTTTTCCATGAACAGGATGATAATAATTTCGAGCATTGGTAACTATCAGTATCCGTGGGTTCAATAACATAATCAGCATCAGGTCGACATGTGACTGGTGATTGGCGATTATAATGGCAGGTTTTTTAAAATCTTCCTGAAGTGGATTTATAATCCGTTTTGGGCTGAGAAAATTCAGATAAATTAAAAACCAGGTGAGTTTGCTAAAGATAATGTGAAACAGCCACTTCTTTTTTTGTTTGTTACCCGGAATAATTTCGAGGATCAGTGCGAACAATCCCATCAAAAGGGCACCACCAATAAAAACGATAAGCGCAATGATTGAAAAAATAAAATCGAGAAAAATAACTGGCCGGTTACGTAATCCTTTTTTATAAGATACCAACCAATTGAAAATACCCGGCAATAATGTAAAAGTGATAAAGACTACAGTAGTAATTCCAATGATCGACATGGTGGCGATTGAACGTAAGGCAGGATGTTTGGCAAATATTAACACCCCGATTCCGAGAATGGTTGTCAGGACTGATAAAAGCACAGATACTTTGTATGAAGATAAATCTTTCAGTCCATACTTAAATCCTTGGATTAAACCACGCATTACAAAAATGCTGTAATCAATACCCAACCCAAAAATGAATGTCAGTATGATGACATTGAAAATGTTGAAGGATATTCCAAGCAGGCCCATAATACCAACAGTCCATATCCAGCTTATTACAATAGGAATCATGGTGATGATCGTTAGTTCAATTCGGCCATAGGCGATTAATAAGATTATAAAAACAACCAGCAGGGAGATAAGCACAAGTTGATTCAGATTATGATTGAGTAGTTTGATCAGTTCGCTTGTAACCAGTCTATTGTCAACAACCCAAACGGCACTTTCATTCCTAAAACCTTCATAAACCTGTTCTATAGCTTCATTCTCACTGTCAACTTTTACAGTATTTATGATGGCAGCCATTGTATCTGTTTCTATGATATAATTATCCAACAAATACGTTTTCATAATTCCTGACTCAGCGATAGGAACAGGCTCGTACTCTTTATCAAGCATTTCGATAAATGGATCGAAGGCTGTTTCTTTAAAACCCAATTCAGTTCCATTTGAGACCATTGCCTCTTTTACATAATTACCATGCTTATCCCAGAATTGATTCCATTTGTAAATGGATTTTTTTTGGCTTTCGAAAGATTTGAAAACATGATTCAATACTACTGAACTCTTAATAATTCCAAGTTGAGAAAGGCTGTCGATAAGGTGCTGTGCTTTTTCATTATTCATCAATGCCGCTTCAATGTTAGCGCCTGGTGATACAAGGTAAATGGTTTTCTTGGAAAGATTTGTTATCCTGTTTAAATCTTCTTCTGCCTTGCTGAGTTCTTCACTCATATAATTATTTTTCATCATATCGGCATCAAATCCGACATTATTGGATGTAAAATAGAAAACGACGGTTAAAACAATGATGCCAAGCCAAACGATTGGTTTTTTTGGTAACTGAAAATTAGCCAGCTTGTCGAGCCAGTTTTCTTTAAGTGCTTTTTCGGATTTTGATTTGATCAGGTGTGGTAAAACAATCAGTGAAAACAAAGCTGCTCCCAAAATACTGAAAGCAGCAAACAAACCTAAATCGTTTAGTGCTTTCGAATTGATAAAGTACAAGCATAAAAAAGCCGCAGCCGTAGTGATACTGCTCATTATGATAGGTGCAGCAATATCATGATAAAGCAATTTAATATCCTGATGCTTGCGGTAATGAGAAAATATATGCAATGCATAATCAACAGAAATGCCAACGAGTACAGATCCAATTCCAAGTGATATAGCAGAAATATTAGCTCTGAAAAAATATATTAGTGCCAGCGAAACCAGGGTGCCCGACACTACAGGGAGAAAAATAACCAGAAAAGTTCTTTTCTTTCTGAAGAAAGTGGTGATAAGAAGAATAAGCAAGATAGCTGCTACGGAAACGGTAATAATGATGTCTTTTTTTATACGTTCAGCATTGCCAAATGCCACAGCAGCATTGCCAAAATATTGTACTTTGATGGGATCAAATTCATCTGTTATTAACTCAGTAATTAATTTATCAATGCCACTGAATAGCTCCTTATTTACGGATGAATTATTAGTTGATACCGGTGTAACAATCAATAACAGGTTTTGCCGGTCCTTGGTTAAAAATTGATTTCCATACAGCTCAAAATTGTCACTTAACTGAAATGTCCTGAATTTTTCCAATGCGATTGTCGTAAGGTGTAAAGGATCATTCCTGATCATCTTTTTCATTCCAAATCCAGCTGGCGATATTAAAGTTTTAAGGTTGCTTTGTAAATTATACCTGATGGCTGTGTCGCTGATCCTTTTCTCCATCTCCATGTAATCCGCTTCGTTAAGGAAAACAGGGAGGTTGTTATAAACGAAATCATACATCTGCAACATCTCTGTGTCATCGGGTGCTTTTTGTATGGAAAGAATATGTTTGGGAATGTACCTTTCTTCTATGGAGTCGGAAAAACGATTGGCAAAGGTGACAAGTATTTCTGGATTAACTTCGTTTGTATCGTCTTTAAGGCTGATGTTGAAGATGAGCTTTTCCATGAATTCGGAATTGTCCAGCACGAAATTCAATTGATTCATCTTATCGCTTTCTGGCAATACTTTAGTGATATCCTCAGAAAATGAAAGTTGAGAAGTAAAATATCCTGCGCCTAAAAGAATGACAATCAGCACTGAAACGGATATCAATTTATGTTTTGAAGTGAATTGGTACAAAAAAGTAAAAAATGTACTCATATCAGGAATTTGCCTCTTTTTTCTTCAACAAAACTAATAGTAAATACGAAACAAAAAAAGTAGCCAAGCCGAGCACCAAACCGAAAAACAGGCTACCAATAACATATTGAAAAAGATTGTAGCCAAGTTCTTGTAAAGTATCATAAAAATTACTGTTTAATAACTGGTCTTTCAGGTTGCTGAGTGTTTCTTTTGTTAAGGTTCCTTTCACACCCAGCAGTAGTCCGCCAGTTTTATAACTGAAATAGATTATGAAAGGAACCAAAGGCGGAATAGAAATATTGGAAGCCAGGAGTACAAGTATTTTATTTAAACGCATCAGGTGTGCTAAAAATGCAGCTGTAAGCATTTGAAACCCCCAAATAGGCGAAATTCCCATGAAAACGCCAAATCCCAGGGCGACAGCTACTTTCAATGGGTTTTCATTGTGCATCAAAATCTGTTCTTTTACTATATCTGTTAACTTGTTTTTTGTAAGGTAGCGGTATAACTTCACAGGCCATACGATCAATATTGTGATCAGAACAAGTACCGTATTCAACAAACTGATTCTTGTGAAATCTCTCAGGGGCCTAAAATGCGATACGCGTTCATCTTCCGGGGGATAGTATACCTTAACCGGAATATGGTTAATTGGAATATTGCGCCATGCTGACCTTACAAGTATTTCAATCTCAAATTCATATTTTTTAGTAAAAAAATGGGTGTTAGTATACGCGCGAATTGGATATAAACGATAACCTGATTGGGTGTCGGGCAATTGAATACCTGTTTCAAGTTTAAACCAGAAATTGGAAAATCTGTTGGCAAATGTATTTTTGCCCGGCATACCTTCCGCCTCAATATTACGCGAGCCAATTATCAGACTGTTAGGACATTCCTGAATTTTCTGAAGAAAAAGAGGAAGGTCTTCAGCAAAATGCTGCCCGTCGGCATCAATGGTGATAGCATAATCAAATCCTAATTCCAAAGCCCTGGTAAAACCCGTGCGGATGGCAAATCCTTTTCCTTTATTGGGAGCATACTCAATAATATCAAGTCCTTTAAATGTAGAAAGAATTTGACTCGTGCTGTCAGTGGAACCGTCGTTTACAATAATGATCCGGTCAGTATAATTTTTGACATTATTGACAACCTCAGCAAGGGTGCCCTGATTGTTGTAGGTAGGTATGATCACGCAAGCGTTAAGCTCCCTAAACTTGTTGATATATGAATTGTACTTTGCCATTTGTAAGCTGCAAATGTAGGGAAATCATGATTTGAAATTCAGGTTTCTGCACATCGACAGCTTATTCTAAAATGATCTCGTTCATGATTGTTTTCAAGCGGGCTTTTTTGTTGATCATTTCAAATTTCTGGGGGTAATTTGTGTTGAATTTATTTATGTTAATGGAGGCCAGGTTTGACAAACCTTTGATCAGTGAAACGGACCTTACAAGCTCATTTTCTATCAAATAGGATGTAATTTCTTTTCCATGACTTACTGTAATTTCTCTTGTCTCTTTTTCAGGATGCTGATACAATTGGATTTGTCTGTTATTTGACTTTTTAATAAATAATAATTCAAAATCATCCTTTAATGCATTGACGATGAAATCCCTGTTAAGGCTCTCCATGATATAATTTATCTTGAAACCATCTGCTTCCTGATCTATAGTCATTTCCAGGTCAAAATATTTAAGGCCGATTTGCGATATGAAAACCACATGGTATGTATTCGTTTGTTCAACTTTTTTGATGATGGTGATGCCGCTCAATTCATTTCCGAACACTTCGAAATGGGTTAAATAATTCGCTTTTTTAAATGTCGAATCAAATATGTCAGGCAATGCTATACCGGTTGTTACAACTTTTTCAAAACCTTTGTAATGCTTATACGAGCATGAATTTAGGATTAACATAAAAAAAATGAAATATGCCGGAAGTTTTAATCGTCTCATTAGTTGGATACATCTACTTTGAATACCTGCTCTGAAACAGGGTCGTTAAATTTTGTATCAGAAAATTTAATCAGCGTGAAATCATCACCGGGCTCTATAAACCTCACCTTTGAAACGGATATGTCGTTTTTGCCGAAATAAATTTCAATAGTTGTCAGCATGTTTTTAACTTCCTGCCTTAAAGGCGAAAGCTTCACCATGTAAAACGCATTATTTTCAAAATAAGCACTTTCAAAATCGGGATTATTTAAAAAATTGCCACTTACGGATGTAATGATCATATTATTTATTTCCCTAAATAAACGGTTCGATTCAATATCAAAAGCATTCACTTTGTAGCCATCCCTGATGGTAAATTTACCATCGTAGACAATAATGGCGTAGTCAAAGGGTTTTTTATACTCCCAAAGCACATTATTTTCTTTCTGGAATATAAAATGGCCTTCGCTAACCAGAACTTCCTCAAGCATCGTCAGGTGTTTTTCCTGGATAAAGTTGCTTTTGATGGTGTTTGTTTCTGCCGCATAGATGTTGATTTTCTCGATGAATGCATCAATATCTTTTAATTCAAAAAAATCCTCATGTTCCGACTGGAATGAATAAAAACCAGTGATGACCAGGAATAATACAAGCAGCGGTTTAAATAGTTTCATATGCTTCAATCTGTAATAGTTCTTCGATGCTTACAACGCGATATCCGTTCTGTTTGAGCCACGGAAGAAATTCACTTAAAATGGGGAGTATCTTTTCGCGTGTATCATGTAATAATATAATAGCTCCTGGATGTGTTTTTCTTTTCAGGCGGGAAATAATCCTTCCCGTGTTTCTGTTGGTATCATATGAGCGTACACTCCATCCAATGGAAGTCAATTTTGTGTTATTCAGCGCAATTTTAAGCAATGGATTGGTAACACCAAAAGGAGGCCGGAATAAATTCGGCATTTTTCCGATCGCGTGATAAATGCTATTCTGTGTCTGGTTTAGCTCATGTGTCATTTTTATACTCGAAAATAAATCGAAAAAATTACTATGGCTATAACTATGATTGCCTATTATATGGCCCTTTTCATGGGTTGTCCTGACAATGTTACTGTATTTGTTTATGCGTTTGCCAATACAAAAGAAAGTGGCTTTAATGTGATGCTTGTCTAAGAGTTGGATCACCTCTGGTGTAATTGTTGGGTGCGGACCGTCATCAAAGGTGATGGCTATTTCTTTTTTAGCGCTTTCTCCTGAATTGAGAGATGTAAAGTAGAAATTTATTTTAATACTAAAAGTACCAATTACAATGATCAATAAATAGATTGCAATTAATATCAGATACGCAAGAATGCCTACTTCGTAATAATTACTGGTTATTATAGCAGCGAGTATAGCAATGAAAAAAAGTATATTCAGGTTTCTGTAGTTGAGCATCTGGGTAGATTTAAAATTGAGAAACAGCTATTTCTTTCTCATACACTTAAATAACGTATGACTTACACCTATATTTTCCACTATTTTGTCAATATAAAGTCCTGAATCTTCAACCAGTTTCACCATATCATTTGAGTGATACATCTGGCTGTTGCCATTGGCGATGGCAGTAAAATATAATGAAGTGGCATGCAAACTATAGGTAGACGCTGGAAAAGCCTGCTTGTCCCAATAAGTTTCTAATATGAACAATGAACCATTGTCAGTTAGTGCATCGTACGAGCGTTTAAGTAGTCCTGCAATTTCTTCTTGCGAGAAACAGTCCAGAAACTGACTCATCCAAATCGCATCATATCCTTTGGGGAAGGGTTTTGAATTATCCAAAAGGTTTAGGCCATAAGTTGATATTCGTTTCTCCAAATTATTTTCATGAATATTTTCCCGGGCTTCTTTTACCTGTCCCGGAAGATCGAGGATGGTTAGTTGAACATCTTCATTATGTTTCGCACAAAAAATGCTGAATTTACCTGTATTACCACCCACGTCCAGTATTTTTTTCGGGTGATTTGCGAAAAGGTGGGGCATGACCTCAGGGAAAGCATAGTCGGAATAAAAATGATCGAATGCAAACCAGCTTTTTCTTACATCTTCAGGCAAGTCAGCCAGAGCTTCATACACCGTACCCCATTCACCAAAAACTTTAAGGCCTTCTGGTTTCCCGTTTTTTACAGACTCTTTCAAATGCATCATCCCCAGGTAATTTACATCATTTGTAAAATCCATATTTACACGGGTAAGTTCGTCACTTACAATAAAGTAACCGGTTTTTGTTATTGTGAATTTCCCTTCTGAGAATTTTACCAATTCTAGACTTAATCCTGCTTCAAGCAACACTTTCACACCGTAAACTGACAGATTTAAATCATAGGCAATAGTTTCAATGTTAACACCTTTTGATCTGTTTTTTAAAAGGTATGCGAGTATGCCTAAATCGCGTAATGAACGCGCTGCTTGAAACATAATAGGAGCGAAGGCTATTTTTTGGGCATCTAATTTGGCTTGTAATGCCGATTTATCATCGTTGCCGAAATTTTCGTTCATTCTATTAATTTAAAGTACCTTATTTGTTTGATCTGTTGGTTCCCAAAAATAGTAATAATTAAACCACTGTTCGGGATAATATTTAAGCGTTTTTTCCAGCTCACTTATATATAAGTCAAGCAGTTTACTTATGCGTTCCTTCTTAGTCACGCCGTCATTTGTATTATAGTAAGGTTTTGTTGCAAAGAAGTGATAGTGACTGTTCGTTTCTTTCACAGCGGAAACAAATATTACGGGTTTTTTGTATTTCACAGATAAGTAAAAGGGCCCTTCGGGAAATTTTGCTTTTCTTCCTAAAAAGTTCTTAATTACAGTTTTTGATCCTTCCAGAAACCTGTCTCCATGCATGGCTACAATTTCATTGTTTTGCAATGCTTCTTTGATCAGGAATAGATAAGAGAAATCATCTTTAATCGGTATGATGTGCATGCTTCTTTTAGTCATCACATTGTCAAGCATGCCTTTTATCTTTTCATGTTCGGCTTCGAGCATTAATATATGCACTTTTGTGTCGATACGATCTAGCAGTTGCCCGGCAATTTCCCAATTACCTAAATGTGCTCCTATAAGCAATCCGCCTCCGTTTGCTGCCATTTCACGAATGTGTTCTTCGCCTTCGAAATCGAATGTGAATTGATCGGAATACCCGGCAAGTAAGGCTACTTTATCAATTAAAACCTGGCCTAGTTTATAATTGTTTTTATAAACGTACCGATATGATTTCAATGCATTAAACCTTAAAATGGTATTAAAATAATAGTAGATTGGCTTTCGCGATTTTGCTGAGAATAGCACAAAATAAGTTACAACAAAATTCAGGAAAAAGTAAGTGAACTTAATACCAAGGTGTTTCAGTATAAAAATAAAAAATCGGTAACCGGCCACCCCGCCTCTGGTTTGGCCTTTCCATGTAGTCATTAGTTTTTCGACTGGTCAAGTACAAAGTTGTATAAATCTTCCAGTTTTTTAATCTTGATCATTTGCTCACTGGTAACTTTCAGTCCGAATTCCTTTTCAATGATTACAGCAATATCTACAAAATCAAGACTTTCTATATCAAGATCCTCTTTCATCTGAGCGTCAGGTTTTAGCTGATCTTCCTCAAGTTCAAACTCGTCAATTAAAAAATCATTAACAATTGTTACGACATCTTCTCTACTCATTATTTCTTTACTGGATGATTTTTGTTGTGCAAAAGTACTATTAAATTCAAAAAAATAAAATGATCAGAAAAATTTTCCTATTTATTATAGTTTCTTCACAATTAATGATGAATTTGTACCTCCAAAACCAAATGAATTTGATAAAAAGATATCAATATTTTGTTCTGTGGTTTCTTTGATGATATTCAGGTATTGTGAATGTTCATCAGGATTTTCGAAATTGATATTTGGGGCTATAAATGAATTGTGTGCCATTATTAGAGAATATATTACTTCACTGGCCCCACCCATCCACATCTCATGTCCAGTCATTGATTTCGTAGAACTAACGGGAATACGACCTTTATTAAATACTTTATAAATGGCCTGAGCTTCATTAGCATCACCCACGGGTGTTGAAGTTGCATGAGCATTCAGGTAATCTACTTTTTCCGGTTTCAGATTTGCATCTTTTAGCGCCATTTGTAACGATCTTACAGGTCCATCTACGTTGGGAACAGATATATGCTCTCCGTTTGAAGAGAAACCATATCCTAAAACTTCACCCAAAATAGGGGCACCTCTTTTAATTGCAGTTTCGTAGCTTTCCAGGATTATCGTTGCGCCGCCACCACTGGGAACCAGTCCATCACGGTCGCGATCAAATGGTCTGGATGCTTTGGTGGGTTCATTTTCTCTGATTGAGAAAGCACCTAATGCATCAAAACTACCTGTTGATAAGGCATTCACTTCTTGCGCACCACCACAAATAATAGTGTCTTGCAAGCCCTGTTTTATCAGCAGGTAACCCAACCCAATTGAATGTGAACCGCTGGCACATGCTCCACTTATTGTAAAATTAATTCCTTTTAATTTAAGAATCACTGAGAGGTTCATTGAAACCGTGCAGTTCATTGACTGGAAAATTGAACCTGAACCAATGCGCATCGTACCTTTTTTTTCACGGATAATATCGGCGGCCTCAACTACTGAAGTTGACGAACTGTCGTTTCCATATAAAATGCCTACTTCGTAACGATTCAAAAAATCCTGATCTATTCGTGCATTTTTTAATGCTTCCACCGTTGCCATATACGCATATTCCCCTTGTTCCGGCAAACCAACTCGTTCTCTTCGGGCAAGAATTCCTTTTAAATTTGGGCGTTCAATCACACCCGTTAACGATGATCTGAATCCCAGTTCTTTTCTTTCAGCATCCAATACAATACCCGATTTGCCCTTGTATAGGGATTGAGTAACCTCCTCTATATTTTTTCCAATGGTAGAATAAACTCCCATTCCTGTTATGACAACTCTATTCATGCTCATCAAGCTTTAGCAGGTATTAAGTGTATAGCCCTCCGTTTACTTTAATTACTTCTCCGGTGATATATGAAGCACCAGAAGAAGCTAAAAAACCAACTGTTTCAGCTACTTCTTCAGGTGTTCCGAACCGGTTAACCGGTATAAGTCTCTTTAATTCCTTTTCATCAAGGTTTTCAGTCATCTCTGTTCTGATATAACCAGGTGCAACTGCATTGACGGTTACATTCTTTTTGCCAACTTCCTGTGCCAGGGCTTTTGTTGCGCCAATAACACCTGCTTTCGCAGCTGAATAGTTTGTCTGTCCGGGTAGTCCTTTCTGTCCTGATAATGAAACAACATTAATAATCCGACCGAACTTATTAACAATCATTTCCTTTAAAAGTTTAGATGTTACATAATAAAAACTATTGAGGTTTGTATCGATAATGGAAGTCCATGTATTATTTTCCATCCAAACCATCAGTTCATCTTTTGATGTGCCGGCATTATTTACAAGAATCGCAATATAATCATCCGGATGTTCCTCTTTCCAGTTTTCAAGTGTTTTTTTTACCTGATCAGGATTGGTTATATCAAATTGGATCAGTTCAGCTTTTTTGCCTTCAGAAACGATAGTTTTTTGCACCTCTTCCGCAGCGTTGATATTACGATTGTAGTGGATTAAAACCGGATAATCCAAATGAGAAAGTTTTTTACATATGGCACTGCCTATTCCTCCTGAACCGCCAGTAACTAGAGCATATTTCATCGTTAGTCAATAATTTTTGGAGTTGATGCCAATAAGTATTTTTTTATTTTTTCAAGGTCTGTATATCTTGGCGCATCTTCAGTAAATGAAGGTACAATACTTCGCAATTCCCGATAAATTTTATTTGTAGTTGAAGCCAATTTGTCTTCATACGAAAGATAACTAATGGCTTGAATAATTGCCAGGTATTCAATAGCCAATACTTCAAAGGTATTTTGAATGACCTTTTTAGCCATTAAAGCTGCATTGGTACCCATACTCACAATATCCTGGTTGTCATTATTATTTGGGATGCTATGAATGTACATTGGATTGGAAAGAGTTTGGTTTTCAGCGGTTGTTGAAGTGGCAGTAAATTGTGTGCCCTGTAATCCCAGGTTTAATCCGAGGGTACCTAAATTAACAAAAGGCGGCAATATTTCATTTAACTTATGATTCATCATAAAGTTGATCTGCCTTTCAGCGAGCATAGACAGTTTAGTAATGGCAATTTTTAATTTGTCCATTTCAAATGATACATAATCGCCATGAAAATTACCACCATGATATACTGTTTTTGTTTTGATATCAACAATCGGATTGTCATTCACCGAATTTAATTCATCTACGAGCACATGCTCAGCATTGGCAATTGTATCACATACAGGGCCTAAAATCTGCGGTACACATCTAAGTGAATAATATTCCTGTATTTTTTGTTTGAAGATTTTTTCTTCAATTTTTCCGTTATACAAATGATCGCCGCGTTTTTCAATTAATTTGCTGTCGGAAAGGGCTTTGCGCATCGCATTGGCAATTATCTGCTGGCCGTGATGTTTTTTGGTTGAATTTAATTCCAGTGAAAAATGATCATCAAATGACTGAACTATTTCATTGATCATGGCAGAAGCCAATACAGACCAGTTGATCAGCCTCTTGGCATAAATTGTATTGACAATACCAATCCCGGACATTACTGATGTTCCGTTGATTAAACCAAGACCTTCCCTCAAATGTACTTTCAAGGGTTTAATATTATTTTCCTTAAAGACAATTTCAGTTGGTTTGCGTTTTCCTTTCTCTATTATTTCTCCTTCACCTATCAGCACTAATGCAAGGTGAGATAACTGAACCAGGTCGCCACTCGCACCTACACCTCCATGTTCTGGTATATAAGGAATTAAGTCTTTGTTAATAAGTGTTGAAAGCAACTTTATAGCATCCGTATGAATGCCAGAATAACCAAGTGATAAACTTTTCAGTCTTGATATCATGCTCGCTTTAACATAAATGGCTGGAAGTGGTTTTCCGCTACCGGCTGCATGACTTCTTATAAGATTGTATTGAAGCTTTATTAGATCTTCGGTATCAATTCTATATTGCGCCATCGGACCTAAACCGGTATTTACACCGTAAATCACTTTATTTACTGAGAACTCTTTCAGAAACAGAAAACATTTTTCTGCTTCCTGTAATGTATTTTCTGAAATTGTGATTTTATCTTTATCGAAGAGAATACGCTGATATTCAATCAGACTCAATCGTTCCGTAGAGATAGTAATCATTCTATTATTGGAATTGTAGCTATATAAAAAAACGCAAAGTTACAATAATGCTTTTAAAATAGAAATCATTATGAAAATTAGGGTTTTTACCCTAGTTGTAGATTGGAAATGAATTACAGATTTTTAAAACTAACACCGATGACAATATTCCTGGTCAGACCGTCTGCCCGGTACTCTCTGTCAATAATTGGGAATGCAAGTATCAGGTCTAATTGACGGTCATGTTTTATTAGTTTAGAGTAGGTTAAACCAATATTTACTGTCAGACCACTGGAGCCTTCCAATAGTAATGGCTCATCGTCTTTTAAAATCTCGCTTTCCTGAATGCGGTAAATACTCAGTAAATTTAATTTTAAGCCCCTGTTTTTTTTCAAATCAATGAGATATTGACCTCTCAAATAAAGATCGTCTCCGCGCTTTAAATAGGCTGATTCGAAGTATTGTTTTGCAGGGTCTGTTTCATTCTTTGGAACAAGGTATTCGTTCTCATTTCGGCCAAATGGATGCTGATATGCAAAATAGAGATTCCATTTAGCCCTTGAATATTGAGATCCAAGAATAATATCATTGGTGCCTAGGCTGGTTTGATAAGCCATAGGTAATGCTAAATCATTGTCGGTAAAATTAGAGTTGTTAGTTTTCAATCGACCAGCCAGAATAGCCGTCAATTGGTAATTTTTATCGTTTATAAAATCCTGAGAAGCCGAAAGTATGAGATCTCCAACACCACTTGTATACCCAAGATTTCCGTAAGTGAAAATAAATGGTGTTCTTAATTCAAAACTAGTACTTGAAGTTAAGTTGTATTCTAATATCAATGTGGATTGAGAAATGTATACAAACTTTTCACCAAGTGCCATTGTTTGTTCAAAATTCAATGAAATTTTTTGTTTAGAGACATTTGTAAGTTGCTCGAACTGAAATGTATTTACAGAACAAGCCCCCGCATCGCTGCAACCCTGGCCATAAAGAAAAACACTAAATATAAAAATGTAAACTGTAATTAATAAGATTCTCATCTGAATTAAAATTAAATCGTATGCAACTTAGACGAGACAATGTGAAGGAACTTACTTGAAAAAGGAGAAAAATGAAAAGGGAAATTTTACAAAAAAATCTACTGCAAATTATTGTAAACAGGATTTGCATATAATTTCAGAAAAAGAGATTTTAACTCATCTTCTGGTCCATCAACGATTTCGTATAAATCTTTTAACTTCTGATTGAATTTATTTTTCGTTGTTTCATCATATTCACCAGCAAACTTGTCAGATCCTTCAAGCAAGTCATAAGCCAGGAAGTTGGATGGCCAAAGATGATAATTCTTGTGGATTTGCTTATCAACCAATTCTGCTATTTGTTCAATGATCAGGTTGTTATGAACAGAAGTGTCAATGGAATGCAGGCTTTCATTGATATTTTCACCAATAGTTATCTGAATTCTTCCTTTATGAGATACAACGCCCCCAATAATGCTGAATAAATCTTCATCTTTATTCTTAACATAGGCAGTTTGCTTCGAAATATAAAGTTCGCGCACTTTCAATATATCGCAGGGCTCCCATTCGTAAGATATTGTAACAGGCGTAATATTCAAATCTACCAGTGATTGAGGTGGTTTGCTTTCGCCGGATAAACTGAGCATCTTCAGTACACTTTCATCTGTTATATCGTTTCCGTTCTTCGACCTTCCTTTTCGCTGTGCAATCCAAACTGATTGTTGCAGTTCTGTAATGTTATTTCTAATATAGGAAGACAACCTTTGCGAATTCTTCAGCATTTCTTTTGGGCTTCCTTCCCTGAAAACAGTGATCATTCCATTTACTTTGCCTACATCAACAATAAAAGGCGATATCATCAGATTATCACCCCAGGTTATCTCTGAAGTTTTATAACCATTTTCCATCAGGCCCATTGCCAATAATGAGGAGTCCAGTATAATATCACGATGGTTGGCAATAAAAACGTAACCTTTATTTTTCTCTAAATATCCAAAATTTGAAAAGATTAATTCGTCAGAGGTTTTTTGTACGATCGATTGAATGACCCGGTACATGAATATCTTCTGAAATTCGAAGCGGCTTTTTAATTGAAGAACATTCTCTGTCAGTTGTTTGTGCTCTTCTACAGGAAATAAATAATTGAGCAATTTTTGAAATAAAGGATCTGATATGATGCGCTCTAAAGCTTCCGGTATTTCTTCCTGTAAATAGGGCCTTATTAGATCGAATTCAGTTTCCTTCATTTTTAAAAAATTTCAGTATAAAGTTAAAAAAAGTTATTTCCAGAGGTTTTCAGGGTAAAATCCTTTTTTGATCAATTGATTTATCTTTTTGATGGTTGCAGTTTTATCTTCCTTATATGTTACTCCGAACCACTTGTCATTACTGGTAAAAACTTTGCAAGTTGCATTACCTGATTTTATAAGTTTATTAAGTGCATAAGGAATATAAAATTCAGATTTAAGGTCTTCGGAATTGGCGCTAATAAATTTTTCAAATTCATTTCCTGATTGTTCAAAATATTTAGGAGTAAATCCCCAGAAATTCATGGAGACTATGGATTCCTTGTCTATTGGTATATCTTTGCTGTTATCACTATAAACAATTTGACCTTCTTTTTTTAAAATATTAGTGCGTTCTACAACATCTGTCAGAAGTCTGTTTTCAGACTGACAAACTCCTCTAGAAACAGTACCATGATCAGAGAGCGTATTTTTCAAAATAAATCCTACCATAGCATAGGTTGTTTTCGAGTTCTCAAGATTTGACAAAAAGTCAGAAATCAATCGATAAGCTTCTGCGCCGTAAAAATCATCGGCATTAATCACAGCGAAAGGCTCATGAATATATTTTTTAGCTACTAATACTGCATGACCCGTTCCCCAGGGCTTTACCCTCTCAGAATTATATTTTAAAGATGCAGGAATATCATGTATTTCCTGTAAGATATATTCAGCATGTATTTTATTTTTTAATCGGGATTCATAAACTGATTTAAAGTCATCAATGATGGCTGGATTAAGCACAAAAACCACTTTCTTAAACCCGGCCCTGATTGCATCATAAACCGAGTAGTCGATAATACTTTCACCAGCAGGTCCAACTTTATCCATTTGTTTTACACCTCCATAACGGCTACCTAGCCCTGCTGCAAGAATTAAAAGTGTGGGTTTCATCTGTAAGAATGATTAATAAATTCAGCTTTTTTTAATGCCTGCAAGTTACTAAATAAACGCTTGATTCGGGTAAGCTTCAGAGAATATCTATCAGGCTTAATTGCCTATCACTACGCTGATCTTCCAATTCTAGTAAGTATTTTTTTCGCCATAATCCACCAGCATATCCTGTTAAACTGCCATCAGAGCCAAGCACACGGTGGCAGGGTATAATAATTGCGATTTTATTGGCTGCATTGGCATTGGCAACGGCTCTTATGGCTTTTGGGTCGCCCAGTTTTTTTGAAAGATCAAGATAAGATATCGTATTCCCAAACGGAATTTCCAGCAATGCATTCCAAACGGTTTTTTGGAAATCAGTTCCTGCCAAGTCAAGGGGTATGCTAAAATTTTCAAGTTTTTTGCTAAAAAACTGATCTATTTGCTCCTGAAGTTTTAGTAGGTATAAATTATGTCCCGGAATAACTTCTTTTTTAAAATATGAGCTAACACTATTGAGTTGTTTTGCAACATTACTGCGTTCTTGAAATTCTAGCAGGCAAATTCCACGATCTGTTGCACAAGCAATCATATCACCAATTGGTGTTTTGATATCAGTTTTAAATATGGAACTATTAAAGTGCAACATAAATTCTTTTAGTTTACCAGGATGTTTTTTTATGCCATTTATTGGCATACATAAATATGATTAAATAACAAGGAATCAGGATCCAATAGGCCAACTGGGTATTGTATATGTCTGATAATTTTCCCCAGATAAGAGGCAGAATGGCTCCCCCTGCTATGGCCATGATCAACATGGCTGATCCTGTTTTCAGGAATTTCCCCAATCCGTGTATAGCGAGTGGCCAAATGGCGGGCCACACCAGTGCATTCGCCAGGCCCAGTAGAGCAATGAAAGTAACTGAAATGATAGGTGAGCTGTAAATGGCTGCCACAGTAAATATAATACCCAGAATAGCAGAAATTTCGAGTGCTTTTTGCTGGCTAATAATTTTAGGTATAAGAAGGATGCCAATAATATAACCCAATACCATTGATGCCAGTGTGAAAGAAGTAAAGAGTTTAGCTGTACTAATTGGAATATCTAATGATATCCCATACCTGATAATGGTATCTCCTGCAATTACTTCAGCCCCTACATATAAAAACAAAGCCAGCACTCCTAACACCAGGTTAGGAAACTGGAAAATATTTGATTTTGTTTCAGTGGAATCATCCAATTGTTCTTCCTGCTCGCTTTCAATTTCCGGAAGTGGAGAAAACTTTATCATTAAACCAAGAACAACTAACAATATTGTCATTATTACATAAGGAAGAATAACTCTGGCTGCCAACTCATTCAGAGCAATTGTTCTGGCCATATTTTCAAGCCCTTCCAGTTTTGCAACAAATTCATCACCGTCATTTAGAATAAAATATGCAAGAATTAAAGGAGCCAATGCACCGGCTACTTTATTGCAAATACCCATTATGCTGATTCTTTTAGCTGCTGACTCATGTGGCCCAATAATGGTAATATATGGATTGGATGCTGTTTGTAAAATGGCCAATCCGGTACCCTGTACAAAAAGTCCCAGTAGAAAGATGCTGTAAATTCGCGTTTGAGCAGCTGGTACAAAGATGAGCGTACCTAAAGCCATTACAAGTAAGCCGACCATCATTCCATTCTTAAATCCTGTTTGTTTTAAAACCCAGGAAGAGGGTAGGGCCATTATGGTATAAGAAATGTAAAAGGCAAATGCAACAAATAATGCCTGGAAGTTAGTTAATTCGCAAGCGATTTTCAGATAAGGAATTAAGATACCATTTAACCAGGTTACAAATCCAAATATGAAAAATAACAGGCCTATAATGGATATGGATAAAATGTAATTTCTTTTAGAATGTTCTCCTGATGAGTTGCTCTTAGCCATACAAAAACGTATTAAAATGCCAATAATTATTAAAGGTTAATATTACAAAAAAACCGGACAAGAAGATTCCTGTCCGGTTTTTATTTGTTTGTTTTTCAGATTATTTATTTAAAGAGATTTTCTTTGTTATTACCTGGTTATCAGTCATTATTTTAATAAAATAAATACCATTCGATAAATGAGACAGGTTAATCTGTTTATGATTTATAACTTGATAGTTGCTGATTAAATTCCCGTCAGCTGCATATATAAATACACTGGCATGATCATTCGTATGGACATTCAATATGCCTTTTGTTGGGTTTGGATATAATTTAATATTGCTATCAATAAACGGATCCAATCCAGTTGCTAATGTAAATGTCACGGTGTATTTTTGATGCGTATAAAGATCTTCTGCAAAAACATCAATATCTGTAACATTATTTCGGAGCTCATCAGCAGGGACAATAACTACTATTGCTTTCTCGTCCTCCGGAATTGCGGTAACTTCAGGAATTTCTGTTGTACCTTCAGGTAATTCAATATAATAATTGAAAACTTCAGGACTGAAATCTTCTATAGGTTCTCCATCTACGAATATATTGCTCAATCCTGCCATTGTTTCGAACTCACCATCCTCAGTTGCGTATCCAGACTGAAATACTTCCTGACCTTGATAGTCCTGGAAAATGTAAGCTACACCGAGATCATCCCACTCTTCAACATTGGTGCCTTCCAAATCAATAGTTTGTGAAAATGAATAGGGTTGACGGTCCATAAGGTTGAGAGTTGTTCCGAAAGCATCAGGAACCATTTTCATCATTACGTTTTCAAATTCAGTTTCTCCATTCCAATTAGAATTAGGTATGTTATCAACTGTTATGTATTCAAAAACAACAACATACAATCTAAAGTTTGAATAATCAGCATAAGGTAGAATATTGATATCAATAGTCATTTCTGTTCCATCTAAAGTATTTGATCCTACAATACTTGCAAAACCCGGCAATTCCATCGCGGTATTAAAGAAAGTGTTCACAGCACCGATGTTAGTGGCTACCTGCGCTCCATTTCCATATAAATCGGGTACAAAACTTACTCCATAGTAAGCTCTTCTATCACCACCTTCCTCTGTGTAGTATGGATCACCAGGTGATGGCCAACTCATTTGATACTTTACCAATGTAATATCTTCTGCATTATTGTTACACCATGGAACAAATGAACTATTGAAAGTAGCACATGGTGGACAGGTTGATGATGTAAATTCTTCAAATAAAGGTATCCTGTTATCTGTACTACTTGCAACATGAATAGTTTTCATCAGCATATTGTTTTCCGTATCATCGTCAATTCCATTATTTACTCCTGAAATCCAAACTTCCAGATCATGGTTTCCTACCGGAAAATCAAATATACCGTCACAGGTATAATTAAATGATTCACCTGTTGAAATTTCTAAATCACTGACAGTTGTAACGGTTATATCACCTTTATCAACTTGCCAGCTTATCTCCAAGGATGTTAAATCCTGAATTCCTCTATTTTTAATTGAACCTGAAACTTCATTTGCACCAGATAAATACCAGGGAGTTGAAATATTGGTAAGTTTTGCATCAAGATTATAAGGGGTATATAATTCAATATCATCTATGTACCAATAATCAATGTTATAAAAGTTTCCATCCAGATAGAGGCATACCTGAAAGTCACTTTGACCAACATCATCATTTGCTATAGCTATAATTTTTTCTTCTGGACCAATATTACTTGTGGTATTAATTTCCCAGACAATATTCCAGTCTCCACCACCAGACCTGGTTGCGACACCAATTTTTGGCCCTGAAGAGTAGTTGTCAAGAAAATGCTTAAAAGAAAAATTGACATTGGTAACTCCTGTCAGATCAATTTCAGGAGAAATAAACCGGGATACCGCGGTTGCATTTGTATAAGTAAATTTAGCTTCCGGAGCTATGCCACCAGCTTCATCAGAAGAGGCTGTACTCCATAAGTTGCTATAACCATCAATCGTCCATCCGTTCGGTGGCATCACATCATCGCTAAAATCTTCAAAGAGATAAGTTTGTGCATTTGTAAGAAATGAAAAACCAAGAAATGCGATAAATAAAAAGTAAACTTTTTTCATTTTAAATAATTTAATTTGTATTAATTTATTGATTTCATTTTATAATTGGCGAATACAGTTGAAGTAACAAATATTTAAATTATACATATAACTTTCTACTAAACTCACACTACTAATTTTAAGAAAAAACCGGAAATTATTCCGGTTTTTTCAAAGGCTTGTTTCGTTAAATTATTTTTTTAGAATTATTGGATATCATGTAATTACTAAATCTTCTTTTTTTATTTTCAAGGAGTGATATAATTTATGTTGAATTGAATTTCTCGCCCTTGACAATTGGGATTTTGATGTATTTATTGAAATATTCATTATTTCACTAATCTCTTTATGTGAATATCCTTCAATTGAATTCAGGTTAAATACCATTCTGTATCCCTCAGGTAATTCTTGTACTACAGAAAGAAGCTCTTCAGTTGATAGAAATGAAATGGCATCTGGCGTAGCGACTGATGGTGTATTAACAAATTCAGGATCAATATCTTTATTTAATAAGCTTTTTCTTTTATAAAAGTTAATAGCCGTTGTTACCATTATTTTTCTCATCCATCCTTCAAAGTTACCCTCGTTTCTGAAGTCTTTTAGGTATTTAAAAATTTTTATAAAACCCTCCTGAAGAATATCTTCGGCGTCAGTATAGTTTTTAGCGTATCGCAAGCAAGTACCGAAAAGTTTTGGGGCATTTTTTTTATAAAGGGTATTCTGCGCTTTTCTGTCTTTTTTTATACACCTGTCGATTAAATGTTCTTCGGCTGACCTGATGTTTGAATTCATGATTTGCTTATACAATTTAGTTAATCTCTACTCAAAAGTAAGTTCAGATGAGTAAAAAAAAAGTTAAAATACTACTACATGAATTCTACAATACCGCTATAAATATTTATTCTAAATAAAGAAGACACTACAAATAAATCATAAAATATTTAAAATGAAGAGAATATAAATGAATTAAGCTCTACAATCAGATTTCTAAATACTTTGCAAATACTCAGGTAATAATTCACTGTATTCTAAATCTAATTTCTTTCGCAAACGGTACCTGCTCATCTCTACTGCCTTGATACTTGTATTGTTAATGGCTGATATTTCTTTGGAACTGAGGTTTAAACGAAGAAATGCGCAAAGCCGGACTTCATTTTTTGTGAGATTGGGGAATTTTACCCTTAATCGCCTGAAAAAATCATCATAGGAACTGTCCAATTTCCGTTGAAATTCCTCATATTCTTCTTTCACGCTCAAATGCAGCTTTATGGTTGCATTCAGTTCTAATATTCGTTGTATTGTTTCTTCATCCGAATTGCATGGTAAATTTTTAAGTTCTTTTTGGAGGTGCGTTAAGATTTCATTTTTCTGAACCATATGCAAAGCAAAGTTCATTAAATCATTATCCTTTGATTGTATATCAATTTCCATCAATTCTCTCTGAGTTGCATGCAGCTCGTTATTTTTTTCTCTGATTAATCGCTCTTTTTTTACCTGTGACCTAAACCTGTTAAGAATAAGAATAGAGATAATCAAAATAAAAAAGATGCTAAGAATGAGTAAATTGAGCTGTTGTCTATTCATCTTATTCTGATTTTCAGATAGTATTAGTTTATCTTTAGCAATTTGTAATTCTTTGTCCTGTAAATCTTCTTTAAATCTTGATGTCAATTCTGTTATTCGATCTGCTTTTTGCCTTTGAGATATTGAATCGATGTAGGCTGCGTACAGTTTAAAATATTGAAGAGATAATTTGAAATTATTCATCTTATCGGCGGCAAGGCTTATTCCTTGTGCCGCGTCAGCTATATGTTGCCAGTGGTTCACATTTGAGGCAATCATAAAAACTTTCTTATATGCCTGATAGGCATCATCATATTGACCAATCTTATAATATTGATCGCCGATAGTGAGTATCATGTCTACCTGACTTTCTAAGTTTTTTGTTTCTTCATACAATTTGAGGCTTTTATTAAAATATGTAAACGCTTCTTCAACTTCGCCAAATTGACTTTTTATGAGGCCTATGTTTTTGTAATTAACTGCTACAAGTTCTTTATTATTAGTCTTTTCACTTATAGACAAACTTTGATTAAAATAGTCCAACGCCGTATTAAAACTGCTTTTCATCATGTATATTTCACCAATGTTATTCAAGGCAACGCTAACGCCCTCGTTGTCAGCCAATTGTTCCCATAATAAAAGCGCCTCTCTAATATAATAATTGGCTTCTTCATATTCTTCCTGCAGAAAAAAGATACCTCCGATTCTATTATACGCATTCGCAATTATTTTTTGATTGTTTAGATCTATACCTAAGTCCAGTAATAACTGATAATACATCTGGGCATTTTCTAAATCATAATTATTGGTTAAATATAAAGATCCGAGTTTGCCATATATCTGTGCAAGCTTCTCTTTTTCATTGAGGCTTTTATAAAGTTTCTCACTGATAAGAAAATAATTGATCGCAGGTTGAAAATTATTCATCATTTGAAAGAGATCACCCAGAAGTTCATTAGCCTCAGCTCTGGTTTCCGCTGATGATATTAGATTTGCCAGTTGCAAAGCTTGTCGCGTGTATGTTAAAGCTTGTTCGGGATCAATTGATTTGGCTTCATTAGCCAATTGTAAATACAAATACACATCTTCCAACTGACTGTTGGTGTTATTAGAAACCTGCGTTAATGAGGTTGACTGGCAGCTTACGTCAGCCAACATAGCAGACAAAAAAAATAAAATTATATAATACCTAATTGACATTCAGTATTAATTTGGCAGTAAATTTTCAAATTTAATTAATTATACGCGTATCATTGATCATTTACCGGAAATTAATAAAACATAAAGTAACACTATATCAACTATAATTTCGTTGCTTTAGATAATCGTAAATAGCAACTTGAGAGCGTACCAATGGCTCATTTTCAGACGCCACTTTGTACTGATTGTTAGGTGAAAGGTTCACATATCTTGTTTTAACATTGTCGGCCAGCTGAATTTGAAGAATATCCATAATCTCGCGCTGCAGATTTTCATCATAAATCGGACATGCTACTTCAAATCTATGGTCAAGATTTCTAACCATCCAATCAGCAGAGGCTAAATAATATTTTGGATTTCCACCATTAGCAAAAACGAAAAAGCGGGAGTGCTCAAGGTATTTATCAACAATGCTAAATACTTCAATGTTTTCACTTAATTTTTTAACCTGTGGAACGAGAATGCAAATACCACGACAGATGATCTGAATTTTAACACCTGCTTTTGATGCAGCATAAAGTTTGCGAACGATCTTTTTATCAGTAATACTATTCAATTTAATAATTGCCCATGCTTCTTTCCCTTCTTTAGCAAATTTTATTTCTTTGTTCAGCAAACTGATAAAGCTATTTCGAATGTAATAAGGTGCTACAAGTAAGTGTTTAAATTTAGGAGGATTATAAGGTGATTCGAACAAATGAAATAAGATGTTAATTTCTCTGGCTATTTTTTGATTTGCCGTTAAAAGGCTGGAGTCAGAATAAACTTTCGCTGTTGACTCATTGAAATTCCCAGTGCTAATATTCGCGTAATAAATGTTTTCTTCTTCTTCTTTTCTTCGTATAAGTAACAACTTACTATGGACTTTAAATCCGGGTAGCGTTTTAATAATTTTAACGCCTTCGTCAGTTAGTTTTTCAATCCAGTATATATTAGCTTCTTCATCAAATCGGGCTTGAATTTCCAGAAAAACAGTAATATATTTCCCATTTCGGGCAGCATTGATCAATGCATCCATTACATTTGAATTTCTGGCCGCCCTATAAAAAGTCATTTTAATGGCTTTCACTTTTGGGTCGATGGCAGCTTCTCTTAATAAATCGACAATATATTGAAACGATTGGTAAGGATAATGCAAAAGGATATCCTGTTTTTTTATCGCTTCTAGTATACTTTTGTTTCTGGGTAAGAGGGTATGATTTAGGGTAATTGTTTTCGGGTTGATTAAGTATTGAGATCCAATTTTCGGAAACGACATGAAGTCCCTGAAATTATGATATTTACTGCCACCACGTGTATTATCAACTTCGCTGATCTGTAATTTTTTTGTTAGCTTTTTTAATAATGATTCGGGAATAGCTTCATCATAAACAAACCTGACCGGCAACCCCTTTTTTCTTCGTTTGATGCTTTCACTCATTAATTCAATAAAGCTTTTTGAAACATCATTATCAAAGTCGAGCTCGGCATCACGCGTAAATTTGATGGTATATCCCTTTATTTCGTCATAACCAAATGGATTAAATATTTCGCCAATAGCAAAGCGGATAACATCATCGAGGAATATCAGGTATTCTTTATCACTGCCAGGTAAAAGGACAAACCTAGACACATCATCAGTGGGCACGATTACGATGGCATAATCATCATCCTTTTCCCCTGAGGAATCTTTTAACTCAAGTGCCAGGTAAATGGTATTGTCTCTTAAAAAATCCGGGCTCTCCAGGTTGCTGAGCATAATGGGAAATAGGAATGGCCTTACCTCGTCATGAAAAAACCGGAGAACGAATTCCCCTTGTTCCACATTTAAATTATTCTCATCCAGAAATACAATATTTTCTTTTTCCAGTTCTTTCTTAATTTTCTTGAAAGTGTCGGTAAATTTTTTCTCCTGTTCTTCTACAATTTCCTGGATTTCTTTCAATAATAATTCAGGGTCGTCTCCAAATTTGTTTCTTTTTGAGATATCTACTAATGCCAGACGCTTAATGGTAGCCACCCTAACCCTGAAGAATTCATCACGGTTATTAGAAAAAATACCCAGAAACTTAAGCCTTTCAATAATTGGATTACGTTCATCCATGGCTTCCTGCAGCACCCTCTCGTTAAAATGTAGCCAGGATACTTCTCGATTGATATAATTTTCTTTTTTGATTTTACCCATTATTTTAGCATTTTAGGAAACATAACAAAGTTAACATGAAATTTCGCCTGACTTATTTCTTCCCATTTATCAGTTATAAATTCAATACTTACTACACCTGAAGTAGGCAGATTTTCAATGGTTGGGCGCAAAAACTGATTCACGAAATAAGTTAAACCAGGGTTATGTCCAAAAATCATTACAGAATTTATTTTATTAGAAATGCCATAAATTTCATCATATACTTCTTCGGCATCAGCATGGTACAATAAACCGCTTGTCTTAATTTTAACCGAAGGATACTGAAATGCTTCGGCAATTAAATCAGCAGTAGCTTTTGCTCGAACTGCAGTACTCGACAACAGTAAATCAGGACATTTTATGTTTTGCTTGAGAAATTGATTTATTTTTTGTGTTTTTACAATGCCTTTTTGCATCAATGGCCTGTCGTGATCGCTTAGTGTTGGATCATCCCAGGATGACTTAGCATGCCTTACAATATAAAGCGTTTTCATGGTATTTAATTATGCAAAATCAACTTATGATACTATTACAGAAACTGCCATCTGAAAAGATGGCAATTTAAGCCGATATTTTAATTCCTTTTAGTAAGCGAACAGCGGAAATTCTTCCATCATTCTATTCACTTTCTTCTTAACAGAAATGAGTACTTTTTCGTCGCTGATATTTCTAATTACCTCGTCAATTAAGTCAACAATCGGTTCCATATGGTTTTCTTTAAGTCCGCGTGTGGTTATCGCTGGTGTTCCCACCCTCAATCCACTTGTTTGGAAAGGTGAGCGACTGTCAAAAGGCACCATATTCTTATTAATTGTTATATCAGCTTTAACGAGGGTGTTCTCAACAAGTTTGCCTGTAATATCAGGGAATTTACTACGCAAATCAATAAGCATCAGGTGATTATCAGTGCCATCAGAAATAACTTTGTAATTCCTGTCAACAAATGCCTTTGCCATTAAGTCAGCGTTCTTTTTTACTTGTAATATATATTCGAAATAAGAGTCATCTAATGCTTCACCAAATGCTACTGCCTTGGAAGCAATAACATGTTCCAGTGGACCACCCTGGATGCCCGGAAAAACAGCAGAATTGAGAACGGAAGACATCATTTTTATTTCTCCTTTGGGTGTTGTCAAACCCCATGGATTCTCAAAATCCTCGCCCATCAGGATCATACCACCTCTAGGGCCCCGCAAAGTTTTGTGGGTTGTAGTGGTAACTATGTGGCAGTATTCAATAGGGTCGTTTAAAATACCCTTGGCGATTAGCCCTGCAGGATGGGCTATGTCTGCCATAAGTATAGCGTCAATTTCATCAGCAATATTTCGCATACGTTCATAATCCCAATCGCGTGAATAGGCTGATGCTCCCGCAATGATCATTTTTGGTTTTTCTTTGAGGGCCAGTTGCTCCATTTCATCATAATCAACGGTGCCAGTATCTTCCTTAACACGGTAAGCGATCGGGTTATATAAAATACCAGATGAGTTTACAAATGAACCATGAGAAAGATGACCTCCATGCGACAGATCAAGACCCATGAAAGTATCACCCGGTTTCAGGCAAGCCAGAAATACCGCCATATTGGCTTGTGCTCCTGAGTGCGGTTGTACATTTGCATAAGCTGCATCAAACAATTCACAGGCACGGTCAATAGCCAACTGTTCAGATTGATCCACAATTTCACAGCCACCATAATATCTTTTCCCAGGGTATCCTTCTGCATACTTGTTGGTCATTACCGATCCCATTGCTTCAAGTACTTGTTCGCTTACAAAATTTTCAGAAGCAATTAATTCAATGCCATGCATCTGCCTGTCTTTCTCCTGTTGTATCAGGTCAAATATTTTTTTATCTCTTTCCATGATCACTTTTATTGGATATAAAAAATTCAACTATTATAACCAACAAAAATAGCACTTTTTAAGAAGATTGAAACAAAATAAAGTGGTTGCTTTTAAGTTATATCCTTAAGTTTGTAAGCTAATTTTGGAATATAATGTTACCTTTTGAATCCTATACTTTAACAAATGGTTTGAGAGTTATTGTCCACAGGGATAAAAGTACTCCTATGGTGGCTATGAATATCATTTATAAAGTGGGTTCGCGAGATGAGAACCCTGACCGAACTGGATTTGCGCATCTTTTCGAACATTTAATGTTCGGAGGCTCAGTGAATATTCCAAAATATGACGAACCTTTACAAAAAGCCGGTGGAGAAAATAATGCTTTCACTAATAATGATTTTACAAATTACTACCTGACCATCCCTAAAAATAATATAGAAACAGCGTTTTGGCTTGAGTCAGACAGGATGTTATCATTGGCTTTCTCTGAAAAGAGTTTGGAAGTGCAAAGGCAGGTGGTGATTGAAGAATTCAAGCAAAACTACCTGAACCAGCCATACGGGGATGTTTATTTATTGTTAAAACCTATGGCTTATAAGAAACATCCTTATCGTTGGAATACAATTGGGAAGGATATCAGCCATATTGAGCAGGCCAGTATGAATGATGTAAAATCATTTTACCAAAAGTACTACAACCCGGATAATGCCATATTATCTGTCACTGGTGATGTAAAGACCGAAGAAGTCATACGTCTTGCAGAAAAGTGGTTTGGACCAATCCCCAGCGGAGATCCTATTCAAAGAAATTATGAAAACGAACCACATCAGAATAATTTAAGAGAAACAACTGTTGAAAGGAAAGTGCCTCAAAACGCCATTTATTTGGCATGGCATATGCCTGAAAGATCGAATTCAGGTTTTTATAAAACTGATTTGATCTCTGATGTATTGTCCAATGGAAACTCATCAAGGATGTACCAAAACCTGATCAAAAAATCAAAAATGTTTTCTGATATCAGTGCTTTTGTTACCGGTGACCTCGACAGAGGTTTGTTCATAGTTACTGGTAAGCTTTTAAATGGCGCAACAAAAGAGGATGCTGAGAAACTGATTTTTCGGGAGATTGAACAAATTTGTGATCATCTGATTGAAGAAGACGAATTAAAAAAAGTGAACAATAAAATTGAGGCTAATTTATTATTCTCCAGGATGTCAATTTTAAGTAAGGCCATGAACCTTGCTTATTACGAAATGCTCGGAAGTGCATCTTTGATAAACGAAGAAGTGAATAAATATCAGGACATCAGCCGGAAAGATATCAGGGATAAAGCCAATGAGCTATTTGTGAATTCAAGGCCAAGCGTATTGTACTATCAGGCTGTTAACGGTGATAGATAATTAGGAAATGCGATTAGAACGAAGTAACATACCACCACATGGCAAGCCTGTGAACCTTGCCTTCGAGGAACCCCAGCGGGAAGTGCTTGATAATGGCCTGGAAGTTTTTTTAATTGACGCAGGCAATGAAAATGCATTGAGGCTTGATATTGTCATCAATGCAGGATCCGTTTTTCAGGATAAAAAATTGACGGCTACGAGTGTTGGCAAACTTCTAAAAGAAGGAACCAAAGGGTATGATTCTTCAAAAATTGCTGAACTAATTGATAATTATGGTGCTTATCTTGATATTTCTGTCACCAAAGATACCGCTACAATTACCTTATATGTGTTATCAAAACATTTAAAACAGTTGATTCCGGTGGTCAGCAAAATGCTGCATGAAGCTACATTCCCGGAAGAAGAACTTAAAATTCATATCGATCGCCAGCGGCAGGAGTTTCTGATAAATAGCGAAAAAGTGCGTTATAAAGCCATGTTAGAATTTAATAAACTGGTTTTTGGAGAAGGTTCTGCTTATGGTCAGATATTGGAGCTCGCAGACTTTGATTTACTGAACAGAAAAGATCTTGTAAGTTTTTACAATCTCAATTACCATCCGGGAAATAATTATATTGTTGTAAGTGGTAAGATTTCTGATGAGATCATTCCGTTACTGAATAAATATATTGGATCAACATGGCAGCAAAACAGAAAAGTAAAGTGCCAAATTCCAGGTCCAGGCACTCAAGGAATACAAGAAAAATATATTGAAAAACCAGATGCTCTGCAGTCAGCCATAAGAATTGGCAGGCCCATTTTTAATAAGCATCACCAAGATTATAACAAATTTCTACTTTTAAACACTGTGCTGGGAGGTTATTTTGGCTCAAGGCTAATGTCAAACCTCCGGGAGGATAAAGGATGCACCTATGGTGTTCATTCGTTTGTAACGAATTATAAACATGCTGGTTTTTTCTCCGTATCAACTGAAGTGAAGGCTGATTCAACTCAAATTGCCCTCCAGGAAATTATGTTTGAATTAAATCGTTTACGATCAGAAAAAATAGCTGATGAAGAATTAAACCGTGTGAAAAATTATATTTATGGCACTTTTCTGCGGACATTTGATGGTCCGTTTGCATTGGCTGAAAGGTTTAAATCTGCAAAAGATATCGGGGAGGGCTTTTCTTTTTACAAAAATAGTTTGAATGAAATATTACAGGTTACTGCAAATGAGTTATTTGAAACTGCCAACAAATATTTGAATCCAGAAGAAATGATTACTTTGGTAGTTGGTAATGTAAATAATTCCTGAACCTATTTATTTGTACCCAACATGAAAAACAGTTTACGCATCATACTTTTTATACTCCTTCCTTACCTGGCGATGAGCCAGCAAAATCCAACCATAACCTGCCTTGATGTTGATGAAAATGGAGATGTAACAATTCACTGGTTACCTCCCGCTAATCCAAATGGACTTACCGCTTATGAAATTTTTTATAATGAAGGTTCGAACTTTATTCAGATAGGTACTACAATACCTGAAGAATTAAATTTTTTCCATTCAGGAGCACAGGCTGATTTGCAAATACAACAGTATTATGTTGATGCTGTTTATTCGTCAACAAGCATTTCTTCTGGAACTGCGCAAACTATTTTTCTGCAAGTAGCTGTTTCTCCTGATTTTGATGAAGCCACCCTGTACTGGAATCCGCCGTCCAGCCCATTACCCGAGGGATCAAATAACCTTTATTATATTTATATGGAGGATGCCACAGAGAGTTGGGTTTTAATCGATTCAAGTGCTACAGACCCTTTTAAGAAGAAAGTATATGTTTGCGATGAATGGGTAAATTTCAGGGTAGTTCTGCCAAATATAAACGGATGTGTTTCAAGGTCAAATATCCGGGGTGAGCAATTTAAAGATATTATTCTGCCAGATAAACCAGTGTTTGATTCTGTGAGTATTAACTATTTTAATAACATCCCGCGTATTGTTTTAGGCTGGCAATCTTCTACCAGTGAAGATGCAATTGGATATATTTTATACAGACAACAAGGAATATCATTTTTTGAATTTGATACAGTTTATGATCTCACTACCACATTTTATATTGACACCATAGTTCCGGCTTGCGACACAATATATACTTATGCTATTGCTTCTATTGATAGCTGTGGCAATAAAAGCCCAGGAACTTTTTCAAATCCACTTAAAAACATAAGAATATACGATGTGGTTTACAACCCCTGTGCTTTGGAAGCAACCATTACATTTGAGCCGTTTATTGATTATGATGCCGATTCAATTTCCTTTGACCTGATTGGGAATTCCAGTGTAGGTTCCCTGCGTATTAAAAAATTAATAAACACTTTATATAATACAGATTTTAATACAACGAAGTCTGCCAATGATATTATAACGGTAATAGATGAGGACTTAAGAGTGGGTAGGATATATGAATATTACATCAGGGAAAAAGTATATAAGAATGGAACATTTTATACAACTTCGTCATGTATAAAATCTATTTATGCTTATAGATATGATAAACCTACATATTCGTATTTTGCCAATGCAGATGTGTTACCCAACTATAATGTTAAACTGAAAATCGATTACGATACTGTTGTTAAACATTCATTTCTACAGGTTTGGCGAAGCGATCCTGGCGAAGAAGAACTCAATTACCAAATGACCATTACTGCAGATACGTTAATGGGCACACCCTTAACAATTGTTGATACAACTGCTGACGGATCACAGGGGTATTATGTATATGGTGTTAAGATCATGGATAGCTGCAATAAAAAGGTGTTGGAGTCTAATAGGCTTAAAACCATCGGATTGTCAGTAACAATTGAAGATAAAAATCACAATTTATTGCAGTGGAACAGGTTTGAAGGCTGGAAAGCGGGTGTTGAAAAATATTATATATATCGTATGGAAGGAAATCTGGAACCATTATCGCCAATTGATTCGGTATACTGGTATGAAATGGAGTATACTGACGACATTTCCAATCTGAACAGTTCTGCTGAAAACCTGGTGTATTGGGTGCAGGCAGTTGAAAGAAATGGAAATGATTTTGGGTTTAAGGAAATAAGTAATTCAAACCGCGCTGTTGTAATTCCGGAATCTGATATTTATTTCCCAAATGCATTTAAACCCGGAGGAACGGAAGAAGTATTTAAACCGATTTTCAGATTTCTTGGTGGAACCAATTATCTTTTCCAAATTTATAATCGCTGGGGGCAATTGATTTTCGAAACTACCGATCCATATAAAGGTTGGGACGGGACTTACAAGGGAGCCTTAGTTATTCAGGGTACATATATTTTTAAATTTCAGTACCTCGACGTATATGGTGATTCTTTTAATCAGCAGGGAACCGTTACTGTAATTTATTAAAGGATGTTAAATAAGTCAATTCCGTTGGGTCTGATGCTTGAAAGGGTATCAATAAATTTGGTACTTTTGCCCAATTTTAAAACATTCTGATCATGTCCTTTGATAGTGAAAAATTTAAAGGTGAAGGCTTAACTTATGATGATGTATTATTAGTTCCTGCGCATTCGAAAGTGCTTCCGCGAGAAACAGATTTGTCAACACGCTTATCTAGAAATATTACACTAAAAATTCCGATTATCTCAGCTGCTATGGATACGGTTACCGAATCGAAGATGGCTATTGCCATGGCACAAGAAGGTGGTATAGGTGTAATGCATAAAAATATGTCGATTGAGCATCAGGCAAATGAAGTGAGGAAAGTGAAGCGTGCCGAAAATGGTATGATCATTGACCCGATAACATTAAGCGTTGAAGCTACCGTACAGGACGCCTTAAATATAATGAAAGAATATAGCATTGGTGGAATTCCTGTGGTTGATGATACAAACAAGTTGGTGGGTATTGTGACGAATCGCGATTTGCGTTTTGAAAGAGATCACAATAAAAAGGTGCAACAAGCCATGACCAGGGATAACCTGATAACCACTACTGAATTTACAAACTTTGAAAAGGCAGCTGATATTCTTCAGGAACACAGAATTGAGAAATTACCGGTAGTTGATAAAGACTTTAAATTGGTCGGACTTATCACTTATAAGGACATATTAAAAATAGCCACGCATCCCAATAGCTGTAAAGACGAAAAAGGCAGGTTAAGAGTTGCTGCTGCAGTTGGAATTGCGTCAGATACATTGGAAAGGGTGGAAGCATTGGTAAATGCAGGAGTTGATGCTATTGTTATTGATACAGCACATGGTCATTCACAAGGTGTACTTGATACTGCTAAAATCGTAAAAAGTAAATATCCGAAGGTTGATCTTATTGTCGGAAATATTGCGACAGCTGAAGCAGCTATGGACTTATTAGCAGTTGGTGCTGATGCTATCAAAGTTGGTATCGGACCAGGATCAATTTGTACCACACGTGTTATTGCTGGTGTTGGAGTTCCGCAATTATCAGCTATTTATGATGTTTCACAGGCAGTCAAAGGATCAGGAACACCTGTTATTGCTGACGGTGGCATTAGGTACACCGGAGATATCGTTAAAGCAATCGCCGCAGGTGCTGATACTATAATGGCAGGATCTCTTTTTGCCGGTGTTGATGAATCGCCCGGCGAAACGATTATTTACGATGGAAGAAAATTTAAAACCTATCGCGGTATGGGATCAGTTGAAGCGATGAATGACGGATCAAAAGACCGCTATTTTCAGGATGCTGAAGATGATATTAAAAAATTGGTACCCGAAGGAATAGTTGGACGTGTGCCTTATAAAGGATCGCTGAGCGAAGTAGTAGTTCAAATGGTAGGAGGATTACGATCTGGGATGGGATATACAGGTTCAAAAACAATTGCCGACTTGCAAAACGCAAGCTTTATTAAAATTACTGCCGCAGGTGCTGCAGAAAGCCACCCCCATGATATTACCATTACCAGGGAGGCACCAAATTATAGTCGAAAAAAATAGAATAAATTAATTATGAAGATGTTAAAAATGAAGAATTTATTTGGTTTAGTCATGTTGATTTTATTGTTCAGTGGGACAATCAAAGCTCAGTTTTCACTCGATAACAAAACTTTGGTTACCATAGGTGATGAAAAGGTTACCGTTGGGGAGTTTATGAAAGTGTATAATAAAAACAACATGCAAACAGGTGCTTATGAAACAAGTACAATTGAAGAATATTTGGATTTGTTTATCAATTTTAAGCTGAAAGTAAAAGAGGCTGAAGAATTGAAAATGGATACATCTAAAGTTTTTCAAAAGGAGTTGAATAGTTATCGGGATCAATTGGCAAAACCATATTTTGTTGATGAAAATGTAAATGAAGAATTACTGGAGGAGGCTTACAACAGAATGCTAAAAGATATTCGCGCCAGTCACATTCTTGTTATGGTTGATGAAAATGCGAGTGCTGAAGATACTTTAATAGCATATAATAAAATCATTGAAGCAAAAGATAAAATAACCAGCGGTATGGATTTTTCTGAAGCAGCTGTTGAATTCTCTGAAGATCCGTCGGCTAGAGACCGTGAGGCAATCCCTGATCAGCAAGGATTCAGGCCCGGCAATAAAGGTGACCTTGGCTATTTTACCGTTTTTAACATGGTTTACCCATTCGAAACTGCTGCTTATTCTACTGAATTAGGTGAAGTATCAAATCCGGTTCGTACCAAATTTGGCTATCATCTTCTGAAAATTAATGATATACAAGATGCTATGGGGGTAGTACAGGTAGCTCATATTTTTGTTGCTGTCAGGCCTGATGCCAGCCCGGAAGATTCAGCACGTAAAGCTGAAAAAATCAATAATATATCAGCAAAAATAAAAGAAGGAATGAAGTTTGAAGATGCTGTCGTGCAATATTCTGAAGATAAGGGTTCGGCAAGAAATGGTGGAAAACTATCAAAATTTACATGTAACCGGGTAGTACCTGAATTTGTTGAAGCTGTTAACGAGTTGAAACCTGATCAAGTATCAGAACCTGTGAAAACCATGTATGGTTTTCACATTATCAAACTAATAAGCCGTGATACACCTGGTACATTTGAAGAAGAAACGCCACAACTAAAGGAAAAGATTGCTAAAGACCAAAGAGCACAAAAAAGCGAGGAGGCGGTCATTCAGAAAATTAAGAGTGAAAATGGTTTGAAAGTTTATGAAAAAGCAAAAGAGGAAATCTTCCAGTATATTGATACAACAGTTTTTCAGGCTAATTTTTCAGCTGACAGCCTTGTAACTCTCACTGATCCAATTTTGAAAATCGGCAACACTAAATATTCGCAGTTTGAGTTTGCTAGATATGTCGAAAGCAAGCAAACTATTCGGGAAACTATGAATTTGAATATTTATTTAAATAGAATGTTTAATGGTTTTGAAAATGAAATGTGTATTACCTACGAAGACCAGCATCTGGAAGACAATTACCCTGAGTTTAAAGACTTAATGAAGGAATATCACGATGGTATTTTGTTATTTAATTTAACCGATGACAAAGTATGGTCAAAAGCCGTAATTGATACGACCGGACTGGAAAATTATTTCAATCTGCATAATAATGATTATATATGGGAGGAAAGGGTGGATGCCACCGTTTACGAAATCAGGGATGATGAGAATTTAGAACAGATTCGGAAAATTATTGAAATGAATGATAACGATGGTGATATTGCATTTGCTCTCGAAAAAGATTCTATTCAGAAAAAGGTAAAAATAAAACCTGGTTACTTTGAAAAAGGAGATAATAAATATGTAGATCAGGTACAATGGGAAAAGGGTCTTTCTGACCAAATTAACTCCGATGTTGAAAACCTGGTTGTATTTGTTAAAATCCGAGATGTACGCGGTCCTGAACAAAAGTCGCTTGACGAGTCCAGGGGGCTTGCTACGGCTGACTATCAATCCTATCTCGAAAAAGCATGGATCCAGGAATTAAAAGAAAAGTTCCCGGTAGCAATTAATCAGGAAGTTTTACAAAAAGTGCTGAGTCAACAAATGAACTAAAACATACGTACTTGCATAAATCGATCACATTCGTCTCATTATTATTGGTATTTCTTATATTGGAATCGTGCAAACGACCAATGGCCAACAAAGAAGGAAATATACTTGCACGTGTAAACAATGAATATTTATTCGATTCTGAATTAAAAGGGCTTGTTCCTGACGGAACCTCATCGGTAGATAGTATTTTACTGGTAAAGAACTTTGTTCGTAATTGGGTAAAAACATCGCTAATGATACAGCAAGCTGAGAATAATTTGAACAAACAGCAATTAGATTTTGATCAACAACTTAGTGATTATAAAAACTCACTCATTATTTTTAAATATGAAAGTGAATGGATAAAGCAGAACCTGGATACGGTTGTTTCTGATATTGAAATTGAATCATATTATCTTGATCATGCTTCCGATTTTTCATTAACGGAAAATATTGCAAAGCTCATGTATGTTGTCATTGATGCAGATTCAAAAATTGAAAGAAAATTTAATAAAGCATTACAATTACCCGATTCATTTATGCTGGATAGCATCGAAAATTTATGTAAGGAGTATGCAAACTCCTTCTATTTGGATACGGCAAACTGGGTCAGGTTTAATTGGATTGAAGAAAATGTGCCTGTAAAAATAGTTAATCCAGAAATATTTAAAACGGAAAATAATTTCGTTAAAGTAACGGAAGGAGATAACTTCTACCTTATCAAATTGATTGAGTACAAGATAAAAGATGATACTTCTCCAATAGACATTGAATACAATCACATTAGAAATATCATTGTTAATAAACGGAAAATGCGTCTGGTAAAAAAACTAAGAGATAATATTTACGAAAATGCCATTTTAAATAATGAATTTGAAATATACTACAATGATTAATCTATTCAAAAATATAAATCAATATATGCCTGCAATTGTAAAAACCCTGAATCGCTTCAGCTTACCTATTGCGTTATTATTTGTATTAACAGCGGCTGCCCAGGAAGAGTATGTTGTCGACCAGGTTGTAGCAGTGGTTGGGAAAAATATAGTTCTTGAATCCGATATTGAAACCCAATATTTAAGTTACCGAATGCAAGGAGGTATCAGTGGAGATGCTAAAGAAGTAAGATGTGCCATACTTGAAGACGTTCTTTACCAAAAACTAATGGCTTCAGAAGCAGAAGTTGATAGTATTGAAGTAAGCGATATACAGGTTGAAGCTGAACTTAGCAGAAGGCTGGGGATATTTATCAACCAGTTCGGATCGCAGGAAAAAATGGAAGAGTATTATAACAAAACACTGGTGCAAATCAAACAGGAGTTGTATGATATTGTTAAAGACCAGTTGGTTACCCAGCAGGTCCAAAATAGTATAATTGAAGGGGTAACTGTAACGCCATCCGAAATAAGGAGCTATTTTCGTTCAATACCAAATGATAGCTTACCCCTGATAAAAACTGAATTTGTTATTGCCGAGATAGTTAAAAACCCACCGATTAACGTTGAAGAACGAATACGTGTTAAAGAACAACTTCTCGAATTACGAAAAAGAATTCTGCAAGGAGAAAGTTTTTCTACAATGGCTATATTGTATTCACAGGACCCGGGTACAGCCAAAAAAGGTGGTGAACTTGGTTTCTATGGGAGGGGTCAATTATACCCTGAATTTGAAGCTGTAGCATACAAATTAAAAGATGGAGAAGTGTCTAATGTTGTTGAAACCGAGGCCGGATATCATATTATTCAAATGATTGAAAGAAAAGGTGATTATATAAACGTCCGACACATATTGCTGGTACCGCAAGTTGCACCCGGCGACCTGATGGAAGCCAGGCAAGAATTGGATTCGATTGCAAACCTTATCAGAACCGATTCAATTGATTTTGAAGAAGCTGTTAAGTTGTTTTCTGATGCTGACAATAAGAACAGCGATGGGCTACTTATTAATCCTTATACAGGAAGTACCACTTTTGAAGCGGAACAACTGGATGCCCAGGTATCATTTACAATTGAGAAAATGGAAGTGGGCGAGATTTCGAATCCGGTTCCTATGAAAACAGATGATCAAAAGGATGCATATCGAATACTATTGCTTAAAGAAAAAACAGAGCCGCACAGGGCCAGTTTAGAGAAAGATTATACCAAAATTCAGGAGTGGGCCCTAATGGATAAAAAGCAAAAGGTAATTGATAAATGGATTAACGATAAGGCCAGAAAAACCTATATCAGAATTATTGATCGTTATAAAGATTGCACTTTTTCAAACGAATGGAACGCGAGGTAAAGTTCCTATTAATGAACCAATAAAAATCGATTGAATGAAATATACATCTGATGTAGAAGCTGTTGATGCTTTTGTTGAAAAATATATAGCCTTAAAAAGTGAAATTGCAAAAGTGATCGTTGGTCAGGATGAAATCATTAAAAATACACTTATATCCATTTTCAGCCAGGGGCATGTGTTGCTGGTAGGTGTTCCAGGACTTGCAAAAACATTGCTGATCAATACCATTGGCCAGGTACTCGGTCTATCCTTCAACCGAATTCAATTTACGCCCGACCTGATGCCTTCCGATATTATTGGAACTGAAATACTTGACGAAAACAGGAAATTCAAATTTATCAAAGGCCCTGTTTTTGCGAATATCATCCTGGCAGATGAAATTAACAGGACACCACCAAAAACACAATCGGCATTGCTCGAATCCATGCAGGAAAAAGCGGTAACTGTGGCAGGCATATCTTATCAGTTAGGGAAACCTTTCTTTGTGTTGGCTACTCAAAATCCAATTGAACAGGAAGGAACTTATCCGTTACCCGAAGCCCAGCTTGACCGTTTTATGTTCAACCTCATTTTGGATTATCCATCATTTGACGAGGAAATGGATGTGGTTAAGCGAACAACAGTGGGTCAGGATGTGGCGCTTCAAGAGGTGTTGGATGCTGAGAGTATTTTGTTTTTCCAGCAACTGCTGCGTAAGATTCCCGTAGCTGATAATGTGTTGGAATATGCAGTAAAGCTGGTTTCAAAAACCCGACCTAATACACCTGAGGCACACGAATGGGCAAATATGTACTTAAATTGGGGCGCCGGACCTAGGGCTTCGCAATTCCTGATCGTGGGCGCCAAAACCCACGCGGCCATTTCGGGCAAATATTCTCCCGATATCGAAGATGTGAAAGCAGTGGCATTGCCTGTTTTACGCCACCGGATCGTGAGAAATTACAAAGCTGAAGCCGAAAGGGTAAGTGAGGATGATATTATCAATAAGTTTTTATAGATCGTAAAAGCACGATTTAAAATGAGCTGGTAAAAGGCTGTTAAAAGACTATAAAAGCATAAATTCCAAAATTTAAAAAACCATTTCATTCAGATAGTTTCGCTATTTTTACATCTTCAAATTGCAGGCATATGAAGCGGAAAAATATTGTTATTATTATCATTTCAATCATCGTTTTCATTGTGTTGGTCTGGTATTTTTCATCACCTGATGAATCAGTGAATCAAACCATTTCAGTTGAGGTGAGTAGCGGAAAGTTTATAATAGATGTTACCACAACAGGAGAACTTGAAGCCCGAAGCAGCGAAGATATTTTAGGGCCAAATCCTATGCGCTTGCGCAATGCCCGAATTTTTCAGTACCGTATTGAAGATATCATCCCCGATGGAACAGTTGTCGATTCGGGTCAGTGGATTGCTACCCTGGACAGGAGCGACCTCGAAAATAAAATAAAGGACCAGGAACTAGAAGTAGAACAATTGCAAACGCAATATGTTAAAAGTCAGCTGGATACAACCATGACCTTACGTAATGCCCGTGATGAATTAGTAAACCTGAGGTATTCAGTTGAAGAAAAAAAGATCATTGTCGACCAATCGATTTACGAACCCCCTGCCACCCAAAGGCAGGTGAAAATTGACCTGGAGAAAACTGAAAGGACCTATAACCAGGCGTTGGAAAATTACACGCTTAAATATCAGAAAGCAAATGCCGATATGAGAGAAGTAGAGGCTGACCTTACCAAAGCTCAGCGCAGACTGAATGAATACAATCAACTGAAAGAAGATTTTGTGGTGAGAGCGCCAAAATCAGGAATGCTGAATTATAAAAGAGGTTGGGATGGCAAAAAGCAGGGAGTAGGTTCACAGATCAGTGCCTGGGACAACGTAGTAGCCACTTTGCCCAACCTTTCTGCTATGAACAGCCGTACTTATGTAAATGAGATTGATATCAGCAAAGTAGCAGCAGGGCAGAAAGCCGAAATTGAAGTAGATGCATTTCCCGGCAAACTTTTTACCGGCGAGGTTCACGAAGTAGCCAATATGGGAGAGCAAATGCAAAATTCAAATGCGAAGGTATTTGAGGTGATGATCTACATAAACGAATTCGATTCTATTTTACGACCATCTATGACCACCAAGAACAGGATTATCACAGAAATAATTGATAGTGCGCTCTACTTACCCATTGAATGTATGAATGCCAATGATTCGATCACCTTTGTTTACACCAATCGGATGCGAAAGCAAGTAATAACAGGGAAAAGCAACGAAACCGATATTATGATCCTGGCCGGCTTACAGGTAGGTGACGAAGTATATTTGGTGCCACCTGATAATTCGGGCACCTGGGCATTTGATCTATTGGAAGAGGAAACCATTAATTCTTTTAAAAAAACGGAAATTGTACAAAAGGATACAGTAACGGTTGAAACTGAGAGAAATGATCGTAAAAGAAACGGAAAGCCTGGAAATTTTGAAAAAAGAAACAGAAAGTAAAAAACCGTATCAGGAATTTCAAAACCCTGTACCAAACAGCCTGGTATTTTGAATGCCTGTAATGAATATTTATTTAATCAAGCTTCTTCAGCAGATATTTGCCGGTATACGAGTTTTTACATTTGACAAGGTCTTCAGGAACACCTTCAAAAACGATGTGACCACCGGCATCACCGCCCTCAGGTCCCAGGTCAATCAGCCAGTCAGCCGATTTAATGATCTCTGCATTGTGCTCAATCACGATAATAGTATGCCCGATTTCAATCAAAGCATTAAATGACTTCAAGAGCTTACTGATATCGTGTATATGAAGTCCCGTGGTAGGCTCATCAAATATGAATAGGGTAGGTGTCCCATTGGTTCCTTTTGACAGAAAAAAGGCCAGTTTGATACGTTGCGCTTCACCGCCACTTAAGGTATTGGAAGGTTGGCCAAGCCGCAGGTAACCAAGCCCGACTTCTTGCAAGCGGCTTGATCTTTTCGACAATTTTCTTTTCTGATGAGGTTTGTTTCTTTGCTGAACTGGAAAAATTCAATAGCTTGTGTAACCGTCATTTCTAAGATATCCGTTATGGATTGATCCCGGTATTTTACTTCAAGCAGGTCTTCTTTAAACCGTTTTCCGTGGCAAACATCGCATGTTAAATGAATATCAGCCATAAACTGCATTTCCACTTTAATCAGGCCTTCACCTTCACATTGCTCACATCGGCCGCCCGGTATATTAAATGAAAAATTCCCGGCCTTATAGCCTCTTAATTTGGCCAATGATTGGCTGTGCATAAAGCTGACGGATATCATCATAGGCCTTTAGATAAGTTGCCGGATTTGAACGGGAGGACCGCCCGATGGGATTTTGATCGATATATTCAATCTCTCCAATGCGGTTTATTTCGCCTTCCAGCATACCGAACTTACCACTTTTATCGATGATACCACCAAATTCCTTTTTTAGGGCCGGGTATAAAATATCCCTTACCAGTGTTGATTTTCCTGAGCCGCTAACACCGGTAATAACGGTCAAAATATTTAAAGGAAATTTTACGTCGATACCTTTAAGGTTATTTTCGATGGCGCCTTTCACTTCAATGTAATCCTTCCACTTTCTTCTTCTGGCCGGAACAGAAATTTTCTTACGATCAGTCAGATACAGGGCTGTATAACTCTCATTATTTTCTTTCAATTCAGCGAAGTTTCCCTGGAAAACCAACTCTCCGCCGTGTTCACCGGCATCAGGACCGATATCAATAATTTCATCTGCCTGCCTGATAATTTCTTCTTCATGTTCAACAACGATTACTGTATTTCCAAGGTCACGAAGATTCTTTAATACCCCAATCAAACGGTCTGTGTCCCTGGGATGGAGGCCAATACTTGGCTCATCGAGGATGTACATGGAACCGACCAGGCTGCTACCGAGGGATGTGGCCAGATTAATGCGTTGCGACTCTCCTCCTGAGAGTGAATTCGATAAACGGTTCATGTTCAGATAACCCAGGCCTACATCATTCAGGAATTTAAGCCTGTTGTTGATTTCGATCAGCAGTCGCTTTGAAACTTTTTGATCGTGCTCATTTAATTTCAATTCATTAAAAAAGCGGTAAGCGTCCTGCAATTGCATTTGCACGATTTCTGAAATGGTTTTGCCTCCAACTTTTACATAATTGGTATCCTTACGTAGTCGTGTTCCTTTACAATCGGGGCATTTGGTTTTACCGCGATATCGCGAGAGCATCACCCGGTATTGAATTTTATAAGTTTGCTCTTCAACATACTGGAAAAATTCATGAATCCCTTTAAAATAATCATTCCCACTCCAAAGGGTTTCTTTCTCTTCTTCACTTAGCTTATAATAAGGTTTATGAACCGGAAAATCGAATTTGTAGGCAACTGCCAGCATGGCATCTTTCCATTCCCGCATTTTTTCACCTTTCCAGCAGGCCACACAATCATCGTATACTGATAGGCTTTTGTTGGGGATCACCAGGTCTTCATCAATGCCAATAATGCTGCCGAACCCTTCGCAGGCTTTACATGCCCCATAAGGATTATTAAAGGTGAACATGTTCACGCTGGGTTCTTCAAAGGTGATGCCATCCAACTCAAATTTGTTGCTGAAAGTAGCAGTTTTGGTTTTTTGTTTTTGCTCGTAATCAACGAGGCAGGAGCCTTCACCTTCATAAAAAGCCGTTTGCACTGAGTCAGCGATCCGGGCAGGCAGGTCATGGTCCTCTTTGTCCAGTTTTATCCTGTCGATCACCAGAAAGGTGTTGTCTGCCTTAGTTTTCTCATTGATCTGCTGAATAACTTCTTCAATTTTAACAATCTCATTGTTTAAAGATCATCCGGCTAAATCCCTGTTGCATCAGAATGGTAAGCTGTTGTTCCAGCGTTCGGTCACCATTTAAAATGAGGGGTGCATAGATCAGTGCGCTGGTTTGATCAGGCAACGATTCAAAAAATTCAACCACATCAGTCACTGTATGTCTTTTTACTTCTTTCCCGGAAATGGGCGAAAAGGTAATGCCGATCCTTGCAAAAAGCAGCTTAATATATTCATATACTTCAGTGGATGTTCCAACAGTGGAGCGGGGATTACGGGTTTTAACTTTTTGTTCGATGGCAATGGCAGGCGATATACCTTTGATGGCATCCACATCGGGTTTATCCATCCGCCCCAGGAATTGGCGTGCATACGAACTCAGGCTTTCCACATATCTCCGCTGGCCATCTGCGTACAAAGTGTCGAACGCAAGTGATGATTTTCCTGAACCCGACAAACCGGTGATTACAATCAGTTTATTACGTGGTAGCGCGACACTCAGGTTCTTTAAATTGTTCACCCGGCTGTTAATGACGACTATGAAGTCTTTGGAACTAATTTTATGGATGTCCGTATACATGCTGAAAACTGATTGGAGCACAAAATTAAAATAATATTTGCGTTTTTAGTTTTTATATATATATTTGCAATAAGCATTCGCATTAATAACTAACCAATAGGAGGAAGATTATCGATTAAACATTTACCCTTTTTGTAACATTTACACAAAATAGGTAACATGAGTTTAGAAACAACCGATGAGAAAGAACTGATCAGAAGCTATCTGAGCGGTAATCACTCCAGTCTCCAAATTCTTATTAAACGACATCAGAATCGTCTGTATTCGTATATTTTTCTTTTGGTAAAAGATAAGCAACTGGCTGATGATGTGTTCCAGGACACATACGTGAAAGTGATTAATACCCTTAAACTGGGTAATTACAGGGATGAAGGTAAATTTATACAGTGGGTGATGCGAATTGCGCACAACCTGGTGATCGACCATTTCCGAAAATCAAAAAAGATCAATTTTGTGGAAAGTCAGAATAATGACTATGATGTATTTGACACCATCAGGTTGACAGACCCATCAATTGAAGAGCAGCTGGTTACCAACCAGATTCATTCTGACGTAAAAAAATTGTTACAATATCTGCCCGATGAGCAAAAAGAAGTCATTGTTCTTCGCTGTTATGCAGGCCTGAGTTTTAAAGATATTGCCGAGCAAACAGAAGTAAGTATCAATACGGCATTGGGCCGGATGCGTTACGCTTTAATCAACCTGAGAAAGCTTATTGAAGAGCGCAGTATTGTGCTGACAAACTAATTTCTGGCTATTTAGGTTCCTGATTTCTGGTATTTATTTTAAAAAAATGAAGCAGTAAATAATATATTTATCATAAGCTCGTTATTGAATAAAATATGTTCAATTAAACCGTATCTATGATCAAATATTTTACGCCTGAAGAATCGAAGGATCTTCCCAAAGATCAAAAAATCAGCAGCCAAATCAAACCATCAAAATTACGGCCATCAAAACTGACCATGAATTTTATTTTTGGATATGCTGCAGCACTTAAAGTGATAAAAACAGATAGCCTGGGAAGCATGAATATCCTTCTGAACTAATCCATTGATTAGTTAAAAAGAACAAACCGCTATTAAATCAATGGCGGTTTTTTTTATCTTGTAGCCTTATTACAAAAACAGTGACAAAAAAAGAAAGATACAAGCAGGTAATTGAATACTTTAAAACGCACATGCCTGTCGCAGAAACGGAGCTAAGCTACCGTTCTCCCTACGAATTGATCGTTGCAGTCATCCTGTCGGCACAATGTACCGATAAACGTGTGAATATCATTACCCAGGATTTTTTCAGGCAGTTTCCCACAGTTGAATCACTGGCAGCAGCAGATGTTGAGTTGATATTTGAATTGATAAAAAGCTGTTCATACCCGAATAACAAAGCCAAACATTTATCAGGCATGGCAAAAATGCTTCTTAAGGACTTTGACGGAGTTGTACCCAGCGACATTGAGGATATGCAAAAGCTTCCTGGTGTTGGCAGGAAAACAGCCAATGTAATCGCTTCTGTAGTGTATAATAAACCTGCCATGGCAGTTGATACACATGTGTTCAGGGTTTCTGAAAGGTTAGGACTTACCACCCGTTCCAAAAACCCATTACAAACAGAAAAGGAATTGGTGAAACATATTCCTGAAGAATTGATACCGCTGGCGCATCACTGGCTGATACTTCATGGCAGGTATGTTTGCATTGCACGGAAACCCAAATGTGAGGAGTGTGGTTTAAAGGAAATCTGCAGATTCTACGCAAAGAAAAAAGATTGAAATTGATGCTTTTATTGATTTAATTCTTCAAAGAAAACCGATCGCCATTACTGTTATTAATTATCTTAAAAAATATGATTTTTCGATTGTAAGAGAAACGATAAAAAGATAAATAAAGCTATCTTTGTGCAAAGCGAAAACAATGAAGAAATTGGAAAAAGGAGATACTGCGCCTGAATTTTCAGGACTGGACCAGGACGGAAAAAAAATACAGTTAATTGATTTTAAAGGGAAAAAACTGATCCTGTATTTTTACCCGAAAGATAATACACCTGGCTGTACTTCAGAAGCCTGCGACCTCAGAGATAATTACGAAATGTGGCTTTCTAAAGGATACCAGGTGGTAGGTGTTAGCCCCGACAGTCAGAAATCACATCAGAAATTTATTGAAAAGTATCAACTTCCTTTTCCACTTATAGCCGATGAAGAAAAAACCGTCATTAAGGCTTACGGTGCATGGGGCCCAAAAAAGCTTTATGGACGTGAATATGAAGGATTGCTCAGAACTACATTTGTAATTGATGAAAAGGGAATTATTCAGCAAGTATTTTCGAAAGTAAAAACGAAAGATCATAGCAACCAGATTTTAGAAACGATATAATAATAACGAATATGACCAGCGATAAAGCAAAAGAGAACAACGACAAAATCAAAGAACAAAAATTAAAAGCATTGGAAGCAACCCTCGGTAAGATTGAAAAATCCTATGGTAAGGGTACGATCATGAAACTTGGTGATGACGCGATTGATAAAGTGGAAGCAGTTTCAACCGGTTCGATCGGGCTGAATTATGCATTGGGTGTAGGTGGCATTCCAAGAGGAAGGGTAGTGGAGATATACGGCCCCGAATCATCAGGAAAAACTACCCTGGCCCTGCATATAGTTGCCGAAGCACAAAAGGCAGGTGGAATTGCTGCTTTTATTGATGCGGAGCATGCTTTCGACAGGTTTTATGCCGGTAAACTGGGCGTTGACATTCAAAATTTACTGATCTCACAACCTGATAACGGTGAGCAGGCACTTGAAATAACTGATAGCCTGATCCGGTCTGCTGCTATTGACGTGGTAGTGATAGATTCAGTGGCAGCATTAACTCCCAGAAGTGAAATTGAAGGAGAGATGGGTGATTCTAAAATGGGCCTCCAGGCACGTTTGATGTCGCAGGCATTGAGAAAACTCACAGCCAATATCAGCAAAACAGGTACCATTTGTATTTTTATCAACCAGTTGAGGGAAAAAATTGGTGTTATGTTTGGCAACCCTGAAACCACAACCGGTGGAAATGCATTAAAATTTTACGCCTCTGTCCGACTGGATATTCGCAGGATCAGCCAGATAAAAGATACTGAAAATGTGACCGGTAACCGGACACGTGTGAAAGTCGTAAAAAACAAAGTGGCGCCACCTTTCCGCAAGGCCGAATTTGATATTATTTATGGTGAAGGCATTTCTAAGGTAGGTGAGATCATCGACCTGGGGGTTGATTTTAACATCATCAATAAAAGTGGCTCCTGGTTCAGTTATGGCGATACAAAACTCGGGCAGGGCAGGGATGCTGTAAAAGGTCTTTTAATGGATAATCCTGATTTGGTGGATGAGCTGGAAGCCAAAATTATGGATGCATTGAATGCAGGCTAATTTTTATCAATCTGTCTTAATTTCTTTATCAATATGCGATTTTTAATTCTTTTAGGCATGCTGATCATAGCCTTCAGCAGTTGTGAACAACAGCAAAAAAATGGTTCATCCGATAAAGAAGAAAAGTACATCACTTCTGCCGATTCCATTGATATTATGACGAATCTGATTTCAAAGGATTCAACAGACTATAAATTATTTCTGAAACGTGCGTATTTGAACCTGGAAACTGGAAAAGTGGACCCTGCCTTCAGAGATGTAAATATGGCCCTGGAAATGGAACCCAAAGCACCAGAAAATTTCCTGTTGCTATCTGACCTGTATTTCGTACTGGGAAATATTGAAAGTGCAGTTTCCGCCCTGCGCAAAGCGGCCGAACTTGATCCCAACAACGAGCAGGCATATATCAAATTAGCAGAGACATACCTGATCATTAAAAATTATTCGATGGCAAAAAAAAGTGCCGATTTGGCCCTTTCCATCAATCAGGATAACGAACAGGCATTTTTTTTAAAAGGCATCGCATATTTAGAAGAAGGCGATACCAGCAATGCGGTCACCCACCTGCGGATAGCATCAAATATGGATACTTCCAATTACCGCGCATTGATTCAGCTTGGATCCATTTACCAGCAATTAAAAGACACAGTAGCCTTTGATTATTTTGATGCTGCCCTGCGAGCCAAACCCAATGATGAATTTGCATTATTCAGCATGGCCAGATTTTACCAGGAGTTGGGCGTATACGAAACGGCTTTGATGTATTACGACAATGTGATTGGCAGCTATCCCATGAACAAACAGGCTTGTTATAACAAGGGCTATATTCTGTTGGTGGAATATGAAGATCTTGATGCTGCTTCAAATGCTTTTCAGCAAGCGCTGCATATTGATCCTTCCTATGTAGAAGCTGTATATAATTTGGGGAGAACCTATGAGGCACAAGGGATGAATGAAGAAGCTGCAAGTAAATACAGGCAGGCGCTTGAATTGCACACCAATTATCCGCTGGCCATTGACGGATTAAATCGACTGAAACGATAGGATCAAAATCCGAGCAATGTACCTCCCTGGTAGGTCAAAAAGAAACAATCCATGCCAGCACTGTAGTATACACCGTAAGGAAAACAGACCATTTCCATTTTCCCGATTCATTTTTAATGGCCGCAACCACTGCAATACAGGGGAAATAAATAAGAATAAATAACATGAATGACATAGCAACCAATGGCGTAAAAACATGTTTTCCGGCCCTTGGGCTTTCCGTATATTTCTGCTCTTTGATCTTGTCGATCAGGTTGATATTTTCGTCCAAAGCAGGATCAGACTGATACAATACACCCATGGTGCTGATCACAATTTCTTTGGCAGCAGAGCCGGCAATCAGGCTGACACCCATCTTCCAGTCGAAACCCAGTGGTTGATAATGGGTTCAATGAATTTTCCCAATTGACCTATAAATGAGTGTTCCTGTTTCAGTTGCTGGCGTTCCATGTTGATTTCCTGGATGGTAGCTGCTTTCTGTAGTTCCAGCGCTGCAATTTCTTCTTCCTGCAAGCTTAATTTGTTCATCTCTGACGTAAAGCTTTGCTCAGTTTGTGCAATTTTCTGGTCAGCAAGGATGTCGAATTTTTTCTCCGCGAGGGAAATAACTCAATGCCCAGATAATGATGGATGCCACCAAAATGATGGTACCCATTTTCCGTAAATATTGCTCCCCTTTAAACCAGGTTTGCTTCAGTACTGACCTGGCTGTCGGAACCCGGTAGGGAGGGAGTTCCATCACGAACGGAATGGTCTCTACTTTGAAAATGGTCTTTTTAAGTACCCAGGCAACAGCGCCTGCCAGCATGATTCCGGCCAGGTAAATCGCAAATAAAATAGTACCGCGTGAATTCCGTAAAAAAAGCGCTGATCAGCAGGATATAAACCGGGTACCTGGCGCTGCACGACATGAATGGTAAAATAAGCATGGTCACCAGCCGGTCGTTTTTATTTTCGATGGTGCGGGTCGCCATGATGGCCGGCACATTGCAGCCAAAACCCATCAGCATGGGTATAAATGATTTGCCATGCAGCCCCACTTTATGCATCAGCTTATCCACAATAAAAGCAATCCGGGCCATATAACCACTGGCTTCCATCAGGGTGATGAAGAAAAACAGGATCAATATATTCGGCAGAAAAACGATCACCCCACCAACACCTCCTAAAATGCCATCAACGAGTAAATCTCTCAGCATATTGTCGGGCAATAATTTAGTGAGTGATGCACCCGACCAGCTAACCAGTTGCTCGATCCATTGCATGGGATAATCGCCAATAATGAAAGTAGCCTGAAAAGTGATCCAGATAGCTAATAAGAAAATCGGATAGCTCAGGAATTTATTCGTAAGAATATTGTCAATAAGGCGACTTCGTGTTATTTTGCTTTTTTCTTCATCGGGTTTGAGCGTTTCTTTAAGCGCCCCTTCGATAAATCCATACTTTGAATCGGTGATCACGGTTTCCACCGATTCTTTTCTGAATTTTTCAATATCCAGCGCTTCTTCTTCAGCTACTTTGATTATTTCCGCTGCATTCTGGCATTTTGAAATTCTTTTCAATTCTTCCTGGTCCTGTTCCATTAATTTCAATGCAATGTATCGCGGGGCTACTTTGCTGGTCAGTCTTTTCGTTTCCTTCCTTGCTGATCAATTCCTGCAGTACCCTGATCGACTTCTCAATACGAAAACCATAGTTGATATGAATATGCCTTACGGTTGGGTCCTGGTCTTCATACACATCAATTATTTTATCAAATAATTCATGGATTCCCTGGTTTTTGGAACTTACGGTCGGCACCATCGGTATACCGATCATTTTCCCCAGTGCCTTATAATCAAAAACATCGCCTTTCTCCTCGAACTCATCCCACATATTCAGTGCGATCACGATCTTCCTGTCGAGGTCGATAAGCTGGGTGGTGAGGTATAAGTTTCTTTCCAGGTTGGACGCATCCACCACATTCAAAATCACATCAGGGAGTTCATTGATAAGATGGTCGCGCACATACAATTCTTCCGGTGTGTAGCTGGTGATGGAATAAGTGCCGGGCAGGTCCACCAGGTTAAAGGTATAGCCCTTATGTTTAAATTTCGCTTTTTTGGCATCAACGGTGATACCGCCATAATTGCCTACTTTTTCTTTGGAGTGTGAGCTGAGGTTGAACAGGGTGGTTTTGCCGCTGTTCGGGTTTCCTACCAAAGCCACATTGATCACTTTGCTTTTTTTTACCGGCGCCAGGTTCAGTGATTGCTCAATTTGTAATACACCATTGAAATCATTACGTACACCGCCATTGCCGTTCATGGAGACTTCGATCAGGCCGGCTTCACTTTTCCGCAGCGACACTTCATACCCGAGGATATTATATTCGATCAGGATCCTTGAGTGGTGCATTTTTCACAACGATCACCTGTTTGCCCACCACAAAGCCCATTTCGATGATCCTTTTTCGAAATGCACCCCTGCCTCTTACCTTGGTAATGACGGCTTTTTCGCCTGTTTTAAGGTCGGCTAATGTCATGGTGGGAACTCCTTTATTAATTTTTCTTTGCGAAGCAAAGAAAGGCGAATAAATGATATGTTCAAATACCTACATGTGGGTATTTGCATGCTAAAACAGGTCCAGCGATTTTTCAAATTGGGCGGTTCTGCCTCATCGCTGTGCAGCAGATGATGCATCACGGTTAAAAATATTACCAATGCTGTATCCCCAGTGTGTTCCAAATAATTCTTTGATATCGGAAATGGCATTTTGCCGTGCATCAAAGGTATTTTTCTGGTACAGCATGATCAGGTCTTTCATATCCTGGTAAATGTCGGCCAGATTTTCCGCCAGGCTGGCTTTCAGTGGTTCCGTATCGTTGATGTACAATGGGTCGATGATCCAGAATTCATCCTGCTTGCCAAATTTCTCGCGAAGTGCCTTAAAAACTTCTTCCCATTGTTCCTGGGTAACAAATCGCTCGTTGGCATCCGGGTTTTCAACTTCCATATCGGGTATCAGTGAACCTTTCAGGTACAGCAGTGGCAGTATCCGGTTCATAAATTCGAGGATGCCTGTTTTCGATTTGTTTTCAATGGTGTCGAGGTAATAGCAATACTCGTTGGCAACGGTTACCAGCTCGAGGATGGGTTTGCTGAGTGTGATATCGTCGGGATAAGATTTTCGGCCATGGTCGCTGATGTTGAATTGCATGCAAATTTAAGAAAAAGAAGGGGATAGGCTTTTAGTAAATGGGGTAAAAACAAAGATAAACATCAAATATTTAGGATAATATAGGTGGTGAGAAATTGTTTTTTTTATTTTTGCACCCTCATTGCGGCGAGGTAGCTCAGTTGGTTACCCGCCCGTACCGAAGGGCACGTTCGGGCGGGGAGCGTCGGATACGTAAATGTTGATTGATTATTCTGTGTTCAGGTTCTTAATTTATTAAAAAATATGGCGAGGTAGCTCAGTTGGTTACCTGCCCGTACCGAAGGGCACGTTCGGGCGGGGAGCGTCGGATACGTAAGTGTTGATTGATTATTCTGTGTTCAGGTTCTTAATTTATTAAAAAATATGGCGAGGTAGCTCAGTTGGTTAGAGCGTCGGATTCATAACCCGGAGGTCCCGAGTTCAATTCTCGGTCTCGCTACAGCAAAACCCACCGCGGGAGCGGTGGGTTTTTTCATTCGACGCAAGCCCCAAGCTTGCTTGAGGGCAATGAGCTGAATGAAAAAACAAATAACCGGAGGTTATTGGGTTTTAATGATGGCCTCCCCACTCGCAAAATCAGCGAAGCTAACTCTGGTCTCGCTACAACAAAACCCCTTTAAATCAATTATTTAAAGGGGTTTTGTTTTTATTGGTACGGAATGGGTACAAAAACGAATCATCAATTCTATCCGCTCACCCATATTTAAAATAGTCATGAATAGGTGACTGCCTCTTATTTATTATTTTGATTTCGTATAAATAAGATATACCATCTGCATTAATGGTTGTAAATTCCTAATTTTAGAACGATTAACCTTTATATGACCATTTGCAAACGCTTACAAACGGAAATATATATCAATTAAACTTCCTGATAACAGGGTAATATTAGCTGTTATTTTGGAACTTTGTTCTTTATATAACAAGTTGTGCATAATATAACCAGATGATAAAAAAAATAGACAAATCATTAATTTCAGAGAAGTATAATGAATATTTGAATAAGTATGAAAAGTTGGGTTTGAATTTAACTCAGGCTTTGGAGTTAATATTAAAAGAAAATGAAATACCTTTTTTATCAATAAATTATAGAACAAAAAACATTGAATCGTTCTTAGGCAAAATAGAGCGCAAAAGTTATGAAAATCCATTTGAAGAAATTGAGGATATTTGTGGTTTAAGAATAATTTGCTATTATCAAAGTGACGTTGAAAAAATAAAGGAAATAGTTAAAAAAGAATTAATAGTACTTGAAAACGAGAATAAAGAAGATAATCTTGAATTTGACCAATTTGGCTATAGATCAATGCATTTTATTGTCCAAGTTCCTGAACAATGGTTAAGTACACCAAATTATAGAGGGTTAGAGAAACTTAAATCTGAATTACAAGTAAGAACGGTTTTAATGCATGCATGGGCTGAAATAGAACATAAACTCGCGTATAAATCTAAATCGCAAATCCCTAAAGAATTTAGAAGAAAATTATCAAGAATCAGTGCTAAATTAGAAGAGTCAGATGAACAATTTGAAGAAATAAAATTGCAAATCGATAAAAACATATCTTCCCTAATTAATTCTGCAAACGAATCAAAAGAGTTTAATCCAGAGACCGAATTTAATTTAGATAATCTTCAAGCATTTTTAGATTTTGCTTTTCCAGAAAGAAAGAAAAACCTTAAAGATTTAGGAGATTTGTTTAATGAAATGATAAAAGTATAAAATTAATTTCAAAGAATTAATTATTGGATATAGCAAATATAAACCAGTGATTAATAAAATTGAACGTGAATGTCGATTATTTCTTGATCCTGAGGATAAAGGTCATTATTTAATGCTGGTCTCAAGGTGGTGCTACCAGAACAATTATGGAATTAGTTAGTGATAATTATTTCAAAGTAAGAAGTGACAATCCGGATATGGAAATAATTAAAAAGTATCGCAAATAAAATACTATGCACAACAACGTGTATAGCTCATTGCGGCTGAATTCCTAATCGGAATTCATTGCAATTTGCTATCTTTCGGTTACGGCGGAAAATCATAGCTAATTTTCCGCAACGAGCCATACACAAACCGTTACCTGCAAGATAAAAAAACCATAAATAAATCGTAAAATGGAAGAACAAATACGATTATCTGCATTTAACTGGATTAAAACACAGTGCGAAATACATAATGATGTTCTCCCGAGAAAGATTCTAGAAACTGGTTTCGAATTCCAGGGCCAGCGAATTACATTGGTTGGGCCATCTGGAATATGGAAACCCAGACAACTGAGCCTGATGCCAATATCAATAACAACTGTTCTCAATGGTCCTTATGAAGATGCAATCACAGATGATGGTTTTCTTTCATATAAATATCGTGGCACAGATCCTAATCATAGGGATAATGTTGGCCTGAGAATGGCAATGGAAACCAAAACACCATTGATATATTTTGTTAACCTGTCTCCCGGACAGTATATGGCAAATTACCCTGCTTATATATTAAGAGAAAACAGGGCCTTAAAAGAATTTACAGTTGCATTGGATGAAGAAAAATATTTGGTGACAGATGGCGAATTAAATGAAATAAGCGAACCGTCAGAATATTATCGGCGTAAATACATAACAACATTAGTTGAACGAAGAGCACACCAACAGTCTTTTCGTTTACGTGTGCTGGCTGCGTATAATTCTAAATGTTGTCTTTGCAGGCTGAATCATTCTGAGCTATTGGATGCGGCTCACATAATACCTGACACAGAACCTAAGGGCAACCCAATTGTTCCAAATGGTCTTACGTTATGTAAAATCCATCACACAGCATTTGATGTTAACATTATTGGCATATCTCCTGATTATGATATTCATATCAGGGAAGACATTCTTCACGAAATCGATGGTCCAATGTTAAAACATGGCATTCAAGAATTGAATAATCGAAAAATAATATTACCAACCAGCAGAAAAGACTATCCCGATAGAGAGAGGTTAGATTGGCGTTTTGAAAAGTTCTTGAAAGTCGGTTAAAATCATAAGCGTTCCCCTCACGTTATACACGCACCCAATATTTATTTTCACACTTTTTCCGTAACTTTACTGCAATCCATAATTAATTAAATTCTTGCTACAATGAAAAAGTTACTAATTCTTTCCCTACTTATCATTTTTATAGTACCATTCTGCACTGCTCAATCAACAGTCGACCTGGGCAGAAAATTTGTTAACAGCAATGCTGGCGATGTCCAATCAATTCTTAAAAATGAAGTTTCCTATTATCAGGTTCACATTAGTGAAAAGAAAAAAACCGTTGTCTCAATAGAAGTTGATGGTGCCGTTTACGTTTACAAGTTAGTCCATTCAGATAAAAAAGTCGTTATCAACTACAGGCATTTTAAAAAGAAACACCTACTTGAACTTGAAGAAGTTAAGAAAAACAGAAATTACTCCGAGATACACCCTGGTACTCATAGCACAGATATTGTTCTTGAATAGTAGAGTAGTCAATAAAAAATTCATAAAAAGTCCTTGAATTTTATTTACACACTTTTTCAGTAACTTTACTCCAACCTATTCAAAGTAAAAGTGCATTTTAGTTGGATAACGAACTACGCAAAAAGTGTTAAACGCAATATATTACAAATACAGTTATTAATAAAATAATGATGTAATTTCAAGAACTTCTGTTCACCAATAGTTTGTCTGTTATGCACCGAGTAATTATTAATCTAGCCCTTGTTTTACTTGTTTCTCTTTTATTTTCGTCATGTAGTTATTTAAAGAGGCATGATGAAAAAAAGAGAATCTACGTTGTAAAAAGCAATACTTTAAATGTTCGTAAGGCTGCTAATACTAATTCAGAAATTATTGGAACAGTATATAAAGGGGACACTATTAATGATATTAAGACTTATTTCGAATGGATAGAAGTAGAATACGAAGGAGATACTGGTTATGTGAGTAGCTCCTTAGTGCAGTACAGCAGAGTATTAGATATGTCAAGAGTGTCGAATATGGAGCTTGGCTTTTTACAAACAATTATCAGAGATGCATTAAACAAATATTTGAATTGGAGAAATTGGGAATTTTGGGTCGGGATAGTTGTGATGTACCTGTTATCATTAGGGTTGTTGGCTTTATGCCGAAAATTTGATGACATATTGGAAGACTATTGTTATGATTGCTATGAAGACTACAGTAGCCTGCCATATTATACCGGAGTATTTGGTGTATTGTTTTCATTTGTTTTTATGTTTTGGAGAGAAGATGTATTACGATCACTTTTTGTCAATAAAATATATTGGTTACCAGAGGATAATGGATGGATAGGCTGGTTTATCTGGTCGTTGGCATTACTTTTAATATTATTTCTTTTTGTTTCATTCATATCTAATCTGATAACTTACCGGTGGCGTGGTATATTAAGAACAGTCTATTACTACATTACTGCACTGGTAAGTTTTATAACAGGCTTGTTCATAGGTGTTCTCATCATTGTTTTTGTTATTGTATACATAATCCTGTCAATTGTAACCGGTATGTCTACTATTTCAGAAGAAGGTTTATTATCAAAAATATCCCATGATGGTCTTAATTCATTGAATCTAAGTGAATGGAGAGCCTTAGGCAATATTTTCAGAAAAAGAGGATTCAGCAAAGAAGCCGGGATTGTTGATGATATTATTTCTCGCTATTAATTACTTCTGTCATGCAAAAAGCGAAGCACTGGAGCGATTCTGAAGAAACAATCGAAGCCTTAAAGAAGTAATGAATAAGATGTGGTGCGCATCATATTCAAAACGTTAACCTTAATTTTTAGGTAATTATATTGTAGAATTCCACCAATCATTCTCACATTCTGCCGGTGCTCTCTTCTGCAAAAAAAATAAAGCCAGGTCTATACTACAAAACAAAAGTTACCAATTGACCAAATGACGCTTCAATTATGGTTTTACCTGTGGTTCAGTTGCGGGTAATAAATAAAGCCCCACCAATCTTTTAACCCTAATTGATGGGAGCTAAACTAAAAACCCTGCTATGAACAAGGTGCTTTAAAGATACAAATTTATGCTTCTCTTGTCAAGGTTTTTATTAATAAAGTGTTAAGCAGCAAATAATTAACATAATTTTTATTTAATTATAGTAGGTTTGCCTTGTAATTAGTTAGCTAAACAAATCTGTATTTAAAATTCATAACAATGAAAGCCAGGGTTAAAATAATTAGACAAATTTTGGAATTGGCATTATTTATCGCGGTCCCGGTATTTATTATTTTATTAATCGTTTTATAGCCAGGCAATGCACCACAAATGCCAATAAAAACAACCTAAATAACTAGGGAATTTTCAGAATCGTATCTAAGAATAAAATAAATAAATTGTGTATTTATATCTGTTGTAAAAATTCTAAAGTGTCAATAAAACAAGGCGTTTCATCTAATCATTTTTGTATTGATAACAAATCCCAAATTTTCACTTTTTCTCGTATCCTTTTGATACGAAATATGAAGCTTTATCGAAATATAGCATCATCCGGCGTTCAAGTTCCAGTACCATATAGATATCGATAGGCTTGTTCCACATGCCTTGTGATAATGAGAACTCCCATATATGCTTCCGGCACAGGCTTAATGCGCTAAGTACTTCGCTTAAATCAAAACCTTCTTTCCGGCGATCTTTACCCAGGCTGGTATAAAACTTTCTAATCTCTTTATTGGAATAGGTGCCACCAAGCCAGTCGCCGAATTGTTTAGTCACCCTTTTATTTCTCGAAAACGATGTCTCAGGATCAAATTTAGCATAGGTCCTGGTAGATTTTTTTGTTGAAACGTCATCAAGCCAGTGTTTGGTTATGATTTCCGCATTTTCTTCAATGAGCCTGATCAAATGATCCGATAAAAAATTACCACTTGTGTGAATATGACCTTTTTCGCCGACTGACCTGGAAAAGCTATCCAGGATATTCCAATAATCTTCTTTGGAACTGATGAATTTTTTTATGGCATTAATATTAGATATGAAGGCCATCTCAGGCATCTTATCAAAACTGAAAAAGTCAACCTCCTGGGCATCATCTCCGGCTGTCAGTTCACCTTCTACCCACTCTGTTTCAAAAGTGAGAAACAGCAGGTCCCCATAAGTTTTACTAACACCCGATTCCACATCAACCAGATTGATTATATAGCCACGTAAACCGGTTTCTTCTTCAAGTTCCCTTAAGGCTGCATGCTCAATGCTCTCTCCTGATTCAGCGAATCCCATCGGCAGACACCATAAACCTTTAAAAGGTTCATTTTTGCGTTTAACCAGTAAAACTTCCCTATCCTTTATAACAATATTGGAAGCTACGGGTAGTGGATTATCATAGAAAAATAAATCGCATTTCTCACAAAAATCTCTCAGCATACCACCCTCATCTCTTTTTGAGAGTTCCCCACTGCAGAATGCACAATATTGTCTTTTCTTTATCATATTATTCCAATACTTTAGGCCCTGAACTCACAAAGATAGCATCATTTTTAGTGATCCTTAATTCCTGGTTTGTCGCTAAGTCCCTTTTAATTTTCCTGATGATCATCTGATGCAATTTATCATCAGTGTCAATATCTTCAGGTATAAAAAAGGAGTGTTTAAAATTAAAATAATGGATGAGATCCTGATAATCACTAGTGCCAAAAATCAGAATGCCCTCGTACTCCTTTTTTGAAATATTTGAGAAAAAGGGTGCAAGGATCTGATGCCCGTTTTTATCCGAAAACTCTTTTATTAACTTCTCATATGGAAGATCGGAGTTCAGATTATATCCCTCCTCCCGGAGTAATTTTCTCACATAAGCAGTAAATTCATGCATATGAGGAATGGCATGAGTTATAGAAACAAACCGCCCGTCATCTTTTAATATTCTGGAAATATGAGCTGCCATCTCAGGAAAAAAATAAAGTGCATAACTGCACAGAACAAGATCAAAGGAATTAGATTCCATTTTTTCTATAGCCGATACGCCTGTGCTCAAAAAATTAGCATGAATGTTAGCCCTTTCTGCCGATTGACAGAAAAACTTTTCATATTCAGAAAACCTGTCTACACCGATTACAGTTGCTTCGGGATGAACTTTTCCGCGAAGCGCCTCCGTAAAAAATCCATATCCACAACCTAGATCAAGAATGTTCTTATACTTTGAAAGGTCCAGCCCATTCAATGCAAAGATCCTGACATCTGTTTTATTGCTAATATGCCGGGTAATGATACCCGCAATTTTTAAATGTTTTTCAGCGTCTTTGAAAACATTAGCTAGTGAGCTTTCCATGCTGATATATCTATTTTGAGTTTGTTCTTTGTAAATATAATGAAAGCCTTTTAATATGGTCCTGGTTATTTCCAACCATTCATACGATGACTATTATGTGTGTGTTCTTTCTTCATCCAGTGGTTATACCATTCAAGTGTATTAGAAGGATGAATATTCCCGAGTGTATCGGTTGGCGGAAAGTTACCTATATCTGTCTGGTTATCCAGTTGCACGTATCTAATCTGTTTTAACTGAAGTTCATCCCTGGCAGCCGTAAATAAAATCTCGTATGACAGCGGAACCTTGGCCGAATGTTGTTGGGGAACAAGTATGAAAGTATGGGGGCCAGTGCACCAACCTGACTGTTCCCGGTAATAGGATCTGTTGTTTCCAGCAGAATATCCAGTCCATGCGTTGATCAGTGTGCAACCAAATCATCGCCAAGCCTTTATTATCACAACATAAGGAAAACCTCTAATTGACCAAATGGTTGTCTGATTATAGTTTAATCCGTGGTTTCGTTACAGGTAAAAATAAAGCCCCCACCAATCTTTTAACCCTAATTGATGGGAGCTAAACTAAAAACCCTGCTATGAACAAGGTGCTTTAAAGATACAAATTTATGCTTCTCTTGTCAAGGTTTTTGTTAATAAAGTGTTAAGCAGCAAATAATTAACATAATTTTTATTTAATTATAGTAGGTTTGCCTTGTAATTAGTTAGCTAAACAAATCTGTATTTAAAATTCATAACAATGAAAGCCAGGGTTAAAATAATTAGACAAATTTTGGAATTGGCATTATTTATCGCGGTCCCGGTATTTATTATTTTATTAATCGTTTTATAGCCAGGCAATGCACCACAAATGCCAATAAAAACAGCCTAAATAACAAGGGGGTTTTGAAAATCAGCGTTTACAAATAAAGTGTTCATTTGTATTATTGCGGCAATAATTGCTGGTTTGGCTTCATCATTCATTCTCAGATTCTGCCAGTGATCTTTTGCGCAACACAATGGAAAGCCCGCAATATTCAATATAATTGTTCTCATCGGTTTTTCGGTGGTAGGTCTTTTTTTCGGGATTAAAAAAACGATACGTATAAGACTTTGACACAGCCCAGAGAATGGCCTTGTTCTTTTCATCGGCCCGGTTTAGTGGAATCAGGTGTGCGTCAGAATGGCTTACAGGCATCCATAGATGATCATCTTTTTTCATTTTCTCAATATCCTCATCCTGGTACATGGGTCGCTCAATTCCAAAATAACGGCGCAGAATCAACGAAAAAACAGGATGTTTGATATTACTCCAGGGCTTTAAATCTTCAGGTATCCAATACACCTCAGCAACAATTTTCAGGTTTCTTTCTCTATTCGGGTTCACACTCTCCAATATGGCTTTCTGCCCATTTTTAACATCTGAATATTTTTTCAGATTGGGAGGCAGTAAAACCAACGGCCGAAATGCAAAATCTTCCTCCCCGTGTTTTTTTATTTTTAATTTCTTGATGCCTAGCATCGCTTTCCAAATATCTTTATGAAGAATCTGGCAGTTCGTTATGAATAATACCTTGGTCTTGTACTTGTAAAACAATTTGAAAAAGGTCCATATACCACCAATTACCGTTAATAAGGTAATGGCAAGGGTATTCCATATGTTGATTGAATCCATGGGTTAAATGATAGGTTAATATTTACAGAGGAAAGATAGTGAATTTATACAAATACCAAGGGAAACTCTAAGGTAAAATAACCAAACTTTGGGTTTAAAGAATACCAGGTTTCCCCAGAATGGGCATTTAATTTTGGCTATTTGAATAATAATTGCACATCACTACTTTTAACTATTTAAAACGAAAAGCCTAACCGACCTTCATCCCATTGGCTGTATTGCGCTCAGGTTGCAGCAACACCACGGAGTTGTCTTCGCTATACACGCCCATCACCAGGCATTCGGAAATGAAATTAGCAATCTGTTTCGGTGGGAAATTGACCACTGCAATGATTTGCCTGTTCAGTAAATCTTCTTTTGAATATAAGTCTTTGACCTGGGCACTTGAATGTTTTATGCCCAATGTGCCAAAATCAATGGTGAGGCGGTAGGCAGGTTTCCTGGCTTTCGGAAAAGCCTCCACTGCAATGATGGTTCCCACCCGCATATCCACTTTTTCGAAATCGTCCCAATTAATCATAAAAAATGTTGTTAGTACCCAAATTTCCCATTTTCGGAAACAATGGTCAGCATCTTTTTTTCAGCAGCTTCACAACGGCCAATGATCCGCGCATCCACACCAAATGATTTTGATATTTGGATGAGGTCTGCTGCAAAGGCTTCCGGCAGATACACTTCCAGCCTGTGTCCCATATTAAATACCTGGTACATTTCTTTCCAATCCGTGCCTGATTGCTTCTGGATGAGTTTAAACAAAGGCGGTGTTGGGAATATATTATCTTTTACAATATGCAGTTCATCAACAAAATTCAGCACTTTGGTTTGCGCACCGCCGCTGCAATGAATGATGCCATGGATATGGCTTCTGAACTGGTCAAATGCTTTTTTCATGATGGGCGCATAAGTGCGGGTAGGGGACAAGACCAGTTTTCCGACATCAATACCTTCCACCTCTGAGTTATCAGTAAGTTTCATTGTTCCAGAATAAACAAGATTCATAGGCATCATCGGGTCATAACTTTCAGGATATTTTTGAGCTAACGCATGATCAAATACATCATGCCTCGCTGAAGTCAGTCCGTTACTTCCCATGCCACCATTGTAGCAATCTTCATAAGTAGCCTGTCCGAAAGAAGATAGCCCGACAATGACATCGCCCGCCTGGATATGGTTTTCAATCACCTTATTTCTTTTCAGCCTTGCTGTAACCGTAGAATCTACGATGATCGTACGAACCAGGTCACCTACATCGGCAGTTTCGCCTCCTGTAAGATGTATGGTCACTCCGTATTGATTCATTTTTTCAATAAAATCTGATGTACCTTCAATAATGGCTTTAATCACTTCGCCGGGAACCAGGTTTTTATTGCGGCCAATCGTAGATGACAGTAAAATATCATTTGTAATACCCACGCAAAGCAGGTCGTCGGTATTCATAACAATCGCATCCTGGGCAATACCTTTCCATACAGAGAGATCGCCGGTTTCTTTCCAGTACATATATGCCAGTGACGATTTGGTTCCTGCGCCATCGGCATGCATTACATTGCAATAATTTTTATCGTTACCGAGAATATCTGGGATGACTTTACAAAAAGCATTTGGATACAGACCTTTGTCGATATTTTTTATGGCTTCATGTACATCCTCTTTGGATGCTGAAACGCCTCTTTTGTTGTATCTTGATTGGTTTGCCATTTATATTCGCAACTACAATGTTTTATTCAAAGGTCAACTTCTTTGAATCTGTGTTGTATGAATAAGTTCCGAATTGCTTTAGAAAATCATCACCAAAAACAAGATCGTAATTGAGCTTATGGGTTACTTTCAGCTGGACATCTTTGACAGTTTTATTGGCAATTCTGATTTCTTTAATATTGATAATTGCCCTGTCGGCTATCGTATTATCTGCCAGAATTTTCTCAGGATCCCCTTCAAAGTTGTCTTTACTGATGGCGCCCCATTTCAGCAGATCGAGTGCTTTGTCGAGCGATATCATGGGTTGTGAAGTTCTGTCGTATGCAAACTCTTCATTATAGCCTTCTATTACACAAGATGAAATGTAAATGCCGGTTTTAGCTTCTTCTTTAAAATATACTGAATTGTCATCAGGGTTTAACAAAATATTTACATCGGCAATATCGATATTTGTACCCTGAGGTACGTAATCTTTTCTAAGTACCCTGAATTCAGTCCGTCGGTTTAACTGGTGAGCAGCTTCCTTTTCCGAATTGGTAGCAAGTGAATTAATTAAATTGTCATCCAGCGTTGTTCCTTCGGTAAATAGATAGCCGTCACGCATGATATTCTTTTTCAGCGTCCGGGGTACATGCTCGCCATATCCTTTGGCTACAAGACGCTGTGGTTCAATCCCCCTGATGATCAGGTAATCGACTACTGATTGTGCCCTGCGTTGCGATAAAATATCATTTCGTTCATCGGTATCCCTTGTATCAGTATGGGCAGCAAGTTCGATAACAAGGCTTGGATTGTCACGAAGTGTTTGAATGAGACCTTGCAATGAGTCCTGGTACTGAGGTTTCAAATCCCATTTCGCCAGGTCGTAAAGAATCTCAGGCAATACAACAGGTTCGGCAGGGATAGGTTCCAGTAAGAAATCCTTTTCAAAGTCTTTGCTAAACTCAACTCCTACAGTTGTGATGGTGCCTCTGGTATTAAAATAATTGGGCTTGGTCACAATAATGTCGTAAGTCGTATTGGTTTCCATCTGGCTTTTTCCGAATGAATAATAACCATCCTGGTTTGTAATGGTTGTTACTGAAAGCCCACTTGATCCTACCAGTTTGACGGATGCATTTTCCACCAGCAGCAATGTTCGGTCGTCCTTAACAGTCCCTGCTAATGTAAACTCCAGTGAAGGTTCTATAAAATACCAAATATCTTCTTCACCCCTGGTTCCTGACCTGTTTGAACTGATATAGCCGAATTCTTCTGTAGGATGAAAGGCAATGCCAAAATCGTCCTGGTTTGAATTCATAGGATATTTCAGGTTTTGTGGTGTTCCCCATTCGCCGGCGGTATCAATTGTTGTAACGAAAATATCCAAACCGCCCATACCGCCATGCCCATCAGATGCGAAATAAAGGGTGGTGTCGTTTCTTAAAAACGGAAACATCTCATCACCGGGTGTGTTAACCACATCTCCAAGGTTCAAAGGTCTTCTGAATCCATCAGATTTTGAATCGCGGAAGGCAACCCAGATATCTTTTCCCCCCATGCCACCTTTTCTGTCAGCCGAAAAGTATATAATCAATTCGCTTTCACTAATGGTTGGTTGCCCGATCGTCGACAATGTATCTATCCCTTTAATGTCAACCATTTCAGGTTCGCCCCAGTTTCGGCCTGTCCGACGCGCCAAATATACCTGGCAGCCTGATTCTTTTTGCACATCATTATGGCAGCGTGTGAAATAGAGGGTATTAAATTTGTTGTTAAAGGTAGCAGACCCTTCATTTGCTTCCGTATTGACCGTTTCTGATTCATCCAATAAAACAGGTTCACTCCAGTCGTCTTTCCGGTCCAGTTTGGCTACAAAAATATCCGTGAAGCTTAATCCGGTCCAATTATCAGTTTCTTTGCCTGTAGCACCTTCTCTGTTTGATGTAAATGCTATTTCGTTATAATTGTCACTTGTAAAAGCCGGTGCAAAATCTGACTCTCGCGAATTGATCTTTTTAATGTTGGTAATTTCATATTTGGAAGGGTTTTCAACCCATTCCTGGATGAGCGCTGCAGTTTCTGCTCCAAGTTTTCCCCTCGGATCATCGGGTACTTTTATGGCATATGCATTATATTGCTCTATTGCTTCTTCATATTTTCCATTGATCTTTAAGGCATCTGCAAAGCGGAGCAGTACTTCGGGATTCCTTTTATCCCATTCGTTGGCAACAAGCCTTTTATAGGATGCTTCTGCTCTTTTATAATTACTAGTAAGACGGTAACATTCGGCAAGTTGAGCTGTAATACGGTTTTTTTCTTCTTTATTTTTTTTAACTTTTGTATAGGCTTTTTTGTATTTGTCGATCGCAATGGTATATTGCTGCTTGGCAAATGCTTCATCAGCAGGTTTGGCAGGATTTCGCTGAGCGTTTAAAGTAAATGGTATCAAAATAAGAAAAACCAGTAACGTCTTAAGAAAAGTACTGTTCATTTGTATTCTATTATGGCTGTTGTGCTGATTCATGTAACGATATTACATCATTTTTATTGGGTGTAGGGTGTTGAATCTTTATTGGCTTCAATCTCCAGTTTTGTATCATCTTTTGGTTTTGCTTTTTCAACCGGTTCAGGATTTGAAGTTTCATCAGGTTTTAATTCCTGATCCATTTTGGATTTGTATGCCTGTAATTTTTTGTCTCGTTCAATCCTGTCAGCTTCTTTGTTTATCTCTGTTTTAATATCTTCTGAAGCCCGCTTTATATCATTTATGAATTTACCTAGATTCCTTGCAATTTCAGGAATTTTGCTAGGCCCGAAAATAAGAAATGCTGCCAATACAATCAGCAGTATTTCGCCACTTCCAAAATCAAAAAACAATAATCCCAAAGCCGTATTCTAAATTAAAAACAAAGCAAAAGTAATAAAAAAAAGTCCCATCCTGATAGCTACCAGAAATGGGACTTTTTAACTCGTTTTTTAAGGCTAATTTTTCTTTCTTCTTGAAGTTGCTTTTGCTTCTTTCTCAAGGATTTCTTTCTCTTGCTTATCTCCACCCAATAAATCGTATGCAATTGGACTTGCTGTAAACAATGATGAATATGTACCCACAAGGATACCGATCAGCAATGCAAATACAAAGCCTCTGATCACTTCACCACCCAGCAGGAATATTACTAGGAGTACAACCAATGTTGTACCAGATGTATTGATCGTACGTGCAAGTGTGCTGTTCAATCCTTCGTTGATATTTCTTTTTAACGTATGCCTTGGGAACAGGTGTGTATATTCCCTGATACGGTCAAAGATGATCACAGTATCATTAATCGAATAACCGATTATCGTCAGAATAGCAGCAATAAATGCCTGGTCAACTTCCAAACTAAATGGTAATAATCCATAAAAAATTGAGAACATACCCAGGGTGATGATTGAGTCATGGAATAGGGCGATCACACCAGCCAATCCATATTGCCATCTTTTAAATCGTATAGCAATGTATACAAAGATGATTAAGAGCGCAAATACAATTGCATAAATAGCACGTGTGCGGATATCGTAAGCAATGGTCGGCCCAATTTTCTGAGAACTTAATATACCTAACAATTTATTTTCGCCTTCTGTATCGGTTGAAAATTCTGTGTAGTCGAGTTCTGTTGAATAATATGATGAAAGGCTATTAAAAAGTTTCTTCTGGATCAAAGCATCCACAAACGTTGAATCATTGTCAATCATGAATTTTGTAGTCAGCTTAATCTGACTATTCGAACCGAAGGTTTTGATATCCGGAATTACTCCTGCAAATTCAGCCGTTAAATCTTTTCTCACCTGTTCTGCATCTACATTTTTGTCAAAACGGATCACATATGTACGTCCACCTGTGAAATCAATTCCTAAATTAAGACCTCTCATGGCAAGTGATCCTACACTGAGTATGATCAGTACTGCTGAAATGATGTATGCTCTTTTACGGACGCCTATAAAGTTGAAACTTGTATTGGCCAGGAAATCAGCTGTGAATTTGTTGCTGAAGCTGACTTTCATATTTTTATTCAGCATCCAGTTAAAGATCAATCTGGAAATAAAGATGGCTGTAAACAGTGATGAAAGAATACCTATGATCAGTGTTGTTGCAAAACCCTGTACTGGACCTGTACCGAATATATAAAGTACTATACCTGTTAATAAAGTTGTTACGTTACCGTCAATAATGGCAGAATACGCATTTTTATATCCATCAGTTATGGCCAGCCTGGCACCTTTACCAGCCCTGACCTCTTCTTTAATACGTTCAAAGATAATTACGTTGGCATCCACAGCCATACCAAGGGTAAGAACGATACCGGCCATACCAGGTAATGTAAGCACGGCACCAAGTGATGCCAATACACCAAACAGGAAGAAAATATTTGCAATAAGGGCAATGTTAGCTACGAGGCCGGCACGGTTATAATAAACGATCATATAGGCCAATACCATGATGAAAGCCAGGATGAAGGAATTCATACCTGCGCTTACAGCTTCACGTCCCAGTGAAGGGCCTACAACAGCTTCTTCAACGATTTTGGCAGGTGCAGGCAGTTTACCAGCTTTTAAAATATTGGCAAGATCCTGTGCTTCTTCAAGCTCCATGCTTCCTCCTGAGATCGACGACCTTCCTGTAGGAATTTCATCATTGACATTTGGATAGGAGTACACATAATTATCAAGCACAATTGCAATTTGTCTTCCAACATTTTCACCTGTAATTCTTTTCCAGATTTTCGCACCCTGCGAATTCATCTGCATATCCACCGCTACACCACCATTCTGATCATAATCCTGGCGGGCATCAACAATTACATCTCCACCGAGGGCAGCTTCTCCCTGGGTCGTTTTTAATGCTACCAATTCTAAAACGTCAGGGCGGGTTGGGTCTGGTTTTACAGTCCACACAAGTTTCATATCCCTTGGAAATACATCATGTACTATTCGGAGCATATGATTGATGCGAGCTGTATCTTTAATAGCCGCTACACCCATCCGTGCTGATTGAGCAGGAAATGTTTGTCCGTTTTCATTTTGAATATATGAAGGCATCAAATATGCGTACAACGGAAATCTTTTGGCGTACTGCTGAAAATTCATATCATCAGTTGCGGTTGTATCGCTTTCCAATTGTTCCAGTAACTTATCAGTAGTAGTGTCGCTAACAGCATCAATAAGGTCATCACCAGCTACTTCTTCTTTGATCTCATCTCCGGTAGCTTCCTGTCCTTTCGCTGCAGTTTCTTCAGCAGTTTCTTCAATACTTTCGGCATCTGCCTCAATATCATCTTCTACAGTTTCTTCACTGCGAAGCTGCGCATTGGCTTCATCAAAATACTGGAATACTTCTGAGAACTTGTAAGTTTCCCAGAATTCAAGTTTAGCTGTTCCCTGTAAAAGTTTCCTAACACGTTCCGGGTCTTTAATTCCAGGAAGTTCAATTAAAATACGGCCACTTGTTGCTAATTTCTGGATATTCGGCTGTGCCACACCAAAACGGTCAATACGTGTTCTAAGAATTTGGAATGACCTGTCGATAGCACCTTCAGCTTCTGTCCTGATCACTGACAGTACCTCATCATTTGTAGAATTGGTGGTGATACCTTTATCACGGAACTCGAAAAGGAAAATAGATGCCAATTGTGCATTGGGATCTACTTCTTCGAATGATTCTCCGAATAAGGTCACAAAGTCTTTATTACTATTCTTTTTCTTCTGGTAAGTTAATGAAAGAGCCTCTTTAAATACAGGGTCATCACTTTTACCTGAAAGGGCATAGATGATGTCACCAACGGAAACATCCAACACTACGTTCATCCCACCTTTAAGGTCAAGTCCCAGGTTTAACTCCCTTTCCTTGGCTTCTTTATAGGTATATTCATCAATAAAAATGTCGTAGACGACTAAATTGGAAATACTATCCAGGTAGTAATTTTCTCTTGATTTGGCAATTGAATCCAGGTAATAATTTTTTAAAACTTCATCATTCCCTGCAAGTTCGTCTGCCAGGTTCTGAGCAGTTTGGTTCACTGCATATTCTTTAGCGTTTCTTTCAGCCCTGGTTGTAACAAAAGTAAAACTTAGCTGATACAGACATACTAAAGCAAAAGCGATGGCAAAAAACTTGATGGCTCCTCTGTTTTGCATTTGATTATAAAATTTATGATTTTACTTCAATTTTTTGAGGGTGCAAAAATAGAATATTATTTGAGAATTAACAATTTATATAGAAGAAATCGTGCAATTGCTTTCTTTCTGATATTCAAAAAATTAGATGTAAAGTTATCCTGTGATCATTAATATTTGTTTCTTAACCACTTCCATATTTCAGCGTAATTTACTTTTTTACCGTACATGAGAATGCCTGTGCGATATATTTTTCCAGCCAGCCAGGTAGTTGCTATGAAACCTGAAATTAACAGGCCTGCTGAAGTCCAGATTTGCCACATAGGTACACCAAACGGGATTCTCATCATCATGATAACCGGGGAAGTAAAGGGTATAAGCGACATCCATAATGCTAATGAACTATCCGGCTGGTTAATGATCAAGCCCACCATCATCACCGAAAAAATAAGTGGTATTGAAACCGGTAACATGAATTGCTGGGTGTCGGCATCCTGGTCTACTGCTCCGCCGATAGCTGCAAAAAGAGAAGCATATAATAAAAACCCTCCCAGGAAATAAAAGATAAAACTGAAGATCATCACTTTGAAATTGATACCACTGATAATCTCTGTGACCATGGTAAATTCATCCATTTGTACCGGAGAATCAGTAGGCATAGATTGTTCAACCATCGGATTTGATTGGCTGAAAGGCATCAAGCTTTCCTGCATATTGCCCTGAAATATGCCTGCCTGGAAAACACCCAGGAATACACCCGTTAGAATGATCCATAGGAAGAATTGGGTTAGTCCTACTAAAGCGATACCAATTATTTTCCCCATCATTAACTGGGTTGGTTTTACCGAGGAAATGATTACTTCAACGATACGGGATGATTTTTCTTCCATCACGCCTTTAAGTACTTGTGCGCCGAACATAAAAATGAAAAAGTAAATCATGATTCCGGCAAAAATCGACAGCCCGACTTCTACTTCGGTATTACTTTTTTTCTCTATGCCATCATCTTCAATCCTGATGGTTGCAAGGTTGACATTGACTTTTGTCGACTTGATCACCTCAGGGTCAATACCGGAAGCCAGCAGTTTTTTGTTTTCAATTTCAGTTTTCATTACACTCCTGATGTAGGAGGTAACATTCAATCCGGGCTGAATGGATGAGAACAACTCCGCATTGACCGGTATGTTTAATTCAGTTTTTGGAATATAGAGTAACAGGTCACCTTTCTGGCTGATAGCTTTTTCTTTACTTGTTTCCAGGTCGTCATGAAGATAATAAAAAGTGATGTTTTCCTCGTCTTTGAATTTCTCGTAAAACCATCCGGTTTCATCCAGTACAGCCACTCTTTTTTGGGTCGCTTCACTCCAGTCGGCAAGAAAAGCCGGAAGTATAATAGTGGCTGCCATTAAAACCGGGCCAAGTATAGTCATTACTATAAAGGACTTTTTCTTTACCCTCGACAAATACTCGCGTTTGATAATCAGGAGTGTTTTATTCATTTTTGCTCTTGTTTACTTCCTGAATAAAAATATCATTAATTGATGGCAATACTTCCTGATATCCAACAACTTCTACCTGTGGGATAATTTGCTCCAATAATTCATTAGAAGATTTTTGCGTTAATATCTTGATGCGGCTGTTATATGTTCCATTGGATTTTGAGGTTGAAACAATTTCGAAATCATTTTGCGCTATTAAAAGTTCTTTTGGAGCCTTATAATTTACCTCAAAAATATTGGATTTAAAACTGTTAATGATGCTGTATATCTCGCCAGAGAGTATCGTTTTGCTGTTATTAATCAGTGCAATATGATCGCAAAGTTCTTCAACAGAAGCCATGTTATGGGTAGAAAAAATGATGGTAGCTCCATCATCTCTCAATTTGAGGATTTCTTCTTTCAACAGGTTCACATTAATGGGGTCGAAACCGCTAAAGGGTTCATCGAAGATGAGCAGTTTGGGTTTATGCAATACAGTTACAATAAACTGCACCTTTTGCTGCATGCCTTTCGAAAGCTCTTCTACTTTCTTGTTCCACCATGAGCCTATTTCAAATTTGTCAAACCATTCTTTCAGTTTCTTGTAGGCATCATTTTTCGACATGCCTTTTAGCTGAGCCAGGTACAATGCCTGTTCGCCTACCTTCATTTTTTTGTACAATCCCCTTTCTTCGGGTAGGTAGCCAATGTATTGTGTATCTGATGGTTTGATGGGTTTGCCTTCAAGTAAAACTTCACCCTTATCCATTGCTGAGATCATATTTATGATCCTGATCAGTGTTGTTTTTCCAGCGCCATTGGGTCCGAGTAACCCGAAAATGCTTTGCGGCAACACTTCGATGGAAACACTGTCGAGTGCCTTATGATTGGCATATGTTTTTGAAACATTTATGGTTGAAAGCAATGACATATTCTGAAGTGCTTTAATCTGCTAATTTATTTGAAAGCATGGCAATATTACAAAGATTAAACGGGCCGGGCAACTTTAGTTTTATGAAAAAAACTCGCGCATTCTGTCGAAATAACTTTTATCCTGGGCACTTGGATTTGGTTTGAAGTTTGGCGAATCTTTCAGATTTTCAAGTATGGCTTTTTCTTCTTTACTGAGATTTTTGGGAGTCCAGATATTCACATTGACCAGTAGGTCACCTTTTCCGTATCCATTCACATCAGGCAGGCCCTTCCCTTTTAACCTCAACACTTTTCCGCCTTGCGTACCTGGTGTAATTTTGATTTTTGCCTTACTGTCGACGGTTGGTATTTCAGCAGAAGATCCGAGTGCAGCATCTGTAAATCTGACATACAGATCATATAGCAAGTTGTTGCCATCGCGGATCAATTCAGGATGGTCTTTTTCTTCGATCAATACCAGCAAATCACCAGGGATACCACCACGTGCTGCGGCATTGCCTTTCCCACTAATTGAAAGTTGCATACCTTCTGCAACACCAGGTGGAACTTTAAACGTGACTACTTCCTCACCTTTTACAATTCCATTTCCATGGCATGTATTACACTTATTGGTTATCACTTCTCCATCGCCACCACATTGCGGACAAGTAGAAGATGTTTGCATTTGCCCAAGGAAAGTATTGGTAACCTGTGTTACCTGTCCGACACCTCTGCATGTAGGACAAGTTGATTTTGAACTGCCTTTTTCAGCACCGCTTCCGTTACATGAATTACAGGAAACGTATTTATTAAGCTTGATTTTTTTCTCAACACCATGGGCAACTTCTTTCAGGTCCAGTTTTACTTTTACCCTTAGGTTTGAACCCCGGTTCACACGCCTTCTGCCTGAACGTTGTCCACCAAAGCCACTACTGAATCCACCCCCAAATGCGCCTCCGAAGATGTCGCCAAAATGACTGAAAATATCATCCATCGACATATGTTGACCGCCACCAAATCCACCGGAACCGCTCATGCCCCTGTGTCCAAACTGGTCGTATCTGCTGCGCTTATCAGCATTACTTAATACTTCATAAGCTTCAGCGGCTTCTTTGAACTTCTCCTCTGCTTCTTTATCGTCAGGGTTTTTATCGGGATGGTATTTTAGTGCCAGCTTCCGGTAGGCTTTTTTCAATTCTTCGGCCGTAGCACCTTTCGACACCCCCAATACATCGTAATAGTCTCTTTTGCTCATGCTTTATTAAGTTCAGTTTGGTAATTTATTCAGTTTTTTTAGCTTCCAACAACTACTTTGGCAAAACGCAGTACTTTTTCGTTGAGCAAATATCCTTTTTGAACTACATCCACTACTTTCCCTTTGAGTTCCTTACCGGCTTCAATTTTGGTAATGGCTTCGTGATAATCAGTGTTAAAATCTGTTGACATCGAATTCATAGGTTTCAAACCTTTCTGACTTAGCAAGTTGAAGAGTTTGTTGTATATTAGTTCTATTCCTTTAAAAACTTCGGAGTCAGCTTTATCTTCTGTAAATGCCTGCAATGCTCTTTCAAAGTCATCCAACACGGGCAGCAGGTCCTCAATTAAATCTCGTGAAGCAGATTTTTGAAGATCCATCTTTTCTTTGATCGTTCTTTTCCGGTAGTTATCAAATTCTGAATAAAGCCTTAAGAACTTATCATTCAACTCATCGTTTTTCTCTTTCAAATCTTTCAGTTTCTTATCTGCAGATGTTTTTTTTGTACTACCGCTTTTTTTGGACTGTTTGGTCTCTTTACTTTTAGCAGATTCCTTCTCTATATCTTTTTTCTTATTCTGTACCATACATGTATAATTATCGTCTTATGAAGAAGTTATTTTCAATTACAATTTTTTTGCCAATGGGGTCAAACGGTCATATTGGCAGAAGTGTCATGCGTTTCTGAAAGGACTTTAAATTATATACGTTCGATTTCTGCTCCAAGATGTCGCAACCTGGCATCTATGTTCTGATACCCCCGGTCGATTTGATCAATGTTTTCAATGATGCTGGTTCCTTTCGCCGATAGTGCGGCAATAAGCAACGCTACACCAGCCCTTATATCAGGTGAACTCATTTTGATGCCTTTTAAAGCCTGTTCATGGTTTAACCCAATTACCGTGGCTCTATGTGGGTCGCAAAGGATGATCCGGGCGCCCATATCGATAAGTTTGTCCACAAAAAACAGCCGGCTTTCAAACATTTTCTGGTGGATCAAAACACTACCCTTAGCCTGTGTGGCGACGACCAATACAATACTAATCAGGTCTGGAGTAAACCCGGGCCAGGGGGCATCAGCAATATTCATGATAGATCCATCAATGAAGGTTTCAATTTCATATGCATCTTTGGCCGGAACGATTAGATCATTTCCTTTTTGTTCTACAGTTACACCAATACGCCTGAATACTTCCGGTATCAAACCCAGGTTGCTGAGCTGAACATTCTTAATTGTCAATTCAGACTGTGTCATGGCAGCCAAACCTATAAAACTACCCACTTCTATCATATCAGCCAAAAGAGTATGTGTGGTTCCATGTAATTCTGTAACGCCTTTAATAGTAAGTAAATTAGAGCCAATACCCTTGATGTTGGCCCCCATCCGGTTTAGCATTTCGCAAAGTTGAACCAGGTAGGGTTCACAAGCTGCATTAAAAATAGTGGTGGTATCTTTCGCCATAACGGCTGCCATAACTATATTGGCTGTTCCGGTTACAGATGCTTCTTCGAGTAACATGTAATTGCCATGAAGCTTTGAAGCATTCACGTGGTAACTTTTCTCGTCTTCATTATAAGTAAACTGAACACCGAGTTTTTGTAAACCAGTAAAGTGTGTGTCCAGCCTTCTCCTGCCTATTTTATCGCCACCGGGTTGCGGTAGATATCCTTTTCCAAAGCGGGCCAATAAAGGCCCAAGAATCATCACACTACCACGGATACTTGTGGCTTTTTGATAATATTCCGGCGTGGTGATATAATCGAGATTAATTTTGTCAGCTTTGAAAATATATTCATTGTGCTTGATTCGCGATACTTTTACACCCAGTCCTTCCAGTAATTCGATCAGCCGGTTCACATCCAGGATGTCAGGAACATTTTTCATGTGAATCTCTTCAGATGTCAGCAATACGGCGCAAAGTACCTGTAACGCCTCATTCTTAGCCCCCTGGGGTATTATTTCACCCGATAATTTATTGCCACCTTGTATTTTAAATGACTTCATAAGTTCGTTTTTTCAACTTATAAAATAACAAAATATCCGTCATTTTATGATGGGTCGGATGAGATTAATTTTAACAAAATGTTTTTTAAAAGAATCCTGAAAAACAAATGCAAATTCAGTAACGGGTTCAAGAAAGGAATTAGTAGCTTTTTTTGCCGTAATTGTCTCTTCTACGTTTTCCGCTATTGTCTTTTGAGCGGTGAACAAATTTCTTTTTCTTGGTTTTGTTGCGTGCCAGAATGTCTGAAGTCGATGTCAGGGTTTGATCCTCAGATAGTGATAATTTACCATCTGATAATATTTCAAGATGCTTTTCAATAGCTACATCATCTACAGATTCGCGATTCCAGTTTAGGTATGATTTCTTCAGGTGGTTGGCAATGGCGTGGATGAGTGCATCTTTTTCAGGCCCATCTTCGAATTCAATTGCTTTTTTGATGATGGCTTCAATATTCTTGCCATAGTGCCTGAACCTGATACGGTTATCGCTATACATTACTTTTTCAGGTTTGCGGGTGAGAGTTTCCTTTTCCGGCATCGGGTAGGGGGAGTCTACATCCAGTTCAAATTTAGAAATGATAAACAGGTGGTCCCATAAGGTTTGTTTATAGTCGCCGGCTTCACGATTTTGCTGGTTCATAGATGCCATAACGCTAACAATAAATTTTGCCGCTTCGGTTCTTTTTTCACGGTCTTCGATGGTTTTTGCGTAATCTACCATCTTTTGAATATTGCGACCATACTCAGGAATAATTAAATGCTCTCGCTGTGAATTATACTCCATAAATGTAAACTTTCTGATTAAGGTTGGAATAACGTCTGAAAAGTTAAATATAGTGCAAAATTAGCTAAATAATGATAACTCAGTAATTAACACGCCATTTTTTTCATCTTTAGGTGATGATTTTTAATTTGGCAAACCGCAGCAATAAATTCTTTTTACCAACTCCATTAAAGTAAACAGTTGCTTTCATATTGGCTCCGTTGCCCTCTACCGACATCACTTTACCCAGACCAAAATTCGGATGTTCCACCTGCATACCGGTTTGGAGTGCAGTAGTGTCTGATGCGTCAAAAGGTGTTTCCTCAGTTTTAGAATGGGTTTTGCGCACTGAAGTGAAACCAGGTCCCGGTTTTGATGAAGTTGTTTTTGGTTGTGATCTAAAATTGGGCATCGAAACCTTTTTCGGTTTATCCAGCAGGTTCTCATCTATTTCTTCTAAAAACCGACTGGGTTCTGTGATTGTGAATTGCCCCCATCTGTAACGGCTTTCAGCATGAGACAATGTGACTTTTTCCATTGCGCGGGTCAGAGCTACATAAAATAAACGGCGTTCTTCCTCCAGATCGGTTCTTGTACTGATGGATTGTATGGAAGGAAAAAGGTTCTCCTCAAGCCCGACAATGAAAACTTGCGGGAACTCCAGTCCTTTGGCAGCATGTATTGTCATCAAAGATACTTTGTCGTTATCCTCTTCTTCATTATCCGCATCGGTAAGTAGTGCCACATCCTGCATAAATTCTTCCAGTGTTCCCTGGCTGGCCAGATCTCCCTCGTTACTTTCGGCACCGGCTTCAGCAAACTCTTTTATAGCATTCAGTAATTCTTCAATATTCTCAACCCGGCTGATGCCTTCAGGGGTATCCTCTTCACGGTATAGTTTTAATAAACCGGAAGAAACAGCAATGTGTTTGGCAGCTTCATAAGCGTCTTTTTTCTTTAATTCAGCTTTAAAGCTCTTGATCATTGTGGCAAAATCACCAACTTTCCTGATGATACCTGAGTTTACTTCGACTTTGTATTTGGTCAGGTTGGTGATGATCTCCCAAAGGTTCACATTGTACTCATCGGCAGCCACGACCATTTTTTCAATACTGGTTTTTCCTATGCCCCTTGCAGGAAAATTAATGATCCGCTGCAGGGCATCTTCATCATTCTGATTGATTGTGAGGCGGAAATAACCTAACAGGTCTTTTATTTCTTTGCGATGGTAAAATGACAGTCCCCCATATATGCGGTAAGGGATATTACGTTTCCGCAGGGCTTCTTCTATGGAACGTGATTGCGCATTCGTTCTGTACAATACTGCAAATGAACTGTTCGGTAGCTGGTGGTTCATTTTCTCCTCGAAGATCGCATTGGCCACCAGTTGGCCTTCTTCGTTATCGCTTGTAGCTTTTATAAAACCAATCTTATGTCCTGAGTCATTTTCTGTCCAAACCGTTTTATGGATTTGGTCTTTATTGATCGCGATCACATGATTGGCAGCCTCCACAATGTTCTTGGTGGAGCGGTAATTTTGCTCCAATTTGAATAGTTTGAAATCGGGATAATCGTGCTTGAAATTCAGAATATTCGCGATATTGGCGCCCCTGAATCCATAAATGCTTTGCGCATCGTCACCTACCACGCAAATGTTCTCGGTATTGGCTGCCAATTTCTGGATGATCAGGTATTGTGCATGATTGGTGTCCTGGTATTCATCCACCAGAATGTGTTTAAACTTGAGCTGGTATTTATACAATACATTGGCAAAATCCCTGAAAAGAATATATGTGTTGAAAAGCAGGTCGTCAAAATCCATGGCATCTGCTCTTTTTAACCTGGCAGTATAACTGCTATAAATATCTTTGATCAGCGGTTTTCTGGAACTTTCATCGGCTGAAACAATTTCGGGATTGTTGGCATAATCTTCCGCATTGATCAAGCTTGATTTAGCCATTGAAATGCGATGCGCCACAAAACTCGGCGAATATGCTTTGGGATCAAGTTTCTTCTCATTGATGATCTGCCTGATCAGGCGTTTGCTATCGTCCGAATCATAAATGGTAAAGTTGGAAGGATAGCCTAAATGATGTCCGTCAATACGGAGAATTTTAGCGAAAATGGAATGAAAAGTACCCATCCACACATTGCGTCCTTCAGTGTCACCAATTAATCTGATCACCCTTTCTTTCATTTCACGGGCAGCTTTGTTGGTAAATGTAAGCGCGAGAATGTTGAAAGGGTCAACCCCCTGGCTGAGAAGATATGCTATTTTAAATGTAAGCACACGCGTTTTTCCTGAACCTGCTCCGGCAATTACCATCATAGGGCCATCACTATGGACAACCGCATTGTTTTGTTCTTTGTTCAGCTCTTTTAAAAAATCACTCATGCGCACTTAAAATCTGGGGCAAAAATACCGTAATTATCTTTTAATGGAGATAGATTTCAGAATGGTTTTTAACAAATCATTTTTCTATAATTTTGAATTAATTATGATGCGACTCAATTCTAAAAATCAGACAGGGCTGTTCATATTTCTAATCATGCTGACAGGCATCATTTTAAGGTGCTGGCATCTGATGGATATCCCATTTACATTCGACGAATTAAGCGCAATGAGCCGCACACAATTCGATTCGATTCGTGATTTGATCCGAGTGGGGGTAATTGAAAAAGATTCCCACCCGGCAGGTATACAGGTATTCCTGTATTATTGGACCTTATTTTTTGGAGAAAGGGAATACGTGGTCAAGCTGCCATTTATAGTAGCGGGTGTCGCATCCATTTATTTGGCCTTCCGGATCGGTGTTATATGGTTCGGCAGAACGGCTGGAATTTTAACAGCCACGTATATGAGCAGTCTGCAGCTTTTTGTGATGTATAGCCAGATTGCCAGGCCGTATGCCAGTGGGTTGTTTTTTACACTATTTGCTGTGTTGTTTTGGAGCCTGTACTTCTTCAAATTGCCCAAAATTAAATTTTTAACTGGATTTGTTGTCTTTTCTGCCCTTGCTGCCTACAATCATTATTTCAGCCTAATGTTTGTAACTGTCCTGGGCATTTCAGGGCTTTTCCTGGTGAATCGCAAAAACCTGCTGGCGTATTTGCTGAGTGGTCTGGCCATACTGGTTTTGTATGTTCCTCACCTGCCCATTATTTTTGCACAGGCCGGAAGAGGGACCATTGGAGGCTGGCTGGGTGAACCAGGACCCTATTTTTTGCTGAAATTCAGCTATTGGCTATTTCATGATTCTTTTATCCCCATTACTGTACTCATTACAATCATTGTGACCGGTCTGCTGATGAATATTACTTCTCTGAAAATTGATTTGGCATGTAAAAAAAGATGGTTGTTGTCGCTTTGGTTGATTCCGGCGCCTGTTTTCGGGTATATTTATTCATATACAAAGGAACCTATCCTGCAATATTCACTGCTCATTTTTACAGCGCCATATTTGTTTTTATTGTTATTTTCTTTTGTGGGGGAGTGGAAAATGAAACCAATGATTATCGGAGTGCTATTGATATTGTCAGTAAATATTTCAACCCTTGTAGCAGGAAAGCATTATTATCAGCATTTCTATCGGCAGCCTTTTAATCAAATGGTGAAAAATGCTATTCCTTTAGAAACAGATAACGAGAAGGAAGTTTTTATCATCAACGATTATATACCTTATTATACAGAGTACTATTTCAGGAAATATGATCAGGAATTCCCGTTTTATACTACGCGAAATAAGGATATTTCTATATCCGACTTTAAAATGATGCTTTCGGAGATAGACCAGGATATATTGCTGACATCAGGGATAGATGATATATACTTTCAGGTGATTTTAGAACAGTTTCCAAACTGGGAGGGATTCGAAACCGGGTTTACCTATGAGCAATATATTTTTTCAAAAAATGACCTGAATGTAAATAAAGCACCTGTTAGAAAACTTATTGCATTAACGAATTTTAATCATGGGTTAGATACAAAATGGCACTACAACGAACAACATATTATTTACGACACTTCTTCAGGTATTAATGGTTATATAGTTAAAGATGACGAATTCTATGGCCCCAAGATTGAAATTCCGCTGATTGATTTGATGAGCGATATATACCATATTATCGATGTGGAAGTGGAGATAGAGCATGCAGAACCAAGCCTGAATGCTGTAATTGTCGGGGAAATTAAAAGTGGTGAAGAGCTGGTCCATTGGCAGGGCTCTGATTTTTTAGCTTTTAGACCTGAAACCAAAAAGCCCCAAAAAATATTTCTTACCATGGATATACAAAAGGCCATGTCGGATAAAAACAAAATCAATGATCAAATCGTCAGGTTTTATATCTGGAATCGTGGAAATCAGCAATTCTCAGTTCAGTATATAAAATTATTCCTCCGGCCGGGGAACCCTGATAGATACAGGCTTTAATGTGCTAACTCACCTGGGTAATACATAGGAGCTCCGGGTCCTAGCGGGAATCCAAAATATACCCATATCACCAGAAGTATCGACCATAAGATAAAGAATATAAAAGTATATGGAAGCATCGTAGATATGATGGTTCCGATACTCGCTTTTTTATCGTATTTCTGGAAAAATGCAATGATCAGTGCAAAAAAGCTCATCATCGGTGAGATCAGGTTGGTGACGCTGTCACCTATTCTATAAACTACCTGTGACAGTTCGGGTGAGTATCCTAGTTCCATAAACAGGGGAATAAAAACTGGTGCCATAATAGCCCATTTGGCTGATGCACTTCCCATTGCCATATTGATTGTTCCGGCCAGAATAATGAATAATATTAATAATGGAATCGTTCCAATATTAATACTCTCTAAGAATATGGCGCCGTTAATAGCCAGTATCTCACCCAAATGGCTCCATTTAAAATATGCAACAAACTGTGCTGCGAAAAATACAAGTACAATGTAGGCTGCCAGAGTTTTAATTGCACTACTCATACCATTAATAATGTCATTATCCGATTTGAACTTGCCTGAAGCTATTCCGTATGCAATACCACTGGCTGCTGCGAATATGAAAAGTAATGCAATGACTCCTTTTATCACAGGTGATTTTAAAACGCTTTCTCCGGCAATACGTAACAAGCCATCCTCAGGGAGGGTTCCTGCCAGCACAAGCAGTGTAAGTACCAGGGTTACGATACCAGCCCATAACAATCCTTTTTTTTCTTTTTTATCCAGTTTCTTTATCTCTTCTGGCTTTTCGCTGCCAGTATATTCCCCAAGACGGGGAGCCACTATCTTTTCAGTAACAAAAGTTCCTGCAAAGGCGATCAGGAAAGTTGAAACCACCATAAAATAATAGTTGGCGGTTGGATTCACTTCATATACCGGGTCAATAATACGTGCGGCTTCCTGCGATAATCCAGCAAGAAGTGGATCAATGGTACCAAGGATAAGGTTAGCACTAAATCCTCCAGATACGCCGGCAAAAGCTGCAGCCATGCCAACTAACGGATTTCTTCCAAGAGATAAAAAGATGGTGCCTGCCAGGGGGATCAACAGCACATAACCGATATCGCTTGCCGTATTGCTTATCACGCCTGCAAAAACAAGAACAAAAGTCATAAGACGCTGCGGCGCAGATAACACCAACAACCTGATAATGGCACCGATCAAACCACTGCTTTCGGCGATACCGATACCAAGCATCGCAACGATCACAATACCCAGGGGGGCGAAATCAGTAAAATTACTGACCATTTCAAGCATAATGCGGTGCAATCCTTCTTTTGACAAAAGATTTATAGGGTTAATGGCTTCCCCGGTACTGGGATGGATAGCTGTCCAGTCGAAATACCATGCAATACCTGAAAGAAAAAGAATGGAGACGGCAAATATGGCAAACAGAGTAGCCGGGTTGGGTAAAGCATTGCCAACAGTTTCTGTAATATTTAAAAACCTGTCAAATATGTTGAATTTTTTACGCATATCAATACTGTTTAAACCTGAAAGAGGATTTTTTGCAATAGAAAGTTGCCAAATATATCATATTTCTGATATCTGAAAAGAAACAATATTGCGGGAACACTATATTTTATTGAGAATATCAAAAGATTGAGAATAATTAAAAATATTTTTAAAACACCACTTGGTTTTTTAAAAAATGTTCTTACCTTTGCAGCCCGTTTTAGCAGAGGAATATAAAACCTTCTAAAACAGTTGTATATAAAGGAACCTGACAAGGTCAAACAACATAGGTTCTTTCGCAACATGATGAAAACAAGAATCATTTTGCGGTGTTTGTTCTCAAAAAGAATAACCTTCCCTTGTCAGATTTCCAGCATTTACAGCAAAAAACAGGAATTAAGTTTTAATAATTATAACATGCCAACTATACAGCAGTTAGTTAGAAAAGGACGAAAAAAACTTGTTGACCAGAGCAAATCAAAAGCGCTGGATTCATGTCCTCAACGTCGTGGTGTTTGTGTAAGAGTTTATACCACTACACCTAAAAAACCTAACTCAGCTATGAGAAAAGTAGCCAGGGTAAGGCTGACAAACGGTAAAGAGGTGAATGCTTATATTCCCGGTGAAGGACATAATTTACAGGAACATTCCATCGTAATGATTCGTGGAGGTCGTGTAAAAGATTTACCAGGTGTTCGTTATCATATCATCCGCGGAGCATTGGATACTTCAGGTGTTGAAGGACGCACACAGCGCAGGTCAAAATATGGTACAAAACGACCAAAGAAATAAGAGGTTAAAAAATATTAAGCTTTATATATAATGAGAAAAGCAAAACCAAAAAAACGTATTATTCTTCCAGATCCAAAGTTCAATGATGTTTTGGTGACAAAGTTTGTGAACAACATGATGTTGCAAGGGAAGAAAAGTACCGCTTACAGAATTTTTTATGAAGCAATGGAAGTTGTTGCGGCCAAAACAAGTGAAGATCCTGTAGAAGTATGGAAAAAGGCACTTGCAAACGTAACACCGGCGGTAGAAGTTAGAAGCCGCAGAATTGGCGGTGCAACATTTCAAATTCCTTCAGAAATCCGTTCCGGACGTAAAACTTCAATTGGTATGAAAAACCTGATTGGTTTCTCACGTAAACGCCATGAGAAAAGTATGGGGCAAAAACTGGCCGGTGAAATTTTAGCTGCTTATAAAGAAGAAGGTGCTGCTTTCAAAAAGAAAGAAGATACCCACCGAATGGCAGAGGCGAATAAAGCATTCTCACATTTCAGATTTTAATTCGAGCTGAGAACTACTTAAATGGCAGAACAAACTAAAATATCTAATAATAAGCTAAGCCTTACCCGTAATATTGGGATTATGGCTCATATTGACGCTGGTAAAACCACCGTTACAGAGCGTATCCTTTATTATACTGGTAAAAACTACAAGATCGGTGAGGTTCACGAAGGTGCTGCCACAATGGACTGGATGGTACAGGAGCAGGAGCGCGGAATTACTATTACTTCTGCAGCAACTACTGTTTACTGGGACTTGTTCAATAAAAAGCATAAGATCAATATTATTGACACGCCTGGACACGTTGATTTCACTGTTGAAGTTGAACGTTCATTACGTGTACTTGACGGTGCAGTAGCGCTATTTTGTGCTGTGGGCGGTGTTGAACCACAATCAGAAACAGTTTGGAGACAAGCTGATAAATATAAAGTGCCAAGAATCAGTTTGGTAAATAAAATGGACAGGGCTGGTGCCGATTTTTTTGGTGTAATTGACCAAATCAAAGAAAGATTAGGTGCAAATCCGGTTCCTATTCAAATACCTATTGGTGCAGAAGAAACTTTCCAGGGAGTTGTTGATCTGGTAAAAGATAAAGCATTTATCTGGGATGATACAGACAAAGGTGTTACAATCAGAGAGATTCCTATCCCTGAGGATCTTGATGAAGTTGCACAAGCTTATAGAATGAAATTGATTGAAGGCGTGGCTGAAGAAAGCGACGAATTGCTTGAAAAATTCATGGATGACCCGCATTCAATTACTGAAGAAGAAATGATCCACGTGATCAGAACAGCAACACTCGCTCAGAAAATCACTCCGGTGATGTGTGGTTCAGCTTTCAAAAATAAAGGAATTCAGATGTTATTGAATGCCATCATAGAATTCCTTCCAAGCCCTATGGATGTGCCACCGGTTATGGCTTTAAACCCCAGAACAGGTAAGGAAGAACTCAGAAGTCCGGATCCAAATGATCATTTTAGTGCGCTTGCATTCAAGATCGCAACGGATCCTTTCGTAGGTCGCTTAGCTTTTTTCAGAGTATATTCAGGTACACTTGAAGCTGGCTCCTATGTTTATAATGTGTCAACTGGCAAAAAAGAAAGAATTAGCAGGATCATGCAGATGCACGCCAATAAACAAGAACCGCTTGAGAAAATTGAAGCCGGAGATATTGGCGCAGCAGTTGGTTTTAAAACCATCAGAACTGGTGATACC
>CAVZLR010000006.1:0-127433 GCA_963776205.1 Marinilabiliales bacterium
AAAAATGAATGATGGTGCCAGCGCCGATGCAATGGCTGAAACTGCATAAAGAATTGCAGCAAAGGAAAGCAATCGTTTTCTGCCATATTTATCGCTTAAGGGACCTGCAATCAGCATTGCCAGCGTGGCAGTAAGGGTAAGAGAACTTACTGCCCATCCCAATTCTATTTTTGTTAAATCGAACTCGGGTTCAATAAATTTTACTACGCCTGATATCACGGAAGCATCGAATCCCATCAAGAAACCTCCTAATGCGACAATAAGAGATATTAGAACAATATTACTCTTACGCTGATTCAATATTTATTCAATTTTAGATTGTGCATCTTTCTGATAAATCCTGACATAATCCATTTCCATAGTTTGAGGAAATGCCTCGTCATCTATCCCTTTCATACTTCCCCATGCCCCACCAATTGCAATATTAAGTATGAGGTAAAAAGATTTGTCATATGGCCATTTGGTTTCGCCCAGACCTTCATTTTCATATGCAAAGTATAGGCTGTCATCAACAAAAGCTTTTAAAACATTCGGGTCCCATTCTAAAATATACGAGTGGAATTCCTTGTCAGCATCAGGAATAAAAATAGTGGCTGTTTTTTGCGTGTGTTTTTTCCATTGGTAATCTTTTGAATGTGCTGAAGTATGAATAACTCCCAGGTCATGACCAACATGCTCCATGATGTCGATCTCCCCAATATCAGGCCAATTGCCATCATTAAATGACCAACCACAGGCATCATCCATATAGCAGGCCAGGTTCCAATGCCCTCCGGCAACTTCGCATTGACAACTATTTTGCCATATTTCCAGTCAGCTTTAGAAACCAATCTCGCCGAAGTATATTCTTTTCCACCATAATTTTCTTTGCGTGCAACAATTTTCAGAATGCCGTTTTCAACTATTGCATTTTTTTCGTTTGTTTCCGTGTAATACTGTGCTTCATTGTTACCCCATCCGTCTTGGTTACCTTCTGTATCATATTTCCATTTAGTAGAGTCGGGAAGGCCTATATATTCAAATTCATCATTCCAAACTAGCAAATATTCATTAGAATCTAACACACCTATTGACTGGCTATTCGAAACACCATTATCATTATTAATACATCCACTTGTTATTATCAATGTATTTAACAGGAATATTGAGAATTTAATCATTGTCTTGCTAATTATATCAATGTAATTATTTCAGCTGGAATTAATTTTGCCAGATAATTACCCTAGATACTAGTCTTTATTTCCACTCCTATACCCGTTGAACTTACTCTGCAGCAGTTCAATGATAATGAACTATTACTAACATAGTTTTAGATTAGATCTGTAAAGTCACCTGATAATCGCCCCATCAAAAAATTCAAAATGGCGGCAACCTAGTTGTGCATCACGCATTATGCTTACTTATTTCAGTTGCATCTTCACTTTTAATAACAAGATCTAATAACCAACATTCTGCTGAAATAATCCTCCAGACAAGTCAATCTCTGTCTGAGGGATTGGCAAGAATCCCCTAGTTACGCTATTGAAAGTCACATCAAAAATCTGCGGATCTCCAACATAATTGGGACCGCTTAATCCAACTGAGGTTAATTCTTGTGTGGCAAAAGCCATTCCTTTTCTAATTACGTCAAAGTATCGTAATCCTTCCAGTGATAATTCAAGTCTTCTTTCCTTGTAGATATTTTCAGGAGTTGCCGGAATGCTTTCTAAACCAACCCTTGTGCGTACACGGTCAAGATAAGCTTGAGCATTAGGACTTCCCAATTCTGCTGCCATGAGCAGCACATCAGAGAATCTGATTACCCTGAAGTTACAAGTTCTGTTTAGCTCAAACTGTCCATCTACCGACCAATGTTCGGCATCAGAGCTATATTTATTTGAAAAATATCCGGTATGCTGGTATCCTTTACCTAGTTTACCATCAAGATCTTCTTCAAAAAGAACTGTATATTCTAAGCGAGGATCACCTTCCATATCATTAACCAGCTTCTGGCTAACTGTCCCAAAGCTCCAGCCTCTATCCCAATTATCTGAACCTGTGACCCTGGGACCCTGCATTTGAGCGGCAAGATTTCCTTCTCCACCCCTTACATAATTCCAATCCCACCAGGCTGGTGTATCACCGTGAGATATTTCAAATACTGATTCTACACCATGTTCTCCTGCAATTTTAAAGTTTTGTTCATACTCTTCAAGCAGATCATGGCCGCTGTTAGCAATCAAGTCTTCCAAGTACGTCAACACAGCTGCCTGGTTTATCAATGTTCCATTGGCATCCAAATCGGCATTATATACCCCGTTATAGAACAAATAAACCCGTGCTAATAATCCACTAGCGGCCCATTTGCTTGCTCTTCCTGCTTCTGCAGGTGAAATAGACTCAGGTAATACATTTATAGCATCAACTAGGTCTATTGCTATTTGATTATATACCTCCTCAGGTGAGTTTTGATCCTGAGCATATTCAGAGGGCCCTGAAATTGTATAGGTAAGTAATGGTACGTTTTCAAAAAATCTTACTTGTTCAAAATAAAAATAAGCTCGCAAAAACTTACACTCAGCAATTACCCTTGTCTTGAACTCTTCAGAGGCATCAATACCATCAATTTTTTCAAGTAGAAGATTTGCTCTGTAAATCCCAACATAATTTTTAATCCATGTGGCATGCACAAGCAGATTTGTTGTTGGTATATTAAAGGTATTAAGCTCATCTTCATCTTTACCATCGTTAGCATCTGAGCCTCCTGCAAAAGAGTCATCAGAAAGCATATCAGAAACGGTTAAAAAAGGTGCCCAAGAAACTCCGGGGCTTGATTGATATCCCAATACATCATAAATGGCTATTAAAGCCATTTTAGCATCTTGTTCAGTTTGGTAAAAGTTAGCGCTAACTTGCTGGTCCAATGGTTGCCTATCTAGAAAATCCTTTGAGCAAGAGGCTAAAAGTAAAAGAATTGAGATTGATATTCCTAAATAATATATTTTTTTAATATTCATGATCCTTATATTTTCAGTTAAAATGAAATAGATGTTCCAAAACGAAATGTTCTTGCCTGCGGATAAATACCACGGTCGATTCCAATATCAAATACGCTTAGATGGCCCTCATAGTCCCTTAATGATCCAATTTCAGGATCTGCACCTGTATATTTTGTAAAAGTTAAAAGGTTTTCTGCTGAAACATAAATGCGCCATGAAGTGCTACCGAATTTTTTTAGAAATTTTGCAGGTATATTATACCCAAGCTGAATATTCTTGACACGAACATAAGATCCATTCTCAATATACAGATCAGATACACGGTAATTATTATTTACATCAATCCATGTATATCTTGGAATTGTATTCGAAGTACCTTCACCAGTCCAGCGGCCAAGAATTTCAGTTGTTCGGTTTGTATATCTTAAGTCCTGGCGTTGGCTACCATTAAATAATTGGTGACCGAATGCGCCAATGATCAGAAATGATAAGTCAAAGTTTTTATACTCAATAGTTGCATTAATACCCAAGTTCCAGTCGGGTATTGGGTCACCGATCATAGTACGGTCGTCATCATTAATTACACCGTCATTATTTATATCGACAAATCGTACATCTCCTGGCTCAGCATTTGGCTGCAATAATTTACCTTCTCCACTAATATGACTATATACTTCTCCTTCATTTTGAAAAAGACCATCCGTTTTATAGCCCCAAAAATAGCCAATAGGTAGCCCTTCTTCTGCCCGGGTAACAGGACCAGCAATAGCCCATGATGCTCCAATAATTGCTTTTTCCTCGTTACCAATGTGGGTCACCTCATTTTTATTATAGGCTCCGTTCAAACCAATTGAATAGCGTACCTTCTTATTGTATTCGCGCCAATTTAACAGGAACTCAATACCAGTGTTTCGCACACTTCCAACATTGGCATATGGAGGATCATTACCAACATGAGCAGGAATAGGGATCCGCTCAAGCAAACCATTTGTATTTTTTATGTAATAATCAAAAGTAGCTGTTAACTTTTCATTAAAAAACCCAAGGTCAAGGGCAATATCAATCTGTTCAGACTGTTCCCACTTAATATCTTGATTGTTGAGAAATGCGGGAGAAGCCCCTGTTGCAGTTCCTCCACCTAGAATATAGCGGCGATTCATATCAATTACAGATAGATATTGGTACCTTCCGATTCTATCATTACCGTTTATACCCCATGAAGCTCTTAATTTCATGTAACTAAGTGGCCCAAGGTCTGGCATAAAAGATTCTTCAGACAAAAGCCAAGAAACGCCCACAGAAGGGAATACTCCATAACGGTTGTTTTCTCCAAACATGGATGAACCATCGTATCGCACAATACCTGTAAATGCATATTTGCTTTTGTAATCATATGTGATTCGTCCAAAGGTTGAAAATAAAGCTTCTTCCCAGGCACCACCGAAAGCTTGCCAAGCAGTGTCAATAGCCATATCTAAATATACATTATCCGGATCTGTTGTTGGCACTTTGGCATTAAATCCATTTAAGTTATCATACCTTTTTTCAGAAGCTGTTGTCCCAAGCAAGACTGAAAAATTGTGATCTTTTATTCGTTTTGAATAAACAAGTGTATTTTCCCATTGCCAGGTAAAATATCGTTCTAAACTTTTATATACTGATGTCTTTTTTGTGTTGTTTTGGGCCCCATTTAAGTAATATAAAGGTCTATATGAATCGTCATTAATATAAGCAAGGTCCATTCCCAGCGATGTCCTAAATTTCAGACCTTTTATAATTTCAAATTCTCCAAAAACATTACCTAAAAACTGATCTACTTTTTGCTTTCCAGTTTGTATCTCAAGCAAGGCCAAAGGGTTAACGACCTCAGCCCCTACATATTGCGAGATTCCGTAAACATTGCCGTCCGCATCAGTTACAACAGGCTCGTTTGAATATGGCGGCATACTTAAAATATCTGGGTCTGTTTCATAAAGAGGAGTTAACGGGTCCATATTTAATGCACTGCTATATACTCCGTTGAAGGATTGATTTGACGCAATTCCTCTTTTATTTAAATTGGCATAGGCAAGATTCATTCCGAAAGTAAACCATTTGGTTACCTTATGTGTGCTATTTATTCGTGCTGTAATACGTTCAAAACTCGATTTATCCCCACCAATAATGCCGTCTTGAGAAAAATATGATATGGAAGAAGAATATGATGATTTATCATTCCCACCGGAAACAGCAAGGTCATAATTCATAATTGGTGCATTCTTCTCAAACACCTTATCCTGCCAATTGGTATTATATTTCTGTATTTCATTCGGATCGAAAGGTTCGGTAAGTCCTGCATTAGAAGCTCCTTCGTTCATCATCATCATATATTGATCCGAATCAAGCATATCGAGTTCTTTGATCACGTTTTGTATTCCATAGTAACCAGAAAAGGTTACGTCCATTTTTCCTGATTTTCCTGATTTTGTGGTAATTAAAACTACCCCGTTTCCAGCCCTTGCGCCATAAATCGCAGCGGATGCGGCGTCTTTCAAAATGTCCATCGACTCAATATCTCCTGGATTAAGGTAATCAATACTTCCCACAACAAATCCGTCAACCACATATAGTGGCGCAGCATCCCTGGTTGTTCCTGCTCCCCTTATTCGAACGGTAGGCTCTTCCCCAGGCTGCCCTGACATATTTGTAACAACCACCCCGGCAGCTCGTCCTTGCATGGCCTGGTCTGCCCTAACTACAGGTGTTGAAGTTATATCCTCAGTTTCTAAAGTAGAAATGGCACCAGTAACAACTTTCTTTTGCTGAACCCCGTAACCTATGACAACCACCTCATCTAATTCTAATAAATCTTCAGACATGGATATGTCTAAAACTTCTTTTCCACTTACCTTTTCTTCAATAGTTTTGTATCCTATATAAGAAAATTGTAGGGTATCGCTACCCTCCATTAAGTTAATTGAATAATAACCCTCAATGTCAGTTATAGTTCCATTAACAGTTCCTTTCTGAATCACCGATACACCTGGAATGGTTAGTCCAGTTGTTTCATCAGTTATTGTACCAGTTATAGTTTGTGCTTGGATAGTTGCACTTCCAACCATAATGATACATATTATAGTAACAAACTTCTTGTAAAAATTTACTATCATCTGCTTTATTATTTGAATAAATTGGTTTTAAATAAAAGGCTTTATAAATCCATATTGAATTTTGTGTAATTCGTTACTTCTCTGTTTGAAATACACGAATGTAATCTACCTTCATACGTTGCGGAAAGGTAGTTGAAGAATCAGGATTTCCAGGCCACTCTCCGCCAACAGCTAAGTTCAAAATAAAAAAGAACTCCTGATGAAATTCACTCCTTTCTGGACTGCTTATATTTTCCTGATGATAAAGATTATCATCTACATACCATTTAATGGTAGAATCGCCCCAAATAATAGTGAAGACATGGTAAGCATTATAGAAATACTCGGAGGACAATGTATAGCTACCACCTGTATATATATGACCATTGTTGTCGTAATGAATGGTACCATGAACCGTATTTTCCTTTCCGTTCCCACCAACCATTTCCATAATATCAATCTCCCCACATTTGGGCCATCCAACAGATGCTATATTATTGCCCAACATCCACAGTGCTGGCCAAATCCCCTGACCCTTTGGAAGCAAAGCTCTAATATCTACTCGACCATATTGAAATGATAATTTAGTCTGAGTTTTCATTCGAGCAGAGGTATATAAATTACTACCCACTATTTCTTCTTTTGCTTCAATTGTAAGCACAGAGTCTGCTACCCAAGCATTTTCAGACTTGTAATATTCCAATTCGCTATTGCCCCAACCACAATTACCTGGGCATCCATTTCCTAAGTCGAACGACCAATTGGATGAACTAATTGAATTTCCATTAAATTCATCATTCCATATCAGTTCATATCCATTGTATTCCAGCGGTGTGAAATAGCCATTATCAAGTGCTATGGTGTCTATGGGCTGCTCAGTAATTAATTCAATTTGCTTTGTAGCCTTTACATACCTACCTGATGAACCATATGCTCTAACAGTTAGACTGTATATTCCAGGCTCATCAAATATGTGAGTAAAAAAACCAGAATTATTTGCATCTGAAGGTTCAACATCATTTTCAATGTATAGTTGATAAAGAGTTGCATTTTGTGCAAGAGCTTGCAATGTAACTTCATTATTGTTGAGGTCTATTGTAAGTATTTCAACAAGTAGATCATAAGGATCTCCCTCATCTACTGTATTTTCCTCTTTGGTGCAATTAGACATTGCAAGCAATAGCACAAAAGCAAATATCAAATTAAGATTGGGATTTAACATTTCTGAAATTAAAAAGATTTTTAATGCCAAGTAAGTATATCACAGGTTGCAACCTGTGATATACTTAGAGCACTATTCTATCAATTAATTAAAAGTAAAATTACGTATGTAAAAGGTGCCTGGTGCGTCATGTCCGCCACCTCCAAGCGATACAGCAAAGAAATCTAGATCTGTTCTCTCAAATGGTGTATAACTTCCTGCACCACTTGTAGGTGAATCCAAATTAAATGTAAATGTGATCCATTCATCCATAACTGTAGCAACTGCATCATATTGAATATGTCCAGTCCACCATTGTTCCGTTTGACTGGCCTCACCAATGACAATCGCAATATCTTTTGTTAATGTACCTGAGTAGTCATTTGAACTTGGCATATAAACATCGATAGATACAGTTGTGAAATTATCAAATTGAATATCATTATTCATCTGGAATTGAAGTTCCTGGTATGTTCCAATCCTATCATATTGACCCACATTGGTAGCACTACCTGCAGGATCGGCAACAGCCATGGTGAAAGCCACACCATTTGCAGCAGGACCAGTTCCTGGATAAACACCAGCAGTATCAAGAACTACAAAACTTGAGGAAGTTTCAAAAGTATTCCACATTTCGGTTGGAGTTAAATCAGGAAGATCTTCACCATAAGGAGGTTCAACAGTAATTAATTCAGGTTCTAATGAAGGATCATAGTAATGTACATAAACTACTGGCCAATACCCAGCATCACCATAGTTAAAATTAATGTTCATTATATCATAACCTGCTTCCTGTGTTATTTCTATATTAAAGGTTGTGCTTGCAACAGGAACAGTAGTTTCTCCTGTTGTCGTCAATTTAGGAATGCCTATCCATGCACCTTGTCCTGTAAGCGTTGCTGTACCTGCAGAAGGATCATACGTGAAAGAATGTGTTCCTGATAACCAGTCACTTACATCAATACCGTCTGCATTAATCATATTTGCAGACACTGCATCAAAACAGGTTTCCAATAAGTCCCCGCTCCAAACGCCATATTCACCCCAGAATGATCCATTGTCATTAAATTCATAAGTGCCGTCAAAATGAAATGTAAATTCCTGTAGATATAAGCATGGTCTTGCTCCGTCGTTTTCCAAACCGGGCCACCAATTAGCAGGATTTTCAGGGCTCTCACCTAAGGACATACAAACGCCCTCTCTGAATAACTTCCAAGTTTTTGACACCTCTCCTGTTAACAATTTATAAGCTTCATCTGGATCAGTGATTGTCACGGCATTGGAAAAGTCGGCACTTTTGCCGGCATCATTTTTAGCTGTAAGTTTCACAGTGAATGTTCCTGTAGAAGCATAAAGATGCACAGGATCTTTTTCAGTTGATGTTTCACCATCGCCGAAATCCCACATGTAGGATGTAGCATTTTGTGAAAAATTTGTGAATGTTGCTTCCATGTAATTTGTTTCACTAACTGTAAACTGAAAACTCGCAACTGGATCTGAAGCAGGAGGATCCTCCTCATCTTTTTTACACGAACTAAATGTAATAGCAGTCGCAGTCATCATCAGAAAAATAACTGATAGCAACCATTTTAAACTAACTTTTCTCTTCATAATAATTTTTTTATTTAATTAATATTAATTGGCCATAAATCAATTGTAATCATTTGATTTATTTTTAAGATTTACAGAATAAAATGTCGAATTTCTTTTAATAATGTCAAAATTAAAACAATCGCAACCGAAAGTCCAGATAAATTGCACATCAATTATACATCAGCACACAATATACACTACATCATTATTACTACAATAAAATTTAAAGGCGCTGATTATCAGTATCTAATTGTAATGCTTTACCTTTGAAAACGATTGCATTGAGCAAGAAGTGTAATGGAACAGAAAAGAAGTTGTCAAAACGACATAATAAAGTCAGTAAGATTGGTCTCTCTGGGAAGGTTAATTTTTTTTCGGAGTCTATATCGACTTATTTCAACACCGCGAGTTGAAATATTCATTAGCAATGAAATTTCCTTGCTCGAATTATTCATTCTCAAATAAGCACACAATTTTAACTCTCGTGGTGTTAAATCTGGATAAGTTGTTTTTAGTTTTTTTAAAAATTCTTCGTGAACGCTTTCAAACTGAGTTTCAAATATTTTCCACTGATTTTCATTATCAATCTCTTTATTGATCTTTCTAACCAAGTATTTAACTTCATATTTGTGTGTCTCGTCATTGGATAGCACAGCCAATTTTTTTAATTCATCTCTTAACTTGATGAGCATTTCATTTTTGTGCAATGTTTGCATGGTAGCATTTGCAAGTTCTTTATCCTTTAATTTCATTTCTTCTCTAAGTTTCTCATTTCTTATCCGGATAACTTGCTTTTCAGATTCTAATGCTTCCTTTTGGAGTTTTTCTTCTTTTCTTCTGAAGATTTCTTCCTGTTGTTTACCATTTCTAATTTTAGCATGTTCAAATCTTCTTTTAAAAAACCACGCAAACAAAATCAATAAAATGACAAAGGCCATACCATATAAAATGTAAGCAATTACAGAACGATGAAAGGGCGGTAAAACTGAAAAACCAACACTGACCTCTTCCGAAACTGTTCCATATAAATTTTTTGCTTTGACTTTAAATACATAATCGCCTTCGTTCAGGTTTGTATAATCCCTGGAGCTTCTTAACTGCCATTCAGACCAATCCTTATCATAACCATTTAAAAATGTAGAAAAAACTAATTGTTCGGGATTCTCAAAATCATTAGCAGAAAATATGAATTCCAGATCATTATTACTATAATGCAGAGTGATATCTTTTTCTTTCTCATTGTTCGAGAAATAAACTGAATCAGGGTTATAAGAACGCATTGTTCTTATATAGGCATGAAAAGGATAACTGTAACTCTTAATCATGGATGGATCATAATGAATGAACCCATTTTCTATTCCGAAATACACATTATGCTTATCAATAGGATACACCAACTCGAAACTATAATTGAATCTTCCTTCCAATTGTTTAAATGGTAACGTAATTTGTGTATAATCACCATCTTCACGAATTCGGAAAACGCCTATTTGATTGTTGCTAAAATACCAAAAATTACCTTCGTTATCCTGCTTAATAGACCTGACTCTCTGGTTTTTAAATAAACTATGAAATTTCTCATTGATCACAAATTTGTTTTGTATTTTCGAAAAGCTATAAATGTCCTCGCTATTAAAAAAAACTATTTCGTTATCTATCTTAGTAAGATTAACATCTGATGATGTGAAAATGCTGTTTTGATTATTATATAGTTTGACTTTCAAAACACTATCATAACTCTTATTGAAATATAGATGAAAAACACCCTTGTATCCGTGAGCAATCCATAGCGATCCATCGCTATCAAATGCAAGTATTCGTGAAGATTCTGAAAACCCACTTACTTTTTTGCTGTATTCCCATTTTCCCTTATCTTTCTGGAAAATTACCAATCCGGAATATGTGCCACCTAAAATTTTTGAGCCATCTTCAGGAATTTTTAAATAACTCCAACCACCAGGTACATCTGTTATCTTTTCAGCCTTCTCACCATTTATTAGAAATGTTCCATTATTATGCCCACAAAACAAATTGCCATCTATTTCGCTGAGTGTCCATACCTGGCCGCGTGTTTCTTCAATTAATTTCATTACTTTTGGTTCAATCCCTCCGGCATTGATTGAAGACAAATCCTTGATAAATAAACCCTGATTTGTGCCCAGATATAAGTTATCCTTAAATATCAATGAGGTATATCCCGCGCCTAATCCATAATTATACGATAATTGAGAAAGCGGGGAATTGATATTAATATAATCAATTCCATGGTCAGTCCCTATCCACAGGTTGCTATTGTTATCGATTCCAAAGCACAATACAGTATTATTTTGCAAACCATCTTTCATATTTATATGCTGAACCGGGATGCCATTATTATCGCAAATCAACAAACCATTTTGAATTGTCCCAAAAGCAAGTAATTGATCATTTAACCGCAAGGAACAATAGATCTGATTTTGTTTTAAAAAATCATTGCTGTTATTTTCCCATGCTTTTAAGGAGTTACCATCATATATAAAATTGCCTTCGGAAGCAGTTGAAATTAAAAGATTATTACCTAACGACAATATTCCCCAAAGTTCCTTGCCTTTTAAATATTCGCAGCCAATAAGAGGATATAAGCTTCCCATCGCGTTACGCATCAGGCCTTTTTCGATGTCGTTAACGTAATACTCATTATTTACAAGGAATGAAAAATGAAATGCAGAAGGGGCTGTGATAACAGTAATTTTTCCATCTTTTAAAAACATTAATTGTGTATAGGTCTGAAAAATAATACCATCAGGATGAATAAATATTTTCCAGACGTCTCCAAAATTACGCTTATCTCCAGGTAGTAAATCTATTAAAGAATAATACTTGGCCCCACCCATTTTATCAATTCTAAAATATCCAAATTCATTAAACCCTCCGGCGTAGATAATGCTATCATTCCCAATAGCTATTGAACGCATTATACTTTTGTTTGGTAAAGAATACGTATCCCAATAGTTGCCGTCATATTCAAGCAATCCATTATTATTAGCAAAATACATCATGCCATTATCTCCTTGTTTAATGTCCCAAGTCTGGCTTCCTGCATGAGTTGTGGCTCTTGTGTAATTTCGAATAAATGGGGTCCCAATTGATTTAACCTGTGAAAACAGGGTAATGTTAGTCAAGGTAATTAAAATGAATAAGAATGTCTTCTTTATAATTTGCATAGCATGCGAACTAAACTCTACGAATTTAAATAATTATTGATAATTAAATTGAATACAAAAATACATAGCAGTAAATTAATCGATTATTGTTACGTATTTGATACATAATTTGATAACTAGCAGAAAATCAACTCATATACAAAGCCTGGCGAGAATATCAGACGGGACAACTCAATTTTTGAACGGGATTGCCTTGGTTTAATTTGCTCAAAAGCTTTGCTATTTTTCATAATTCATCGGATGACCCCATCCAATTATTCGGTTCGAACTCCATTTTCATCAAAAATGATTTTTCTGGAAAAAATCGAACCAATGATTCTATTTTTACCTCTAGGCGTGATAATGAAACCATATAAAATACTTTCAAAATAATTTATAGAAATTTATTTCTGATTTAGTTTTTTCTGGAATCTATACTCACCCTTCTTCCAATTTATTGAAAACGTATTGATGTATCTTTATATATTTGAAGGAATATTTTCAAATAACCAGTTTGATTATGTCTAACACTACCCATAAGTTTTTTATAGGTATTTTATCTCTAATCGTGATCCTTATCTTGGGAATACTGATATATATAGGTTTCTCTTATTACAATACATCACTCGAAGAACGATTTTACCACCCTGACCATCAATGGTTGAAGCCAAGTGGTGAATTAGGTCATGGGTTGGGTATTGTTGGATCTTTGTTGATGATAATTGGGGTTTCAACTTATATGGCAAGAAAACGTTTTCGTTCAATGGCAAGGTGGGGTAAATTGAAACATTGGCTCGAATTTCATATTTTTCTATGTACCCTAGGCCCCATCATGGTGCTTTTCCACACATCATTTAAATTTGGAGGAATCGTCTCTATTAGTTTCTGGAGTATGGTTGCTGTTTTTTTAAGTGGTATTATCGGGAGGTTCATCTACATTCAGATTCCAAGAACCATTGAAGGAAGAGAATTGACATTGAACGAAGTTAAAGGACTAAAAGGGGATATTGATAATATTATTATGAAAAATTATGTGCTGGATGACGAAAGCCGAAAAATTATTCTTGAATCTACTGTGAAAACTATCGAACCATACCACGGCAACTTCCTGCTTAGGTATTTAAAAAAATATTTTAATGACGTTCGGTCAATAAGGCAAATCAGAGGCATTCTCAATAAAAATAAACTTACTCAGAAGGAAAAAAAAGACGTTATTAGACTAATTAAAGATGAAATTTCGTTAAACAGAAAGATTGACAGGCTGCATACCATGCAAAACCTTTTCAAATACTGGCATGTGGCTCATTTACCTTTTGCACTTGTCATGTTAGTAATTATGATCATTCATGTGATCGTTACCATTGTTTTTGGTTATAAATGGATATTTTAATATGGAAATATTGATTGAAAACATTTTGATTTATGGTCTGGTTTTTATTCTGTGCCTGGTTGTTGTTTATGTTTATTTACGTAAGCAAAAAAGAGAATCCCGGGTTGTGGAGGCTAAAATCGAACAGGCAAAAAAAGATGGAATACATGAGCCTGTTTCACTTCATCCGGTGGTTGACGAAAGTAGCTGTATAAAAACCGGAGCATGCATTGTGGCCTGTCCTGAAAAAGATATTCTGGGTATTCGGAATGGCAAGGCAACTACCATTAATGCATCTCAATGCATTGGTCATGGTGCCTGTTTTCACGCTTGTCCGACACAAGCAATTACCCTTTGTATTGGAACAGAAAAGCGGGGTGTTGAATTGCCCCATGTGGATCAGAATTTTGAGACAAATATTCCCGGCATTTTTATAGCCGGCGAACTGGGAGGAATGGGATTGATAAAAAATGCGGTGGAACAAGGAAAGCAAGCTGTAGAGAATTTGGCTTCTTTAGCCAAAAAGTCACATAAGGCTGAATATGATCTTTTAATAGTTGGTGCGGGACCCGCAGGTATTTCAGCATCGCTGACAGCAAAAAAACACAAAATCAACTTTTTAACCGTTGAGCAAGACACTCTCGGAGGTACTGTTTTTACATTTCCCAGGTCTAAAATTGTGATGACATCGGCAATGGACTTGCCACTATTTGGGAAAGTAAAACTATACGAAACCAGCAAAGCAGAATTGCTCGACCTCTGGCACAGAGCGCTTGACAAAAATAGTATTTCTATTCAGGAAAACACGAAAGTTGAAACCATCAATACAGAAAATGGGCATTTTAAAATACACATTAAAGAAGGAAAAAATATTACCGCAAAAACTATATTACTTTCAATAGGAAGGCGGGGTACACCTCGAAAACTTAACATACCGGGAGAGCAACTTGAAAAAGTAGCTTACCGGCTCCTGGAACCGGAAGATATTTCGGAAAAAGAAATTGTGGTGGTAGGCGGAGGCGATTCAGCTATTGAAGCCGCGTTAATGCTGGCTGATCAGAATAGGGTAACGCTTTCTTACAGGAAAGATGTTTTCCAGCGAATTAAGCCTAAAAATAGCGAACGCATTAAAGAAGCCATGCAAAAAGACCGGGTAAATGTTAAATTCAATAGCAATCTGGTCGCGATCGATAAAGAATATATAACTTTAGCTCTCGGTGAAAATAATGATGAAAAACTGAAAAATGACCTGGTATATATTTTTGCCGGTGGTGAGTTGCCAACACAGTTTTTACAGAAAATAGGTCTTGAGATCACAAAAAAATATGGGGAAGCCATACTAAAACACAATTAAATGGCCCACAAAGAAACATACAGTTTGATGCCTGCCAAAATCCTGATAACTATTTTAATCCTATTTGGCGGTTATGCAGTATTCAGCCAAATATCACCTGGAGACCTGGCAGAAGTACATGCCCACCTGGAAGGCATCTCGAACTGCACAAAATGCCACATTCTGGGTGAAAAAGTGTCAAATGATAAATGCCTGGAGTGCCACACACACCTGAAAGAACGTATTGATCAGAATAAAGGTTACCATACTTCTTCAGAAGTGCAGGGATTTGATTGTTTTAAATGTCATAGCGACCACCATGGCAGAAAGTTTGAGATGATTCGCTTTGATACTGATAATTTCGATCATACATTAACCGGATATGAACTAGTAGGTGCACATGCGCAAAAAGTTTGCAAAGACTGCCATAAACAGTCGTTCATTGAAGATGAAGAAATTCGTCAAAGGAAAAATACCTTCCTCGGTTTGCAAACAGAATGCCTTTCGTGTCATACGGATTATCACCAGGAAACACTTGGTGTCAATTGTGTATCTTGTCATGGTATAAACGCCTTTAAACCTGCTCCAAAATTTGATCATGAAAAAGCTAAATACCAGTTAAAAGGAAAACATCAGGATGTCGGTTGCATTAAATGCCATAAAATTGAGTTGCGAAACGGTAAGGAGTTTCAACATTTTACCGGAATTGAGTTTGGAAGTTGTACCAATTGCCATCAGGATGTTCACAACAACAAGTTCGGTCAGAATTGCGTCCAGTGTCATTCTGAGGAATCATTTCATATCATTAAAGGCATAAACAGTTTTGATCATTCCAATACTGACTATCCTTTGGAAGGAAAACATGTCTATGTGGACTGTAAGGCTTGCCATAAAAGCAATTATACAAAACCGATCCAAACGGGAAAGTGCACGAATTGCCACATTGATTATCATAAAAAACAATTTGTAAAACAAGGCGTTTCACCAGATTGCTCCGAGTGTCACACCGTTAATGGATTTTCAACCTCATCTTATGCGTTGCAGGCACATAATGAAAGTCAGTTTCCATTGCAAGGTGCGCACTTAGCAACACCATGTTTTGTTTGCCATAAGAAAACTGAAAGATGGGAGTTCAGGGATATTGGTATCAAGTGTATCGATTGTCACGATAATGTGCATAAAACCTTTATTAGTGAAAAATTCTATCCTGAAGCATCCTGTGAAAGTTGCCACAATGAAAGCAGATGGAGCACAGTAAAATTTGAGCACTCAACAACTGAATTTGAACTGAAAGGAAAACACAAAGAGCAAAGCTGCAGGGATTGTCATTTTAGAAAAGATGAATCGGGAATCATACATCAGCAATTCAGTAATTTAGGAACTCAGTGTGCAAATTGTCATAGGGATATTCATTACGGTCAATTTGAAAAAGAAGGTCAGATAGATTGTTTCGCTTGTCACTCATTTAATAACTGGAAAGCGGATAAGTTTGATCATAACCAAACAAATTTCCGATTGGATGGGGCACATGAGCAATTGGCCTGTAAGACGTGTCATAAACCGGCAATTTCCCAGCAATTTGATTATATAATTTACAAAATAGATACATACCGATGCGAAGATTGTCACAAATAATACTGTTACTGGCATTGGGTTTCAATCTGTATTCCCAATCACCCCACGGAGAAGAACTCAGCATTGCCTGCGACGATTGCCACAATCCGAAAGGGTGGACGTTAGAAGCCGGCAACTATACATTTAGCCACAATAATACCCAATTTCCACTGGAAGGAATGCATCAGGAGGTAAATTGCAAGAATTGTCATAAGTCATTGGTTTTTTCACGGGCTGAAAGTGAATGTATTTCATGTCATGCCGATATGCACTATCAAACAGTAGGCCCTGAATGTGACAGGTGTCACACACCCAAATCATGGATTGTTAATAATATTACAGACATTCATCAGCAAAGTAGATTTCCACTCGTTGGTGCGCATTATACAGCAGATTGTTACCAGTGTCATCCTTCTGCTTCACTTTTAAAATTCGAACCATTGGGTATCGAATGCTTTGATTGTCACCAACAGGATTACATGTCAGCAACACAACCCAATCATATTGAAGGTAATTTTTCAACCGATTGTTTTGATTGTCACTCTGTAAGCGCTTTTACATGGATCAGTTCAGGATTTAACCATGCTTTTTTTCCTTTGACGGCAGGACATGCTATAAACGATTGCAAGCAATGTCATTCAGGTCCCGATTTTTCTGGATTATCAACAGAATGCTATTCGTGTCATCAAGACGATTATACATCAACAACAAACCCAAGTCATCTGGCAACTGATTTCAGTATGGTTTGTACCGAATGCCACACTACGAATCCCGGTTGGAAACCTGCTGATTTCAGGCAACATGACGCATTGTATTTTCCGATATACTCGGGAAAACATGGTGGCGAATGGAATAGCTGTACTGAATGCCATCTGAATACAAGCAATTACGCATCATTTACCTGTATTGACTGTCATGAGCACAACCAAACTGAAATGGATGACGAACACGAAGGGATTGGAGGCTATGCATATAACAGCCCTGCATGCATAGAATGCCATCCAACAGGAGATTCGGAGGGCAGTTTTAACCATAGCGCTACTAATTTTCCACTGACCGGGGCACATGTGAATACCAACTGTAAAGAATGTCACCCGGAATTTTATACGGGTACGTCGACATACTGTTTTGACTGCCACACGGAAGATTACAATCAAAGCGTCAATCCGAATCACCTTGTTGCGGACATCCAAACTACCTGCGAAGAATGTCATACGACTGAACCAGGTTGGATTCCCGCCAGTTTTGATATTCACAATGAATATTATGAACTAACAGGTGCACATGCCAGCAACGAAGTAAATTGTTATGATTGCCACGCAGGGAATTATACAAATACACCCAACACGTGCGCCATATGCCATAATAATGCATACAACCAAACCACCAATCCAAATCATATTGAAGCGAACATATCTAATATTTGTGAAGAGTGCCATACAACCGTTCCGGGATGGAAACCAGCACTTTTTGAAATTCACGATTCTTATTATCCACTAACCGGAGCTCATGCAACCATGCCTGATTGCTTTGATTGTCATGGAGGAAATTACAGCAATACGCCTAATGTATGTGCCGAATGTCATACGGATGATTTTAATCAGACAGCAAATCCCAATCATCTGGCCATTGGTATTGAAAATGTTTGCGAGGAGTGCCACACGACAATACCTGATTGGAAACCTGCTGCCTTCCCTGTTCATAATGAATATTATGTAATTCAGGGTGCTCATAACGCTATTGCAAATGATTGTTTTGCCTGCCACGAAGGAAATTACAACAATACTCCAAATGAATGCTATGGATGCCACGCGGATGATTTTAACCAAACCAATGATCCTCCGCATGCATCAGCCCAGTTTCCAACCGATTGCGAACTTTGTCATACGCAGGTGGCCTGGGAACCTTCTACTTTTAACCATGATGGCTTATATTTTCCCATTTACAGCGGAAAACACAGGGATGAATGGAATAGCTGCACCGATTGTCACTTGAACCCTGGTAATTATGCTGTATTTTCCTGTATCGATTGTCATGAACATAACCAAGCAGATATGAATGAAGATCATCAGGATGTGAATGATTATGTTTACAATAGCATCGCCTGCCTTGATTGTCATCCTAATGGTGAAGGTGATAAAAAAGTATTTAAAGAATTTAAATAGGGATCCGGTATGAAATATTTGTTTCCTTTTATATTACTTGTTTTATGCTACTCTGTTGCGCCGGGGCAAAATCAAATCGAGGTTACGGAAGGAACTGTTTCATATATCACTTCTCAAAATGTATATGTCAGGTTTGAGTCAACAGAAAATATTCAATCAGGAGACACCTTGTTTATCAGAAAGGAAGCTAAATTGGTTCCGGTCCTGGAAGTAAAGGAACTTTCTTCAATATCGTGTGTTTGTAGCTTTATTTCAGATGAAGAAATACAAGTATCTGATGTGATTGTCGCAAAGCAAAAACCGCAAATAATCCCTGTGCCGGTTGAAGATACACTGGTGAAAATGGAGCCTGAAGTTGCAGAAATTGATACCATAAGTGAAAAAAATACCGGTGAGAAAAAAATCAAACAGGATATCAGTGGCCAACTTTCAATATCCTCCTATTCTAATTTTTCGAATAGCCCGGCAAGCAATCTGCAAAGGATGCGTTACACATTTTCTTTACAAGCCGATCATATTGGCGGATCAAAATTATCGGCAGAAACATACATGTCATTTGTTCATTCAAACAAAAATTGGAATGAGATACAGTCCAATATTTTTAACGGACTAAAAATCTATAACCTTTCTTTTCTGTATGATTTTAATGAAACAACCCACCTTCTATTGGGTCGTAAAATAAATCCAAAGCTATCGTCTGTAGGTGCAATTGACGGACTTCAGTTCGAAAAACAATTCAAATCCATGACATTTGGTGCTTTTTTCGGTTCAAGACCTGATTATTCAGACTATAGCATCAACCTGAACCTTTTACAATATGGTGCTTATGTAGGCCATGAACATCAGGCGAAGAATGGATTCATGCAAAGCACTTTAAGTTATGTAACTCAATACAATTCTTCAAATACCGATCGCCGGTTCTTATATTTTCAGCACGTAAATTCGCTGGTGAAGAACCTGTATTTTTTTGGTTCTGTCGAAATGGATCTATATCAAAAAGTAAATGGAACACCTGAAAACACTTTCAACCTTTCAAATTTGTACCTCTCACTCAGGTACAGGGTTATCAAACAATTATCTTTGGCTTTATCTTATAGTGCAAGGCAGAATATTATTTATTATGAAACCTATAAAGACTTTATTGAAAGGTTGCTTGAAAAGGAGACCCTGCAAGGATGGCGTTTTCAAATAAACTACCGTCCAATAAGAAATTTAGCTGTCGGCGTGAATGCCGGATACCGTTTCAGACCAGATGACCCAAAAGCTTCCATGAATCTATACGCTTATGCTACATATAGTCAAATCCCCAAGATTAAAGCTTCAGTAACTCTTTCAGCCACTTTATTGGAGACAAGCTATATTTCAGGTAATATTTATAGTATCGGTCTTACACGTGATATTATTCCAGGCCGTATTTATGCAGGACTGAAATACAGATATGTAGACTACCTGTACACTAATTCTGAATTTTCACAAATTCAAAATATAGGTGAAGCCAGTATTTCGTGGAGGATCTATAAGAAATTGTCTCTTTCTGTGTATTACGAAGGTACTTTTGAAAAGGAATACAGTTTCAATCGCATTTACGTGAATTTAAGTCAGCGATTTTAAGATATAACAAATTGAATTTATCATCATTCAGAATTTAAGAGTTGACTATTTAAATACATATTAAGATAACTAAAGTGAAGCCAGCGTTTCAATTTCAGAATATTATACAATTACAAAATCTGGCATACTAATTCAATTAGTTCATCAGCCCATTTGAAAGTAATGTATTCAAATCTTTAATTAATTAGTTCGAACTTTGTCCAGCCGGGTTCACTTTTTTATTTACAACATCTGAATTGCAAATAAACCAGGAATTGAAAATCGTTTGGATAAAACAATTTCTACCAAAAAATCGCATATAAGACCACCAGGATGATACAGATGGCATAAGCTGCAATATTGAAAACAGGACCGGTTTTAAAGAGAGCACTAGTTAAATTAATACCTTTTGGGTCATCAACATCTTTTCCTGTTGTCAGACTAACCATAACAATAACAGCCATTGTAATTAAACAAGTATAGAACATCTGGTCCATCCAGGGCATTTCCAATGCTGGTATTTTTAACAGGAGGGCAATTGGAATTGAAACTAATATTCCTATAATGGCCCCTTTGTTATTTGTCTTTTTATAGAATAGTCCAAGCAAGAATACAGCGAGTATTCCTGGGCTTACAAGTCCGGTATATTCCTGAATATATTGAAAAGCTTGCTCGATATTTCCTAACATGGGTGCTACAAAAACAGCAATGATTAAAGCTGCAGCTCCCGAAATTCTTCCAATAAATACATCTCTGTCTTTTCCATCTTTTTTAGCCAGATATGGTTTATAAATATCCATTGTAAAAATTGTAGAAGTGGAATTTACCATAGATGCCAATGATGAAACAACTGCAGCAGCAAGCGCTGCCACAACAAGACCTTTTAAACCTGCTGGTATAAATGAAGCAATAAGCCAAGGGTACGCTTTATCATAATTGATACCGCCATCTGTTTTTAAAAATGCATCATTTACACCATCAATAACCGCAACACCTTCTGGTTGGGTAAACATTACGTAAGCAATTATTCCCGGAATAACAACAATAAGAGGAATGATCAACTTTAGAAAAGCAGCGAAGATGATCCCTCTTTGCGACTCTTTTAAACTTTTTGCTGCAAGGGTTCGCTGGATAATGTATTGGTTAAATCCCCAATAATAAAGATTTGCTACCCACATCCCCCCAATTAGAACAGCAATACCCGGTAAATTCATAAATTCAGGATTGTCCTTTTTGAGGATCATATGGAACTTGTCACTTGCTGTATCATAAACATGGCTTAATCCTGCAAAAACACCACCGTCTGGTGTTACATGATCAAGGGCTATGATGGAGGTTATCAATCCTCCCACCACTAAAAGTGTTACCTGTATTACATCCGTCCAGGCTACAGCTGCAAGACCTCCATAAAGTGAATAGGCCGCAGCGAATAATGCCAGCGCAATGATGGTTGGGAATATCATACTCCCGTCTCCATTCCCAAGTATTGTATCAATGGCTTTTCCTCCTAAAAATAATACAGATGTCAGGTTCACAAAAATGAACAAGGCAATCCAGAAAACAGCCAGAATTGTTTTGAGATTTGTACTAAATCTTTTTTCAATAAATTCAGGAATGGTGTATAAACCTTTTTCAATAAATATGGGGAGGAAATATTTTCCAACAATAATTAATGTTATTGCAGCCATCCATTCATAGGAGGCAATAGCCAACCCAATGGCCATGCCTGATCCTGACATGCCTATCATTTGCTCGGCAGAGATGTTGGCAGCTATCAATGAGGCGCCAATAGCCCACCATGGCAGTGATTTACTTGCCAGGAAATAATCCTGGGCTGTTTTTTTCACGCCTTTTTTTCCACGGGAAACCCATAATCCCACACTTAATATGGTGATGGCATACAGGGCAAATACTAAATAATCAAGAAATGTAAAGTTTGATTCCATAGTTGGGGTTATGAATACTAATTTGTTTATTGCTTTTTGCTTAAAATGTTTCCTCCATCACTGATTTTTACGAAATAGAAATTCGGAGAGATGCCTGTTACTTCGAAGTATTCTTTCGTTACTATTTCTTTAAATCGAAGTTCTTCACCCTTACGAATAAGATTAATAGTACAACCACCAAAACCACCGCCCATCATCCTTGAACCACACACATAATCCTTATTTTTAGTTAAATCCACAAGCACATCCAATTCATTACAACTCACTTCATATTCTTTTTTTAATCCTTCGTGAGAATCGTACATTAACATTCCAAATTTATTAAAATCATTCTTTTCCAAAGCTATGCAAGCATCCAGTACCCTTTTATTTTCTTTAATTATATAGAGGCACCTTTTATAAACTACAGGATCTAAATTATTTTTATAGCTTTCAATAAGCTCCTGGCTCACATCTCTGAGTGCATTTATTTTATGTCCTTTATCTTTTAAGAACTGCACACCGCTTTCACACTCAACTCTTCTTTGATTATAAGCTGATGAAGCTAATTCGTGTTTCACTTTCGTATCTGCCAGTGCTATCACATAATTTTTCATCACAAAGGGAAAATACTGATGCGTATTCGTTCTGCAATCAAGTTTAATGACGTGATTTTTCATTCCGAAAACAGAAGCATATTGATCCATGATGCCGCATATAACACCAGCATATTCATGTTCGGCTTTCTGTGCCATTTGAACAAGCGTAAAATCAGAGAATCCGGTTTGTAGAATCTTATTTAGTCCAATTGAAAATCCACATTCTATAGCAGCAGAAGAAGAGAGTCCGGCTCCGATGGGAATATCGCTTCCAAAAATACAATCAATGCCTTTTATTTGAGTACCCTGTTTTTCAAACTGAGCCAGCACACCTATTAAATAATTTGCCCAGTGAAATTCTTTAGGGGCGGGTTTAATTTGCTCGGTTTCAAAATATTGATCTAAATCGAAAGCATAAAAACGGAACGTATTCAGTTTATTAAATTGGATGGCAAATACTGCTTCTTTATCAATCGCTGCCGGTAACACAAATCCTTCATTATAATCAGTATGCTCACCAATCAGATTGATCCTCCCCGGTGCCCTTATTAATAGAGGCTGTGCTTGAAATAATTCGATATATTTTGCTTTTATTTCTTCAATCATATGCGCTATTATAATTATTAACTTAAATAAACACCACAGCTATTTGTATATACATCGCCAGGTTTTAAAATGATAAGGCCTTCTCCATTGTTGAATGCATCAGCAATTGATGTCATTGGTTCTATGGCTACCGAACTTCTGTCAGGGGGTATATAAATTTGCACGTAATTATACTTATTAAATCCTGTTTCCTGCCAAACGTGAATGCTTACATTCTTTTTTGAAGAATATAGCTGAGTCGTTGCTGTATCTTCAGTTTCAATTAAAAAAGCTGTATCGAATAAATGATCACTGATTTTGGAAAGTTTGTAAAAATTATCCATTTCGGATTTTACTCCTGTTGGTATCATCCTGTGATCAACTTCAATTTTTTTAGAGCCTGGAATAAGTATGCTGAGATCGTTTACTGTTTCCTGAAGGGTAAAATAGGGATGCCATCCATCAGCAAATGGCATTTCTGAATTCCCTTGATTTACAACAGCGGTTTTAATTTTAAGTCCATTGATGGTAAATGTGTATTCAAGTTGTAGCAGAAAACTAAATGGGTAGCCTTCCAGTTCACTAACGTAATAATATTCAAGCTCCAGCAAGGCTGATGAATTGCTTTTTTCAATTTTTTTGATGTGAAATGGCTTGTTATACAACAGTCCGTGTATGGCATGGTTTTCTGCGAGATGATTTATGGGTAATTGATATGTTCTGCCTTTAAAAACATATTTTCCATCCTTGATCCTATTTGGAAATGGTATCAATTTGGCACTTTTATAATAAGGGTTAGCTACTAATTCCTCTATTGTTTTGGCGCCATCGATAATACTATGTAATGCACCATTTTTCTTTAAAATGAGTTCATTCACGTGGCCGCCAAACGAAGGAATAATGGATACATATTCCTGAGTCTTCATGATTTATTAAGACATATCTCGCTCATTATGACCAAACGCATCTTTTTTAACTTCAAACATATTTTAAAATTAACCTGTGACGATGCATCCTCATTAGATCTATTAATTAATTATGATAATCGCTTTATTTTATCTTTTAGTAATAATGGCAGCCCATCCACCTCCAGAAGCCAATTTTATTTTTTTAATAGATGTATTATTTATTTCCATTGTTTCATAATGAAAGTCTTGTGAGTAGCGGTTGGTGTTCATTCCATCTGACATCACTTCCATTGAATAAGTGCCTTTATCTAGAAATGAAAAGTCGACTTCTAATTCCCTGGGAGTCCAATCAGTCATGGCCCCTAAATACCAAATATCATCTTTTCGCCTGGCAACTAAAATGTAATCGGCCACCTTTGCATCCAATACAATTGTTTCGTCCCAAACGGTTGGTATTTTTGAAATGAATCTTGTTGTTATTTCTTCTTTGTAGTAGGTGCTGGGCGATTCGCAAAGCATCTGTAAAGGACTTTCATATACAACGTACATGGCCACCTGGTGGCACCTTGTTCCCAAGACTCATCGGTCTATTAAAAGAGATCCTGTGATTATCAGCTGTGGCATTGATCATAGCCCCCGGTGTATAATCCATCGGACCCGCTACCATGCGAATGAAGGGTAGCGTTACATTGTGTTCGGGAGTGATATCGTGGCTCCATTTATTATTTTCATTTCCTTTTACCCCTTCGTAAGAAACTACATTGGGATATGCCCTTCTTAATCCTGATGGTTTAAATGACCCGTGAAAGTCAACTAATAGGTGGTGTTTGGCAGCTTCCTTGGCTACTCTTGCATAAAAATTAACCATATACTGATCAGCACGTTGCATAAAATCTACTTTTACCCCTTTTACGCCCCAGCTTTCATATTTTTCTAAAGTGCTCATGTCGTTGTCAAGAGGACCCCATAATGTCCATAAAATAATACCTACGTCTTTTTCTTTGCCGTATTCAACTAACTCCTTTACATCAATGTCAGGGTTGCAATCCTGTATTTGGGTAGTTGTCTTGCTCCATCCTTCATCCAAAATGACATATTCCAGTCCGTACTCAGAAGCGAAATCAATGTAATATTTATAGGTTTCCGTGTTTATTCCAGCCTGAAAGTCAACTCCGAAAATATTGTTTGCATTGTACCAATCCCAGGCAACCTTTCCTGGTTTAATCCAATCAGTATCTGCTATCTCTAATGGTCGTGCCAGCTGATATACAAGGTCGCTTTCAACAAGTTTGCCATCCTCATCTGTGATGATCATGACTCGCCACGGATAATCCCTGCTACCCGAAGTTTTAGCTATAAAACTGGCAGGGGTGAGAACTTGCTTTCTATCTTCATATCCTTTCATGGGTCGGGCGTCAGTTACATAATTCGGAAATGTTGCTTTAAGGCCATTTTCGTTCGTTCCATACATAAACATACACGGGTAGTCATGTACATCTGATTCTGTAACTAAAACATTCACATCTTTTACATTCATTAAAACAGGTAATGAACATAAAGTGTTTTCTTTTAACGTATCTAATTTTATCTGCTTGTATAGTCGTTCATAGTGCGAAATCATTGAAGACTCTTCAGGAAAGAAACTAGTTGTCAAGCCTGAAAAGCGAAGATTAAATGATTCGTTATTTACAATGATATCTTTTTTTAAAGAAGTACTGAATCGATAAGCAACTCCGTCATTATAAACTCTGAAAGTTACCTGGTAATTTCCGCGGAATAAGATAGAAAGTTCATTATAAATATCTCTGATAATGGAGAACTTTTGAGAAATAACGGGCGTTAAAATATTGCTGTGATTGTGATTTAACAACTTTTTTGACTTTGACCGACTTCCCTAAGTGGAGGTAGGCCTTCCAGACAAAGTTCGATGGAGCTATTCTCAATGATGACTTCGTCTTTAAAAAAAACACTAAATGATATGTCCTCGTTTATATTTACAAATAATTTGATGTCGGTTTCAGGACTTGTTAATTCGTATTTCTGTGCGCTTGAAAAAGTAGCTTGAGTAAATATTAATAGAAGAAAAAGTACCCTTTTCATTATAAAAAAATTGGTTTTAGACTTATCATTTTATATATTCATTTGACTTTTCCAGCAAGCAAATCGTGCTTGCCCGGGATTTGAATACGGACTATAAAATTAAGGTCTTTTTGTGGTATTTGGGATGTATTTTTAAATTAGTTAAATAAGATATACTGATTCCAATTCCAGTATACACTCGCAAACCGCAACTTATTTTATATTTGCGGTGTCAATAATTGATACAGAGGGGACGAAACTGGTGTTTCATCTGGTCTTCAAAACCAGTAGCAGACGTATAAAACCGGCCGTGGCAGGTTCGATTCCTGCCCCCTCTGCTTATTATTGTCCAATAATTCTGCTAAACATTGGATGAATTAAAAAAAATACCAGGTGTCGATAGACTACTTAATACTCCCGAGATCAAAATCCTGGTTTCTGAAGCCAACATTGATCTTGTGAAATATGTAATCAGAAATGAAATTGCTAGAATAAAAAAAGACATTAAAAGCTGGTAAACCGTTTGTTAGTCAGCAATCCATCATTCAAAAAATTGTATCCGAAACGCAAATTTTAAAAACCAGTCATCTTAAAAAAGTGATCAATGCGACGGGCATTGTCATTCATACCAATTTAGGACGTGCACCTTATAGTCAGGAGTTGTTAAATGATACTTTTAAAGTACTTAATGGCTACAATAACCTTGAATTTGACCTGGATACAGCTAGCCGGGGTTCGCGTAATTCGCATGCCTCTGACCTGCTGAAATACTTATGTGGCGCAGAAGATATTCTTGTAGTGAATAATAATGCAGCAGCAGTAGTGTTAATTCTCAGAGCATTTGCAAAAGGCAAAGATGTTATTGTTTCCAGGGGGGAATTAATCGAAATTGGTGGCTCATTCAGGTTACCGGATATCATTTCATCTGCCGATTGTAATATGGTTGAAGTAGGTACGACCAACAAAACAAAAGTAACTGATTACGAAAGAGCTATCTGTAAACAAACAGGTGTGCTATTTAAAGCGCACAAATCCAATTATTCAATAGAAGGATTCACCCAGGAGGTGAGCCTAAACGAATTGGTAGCATTGGGCAAAAAGTATAAAATCCCTGTAGTTTACGATATGGGTTCTGGATTGTTAAATCATCATTCTGTAAAAGAGTTTAAAAATGAACCCAATGTAACGCAAACCTTGAAATTGGGTGTCGACTTGGTTTGCTTTAGTGGCGATAAATTGCTGGGCGGTCCACAGGCTGGTATAATTGCAGGGAAGAAAAAACTGATTGAAAAATTAAAAAAGGAACCTCTCTTGAGAGCACTTAGGGTTGACAAACTTACACTGGCATTTTTAGAAACCAACAACAGTTTATTTCTGGATGAAAAGGTATTGTCTAAAAAGAACCTGTTCTATAAAACCTTGAAACAATCACCTGCAGAACTCCAATTGAAGGCTAACCAGTTTAGTTCACTTCTGAGTAAGTTCGACATAGACAGCGAAGTAATAAAGAACAAAGGGCAATATGGAGGAGGAGCACTTCCTGGTAAGGAAATTGATAGTTTTGCCATTAAATTGATCTTTAAGATGGATACAGCAAGGCAAAGATCGGAATTGGCAGAAAAACTCTATAAAGAATTGCTTCAACAAGAAATTCCCATTCTTGGAATCTTAAGGAAAGGAAATATCTATTTTGATATGCTCTGTATTGCTGAAGAGGAATTGGAATTAGTAACAGAGAGTATAGCGAATGTTTATAAACCTTTAGCAGGATAATGCGTCACGTAATACTTGGAACTGCCGGCCACGTAGATCACGGTAAAACAGCGCTGATCAAGGCGCTTACCCAAATTGACTGCGATAGTCATAAAGAGGAAAAAGAACGTGGTATCACCATCAATCTGGGCTTTGCTCATATGAATTTGCCAACCGGTGAATCTGTAGGTATTGTCGATGTTCCTGGGCATAAAGATTTTATCAAAACCATGGTGGCTGGAGCATTTGGTATTGATATCGTTCTTTTGGTTATTGCAGCTGATAGTGGCATTATGCCGCAAACAAAAGAGCATTTCCAGATATTGGAATTACTGGGTGTGGAAAATGGAATTGTAGTGATAACTAAAAAAGATCTGGTGGATAAGGAAATGCTGGATTTGGTGCAGCTTGAAATTTCAGAACTCATCGAAGGAAGTCCTTTTCAATCTGCACCAGTTGTAAATGTTTCTTCAGTGAGTGGTGAAGGTCTGGATGAATTGATCAGAGAAATTTCTGAAATGATACCGCGTTTACCAAAAAAAAGTAAGCAGGAGTTATTTAGAATGTACATCGACAGGGTATTTAATGTAAAAGGTATCGGCTATGTAGTTACAGGTTCAGTTTTGGGTGGGCAACTTAAAACGGGACGTAATCTAAACCTGCTACCTGGCAAAAGCAAGCAATTTAAAGTCAGGGCAATAGAGCGTCATGGTATTCCTGTTGAAACAGTTATTAGTGGTGACCGGGCAGCGCTGAATTTAACAGGATTTAAAATAGAAGAATACAAGCGGGGAATGGTATTATCTGATCAATTACTGGAGGAAACCTTACTTTTAGATGGTACTTTTCACCTTTTTGCTGATGAACAACTCGCTATATGGTCGAAAGTGATCTTCTATTCAGGTACTTTTGAGTCCGCGGCAAAAATTCATATGCTGGATAAAGATGGATTGCAAACAGGAGAATCAGCTATTGTCCAAATACACCTTGAAAAGCCGGCAATTCTCTTAAGTAAAGATAAATTCATCTTAAGAAATTCATCTAATGATATGACATTGGGTGGGGGTGTAATAATTGATACGAAGCCATTGCATCACCGGAGAAGAACACCAAAATTAAAACAAGCATTATTGGATCTGTCAGAGGCCACTTTAAATAGTGACCAGCTGTTCAAGATCATTAAAATTGAATTGAAAAAGATAAAACTACCGGTATTTACCGATGAATTGGCTGAATCGTTAAAGTTGCGTTCAGAAGAATTGTTACATGAATGCAATGAAAATAATGACGGGACTGTGATTGTCAGGAACCTTTCAGGTAAAAATATTCTCATTAGTAGCGATATAAAACATGAATACGAAACAGACAATCATATCGATGCTGCAACACCACCATGAGGCCAACTTTCTTTTAGATGATGGCCTGGATGCGAATGAGTTGATCGGTAAATTAGGCATCAAGACAGTCGAAGCTGCTAAATTGTATCTGAGGGATTTACTGGATTATATGGAAAAAGAAGGTGTTCTCCGGAAAGTAGGAACTACATGGTCACTCGTAAACCATATGGTGAGTATTGATAAAAAAACACAGCAACAACTCGAATGGATTGAAAATGCTTTGTTGAGTTACAATAAGCAAACACCATTGAATAAAGAAATTGAAGCAGGAGCTTATACACAAAAGATCAGCAGAGAAAATTTAAAATTACTGCTGAAATACTTGGTTAACACTGGAAAATTATACACTTCTGAAGGAGAATATATTCATTCAGAAATCGTTGAAGAAGTGAAACGTAAGTTGATACCTGTGCTGATTGAAAAAGAAAGAGGGATCAATGAAAAAGAATTCAGGTTATTATTCGACAGTACAAAAAACTTTGTGAAAACAATGATACGGGTATTGGCTGATGAAGGCCTGATTACGAAATCAGAATTTTATATATACATCACGGAAAAAGGAAAAAATTATTCTAACAAATGAAAGTCATAGACGTAAGAGGTAAAAAATGCCCCATGCCACTCGTGGAAACAAAAAGGGCATTGAAGGAAAGTGAAATGAATGAGCTTATTAAAGTAATCCTGGACAGTGAAAATTCAGTAAAGAACGTTACGAAATACTTGAAGGATAACCATATTCAAATTAAGGAGCAACAATCGGGCAAAATATACGAGTTACTATTTAAAAAAGAAGGTAGTCAACCAATTATTGAAGAAGCAGAAAGCTATTGCTCAACTGAAGATAAGACATCGGATAATTTCATCATTGTGTTTGGAAAAGACAGGCTGGGAGAAGGATCGGATGATCTCGGAAATATGCTGATAGGTGGTATGTTAACTACTTTAGTGGAAACGGATCGTGTGCCGGATAAGATGATTTTTATTAACTCGGGTATAAACTTGGTCGTGGAAAATTCTCCTGTTCTCAACTTACTTAGAAAACTGGAAAATAATGGTTGTGAACTCTTAGCTTGCGGCACCTGTCTTGATTATTTTGGTAAAACAGAGAACTTAAAGGTTGGACGCGTATCAAATATGCTCGAGATTTTAGAGGCAATGACATCTTATTCAAAAGTGATAAATATTTAGCAAGCATGGAACTCGATCTTTTAAACCTGGTTGATCAGGGAGGTTGCTCGGCAAAATTGTCAGCCAAAGAATTGAATAACGCCCTCGCCGATTTACCTAAAATAAAAAATGAAAACCTGTTGGTTGATATTGATACCCACGATGATGCCGGGGTATATAAAATAAGGGATGACTATGCATTGGTACAAACAACTGACTTTTTTCCTCCTGTGTGTTCCGGTGCTTATGATTATGGGCAAATTGCTGCTGCTAACGCCCTCAGTGATGTATACGCAATGGGAGGGCAGGTTCTGACAGCGTTGAATATCCTTATGTTTCCACCCGATTTACCGATGTCCATTCTAAAAGAAATCATCAAGGGAGGGCAAGATAAAGTAATTGAAGCCGGCGGGTTCATTGTTGGAGGGCATACAATTACAAACGAAATTCCTGTGTATGGGCTTGCTGTTACTGGATGGGTGCATCCTGAAAAGATAATCACAAATAACAATGCCCAGCCTGGAGATTTATTAATACTGACAAAACCTTTGGGTACCGGTGTGATCATTTCTGCTAAAAAGAATAATTCTGCGGATGAAGTAACTTATAAGGCTGCAATTGATTATATGAAACAGCTAAATAAAGATGCGGCTGCAATCATGAGAGAATTTGGTGTAAAAAGTGCAACTGATGTTACAGGTTTTGGACTGTTGGGACATGCCCTGAAAATGGCTTTGGGAAGTAAAGTATCAATTCAGATTCAGTCAAAAAATGTGCCTTCAATAATGAATGTAATGAACCTGATCGATACCGGTTTTATACCCGGTGCCGGATTCAGGAACCTGGAATTTGTAGAGGAACAATGCGTATTTAGTAATAAATTACCCTATAATACAAAGATGCTCCTGGCAGATGCGCAAACATCAGGTGGTATATTAATGGCAGTAAACCCTGACAAAGCAAAAGCTGTTTTAATGGCACTTAACAAAGTCGGTTACCAATCTTCAGCCATTATTGGTGAGGTGATTTATAAGAAGGAGAAGCCGGTATTAGTTGATTAGTTCGTATTTCTGACAAATCACGGGCTATTTGTGTGCTGACGCAATACCTATATATTTTGTAATTTACCGACATAAAAGTATTTAATGTCTATCCCTTTTGATTTTATACTCTCGCAGTTCAAACCCAAGTTGAAACTCGTATCAGCAGAACCATTTGGAACAGGGCATATTCATAACACTTATAAATTGACCACTCAAAATAATGAATCATTCATCCTGCAAAAAATAAATCATTCAATTTTTAATGATATCGAAGCACTGCAGGAAAACATTAAGAATGTTTTAAATCACCAGGCTAGTCAGGAGAATATTTTAGAAACTATCTTGAAAATGCGAACAATGAGAAATGGAAAGTCGTATTTCCTGGATGAAAAGGGATGTTATTGGCGGGTATATGACTTTATTGAAGGGAGTAAAACATACGATAAAATAACCTCTACCCATTTTGCATATGAAGCCGGAGTAGCTTACGGTAACTTTATTAGTTTATTGCAAGATTTTCCGGCTGATTCGCTTCATGAAACAATTCCCGAATTCCATGATCTGGAAAGTAGGTTGCAAAAATTCGAACAAAGTATTATTGCTGATACCAGGAAAAGAGCAATTGATATTGAAAGTGAAATTGAGTTTGTTAGGAAAAGAGTGTTAAGGATGAAACGAATTTTGGAGCTGGGAAAAAAGCAAAAATTTACTTTACGGGTTACTCATAACGACACCAAAATCAATAATGTTTTGTTTAATGAATATGATAAGGCCATCTGTGTTATCGACCTGGATACGGTAATGCCCGGTTACATACATTATGATTTTGGGGATGCTGTCCGAACTGGCGCTGCTTCTGCCGATGAAGATGAAACCGATCTCAGCAAAATGTTTATTGACCTGAAATTATTTGAAGCTTTTTCACGCGGATTTCTGGAACAGACCATTGTATTCATGAACCAGGATGAAATTGATGAATTATTTTTTGCACCTCAATTACTAACTTTTATAATCGCGAATGCGTTTTCTTACAGATTATATAAACGGTGATGTGTATTTCAAAGTGAATCATGAAAAACATAACTTGCAGCGCTGGTTTGCACAAAAGAAGTTATTGATCAGTATGGAAGAAAATGAAATTGAAATGCAGCAAAAAATAAAACGAATAGAAATAAATTTAATAAATGGATCATGAGCGATAGAAGAGAATTTCTGAAAACTTCATTACTTGGTGCAGGCATATTATCAACAGGGTTTTTAGGCACTGCTTTCTCCACGAATACAAAAGAACGTATTCCTTTGTTAGGCGATTATATACCTGCTTCTGATCAACAATTTAATATGTGCGGCTACGCAGCTCCAAAGCTTGAAAAAGTCAGGATTGGCTTTGTGGGAATAGGGGACAGGGGCGCCAGTGCTGTTGAACGAATGTCGTTTATTGAAGGAGTTGAAATAACAGCTTTGTGTGATATCCGCCAAGCAGCTGTGGATGGTGCTCAAAAAATATTATCTGAAGCTGGATTGCCAAAAGCCAAAGAATTTGTTGGTGATGAGCAGGAATTCAGGAGCTTATGTGATTTTAAAAAAGTGGATTTGGTATATGTGGCCACTCCATGGGAATTCCATGTGCCGGTCGCATTGGCTGCTATGGAAAATGATAAACATACAGCTGTAGAAGTGTCGGTTGCCAAAACCCTCGATGAATGCTGGCAGATTGTCGAAACATCGGAACGAACCCGCAAACACTGCGTGATATTGGAAAACTGCTGTTATGATTTTTTTGAACTGCTTACGCTGAATATGGTCAGAAATGGTGTTTTTGGTGAATTAATTCATGGCGAAGGAGCCTATATACACGACCTGGATTACTGGATGTTTAATAAGCCAGATGATCAGAAAATGATAGATGGCGCTTATACCAAAATGTGGCGGATATTTGAGAATGAAAGAAAAGCGAATGTATATCCAACCCATGGTTTAGGACCTATTTGCCAGGCCATGAACATCAACCGTGGAGATAAAATGGACTACCTGGTGGCCATGATGTCGGAAGATTTTACCTTAAAGAACCGAATTGCTGAGAAAGCCAAAGAAGATCCGATTTTTGACCAATTTATTGATATGGATATACGAGGTAATATGGATATTCAATTGATCAGGACCAACAAAGGAAGAACGATAATGATCCAGCATGATATCAGTTCACCCAGACCTTATTCAAGAATTCACCTGTTGAGTGGCACTCAATGTTTTGCGCAAAAATGGCCCCTTCAATATATCGCTTTTGGCCATCAGATTGTTGATGAAGAACAAATGGCTGAAATTGAAGAAAAATATACGCCTGAATTGGTGAAAAAAGTAGGTGCCATTGCCAAAGAAGTGGGTGGCCATGGCGGTATGGATTTCATCATGGACTGGAGATTAATTGATTGCTTGAGAAACGGATTGCCCATGGATATGGATGTGTATGATGCTGCTGCATGGAGTTGCATCACGCCATTAAGCGAATGGAGCATTGCCAATAAATCAAAACCAATTGATATACCAGACTTTACAAGAGGTGCCTGGAAAACCAATCAACCAGTCGATACAATGGTAATGGCCGGTGGAACAACTGGCATTAGAAGCATTAATGACCGAAGTTCATCCGGTCAGTTAGGTGATAATTAAAATTTTATCTCCATTTTTTGCAGCTTGATTTTGATCCGCCGCCATAAAACATGGCTATTCCTAAAATGAATCCCAGGTTATAAAGTTTGCCTGAATTATTGAGTTCATAAATCGTTACATCATCGTTAAAAAGACTGATGATAAATGTAAAGAAAGAAATGAATCCATGCCATAAGCCCATCCAGAAACCGGCTACTTCAGTTGCAAATTTCTCATTTCCGGGTGCACATGAACTTAATAAAATACGATGATCAAAATCAAAAAAGCGTTCGTGTAAGTTTTTATTCTCATGCTTATAGTTTTGATTAAAGTCAAAAGTAGTTATTTTTTCAATAAAAAAGAGCCCCAATTTGGGGCTCTCACTTTTACGGTGCTTGTCTCATTTACAACTTTTTATTTAATCATAATCAACCTTCCAATTTTAACAGTTGTGCCAGCGCGTAAAACATACATGAATGTTTCCTGTTTCATGCGGGTAACAGCATCAAACTTGAATGAATAGGTCTGATTAGCATTCACAGCACCATTGTATAATGATGCTACTTTAACGCCCGTCATATTATAAATTTCAAGTACAACGTCTGTATCTTCATCCATAGTGAATTCAATGGTCACTTCATCCATAAATGGGTTTGGATATGCTGAAATACCTATATTTTTCTCTGTATTTATAATACCCGTCAGTTCATCTGCAGACCTGTCGCCTTCATCTTCACAATGTCCGGGTCCAATATCACCATTGTTGTAGTCATCCAGTATTTCTGCAAGGTCTATCCAATATTGTCGTAATGCCGGATTTGTTTTTTTAAGCTTCTTAACATAAGCTGGCGTATTAACTGGATCATTAAACAACAATTGCGCTGCATCAAATGCTGCCAGGACAGCTGTCGGACTCGCGCCATTTAAGAAGTTTAATTCAGCAGCTATAAACTGGTGAGCTAAAATATAATATGCGTTTCCTCCACTTGGCGGAGTCCATATTGCCTCATAATACGATTGTCCACTGTAATAAAATGGAGCGTCTTCACCAATCAAAGCCCATGTTGGATCATACGGAGCCGGTCCATAGATGGAATGTGTTTGCCAGTAACCTTGTGTGTACGTACAGCCTTCTTGCTCGCATGGCTCGACAGTTATAGTAATACAAACCTCAGCAGGATTGCCACAAGCATCCTCTGCAGAGAAGCAAATATCAGTATCACCTTCAGGGAACTCAAAATCACCGCAATCGACACCTGGATGACCCACAATTTCACAATCATAAGTCACTATACCATCACAATTTTCAATAAATACAGGCTCAGGAAGAATTACTTTTTCTCCGCAGGCAAAAATCAAATCAGTAAGTGAAATCTCAAGCTGAGGATCTTCTGAGTCTAATTTCCAGGTATATGTAACATCTTCGGATACATCATTCCCACATTCGTCAACAGCATAATAATTAAAAACTTGCGTTTTATTACAGTCATCACCAGTAATCTCACCAGGTGTAACAGTCTACTATCAAATCGCCATCACAATTATCAGTTGCAGTAACGCCTATATCACATGAAGGTAATACATCAGGGTTGCAGCCAAGGTCACCGCCTGCAGGAAGATTAGCCAAAACCGGATCAGTGAGGTCTACTTTCCAGGTATATGTAATATCTTCGGATACATCATTCCCACATTCGTCAACAGCATAATAATTAAAAACTTGCGTTTTATTACAGTCATCACCAGTAATCTCACCAGGTGTACAGCCTACTATCAAATCGCCATCACAATTATCAGTTGCAGTAACGCCTATATCACATGAAGGAAATACATCAGGGTTGCAGCTAAGGTCACCGCCTGCAGGAAGATTAGCCAAAACCGGATCAGTGAGGTCTATTTTCCAGGTATATGCAACATTTTCGGATACATCATTCCCACATTCGTCAACAGCATAATAATTAAAAACTTGCGTTTTATTACAGTCATCACCAGTAATCTCACCAGGTGTACAGTCTACTATCAAATCGCCATCACAATTATCAGTTGCAGTAACGCCTATAACACATGAAGGTAATACATCAGGGTTGCAGCCAAGGTCACCGCCTGCAGGAAGATTAGCCAAAACCGGATCAGTGAGGTCTACTTTCCAGGTATATGTAATATCTTCGGATACATCATTCCCACATTCGTCAAAGGGTAATAATTAAAAACTTGCGTTTTATTACAGTCATCACCAGTAATCTCTCCAGGTGTACATTGAACTTGAACATTCTCAGTACAATCATCAGTTGCGGTAACGCCTAGGTCACAGGATGGAGGTGTGGGGTTGCAGCCAAGGTCAACGCCTGTAGGAAGATTAGCCAAAACAGGAGGTGTTAAATCTGCATTATCACCTACACATGGACAATCAATCACAACCCTTTCCCCCCCCTGGTCTCCATCGGAAATCTTTTTTCCGACTTTCGTTTTGTCTGATATATTTTGTGCATCTGCAATATTTCCTGCTAAGAAAAGTGCCAGCACAAAACTCAAAGTAATTAAAAAGTAAATTTTTCTTTTCATAGTTTTAGTTTTAAATTTATAGATTAATTTATTTCATTTTGTATAATACAATCGTGTATTAAACAATTTGCCTATTACATAATGAATCCCTGAAATAAATAAAATGTGCAATTGAGACAGATGCTTTATGCTGCCCTCATAATTGGAAGGTAAAATTGCTTGTGTTAAGCGCTTGTATATAAACCTCGCTGAAAAGGCTTTAGTTAAATAGTAGTGTAAATATATGCTGGAAATATCCTGCTTACAACTACAATTCAGTTATTTATGATTTATTTAACAATTATTTAGTTTCCTTTGATAAATACTTTTTCTGTATATATATTTTTATTCGTATGTATTCTGACTACATAATAAGCTGTAGCTCCGTATATCTTAATCTTGTAATTATTTTGCTCCGGTACATCTGTTCTTGAAATTTCCTGGCCCATTATATTGTAAACGCTTACTTCCTTCACAATCTCTTTTGAATTGTTGATAATATAAAGATCACTATTTGCTGAATATACTTTTATTAATTTTTCTTCAAATTCTTCAATAGCATTGGGAAGAAAAGACGCATTGAAATGAATATTAAATCTATCAGCTTGAAGATTGGGTGAGCCAAAAAATGTATATATTGAATTGTCTTCACTGATTTTAATCAGATTTCCTTCATCGTAAGTATCCTCAAGCCAAATATCAACATTAATAAGGCTTTCAAAGTTGCTGAAAGTAAGCTCATATGTTGCCTGTGCTTTTGCTTCTATGTTTACAGGAACACTTGTCATTTGATCATAATGAAACGGAAGCGAATTGACACTTAGTTTTTCGCCGGCTACTATACTGTAAATTTGTGTTGCATCAGCATAGTAACTGCCCCAATCCCTGGTGTCAAATAGTTCGTCATATCCGGTTGTTGCTTCCTGCATAAAGTTAATAACCATTTCATCTTTCATCCCATTTCCATTAATCGTTATTCTTAATGAACCGTCAGAATCATCATTTGATCTTAAAGGAAATGAGCTAAATCGCTTATCGTCATCTGTAAAGTTAAATTGAGAAACGCTTTGAGTTTTAACGAAAAAACCCTGCCCGACTTGAATTAATTCTGATACACCATTTGTACCTATCTCCGTAGTCGCATTGTAATCTCCCCATTCCTGGGCATCTGCATTATACATATAAATTACCGGAAAAACCTTACTGATATTTCTGGCATAAAGCGATTCCCAGCTTACTGCAGAAGGATAGGGATTACTTATAAGTTCCAGGTAATCATAATCTGATGGGTTTCCAGATGTGTGATTAAGCTGAACAGAAATATCACCTGTAAGCAATTCACCTGTTTGCGTAAATGAATTGTCATCTCCTGTCGTGTCTGATAACATTAATCCTGTAGCTGTAGCTATTGGATATGGATACGGATATACATTGAGCCATTGTCCATTATGTTCTTGCCATTGATAAGCAAATGTCTGCAATATATCAAGATCGAAATTCCTCAGAGCAACACCTGTGCCAGTTGGCCCGCCCCACTCATGATAATCCTGGTTATACACGGTAGGTCCTACTGTATGAAAGAAATACTCTCCGACCGGGGCACTGTTTTTCATAAATGTCTGGACAGAGGAACTTCCATTTAGTGCATAGGTAATGTCACCAAAATTTTTAAAATTTCCCGGTCCATCAGGTCCCGAATATATGGACAACTTGCTCGCGGAGCCAATTACATCCGTATCCATAAGAACTCTCACAAATCCTCCACTATAAATTTTTAAGAAAGCGTAAAAGAGTTTCAGGTCTGACTTATATTCAGGAAAAGTATCGTAAATAATCTGATTTCCAATTTCTAAAACTCCTTTTTTATACACACTAATTGAACTGCCTCTTTGGACATCCATGTCTCCATAAACATTTAATATCACTTCACCACTTCCGGAATAGTTCTCTTCCTGCATCCACTGTATTTGTGCAACAGCTTCACCAGGAGCTGATTTTACCCATAGTGAATTACATTTTGCGGTATCTGAAGTATAATTGTTTGGTCTTGGATATCGGGGATAATAAGTTCTACCGCTGGGGATCAAACAATCATCAAATTCTCCGGGAGGGACTTCGGCCTCTCCACCACCACAGCCATTATCCCAATTTCTGGCATAGTTCCAGCTATATCCATCATATGCAATTCCATCTACTGTTCCTGATTTCCCACCTACCCAGGTATATTGCATATCAGTGCCAGTAGGCACTGGTAGTTCGGTAGACTCATAATTTTCAGGATCTCCAACTGGTACATTCATCATATATTCAATACTTCCACCATTTTTGAGCGTGAAAATGGGCTCATAGCCCTTTCCTGCACCCGATTGATATTCTCCTTCCTGCAAAATGTAAAAATATCCATTGGGAATTACCTGGCCACCGGGAGTTCTTCTGAATACTCTTAAAACGGCTATATCCTGCCATTCTCCTGCTACCCATGCACCATAAGGAGGTGTTTGATTTATTCCTGCCGGGCTTAATTCAAAATTCCTAAAATCCCATCCCTGTACATTATGCGGTAAAGGATGATCCTCTTGCATAAGCTGGTATGGATTATAAATACCCTGGTTGTCGCAAACAAAATCAAAATCAAGTTTATTCCCATTCACAATATCCCGATTCCATTTTATTCCAAATTGCAGTTTTTCAATTTTTGTGTTTGCATCTGGAGCGGTTGCTTCGTAATTAGCCCGTATTTGAACCACTACATACCCCGGCCAGTTATCCCAATCTTCTACAATTCGGATATCAAAGTCAGCCACGTCCCCAGGTCCTTGAGAATATGTAAAGATTGGACTAATAGCAATTATTAGAAATAAAATGTAAATCTTTTTCATCTTTTGAAATTTTAGTTCCCCTTAGTTTAACTCTTAATAATCAACTGATTACTAAAAACTTGTAGTGAGTTGCTCAGAACTGGATTTTAGATGAAACTTGTTATCAATCTATGTTGCCTGTATTACAGATTGAAACAGCTTGAAAAGAAAGTTTTCTAATTGGCAATGGTTATTTGCTTAGTTTCCACTGTTAATTTAACTAAACAAGTAGCAAATATAATAAATATTATACTGAAAGTCAAGTATTTAACACAATATTAACGTATGTAGAAAATAAAAGGTTTCACTTTTCAGTTATTTCACCTTATTGATTGAATAAAACCAGGTTTTTTTCGATGCATACTTTGCTGCTCATATGCGTATGCCAGTTTCAGTAAAGTGGGTTCACTCCATGCTTTTCCGAAGAAAGAAATACCTATGGGTAAACCATGCACAAAACCTGCCGGAACCGTGATGCTCGGATAGCCTGAAACCGCTGCCAGGTCAGAGCTGCCGCCAATGAAAGTGATCGCCATTTACCCAATCAATAGTCCAGGCAGGAGCATTGGTAGGAGCAACCAGGGCATCTAAATTATTTTCTTCAATGGTCTTGTCAACGGCTTGCTGACTTAACTCTTTCGAAATACTCAACGCATTTTTATACTCTTTTTCATCAAGAGAGCCCTTACTTTCTGCTTCAAGGAATATTTCCTGTCCGAACCAGGGCATTTCAGTATCAGCATTGGCTTTGTTGAAGTCGATAATATCAGCTAGTGTTTTTAATTTGGAATTAGGGTGTTCACTCAGGTATTTGTTCATATCGTACTTTAGCTCATATAATAGTACTGTCCACTCAGCATCGCCCCATTCCTTACGGTTTTTGGCACATTCAACTTTAATTAATTCGGCACCGTTATCGATCATTAAATTATGCTGTCTGTTAAGGAATTTGTCAACATTGGGATCAAATCCGTAAAAATCCGTTATAACACCGATCCGGGTGCCTTGTAGTCCATCTTTATTCAAAAACTGCGTGTAATCACTATGAATATACTTCTCACTTTTAATACTTAGTGGGTCATAGGTGTCAACACCGGTTAAGGCACCCAACAAAATAGCAGCATCAGTAACTGTTCTGGCCATAGGGCCGGCTGTATCCTGGCTGTGTGAAATAGGAATGATACCATGCCTCGACCATAAACCCAAGGTTGGTTTAATACCAACGATTCCGTTAATCCCTGCCGGACAAACGACAGAACCATCTGTTTCAGTTCCAATACCAATTGTACAAAGGTTGGCTGAAATAGCCACTGCGGTTCCTGAACTGGATCCACAGGGTGTTCGGTCTAAAACGTAAGGATTTCTGACTTGCCCGCCCCGACCACTCCAACCACTGGATGACCTGGTTGACCTGATATTAGCCCATTCACTTAAATTGGATTTGCCAATTAAGACAGCACCTGCTTTTCTTAATTGCTTCACAATAAAAGCATCATCTTTTGCTTTAAATCCTTCTAAAGCCAGAGAGCCTGCTGTTGTTAGCATTTGATCACCTGTGTCAATATTGTCTTTAATAATTATTGGAATCCCATGCAAAGGACCTTTGATTGTTCCGGAGGCCCTTTCACTATCCATTTCTTTGGCAGTAGAAACTGCATCAGGGTTGATTTCTATTACAGATCTTAGCTCAGGACCATTTTGATCAATTTCTTTGATACGATCTAAGTATAAATGAACAATTTCTTCAGATGATATGGCACCTTCATTCATCATTTTTTGAAGTTCACTTATTGTTAGTTCATCAAGTTCTGAATCCTGCTTAAATTCTGAAGTTGCAATTACGGCTTGCTCCCTTTTTATTTCGCGATTACATGCCGCAATTGGGTTTAATATAATAGCACTGCCACCAATGGCTGCCGATGTTAAAAATTCTCTTCTTTTCATACGTTTAAAAATTGAGTAAAAAGATACAAAAATGATTATATAATGGTCTAAAAATTTGCTTTTTGTCAAAAAATGATTATATTTGAAGTTCTTAATAAATGAACGATTATTGTAACAAGCTGATAATTAGTTCGTATAAAGAAACATGAAAAACAACAAAACGAGAAATCAAATCATTTCAGGTTATTATTATTGGATTGAGTTTCCATTGTAATGAAATTCAATCGGCTTAATTACTGAAGTCAGGCATACAACATGACTTCTCGCCTAGATTTATTTCCTTGTTTATTGTTTTTCAAGATAATATGTAAAATTAACAAGCATTGAGATTTTCTCATTAGGAAACAAAATTACAAAAACAAGCATTATGAAAAACATTTTACTTTTTATGTTGGCAACACTTTTTATCATAAGTTGCAGCAGACCTCCTTCCTATGAGGAAGAAACTCCGGATAATGCACTTTGGTTTGCAAAGTTCAAAAGCCAGGAACAATACTTAAATCTATATGCCGGGCAGACGATACCAGTGGGTACAGTTACAGTTGGATTAGTTGATGAAGGTGAGTATGCCGGCCAATTGTATGTTAAATATGCTACAACAGGAGATTGGTTAATCTCAGAAACACATTTGTTTGTTGGTGAAGCAGAAGATATTCCCAGAACAAACAAAAAAAATCCAAATCCGAAAATTGGTCGTTTTCCATACAAAGAAGATCACAATCCAATGGTTAGTTCGTTCACCTATTACTTAGGAGATTTTACAAATTTTTACAATGCTGCTAATACTGACAACTATCCTGATGGCTTTGTAGTTGCTGCTCATGCTGTTGTAAACGCAACTGGTCAGGGAAGTGAAACCGCCTTTGCTAAATGGGGCGATGTTGAATTTAAGGACCCATTGGTTTGTCCAAGATTTTCTGATTCAAGATGGGGATGGTACAATTATTATGCACCTGATAATGCTGAGATTATTTTGAGCCAAACTTTATACGGGGTTGAGTATGTGAATGATTCTATCAAAATTTACATGATAAGTCCCGAGACAGGTTTTATATCTCTCATATCAGCCCAACCATTACCAAGTGGCGAAAGTACTGAAGTAGGTGGTTTTGGCTGGGATCCAGAATCTAATATCTTTTTCTTTACAACTTCTCCTGAAAATGAATTGTGGATACAGGAACTAGGAGATGTATCCCCTATATCGATAAGTGAACTGATCGGTGAAGTTGTTGCGGGTGATTTTCATGAAGGAAATTATTATTATGTAGACGAATTCATCTAATGATCTGGTGGAAGTAACTTTTGACGACCAGTTTCAACAAATTATTAGTGTAAATAATAATTTCCTTTCATTAGATGAATTAGGTTTTGATATTGTAGAAAGTATCGCTTTTTCACCAGACGGAAATACAATTTATATTGTTGGAATTAATACTGAAGGTATAAGAGAAGTTATAAGTCTTGATCTAAGCACTGGTGAATCTACCGTATTAGCAGAATTAAATGATCTTGATCTTCAAATTACTGTTGGGGCAGACGGAACTATTTATGGTGTATCTGATACAGGTGAAATATATTCGCTTGATAATGAAACAGGAGAGGTTCAGGACGAAGGTGACGATCTTGGAGAAGGAATATCAGATATTGCTTCAGGGCCGGAAGAAGAAGCAACAGAAGTAAGTGAGGAATAAGAAATAAAAAATAATTACAAAGGCATAAACACCCCAAGCTGTCTCAAACAACGGGTTTGCTTGTTGTAATTTTTCGGTGCCGGAATGAATCAGTAAAAGGTGATTTCCGGCACTTTTTTATTTGCTTAATTCTGATAGTAAAGCAGAGACTGATCGTTCAATTTGATCGGAAAGCTCATGAAATGAATAAGAATAGCCTTCCTTTTTCAATGAAGTTACAAATTCGTCATGATTTCTTCCCAGCCTGTAATCAGGTTCTTTTTTAGGATGCTTTAAATACAGTGAAATATTTTCAATAGGTTCAGAAATATTAAGTACAGCATGGTAAAAAAGGGTTTGATGCTTTCGATAAATTGAAGATCCGAGTATTTTTTTAGCACCTATTGAAATATCAGAAATACCTTTATTTCCTAGTTGGGTCACTCCCAAATCTGATAAAGCCTTAATAATTGAATTATTGATAAGTTTGAAATAATGATGTGTTTTGATCTCATTATTTAATGGCAGCTTTACAGAAATAACCAGGGTATTCTGTGATAATATAACCGCTTCACCACCGGAAGGCCTTTTGTAAATAGTAACACCGTTTTTTTTTGCCTTGTCAATATGAACCGACTCTTCAGCAATTCTGTTTGATCTGCCTAAAACAATATATGTTTTATCAGGCTGCCAGATCAGAAAATCCGACTCTTTCGCAGAATTGAAGATTGAGTAATCTTTAAGATCATACGATTTAACCTCAATCATATGAAAGTAATTTACTTATGGATTGCTTTATCAACAGCTTCAAATCCAGCTTCCATAAATACTTCCGATATGGTAGGGTGTGCGTGTACCGTCTGGGCAATATCATAAATGGTAGATTCCAGTTGAATGTATGCGGATGCTTCTGCGATCATATCTGTAGCATGGGGAGCGACAATTTGAACACCCAAAACTTCACCATATTTATTATCAGATAGAATACGCACAAAACCTTCGTTGGTTCCTTCTGTCATAGCTTTTCCGTTAGCCGATAAGGGAAATTCACTTACCTTATAATCGGCTCCCTGCTCCTTTAATTCGGGTTCAGTGAAACCAATTTGGGCCATTTCAGGAATGGAGTACATATTGATCGGATATTTTTTCAGATCCAATTTTTGCTTTACACCCTTGATCTTATTCACAACATGCATTCCCTGGGCGGATCCTATATGTGCGAATCGGCTTTTTCCATTCACATCACCTACTGCAAACACCTGGCTCACAGATGTCTGGCAATCCTCATCTGTTTTGATGAATTCATTATCCAATTCCAGGTCAATATCCATTGCCGGGATAATTGCTTTACGTGGACTCGCATTGATGAGCATATCACATTTAAAGCTTTCTCCGTTTACTTCAATATTGTTATTTGAAAATCCTTTTATAAGATCAGCGAGTGATGTATTGTAGATTATTTCTATTTTTTCTTTCTTAAATGTCTTCTTCAGATAATCAAATAAATATGGATCAGCAAGAGGAATCAGATTGTCAGTTGATGAAACAAGTGTTACTTTTTTACCCATGGTTTCGAATAACTGGGCCAATTCAATTGCAACGGCATCATGGCCCGCCACAACAATATTCTCCGGGATTTCCCTTTGAGTAAATAAATCATTCACTTCTACCAAGACTTCAATTGATTTTTCAGGTTTGGGTGAATTGGCACCTGTCGCAATAATAATATTATCTGCTTCCAGGCTTCTGTTTTCGACAGTTACTGTATTTTTTGAAGTAATTCTGGCCTCACCTTTAATGATCTCAACACCATTTTTCTTCAGAAGAAATTCAACGCCACTTGTAAGTCTGGTAACAATCGTATCAGCTCTTTTTACAGCTTTTGAATAATTAAAAGAAAGTTCCTTTTTATCGACGCCATCAATACCAAATTTGGATGCATCTTTGGATATGCGCCTGAATAATTTAGCACTCTCAATAAGTGCTTTCGATGGAATGCACCCCCAGTTGAGGCACATGCCCCCGATTTTACCCTTTTCAATAATAGCGGTTTTCAGGCCCACTTGTCCTGCTCTGATAGCGGCTACATAACCTGCTGGTCCTGAGCCTATGATAATTACGTCAAATTTCATATGTCGTATTTTTTAATTGACTGTTGTATTGTGAAGTCAATATTTATTCCATTACTAAAGTTACCGGATCAGCAAGATAAGCCATAATCGTATTTAAAAAGCGGCTTACTTCGCCACCATCCACGATCCTGTGATCGACAGTTAGAGATAGTGGTAGCACCAATCCAACATCAAGCGATTCATTCTTGACAACCGGCTGTTTACTGATCCGTCCAATTCCGAGTATAGCTGCTTGCGGATAATTGATCACAGGAACAGCATATTTTCCACCAATAGAACCGTAACTGGTGATCGTGAATGTACCATCTTTAAAGTCTTCCATGGTTAATTTTCCATCTCGTGCTTTATCAGAGAGGGCTTGAATTTGAGTAGCTATTTCCTTGATACTTAATTTGTCAGCATTTTTGATCACAGGTACAACAAGTCCTTTATCTGTGTCAACTGCCAGGCCAATATTATAGTATCTTTTGTACAGCATATTGTCATTTGCCGTATCCATCTCTGAGTTTAGCGACTTATGCTTTTTCAGTGCATAGGTAACAGCTTTTACGATAAATGCAAGGTAAGTTAGTTTTACACCATCGCTGGCATAACGTTCTTTATATTGTTTTCGAACCCGGTCAAGTTCACCAATCTCCACATCATCAAAAATAGACATGTGAGCTGCATTGTGCTTGCTCTGAATCATATTTTTGGCAATGGTTTTCCTGATCTGCGTCAAAGGTTCAACATCAACCTGATTTGGTATTTCAGTAACTGCTGATTGAGTTGTTGAAGTTGGATGTTTAGTTTTTCTTTTTGAGAAATTCAGGATATCATCTTTTGTCACTCTTCCAGCTGGACCGGTTCCTTTTACATCATTAATATCGATACCCATGTCTTTGGCCATGGCCCTGGAAACAGGTGTCGCTCTGACTTTTTTCTTTACAGGATCTTCTGTTGAAGTTTTAGTACTAAGACCTTCAGCACTACCAGATAATACGGCACTACTTCCAGCCAACTCCAAAGTACCAACAACACCGGCTCCTTCTTCTTCAACTGCTTCCATATCCGACCCTTTTTCTACTTCTTTCACTGCATCTTCCCCGGCAACTCCTTCCATTTCAATTTCTACCAGTGCATCACCAACATTGATGGTTTCGCCCGCTTTTCCAAAAAGAGCAGAAATAGTTCCTGATTTGGGAGATGGAATTTCAGCAACTACTTTATCAGTTTCCATGGTTACCAAAAGGTCTCCTGATTCAACTTTTTGACCTTTCTTAACAAGCCATTCAACGATGGTTCCTTCTTCGAGGCCTTCGCCAATATCAGGAAAGTTAAAAATATATTTCATGGCTAATATTTTACTGTTTTTTCAATTTCATAAAAAATCTTTTCGCCGGATTGCATAAAATGATGCTCTCCTTTTGCCAGGGGTACAATGGTATCAAATCCGGTCACCCTTTTAGGTGGTGCTTCCAGATGTAGAAAGGCGTCCTCAGTAACAATCTGAGTAATTTCAGAGGCAACACCAAAGCTCCGTGGGCCTTCTGTTACAGTGATTACACGTCCGGTTTTACGAACTGATTCTGCAACCGTATCCCTATCAATAGGATAAATAGATCTGAGATCAATTAACTCGACTGATATTCCTGCTTCTTTAGCAAGTACCATCGCTTTTTGCACTTCCCTTATCATAGCACCATATGCAACTACCGTTACATCTGTTCCCTGACTCAGCACGTTAGCTTTACCAAAAGGAATAGTGAATTTTTCTTCAGGAACTTCCTGTTTAATGGCACGGTAAATTCGTTTTGGCTCCATATAAATAACCGTGTCGTTATTTTCAATTGCTGAGATGAGTAGGCCCTTCGCATCATGAGGTGTAGATGGAATTACTACTTTAATACCTGGAATTTGCGCATAAATGGCTTCGGTGCTTTCCGAGTGGTGTTCCAGTGCATTAATACCGCCTCCGTATGGCAATCGAATAACTATTGGAGTCTGGTATTTGCCACGAGACCTGTTTCTAATTCTGGCAGCATGTGAAATGATTTGGTTGAAAGCAGGGTAAGTAAAACCGGAAAATTGCATTTCAATAACCGGACGAAGTCCGGCAACAGCCATACCTATAGCAGTACCAACTAATGCGGATTCAGCTAACGGAGAATCAAAAACCCTGTCAGCACCATATTTCTTTTGAAGCCCTTCGGTAATTCTGAAAACACCGCCTTCAACACCTACATCTTCACCATAAACGATTACATTTTCGTCTTCTTTCAGTTTTATATCTAATGCATTATTAATTGCATTGACCATATTCATTATTTTCATTTTCTCGCCTCCTTCCATTTAAGAAATCTCTCGTACTCATTTTTCTGTGTAAGCAAATCAGCAGGCATATCCTCGTAGTGGAACTGAAACACATCCTCGATAGGGTATGGCCCATAATTTTCAGCTTCTATAAACTGGCGTTCTGCTTCTTTTTTGTACTGATTGATTAATTTTTCTTCTTCTTTATCAGTGATTAGTTTTTTACTCTTTAAATAAGCTTTTAATCTTTTTAATGGGTCAGTTTTATCCCATTCTTCCTCTTCTTCTTTTGTCCTGTATTTTGTTGGATCATCGGAAGTCGTGTGTGCTCCTTTTCTATATGTAATCGCTTCGACTAAAGTTGGCCCTTTTCCGTCGCGAGCTAATTGGGCAGCTTCGCTCAATGCAGCATACATGGCGAAATAATCATTTCCATCCACCTGAATGCCCCTGACGCCATAAGCTATTGATTTAATAGCAATACCATCTGAAACGGTTTGCATTTTGAAAGGGGTAGAAATTCCATACTGGTTGTTTTGAACAATAAGTATAGCGGGTACATTCCAAACACCAGCAAAGTTCACTGCTTCGTGAAAATCACCTTCCGATGTGCCACCATCTCCAACAAATCCAAAAGCGACCTCATTCTTTCTTTTTGTATTTAATCTCATAGGCAATACCTACTGCGTGCAATAATTGTGAAGCAATAGGGACTGACATGGGTAAAACGTGATTGGCTTTTTCAAATTTGGAGCCATCTTCATAACCCATAAAATACAGGTAAATTTCTTTCAAAGTAACACCCTTGGCTAATAGTGCGCCCATTTCACGAAATGCAGGGATCATCCAGTCATCGTGTTGCATTACCTGGCCTGAGGCAATCGCAATTGCTTCCTGGCCATAATTGGGAGGATAAGTATAAATTCTTCCTTGTCGTTGATAGGATACAATCTGTAGATCTGCGGTTCTGGCAAAGAGCATATCCTTGTATGCTTTAACAACCTGTTCATCAGGAATATCTGGAAACCATTTTGAGTTAATCACCTTTCCGTCATTGTCCATTATTCGAAAGGTTTTCTTTTTTAATGGATCAAATTCTTTAAACATTTATTTTGATTTAATTTAGACTAATTAAAAATAGAGTGCAAAGATACAATAATTTTCTGTTTTGAATTGTGCTGAATTGTAAATAGTAAACAATATCTATCAGGTTAATGTTCACTCAATTAGTATGAAAATTATTGTTTTATTTGGGTGCTATAAATCTAGTAAAAATTGTAATGTGAAACTTCGTGGTGGTTGAATATCTCCCGGGCGACCCATATATTCTTCATTAAACAGATTTTTTACAATGAGTGAAAGTTTTGAAGCTGGTGTAAAAGAATACGAAGCTCTTACGTCAAAAACAATTTGCCCTGAATTATTTTCCTGGCGATATTCTTTTAAACCAGGGAATATCTCAGTTCCGAGGATACTTTCTTCAAAAGCTTCATCAATGCGCTCTATAAAACTTCTGTAAATGGTGCTTAGTCCAAATGAGAATTTGTGTATTTCCACGTCGATGTCTGATTTAAAAGAATGACGGTACCTGTATTTTAAAATTTCATTTTCCAAAGTGTCAGAACTTAAATCGACAGGGTCCATATAGGTGTACCCTGCGAATAAAGTCACAGGTCGCTTTCCAATTAACCCGGCACCTGATATCCCTAACTCAAATCCTGTTATACGTGCATCTCCAATATTTTGAGATTTGAATCCTATGTCATCAATTGTTGGAATAACAGATGAGTCAGGAGGATATAATCCAAATATGAATTCGATCATGTTATCGTATTCAGTCCAGAAAGCAGCAAAATCAACAAAACCCGACCATTTTCTGATAGTAAATCCCTGTTTTAAACCCAATTCCGTGCTCCAACCTGTTTCGGACTTCAAATCGGGATTGGGAAATATATTTACACTTCCTAAATTGGTCGCAGTATATTTTTCTGCTATAGAAGGAAAACGGTAGCCCTGGCCGAATGATGCCCTGATAAATGTTTTATTTGCTGCCCGGTAATTAAGTCCGGCCCGAACTACAGTCCCTGATTCCTGTTCTGCATTATCAAGTGAATGATATTCCCAACGAACACCTAATGATGCAGATAGACGGTTAAAAAATTTATAATCGAGCTGGGTATAAGCCGCTATGTTAGAACCCTGATGGTCACCATATAGATTTGCAACGGTAGTACCATATTTTCCTACGAGTCCGATAATCCAATTCAGTCCATTTGTAAATTGTTTCTGGAATTGGTATTCACCATAATAAGATTGTGAAGCATTGTTCTTATCAGGGTCATCTTTAAAACTATTGCTAACATCATAAAGCCTTGATAGTAAGGCATGTTTATTTTGATGTTTGTCATGATATATTATCCATGGATCAACATTGAACCGGTGACCTGTTGTGGGAGTAACAGTAAGAGGATTCTGCATAAAAGCACCAGAATCAGCATCTTGCCAAAGAAAAAAATCAGAAGTATGTTGCCATTGAAGGTTGGTATTTAATCCATATGAGAGGCCTTTAACTTTCTTCGGACTGTGGCGGAACTTGCCATTGAACCTTATCTGTTCATCATAATTTTCTGTTCTGTAACCTGCATTGCTTAATGCATTGGCTCCAACAACAAGATCAACGTCTTTGATTTTTCTGGAATGTGTAAAATTGACACCACCAAATAATGGGTTTGCATCCCACCACCACGATAGTTCATCTCGCTGTGGATGTGAGTAGATACCTGTATACAAAGTAATTGTTGTACGAGGTTTAATACCTGGATAAGCTGTTCGGATATTGATCACCCCATTTAAAGCTGAAGAGCCGTACAATGCTGATGAAGCACCTTTTAATACCTCCACCTGGTCAATATTTTCAACCGGTAAAAAGTTCCACTTTACTTCTTCAGTGCCTTCTGCCAGTATAGGCAGATCATCAATCAGAACCATAACACGGCTTCCGGCTCCGTAACTATAACCACTGCCACCCCTTATACTAGCCTGTCCGTCCATGATGTCCAGTCCGGGAATATAATTCAGGGCACTTTCCATTGTGGGTGTGTTGATATTCTGGATGAATGCGGGTTTCATTACTTCTATTGAAACAGTAACATCAGAAATACGTTGTTCATATTTACCGGCTGAAATAACTGCCATATCTAACATAATTGATGTGCCTTGAAGTCGGATATTTAATTCAGTGCTGTCTAGATCCATTATGTGAATTCGGACCTTTTGTGTTTTATACCCTAGATAAGAAAATGTGATGTCATGATTTCCGGGTTTTATTCTTAATAAGTATTTCCCTTGACTATCAGTGGCAATACCACCAATACTGTCCGCCAGAATATTCACACCTGGCAAACTTTCCATTGTCATTGAATCGGAAACCATTCCATATATATATGCGTCCTGTGAATTGGCATAATTTATTAAGAGTGCATTTAAAAAAAGCAATCCGGTCAAATGTTTGAGCAATTGCAAAAAATTATATTTGACCCTCTTCACCTTGTAAATAATTCAATTCTGAATAAATCTAGTGGACCTTCCGTATGAGTTTGGAAACATGTTTACTGCCTGTATTTACTTTTAAAAAATACGTTCCATTTGGTAGATGTGAACAATCAAGGCTGTATTTATGTCCCGGGAGCTTTCCTTTGTATTGTTTACTTAAAATGTTGTTTCCTAAAACAGAAAATAATTCAACATCAACTATATTACCATTTGCATCGGGCAGTTCAAAAAAGATATCATTCTGGAAAGGGTTGGGCCAGATATTTATTGCCAATTCATTTTCCCTATAATTTTCAACACCATTCGGATCCCAGGTGATTTTAAGTGATATTGAGGTTGAATCGGCAACCTGTGTTGCGTAAATCGGATTTCCCAAAAAATCAATATAAACGTCAACTACAATTTTTAATGGATAATTACCTACCTCGCTACTTATACCTGACAGTAACACACAATAGTAGGTCCCAACCATAAATACACTATCAGTTGCATTAGTTTGCCATGTGATGCCGGGCGGTAAATTTGTAACATCCACTATTTTTAGATGATGCAGCGGAATAATTTGATCATTCCAATCGTACTCCGGAGGAGCAAGGATGGTAAATTCCTGGCTGTAATCATTGCCGATGATTCCATTTGGAAGTATAGCCGGGCAAACCTCGCCATTGTTTTCTGTATCCGGGCAGGTAGTTGCATCCCCTGGAATGCATTGGCTATAATTTAATGAGGGATTCATCATGATGATGGATGCTGTTAATATCAGTGTATAAATTGACTTCATACTATTTGTGGGTTGGTGATTAAAAACCAAATGTAATGGTTTTTCAATGATAAGTCAATTTGATACTGAAATTGCCGTTACCTGACAGCGGAAAATTCATTTTTTAAAAAGAACTACAAAGCTCGTAATGCCTCTAAAGCTTCTGATATATGTTTTTCAGCCTGAAGTTGTGAATTGAAGATATAAACTACTTTGCCATTTTTATCAACGATATATGTGGTACGTCCTTCGAGCAATCCGAAAAAACTTTTAGGTACACCAAAAAGATCTCTAACACCACCGTCTTCATCGCTTAGGAGTGTAAAATTAAGCTGATGCTTTTCTGCGAATGCTTTATGGCTTTCTATATCGTCTGAACTAATGCCGATAACCAAAGCATCAGCATCCACGAAATCCTCAAACTGATCCCTGAACGAACAAGCTTCTTTGGTACATCCGGGAGAATCATCTTTTGGATAAAAATAAATCACCAGGTTCTTTTTACCAAGTACACTTGAAATGTCGAACATTTCACCATGCTGATCCGGCAATGAAAATACCGGGATAGTATTTCCGACCTTGATTTTTTCCTCTGAATCCTGGGCATTTTTTCCAAACATAAAATAGGTACCAAATAATATCAGGTAAATGATCAGGTAGAACCTGTAGAAGTTTCTGAATTTCAGATATTGTCTATTTTCCGGGTAGGTATTTCCAAACAGTGCTCTTAATTCTTTCATAAAAACAGGTTTTATATTGATCGTCCAGCTATCCGTTTGATAGACCATTTTCCTGAATTTACTTCTATAATAGGTGAGGGGAATTCCCCACAGAACGAATAATAAAAGCCATATATTTTCAACAATCCACATTTTTATTTTTTTGGAAACCACGGAATGAATGCACTTGTTTTTTCAACATATGCTTTATAGGCGGGTTTGTCTTTGGTGAGGGATTTTTCGAGCAATGCCACACCGGATACTTTAATAATTAATGCGGTCATCAGCAGAGATCCCAAAAAGGGAATGTAACTACCAGCTGCTATGCTTATGAAGCCAAAGCCCCACCAGACGGACGCATCACCAAAATAGTTGGGATGGCGCGTATATTTCCAGAAACCACTATCCAACACTTTACCTTTATTGGCAGGGTTCTTTTTGAATTTAGCCAGTTGATAGTCTCCACCCGCTTCGAATGTAAACCCGATGACCCAGAAAGCGATACCCAGGTAATCAAAAATATTCAGACTGTCGCCGGCTGACGTATATTGAGCACCCAATAATGGGGCTGATATTAGCCACATGAGCACACCCTGCAATAAAAAAGTCTGGAAAAAGCTGACCCACCAGTATCTGTATTCTCCGTAATTTCTTCTGAACTCCTTGTATCTGAAGTCTTCACCTTTACCAATATTGCGCCAGGCAAGATAAATAGTAAGTCTTAATCCCCAGATAGTTACTAAAGAGAGAACCACCAGTTTCCTGAGCTCATAACCATCTGTGAATATGTAATAAAAGATGCCAGCCAACACGTAGCCAAATCCCCAGAAAATATCTACGATACTGACATTTTTCAATATGATGCTAATGATCCATAATATAGTCATCATGGATACAATGATTAATAAGCCGTACAGATATATTTCCAAAAATCCCATTAGTTTGTTTTTTGAGGCACTTTGAAAAGTTGTGTTGTATCATAACCGCGTTTGCTTGCTCCGGCCACAAGCTGGTTGTATATTTTTTCATCCATATAAGGAGTTCTGCTTAGTATCCATAAGTAATTATCCGAAGAGCTGCCTATCAGCGCATATTGATAACCCACCGTGTCTAACTCAAGGATATAATAATCAGAGTAAAATATCCAAAAGAAGGACACTTCCAGTTTCGCTTTTTTAGGATCCGGTATTCGGGCTTTGCCAGTCGCTTTTTTTAGTTTACCATCTAGAGTATGTTTGTACCCCTGATTAATGACAGCCACTTTGCCATCATCACGCATCTCGTAGGTTGCTGTCACACCCACCAGGTCTTTTTCAAAACGGTTCGGAAGCCGGGCAATTTCATACCAGGTACCCAGGTATTTATCCAGCTTAAAATTCTCAACAGTGGATTTATCTATAGGTAGCTCACTTTTCATTTGGCAGCTTATTAAAAAGTTGAATATGAATATAATAAAAATGATTCGTTTCATGGATTTTTTGTTGTTAGAAGAACAAACATAACAGTAAATTGTTTACTCAGTTAGCGATTAAAAGTTCCTAAAATGGAAAATCTTCAATGGTTTGTTTTGATTCGTCCAGCTTCATTTCCTGTGGCTTTTCAGCAAATACGTGTTCAGGATTTCCATCTACATAAATAGATTTTGGATCTGTAGGGCATGCATATTCGCAGGCGCCGCAACCTATGCAAATTTTATCATTCACTTCAGGAATGGTCAGGTTATCTTTTTTTAGGTTGAAGTAAGGTACCATATTTACAGCTTTGGTCGGGCAATGTTCGGAACAGGCACCACAAGCTGTTTCATCTGTATACACAACGCAGTTTTCCTTGATGAATTTGGCCTTACCAAGTTGCGTAAGCTTTTTATCGTCAACAGCAATGGTCTGGATAGCTCCGGTTGGACATACCTCGGCACATATCACACATTCAAAATTACAATAATTTGTATGGTAATCCATGGTAGGTTGCATCATTCCACGCAATCCATATTGCAGAAACGAAGGTTGCAAAACCTGTGTTGGACATGCACTTACACACAATTGGCAGGCAGTACATTTATCAACAAAGTGTTCAATTGTAAGAGCGCCTGGTGGAATAACGGGGTATTCTTTAACTACTGGCACCTTCCCACCATTCAGTCCCTCACTGTAAGCTTGTTTGGCTATCAAACCAAGCCCAGTTGCAATAAATGCTGATTTTCTTATAAATTCTCTTCTATCATTTCGGGCTTCTAAAACTCCATCCTGCCTGTCATTTCTTATCCAATCGAATTTATATTCTACACCACCACCCGGACAAACTGTAAGACAGTTCATACACCCCACGCATCTTGAAAAATCAACTTCTTTATTTTGCGTGTCAATACAATCAGCTTTGCATGTATATCCGCAAATACCGCAGCTGGTGCAAGAAACCTTATTCAATTTAATCTTGAAAATTGAGAACTTTGAAATTAATCCTAGAAAAGTGCCAACCGGACAAATGGTATTGCAAAACAACCTCCCGTGTGTGACCGACATGAATCCAATAAGAAGGAACATAAATAAAGAAAATCCGAATGTAAACCACCCAATGTTTTTTAAATCAGCATGATAAAAAGTAAAGTTCTCCATTTTCTCAAGGAAAAAAACCAGGAAATTATTTGAGAAGTAGTAAACAGGACGGAAGATATTGGCGGAGATTTTACCATAAATACTGTATGGGTCCAATAAATTCACAAGTAAAATCTGCCCAAAAAACAGGGAAATAATAACAAAGATCAAAACAGCATATCTTAACCAGTTATGAGGTTTGGAAAATTTGTTGAAATGCCTCTTCTTTTTGAATTTTCCTGAAATAAAATTGAAAATATCCTGAAATACACCTAAAGGACAAAGTGTTGAGCAATAAATTCTTCCAAATAAAATCGTCAGCAAGAGTACTACGATAAATCCGGTTGACATAATCCCTAAGATGCTCAGGAATTTTAATAATGACGGAGCAAACTGAAAGTATAAAATACCATTGTACCATTTGGGGGCAAGGGTATTTGAAAAATCAATGAATGCAAAAGTGATCAGCAATAGAAAGCCCAAAGAAATAACAACTCTCAGCCATTTTAGCCATTTGAAAGTCATAAGATCAGAGCTTGATTCTGTTGATGTTCAGTTGATCAAGTTTGTAGGTGCCTACACCCATTTCAGATGCTTTAGCGATGTAAGGAATATCGGCAGGGTCGGAGCCAAATACCTTGGCTGCTGCTGCATCAGCTGCAACGATATCGGTAGCCAAAATTTGGGTTTTATATGTAACTACATCACTTTCTGAAACTCCCCGGGGTCCGTTTTGCATCATGACACGATAAGCGTCAATCACATTCAGGTCAGGCTTGCAATAAGTTGTAAAGTCAGCAATACACTGGTGCAAGTCGTTTCGATGCCAGAACCGCCTGTCCCAGATAACGCCCATCAGGTTTTTCATGGCAATCGATAAATCAGCTGAACTATGATGTTTCAATATAGGAACATTGATAAATACATCCGTATCCAATATCAGTTCATGTACTTTGGCTTCTTTAAGCGAAACACCATCAGGAATGGTCACCGGCCGGTAATATTTTTCTGAATTTCCAGTAATCACTTTGGCGCCTGCTTCTTTGGCCATGGGTTCGATCTCACTGTTGGTGTAGCATTTGGTCCATTCATCGCAGGTATAATCAAAAACATACACTTCGCTGGCGCCGGCATTGTAACATTGCTCAATGATTCTTTTTACAAGCTTGGGATTGGTATTGGCTGCTCTGGCCAGGATTGTATCCCAGCCAATATTTGGTTTTACAACTACTGATTGTCCTTTTTTAACAAAAGTGCTCATACCACCCAACGATTCAATGGCTTTATCGAACATCAATTCCGGTTCGCCATTCATTACGGCTACCATATCGTAAGTTTCACCGACTGGTGGGTTTTGCATGGCAAATAAATGATTCAGATTGCCAAAAACAAGAGCTGTTGTCGATGCTAGCGTTGCGCCAGCTGTTTTCTTTAGGAATTCTCTGCGTTTCATAAACTGATAAAATTTAATTGAGATTCATGGATAAAAATACAATTAAATTTTGTTACTTTACATGGCTAAAGTGTTAAAGAAAAGAGTTCTAAATAAAGATAATAAGTTATGACGACTGCTGCATCATTAGTTCTGAACAGAGAAAAAATCAAAAGTGTTCTTTTTGACATCGTGGCATTGGCCTTCATTTATTTCGTGCCAACCATTTCACATTATTTAAGTGTTCCTCTCTACCTGATTGAACCCATGCGGCTTATGCTGGTGCTGGCCATGGTGCATACCAATAAGCGAAATGCCTATATCATTGCATTTACCCTGCCTGTTTTTTCTTTGCTGATGTCAGGCCATCCGGTAGCCATAAAAGCGGTGATTATCACCATGGAACTTGTTCTGAATGTCTGGTTATTCTATACCCTCAGTAAGAAATGGCAAAATACATTTGTTGTAATGGTAGTTAGTATTTTACTGAGCAAAATGGTTTATTATATATTCAAATTTGGACTGATCAGTTTTGCAGTCTTCAATACGGAATTAATCTCAACACCAATTTATTTGCAGTTGATTACTACTGTGGTATTTAGCGCTTATCTTTTCTTCTTGTTAAAGAGAAAGGATGTTAAGAATTAAATTAACTTCTTAGCACTTTACTACTTCATATTTAAAACAGCCTGGTATACACTGTTTGCAGCTTGTTGATTGAATTCAAAGGTTAACTTTTTATAGTTCACCAGGTCGATGATGGTGCCAATATAACATAAGCCACCTGTGAGTAGATAGAGAATTCCCATCCCGATTTGGCCAATCATAAACCGCTGGACGCCTCCAATACCTAGCAATCCGATAACAGTTCCAATAAGGATCGTATCTGATTTTTTTCTTTCTGAATTATAAAATGTAGCAAAGGTTTGCAATTTTTCTTCACTCAGATCTTTGGTAATGCTTTCGAGATAGATCAATTCATTGGGTTCAACCCCGGGGACCATGTGTAAAAGTTTTGATGCCATAAGTTTCTGTTTTTATAAGGTTTTTAAATAATGTAAATATTCTTAAAATGATGACAATGAATGCAAAAATATCCCAACGGGTGATCAGAGAATGACGCACGAAAATTCAGATGCATCATCTGATGCAAAGAATGCCCTAAACCACAACCCGGGCAAAAGTTGAAGCCCATGCTCTTTATAGGACACAATGTAAAATGAGTGCTTTCAGGATTGATTGAAAAGAGATAGATCAATGCTGTTATCCAGAAAATTAATTCTAAGTTGGACCATATGAATTGTAATACCCTTTTCATTGCATTTTAAAAAGAGTAAAGTTACATAATTATTACCTATTTAGATTTCTTGCAAACGACAATGAATTCTTTCGAGTTTTCTCGAAGAGGATTGCCTTTAAAATCACCTAGTATCTCATACGATTCAAATTTCGTCCGTTCCACTAAGTGTTCCAATTCGTAGCGGAAGAAAAACCGAAGCGGAACCATCCATTTTTCACTTTTAATATCATTGTTTTCTTCCTCCCATTCAAGTGTAAATTCTGCATTGATGATCTGGTTGATGAGATCGGGGTATGAGGAAACTGTTCTTTTTAGCATTTTTCCATCCTCGTATTCCCCTTCAAAGTCTACAAAATTCTCAAATCCTTTGATGATGTATTTGAGGTCAGGTACGAAAGCATCAAAAATAAAAGTACCACCAGGTTCGAGGTGTTCATACACATTATTGATGGCTTTGATCTGGTTATCTTTTTCCATCACATGCATCATCACCCGGAAAGGGGCAATGATAAGGTTGAATTTAAAATCGAAGTTAAAATCAACCACACTTTGCTGGCTGATCCGGTGGTGGTCTTCGGTGTCTATTTTATCGTACAATACACCCAACATATCCGGGCTGGTATCTATACCGTAAATATCTGCGTCTTCAAGCAGGGCTGTTTTGAAAAACCTGCCTGTTCCTACACCCACTTCCAACACTTTACCATCTGATGATCTGATGGTGTTTAAAAAATAATCCCTGTCGGCCGCATCACGTATTTCAAAATAAATGGTATCATAAAATCTGGCAAAGTGTTTGGGGTATTGGTGAGACCTCTTCATTTTTCCTCGTATGAATTTGGATGGATAAAATTAAACATATTCGCATCAAATATTTAGATAAGTGCAAGCATTTTGTAAATTCGAAGAAATAAATTGAGATGGCCAAAAAGAAACTAAAACTAATTGAACAAGATCCATGGCTGGAGCCCAGTGAGAATGATATACAGGAGCGGTATGAACGTTATTTGTCGAAGCTTCATGAAATTGAAAAGGATTTTGGTGGGCTGTCAGAGATAGCCAACGGGTATAAGTACTTTGGTATCAATTATGATCCGAAAAGAAAAGGTTGGACCTACCGGGAATGGGCACCACAGGCCAAAGCGCTGTATTTGGTGGGCGACTTCAACAACTGGCAACAATTTGATCATCCGCTTACAAAAAATGAATTTGGTATCTGGGAGTTGTTTTTATCTGAAGATGCATATAAAAACACTTTTATTCACGGCAGTAAGATAAAAGTGCTGGTTGATTCTGAAAAGGGTTTGAACTACAGGATACCGGCATACATTACCCGTGTCGTTCAGGATGACGATACAAAGAATTTTACCGGGCAGTTATGGTTTGCTGAAAATTTTGAATGGTCGGACGACCCATTTGACATAGGGCAAATCGAAGAATTATTCATCTACGAAAGCCATATTGGTATGGCCCAGGAGAAAGAAGCAGTGGGTTCCTATCTTGAGTTTGCCGAACTGGTATTGCCTCGGATTAAAGAGGCCGGTTACAATGCCATCCAGTTAATGGCCGTCCAGGAGCACCCATATTACGGCTCTTTCGGCTATCATGTATCCAACTTCTTTGCACCTTCTTCGAGATTTGGAACACCTGAAGATCTAAAGTTCCTGATTAAAAAAGCCCACAAAATGGGCATCGGTGTGATCCTCGATATCGTGCATTCGCATACGGTAAAAAACATTATCGAAGGCATCAACCAGTTCGATGGTTCTGAGGGGCAGTATTTTCATGAAGGCAGCAGGGGAGACCACCCGCAGTGGGATTCGAAATTATTCGATTATGGAAAACCAGAAGTGCTGCGTTTTCTGTTGTCCAATATCAAATACTGGCTGAAAGAGTTTCATTTCGATGGTTTTCGTTTTGATGGGGTGGGCTCGATGATGTATTACCACCATGGCATGGAAACGATCGATTCGAGAGAGAAATATTTCAGGCAGGGTGTTGAGTGGGATGCTGTTACTTATCTGCAACTAGCGAATCAGCTAACCCACGAATTAAATAAGAATGCTGTAAGCATAGCAGAAGATGTAACAGGCATGCCCGGATTAACTTCCAAAGTGGATGATGGTGGGCTTGGATTCGATTATAGGCTCGGGATGGGTATTCCTGATTTCTGGATCAAGTTGCTGAAAGAAAATAAGGATGAGGACTGGAATATCCACGAAATATGGCAGGTGCTGAACGACCGTTTATCACATGTAAAAACGGTTACCTATGCCGAGTCGCACGATCAGGCGCTGGTGGGTGATAAAACATTAGCCTTCCGCCTGATGGATAAGGAAATGTATTTCCATATGCACAAGGGTGATCAGGATTTAATTATTGAACGTGGTTTGGCATTACATAAAATGATTCGCTTGTTTACCATTGCGCTTGGCGGACAGGCCTATATGAATTTTATGGGAAATGAATTCGGACACCCTGAATGGATCGATTTTCCGAGGGAAGGCAATAACTGGAGTTATAAATATTGCCGTAGGCAGTGGTCGCTGGTAGATAATTCTGATTTGAAATATCAATATTTGGCTGCGTTTGACAAAGCCATGATCGATGTAATCAAAGACCATAAGGTCATGTCGTCTTTATTCGGCAACCAACTCAATATGGATGAAGCGAATAAAACCATTGCTTTCGAAAGAAATCACCTCATTTTTGTATTTAACTTCCATCCGTCAAATTCAATCCCTGGTTATAAATTTATGGTTCCAAAATCAGGCGAATATAGATTGATATTGAATTCTGATGACCTGGCTTTCGGTGGTCATGGCCGAATTGATCCAAACACTATTTACATCAGTAAGAATGACGGAAGCGGCAATAAACTCAGTATTTACAATACCAACCGGACCGCTCAGGTGTTTGAAAGGATTGTTTAATAGTAATTTGAGAGTGGTGTGTTTGTATTCTTTTCAGTGATTGAATCGAAGCGCGTTTCAATTTTACTCCTGATGAATTGCCATATTTTTTTACTGAAACGAATTAGGTAAGGCGTGCCAAACATAACAACCAAAATTCCGACGAGAACAAAAATGATCGAATAGCCGTCTTGAGCAGAACCGGTGCCGGCAAATGCAAATGGACAATTAAGAAACAAAAGAATGGTTAAAAGTTTGTTTGATTGCTTCATGGGTAAGAGGTTTTTGCAACCAAAGTTAATTCATTCGCAGTGCAATGTCAATACTCATAAAGTGAAATGGTCACATATACTGCACTGTTATTCGTATAGTTGTGTCATTTTTAAATTGCAATATACAATCCTCAAAATCTGGTTTTGATAATTTTACTTTGAAGTTTCTCGAAAAACCATATCCCTCTCTTGGCATGCCAATAAAATTATATTTCATCTCACCATCACCATCTTCATCATCCATCATGGCAACACCATATATGCCGGATGACATTTCATCTATAGTTACTGACATTTTACTATCAACGATATGTTCTTTGGGAAAAACGTGCTCCAGTTCATCAATATCATCTAGCCAGATATCTTCAGAAGGATACACGGTAACGATTAAAAAACCCTGGTCATTTCTGATGTTATCAAATTCAATGGTCAGGGATTGTGAAAATGAAAGTACTGAAGTAAATATAAATAAGATGCTTAAAAAAGAGTTTCTCATGGATCGTGTTAACTAATTATAGTGCTACTTATTTGCTGATAAAATTAAAGCATTGCCTATATAATGACAAATCAATTTTTATTATGATTAACTAAATGGATTTTTCAAACCACTTGCTTTCAAGCTAATCTCCCATAATCTTTCCTGAATCTTTGTATCGTAGGATATCGCTGATGATTTATGTGGTTTTGAATTTACAAAGTACAATCCATTTTTATCGGAGATAGAGGCGTCGGTCGCCACAAATACAGAAGTGTTTGCTCCTTTTTCAACAGAAACACCCCCACTTCCCCAACCTTTATGGAGCAATTTCGTCGCGATAACACCAGGGTGTAGGCAATTTGCTGTAATATTTGAACTTTTTAACTCCCTGGCAATCTTGTATGTGAATAATATATTCGCCAATTTTGAAAGGGCGTAAGCATTATATTCATCATAATATTTTTCACCGTTAAGGTTGTCGAAATCAATGGTGCCTGCCTGAGCTTGTGAACTTACATTCACAATCTTTCCCTGTTCCGAAGCATTTAATAATTCAATTAATTGAATTGTCAATGAAAAATATGCCATATGGTTAACCATAAATGTTTTTTCAAGAGCATTTGGTAAAATTATTTTATGGTCTTCTATAACACCTGCATTGTTAATTAATACATCCAGTTTCGAGTTCTCTAATTTTACTTTTTTTGCTAAACTATTTATTTCTTCAAAGTCTGTCAGATCAGCATTATAATAGAAAATCTCGGTATTTCCAGATAGTTTTTTGATGTGATCGGTAACTTCTATTCCCAGCAGTTTGTTCTTGCCATGTAACAATACTCTGTAACCTTTCTTAGCTAAATAAATAGCTGTTTGTTTTCCAATTCCATCAGTCGAACCAGTAATAAGAACTGTTTTCATCGTAGAAATTATTGTTATAAAAAGGATTAATAAATGCAGATTGGTCGGTTGCGCAATAAGACAAAAAAAGGTTACACTGCCTGGCAATGTAACCTTTATAGTTCTTAACTGCTGTATTATTCTGCTGCAGGATTTGGATGTGCAATTTTCTTTAGGGATTCTTCATAATTAAAGCCTTTGAAAGTAGGACTTTTCTCATTATGGCATGTCCGGCATAGTTTTTCATCAGGAACGATAAGGCCGTTTTCAATTGATTTCTCTCGACTCTTCATTACCGTGTTTGATTTATAACCACTTCCTGGTCCATGACATGTTTCACATGATACACCCTCGTCCATTTTTAAGCCAACATGCAGACCTTCATCGGTTCCCCCTGCTGTTGAATGGCAGCTTATGCAGCTGGCATCAGTTGTTGGGTCGGCAATTCCCTTTTCAGCTGCTATAGCCATGGCTTTTTCGCTGCTAAGAGAATTCATTGCATTGGCATGAGGACCTTCTGACCAGATTTTGTATTGTTGCCCGGTTGCAGCTTTATTATGACACATTTTACATTTTGCAGCGCCTATATAATCATAATCCTGGGCTGTTAATGTGCTTCCTGCAAAGAAGAACAGACAAATCATAAAAATTAAACTTTTACTTGACATAATCATTTTTTTATAAGTGAATACTAATTGATAAATTCTGCTTTTAACTTTTATTTATTTAATACAATGTTACCAATAATTGAACCAAAATTATAACTTTACATATTATGTTGGTTACTTTATGACAATATTAAGAAATATTATTCAATATTGCATCGAATTATATCTAACTATGTAATTCTTTAGATTCTTTTTAAATAGCAGTAAAATTAGCTAATGCATGAGTTTTTTCAATATTTTAGAAGATGCATATAATTATTAACATGAGAGATATCATAAAACAATTCCACATAGTATTTAGCATAATCTTTTTGCTATCTGTAATTAACATTCATTCAGCTTTTTCGCAATCAGATGAAGATTGCATGATGTGCCATGAGGATCCTGAATTGACAACTGAACGAAAGGGAAGAACAGTATCCATGTTTGTAAATACGCGCATTCTCGATAATTCAGTCCATAAAGATGTTGAATGTTCATCCTGTCATCCAGAAGCAGGTGCGGAAGATTTTCCACATGCAGAAAATCTGCCTGCTGTTGAATGTGGATTTTGTCATGATATTGCCCAAGAAAGATTTGATATGGGAATCCATGGACAAGCATTAAAGCTTAATGCTCTCTATGCACCGGATTGTAAAGAATGCCATGGAACGCACGACATTTTACCCCGTAGTTCACCAAAATCAAGAACCTATAAAATGAATATTCCCATTTTATGTGGTAAATGTCACAGAGAAGGAGCTCCAGTTGCCAGAACCTATAATATAAGTGAGCACAATATTCTTGAAAATTATAGCCAGGGTATTCATGGAGTAGGCCTCTTTAAAAAGGGTTTGATTGTTAGTGCAACATGCAACGACTGCCACGGGAATCACCTCGTTTTGCCCCATACAAGCATCAACTCATCCATATCTGTAAAAAACATTGCCAAAACCTGTATGAAATGCCATGCAGAAATTGAGGAAGTTCACACCAAAGTAATTAAAAAAGAACTTTGGGAGAAAGAACCCGGGGCCATACCAGCATGTACCGATTGTCATCCACCCCACAAAGAGAATATTCAGAATATTGTTAACACGATCTCAGACCGTTCATGCCTGAAATGCCATGCTGAAGAAGGTGTTCATAAAGTGGTAAATGATTCCGTTATTTCGCTAATGGTTGACAAAGGGGATATAGCCATGTCGGTGCATAAGAACATCCCATGTGTAAAATGTCACTCTGACGTTTCAACCCAATTAAAAAGGCCTTGCGAAACCGCTTTTAATGTAGATTGTTCCAATTGCCATGCGGAAGTTTCAAACGTGTATAATGCAAGCGGACACGGACAAGCATATTTCAGAAAAGATGAAAATGCACCCTATTGTACTGATTGTCATGGAACACACAAAACAAAATCACGTTATGATGATACCTCGCCAGTTTACAGGACTGCCATTCCACAGCTTTGCGGAAATTGTCATAGTGAAGATGGTCAAGCAATTCAATCAACTGAATTGAAAGAAGTTAACGCATTTATGGATTATTCCCGGACGGTCCATGGTAAAGGTCTTACTGAAAAAGGATTGTTACCCAGTGCTGTTTGTACAGATTGTCATACAACTCATTACGAATTAAAAGAGTCTGATGAAAGATCATCTGTCAATCCAAAAAACATACCTGCAACCTGTGCTACCTGTCATAAGGGGATATACGATGAGTATATAAAAAGCGATCATGGTATCAATAGTGATGATGATACTAAAAAGTATCCGACATGTACAGATTGTCACTCTGCCCATTTTATTTCAGATATTAGCGGTGATGCGTTTTTGAATGAAGTTACGCATCAATGTGGTAATTGCCATGAAGACTTATCTGAAACTTATCTGGAGACCTACCACGGTAAGGCATATACTTTAGGTTATCTTGAATCAGCAAAATGTTCGGACTGCCATGGTGCTCATAGTATTTTTCATTCAAGTAATCCAAGATCTTCCATTAGTTCCCAAAACATTGTTGAAACCTGTAAAAAATGTCATCCTGACGCAAATGCCAGGTTTACTGGTTATTTAACGCATGCAACACACCATGATAAAACCAAATACCCGATTTTGTATTATACATTTTGGGGTATGACTTTCTTATTGATTGGAGTATTTGGATTCTTTGGATTACATCTTTTACTTTGGCTGCCGCGCTCGATACAAGGAATCAGGCAGAAGAGAAAACATCGTGAAACTTTAGGGCCTAAGTATTATATTAAAAGATTTAATACAGGCCAGCGGATGACGCACCTTTTTGTTATCATAAGTTTCTTATTGCTGGCACTGACAGGTATGATGTTAAAATTTGCAGGCATGCCGTGGGCAAGTACTCTTGCAGATTTATTGGGCGGTGTTCACGCGGCAGGCAATATTCACAGATTTGCTGCCATCATTACATTTGGTTATTTTATTTTCCATGTAGCTTCATTAACCCGATTGAAAATAAAACGAAAGATTCCGATTGGTCAATTTATATTCGGAAAAAATTCATTGATGTTCAATAAGCAGGATTTAATAGATTTCTGGGACACTTTAAAATGGTTTTTCGGAAGAGGTCCCCGCCCTAACTATGGCAGATGGACTTACTGGGAAAAGTTCGACTACTTTGCAGTTTTCTGGGGTGTTGCTGTTATTGGTTTTTCAGGGCTCATACTTTGGTTCCCTGAATTCTTCACACAGGTTTTCCCCGGCTGGCTCATCAATGTAGCCATGATCATTCATAGTGATGAAGCATTACTGGCTGTAGGATTTATATTTACGATTCACTTTTTTAATACACATCTCCGTCCAGATGCATTCCCGATGGATACAGTAATCTTTACCGGAACCGTTCCCTATGAGGAATTTAAACACGACAGACCTCGTGAGTTTGAGGAACTTAAAAACTCAGGTAAACTTAAAAAGGTGATAGTTAAAAAAGAAAAGAAGGGCAAAATGGAAAAATACGTAAAACCGTTCGGTTACGCATTCTTATTTATTGGCCTTTCAATTGTCGTGCTCATTATCTATACAATGCTGTTTGGTTATAATTAATCGGATTAAAAGAAATAAACAAACATAACATATTATAAAATGGGCTGAGTTATTCGGCCCATTTTATTGTACAACCAATGGCTTTTGTAAAATCTGGATCAGGTTTTTCACCTTCAATCAATGCCTCGATAGCATTCTCAACAAATTTTTCTTCAACTTCTGTAGGTGTTTTTGAGTTGTCATCAATAGCTCCTATATACCTAACAATGTACTCTGAATTTTTCTTTTCGAGAAGAAAGACATGAGGCGTTCTCGAAGCTCCGTAAGCTTTTGTAATACTTTGATCAGCATCGATTAAATAGGGAAATGTAAATTGCTTTTCTTTAGCTCTTACAACCATATTGGTGAATGAATCTTCTGGCTGCTTAACGGAATCGTTCGGGTTGACGGCGATTACTGGATAACCTTTTGTTTTGTATTTCTGATCAAGGTCAATAATTCGATCTTCGTAAAGCACTGAATAGGGGCAATGATTACAGGTAAAAATAACAATGATGCCTTTTGCATCTTTAAAATCGTCCATGGTAACCATAGTGCCGTCTATATTCTTTAAGCTAAAATTGGTTGCTTTATCACCAACCTGATAGCCATCGGCATAAATGATTGATATTGATAAGAATAATAAAACAAGTGTTAAAAAAGTTCTTTTCATTGTATCATATTTTTAGTAATTATTTCATTTAATGTGTTAAAAGTGATTTCTCCTTCCGTGAAGAAATAGAAATCCTTATTAAAAACAATGGTAATAGGAATAGCTCCTGACCATTCTTTATTTACTTTTTCTATCCATTCATTTTGTTTGCTGTCATTTAGCAATATAACCTCAGATTCAATTTTATATTCCTGAATAAATGGAATTACTTTCGAGTGAAGATGTGTGTCAAAATCCAGGCTTACAAGGATCAGCTTAAATTTCTCATCCTTAAACTTTTCATGTGCCTGAATCAATCCTGGCATTTCTTCAACACAAGGTTTGCACCATGTAGCCCAGAAATTAACCACATAAGTCGTATCATTTCTTTTATCAAGAATGGGTTTTAACTGCTCGAAATTATATACAGGAACCACTTGCGCTGCAGTAGAACCTGATATAATACCAAACATGAATACCAGACATAATTTTACATATACCTTCATATTGCAAAAATATCAGATAGGGCCAATAACCGCTGTTGGTTAGGTGATTATTAACGAATGTTTAACAAAAAACCTAGGCCGAATGTTTAACGAATCGTCGGTTGTTTAAGTAGGCCCATAGCGAAACCACGAAAACGATCACTACCATATAATATACGAACGTTGGTATTGGAACCGGGTCGCCAGCAGCATACGAATGCAATCCTGATAAGTAATAATTTACCCCAAAGTAGGTCATTAATATAGAGCCATAACTAATGAGCGATGCAAAATTGAAAGAATAATTATCTTTTAATCCTGGTATCGAACTCATATGCGCAATAAAAGCATAGATCAATACACTTACCAAAGCCCAGGTTTCTTTTGGGTCCCAACCCCAATATCTTCCCCAACTTTCGTTAGCCCAAACACCCCCCAGAAATGTACCAATTGTAAGCATATAAAGGCCGATCATTATCGATCTTTCATTAATAGCAGTCAAATTGGTAATTCGTAAGTTGATGATATCAACATTTTTTTTGTTTTTGAGGATCATTAAAATCAGATTCATTAGTCCTAATAGCGCACTTAGTGCTAAGAAGCCGTAGCTAGCTGTTATAATAGATACATGAATTGTGAGCCAGTACGATTTTAATACAGGCACCAGGTTGGTTATCTCAGGATCCATCCAGCTTAGATGCGCTACCATTAAAATAATGGAAGTTAAAAAGGTAGTTGCCGCTATTGTCATGTTCGATTTATTTGAGAACACCAGTCCGGCCAGTAAGGTAACCCAGGCAATATATATCAACGATTCATATCCATCGCTCCATGGAGCATGCCCAGAAATGTACCAACGCATTGCAAGGCCTGCTGTTTGATAGATAAAACCTATAATAGTAAGGATTATAAAAACCTTTATGATGTATTTCAGTGCTTTTGATTGCCTGAATACTTCAATAAATGAAAGAATAATCATAATTAAACCGAGAATAAGATATAATTTACTCAGATTTTGAAAAATATTCATTTTGTTATACCATAGTTCCATATCAATTTTAGATTGGGCTGGCATAATCTCAGCGCCGTAGCGTTCCTGGTAATTTGATATTCCTTCAACTAATTCATTAGCCAATTGAATATCTCCTTTATTAATGGCATCAAAATAACTTGGCATAATCTGAACAAGAAATGCAGAGTCTTCCGGTTTTATATTTCTTACTACAGGTTTTGTGTCAAACCAGCTTGCATAAGGATCAGCAGGATTCGGGAGCATTCTTATTAATTCACCATTATATAACATATAGCAAATGTTCAGCCTTTCATCAACAGCAATAATTTCTTTATCGAACATGTCTCTTTTTGCAGGTTTTTTATTATAGGCTGCAGAAACATACTCACTAAGCTTGTAGGACCCCTGGTTCATATTAATAAAATCAAGGTATGCCGCAAGGTTTCCTTCAACTCCAAGTAATTTCTTTACATCAGGATGTTTTACTTTGATCATTGGAACTGATTGCCACTCGAATGGATTGCTAAGCATACCCAATAGGACCTGCTCAGGATTGAGTCCTTCAATTTTATTTTTTCTGGATATTTTACGTACCAGTTCACTGGCCAGCGTACTTACAGGTTTTAGGCGACCATCATGGTTCTGAGTTAAAAGCATTCCGAATTTTTTGGCTTGTTCAGCGTCAACAGGATGAACTTCGCCGGGAGCATGGTTATGCTGCGCAAATACATCAGGAGAGATTAACAGTAACGTAATCAGGAGTGCTGCTACGCCAGTTTTAATTCCATTGCTTTTTCTTTTAATAAGTTGCCCCAGATATGAAAATCTGGAATTTTTATTGAATAATGTAAGGAACATACCTAATGTCATTAAAAAATAACCAACATATGTAAAAAATGTGCCCCAGTAATCATGATTTACTGAAAGAATGGTGCCTAATTCATCTTTATCGTATGACGATTGGAAGAATCGATAACCTTTGTAATTAAGTACATGATTCATATATATTCTGTATGGCATCTCTAGTCCTTCACTTTTATCAACCAACACTACTTCGCTTGCATATGATGAGGGGCTATTTGACCCCGGATATCTTTCCAGTTGGAAATCAACCAATTTAATCTCGAATGGTACGTACAATGATTTGGCTCCAAAAGCCATTTTTATTTCAGAGTTATTTAACATAAAGGTTTCGGAATCGCCCCGATATCCTTTACCCCCTCTTAATGCAATTCTTTTAGTTTCACCATTTGAGGTAGCTTCAACAATAACAGCATCTTTGAAATTCATATCATTGCCATCATATGTTTTGTAATCTATTCCGCCATTTAAATAAAAGTTGGTCAATACCAGGCTGGCATTATTAACTTTATATAAATTTCGTTGTTCAAATGGATGCCAATTGTCAGGATACAGCGTGTCATTAACACCTCCCATCATGGACATTGCAAAAATGGTATCAGAAGTATGCATTAACAGGACACCATCTTCAATTTTAATATTTAAAGCACCTTCAATAAACTCTTCTCCAAAGTTTAGCTTTGAAGTTCCAATATTTCCAATTGAATTATACTTGAAAGAATTTGTCTGGCGTCCCATTCCGAATGAAGTAACCACTACAATATAAGGGTTGCCATTTTCAGCTACCTCAGTAATAACTTCCTGAGCATTAGGAATGTATTTGACGGATTTGAATTTATATTTGTTGTCTTTAAAATTAACGGATGAACTATAGGCTTTTGGTGTCAATACGGTTATCCGGCTTGACTCCGAATTATACATGGTGTCATTTCCATCATTAATGGTGATGTCAATGAATGTTTCATCCGATGACATGCTGCTGGAAGCACTTCCTTCGCGTATGTGCATCATACCTTCAAAACTTACAAACCTTGTAATTGCAGATCCAAGTAGAATTACAAGAAAAGCAAAATGAAATAAAAAAATCGTGAATTTTTTCGGTTTGTAAAGTTTGTAGATAAATATATTGGCAACCAGGTTTATTCCCAACAATAACATTAGAATATTAAACCAAGTTGTGTTATATACAACTGCTTTTGCTGCTTCTGTTCCAAAATCATTTTCAATAAAGGTAGCAGTTCCTATAGAAGCTGCAAAAACTAAAAGTAAAAACCCCATGGTTTGCATGGAGAAAATTATATTTAAAAATCGATTCATTGTATTGAGTTTATTTATTTATCCTTAATTAATATATCAATGGCGCCAACACCAAATTTGCTTATAGAAGCCATTCTGTTTTCGACACCTTCATAATCTTCTAATTCCTTAATTATAGCTGATTTAAGCACACCGTTTCCGACACCATGAATAAATGTAACTTTTGTATATTCATTTGAAAAAGCACTTCGCAGGGTCTCTTTAAAATGTGCCAGCTGAATTTGTAACATGTCGTGACTTGACAGGCCAGCTATATTATCAACTATTTCAGCAATATGTAAATCAACCACAGCTTCATTTAAACTGCTTCTGTACTTATCAATTAGTGGTTTTTCAACAGCCGGTTCTGTAACTTTAGCTTTGTTTGATTGATTGAATTTTTTATCATGCTCACTATTCGAAATAATAGTTAAAGCTGATTGATTCGAAATAGTGATAATCAGCGCTTTTCCTTGCAGCAGGGAATTTGTAAGATAGTTTCCTTCTTTGAAAAATCTCGCCGGTTTAATATTAATATCACTATGCAATGGCAGGAAAATCTTGTCAGGAAGATCACGGTGCAGCATTAACTGGATATATCCCTTTAACCAGTTTTCAATTTCATCACGATCAATAGTATCTATAACAATCTTTGAATCGGCAGGAAGTGATCCATAATCAACCCCTTCTAATACCTCATCTATTTCAAAAAACAAGTTATAGAGAATATCATAGGATGTATTATTTATTAAAAACACGTCCAGATCACCTGTGAGTAACCACTGCTGATCATGAGGTTCAAAAGCCAGGTAAATTCCTTTCTCTTCTTTAACATTACCCCATGGGTTAATTTCACTTATATTGTTGGGTTGAGATTCTTCATCTTTCTCAATCTTTTCATTATCAACCTTTTTTACGGGTATAGTGAAATCTTCTTTGGGCAAGGAGCGATAATCAATAATGAGTTCTGAAGAGAGCACAGGCATTTCAAAACCATCATTGGTTCTGAGTTTCACCAATTTATTGTCAATGACTCCAACAACAGTACCACCTCCGCTTTCGTTTAAAAAATTTACCTTGTCACCTATCTTAAATCTCATACTGCAATTACTGAAAAAGAAGTTGCGAAAATACGAATATTAAATAATGCAGTTGTTATTTAATAACAAATTAACAATCGTTCATTACTGATAATATAATAAGCAATCGGTGCTTATATTTTAATATAAAGCCGAATGACATTCAGCACATAATGTTGTACGCCATTCGTCACCTATATCAATTGGATGTTCAAATTCAAGAGACTCAACTTCATTAGCATATTTCATATTTCCTGGTATTCCCTGGGCCTTTATTAAATGACACAAATTGCAATCTCTGGAAATAGTTCTCTTCGTTTCACTTTTGAATGAATCATTATGGCAACGATAGCATCCATTGTTTTCAAGGTGACCCATATAATTTGGATATTCGCTCCATTTAACTTTCATCAAGGGAAATATGTTTTTTGAATACTCCTCTTTAATAGCATCTTTCGCTGCATCAATGGCTACTTTATTCGTGTCAAAAACTTCTGGGTAGTTTGCCGAGTAATAATTATCGATTTCGTAATCGATGTATGCAAAAGCACTATCTTTTGTTGGAAAGTCATTCGCCAGTATCCCCATGGCAGTTAGTTTGATTTCAGGTATACTACTGGAAATTTTGCCTGAAGTTATAGCATCGCCAATAAAATTAACAGGAGACCTGTAATCGTGTGATGGACGGTTATGACAGTCAAGGCAATCCATCGTTCGAAGCTCTAAAGTATCCAATACACTTTCGTCAACTTCGTTTTCAGGGTCACAATATATCGTTTCTACACCGGTTTCCAGGTTTGTATACTTTACCCAGGCGATCACATCTCTCTTAAAAGTTGCTGGTCTGTATTCAATTTTCACTTTTGGATTGATATGCCAGTGAATTCCATCCTGTAATCCGAGAGCCCTGAACTGCGGGCTTGTTTTCATTAGCAAACTGATATCCCATTCTGTATTTTCTTCATCAGCAAGATAATGCCTATGGGTTACATACTTTCTGTCGTAGAATTTTTCAGGCCAATGGCATTTTTCACAGGTTTCCTGTGCAGGACGAAGGTTATGAATTGGTGTTGGAATAGGGGTAGGATATGCCTTAGCAATAACAGAATATACCTGGTACAGGCCAGATAGTTTTGATCTTACATACCATCCTGCGCCAGAACCAACGTGGCATTCAACGCAATTAACGCGTTCATGTGCAGATCCCATGTAGGCAGTATGTTCTGGTTCCATTACTTTATGACAAGTTGTTCCGCAAAATTCATTCGATTCAGTATAGTGAAAAGCCTGATAACTGCCAAGGGCAGATATTACCAGAAAAATAGCTAAACCGATGAAAATAAAAAACAACATGGTTCTTTGTTTCGGATCATTGAAATCAACCACCGGGAATTTAAATTCCCTTTCAACCATACCCCGCTTTTCCTTTCTTCTTTTTATCCTAATGCCTATAGGAATCATTAGTAATCCGATAAACATAATTGTGGGTAAAATGATGTAGATGAACAGCCCTGAGTAACTGTCTCCTTCATCAAATAATAAAGAAAACAAAAACAGGAAAACAATCATTATAAATGTTGTAACAGCAATGGCTGCACCAATAAATGTTGTCCAACTATAATAGTGTTTAGGTAGGTTCATTATTTCTTAGATTTATATGAATAATATTTAATTCAAAATCAGTGATTTTTAATCCTCTTCCTCATCCTCTTCCTCAATGTTATGAATATGATGATAACCATCGATCATACCTTTAAAGTTACTCGAAACTGTGTGACCAAAAGTGCAGAAATAAATGTGAATGATCATAAATAAAGATAAAGAAAATCCAACAATAATATGCAACAGGTCTGTTAGATGAATGCCACTCCATCCAAATACATCCATTACGATCATTTCAGGATATAACAATGCAACACCAGTTATGATAACCAAGGGCATTAATATATACATAACAACAACATAACTTACCAGTTGCAAAGGGTTAAACTTTCTTTTTTTTGTCACAGGATAAGGTGTTTTCTCTTTTTTAAATACACCGTAAACATAATACCTGAATTGTTTGATCATTTTTTTCAGGAATTTTTTTCTTTTAATTCTGTAGAATTTTGAATTACGTGTAAAGATGTTTCCAAAAATGAATATAACAAAAAGTACAATTAAAATAATCCCTGAAATATTATGCCAGGTTACGGCCACATCAAAAGAGATAAATTGCATATCCGGATCAGCATATTGTAAATCAAGTCCAGTTATAATTAGGGTAATAAAAACCAGGGCATTCAACCAATGCCATATTCTTAACCAAATCGGGTATAAATATATTTTTTCGCTCATTTGCTTATTATTCTTAAGGTGATATGAATTAAAATACCAATAACCGCCATGCCAAATATGGCTATACTAATGATGTTCAGGTATAAATTCCTGTTGGCTCCAATGATGTAAGAGTTACTAAGAATTACTGCGTTTCCAAAGCCAAACTTGTTTCGTTCCTCCTGTACCTGAAACTTATATAATGTTGCTTTAAGCATTGAATTTTTTGAGTGACATTCTACGCATTTTTTCACAGCTTTTTCTTTTGGCTGAACAAGGTGAGCAACCATTACGTCATCACTAATTGCTGTATGACACTCAATACATCGTACGCTTAAGAAATGTAGTTCTTGATTTGGAAGCCATTCATGTCGTTGCAATATATTCGGATTTTCTTCATCAGAAATAAGCTGGTATTTATTCATATCGGCATGGCAACTCAAACAAATATTATTGTCATAAATAATAATGTCTTTAATATTTTCATTTGACCGCGCACTAATTTTGTATGAATGTGGGTTATGACACATTGAACATGTAAAATCAGTTCTGTGCTTACTAGAGTGAACACTACTTTGAAATTCAGCTTCGATATCTTCAAAATGATAATCTGCATAAGTATCATCACCTCCATGGCAGTCAATACAATTGGGTTTCTCTTCCATCCTTAATTCACTATCGTGCGGAAAATTTTCATAATCCATTGAGTGACAATCAGTACACTGGAAATTCCAATGGTTAGACTCATAATACTCAGCTGAGTCAATGATAAAATAAGGATTCATTCTATCGCGCACATCCTGTTCAGTCCACTCATTATAATAATTGAAGATTTTATGCCCGTGACATTTAAAACAGACGCTGTTCTCCTCTGCAAATTCAGGAATTCGTTGCTCATCTTCCTGACTGAAGCAGTAAAAGGAAGATGATGAAAATACTAATATTGCTATGCAAAACAAGCATTTCATAGTTAAACTTAATTTCATTTGTTGGGGTTTTTAGGTAAAAAAAATGGAGTACTAATTAAAGTACCCCATTTCAATATATTATTTTAATACTAAATGAATAAGGTTTGAATAAAAGATATCAATTAATAAAATACAGAAAACCAGTTTAAAACAACTATTTTTCATTAAATTAATTCGTTAGATCAAAATTCCCATAAACGGGTAATGTTAAACCCAATCCTGAACTCGCCTTGTGTCCAGTCACTTGTATTATACATATAAATATCTTGTGGAATGATACCATTGGCAGTTCCAACAAAAACCTGGAACGCATGCGTAGCAGTTGCCACTTCGTAACCAAATGAGAAGTTTGAGTAATATGTATTTAAAGTTTCGGTATTTTCACTCAGGCTATTAATGTAGACAGGCTTTGTATAAGAAATTACAAATGACGATTGCGGAGTAAATTTAATACGCGCATGACCGCCAAAACCGACAACATCATGGTCATATCCCTTCACTCCCGGAACATCAGCTTTTACTGCATTGTAATGTGTATAACTGGCCGTTAATTCCATTGAAAACCAATCGCAAAATTTACGTCCAACGATTAATTGAGAGAAATATGAAAATCGATTCGCAAATTCGTAGTCATCGCCAAAATAACTTTCATTACGCCCGTCAATGGCCATATTTGCGTAAACAGCCACCGTAAGCGGTATGGTATTTTTACGAGTTTGTCTTAAAAAAGCCCACTTTACCTGGAAATCACTATACATATTCTTTCTTGTGATTCCATAACCAACCATTAAATTATCAAGTATTGAATAATTCAGCCCCATTCGGGTGTTGGCTGATGGCGCATAAATACCATAAAGGTCACTTATTCCATTCTCCTTGATAAGTCCAAACCTATGTTGGATCATCATTTCAAGCGATTTTTTGTTTGGCGTAAAAGATGTTGGATCATCGATCAGTACACCATTTGCAAACATGTCTGTAACTGGTCTGTCTGTCTTTTTCTTTGGTTCTGGTGTTTCTTCATCTTGTGCTATGCTAACCCCAAAACTCAATAGAAATGCTAAAAGAACTAAAAAATATTTTTTCATTTTAATTAGTTTAAAGGTTATAATTAATTATCTAAAGCACCCTGGTCAATCCATCCAAATATTATCGCACCCTGCGATGAAGTGTACTTTGCATAGTGGCTTCCATCTGGCAACGGGTAAAAATAGATTTTACTAGCGTCAGGATCATTAGGTACAACCAAACCCATGCTCGTTATACTATTATATGAATTACCAATTGTCAAATCTGGCTTGGTTGCTCCGGTTGTATGACAACCCGTGCATCCTTGAGTGCCGAATATCGGTTCAATTTCCTGGCTGTAGTAGACGGTGTCTTCCGGATCAGGTGGTGGAACCACAGGTTCAACTATAAACTTGTACTGGCATGAGGTGGCTAACAAAATCGCTGCTAGAATGCCAATGGTGTAAATAAATTTTCTCCTCATTTATTATTGTTTTAATTGGTTAAAATTGTATCAAAGATAAGAAATTAAAAAAGGCTCCAAATAAATTTGAAGCCTTTATTGTTATTTTTAATCAATCAATTTTATTGCAGTGCTGCAATAGAATTCTCAAGTGTCTTTTTAATGTAGGTTGGGTTGTGAATTCCAAGGCTCCTGTCTTCAGTAATAGCTTTGTAATTCAGGCAAGCTGCTGCAACATCTGCAGAATAAGTTCCAGGAACTGAACTGTCACTACCTTCAGCAGTAATACCAGTAGCGTCAAGTAATGCTTTTAACTCATCCAATAATACCTGAACTTCAATTTGGAGTTCTTCTGTGTTTTCAACAAGAGACTCTTCATCAGAATGGCAAGCAACACATCCGGCTAAGTTTAATTCGACAGCACCATGATATTCATAACCCATATACATGGTATGCCCACCTGATTGAACACCAAATGGTTCAGCCATATGACAGGTTACACATGCATTTGTTATATTCTTGTGAGGGTGATTGGTATTAGCGCCAAAGCCTTCCAAACCCATACCCGAAAGTGTATTTGCCTGTGGACCGTGATGTACGCCATACCGTGATGAAGTAACAACGATATCATCACCTCCTGGTGTTGGCCATGGGTCAACAGTACGGCCCTGGTGACAATTGGCACAAAGGTTAGCACTTCCGAAATCGAATGTCTGACCTCCGGTATTCCTTAACATGGCTGGTGCTGTAACTGTGAATGCCCAGTCAGATGTTTCATAGGTACTATGAATCATGTGACAGGTGTAACAGTTTGGAGGATTTGGATCAGAGATAAAAGCACCTTCTGCTTCCGGGTCGTATGTTCCGGAAACATTATAGCCTAAGAATCCCTGGCTGGTGTGGCAAATGGCACATTCGCCTCCGTTTCTTTCATAATTTCCACCGATTGCATGTGTTGAATGCGCCCATTGATTTGTTTTTGCAAAATTAACTTGTGAGTCGTCGTGGCATTGGATACAAGTGGCTGTACCATCTGTCCCATTAATACCATCTTCACCGTCAACACCATCTTTACCTGCAGGACCCGCAGGACCTTCTTTGGTACAAGATGCAACAGTTGCCATGATAAATACCAAGGCTAACATTAAATAACTTACGTAACTCCTTTTCATAATGTAATTAATTTTTGATATATGAATAATTATTAAATCCTGTACAAACCTAAGCATTTATGCAAAATTGTAGTATGTTTGGGCAATGATATAAATCTTCACAGTATTGATATAAAACTCGTATAAATTGATTAATATTGTATTCAGAATGATATATATCATCGAGATGCTATAAAACCTGGTATTTCAGATTTCTATTCAAAAATAAGGGTTTTGAAGGGTTTTTATGGAGAATTTAGATAAAAAAACGCATTGTTTACATTGTAAATTTCAATCGAGTATTTTCAGATTCCTATCTGATAAGGAGTTAGAGTATATAAATGGGTTGCGTTTTGAAGTTAGTTTTAATGCCGGGGAGAATATATTTAAGCAGGGCGGGCCATTAACCCATATTGTATGCATTACAAGTGGTATGGCAAAGGTATTTTTAGAAGCGGAAGACAACAATGATATTATTCTGCGTATCATCAAACCGACTGAGTTAATAGGGGGCCCTGGGTTTAAAACTGATAATCGCCATCATTTTTCCGCATCGGCCATGGTTAATACAGTAGCATGCTTCATCGAAGTCGGAGCTTTTGAAAAACTAGTTAATGAGAATTCTTTGTTTGCCATGGAAATGATCGCCTATTTGAACCGGGCGCATATAGGCTTATACAATAAACTGCTTACAAATACACATAAACATATGTCAGGAAGGATGGCAGGCACCTTATTATATCTGTCTGATGAAATCTATGAATCCAATAAATTCGAAACCGCTCTTTCAAGACAGGATATAGCGAATATGTCAGGGATGACCAAAGAAAGCGCCATAAGGGTACTGAAAGAGTTCAAAAATGAAGGCATCCTTGATTGCTATAATAGTCATTTTGATATCGCCAATAAGGAGGCACTCAGGAAGATCTATAAAGTTGGTTAATCTTTGCTTTTCCATTGGTCTTATTTAAAATCTTTTCTAAATTAACATTGCTTTTCAAAGTTATTTTCACATTTGTTAAATTTGTGACAAATATCATATCGAATGAAAAGCTTGATTTTTTCTCTTATAATTTTTTTGTGGATATCCCCATTTTTATTATCGCAGAATTACACGGTTAGCGGTGTTATCTTAGATATCCAAACGAACAAACCTGTTGAAGGTGCTCAAATAATTGATTCCTTAACCGGAACATCAGTCATAAGTGATAAAAATGGATTGTTTGCATTATCGGTGAGTGAATCATTCCCCGTCTTAATTCAAACAAGACATATTGCCTATGAATTTAATGAAACCGTTATTGAGAAAAAACATACTGGAAATGTTTCAATTCTCTTAATTCCAAAAATTAACTACCTAGATGAGATTACCGTAACAGGTATATATGATAAGGTCCAACCATACAGAAGTGAGAATATTGATGTAAATTCTATTGAAAAATCAAATATTTCAGGCGTTGGTAATTTTTTAAGAAATGAGCCCAATGTAGGAGGAGTAAGGAAAGGAGCATTGGGCATTGATCCGGTGGTACGAGGGTTTAAATATTCGCAATTGAATGTGCAACTGAATGGCGGTGCCAAAATTGAAGGGGGATGTCCGAACAGGATGGATCCAGCAACAGCTCATGTTGACTTAAACGATTTACAGTCGATTACCATACTAAAAGGGCCGTATGCACTGAAATACGGGCCAAATTTCGGAGGTGTAATTGACATGACTACCAAGAGTTCGCGTTTCTATAACAATTTTGAAAATCATATTGATCTGATGGCCGGGGGTCAAACCAATTATTCAGGTTTCAACAGTAGTATTGGTGTCCACGGAGGAAATAGTTTTATTGCTTACTATTTGAAGTCAAACTATAAGCAATATGGAGATTATACATCAGGAAACGGAGCTTTGATTCCTTCCTCACTAGAACAGTTTAATGTAGCAGGTAGTATTGGTGTGAAACCTGCAGAAGGCCATATTATTGAAGTAGGATTGGACAGGTCGTGGGGTAGAAATGTTGATTTTCCGGCTTTACCAATGGATGAAAGAAATGACGACACCAAATTGTTTAGTCTGAGTTACATGGGTACAGCATTTGGTGAAACAATTAACTTTTTGCGATTCAAGGTATATAATTCAGATGTTGAGCACGAAATGGATAATAAGAACCGGCCATTTTCTGATACGGTTGTTGCCATATCTAACATAAATGCTGTTAATTCTGGTGGCCGGCTGGGTGTGAACCTGAATGCTGTTAAAGGAAAACTTGAGGTTGGCGTTGATTATGAGCAAATTTCAAAAGACGGTGTAAGAAATAAAAGTCTGATCATGCAGCCAAACCTTCCGAGTTTCAATGAAGACCTGTGGAATAATGCCTTGATAAATAACCTGGGAGTGTTCGCAGAATGGCAAAAAACTTTTAATTCTATTGATTTTATTGCAGCATTGAGGTATGATTATAATACCGCAACTTCTGACACATTAATCAGGAACAAACCAAATGGTGATGCAGTTTATGAAAATGGCAACACCTCCAGCTCATTTAATAATTTTAGTTTCAGTGCGGGCATAACCTGGCACATCAATAAGAACAACAGTGTACTTTTTGCATTGGGAAGGGGAAGCAGAAGTCCTGATATGACTGAACGCTTTATCATATTGCTTCCTGTTTCATACGATCCTTATGACTATTTGGGCAATCCCCAACTGGAACCTGAAGTAAATCATGAAGCAGATCTCGGTTACCGATTTAATCATAGCAATATAGGTTCTTTCGAAGCATCTTTATTCTTTTCATATGTTTCAAATTATATTTTAGGAGAATTGGTACCGCCATCTGTTCTAAAACCTCAAACAAAAGGAGTTCTTGGCGTTAAAAAATTTGAGAATATCCCCCAGGCTTACCTCACTGGTTTCGAGTTCTCATACTTAACATCAGCCCAATATAATTGGTTCATTAAATTGAATGCTGCATATACGATGGGAGTTAATCCCGAAGCTGTGAAATACATTTACGACGGGGGAGAGGTAATTGATGAACAGATCATTGAGAGTGATCCATTGCCTGAGATTCCGCCTTTTGAATCTAACATTTCTTTCGGCTATAAATTCTTAAAGCTGAAATTAATTCCTGAATTGAATATTCGTCTGGTAGCTGCACAAAATAAAGTTTCAGAGTCGTATAATGAACCCGCAAGTCCTGCGTATACTACTTTTGATTTTATACTTAATTACCGTTATAATGACTTCTTGAAGATTTATGGTGGGGTAACCAATATTTTTAACATCAATTACTATGAGCACCTCAACCGAATGATCATTGGAAGTCAGGTGCCTTTATATGAACCCGGAAGGATATTCTATCTTAATTTGATCATTAACTTATAAACCAATGTCATGAATAAAATATGTATTTTATATAATGGTTGTAGCATTACTTTTTTCAGGATGCAATAAAACACATCAAAAGAAAGTTACTTACATCGCAACAGGTTCAGTTTCGGCATATAATTTGCAATACATGAACGATCAAAACGTTCTTGTAAACACAACAGTTGAGCCACAAAGCGCTCAGGATGAATGGAAATATGAATTTATGTCAGACCAGGGTGAAATTGTATACATCAACGGTAGTTACAAGGATATCAACTCAGCACTTAAACTTCAACTGCTGGTTGATGGAAAAGTTTATAAACAAGGTGCAACACAAGGTGATACATTGAAATACCTGGTTGTTAGCGGTGTGGTTCCATATGATTAACCACTCCGGTTAAAATATGGAGATTAAATGAAAAGAATCGTTTATGTTATTTTAATTGCCATGCTTGGCACAGGGGTTTCCTGCGAAAAGAAAGACGATCCTTCGTCAGATCAAAATGGCAGGTTAAGTTTTTATTTCCATCATGCTATTCCGGATACGAACCTCGTTGGTGGACATCCCTACGGTCATTTATGATACCATGATGTATAAGAATGCAGCTGGAAACCCATATTTAGTGAATGAAATCCAATATTTTATTTCAGATGTTACTTTGCATAAAGATGACGGCTCAAAAGTATTTATTGAAGATTGGAAAGACATCCATTATGTTGATTCCGATTTGCCGGAAACTCTGAATTGGCAGATGAAGGACCCCATACCATCAGGGACTTATGATAGCATCACTTTTACATTTGGAATTTCGGAAGAGAAAAATCAATCCTTGATGTTTGTAAATCCACCGGAATCAAATATGTTCTGGCCCGAATTTTTGGGTGGCGGGTACCATTATTTAAAACTAAATGGTAAATGGAAAGATCCTGAAGATGTGGTACGACCTTTTAATTTTCATATGGGAATCGGGCAAATTTATGACCAGCATAACAATACCATTATCGGTTATGTGCAAAATTATTTTAAGGTGACTCTTGAAAATACCCGGTTCACAGTTTCTCCTGATAAAGAAATCGCGTTTACAATTGTGATGTGGGTAGATAAGTGGTTCGAAGATCCGCATGTGTTTGACTTTAACTATTGGGGAGGAGACATCATGCAAAAGCAGGATGCAATGCAAGTGGCTAAAGAAAACGGCATAAATGTTTTTTCTGCTCATTCAAATGCTAGAAGATAATAAGTGAACTTATTAAATACATAGCTGGTATCTATGCTCTGGTTTTATGCTTTTTCGGATGTAAAAATGACGTACCGGAAGAGGTACATGAAACAACTCCTTATATAATAGATATTCCATTTGGATTTCCAAACAAATTAAATATCCCTGCTGATAACCCGATGACAGATGAAGGTGTTGCACTGGGGCGTTACTTGTTTTATGATGGTCGGCTGTCGGGAAGAACCCATCCTGATTCGTTAATGAGTTGCGCTACTTGCCACAGACAGGAACGGTCGTTTGAAGCGGGAGTTGACCATCCTGATTTTGAAGGCGGTTTTCCTCATGGAATAAGCGGAATACATACCCATCATGTAATGTTGCCAATGATCAACCTCGTTTGGAATCATTCAGGTTATGGATGGAATGGATTTTTATATCCTTCAAATCCAGGATGAAAATCTGAGAAATATTGAAGATTTTGTTAGACTGGCGGTATTGGCAAAAGATGAAATGGATGGAGATACAGCAGTGGTGGCCAATTTGTTTCAGTCAATACCGGGATACCCTGAGCTTTTCTTCCAGGCATTTGGTTCTGAAAAAGTTAGCTTTAAAAACATAGAGCGAGCCATCGCCCAGTTTGTTCGGACATTGATATCTGCCAATTCGAAGTTTGATAAATACATGCGTGGAGAAGTGCAGTTGAACCCTTCCGAATTAAATGGATACGTATTGTTTACAACCGAAGAAGGAGCAGATTGTTTTCATTGTCATGGTGGATTCGGAAACCCGCTATTTACTACAAACCTTTTTTATAATAACGGTAAGGATACCGTATTCTCGGATCCTGATGGATCGCTTTTATATAACAGCTGACCCGATGGATAAAGGGGCTTACAAGGCAACAACTTTACGAAACATCGAAGTGCAGGGACCTTATATGCACGATGGGCGATTTGAAACCCTTGAGCATGTGATTGATTTTTATTCGCAAGGCGTTCAGTTGTCACCTTATGTTGATCCGCTTGATGCACCATGTTAATAGTGGAGGTGTTCAATTGATTCCTTCTGAAAAAGAAGATCTTCTTAAATTTTATCAAAACTTTGCGGGATGACGAATTTCATGACAAATCCTGAGTTCGGCAGGCCAGATAAATTTCCGGATGAGAAATAGGGTTTTCTAATGGTATTCATAAATCCGGATCGAGAGATCGTCAACCATGAAAGTTTCTTGCCATTTACATTCCAGATATAGAATTTAATCTTTTCCATCTCATTAGTGACTTCTGGTAGTTTAAACCCAATGTGTTCCTTTTCCCACTCATTTGTCTTTTCATCGGGAAGTTTTTTAACTTTAAATTTCTTATAAAAAATGGTTTTCCCGTCCCTGCCCGATATATCCACAATGAACAATGCATCTCCTGCGGCATTTGCATCATTTTGTATGTATCATAGCTTCAATAACAACATACAGATTGTTTTTTTGAATAAATGTCTCTGGAATCTTGTAAGTAAATGATGGACTGTAAACTTTGGAATGGTCCATTTGAATAGCAAATGAACCAGAATAAGCGTCTAAGTCAGATTTTTCAGGATTTGACCAATTAGTATACTCGGACTCCATATCATTTGTGGTTTCAAAAAATGGTTTTTCATCCATCTTTCCGTAATACGACTCATCACCTGCAGCAATAATACCTGCGTCATCATCTGAGGTTTTTAAAAATATTTCCCAATATGCTTCTTTGCTCATTGAATCAGGATGAATAATACCTTTTGCATACTGAATGGTCTGAATCAAGGTTGAACGAAATGGTAAGTCCGGTAAAAATGATTATCGAAATCCAAAGCCATTTTTTTTGAATATTAGAAATAAAGAGGGCGATGATCAGAAAAAAGAGGCTATAATAATCGATCATTGGTCGCATTCCGAAACTATCACCGTAAAACCAATTCCACCAGGAAGAAAAGAAATAAACAAGCAACATAATAAAACCCAGAAAACTGTAAAACTCAAAACTTGGATCTTTTGTAAAGTGAAAAGAGTGCTGGATATTATTAACAACATAAATGGTGTATAGACAAACCAGCCTTTCCTGATAACTAAACAAAAAGTTAAGTAATTCAGGTCGTGTAAAATAAAATCCTTCATTTTCATAGCCATAGAAAATCAGATGTCCGGTTTGTAAATAATTAATGATCAATTGTGGTGAAATGCCCAATGATAAAAATCAGAATGACGATAAGAATATCTCCGGTTAGCAGTTTTTCTTTAATAAGATTTAAAAAGTTATTGGCCGAAGCAGCCAGAAACGGGATTGCGAGTACAATCAGGATATTTACAGGTCTCACCAAGTATGATCAATGCGAGTAAAAGAGAAGAAATAAAGAGTGTCTTCCGGTCATACTCCAGTAAAATCCTTCTTCATATAGAATAAAAACAAGCTGATCAGGCTGAAAGAATACGCATGTGAGGCCGCCGGGGCAATGAGCGTATAATAAAACAGGTTGGTCCCAATAAAACCTGTAATGATGAATAGCCAGGCGATATGATGTTTTACTTGATATAGAGCTGCAAGACCTGACAGAGTATATCAGCCCGATAAATACCCAAAATACAGCTGCAAAAGCAATGCATATTGAAAAAGGATATTATATCCGTCAGCTTCCAGCCCAAAAATCATGGATAAAATGTATGCGATAAGGAAAAATGGAAGCTGAAGCAAGGCGGTTCCGGAAGTGAACTTATTGATCAGAATTCCATCGTACTCATGAAAGTAATGTCCCATATAATCAGGAGCTCTCCTTGATTTCTCAAAATTCAAAAACGGGTGTAAAATCAACTGATTTGTATATAATCAGTGCAGGCAAGTAGGCATACAGTCCGCTTCCGTCTCCATCAATGATAATCCTTCTGATAATTATTAGGACCAATAAAATTAGAAATGGTAAACGATACAAATAATACGGTTGCCAGCAGACTAACAAAAAGTTTTTTCTTATTCAAAATGCAGGATCAATAATGAGATAAAATTAGGCTAAAAATAAGCAAATGCCCATTAGTTTCATACTTTTGCAGATCAATCCAAAAAAATTATTCCTCATGACAAAAAGATTTGATCCGGCTACAGCCATACAGAATCTGAAACAATTCGGAGAGTTCGGTGATGTGAACCCTTCAATAACCGATTCTGCTACATACACATTCATGTCAGAAAACACAATGATTGATGCCTTCCACGGTGAAGCACAGGGTTGTTTTTTGTATTCACGGCACTGGAATCCTTCCAATAAATACCTAGCCGAGGCCTTGCTGCCATGGAAGGAACTGAATCAGCCTGGGTTACCGCATCGGGCATGGCGGCTATAACCACAGCTATCCTGCAACTATGCAATTCAGGTGATCATATCGTTACGAGTGTAACCACCTACGGGGGTACTTTTGCTTTTTTAAAGAATTACCTCCAGAAATTTAATATCAGTGTTACATTCGTTAATATCACGGATCATGAAAGCATAATAAACGCCATTCAACCGAATACTAAATTATTGTATACAGAAAGCATGACAAACCCCATGCTTCAAATCTCCGATTTACCGGAACTGTCAAAAATTACGCGTAACAAGGGAATAAAGCTGGTGGTTGATAATACCTTCACTCCCATGATCATTAGTCCTTTCCTGTTAGGTGCAGATATTGTTGTGTACAGCATGACCAAATTTATCAATGGGAAGAATGATTGTGTAGCAGGAGCTATTTGTGCTTCCAATGATTTTATCAATGCAATAAGTGATGTAAACACGGGGACTGCCATGTTGCTAGGGCCCGTTCTTGATCCTTTGAGGTCGTCAAGTATTTTGAAGAACCTGGGAACATTACACATCCGAATGCAGAAGCATAGCGACAATGCAGCTTACCTGGCCGAAAAATTTGAAGAAATAGGATTGAAATATATCTATCCTGGAAATCCGGATCATCCGCAATATGAATTGTACACCATGATGATGAATGAAGATTATGGATATGGTGGCATGATTGCGATTGATGTGGATACTGCAGAAAGAGCGGCGCCATTCATGGAATTGATGCAGGAAAAAGGTGTTGGTTACCATGCAGTGAGCCTTGGATATTTTAAAACCCTATTCTCCAATTCTGGTAAAAGCACAAGTTCGGAAGTTCCTGAAGAAATTCAGAAGGAAATGGGATTATCGCCAGGTTTGATCCGGTTTTCTGTAGGATTGGACCACGATATTGAAAATACTTTTGAGGTTATCAAATCCTGTCTTGAAGATTTAAAATATATATAAGTCCTATTTTTTTAGTGATGAAAAAAGCTCTCCTTCTTGCAATGCTTTTTGTATCTATATCTTTGAATGGGCGACTTATAGCACAGGCCACCTTCATTCTCGAAACGATACCCGAGTATACCCCTGCAGAAGACTTTGTCTACATGGCTGGTGATTTTAATGGTTGGAATCCGGGTGATGTGAACCATCAACTGATAAAAAATGATGAGGGGCTGTGGGAATCCACCCTCAATGGTTTTCCGGATGGAATTACCCTCAATTTTAAATTTACCAGGGGCGATTGGGGAACAGTTGAAAAAGGTCCGAATGGCGAAGAAATTGATAATCGCTCATTTACTTTTGGAAATGGAGATACCGTGATGGTCACCATCTACAACTGGGCTGATAATGGAGGAGGTGGAAACTCTACTGCTGCTGAAAATGTGATTATCATGGATAATGATTTTTACATGCCACAATTGGATAGGACACGACGAATCTGGTTGTACCTGCCACCTGATTATGACGAATCAAATGCGTATTATCCTGTGCTATTCATGCATGATGGACAAAATCTGTTCGACGATATGACTTCATTTGCAGGTGAGTGGGAAGTTGATGAAACTTTAAATTATCTGGCACAACAAGGATACCAAGTACCCATTGTTGTGGGTATTGATAATGGAGGTGCGTATCGCATAGATGAACTCACACCCTGGTACAATCAAGCTTATAATGCCGGTGGGCAAGGTGATGAATACATTGATTTTATTGTTGAAACCTTAAAACCATATATTGATGAAAATTACCGGACACTAACTGATGCTGAGAATACAGGTCTGATGGGAAGTTCATTGGGAGGTTTGATATCATGGTATGGTGCTTTAAAATATCAGGAAGTATTCAGTAAATCGGGCATTTTTTCACCGGCATACTGGATCAATTATGATTCAATCTGGAATTACCTTCAAAATAACAGTCAGCATGAAGAGATACGTTTTTACCAGAATATAGGTGAAAACGAAGGAGCACAAAGTATAACCTTTATGCAAATGATGGAAGATAGTCTGCAACAAGCAGGTTTTGAACAGGTCACTTCAAAGATCCTCGAAAACGGCGAACACAATGAACAAACCTGGAGAGATGATTTTGCTTCAGCCTATCTATGGCTCTTTGCATCTTTCGCAAATCATATTCTAGAGAATGAGACATTCAGATCGTTGCATATTTATCCGAATCCGGTCAAAACCGATTTATTTATTCAAGATCTTGTATTAAAAACTGGGGATTCAATTAAAATTTATAATATTCACGGAAGGTTGATCATTGAAATTTCAGGACAATCAGGTCCGGCATTGAATGTCGATTTTTTGCAAAAGGGGTGTTATATTTTAAAAGTGAAAACCAGCGATGCGTTATTCCTATCAAAGTTTATTAAGTTTTAGTCCCTTTTTCACCAACAAAGTGATCATCTGTATTGGCAAATAATACATTAAAACTGGTCAGACTACCGTAAATCCTGGTAATATACTGCTGGATAGCTACCTTTTCGTCGTCGTCAAGGCCTTTGGAAGCATTTACTTTTTGTTCCATTACCCTGAGCCTGTCGCGCAGCATTACTATTTTGTGAAAGAAAGTATCGATAGGTATCTCTTTGCTTTGAAGGTCAGTCCTTCCTGGTACCAACACCATTTTTCCGCCTTTCCATTTATCTCCAATGGGAATGATTTCCTGAATATCGCTGATGGAGGTTAATAGTTTTCGGAATACCTTCTCTACTTTCTGAAAACTTAAGAGGTCTTCTTCAGTACTTCTGTAATCCAGTACTTTCATCTTTTCAAATGAGCGTGCAATGGATTTCACACCGAAATCTAAAAACGTGATCTCGTAATTATCATTATAAACTTGTATAACAACACCTTTGCCAAATTCCGGGTGTTCTACCCTGGATCCGATACCTAGAGCAAGTTCTTCCATTTAAAGCTGTATTAAGTGGTTATGTATTTCCATTACCTGTGGTATTAAAAACTGATCACCGTTATTAAAAATAACAAAATCAGCTATTTTGTTTTTCTTATCATCCGGCCATTGATTTTTTGCCCTTGCCTTAAACTGTTCAGCGGTTATCCCATCTCTCTGAATAACCCTGTCCTTCCTTACTTTCTCAGAAGCTGAGACATTGATGATCAAATCGTAATGGTGTTCGAGGTGGTTTTCAAAAATCACGGCAGCTTCATGTATGCTGTACTTATAATCCTTGTTTTGCTCCAGCCACTCATTATATTTTTTAAAAACCAGCGGGTGAATGATCTTGTTAATTTGATCCAGCGAGTTAGCGTTATTAAAAACTACCTTGGCCAATTGTTTGTAGTCTACATCATGATCTGAATTAAATACACCCTCACCAAAATACGTATAAATTTTGTGCTTTATTTCGTCATCCTTGTAAAGCAATTTAGCTTCTATATCTGCATGAAACACCGGAATTCCCACAATTGAGAATAGCTGGGCTATGGTACTTTTCCCACTACCTATATTTCCTGTTAAAGCTACTTTAATCATCATTTAATGATTAGAAATTCTACATCGGCAGGAGAGATCCATTCATTTCTGATAAAATCGGGTTTTTGTACCAATTGTAAATGTAAGCGTTTGGCTTTATTTAAGTCAACAAGTTCGGTTTCAGTAACCACTTTGAATTGGCTGGCCTGAATATTTGAAAAGTCTTTTTGTGCTACCTTAAAATAAACGTTGATGGATGATGGGAAAGTCCGGATATTTTGGTTTAATCCGGATATATCAATTTCTGTTTCGATTGATGACTCGGTGAATCGCTCAACCCTTAACTGAACGTTAACTTTTTTTGGTTCAATATTCAACAGTTCAGGCAAAGGGTTAGAAATGCGTACTTCCACCGATTTATCTTCACTTACCATCGACATTTTAAGTTTTTCAGTATAAATAGTTGTAAGTGTATCGAGCACTGACAAAGGGCCAAATACCGAAACTGTAGCAGGGTATAGGGATTCTGGTTCATACAAATCAAACTGATCCTTGAATTCGATTTCCAGCCTGCTTTTTACGGCAACTTCTTTCACATGTAATTCGCTTAGAACAAATTCCAGTTGATTCTTTGATAGAAATACATCTGATTCATTTATATTAATATAATTAGCCAGTTGTTGAATGATTAAGCCCGTGTTGATATAATACACATCACTTCTTAAATTTCTAATTTGGAATTCATCAAGATCAATTATTTGCTGTGTCACATCCTCTGTTAAGTTCAATTTTAAAATATCATAACCACTGGCTGTAAAACTAAGGATGTAGGAGGAGTCGATGACTTGCGTGAGTCTTTTTTCTACCGGAGCATTTTCATATGCCACTTTTACCTGGTAAGTAACATCATAAGTGTCGGCCAATTTGATCAATAACCAGAAAAAAGCAGATATGATAATACATACCAGGAAAATGAAATTATCACTACGTTTCATATTCCTGCTAGGCATAAGTGTTCGCCTGTTATCGGGCTGATGATATGGTTTATTAGATTTTTGCATAAAAAAAACCGGAGTATAAAATTAGTGAATACTCCGGAATATTGTTCTTTGTTGAGAAATCTTTATTTATTCTGTGCTATTTGGGTGTTGTCCATCACAATGGCACTTTTCTCTACTGTTAATTTCAATTGGTTGCCAACATCCAGTAGTATTGTGGTTTCCTTAACTTCTAAAATCTTACCGTGAACACCACCAATAGTTATCACTTTATCGCCTTTTTTCAAAGCCTCACGAAATTTTCTTTGCTCTTTGGTTTTCTTTGTTTGTGGCCTTATAAAGAAAAAATAAAATACAACAAGGATTAAGAATAAAGGTAATAATGATGTCCATGAGCTTCCGCCTTCGCCGCCCATTTGTAATAGGATAAATAAATTTTTCATAGTGTTTCTTATATTATATTATTGATTTTCAGGAACAACCACATTGGCCTTGATACGTAGTAATGTTTTGTTTGGTTCTGTATTTGCCAATACGGTTATTGTTTTATTTTGAATGCCTTTCCTGCGATTGGTGTCAAAAGTAACTTCCACTTCTCCACCATCTCCAGGTTTTATAAGTTCTTTCGGGTATTTTCCAACTGTACATCCGCAACTGGTACTTACTTTGCTGATAAGCAAATCAGAACCACCGGTATTGTGGAATTTGAAGTTGTAAGTAACTTTTTCACCTTGTATCACATCACCAAAATCATAGCTTATTTCTTCGAAAGAAATCACTGGCGATGTTCCTAATTCAGCATGTTCAACAGCACTCTTTGAATTTTTTACAACATCTGTTGAAATCTGCTTATTAGTGTTGTTTTCGCATGAAAGGAAAACGAAAGCAATGATTACCGTTAATAAAATTGTGTGATTTTTCATTTTGTGTAGTTTTTTATCTTCCACTGCCAAAAATAGTAACTGATCCCCGATAAACAAAATCATCATCAGGATTTGTATATCCCTGGCATTTTAAAACATAGAAATATACGCCATCAGGTAAATTCCCGCCGTCCCAGTCATTTTTGTAATCGCCAGATTCGTATACAACCCGTCCCCACCTGTTAAAAACAACCAGTTGAGAGCTTTCAAAATACCTGTTTAACACATCATAATTATCATATTCGGCTCTTTCAGTACCTCCACCCATATTCAGGTTTTCAGTAATAATGAAATAATCATTAATACCATCACCATTGGGTGTGAAAACATTGGGAATAAACAAGTCGACCAGCCTGATCAGCACGCCCTTTACATAAGTTGTGTCGCAACCCTGCTGGTTGTAAACGGTTAAAGAAGCATAATAGGTTGTATCTCTGTTTATTGGGTTTCCATAGGCATGAACAGGTGCGAATTGAGTTGTAGAAATATCATCTAAACATTGGGGATATGAAGGACTTCCTTCAACACAATCACCAAAATCCCAAAAGTGATTAGAAACCTGAATCGAATCTTCAGACAGGTTTATATACGAGAATGTAACATAGGGATTTTCTTTAAATGCAGTATCCGGATCTGTATAGACCTCAATAACTGGATTGTAGTAGGCATCTGTTCTTATAGTATCCCATGCCGGACATCCATAATTATCCCGTACTTCAATCGCATATTTCTGATAAGCTTTCAATCCAATGGCCAGGGATGAATCTCCAGGTGCAATTTGTAAGGGCCTTATATCCCAGAAATAATGATATTCGTCCGGTTCAAATTCACCACTTGCTACCGCCATTACCTTGGCATTATTTCCATTGTCATTATCACCGTTTGTACAAGTTAACTGCAATTGCACAAAATTTATTTCAATAGGTATGTGGGTGGTTACTTGAAAAGGCATGCTGGTGCATTCTTCCTGGGTGGAATTATCAGTTATAGTCACCGTAAAACTTGCAGTCTCAGAAGTCTTTGTTAGGATCATATTGCTTGTTCCTTCAAGTAGTTCACCATTTTTTCTCCATGTATATAAACAGTTGTCATAAAACTGTGCAGATAATTGAAAATCAACATTTGGACAAACAGGCATTGTTTGTGAAATACTAATATCACAATTTAATTGTGCATGTATCTTTTTACCAGAAAAAAGAGATACCGAACTGATGATTAGAATTACAAGAAATACTTTTGAATACTTCATTATCAATAACAAAATGTGATTTGTTGATGTTGAAAAAAACATGGCAAAAGTATAAATAAATCGCGTAATGTTATTAAGAACTTCATTTGGGCTTAAAAAGTATTTGTATCAAGTAAAATCAATGTGCAGTATTCCACTACCTCAATGTTTTTTTCTGCAGCTAATGCAGCTAACTCATGGTTTTCAGTTCCCGGGTTGAATATGATCCGCTTTGGTTTTAATTTTAATATATATGGATAGTATTGTGCTTGATTTTTAGAGCCAAGGTACATTGTTACTGTGTGAATATCTTCATAATCCGGGGTACCGGTTTTTATATCAACATCCAGCACATTTCCTCCTTTTAGCCCTACTGATACAACAGGATGACCGTACTCCCTGAGTTTTACAATTGCCCTGTTTGCATACCTTTCGGGTTTAACACTACCTCCCAAAACCAAAGTCTTTTTCTTTTCGTGTTTCTCTATCATCAATTGAATTTATACTGCGAAAATAAGACATTAATTGTCTCAGTTGATAATTGGTAATGAATCAGTGTAACTTCTTATAAATCAAGACAAAATGACATGTTTAAGTAAATACATCTGACATTATTTCCTGTTTAAGAGTATTTTATATTCTGGTAGGTTTTTTGAAATTGACTTTTAAAAAATAAAATCATGAACATAAATAAATTTACAATAAAATCTCAAGAAGCTATTCACAAAGCCCAGGAATTCGCAATAGCAAAGAACAACCAGGCTGTTGATGGAATTCATTTGTTGAAAGGAATCTTGACAGTAGATGAGAATGTTATACCTTTTTTATTAAAAAAGCTGGATGTCAACGTTCCGATTTTCAATCAGGCGATTGACCGCATCATCGATTCCTTGCCCAAAGTTTCAGGTGGTGAATCTTATTTTTCAAATGAATCAAAAGAAATATTACAAAAAGCACAAAATCATCTAGCTGAATTCAAAGATGAATTTGTTTCTATTGAACATATCTTATTAGCAATACTTGATGTGAATGGCAATGCGTCCACTTTACTAAAAGACAATAATATCAGCAAAAAAGAGCTAATTGAAGCCATAAAGCAACTCAGGAAAGGGTCGACTGTAAACAGCCAGAGTGCTGAAGATCAGTACAATTCGTTAAGCCGTTATGCTCGTAATTTGAATGAATTGGCAGCCAATGGTAAGTTAGATCCGGTGATCGGCCGTAATGATGAAATCAGAAGGGTACTTCAAATACTGACACGAAGAACCAAAAATAATCCAATTTTAATTGGTGAGCCTGGTGTTGGTAAAACGGCTATAGCCGAAGGAATTGCCCACAGGATTGTAAATGGTGACGTGCCTGATAACCTGAAAAGCAAATTGATCTATTCGCTCGATATGGGTGCATTAATTGCTGGTGCTAAATATAAAGGTGAATTTGAAGAACGTTTGAAAGCGGTTATTAAAGAAGTGATTGAGTCAGATGGGGAGATTATCTTATTTATTGATGAGATCCATACTTTGGTTGGCGCCGGAGCATCGGAAGGTGCCATGGATGCGGCCAATATACTAAAACCTGCACTTGCCAGGGGAGAACTAAGGGCCGTAGGTGCCACAACATTAAAGGAGTATCAAAAGTACTTTGAAAAGGATAAGGCACTTGAAAGAAGGTTCCAGATAGTATTGGTTGAAGAACCTGATACCTTATCGGCTATTTCAATCTTAAGAGGACTGAAAGAACGTTACGAGTCGCACCATAAAGTGAGGATCAAGGATGAAGCCATTATATCTGCAGTTGAGCTTTCCAACGGTATATTACGGATCGGTTTCTGCCAGACAAGGCCATCGACCTGATTGATGAAGCTGCATCAAAGTTACGATTGGAGATCAATTCATTGCCTGAAGAACTGGAAACTGTGGAACGGAATATCAGGCAACTGGAAATTGAGCGTGAAGCTATTAAAAGAGAAAATGACAAACCAAAGCTGAAAGTTATAAGTGAAGAACTGGCCAATCTCAATGATCAGCGAAGTACGCTGAAGTCGAAATGGCAGGCTGAAAAGGAGGTAGTTGAAAAAATACAAATCGACAAGCAACTCATTGAAGATTACAGACTCGAAGCAGATCGTGCTGAGCGAAATGGCGATTTTGGTAAAGTGGCCGAGTTACGCTATGGTAAAATTAAAGAGACAGAAAATGAGGTGGAGGCACTGAAAACACAATTGCAGGAGTTGCAAGGTGGTAGCCCGATGATTAATGAAGAGGTTGGTGCGGAAGAAATTGCAGAAATTGTTTCAAAGTGGACTGGAATCCCAGTGAATAGAATGCTTCAAAGCGAACGGGAAAAATTGCTTAAATTGGAGGGTGAACTTCATTCGAGGGTTGTCGGGCAGGATATCGCCATCGAAGCTATTGCTGATGCCATTCGAAGGAGCAGAGCCGGATTGCAGGATGAAAGAAGACCGATTGGCTCATTTATTTTCCTTGGAACAACTGGTGTTGGTAAAACTGAGTTGGCCAAAGCACTGGCTGAGTTCCTGTTCAATAATGAAAATGCAATGGTCAGGATTGATATGTCGGAATACCAGGAGCGCCATTCTGTTTCGAGATTGATTGGCGCACCTCCGGGTTATGTCGGATATGATGAAAGTGGCCAGTTGACAGAAGCTGTAAGACGCAAACCCTATTCAGTTGTTCTGCTTGACGAAATAGAAAAAGCGCATCCGGATGTATTTAATATTTTACTTCAGGTACTTGACGATGGCAGGCTAACGGATAACAAAGGCAGGGTAGTTGATTTTAAAAATACCATTATTATCATGACATCCAACATTGGATCACATATCATCCAGGAGAATTTTTCGAAATTGAACGATGCGAATGAAGATCAAATTGTTGACAGCACACGCCTGGAAGTTATGGACTTGTTGAAAAAAACCATCCGGCCCGAGTTTTTAAACCGAATTGATGAAATTATCATGTTTACGCCGCTTAATAAGAAGGAAATACATGATATTGTTGGATCTGATGTTCAGGAGGTTCAGAAAATGTTAGCTAAAAATAACATCAAAATTGATATAACTCCTGCAGCTACCGACAAACTAGCTGAGTTGGGTTACGATCCGCAATTTGGTGCACGACCCTTAAAAAGAGTCATACAAAAAAATGTATTAAATGAGCTATCGAAAATGATCCTGGCAGGTGAAGTTAGCAGTGATAAGAAAATCTTAATTGATAATAACAATGGGACATTCATATTTAAAAATGAATAATATGGTATAGTGATTTGAAGAAAGCCTGCAATTTTTAGGATTGTGGGCTTTTTATTTGCCTGTAGAATGAATGAGCAATATTTAATTCTTTAATTTTACAGAAAGAAAAAGCAACCATTCTATACATTTAAATTACAATTCATATGACATTCAGAAAATACAGTTTGACAGGTCTTCTATTTGTTATCCTTACAACACTAGTGGCTCAAATAGGAATTTCACAAGAGCCTCAGCAAAAAAAATTGTGGATCCCGCAGCGCATCATGAGGTGACTGATGATGTTTATATTGAAAGATCAGTATTAAATTTAAAAAAGAGCCCGGCTTATCGCGAAAGGGGCAGTTTTTACTTCACAAGTCAAGTGAATGTTGATGAGGATGGGTTTAATATTGAGGGTGATGCAGCAAATGAACCATCCATTGCAGTTGATCCGACAAATCCTGACCGGATGGCTATTGGGTGGCGACAATTTGATAATGTAAATAATAATTTCCGCCAGGCAGGTTATGGCTATACGCTTGATGGTGGTGAAACGTGGATATTCCCCGGTGTGATTGAGCCAGGTATTTTTCGGTCAGACCCGGTTTTGGGCTCGGATGCAGATGGAAACTTTTACTATAACAGTTTAACAGTTGATAACCAGGATAATTTTTGGTGTGATGTATTTATCATTGAAGAAGGCAGTGTAGAGTGGGATGAAGGGAGGTTTGCCCAGGGAGGTGATAAACAATGGATGGCAATTGACCAGATGGAAGGAATAGGGCAGGGGAATAATTATTCAAACTGGACATCTTATTATAGCATTTGTGAGCCCGGTTATTTTACCCGTTCAACAGATGATGGTGAAACATTTGAGGATTGTATAACAATATCCGGAACACCGTTTTGGGGAACGCTTGCAACTGGACCTGAAGGTGAATTATATGTGGCAGGCTATTCAAATATTGTAGGTGAATTTGTAATTAGTAAATCTGTTAATGCTCAGGACCCGGAAGCAATGATCATTTGGGAAGGATTTAATGAAGTTGACCTTGGAGGTTATATAGATAATGGCGAAGGTCCAAATCCCGGTGGCTTACTTGGTCAAACATGGGTAGCAGTGGATAATTCAGGAGGAGAATATAATGGGAATGTATATATGCTTTGTTCCGTGAATCGGAATTTTATTGGCGATCCGTTGGATGTGATGTTTGCTAGAAGCTCAGATGGAGGTGAAACATGGAGTGAGCCTCTACGTGTAAATGATGACTTGAGCAATGATGACTGGCAGTGGTTTGGAACAATGTCTGTTGCGCCAAATGGAAGGATTGATGTAGTTTGGCTTGATACACGCGATGCTTTCCCGGGCTCGGTAAATTCTTCACTTTATTACTCTTATTCTATAGATGCTGGAGAGACATTTTCACCGAATGAGCGTTTATCTGAATTATTTGATCCACACATAGGTTGGCCAAATCAAGCAAAAATGGGTGATTATTTCCACATGGTTTCTGATGAATGCTGCGCACACCTGGCATGGGCAAATACACTGAATGGTGAACAGGATGTTTATTATACCCAAATAAATCCCTGGTTTGTCGGTGTTGAAGAAACAAGTCAAATTTCTGAGAAATTATCTATTGATGCCTATCCAAATCCATCATCTGGCAACTTGACAATTAATTATAAACTTGTCGAAAACAGTCACGTTAAAGTAACTTTGTTTGATATATATGGCAAAGTTATTCAGATACTGGTAAATGGAAAACAGGATAAAGGAACTTACTCACTAAAATATGATGGAAGCCGGCTATCAGATGGGGTGTATACTTGTAGGATTGAAGCAGGTTTGAATACTGATAATACAAAGATCACGGTAGTTAAATAAGAGTGTATTTGTAGATTAACCGCAGAATAATAAGTTTAAAATAATTGCTTATTACACATTAAAGCGGATGTGCATGATGTCGCCATCATCAACAATATAATTTTTACCTTCCACATGAAATTTACCGGCTGTTTTAACGGCATGCTCTGTACCAAAAGCAATAAAATCATCATATTTCATTACTTCTGATCTGATAAATCCTCTTTCAAGGTCACTGTGAATAACACCTGCAGCTTCAGGTGCTTTCATGCCTTTTTTTATGGTCCAGGCGCGCACTTCTTTTGGTCCGGCAGTAAAAAAAGATTGCAAGATTCAGAATCTTATAAGCTGCCCTGATCAACTTATTTACGCTCGGTTCTTCCAGATTGGCATCAGAAAGAAAATCCATCCTGTCTTCTTTATCGAGTTCAGCAATTTCCTCTTCCAGTTTACCCGCAATTACCAGCACACTGTCTTTTTCATCTTCATTTAAAAAGTTCTTTACTTCTTCCACATACTTGTTGCCATTAACAGCTGAAGCATCATCCACATTGCAAACATATATCATGGGTTTGGCCGTTAATAGTTGCATATCCTGAATGTGTATAAAATCATCTTCATTCACAGGAGCTGTGCGTGCATTGCCAAAATTTTCAAGATGATCCTTAAAAACTCTTAATATCTCAATGGCTTTTCTGGCATCTTTATCACCAATACCTGCAGGTTTCTCCAGACGCTTAATTTTCCGTGCTAACCAGGTCAAGATCTCTAACCTGTAATTCAAAATCACAATGTCAATATCCCTGGCAGGATCAACTGATCCTTCAATATGCGGCAGGCTGTCATCATCAAAACATCTCACTACATGAATAAGTGCATCGGTTTGCTGAATATCGGCAAGAAATTTGTTTCCGACACCTTCTCCCTCACTTGCTCCTTTTGCCAATCCCGGTACGTCAACAATTTCAACAGTCGCAGGAATCACCTTTTCCGATTTGATCAGTTCATCTATTTTATACAATCGAGGATCAGGAACATCTACAATTCCTTTATTGGATTTTGTGGCGCTAAAAGCATAGGTAGAACTTTCAGCTTTGGTGTTCGACATGCAATTAAAAATGGTGGTTTTTCCGGTATTGGTCAATCCGATAATTCCGCAGTTTAAAGCCATTTATTTATAAATTATTATAATATACAGGTATTCAAAAATACTAAGTGTAAAATAGAGGATATTTCGAGGCGGCAAAGATAAAACAAATTCAAGGCCTAAAAATTTTGTCTTTTTGAAATTTTAATATTTCGATTAAAATGTCTACTTTTGCAGCCCAATTTTAGGAGGCCCGGATTTAGGTTATAAAATTCAGCTTAAATTCTTAAAATCTAATAAATTAAATGTTAAATCCGTTTTACGATCATTTGAATCGGGTGCTTGATTCAAAAACACAAGAATTATTAAATGTCAGAAAACGAAAAGAAAATCAACGAAACCGCTGACAACGTTGAAAAAGAAGCTCAGGAAACTACAGAAACTCCAGAAGCTAAAGAAGTGGTAGCCGAAAAAGAAGAAACTGCTGAAGTAGAAGAATCAGAAAAAGAAGCAGTAGTTGAAGAACCGGTAGCAGAAGAAATCAAAGAAGAAAAACCTGAAGAAGAAGTTGAAGAACTGTTGCTGAAGAAAGCAGAAGCATGAAGAAGCAGTTGAAGAAGCTGAAGAAGTAGAAGAAGTTGTTGAAGAGAAGGTAGAAGAAGTTGTTGAAGAGAAGGTAGAAGAAGTTGTTGAAGAGAAACAGAAGAAGTTGTAGCTGAAGAAAAAGCTAGAAGTGAAGAACCAGAAGAATTTAACTGGGATGCACTTGGAAAAAAACAAGATGCCTATTCAGCTGAAGAAAGAACTAAACTTGAAGATGTTTACAGCAATACATTAAGTTCAATTATTGAGCATGAAGTTATTGAAGGTACAGTAGTTGGATTCAGCAGTCGTGAGGTAGTTGTAAATATTGGTTACAAATCTGATGGTGTAATTCCAATGAACGAATTCAGGTACAATCCTGACCTGAAAATTGGTGATATAGTTGAAATATATGTTGAAAATCAGGAAGATGCAAGTGGTCAGATGATTTTGTCGCATAAAAAAGCCAGGATTCTTAAATCATGGGATCGAATTAATGAAGCATTTGAAAAAGATGAAATTATCAATGGTTATGTAAAAAGCCGTACAAAAGGCGGACTTATCGTTGATGTATTTGGAATTGAAGCATTCTTGCCAGGATCACAAATTGATGTGAAACCCATCCGCGATTATGATATTTATGTGAACAAAACAATGGAATTCAAAGTGGTTAAAATCAACCAGGAATACAAAAACGTAGTTGTTTCGCATAAAGCACTGATTGAAGATGAACTTGAGCAACAAAGAGCAGAGATCATTTCCAAACTGGAAAAAGGACAGGTACTGGAAGGAATCGTTAAAAACATCACTACTTATGGTGTATTTATTGACCTTGGTGGTGTTGATGGATTTGATCCATATTACCGACCTTTCATGGGGACGTATCAACCATCCTGAAGAAGTTGTAGAACTCGATCAGAAAATAAAAGTTGTAATCCTTGATTTTGATGATAACAAGAAACGTATTGCTCTTGGTTTAAAACAACTTACACCCCATCCATGGGATTCATTGGATGAAGAACTGAAAATTGGTGATAAAGTTAAAGGTAAAGTTGTTGTGATTGCTGATTATGGTGCATTTATTGAAATTGCTCCTGGTGTTGAAGGTTTAATCCACGTATCTGAAATGTCATGGTCACAGCATCTTACGAACTGCTCAGGACTTCCTAAAAGTAGGTGATGAAGTTGAAGCTGTTATTTTAACACTCGACAGGGAAGAAAGAAGAATGTCACTCGGTATGAAACAACTTATTCCTGATCCATGGACAGATATTCGTGAAAAATATCCAATCAATTCAAAACACAAAGCAAAAGTCCGCAACTTTACCAATTTCGGAATTTTTGTTGAAATTGAAGAAGGTGTTGATGGTTTGATCCATATCAGTGATCTTTCATGGTCAAAAAAAATCAAACACCCTGCTGAATTTACTAAAATTGGTGAAGATATTGAAGTTGTTGTTCTTGATGTTGACGAGGAAAACCGTCGTTTAAGCTTAGGCCACAAACAACTGGAAGAAAATCCATGGGATGTATTTGAAACTGTATTTACAGTTGATTCAGAGCACCAGGGAACAGTAATCAACGTGAATGATAAAGGTGCTGTTGTTTCATTGCCTTATGGTGTTGAAGGATTTGTGCCTTCAAGACATCTTAAAAAAGAAGATGGCTCAACCATTAAAGCTGATGAAACTGCTGATTTCAAAGTGATTGAATTCTCAAAAGACAATAAGAAGATCATACTTTCACACACCCGTTTGTTTGAAGAAGACCCACGGGAAACAAAAGCTCGTGAAGCTGATAAAGCAAAAGAAGCATGCTAAAAAAGCGAAGCGTTCTGTGAAGAAAGTAAATGAGAAACTTGAGAAAACCACTTTCGGTGATCTTGATGTACTTGCTGATCTGAAAACAGATATGGAAAAAGAAGAGAAGGCTAAAAAATAGCACACCTTTTCTTTTGTAATGAAATAAATCCCTGCCTTACGGCGGGGATTTTTTATTTTTGGGAAACCCTAAAATAAATTTGATGTCTGATTTTAAAGTTACTATTCTGGGTAATGGCTCTGCAGTTCCAACGACAACACAGCACCCTTCCAGCCAAATCGTTAAGCTGGCATGATAAGCAATTAATGATCGACTGTGGTGAGGGTACCCAGATGCAAATGATCAAATATGGCATTAAACACCGCAACCTCGATCATATTTTTATCAGTCATCTGCATGGAGATCATTATTTTGGCTTGTTCGGGCTTATTTCTACTTTTCATTTATTTGGCCGCGATACACCTTTGCATCTATATGCACCTGCAGAACTGAAAGAGCTTATAGCACATCAGTTACGTATTTCAAATACAACTTTGCGTTTTCCATTGAAATTTTACCCACTGGAAGAGGTCGGGAGTATACCACTTGTTTGTGCACAAGAATTTTACGGCAACTATTTTTCCATTATTCCACCGGATACCCACATGGGGCATTAAAGTATGCAAAGAAGATACTGAGTTACGAATTGATAAAAGTTTTATTGCAAAATTCAAACCCAACTGTTGCGCAGATACTGAAGATTAAGACGGGAGCAGATTTCACATCGGAAAAAGGAATCGTATTTAAAAATGAAGAGATTACACTTCCGAGAAAACCAAAACTTTCATTTGCCTATTGTTCTGATACGGCCTTCAATGAAAGACCTAATTAAGCAAGTTGAAAATGTGAATTTACTGTATCATGAAGCCACTTTTGACAATACAATGGAGGAGATGGCCATTGACAAACAGCATTCAACTTCTGAACAGGCAGCACGGCTTGCGAAGCAATCAAATGTGGGTAGATTATTATTGGGACATTTTTCAGCCCGATTTGAAAATTTGTCCGCACTTTTAGCGCAGGCTCAATCAATATTTCCAAAAACGTTGTTGAGTGAAGAAGGAAAATCCTATGAAATCGGGAGCTAAAATCGTGATTTTATTCAAAAATAATAGAAGGGTTGATGGCTATAAGATGCTTGCAGTCAGCATGTTAGACGTAAAATAAAAAACCCACCCTTTGCCAAGTGGTCGTGAGGGTGGGCCCAATTATGAAAAACAAACAAAACAAGCGATGCAAATATAAGTAAAGGATTGATATATGTCAAGGTTTTTTTAGATAAAATAAGCCAATTCTTCAAATTCAAAAGATGTTAAAATTGTAAGAAGCTGATAAATAGGGGAGTAAGTAAGAGTGTTGTTAATAAGTTTTTTTAATAATAATTTGGAAAGCTGTCTTAAATTTACTGGTCAAAATAAATGGACTTTCCATCCTTATTGCTATAAAAATAGATCATCGATGGCCAAAGAGGATGGCTGTTTTTATCGGACCAACTCTTATGATACTCTGACAAATCATTTGTAAGCTTGTTATTTGATGCGCTTATATCATTCTCTTCATAAGGATCATCAACCAGATGATAAAGTAGCGTGTCATGTGAATCTTCATTGAGTATAAATTTCCATTCATTTGATCGTAATGCTTTGCTAAAACCCCGTTGCCAGAATAAATACTGATGAGGATAACCAGTGGTTGAATCCAATATAAAAGGTATCAGGTCGATCCCATCAATTGGTTTTTCAGGCATGATCCTTGCTTCAGCAGCAGCTACAGAGGTGGCAAAAACATCAAGAGAACTAACCATAGGATCGTATCTGATGCCCCCAGGCAAGCGCTTCTTCCATTTGATGATCATCGGAACTTTAAGCCCTCCTTCAAAGTCTGTGGTTTTACCCCCAAAATAGGGGCCATTATCTGTAGTGAGATTATATTCTGCACCACCATTGTCACTTAAAAAGAAAATCAGCGTATTTTCTTCTAATCCATTTTCTTGCAAGTGTTCAAGCAGTCGTCCAATGGCATCATCCAGGCTATTGATCATGGCTACATGAACCCGACGTACCGGGTCTTTAATATTCATATGTTTATTTACATAGTAATCGGGTGCCTGTAGCGGTGTATGAGGCGCATTGTAAGAAGCCCATAAAAAGAAGGGTTCTGAGTTATGGCTATTTATAAAATCTATGGATTCTTCCGTGATTCGATCCGTCAGGTAGGCATCGTCTTCTATTTCTATACAGTTTCTGTAAATGGCATGCGCCCCGTTTCGCTGTCCTTCCCAAATAAATTGATCCGTCCAGTCATCTTCAATCTTCTGATCAACAATGCCCGGTGAGTTTTCAGGAGCATATAAGGAGTGGCTTGCCATAAATCCATATTGCTCGTCAAAACCAAATGCGCAAGGATTATTTGAATCAGAACTCCCCAAATGCCATTTTCCAACCAACCCGGTTTTATAACCATACTTTTTTAACAATTCAGCCAAACTGATTTCTGTTGGAGGCAAACCTTGTTTTTCGATCGCATCTTCATCGGGAACTGCCGCCATCCATTTGGCAATCCAGGGATAACTATTCATGAAATATTTAAATCCTAAATATTCTAAGCTATTTTTCAGGTAACGATCATGCATTTGAAAGTGAAAACCATATCGTTGCTGATAGCGACCTGTAAAGATAGCTGCTCTCGATGGACTGCAGATAGGGGAAGTAACATAGGCGTTTTCGAAAATAACACCTTCAGCACCAAGTTTCTCAATGTTAGGAGTTTCAACCATTCCTTCCTTGTAAATTGAAACATCAGCAACACTCAGATCATCAGCTGTAATTAGTAAAATATTAGGACGATCCTTTCTTAAGATATTCAGGTTTTTCATTCAGAAATTCCTTTTTCTTTAGGATCGCCTCTTCGTTAAACTCAATCGCAAATTTTGATGATTTTAATGGCCAAAAAAGACAAACCAGAAGTACAATAAATACTATAGATACAAGTAAATAGATTTTATTTTTCATGGATTTGTGGTTCGGAATATTGAAGTTGGCAAATATAAAAACTTTGCTAAATGACCAAATAGTATTGATGGCCGAGTTTGTAAGTTTTCTGTTATTTGCTTGACTTTAAAGTGAATAATGCGTATCTTTTGGGCACTATTTTGACATTTCTCACTAATAATACTGCCATGAAAAAAGTTGTTACAAATTCAATTTATTTTATTAAAAAGCACACTGCAATAATATTTCTACTGATTGGCGCTAGCTTTTATCTTCTCAGCCAGTCAAATGGTGTGAGGTTAGGTTCTGATCGAGATGTAATTCCGGGTTATAAGGGTTGGGCAGGGGATCCTGACACCATAACCATACATATTGACGACTCTTCTTATTCTGATGCTGAAAAAGATTCTATAAGGACGGCCATAAGCAGATGGAATGATGCTGGCAGTGTCCCAAAAATAAAAGAAGTAGATGACCCCCCGGCGAATGTAACCGTTGTAGAAAGTGATACGTTGTCAGATGGAATAGCTGGAATGTATAAATGGAGTACAGATGGTAACGGAGATGTTACCGGAGGTACTATTTACGTAAATGATGATACTTCACCGCTTAGTCTGAAAGAAGTAGTTACCCATGAATTAGGCCATGCTATTGGTCTGGATGATGTAACTGCTGCAGCAAACCCTACCGATGTTATGAAAGGATCAGATACTACAAACGGTTCTGATGGGAATTTGTCAGCACATGACAGTACGGAGTTAGCTGCAGCAAGTGCTGCTGCCGTAGCAGTAGAGACGGATAAAAAAATTGCAATGAATCCTATGGCAATCTTGCCTGGAGAATTTGCTATGCTTGATTTTGATCTTGGCCAGGTATTCCCACCAGATGTTATTAACCAAACGGGAGTCTTTGTTTCTCCTATTGGCGATCCTTATTTGTTTGTTGAAACTGCTTTTATTGAAGAAAATTTGTTGAAAGTAGGGGTCTTCTCAGATCCTATGCATGGATCAGGCAGATTGTATTTGTCAGTTGAATTACTATTCCCCGAACCTTACGAACCAATGCATTTCTGGGGAACACATTTCATTCATATATTTCCAGCTGAACCTGTTACTTTCGAATGCCCATTTTCATTTAATGAAGATGATGGATTGGTTCACATAGACTGGGTTGAGCAATGTACATATCCCTTAGAATATCCGCTACGTGCAGAATTGGTTGTGGATGGAACGACACATTATCAGCAAAGAGGTGGTGGAAACTACACACTTATGCTAGAGCCAGGGCCACATGTTATTGAATTATATGTTGATGATTACCAGATCAACAGTGCATATTACGTTCAGGATATTCTTGTGACCGGAGTTCCGGAGGTGGGAAAGATGGTGGATTATGTTGTTTATCCCAATCCATTTACACAAGTCTGTAAGTTTGAATGTCCTGATGAAACCCGCATTGCTATTTACGATATATCGGGAAATATAGTGGGTGAGATACAAGAAGGAATAAAGCATTGGAAACCTTCACCTAATTTACCATTTGGAATATATTTCATTCAATTTAAGCATGCGAATCAAACGAAGACTATAAAAGTTATTTACAAGAATTAGGATTAGATAGAGCCTCTGATCAGAGGCTCTTTTTTTTACTTTAATTATTCACTACTTTTTTAATCTTCTTCCACAATCCTGAGCCGATCATTTCATCAGCTTTGGCGATTATTCCTTTTATCAGTAATAGTACTTCACCGTCGCCCGACCCAATACTTTTGAACGATTTCCGGAGAAACGTTATTGATTATTCCGTTTAGTACAAAGGCTGATAAAGCCAGGTCATCAAGGTATCCTATAGGGCCTAAGAAATGCTTCAGGCAATAAGTCAATGGGTGAAATAAAATATGCTATGGCCAGAATCAGTTTAGCTTTTTCGTGGCTGGGTACATCATCGTCGGTTGCTAATTTGATCAGCATATAAAAGAAATCAGGCACCAGTAGAAGGTAATCAGCCCATTTATTTTCCCTTCCGGTTTTTGTATCAAGCCAGTTTACAATTTTCAGCCTTAATTTTTCGTAAAAATCCAGTTCTTTATCCATTTCTTTATTTTAATATCCGTAAATTTTTGAAACCATAAATAATAAGGGCGCCGGCAATGATAATTAAAACAAATTTGCCGATAGTGGCCAGCATCAGGTTCTCAACAATATCGTTCATGGTGATAAACGCACCTGATTGGCCCAGAATGATCACTACTGCTAAAGAAGCACCGGTGATGATATAAATGATACCACGAATACTTTCAGCAAATTTCACCAATGCTGATTTCGAAGGTTCAGCCGTTTGTTTATCCGCTTTTATCTCCTTCTTTTTGAGCTTCTGTTCCGCCTTTATCCGTTTTTTTTCTTCTTTTTCGATGTCGTTGCCATTTGATTCCAGACAAATTTAATCAATTCATAAGTATCTTAAACCTCGCGTGATTTCCATTTACCTCTTTTGAACAAAAAGAAACTGATAAGCGTTAAAGATGATTCAGCTGTTATTATGGCAATACAAGCCCCAACAAGCCCCATATCAAAAACAATGGCTAACATATAGGCGAGAGGTATTTCCAATCAGCCAAAACGCAAAAAAGTTAATCCATGTGGGCGTAATGGTATCTCCGCTACCGTTAAATCCCTGGATAAGAACCATCCCCAAACCATACACTATAAATCCATAGCTGATAATGCGTAGGCATTCAACCCCGAAAGCAATAACTTGCGGATCGTCTATAAAAATCTTTATCCAGAATTCAGGAACTGCTATTAATATCAAACTAAGCAAACCCATAAATATCATATTGGCATAACCTGTTACCCAAACAGATTTCTCTGCGCGATCCGGGCTTTTAGCGCCTAAGTTCTGGCCAACAAGTGTTGATGCAGCATTGCTCAGGCCCCATGCCGGGAGTAATGCAAAAATGATGATGCGAATTGCGATGGTGTAGCCGGCCAAAGCATCAGGACCTGAGACTGAAATGATCCTGACAAGAAATATCCAGCTGGATGTAGCGATTAGGTTCTGTAATATACCTCCTCCGGAAATCTTGAGTAGTTTTAGCATAATCCCTGCTCTGATCCGGATACTATCCAGGTAAAGCTTAATCCGGTGTTTGCCCCTGAAAAGGATATATAGTTGGTACAATACAGCGATTCCCCTTCCTGTTGTTGTAGCTATGGCTGCACCCATTAAGCCTAGTTCTGGAAATGGCCCGATCCCGAAAATGAGCAATGGGTCAAGGATAAGGTTGATGATATTGGCAATCCACATAACCCGCATGGATAATGCAGCATCCCCAGAGCTTCGCAGCACAGCATTGTTTATGAATAATAGCATGATCACCATATTGCCACCAAACATAATGGCAGGGTACCAGTATCCATTCTCAATCATCAGGTCAGTAGCACCCATTAAATTGAGGAAGTCTTTTGCAAAAAAGAAACCGGGTATTCCGATTAATAGTGAAATGATAATCCCAATGGCAATGGCTTGAAAAGCGACCATTCCGGCTTCTTTACTTTTCTTTTCCCCGATGCGTCGCGAAACGAGGGCCGTGGTTGCCATACCAAGCCCAACACCAAGTGCGTAAACAATGGACATGGCTGACTCAGTTAATCCTACTACAGCGACAGCATCAGCACCCAACTTTGATACAAAGAAAATATCAACAACTGCGAATACGGATTCCATTACCATTTCCAGTACCATGGGTACGGCTAATAGAAAAATAGATTTACCCAATGGTGTTTCTGTAAAATCCCTTTCGGTGCCGGCAGATGGATTCTTTAATATCAGACCAGATGTCTGAAAAGTGAATGTATTTTAATTTAAAAGATAATGAATTGATAAAATTTTTTAACGACATGACGAAGTAAAATTAAATAGGAAATAAAAATTGAATAACCAGAACGGTCTAAAATCCTTAGCAGGAAAAACAGACCGGCGCAATAGATGTCATCAATGTTGTCATGTTCGGCGGTATTTAGTTAATAGTGCAAATGTAATTCAAAAAAATTAAATAATTTTTCAGAACGTTTATTTCATGTTGTCAGAATTAAAATTTGTTATAAATTAAATAACAGTTAAACAAGTAGATACGTAATTCTGTTTGACATTTGTCAGTTATTATATTATCTTTATCACTTCTTGCTAAAAAAACTAATTAACTAAAAGCTCACTGCCATGATACTTCATCGCACTATTCCACCATTTTTACTAAATGGCAGAAAACTACCTTGTGAGAAAATCATTTTCAATTTAATTTTATTCGGTCTATTTAGTTTGCATTGAATACTAAAAAAACACTACAATGAACTCAAAAATCTTTTTTACCCTGTTATGGATTCTTATTTTAACATTTGTCACCACGCAGCTAACTGCACAAAAGGATTATGATCCCATCATTAAGAAATCCATATTTTTTGGAAAATCTAAAGCAATTAAGGATGTTAAAGTGATTTTGCCAGGCTTCACTGGCCAGTTGAATGAAACTAGTGTAAATCCTTATCCAGACTATGACTACGACAGGTCACAGATAACACAAACGCGATTAAAACCACAAAATGTTCAGGATAATTTCGGAAGTGTCCGTTCAAGAGGGCCCATTATACATATTGAAGGACTTGAAAATGTAAATGGAGGATGGCCGGCAGATCCTAATGGAGATGTAGGTTTGAACCATTACGTACAATCTGTAAACAACTCAACGGCATTTTGGGATAAAAATGGTAATTTGATTTATGGCCCCGTGCATAATAAAAGTTTCTTCGAAGCATTTCCTGGGCCCTGGCATAGCTTAAACTGGAGTGATCCTGTTTTTATTTATGATGTGTTAGCTGACCGATGGGTTTTTACATCCATGTCCCTAAGATTAGATGACGGCGTCTTTTATGAAATGATTGCAGTTTCTGTAACATCAGACCCTTTAGGAGAATATTACGGCTATGCCTATCAGTTTGAAAATGTGAATGACTATCCTAAAATGTCGGTTTGGCCAAATGGATATTATTTGACTTATAATATTTTCGAATATACCGGTGACTGGAATTTTTTACATTCATTGGTAACTGTTGTTGACAGGGAAGCAATGCTGGAAGGGGAAACAGAAGCAACAATGGTACAATTCGCTGTGGATGTACCCGCAGGTAATGTGGATAGAATGTCACCCCTTACAGCAGATTTTAACGGAACGATTCTACCTGATAATCCCGCCTGTGTAATAGTTTTACCTGAATACAAAATACAAGGGTTTCCATGGGAAGTAAATATCAATTTCTTTGAGTTGCTTCCAGATTGGGTAGTTCCTGAAAACTCGACTTTCGATTCAATTACTCAAATAAATGTGGATGGCATGTTTCCTACTTTTTGGTCGGATGGTGCGCCCCAACCAGGAAATTTCCATGATGTGGAAACAGTTAATTTCTACATGATGTTTCCGCTTAATTATTGGAATTTTGGTAGCTATGAAGCGATGGTGGGTTGCCAAACCCTTTACGATGGAGAACAGCATTATATCCGTTGGTACGAATTCAGAAATGAAGGTGTGGGATGGTACATTTATCAATCGGGAGATTATATGCCGGATGATGCTTCAAGATATGTTCCGAGTATCTCAATGAATGGTTTGGGGGATATGGCCCTGGTGTTCACAAAATCAAGTCTTGAGATAAACCCTTCCATTTGCCTCACAGGCAGAAAAGCAGGGGATGCGTTGGGATTAATGACGATTAGTGAATTAGAGATTTATAATGGACTAAATTATGTTAATAATTATGGAAACTCAGGGAGAAACCGCTGGGGTGATTATGCCAGTATGATGGTTGACCCGGTGAATGACAGTACTTTTTGGTTCACTTCCATGTATCCGATTGAAAGTTCATCACAGGGAAATTGGTCAACACGAATTGTAGCCATGAATTTAACAAGAGAAGTAGATGCACCATACGCTTATGCTGGGCCTGATACAGTTATTTGTGGATATGAATCTTTTCTTACAGAAGGAAATGCAACCAATTTTTCGTCAGTAACCTGGGAAACCAATGGTGATGGTTATTTCAATAATCAAAACGAGGTTGATGCAGTATATATTCGTGGAAATGCTGATCTGGAGAACGGCCAGGTAGACCTTAGTATAACAGTTACCGGGTATATGCCCGATACAATGGCAATAGATAGCATGACATTGTACTTAAACAAACTGCCAATGGTAAATGCAGGTCCAGACGATACCATCTGCTTTCAACAATCATATGCGTGCCAGGGAGAGGTGTCATTTTCCGAATCATATTATTGGACCAGTACGGGTAATGGAGTATTTAATGACAGTACTTTATTGGATGCAATATACACGCCTGCCTTCAGCGATACAGCTTTTGATGTTGTAATTCTTAGTCTGCATGCAGAACCACTCTACCCTTGCACAGATGGCGCCTCAGATGAATTGCACTTGCAGATTACAACATGTACAGGCATTGAGGAGATGGGTAATGATATAAACCTGGTAGTTTATCCCAATCCTTCAAAAGGACTAGTTACGGTTCAAATTGATAACCCGGAGAATCAGGAAACAACCATACAGGTGCTAAATGGTATGGGGCAATTGATTTTTAGTGGTTCATTCACACCCTATTCAGGCAAGTTGAAAAAACAATTTGACTTCGGGATGCTGCCACCAGGAACATACTATATCAAAGTGCTAAATGATAACAATGTAAACACGATGCAATTGGTCATTCAATGATCAATTACGGAATATACGGATTCTTTACTAACCAAAAATTAATGCTATGAAATCTAGAATTTTACTTATTACAATTGCTTTTTTTATAAGCGGGATGACCTGGAGCCAGGTTATTCATGTGCCTGGAGACCAGCCAACAATTCAAGCCGGAATTGATGCTGCTACAGATGGGGATACTATCCTGGTAGCTGAAAACACTTATTATGAGAACATCCGGTTTATGGGTAAAGCTATAACTGTTGGGAGCGAATACATTATGGATGGCGATAGCAGCCATATTGTAAATACCATCATTGATGGCAGCCAGGCTGCCGACCCAGATAGTGCAGCAACAGTGATGTTTGTGAATGGAGAGGATACAACTTCTATAATTAATGGATTTACCATAACCGGTGGATCAGGAGTCTTTCAAATGACGTGGCAAGTAAGGTGGGGTGGAGGGATATTTTCATGGAATGCCGGTTGCAAGATTATTAACAACATAATAACAGAGAATCATGTTGAAGATGATGACAAGGCAGGAGGAGCAGGGATAGGTTGTGGACAGGATCCTGGTGAATTTTGGATAGTTATTAGGAACAATTACGTTGGATACAACACGTCACTGGCTCATGGTTTTTCTGCTTTTGCAGGTGGGATGTCTATTATACCCAATTCTATTATCGAGAATAACCTGATCGAATATAATACCTGCACAAATACTGAAGGAATGGCTGATGGTGGCGGGATTGAATTAGAAGCACTCCCTGGGGGAAATCCAATTGGATACATACATGGTAATATTATTCGGCATAACATACTTATTGGAAATACTAATTCTATTGGAGCAGGAATAGTTTCTACAACTGTAAATGTTTTAATAGAAGAGAACATCATATCAGATAATTTATGTGATGCGCAAAATAATGCAATGGGGGGAGGAGTTTATGCCTACAACATAGCTGATGGAATAGATTTAGTAGATAACCTTATTGTTAGGAATGAGTGTATTGGAGCAAATCCTCGCGGTTGTGGTGCTTTTATCAGTACTTGTGGCAAAACAATGATTAAAAACAATGACATAAATGACAATATTAGTGATGCGAGCAATACTACGGCAGGAGCTGGAATAATGGTTCTGTTTGCAAAAGATACCGTTTCTATAGTTAATAATTCATTGATTAACAACAGGGCTGAAGGTCCTTCTAGTGGATCGTTTGGTGGAGCTATCTGTCTGCAAAGTAATACATTTGATGTGGTTTATATGGAAGCTAATGAGATTATTGATAACTATTCAGATTATGAAGGGGGAGGAGTTTGGGCAAGAGATACCTACAGATTATCAATTGCAAATAATCTTTTTTTAAGAAATGAAGCAAATAATAAAGGAGGAGCAATTAGGTTTTATGAAGTTGAAAGTAGCGAAAGCATATTCCACCCATTTCTATCCAATAATGACTTTATAAATAATACATCAAGTGCAGGGGGAGCCATATATGCAGGATATGATGAAGAAGTGCCTATTATATTTAATTCGATCTTCTGGGATAATACAGCTAATACCGGGAGAGATTTATATAATGTAAGCGATTCAGCAATGCTTGTTTATAATAATGATATTGATGTAAGTACGATTTATACGCCCTGGGTTGGAGCTGATAATATATTATGTAACCCAGAACTGACAAGTGATTCGTTACATCTGGATTGGCCCAGCTTATGTGTGAATGCGGGTATTGAATCATTGACATTTGAAGAGGTTACATACTACTGTCCTGATCAGGATATTGATGGTGATGCGAGACCCTACGAATCGACAATGCCTGACATTGGTGCTGATGAAGCCCAGTGGTTATATGTAGGTAAACCTGATAATGAGTTGAAGTCTGATATTGAATTGGCTGTTTATCCAAATCCGTTCAATCAATTGGCAACTATTAAAATTGAATTGCCGGATAGAATGAATACTGAACTTTTTGTAATGGATGCTCAAGGTGTGTTCATTGAAAATATAGCTTCAGGATCGTTGGAAATTGGGACTCATCAATTCGAATGGAATGCTACAACCTTGCCTGGTGGAATATATTACGTAGTGTTACAATCAGGTAAAGAGCGCCTTACGCTTAAAACCATAAAGGTCAAATAAGCCGGTATCCTAACTCTTGATAAATGTTAATAAATAAATTCACTAAAAAACTTGACATTTATCAAGAGTGTGTGTATCTTTGGGTCACCTGAACTCGGATTGCTAATTAACTAACAACTATCTGCCATGATACTAAAATGGGGTCGCCTTTTGTGCTATAATCTACTTTACTTCTAATCATTTGTTTTACCATGCACAAAAGGCTGTTGCCGTGCATTCGTCATTTCTTTTAAGTTTTAGTTAGTTCTTCCTGGTTGCATGAAAGCATGCCTAATATATCCATCTAGAATGGATACTACATATACAGGGAATTATGAAGAGGATTGATACTAACTAAAATTTATTACTATGAAAACTAAAATTTTACTTTTAATCGCAACGCTGATGATCTCCCTGTACTGCTTTTCACAAAGTGAACGCGGAAAGATCATACATGTACCTGAAGATTTTAAAACGATTCAGGAAGCTATTAATGCTGCTAGTTCAAATGATATGGTTTTGGTAGCAGAAGGAACCTATAACGAAAATATTCGGTTTTACGGAAAGCCAATTACCGTTGCCAGTGAATATATAATTGATGGTAATTCTTCCCATATCTCCAATACAATTATTAAAGGGGCTGCAAATACACCCTTTTATCTGGGCGCTACAGTCGCATTCATTGATGGAGAAGATACTACATCGGTCCTGAATGGATTTACTGTAACCGGTGGGCAGGGCGTCAATAACGAAACCTACCAGTTAAAATGCGGCGGGGGTATTTATACAAATAATGCCGGTGCGAAAATTATTAATAACATTATCAGGGGGAATAATGTGATTGGTGAGATTATTGCCGGGGCTGGTATTTGCTGCATTTCAGATGATGACGAAGTGTATTGGACAATAATTGAAAATAATATGGTTAATAACAATATACTCTTTTCTAGTGGCCATACTGCTTTTGGTGCTGGAATGGCAATTATGATCAATTCTATAATCCGAAATAACTTGGTTGAATTTAATACATGTAAAAATACATTCCACCAGGCATATGGAGGAGGGATCGAAATTAAAAAATTAGCTGACCAAGCTATTGTATCAGTTATTGAAAATAACACCATTAGAAACAATAAAACTGAGGGTGTCAATGGCTCATTTGGTGCTGGATTAGCAACATTTAATATTTCTCCTACTTTAACTGGTAATGTATTTCGTGCGAACAACGCAAGGTCAAGTGGTGAATCAATGGGTGGCGCTATTTATTTATTCCGACCTGATGAGGGAGTATTAATCAGTGATAACAGGTTTGAAAATAATAATTGTTTTGGTGATTACTGTCATGGTGGTGCAGTTGCAATTCAACAAACGGGAAGAGCTGAAATACTTAACAATGAGTTCTTTATGAATACGGCAAATGCAATCGGTCATTCAGGCGGTGGTGCCCTGTGGATCACTTATTTTAATGATGCAGTCGACATATTTGGTAATAATTTCAAAATGAACCAGGCAAGCGGAACTTCATTTGGAGGAGCTGTTGGATTGATTGGAGACCAGAATTACCATGTGAAATTTGATAAAAATATTTTTGTAGAAAATACGGCCAGGGAAGGTGCTGGTCTTTGGGTGTATAATATTTACAATATGGAACTTTGTAACAATATATTTAGTCGCAATGATGCCACCTATGTTGGAGGAGCTATCAGGTTCAGTGAATTTGATTCATATACTGCAAATACTTTCTTAAGAGATACTGAAAACGCAGATATACCTGTTTCGCGTGCCAAGTACAGACCTGCAGTTTCGAACAACAATTTTGTTGATAATAAAGCTTTTAAAGGTGGAGCCATTTACACTGATCTCGTTTCTAATGTTCCTGTCATATTTAATTCTATTTTCTGCAGCAACAGTGCCATGGTAGGAATAGATGTCTTTAATGAAAGTGATGATAAAATGGCAATTTATAACTGTTTAATTAATACTGACAGGTTATCCAGTGCATGGACCGGGCTGGACAATATATTTTGCGATCCTCTACTGGAAGGCGATTGCACACACTTATGCTGGGGCAGCGAATGTGCGAACGCAGGTATTTCAGCATTGTATTATGATTATAGGATATATGAATGCGCTGAATTTGATATTGACCTGGAAGAAAGGCCATATTACGGAACAAATCCGGATATTGGTGCTGATGAAACACCCGTAATGTTTGTTGGTGTGCCGGCGAATGAAAGCTCAGAACATGAATTCATTGTATTTCCTAATCCGGTTAAAGATAAAACTACAATCGAATTCGAATTGGAAAAGGAAACATATGTGGAAATTTCAGTTTATAACATTTCTGGAGAAATCGTGGAAACAATTCATGCTTCATACTTAACTGAGGGAGTGCATTTGATTGAATGGAATAGTGATGGAAGAAGTCCTGGTATATATAATATCAGGTTGAATTCAGATGATTTTGATATTGCAAAAAATGTGGTTGTATTAAGGTAAATTAAAACTCATTTATATTTTGCGATATTGAAAGAGTAATTTATTAAAAAAAACTTGACAATTATCAAGAATATGAGTACTTTTATAGTTCCAGATACTCAGATTGCTAATTAGCTGAAAATGATTGCTATAAACTAATAGGATCGGCCCTTTGCGCAACAATTGATTACGATCTCATTGTTTTACCAGGTTGCACAAAGGGCTCTTTTTATATTCCATTATAAATGATCTAAACACGTGGTGATGAAAGATGTACGGTGTTTCTAAAATCACCAAAGCCTCGTAATTTATTGCGGGGCTTTTTGAATTGAAGACCGATGATGAAACCTTTTTCCCCAAATGACGTAAATAATCACTGACTAAATTAACTTTTAGTTATCATACGGTGCTCCCGATTTCCCTCAGATCGGGACTTTTTTTTGCCATAAAATCGAAATTCCCAATATAAAAAAGCCAGAAACAATAAACTGTAAAAATTGTCCTGGCTCTGCAATCGATAACAAGTCAGAAGAGTTGTAACTCTCCAACTATCGAAGTAACAAATCTTGAATACTTTTTGTAAATTTATACTAATAAACCATAAGAAGGGGTTACAAAGCTATATCACCATAATATCAGATCATTTAACAATTAAGAATGCAAATTGAAGAGAAATCAGAAGAGTGGCTGGTAATGCGGTATTTCAGGGAGAAATATGCTGATTTTCCTAAGGGGAAATTGACAAAATCTGAATCGCCGGATTTTATATTGCGGGTAAACCGAAAAAAAAGCATTGGTATTGAACTTACACGCTTGGATTACATATTAAAAGACCATCCAGCTCTTTTACCTGAGCAACTCTTAAAATTACTCGAAAAAAAAGAAGATAAATTACGCTTGTATAAAAAGAAATTGCTCCAGGAATACTGGTTGATCTTTACTACGGAGAACCTCAATTCAAGTATTTTCTTAACTGAAATAATAGTTACTGATTCCGAATTTGACCATGTATTTATATTTGATCTCTTTTCTGGAAAAATTATTGTTGTGTAATTTGTTTAGCAGGTTTTTGGGTAACTTTTATTTAATTTATTGAGCTAAATCAGTTTGTATTTTAGACATAGATTTGCACTCTATATTTTTTTTTCTATATTTGATGCTAAGAAGTACCTGAAGATATTAGTAACAGTGGAATTACATTTTATAAAAATTATAGAATATAGAAATTTAAAAACAAGCGAATTTATAATTAAAAAAAACCAAAAACAGTAAGGATTAACTAGCTTAAACCGAATTTTCAATTTGAAAAATATCCTCTGCAAGCATTAATGTATCATTAATTGTTAAACATAAGATAGATTAGTATCCAATTGCTGGTTTTATATATAATTATTAATAAATAATTAATCTGAAACCGAATAAGTTTATTATGGATTTTATATTTGAGAATATAGATATTCTGTTAGTCCTATTAGCTTTTATAATGGCTTTTGCACTTGTCGCAATTTCTATCCCGACGATTATTCGTGTTGCCAAACAAAAAAAGTTATTTGAAGAGGTAAACCAGCGAAAGGTGCATAGTGCAACTATCCCTACTTTGGGTGGAGTAGCTATTTTTATTGGTATTACAATTAGTTCAATAGTTTCCACAGATGGATATAGTTTTGATGAATTGAAATATATCATGGCTGCTGTTATTCTGATGTTTTTCATTGGTTAAAAGATGATATACTGGGCATATCACCATTTAAAGAAATTTGCTGTTCAGGTATTGGCGGCGCTCATATTAATTTTATTGGGAGATATAAGATTTACAAATTTGCAAGGTGTATTTGGAGTTTGGGAAGTGAATTATTTTATAAGCTTCATTTGTACATTCTTTTTCATGATCTTAATAATTAACGCGTTTAATTTAATCGATGGTATTGACGGATCTGGCTTCTGCGACAGCTGTGATTGCTTCCAGTTCAGTAGGAGTATGGTTCTATTTATCAGGTCATATCCAATTGGCGATTTTGTCATTTGCAATTTCAGGAAGCCTTGTTTCATTTTTCATGTATAATGTTTTTGGAACCACAAATAAACTATTCATGGGAGATACAGGTTCCCTGATTGTTGGTATATTGATTTCCGCATGACAATTAAGTTTATTGAATTAAATATGAATACCGATAATCCATTTTATATAAGAGCTGTTCCTGGCGTTTCATTTGGAATTTTAATTATTCCGCTCATTGACACGATTCGTATATTTACCATCAGGATCTCAAATGGATCGCCACCTTTTCTGCCGGACAAAAATCATATTCATCATAAATTACAGCAATTGTTGGATTCCCACTTGAAAGTCACATCGTATTGATAGTTGTAAATTTGTGTTTTATTTCTCTGTCATTTACCTTAAGTAAATCGGTATGAACGTTAATTTTATTATAGGAATTTTAATAATGGCAGGATTGGCATTGGCATATTTAGTAACCAGGATGGTTGCTGTAAAAAATAATTCTGTATCTTTATTCCATTCTAAGTGGTGGAGGATTATGTAATTAAGTAGTTTATTGACAATAAAAGGTATCTTTAAATGATCAAAATGATCTCAAATTCTGTGACATGAAAAAAATAATATTACTTCTATTAGCTATTTTATTTTCAATTAATTTAAGTTTTATCGCAAGAAGAACCCTATTTTCCAGAAGTTTGTCAGATCAATTGATGCGTCTGTTAGGTTATGTGCCAAACCCTACATATAATGCATTAAAACTTAATGTTTCCATTGAAAATATTATATTTTACCATCGCGTAGGGTTTTACACTTCTTTTGAAAAAGGTTTGGATTCAGATTACTTTAGTAATATTATCGGGATTCATGTTACAGCGATAAAATACTTCTATGTGTACTTAGGGATAGATATTTTTACAGCTAATGGTATTATCAATAACGCCGATAACTGGGCTGAAGGTACGCGAAAAGAGTTAGGGGTCGGTGTCTATCCATATAAAAACTTTCTTGTTACTTTAGGGTGGTCAAATACAGTTAACTGGACATTTACGGTAGGTTATCGTTTCCCCATCATGACAAGACCAAAAGCTGAATAATTCAATTTCTTAAACCGTTATCAACAATTCTTTCCTTTAATTTTAATCCTGGCTTATCTTAATTTTCTGTAACGCTCGTTTGAGTGTTAATCAATAGGGATTACGCATCGTCATCAGGTTTTAATCTTTTTCGATTGCTGGTTTTCTTATCAGCACTATAACCGTATCCATAACCGTATCCATAACCGTATCCGTAACCATATCCGTACCCATATCCATAACGGTTTGCTTTTCTCCTGAGGGAAATGCCATTTAAAATGATCCCTACTTTTGATAATTTATGTTCTTCAAGTTCATTGAGGACTCCTTTCAGGCCATTTTTATTCGTATAGTTTTCCCTGACCACAAATACAATCATATCAAAAAGGCCGGCAATTTGTGTTGCATCAGCAACAGTTCCTATAGGAGAGGTGTCAATAATAATGACGTCATAATTTTGCTTTAATTCATCAATAAGTTGAGCTAAGCGATCATCTGTCAATAATTCTGCCGGATTAGGCGGAATAGGCCCAGCGGCAATCACATCCAGAAATGGATGTTTTGTTTTGAATACAATATTTTCCAGTTTTTCCTGGCCTAATAAATAGAACACAACGCCATTATCAGGATCCAGTTCAAAGTTTGCTGAAACAGATGACCTTCTTAAATCCAGGTCGAGAAGTACTGTTTTTTTCTTTGACAATGCATACAGAGACGCAATGTTTATCGCATTGTATGATTTGCCTTCCCCGGCAAAGGAAGAGGTTACGGCAATAACCGGTTTGTCCTTTGCTTTGGTAATAAAATTGATTTTATTCTTGATGGCACGGTATGGTTCACTGGCAGGCGAATTGGGTTTGTCCAGCACCAGCATACTTCCTTTATATTTTTTAGAAGTATTGTAAATATATCCAATGATCGGAAAATTTGTAACTGATTTAATGGAGACATCAGAAACTACTTTGGTATTTAAAAAGTCGAGGAGGAAAATGATGATAATTGGAATGATAAGTGCCAGTAAAATGGCATTTCTGTATATTTTAAACCGTCGGGTCCCACTGTGCCTGTTACATGTGCTTTTTCAAGAATTTGGGTGTCCAGCACATTTGATGCTTTGGCAATTTGTGCTTCAGATAGCTTCTGCAATAAAAATGTATAAATAGCATTGTTGAGTTTGTACTTCCGTTCAATGTTCAAATAGTTTCTTTCAGTTTGCGGAATGCTTTTCACCATGATCTCATAATCAGCTATCCTGGATTTAAGATCGTTTATGGCAAATTCGGAATTGGCAATAATATTTTCAATATTTTCAAGCAGGTTTACTTTCGTTTTCTCAATTTGTGCATTCAGGCGTTTTAATTTAGGATGCTCAGAATTTTTAATGGAAGTGAAGCTCGATTTTTCAATGATAAAACCATTGAGTTCCAATACCAGGCTGTTTAAAAGTGGATCACTAATCCCCATGGTTGCCGGAGCAATGACAGTTTCCAGTTCTTTATTTCTTACTATATAATCCTTCAGAAACGTATAATATTTATGTTGTGTTTCCATCTCAACGAGTTCTATATCCATTGTATTCAATTGCTCCAGAAATTGCTGGGATTGAGATGAAATATCAACGATATTGTACTTGGTTTTAAAAGACTGCTTCAGGTCTTCCGAAATGTCCAATGAATCAGAAACATTATCCAATTGAGTCGTGATGAAATCTATGGTTCTGCTGGCGTTTTCATTTTTTCGCTCCAGCGTGTAGTCCTGGTAAATTTGAACATGTTTGTTCAGAAAGTCGATACCCTTTCTTGCATTTTCATCTTTTATGGATATGTCGGCAATGGTGGCTTTCGATTCACCCAAATCAATTGACAGGTTATTTTTATACTTATTGACTAATGAAGTATATGAATTGAATTTAAATTTATAGTTATTCTCTAATATGTGGATTAAAGCGATTGTTTAACACAATTGTAAATGAATAATGATCAGATTCGATGAGTGTTCCTGCCTGGACTTCCTGGTTTATTGAGATTTCAGGAATCCATCTGATTGTATTTGATTCCGCATAATCATAAACGGGTTTGTTTTCATCGTCCGCTTCGATGATGATATTTCCATCCGGTAGTAACTTTAACTGAAAAGAAAACATCAAGTAATTGGGGATGATTTTCATCCCAGACGACATCAAACGGGGCATTCTTATATTGTTCTATCGTCTTTACATTTCCTACCGAATAATAACTTACCTCAAAATCCAGTTCTTTGATGGTTCGTTCCACCAATGGGCTTGAAACGAACACTTCCATCTGGTTAAAGTAATAACTGTAACTTCGCATCACCCCAAATCCCTGGAACATGCTTTCACTGGATAATCCGGCACCGGTAACAGGCGACGAAGCCTGGCTTGGATCTACCATCATTGTAGTAGTGATATTATATACGGTGGTGGTATACCGATTATAAAAGAAAGCCAGAATGACAGCAATAATGATGGCCAGCAAAAACCAATACCAATGATTCATGTATTGATAAATCACTTTTTTAATATCTACAGGTTCATTCGCCTCTGAGCCTTTTGATTTAGGAACCGTTTTGTTTTCTTGTTTGATCATTATTGAAAGAATGCTATGATGGCCAAGGTAGATGTAAGTACTGAAAGTCCAAGTAATAAAGGTTGAAATGCGCCCATGGTCTTGATACCCCAGACCCTGTTATTTGGCTGCACGTACAATACATCGTTTGGTAAAATATAATAATAAGGTGAATCAATGAGGTCAGGACTTGTGAGGTCAATACTGGCTACCAGTTTTCCTTCCGGTGTTTCCCTGATGAGCCTTACATCATGGTAATCACCCCAGTCAGTTACATCGCTTGCAGTTCCCAGTGCCTCAAAAATACTTAACCTGGATTTGATCATCCGATGTTGTCCCGGACTTTCCACTTCGCCTAATACAGTTATGGTGCGGGCGACAACAGAAACAAATACGGCTGTGTTGTCCAGGTATTTATCAACTCTTTTCTGTAATGTGTCCCTTATCTGATTAACTGTCGAACCTGCCACCATGAATCTTACCCATCAATAAAAATGAAATATAACCCTGTTCATCAACAATATAAGATGAAGTGGCCAGATCATTAGCGCCACTACTTCTTCCTTGCTCGGTAAGGTTCAGAAATTTAGAATTATCAGGGTCGTCACTGATTACCTGGATGTACAAATAGTCATTCACCCGTATTTCATATTCATCAGGTATGGGGCCGTCAGCGTAGACGGTATCCGATTTCATTTCATACATATAAGTGATGTCTTTCAAAGGCCTTGTGCACGAAAAGAGAACAATCATTACGATTAGAAAAAGAAAAAAAATGGGCCGATGCATCTGTTTGATTTTATAAGATTCAAATATAACAAATATCTGTTGTAAACTTATCCTGGTTTGATCCACTGTTAAACCAATGAATCATACGAAAAATCAAATAAAAAGTTGTCGATGTTTGGTATTTCAAAGATTTTTCTATATTCGAGTAATATTTTTACTCGTTACGTTTGAGATTGTTGTATAACGTGACTGAGGGGGCGAAGCTATGATATACTCAGGCTTAAAGACTATAAATTCTTAGATGCTCGATACCATCATCACCAATAAAACGCGCATTAAATTACTTCTGAAATTCTTTGTGAACCAGGAGAATAAAAGCTATTTGCGTAAACTGGCATCCGAGTTCGGTGATTCCACCAATGCCATTCGCATCGAATTAAACAGGTTGGAGGCAGCAGGGGTTTTGACATCAGAAGCAGATGGAAACCGGAAAATGTTCAAGGCCAACCGAAAGTATCCTTTGTATGAGGAAATGTACAGCATTGTCAGGAAATTTGTAGGAATTGATAAAATTATTGATGAGGTTGCCCGGAAAATTGGTGATCTGCACAGTGCTTACCTGACAGGAGAACTGGCCCGTGGCATTAATTCTTCGGTGATTGAACTTACCCTGGTGGGTAATGAACTGGATGAAGCCTATATCGATCAATTGGTGCATAAAGCAGAAGCCATTGTGAACCGCAATATTCAAACTACGATTTTACCATTGGAAGAAAAAGAAGCCTACTTAAAAAACAATGCGGCCTTGATCATCTGGAAAGCGCACAAAGAAAATAATGAGAGTTAAAGCAGACATTAAATAAGATGACTAAAAATAAACTCCAAAAATTGTAGAAAGTGAAAGTGCTGATAACAGGTGTGGCTGGTTTTATTGGATTTCATCTTGCCCGGAAATTACTTGATCTCGGTTACGAGATAATCGGTATTGACAATATCAATGATTATTATGATATCCAGCTTAAATTGGACAGACTGCATGAACTGGGTATTTCAGATGAGGCATTGAAATGGCACAAACCGGAAAAAAGCTTAACATATTCGAATTTTACTTTTATCCGAATGAACCTGGAAGACCGGAAGGAGATCAGCCAGCTTTTTGCTGATGAGGGCTTCGACAAGGTTTGCCATCTGGCTGCCCAAACAGGCGTTCGATACAGTATTGAAAATCCACATGCTTATGTAGATAGTAATATTTCAGGATTTATGAACATACTGGAAGGATGCCGGCAGACACAGGTGAAGCACCTGGTTTTTGCCAGTTCATCAAGTGTTTATGGCAACAATGACTAAAATACCCTACAGCACAACTGACAAGGTAGACCATCCCATCAGTTTGTATGCGGCTACAAAAAGAGCCAATGAACTGATGGCCTATTCTTACAGCCATTTATTCAAAATTCCGGCAACAGGATTGCGATTTTTTACGGTCTATGGCCCATGGGGAAGACCTGATATGGCTTACTATCTGTTTACCAAAGCCATGATGGAAGGTAAACCCATTACAGGTGTTTAATTATGGCAACATGCTGCGCGACTTCACCTACATTGATGATATCGTTGAAGGAATTCAACTGGTGCTTAGCTCACCACCTTCAATTGATCATACTACCTGAAGAGAATGTCACCAATTGGAAAAAGAACTGACCGGCACCATTTAAGTTATACAATATAGGGAATGGTAACCCAATAAATTTGCTTGAGTTTATTGAATTGCTTGAGCAAAATTTAGGAAAAACAGCTAAAAAGAATTCTTACCCATGCAGCCAGGAGATGTGTATAAAACTTTCGCCGACATAAGCGACCTGGAAAAGAGAGTTTGGCTATCAACCGGCTACTGAGGTAGAGCAAGGCGTGAGACATTTTTGTGAGTGGTATAAAACTTATTATGAATTGAACAATGGATAAATTACCGGATATAACAGTGTATGAGCCAGGACAGCGTTCGAAACTTGGTTTCTTCAAAACCTTCGTAGTTATTTCGAAGAATATTTACAATTCCAGAAACCTGATCTATCAGTTATATAAGCGTGACTTTCTGATGGTTTATAAGAAATCCTTCCTGGGATTGGGTGGTTGATCTTTGCACCCATCATGGGCATTGTATCATGGGTGTTTATGAACATGGCCGGTGTATTATCACCGGGTGATGTTGGAGTTCCTTACCCGGTTTATGTACTTCTTAGCACCTCTTTCTGGGGATTGTTTATGAGCTTTTACAATACGACAGGGCAAACATTGCAGGTGGCACAAAGTTTTATACAACAAGTGAATTTTCACCATGAAGCACTGATCGTGAAACAGGGCTTGCAAAGCCTGACAAATTTTGGAATTACGCTGATTATCAATATTATCGTTATGCTTATTGCAGGTGTTATCCCGCATTGGCAGATTATATGGTTACCCTTGATGACTATTACCTATATTTATGATTGCCGCATCTTTCGGTATGATCATTTCCATATTAAATACAGTTACAAACGATGTACAGCGCATAGCTACGTTCATGCTGACGCTCTTGATGTTTATAACACCTGTTGTTTATTCGGCTAAATTGAAAGTGGTCTGGATCCAGGAAATATTTTATTATAACCCACTGACATACATCATCTGTGGCCCCCGTGACCTAATCTTATACGGTACGATTGAAAATATGAACAATTACTGGATTTCGCTCCTATTGGTCGTGCTTCTTTTCGGAATGACCATTGCGCTTCTTTTATGTGAGCGAAAAGAAAGTAGTTGAAAGAATGATTTAAAATTATGTTGGAAACACTCATAAAAGTAGAAGGGCTTTATAAAAAGTTTACACGTTCGCTAAAGCGGAGCATGTATTATGGAACCATTGATTCGTTGCGTACCATGGTGGGACTTCCCTATGATGAATTTAATTTGAGAAAAGCAGAATTCTGGGCATTGCAGGATATCAATTTAGAACTGAAAAAAGGAGAAACCTTAGGTATTGTTGGATTGAATGGATCCGGAAAATCAACCTTGTTAAGGTTATTGTCCGGTGTTTTCCCACCTGATGCCGGCCGCATTGAGATTCATGGACGAATAGGTTCTTTGATAGCTGTGGGTGTTGGTTTTCACCCACATATGTCAGGCAGGGAGAATATTTATTTAAACGGCACCATTTTAGGGATGGATAAGGAGGAAATCAATAAGAAATTTGAAGAGATAGTAGATTTTGCTGAAATTCATGAATCCCTGGATGCACCGGTAGCTACTTATTCATCCGGTATGAAAGTGAGACTGGGATTCTCTATTGCTATTCATTGTGAGCCTGAAATCATGCTGATTGATGAGGTGTTAAGTGTTGGAGATATTGGTTTTAGAAATAAAAGTTTGCAGAAAATCTACGAGTTTAAACAAAAAGCCAATGGTGTAATTTTTATCAGTCATGACCTTGAACAAGTTAAAAATTTATGTGACAGAATTGTTGTACTTGAAGGGGGAAAAATTGTTTATGAAGGTGATGTGTATAAAGGTCTGGTATATTATGAAGATGATGTTCGGGATAAGAAGATAAGATTTGAAGAAAAGCTCAAGAGAACACAAATCCAAAAGCAATTTAAATATGGGTTTAAAGAATCAGCCGGTGATATTATTGACTTCAAGGACTTTGGAATCTTAAATAGAGATAGTGCCCCTACCAATCATATCGGTGTACATGAGCCACTTAATTATTATTGTGATTTTGACCTAAAGAAGCCAATTAAGAGTTTATTCTTTTCAGTTGGAATACTTGATGAAAAATGCAAGCCATTAATCTGGGTTATGAATAATGACGGGAGTAAAGAAAAATTTGAAAATCTAAAACCGGATAGCTATCGCTTGATTGTTCAGTTTCCTGAGCATCATTTAGTTCCCAATGTATATATTCCCAGTATCGCCATAAGAAATGGTGAGACAGGTGAAACATATGAGAGAGCCTGGGCACAATCTTCATTTCATGTACGAGCTGAGGGTACTGATTTAAGCAGAGGGATAATATCTGTAAAAGAAAACTGGCTGTTGTATCCAAAAGCTATAAATGCTGATTCAAATGAAGTTTTTGAAAACATAAAACCAGGTGACATAACCATTGATTGTGGTGCCAACGTTGGAGATGTAACACAGAAAATGTCGGAAAAAGGGGCTAAAGTATTTGCTTTTGAGCCCAACCCATTTGCATTTAAAGAGTTGGAAAAAAGATTTAGAAATAATAAGAATGTTGTTTGTATAAATAAAGGGGTACTTGACAAGAATGACAAATTGCCACTGTATTTTCATTATGAAAGCAAGAAAGACCCTGTGAAATATTCAGTTAGTTCATCAATAATTGCATCTAAAAGAAATGTTGATGAGCAAGACTACGTTGAAGTAGAATTAATTGACTTACATGAGTTTATAATGAGTATTAATGACCATATTAAAATATTAAAACTGGATGTTGAAGGGGCGGAGGTCGAAATATTAAATAAGTTAATTGATCTCAAGTCTATTAACAAAAATAGAACAAGTTTTAGTTGAAACACATGAAAAACAAATGCCTGAATTAGTCGAGCCAATCAAAAGACTTAAAAACAAGATCCTAAAAAATAAACTTGATAATATCAACTTGAATTGGATTTAAGTTTAAAATTAACTGGACACATAAAATTTGAGAGGATTCACCTAATAATGAAGTTGCAGTTTTAATCTGTAATGTTATCAAATGGGAGACCTATAAGCATCTGAAAAGTAATATGAAAAAATATACCAGCATACATAATCTAAATGCCGACAAAGAGGAAAACCGGGAAAAAGCCAAAAAGTACTTTTTTCTATTAAATAAAATAAATAATGCGTTTCCCAATTGCTGTGTCGATAAAAAAATGATGATTAAAAATTTTACAATTAGCGACCTGGACAAGCAGTATCCACTGCTTGATGCGAAAAGCAGTCCATCACGAAAACTAAGCGATTTATTTTGGTTGAATTTACCCTGGAATGAATATCAGGATAAGTTGAAATTGATCAATGTCTTTGATATAGGTTGTGGCTCAGGCATATATTATACAAAACTTCAGAGGTATTCAAATAATAAAATATCAAAATATCACGGAATTGACATTAAAGAAAACCCTGGTGGGAAAAAAATTGAATCAGCAAAGGTTACATTTTCTTTAGTTCAGGATCATAAGATTGTTGAACAAATACCCGAAGGAACAAATATGATCATATCTCAAAGTGCACTGGAACACATTGATTATGATCTTGAACTATTTGCTGAACTAGGGGAATACATGAAGCATATAAAACATCCGCTTATTCAAATTCACTTAATACCAGCGGCTGCATGTTTGAAACTTTATCAATTTCATGGTATCAGGGAATATACACCCCGAACTATTTCAAAAATTTCCAGGTTGTTTTCAAGAAATATGCAAGTTGAATTGTTTTATTTAGGCAATACGAACGGGAATAAGCTTCATTATGAATACATTACTAAGCCCTGGATGATTGACAGGAATGAAGATACTGCGTGATAGTGAGACGGATGCGTATGAAGCTTTATGTTACGATGCCATTCAGAAAGATATGAGAATCAGAAATTGGAAAAAGAATACAAGTTTTTATGCATTGGTAATTAAAAATAAGCTGTAATAATGGATTCTCAAAAACAGATCATTATTTATTCTATGTATAAACATCAAGAGATTTACTGGGAATGAAAATTAGGCTATATATTTCAATCTTTAATTTCTTAAACCAGAGATAGTGCTTAGATTTGGTTTGAATGCAGGCGATGTCGATTTTAAAACCTTGACTTAAATTGGATGCAAACTAGCATAGAATAATTCCTCTTAATGCTTTTTAACTCATTTGAATTTATTGTATTTCTCCCAA
>CAVZLR010000007.1:0-68997 GCA_963776205.1 Marinilabiliales bacterium
CTCTGAATGACAATGATGTTAAAGTTGTGCAAAAACATCCATGGTTTCTTTGGCTACATCGTCCCAGCTGCGGCATTGAGTGGGCTGATGCTGAACCGGTTGATAGTGGTTGATGTAATCTATTAATTCATTTGTTTTTTCGCTATAAAAAACCTGGTCCGATACAATTTCAGGCGCTTTATTGGTGACCACCGATAAGCCGGCGCATAGGTATTCATGAAATTTGAGGGAACTCCCGTAAAAACCGATCCCTGACCAGGAATAATCGCCGTAGATGACCAGTCCGATATCCGATAAACGGATCATCTGCTGTAATTTTTCGCGGGGCATGCGGTGAAATACAAATATATTGGCTTGCCCGGCGAAACGGCTCAGCACTTCTTCGGCATCAGACACAATGATGAAGGCATGATCTTTTGAAACGCCTTCTGTCAATTCCGTCAGCACCCCGAAACCATGCCAGGGATAATTGGTGCCACTCCAGATGGATATGCTTTTAAACTCTTTTCGCAATTTTTTGAAGAAATTCCCGGGTTTCGGCATCTGCTTCACCACTATCATTTAAAAGTTCGCCACCATTGGGAATGACCGTCGTTTTTTGATAGTCCAGATCTTATCCTTTATATAATGCTGCATAACAGGTGAAACGGTGATCACGTGATCCAACGCCTGTAAAAATCCGGACAATTTACGTTCGGCAACTTTGATCTGCTCACGATCATAACCCTGGAATTGCAATTCGTCCAGCGGGCCATTCAGTTCTCCTACTATTTTTTTGTTCAGCAACTTAGCCAATCTAAGGATCAGCCTGTTGGCCGGCCTGATCAAAGAAGGCACCCGCATATACACCACATCCGACTTGTACATCATGCGTAAAAGGTTGATCAACGAACGTTTATAATAGCTGACAAAAGGCACATCGCTGTTCATGGTCAGCAACTGGCAGCCTTTTTCGCTCAGCGCTTTGGCCAGGTAGTACCCATGTACATTTCCGCCCCCGGTAATCGGATAAATGGTATAAAAAAAGGCGATTTTCATCTGTTTCAGTTCCTGCATCATCATGAATACACTTCTTCCACGAGTTTGGCCATCAGCTTTTGGCTGCTGTAGTTTTGTCTTACAAAATCCCGGCCTGCGGTTCCCATTTTCTTTCTCAGTGCAGGATCAAGAAATAGTTCTTTCAATCTCACTGCCAGCGCATCCACATCATTTTGCGGCACAACAAACCCGGTTTTTTCGTGGATCATCCCTTCACTCATACCCCCGGCATCGGTTACAATTACAGGAAGTTGCATGGCCTGCGCTTCCTGCACAACCAGTCCCTGTGCTTCCCGGGCACCTTCAGTTGTGGTGATTCCGGGTAATATGAATACATCGGCTTCTTTCAAACAGTCCTTTATTTCATCATGCGTTTTGGAACCCAAAAAAGCAACACACTCCTCCATTTTATGATCTGTCGTCCATTGTTGTAAGCTATCATACAAAGGTCCGTCGCCGATAATATGGTATTGAATTTCAAGATCTTCTTCCTTCAGTTTTTGAACGGCCTTCAAGCCATTGATAATCCCTTTTACGGGTATGAGCCGGGCTACCGTGATGATGGTAAATAGCTTTTTCTTTTTTGGATCAATCTCCCCATTTAAAAACATTTCGTTGACCGCCATGGGGATGATGTCAGCTTTTCCGGCGCCCATTTGCATCAGCCGTTGGGCCATATAATTTGAATTTACCGTAAAACGGAAATTGCTTTGAAATAGCTTTTTATAATAGGCTGCACCATGAAAATGCAGGTCGCTGCCATGAAAACTTACGATCGTTTTTGTTGCATTCAGCAGATGGAGTTGCTGCATATCATATAGCAATTTGCCATTCTGCCCGAAATGGGCATGGGCCACATCAAATGGTTTGTTGATATAATTTTTCAGGTTGTTCAATAGAAATATATAGTGCAGGCTGAAAGCCTTTCTGCCGAATCGGAAAGGATTGAAGGTCTTCAACAGAAGTGATCGTTGCAATTGCCCTGAAAACAGAATTTTCACATGCCGCCATCACTCTTTTACCAACAGCTTTGGGCATCAAAACGGGCTGGCTGTAAAGGACCAATTTATCGAGCAGCTTATTTCGTGTGATGTGTTCTGTCAGTTGTACTTCTTTATTATGCGTTTTGGCGAAAATAGTGACCTGAAACCCCTGATCTATCAAATAATTGATCTGATCAATGATGAATGTTTCTGAATAATTCGGAAAACTGGTGATCAGAAAAGCCACATTTCCTTTACTCATATCTTAAAAAACCCGTTTTAAAACTTTCCTTGAACCGGAATACAGTTTATTGGTTGTCAGCAGGCACGACATAACAGATGCCAGCACCTTGGACCGGTTAAAATGTTCGAAGCCCAGTGAAATTCCTTTGTAAAAAGTATTGTACTGTCGATTTAAAAAGGCCGTGCGCATGAGCAGCTTGTACTTCTCAAATTTGTAGTTGTTGAGCTGCTGAACAGAAAGCGCTCCGTTTAAATCTGCCAGATGATGGCGCTCAAGATCGGCAATACAATCCAGGTACATTTTTAATTTGTGAATGGCGACTTTTTCAAAGTTTTTAGTCACCGAACTTTCCTGGTGCAGGTTCCAGCTGGTTGTTACCTGTTCGATTTGAAAAAACGGGTAATGGGCCAGGATGCGCAGCCACAAATGGGTATCTTCCCAGATGTGAAATTTTTCGGGGAAGCGGAATCTTTTCAAAATATCATGGTGCACACAAACCGAATTGATGAATAAAAAATTCTTCAGAACAAATTCGATCGGGTGTTCAAACTCTGCCTTGCTATAGGTAGGCAACAGGCTGGTTTCTCCGTTCACGATCTTTTCATTGGCCGTATAATAAACGGCTGCGGCCTTGTTCTCCTGGTGAATTTTTTCATACAGCACCGATAAATGGTTGTCTTCATACAGGTCATCGCTGTCGAGAAAACAGATGAATTCACCTTTTGCCTTATCAATTCCATAATTGCGGGCGATGCTGCGTTCTTCATGTTTTTTCCGGTAATAGCGAATGCGCTCATCACTGAACAATTCGATCACGTCTTCGGTTTCGTCGGTAGATCCGTCATCCACCACAATGCACTCCCAGTTCGCATAGGTCTGATCGATGACACTTTGTAATGCATCCGGCAGAAATTTAGCCCTGTTATAAGTCGGAATGATGATGCTGAAAAAGGGGAGCATTGAGATCTAAACGCTTTGGAATAACAAATTGCTGATGCCTTTCTTTTTAAGTTGTTGATGCAGATAGCCTTTCACAAAGAAGGTTTTATAAAGCCTCCTTCTATTTCTTTTGAAGAAAAGCGTGTCAATGGTGTATCCCTGTATACCAGGAAGAAATTATCAATGGGAATTATTTTAAAGAAAATAACGCCCAATTTAAACCTGAAAAGTTTTAAGGTTTTTTTTCCAAAAGTCAGATACGATATTACCAGTTGTCGATACTTTAATGCCTCTTCATTCAGAGAATTATTAATGGCCATGGTGATGGCTTCCTTATGTTTTTGGTAATAGAATTTTTCCAGGTTTTTTGAGAATTTCTTTTCAGCAATAAGGAGCTCGATGATTTTATAATTTGCTTGATAAGATGGGTCAGTTTGACTTTTTGAAATTTTAAAATCACTGGAAATAGCATTGTTCAGTATCTCGTCTGACATAACATAGCGACTTATCAAGTATACAGTATTGTGTGGATGTTTGATGAAAATCCTGTTAATAAATTCATATTCCTGGGCCTGGTGTAAAGATTCATCGAATTTTTCAGCGATTTCTTCTAAAAATTTCCTTTGGTAGATAATCGGGTGTATTTATATGGAGCCTTCCCGTAGATCGTATTTTCATACATATATTCATAGGGTTCCCTGAATTTTAATTGCTCTTCCAATATTTTCTTGTCGGAAAAAGATGTAAATCTGCTAACCACACTTTGATAATCCGGATTCTTTTTAAACTATTGATTTTTTCAGATAGAAAATCGGGCTGCATCAAATCATCAGAATCGAACCATTGGATATAGTCCCCTTTTGATATTTCAAAGCCATAATTGCGTGCTCCATTTCCCCCGGGTTGATGCGTTTCCGGCCGGTCAACCAATATAAACCTGGTATCTTTTTTAACATACCCCTGAACAACCGTTTTTGTTCGATCTGTTGAGCCATCATCTACCACAATACATTCCCAGTTTTGATAGGTTTGCGCCATTACTGAATCCAGTGTTTCGCCGATCAGATCAGCCCTGTTAAGACCGGGATGATGATGGAAACAAGGGGTAAATTAGTTTCCATCTAGAAAGTTTGGTTGCTTAATCATGCATTTTTCACGATGATCAATGATCAGATGATAATTTTTCTTTAGGCGTTTAAGAATTTTACCCTTTTCAACAAATTGATGCCTTTTATTAGTATTAATTAGGTACAAAAAGGATTTAATTCTGTTTCTGTAATATTTATTGCTTATTTCTTTTAATGAATCAATGGATCGATTGTTAATGTTTTTTAAGAAGAATAACTCTAATTATATTTGCGTCGATTGTCCAGTTAGATTTATTATTCTCTCTCTCCCTGTCATGAAAAATGTAAGCATTGGTTAAGATTCCAAATTTATAATTATGGTAAGCCAATCTGGCGGCATAGTCATCATCTTCTCCATAATGATTGAATAATGGATCAAAACCACCAACTGTTTCCAATATCTCTCCTCTTATTAACCAGGCCGCAGCATTTACATAATTGATTTCATACAAACATTGTTCTCTATTTAAACTTAATGCGCAATCAGAGTAGTAATCTCTATTTAATGTATGTAATAAGTAATGCTTAAACTGATTGTCAAGTTCATTACCATTCGCATTTAAATGCATCGGGCTTAAAACACCAAATTCTTTATTTTTACTTGCTTCTTCAACTAATTTACTAATAGTGTCAGGTTTAATCCATGCATCTTGATTTAATAGAAAACATAATCAGTATTTCTTTAAAGCGCCATACTAAGTCCAATATTATTTGCTTTACCAAATCCTAAATTTTTGCCATTTTCAATTATTTCAACTTGAGGAAAGTTCTTTTTTATTTTATCTATTGAACCGTCAACAGAGCCATTATCAATTGTAATAATTTCAAGAGGAGTTTCGCTTTTATAAAGGCTGCTAAAACATTTATCAATCCACTTCAACCCATTATATGTTACTATGATGGCTTTTATCTTCATTTGTGGCGATTCATTAATTCAATGTATCTGTTTTCTATCTCAGTTAATTTTTCATTTTTAAGTATTTGAACAAATCTAAAAAGCTCCATACTTTTATTAAATATTGATTTATCAAAGACTGTATCTAAATTTATTTTTTCGATATTAAATCCACTATTTTCCAGCCAACTTTTAATTGATGTTTCATCAATCAATATTATTAATATCAAATATCAATTTATTTGAATCAGGTAACTTATCTGCAAATTCAAGAATTTTAGAATTGTAATGAATATATTTTTCAGTGTAATTTTTTGCCAATTTTATCAAAGTATCTTTTAGCACCTGATCTTTAAAATATATTTTTATTTTCCCCTTAATTCCTTGTTCTTTAAATTTATTGATGTATTTCTTTTGGTCCCTTCTCAATAAAGAATCTATAACTTCTTCGGGTCTGCGATAGACAATAAGATAATATGCTTCAGGAATATACTTATGATATTCATCAATAAACAAGCAGGTTTCTGGCTCTTTCCATCCCCACTGTTTTCTCAAATCATTTTTAAAAGAAATGAGAGATTTCATTTTTTTTTTCTGATAAGTATTGAGATGAACATTGGTTACATCATCCAAAAAGCCCGCTTTTATCAAGACCATTTGAATTTAGAATTTCTTTATGAAGATTTAGAAAATCCAAATCTTCATAAAAGCCTTGTACATTATCGAATTCGGGTTCCAATAAATTATCTCCCATATGAACGCCACTTTTATGCATCCACTGAGCTACAAGCGATGTTCCTGAACGGTGCATTCCAAGGATTATAAGTACTTTGTTCATATCAATTATTAACTTGACAAATTATAACACTTTGCCCTGTTCTTTTAATTTCTCTATGATAAAATTGGATACCCTTAAATCCTGCTTTATTCAATATCGAAATTAAAAAATCATAATTGTACCTTACTCTGTGCAGTGGACCTGTTGATTCACCGTATTCTTTTAAATAATCAATTGGGTTTTCTTCAACATCAGCTACATTATTTTCAATAAAGGCTGTAAAATACAAATAACCGTTTTTTACAATTATTCTATTTAATTCATCCAGATAAAATTTAACATCTTCCGATAGCATATGAGAAAATACGGAATTCAGAAAAGCGAGTTGTGCTGAATTATCCTTCAAAGGTATTTTTTGCAACCTGGTTCCAGTTGAGTTATAACGAGCATTGTGGGCATTTATATGAACAAATTCGAAGTTATTATAATATTTATGAATGAATCTATTACACCATTGTATTGAAGCTTTGTGAGCATCAATTCCAATATATTTCAAAGGTTTAAAACCGGAGTGTATCAACCCATTTGCGAGACGACCTTGTCCACACCCAAAATCAAGAATTGTATTGCTTTCTTCTAGATTGCATTTTTCTTTTAGTGTTTTTATTTGCTTAAGTGTTTCATTCAAGTATTCAACGTTATCTGACAAACCCTGATTGAATCTGACTTCAGCCGATGGCAAATAAATGCTTTTGTGTTTTACAGCATTTAAATAAGCACTGTTTGACTTTTGAAGATAGCTTTTGAAATATTTGAAAAGAATTTCAGCATACTGCTTTATAAATACCATTTTTGATCAATGTGAAAAATGCTTTTAATGTTACGGATGTCCGCTTGAGAAATAATCTGATCTTTCAACTATTACTTCTTTCACAAATTCTAATTCATCAGCAACTTCTCTATCAGTTTGAACCTGTAGATGAATATTATATCTTCCTTGTGTTAATGTAAGCTTATCAATTTCACAAAAGACAGCTCCCGTTGCTGGTAAAGTTTCAAATACTTCATTAGTATGAAAATTGTTACATACGAATAAATTGAGATCATTTTTATCGATAAAAATGATCCTAAAAATTACATTCTTTAGTTGACCTTTTCCTTTATAGTCTATTTTAATAATGAACTTTTTACCTGATTGTAAAGTTTCTATTTCCTTTCTCTCATTTGGGTCTATGAAGCTTAAATTCAACACTTTTAGATTTCCAGTTCCCAACCTATCTTTTCTATCAGAAACTTTTATCATTGCTTTTGAAGAATCATTATTAATATATTCAGTAACTCCTTTTTCAGTCTCTCCTTCAAAATTTATTACTCCGTTATTTAAAATAATAACTTTTGAACATAGGTGTTGAATAGCAACCATATTATGACTTACAAATAAAATGGTACGTCCTTCCTGATTGGAAACATCCTGCATTTTGCCAATGGCTTTTTTCTGGAATTCGGCATCACCTACGGCCAGCACCTCATCCACCACCAGTATTTCGGGTTCTAGGAATGCGGCTACCGCAAAACCCAATCGTACTTTCATACCCGAGGAGTAGCGTTTTACAGGGGTGTCAATATAGCGTTCCACACCTGCAAAATCCACAATTTCATCCAGTTTGCTCCCGTATTTCTGCTTTGGTCATCCCAAGAATGGCGCCATTCAGATAAATGTTTTCCCTGCCGGTGAGTTCGCGATGGAAACCTGTACCTACTTCCAGCAAGGAACCAATTCTTCCCGTGTATGAAATACTACCGGTTGTGGGTCCGGTTACTTTGGAAAGGATTTTTAACAACGTACTTTTTCCTGCCCCATTTTTACCAATAATACCCAGTACTTCCCCGGGCATCACTTCCAGGTTAATATCCTTCAGTGCCCACACATAACCCGAGTTGCTTTTGTTGTCGCTTACATTGGCTTCTCCAATTTTCAGATAAGGGTCTTCTTTGCCGCGTACTTTATGCCACCAGCGGTTGAGGTCGTGGGAGATGGTACCTGTGCCAATCATACCGAGGCGGTACATTTTGGAGAGGTTTTCTATTTTTATGATGGGTTGCATGCTTACGAATGAAGTTTTAGGATGGTTGTTCAAGTTTGCCGCGGCCGTGCGGCCTCGCAAATTCGTGTTTCAGTTTTTGTTTTGGTAACCTGATGTTTCTGTTTCATATAGTAAAATGGAGCACGAAATTTGCGAGGGAGCCTCTTTTTTGAGGCGACCGAAGCAATCTTGAACTTCGCCAGGGACAATATGTTGTTTTTTCATTGGTTTATTTTTCTGCCGGCCCTCCCCTTTCCGCCTTCACTTCGTTACGCACGGACAGGAAGGGGTTGGAGGTGGGTTGATTACACCGTATCCATAAAATTCTTCTCCGTCTTATTGAAAACGATCAGTGCTAAAAAGAATAAAACGACCGTAAAAACAGTTGTATAAGCCAGTGCCTGCCAGCTGAAGCTGCCTTCACCCAAAAACATATACCGGAAACTTTCAATAATACTTGTCATGGGATTGGCCTCTACGATCCATTGGTATTTTTCAGGAATAGCAGACAAGGGATAGATCACCGGTGTACCATACATCAGCAGTTGAATACCGAATGCTATTAAAAAAGTAAGGTCGCGGTATTTGGTGGTTAATGAAGAAATGATCATCCCGAATCCAAGCCCCATAAATCCCATCAGCAAAAGCAGAAATGGTAGTATCCAGAGCAATGGCCATACAGGTTGCAAATCAACGCCCACTGCCATGAAATAAACAATAAACCCAATGAATAACACCAGTTGGATACCAAATTTCAGCAAACCGGAAATTACAATGGACAGCGGCATGACAATCCTTGGGAAATATACTTTCCCAAATATATTTTCATTCTTTTTAAAAGTATCCGAAGTGTTTTTAAAACTGTCGGAAAAATAATTCCAGGCTGTAACGCCAGCTAAATAAAACAATAACGGGGGGAGCCCGTCAGTGGGTATTTTGGCAACTTTCCCAAAAATAACCGTAAATACCAGCGTCGTCAATAATGGCTGGATAAAATACCACAACGGTCCCAAAATGGTCTGCTTGTACATGGTAACAATATCCCGTCGTACAAACATACTCACCAGGTCGCGGTATCGCCAGGTTTCCTTCAGCTTGAGATCAAGCAGTGAAGATTGGGGTTTTATTTCATATGTGGTTTGTGATTCCATAGAAATTAAAGTTTTATTTAACTGTCATTCTGAACTCGAAATGTTGCCAGGAAGGCATCAGCCGACCGAAGCCCACCGGGAGGACTCCGTTCGGACGGGCAATCTTGTCATAAGCAAGTACCTATAAGTCATCATATAAATCTCTCCATTCCGGATTAATCGCTTCAATCAATTGTATCTTTTTCGCTCTTGAACCTGCTTTTATTTGTTTTTCCCTGGCTCGTGCGGTAATAATGCTAATGAACTCTTCATACCAAACCAATTTGTTAAGGTTGTACCGTGCCGAAAAAGAGTTTTTGTATTTTTTATTTTTATGGCTTTCTGCACGGTATTTTAATTCTGAAGTCACACCTGTGTATATAACTCCATTCGGTTTATTAGTTGTCATGTAGGTCCAGGCTTTCATTTTTTGATGCTGGAAAGTTGTTCAAGTTTGCTTCGGCCATGCGGCCTCGCAAATTCGTGTTTCAGTTTTTTGTTTTGATAACTGATTTTTTCGTTTCAATAGTAAAATGGAGCACGAAATTTGCGAGGGAGCCACTTTTTCGTGGCGACTATGGCAATCTTGAAATACGCCAGAGCTGAATGTGTATTTTTTCCTCCTCCCTCCGCCTGCCAAAGAGCAACGGCGGACAGGCCTGCCCCCTCCAGAGGGGGACATTCTGCTTCATTTTCTACTTTTTCCTTTTTACTTTTTCCATTTAACTTGATCTAGAGCCTCCCATCCACAATTTTCTGATCGAGGAAGCCTTTGATGTCGAAGATGACGGCACCCGATCCATTGGTTAATTTCGGAAAATCGATGTTGGCGAACTGCCGGTGTGCTACTGCCAATACCACTGCATCATAATGCTCATTGTATAATTGTCCGGCATCTGAAAACGTCTTCACACCATATTCTTCCATCACCTCTATAGGTTGTGCCCACGGATCATGTACATCTACATGGCAGCCAAATGCTTCCAGTTCATGAACGACATCTACTACTTTGGTATTTCGAATATCGGGGCAGTTTTCTTTAAAGGTGATGCCTAAGACCAATACTTTCGAATTCAAAATCTTATGACCTTTTTTGATCATCAGTTTCACAACCTTGTCTGCCACAAAATGGGGCATATAATCGTTCACACGCCTTCCCGAACGGATTACCTGTGGATAATAACCTAATGCTTCTGCTTTGAATGCCAGGTAGTATGGATCCACACCGATACAATGGCCACCTACCAGTCCGGGTTTGTATTTGATAAAGTTCCATTTTGAGCCGGCCGCTTCAATCACATCATTGGTGTCAATTCCCATCCGGTCGAAAATGAGTGCCAGTTCGTTGACAAAAGAAATATTCAAATCGCGCTGGGCATTTTCAATCACTTTGGAGGCTTCTGCGACTTTGATACTGGAAGCTTTATGGGTACCATTCAACAGAATCGTATTGTACAGATCATCAATTTCATCTGCAATTTCAGGCGTTGAGCCAGAAGTTACCTTTTTGATCTTAATTAATGGTCGTTCTTTATCTCCCGGATTGATCCTTTCTGGTGAATAGGCTGCATAAAAATCTTTGTTGAATGTCAGTCCGCTTACTTTTTCAATTACCGGGATGCAATCTTCTTCGGTAGCACCGGGGTAAACGGTGGATTCATACACTACAATATCTCCCCTGCTAATTACCTTTCCAACTGTTTCGCTGGCTTTAACAAGGGGTGTCAGGTCGGGTCGCTTGTATTCATCAATAGGTGTTGGGACGGTTACAAAATAGATGTTAGAAGTTTTTATTTCATCCATCTCAGTTGTTAAAAACAAGCCTTTCTCAGCACCAGGACTCCCAACCAAAACCGATTGCAGTTCTTTATCTTCCACTTCAAGGGTATCGTCATGCCCGTTGGTTAATTCCTTAACCCTTTCCGCATCAATATCATAACCTATCACAGGATATTTCTTTGCAAATTCAACAGCTAGCGGCAAGCCTACATAGCCCAAGCCAATGATTGCGATGTTGTATTTTTTCATGTATGATTGTGTGTGATTTTTATTTTTAGAAAAAGCTGCAACGCTAAGTTACGCAAAGAAACGCTGAGATGCGCAGAGAATAACCTTAAGGTTTTTATCAAATTATAAATTATTCACAAACCTTCGAATGCCTTTTTTCAATAATTGTACATTAAAATTGATCAGTAATCCCAGCTTATAATCGCCCAGTTTCAAATAAGTTAGAATTTGGGCTTCATGAACATCCATGATAGCATCAACGGTTTTAATTTCAACTACTACTTTATTTTCGATCAACAGGTCTATCCGGTATCCATGATCCAGTTTCACGTCTTTATAAATAATGGGCATGGGTTTTTCCTTTTCAACTTTCAATCCGCTTTCGATCAACTCAAAATATAAACATTCCTGATAAGCTGACTCCAAAAGACCTGGCCCCAATGCTTTGTGCACTTCGATGGCCTTTCCTATAATTATATTTGAAATTTCATTTTCGTGCATCGTCCTTTAATACTGATTTACGAATTGATATTGTTGCGTTCTTCTTCGCGAAACTTTGCGCTAACTCAGCGATACTCTGCGTAACAACTTCGGAATTCACAACTCAAGGCCCCTTTCTCTATTAAAGTGGGAAAATTTTCTTTTCTGATAAATAGCTCAGCACCTTTTCAATGCCTTTGTCTTTTTCCTCAGGTTTTACAATTATTTCCGGATTTTCCGGTGTTTCATAATCCATATCAACCCCGGGTAAGTATTTAATACTTCCTTCTTCGATGAGTTCATACAGATTGTATTGGTCATTTTTTCGACAATAATCTAAATCAGCATCCATATAAATCAAGTGGAACTGATCTTGTCCGATAATTTCTTCTGCCTGCAAACGTATTGACTCACTTGGAGAAATAAAAGAACAAATAACAATGATTCCCTGTTGGTTCAATAATTTTGAAATGTAGGCCACCCTTCTCAGATGTTCGGCCCGGTCTGAAGGAGAATAATCCAATTCACGCGACAAACCGGAACGTGTTGATTTACCATCCAGCAGCACCACATGAGCTCCCATATCGAATAAACTCTTTTGAAGCGAATATGCCAGTTCGTTTTTCCCTGAACCATGCAGTCCGGTAAACCAGATCGTGGCCGCTTTTTGCTGATATCTTTTTTCGTATTCCTGCTTTTCAATCAGGCCAACTCCTTTAACGATCAACTCTTTGTCAATATCGGTGATTTTTATAGGCAATGCATCACTACTCACTTTGTCGAGTATCATGCCTACCGCACAAGTGTTGTGCGTCATCGGGTCGATCAGAATGAATGAGCCTGTGCTTCTGTTCTTTTCATAGGGATCGAAAAATAAGGGTTTGTTGGAGGTGATCAGCACCCGGCCTATTTCATTCAATGCAAGATATGGTACCTCTGACTTCTCCAGTGTATTTACATCTACTTTGTATCGGATCGCATCAATCCGCGCTTTGGAAGTACTGGTATTGTGTTTAATGAAAAATTGGGTGTTGCGGTCCATCAGTTGTTCATCCATCCATACCAACATCGCTTCGAATCGTCGCTCAATCTTTGGTAAATTATGCGGATGTACCAGCATATCACCCCTTGACACATCTATTTCATCTTCGAGCGTGATGGTTACCGATTGCGGCGGAAATGCAAAATCAGGCTCTCCATCATAGGTAACAATTGATTTTACCCGTGATGTTTTACGTGATGGTAGCACCATCACTTCATCTCCTTTGTGAACAACTCCCGAAGCTATTTTGGCTGCAAATCCACGAAAATTGTGACTCGGTCGGATCACGTATTGCACTGGAAATCTAAAATCCCTAAAATTACGGTCACTGCTTACATAGGCTGTTTCAAGAAATTCAAGCAGACTTTTGCCATGATACCAGGGCATTTTATCAGAGATGTCTACAACATTATCACCTTTCAATGCCGATAGCGGAAAAAATCGTACATCCTGCACATCCAGCTGGGTAGTAAATTCGCGATAATCCTGGCAAATTTTATCATACACTTCCTGGCTGTATCCAACAAGGTCCATTTTGTTCACTGCCAGCGCAATATGTTTAATTCCCAGCAAGGAAACCAGGTAGGTATGCCTGCGGGTTTGCGTAATCACACCCAATGTGGCATCCACAAGAATAATGGCCAGGTTGGCTGTAGAAGCTCCAGTGACCATATTGCGGGTATATTGCTCATGTCCAGGTGTATCAGCAATAATAAATTTTCTTTTGCTGGTAGAGAAATATCGGTACGCCACATCGATTGTAATGCCCTGCTCTCGCTCGGCTTTTAGTCCATCCAGCAAGTAAGGCATAATCAATTTCTTCTCCGGCATGGCCTTCTTTTTTACTGTCTCTTTCCAAAGCAGCCAACTGGTCTTCGTACAATTTTTTACTATCGAATAACAACCGGCCTATCAATGTTGATTTTCCATCATCCACGGACCCTGCCGTTAAAAAACGAAGCAGGTCCTTCTTCTGATCCTGATCAAGAAAAGTTTTTATATCTATTTCTGACATATGTCTTTTTGTTTACTTACTGATTATTAATGATTCAATATTGAATGAAAAAAGTTATGAGGCATGGGGCATGGGGCATGGGGCATGGGCATGGAGCATGGGGCATGGAGCATGGGGCATGGTGTATTGATTAGTTTATTTTATAATTGTTTTTCGAAAGTTTGTAATTCGCTGACTCAGATATTTAAGTTTTGCAAATAATTCATTTTTTTCATCCATTGTAATTAATTCTCTCCTTTGAAAAACTATTATGATATTGGAGCATTCGAATACCGATCTTCTGGCATAGTTAAGAAATTGTGCAAATTCATTTTTTGAAAATGATCCCGCTCCTTCTGCAATATTATTTGAAATACTTAATGCGGCTCCCCTAAGCTGTTCAGCAAACCTATAATGATTTTTACTTTCAGCTCTGTCGGCAAAATTATAAAGCACATCTGCCACTTCAATACTGTCTTTCCAAATGTCTAAATCTTCAAAACGAAAATCAGCCATAATTACTACTTCTTCATTTTTTTATATTCATGCCTAACCATGCTCTCAGCACTCTGCAGCATGCTTCTTTTTTAAAAATACCCCTCTCGTTTTTTCTGTTCCATACTTGCTTCCTGGTCGAAATCAATAACCCTTGTAGTACGTTCTGATTTTGTTACCGTCATCATCTCTTCCACAATCTTTTCAATGGTGTCAGCATCTGAATCAATTGCACCAGTTAATGGATAACAACCCAATGTTCTGAATCGTACCATCCTCATTTTCGCCTGCTTCCGTAACTCTTCCGGCATGCGATCATCATCTACCATGATCAAATTTCCATCGATTTCAACGATAGGTCGTTCTTTGGCATAATACAAGGGTACGATCGGTATATTTTCAAGGCGTATATATTGCCAGATATCAAGTTCAGTCCAGTTTGAAATCGGGAATACACGAATTGATTCTCCTTTATGCACTTTTGCGTTGTATGTATCCCATAATTCAGGCCGCTGATTCTTGGGATCCCACTGGTGGAAACGATCGCGGAAGGAGTAAATTCTTTCTTTGGCGCGGGATTTCTCTTCATCTCTTCTGGCTCCACCAAACGCGGCATCAAACTTATATTTCGTTAATCCTGCAAGCAGTGCCTGGGTTTTCATCACGTCCGTATGCACTTTGCTGCCATGTGTGAATGGTCCGACCCCTTTTTTGAATCCTTCTTCATTGTAATGGGCGATTAAATCCCAACCATTTTCTTTGGTATATGATTCGCGAAACTCAATCATTTCCTTGAATTTCCATTTGGAATCAATATGCATCAAAGGGAAAGGTACTTTCCCGGGATAAAATGCTTTTTCTGCCAGACGAACCATCACTGATGAATCCTTTCCTATAGAATAAAGCATCACCGGGTTTTCAAATTCGGCGGCTACTTCCCTGATGATCTGTATCGATTCAGCTTCAAGTTCTTTTAGATTATTTATAGTGTAATTATCCATTCTTTATGATTTGATATCCATTAAATTCTATTGCTGCTTGTATTTGATGATTGGTAATATATAATCCAGGCATACTTCAACACATTCATCGACCGAAAGCTTATCTGTATGCAAAATAATATCAGCATCATCAGGCACATCAAAAGGTGAATCAATTCCAGTGAAATTTTTGATTTCTCCCCTGCGTGCTTTTTCATATAATCCTTTTACATCTCTTTGCTCACATACCTCAATGGGCGCATCCACAAAGACTTCAATAAAATTCTCCTCGCCAATTATATTTTTGGCCATTTCACGAATTTCGTTGGTGGGACTGATAAAACTATTGATACAGATGATGCCGCTGTCCATGAGCAGTTTCGACACTTCGGAAATCCTGCGAATATTTTCATAACGATCTTCTTCCGAAAATCCCAGGTTGTTGTTGATCCCGCTACGGATATTATCTCCATCCAGTACTTGCGTCAGGTACCCTCTTTTGTTTAATGCTAATTCAAAATGTTGTGCAATGGTTGTTTTACCCGCACCTGACAATCCTGTCATCCAGACCACCCTGGACTTTTGATTTAATAGTTTTTCTTTTGCACTCCTGTCAAGGAGTCTGTCGAAAGTAGTATGTATGTTTTTGTTCGTCATAAATCTTTTGTTACTGGTTTGCTGGTTGACTAGGACTGATTACTTGTTTTTGTTTGTTTTCCAATGGTTTTCGACATATTGTATGAACTTATTGATCTTTTTGCCAAGTATATCATAATCATTCATAAGTTTTGTTAATGGTTGGTCTTCAAAATAAAGATCATTAATCATATTTAATTGTGAAATAACTTCATCACAAGAGCCCTGCGCATAAGTCAGAAATTTGATAAAATCATCTTTGTATCTTTTTCTGCCATAGCCTTCGACAATTGTATCCTTTATACTCTTACTCGACCTTCTAACCTGACTTCCCTGTTCATATAATTCAAACTTCGGTAAAGTGAGGCTTATTTTATGAACTTCAATAGCCAGTTGATATGCCATTTGATAAATCTCTAACTCTTTATAACTTTTATTCAATGTTTGATTTATTATGTCTGCAACCTGACAAGCAACGAGTAACAAGCAACAATTTTACTTTTTAAGATCTTTCAATAAAAAATTATCCTTCTATACACCTTCTCTTTTTGCAATAAACCAGGGATTCAATAAATTCTCTTTGTTATATTCCAATGGAATATTTTCATCTTCAGCCAACACGACTTTGCCTCCTGCAGCATTCACTATGGCATGCCCAGCTCCTGTATCCCACTCCATCGTTGGAGCAAAACGTGGATATATATCAGCAGCACCTTCGGCAATCAGGCATAGTTTCAACGAGCTTCCTTTGGAAACTATTTGTATGTTGGGATGATGGTTTTCCATTTTTTCAATAAAAGCAGACGTTTCAGCACTCAAATGGGAGCGACTGGCTACAACTCTGTATCTGTTTTCATTTTTAATTTCGGGCAAATTAATGGCTTTTTCACGTAGCTCACTAACTGATCTGTTAAATTTTTCGGTATTCTGAAGTTTATAAGCGCCCCGATTTTTTATACCCACATATAAAACATCTGTAACTGGCACATAAATGATACCTGCTACTGGTTCTCCATGATCGATAAGCGCAATGTTTACCGTGAACTCGCCGTTTTTTTTAATGAATTCCTTTGTTCCGTCAAGCGGATCAACCAGCCAGAACTGTTTCCAGTCTTTCCTTTCTTCAAATGGCAGGTGTTTACCTTCTTCACTAAGAATTGGTATCGCAGTTTTTTCAAGATACGAGGTAATGATTTGATGTGAAGCATTATCTGCAGTCGTTAATGGTGAACTGTCTTTTTTGTATTCAATATCAAAATTCGTATCATAGATTTCCATGATTGCTTTTCCTGCTTCAATGGACGCTTTAATAGCTATTTCAATTAATTTTTCCATACGTTCTCTGCTGCTCGGGCACGCTTCCGCCTCCTAAGTCACATGCACAATTTACATGTAACTGAATTTATGTGTTTTATGTGTTAATCCACTATGACTTCCAGAGCAACAAAAGCTCGTTTTTCCCATTTGCTTTTAAAAATTCCTGGAGTTCTTCGTGGTTTAATATGATATACCGGATTTTCCGGTGGATCAATTTTTCTGCTTTTTCAATCAAGTCAAGCAGGTACTTTTTATCAATTTCATGGCCTACAAACCAAAGGTCAATCATCTGGCTGTTCTTTCCTTTTGCCAGTTCACCAACCAGGTATACTTCTTCCAGTTGACCCAGTTTGTTTACGACCTTATCAATGACTTTGTCAAGGCCGATGTGCTTCATCAATAATGCATTAATCTCAGGAAATAATGGATGATCGGTATTTGCTTTATACATTTTTTTATTCCCCGCATTGAGGGAAACAAGCAGGTTCGCTTCTTCAAAACGGTTCAATTCCTGCCGTATAGCATTGGTTGATTCTCCGAATTCAGGTTCAAGGGAGCGCAGGTAGGCCGTGTTATTGCTGTTCAGAAAAAACTTAAGCAGCAGCTTGATGCGAGTCTTTGATGTAATCAGGGTTCCCAGCATAAATTGGCTTGTTTTTCATAGATTGAGTAACAAATGTACTCATTCTTCTGAAAAATCAAACTAAAATTACCGTTTTTTTAATCTCACTTACTGCATTAACCATAGTGTTATCAACAAATCATTCTTGATAACAAAAAATAGCGGCCAGCATTAAATGCCGACCGCCAACTCAAACAAACACACTATAATGATTATATGTTTTTTATGCTACTCAGTAAATCTTTCCGCTATAACAAATCCATATTTTTTAAAAATTTGCGTATCTACGATTTTTATAACAGTCGAATTTACCTACACTACCTTACAGAATTTGTTAAATACCCCGATATTAATAGTAATTTAACAAATGTGTTAACTTGATGTTAAGATTTTTGATGTTTCTTCTGTCTTTTTTAACATTTCATTTGCAGAAATGTTTAAAGATTGAATGATTTTTAAGGATCCACCTGTTAATTAATTAATTTTGAATTTAACATGGAAGACAATCCTCTTATTGAAATACATGAGCTGTCGATTCAATTCAAAAATGAGTCAGGACGCAGCTATGCCGTTCAGGATGTAAGTTTTTCAATCAAAAAAGGAGAGGCTGTCGGCCTGGTGGGAGAATCAGGTTCAGGTAAGTCGGTTACGGCCCTTTCGATTATCGGATTGTTACCTGTTCAGGCCATCATTTCATCTGGCCGTATCTTTTACAATGGTCAGGACCTTCTTCAGTTTGATGAAAGCACGATGAGGATGTATCGTGGCAACCATATTTCTATGATATTCCAGGAGCCCATGACCGCTTTAAACCCTGTGATCAAATGTGGTGAACAGGTAGCTGAAATAATAAGGTTACACCAGCGTACAAGTAAGAAACAAGCCAGGAAACAGGTGATTGAATTGTTTAAAAAAGTAAAACTACCGCGATCCGAAGACATATACCAATCCTATCCACATCAAATTTCAGGTGGACAAAAACAGCGTGTAATGATTGCAATGGCGGTTGCCAATAAACCCGATTTGCTGATTGCGGATGAACCTACAACGGCGCTTGATGTAACTGTTCAAAAAGATATCATTTTATTATTGAATGAATTGCGCAAGGAATTCGGTATGAGCCTGTTATTTATCAGCCACGATTTAGGAGTGATCTCGGAAGTTTCAGAAAGGGTAGCCGTTATGTATCAGGGGCAGATTGTAGAAGAAGGACCCGTGAACAAGATTTTCCAAAATCCGCAGCATCCATATACAAAAGGTCTGATGGCCTGTCGCCCTCCTTTGCAAGGTAAACCTCGTTTATTGCCCACCATTGATGATTTTCTGGAAAAAAAACCCAAAGAACAAAAAAGGGAAAGAGCTACCATCAAAACTATCGAGGTTCATGGCAATCCTGATATCTTATCGGTTCATAAGATGGAAAAAAAATATGTATCTAAAAGGAATTTCCTGGGAAAACCCACATATTATGTTCATGCAGTTAATGATGTAAGTTTTAATGTATTGAAGGGCGAAACGCTTGGACTCGTTGGTGAATCGGGTTGCGGCAAAACCACTCTCGGCAGAAGCATCCTTCGATTAATTGAACCCGACAGCGGTTCAATCTATTTTGACGAAAAAGACCTGCTTCAACTTTCAGGAAGGGATTTGAAAAAGGCAAGAAAAAACATCAATATTGTTTTTCAGGACCCTTATTCTTCATTAAATCCAAGGCTCAGCATCGGTGAAGCAATTATTGAACCCATGAAAGTACATGGATTGCATAGGAATAGAAATGAACGAAGAAATAAAGCGGAAGAGCTCCTTGAAACAGTAGGGCTAAAAAAAGAGTTTTTCAACAGGTATCCGCATGAGTTCTCAGGAGGCCAGCGACAACGTATCGTAATCGCACGGGCTTTGGCGCTTAATCCTAAATTTATCATTTGCGATGAAGCGGTTTCTGCACTAGACGTTTCGGTACAGGCCCGGATTCTGAACCTACTAAACAAGCTGAAAAGGGAATTTGGATTTACCTATATTTTTATATCTCACGATCTTTCGGTAGTTCGTTATATGTCTGATCGCATCATGGTGATGAAGGATGGTAAAATCATTGAAACCGGGGTTGCAGACCAGGTTTATTTCCACCCACAACACGATTACACGAAAAAACTCATTTCTTCCATCCCTATTCAGGAATTTAGTGCCATTTAAGAATATGGGAGCATTATTATCACTAAATTCACGCTTTAAATTTTTAGCCTTTGCTCGCATAGATTTAAGGAGCAAAATAATACCACTATTAATGAGAAAGAAACATAAAAAAACACGTCGTCCAAAGAGTGCTTTAGCAGGAATTATCCTCAGTATTTTTTCCGAAAATCCGTTTCGGGCCTACAATTACAAACAGCTTTCCAAACAACTTGGTATACGCGACCAGGCTAGTAAGGATCTCGTATTTAATATTTTAGAAGAACTAAAATTAGCCGGAGAATTGATCGAAGAGAAGCCCGGTAAATACAAGTTGAATGCGGCCAGCCAAACCGAAATTGCCAACATTAAAAAATACGTTACCGGAACGGTAGATCTGAAAAAAACCGGGAAAGCATATATTTCTACTGCTGACGGGGGTGATGATATTTTTATAGCTGCGAATAATGTTCATCATGCTTTGCATGGCGACATCGTGAAAGTATTTATTTTCCCGAGACGAAAAGGGCATAAAAAAGAAGGCCAGATTGTTGAGATTCTGGAGCGAAAGAAAAATAATTTTGTCGGCATTTTGGAATTGAGCAAGAATTTTGGTTTTGTGATACCCGACAGCGATAATATGCCCTACGATATTTTTATCCCGAAAAGCCAGGTGAAAGATGCCGCTAACGGCCTCAAAGTAATTGCCAAAGTGACCGAATGGCCTGAGCATTCCAACAATCCATTCGGAGAAATTGTCGAAGTGCTGGGCAAACCAGGAGATAATGATGTAGAAATGCAATCCATCCTGGCAGAATATAATTTCCCACTTTCATTTCCTAAAAACGTTGAAAAGGAAGCCGGTAATATTGACATTCGTATTTCACAGGCAGAAATCAAAAAAAGGAAAGATTTCAGAAATACCTGGACCATTACCATCGACCCTTTTGATGCCAAAGACTTTGATGACGCCCTTTCATTAAAAAAACTGAAAGATGGGCTTTGGGAAGTGGGGGTTCATATCGCAGATGTTTCGCATTATGTGCAACCCAAATCAATTATTGATAAGGAAGCTTATAACCGGGCCACTTCCATTTATCTTGTTGACCGGGTAATTCCCATGTTGCCGGAAGTTTTATCCAATAACGTTTGCTCCCTGCGACCCAATGAAGATAAACTGACATTTTCTGCCGTCTTTAAAATGAATGACCAGGCTGAAGTGCTGGAACAGTGGTTTGGCAAAACCATCATTAATTCTGACAGAAGGTTTAATTATGGCGAGGTACAGCAGATTATTGAAACGGAAGAGGGTGAATTTTCAAAAGACATCCTGCAACTTCATTTACTGGCTTCCATTTTAAGAAAAGAAAGATTTGCCAATGGCTCTATCAATTTCAATTCGGAAGAAATCAAGTTCAGGCTTGATGAAAATGGTAAACCCATCGAAACTTTCGTGAAAGAGCAGAAAGAATCAAACCATCTCATCGAAGAGTTTATGCTGCTCGCCAATAAAAAAGTAGCAGCATTGATTGGCAAACCAAAAGAAGGAAAAACGCCTAAAACTTTCGTGTACCGGATACACGACGAACCCAACCCTGAGAAGCTTAACACTTTTGTCCAGTTTTTAAATAAACTGGGTTTCAGGTTGAATGTTGGCTCTCATAAACAACTTGCGAGCTCTTATAACGATCTTTTCACAAAAATTAAAGGGCGGGGTGAAGAACATATGATAGAAAGCATTGCCATCCGTACCATGGCTAAAGCGATTTATTCAACAGATAACATCGGGCATTATGGTCTTGCTTTTCAATATTATACACATTTTACATCTCCCATCAGGCGCTATCCCGATTTGATGGTGCATCGATTGCTTGAATTATATCTGAAAGGAGGCAGTTCTGTTAAAAAAGATCCGCTGGAAGATAAATGCCAGCATTCATCCGATATGGAAAAACTGGCTTCAGAAGCGGAACGCGCATCGATCAAATACAAACAGATCGAATACATGACTGATAAAGTTGGGCAGGTGCTGGACGGAAGCATTTCGGGAGTTAGCAAGTGGGGTATTTTTGTAGAGATTGATGAAAGTAAAAGCGAGGGTCTTATCCGCTTTAACGAACTGAAGGATGATTATTACTACCTGGATGAAGACAATTACAGAATAATTGGTAAGTCGCATGGAAATATTTACCGCCTGGGAGACAAAGTCAGCGTGTTGGTTAAAAAGGTAGATCTTGGCAACCGACAAATGGATCTCCAGTTGATGGATTAGGTTTTACTTCAGTAATTCAAGCCCTTCAGTGGCAGAATCATCACCCGGCCTGATAAGCAGGGCTTTTTGAAACAACACTTTGGCTTCCCGCTGTTTTTCAAGCTTAAAATTGGTCCAGGCCATCATAATGGTACCGTCGTAATCAAATGGATAAAGGTTGATCACTTTTTGAAAATACTGGGCTGCTGCATTATAATCTTCACGGCCATAATTGATCAGCCCCATACGATAATTTACCAGTGAATTTTGCGGATCAATCTTTAAAATTTCTTTGTACATGGTTTCAACTTGCGTCCAGTTACCCAATGATGATGCTGGATACACTAAACCCAACCTTGCTTCAATAGACAAGGGTTTCAACTGGATACTTTTCTGGTAATAAGGAATGGCTTCGGTGAAATTGCCCGACAAATAAGTCAGCCAGCCCAAACGTAGGTTGATCTCATAGGATTCTTCATTGTAAACCTCCTTAAGTAAACCGATGGCTTTGCTGTATTCTCCTGAATATTCAAGGTCATAAGTTTCTTCAAATACTTCCTGAAGCCCATTAAAATCCTGCGCAAACAATACAGGGCTTAAAATGATCAGGCCAATCGTCAATGCCTTTTTTAAAATGTCCATTTGAGTCCTCCTATAATACTTTGTGTTTGATAATCGAATGAAAATTCATTTAATTCACCACTACTTATATCCTGGTTACTGTAAAACCCGTTTTTATCAGAATAATTGTATATCAGGTTAATTTCCAAATGATCGGTAGCAAATATATGAAGATTTAATCCCGTTATAAAGTTGATTTTTTCAGGCAGGTTGTAAATTACAGAAGCCTGTTTTATGTTGACATTGTTCAGGTTTCCCGACAAAAATTCAGCTTCCAGCCAGGCCTTGCTAAATAATTTCACACCTAACATCTGATGAAAAAGAAGCCGCCGGTTGTTACCCATGTATTCATTTGCTTCGACAAAGCCTGTTAACTCAGTTTGTCCATATAGTTTTGTATTTCCCAGCGGGTAATAAAAACACGACAATCCAATTTGTCCCTGTCGTCCGCCGGATAATTCAGAATATGTACCCGATAAACCAAGGTTGATCAGCCCGAAATCTTTTTGCAGGATAAATCCCGCTACCCAATTTACGAATGAAGAATCTTTTTCGATAAAATCAACCTCCGTCTCCTGGTAGTTGATTGTCTGAACATTTCCTGTAACAGTATTATACCTAAGCGTATCGGTTATATTTTCTGTGTACCATACTTGTTGGACCATCGGTGCATTGATAAAAAGCAGATTAGTAAATAAGTTGACAGCCCATCCCTTGTCTAATTGCAGCTTTCCGTTCAAATAGAGTTCATACTGCTTTATTTGCGAATCGTAGGATGCTTCATTAACTCCTTCTACCAATTGATTGATGATCCAACCGTTATTTGGAGGTCTGTTATTTTTAATAAGCTTGAGTGTTTTATATTGTACACGGGTTGTTTTAGCAATATCAATAAAACTACCACTTGCATAAACACTGAAAGAGGGCGACAGGTTGAGCATCAATCCTCCATGAACATAGGCCTCATCCCCAAACAATAATTGTTGACCATCAATAGTCTCTGAATTAATCAATTCTAATTGACCATTATTCGCTTGGTTATTTGAAAAGATATACCCGCCAAAAACATCCACAAAATCAACTGGCCTGATCGTTACACCTGATTTGCGCTTCAGGCTTTCGCTGAATTCACGGCTCAAATGATATGCCTGGTTTTTCTTCCCTGAATTTAAATAGGCATAGTACAAGCCGGCATTTGCGCTTGGATCGGACCGGTTGAATTCCTTTGCTTTTTCAAAGGACTGAGCGCTTAAAAGATATTGTTCTTTCGCGCTATAAGCCTCTGCCATTCGCATCCGCAGGTAATAGTAATCGATATCATTTTTAATAGCTGTTTTACCAATATTGATTAATGCATCCCAGTTTTGGTTGATGTAAAGTTGATACGTGGCGGAATCGACAAAACGGTAGTCCGTTTGCTGGCTTAATCCAGGTACAGTCATAGCCATGAAAAAGATAGCGCCAAGCGAACATCCGATAATCCATTTCAGTCTTTTCATCTAGGAAATCCTTACCGCTTTTATTTCCTTACCGTTCTTATTTGTCAGAATTTGACTGATGCCATTGGAATCAATCATAATTTTAAATCATAATCAGGGGTTCGTAATCGTGTATAACCGAAATATGCTTTTGATTCAATAAGAATTTCCTGTTGATCTTCTTTTTCTTTAAAGGAAGTATATGTCAGTTCGAAACGGGTTGTTAGAAACTTAAAAAAAGGCGCACAAAAGTCCTGTACAAGCTTAATCAATTTACCCGGATATATTGATAAAGGATAGGTATCGGTTATTTTCATCCCCTTATAAAATGCAGTTACTACCTGATAGGACGAAAGGAAAAAATAATACAGCAAGGTATTTCTGCTACCTTCATAACCGGTAAAATAAAACACATCTCCTATTTGTCGGAAGAAAGCTTTAGCTCCACTTTCACTGCATAAGATATAGGTGTTCTTATACATATCTGATTCCACCATCCAGTCTATTTTTTTATTCTTCATTTCAAACTGTATGGTTTGACCAGGAACAAAATGATAGGCATTGTAAAGCATCTCATTTCGGACAGGGTTTAACACTATTTGATCCTGTACAGGGATGACTGAAGTTTCGAAATTGAAGGATTGATTTGTATTGCTTACAATAGCTGAAAACGGGTATTTGATTGTATTGGAACCAATAGAAGGATTCGACTGAAATTGCATATGCATATGAGGTACGGGTGACCTGCCTGAATTGCCACAATAACCGAGCATTTCTCCTTGCTTCACAGCCTGGTTTTTAACCACTTTTATACTTTCTTTTTTCAGGTGGCTGATCTGTGTATACAAATCTTCAGCATGTTTGATAACAATACTATTACCCCAGTTTTTCTCAAGGTTCATATCCCCGATCGCATTGTCTTCAATACCATCTTCTACTTCTATTATCATTCCGTCAGCAGGGGCCGTTAGAGGCTTATTAAAACAATAATAATGCTCAGGGCGGTTTCCAGATTTATCATATGCTTTTCCTTCCTCATCTACAATTTCGAAATCCCAGGCATGCTGCCATTCCTTTTTGTGGGTATGTGCTCCACGGTGTGCCTGCGTTACTTTCCACTCGCCCCAGAAAGGCAATTTCATAGCAAACAAGGGTAATGCGCCAAATCGTGATAGATAATTGTTATAATTATAAACATGTTTTTCAGGTGAATACTGCTGAATATGAACCGGGGAAAGTGTTGCTGTCCTGTTCTCCCTGAATTTTAATACATAGAGAAATAAGATTACAATGATATTAAACGGCAGCGAAAATATGGAAAGCCCATAAAATGAAAACAAATACGAAGTACTGGATATGGTAATAGCAACCAGCGGCGTTAAGAGTATCACCCAAAGAACAGACCGCTTTGAAGGAACAATAAAAAAGCCTCCTACGGCAATGGCTGTAAGGATGTAATTAAATCCGATATAACTGTAACTTAATTCACTGATATCAGCACCAATGATGTAATAGAAAAAGTAAGCGGTAAAAAACCCGATCAATGATAACAGCAAGGCAATCCGTGAATAAAAAAGCAGTCCGACTGCGATCAGCATTCCGGCAAACATATGATACTGGAACAGTATGGCGCTTAGTGATTTAAAATATATTCGCAACGACTCAAAAACGGCCAGTTCGTTAAACCATTCATATAGCTGCACCATCGTCATGCCTCCAATGGCATACATTTCATTCAGGCTGTAAATTCCTCTTTCACTGATGTTTAAGGATGCATAACCACGGCTTGCTATAATCACCATCCAGATACCAAAAAGGAACGGGATACTCAGGTAGGGCAATCCATATTTTGCCAGGACCCCCTCAGTACCTATGGTGAAAAACAAGGTAAGTATGGAAATAAATAGCAGAACGATATAGAATTCGACAGAAGGCTGGTAATAAATACCGATCCCTAATCCCACCATCAAAGCATTAAATCCATATGCTCCAGAAGCCACTTTTTCGTGATTCAGGCCAAGTATAATTGCGATTGTATTCGCAATAACAACTGCCAGCAAACCAGCAATCCCTGCATAGACATCAAAAAATGTAACAATGACGAGAATTGAGGCAAAAACTTTGTTCTTTGAGAAAAAGACCTGTGAATAACTGTACAGAATGCTGTTCAAAATATCTGAAAGCAAATCATTCTTTACGACTATGTTATCTGTTGTTTTCAAAACCGAAGCAAGTTACCAATTTAAAGCTACAGCTCAAATTTTTCAAGGTGCTTTGGAACTCTTTCCAGTTCCAGCAACCTGTCTAGGGTTTCGCTTTTCCTGATCACATGTACCTTTCCCTCCATGTCGATCATCACAATCCGGGGTCTTAATGTGATGAACTGCATCCACTGGGTCATGTTGTAAGCACCCACACTATGGATCACCACATGATCGCCTTTGTTCAGTAAAGGCAGATTTACATTTTCACGGATCACATCAATATTCATGCACAAAGGACCATACACCACAGTGTCTTCTGTATATTGGGTAAATGGCTGTGCCGGCGAGATCTTATGATCATACCAGAAGGAAGTAAACAGAATGTTCACGCCAATATCAAGAATCGTTGTTCTGCGTCCATCCGATAATCGTTTATTAGAAATGACCGTCCCCAGCAAATTAGCTGTATCATCAATTAAAGCACGTCCTGTTTCCAAAATCAACAAAGGCAATTTATCAGGGGGAAAATTGCTGTTAATCAGCGCACTTGTGATAGCTTCGGCAAAATCATCAATAGTCGGGTTGGTATCAATACCGGGTAAAAAGCTACCTTTTAAATTATTTTTGGAGGCGAAACCCCCACCCATATCAATATACTGGATCTCGTGCTGGTATTTATCTTTGATGCCAATGGCGAGGTCGGCAAGCTTGCCAGCAGCAATCGCATAAGCATTTGGCGACAGCATAAAAGTACCAATATGGGTATGAAGTCCTACCAAAACCATATTTTCGTAACGCATGATCTTGTTCAAGGCATCCCAGGCCTGTCCGTTCTCATAATTAAAGCCAAATCGATCCCACATAGGGTAAATACCCGTATCCATATTTACGCGGATGGCAACCCTTGCTTTTTTACTGGCTACTTTGGCTATTTCCTGAAGGCTGTATAATTCATCCAAATGATCGATATGGATCAATGCATTATGAGCCAAGGCTTTTCTGAGATCGTCTTCCGATTTATCAGGACCATTAAAAATAATTTTAGATCCATCTACCTGGTTATTCAGTGCTTTGTCAAATTCAAAACCCGAGACGACTTCTGCCCACGAACCTTCCTGGTGAAAGGTACGACAAACAGCATCCATATAATTGGTTTTGTAAGACCAGGCGAACTGCACTTTGGGATATCGGTTTTCGAATACCTTTTTAGCCTTGCGCATATTGTTACGGATAGCTCTTTCAGAAATGACAAATAAAGGTGAACCGTGCTCTTTGATCAGGTCCTTTACAGCTACATTTTCAATGTGCGTCATCGGTAAATATTCCGTCCGGGTGCCAAATTTATTGGGCATGTTGCTCTCCAGTTTCTTGATCAGCGGACGTTCATATCTTTGTTTTTCCATCACTTTTTAATTTCAATATTTTTATAATTCTCCGGTCGTAGATATCTTTTCAAAATCTTTCAGATCAACAATCATATCCCACGAGTAGCGAATGAACATTTTACCATGCTCGAAGGTGGTATAAGGCGCCACTTCTTCACCAAGTGCCAACAGGGTCAGTGCTTCCGGAATATTTTGCCCGACTCCAACAGCCAGGTATACCCAGGCCGGAATCCGCGGGTTAATCTCCATCAGGTAATATTCATTCTTGCTGTTCTTCATAAGTTCCAACTCAAAGCCACCTCTCCATTTCGTTTCCTTTACAAAGCGTCTTGTCATTTCCAGCAGCTTTTCATCGGTGATGGCAATACCGCCCCAGGCTTTTCCTTTATCGGTAATGTATTGCTTTCGCATGGGTACAGCGGCAATGGTATTTCCTTTTCCGTCACCCAGGCCGGTCACATTGTATTCTGTTCCTTTTATAAACTCCTGGATAATGATCGGCAATCCCCATTTGGAAGCTATTTTATGGAAAGCTGAAGTAACTTGCTCCAAATTATAGGCAATAGTTGCATCGTAATATCTCCCTTTAACTACTACAGGGTATTCAAATTTTTTCAGTGTTCCGGCCATTTTATCTGCCGAGAAGATCGCTTCACTTTCAGGAACATGAATGTCGTATTTTTTGCCAAACTCCGGTAGGTTTGTCTTTTGTCTTTCCTCGAACTGTTCGGCTGTGGGTAAGCAAGTGTGGATTCCCATCTTCTTCAATTCCGCAGCCAGCCTGATGAACGAGAATAATTCTGCATCGAAATTGGGAATGATCACATCCAGAGATTCCTGTGCATGAATGTATTTTATCCGCTCAAACAGCATGTCAATTCCAACTGAAGGATAAGGAATCTGGTATGATTTATCTACCAGGTCATGCATATAAATACCTGGTTCCAACGACTCATAAGATAAGCCTATGATTCTCGCATCGAATGCTTTCGCTTCCTTCAGCCCACGAATAACCGGTACTCCCGGTCCGGGGCTGTCAATAGCATTTAATCCAGTTACGCCAATGGTAATTTTTCGCTTACTCATCGTTCATGATAATTGAATAGTGCTTCAGCATGGCAACGAAATCGTTCAGGTCTTTTTCAACTGAGGTTTCGTCCACATTATATCGTTCAAGGATGAACTCTGTTGCTTCCTGAATGGATTTTTTATCCTTTAACAATTGAATGACTTCGGCACCAATTGGATTTACGGTAAATGATTCTCCGGTTGCCGGGTTAAAAACAAAGCCCGATTCGCTGATGGCTATATCACTTTTAATATGCATGGTTATTGTTTAAGTATTAGTATTGATACGTAAATTAACGCGAAATGTTATATCAACATTGCCTGATTAAGGAATTTTTAGAATTGGTTATAATCAGCTTGTGCCTACTCTGAATAAAAGTCGATCATTTTTTGAATAGCTCGCTGGCATACCGGGCAATATGTGGTATTTCTAAAAGTATGCATCATGCAATCGTGCATGGGCCGGTAAACGCCTTTTGCCGTGTATCCACCGCCTTCAAAAACACCTAATACATCATAGTTTTCTGCGATATCGGGTGTAGGAACCAGCGTTTTCTTTTTCAGCATATCTTTCCATTTGCTTTCAAAATCAACCAATGTGGTCAGATTGGGTTCCCATGGCTCGATAGCAATATTGTAAAATTCTTCGTAAGAAGTGGAAGAATCATAGTACTCATCTCCTAAACCGGCAAAACCATGGCCAAATTCGTGGGAAAGTATCTGTGCTGATTTTACATTGCTATTGACACTTACGTTATAATAGTTGAATATGGCACCTCCACCGTATTTATCACTATTTACCAGTATGTAAATCTGGTCGTAAGGGGCATTGGCTGCCAGGTCGCGGACACTTTTATTATCGTAAGTCATCAGGTAACGCTCACTATCAAAAGTATAATAACTTGAGTTCATCAGTGTATTTCTCCAGATTGTATCAGCAGGAATATCCACCCCTGATTCCCTCGATGGCGCCAATATCCCCCGGATATTGAACTTGTCCTTATTATCGTCATAGGGGGCAAAAGCAAATAAGTCACTGGCAAATTTTTGACAGTCTTCTATAAACTGGCCCATTTCGTCCTGTGTATAACCTTCAGGCAGGATAACAATGTCCACTTTCTTATCTGAATCACCCGAAATAAGCACATCAAAAGCAGGATATGCCAGGCGGTTTTCCTGTTTTATGAAATAATTGTCTGGGTCAACGGTATATTCAAATTTCTTTTCAAATATACCATCCCAATTCCGGCTATACAATTCAACCCTAACTTGTTGTTTTGGATAAGGAAAAACAACGGCTTCAGATAGTGTACGCCATGTTTCTTCCGCTTCGCGGGTGGTTTGCCACTCTCCAAATAAAGAGGAATAGCCTCTGGAGTATAGCAGCGAATCATTCTCCACCAAAAACACCTTCATCATATATTTTCCAAAAGCAAAATTATCCACAAGGTTTACTTTTGAACCTCCCCAATACGGTTCGGCGATAAGTTCATCGAATGAATACATTTCAGTTTCATGATTCCCGCTGTGGTAATAATCCATCCGCAGGGTTTTATCTAGAAAATAGGTGTCAAACTGTGCCTGAACAGCCAGAGTCGTTAAAATCAATACGAATGCAACGATGTTTTTCATTTTTTAAGGTTTAAAAGGTAGACAGGCAAAAGTAAATGAAAAAGGTGAATATCTTTGTAATGACAACTCCTTTGTAACCGAAGAGGAGAACTTGCGTCCAATAAAAAATGAGAGAAGCCGACGAAACGATCATCGGGCAGGTGCTGAATGGAAACCGCAATGCGTATGCGCTGCTGGTTGACAAATACAAAGACCGTGTATTCAGTCTGGCTTTAGGTATTGTACATAATCGTGAACTGGCCGAAGAAATTGCCCAGGATGCGTTTGTGAAAGCTTTCAGCTCATTGAGAAAATTCAGGAAAGAGGCGGGTTTTTCAACCTGGATTTACAGAATTACATATAATACAGCCATCTCGGAAATAAGAAAACAGAAACATACGAGCAGGCCCGTTGAAGAACAATTTGAAAACATGGTTTCGCTTCATGCAGATAATATATCTGAAGGGGTTAAAGAAAAAGAGGCAAAACATAAACTGATTGAAAAGGCGATTACGGAACTCGTAGCCGAAGAAAAACTATTGTTGACTTTATATTATTACGAAGAGAATTCGGTGGAGCAGATCAGCAAAACTACTGGCCTGACAGTTTCGAATGTAAAGGTGAAACTTTTCAGGCTGCGGAATAAGTTAAAGGAATTAGTGGAAAGAATTAGCACGACAGAAATGGCTGTTTATTAATATTGATTGACATGGAAAAGGAAGACAGAATTATCAAGGTATTATTAAATGATGAATTCATTGAAAAAGCACCTGATGGATTTACCGACCAGGTGATGCATCGGATTGAATTGGCTGAATTACCGCTGGAAAAAACCTACAGATTTGATTGGCCATACCTGCTTATTATAGCAGGCTCTGTCATTTCTGCATTGGGTATTGTAGCTTTTATCGACAGTTCATTTATAAGCCGAAATTTCTATGTATTCCTGGGATATACTGCGGATTTCTTTCATCAGATGAGCGGTATATTTGATCCTTCACGACTTGCCAATACGTCCATACTTTCAGGCAGTGGTCTCATTTTAGGAACATTCCTGATTATGCTTACCTTATTGTTTATTGATGGTTTTGTTTTGAAGAAGAGAAGATACCTGAACTTGTTCGCCTGGTCCTTTTAAAATAGCTGTTTAATACAGAAGCTTCACCACATCCGGGATATTGGCCACGGGGATGATCTCAATTTTCAGTTTCTTTTTATCGATGCCTTTCAGGTTGTATTTCGAGATCATAATTTTTTCAAAACCTAATTTTTCAGCTTCTGAAATCCGGTTTTCAACACGTGAAACTGCCCTGATCTCGCCGGATAGTCCCACTTCTCCTGCGAAACAGATATTATTCCCCACCGGTTGATCATCCGCAGAAGATAACACTGCGGCAATAACTGCCAGGTCGATGGCCGGATCATCCACCCGGATACCCCCGGCAATATTCAGGAATACATCTTTGGCGCTCAGCCTGAAGCCGCTTCGCTTTTCCAGCACAGCCAGCAGCATGTTCATGCGCCTCAGGTCGAATCCCGTGGACGAACGCTGAGGTGTTCCATAAGCTGCAGGGCCCACCAGCGCCTGCGTTTCAATCAGCATGGGCCGTTGCCCTTCCAGCATAGCGGCAATGGCAATACCACTGGTTTCTTCTTCGCGTTGCGACAATAAAATTTCACTTGGGTTGGTTACTTCACGTAAGCCTGTCGATTGCATCTCAAAAATACCCAGTTCCGACGTCGAACCAAACCTGTTTTTAACCGATCGCAATATCCTGAATCCATAATGGCGGTCGCCTTCAAACTGCAATACCGTGTCTACCATATGTTCCAGTAATTTCGGCCCTGCCAGGGTACCGTCTTTGGTAATATGCCCGATCAGAATAACAGGAATATTGGTGGTTTTGGCAAAACGTTGCAACTCGGCAGCGGTTTCACGGATCTGTGATATGCTACCTGCTGAAGAGTCGATAATATCGGTATACAGAGTTTGAATCGAATCGATAATAATGAGTTCGGGTGCTAATTCACCGATATGCCTGAACACTTCCCCGGTAAAGGTCTCATTCAGAATATAACAATCAGGATTGTTTAACCCGATCCGGTCGGCGCGCATCTTTAATTGCTGGTGGCTTTCTTCACCTGAAACATACAAAATTTTTACTCCTTGCATATTCAGCGCCACTTGCAGCAACAAGGTTGATTTCCCGATACCGGGTTCGCCGCCAATCAGTACGATGGATCCTGTTACGAGGCCACCTCCCAGCACCCGGTCAAACTCAACACTCCGGGTAGTTAAACGCTCTTCTTTTTCCCAGTCAATTTGATGTATGGGTTTCGGTATTGCCGCTTTATCACCTTTCTTATAACCCTTCTTTTTATCGTCTTTGCTTACAATTACTTCTTCAACATAGGTATTCCACTCGTTACAAGCAGGACATTTCCCCAGCCATCGTGTCGACTGGTTGCCGCAATTCTGACAGAAAAAAGAAGATTTGGTTTTGGCCATGAATACAGAACTATATGATATGCGCCAAATTTACGAATTTAAACATTGAATTTTATTGGATCCTGCGATTAGAAATTAATCATTTCAAGATAAAAACTCTTTATTTCTTGACTTATATCAATATTTATTGTACTTTTCCATCGAAAACAAACAATTAACGCGTTATTCCTTCATCTAAAACAATTTCCATGAAACAATTAAAATTTCTATTCATGGCTGTGGGGTTTCTCATAGCCATAAGTGTCTATGCCCAGGAAATGCCCCGAAGGGTGTTTGCTGCAAGTGGGGGACAAGGGAGTTCAGGTAACATTGAGCTTTCCTGGACCATTGGCCAATCAGGACTGGTTGGCACCTTCACTAAACCATCATTCATAATTAATACGGGATTTCAACAGTTTGACAACCTGTTGGTTTCTATTGATGAGAATATAGCGGATATACATTTTACATTGTATCCAAATCCATTTCGAGATCATTTTTACCTGGATATTCAATCAGCCAAACAAGTTGATGTGAATATACAGTTGTTCGACAATTATGGCAGATTACTGATCAACAGAGATATTGGTGAGAATTCAGTAATGAGTAAACAAACAATTCAGACCCGGGGACTAACACCCGGCGTTTACAGTCTTCTTGTTACAACTAAAGATGATAATAATTCCATTTCAACCAAATATTTCAAATTAATTAAACATTAAACCCAAATACTTAAAACCATGAAAAATAAATATTTACTATTGATAATTTCCCTGTTCTTTTCCAGCTTGATCGTTTTAGGACAGGCGCCACAAAAAATTGATTTTCAAGCCATGGCCCGTGATGGATCAGGTAATCCATTATTAATGCAAACCATTGGCGTTCGCATTTCTGTATATGAAGGAGGTTCAAATGTGTATGCAGAACGGCATACACCTCAAACCGATGATTATGGTTTATTCTCCCTTCAAATTGGTGATGGAACACCCTTAAGCGGTAATTTTAACAGCATTGACTGGAGCCTTGGAAATCATTCTGTAAAAGTTGAAGTGGATCCAAATGGAGGGTATGTTTACCTGAATATGGGGACCAGCCAGCTGACCAGCACCCCTTACGCCCTGTATGGTGAAGATGAGGATGCCGACCCGGATAACGAATTACAAACGCTTTCTATAGTTGGCAGTGACCTTACCATTAGTGATGGGAATACAGTTACTCTACCAGGTGGCGGAGGATCTTCTCTCTGGACACAGAATGGAGATGATATCTATTACGATGCAGGCAAAGTGGGGATCGGTATCAACGCACCGGAAAAGGAATTTCATTTATTTAATGGAGCTGGTGGCGGCGGTGGCACTTATTCATCTCTTGTAGATGCTATTATTGAAGATGATACATATGCGTATCTTGAATTTAATGGCACTGGCTGGGCTGGCATAACATTTAATGACCAAAACGAAAGCATTTATGCTGGTTTCTTATATAATTATTATAACGAACGCATTTCGATAAGAAGTGGAGGGACAGACAACTGTTTGGTTGTTGATGCTGATGGTAATGTTGGAATTGCAGAATATGATCCTTTAGCTAAGCTTCACGTATATGAAGAAGAAGGTGATGGAGTTTCAGGTACTGAATTGGGAATATCATTTTATCCTAGTGATAATCATGCCCCTGCTGCATTTGCATCTTCTTTGAATAGTAACACAGGTCGGGCTTACGGCCTGATAGGTCTAGCTAATCAACCCGGTGGCGTTAACGTTGGTGTTTTAGGAGATTCTGAAGGGGGGGTCAGCTCATTTGGAGTTGCAGGGGCGGCCTATGGAGGAACCACATATAACATAGGTGTATATGGAGCTGACGGGTCATCAGCCTCATCAAATTATGCCGGTTATTTCTATGGAGATGTGTATGTTTCAGGAACACTATCTAAAGGTGGAGGTTCCTTTAAAATAGATCATCCCCAGGACCCTGCCAATAAATTCCTCGTACATAGTTTTGTTGAAAGCCCTGATATGATGAATATTTATAACGGAAATGTAATTACTGATGCGCAAGGAATGGCTATTGTAGAATTACCTGAATATTTTGATGCCCTGAACATTGAATTCAGGTATCAGTTAACGGTGATTGGTGAGTTCGCACAGGCGATTGTTAAAGAAGAAATTTCAGGAAATCAATTTACCATCCAGACTGATAAACCCAATGTTAAAGTCAGCTGGCAGGTAACGGGTGTAAGAAATGATGCCTGGGCACAGGAAAATAGAATCGAAGTAGAGGTTGAAAAACCGGCACACGAGAAAGGATTGTATTTGCATCCTGAACTTTTCGGCAAATCAGCTGATATGGGTATGAAGGTTACAGGAACTTCTAATAAAAAAGTACAAACACAAAGCCCTCCAAAACTTGAAGACAATACGCCTTCAAGTTCAGGTCAGTAATAGATATAACAAAGTATATTTTAAAGGGTAGGGCTTACGCCTTACCCTTTTTGCTTTTTTGAGAGCACCATAAAAAGGCTAATATTTCTTTCTGATTTTCTCTTCAATGGCAGATGTGGCATAGCCTTCCAGGTAATCAATCGTTACAATTTCACCTCCTTTGGCTTTTACAATATCAAAACCCACAATGTCTTCAGCTTTGTAATCGCTACCTTTTACCAGTACATCCGGTTGTACCTGTTGGATCAGTTCGTAAGGCGTATCTTCATTAAATAGCACAACTGCGCTTACAAATTGAAGTGAGGCAATGATGGTGGACCGGCTGTTTTCATCGGTAATAGGTCGTGTTGCGCCTTTTAACCTGCGTACCGAACCATCTGTATTTACTCCGATGATTAAAATGTCGCCTAAGTCCTTTGCTTTGGCCAGGTAATCGATATGGCCAAGATGCAGCAGGTCGAAACAACCATTGGTAAATACAATTTTCTGGCCTTTAAACCGCCAGATGGCCAACTGGTTTTCAAGTTTTTCGCGATCAAATATTTTCGCTTGTACACGTTCGAGATTATTCATTGAGTGGTTTTTGTTTTTTTGAATATAGGCCAATTAAAAAATAGGATGCGGCTCCGGCAAGTATATTCAACAGGGTTTGTCCGGCATGTGAGATGGTAGCAAACGACATGGCTGCATTGGCTTCAACCTGGTATAATTCTGTTAAAGTAACTTTTACAATATAATGATAAGCTCCAATTCCTCCGGGCACCGGTGCCACAATTCCCAAACTGCCGATGGCCAACACAGTCAATCCATCGATAAATGTCAGCTGGCTGGTTTCCGGCAACATAAAAAACGGCAAATAGACCATCAGTGCATAAAAAAGCCAGATGAAAAATGTGTAAGCCAGGAACAATCCCTTTTGTGGCATCCTTTTAATGGTTTTGATCCCTGTCCATAGTCCATCTAAAAAACGTCTTACGGGATCATATAATTTGTGGGATTTGATTTTTTCACGAAATAACCAAACAACGTATACCAGCGCAGCTAATACCAACAATATGACGCCCACAAATACCATGATGCTGAATATATTCGTAAAAAGTGATTCGAAAAATGAACCAAAGTTGCGCTGCATGAAATCACCCAATAAATCCAATTGGAAAATAGTAACTAAAAAAATCAGCAAGGCCAGTACCGCAAGATCAAACATTCTTTCAGATATCACCGTGCCAAATAAGGTATTAAAAGGTATTTTTTCTTTTTTGGAAAGCATCCCGCAACGGGCAAATTCACCCATGCGAGGAACGGCAGTATTGGCCAGGTAACCGATCATAACCGCAAAAAAAGTGGATGACAAACGGGTTTTGTAGCCCAGGGTGTTGATAAGCAGGTTCCAGCGCAATGCCCTGAAAACATGCGATACCAAAGCAAAAAACAAGGCAATGAACAACCATCCGTAAGTGGCTTGTAGAATATCTTTCCAGATGGCCGATAAATCCAGGTTGCGTACACTTAACCACAGCAGCAACACGCCAATGCCTAAAAAGAAAAGGTACTCAATAACAGAAATGATTCTTTTCCTGAGCATTCGTTGCTGTTCTTACGTTAAGCTGTTGTTCTCGTCAGGAAAAATGATGGTGGGTTTAAAGGTTTTCGCCTTCTCAAAATCCATACTGGCATAGGAAACAATGATGATATAATCGCCAACAGCTACCTTGCGGGCAGCAGCACCATTCAGTGAAATGATACCCGAGGCCCTTTTACCTTTTATCACGTATGTATCTAGTCGTTCACCATTGGTAATATTATAAATACTTACCCTTTCGTTCTCAATTAAGTTGGCTGCTTCCATCAAATTTTCATCAATGGCAATGCTTCCGATATAGTTTAAATCGGCTTCAGTAATTTTAGCTTTATGGATCTTCGATTTTAATACTTCTATGTTCATGATCCTTACATATTGGAAGGCAAAATTATTAAATAAATCTAATATTGTCTATTAATCTTACTTTGCCCAGGTAAACCGCAATGAAACCCATGGTGCCTTTTCCAGGATTCCAGCTTTGTACCGGCTGCAAATACATATCATCTGCAATTTCGAAATAGTCAAGTTTGAATGCGCTTTTTTTGTCGAATTCACCCGCTACCCATTTTTTTAATTCAACAGGGTTTAACGCTGGTGTTTTGGATTTTGCCGCCTGCAGCGTTTGAAAAATAAAAGGAGCTAATTTTCTTTCCTCTTTAGTTAAGCGTTCATTCCTGGAACTCATCGCCAGGCCATCCGCTTCCCTGACGATCGGGCAGGGGATGATCTCTACAGGCTGTTTTGTTTGTTTTACCAGTTGCTGAATAATGGCCAGTTGCTGAAAATCTTTCTCTCCAAAATAGGCCTTGTCCGGATTTACAATATCAAACAGTTTTCGAACCACGATGGCCACCCCGTTAAAGTGTCCTTTCCTGCTGGCACCTTCCATCACCCTTTCCAGTGGGCCAAAATTGTAGTTTTGGTTTTCTTCTTCAGGATACATTTCTTCTACTTCCGGGGCAAACAGCACATCGCAGCCCACCCCTTCCAGCAGTTGCATGTCTTTGTCCAGGTCGCGGGGGTATTTTTTCAGATCTTCCGGGTTATCGAATTGCTTGGGGTTTACAAACACACTGACCACCAAAAAGTCATTTTCACTTTTAGCCCTTCGCATCAATTCCAAATGTCCGTCATGCAGGGCGCCCATAGTAGGTACAAAACCTACGCTCTTGCCACTAGCTTTTTGATTATTATTAAAAGCCGTTGTTTCGTTTATGGATTTAAATACCTTCATCTATACAAAGTTACGATCAATTGATGGCTACATCAAAATTAAATTCAGAGAAATACAATGGATTTCAGTTATTGGATAATCTTCCAGAGATCTTCTTCCAGGGTTTCAACCGGAGTTTCAATGATTCTTCCAACTTCTTTTCCTTTGTTGTAAATGATAAAAGTCGGAACAAGCTCGATTTGCAGATCTTCGATTTGTACTTCCTCTGTTTGTTTTTGCCTGTTCACAGCAATAATTTTTAATTGGCTGTCATCATATCCGGCCTGGTCCAGTATTTTATTAAAATGCGGAACCTGTTGCTCACTATCGGAACACCACGAACCAAAAACGATGGTGATATCGAACTCATTTATATTGTTGCCAATCAATTTGACCAGGCTGTCATTTACTGCGTAGTCTTTGTACTCGAGCGCATAATATTCCCCAAATTCCCCTGATTCCAGTCCTGTACGATCGCAATAATCGATTAGCACTTCCTGGTCGAGTGTTGTATCATTTACCATCTTATTCATGGTTTGGGCGTATGTAGTTGATATGAATAGTAATAAAGCAATTATGATAAATGCATGTGTTTTCATGATATTTGTATAAGCTGGTTAAATGATGGAGCCTCCCATGGGACTCGAACCCACGACCTGCTCATTACGAGTGAGCTGCTCTACCAGCTGAGCTAAGGAGGCTTGCAAAACTTATGCAGCGATGAGCGGCAAATATAAATGTTTTACAAAAATCCGAGACCGGAATGATAAGTTTATTTGTGATGGTCTAGCGTATTAAAAACTATTTTAGCATCCGATTTATCAATTATTTAAAATTTCATTTTTTATGGACAATGTTTTTGTAAAAACACTTATCGACTGGTTACATATTATGGCTACAATAACCTGGATTGGAGGCATGTTTACCAACTTTGTGATATTAAGACCTGCCATGGGTAAAGCACTTTCGCCGCCAGAAGCAGGAAAACTGATGGGCGTACTCATGAAACGCTTCCGGATTGTAGTGTATATTTCAATCGTAGTATTGGGTGTAACAGGCATCCCGTTGAAGATTATCAACGAAAATTATATCAGCATCATCAATTTTGAGAATAGCTGGGAGATCATTTCATTTATCAAACACCTGTGTTATGGCATCATGGTGTTGCTGGCGGTGTATTCATTTGAGATCCTGTCGCCCAAAATGATGAAAGTGGCAGCCAAAGGGCCTTCGCCCCAATTGCAGCAATTACAAAAGAAACAGGCTGCCTTTGGCGGACTGGCTTTTTTAACGGCCATTGTTATTTTGGTTTTATCCTCGTTGATGCGATATATTTAGGTTGCATTGTGTTAGGTGGAGCTGAGAAAGGCTTGAAAGTGATTGTTACTTAGCTTTTACCAGTTTTCCTGATCCCTGCTGATTTCCTGCCAGTAGCTTGTAGTAATACAGTCCCTCAGGCTGATCTTCTGCATCCCATTGCAGTTTTTGATGACCTTGGCTTTGATCTTCTAAGCACTGATAGACAAATTGACCGAGCTGGTTAAAGACGATGAGCTGTACTGATGAAGGTTGTTTTAGATAGTATTGATGGTGGTTGAAATTGTGAATGGGTTGGGGTGAGTTTTAAGATTTCCGAAAAGGCTAATTTCGTACACAGAATTCAAGCAGGCTTCCTCAACTGCTACCTGGCTTTCACAACCCTCGGCATTGTCATGAATTTCAATGGTTCCGTTTGGACTAGCGAGATAATCGCAAATACTATGCACTTCACAGGCAGACAATGAATCGTTCCCAACAATAAATAAGTTTACGATTGATGCTTCATCTATATTATCTAAACCTGTTAAACTTTTCAGCGCATCGTTTCCCAGGAAGTGTCCATTTCCAAATTCCCCGCCAATTGTTAAAGTTCCCTGAATAGAATTCACATTGCTCAATCCTGATAAACTTGTCAGGGCATTATTGCCCCAAATTGTAAGATCTCCCGCGATGGTAGTCAAACTCTCCAGACCTGTCAGGCTTTCCAGTGCGTTGCTATAAATAGAAAGTTCACCCCCGATTGAGGTCACATTGTCCAGACCCGTCATACTTATCAGGGCAGCGTTACCACATACCGTAAGATTTCCCAATATGGAAGTCAAACCCTCCAGGCCTGTCAGGCTGGTTAAGGAAGTATTACGACTGCCAGCAGCATCCAATCCAGGAAGATAAACAATACCAATCCTCAAGCTTCCCCCGATGTAAGTCACATTATCCAGACCTGCCAAACTTATAAGGACATCGTTATTTTCAACAGTAAGGTCTCCCCCAATGGAAGTTAAATTGCCCAGCCCAGTCAGGCTTGTCAGGTCATTGTTCCATTCGATATGAAAGGTTCCGCCTATGGAAATCAGATTGTCCAACCCTGCCATACTTGTAAGGCCAGGATTGGCGTTCCAAGCTCCGCTTTGTATCAATAGGTCTCCGCCGATGGACATCACATTGTCCAGCCCTGTTAAACTTATCAAGTTTGGATTGTTATAATTTGGATGACCAATCGTTAGGGTCCCCCAATGGAAGTCAAAACGTTTAAGCCAGAGAAATTACTAATACTATATCCAGAAATTCAAACATCTCCTTCTATCTCTGTACAATTGGGATAGTTGGTTTGAAAATTATCAATTTCTGCTTGGGTTGTAAATGTGATGCCTTCGGGTAAGCAAGATTGGGCTGATAGAGTAGTTTGAATAAATAAAGATAGCACGATTAATAGGGTAAAAGTTCTCATGATAGTAGCGTTAGTTTCCTGAATAATAAGCATATATCAATCGGAGTCGTGTTAATTATATGTTAAAAGAATAGTTTAAGGATGAAAAGTTATTCTTTTCGACCTGAAAAAATGAACCTTATAGCATTAGTTCTTGGTTATTAGGGGCTCATCACTACAGCCATTCCAGAAAACAGAAGCTAAGACTTTCAATAAGCTATCACAACAGCAATGATTAGAAATATCGCGGCAATAAGCGTCAGGATTAGAAACAGTGGCCATACAAATTTGAACCACTTTTCAAAGGGTACGATGGCAATACCCAAAATGGCCATTAATACACCATTGGTAGGTATGATCATATTCGAAAATCCATCACCCGATGTAAAAGCCAACACAGCTGTTTGCCTGGTAATACCCAGCAAGTCGGCCAAAGGAACCATTAACGGCATGGAAACCATGGCCTGTCCTGAGGCCGAAGGAATGAAGAAGTTTAACAATGCCTGGAAAAAATACATACCTTCAACAGCCATCATTTTTGGCATTTGCTGAAGCGTGCTTGCAGCATGAAACAGTATTGTATCAATGATCTGACCTTCCTGCATCACTACCTGTATGCCTCGTGCAAATCCAACGATTAAAGCCGGGATAATCATTATTTCAAGGCCTTTTACAAATGCTTTCATGGCTTCGTTGCCCGACATGTCGCTGATGAGTATGGTAATGAGTCCAACCATAAAGAATCCGCCGGTCATTTCAATCAGTCCCCAACCCATTGTTTGCACTGCATATAAAATAAGACCAAAAAGTACCAGTGCTACTAGGGCAATCCAAAAATGACGTTTTGTGAATGGGGTATCGACCAGTTCAGCATCTTCATCTAGTATAAATTCATCGTCCGGCATGATAGATTTTTTACGGTCTTTTTTCACCTTTTTACCATACCACATTAAAAAAACAAATCCGATGATAAAACAAATAACGAACATGACAATTCTGAGCACGATCCCACTGCCAATGGGTACTTCGGCAATTTGCTGCGCAATTTGAACGGTAAATGGATTTGTAATGGCTGTTGACCAGCCAATTCCTTCAGGAATTAACAATATGGATACGCCAAACATGCGGTCGTATCCCATCTCCTTTGAGAGCATCAACAGTATGGGAATCAGCGGTATAAATTCGGCTCCCATCCCTAAAAAAGTACCTGCCAGTGCGAATGCGGCAAACAGGATAAAGGTTAAAAACATAGGGGAGTTTCTAAATTTCTTTAACATAGCGTTTACGAAAACATTAATAGTACCCGTATGTTGGATCAGGTTAAATACAGCACCGATAATAAAAACAAAAAAAATCAGCGATGCAGCCTGGTTCATCCCTTTGGGAATGGAAGAAAAAAGACCAAGCAGGCTGGTGGGGCTCGCCGCTCCTTCCACTTCTTCCCCGAGAATGAGACCTTTTACAGAAAAGTGTTTCGGAATTTCTTTATATGTTCCGGGAACTACAACTGTTCGCTGAACATTATCTATGGTTTCCGTTTTTCGTTCGAAAGTTCCTGATGGAACAATGTAAGTTAAAACGCTGCAGAAAAGAATGATAATTGACAGGAAAATAAAAACGTGAGGAATGCTGATTTTAGCAAGAACCTTTTTCATATAGTGTGTGTGTTTGTTGGTCGCTAAAAGTAGTTTAATGATCTGATTTATTGAGATTTGAATTTGTTAAGGTTTTGTTAAAGATTTATTGATGATCAATTTCCAACTGGCAGATGCTCTTCCATCATATTTATTTGGACCAATTACCGTTACTTTTTGTTTTTTGTAATAACCCATAAATTTTACGGTGTTTAATTGCTTTTCCGGCATAAATTTTGTGCTTTTTAAACGTTTATTTAAAGCCCTGGAATGCTTCATTTTAAAACCATATTCAAATGAAAACCCATGCACTTATTATTATCCTGCTATGTATATTTTTAAATTCGTGTGAGGAGAAGTGGATTGGATACAGATACAACGAGGGACACCTGCCCACTGAACCGGTTAACCTTACAGACTTTAACAGCGCTCATGACGATTATAACTCCACCGCTCCAACACTGGGAAAATTGATTCCTTTTTGCTTTTCAACCAACCGAAGGTCTGGTGGCGAAACATTTGATGTGATCTATGAGCCCATGGATGTGAGCTTTGATAAAACAAGTGGTGTTTTAACAGTTTCAAATACTTATGGAGGATGGGGTATTTACGCAGAAGAATACGCGGTTTTGAGCAGGGGATTGTGGCGGGTGAATTCTGAAGGGAATGAGCTTGGGCCTTATGTTTATGTACACCTTAATGACCCAATACATGGTTATTTGGATTTTGCCATATTGTATGCATCCGATATAGACGGGGATTTTCAAATTAAATACACTCAAAACCACAATGATTCCACTTCTAATTTTTCTGAGAGTCAACCGGTTCAGTTTTTGAACTCCGCCTAGTGATGACCTCTACCCTGCATTTAATGATGATTTCACCAACATCTATTTTTGCTCCAATCGCGAAAATGATCAATTTGATATCTATAGTGTTGAAATTGATGGAGGTTCAGATGATATCTTTAAAGTATTGGCTGATACCAGCATTTACACGGTTACTAAAAACACCATTCTTTCCGGAGATTATGATGACAAATGCCCCTATATTTTTGAAAATATGCTGGTTTTTTCTTCCAACCGACCGGGTGGATTTGGCGGATACGATCTGTACTTTTCCACATTTGAAAATAATACCTGGAGTACACCACAGAATTTTGGCGCACAAATAAATACCGAATTTGACGAATACCGGCCCATTGTATTCGAAGAAGGCGTTGATTTTAAAAGGCATATGATGGTTTTTTCTTCCAACAGGGAAGGGGGCATGGGCGGTTTTGATCTATATTTTGTGGGGGTGGATAAAGTCCGAATAATTAAAGAAAATTTCTGGCTTTATTTAACTTCCATCAAGCTTTCTTTACCATTTTTTAACAGAAACGCTTCATTTTTAACGATAATTTATTTGTATCTTCGCCGCCCGATATTGCAATTAATCAAAACTTTATACAATGAACATGTTTAAAAAGTCATTATTAATGATCGGGCTGATATTTTTTTCAGCCGGAATCTATGCCCAGTCAGTTGTTGATGCAGGCGCCAAGTACAACGATGGTAACAACGCTTACAATGAAAAGAATTATGCCGGAGCTATTGAAATGTACAGCGAAGCACTTGATATTGCCACGCAGGCAGGCCCCGAAGCTGATGAGTTGAAAGGCAAAATTGAAAGCCAGTTAACAACATCCTATTTAAAGCAGGGTGTTAGTATTTATAAAGATGATATTGACGGCGCATTGGCTACGCTGGACAAAGGCTATGCTTTTGCAAAAGGAATTAACGATACCAAATCTGTTAAAAAATTCGCCTCTACGATTGCCCAGTTGCGTACCAAAAAAGGGGATGATCTGCTGGATGAGAAAAGACTTGACGAAGCATATGCCGAATACGAAATGGCACTGAATATGAATCCTAACTATCCGAAGACTTTATACGGCCAGGGTATGGTATTTAAAGAAAAAGGAGAGATGGACAAGATGAAGGAAAAAATGGATCAGGTCATTAAATATGGTGGTGACAACCCAAAAATGGAAAGTTTTGTTTCTGCTGCCAAAGCAACCGTTTCAAGAAGCTTTTTAGCACAGGCTGCTGAAGAATTGAACGGTGAGAAATATGACAAAGCATCTGAATATATTGAAATGTCATTGGCATATGCACCTTTCGATGAAGGTACAATGGCCATTTTTGATCAGATTGCTGAACAAGCCATCACCATTCCGGAAGTAACTGAAACCATTCAGAAAGCCAAAGAAACTTTGAACTAAAAGTTCAATAAGATTTATTAGAAAAAGCGGCTTATGGCCGCTTTTTTTTGTTTTCAGGCATACGTTTTCACCTGCAATTCCCCATTTACTACTCGCATACCATTCATGGCCAGCGCTTCCATTTCATCTTCACCCGGATATACATGCACCGGTGCAATTTTATGGGTATAGGAAATCACCTGGTTGGCAAAATATTTATCGTGGGCAATACCACCGGTAATCAACACGCCATCTACATCATATTTAAGAACAGCCGCCATAGCACCTACCTCTTTAGCCACCTGGTAGGCCATGGCATCATAAATCAGTTTGGCATATGCATCACCTTCAGCGGCCCTTCGCTCTACTTCCGAAGCGCTATTTGTGTCCAGGTAAGCTACCAACCCGCCTTTTCCCGGTAATCATTTTCAGTATTTCCTTTTCTGAATAATCTCCGCTGAAACATAATCGCACCAGATCACCAACTGGCAAAGTTCCCGAACGTTCCGGTGAAAACGGTCCATCACCATCCAATCCCTGGTTTACATCCACCACACGGCCTTTTTCGTGGGCTCCTACTGTGATACCACCCCCCAGGTGCACTACGATCAGGTTTAACTCATCGTATTTTCTCATGATGGATTTGGCATGTTGCCGGGCCACCGCTTTTTGATTCAGCGCATGAAATATTGACCTTCGTGGTAGCAAAGGATGGCCTGAAATTCGCGCCAGGTCATTCAACTCATCAACAACAACCGGGTTACTGACATAGGCATTTGCCTGGGGAATGGTTTGGGCAATATCATAAGCCAATATGCCACCAAGGTTGCTCGCATGCTCCCCATATTTACAGCTTTTGAGGTCTTCTACCATTTTATCGTTCACCTCAAGAACACCTGATTCAACAGGTTTTAACAAGCCGCCGCGACCCATAATAATGTTCAGCGAATGGATATCGATATCCGCGTTACGAAGTTGATCCAGTATCAAATCTTTTCTGAAATTATACTGGTCGGTTACTTTTTTAAAGGGTGCCAGCTCTTCCGTCGTATGCCTGATGGTTTGAATAAACACAGGGCTTCCATCCTGATACACAGCTATCTTCGTTGAAGTAGAGCCGGGATTTATAGCAAGTACCTGTATAGTTTCCATCAATATTGGTTTATGCCTGTTTTCGAGAGGCTAAAGTTCCGAAAGAATTTACTGACATGCAAACAAGCCGTCTATTATGAAATGGCGGCTGCCAGGGCAATTGATAAATATTTACTGCGTTCGGTATCACCCCTCGATGTCAACACGATAGGAACGGTAGCTCCCATAATAACGGCTGCAGCTGTTGCCCCACCCAGAAAATTCAGTGATTTGTATAAAATATTGGCGCCATCAATGTTGGGTGCCAGAATAAGATCTACATCCCCGGCCACTTCACTGGTGATATGTTTTAATTCCGAAGCTCTTTTTGAAACGGCACCATCAATCGCCAGCGGCCCGTCAATGATACATCCCGTGATCTGTTTTCGGTAGTTCATCATGGAGATGGTGGCGGCGTGCATGGTAGCTTCCATACGCGGGTTAATGGTTTCAACCGATCCAACAATAGCTACCTTGGGCAACATATGCCCCAATTTATGATATACTTCCAGCGCATTTTTAATAATGCCGATTTTCTCTATCAAATCTGGTTTAACATTCATGGCTGCATCTGTAACTCCCAATAGTTTATGGTAGTAGGGTGTTTCAAATAAGGCGACATGGCTCAGCAATTCACCCTTTCGCAAGCCATCTTCTTTGTTTAACACCGATTTCAACAGGATGCCTGTGCTGACCATGCCTTTCATCAAAATATCTCCTTTTCCTTCCCTGATCAGCTGAACCGCCATATCAGAAGCCTCGTATTTATCCGGAAAATCATACAGATCAATATTTGCCAAGTCCAAACCAATCTTAGCTGCGACCTCCTTGATTTTAGCTACATCGCCCACGAGAACCGGAACAATGATCCCAAGTTCCTGTGCGTTTTTTAATGCTAAAAGGACATCTTCATCTGCTGCTGCTGCCACAACGATTCTTTGTGTTGTCTTGTTTTTTGCTATCTCTACTATTTCATTAAGTTTTTTAATCATCACCTGTTATTTTCGGTTTATAATTTGATTTATCTTTTTGTATTTCAGATTAATACATTTATTTTTTACTGAAATAAATCTGCCGCAAAGGTACAATTAATGTAGGTATAAGCTTATTTTATTGTTAATTTTTTAACAAAAGATAAGGTGTAATTTAAGATGCAAAATGATATTGCTAAATATAAAATCTGTTAGCGATACTTAAGCTCTGTAAAGCACCTCTTTAGTTAGTATCCAATTGGAATTAAGGATGTCTGTTTCAGTCCAAACGTTCTGTTTAGTCAATTAAGTTATGCTATATAATGTATGTTAGATCGACTTTCAGCAATCAGGGCTGCATATTTTTGGAAAAATAAAAAACTTCTCTTTGTAAGGTATCAACTCTATTTCATCGTGAAATATTTTATGAATCAATGGATTATTCCAGGGCTCATTGGTTTCATCCGTTATGACCTTTTTGTCATGAACAAAAAGAAAAAAGTCTCCAAAAAGAAATGCATTATTTGGATCATGCAAAGTGGCTACCACTGTAATCCCTTCATTGACCAGTTGTTTGATCAATTGAATAATTCTGAGTTGATTGTTAAAATCAAGATGACTTATGGGTTCATCCAGTATCAATATTTTTGGTTGCTGTGCCAGTAGCCTGGCAATCATCACCAATTGTTGTTCGCCTCCAGACAGGTCAGTATAAAACCTCTTCTTCAGATGGCTTATACCTGCCTTTTCAATAGATTCCTCGACCACGAATTTGTCCGATAGCTTTGGCACTATTCCAATAAAAGCTGCTCTTCCGGTCATGACCACTTCTTCAACGGTAAATGGAAAAATAGCTCTATGCTGCTGACCCAGGAAACCAATTGAATTTGCTTTTTTTCTATTGAAGAGTTCCCAACATTTTATTATCGATATAAATATTGCCATCCGAAGGATGCAGTAATCCTGATATCAGTTTTAAGAGTGTTGATTTTCCAGATCCATTCCTGACCCATGATGACAGTGAACGATCCATATGGTATCTGGGCAAATATATTTTCAAGTATAATATTTTTGGTGTAACCAAACGACAAGCTTGCTGATTGATATGATATATTCTAACTTTCCCATCCTATGCTTGATTTTTTTAACAGAAATATGAAAAATGGTGCGCCAATCAACATGGTAAAAACACCTATGGGTATTTCAAATGAGGTCAAGGTTCGGGATAAATCATCGATCAAAACCAGAAAACTGCCGCCCATAAAAAAGTTAAGAAAAACCGCCTTTTGGTTATCAACACCAAACATCATCCTTATGCTATGTGGTATAATCAGTCCGTATAGCCCGATGATGCCCGCAACAGCCACTGCCGCAGAACCGGCCAGGGTTGCTCCGGCCAAAATCCAAATTTTCATTTTTGACGGATTTATTCCAGCTGTTCGTGCTTCTTCATCACCCAGTGCTATTACATTCATTTTCCATCTTAATAAAAACAAAACAATCAAACCAGCGCACATAGGCAAAATTGAAGCGTTGAATTTTTGCCAGTTGGCATTATGAAAGTTTCCCATTGTCCAATGCACAATACTTTGCAATTTGAATGGATCGCTAACAACCTGCACAATGGTGAGTAATGCTGTGAATATTCCATTAGTAATGATTCCGGCTAAAATGAGCGAAACAATCGAAACGGTTTTGTTCTTTTGTGCCATATAATAGCTTAAAGCAACAGCTAAAATGGCACATATAAAAGCGGATAATTGCACAGAAAGGAATGAGACGGACAGTGCCAATGCAGCTCCAAAGGCAGCACCTGAAGACAAACCAAGGACATAAGGAGAAACAAGCGGATTACGGAAAACAGATTGTAATGCCGCACCTGAAACCGAAAGTACGGCACCCACAAAAAATACAAGGAGAATACGCGGAAGCCGAATATCAAAAACAATGGTAGCTGTCAAGTCTGTTTCAGTCGGAGTTGAATTCTTAAAAAACAATGCGACAACATCATTAAAAAAAACACGTTCAGATGGCCCCACAAATAAACTACCGAAAATGACCAGAACCGGAGAGATATATACAATCCATTGAAGTAATTTTTTACTTTTCATGGCTCAAGTCAATATTCGTGTTATATAGTGTCTTAAAAATTTCATCTTTTAAAGAATCCAACTCATTTACACTGAATTTTTCAGGATAAAGCCAGGAGGCTAAAAGCAAACTTGCATATTGAAATTTCAGTGTCCAGAGATCACACTCAAAAACTGATGGAAATTCAAATACATGACTTGACTGTACAGCATTTACATTCATCAGGGAAGACATTAGCATTATGTCGGAAGGATCTGTTTTATCATTGCACCACATTACAATTGCTTCGGGGTCCCACTCCACAATTTTTTCCAGGTTAACCACGGCATGTTCCTCAGGATAATCACAAACATTTATACCTCCCGATGATTCGATCAAATCATTAACCATGCTGTTTTTACCAGATGTTTCCGTAATTCCCTGCATCCAGGCAAAATAAACTCGTTTTTTATTTTGACCTATCGTTTTTTCAGCAATTTTTTCAAGGTTATTTTTAGTAAACTGGATCAAACTGTCACTGCGGTTTTCTTTATTAAACAATATGCCAAAATCTTTAATTTCTTTAATAACGTCATCCAGAGAATGTAACATTACCCCATACACTGGAATATCAAAGTTTTCTATATTTTCAATGGCTTCGGTTTGCGAAGACCAGATAATGACCAAATCCGGTTTAAGGGTTACAATTTCTTCGATGCTGACATAATCCCAGCTACCTGGGACAGCTAATGTTTTATCAGCGATCCTTTGATCCATTTTTGAATAATGCATATATAAATTCTCTGAATATATGTTTGAAGAAACACCGATAATTTTGTTTTCTTCTCCCAACATGTATATGCCCGTTAATGCGCTTTCAATAAGACAGACGACTCTTTCAGGATGTCTGTTAAAATGCAGATCTTTATTCCTGAAATCCGTAACCGAAATTTTCACCTCACCTGAAACCTTTCGCTCTTGGCCTGCGTCTCCCATACAATTCGATGCAAGGATGGCAAATACCAAAATATAAAACAGGGTCTTGTTTCCGGTAATTAATTTCACAGATTAATTAAATGTTAATGTTAAACCACCCGTAACTGAGAAGCCCGTATTTTGAAATTGCCAGGGCATTTCATATTTGTTATTGGTGATGTTGTAAAATTTGCCAAACAATTCAATATTGAATGTTTCATTTTTTATTAAAGCCTGCGAAATATAAACATTCATCAGTAATCCTGGAGTAAAGAGTGTTCTGCCCGAAATGGAAGGGCTATCGTAGTAGCCGCTGTTGTAATTTAAATAAGGACTGAAGTTTAATCCAAAATCGAAAGAAAAATTCAGCCCTGCATTTGCAACAAATTCAGGGGAAAATGGCACATCAGAACCATCCTGATCTTCATAAATATCGTTTTTGACATCAGATTGCATGTAAGTGAAATTGGTAAACCAATTCAAAAAATCTTTTATTTGCTGGCTGATCTCCACTTCAACTCCGAGGGAAGAGGTCGTTCCCGCATTTACTGATTGCGTTTGAGAAGGGTTTTCACTCACTACCGATTCAACAATAGCGTCATCGATCAGGTAATAAAAACCTCTGACCGTTGCTCTCAAATCAGCAGGTAAATAAAAATTGGCACCCAGGTCAATACCCAAACCAGATTCCGGTTTCAGGTCGGGATTAGGCAATTGTCCATTTTTTCCCGTAACACCTTCATCTTCTAATTTAATCGTTCCTCCTACAGATTTTAAGCCGGGCGTCATGAAACTGTTCCCTGCATTGAAAAACAGTGAGGCAAGTCTGTTAAAATTATATTTTAATCCTCCGCTCCATAATAATCGTGACCAGTCTTCGCTGGAGGTTCCTGGTTGTCCTCCACTAATTAATTCAATGTTGTTTTTAACATAGCTGTAGCGTAATCCTGCCCTGATAATCAACCCCTTAAAATGTAATTCTTCCTGGGCGTAAATCCCGGCCTGCAGCGCCATTGATTTATTTCCATATTGTTTTTCCCCAGCAACCGGGTCCGACCAGGTTTCATAACTGGCGTTCTGATAGTCAGTACCAATTGTTAGCAAATGGGCTTTTCCGTGCTCATAGGTCAGGTTAAGGTCAAAAGGTAAAATACTTTGGTTCACACCGTTGTCCGAAAGCAGGCTGTCTACAGTATTGAACTGGCTTTCCTGCCATGTACGCACATAGTTTCGCAATCCGAAAGTCATATTTAATGCGGTTTTCTGATTCAGGGAAACTGAATAACCGAGATTCATCGTTGTGTAATCGTGGTTAAAACCCCTGTAAACCCTTCCGGCATCTCCAACATGAAAAGTTTTGTTGAAGAAAAAACTCAGTTTGTTTTTTTCGGCCTTATCTGCAAACCAGGTGAAACCTCCATAAAACTTTGATTTTGTGTATTGTGGGTTATCCTGCATATTCAACCACGAATTTTCTGTGCCATAATCGGTATAATCCGAAATTTCATAGTTTATCCCGGCAAAATAGTTCAGTTTTTTGTACGAATCCTGAAAATACAATTGTCCGTTAAATGTATTGAATGAACCATAAGAAGTTGAAGCCATTAATTTTTGCTCTTCGATTTTGCTTTTTAAAAGCATGTTTACCGTTCCGGCAAGCGGGCTTTGGTTTCCGGCGAAATCCTGTGAAAGGTAGTTGGGATAAAGTACTGAAGCCGGGCCTCTTTCAATTTCAATCCGTTCCACAACATTCAAATCCAACGCCATCGGGTCAATAAAAGCATCAACCGGTATGCCAGAAAGCATATATGTGCTGTATTTGGGGCCAATGCCACCATAAGTTCCCCAATTTGCATCATTTCTAGAAAGAACACTCACCGACATGCCCGGCTGGTACATCAACGCTTCGGTGATATTAGTATTCCCCAAAATTATCGGTTTCAAATCGGCGGGAGTTAACACATCAATTTGTTGGGTAACGTTTCCCGCTGATTGAATCTTTTTTGCTCCCGTAATTACCACTTCGTTTATTGGCAGCGTATCTTGTACAGCCTGTTGTCCAAAAGTAACCAACGAACTGAACAAGATTACTAAACCAAAAGTATGAGATAAGATTATTTTCATGTTATTGTGTTACGTATTCTTTAATATGTGTTACCTATTAGCTAAAAAAAATTAAATGCTACTGGTTGTGAGTTTGCCCTGCTGTATGCCTTTCAGTCCAATCAAACGATTGGCGAGTTCTTTCAACCTGGAAGACTCTCCTTTAATAGCAATGATTTCAAGACAATTGTCGTGATCGATATGAAAATGAATGTTTGAAAGAATAACATCATGAAAATCATGTTGTAAATCCGCTAGATTACTCAACAAATCCCTTTTGTGGTGATCGTAAACCAGCGATACAGCCCCTGCTACAATTTCATTCGACTCCCATTTTTTTTCAGTAAGGTTGTTGCTGATCAAGTGCCTGAGTGCCTGCGATCTGTTTTTGAAATGATTTTCTTCTGCGAACTTATCAAGCGCATCAAGCAATCCCTTTTCAAGCGAGACACCAAATCTTACTACTGTCATCGTGTTACTAATTTTTATTTATGTGTTACCTATTTGTAAAAATATATTATTTTTAATTCAAGACGATTTTTTATTGATCATTTTTGATAAAAATAAAATACTTCTAAATATTATTTCCATTTAATAATGATTGCATCGTTAAACAATTTTTTTAAATATAATTTCAAATAATTATCACTAATTTTACACTTGAAAAAGTGCTTTTTGTCGTTTATTAACCTGAACACAAAACCATATTAATTATACAGGTTCGGGGATGGTTAATTAAAAGATCATTCAGATGGCAGAATCTTTCTTTTTCTAACAATCAAATTGATGTTAACCCATGTTAGAAAAACTCATTCATTTCAGTCTTAAAAATAAACTGATCATCCTTTTATTCACGGCTACTGTCATAGGTTTTGGCCTGTTTTCCATTTTCAATATTCCCATTGGTGCTGTGCCTGATATTACCAACAACCAGGTGCAGGTAATTACTACTTCCCGGAATTTATCCACCCTGGATGTGGAGCAGTTTATTACTTATCCTGTTGAACTGGAAATGGCCAATTTGCCAGGGGTAAAAGAGATCCGGTCTGTTTCCAAGTTCGGATTATCGGTAGTTACCATCGTGTTTGAAGATAATTTGGGTACCTATCTGCCACGACAATTGATTGCCGAAAAAATCAAAACGGCCAGCGAGAAGATTCCTGAAGGATTCGGAACTCCTGAAATGGGCCCTATAACCAGCGGTTTGGGAGAAATATATCAGTACACGCTGGATACAAAACCGGGGTATGACTCCGTCTATTCAATTATGGAATTGAGAACCATCCAGGACTGGATTGTAAAACGACAGCTTTCCGGTATTCCGGGTGTGGTTGAGATTAATACCTGGGGTGGCTATTTAAAACAGTATGAAGTAGCTATCAACCCGAAGAAACTCAGGGCCATGGGCGTAAGTGTTGCCGAAGTTTTTACAGCACTTGAAAAAAACAACAGCGTGGCCGGGGGCGGTTATATTGAAAAAAATAATGAAAGTTATTTCATCCGTGGTGAAGGATTGATTGGTTCAATGGAAGATATTGATAACATTGTTGTTAAAACAGTCAATGGTTTTCCGGTGTATATCAAAGACCTGGCAGAAGTAAAGTTTGGCCATGCAACCCGTTTTGGTGCCATTACCGGAAACGGGGAGGGCGAAAAAGTATTGGGACAGGTGATGATGCTGAAAGGGTGCCGATTCAAAAAAAGTGATTGATGCTGTGCATGAACGCGTTGAAAAAATTGAAGCATCCTTGCCCGAAGGATTATATATCAATGGCTTTCTGGAACGAAGCGAACTGATTGGCAAAACAACCAATACGGTTATTGAAAACCTGGTATTGGGTTGTCTTATCGTGATCTTTATCGTGGTTTTATTGCTGGGCAACCTTCGTTCAGGATTGGTGATCGCATCGGTTATCCCGCTGAGTTTGTTATTTGCCATCAGTTTGATGTACATTTTTAATGTGGATGCCAACCTGATGAGTTTGGGCGCCATCGACTTTGGAATTATCATCGACGGGGCCGTGATCATTGTAGAATATATTGCTTATAAGATCACATCACAAAAGTCACAGTTAGCAGGTCTTTCAGAAGATGAAAGAAAAGAACGGATTGATCAGATCACATTCAGCAGTGCCTCAAAAATGATGAATTCTGCCATTTTCGGCCAGTTGATCATCCTGATCGTTTTCATTCCTATTTTATCGCTTACCAATGTGGAAGGCAAGATGTTTCGCCCCATGGCACTAACCTTCAGTTTTGCGCTGATTGGTGCCATGATATTTTGCTTTACCTATGTTCCTGTCGCTTCCGCACTGTTTTTGAAACCGGCTAAGGAAAGTAAAAAAAATATTTCCGTAAGGTTGATGGCATTCCTCAACAAGCTTTACAAACCTTCCATCACCTGGTCGCTCAACCATAAAAAGGTCATTCTGTCAGCTGCGGCAGCCCTTTTACTAATCTCTGTTCTTATCTACAACAAAATGGGCGGCGAGTTTGTACCTACACTGGACGAGGGTGATTTTGTAATACAACCCGTATTAAAAACAGGGACTTCGTTAGGGAAAACCATTGAAATTACTACAAAAATTGAGCAAATTTTACTTGATAATTTCCCGGAAGTAGAACAGGTTGTTACACGCATAGGTGCTGCAGAAGTGCCCACCGATCCCATGTCGATGGAGGAAAGCGATGTGATCATCAAACTGGCACCCAAAAAAGAATGGGTTTCAGCGAAAACAAAAGACGGTCTTGCAGAACGTTTAAAGAAGCATTATCTGTGATTCCAGGTGTGGAATACGAATTCACACAACCTATTGAAATGCGGTTTAATGAATTGATCACCGGGGTAAGGGCTGATATTGCTATTAAAGTATTCGGCGAAGACATGGATTTACTCTATGAAATCGGTGATGCGATCAGCGCCCTGATTTCAGATGTGGAAGGCGCTTCAGATATTTCTTTGGAGAAAACAGTTGGATTACCGCAGATGACCGTAAAATACAACCGGAAAAAAATTGCGAAATATGGATTAAATATACAGGATCTGAACCAACTAGTGCAACTTGGTTTTGCAGGCGCTACTGCCGGAAATATTTTTGAAGGAGAAAAACGTTTTGAACTGGTGGTAAGACTTGGTGAAGATTATCGTAAAAATATCGGTAACCTTCAAAATTTATATGTCGATCTGCCAAATGGAGAGAAAATCCCTTTGAATGAACTGGCTGAGATCAGTTATACGTACGGACCGGCACAAATTTCGAGGGACGATACCAAACGACGGATTGTTGTGGGTGTGAACGTAAGAAACCGCGACCTGGAATCGGTGGTGAGCGACATTCAAACTTTGGTAGATGAAAACATTGGCCTGCCTGTTGGTTATTCCATTGATTATGGTGGCCAGTTTGAAAACCTGAGAAGCGCCCGGAACCGTTTGAAAGTTGCGGTTCCCATTGCACTGATCCTCATTTTTATCATGCTTCATTTCGCATTTAAAAGTTTTTCGGATGCCTTGATGGTGTATACAGCCATTCCTTTATCAGCGGTTGGTGGTGTACTCATGCTTTGGATCAGGGATATGCCTTTCAGTATTTCAGCAGGAGTTGGGTTTATCGCACTGTTTGGTATCGCAGTGTTAAATGGTATCGTACTTATCGAACATTTTAAAGAGTTGAAAAATGAAGGCATCACGGATATTTGCGAACGGGTGATTACCGGAACCCAACAACGCCTTGCGCCCGTACTTTTGACTGCTTCAGCAGCTGCGCTTGGTTTTTTACCGATGGCTATTTCAACTTCGGCAGGTGCCGAGGTACAACGACCATTGGCTTCCGTGGTAATCGGTGGACTGATCAGCTCAACTTTGTTGACCATGATCGTGCTTCCCGTGTTATACAGCGTTTTTGAAAAAAGAAAAAAATTCAAATTCAGGCCAAATAAATCACTTTTAATTTTATTGCTGGCTTGCTTCAGGATTGCTGTTGAGTGAAAAATCTGTTGCCCAGCAAAAAGAACTGACCCTCGACCAGGCCATCGAATGGGCATTGCTGAATAACAATGAGTTAAAATCATATGAACTTAAAGCTGAACAGGCAAAAAGCTTGATACCCACAGCCTTTAATATTGAAAAAACATCGTTTTACTATAATTACGAAGGTTATAATTTTGGTGAAAACGGACAGGTTCTAAATGTGTTCGGGGTAACGCAAAATTTTCAATTCCCTTCTGTCTATAGCCTTCAGAAGAAAGTGAACCAGCAGCAGTATTATATGGAAGATCTGAATTTTCAGATTAAAAAAAGGGATTTGATCAAAGAAGTTTCGCAACGTTATTATACCATCGTTTATATTCAAAATAAACAATCTCTAATATTATTACCTGGATAGTCTTTACCGGAATTTTGCAACAGCCGCCGAAAGGCGATTTGAACTGGGTGAAACCAATAACCTTGAAAAACTGACTGCCCAGGCAAAAAGAAACCAGCTTAATACACTTGCTTTGCAAGTAGCAGACAATATTGATGCTGCTTACCAGGCGCTTAAAGAAGTGCTGCAGGTAGACAGTTCATTCGTGATCAAAGAAGATGAGTTGGAGCCTGTTCTATTTCCGGGAAATATAAATCTCGAAGAAATTCCCGGAAACCAATATTTCAGCAAGGCCCAACGCATGACCGAGATGATGGTGAGCCTTGAAAAAAATAAATTCCTGCCCGACCTTCAACTTGAATATTACCTGGCCACTAACAAGGGCCCGGTTCCAAATTTTTATAATGCTTATACCGTTGGCATTGCCATTCCCTTATGGTTCGGTTCGCAAAAAGCAAATCTTCGTTCCTCCAAACTGCAAAAAGATATCGTGAGTCGTGAAGCTGCTTCCTACAGCCTGGTACTGAATTCAAAATACAAGCAATTGCAATCCAGATTAAAACAGTACAAACGTGCGGTCGATTATTACAACAATACAGGACAAATATTGGCACAGGAGATTGTGAAAAGCGCCGAAAGAAGCTATTACGGTGGTGAAATCAACTTTTTCCAATATATCCAAAGCCTGGATGAAGCCACTACAATTGTGCTTGACTATTTAGAAAATCTGAATAATTATAATCAAACCGTACTCGAAATAAAATATCTGAATTATTAGAATTTTAATAACATGAAAATATATTTTTACATATCGATTTTACTTTTAGCGCTAGTGTTTACAACCGCCTGTCAGGAGCAAAAACCCGAAAAATCAACTGTTAAAAAGCAATTTTTTTCTGAAAAAAATACGTCCAAAGCCGAAGAAGAAAATACCCCGTATAAAGAAGAAATTACCAATGATGCCATTTTTAAAGTAAGTCAGTCCCAGTTCGATGAATATGAAATGAAATTAGGAACTGCTGAGCATGCAAGATATTGACGAAAGTATTACAGCAGCCGGATATATTGAAGTGCCCAATGAAAATGTAGCTGAAATAAGATCGTATATAGGTGGATATCTGCAGTCAACACCTTTACTGCCTGGTGATTATGTGAACAAAGGCCAGATTATCATCAGCCTCAGCAATCTTGAATATATTCAGATGCAGCAGGAGTACCTGCAGGCCAAAGAAGAATTAGTCTATTTAAAAGAGGTGTATGAGCGAAAAAAAACACTGGCTGAAGAAAATATTACTTCTATAAATAGCCGTCAACAAGCAGAAAGTGAATACAACATCATGAAAACCAATGTTGAGGGCCTACGGAAAAAATTGCAGTTGATCAATATTGATCCTAATAAGGTGAGTGCTGAAAACATTTCCTCTTCTATCAATTTATATGCACCCATCAGCGGATACATAACGATGGTTAATGCGGTAAAAGGCAAATATGCAGAACCTACCGATGTCATTTTTGAAATTATCAATACCGACCACCTGCATCTTAAGCTAAAAGTGTATGAAAAAGACATTCTGAAAGTAAAAAAAGGACAGAAAATAGTTTTCCGAATTCCAGAAGCAGATTCAGAAAATTATTCCGGCGAAGTATTTCTGGTAGGTAAAACCATTGATGAAGCCGACAGAACTGTCACTGTGCATTGTCATATTACCAGAAGAAAATAAAATACCTATGGTTATTGGTATGTATATAGAAGCAGATATTTTTGTCGCTTCTCACGAAAAGTTTTGCCTGCCCGTTGAGGCATTGATTCGAGAGGAAAGTCGCTATTATGCTTTTATAAATACATCCACTCGGCGATGATGGTTATACTTTTAAAAAAATACCCGTTGAAGTCGGTGAAATCAATGAAGATTGTATAGAAATAACCGGAAAAAGCCGGCAACAACTGGAAGGAAAAGAATTACTTGTTGAGGGTGCTTTTAATTTGTAACTTATCCTTGTTTTTCTCAATGTAAAAGCAAACCGGATATTTTCCGTAATTACAACATATTAGCATTTTCAATTGTTGTTTTAATTAAATTGCGAACAATCAGAAAATTTACCTTTGCAGAAAATTTAAATTGATGAACTGGAGAAAATCACTCATCAGCATCGTCGCTGTCATTGTATTGTTTGTAGCTGCTTTTGCTATATATAATGTTTTATCGTCCTACGGAGAAGCCCCGGATGAAAAAGTAAGGGAAGAAGCCAAATTTTTCGTGAAAACAGAAAAAGTTAGCTATTCCACCAATAGCTTAAAAATAATTGAAACCGGCCGGTTATCGTCACAGCAAAATGTCGATTTAAGTGCTGAAGTACCCGGACAGATCATTGCAGGTGAAGTGGCACTCAGGGAAGGTACCGACTTTAAAAAAGGGGATTTACTCATCCGGATTTTTGACGAAGAAGCCAAAAATAACCTGAAAGCAAGCAAAAGCCGTTTCATGAATTCAATCGCCGGCATTTTGCCTGATATAAAAATTGATTATACCGCGAGTTACAATAAGTACGCGGCTTTTTTCAATTCTATTAAAATAACGGAACCCTTGCCACCATTGCCAGAACCCGATACGGAACAGGAAAAGGTGTTCCTGGCCAGCAGAAATATTTTAAACGAGTATTATAATATCAAGAGTGCAGAAGTCAGATTGTCGCGATACCGGATATATGCACCATTCGATGGAACGTTTACAGCTGTATACCTGGAACCAGGTTCTGTTGTCAACCCAGGAAGCAGGATCGCATCCATGATCAGAACCGATAAATTGGAACTGGAAGTTCCCGTCCGCATTGACGACGCTTATTGGGTCAGCATGGGCGATAAAGTAAAACTCTATACAAAAGATCATCATATAACATGGACAGGAACTGTTGTGCGCAAATCAAATTTCATGGATCCTAATTCACAAACCATCAATATTTATGTGGCACTGGATCATGAAAGAACCAAGCCACTGTTCCAGGGGCAATACCTGCTTGCCGAATTCGCTTCAAAAACGCTGGAAGGAAGTATGGCCATTCCAAGAAATGCTGTATTTGACAAAGACAAGGTGTTTACGGTGGAAAATGGCAAACTGGTTGAAAAGCGGGTCAGCGTGCTTAATACAAATGAAACAATGGTATTTATTTCTGGATTGGCCGAAGGTACCGATGTTGTGGTTGAGCCCCTGGTAAATGCTAAAGAAGGTTCCAATGCTGAAATATTGAATGCCTCATGAGAAAGATTATATCTGTATTCATAAAATATCCTTTTTACGCCAATATCATCCTGGTTATAATCCTGGGATTGGGGATGTTCAGTTTTTTATCTATTAACAGGTCATTCTTTCCAGATTCGAGGGAGAAATACATTACCATTTCCGTTTTTTACCCGGGTGCTTCTCCCAAAGAAATGGAAGAAGGTATAACAATCAGAATTGAAGAGGCCCTAAGAGGGATTGCGGGCATAAAGGAAATCAATAGTACTTCTTCCGAAAACTTATCCAGCGTCCAACTCGAGGTTACCGGCGAATATGATATAGACGAAACCCTGATGGAGGTAAAAAATGCCGTTGACGGCATTCCATCATTCCCGGTGGATGCTGAAAAACCAATTGTCAACAAGCAGCGATCTATCAGCCGGGCTATTTTTATGGCCCTAACAGGTGATGCAGATATGCTTACCTTAAAACGATACGCCAACGAAATTGAATACGATTTCTATAATTCTGGTTTCATATCTCAAATATCCATTTCCGGCTTCCCCGACCTGGAATTATCAGTAGAAATTTCAGAAGAAAACCTGCGACGTTATAACCTCACTTTTGATGAGGTTTCGCGTGCCATTGCTCAAAACAACCAGGATATTTCCGGTGGACAGATACGATCTGATGAAGAAGAGATCATGATCCGTAGCAGGTATCGCACGGTGAATCCCGAAGAGTTGGAACAGATCATCATCCGTGCCAATCCTGACGGAACTTATCTAAGAATCAGTGACGTGGGAACTGTTAATATGCAGTTTGCCGATGTAGCCAGTACTTCACTTCTCAATGGAAAACCCTCTGTTTCCATACAGGTACAGAAACTACCCGAAGAAGACCTCATTGCCATTTCAAAATATTGTAATGAATATGCTGAAGAATGGAACGAAACCCATACTGATACTTCATTGATCGTAACTTACGATTTTCTGGAAATGCTGAAAGCCAGGCTGAACCTGCTTTATAAAAATGGTGGTATAGGTTTGTTGCTTATATTTATTACACTTGGGCTTTTCCTTAGTCTCAGGTTATCGATTTGGGTAGCCGTAGGCATTCCGGCTTCTTTTGGTGCCATGTTTATTCTCGGCTTGTTTTATGGAATAACTGTCAATATGATATCCCTGTTCGGAATGATACTCGTAATAGGTATATTGGTGGATGACGGAATTGTGATTGCCGAAAATATATATTCCCATTTTGAAAAAGGAAAATCGCCCCGGAAAGCAGCATTGGACGGCACCATGGAAGTATTCCCGGCAGTGTTAACTTCCGTTACCACAACTATTGTGGTTTTTTCCGCTTTATTTTTCATCAGAGGTCGGATGGAATTCATGTATGAAATGGCATTTGTGGTGGTATTCAGCCTTGCCTTTTCATTAGTTGAAGCATTTTTTGTATTGCCTGCTCACCTTGGCAGCAGTTGGGTATTACGCAGGAATGTGCGACAGAACACAGGTAAAAAGATCCGTGATCTGCTTGATAAGATCCTTGACTTTATGAAGATCAACCTGTATGGGACTACTTTGAAATTTGTGATTAAATGGAAATACGTGTTCATTTTTTCACCCATTTTTCTCATCATCATCACAGCCGGACTATTCAGGGGAGATTTTATCAAAGCAACCTTTTTTCCAGCCATTCCTTTTGACCAATTCAATGTGGACCTGGCATTTAAACCCGGCTCAGGCGAAGCACAAACGCTGGATTACCTGCAACGTGTCGACAATGCCATCTGGGAGGTGAATGATGATTTTATGGAAAGATTTAATGATAGTGTTGATTTTGTAAGTTACACCTCACTTTCCACCGGAAACGCGTTCAGCGGACAGGAAAGAGGATCTCATGCCGGTAATATTTTTGTGATGCTGCGCGACCTGGAGGACAGTGGTACTTCCAGTTTTGAAATTGTTGACAGTGTACTAGCCAAAGTAGGCGAATTACCCGAAGTTGACAAACTGACCATTCAGGGCAGGGCTACATTTGGCACTCCTATTTCGGTAAGTTTACTGGGTAAAAATGAAAAATCACTAAATGCAGCAAAAGAAGACCTGATACAAAGCCTGAAACAGATTGAAGATTTGAATAATATTGCCGACGTGAATCCTGCTGGCATGCGCGAAGTCAGGTTAAAACTGAAGCCACTCGCCTATTTCCTGGGATTCTCGCAATTAACCCTTACTTCACAGGTTCGACAGGGTTTTTTTGGTGGACAGGCACAACGGCTACAGCATGGAAAAGACGAATTAAGAGTTTGGGTAAGGTACCCAAAAAGCGACCGGATTAATGTGGGTCAACTGGAAGCCATGCGCATAAAAACCCCGATGGGAGAATATCCACTTTCAGAACTGGCTACGTATACGGTACAACGCGGACCAGTAAGTATCAAACACTATAACGGTGCCCGCGAGATCAGGGTAGATGCCAACGTGGTGAGCTACGATACACCTACTATTCCGATTCAGGAAAAAATTGAAAATAAAATTGTACCCGAACTGCTGGCCAAATACCCGGATGTGGATGTTGCCTACCTGGGGCAGAAAAAAGATAGCAATGAAACAATGGAACAAATCAGGAAATTTTTCCTTCCTGCTTTCCTGCTTATGTTCCTGATCATTATCATGCATTTTAAATCCTTTGGTCAGGGCATGATCATTATTGCCATGATACCCCTGGCCTGGCTTGGAGCCATTTGGGGACATGGTATTGAAGGCGTGCAGGTTTCATTACTTAGTATCTGGGGCATGCTGGCGCTTTCTGGTGTTATTATCAACGATGCTGTGGTCTTTTTATCGAAATATAATTCGCTATTACTGGAAGGGGTGAAAGTTAAAGATGCGGTCTATCAAACGGGTTTGGCGCGCTTCAGGGCTATCGTTCTGACCACTATTACAACAACCGTTGGGCTTTATCCTATCATCTTTGAAAAGAGTTTCCAAGCCCAGTTCCTGAAACCAATGGCAGTTGCACTGGCTTATGGAGTATTTGTAGGAACAGGATTTATACTCATTTTCTTCCCGGTGATCATTCTCGCCCTCAATGATGCAAAAAGATATTCGCGTTATATGATCAACAAGGTCAATCTTTGGGTACTAAAAGGTGATCCGAAACGTCAGGTACCTCCCAAAATTAAAGCAAAGCTATCTGAAGTACCAACAAGGGAAAGTGTTGAAATTGCTCTTATCCACAGTAAGAGAACTATCGATTAAATAAAATTCAATTGCATTGAACAATGAAAGACTTTAAAATACTCCTGTTTCTTTTGCTGATCCTTCAGAGCGCCTCTGTTGTCGGACAGGAACCATTAACACTGGAAGATGCCATTCTGAAAGGCCTGGAAAACAATTTCCAGATCCGGATATCAGAACAGGAATATAATATAGCCAGGTTAAATAATACACAAGGCGCTGCCGGCAGGTGGCCTTCAATTAATATAGGTGTCAACAGCCTCAACCGTTACGATAATACCCCTAGTTATGACACTGCTTCGCTCAGTTATGTACGTGGTGATCAATATACCAATTCGTTAACACCATATGTTGAGTTAAGATGGCTTTTATTTGACGGTTTTTTCGTGAATATTAACAAGCAAAAGCTGGATTTGCTGGAACAATATTCACAGGGGTATTCAACAATAGTTGTTGAAAATACACTTCAGGCCATTATACTTGGATACTATTATGCGCTACTTGAACAGGAGCGGCTGAAAGTTTTGCGAGGCGTTAAAGACTTGTCGGGCGACCGGTATGATTACGAAATGATGCGCAAAGATATTGGCACATCGGTTACTTTTGAAGTATTGCAGGCTAAAAATTCGTTTTACAGCGATTCAACCAATTACTTACTGCAGGAATTGAATGTTAAAAATGCTTTTCTCAGGTTAAATCTATTATTAGGCGAACCCCCGGAAGTGCAATTTATGCTGGTGGATAGCTTTATGGTGAACACGCAAAATTACAACCTGAATGAATTGATGTCAAAAGCCCTTGAGAATAATACCAACCTCAAAAACCAGTATATAAACCATGAGATTCTGAAAAAGAATATTGGCATTGCCAAAAGCGATTTGTGGCCTTCTCTTTCTTTGCGGGCTGGTACCGATTATACACAAGGCTGGTACGATTGGGAGAAAAATGAAGCCAATACATATCTCTATGATTACTACGGCAATTTCACTTTGAGTTTTAATTTGTTCAATGGTGGAAACACAAGAAGGGCCATCCAAACGGCAAAGATCAACGAACAAATTGGCACCCTTGAAATTATGCAACTCGAACAAACTTTGGCTAATTTACTTGTCAACCAATTTGAACTTTATAGCATCAGGAAACAACTTTTAGAGGTGGCCAATGTGAACCTTGAAAGCGCTGAATTAAACATGGAAATTGCGTCAGAAAAATATAAGAACGGAACCATCAATTCATTCAATTTCCGGGATGTTCAATTGATCTTTTTGAATGCTTCTTCACGCAAATTGAATGCAATTTATGACTTATTTGATAGCCAAACGGAGTTATTGAGACTTACCGGAGGTATTATTTCGCAAGAATAGAAAATGATCCGCTATGAGTAAAAAGATCAAAGTCTTGTTTGTTTGCCTGGGCAATATCTGCCGCTCACCCAGCGCCGAAGCCATATTCAGGGGTTTTGTCGAAAAAAAAGGTCTCGAAGATATATTTGAAATCGACTCTGCCGGTACTTCCGGTTACCACCAGGGTGAGCCTGCTGATGCCCGGATGAGAAGGCATGCTTCAAAACGTGGTTATAAATTAACGTCCTTATCAAGAAAATTTAATCCGGGTGCCGATTTCGATCATTTCGATGTCATCATTGCTATGGATCGAGACAACTTGCATGACCTGCAAAAAATGGCCCGCAGCAAGGAAGATGAAAAAAAACTATCTCTAATGACTGACTTTTCCTCAGCATTTGATTATAGCTATGTACCTGACCCATATTATGGCGGTGATCAAGGATTCGAGCTGGTCATTGACCTGCTGGAAGATGCCAGTAGCGGGCTTTTCAACCGCATTAAACCATAATAAAAACCATATTATTTGAGCTATACTCGTATTTTTCGTTAAAGTCTGTGTATTTTTGCAAGCTCAAACCGAGGTTTACGTAATAATTTACAGGATTTTAAGTTATTAAGAAAAAAACATTTGAAGCTGATTCGATTACATACAAAACTCCTGTTTTTAGCAGCCATTATCAGTATTCTATTTATATCCTCCTGTTCAACTAAAAAGAACACCTGGACACGCCGTGCCTACCACAATGTAACCTGTCATTACAATGTTTTCTGGAATGGAAAGAACAGCCTTTATGAAGGGGCTACAACCCTGGAGCAAAGTGTAAATAATAATTACAACGACATTTTACGGGTATACGATTATGGTACTTTACAGGAAGCGCAATCACTGAATTCGCAAATGGATCGTTCCATCAAAAAAGCTTCAATAGGGATACAGCGCCACTCCATGTATTTCGGCGGTAAAGAGTATGTTAAGTGGGTGAAAGTGAGCTACCTGATGATGGGAAAAGCACATTTTTATAAACAGGATTATACCAGCGCCCGACGTGTTTTCGATTATGTTTCAAAAGAATATGTAAACAGTCCCATTCAATATGAAGGTTATTTATGGCTGGCTAAAACATTCATAGAAACTGAGCGTTTTGAAAAAGCCGAAGCTGCTATTAATTATTTGCAAAGTAAAAGGGATAACGAGAAATTCTCACATACAGTTGAACAGGAATTACCCTTTGTAATCGCCGACTTCTATATCGCACAGGAAAATTATGATGCTGCATATTCGTTTCTTGAAAGAGCACTGGAAATTGGTAATGATCGGGACCTGATAACCCGTGTTAATTTCATCCTGGGACAAATTAACCAAATGGATGGTGATTTTGAAACAGCTTCGGTCTACTATAACAAAGTCATCAGTCGGAATCCGGAGTATCGTATGGCCTTCGAGGCCCGAATGAACCTGGCGCAATGCTACGATGATGGAGTAGGCGATAGCAGGAACATTAACAAGCTTTTGCATAAAATGGTTAAAGATTCTAAAAACAGGGATTTTCTTGATCAGATTTATTATGCTTTAGCTGATGTTGCTTTAAAAGATAATAATGAAATGCTGGGAATTGAATACCTGGCAAAATCCGTTAGCAGTAGCACCACTAATAATTTCCAGCGAACTGAATCATCTTTAAAACTTGCTGATATTTACTTTGCGAAAAATAAATACCAACTCGCAGAAGCTTATTACGATACGGCGGTTAGTTTTTTACCCGAAGAATATCCTGATTATGAGTCAATAAAAAACAAAGCAACTGTTTTAACAGAAATGGTTCGGTTGTCATCAACCATAAGTGAACAGGATAGCCTGTTATACTTATCCACCCTTGATACAAATGCTCTGTATTCAATTATCGATCGTTTAATTGCTCAAAAGCAGGCTGAAAAACAAAGGGAAGAACAATACGGTGATGAAGGCGGTATTCAATTCATTGATGTAGGACAACAAAGTCGTAATCCAAACCTTCAAACCGGAAAATGGTATTTTTATAATACGGCCGCTATGAGTTACGGATATTCCGAGTTTATTAAAAAATGGGGGACCCGGAAACTGGAGGATAACTGGAGGTTAAGCGACAAAAGGCTTGTAATGCAGGCATTTGAAGATGATTTAACCGATGAAGATAATCTTGACTTAAATGATTCAATTGCAGCTGATCCGGCATCAAATCCTGAAAACAGGGACTACTACCTGATAGATATTCCATTTACTGATGAGCAAAAGCAACTTGCTAATGAACAAATCATGACATCCTATAAACAATTAGGATTTCTTTACATGGAAGATTTGAGAGATACAACAAACGCCCTTGAAACCTATCAGACACTACTGGAAAAATATCCGGATAATCCCTATAAACTGGAAGCCTGGTATGCATTGTATAAAATATTCAGCGAAAGCGGAGAAAAGGATAAATCAAATTATTACAGGGGTTTGATTATCAGCAATTTTCCTGACAGTGATTATGCAAAAGTTATTTCTGATCCTGATTATTTCAATAAATTAAATGAGGGAAAAAATCGGGCACTGGCATCTTATGAAAAAACATACAAAGCTTTTACAAGAGAACAATATTTCAGGGTTATTTCTTATGCCAACAGCAGCATAGAAGAATTTCCTGAAGACACCGCCCTGATTCCCAAATTTATGTATCTAAGAGCAATCTCTTTAGGCAAAGTTGATGTGCCTGATACACTTTATGCATCTTTAAACGAATTATTGGTATTGTACCCAAATAGCTCGGTAGCACCTATGGCGCAATCAATTTTAAACATGCTAAATGTTGAATATGGTCTTGGCGATCCAATAGCCATTGGAAATAAGTCGAATGATACAATAATGGCTATCCCTGATATCTATACTTTCGATAAGCATGCAATGCATTTAGTGATGATCATTGTTAATTCTGACAATATTGAAGTTGATCCGCTGAAAATACGTTTATCAGATTTTAAAAAGAAATCTTTTGACTTACTTAATGTGCGGATAAAAAGCCTGATGCTAGACAATAAAAGAACCATTATATCCATTGGAAATTTTGAAAATAAAGACGAGGCTCACAAATTTTATTTGGCGCTTTCAGGTGATGATTATGTTTTTTCAGGTATTAACACCAAAGATTATGACATAGTTACCATATCCATTGGAAATTATCCAGTATTTTACAAAGAAAAAGATGTTGAAGGCTATTTACTCTTTTTTAATGAATACTATTTAAAGCAACAATAATCCATAATAATTAAATTTTAAATCTTGAAAAAAGTGAAAAACGGAAGTCCAGAAAACCAGGCACGGAATATCATCGCGACTGGCACCAAAATTAAAGGAGACATTGAATCTGATGGTGATTTCAGGATTGAAGGTGCCGTGGTTGGAACTGTTAAAGCAAAAGGAAAAATTGTTGTTGGCGAAACAGGAAGCGTTGAAGGTCAAATTCTGTGTTTAAACGCTGATATTTCAGGAAATGTAAAGGCAAAACTTGATGTAGGCGAATTAACCATTTTAAGAGCCTCCTCAAAACTATCAGGAGATATTGTGACCAAGAAGATCTCAATTGAATCTGGTGCTCTTTTCTCAGGTTCATGCCAAATGACAGCACTCACAGAAAAGACTGATAAACAGTTAAAAATAACTACTACAGGTGGGGAAAGATCAAAAGGATAGCCCTTTAAAATTTTATGCCAAATACTCTACCCTGGCTATACAGATGATCGTTATTATTGTTGGGTGTGCATTTGGAGGTAAGGCGCTGGATAATTGGCTGGAATGGAACTTTCCTGTTTTTACTGTAGCACTTACTATGTTAGGGGTTGTAGCTGCCCTTATACTGGGACTAAGAGACTTGTTTAATAAAAAATCATGAACAAATTATTTCTGCAGTTTGCTAAAGGGCTTACAATTTATACGCTAATAATTACACTTTTAAGCGTTGCTTTTTATTATGGTTTACCGGGGGTAGATATACACCGGTTTACCTGTATCTCATTGCATTTATGTATGCTGTTAACTTTCTATTGCTCGCCAAATTATCTCAAGCCATCCAAAACCGGCCGAACCGTTTTATTAATACTTATATGTTACTGAACTTCGGTAAGCTGTTTTTATATATTGCTATTATTGCAGTATATGTTTTTATGTATCGGCAAGACGCCATACCTTTTACCATAACATTTTTTATCTACTACGTTTTATTTACAGCTTACGAAATCATTGCTTTGCTAAAAATTAAGAAATAGGAGGCTGATTCAGGAAGTCCTTTTTCTTTCTTAGTACATTTGAAACTCAAACACTTGTTTTATGGGTAAACGCACAAAAAAAGAACATTGGTTTAAAAAACTGAGAAATCGGTTTCGGCTTGTAATATTAGACGATCAAACATTTGAGGAACGTTTTACCATGCGCTTAACCATACTCAATATTTTGATTTTCCTGATTAGCATTTCAATCATTATGATTTCCATAACCTTTATTATAATTGCTAACACCGGAATAAGGGAATATATACCGGGTTATCCGGATATAAATGAAAGAAATCAGATTGTCGAATTAAATTTGATGGCCGATTCGTTGCTCTACGATATACAGCGAAAAGATATCTA
>CAVZLR010000008.1:0-91495 GCA_963776205.1 Marinilabiliales bacterium
CATTCTGAACGAAACGGAGTGACGTGAAGAATCTCCTCTGAAGTAAGCAGGAGATCCCTGCCTAGCCGTCAGGCAGGCTTCGTTGTCACTCAGGATGACAAAAAAAGAGAATTGTCATTCTGAATGGAGCGAAGCGAAATGAAGAATCTCCTCTGAATTAATGAAGCCAATAGGAACACATAACTACTTTGTTTACATAACAACAAACAAATCAAAAGAGTACTTTACACTGGTGTCACAAATGATTTACCAAACAGATTAGTTGAACATGAAGAAGAATCGAAGTATGGTAAAAGGAGTTATGCTGGCAGATACAATGCTTATTTTTTGATCTATTACGAACACTTTGAATTTATTGAAGATGCAATTAAAAGAGAAAAGCAGATTAAGGGTTGGACAAGAAAAAGAAAAGAAACACTTATTAATTCGTTTAATCCAGAATGGAGATTTTTGAATGAGGAAGTTTCCAATGATTTTTAAGTTAAACAATCTAAGAGGAGATACTTCACTATCGTTCAGTATGACAAAAAAACAACAATTGTCATTCTGAATGGAGCGAAGCAGAATGAAGAATCTCCTCAGGAAATGGTTGAGCCCATTAAGTACAAAGAGTCGGGACAACTTAGAGAAAGCTCTTCTGTACTCTACGACTCTCACGGTGCGCCACCCTGCAAGCTATCGCAAAGGCACCTCAGAGCTAAACGAAGGTTGGTAGGGGCAGCGCAGAAAAAATATGATCCAACAATCATTCAACAAACTGGAAGCCTACATCCGAAAGGAAAATTATAAAGGCTACGATCCTTACGATACCCTCAACTCATGGAAACCCTTTCATTGGTTTGGGAAATGGGGACCGGTTTTGGCCATCCAGTTCCAGAAAAGGAATCCGGTAAATGTACGGCCGCTCATAGGCATTAAAAAGGAGATCAACCCCAAAGCTTTCGGCTTATTCCTGCAAGCCTACTCCATGTTGTATCAGAAAACCAATGATCAGGCCTACCTGGACCAGGCAACCTATTTTTTCAACTGGCTTAAAGACAATTATTCCAAAGGCTATTGCGGTAAGGGTTGGGGATACAATTTCCCCTGGGCCAGCCGTGAGAAATACCTCGATAAATATGTTCCTTCAGCAGTGGTAACAGGATTTGTCGCCAGGGGACTTTATGAATATTACCAAATCACAAAAAGCGATGAGGTATTTGAACTGCTCAATGAAGCAGGCAATTTCGTGCTTACCGAACTGCCCGTTACAAGCTTTGATGAAGGGGTATGTTTCAGTTATACCCCTGTTGCTACTGACCTATGTTATAATGCCAGCCTGTTGGCCGCAGAAACCCTGGCACGTGTTCATGCCATCAAACCCGATAAGGAATTAAAAGATATCGCCATAGAGGCAGTCAACTGGGTGGTATCGCGGCAAAAAGAAGATGGCAGGTGGAACTATAGTGTCGATTTGAAAACCAGCAAAGAACGGGAACAAATCGACTTCCACCAGGGCTATGTGCTGGAAAGCATTTTTGAAATTAAAAAATTGTTGCAGATTGAAAATCCTGACATGGGAACAGGCTATTAAAAAGGGACTGGAATTTTATCAAAACAATCAATTCTTTCCTGATGGCAGATCTTTATGGCGTTATCCAAAAGCATACCCGGTAGAGATCCATAACCAAAGCCAGGGCATCATTACCTTCAGCAAATTAGCAGGTGATAACGAAGCATATCCATCATTTCTCCAAGACGATTGCTGAATGGACGATCAGAAATATGCAGGGAAAAGACGGCCATTTCTATTACCAAAACCATAAATACTATAAAAACAAAATATCCTATATGCGCTGGAACCAGGCATGGATGTTTCTGGCTTTAGTCACGATATTGTTTTCGGATAATAATTAAAGCATTAAAAGAATTTCGAATATCGATTAACGAACGCAGATTTAAGAAGTTAATAATGAATAAATATGATTTAGAAGAAAGATTAATTGAATTTTCAGTTTTTATAATTGAAATAGTAAATGAAATGCCCAGTTCAAAATCTGGAAATCATTTATCAGGGCAATTGGTTCGTTCAGGTACTTCAGTTTCATTGAATTATGGAGAAGCACAAAGTGCCGAATCGAAAAGGGACTTTATTCACAAAATGAAAATAATTCTAAAGGAATTAAGAGAAACTTTCATTTGCATGAAGATTATTCATAGAAGTAAATTATTTAAAACGGAAGAAAAAATAATCAAGGCTATCAATGAGAACAATGAATTAATAGCAATTTTTGTGAAGAGTATTGAAACAGCGCAGAAGAAATAACGACTAAGTAAATTTTAATAAAGTTAAATCAAAAATCGTTAATCTTAATTCGGTGTTCGACATTCAAAATAAAAGAAATAGAAATTGATATTTAAATAGAATTTCTAAAAATATTGGAGTATTTGCCTTTAAAGAAAGTTTTAATATTTCTTAATTAAAAAATGAAGATTCTATTTCATCTAGGTCACCCGGCCCATTTCCATTTATTTAAAATCACGATCAGCAATCTTAAAAATGCTGGGAACGAGATTTTTATCCTGATCAAGAAAAAGGATGTGCTGGAGGACCTGCTGGAACAGGAGAAGATGGACTATTTCAACATATTACCCGAAGGAAGAAAAGATTCAATGATTGGCCTGGCTATTGGACAGATCAAGCAGGATGTAAGAATGTGGAAGTTCGTTAAAAAACACAAACCCGATCTGTTGGTAGGTACTTCGGTAGCGATAAGCCATGTGGGTAAACTTACTGGGCATACCATCCATCAATGTGAATGAGGACGATGCCCATATCGTGCCCTTTTACAGCAAAATGGCCTATCCATTTGCCAGCGTCATCCTTTCTCCCGACCCTTGCAACAATGGCAAATGGGAGCATAAAAGCGTTCACTATCAGGTTACCACGAGCTGGCCTACCTGCACCCCAATCATTTTCAGCCCGACAGGGAAATTGCGGATGCCTATATTTCAACCAGTAGTCCCTATTATATTTTACGGTTTGCCAAACTGGGAGCCCACCATGATAAAGGTATCAAAGGCATCAACAATGAAATAGCTTTGGAGATTATTGAAATATTAAAGTCACATGGAAGAATATTGATCACCTCCGAACGTGAGCTGATCCCTGAACTGGAACAATACCGTATTGCCGTCAATCCCATCCACATGCATCATGTAATGGCCTTCGCCAGCCTGTATATTGGCGACAGCCAGACCATGGCTGCCGAAGCCGGTGTGTTGGGAACCCCTTTTATCCGATTCAATGATTTTGTGGGAGAATTGGTTACCTGAATGAGTTGGAAAACAAATACAAATTGGGCATGGGTATCAAAACCAGTGAAAGTGGATAAGTTCTTGCAAAAGGTGGAGGAAATGGCACAAAATGAACAGTTGAGAGATGAGATGAAGTTCAGACGACTGGAAATGCTGGAAGATAAAATGGATGTAGCCCAATTTCTGACTTGGTTTATTGGTCAATACCCATATAGTATTGAAATGTGGTGAAATTAAAACTAGATTATCTGAATGAAAATAAATAATAGGTTTTTGGTAATGGGTATACGGTCAAACTGGTTGTTAAAAAAATGGCAATATGGGTGAATTTAGGAAATTGGAAATTTGGCAAATAGCCAAAAAGCTTGCAATCTTAATTTATCAAGTTACAAATGAAAATGATTTTTCAAAGGATTTTGGACTAAGAGATCAAATAAGAAAAGCTGCTGTCAGTATCTCAAGTAATATTGCAGAAGGAGAAGAATCAGGATCAAATAAAATGAGCATTAGATATTTCTATATAGCAAAAGGATCATCTGCCGAAGTACAATCCCAGGCAGAAATTGCATTTGAAATAGGATACATAAAAAAGGAAAAACTTGATGAAATATTAGATTTATGCACTCAGATTTCTTCTAAATTATCTAAGCTAATCAGTTACAGAAAAGAGCATTAATAATAAACCCTCAAAACCTTATCCCTAACACCCCATACCCAAAACCTTATACCTCAAACCCTATACCTCAAACCCATTTAAACATGAAAATAGTTTCCGTTGTCGGAGCACGTCCCAACTTCATGAAGATCGCACCCTTTAACAGGGCGATCGAAGAATATAATAAAACAGCTAAAGAAAAGATCAGGCACGTGCTGGTACATACAGGCCAGCATTACGATAGCAGCCTGAGCCAGTCATTTTTTAGTGCACTCAATATCCCGGATGCAGATGTGAACCTGCATATTGGATCAGGGACCCATGCGGAGCAGGTTGGAAATACCATGATCACTTTCGAAAAATTGTTGAAAGTGTTGAAACCCGATTGGGTGGTAGTTGTAGGTGATGTAAATGCCACGCTGGCTTGTTCTGTCACTGCTAAAAAGGAACATATTAAAGTGTGTCATATTGAAGCGGGTTTGCGTTCAGGAGATATGCGAATGCCTGAGGAGATCAACCGCCTGGTCACCGACCGTCTTTCGGATCTGCTGTTAACACCTGATCAAATGTCATCAGAAAACCTGAGGAAAGAAGGTATTGACGAATCAAAGATCAAATTTGTGGGCAACATCATGATCGATACTTTGGAAGCCAACAAAGACATTGCCGCAGCATTATCCTTTGAAGATATCCTGAGGGACAATGCCATGAACCGGATTTACAAAAAGCCAGTCGATTCATATGCATTGATGACCATGCACCGCCCATCCAATGTAGACCATAAAGAAGTGCTGGAACCTCTGATTGATTTTCTGTTAAATGAAGTTGCCAAAGATCAACCTTTGATATGGCCCATGCACCCCAGAGCTGAAAAGCAGTTAAAAGAATTTCAACTCTGGGATAAGGTTATTAATCATCCAAATGTAGCATTACTTAAACCCCTGGGCTATCATCCCATGCTTAGATTAAATATGGGAGCCAGCATCATGCTGACAGATAGTGGTGGCCTTCAGGAAGAATGCACCATTTTAGGAACCCCTTGCCTAACTCTGAGGTGGAATACAGAACGGCCCATAACCCTTCGTGAATACGGTGGCGCCAGCGTGCTGGTAGGAAATGAAATTGAAAAGATCAGAGAGGCCTATCATGAAACAATAGCGTTGGATGTAAAACCACAACGACCTGAATTATGGGACGGACATACCGCTGAAAGATGCTTACAAGCTATTTTAGATGCATCAAAATGATAAAACTCATAAAGCGTATTTGAATTATGAATATAGATTAACGAATGATGATTAGGCTAAATGTAAGAGCCTGCCCGGCTTGAGGGCATTAATTAGCAGGCTTACGATGAAAAATTTCAATATTAAATCTGAGAATGCTGACAACAGATTTTAAACCGGCAATATTACATCGACTTTTTGATGGTCTAAAAGCACAGGGCTATAAATTTATCACTTTCAGTGATTATCTTAAAAATAAGAAACTTGAAAAATTTGTGATCCTCCGCCATGATGTGGAGAAACATTATGAGCATGCTTTGAGATTCGCGGAGATTCAGAAACAATTGGGGATTAGCGGCACTTATTTTTTCAGGATGACTAAATATTACAATGCTGATGTTATCAGAAAAATAGCCAAACTAGGACATGAAACCGGATATCATTATGATGACCTTAGTAAATGTCGTGGAAATTTTGAAAAAGCCATCATTCGATTTGAGAGAAATTTAAAGAAGCTAAGAAACATCACGGAAATAAAAACCATTTCGATGGACGGTTCACCCTGGTCAAAATACGACAACCGCAGGCTTTGGGAGAAGTATGATTATAGTGATTTTGGGATTATTGGGGAACCCTATTTTGATGTGGATTATTCTGAAGTTGGCTACCTGACAGATACTGGAAGAAGATGGAATGGCTACAAATTTATTATCAGAGATAAAGTGAAAGATGGTATTGCTATTGATGGAATAAAACATACTAAGGATCTGATTAACTTAATGTCTGAAGGCAAATTACCAGATAAGTTATTAATCACTTTCCATCCGCAACGCTGGACTGACAGCAAGTATTTATGGGCCAGGGAACTGATCTGGCAAAACCTGAAAAACCAGGTAAAATGGATTATGGTAAAAACAGGCACTCAAAATTAAAGTTTGCGAATTCAGTATAATCATATCACTAAAAAAGACCGAACTCTTTGGGATGAATTTGTTACCAATCATCAGGATGGTACTATATTTCAATCACCTGATATGTTCGACTTCTATCAAAAAGTAAAACATTATACGCCTCATATTTTCCTTGTCAAGGATGAAAAAGATAATCTGCTGGGTATTTTACTAGCAGTGGTCATCAAAGAATATGGCGGATGGAAAGGAAAACTGTCTTCGCGGACTATTATTTATGGCGGACCATTGCTGGACGAAAATTATGAGGAAAGAAGCAAGGTTCTGGCTTCATTGCTAAACAAACTTTCTGAAACGCTTAGGGAAAAAGTCAGTTTATATTCAATTCAGAAATTTTATTGAATGGTCACAAGAATCAGTCAAGGTTTTTGAATTGAACGGTTATCATTTTAGCGATCGCTTGAATTTACTGGTAAGCACTAAAGATCGGGTTGCCACAGAAAAAGATATCAGCAAAACTAAGTTGCGACAAATCAAGAATGGATTAGCTCAAGGCAGTATCATTCGCTCTCCGGAAAATCTTATTGAAGTGCAGGTGTTTTACGAATTGTTAAAGGAAATATACCAAAACAAAGTTCGGAAGCCTTTGCCGGATCAATCCTTTTTTGAGCAATTCTATGAAATGAGCAGGATTGGGAAATTAGGTATCATTCGATTGATACTATTTAATGATAATATCATTGGAGGTGTGCTTTCTCCGGTCACAACCGGGAAAAATATTTATGAGTGGTATGTTTTTGGATTGGACGCATTGTACAAAAAGAATTATCCGAGTGTGCTGGCTACATGGGCACCCATTGAATACGCCTTCGAAAATAAACTGGAGCATTTTGATTTTATGGGTCTGGGAACACCTTTAAAGCCTTATGGAGTTCGTGATTTTAAACTTCATTTCGGAAAAAATACAACCAATCCCGGCAGATTCAGTAAAATAAATAACAGATGGCTGTATATGATTACCGAGACGTCATACAATATATTAAGACTATTTAATAAAGTATAAGTCGTGAACGATCTATTACTTGATAAGCAGGAGCTAAGACAAAAAAGAAACCGCAGGTTTCAGTTGTTATACATTATAGTTGATGTAATGATCATTACGACCAGCTTCCTGGTATTTATCTGGATTAAACCAGCATCTAAAGCAAAATATCTGCCTGAATATATTCAGCCTTTCATCATCTTTTTGGTAGTTTGGATCATCGTATCGGCTATTATTGGGAAATATCATCTAACCAAAATTAAAAAGCCTAAGGACATTTATGTTTATACCTTCATATCAAATATCACAATAGTTGGTATTATTTTATCACTTATCTATTTCAATAATCTGTTCAGTTATTCGAGGTTAATTGTTTTCGGAACAATTATACTGTCTACTTTGCTGGAATTGTTCATCGGTTATATTTTTGCTGCTTATAAGTTTGCACAACCGCTATCAGATAAAACCATCCAAAAAGTTGAAGCTAAATCCAAAGTTTTTCCTCCTTTTACACATGAAAAATTTGACCGTGAAAAAACAAGAGAAAAGAGACTGGCGCAACGAAACTTTGTAGTAGAAACAAAAAGTAAAAGAACGTATAAATTTTTGAATCGTTTTGTGGATGTGGGCGACCCACATGCAACTGTGTTCAACACTACCAAAATTGCCAATGTCGAAACCCTGGCAGATGGCTATTTCAACAAGATGGTCAATTTACACCGGACTAATGATATCCGCCGTGTGAATAAATTTTTTGAAACCATCAACGAAAGGATGCCTTATGGAGGATTGTATATTGGCTGTGTTGAAACCAAAGATATTCGTAAGAAAAGAATGCTTGGCCGGTATATATTTCCCTTTAACTGGATTGCCTATTCATTCGATGTCTTCTTTACCCGCATCATTCCTAAATTGCCTTTTACAAAACATATTTACTTTTTTATCACGCTGGGCTACGAACGTGCCATTCCTCATGCTGAAATATTAGGACGCCTTTATTCATGTGGATTTGAAATGGTTGAAGAAAGATACATTGATGATGAGCTCTTTTTTGTGGTAAGAAAAGTAAAAGAACCTGACTACGACAGTAATCCTACCTATGGACCCTTGATCAGCCTGAAACGATATGGGAAAAATGGCAGGATGTTCAAAGTATATAAGCTGCGCACCATGCATGCATATTCTGAATATTTACAGGATTATATCTATCAAAAATACAATTTACAGGAAGGAGGAAAGTTTAAGAATGATTTTCGTGTAACAACTTCAGGAAAAATTTTCAGAAAATTCTGGCTTGATGAAACACCCATGTTTGTCAATCTTATAGCTGGTGATATGAAACTCGTTGGTGTGAGGCCATTGAGTAAACAGTATTTTGAACTCTATTCGGATACGCTGAAAGAAAAACGTTCAAAAACCAAACCAGGATTAATCCCACCGTTTTATGCAGATATGCCAAAAACGCTGGCAGAGATACAGGCATCAGAAATGGCATACCTCGAAGCGTATCAAAGGCATCCAATAAGTACAGATATCAGGTACTTTTTTATGGCCTTTAGAAATATCCTGTTCAAAGGAGCAAGAAGCAAATAATGAACGACTAGCCATCAATTTAAGAAAAACGAAATGAAACAAATCCTTACTATAATTCAGATCATATTCCTTGCATTTGCAATGCAGGCACAGGTTGTTTATGAGCATATATCCAATACGAACATTTATGATTATCTCGATGAAATGGCCGGACTAAAGATCATTGAACTGAATTCCATCATCAAACCATACCCGAGAAAAACAATCCGGGAAAAACTCGAGCTTATTTCAGAGAAATCGGATGAAAATGATCAATTGTTAAGCAAGCGGCAGAAAAAAGAACTTGCATTTTATTTAAATGCATATGGATTAGAGGCTGCATCTCCTATTGACTTCAATCGCAAAACAACTGTTTATAACAAGCAGAAAAAATTTGCAATGGCAGCAAATCCGCCGGGCTTATTTTATAAAGATTCACTATTTACATTGGCATTACAACCCATAATTGGTGCTAAATATAGTACAAATGAAAATGGCGGACTTACAGAAACCTGGTGGGGTGGTGAGTTTTGGGGTTATATTGGCAAAAATTTTGGGTTTTATTCGAGCTTACGCGACAATAATGTGAGCCGGATAATGATAACACCTGAATATTTTGTTGAGCAACCCGGTGTTCCTTTTAAAAATTATGGCGATGAAGGTATTGATTACAGTGAAGCAAGAGGTGGTATGGTTGCTTCATGGAATTGGGGTTCATTCGGACTGGTAAAAGATCATATTGAATGGGGAACCGGTTACAATGGAACCAACATCCAGTCGGGCAGGGCACCTTCTTTTACCATGATTAAACTTCATATTAAACCGGTCAGGTGGTTCGAATTTGATTACTACCATGGTTGGCTGGTATCGGAAGTAATTGACAGCCTGAATTCATACTGGTCAAATGGTACTTACCGAAAAGTATTCTATCCGAAATATATGGCAGCCAATATGTTTACATTTTATCCAGTCAGGAATTTGATATTTTCGTTTGGTAACTCTATTGTTTATAGCGATTTAGGAGGGCCACACGCAGCCTATATGATCCCGTTTCTTTTCTATAAATCAGTAGATCATACCCTGAACGCAACCACTGGTGGGGTCGGACAAAATTCACAGATGTTTTTTAATATCAGTTCCCGAAACATCAAATACCTGCATTTATATGTCAATCTGTTTATGGACGATTTTTCCATTAATCACTTCCGGGAAAGTGATGAATATAACCTGCTAAGCTGGAAGGCCGGATTCAGGCTCAGTGATTTTCCATTAAGGAATTTATCGCTGATAGCAGAATATACGCAGACGAACCCGGTGGTATATCAGCATAAAATTGAAACGATAACCTATACCTCAAACAGATATAATATGGGCCACTATCTGAGGGACAACAGCCGGGAGATTTACCTGGCGTTATTGTATAAACCAATCAGGGGATTGCAGGTGAAACTGGCGTATACCATTGGCCAGCATGGCGATGATTATGATTATGCCGATTGTGCAAATGATCCTGACTGCGATTTGCATAAATTGCCCCCATTGGAAAACATCACCTGGGAAAACCAGACCATTCAGTTAGATGCACGCTATGAAATCATTAGCAACACATACATTTTTATGAGTTTCGTAACAGGAAATGCAACAGGTAATGTTGACCAGTATACACCGGAATATTATCACGGCAAGACGAATACCTTTTCGTTTGGAGCCAATATTGGATTTTAATTAACGATTATAGCGAAGAGTGCGAGGGAGTGAAATGACGAAAAATGAACGATCTTGTTAAATGAAAATTATAAAAACACATAAGGAACTTGAGGTTTATCAATTATCTTTTTCTTCCGGTATGGAAATATTCGAGATGACAAAATCATTTTCCAAGAGAAGAAACATATTCTTTAACTGACCAGATAAGAAGATCATCAAGATCCGTATCAGGAAATCTTGCTGAAGCTTTCAGAAAAAGAAGGTATCCCAAGCATTTTATTTCAAAATTATCGGATTCAGAAGGGGAAGCTGCAGAAACGCAAGTTTGGTTGGATTATGCGCTTTCGTGTAATTATATCGATAAAGACTTACACTTCGATTTGACAGATAAATATGATCACATTATTGCAATGATAATTAACATGATTCGAAATCCAGGAAACTGGTCAGTATAAAAATAAATATAATGAAAACGACCCGCGCCCTTTCGCCCTTTCGCTCCCTTGCCAATTCACCTGTTCGCCATTTCACTTCTTCTCCATTTCAATAAAAGAGAAAGTATTGATAAATATCATTCATAAGACCATCACCAAAAACCCCATACTTAGGCCTTTAGTTGAGTTGGCAGTATTTGTTGTGCTGATATTTGGATTTCATTATTTGTACCGCTTTTGGGCATATCAGTTGCAATTCTGGCCGCTTTATGATGAGGTATTTGCATTGCGTACCTGGCTCACGGATATGGTGTATCAAAATTCGATATGGTTGCTAACTCACCTGACTCCCTATGAGTTTACTACCAACGATCAGCAGCAAACGATTTATATTGCCGGTGGATATGTTGGGATAAATCATAGCTGCTCAGGATTCAAGCAATTTCTTCAATGGATTGTTTTAATGGTTTTATATCCCGGTCCATGGAAAAAGAAACTTTGGTATATTCCTTTGGGCCTGTTTGTTGTGCACCTGGTAAACCTGCTTCGGATATTCGGACTTTCAGTTCAGCTATTCTATTACCCCCAGTATTTCGATTTTGCCCACGATTATATTTACCGCCCTCTTTTTTACGCAGCCATGTTCGCTTTGTGGGTCATCTGGAATGAGAAATTCAGAAAGAAGCCAGTAAACAGTTAATTATTTCCTGCCGTAATCCGCCTTAATCTCCCCCCAGGCATCTGTTCTCCATTTTAGTATCTCTACTTCGATTTTATTATTTTTAAGCCATTCCAGTGCCTGCGCAACTGCATAGAATAGCTTTTCATTTTTCTTGCTCTTTTTCAGCTTGGTATTGACTTTTTTCTTTTTCACCCAACTGATTGCCGTTCTTGAATCCGTGTAGATCGGCATATTGAGTTTGTGCTTTTGTTGCCAGGCCAATCCCAGCACAATAGCCAGAAACTCGCCAATATTTACCGTTCCTTCCTCATAAGGTCCCCTTCTGAATACTTCTGTTTCTGTTTCTGTATAAACACCCCGGTATTCCAAAGTTCCGGGATTTCCTGAGCAAGCCGCATCCACCGACAGGCTGTTCAAAATTGGCTCCCCGATTTCTTCCAACTCTTTTTTCGAAAATACTTTTTTAGAAGTAGTCGCTTTACCTTTGTAATCGAGGTAATTCTTACTAAATGCTTCCTCTGCATCCGCTTTGGAAGTAAACGATTTGTATTCGGCGCCCACATAACCGCTCACCTGTTGTTTGGCATCATCCCAGCTATGATAAATGCCGGGTTTAAGCCCCCGCCAGACTACATAGTACTTCTTTGACGATTTTTTTGCCATGCTGTAAAAGTAATATCTTTGTAAAGATGTTAAAAATGAATGGACAAATAAAATTTATAGGGACTTTCATACTTGTCTTTCTCCTCATTTCATCATGTGGCAACAGAACAGTATTTAAAGAATACCGGGCATTTGATGATGTAAGCTGGAACCGTTTCGATATTCAAAACTTTGAAGTTCCTGTTAAAGAAAATGATGAATTGGACTTTTATTTAATTATCAGACATCACAGCTATTTTCCTTATGATTATCTGGACATAAATATCACTTTTTATATACCGGGAGGAGAAATGCGTTCGGGCGACTATCATTTTGATTTAAAAGATGAACAAGGGAATTGGCTTGCGGATGGTATGGGTGAATTATGGGATATAGAAATCCCCATACGAAAAAAACTGACCATGCATGAGGAGGGCATTTGCAAAGTTCGAATCGAAAATAAAATGACCAGGCTTGAAATACCGGGGATTATTGAGATAGGATTGATAGTTAAAAAGGCTTCTAAATAGATTAACAATGCGTTAAGTTTTCAACAATTTAGCTGTCAATAACCTGAAGTTTTGTTTCTTTGCAAAACGAATTGAATAAGCGCCATTCAATCACAACCTTCCAGGAAAAACAAACAAAGCATATAATTGTTATGCTATTACTATGAAGCGACTGTTTGTATTTATTACCTTAATTTTTTCAATTGTTAATTTAACATTAGGACAGAATGCCTGGATTAATGAGATTCATTATGATAATATAGGACGAGATATAGGAGAATTTGTTGAGGTTGTTATAGAAGATCCGGGAAGCTATGATTTAGCTGATTTTTAATTTATTTATATAATGGAAATGGGGGTTCTATATATGAGTTACTGATACATAACATTAGATGCTTTTACTATCGGTGATACTGAAGGAGATTATACGTTTTACACATATGTTATCCAATTGATGGGATTCAAAATGGTAGCTCCTGATGGCTTAGCACTTGTTTATCAAGGAACATGTTATTCAGGACAATTTCTAAGTTATGAAGGTGCATTTACTGCTACTGATGGACCAGCCATATGGTATGACATCAATAGATATTGGCGTTATTTGAACCAGATCGACTCCTATTGGTCATTCGTTACAACTTGGCTGGTACAGGACTTCAATACAACGATTTTAGTTGGAATAATCCTGATACTGAAACTCCAGGGTCACTTAATAATTGTCAATTATTGAGTTCAGCCAGTGCTGTTAATTTGAAATTAATGATATCTGAAATTGCAAATCCGGAAGATCAAGCAAATGCAAAATTTGTTGAACTATATAATTCAGGCGCAACCCTATTGATTTATGTGAAAATATTTGGTATTTATCATGAGATATCAAATGGAGGCACATGGACTAATTATAAAGATTGATACTTGAATAATTCTAGCCAAAGGAGAAACATGGGTTGTTGCAACAATAATTCTAACAGATTTTTAATGACGACATACGATCTTGATCCTGATCAAAACACCGATATCTTACTGGCAGTGGTGATGACGCCTACGTATTGTTTTATGGTGGTGATCATAAGACAGGCACTATTGATTGATATTTATGGTGAAATATGAACAATGGAACATGAAGCTTTGGGAATATAATGACAGTAAAGCACAAGAAAAAGACATATTAAATCCCAAATAGTATATGGACAGCTTCCGAATGGGTAATTATTCCAGTGCATATGCTAGTGAAATGACTCCAGGTTGGCATAATAAAGACTTAACCTGGACAGGTAGAAATTCATCTGATTGGTCAAATACTTCAAATTGGAATGACTGGTAACAGGAATTCCAGCTTATCCACCCGACGCCGGATGTAATATTATAATTCCAAAATCTTCAAATAATCCAGTTATTGATGGTAGAGCCTCCTACGAACAACATGGAGATTCAATCCAGCGCAGTTGTAACAGTTGCTCCAAAATAACTTTTTAGTTACCGGTAGTGAAATTGAAAATAATACAGGGGCAAGTGGTTTAATAGTGCAAGCGGGGACGGTATGTTACTATTAGGCTCTGGAACTACACAGGCAACCATTGAACGTTATTTAAACGATGATATGTCCCATTTAATAAGTGCTCCAATAACGATGCTACTGCTGATAATTTATTTCAAGATCATGATCCGGAAGTTTATTTATATGAACATCATGAATAGGATGATTCATGGAAATATTTAGTCCCCACATCAACACCTATGCCATAGGACAAAGGTTTTCTACTTGGGTTAAAGATCATGATATACGGATTGAATCACAGTAAATTTCGAGGGAGAAATAATAAGTGAGAATTTAGATTTTAGTGAACCATCAACGCCAATCTTTCTTATACACCTACTAACCTTCTATCAATGAGGTTATAATTTGATAGGAAATCCATATCCGTCTCCAATTGATTGGACAAGGGGAAGTTGGGTCATATAATAATATTGAAGAAACAGTTTGGATCTGGGCTCCTGAGGAAAGTAACTAATGATGGATTCCTGATGGAAACTGGAAGAGTTGACTTCTTCTGGATTAGGTGATCTTAATGTGATTCCAGCTGGACAAGCTTTTTTATTCAGGCCATAGGTAATAATCCTTCGAGTTAACAATTCCAGCTGATTCAAGATCAGTATATTATTCTCCCACTTATTATAAATCTCAAGATGATGAAGAAGATAGTCTTCTTATCCAGCTGACTTCGTATTGATAAAAGTAATAAATGATGTGGATAATGATGAGATGTGGATTAGTTTTAATGAAATGGGACAGAAGAATTTGATAATGGCTGGGATGCAACTAAAATGAAAAATACATATAACACAATTAGTGTTTATGTATCCAAAAGAATACCGAAATCAATGCCTGGAACACCTCCCCGCTCTTTACCCCGATGAAGAACGTATTGTAGAAATCGGTTTTGAAACTACAGCCGATGGAGAGCATTCAATAATGATTGATGCCACCTATTTACCCGATACGGATATCACCTTAGAAGATACTCAAGTACAATCAAACACAAAACATGGATCTTCGATTCCATTTATACCTTTGTGGCTTTTGCAGATGATGATCCCAACCGCTTCAGGGTACACTTTAACAAAACCACCACAGGTATTGAATTTGATGATTTCAATCAGCAAACTGATTTATCAATTCAGATATACTCATATGGTAAAAATGTATATATCAAAAAAGAGGACATATCCACCTCTGGGTATGTAGTTTTATATGATATGTATGGCAGGGAAGTGCTTTCGCAGCCACTTGAACAAACCAATCTGATGAAAATTCCTGTTCAACTCAGCAACAGCTACCTCATTGCCAAAGTGATCAGTGACAGTAAGGTATTTACTTCAAAGGTTTATATAAAATAGCCTTAATCCAATCGACTATTTAAGGGTAAATGTAGTTTCGCCGATCAGGTGGTCGCCATGAAAGATGTCTACATTATACAAACCCGCTTGCATTTCAATTGAGGCTCTTTTATTCCAGTACATACACACCTCCTGCGCTGTATTTTGGTAATCAACATCTTCCATGATGGAATACTGAATGAGCTCTCCCTGGTGTATAAAAGTATATTCTTCTCCCCTGCCTTTTACCAGAATCTCTTCATCGGGTTGTGCAATGCGCACATGTATGGTTTTAATGCCAGGTTCAAGAATGGAGTTTTTACCCAGCGTGAAGCAGATTTTAATGCGGTCAACACGTTTTACCTTATCTGTTTCTGATTCTTTTCCCCCTCCTCTAACATGCACCGGTGTACTTTTTAAATTATACGTGCTTAAAACGGCGGCCTCTTCTACAATAGTAACCAATTCTTCTTTGTCCTGTTCCAGGTTACGATTTTTACGTTTTTCCTGTTGTATTTCCTCCTTAATCTGAAGATTTTCTTCTGTTAAAACCTGGTTGACAACAACAATAGAATCCATTTTCCTCACATAACCTTGCGAAATTACCTGCAGGCGATCCAGTTTCTTTTTTACACTGTAATATTCCCATTTGTAATTTAGCAACTGTTTAATCTCAGCTGCATTAGCCTGGATAATACTATCAACAGTTACCAGCGAATCGGATAAATCGCCATAAGATTCCTTTATTTGCGAGTGCTCAAACATCAAAGAATCCAGTTCACTTACCAGTTCAATGCGCTGCATTTCTTTCTCGGTAAGTAATTCACTCATGTTTCTTTTTACGGATATTAACCAGACAGAAAGCCCGATAATCCCTACAGCCAGAACAATTAATAAAATGTACAACCATAAGTTGCTGTTTCTTGGAGCTGTTGAATTTGAAAGATTTGAATTTTCCATGACCTGTTGTTTTATTTAGCAAAAGTAATGACTATCAATACCAAAAGCAAGATAATGAATTCCTACAAATAAAAACGATTCAAATTGAAATCTATTATTTAATCGGCTTAGGATTCATTCAACAGTGCTATAGCGCTACTTGAATTACTACAAAATTAACTTATGTAAGAAATTTAATTTCAACATAATTGTATTTAAAGGTTCCAAGTTCATTATTTAAACATTCCTTAATCAGCTAAATTATATTTATCAATTAAGAAAATCAAACTTGCTATAGCACCGCTACCCAATTGCATTTCCCGGAAGTTAACCTGATCGAACGTATCGTTGGCACTGTGATGTATATCAAAATATCGCTGCCAGTCAGTACGGTAACCCGATAACGGTACACCTAGTTCTTTTAAAGGGCCAATATCAACACCGCTGCCGCCGGCAATTATTTCATCAATACCATAGGGCTTTAAAAGATAAGCGTATTCCGTAATATTTGCCAAAATGACATCTGTTGCATCAATACTAAAGAAACGTGGAGAAAAGCCACCAGCATCTGACTCGATGGCAAAATAATTCATTATGGCATTCTCTTTTGAATAAGCGGCGTAAGCATTTCCTCCGGATTGGTATAATTCCTCATCCATATATAAAATGACACGGATGCTCCTTTTATTTTCAATTCCCAGTTCCTTGAATAAACGCAAAACTTCGGTCGATTGAAGGCAACCAACACCATCATCATGCGCTCCTTCTGTATTATGCCAGGCATCAAGATGTCCTGCAATTACTAAATACTCATCTGGCTTTTCGCTTCCTTTTAAATCCGCTATCAAATTATACGATTGCGTAATAATATCTTCGGCATCCACTTGAATTTTAACTTTTAATTGAGGATTTGATTTGAGGGCATCACTTAATTTTTCAGCATCATTTGTTGAAATAGCTACAGCAGGGATTTTGTCTCCTTCCATTTTACAACTACCGGTATGCGGAAAATGATCCATATTTGGATTAGCTGAACGGGTTATTGAGCCAACAGCACCAAACTCTTGTGCTAAAGAAGGCCCCCAATAACGCTGATCGACAGCTTCGCCATAAGCTTTAAATACATTGAAATAGGTTGCATTCATAGGACGATTATAGAAGACGATCTTTCCTTCAATTTTCTCCTTACCTAAGTCACGAACTTCATCTAAACTCATTACTTCAATTATTTCCGCACTTAGTCCCAGCTTGGGACGTTGATCCTGATGGTCCCAAGGCATCCACTTTCAAAGGAATTTCTTTTCCATCAATAATCATTGTTAAAGAGGCCGAATTACAGATCCAGGCAGGGGATGTAAAATTTTGTAAAAATACGGTGTCAGCACCTATGTCCATTAAGTATTTTTTCATTAATTCGACAGCTTTAAACGAATTTGATGTACCAATTAATCTGCCGGGCGCTTCTTTACATAATCGTTCCAATTGCTTGTAAGCAACGTCTGTCGAAAGGGCATTGTCGTATATACTTTGAATGACAGTTTCGTTTTCTAGCTGTGCTGTTCCGGCACTCGGAAGAAGAATAAAACTGAAAAGAACCAGAACGATTACGATATTTTTCATTAAAAGATTTATAAAAAGAAAGGCGTAAAAAATACGCCTTCCAAAGTACATATTTTTTTAATCAGTTGATTAATGTGCTGATCCGCTAACCTTAAACTGATCACCGGTTTCTTCGATAATTGTCTTATAGAAATCTTCACTATAACCGGGTTGTTTAACTTCTGGTGTGGTGTATTTATATCCTTCAGGTATTTCTTTATCAGTTTTGATGTTGCCATCCATATACTTGACAAACAAATAGGCATACAGATTTTTCCAGGTTTTAAAAACGCGTTCAGCAACACCATTCGAATATTCAGTTAAAAAGGTTATTGCCATTTCATTATTCGTTGCTAAAAGTGTTTCAGCTGCAGCGTCAATAGCTGGTGTAAAGGCGATAAACTCTTTTTCCAGTTTCTGCTGGATGGCTTCAATTTCAGGATGGATATCGCTATAGCGTGTATAAGCAAGATTCTGTACCTGGTTAAATAACCCAGAATCCTGATGTTTCTGACCATTCCATCATAGAGCCGTTTCCTGTGGCAAAATTATGAGGGATGGTTAGTAATGCTTGCATACATGGGCATATAAACCGTTCCTGAAGCATCGTCAACACCCCACCAGAGAATGCCACCAATTTCGTCAGGTAACCAGTTACGAGATTGCGTTATAAACGAAAAACCAGTTTGCTGAGTTGCAGTGGCACGTTCATTACAATATGTAACATCTTCAACTTTCCATGTTAATGGACGCCAGCGATAAGGAACACCATAAGGACCTGCTCCTGCATCTTTGCTCATATCCAGCTCAGTATTTTCCAAATGGTCGCGCATAAAATTCATCATGTCATGAGGACTTACTTTTGAGTTAGGTTTCACCCATAGAGGCATGCGGTTCGAAGCATAATTTTTTGGGGTCATCGGTTCTCCTTCTTTGTGGGCTTTAGGATGTTCAATATCTCCTTTTACATAATCCCAGTATTTGTCCATACCGTCCGTTACTTTATTAAACATGCTCCATACCCTGATTTCACAAAAGCGAGCGCCTCCAAAATCAACCGGAGCATACACATCTGAAAATGAGAATTCTTTGTCTTTGCCTTCATAAAAGCCTTTGTCTTTGGCGAATGAAACAACATCGTCGGCATAAACACAGGTAACACCTTTGTTATAAACATCTTCCATGTTTTTAGAAGAGATAGAGCTTTTATTGTCGTTTAGCGGAAAGGTAGTTATTCTGGCCTGGTTGGCGTGGCCTGAAACATAACCGTCAGGAATTAGTAAAGCTACCCATATGGCACCTTTCTCGCCTTCTCCTTTACCGATCAGGTCCATAATCCAAACTTCATCTTTATCAGCGATGGAGAATGATTCGCCACTGCTGTAATAGCCATACTCTTCTACCAATTCTGCCATTATTCTAATCGCATCACGTGCTGATTTGGCGCGTTGCAGGGTTACGTAAATCAAACTGCCATAATCCATGATGGCACCTTCCTGCGAACCAAGTGCGGAAAGTCCGCCATAGGTGGTTTCCCCGATAGCAACCTGGTGTTCGTTCATATTTCCAACTACGTTGTAATGTCTCCGAAGCTTGTTTGATTTGACCGAGAAATTTACCTGTGTCCCACTCATAAATATCCATCATAGTGCCTTCTTCCCAAGTTCCGGCCGGCCAGTGATATAAATCGCCGTAGAGTACATGTGAATCTGCCGCATAGGAAATCATGGTGGATCCATCTACCGAGGCGCCTTTTGTAATTAAATAATTGGTACAAGCGGATGCTGGGTTCACGAATCCCACTATCATCGCAACTATTAGGGCAATACTTAAAAGATGATGTTTCATAAGGAATTATTTTTTGTGATATAATAATTGATTTTTCAAGAGAAGTACAAAAGTAATAGAATTGTTGATTTGGTTAATGTTAATGCTTGAATAACATCATAAATTAGAAAGTTTACAAAAGGAGTTTCAAGGCGTGTTGTTTATCCAGCACCAATTGATTTGAAAGTTCAGTGAGGTTATTAAATTTTCTTTCATCGCGCATTCGGTCAACAAAAATAATGGTAATCTCTTCCCCATAAATTTGTTGGTCAAAATCAAAAATATGTACCTCAATGGTCAGGTCGCCGTGGTCAATGGTTGGCCGGTATCCGATATTGCACATTCCCTTATAAACCTGACCCATGTACTCTACTCGGCATGCATATACACCAACAGCAGCAATCAGTTTAAATTCATCTGCTACATCAATATTTGCAGTGGGGAATCCTATATCACGCCCAATTGATTTGCCAGTTACCACTTTGCCCGTAATAGAATATTCGTACCCCAGAAAGTTATTAGCAGCCCTAACGGCACCGCTTTTTAACAACTTTCGGATTTTAGTGGAGCTTACTGGAACATCATTCACATATTGTGCATCTACTTTCAACACGCTAAAACCTTTTTCCAGGCCAATTTTTGATAGCATTTCAAAGCTTCCGCCCCTGTCTTTTCCAAAATGATGGTCGAAACCAATGACAATCACTTTAGGGTTTACTTTTTCCATCACCAGGTCGTTAATGAAGGCTTCGGACGAAATTCCTGCAAACTCTTTGTTAAACGGAACAATAATCAGATGATCAATACCTGCTTCTTCGAGCCGATTGATTTTTTTCCCCTGGGTATTTATAAATTTCAGGTTTTCACTGTCGAGGCCAAGCACAATGCGGGGATGCGGATAAAAAGTGATCACTACAGTTTCGCCATGAATGGCTTCTGCTTCTTGCTGCATGGTATTAAAAATTGCCTGGTGGCCTAAATGAACACCATCGAATGTTCCAACAGTTACCACGGTATTATGGACGGGTTTAAAATCTTTTATGCAGTTATAGATTTTCACTAAACAAGCTTATTTTTAATGATATATGCTGCAATCTGAACAGCATTTGTGGCGGCACCTTTCCGCAGATTATCGCTAACCACCCACATATTAAGTGAGTTGGGCTGAGAAAAATCACGTCTTAAACGCCCTACAAAAACCTCATCTTTGCCTTCCGCTAAAATGGGCATCGGGTACATATTGCCTTCAGGGAAATCAAAAATAACTACTCCAGGCATTGTGCCCAGTAATCGCTTTACCTCGTCAAGAACAAAATCATTTTCAAATTCAACATTCACGGCTTCCGAATGCCCACCGATGACCGGTACACGAACTACCGTAGCTGTTAAGTTGACATCTGACTGAAGTATCTTTCGGGTTTCCTTCACAAGCTTAACTTCTTCTGTCGTATAACCGTCTTCCATAAAGTCTCCGCCCTGTGGAATCACATTCAGGTCTATTTGATGTGGATAGAATTTTTCTCCCTTAATGTTGTTTCTTTCATTCATTAACTGTTCAACACCTTTTGCGCCGCTACCACTCACCGACTGATAAGTAGAAACCACAACCCTTTTTAAGCCATATTTATTATTCAGCGGATGTAGTGCCATCACCAGTTGGATAGTAGAACAATTGGGGTTGGCAATAATTTTATCATTACCGGTAAGGATATTTCCATTTATTTCAGGAACAATAAGCGGTACATCCTTATCCATTCGCCAGGCCGAAGAATTGTCAATAACTGTTGCCCCTGCCTCTTTAAATTTAGGAGCCCATTGAAGCGAAGTACTGGCTCCTGCTGAAAATATAGCAATATCAGGTTTGTTGGAAACGGCAGTTTCCATGGAGATAACTTCATATTCCTTGCCGGAGAATGTAATTTTTTTACCGAAGGATTTCTCAGAAGCAACTGGCAACAATTCTGAAATACCAACTGATTTTGCTTCCAGAATTTTAAGAATTTCTCTACCCACAAGTCCGGTAGCTCCAACTATTGCAATCTTCATTTTTTATTAAATTTACCCCATAAATGAACAAGCTGCAAAATTATTAAAAAAATGAGATATTTTTTTGTGCTGTTTTTATACTTACCCTTGCTTGTTTCAGCACAAGTTTTTGATGATTTTGAAGACGGTGATTTCAACAATAATCCACAATGGACGGGTAGAACAGATAAATTCATCATCAATTCCAATAAACAGCTTCAACTGGATGATTCAGATGCCGGGTTATCATATCTGGCTACTCCCAATATAGTAGCTAATGATGCGGAATGGCGAATTTGGATTAAACTTTCATTCAGTCCGTCTGACAATAACAATGCCCGGTTTTACCTGATCAGCGACCAGGAAGATGTATCACAGGCATTAAATGGATATTTTCTTCAGTTCGGGGAGGGTGGCAGCGATGATGCCATTGAACTGTTCCGGCAGGACGAAAATAGTTTTCAGTCAGTATGCCGAGGTACCGATGGATTACTCGCTTCTTCATTTGAAATAGGCATTAAAGTAACAAGAGATGCTTCCGGAAACTGGAAGGTATTTGCTGATCCGTCTGGAGGCGACAACTACCAGTTAGAATGTGAGGGAAATGATCTCTACTTATGCTTCAACAAATTACATCGGGCTGTATTGTAAATACACGGTGAGTAATAGTACAAAAATTTACTTTGATGACATTTATACGGGCGATATAATCGTGGATACCGAACCGCCGGTGCTTCTTTCTGCGGGGGCAGAAACGAACAGCTCAGTGCTACTGGTTTTTAGCGAATCGCTTGATGCGCAAAGTGCAGAAGATGCGGAGAATTATATTGTAGATAATGGTATTGGATATCCGCAAAGTGCCACTTTGGTTGAAGGAAATACATCACAGGTATTGCTGGAATTTAATGGTGTATTTATAAATGGATTCAATTATACCCTATCGGTTTCCGGCATTGAAGACCTTGCGGAAAACTTAATGATTCCTCAGCAGCTTGAATTTTCATATGTTGTGGCATCTGCATCTGATATGGTAATCAATGAAATTATGGCTGATCCATCCCCGGTTGTTGGATTACCTAATTATGAATATCTCGAACTATTCAATTTAACAGATGCACATATAAGTTTAAACGATTGGATATTAACAATCGGAACAAGTGATAAAGTATTTGAAAATGTTTCCATCGAACCTAAAGGGTATCTAATTATCGCTGATGAGGATGCGGAAGGAGAATTATCAGCTTACGGAAATTTTTATGGATTCAGCAGTTTCTCATTAACCAATAGTGGTCAGATGCTGGAATTGAAAGACAAGGACGGACAGATTATTTCTTCAGTTTCCTATACCGACAATTGGTATAAAGACCCCGAAAAGGAAGATGGAGGTTGGTCGCTGGAACAAATAAATCCATCTAATGTTTGTTCTGAAGGCGATAACTGGCAAGCCTCAAATGATCCGAGAGGAGGAACACCCGGAAAGGAAAACTCAGTATATGATGATATAATTTTGTTACCTGGGGTTGAACACTTTGAAGTATTTGCCAATAATATTTTGCATTTATATTTTAACCAGGCAATGGATTTACAAAGCCTTGAAGAGACAGATAATTATATAGTTGACAAGGAAATAGGTAACCCTTCCATCGTTTTTCTCAATGATGATGAATCCAATTTTACAGAACTGTATTTTTCAGAAGCTTTTGAGGAAGGGGAAATCTATCATTTAACGGTTAAAAACCACGTTACCAATTGCTTAGGATTACAAATGGAGCGTGATACAGTAATTGGTTTTGGATTGGCAGAGCCTGCAGATTCTCTTGATATAGTAATCAATGAAATACTATTTAATCCCTGGACAAATGGTGTGGATTACGTTGAAATTTATAACCGTTCATCGAAAATTATTGATTTGAGTGCTTTGCAATTAGGCACTGTAAAATATAGCCCTCCAAACCCGCCGGATACTTCTTTTTATACAATCAGCTATCAACAAACGATTCTGGTGCCAGGCGCTTACATGCTTTTAACTTCTTCACCTGAAACCGTTAGGAAACAATATTACACATCAAATCCTGATGCATTCATTAAAGTAGATCCGTTCCCGGCTTATAATAATGATGAGGGAACTGTTATTCTCTCCAGCTTTAATGGCAAAGTGCTTGATCTTTTTAATTATTCTGAAAATATGCATTATCCGCTTTTGAATTATGTAGATGGTGTTTCGCTTGAGCGAACTAATTTTAATACAGCAACAGCTGATGATAATAACTGGCACTCGGCAGCAGAAAGTGTTGGTTTCGGAACTCCAGCCTATAGAAATTCACAATATGTGAGTTCAGAAATAATTAACGAACCTATTGTATTAGAACCTGAAATATTTTCACCGGATAATGATGGCTATAACGATATGATCAGTATCAAATATACTTTTGACCAACCGGGATATAACATGACCACCCAAATTTTTAATGCGAAAGGTCAATTAGTTCGGGAATTAGTAAATAACGAGTATCTTGGTACCGTCGGTTCAGTAAACTGGGATGGTATAGAGGATGACAATTCAAAGGCTCCGATTGGTATCTATGTTTTTTATATCCAGATATTTGACCTGGAAGGAAATGTGAAACATTATAAAAAGACTGGTGTACTGGCTGCAAAATTATGAGTTTAAAAAATCTGGGGAAACCTAAAAAATATATATGACTGTCTTTATTATTTCATTGCTGATCTTTTACCTGCTGATTCCCCTGATCATAAATTATATGGTGTATAAAAGTTCTTTCCTGAGAAGGCTTGGCGCCATCATGATTGCATATGGTATCGGCTTGATTATTGGGAATATGGGCATGTTTCCACAACCCAGCAAAACAATGGTTGAGCTGGTAAACCATAAGGAAGTCGTACTTACCAAAGAACTTGTGAATGAAGTATACCCGGACAATGCAGAACTGGTCATTAAAAAAATGAAGGTAAATAAGCAGTTGATTAGTGACCTTCATGGGCACGGTACGCTTACCGAAGATGATGTTGAGTATTTTAATGTCTTTAAACTTCAGGATACCCTCTCAGGCGTGATGATTTTACTTGCGTTTCCTCTTTTATTGTTTTCGCTGAATGTACGGAGTTGGTTCAAAGTAGCCGGAAAAACATTTCTTTCTTTAGCGCTGGGCCTTGTGTCGGTTATCATACCTATTTTCATTGGTTTTTATCTTTTTAAGGATACGGTGCACGAGTCGTGGAAAGTAGCCGGAATGATGACCGGAGTATATTCAGGAGGTACACCCAATTTAGCAGCCATTCAGAGAGCTCTGGGTGTAAATAACCTGACATATATAATGACGCATACTTACGACCTGATCATCGGTGCCGTGTTTCTGCTTTTCATAATGTCATTCGGGCAGCGTGTACTACTTAAATTTTTACCGGCTTACAAGACACTAGGCATTGCCGGAGATGAAACTTCAAGCTTTCCTGATAGTACTGATGAACGAACATTTTTTGAAGTATTAAGAAGAAAACATATTATGCCCTTGCTGGGTGCACTTGGTATTACTTTATTGATTGTTGGAATAAGTGTGGGGTTGGGTGAATTGGTCACCGGAGAGCAAAAAACGGTGGTTATTATTTTAGCGACTACTACCCTGGGTATATTGGCTTCTCTAATTGGAAAAGTAAACAGGATCGAGCGGACTTTTGAGTTTGGAATGTATTTTATTCTCGTTTTTAGTGTTGTGGTAGCTTCAATGGCCGACCTGCGGAATTTTGATATGTCGTATATCCATATTTTTTACTGGGTGGCCATCGTCTATGTAGGTTCTCTGATTATACATGTGGGGCTGGCAGCATTGTTTAAAATTGATGCCGATAATGTGATCATTGTTTCGACAGCTTTATCGTGCTCGCCGCCATTTGTGCCTGTTGTAGCTGGCGCGTTAAACAATAAAGAAATCATCCTATCGGGACTGACCGTAGGTATTATTGGCTATGCCATTGGTAATTATCTTGGCATACTGGTGGCAGAATTCTTATTATTTTTTGGATAGCTTAGAATAGCCAGTTCAGCCCTATATATAATCCTGATTTTCCATCATTAATACTCAGGGCACGACCGTAATCAATTGCAATAATGAAATTCTGATTCATGCCAATATGCAAGCCGCCGCCAAAACCGCTATGGAAGCCGTCTGAGTAAGGATTCAGGTAAGCTGTGTCAAAATAATCAGGATCCTCAAATACGCTTGGATCAACCCCATCCTGAATTTGAATATACTGGATTACCCTACCGGTATCAAAAAACCCGCTAAGTGCCATATACCAATTCTGATTGATAAAACTGAAATACCAGAATTGCCATCTTAACTCAAAATTACCATATACAATACCATCTCCAACCACCCGGTTACGTTCAATCCCGCGGATGGTTTTAGCACCTCCCAGGCCTTCGTTATAAGCACCTTTCATAGTTACAAAATACATTATTCCCTGTGCGTAATAGGGTGTGTGTCCAGCCACATTTACCTGCATTCCCAATCGATAGGCAAATGAAAGCCTGTTTTTAACCAGTGTAAAATACTGACGATGAGTGACTGCGAATTTCATAAACCCCTCGTCCATATCTGAAGTAAACTTGGGTGCCATAGCCAAAATGGCCTCAGTCCAAATACCTTTTGTTGGCAGTGCATCATTATTTCGGCTGTCGTAAACCAAACCGACCTTAAAAACGGAGAATAAACCACCGTCTCTTTCATTTGGAGAAATTATTCCCCAGGTGTTATAATTTTGGAATAATGAGGTGTCAGGTAACATATCATTTTCGTCTTTACCTTCATTCAGTTTACTGATATGAACGGTGTCCATTTTAATGCTGTAAAAATCCACACCCGCCATCCAGCGAAATTTGTCATTTGTGATTTTTCCTTGAAAATCAAGTTTGGCTCTAAAGAATTTCCTATCAGTCCTGTAAAAAACTCTTGAATTATAGGCTGAGTCAGAGTCATCTGTCCAGTTATTGTTATATACAGATTCATAGCCATTGAATCCATAAAATTTAAATGCCTGATCAGGTAAATAACTCAAGTCAAATGATGTTCTAATGCCTTTGATCAGCTTATCTGAATCATAATAGAACCTGAAAATACCGCTTCCTTTCAAATACCATGACCCTTCAACATAAATAGAGTGGTCGTATTTTGGATAACGGGAACCATCACCATAATCGTAGAGGTTGACCAACGCACCTAATTGTAAACCAAGGTCTGAATCGTAAGAAATAACCGGCAGTCCCCCGATATTCCATCCTTTTTTAATTTTTTCTTCTTTATCCTTCTTTTGCACAGTGGTGTCACTTTGTGCGATTAGATTGAAGGAGAATAATATGGCCAACGCCAGTGAAAATAAGCTGATGTAAATTTTTCTCATGAATGATGAATTTAGGTTTTTATTCTTTTATAAATGTTCCGCTATAAATTATTCTTTCATTATCGATAACAACATAGGAATATGTACCGGTTGAAAATTCAGAAATGTCGATCGAAATTATCTTACTTCGAAAAGCGCGAGTTTCCATCAATTTACCATCTTGGTTATAAATTTTCAATAGATGGCTTTTGCCGGCTTCTACCTGCTCAAAATTAACTTCTGACGAAGAAGGATTAGGGTATACATGAAGCGCTATCGGCTTTTCCCATAAGTTTATAATTCCAGTATTGGTATATATGGTCAGGCTGTCAATAAAAAGTTCCGACCCGCCATGAGTTATATCCTGCAAGCCTTCATCTGTAGTTGACATGATGAGAACATTGAATGTGTCAGGCACATGTCCGTTTATATATCTCATTGTCACAGTAAATGGTGTCCAAACATCCGCATCGTTCAGATACGTATAGCCATAGCCAATGGTATCGTATGATTCATTTTCGCGGTTACGGAAATTATACATTAATATGGTTGCCGAGTCGTTACCAACGCCATGGTATTTATACCTACCTTTCAGTTGATATATATTTTGCTGGAGAAACATTCCTCCGGAATACGAAAATTCCTGGTTAATGATATCTACATTAAATTTCGCAAGTGTGATAGCGCCTGGAATCAGAAATAACTGATTTAAAAAATTAATTACCTTCGATTCCAGTCGGGCTGAAAACGCGCCACTGTATGCATCATCACTTTTATCAACAACGGCCTCACCAGCTAGTGTAGAATAGACATTTGGGGTATTCCAGTTGACAGGATTTTGATAATTGTTCGTTTCTACCCAATTCTCAAAATCAGAGTTTGGCAATTGCTGACCATAGCCAAACAGCATGAACAACAAAAGAATTAGTAGGAGAAACTTGTTTTTCATAATTATTAACTTTTTCCAGTTAAACTAATATGCATCTTTGTGATTTGGTTGCTAATTTATAGTTTATATTCGTTAACACAAATTATTTTTTAATTCCCATCAGGTGATTTCCACTATAAAACACGCAGTTTTCTTTTGCACCATGTCTTTATTAATTTCAGTTGGGAATTCTTTATGCGCCCAGCAATTACCTGATAGTGTTTTTGTTTTTACGGGGAAAGTTATGAGCAGGGATAGTCTTATTGCTATTCCAAATGCGCATATAATTTCAAAATTTAATCATTGGGGAACCATCAGTGATAATGAAGGCATTTTTAAAATGTATGCCAGTAAAAATGATTCTTTATTAATAACAACTGTTGGTTTCAGGCCCCTGATTGTAAGCATCGATGAATCGTTGGTAAAAGATGAGGAGATATTCAATATTTTAATGGAACAGGATACAATTAGCATTCACGAAGTAATTATTAGGGCATTTTGGGATTATCAAACATTTAAACTGATCATATCTCAGATGGAGCCAATAGATTTTGATTATTCAAGGTTAAACTTTGAAGAGAATCTTATGCTTTCGTTACCAACTACGGGAACAGGATTGAGCCCTATACAGGCTATGTATAACCGCTTTAACAAAAATGAACGATTAAAAAGAAAACTGTTGAAAATCAGAAGGCAATACAACGAACTTATGTTGCAAATGGGCAGGCCAAATGATACTGTTCCTTCTAGGCCTGAGCATATGCAAGAGTAGCAATGCTGACTTTTGTATCCGGAATTTTCAAAAGAGGATCCATGCACGCTTCCATTGTGGCTCCCGTTGTAAGTACGTCATCAATTAAAAGCAGGTGTTTGCCATTAAATTCTGCCTCATTGTTAACCTTAAAAACACCTTTTACGTTTTCCCATCTGTTATAGCGGGCTTTTTTTGTTTGGGAAGAAGTATAGGAAAGCCTTACCAGGTTTCCTGCTGACACTGGGATATCTAATTGAGATTGCAAGCCTTCTGCAATAACTTCGCTTTGATTGAACCCTCTTTTATATTGCTTTTTTGGGTGCAAAGGCACCGGAACAATCAGGTTTGCCGTGTTGAACAAAGGACTCTCTTTAAGCGATTCGCCGAATAATTTTCCCATAAAAATACCAACTTCTTTATGCCCCATATATTTTAGTGCATGCATAAGCCGTTGCACATTACCTCCTTTGTTAAAAAATAAAAATGAAGTAGCAGAATGTATTTTTACCCTGCCCCAGAATATTTGTGTAATAATGTTTTCCGGGTGTAAATGAAATCCTGTTCTGGGTAGTTTGAAATAGCATGAAGAACAAATCACTTCTTCCTGCTCAATTAATGCTTCTCCGCATGCATAGCAAACATTAGGGAAAAATAAATGAACGAAATCAGTAAACCATAATTTATCTAAAAAGGTCCTATTCTTAGCCATAAAACAAGGAAACAAAGGACTAAATTAACGAATTATACGCAATTTGTTTTTGGGTATCTGTATAAAAATAATTTGGTTGATGGCTTCAATCTTGATTCGTACTTTATGTTTCTTTTTCACTTCAACCAATTCTCCCGTCAATCCGGTCATATGTCCGGAAATCACTTCTACAAGTTGTCCTTTCTCCCATGAATCATCCGTTACTTCTTCGGGTTCTGCATCTTCCAGGAAATACTTTATAGCTTCAATTTGCTGTGGGGGTATCACTACAGCTTTCCTTTCAAAAGTGATATAACGCACCACATTTAACGCTTTTAATACCTCATAATACTGTGACAGATCAATATGAACAAAAATGTACGATTTAAACAGGGGTTCGTGCACCCATTTTTTGCGGTCGCTCCACTGTTTTAAAACTTTAATCAATGGCAGGTAATGGTCAATTCCCAGCTTGTCAAGTTCTACAGAAACTTTTTTCTCTGTCCGCGATTTTACATAAATAGCAAACCAGGATTTATCCATCTAATAAAGATTAATCAGTTATTTTAGAAAAGAGTGACGTTCACCTGTTGTACCTGGGATCTGGTTACGGATTTTATGCGCAATTTCAATGCTATTGCGGGCTTCGGAAATGCCGTATCCTTTCCCGTCTATAATTTGCTGATAGCTTACAGTGTGCAAATCTGTAAACCCACCACTGAATTCAATTTCTTTTTTGTCAATTTTAATAGAACGGAATGTGGTTTGCCCGTTTCCAACTGCTTTTTGAGGCAGATCCTCCCTGTCAATGCTTAAAAACCATTTCACGTTTGCTTTTTCAAGTTGCAACAGCCCTGAAGCTTTATTTTCATTTAAAAGATGCACATGACTTTCTTTCATTTCACCGAAAATCCAACTGAGCATATCAAAAAAGTGAATCCCGATATTGGTAACCACACCTCCTGACTTCTTAACATTTCCTTTCCATGAGTAATGATACCATTTCCCCCTGGAAGTGATATAAGAAAGCTCAATATCATGTACTTTACCAGCATTTTCTTTCCCAAATTTGTTTTTTAACTCAATGATTGATGGATGGTGCCTGAGTTGAAGTATATTAAATATTTTTTTTCCGGTTTCTTTTTCAATGTCTTCCAGCCCTTTTAAATTCCACGGATTCAGTAATAAAGGTTTCTCGCAGATGGCGTGGGCATCATTTCTTAATGCCAACCGAATATGTGCATCGTGCAAGTAATTTGGTGAACAGATAGATACATAGTCAACCTTACGCTCACCTGATTTCCTGAGTTTGTCCAAATGGCGGTCGAATCGTTCTGGTTCAATAAAAAAATCTGCATCTGGAAAATAACTGTCAATAATGCCCACGCTGTCAAACGGATCCAATGCCGCAATCAATTCATTACCTGTTTCCTTAATGGCTTTCATATGTCTCGGTGCAATATACCCTGCAGCACCAATCAATGCAAATTTTTTCATCTGGTCTTTTCTGTTATTTTATTCTTCAAATCAATCTTCGTTGAATAATCGCTTTAAGAAGGATTTCTTTTTATCAGGTTTATCGTCAGTATAATACCCATACCCATACCCGTATCCATATCCGTACCCATATCCATATCCATACCCTCTCCCATATCCATATTGATAGCCATAAACACCGCTGGTAGCGATATCATTAACTGTAATGCTCATTTTCATTCCCCGGTCTTCAATTTCTTTGATGATAGAGCCGAATACTTTTTTATTTGTATAGCGCTGACGAACAATAAAAAGATTGACATCAGAATGGTCCATGAGCAGATACGCGTCAGTTACAAGTCCTATAGGGGGGGTGTCAAGAATAATATAATCATATCTTTTACGCAGATCTTCAATGAGTGCCTTGGTTTTATCTGATGCAATTAATTCAGCAGGATTGGGAGGTACAGGGCCTGCCATGATAATATCAAGATGTTTTAATTTACCTGATTGTTGGATTATATCATCCAATTTTTTTTCATCAATTAAATATGATGTTAAGCCCACATCGTTGGAAAGGCCAAAATCCTGATAAATTTTGGGTTTTCTAAGGTCAAACCCCAACAAAATTGTTTTTTTATCATACTGTGCATATACACTTGCCAGGTTTATGGAAATAAATGTTTTTCCGGCACCCACCATATCAGATGTTACCATGATCACATTTGAATCCTTTCCTTTTGTAAGGTATTGAATATTGGTCCGCATAGAGCGAAAAGACTCTGATATACTTGATTTTGGGAAGGTGCCCACTACCATATTGGTTTCCTTGTTGGAATGGTTAATTTGTCCTACAATGGGAAAACCAGTAAGCTTTTCAATATCTTTTCTTTCAATGATGGTGTCATTCAGATAGTCTTTACCCAACACATAAACCACCGGAAATACCAGACCTAAGATCAGGGCAATCATGTAATTCATGGTCTTGTTGGGAGCTACACCTCTTCGCAAATCGTACCTGGCTTCATCAATAACTTCGTTATCAGGAACATTGGAAGCTTTAGTAATTTGTGCTTCTGACCTTTTCTTCAAAAGGAATGTATAGATGCTATTGGCCAGGTCGAAGCGACTTTGGTAGCCAAATAATTCGTATTGTGTTACTGGCAGTCTGGATGCTTCTTTGTCGAGAGTCAATAACAGGTCATCTATCTTTTCGCTTGTTTCGTCCAGATTTTTCAGGTTATTATTTATATTCTCAAGAATTGCAAGTTTGGCACTATTTATTTTGGTATCAATAACCTTGAGTGAAGGGCTGTTTTCTGTAGCAAATACCAGGGCGTCTAATCTTTCACCATATAATCTCAGTAGTGCAGCGAATAGCGAACCAAGTACAGGGTCTTCAATTCCCATAGATGAAGGAGCAATTAAACTTTCAGGCTGATCAATATTGCTCTTTACATAATTTTCAAGGTTTTTATAGTAGGAAGTTGTAACTATAATCACAGCCTTTTCTTTTTCAAGTGCAGCAGCTTCCTGCATGATCTGTTCCGTTTCATAAGAGATATTCATGATTTTATTGTTCGCCTGAAACTCCTGTAAATCCTCAGCGGCACTAAGTACTGAGTCAGAAATTATATGTAACTGATCTTCAATAAAATCAATCGTGTTTTGAACAATCTGGTTCTTTTTCTCAAGGCTTTGACTTAAATAAACATCTGTTAAGGTATTAATAAAGCTAACTGCTTTCCTGGCGTTCTTGCCCCTCATTTTGATGTTTAAAATGGATGCACCTTCGCTGATGGGTGAAACGGTAAATCCCCTGAATGCACCTGTTAAACTGAAGTAATCCCTGAAAATAAAATCATATGTTCTGTTGATATGGGCATTGGGTCTGAATAGGCCATTGATTATAACTTTGAAAGTGTTATGTGGTGTGTTGATTTGTTCTCCGAATTTAAAAGTTTGGTTGATCTCAAATTTACCTGCCTTGCTCTCCACATATTTAGCTTCACCGTAATCATACATCCTAACATATTCGCCTTCTGCTTCCAGTAAATATTCATCAGTATTCAGCAGTGTTAGCGTATAATTAAGGCCAATTGCCTGTGGGATGGCCGTGTCAAATACAATATCGAAAGGAGTTTCATGATATAGCTCACGTCTTATCATACCTTTGTCTTCAAAATAGGAAACCTCAAAATCAAGATGCTGGATTACCTTGAAAACATGAGAAAATGATCTCAACTTTACCACCTCGTTTTCAATACTCTTGTTTTGGCTGTAAAGCCCAATTCCTATGGCTCTTGAAGGGTCGGCCATTGACTGGTCTTGCTTAATTAATAGTGTGGCATCAACCTCGTAAACAGGAGCTGTGTAATTATTGAATAAGAAGGCGACTACGATAGCCACAAACACTGTAAGGACAAACAAATACCAGTGCTTAACGAATTTAAATATTAGCACTTTAAAGTCTACACTTTCTTCCTGCAGATGAATGCCTTCGATTGGGTCTGTATTCATGTCGTCTTATTTATTGAAATAAAGCAACCATGGCTATTATGAACGAAATAGTTCCCATGACCATGCCGTAAGGGAATGTTGTAAACGCAAATTGCTTCATTTTAATAGGTTTAACGTAAACAATGTCATCTGGTTGCAAATAAAGATATTCGGAGGAAAGAAATGACCTGCTAGACATATCAACCTGCCTGACCTTTGATCCGTCTTTGGTTTTCCTGATGATGGTTACATTGTCCCTTATGGAATAGTCTGTCATATCCCCAGCCATGGCAATGGCTTCAAAAAGATTGATATCCGTTTGATAAATATTGTACAAACCTGGAGACCTTACTTCACCTAAAATGGTAATATTGAAATTAACCAACTTTACAATCACAACAAATTCCTTTATAAAATTATCCAAATGCTCTGTCAGGAGGTTTGTAATTTCTTCAAGGGTTAAGTTTTTAACAAATAATTTACCTACCAGTGGAAATTCAAGATACCCTTCTTCAGAAATGGTATAACTATTCAAATAATTACCTCCACCGGAACTTGACCCTCCGCCTCCGCCTGACCCCATTGGGTTCAGTATGTCATTCGTGGTTTGGTCCATGCTGACAATTTTTATGTACAAATTATCGCCATTTTGAACTTTATAGGTTACTTCCCTGTCATTTACATATTCATTTAATGTATCGGCATCCGACTTAATTCGCATATACAGCATCTTTTTTTGCGGTACACATGAAGAAATAATAAGTATGATCAAACTTAGCCAGATGAGCGTTTTGACATTAAACCAGTAGGTGTTTTTCGTTGACATTGAGCTTAAGCTTCTTTTGTTTATGGTTATATGCAAATTTAGTCCTTTTTTGTAATTGGATGTACCATAGGCTTTACAGAATCTTTGCACAAATGATTCTTAATAACAATGAATTAGATATTTTTATTGTAAAAGAAGCCCATTAAAGCTTTTCATGCATGTTTTCAGTTAACAGAACAAAATATATTGTGAGATTCACGTCAATATTGAATAACTTTGCGAAAAATCTGTATTATGGCGAATAGACTAATGGACCCAATCGGAAAATTAATGGGACTGCGTTACAAATCGCATCCCTGGCACGGTGTTGATATTGGACTGGGAGCCCCAGAGGTGATTGTATGTTTCATTGAAATGGTACCCACTGATACAGTGAAATATGAAGTAGATAAAGATTCCGGGTACCTGAGAATTGACAGACCACAAAAATATTCCAACGTAGTACCAGCTTTGTATGGTTTTATTCCACAAACCTACAGCGCCGATTCGGTGGCGGCATTCTGCAATGAAAAAACCGGCAGGAAAGACGTGGTTGGCGACGAAGATCCCATTGATATTTGCGTTCTGACCGAAAAAGAAATCACACATGGTGATATTCTGGTAAGAGCCAGGCCGATTGGTGGATTTAGGATGATTGACGGCAATGAAGCTGATGATAAACTGGTAGCTGTTTTAAATAATGACGCCATGTACAGCAAGTTTAAAAACATAAATGATCTGCCTGATATTGTTATCGAACGCCTGAAGCACTATTTTCTTACCTACAAAGATTTGCCCGGTGAAGAAAGCAATGTGGAAATCCCTCATGTTTACGGTGTTGAAGAAGCTTACGAGGTGATTAAAAGATCGATGAAAGATTACAGCGACAAATTTGAAAGACTCGAAACCCTCCTCTCAAACGTATAGCTTTTCTTGCTGATTTAATAAAACCCATTTTTCAGTTTATACTTCATTATAAACCGAGTTATGGAATTATATTACTTTTGCCCCGCTTAATAATACTACTGAAATAAAAAATTTATGGCTAAGAATTTGGTAATAGTGGAGTCACCAGCAAAAGCGAAAACAATAGAAGGGTTTTTAGGTGAAGATTTTGTTGTCCGGTCAAGTTTCGGGCATGTAATGGATTTAAATAAAACCAAACTCAGTGTTGATGTTGAAAATGATTTTCAACCCGAATACGAAATAAGCCCTGATAAAAAGAAAGTAGTTAAGGATCTGAAAAAGATGGCCAAAGATGCCGAGATGGTGTGGCTGGCATCTGATGAGGACCGTGAAGGAGAAGCCATTTCATGGCATTTGTTTAAAGCATTGGATCTGAAAGATGAAAAAACAAAACGTATTGTTTTTCATGAAATTACCAAAAATGCCATTACTGATGCTATTCAATCACCCAGGGATATCGACAGGAATCTGGTTTCAGCGCAGCAGGCAAGGCGCGTACTCGACCGACTGGTAGGTTACGAACTGTCGCCATTGTTATGGAAAAAAGTAAAACCATCTTTGTCAGCAGGCCGTGTGCAGTCAGTAGCTGTCAGATTGATAGCTGAGCGGGAAGAAGAGATAAAGAATTTTAAAAGTACTTCGGCATATCGTATCGTTGTTGATTTAAAATCAACAAATAAGGAAAACCGGGTTTTTACGGCTGAATATCCCAGCCGTTATACCAAACTTGACGAAGCCAAACAATTTCTTGATGATCACATTGATGCCAGTTATAAAGTATCCTCTATTGAAAAGAAACCTGGTAAAAGATCACCAGCTGCGCCATTCACCACTTCAACATTGCAGCAGGAAGCTTCACGGAAACTTGGCTTTTCAGTGGCAAACACCATGCGTATTGCACAACAGCTATATGAATCAGGAAGGATTACATATATGAGAACAGATTCTGTAAATCTTTCAAAAATGGCCATCTCAATGGCCAAAGATGAGATTACAAAGTTGTATGGTGAAGATTACGTTAAAACACGTCGGTTTACCACCAAAACAAAAGGTGCACAAGAGGCGCACGAGGCCATCAGGCCAACTTATCTAAATAATAGTTCAATTGATGGAACTTCGGACCAGAAAAGGTTATACGACCTGATCTGGAAAAGGACCATTGCTTCACAAATGAGCGAAGCTAAACTTGAAAAAACCAATATCAGCATCGAGTCTTCGAAAGCAAAAGAGCTTTTTATGGCCAGCGGCGAAGTTGTAAAATTTGATGGTTTCCTGAAAGTTTATATGGAAGGAACCGATGATGATAACGGTGAAACACCTGGCTTACTTCCCGCTTTGAAAAGCGGTGAAACACTTCAATTCATTGAAATGCGAGCCCGTGAAAAATATACAAGACCATTACCAAGGTACACCGAAGCCAGCCTCGTAAAAAAAATGGAAGAACTGGGAATAGGAAGGCCGTCAACTTATGCGCCAACCATCTCAACCATTCAGAAAAGGGGATATGTAGAAAAAGAAAACCGCGACCAGGGAAAAAGAAATATCAACGTGTTATCGTTGAAGAAAGGCGTGGTAAAGAAAACAGAAGTAAGTGAAAACATTGGTTCTGAAAAAGCCAAGCTATTCCCGACAGACATTGGTATATTGGTCAATAAATTCCTGATGGAATATTTCGATAACATCATCGACTTTCATTTCACAGCCAAAGTTGAAAAAGAATTTGACGAAATCGCTCTCGGCAAAAAATCATGGAACAAGATGATCAAAAGCTTTTATGGTCCGTTCCATGAAAAAATTGAAGACACACTTGAAAATGCAGGGCGTTTCAGTGGTGAAAAACTGCTTGGTATCGATCCTGATTCGGGTAAAAATGTATATGTAAAGATTGGTCGTTTTGGCCCTATGGTGCAAATTGGCGATTCTGACACGGAGGAAAAACCCAAATTCGCAGGTTTGCGGAAAAACCAAAGCGTTGAAACCATCACACTGAAAGAAGCTTTAAAACTATTTGATTTCCCGCGCTCAATTGGCACATACGAAGATGAAGAAGTGACGGTAGCCATAGGCCGTTTCGGGCCATATGTGAAGCACAACAACAAGTTCGTTTCGCTTAAAAAAGAAGACGACCCGGCCACCATTGAGCTAAACAGGGCTATTGAATTGATTGAAGATAAACGTCAGGCAGATCAAAAAAAGATCATCAAGGAGTTTAAAGAAGATGCCTCTGTGCAGGTCTTACAGGGGCGTTACGGGCCATACCTGGTAATTAATAAGCAGAATTATAAAATTCCGAAAGATGTTGAGCCTGAGAGTTTAACGCTGGAGGAATGCTACGAAATTTCAAAGGATCCGAAAAATATGCCCAAGAAAAGATTTTCACGAAAGAAAAAGTAACCTCATAATTCATTAGTTTCGTTTCTGAAAAACATAGAACAACATTAATGGAGATTAGTCTTTATTTTGATCCTGTAAGCCCGGAAATTTTTGAATTTTCTTCACCCACTGAGCACGAGCGCATATTTGACGTCATAAAAGCGTATAAGGAAGAAGGAAATTTTCCCGACCTGGATTATATCAAAATCGCTATTGTCGGAATAAATGAAGATCGGGCTGCGCACTTAAATAAGGGATGTTCAAAGGGTCCTGATCATGTCAGAAGATATTTTTATAATCTTTTTTCTCACTGGAAAAACCTGTCCATTGCTGATCTGGGAAATATTAAAAGAGGACATGCTGTTGAAGACACCTATTTTGCAGCCAAAGAAGCCATTGCCTTTTTGCTTTCAAACAATATAACCCCCATTATTATTGGTGGCAGCCAGGACCTCACCTATGCGAATTACCTGGCTTATGAAGATATCGGTAGGGTTATAAACATTGCTGCTGTTGATCCCCTGTTTGATCTGGGTAATGATGAACACAATTTGAACTCCAGATCCTATTTAAGCCGGATCATCCTACACCAGCCCAACTTTTTATTTGCCTATACCAATATTGGATATCAAACGTATTTTGTGGATAAAGACGCGGTTGGCTTGATGAGAAACTTGCATTTTGATGTGCATCGTCTGGGAAAAGTGAACCTGGATATGGAAGAAGCCGAACCCATGATACGCAATGCGGACATTTTGAGTGTTGATATTTCAGCCATCAGGGCTTCCGACGCGCCGGGTAACTTTAACACAGGGCCCAATGGGTTTTATGGCGAAGAAGTTTGTCGTATTTGCCGTTACGCCGGCATTAGTGACAAACTAAGCAGTATAGGTTTCTATGAATTCAATCCTGACCACGATCATAACGGCCAAACCGCGCACCTGATAGCCCAAATGATATGGTATTTTATTGATGGCTTTATGAACCGGAAAGATGATTTTCCGGAGGATAATAAAGACTTCATGGAAAATTATGTGCGATTTATTGTCAAGGTGGATGACTTTGAAGATGAACTGATCTTCTTAAAAAGTAAAAAAACAGATCGCTGGTGGATGCAGGTGACCATCAAAAATAACGTCCATAAAAAATACAAACGCCATCAATTCGTTCCCTGTTCATACAACGATTATAAAGCCGCTTTGAACCAGGAAATCCCTGATCGCTGGTGGAAAGTCCAGCAAAAACTACTGTAATTCGGAAGGCCGTTTTCGTAATTATTTCAAAGCAACCTTTACAAATACAGGGTTGTGGTCGCTGTTCTCAAATTCCAGGTCAATGGATGTGGCTTGCAGCAATTCAACATTAGGAGAAACAATGAAATAATCCAGGATGGTGGTGCCGTTTTCACCTTTTACAAACGACTTATAATTTTGCCGGTTTGTGGGTGCCGATGCATCATACGCCCAAGTCCAGTCGTCTGGGAAAATGTCTTCATTCATAATTACTTCTGACGGGACAAAACGGTGGCCATTATATTGATTTGTCGGAATAAAATTCGGCGGATTGGCATTCCAGTCGCCCCCGGCAATCACATAGTTTCCTTTTTCATATTCTTCCAGCATTTTATCTTTAATGATATTGAGCTCCTTAATACGTAAGGCGCTGTCGTAAACATAAGCCGAATTGTGGGTGTTCAACACCACCAGTTCCTTGCCTGAAGTGAGTGGAAAGCGCAACAGGATGAAACATCTGTCCAATAAAAATAATTTATTAGGCCAGGATGCAATCAATGGATAAGCAAAACGGGTGGCTTCGGTAAATGCAAATTCTGAAAATGAAATCATACCGCCTTTAACAAATCCCAATGGTTCATACAAAGGAACCGGAACAAAAGGCACATCATAATTTTTGGCAAACACATAATAACTATCTGGTTTGAGGTCAGTAATTTCTTTCACCTCATCATTATAGTGACTTCTTCTGGCTTTAAAATCTACTTCCTGAAGCAGCCAGAAATCAATACTGTCCGTCTGACTGATAAATTTTTTGATGCCGTCCAGGTATTTCCTGCCCGTTTCTTCTGTTGGACGCACTTTTTTACCATCATCATAAAAAAAGTCCATTTCGGCACCCAGTCCGGCGTAACCAATATTCCAGCTGAGTAAATTGAGCGTGTCAAATGCCAAAGGTGAAACATCCTTACTGGTATCAGTTTCTTTAAGCGATTCAATTTGGCTTGGTGTGTAATCTACAATTGTTATATAAAGCAGGAATCCGGCGAAGATCAAAATAGCTATTATGATGATCCACATGATTGTTTTTAGGAATTTCTTCATGTTCTAATTTTTTGTCAAGGTACTCATTTTTTAAAAATACAGGAATCTAAATTTTAATAACTTTGTTCGCAAGTGAAAACTGTTCATTATGCCATTATTGGGTAGTATTATAAAACGGGCCTATCAGTTAAGAAATGCCCCGGAAGAAAAGAAGCTAAAATCGATAAGCCCGGTAATGGCGCAGAAAAAGCAATTAGCCAGACTGATACGAAAGGCACAGTTTACAGCTTTCGGTGAGCATTATAAGTTTCATAAACTATTATCAGCCTCCAACATCGAAAAAGTGTTCAAGGAAACCATACCGGTTCATGATTATAAATCGATTTACAAACGTTGGTGGTATAGGTCTTTAAATGGTGAAACATATGTAACCTGGCCGGGTAAAGTCAAGTATTTTGCATTGAGTTCTGGAACTTCCGAATCTTCCAGTAAGTACATCCCTGTTACTACCGAAATGCTCCGCGCTATAAAATCAGCCAGTTTACGGCAGCTGGTTTCGATGGTGAAATATGATTTTCCATTGGAATTTTATGAAAAGGGCATATTAATGATTGGAGGAAGTACGCACTTACAATACAATGGTCGGTATTACGAAGGTGATCTTTCAGGAATTACGGCCGGGAACATTCCTTTTTGGTTTCAGCATTTCTATAAACCTGGACGTAAAATATCCCGAGCTGCAGATTGGGGAACCAAACTGGATGAAATGGTTAGAAAGGCCCCAGAGTGGGATATTGGCATTATTGTGGGTGTACCAGCATGGGTTCAAATTCTGATGGAACGCATTATTGAAGAGCACCAGGTAAAAACAATACATGATATCTGGCCTAATTTGAAGGTATATGTGCACAGTGGCGTATCATTCAAACCCTATATAAAGAGTTTTGAAAGGCTTGTTGAAAAACCACTGATTTATAATGAATCGTATCTGGCCTCAGAAGGGTATATTGCTTTTCAAAATAATCCGCAATCAGTTGGGATGGAACTGGTACTGGATAATGGTATCTATTACGAGTTTGTTCCTTTCAACAATTCTAATTTTGACGAAGATGGAAATCTCCGTGAGGATTTAACGGTTTTAGGAATTGATGAAGTAAAAGAGGACGTTGAATACGCTTTGCTGCTTTCAACCAATGCTGGGGCATGGAGGTATTTGATTGGCGATGTGATAAAGTTCATCAATAAAAACAGATGTGAACTTTTGATTACGGGCAGAACTAAACACTATATCAGCATTTGTGGCGAACATTTGTCGGTTGATAATATGAACCGCGCCGTTGAATTGCTGGAAGAGGATTTAAATATCGGAATAAAAGAGTTTACACTGATGGGAATCCGGCACGATAATATGTTTGCACATAAATGGTACCTGGGAACCAATGATATACTTGAACCTGAAGTAGCAGCAAAAAAACTGGATGGGTTTTTATGTAATCTGAATGACGATTACCGCGTGGAGCGACTGGAAGCTATCAGGGATGTGATAGTTGAGGTATTGCCTACCAAGGTGTTTTATGATTATATGAAATTGAAAGGAAAAGAAGGAAGTGCCAATAAATTTCCGAGGGTATTAAAAAATTCGAGGATAACCGAGTGGGAAGATTTTCTGAAAAACGAAAACTACATTTAATTTGTACTTATGAATGTTATAATTGAAGGTGCTATACTTGGGCTTTCACTTTCATTTTTGTTTGGTTTCGGCCCGGCTTTTTTTGCCTTAATTCAAACAGGAATTCACAGGGGATTCTGGTCCGGATTCTTGCTTGCGGCAGGAATCATTCTCAACGATCTTGTCATTGTTGTTTTTTCGCTTTTCGGTTCAACACAGGCCATGGTTAATATGGAAAGTTATAAGTGGCTGGGTATTATCGGTGGAATTCTTTTAATAGTTTTTGGTGTTTTTACGTGCAGCAGAAAGCCTGCACTTTCTAATTTTGAAGAAGAGCAAATTGTCAAAAAGCCACATCCGCTTGAATTTATTGGTAAGGGGTTTCTGCTCAATTTTATAAATCCTTTCGTATGGATTTTTTGGTTAGGAATTGTAGTTGGATTAACAGCACGTTTTCAGGCAGACACATCATCCTTAATCAGATTTTTTGGTGTTGCGCTATCTATTGTTTTTATGACGGATGTTTTTAAAACTTATGCTGCATCAAGATTCAGAGAACTCATTAATACTAAGTTTCTGGGGTGGATCAATAAAATTGCCGGTATTGGACTAATCGTATTTGGATTATTTATTATTATCAAATCGATGTTAGGGATATAAAAAAAGCGGCTTTAAAATATTTTAAAGCCGCTCCGGATATTTCGTCATGAATTAGTTTTCAGAAACAGCCTCAATTGCTATAACTGATTCTCCATTTAAATCATCAACTTTAGTTGTTTTTATTATTTCTGTCCTACTGGGCTTCGGCAATGTTTTATGTATAGTAAGTTCATCAACCAGGTGGCCTGCTCCTGCAAACTTATCAATGATAAATAAAACATACCTTGAATCTACTACAATCGTTCGTTGCATTTTTGGTGCAAAAGCAATGTCACTGCTCATCGCTTCCCAATTGCCATCAAAAGCAAGGCCGATCAGTTCTCCCTTTCCATTTACTACGGGCGAGCCGGAATTACCTCCTGTAATGTCATTGTTGGTAAGAAAACATACAACGAGCCTTCCGTCGTCATTGGCATAGGGGCCATAATCTTTAAGTTCATAAAGCTCTTTAAGTTTTTGTGGAACATTGAATTCGTCGTTATTCGGGTCTTCCTTATCTATCAGTCCGCTCAGGTGTGTAACATAATCATATTTAACTGCATCTTTTGGGGAATAATCCTGCACCGTTCCATATGAAAAGCGAAGGGTAGAATTAGCATCGGGGTAGAATATTTTATCGCTTTCCATTTTTCTGACACCTTCCAAATAGAGTCGTTCAGCTGTTTCCATTTCATCTCCACTTTTTTCATAACCGGCTGAAGCTTCCATCATTTTCTGCATGAACCCCTGCATGAGTGCAAAAGCCGGATCTTTATTAATTTCTTTCAGATCAGGGTCTTCCAGAAAAGCAATAACTGAAGCTTCATCTGAAAGGAACGATTCATTGAAAACATAGGCAGCGAATGCATAATAATCATTGTCGAACTTTGAGAGCATTTTTGACATGTATTCAGGCTGATATTCAGCAGCAAGTTTATGACGGTATAAATCTGTCATCACCGCCAACACATCCTGATCAGTAGCTTTGTCGTAGTTTTTAAAATGTTCATTAACAGCAGCTTTTAAACCGGCTGCAGCCTCATTGATCTGTTCCAGTTTTTTGGCTTTTTTATCTTTATCCTTTTCCTCTTTGTATTGTTGTAATAATGATTGTAAACCGGAAAATTCCTGTGCATATGAAATAATTTCAGTACCACCGATACCTGTTAAACTGGCGTAAATCAGCGGCTGTATCCCTTTTTCGCGTTGCTTGTAAATAGAGCTTATATCGGTTAATAAAGAACCATATCTTTCTTTTCTGTCCTCGTTTTCATTTACCCACTCAGTAAATTTCTTTTCAAAGGTCTGCTTTTCACCGATAACGTCCAGATCGCTTACACCTTTTACCTGGCCGATTAAATATTTCCAGCTATTGGCGATTTGAGCATAATTTGAAGCATATTTAATTTTTACTTCCTTGTTTTCATCCATATGCAGTCTCCATGCAGCCAGTTTTTCACCGAAAGCCTCAATAATCGGAGGGTAATAATAATCCATTTTAAACTGAACACCATATGAAGTCTGTGCTCTTTCTGTTCCACCTGGGAATCCCCAAATCATAGCAAAGTCACCTTTATCAACACCATCAAGGGAAATAGGAAGGTAATGTTTTGGTTTCATGGGAATATTTTCCTCAGCGTATTCAGCCGGGGAGCCATCGGGCGCAGTGTAAATTCTAAATATAGAAAAGTCGCCCGTATGACGGGGCCACATCCAGTTATCAGTATCGCCACCATATTTTCCTATTGATGAAGGTGGAGCTCCCACTAAACGTACATCTTTATAAACCTGATAAATGAACATATAATATTCGTTGTTATCAAAAAAACTTTTAATAACCACATTGTATTTTCCGTCCTCTGAATTTTCTTTGGTAATTCGTTTGATGATTTTCCCGGCAATTTCTTTTCGTTCTGAAAAGTCCATTGAATCATTTAACTGTGGGATGATGCTGTCGGTTATATCTTCCATTCGAATGAGTATGGAAGCTGTGAGTTCTTCATTCGGGAGTTCTTCTTTTCGACTCATCGCCCAGAATCCGTCGGCCAGGTAGTCATGTTCAACTGAACTGTGCTTTTGGATGGCATCATATCCGCAATGATGGTTGGTAAATAAAAGTCCTTCTGATGAAACGATTTCGGCCGTGCAGAAGAAACCCCTTGGATTGGGACTGTTCGATAGGCCGACAATAGCATCTTTAAGGCTGGAGTTGTTGACGCTGTAAACCTCCTCGGCGGTTAATTGTAAACCGAGTTTTTGCATATCAGTATAGTTCAGGCGGTCAATAAACATGGGCAGCCACATGCCTTCATCAGCTTTCGATTGAGTACCCTGCAACGTAAATAATACAACAAATAGAATGGCAATCTTTTTCATTTTTTCGCTTTTAGTAATTAATTCGTGTTTATCTAACATAAAACATACCAAGAATTGTAATTATAACACATACAATACATTGATAGAGAATACCTTAAATATATATTTTATACGTGTTCAATTTTGAACATACCAGAAATAAAAATGAACACTGTTGAAAGGGCGAAAATAATAGTTTATTCTACAAGTTTTTGTATTAAACATGGGTAAAAGTTTAAAGGAATGTTATTAACCATGATTTGTTAACTTCTTGTGAAACAGCCTGTCTTAATTTGGTTTAATGAATGGTATATTTGCATCAGTTAAAAGAGGGCGAAATGTCGTTACTCTTTCAGGGGAATCGATTAAGTATATTCTTACCACCACACAAGTCTTCTAAGCTTTGCTACACATAAAGGCATTGTGCTTGAGCTGAAAAGTTTTTCAAGTCTAGGTTAACAATGACAGGCTGTAGGGGCCTTGATTTGAAAGAATACAAAGCAAGCGGCAGGTAGACATTAATTTGTTTGCCTGTTTTTATTTATGCGGAAGTCGTACTTTAGCCCGGTTTAAAACAGCTTATGAATACAATAAAAAAGACACTTAATGATTCTCCTGTCGCTCGCTGGGGAGTGCTTCTCCTCGTTGGATTTATTCTTTCAGTAAATTATTATTTCTACGATGCCTTTTCCACATTGAAAGATTTAATGACCAAAGAATTTGGTTTCTCCAACACCGACTACGGGTTGTTCGTGTCCTTTTATTCCATTCCCAATACCTTCCTGTTAATGGCTGTTATTGGAGGTATTATTCTGGATAAGTTAGGCATACGCAGAACAGGCTTCATTTTCGTTTTTTTCATGGCGTTTGGTGCAATATTAACAGCTTATGGAGCATCTGATGGGTACAGGGCCGGTGGGTTGGGTTATTCATTTATGCAATCTATACTTCCCAGTTATTCACCAGAACTAAAAATGATGTTGTTGGGGAGGTTCTTTTTTGGACTTGGGGCCGAAACATCCATAGTAGTAATCAGTAAAATTCTGGTAAAATGGTTTAAAGGAAAGGACCTGGCACTGGCATTCGGACTTAAAGTTGGATTCGGCCGGCTTGGTACTTTTGCAGCTTTGCAAATCTCTCCTGTATTAGCAGATGGGGGGGCACAGCTTACTACTGCTGTTTGGTTGGCCGCTGTTTTAGTGTTGACGGGTCTGCTAGCTTTTATGGTTTATATATTGCTTGACCTTAAGTTTGATAAAAATGCTGCTAAAACAACTGTAAAAGCTAAAATAGAGCCATTCAGAATTAAAGATGTGATGGACTTGTTTACAAACCGAGCTTACATTTATATTGCGCTGATATGTGTTACCTTTTATTCAGCTGTATTTCCATTCATGGCTTTTGCGCCCGATTTCTTTTATCATAAATTCGGGATGACTTATGAAAAAAGTGGACAAATAGCGTCACTCCTGCCGCTTGGAACCTTACTGTTCACGCCTTTGTTTGGATTTTTGATTGACAGGATAGGAAAAGCAGCAACGGCCATGATCTATGGTTCGCTGGCTCTCTTTATTGTACACCTGGTTTTTACTTTTACAGGTTTTCCACCTTATTTACCCATGTTACTGCTCGGTGTCGCATTTTCATTAGTACCCGCTGCCATGTGGCCTTCAATGGTAAAATTAGTTCAAGAAAAGGAAATCGGTACCGCATATGGTTTGATGTATTCCATTCAAAACATTGGATTATGGGGTATCCCTATCCTGGCCGGGATAATTCTGGACAAAACAAATCCGGGAAATCCAGAAACACTTAACTACACGGGAACGATGATCATGTTTGCCATATTGGGACTATTTGGACTTTTATTTGCCTTGCTATTAAAGCGAGAAAATAAAAAGAATAGCTACGGGGTTGAATTGCCACTTAATAAAAAATAATCTCTTTTTCCACTTATCATGATTACCTTTAACTCACAAATTATAAAACTTAAAAAAAATGAGAGCAATTTTTGTGATTTTAATGTTAAGCTATGGTTTCTTATTATCAAACATAAGTCAAGCACAGGAATTCATATCTGAAGATCAACAATCAATTATGGATGTGATCCAGACAGCTTACGTGGATGGGCTGCAGAATGAGGGAGATCTTGAAAAAGTGGATAACGGATTTCATCCGGGATTCGAGTTACTTGGTATCGGAAACGGTAACCAAATGTGGAAACTACCGATTTATAACTGGAAAGAAACTACCAAAGATGCCGTAGAAGAAGGTAAGAAGCCCAGAAAAGATGATGAACTGGTGTCAGTGAATTTTTTATCTGTTGATGTGAGCGGTACGGCTGCTGCCGTAAAACTCGAGTTTTATGTAGCCGAAAAACTTACCTACATTGATTACTTGTCGTTATACAAATTCGAAGACGGCTGGAAAATTGTCAGTAAGATTTTCTATAAATTTCCAGAGAAGGAAGAGAAATAAATTTTAATACAGGAGGTAGATTCGTTCCTTATTTCGCCAAGCTGCATCGTACCTGCTGTCTACAAAATAGATCAACAAGTCGGCATCATATTTTGAATCCGTAAAATAGACCTTTTTATCAGCATCATACCTGTTTTCAACAAAATACCAGTGTCCTTCGTTGCCGGTAGCATTATATTTACTTTCTTCTTTGTAAACCAGTAAATCAGCATCATACCTGCTGTCCACCACATATATTTTTACATCGGCATCATAGCGGTTATCACAGGAGTATATCTTTTGAGCTTTTAAAGGAATAGATGTAACTAAGAAGTTTAAAATGAAGAGAGTCAGCAAAAGATATATTGATTTCATGATACTGGAATTTAAGTGATTGATTGCAAAAACTGTGCTATTTGTTAAATTTAAAGCAAACTTTTTACTCAAAGAATAATTTCCGCCATTCACCGACAGGGTTTCGCCATTCGTCGATTATGTATTTACACAGGGGCAGTTTCGATGTAGTTTTGCTTCAGAAAGTGAAACTAAAAAACAATCATACCATGAAAGCAATATTAAAATCAACCGCCATCACAACTATCATCATCCTTCTTTTCTCATTCAATACAATGGCTGATGTAAATTTTAATGAAGAAACCTATATTGACGACATTCCTTTTAACACGGAAGCTATATATAGTAAAGTTGTTATCGAAAGAAACATTCTGGATTTCGAAGTAAACGAAGAAACCTATATCAACGACATTCCTTTTAGTACAGAGACGATAGCAGAGGACAAACTATATGAATTGGCAATTACTGAGAAGTTTACATTTGATGAAGAAGATTATATTGATGATATTCCATTCAGTACAGAAGTTATTTGCCAGCAACTGGATGATACAAACGATTCGGATGCAATGACTTGCGATGTAAACGAAACCCTGAACAGCAATTATCAGGAAGAAGAAGTGGAATTAAAATATTTTGAACAAAACAGCCATACCCTGGTGCGTTTTTAAAGCGCCTAACAATAGGTTTTCATAGTTAAATTTAAGAGAAGAAATCCTGCTGAATGGTGGGATTTTTTATTGATATAAAATGATATCTAAAATGAAGATTGCAGCCAAATACTTAATTTGTAAGAATTAGTGATAATTTCTAATAACATTCGATCAGAACAAGATTTTAATTTCATATTTAAATGACTATTTTTGTAGGAATTGATTTCAGACCGAAATCTTAACCCAAATTTATTATGAAAATGCGGCTGCTTTTGTTTGTATTATCATTTTATTGCTTTCTTTCCGCCAATTCCTTTGCTCAGCAGATCCAACTTCAGGAAGACCCTAAAATAATGACAGTTTCTGAACTTACTATTTTAGCTGAAAAAGCTAATTTTGATGAAAATATCACGTCGGAAATTCATAAGGACAGTAGGTGCACATATTTCGCCATTGATAGACATAGGTTAGATTCAAGATTTTTGGAGTTACGAATTCTCGAGCAAGTATATTCTGACAAGGTAGTTGTACATATTGGACAGTCTGAACCTCATAAATTTATGTTATTTCTGGCAAACAATGTATTTAATGAAGACAATGGGAATTTGCTGAATAAATTGAACACATTTTATGCTGTTGCATTGGATGAAAAGTTATCCATGAACGAAGAGCAGTTGACAAATTGGATTATTGAGCATGATAAAACAGATATAAGAAAATAAAATGACTGGTATGAAAACTATATTTTTCATAATTATGCTCGTTTTTATTCCCTGGTTAACAATAATAGGTCAGGGTGATTTTTGTATTGATTCTGAACCTTTCTGTACAAGTGATTCATATGTTTTTCCGGCAGGTGTTAATTCTGGTTCCGCTGAACCCGGGCCAAATTATGGATGTCTTACAACACGACCCAATCCAGCCTGGTATCATTTGAAAATTGGTATTGCAGGGGATATTGATATAAGAATGTTCAGCACACCAACTGAAGATATTGATTTCATATGCTGGGGACCATTTACTGACCCAGTTACTCCTTGTACAGCCCAATTAACTGGTGGTGCAATTGTCGATTGCAGCTACTCAAACAGTTCTGTGGAGCATTGCTATATACCAAACGGACAGATAGATGAGTATTATATTCTATTGATTACAAATTTTTCGAACGATCCTTGTAATATCTCATTTGAAAAAGTTGCAGGAACAGGTGAAACGGATTGTTCAATTGTACCTCCGCCGATGGGCAGCAATAGTCCTTTATGCGTTGGAGATGATCTAAATTTATGGGCAGACGATGTAACAAATGCAACCTACGCATGGACCGGACCCAATGGATTTACTTCCAATCAGCAGAACCCGACAATTCCTAATGTAGGGTTACAACATGCAGGTGACTATGAACTTATTGTAAGTGTAAATGGAAATCAAAGCAGCCCGGTTTCAACCACAGTAGAGGTTTTTCCAAGACCTTCCCCCAATTTTTCGTATGTTAATTCATGTACCGATGAGACGGTCACATTTACGGATCTGTCAACAGTTAATCCCGCCACTGAGCCCATTACAACTTGGGAATGGGATTTTGGAGACGGGCAGACTTCCGCAAATCAGAATCCATCGCATTTGTATGCTGCATCAGGAACCTATAATGTTTCATTAACTACCTACACAGGGGCGATGGGTTGTCCTCAAACAATTGTCATTACCATTGATGTGTACAATGCACCGACGGTTAACGCCGGAGCGGATCAGACTATACCAAACGGCTGGTATACACTACTGGATGGAAGTATTAGTAATGGTTCGGGAAATTATAGTTATTCTTGGTCTCCTGCAGGGATGCTGGTAGACGCAACCGTTGAAGACCCACAAACAGTTCAGTTAAGTGCAGATCAGGTTTTTATTTTAAACGTTACAGATTTAAATTCGGGTTGTGTAAATTCAGATGCAATAACAGTATTTATTTCAGGCACCCCTTTTACATCTAATATCACTGCAACGCCTATGTCTCTTTGTTCAGGAGAAACGGTGGATCTTCTGGCAAATGCAAGTGGAGGTTCAGGAACTTATACGTATTCATGGTCTTCTTCGCCTGCTGGATTTACATCAACTCTTAGTAATCCATCTCATACACCCGGTTTTACTACAACATATTATGTAGATGTTTTTGACGGTCAAAATACAATTACCAGCCAGGTCACGGTGCAAGTAATTCCAAACCCGGTTGCAGACGCAGGAAGAAATAAATTTATTCCTGTAGGTACAAGTACAATACTGGATGGTGCGAATGTAAGTGGAGGTTCAGGAGTGTATACATATTCATGGACCCCAGCTGGACTGCTGGTAGACCCAACAGTTTTAAATCCACAGACGGTTGCTTTAAGTCAGAATACAAGTTTTGTTTTAACAGTAACGGATGCAAATGGTTGTGTAAGTAATTCGGATCAGATGTGGGTAATTCCTGTATTTCCTCCAACATGCCCGACATTAACGGTTGATTTTACTTCTACTTACGTTGGATGCAGCGAAGTGGTATTTGAAGACAATACAACTTTTGATTTTCCTGATCCTTCGTATAACATTGTTGATTGGTACTGGGATTTTGGAGACGGAACAACGGGATCAGGCAACCCGGTAAACCATCATTTTGATCGAGGTATTTTTACCGATGTAAAAATGGTAATTCTTGTTGATTCCATGGGGTTTATCTGTACCGACTCAATCAATAAGTTCATGATGATTAACCAATCACCTGACGTATTTATTGCCAGCACACCAAATCCTGTTTGTGTTGGTGAGCCCGTTTTTTATAACGGAACTTCAGGTTTTAATATAGGTAACTGGCTGTGGGATTTTGGAGATGGCCATACCAGCACAGTTAATTCCCCAAACCAGACACATGTGTACAGCAGTCCCGGAACATATGATGTAACATTAACGGTTACAGATGAAAATGGATGTGATAGTACAATCAGCCCACCTTATCAGCAAATTGTATTAGAAAGTCCTGTAGCTGATTTTTCATGGGACCCTGAACCGGCCTGTTTAAATTCACCGGTCCAATTTACAGATCTTTCATCGCCCAATATAACAGCATGGGAATGGTTTTTTGACGATGGATTTACATCCAACTTGCAAAATCCTATACATGTTTTTAATGCACCCGGAGACTTTGAAGTAACTTTGACAGTTACTGATACCGCAGGGTGTTCTGGCAGCATAACTAAGACCATACAGATTAATAGCTTGCCTGAACCCGACTTCGAAACAAATACACCCATTTGCCTGGGAAATGAAGTACAATTTACAAGTTTATCTGTATCACCTAATGGTTATATAAGCCAATGGATTTGGGATTTTGACGATGGCAACTCGGTAGTAATTGATTATCCGGATGATCCGGATGTTGCTCACCAGTATGCAACTGCCGGAACGTATCAGGTTTCATTAACCGTTATTGATTCAGATAGTTGTGAGGGAACCATTGTAAAACAAATAGACGTGGCAGCAAGCCCAATAGCTGATTTTATTTTTGAAGCTAATTGTTTTGGTGCGCCGGTACTATTTACCGATTTGTCAACGCCAAACGGGGGCCCTGATCTTTATTACTGGCAGTGGAACTTTGGTGATCCAAATTCGGGAGAAAATAATGTTTCAAGTTTACAAAGCCCTTCACATATTTTCACAAGTCTGGGTGTTTACAGTGTTCAGCTCATAGTATTTAATCTGGAAGGCTGTTCAGACACCATTGTGCAAGATGTTACCGTTGATCCGGCACCTCTTGTTGACTATACCATGTCTGCCGACACCCTGTGTTTAGGAGAGGAAGTAACTTTTACCGGATCAGGTCCTTTTAGTTCATGGACATGGTATATTAGCGATGGAAGCGTATATAGCGCTCAAACTATTACCCATTTTTTTCAAACTTCAGGTACATTTGATATTCTATTGATTGCGTTAACAGCAGATGGCTGTATTGGCATAAAAGATAGCACAGTAGTGGTGAATCAACTACCTACGGTGGATTTTGAACATTCTGATCAGGCGTGTGTAAACGATCCAATAGATTTCTTAAGTTTAGCTACTTCTCCTAATGGACAAATTTTGCAGTGGACATGGGATTTTGGCGACGGAACGCAGGTTACCATAGATTATCCTGACAGTCCGAATATCTCACACGTTTATACTTCAAATGGAAACTATGAAGTTTTTCTTACCGTTACTGATGAAAAAGGATGTTTAAATACAACATCTAATTTCATTAATGTGAATACCAGCCCTATTGCAAACTTCAATTATGAAAGTACGTGTATTGAATCTCCAGTTCTGTTTACAGATGTTTCTTCAACAGGCGGAGGATCCGAATTATATACCTGGGAATGGTATTTCGATGACCCTGCTTCTGGAATGAACAATACATCCAACGTGCAAAATCCTTCACATATTTTTTCGAGCCCGGGTACATATTCGGTTTCATTGGTGGTGACCAATATTCAATCCTGCAGCGATACCTTAATAATTGAAATTGTAATGGATCCTTTACCTGTAATTGATTTTACAATGACAGAGGATACCCTTTGCTTGGGAAATGTCGCTGAATTTTTTGGTATGGGTACTGATATTCAATCCTGGGAATGGGACTTCGGGGATGGAATAGGTTACGCATATAATCAGAACACGGATTATTTGTACACCGAACCGGGAAGATACATAGTTACGCTGACTGCTACAGATATTAATAATTGCCAGGTGAGCATATTTTATAATATTGAAGTCAGATCTTTACCAGATGTCGATTTTACGCTCGCCAACTTATGCTCAGGTGACTCAACTTATTTTTATCGATGAGACACTGATTATCAATGGGTATCCGATTAGCTGGGAATGGGATTTTGGAGATGGGTCAATATCCGCTTTGCAAAATCCAGCACATCTTTATAATTCATTTGGCAATTATGAAGTGGTTCTGACCGTTACTGATAATGCCGGATGTGCGAATTATGCAACGCAGATGATCTCAATTAATGACCAATCCGAATGCTGCCTTTAGCTTTCAGACAGATTGTGTTAATGAGGGCGTGGTTAACTTTAGCGATGAATCGAGTTTGAGTAATAGCAATAGCCCGATTCAGAGTTGGCATTGGGATTTTGGTGACGGCTTTTCATCTTTAGAACAAAATCCACAGCATTCATATGCATATATTGACAGTTGCTACACGGTTATACTTACTATTGTTGACACAAATGGTTGTAGCTCATCTGATACGAGCTTAAATGTTTGTTTGTATCAGGTTTTTGATATTGGTTTTTATGTATCAGATGAGTGCTTTGGTGATGATGTGTTTTTTCAGGCATATTATACGCCCGCCTATGATTCTGTTATTTCTTATACGTGGAATTTTAATGATGGTAGTTCACCAGTAATAACCTATCATGATACTATATCGCATAACTTTCCTGAACCGGGCACATATGTTGTTGAATTAACAGCAATTGATACAAATGGTTGTTCCGTATCTATTTATGAGAATATCGTTTTTAATCAATTACCTACTCCTGATTTTACTTACTCACAAGGTATGTGCGATTCGATACAGTTTTCTGATCAATCGGTAGCTGGAGGAAGTCAGATAGAAAGCTGGTATTGGGATTTTGGAGATTATGCTTCACCTGAAAATTACTCTGTAGAAAAGAATCCTATTCATTACTACCCTCTTAACGATAGCATCTATGATGTAAAGCTGATTATTACAAATCTTAACGGCTGTGTTGATTCTATCATAAAACCAATTGCGGTTAACCCTTGTTTACACGCAGAAATTGAGGAGCTTACCGGAACACTCTGTGCAAATAGTGATATTTGCTTTAATGACCTGTCATTTGTTTTTAGTACCAATTTAGTAATAGATAATTGGCATTGGGATTTTGGAGACGGGACAACAATTGATTATAATGTTGAGCAGAATCCCGTCTGTCATACTTATGCTGCCGGAGGAATTTATGAAGTCAGGCTAACCATTTCCATTATTACACCGGAAAATATTGCTCTTAGTGATGATTTCATATATGAAGTAGACATAAACCCTGCTCCTTCTGCTCATTTTTATGTTAGTAGCACATCCTGCTCACAGACACTTACTGACTTTACAGATTTATCTGATAATAATGGAGCACCGATAAGCATATGGGAATGGGATTTCGGAGATCTTTCAAATCCCGGTAGTATTTCTAATAATAAAAATCCATCGTATTTTTATTCAGAAGAGGGATTATATACCATTGAGCTGATTGTAGCGAATGAATTTGGTTGTAGCGATACAATTTATGAGGAAATTGAGGTTTTTCAAAAACCGATAGCTGAGTTTGTAGCTGATATTGCCTGTCTGGACAAACAAACCTTCTTTTTCGATGAATCGATTGAAGGAGGTACTGATATTGAATCCTGGGATTGGAATTTTGGAAACCCGCTTTCAATCATTGATACATCTTACCAGGAAAATCCAGTATATCGTTATTCAGAAACCGGGAGCTATGATGTAAGGTTAATAATTAGTGATTTAAATCAATGTGGGGATACAGTTATAAATCAATTGAATGTTTTTGAAAATCCATTAGCCAATTTTGAAATTGATGGTGACTTTGAGAATATTCAGGGCCAGGTTAATTTTGTGAATACCAGTACCGATGCTGTGGCATATGATTGGGACTTTGGTGACGGTCAGACATCTGAGGAAGAAAATCCAATTATAACCTATTATGAAGATGGTATTTATACAATTACACTTATTGTAGCTAATGAAGATAATTGTTATGATACAGTCTCGCAACCGTACGAAATGATGTACACTACACTGTATGTTCCAAATTCATTTGCACCTGGAAATCTTGAAAATGCTTTTAATCCGGCAATGTTGGAAGATGCCGCTTTTATCATTAAGGGTGTAAATCTTTCAGAGTACGAAGTTGAAATTTATGATGTCTGGGGAAACCTGGTTTGGGAAAGTGATGCTCTTATAGATGGCCAACCAGCAGAAAGTTGGAATGGGCATTATAATGGTAATGATAACATGGACTTGTGTCCCTCAGGTGTTTATACATGGAAAGTAAACGCCATATTCAGGGATGGAACCATTTGGAAAGGTAGCAATAATGGGGACGATAACATAAAACCATTCGGAACGGTTACTCTAATTCGATAATTTAAGATATCGTTATCAAGTACCAAACTATGAAGCCCCAAAGGTTATTTTTATTGCCGGTTAAATCAAGTAGATTTTCTGAATTAGATAAATACACTTAAAGTTATGATAAAGCATTTTTTTTGTTTCTTTTCAATATTTCTGATCACAATAGCCCTTTTTTCACAGCCTGATATTGGTAAAATCGAGGTCTACCCAAATAGCGAGATTGGATTATTTGAAAAAGTGGAGCTCAGGTTTCAAATGAACACATATGCAAATAATTACGATAGTGAAATCATCAAAGTAGATGCTGTTTTTACATCACCATCTGGAAAAAATTATAAAGTACCCGGGTTTTATTACGTAGATTATGTGAAACTGCCGGATTATGACTGTGGGATGGAGCTTCCATGCGAATTATTAAGGGCAGGAAAATTCCAGCCTTACAATTGGGTAATCAGATTTACACCAAGCGAAGTTGGTCAATGGGCATATAAAGTGATAGCCGAAGATAAAAATGGCACAATTACAATACCAACAAATACAACTTATAACTTCATGTGCAGCTATTCTGATAAGTCAGGTTTTATAACAAAACGTAATAACAGATATCTCCAGAAAGGTGATGACCCCTTATTTATGGTGGGAACTAACCTTTGTTGGTACGGAAGAGATGCGTTTTCAAAACCAATTGTTAATGAGTTAGGAACCAATGACTTTGTCAGATATTTCGATATTCTGCAAGAAAATGAAGCGAATTTTACTAAAGTATGGATCAATCATCCGCCTGGAATATCACTTACAGGAAGAGAATGGACTACAGATAAAGTTCATGGATTTGATGATTATAACCAAAAGGACGCATGGCAATTAGATAAAATATTTGAACTGGCCGAAGCGCGAAATTTAAATATTATTTTATGCGTGTTTCAGCAAAATTCATTCGTAAATACTTATGGCGTCAATAACTGGGATAACAGTAACGCTTTTAACCGAAGTGTTAATAGAAGCGATAAAGAAACGATAAATTCACCTTTTGATTTTTTCAGTGATGAAAATACGAGAAAGAGAACCAGAGATATGTTAAGATATATGATTGCACGATGGGGCTATGCTACCAACTTAGTGGCCTGGAAAATATTTACTGAAATTGAGCAAGTTGAAAATATCTGGAGTAAATCTGGAGTAAATCCACCAAATGGTTATTTAGAAAGTGTATTCAGCTGGCATACTGAGATGTCAAAATATATTAGACGAATAGATGCTTTTGATCATTTGATTACAACTTCCAGCCCAAATAAATATTCAAATGGTGGTAAGGAATACCCTCGTGTATTTTATGATATGGATTTAACAATATCACACGATTATAAAGGGATTAATACACTTAATGATATAAAAGTATTTGAGAAACATTTGTTGGTAAGAGCCAATGCATATTCAAGTGAGGATAAGCTTCAGGATAAACCTTATATGTCGCAAGAATGGGGTGTGGTCCCCGGGAAGAAATTGAGAGAGATGGATCCTGTGGGTTATGCGTTCCATTGCTGTCTTTGGTCAAGTGCAATGTCGGGTGCGTTTGGTTCCGTTTTATCGTGGGAATGGGATACTTATCTGGTTAAAAATGACTTATTCAAACAATTAAAGCCTGTTTCCAGATTTATGAATGGAGTTATCGGGGAACTAGATGGAAGTATAATTGGAAGAAAAGTTCAGAATAATGGAATAAGTACATTTTATGCACTAAACAGAAATAATGGATTGATCATCGGGTGGTGCCAGGATGATAATTATGATTTTTCGGTCGTTAAAAACACTGCGTATATAAAAGATTTGAAAAGAGCAAAACCGGATGTAAAATCAAGAAAAAATACGATCCTCATACCGGTTCAGGAAAATGATAATAAATATTATACCATTAAGTGGTACGACACAAACACTGCAGAACTGGTAGAAGAGGAGCTAGTAAGTAGCGCAAGAGGAAAACTAAAACTAAAGATGCCTCACGTTCTGCGAAGCAGTTCATTTGGTGATGGAGCGTTCATAATTATGCCGGGTCAATCAAAGTAATGAAATATGTAGGAAATATCAATATTTTTTTAACCATGAATTAATTATCTATAAATTCTTTTTTAATCCTGGGTGGTAGCGGATATCATTTTAGTTGATGAAATAACTTAAAATAAATATTTGAAAGAAGAGAAATACATAATCATGTTAAAGAGTTATTTTAAAAAATGATTTTTTTACATGGATGGCGACCGAATGGTAGATTTCAATAATAGTTTTAAAGTGATAACTTTGATCTAATCAGCAAACGATAAATAATAGCAAGATGTCACAGAAAAGTAAGATCAAACCAGCGCTTCTGGTGATTGACATTCAAAACTTCTCCTTAAAGTTTATTCCAGAAGAGGATAAGAAATCAGCCCTTAAAATGATTAACCTGTACATAGATATGTTCAGGAAACATAAGTTTCCTGTTATCAGGATTTATCACGTCAGTGAGAAACATGGATTAAAAGAAGGGAATGAAGATTTTGAATTTACAAAAACAGCATCGATTAAAACTGAAGACCCCAAAATTGTTAAAACCTACCCGGATAGCTTTAACAAAACCGATCTCGACAAGCTTTTAAAAGAAAAGGGGTGTAATACCTTATTCCTTTGCGGGTTGAGCTCTGTCGGGTGTGTCCTGGCAACCTGGCTGGGTGCTTTCAATCATGATTACAAAGCGTTCCTCGTGAAGGATGCTATCATGAGCCACAAAAAAGACTATACAACAAACGTTGAAATTATGTTCGACGCCGTTGGCTATGATATGATTCAATTTATACTCGAAAATGCGGACTAAGTCTATTGCATAAAAAATTGGCGAAACTAATCTTACAAATCAACCGCACTTCATCTGGGTTGCAGCTTATTAGTTGGTTTTTAAATTTTCCTTCCAATATAAAATGCATAGCCATAATAGGCTTTATATTTTTCATATAATTGCGCTTCATGGCGTTGGTTTTCTATAAATTCTCTGACAGTATTATTTCCCTCATATTGTTTTAAAAAAGCTTCCTGTACTTTTTCCTGGGGCTTGAAGAAGTGTTCTATCCAGCAAATTTCAGGCAGGATAAAAGTGGCCACCGGAATAAATCCGGCTTTTTGTATGCTGGCCAGGTTATTAGAAACTGTTTCTATTTCAGGATAAGCATCTTCCCAAAATTCACTGATTTCAGCTGGTCGTTCTTCTGTAAACCAGGATGCTTCTGAAACAGCTATGTAGCCATTCGGTTTCAGAAATTGTCTCCATTCATTGAGGCCTCGCTCAAAACCGATGTTATAAATGGCGCCTTCAGACCAGATCAGGTCTAATTCGCCTTCCTGAAAGGGAAGATCCTCCATATTACCTACAATGCCTTTAACCCTGTTTTGAAGATTCAATTTCCTCGCATTTGAATTGAACAGGTCAATAAAGGTGGGAAATAAGTCGATTCCTGTTATCTGCCCAGGGACGTTCTGTGCCATGACCATAGTTTGACCTCCAGTGCCGCAACCAATATCAGCGATGAAGGATTCAGTAGTAAGATGATCTATAAAGCTTAATGCCTTTTTGGTAACCTCTGGGCTGCCCGGGCCTTGCCGTTCTACTTTTGAATAATATTCGCAAATTAAATTAAGGTCAAATTCGTGAATAGATTTAATATCGTTACTCATGATGTTTAAATATTAAGGTTAAATTGTTGCAGAATGAAAAATTCTTTGCTAAGCTAACCTGTTACTAAAATATAAAAATGGTTTTAACCCCGACAAGAATATGCCAGCGTGTATTAAGGGTATAACTTTAGTCAGCTAACTAACTAAGGTTAGTTACTTCACCCGATCCTTTTTAAATAGATACATCCACGAGTATTAGTGCGAATCAAAATTAGCATTTTTTAGCAGAATGTAACTTGGCAATAGGAAGCATTTATTATTTAAGGAATTATTAGTTCGACATAAAATATAATAGAGAAAACACATAGTACATAAATACAACATAAAAAATGTTAACATTGGCATAAGTATATATTATTACTACATTTGAATAAAAATTCAGCTAATGAACTACCAGGACAGAAAAAAACATTGTGCTTATTGTGGTAAAGAGTTCAAGTTTCAAAGAGTTTCTGCTAAGTATTGCTCTAAGTCTTGTTCGTCAATGGACGTTCGGCGTAAAAACAGCCCGGAAACATATCGGCATTACAACCCGGTCCACCTGGAATTTACAGATGAAGCCTACAAAGCTTTAAGATTGAAAGCTAATGAACAACATATTCAAGGCCCGGAGAAATACCTGGAGTGGATGGCTGATGAAATGATCACAAAGAATATGTTTCCACTAGTATTTTCTGAAGAAGAAGAAAATATTTTAAAGTATGTGCTCAAAGCCTATTATCCTGAGCTCGAATTTCAATTTGCCCTTATGGAATGGATCAAAAGCAGAAGCGAAGAAGAAGCGATTGAACTTAAAAAAGGAAAAGGCAGGAAGGGTTAAACAGACAGATTATAATATAGTAGCTAATTTCTTGCTTACCTCACCTTCACCAGTTTTCCATTGGCTATCTCATCACCAACTTGGAAGTTGAACTTACAATCTGAAAAGCGGACATAAAAGTTGAAAATGAGTTAAATAACTGTTAAATGTTGTTTTTGGACCGTCTGGCAAGCCTTTTCTTGATTTCTTTAAGCAATAGATAAAAAATTTTAACGGGGAAGCCGAAAACCGATCAGAGTAAGCGCGAAACAAAACACATTAAAAATGGCAACAGTAGTAACCCGTCATAAAGTTGGCGACATTAACAAGTGGATAAAAGGTCAGCAGGATCGTTTAGATATATTTAGACCCGCAATTTCAAGTTTAAAAGCATTTCAGGATGTGGACAACCCCAATTCAGTAGCTTTGGTAATTGAAGTTACCGACATGGAATTATTTCATAAAATTTTAAATGACCCAAAAACCCAGGTGGCAAAAGACAAGCACACAGTAATAGAACCAATTACCGTGTCGATGGAAATAAAATTTTAAACAGCAATCTCCAGCTAAACCGTCCCCCATTAAAAAACCCGTTATTAAACATACTGTAAAACAACGGGTTAAAAATCTACTTTGAGGTACCGAGCGGATTCGAACCGCTGTAGCTGGTTTTGCAGACCAGTGCCTAGCCACTCGGCAACGGTACCTTTTTTAAAGGGACAGCAAATTTAAAAAAAATCTGGCTTCAAAAGTCAATTGTAACGAATATGATTAACTGAGTTGAAAATAAAAGAATGGATTTAACTAAATTGAAAGTTCAACACTAACGAAATCCATTTTTCCGCCCAACGGTGGATTCAGCTTTCTGATTTTAATTCGGACATTCTGAACGGTTGAGAACTCTCGTTTGATCCGGTCAAGAATACGCCTGCCAACATGCTCCAGTAATTTAGATGGTGTTTCCATCTCTTTTTTTACCAATAAAAAAACAGATTGATAATTTACAGTATCTTTCAGATGGTCTGATTTTTCTGCGTCCGATGTGTCAACTTCCAGAAAAAGATCAATCCTGAATTTAGTACCAATCACTTGCTCTTCTTTAAAACAGCCGTGGTAAGCAAAAAACTCCATTCCTTCTATAGAAATAACTGACATAATAATTTTTAGTTGGCTTCCTTTTTACCAAGTATTTCTACTCCGCGATTGATCCGGGCTAAGGTATCTTCTTTTCCGATCACGGCAATAATATCAAACAAATGCGGACCTTTGGCCTCGCCAACTATCAGCAATCTGAATGCATTCATAATGGCACCCATACTGTATTCATTTTCTTCAATCCATGTTTTCACGGCTTTTTCAGTATTTTCTGAAGTAAAATCCATGACCTGTTCCAAAACGATTTCCAGTTCTTTCATCTGGTTAAAAGAATCCGTTTTCCAGCGTTTTTTTACAGTTTGAGGGTCGTAAGTCTCCGGCGCTTCAAAAAAGAAAGAGGATTGCTCCCATAGCTCAGCAACAAAGTTGACACGCTCCTTTACCAGGCCAACAATAAAACTCAAATCTTTTTGACCGGGATCAAGATTTTTTTCTTTTAACACAGCTAGAAATAAACCGGCTAGTTCATCATTGCTTTTTTCAACCAGGTAATGGTGGTTAAACCATTTGGCTTTTTCCTGGTCAAAACGAGAACCCGACTTGCCTACTTTTTCAATTGTAAAAGCGTTGATAAGTTCAGAAAGGCTGAAAAACTCACGTTCATCACCAGGATTCCATCCCAGTAAGGCCATCATATTGATAAAAGCTTCAGGAAAATAACCATCTTCCCGATATCCGCGAGAAACTTCACTGCTTACGGGATCGGTCCACTGCAAGGGAAATACAGGAAATCCCAGCCTGTCACCATCACGTTTACTCAATTTCCCTTTTCCATCGGGTTTTAATAACAAAGGCAGGTGGGCAAATTTGGGCTTGTTCCAGCCAAAGGCATCATACAAAGAAACGTGCAGAGGTAAAGAAGGAAGCCACTCTTCACCCCTGATTACGTGTGATATTTTCATTAAATGATCATCAACCACGTTGGCCAGGTGATAAGTAGGCATACCATCTGATTTGAAAAGAATTTTATCATCCAGCACGCTTGTGTTCACCTCTACCCTGCCCCTGATCTCATCCTCCATTATGATCAGTTTATCCTCCGGCATTTTGAATCGAATTACATAGGACGAATTAGCCTGAAGCAACTCTTCAACCTTTGATGAACTTAAAGTCAGCGAATTTTTGAGATGTCTTCTCTGCACCGCATCATAAGTAAATGTCTTTTTCTCTGCTTCTAATTGTTTTCTTATATCGTTAAGTTCTTCTGGTGTATCAAATGCATAATATGCATTACTTGACTGGATGAGCATGTCAGCATATTGACGATACATTTCTTTTCGTTCAGATTGGCGGTAAGGACCGTATGAACCTCCTTTGGTAACACCCTCATCAAACTCGATTCCGCACCAGTTGAAAGCTTCTTCAATGTATGCTTCAGCACCCGGTACAAATCGGTTTTGGTCCGTGTCTTCAATACGTAGTATGAAAGAGCCACCATTCTTCTTCGCAAAAAGATAATTATATAATGCCGTTCGTACACCTCCGATATGTAATGGACCTGTGGGACTTGGTGCAAATCTGACACGAATTGAAGAATTTTCCATGTGATTAATTTTAGGCGGCAAAGGTACTAATTTGACGAATGAATCCGGCGCATCTGTTTTCTCTTTTGCATAGCCCACCATAAAAAACCAAGCGGCGCCAAGATCATCGTTGGTATGGTAGAGTTAAACGGCTCAGGTGTTCCTTTGATGGAATGCAAAATAAAAGTGAGCGTAATTGCAATAATTGATGGGATGAGAACCGCCAGAAAGATTGCATAAAAACTGTTTTTTAAGGTTGCGATATTTTCGCATAAACGCGTGATGAACCCCCCTACAAAAAAAGTATATAATGCCTGTTTGGAAGCTGCAATAAGACCATTAAGAATCCCATGATCGTAATTAATGAAGAAAACAATTGTACCAAGAAATAATGCTCCGGCCAATCCCATTTTAGGATCAAAAAGTTTATTGTGGCCCAGATTGTTCTTAACTTTCACAAGGACGATTTAGAATAAGGGGTTTATTTGACAAACCTCTTTACCAATACATCTTTTCCGTCTGTTACCGATACAATATAAACTCCATGACGTAAAGTGGAAGTATTTAATTGCAATTGCTGATTGTTGGTATTTGTTTTAAGGATAATCTTGCCGGAAACATCAGCTAGAGTTACCTCTTTCATTTCATTAGAAGGATGTAAAAAATAAAGATTCAGATAATCGTTAACGGGATTTGGACCTATTGTAAAATAAACAGGTTTATCTCTTTCTTTTATGCCAACAACAAGACTATTTACTTTTTCCATTGTCCATTTGTTTGGATCCACCTGAACAGCCGCAACAGTTTTTCCTAAATTAACTTCAAACTCATTCAGGTTTTCTGTTTGGTACAAGCTAATGATAGTATCTGTACCATCCATAAATACAAGTTTATAATCCATTAGCATTTCGAATAGCGGTGTTGTTGAAGACGTTGATTGTGTTGAGGTTAAATAGAAATAATTACCTGCTGAATACCACTCAAAATCATATAAGGGATAACCTTCGCCATAATACCACTGATCAAAGAACTGGTCAAAATTCATTCCGGTAACACTTTCAGCTACTTCTTTAAAGTCATCTCCTGTGGCTGTATTATCAGTATATTGGGTTTGAAATGTTTCCATAACTTCAAAAAAGAGATCGTCATTCTGGATTTCATGTCTCAAAGTATGAATAATGGCCGCCCCCTTCCTATAAGAAAGTCTTCCGTTAAAAATTCGCCCTTCGTTACCTGGATAAATCTCATCTTCAGGTATATAGACGCTTCCTCCACTGGAACTCATTGCATAGTCTTGTGATTCAACCATGAAGCTGGTTCCAGAATTTTCTCCACTGATATAGTACCTGCACAAGTAATCAGAATAAGTAGCAAAACCTTCATTTATCCATATATCGCTCCATGTGGCACAAGTAACGTTATCCCCGAACCACATATGACCCAATTCGTGTGCTACTAAACCAAATGAAAATCCACCAATTGTGGTCATTGTCTGGTGTTCCATTCCACCACCTAACTCTGTTAAACAATGACCATATTTTTCTTCATGAAAAGGATAAAGCGTATAAAAATCGGATAATAACTCCACCATCCCTGAAGTAGCATCAATACCATTTTTTGTATCATTTAAACAATCCGGGTCATCATAAATAAAATTCTGGATAAGCACGGAGTCTCCGTTCATTTCTTCAGGATGTGTGTAAATATTGTATTCCTGATAATCAGAAACCGCGTATGAAATTAGATAAAAATCAATTGGATAACCCGACTTCCATTCATAGCGAGAGTTGCCATCTCCAAGGTCAACCACGTCGGTCAACAAACCCTGCGATCCGGCCATGTTTTCAGAATCAGTGGTTAGGAATACCCAGCACGAATCGGCTTTGTCTTCCAGGTCTTGTTTAACAGGGAACCAGCTTCGTGCATTAAAAGGTTCTGAAAGGGTCCATGTTACTTTTTTGCTGCCCCAGCTCGAACTGGATGTCGCGTTTGTTACTCCACTAAAAAAGCCTCCTGACACAGGCTCACCTGCATAAAATATCTGAGCCGATATCATTTCACCGGCAGCAATTTCATCAATGGGGACCAGCACATTATGATTGTTTCTGTCATATGTTGCGTAGGTTGTTCCATTAACAATTATTTGACTGATATCCATATCATCATATAATTCAAAAGCAAACGTATCAACGGCTACTAAGGCAGTGGCTTCAATAGTTGTATTACCTTCAATGGCTGTAGAAAGATTTGTTACCGAAATGTCAAGAAAGTAGAAAGTAACATCATAATCCCGCATGTATTCACTTTGCCAGTAGTACAAGTCTTCCAGTGTGCGAGCTTCCTGATCAAAACGATTCATGTGTGAACAGTAGGGTTCATGTTTTTCTGGTGCATTCCATTGCGCATAAGAGCCAAAAGAAATGAGTATAAGAATAATAAAAGTGAAAAATCGTTTCATAAAAAATAAGAGTTAACGGCCGAAGGCCTTATTTATATCTTTGCAAAAGTATAAAATTCGCTATGACAACATCAAGGTTGATTTAATTGTGTAAGAAATCAAATGCATAAAGAGCTGGACATATTAAAGTTAAAGCTGAAAAGTTTTATCAGGAAATACTACAAAAACCAGATCATTCGTGGTTTGCTGATAAGTGGCGCCCTGTTACTTGTCTTCTTGCTGGTTGTCAACCTGATTGAATATTTCATTTGGTCGAATACAATTACCCGAACAGTTATATTCTATACATTTCTGGGAGTAAGTTTTTTTGTAGTGGTTCATTATATTTTTATTCCGTTCATTAAACTTTTACAGTTAGGTAAAATACTTAGTAATAATGAAGCTGCCCGGATCATTGGAAATCACTTTCCGGAAGTAAGCGACAAGTTGTTAAACACCCTTCAGCTTGAAGAGAATATAAAGATACAAGCTTTAGCAGATATGGAACTGTTAATGGCCAGCGTGCGGCAGAAAGCAGCTAAATTGACACCCATCCCCTTTAAGAAAGCCATTGATTTTAAGCAGAATTTAAAATATTTAAGATACCTGATTCCTCCGGTTATTGTAATGGTACTTATTTTGCTAATTTCTCCTTCTTTTATCACCGAACCTTCAACTCGTATTATTAAACATACTATTGAATTTGAAAAACCATTGCCTTATCGCATTGTTCTTTTAAACGATTCACTTATTGCTTTACAACATGAGGATTTCACAGTTCGACTTCGCATCGAAGGAGAAGAGTTGCCTATGCAATTAAAAATGGTGCAGGGAAAATTTGCCTATCGAATACCTGAAATTAGCCCTGGATACTACGAATATGTTTTCCGCGATATGGAAGGGGATGTGTTTTTCAAATTGCAAACTGAAGAATTTGAGAGCGCATCATATCATCTTAAAGTAAATCCAAAGCCTGTCATTTACAATTTTACAGTGGCTATGGATTTTCCTGCTTATTTAGGAAAGCCTTCTGAAGTGATTGAAAATGCGGGCGATTTGCTTGTTCCTGAAGGTACACTTTTAAACTGGAGCATATTCACAAAAGATACACGAGAAATTATTTTTAAAAATGGGAATGAAGCAGGGATTATTAGCATACAGGAAGGCAATGTTTTCAAGAAAAGAATAATAGCTGTAGAAGACTTTAATTACACCATTTTCGGACGAAACGAGTTTGTGAATTATTCAGATTCGATGAGTTTTTACGTTGAGTTGATAAAAGATGAATACCCGGGTATGGAATTAGAAGAATTTACCGATGAAAATATACCTGGCTATGCCCACTATAACGGCATTATCAGCGATGATCACGGGTTTCATGAATTGGCTTTTTTCTATAAGGATAATGATCAGGGTACGAAATGGGAAAAACAAATAATAAAAATCGATAAAGAACTCAGCAGGCAATTTTTTCAGTTCACCCTTCAATCAAGTGATTTCAATTTGGCACCGGGAGAAAGCATGAGCTATTATTTTGAAGTGAAGGACAACGACGCTATCAATAATTATAAAGCCACCAAATCAAAAACATTTACGCTTGCATTTCCTACTGAAGAAGAAATATCAGATAATCTTGAAGATAGATCTGAAAAGTTTAAAAAGGAATTAGAAAAAGCTAAAAAGGAAATGGAAGATTTGGCGCTGAAAATGGAAGATCTTCAAAATGCATTGTTTGAAAAGAAAGAATTGAACTGGTTGGATAAGCAACAGTTGGATCAGATGATTTCAAAAGAGGAAGAATTATTTGACCAAATTGAAAATTTGTTACAGTTAAAAGAGGAAATGAATGAAATGGAAGAGCTTCTTGAAAAAGACATGGACCCGGAGCTTTCACAAAAAATGGAGGAGTTGGAGAATCTCATGAATGAACTGATGGATGAGGAGATGAAAAAGGAGCTAGAAGAGATGAAGAAGCAATTGGAAGAGTTGGATAAAAATAAGCTGAATGACCTCCTTGAGCAATTAAAAATGAACAACGAGGATTTAAAGAAAAACCTTGATCAAAATCTGGAATTATATAAACAATTGGAATTCGAGAAAAAGATGGAGGAAGCCATTGATAAACTTGACAAATTGGCTGATAAGCAGAAGGAATTGGCAAAGAAGACTTCAGAAAAAGAAGTGACAAAAGAGGAAGCATTAGAAGAGCAGAAAAAGACTGAAGATGAGTTTAATAAAATTGAAGAGGAGATTGAAGAGGCCGAATCTTTAAACGAGCAACTTGATGAGCCTTTCAATTTTGAAATGGATACAGCTAAATCGGACGATATAAAAAGCGATTTACAAAAGGCTAGTTCTGATCTGCAAAAAGGAAAACAGAAGAAAGCTTCTGAAAGCCAGGAAAGTGCTGGCGACAAAATGAAAGAAATGGCAAATAGTCTTTCAGCGATGTTGGAAAGCGCCATGATGGAGCAAATGGGTGAAGATGCTGAGCAAGTGAAAAAGATGCTCGATAATTTACTGGATCTAAGCTTTGAACAGGAAAGTCTGATTAAGAGTTACGAGGAGGTTTCACTGAACGATCCGAAATATATGGACCATGCGGATCAGCAGAAATTGCTGCAGGACGACTTCATGGTGGTGAATGATTCATTATTGGCCCTGAGCAAAAGACAGATCTTTATACAGCCATTTATATTAAAAGAATCGGGAAAAATTACCGACTATATGGAAAAATCCTTATTTTCGATGCAGGAACGCAAAAAAGGTAATGCTCTGGGTGAACAGCAATATGTGATGACTTCTATAAACAATCTCGCATTAATGCTCGAAGAATCGCTCAATCAGATGAATCAAAGCTTATCAATGATGAGTGGAAAACCCGGGAAAGGAAAGTGTAATAAACCCGGTCCCGGTGCCAAACCTAATTTGGGAGATGTATTGCAAATGCAACAGGGATTAAATGAAGGCATGGGCAAAAAAGGCGAAAAGAAAGAGGGCGAGGGACAGAATGGAATGGGTAGCGAGCAACTGGCACGTATGGCTGCCATGCAGGCAGAGATCAGGCAAAGACTTCAGGATTATATTGATGAACTTGAGGCTGAAGGGGGAAACGGAAGTGCTTTGAATAAGCTGACGCAGGACATGGAAAAAGTTGAGGACGATTTGATCAATAGACGTCTGACTGAAGAAACAATAAATCGTCAAAAAGACATTGAGGTCAGGCTGTTAAAAGCCAAAGACGCTGAACTAAAAAGAGAGAAGGAAAATAAAAGAGAATCAAAGGAAGGAAAAACTAAAAAAAGAAGTAACCAAATTGAACAATTGCAGTATAAAGACAATGTAATAACTCAAGAAGAAATACTGAAAACAGTTCCGATTGAGATGTCTCCATATTACAAAGAGTTGTTCAAGAAGTATTTATATAAATTAGAGAGAGAAAATGGTAGCCAATGACCAATCCTTAAAACTTACATTAGTACCCAAGGAAATACGGAAAATCGAACATTTCGTTGATGACATCTGCGATCAGTTATTCATAAATGATACTTACTACGGAAATATTTTAATGTCAATCACGGAATTATTCAACACACTTTGTGAAAAATCGCCGGGAGAAACCCTTAATATCATCTACAATACGGATTATAAACAAATAAGAATTAGCGCGCAACCAATTGATAAAGAGATTGTTAACGTGATAGAATCAGATATTGACCTGGATAATATCATGGACGGTCCCTACAGTAGAAATATCTTTTTAATTAAGTCGCTGGTGGATGCCTATGAAATTGAAGAAGATGCGCTTATACTTAATTTTGATATTGGCGCTTTGCACAACGAAATCTATAAAAAGCGGGCAGATCAATTACAATCATATTTCAAAAAGGAAGACGTAAAAAAGAAGCAGAAGAGCGGTGATAAACTTTAATATATCGCTTGAAGGATTTGAGCTCAAAAATCCTGATAAATTAAAATCCTGGCTTCAGGAAATTATTCAAAACGTACATCAAAAGACAGAAGGTGAAATCGTATACGTGTTAACGTATGATGCGTCTCTGCTGTCTTTAAACAAAAAGTTTTTAAACCACGACACTTTCACAGACATCATAACGTTTGATGCTTCCTCTGAGATGGATGTTATTTCCGGAGAAATATATATCAGCGTTGACCGCATAAAAGAAAATGCGCAATTGCATCAGCAGGATTTTGAAAGGGAACTCGCCAGAGTGATGGTACATGGTATACTTCATCTGATAGGGTTTAATGATAAAACACCCGAGGAAAAAGCAATTATGAGAGCGCAAGAAGATAATTGCTTAAATTTGCTGCCCTAAAATATTTACTGTATTTGTTTCACGTGGAACATTCTTATGTTTGAAAAGTACGATGTCATAGTTGTTGGTGCAGGACACTCAGGTTCAGAAGCTGCTGCAGCTGCTGCTAATCTTGGATCAAAGGTATTACTCATTACAATGAATATGAATACCATTGCGCAGATGTCATGTAACCCGGCTATGGGCGGTATAGCGAAAGGACAAATCGTACGGGAAATAGATGCGCTTGGAGGGTATTCAGGATTGGTCACTGATAAAACAATGATCCAATTCAGGATGCTTAATAAATCAAAAGGTCCTGCTATGTGGAGTCCGAGAGCGCAAAGTGATCGGGTTTTGTTCTCAACCGAGTGGCGAAGGATGTTGGAAAATACACCGAATCTTGACTTCTGGCAGGATATGGTGACCAATATTATTGTTGAAGGGAATAGAGTGATTGGAGTTAGAACAGCTATGGGGAAGGAAATATTTTCAAAAACGGTAATTCTGACCAACGGCACTTTCCTGAATGGAAAGATACACATAGGCACTAAAAATTTTGGCGGTGGTCGTATTGGCGATCCGGCTTCCCATGGATTAACGGAGCAATTAAAAGAACTTGGTTTCGAATCAGATAGATTAAAAACCGGCACGCCTGTTCGGGTGGATGGACGTACGATCAATTTTGAAAAAATGGAAGAACAAAAGGGTGACGAAAATCCTGGAAATTTTTCTTTTTTAAATCGAGATAGACTTACAAAACAAAGAAGTTGTTATATAACCTATACATCACCCTTAGTTCATGATGTTTTAAAACTTGGTTTTAATGATTCACCTATGTTTGCTGGAAGAATTGAAGGCACCGGACCCAGGTATTGTCCTTCGATAGAAGATAAAATCGATCGGTTTTCAGATAAAACCAGGCACCAGTTATTCGTGGAACCAGAAGGATGGGATACTGTTGAATATTACGTAAACGGCTTTTCTTCCTCTTTGCCGGATGAAATACAGTTGAAAGCATTAAGAAAAATTGATGGCTTCGAAAATGCAAAAATATTCAGACCCGGATACGCTATTGAATATGATTATTTTCCGCCAACTCAATTAAAACTTACACTGGAAACAAAGAAGATTGAAAATTTGTATTTCGCTGGGCAAATCAATGGGACTACCGGATATGAAGAGGCCGCTGCACAAGGCATTATGGCGGGTATAAATGCGCATTTAAAGATTGAAGAAAAGGATTCGTTCATTTTAAAGCGTCATGAGTCATATATTGGCGTTCTTATTGATGATCTTGTAACCAAAGGTATTGACGAACCCTACCGGATGTTCACTTCAAGAGCTGAATACAGGATTTTGCTGCGGCAAGATAACGCAGATATAAGGCTGACACCAAGATCCTATGAACTTGGATTGGCTTCAAAGGAGAGATTTGATCGTGTTGCTGAAAAGAAAATACAGACAGACGATCTTATCAAATTTTTAACCAGGGAAAGTGCAAGCCCTGAATTGGCTGAAAAGGTATTGATAGAACAAGGTACTTCAACTTTAAAGCAAAAGATAAAACTTGCCATGCTGCTTTTAAGGCCTCAAATCACTTTAGATCATCTTGTAAAAATGAGTCCGGCGCTTGAAGGTTATTTAAAAGAAAAAGAATTGAGTAGCGAGGTAAAGGAGCAGGCCGAAATTCTGATCAAATATGAAGGCTATATTTCGAAAGAAAAAGAGTTAGTCGATAAACTTGGAACCCTCGAAAGCATGCCATTAAAGCCAGATTTTGATTATCATAGATTGAAGTCGCTTTCGACGGAAGCACGCGAAAAGCTCTCCATTATTAAGCCGGCTACGATCGGGCAGGCATCCAGGATCAGTGGTGTTTCACCATCCGATATTAATGTTTTAGTTGTTTTTATATCAAGATAGAGGCATTGTTTCACGTGGAACGCAAGCCAAAAAATATGATGAAAGTTATCGAAAAGTGTCCAGTTTGTGAAAATATCGGAACGGAATTATTCGTTGCTACAAAAGATTTTTTCCTGACTGGTGAAAATTTCAATATTGTAAAATGTAAAAGTTGCAATTTCACATTTACGAACCCAATTCCTGAAAAAAGTCATTTAGCTTCCTATTATGAATCTCCTGAATACATTTCTCATACCTTAAAAAAATGGAATCTAAAAAGTTATATCTATCAGAAGATCAGGAAGATAAACCTTAAAAACAAGTTCAAAATAGTAAATAAGTATCAAAATAGCGGGCATATTTTGGATGTGGGCTGCGGTACAGGTGAATTATTGAAGTATTTTAAAGATAAAGGTTGGAAAACGACAGGAATTGAACCGGCGGAACAAGCAAGGAATTTTGCCACCAAAAATTTTAAACTGGATATTTTCCCCGAAAATAAATTGGAACAGTTTGGTGATTTAAAATTTGATATCATTTCGATGTGGCATGTATTGGAACATGTGTACGATTTGAATGAAAGGTTAACCCAGTTAAAGAAAATTCTACGCCAGGAAGGTTATATGTTTATAGCAGTTCCTAATATTGATTCATTTGATGCCAATTATTATGGGAAATACTGGGCAGCCCTGGACGTACCGCGTCATCTGTATCATTTTAATAAACAATCGCTTGTAAATATTTTCGAAAAGCATTCGCTTGAACTCATTGATAAATTTCCGATGAAATTTGATGCTTATTATGTTAGTCTTTTAAGTGAAGGTTACCTTAAAAGTGGCTTGTTTGGATATTTGAAAGCAATTTGGAACGGATTTAGGTCAAATAATAAAGCCTCACATTCAGGTAATTATTCCAGTATGATTTTTGTTGTAAGGCAGAAATAATTACTTTTAATTTTCCGATTCTCAACAGAGGGATTGAATTTTTGATATACATGCTGCTTTGAATAAAAATTTCAGAAATAACAGGATTCATTTTTACCTGATTGGCGCCATCTGCTCCATCATTATACTTTATGCAATTCAGTATGGTGCAAAATGGCAAAATTCTGATCAGTCATTAAAGAACCGGTTTCAGCGCAACTTACTTGAACAGCAGATGATGCTTCAGGACAAGTCAAGAAATGTTGCTGAAATTATAAATGATTCTAGTATTTCTAACTGGCCGGCATTGGAAAGAATTGTGAATTCGGAGGGTACTTTCACCCAAATATTTGAGGAGGATTCACTTATTTTCTGGAATTCAAACCATATTAGAAATCAGTTAAAAAATTTTAGTGAACCTCTGCTTGATACAGTAATCCGTGAAAAAACAGGCTGGTATCTGGTACATTTTCAACGCACTGATAATTTTAAAATCTTTTTATTTAAGCGTATTAAGTCAGAATATCCATTTGAAAATAAATTTCTTCCTTCAGTAGCAAGTTCAGATTTTATATCCACCAATATTATCTATCTGACTAATGATTTGGATAAAGCGCAGTATTCAATCGAAGGCCAAAATGGTAAACCCATCGTCGGGATAAGTTTTGATGCAAACAATGAAGCAGGCGATGAAGTAATATTATGTCTTTTCTTCTTTTTCTTGCTGGCGTATATATTGCTAATCTTCTGGTTTGGGAGTCTATATGATAAATTTGGACATATAATTTCAAATAAAAGAGTATTATTTCTATTGTATATCATTGACCTGCTCATCTTACGTCTGGCAGATTATTATTTCAATTTCCCTTCACTATTAAAGCAGTCTTTCTTATTCGAACCCAAATTTGAAATTATTGCCGGGTTGAACTCCATTGGTGATTTGATCATCACACTGATACTACTTGTAACCATATTTTATAAATTCAATCAATTGGTACAAGGAGGAAAGATCAATGTTAGTCTGAAGCACAAATATCTTCAGCATATGGTCTCGCTGTTTGTTATGTGGGCAGTAACTATTGGATCATTCTTCATAATTTATGGCATAATAAGCGGATTAAATATCAACCCGGTGCTGGGTATTCAATTAGTTGAACCGGAAAATCTTCTTTCATTATTTGCAATCATTCTGATGAATGTGGTCATGTTTCTGATGGTGCATTCCTTCAATTATTATTCACTTAAACATCCTGTCAGCTATATTTATAAACTTCTCTATTTCTGTATTTTATCTGTTATAACCTATTTGTATATTATAGAAGATTATATAGTTGTTATTTCAGGATTAGGATTCGTGGTATTGCTGATCACTATTTTTGCATTTCTGAAAGATACATCCAGCCTAAAGTTTTTAAAGTACTTAATATATCTTATTATTTTTTCGGTTGCCAATGCGTTGATTATTAATGAAGCAGAACACACTGCCAAGGATGTCAGCCAGGTGAAAACGGCTAATTATCTGGTCCAAAAGAAAGATCTAAATCTGGAAATGGTTTATTCAGATTTCTCAAACAAAATATCGTCAGATACCATACTAAATCTCATCATTGAAAATTATCAGGTGAACCCCGAATCAGCTATCAATGAATACCTGAAATCAAACTATTTTAATTCAATTTCCGGTAAATATGATATTCAGGTGACGATGTGCCTGGAGGACGAATTGCTGGAGATACAGCCTGAAGGTTTATTAATTGGTTGTGATGAATATTTTAACAGCATGATCCTTGATTTCGGAGATTCAACCGAAGTCGCTGATTTGTATTTGCAGAATAGTACACCTGAAAGCATTTATTATATAGGATTGATAGCAGGTGATATGTTAGCAGTTCCTGATATGGGAATGAATATATATGTCGAGTTTTATTTTACTTATGTTCCGGAAGGGCTGGGTTATCCTGAACTGCTGGTGGATAATAAAACTCTTAATTATGATTTGTCGGGTTATGCTTTTGCCAAATACAGCGATGGCAAACTGGTTTATAAATTCGGTGATTTTGCGTACTATACTGATTATTCTTCTATTAGTAATTATCCAGCCGGTATATTTTACAATTATTCAGATTATCGTCATTTAAAACTGGTAACCAAGGACGGAAATACGTTGATTATCAGTAGGCCTGTAGCTAAAATGTCTGAACAACTGGCCACTTTCTCAATACTTTTTCTATTGTTAGGATTGACAGCAATATTGATCTATATGCTGTTTTTTAGCAGAGAAGCACTTTCATATTTTGCATTGAGTTTTCGAACCCGTCTGCAGGTATTTTTTATAGCCACCATATCTGTTACGATTTTGATTATTGCCATCATTACCACCTACTATGCCGAAAATAGTAATAAGGAAAGACTTGTTACACAACTCAACGAAAAAACCTATTCGGTTCTCATAGAATTGCAGCATAAATTGGGGTCTATAAACTCGTTTGACGAATTTCAAATGGATGAATTGCAGCCCTTATTAAGGAAATTCTCACTGGTCTTTTTTTCTGATATTAACGTGTATGATGCATCAGGAAAATTAGTGGCAAGTTCACGTCCGGAAATTTTCAGAAAAGGATTGCTTTCAGAGCTGATTAATCCACTCGCTTTCGAGGAAATTTATGTGGATAATAAACTTTTTTATACGACTGAAGAAAAGATCGGGGAACTGGCTTACTATTCATCATATGTTCCTTTAAACCTGGGAGAGAACGAACCGATCGGGATAGTGAATCTGCCCTATTTTGCGAGACAAACGGAAGTAAAAAAGTCATATTTCCTGATGATTTTCACTTTCTTGAATTTGTTCGTAATTGCGGGTATTCTGGGTACATTTATTGCCCTTTTTATATCCAAATTACTAACAAAACCCCTTGTAATCCTGCAGCAGAATTTATCAGAAATAAGGATTGATGAACAAAACGAAAGAATCGATTGGGTGGCAGATGACGAAATAGGCTTGCTCATTAAGGAATACAATCAAATGGTGGATAAACTGGAGCAAAGCGCAGAGTTATTGAAGCATTCAGAAAGGGAAAGCGCCTGGAGGGAAGTTGCACGACAGATAGCACATGAAATAAAAAATCCCCTTACCCCAATGAAACTCAACGTACAATACCTTGAAAAGGCGTACAACGAGGATGACCCGTCTTTAAAAGATAAAATCAAAACAATCAGTAAATCCCTGATCCAGCAAATTGATACACTCGACAAAGTTGCTGAAATGTTTTCTGATTTTGCCAAGGCAAATATCAGGAAAATGGACCAGGTTGAACTCCTTGGGGTGATTAAGTCAGCCATGGCACTATTTAAAAATTACGAACAAATTTCATTCATCATTCATCACGATGAGGATGCCTATTATACAAAAGCTATTGAAAAGGATTTGGTGAGGGTATTTAATAATTTGATCAAAAATGCGGTGCAGGCATTGGAGAATACAAGCGAAGGAAGAATTGATATAACCATTATACAATCGGAATCTTACATTGAAGTGCAAATTACTGATAATGGAAAGGGTATTGATACGGCATTTAAAAGCAAGGTATTTCAACCTTATTTTACAACCAAATCGGGGGGCACAGGACTGGGGTTGGCCATTGTTAAAAATATAATGAACGAAACTGGTGGCAGTATATCATTCGAATCATCTAAAATCGGGACAACTTTCTTTTTGAAATTTAATCGCTTTGATAAGCTAAAATAATTCGCCTTTCTATTCTTATATAAAGCAATATCAACCGATATTATTCTCTATTTTTGGCAAATTAATCATGGCAGGCAATCCATTAAAACGACTGGCAGGTGAAACTGCTGTTTATGGTCTGGGAACAATAGTTCCGAGATTGCTGAACTATTTTTTAGTGCCGTTTTATACCAGGATATTTGATGAAGCTGCTTATGGCCAGATTACTGAATTGTATGCCTGGGTAGCCATTGTGATGGTCGTGCTAACCTATGGTATGGAAACCGCTTTTTTCAGGTATGCCAACCAGGAAAAGGATTCAAATAATGTATTCAACACAGCTACAACTTCATTACTAATAACATCTGTTGCATTTATTGGTATCGTTGTTCTTTTCCTAGGCGATATTGCTTCGGCCATTCAATACGAAGGAAATAGCGAGTATATCATTTTACTAGCCTTTATCGTAGCAATTGATGCATTTACATCACTTCCGTTTGCTTATTTAAGGTTCAAAAACAAGGCTAAAAGGTTTTCATTTATTAAAATAGCAAGTGTTGTAGTTAATATTTTCCTGAATTTTTTATTTCTGCTGATCATTCCAAAACTTCTTGCAGAGAATGTTCATGAGGTAATGATTTATAAAAGCGGCCACCTTATTGTTTTTGTATTCATCGCAAATCTGATAAGTACCATCATTTCCTTACTTCTTTTAATACCTGAGTTGAAGGTTTTTAAAATACAAATTGACAAAGCCACACTAAGGAAAATGCTGGCATACGGATTACCAATACTGATTATAGGTTTTGCCGGAATGATTAATGAAGTGTCTGATAAAATACTGCTGAAATACTTGCTTCCGGAAGATGTTGATGCGCAGGCACAAATTGGTATTTACGGCGCCAATTATAAGCTGGCCATATTGATGACCTTGTTTATACAGATGTTCAGGTATGCTGCAGAGCCCTTCTTTTTTGCAGAATCAGATAAAACAAATGCCAGGGAAACATACAGCCATGTTATGACATATTTTGTGATTTTTACATTCATTATCTTTCTGGGAATCACGCTTTTTATGGACATATTTAAATATTTTATAGGTCCTGCTTTCTGGGCAGGATTGATGATCGTGCCCATTGTCCTGGCTGCTAAACTTTTTCTGGGTATTTTTTATAACCTCTCTGTTTGGTATAAACTCACTAATAAGACACTTTACGGAGCCGCTATCGCCATTTTTGGAGCTATCATAACCATTGTGTTAAATATCATTTTAATTCCAAAATACGGCTTTATAGGCTCTGCATGGGCTAATTTCTTTTGTTACCTGAGCATGATGCTGATTTCTTATTTCTGGGGAAGAAAAATTTATAAGGTCAATTACCAGATAAAAAAAATACTTGTTTATGCATTGCTGGCAGGATTAGTTTATTACATATCTACCCTAATTGCAATTAACAATGCGTATTTATCGTTTCTTATCAATTCATTGCTCTTTCTAACATACGTGGGTATAGCATTAATAAATGAAAGAAGACTACTGAGGTCTTAAAAAACAATTGACCCTCGTATCAATCACGAATCTGTTTTTTATTTTGATTATTTTTGCCAGCTTACAACTTTTAAATAAATATTCTGAAAATTAAATAGATGCGGATACGAATAGTTAACAAATCAAAGCATGCACTTCCTGAATATGAAACTGTAGCTTCAGCCGGTATGGATTTAAGGGCCAATCTGGATGAGCCGATAACATTATCGCCATTACAAAGAACCTTAGTGCCGACGGGACTGTTCATTGAATTGCCAGTTGGTTTCGAAGCGCAGGTTCGTCCGAGGAGTGGCCTGGCTATAAAACATGGTATCAGCATCTTGAATACACCTGGAACCATTGATGCGGATTACCGTGGAGAAATCAAAGTTATTTTGGTGAATTTATCAGATCAGAAATTTGTAATCCAGGATGGAGAACGCATTGCACAAATGATCATTGCAGCGCATGTTCAAGCCCAATTTGAAGAAGTTGAATTGTTGAGTGAAACAAAACGCGGGGCTGGTGGGTTTGGCCATACAGGTCATAAATAAGAGCATATCATTAATGAAAAATCAACGATCCATATTATTTCTATTTTTAATTCTACTGGTGCTGGGCGCATGCTCAAGCCAAAAAGAAACAGTGAAAAGTCAGGAGGTTCTCACAGAAAAAGAAAGATACGCGGCAACAGATCTTTTTTCAAAAGCGATCGCCCAGAAAGAGCTCGGAAAAACTACCAATGCGCTGGATTTATTAAATGAAGCACTGGCAATTAACCCTAAAGACCCTGCTATACTTTATGAAAAAGCAAGAATTCTTTTTTCGATTGGCAGAAAAGACGAAGCATTGAGTGTTGCGCAAGAAGCAATTATATTGGATCCTGAAAATAAGTGGTACAAAGTTTTATATGCGAATATTGCCAAAGCCAATGAAAAATATAAGGAGTACATTACTATTTATGAGGATTTGGTGCAACAATATCCTACCGATTTCACTTTTTTAAATGAGTTGGCATACGGTTATAATTACACTGCTCAATACAAAAAATCGATAGATGTTTATGATAGAATTGAAGAAATTACGGGTATAAACGAGCCTCTTACTAATCAGAAAGTACAATTGTATGATAAAATTGGGGATAAAGAAGCAGCAGTGACAAGAATACGAAAAGCTGATTGAGCTAAATCCAGGAGAGCCAAGGTATTATGCGTTGCTGGCTGAATATTGTTCAAGAAACAAAATGAATGAGCGAGCAATTAAAGCCTACGAAAAAATAGTTGAGCTGAATCCGGATGATCCGTATGTCCATATTTCATTGGCTGATTACTATAAAAAGAATGGAGACTATCAGAAATCATTCGAAGAACTAAAAATTGGTCTTGCAAATCCGGACCTGCAGCTAGACACCAAGATCAACCTTTTGATAGCATATTATACCGGTGAATTAAATGAAGAGCAAAAGAAGCAGGCACTTGAATTATCACAGATATTGAAAAAAACACATCCTGATGAGGTTTTGGCTGAAACCTTTTATGCTTCCATGTTATATGAAAATGCTGAATACAGCGAAGCGAGAAACATATTGCAAAGGGTACTTGATGAGAATGCAAAAAACTATGTTATTTGGGAACAATTGCTATTCTGCGATCTGTATCTTGAAGACTACACAAACCTGCTTGCTGATTCGGAAGAAGCCATTGATTATTTCCCTAATTATCCTCTGCCATATTTATTTGCTGGGATCAGCAGCTTTCAATTAAAGGATTTCGTAAAAGCAAAAGCATATCTGGAATCAGGTAAAGAGTATGTGGTGAATAACAATGCCTTACTTGAACAATTTTATAGCTCACTGGGAGATACATATAACGAATTGGGTGAACATGATGCATCGTATAAAGCTTATGAGAGAGTATTGACGATGAACCCCAAAAATGCGTTGGTTCTGAATAACTATGCGTATTATCTGTCACTACGTTCGGAACAACTTGAAAAAGCCGAAAATATGGCCAAAATAGCCGTGGAAATTGATCCTTATAATCAAAATAATCTGGATACCTACGCCTGGGTTTTGTATAAAATGAAAAAGTATGAACAGGCTTATGAATGGATCAAAAAAGCCTATAATAATGGCGGAGAAGAAAGTGGCGTCGTTTTAGAACACTACGGAGACATACTATTTCAACTAGATAAAAAGGAAGAAGCGCTTGAATACTGGAAAAGGGCACTTACAAAGGAAGATTATTCAGATTTTTTACAAAAGAAAGTTAACGATAAAAAACTATATGAATAAGCGACTTGGTTTTTTAATCTTTTGCCTGGCAGGAATCATATTCATTTCTGCATGTAAGTCAACGCGCTCAGCATTAAAAAGACCTATTAAAGAATATGGATTCAATTATTTGTATAGTAAAATGCTGGAAAACCAGGTTGATTTCAGCTATTTAAGTGCTAAATTTAATGTGGTTTATTACCAGGGCAAGAAAAAAACAGAACTGAGAGGCCAGTTCAGGATTAAAAAAGACAGTTTAACTTGGATATCACTTTCACCAGCACTTGGAATTGAAGCGGCCAGAATTTTGTTAAGTGACGATTCTGTAAAATTCATTAACCGGCTTAATAAAACTTTCTTTACCGGAGAATATGCATTGATTGACAGTCTGTTAAACACATCTCTGGATTATTCAATTCTTGAAGCCATGATTCTTGGTAATGAGTTAACACAATACGATATAAATAAGTTCAGGGCTTCCATTGATGGGGGACTGTATCGAATCACCATACAGGAACGGAGAAAGATTAAAAAATATTTAAAAACGGATGAAGTAAGCTCTAAAGTGTTGGTTCAGAACATCTGGTTAAATCCTGACAACTTTAAAATAAAGCAAGTTGAACTGAAAGAACTGGGCGATGATGCCAGAAAATTAGAGGTTATTTATCTGGATTATCATGATGTGGATGGTGTATTATTACCTAAAGAAGTCCAAATTCTTATTTCTGCAAGCACACCGATTGACATTAGCATTAAGTATGGCAAAACAGAAATCAATCGAGAGCTGAGGTTCCCATTTGCTATACCCGATAAATACGATGAGTTATTTGTAAGTCCTCAATAAATGGGTGCCCCCGCTGTTAAATATTATTTACTCTTATTGCTAATTTCCATTAGTGTAGTCCTCAATTCCCAAACAACACGTCAGCAACTGGAGGAAAAACGGAAAAAGCTAGAGTCTGAAATCGCGTATACAAATCAACTTATTGAACAAACGCAAGTTTCGAGAAAAAATAATCTTTATGAACTCAGTCTGCTGAATGCCAGGATTAATCAGCGAAGCGAACTGGTTGCAACACTTAAAAGTGAAATCTATTCAATTGAAGGCGAAATTGAATCAACCGATAAAAGTATCACATACCTCGATCGGGAACTCATAATATTAAAACAAGAGTATGTAAAACTTGCCTATTTCGCATTTAAGCATAAGAATGCCAACGATAAATTGATATACCTATTTTCAGCGGAAGACCTAAACCAGGCTTACCAGCGGTTACGATATCTTGATCAGCTAAGTGAATTTATTAGAAATGAAGCCAAAATGATTAAAGAATTGATGCAAACGAAGGAGCAATTGTTAGGCGATTTAACTGATCAGAAAGCCAGGAAAAAAGAGTTTTTGGAAAGTGAGAACCTTCAACTTTCAAAACTTGAAGTGGAACAGATTGCCAAAGACAAGTTAACTGCAGATTTGTCAAAAAGGGAACGAGAATTAAAAAAATCGCTGAAGGCCAAGGAGCAGGAATCGGAAAACCTGAATAAAAAAATAAAAGAAATAATTGCCAATGTTACTAGACCAAAACCATCAGCAACCGGTAAAAATACGTATGAACTCACTCCTGATGAAACACTGCTTTCAGAATCATTCGCATCGAATATGGGAAAATTACCCTGGCCCATCGAAAGAGGTGTGATATCAGAAACGTATGGTGTACACCAGCATCCGGTGTTAAAAAATGTAAAGACAAAAAATAATGGTATTGATATTGCTACATCAAAAGATGGTGAAGCCCGATGTGTTTTTAGTGGTGAGGTGGTGAGTGTTACTTCTATTACGGCATCAAATAAAGCTGTAATTGTGAAACACGGCGAATACTTTACTGTTTATACAAATCTTGACGAGGTTTTTGTAAAAAAAGGTGAGATGCTGAACACCAAACAAATCATTGGCCGTGTTCATACCAATTTAGAAGGAAAAACCGAACTTCACTTTCAGGTTTGGAAAGATAAAACCCTGCAGGACCCATCCCAATGGATCATCCGAAAATAGATTTTTATTAGTTTCTGATTAGTTTACCTGTTTTAAAAGTAATACCATCAAATGATAAGCGGTAGATGTATGCACCACTCGCTATATCAAGATCATTTATTTCAAAATGATTAAATCCGATGCTTAAAGATTCATTACGCTTAAATACAGTTATACCCGCCTGATCCATTAGTGCGATCTGTAATGTTCCTTTTTCTCTGGCATCAACTTCTATTTGAAATGCAGACGTAGAAATTGGATTTGGATAAATGCGTGAATCCGAAACCAGGTGGTTTATTTCACGGATACCCACATCTGTATAAACACGCATAGTTACCGGAATGGTATCCGGTTCAACATCATTAGCACTAACAACCATTGTACAATGGTAATCACCCGTATCCAGCCCATTATTGTTAAAAGCGATGAATATTTCATCAAATTCAGATTCGAGTAATTCGCCTGCGTATTGACTTAAGCTTATCCATTCCGGCTGATCTATGATGTTTATCGCATAAATTAAAGTATCACTGCCGGTATTTGCAATTTTCAAAGTATCAGTGGTTGTTGTGTTTAATAAGGTTTCTACATAAATGGAATCTTTATCGATTGACATGTCCGGTCTGTCTAACATTAAATTAATTGAATTAAAAATATTCAAACGTCCCCCGGTAACGGTTATTCCATCTAAATCTTCTACCGGATCAACCCCCGACAAAATATAATCTTTGATCATCAAAGCCCCTTCTGCCGGATTTGCTTTATAAAAATTCATAAATGTGGTGTCAGCTGCAGCGAACATCATAGCAACCGCACCTGTTACGTGGGGTGTTGACATGGATGTGCCACTTTTATACGTGTATGTATTGTTATTGTTAGTTGATAACACCTGGTAACCAGGCGCCCCTAAATCAATAGACTCAAGTCCCCACCCGGAAGTAATCACCTTATTGTCTTTATTATTTGTATTTGTTACCGCTATCAGGTATTCGGTGGTAAAAGCTGTTGGGATATCACCTGTTTCATCAATATTCCAGTTGGCATTTGCTGTTGCTCCCATACTTAATATACCCAGTTGTCCCAGGGAATCATACATGGCTTCCCAAATCGGGTAATCTTCGGGCTGGCCATTATTTACGCCAAATGAACAATTATCAGCTACCACAAAGGCACCTTCAGTGCCATTTGAAAGTTCATATTGTTCCCGAACCGTATAAATATAACTTAGTGCTTCAACAGCAACTGATTCTGTTGTAGAAGACCCGGCAATTGGCAGAATTTTGACATTCATATTTACACCGGTTACGCCAATTTCATTATTACCAATGGCGCCACTGATACCACAAACGTGTGTTCCATGTCCGCTTCCTGCTGGTATAACTCCGTTGTGATTATATGCATTCCAGCCATCATAATCATCCACATAGCCATTTTCATCGTCATCAATATCATTACCAGGAATCTCCCCGTAGTTTTTCCAGAAATTGAGGTCTTCATGTGTTAAAAAAGCCCCGTTATCAACTATTGCAACAACAATGGTATCGCCAAAAACGCTTAGCCCTCCCTGAGTGATATCCCATGCATCAGTCGCATCAATATCAGCATCCGGCGTGCCACCGTTCTGCCCTGTATTCAAAAGGGGCCATTGTTCGTCAAATTGTTCGTCATCCGGGATGATTTCATCCTGATCGCGCAATTCGATATAATGGTTGTTTTGTGCATGTACAATTTCTTTATGCAAGCCGAAATCAGCAAGTAACTTTTCATGGCTGCTTTTTGAAATATCAAAACGGATTAGGTAGATGTTAAATCGTTTTGAAATTGTCTGAACATTTGATTTATCAATAAGATCAAAATCATTTAGAATGTGATCAATTGATTCATTATTCTTAAGCTGAATCATTAATTCTCCGGGCATATATTGATCCTTATTGAATTGTTGCGCAAGAACAGTAAATCCGAGTAATAGTAATATAAAGAGGGTTGAATTTCGTTTCATGGTATTTAGTTAAGGTTTTTTGACCTGAAAAGGCGAAAATAGCAAAATATAACAGATAATAAAAAAAAGGGCTTTTGCCCTTTTTAATATTTTGTTATTCAATTATCTTTTCTCGAGCCTGGTAAGCTTTTCTGGCGGCATAACCTATGCCCAGTGTTATTAGTATTATGGCACCACTTCCAATTGGGACTGAACCCCCGATGGGTATGTCACCACCGCCCGGGTCGGGGGGTGGAGGGGGTTGCGCAACAAGCGTGCCCAGTGCCATGAACAGGCACAACATAAGCATGGTTATCTTCAAAAAAATTACCTTCATTCTGGCTGCTTGCTTGCGTTTATATCAATTGGTACCTGGCAATTTATACAGTTGTTAGCATAAAATGTTACTGGGATACCCGGTTAAACAATGCAAAGTTCAAAAATGCTTTTCTGACTTTCCGGGCAAAAGTAAAATAAAATCTACAAACTGTTGTTAATAATTGTCTATTCAGTTTTTCTATCGCCGTCACTTACCTTTTCATCCATTTTTTCTTTTACTTCTATTTCCTCGACTGAGACTGAATTTCCAAATAAATTCTTTCCTTCAGCTGATTTTCCGTATAGTTTTTCCATTTCCTGTTCCAATGGACCCGGAGCAGGTTGAAAGCGATGACTATAATCAGAAATCTCAGTTTTTCCATCTTTTGTCACGTATTCTTCGTTAGCCCTGGTGGCAACTATTTGCCATGAAAAAGGTACAGTGGACATGCCCCCCTGTAATTCAACCACATCAAATCCATCGGCTGATTTATTTGTAACATATACACCATTACAATCTCCTTCGAGGGTAATAAAAACTTTTAAAGGATGCTCGGAGCTTACATTTATATTGATAGCTAAATCCGGGTCGATGGTAATGTGTGCTTTTCCATTAACAAGTTGTCCGATGCCGTAATCCTGGAAAAGAGATTCCGGAGCTTCCGGACATACCAGGGTAACTATTTCACCATTTGTATTTTTTACAATAGTACTTACTGTACCATTACCCACAATTTTTCGGTTGGTGCCTGAATAGTTGCCACCAACGTAAGCATATTGCCCATCAGCTGTGGAAAAATATCCCCCATAACGATTTCCACTTGAATTGGCTGCTATTCCGTAAACGCCACAAACATCACCTGTAAACGCACCGCCGCTTCCTCCTGGCAACGAATAATAAGAATTTCCCTGGTTACCTATACCAATCACACCTGTACCAGCAGTAGCGTCTGAACCAAAACCATAAACGCCTGCTTTTGCACCTGAAAAAGCACCGCCGTTCCCGCCAGAAATATAATGGAAGGTTGTACTGTCATTGCCTACACCTATTACTCCTATACCTTGACTAGAATTACGTCCTTTTCCATAAACTCCATGGTACCCACTAAACGCACCACCAGTTCCACTTGTTAAATATGAAAGTGTGGCATAATTATTTCCAACGGCACCAATTCCTGTTCCATCTGCATCGTTTAAAGCCTTAGCATAAATACCATATTTTGATCCTCTTATGGAGGCACCACTTCCACCACTAATTGTGGCTCCTGAAACATTGTTTCCAGTGGCAACAAGAGCTGTTCCGTCGGTATTTATATTTTGTGCTCTTATGGAAGTATACGTATCATTTGAATAACCATAAACAGCATAGCTATTTGTAGAATAACCATATAAACCATAACCATCAACAGAATATCCACTAATAGCATCATCATGAGTAGCGTTGGCATTTACTTCAAACTTATTGTCAGAACCTGGTGCTGTATAACCATTATCGATGGCAATTTGCCCATTGTCTAATATTCTCATACGCTCAGTGTCATCCGTATAAAAGGCCAATGGCTCAGTGTCGGTAGTTCCAAGAAAATTAGTACCAACGGTTGTTCCTGAATTTCCTTCCGTGGTCCAATCATCGCTTTCGCCGCCAATTCCAATCCAATTCGGACTTCCGGGCGTTCCTGCATTGTAGTAAAAGCCTGGCGTATTGTCAGTTTGCCAAATCAGCAATCCGGTTGCGGGGCTTGAAATATTATCTCGCTGTGTTTGATTCATTCTCGGAATAAGAATTCCTCCAGAGGTTGATTCAATTTCCAACATGGCAGATCCGTCCGGCGCACCGCCATCCGTATTAATGGCCACCTGGGCATTTAATGAGAAAGCTACAAGCAAAGCAACTGCTGTTAGAATTGTAATGTTTGTTTTCATTGTCTTGTTTATTAGTTTTTGTATTGTTTTTTCTTTTCTATTCTTAAATGGTTATTTCAAAATCAATATTTTTTCTGTGTGTACCTGTTTGTCAGTTAATACACGAACTACATAATATCCGGTTCGATCTGACACATAGAGTTTTGTTGAGGTTTGATCAGGTACAGATTTTCTCAATACCTGTTGCCCCATCATGTCATAGATTACGACCTCTTTAATTCGCTCATCCGATTTGTTAACTACATAGGCAAATTCTTTGGATGAAAATATCTTCATCAAACCATCTTCATCGCCGCTAAATGGATCATCAATGGCTGTTGGGCCTAAGAAATGAACATTAAACCGGTGAACCTCATCTCCCGGGGCAGCCATAAAACTGTAAATATTTTCGCTGTTTGTTATACTTATCCATTCGGTTTGTTCCTGGATATCTTCCAGCCATACTTCATTGTATTGATCAAATGTTTCAATACCTTCAAAACTCAATGTATATTCCGCTTCTTCTCCACATACAAAGTGCATAGGTACAGTAGTGAGTTGTGAAAGCAATTCTTCAACAGGTAAGGTATTAATAGCCATTCTGGTATTGTCGTCAGCAAGGGTATTGATCATGGTGGCACCTGAACTCACGCTATTCCATTTCTTAGCATCAATTTCTTCATCAAATCCTTTGGACGCATCATTGCTAAAACAAATGTAAGTCTCATCTTTAAAACCGATGGTACCACCTGTTACTTTCACGGTAAGCAGGTTCATGAACACTTCCCTGAAAGGATCAGTCGCTGTGAGATTTATGGGAATTGGTAAATGAGATATTACCATTGGCTTTTGTTTCAACAAAAAAGCCCTGTCCGTGCTGTAAATATTGCGTTCCTCCAATACCGGAAGCTCTCGCAATATAGTTACCTGATGTTGGATCGTAGATATAATATTTATTCTGTATATACGTATTGTTATCACTGGCAAAATCATCAAAATCGATGGCGGAAGGGAAAGGATTACTTATTAACTCAAGCCCATTATTTACTACATTTCTAATGGTATATGTTACTGAGCCTGAGAGCGGATAACCAGTCATTACGATGGTACCAGTTCCCGCTACATAATTTGACAAGGTTAAACCATTACCGACAGGCACTTCATAATCGTATGGCCATACATTTACCCATGGCTGTAGAGTATTTGTATCAACAGTTGCATCCCATTCGAAGGCATATGTATCAAGATAGGTCATGTCAAATTGTTGTAGTCTGACGGAACTGTTATATCCAGTTGTAGTGTCTTCTAGAGGTGCACCCACAAAATGCATGAAGTAATTGGTGCCGGCGCTTCCTGAAATATACGATTCAACTCTTGGCACTGCCGCCTGCACTGTGACTTACAGATCCATTGACAATATATGAACCCCTACCAGTTGCATCCGATTGAATATATCAGTGCATTTGGGGCATTTAGAATATAAATCTTCATCGGTTGTTACAAAAGTTTCTGAAGGGGAATGACTAAGCCCCATTCAGTACTGAGATCTTTAGATCACCATCCATCAATAGATAGGTACCGCTCACCATTCTTACTTTGGCTGTTCCGGCAATATTCATGCCCCCGTTTTGGGCAGTAACTGAAAAGGAAAATACGGATATAGCAAAAACTAGAGTAAATAGTTTTCTCATGGCTACTTGTTTTGTTTGTTTATACGTTTTGCTTGCTGCTTTTATACAGCACTTTAAGCTAAAAAGTTACATCCGCTTGCTTGAAAAATGGCATAAAATTTCCGCCTAAAGCGTTTTTCATCAAGAACAAATATACATCAAAAAATGAAAAAGTCAAATATTTAGCAATTTATTAACAGTAGATAGTTAATAATTTCGGCATGTAGTGCGTGAAATATCAATGAGTTACTTAATCTTTAATAAGCAGTAGGTTGAAGTTAATAAATGAAAGTATTTACTAAGGATACAAAATAGCTTACTGGCCTATAAATACTTTTTTCGTGTAGATATTCTTATCAGTTATCACTTTGATAAAATAATACCCGGTTTGGCTGGAAACATAATATTTATTCAATACACCAAAAGATTGATCTCTAATGGGTACTTCGTTGCCCACCAGGTCGAAAACTTCAATTTCCTTAATAAATTCGGAGCTGTTATTTTGTATGTAAGCATAGTATTGAGATGCGTAAATTTTCATTTGCTTATCTGGTAATATCTCCGGTAGTTCATCAGTGCCGGTCGGATCCAAAAAGTGCATCACAAATCGATTGATACTTGAATCGCTGACATAACCCTGAAAGGTATAAGAAGCAACATCCCTGTTGATGCTGAACCAATCTTCCCCGGTTGATAGATCTTCGAGCCAGAATTCGGTTGGATACTCAAATCCATCCATCCCACTGAATGTTAAGGTATATTCATCATCATAACCACATTGAAAATGAATAGGAATGCTGGTCATGCCATCATACAGGCAGGATAGGGGCATGGCATTAATAGCGAGTTCAGTTTCATCGCTGGCTATGCTCCATATCATGGTGGCATCTGAATTGATGCTATACCATTTGATGGATTCCAGTTCCTCATCATAACCGGTAGTAGCACCATCCATATAATAAATATATAGATTGTCTCTCGTAGCCTATAATCGCCACCGGCTACATGTATATTAAGCACATTAGGCGTGGTACTTCTTAGTAATTATCTTTTGGAACATTAATACTGCGCCTTCTGCGCCAATAAGACGAAATAGCGACAGCGATCACGCAAACAAGTGCGTAGATGTTTTTCATAATGGCTTGTGTTTCGTTTGTTTTTCAAGCTATTATACTTTGTTTCATTTAAAAAAGTTACCGAATAAATTGCTTGTTTATTGGTAACGAAACATAAATTAGCTCGCCCCAAATATAAGGCGGTAATTGACGAAAGTCAAATTATTTGGGGATTATTTTCAGTTTAGACACTTGAGAGCATGGAAAAAGCAATGTTAAGAATATAAAAAAAGCGCAAGATTTCTTGCGCTTTTTAAGGATGGTTTTAGTTCTTCTTAATTCATAATAAATACTTTCTCAGAATACACATTTTTATCAGTTAAGACCTTGACGATATAATATCCGGTTGAGGCGTTTATCTTCATCCTATATAAACTTTGACTTATATTACCAGTTCTTAATATTTCTCCGCCCATCATATTGTATACAACAACTTCCTTAATTAATTGATCTGAATCATTAAGTATATACACATTTGAATTAGCAGCATAAATCTTAAGAGGATCGTCTTCCCCATTTATTTCATCATCAATACCTGTTGGTCCAAAGAAATGAACTATAAATCTGTCAATATCATCTTCAGGACTGCCGTTGAATGTGTAAATCGAATCCTGTATGCCTATATGCAACCAATCTGTGCTGATTGCTTTATCTTCCAGCCAAACCTCTATTCCTTCGGTTGCTAAACTATTCAAGTTCTTAAAAGTAAGTTTATAACTTGAATCTGCTCCACATTTAAAATGAACAGGAACGCTTATAACTTCACTTTCAACGGGAGGTAAGGAGTTTATACTTAGCTTAATATTATCTTTGGATAAGCTATAAATTTCAGTAGCATCATAATAGTAACTATTCCATTTTTCAGCTTCAAGGACATTATCAAAATCAACTGTTGATCCCTCCGCAAAATTTATTATGAGTTCATCTTTAAAAGTATTCCCTTCAGCTGCTATCCTTAGTAATTTTATTTCATCTCTGTTCTTTAAAATAGGATATCTGCTAAAATACTTATCATTATCTCTGAACGTTAAAGTGCCACTACCTTCAGTTTGGACAAAAAAAGCTTGACCCGATTGGATTACAAAAAGAGCGCCATTGGTGCCAACTCCTCCGGGAAGTCCGACGGTATAATCACCATAGTTACCGGTTGAGGGATTCCATATGCGATATGTTATTCCGAGTAAAGAATTATTATAGGGTTGAAACGACTCCCAATTTATGGCTGTAGGATAAGGATTACTTATTAGTTCCAGATTGCTTCCTCCATATGTTACTGGTTTACTAACATTCCCTGAAAGTATCTCACCTTCCATTGTATAGCTATTATCAACGCTGCTGGTATCTGACAATATTAAACCTGTAGCGGTTTGAATTGGATAAGGTATTGGATATACATTTTGCCATTGTCCGGATGGTTCATCAAATAAATAAGCATAAGTACCAAGAGTTAATAAATCAAAATTACCTAGCGGAACACCTGTTCCTGCTCCTGTGTAGGCAGGATCGTCAACGGTTGGACCTACCATATGGACGAAAAAGTCGCCAACTGCGGCGCTATTTTTTATAAACGTACCCACGCTTACACTTCCTCCCGAACCATATGAAATAGGGCCTCTTTGATAAAAATTTCCTGGGCCACCACCTGTTGTAAATGTGAAATCGCCATCTCCTTCTTTTATTACAATTGCGGTAGGGGCACCAACATATGTGCTAACATCAACAGCCTGTACCCAACCTGTTTTTTCAATGGTAAGCCCATTTGTTCTTTGAACATAAAGATCGCCAAAGCAATACAAGCCACTCCACATACCTACTCTTGCTGAATTAGATCCGTTGATGTTAGTCTCATTTGCAACTTCAACACGGGCATCATTCACCAAATCAAGTTTACCCGGTGTTCCGCCATTTTCAATTGTTAAATCATTGGTAACAAAAAGTTGTGTATAACTTCCAGAACTGGGATCGCCCGTAAAATTAACCTCTCCGCCAGCTTTGATCAACAAATCATAACAATAACTGTGATAACTATGGCTATTTGTTGGTTGAGAATATCTAGGATAATAAGTCGCGCCAGATGGAATAATACAATTAGCGTAGGTGTCTGGGGAATATATTTCAGATCTACCACAATCGTTCTCCCAATTATAAGAATTATTCCAACTATAATAATCGAAACTACCAGAAGCATCTCCACCAACCCAGGTATAATTATAGTAATTTGGGAAAGAAAAACCTGTAACATTTCCATTGATTGTTGGAACGACATCTCTATTAGGATTATCCTGGTACCAATTAATAGCACTTAAACTATTGGGAGCAATCTGGAAATCATATGTGCCATAATAACCCCAATTGACAGTCCGTAAAATACCAATAGTGACCCATTGATTTATAACCCAATTCTCCGGGCAAGGATAATTATTGCTTAATTCTCTAAATATTTGATAGTATGTTCCTGTCCACCAATTATAATATACAGCCCCCCCATTGTAATGATCGAAATTATAATCTGTGCACATTAACGAAACAGTGGTATAATAACCAGACCAATCACTAGGTAGAACAATTGCAAATCTTATTCTGTCTATATTTGTTGAAGTAGTTGGTAAATAGAAACTATTAGTGCACCTCATTTGCACTTCAAGATATCCATCAGTGCTTTCATGAGTTCTAATTTGAAATTGACCCCAACTTGTTGTGCTTAAAAGCATTATGAAGAGTAAAAACAGTATTAGCTTTTTCATATCAACTATCTTTAAAAATGAGTTAATCCAGTAATTTAACC
>CAVZLR010000009.1:0-47065 GCA_963776205.1 Marinilabiliales bacterium
ATTTTTTTCTGAAAAAAATACGTCCAAAGCCGAAGAAGAAAATACCCCGTATAAAGAAGGAATTACCAATGATGCCATTTTTAAAGTGAGTCAGTCCCAGTTCGATGAATATAAATTGAAATTAGGAACTGCTGGTATACAAGATATTGACGAAAGTATTACAGCAGCCGGATATATTGAAGTGCCCAATGAAAATGTAGCTGAAATAAGGTCGTATATAGGTGGATATCTGCAGTCAACACCTTTACTGCCTGGTGATTATGTGAACAAAGGTCAGATTATCATCAGCCTCAGCAATCTTGAATATATTCAGATGCAGCAAGAGTACCTGCAGGCCAAAGAAGAATTAGCCTATTTAAAAGAGGTGTATGAGCGAAAAAAAACTCTGGCTGAAGAAAACATTACTTCTATAAATAGTCGTCAACAAGCAGAAAGTGAATACAGCATCATGAAAACCAATGTTGAGGGCCTACGGAAAAAATTGCAGTTGATAAATATTGATCCTAATAAGGTGAGTGCTGAAAACATTTCCTCTTCTATTAATTTATATGCACCCATCAGCGGATACATAACGATGGTTAACGCGGTGAAAGGCAAATACGCAGAACCTACCGACGTCATTTTTGAAATTATCAATACCAACCACCTGCATCTTAAGCTAAAAGTGTATGAGAAAGACATTTTAAAAGTAAAAAAAGGACAGAAAATAGTTTTCCGCATACCAGAAGCAGATACAGAAAGTTATTACGGCGAAGTATTTTTGGTAGGTAAAACTATTGATGAAGACGACAGAACTGTCACTGTGCATTGTCATATTACAGAAGAAAATATAATACCTATGGTTATTGGTATGTATATAGAAGCGGAGATTTTTGTCGCTTCACACGAAAAGTTCTGTCTGCCTATTAACGCATTGATTCGTGATGAAAGTCGCTATTATGTTTTTATAAACACAGACTCGGAAGATGATGGCTATACTTTTGAAAAAACACCTGTTGAAGTCGGTGAAATCAATGAAGATTGCATAGAAATAATCGGAAAAAGCCGACAACAACTGGAAGGAACAGAGGTGCTTGTTGAGGGTGCTTTTAATTTGTAACTTATCCTGTTTTTCTCAATGTAAAACAAACCGGATATTTTCCGTAATTACAACATATTGGCAATTTTAATTGTTGTTTAATTAAATTGCGAACAATCAGAAAATTTACCTTTGCAAAAATTTAAATTGATGAACTGGAGAAAATCACTCATCAGCATGGTCGCTGTCATTGTATTGTTTGTAGCTGCTTTTGCTATATATAATGTTTTATCGTCCTACGGAGAAGCCCCGGATGAAAAAGTAAGGGAAGAAGCCAAATTTTTCGTGAAAACAGAAAAAGTAAGCTATTCCACCAATAGCTTAAAAATAATTGAAACCGGCCGGTTATCGTCACAGCAAAATGTCGATTTAAGTGCTGAAGTACCCGGACAGATCATTGCAGGTGAAGTGGCACTCAGGGAAGGTACCGACTTTAAAAAAGGGGATTTACTCATCCGGATTTTTGACGAAGAAGCCAAAAATAACCTGAAAGCAAGCAAAAGCCGTTTCATGAATTCAATCGCCGGCATTTTGCCTGATATAAAAATTGATTATACCGCGAGTTACAATAAGTACGCGGCTTTTTTCAATTCTATTAAAATAACGGAACCCCTGCCACCATTGCCAGAACCCGATACGGAACAGGAAAAGGTGTTCCTGGCCAGCAGAAATATTTTAAACGAGTATTATAATATCAAGAGTGCAGAAGTCAGACTGTCGCGATACCGGATATATGCACCATTCGATGGAACGTTTACAGCTGTATACCTGGAACCAGGTTCTGTTGTCAACCCAGGAAGCAGGATCGCATCCATGATCAGAACCGATAAATTGGAACTGGAAGTTCCCGTCCGCATTGACGACGCTTATTGGGTCAGCATGGGCGACAAAGTAAAACTCTATACAAAAGATCATCATATAACATGGACAGGAACTGTTGTGCGCAAATCAAATTTCATGGATCCTAATTCACAAACCATCAATATTTATGTGGCACTGGATCATGAAAGAACCAAGCCACTGTTCCAGGGGCAATACCTGCTTGCCGAATTCGCTTCAAAAACGCTGGAAGGAAGTATGGCCATTCCAAGAAATGCTGTATTTGACAAAGACAAGGTGTTTACGGTGGAAAATGGCAAACTGGTTGAAAAGCGGGTCAGCGTGCTTAATACAAATGAAACAATGGTATTTATTTCTGGATTGGCCGAAGGTACCGATGTTGTGGTTGAGCCCCTGGTAAATGCTAAAGAAGGTTCCAATGCTGAAATATTGAATGCCTCATGAGAAAGATTATATCTGTATTCATAAAATATCCTTTTTACGCCAATATCATCCTGGTTATAATCCTGGGATTGGGGATGTTCAGTTTTTTATCTATTAACAGGTCATTCTTTCCAGATTCGAGGGAGAAATACATTACCATTTCCGTTTTTTACCCGGGTGCTTCTCCCAAAGAAATGGAAGAAGGTATAACAATCAGAATTGAAGAGGCCCTAAGAGGGATTGCGGGCATAAAGGAAATCAATAGTACTTCTTCCGAAAACTTATCCAGCGTCCAACTCGAGGTTACCGGCGAATATGATATTGACGAAACCCTGATGGAGGTAAAAAATGCCGTTGACGGCATTCCATCATTCCCGGTGGATGCTGAAAAACCAATTGTCAACAAGCAGCGATCTATCAGCCGGGCTATTTTTATGGCCCTAACAGGTGATGCAGATATGCTTACCTTAAAACGATACGCCAACGAAATTGAATACGATTTCTATAATTCTGGTTTCATATCTCAAATATCCATTTCCGGCTTCCCCGACCTGGAATTATCAGTAGAAATTTCAGAAGAAAACCTGCGACGTTATAACCTCACTTTTGATGAGGTTTCGCGTGCCATTGCTCAAAACAACCAGGATATTTCCGGTGGACAGATACGATCTGATGAAGAAGAGATCATGATCCGTAGCAGGTATCGCACGGTGAATCCCGAAGAGTTGGAACAGATCATCATCCGTGCCAATCCTGACGGAACTTATCTAAGAATCAGTGACGTGGGAACTGTTAATATGCAGTTTGCCGATGTAGCCAGTACTTCACTTCTCAATGGAAAACCCTCTGTTTCCATACAGGTACAGAAACTACCCGAAGAAGACCTCATTGCCATTTCAAAATATTGTAATGAATATGCTGAAGAATGGAACGAAACCCATACTGATACTTCATTGATCGTAACTTACGATTTTCTGGAAATGCTGAAAGCCAGGCTGAACCTGCTTTATAAAAATGGTGGTATAGGTTTGTTGCTTATATTTATTACACTTGGGCTTTTCCTTAGTCTCAGGTTATCGATTTGGGTAGCCGTAGGCATTCCGGCTTCTTTTGGTGCCATGTTTATTCTCGGCTTGTTTTATGGAATAACTGTCAATATGATATCCCTGTTCGGAATGATACTCGTAATAGGTATATTGGTGGATGACGGAATTGTGATTGCCGAAAATATATATTCCCATTTTGAAAAAGGAAAATCGCCCCGGAAAGCAGCATTGGACGGCACCATGGAAGTATTCCCGGCAGTGTTAACTTCCGTTACCACAACTATTGTGGTTTTTTCCGCTTTATTTTTCATCAGAGGTCGGATGGAATTCATGTATGAAATGGCATTTGTGGTGGTATTCAGCCTTGCCTTTTCATTAGTTGAAGCATTTTTTGTATTGCCTGCTCACCTTGGCAGCAGTTGGGTATTACGCAGGAATGTGCGACAGAACACAGGTAAAAAGATCCGTGATCTGCTTGATAAGATCCTTGACTTTATGAAGATCAACCTGTATGGGACTACTTTGAAATTTGTGATTAAATGGAAATACGTGTTCATTTTTTCACCCATTTTTCTCATCATCATCACAGCCGGACTATTCAGGGGAGATTTTATCAAAGCAACCTTTTTTCCAGCCATTCCTTTTGACCAATTCAATGTGGACCTGGCATTTAAACCCGGCTCAGGCGAAGCACAAACGCTGGATTACCTGCAACGTGTCGACAATGCCATCTGGGAGGTGAATGATGATTTTATGGAAAGATTTAATGATAGTGTTGATTTTGTAAGTTACACCTCACTTTCCACCGGAAACGCGTTCAGCGGACAGGAAAGAGGATCTCATGCCGGTAATATTTTTGTGATGCTGCGCGACCTGGAGGACAGTGGTACTTCCAGTTTTGAAATTGTTGACAGTGTACTAGCCAAAGTAGGCGAATTACCCGAAGTTGACAAACTGACCATTCAGGGCAGGGCTACATTTGGCACTCCTATTTCGGTAAGTTTACTGGGTAAAAATGAAAAATCACTAAATGCAGCAAAAGAAGACCTTATACAAAGCCTGAAACAGATTGAAGATTTGAATAATATTGCCGACGTGAATCCTGCTGGCATGCGCGAAGTCAGGTTAAAACTGAAGCCACTCGCCTATTTTCTGGGATTCTCGCAATTAACCCTTACTTCACAGGTTCGACAGGGTTTTTTTGGTGGACAGGCACAACGGCTACAGCATGGAAAAGACGAATTAAGAGTTTGGGTAAGGTACCCAAAAAGCGACCGGATTAATGTGGGTCAACTGGAAGCCATGCGCATAAAAACCCCGATGGGAGAATATCCACTTTCAGAACTGGCTACGTATACGTACAACGCGGACCAGTAAGTATCAAACACTATAACGGTGCCCGCGAGATCAGGGTAGATGCCAACGTGGTGAGCTACGATACACCTACTATTCCGATTCAGGAAAAAATTGAAAATAAAATTGTACCCGAACTGCTGGCCAAATACCCGGATGTGGATGTTGCCTACCTGGGGCAGAAAAAAGATAGCAATGAAACAATGGAACAAATCAGGAAATTTTTCCTTCCTGCTTTCCTGCTTATGTTCCTGATCATTATCATGCATTTTAAATCCTTTGGTCAGGGCATGATCATTATTGCCATGATACCCCTGGCCTGGCTTGGAGCCATTTGGGGACATGGTATTGAAGGCGTGCAGGTTTCATTACTTAGTATCTGGGGCATGCTGGCGCTTTCTGGTGTTATTATCAACGATGCTGTGGTCTTTTTATCGAAATATAATTCGCTATTACTGGAAGGGGTGAAAGTTAAAGATGCGGTCTATCAAACGGGTTTGGCGCGCTTCAGGGCTATCGTTCTGACCACTATTACAACAACCGTTGGGCTTTATCCTATCATCTTTGAAAAGAGTTTCCAAGCCCAGTTCCTGAAACCAATGGCAGTTGCACTGGCTTATGGAGTATTTGTAGGAACAGGATTTATACTCATTTTCTTCCCGGTGATCATTCTCGCCCTCAATGATGCAAAAAGATATTCGCGTTATATGATCAACAAGGTCAATCTTTGGGTACTAAAAGGTGATCCGAAACGTCAGGTACCTCCCAAAATTAAAGCAAAGCTATCTGAAGTACCAACAAGGGAAAGTGTTGAAATTGCTCTTATCCACAGTAAGAGAACTATCGATTAAATAAAATTCAATTGCATTGAACAATGAAAGACTTTAAAATACTCCTGTTTCTTTTGCTGATCCTTCAGAGCGCCTCTGTTGTCGGACAGGAACCATTAACACTGGAAGATGCCATTCTGAAAGGCCTGGAAAACAATTTCCAGATCCGGATATCAGAACAGGAATATAATATTGCCAGGTTAAATAATACACAAGGCGCTGCCGGCAGGTGGCCTTCAATTAATATAGGTGTTAACAGCCTCAACCGTTACGATAATACCCCTAGTTATGACACTGCTTCGCTCAGTTATATACGTGGTGATCAATATACCAATTCGTTAACACCATATGTTGAGTTAAGATGGCTTTTATTTGACGGTTTTTTCGTGAATATTAACAAGCAAAAGCTGGATTTGCTGGAACAATATTCACAGGGGTATTCAACAATAGTTGTTGAAAATACACTTCAGGCCATTATACTTGGATACTATTATGCGCTACTTGAACAGGAGCGGCTGAAAGTTTTGCGAGGCGTTAAAGACTTGTCGGGCGACCGGTATGATTACGAAATGATGCGCAAAGATATTGGCACATCGGTTACTTTTGAAGTATTGCAGGCTAAAAATTCGTTTTACAGCGATTCAACCAATTACTTACTGCAGGAATTGAATGTTAAAAATGCTTTTCTCAGGTTAAATCTATTATTAGGCGAACCCCCGGAAGTGCAATTTATGCTGGTGGATAGCTTTATGGTGAACACGCAAAATTACAACCTGAATGAATTGATGTCAAAAGCCCTTGAGAATAATACCAACCTCAAAAACCAGTATATAAACCATGAGATTCTGAAAAAGAATATTGGCATTGCCAAAAGCGATTTGTGGCCTTCTCTTTCTATGCGGGCTGGTACCGATTATACACAAGGCTGGTACGATTGGGAGAAAAATGAAGCCAATACATACCTCTATGATTACTACGGCAATTTCACTTTGAGTTTTAATTTATTCAATGGTGGAAACACAAGAAGGGCCATCCAAACAGCAAAGATCAATGAACAAATTGGTACCCTTGAAATTATGCAACTCGAACAAACTTTGGCTAATTTACTTGTCAACCAATTTGAACTTTATAGCATCAGGAAACAACTTTTAGAGGTGGCCAATGTGAACCTTGAAAGCGCTGAATTAAACATGGAAATTGCGTCAGAAAAATATAAGAACGGAACCATCAATTCATTCAATTTCCGGGATGTTCAATTGATCTTTTTGAATGCTTCTTCACGCAAATTGAATGCAATTTATGACTTATTTGATAGCCAAACGGAGTTATTGAGACTTACCGGAGGTATTATTTCGCAAGAATAGAAAATGATCCGCTATGAGTAAAAAGATCAAAGTCTTGTTTGTTTGCCTGGGCAATATCTGCCGCTCACCCAGCGCCGAAGCCATATTCAGGGGTTTTGTCGAAAAAAAAGATCTCGAAGATATATTTGAAATCGACTCTGCCGGTACTTCCGGTTACCACCAGGGTGAGCCTGCTGATGCCCGGATGAGAAGGCATGCTTCAAAACGTGGTTATAAATTAACGTCCTTATCAAGAAAATTTAATCCGGACACCGATTTCGATCATTTCGATATCATCATTGCTATGGATCGAGACAACTTGCATGACCTGCAAAAAATGGCCCGCAGCAAGGAAGATGAAAAAAAACTATCTCTAATGACTGACTTTTCCTTAGCATTTGATTATAGCTATGTACCTGACCCGTATTATGGCGGTGATCAAGGATTCGAGCTGGTCATCGACCTGCTGGAAGATGCCAGTAGCGGGCTTTTCAACCGCATTAAACCATAATAAAAACCATATTATTTGAGCTATACTCGTATTTTTCGTTAAAGTCTGTGTATTTTTGCAAGCTCAAACCGAGGTTTACGTAATAATTTACAGGATTTTAAGTTATTAAGAAAAAAACATTTGAAGCTGATTCGATTACATACAAAACTCCTGTTTTTAGCAGCCATTATCAGTATTCTATTTATATCCTCCTGTTCAACTAAAAAGAACACCTGGACACGCCGTGCCTACCACAATGTAACCTGTCATTACAATGTTTTCTGGAATGGAAAGAACAGCCTTTATGAAGGGGCTACAACCCTGGAGCAAAGTGTAAATAATAATTACAACGACATTTTACGGGTATACGATTATGGTACTTTACAGGAAGCGCAATCACTGAATTCGCAAATGGATCGTTCCATCAAAAAAGCTTCAATAGGGATACAGCGCCACTCCATGTATTTCGGCGGTAAAGAGTATGTTAAGTGGGTGAAAGTGAGCTACCTGATGATGGGAAAAGCACATTTTTATAAACAGGATTATACCAGCGCCCGACGTGTTTTCGATTATGTTTCAAAAGAATATGTAAACAGTCCCATTCAATATGAAGGTTATTTATGGCTGGCTAAAACATTCATAGAAACTGAGCGTTTTGAAAAAGCCGAAGCTGCTATTAATTATTTGCAAAGTAAAAGGGATAACGAGAAATTCTCACATACAGTTGAACAGGAATTACCCTTTGTAATCGCCGACTTCTATATCGCACAGGAAAATTATGATGCTGCATATTCGTTTCTTGAAAGAGCACTGGAAATTGGTAATGATCGGGACCTGATAACCCGTGTTAATTTCATCCTGGGACAAATTAACCAAATGGATGGTGATTTTGAAACAGCTTCGGTCTACTATAACAAAGTCATCAGTCGGAATCCGGAGTATCGTATGGCCTTCGAGGCCCGAATGAACCTGGCACAATGCTACGATGATGGAGTAGGCGATAGCAGGAACATTAACAAGCTTTTGCATAAAATGGTTAAAGACTCTAAAAACAGGGATTTTCTTGATCAGATTTATTATGCTTTAGCTGATGTTGCTTTAAAGGATAATAATGAAATGCTGGGAATTGAATACCTGGCAAAATCCGTTAGCAGTAGCACCACTAATAATTTCCAGCGAACTGAATCGTCTTTAAAACTTGCTGATATTTACTTTGCAAAAAATAAATACCAACTCGCAGAAGCTTATTACGATACAGCGGTTAGTTTTTTACCCGAAGAATACCCTGATTATGAGTCAATAAAAAACAAAGCAACTGTTTTAACAGAAATGGTTCGGTTGTCATCAACCATAAGTGAACAGGATAGCCTGTTATACTTATCCACCCTTGATACCAATGCTCTGTATTCAATTATCGATCGTTTAATTGCTCAAAAGCAGGCTGAAAAGCAAAGGGAAGAACAATACGGTGATGAAGGCGGTATTGAATTCATTGATGTAGGACAACAAAGTCGTAATCCAAACCTTCAAACCGGGAAATGGTATTTTTATAATACAGCCGCTATGAGTTACGGGTATTCCGAGTTTATTAAAAAATGGGGGACTCGGAAACTGGAGGATAACTGGAGGTTAAGCGACAAAAGGCTTGTAATGCAGGCATTTGAAGATGAATTAACCGATGAGGATAATCTTGACTTAAATGATTCAATTGCAGCTGATCCGGAATCAAATCCTGAAAACAGGGACTTCTACCTGATAGATATTCCTTTTACTGATGAGCAAAAGCAACTTGCTAATGAACAAATCATGACATCCTATAAACAATTAGGATTTCTTTACATGGAAGATTTGAGAGATACAACAAACGCCCTTGAAACCTATCAAACACTACTGGAAAAATATCCGGATAATCCCTATAAACTGGAAGCCTGGTATGCATTGTATAAAATATTCAGCGAGAGCGGAGAAAAGGATAAATCAAATTATTACAGGGGTTTGATTATCAGCAATTTTCCTGACAGCGATTATGCAAAAGTTATTTCTGATCCTGATTATTTCAATAAATTAAATGAGGGAAAAAATCGGCGCTGGCATCTTATGAAAAAACATATAAAGCTTTTACAAGAGAACAATATTTCAGGGTTATTTCTTATGCCAACAGCAGCATAGAAGAATTTCCTGAAGATACGGCCCTGATTCCCAAATTTATGTATCTAAGAGCAATCTCTTTAGGCAAAGTTGATGTGCCTGATACACTTTATGCATCTTTAAACGAATTATTGGTATTATATCCTAATAGCTCGGTAGCACCTATGGCAAATCAATTTTAAACATGCTAAATGTTGAATATGGTCTTGGCGATCCAATATCGCATTGGAAATGGGTCGAATGATACAATAATGGTTATCCCTGATATCTATACTTTCGATAAGCATGCAATGCATTTAGTGATGATCATTGTTAATTCTGACAATATTGAAGTTGATCCGCTGAAAATACGTTTATCAGATTTTAAAAAGAAATCTTTTGACTTACTTAATGTGCGGATAAAAAGCCTGATGCTAGACAATAAAAGAACCATTGTATCCATTGGAAATTTTGAAAATAAAGACGAGGCTCATAAATTTTATCTGGCGCTTTCAGGTGATGATTATGTTTTTTCAGGTATTAACACCAAAGATTATGACATAGTTACCATATCCATTGGAAATTATCCAGTATTTTACAAAGAAAAAGATGTTGAAGGCTATTTACTCTTTTTTAATGAATACTATTTAAAGCAACAATAATCCATAATAATTAAATTTTAAATCTTGAAAAAAGTGAAAAACGGAAATCCAGAAAACCAGGCACGGAACATCATCGCCACCGGTACCAAAATTAAAGGTGACATCGAATCTGATGGTGATTTCAGGATTGAAGGTACCGTGATTGGCACTGTTAAAGCAAAAGGTAAAATTGTAGTTGGCGAAACTGGAAGCGTTGAGGGACAAATTCAATGTTTAAACGCTGATATATCAGGAAATGTAAAGGCAAAACTTGATGTAGGCGAATTAACAATTTTAAGAGCCTCCTCAAAGTTATCAGGAGATATTGTTACCAAAAAAATCTCGATCGAATCAGGTGCAATTTTCTCAGGCTCCTGCCAAATGACAGCACTTACAGAAAAATCTGAAAAACAGTTAAAAATAACTACTGCCGGTGGGGAAAGACCAAAATGATAGCCCGTTAAAATTTTATGCCAAATATTCAACGCTTGCCATTCAGATGATCGTAATTATTGTTGGGTGTGCATTTGGGGGAAAAGCGCTTGATAATTGGCTGGAATGGAATTTCCCTGTTTTTACTGTGGTACTTACCATGTTAGGGGTTGTGGCAGCCCTTATTTTGGGATTAAGAGACTTGTTTAATAAAAAACCATGAACAAAATATTCATTCAGTTTACGAAAGGACTTACGGTTTATACACTAATAATTGCACTTTTAAGTATCGCTTTTTATTATGGTTTACCGGGGGTAGATATGACACCGGTGTATCTGTACCTTATTGCATTTATGTATGCCGTTAATTTTCTGTTGTTTGCGAAATTATCTCAAGCCATCCAGAACAAACCAAACCGTTTTATTAATGCATATATGTTAATGAATTTCGGTAAGTTGTTTTTATACATTGCTATTATTGCCATATATGTTTTTATGTATCGGAATGATGCGATTCCTTTTACTATAACATTTTTTGTTTATTACGTTTTATTTACAGCTTACGAAATCATTTCTTTGCTAAAAGTAAAGAAATAGAAGGCTCATTCAGAAAGCCTTTTTCTTTCTTAGTACATTTGAAAATCAAATACCTGATTCATGGGAAAACTCAAAAAGAAAGAACATTGGTATAAGAAACTGAGAAATCGGTTTCGCCTTGTGATTTTTGACGATCAAACATTTGAGGAGCGTTTTACCATGCGTTTAACCATACTCAATATTTTGATTTTCCTGATTAGCCTTTCAATTGTTATGATCTCCATTACCTTTTTTATAATTGCTAAAACTGGAATAAGGGAATATATTCCGGGTTATCCGGATATAAATGAAAGAAATCAGATTGTTGAACTAAATTTAATGGCCGACTCATTGCTTTACGATATACAGCGAAAAGATATCTACATCTCAAAACATTAAAAACATTTTGGAAGACAATATCCCTTCAGATAGCATTGAGGAAGATACAATTTCAAATGTTCAAATTGACACTTCCGGCCTTAAAAAATCAATGGAAGATAGTGCATTACGAGCCGAATTCGAATATCAGCTGATGTATAGCCAATATTTCAGCGACCAGGAAGCACAGGAAAATACAGCTGCTTTTTCTATCAGAAGTTTTATTTTCTTCCCACCTATAAATGGTATTATAACCTCAAAATTTAATGCTTCCGAGAAACATTATGGAATTGATATTGTTACTTCACAGAATGAAGCCATAAAAGCTACCCTGGACGGAACCGTTATTTACGGTGGCTGGACACTTGAAACAGGGTATGCCCTTGCCATTCAACATAAACATAATCTGATTTCAATATACAAGCATAATTCTGTCCTGCTGAAAAAAGAAGGTGATCATGTATTTGCAGGTGACCCTATTGGAATTGCCGGCAGTTCTGGCGAGTTCAGCTACAGGCCCTCATCTTCATTTCGAATTGTGGTATAACGGAACACCTATCAATCCTGAGGAATATATCATTTTTAATTAATCCATTGAAAAAACGCATCGCCATACTTGGCTCAACCGGATCTATTGGAACACAAGCGCTGACTGTGATCAAAGAACATAGCGAACTGTTTGATGTTGAAGTTTTGACTGCGTTTGATAATTATAGGTTGCTGATCCTTCAGGCTATAGAGTTTTTACCCAATGTGGTGGTTATTGGTAATGAAAAACATTACCATGAAGTCAGCGAAGCGTTAATACCATATGATATACATGTTTACGCAGGCAGCAAAGCCATCAGTCAGGTGGTGGAAATGGACACCATTGATCTGGTGGTAATGGCCATCGTTGGATTTGAAGGCCTGAAACCAACACTGGCTTCGTTAAAAAATCATAAAACACTGGCCCTGGCAAACAAGGAAAGCCTCGTTATTGCAGGAGAGATTGTTTCGCGTTTAGCATTAGAAACAAGAACGCCTTTAATCCCCGTCGATTCTGAGCATTCGGCCATTTTTCAATGTCTAATGGGTGAGTTTGATAACCCGATTAATAAAATAATGCTAACGGCTTCTGGGGGTCCTTTCAGGGGCTATTCAAAAAAACAGTTAGAACAGGTAACAGCCAAAGAAGCCCTGGCTCATCCCAATTGGAATATGGGTGATAAAATAACTGTCGATTCAGCTACTTTAATGAACAAAGGTCTCGAGGCCATAGAAGCAAAATGGCTGTTCGACCTTAAACCAGCTCAGATTGAAGTAATTATACATCCACAGTCGATTGTTCACTCACTGGTTTATTTTACTGATTCATCGGTTAAAGCACAATTGGGATTGCCTGATATGCGGTTACCTATACAGTTTGCATTGAGCTATCCCAACCGGCTGACTAACTCCTTAACAACACTCGATCTGCTTGAGTTCAGCAGCCTGGATTTCGAAAAACCTGATATTGAAAATTTTCGTAATCTTGCACTCGCTTTTAAGGCGATGGAAAAAGGAGGCAATATGCCATGTATTTTGAATGCAGCCAACGAAGTGGCGGTGGAGGCTTTTCTTAAAAAACAGATTGGTTTTTTAGATATACCTGAAATGATTGAAAACTGCATGCTAAAGTCACCCTTTATTCAAAAACCCGACTTGAATGATTATGTTGAAACCGACAGCATCGTTCGTATAAAAGCAAAGGAGTTCATCAATATCATCTGATAAAAAAATATGGAAATAGTAATTAAGATCTTACAGCTTATATTAAGCTTATCAATACTTGTTGTTGTTCACGAATTTGGTCATTTTAGTGCTGCTAAAGCATTTAAAACACGGGTCGAGAAATTTTACCTGTTCTTCAACCCATGGTTTTCAATATTCAAATTCAACTACAAAGGAACCGAATACGGTATGGGCTGGTTACCACTCGGTGGTTATGTGAAAATTTCTGGTATGATCGATGAGTCGATGGACAAGGAACAAATGGCAAAACCACCTCAGCCCTGGGAATTCAGATCGAAACCGGCATGGCAACGCCTGATCATCATGCTGGGTGGCGTGATCATGAATGTAGTTCTTGCCATTGTTATTTATATCGGTATTCTTACGTATTATGGCGAAGAATATTTACCTACCTCTGAAGTAAACAAGTATGGAGTAAGTGTTGACAGCCTGGCCATGGAAATGGGTTTTGAAAATGGTGACAAGATAATTGCCATTGATGGATTGTATATTGAAGATTTCCAGAAGATTCCTATGAATATGATCCTGAACGAAGCAGGTTCAGCCCAGGTGATACGTAATGGTAAAGAAGTAAATGTAGTATTTCCAGAGGGCAGTCTGAATAAATTGGTGAAACATAAATCACCTCTATTCTTATCAGTACGCCTGCCATTTATCGCAGAATCCTTCTCTAAAGAATCGGTTGCAAAAGAAGCCGGAATGGAAGTGGGAGATACCATTATTGGTATCAATGGGATGGAAAAGAAATATTTTATAGAGTTCAGGACAGAGATAATGAGCCATAAGAATGAAGAGGTGACCATAACCGTAATACGAAATTTGGATTCCCTCAACCTGGTTATGCAATTAGGAGATGATGGTTTGTTGGGTGTTTTTCCAAAAAATGATATGAATGATTTCTTTGTGCTGAATAAAAAGGAATATAATGTTATAGAAGCAATTCCGGCCGGATTTAACAGAACCTGGGCGGGCATTGGAAATTACCTGAAACAGCTGAAATTACTATTTTCCCCTGAGGTGAAAGCTTATGAAAGTGTTGGCGGATTTATTATGATTGGCAGCATCTTCCCTTCAGAGTGGCATTGGGAAAGCTTTTGGCGGCTTACTGCATTTTTATCGATCATGCTGGCAATTATTAACATCCTGCCCATACCCGCATTGGACGGTGGACATGTATTATTCCTGATGTATGAGATTGTTGCAAGGCGTAAACCCAGCGATAAGTTTTTAGAATATGCACAGGTTGTGGGAATGGTTATATTATTCGGTTTGCTGATCCTTGCAAACGGTAACGACATTATCAAACTGTTCAGGAATTAGTCCTCCACTTTTTCTTTGAGTGATTTAAATCCGTTACCTAAAATTTCATTGGCATTGATTACGGTTACAAAAGCATTTGGATCTATGGTATGTATATAATCCTGCAACATAACGGTTTCGCGACGGTTAACCACAGTAAATACAACTTTTCTTTCTGCTTTGCTATACAATCCTTCTCCATTTAACAAGGTGCCGCCCCTGTTCAGATCATTTATTATTTTATCCCTGATTTCCTGGGTTTTATCAGAAACGATCAGCAATACCTTGTCGTAATTGGCCCCTTCTAATATAGTATCAATCACTTTTCCAGTTATAAAGATAACAATCAGCGAATACAATGGAATTTTCCAGTCCTGGAATGCAAAAAGCCCTACAATCACAATTACTGAATCAACTGCGATCATCAACTGCCCAACCGGAAGTTTGGTATATTTACTGACGATCATGGCAATTATATCTGAACCTCCGGAAGTAGCCCGTGATTTAAATATTAACCCCAGACCCAGACCTACAAACAATCCACCAAAGATGGATGAAAGCAGAGGATCGCCCTGGACCAAAGGTTCCGTGCCATAGAAATATGTCAGGGTATCAACAAAAACAGCGGTCAAAACAAATCCTACGACTGTTTTCACGCCAAACCGGGGGCCCAGCACTTTTATGCCGATAATGGTTAAAGGAATATCAAACGCCAGCGCTACCAATCCCACAGGGGTTCCGAATAAATGGTGTAGTACGATTGAAATACCATACACACCACCGGGTACAATTTTATAGGGTGTAATAAATAATACAAAACCTGCCGCAAGAATGAATGACCCAACCACGATGAGGCTGTAATGTAGCAACCACCTTTTGCTAAATATTTTATCCTTTTGTAAGAATGCCATGATATCTAATCTTAAATTATGATATGCTAAAAAGAGCGCAAAAGTAGAAAGTTTAAATTACTGGCAATGAAAATCTATAAAAATATTTTTTGTCCGTATCTTGTTGGATTACAGATAATAATTAGAACGTTTGACATAAATAAATATGCAACATATTAGATGTTCAGAAATAGTTTTCAAGAACTATATATTATTTATAAAATCGAAATCAAAATAACAACGATAATACAGATAGGAACTAAACTGAATAGTTCTAATTCCAGGGATTGATTTAGTGTTTTCATGAGAATACTTAGTGTTAGTTTATTGACAAGATAAAGATCTCAATTTGAATTCATCTTTTATTACCCTTTTTCTACGACATTTAAAAAATGGTTAATGTTTGCTAATGGAATTTTTTAACCATAATAAAAATTCTACGATGTCAATATCTATCTTTAAAGCAATTTGTTAAATAACTGTTAAGTTTTCAGTCAGTTACAATCTGTTTGTTAAGTTTGTTCTTATTCATTTCAAAAACTAAAACAAACCACCATGAAGATTACTTACAAATTATTGGCAGTATTAATGACTTTTTTAGTACTGCAAACTACTGTTGCTCTTTCACAAGATACAAAGGAAGAAGCTCAGCAGCCACCTGTTGTTGTTGTAACAAAGGTGCATCAAAATTACGATTATACCGAGGGAACAATGAAAGACTGGTTTGCTCTTGAGAAAGAATACTTTGATAAAGTAACATCAAAAAATGAATACATTATATGGTCAAATGTGTTGATGCATATGTTCACAGATGATGCTTCAGAAGTACTTTTTGTAAGGGCAAGCAAAGATTGGTCCGATATCGAAAAGGCTTCTGAAAGAGATGGCGAACTCGCTAATGAGGCTTGGCCTGATCAGGAACAACGTTCCGAATTTTTTTCAAAGCAGGCCAAGTATTATACAACTCAACACTCAGATGAAATCTACCAGGCTCTTGAAGGTGGTAAATTTATGGATGAAGCCCAAATAACAGATGAGCCTATCGTATATTATGTACAGGTAAGTCATCTGGCTTTTCCTGAGGATAGCGAACCTGGAGAAATCCAAAAACTTCGCAAAGAATATCTTGAAAATGTGATTTATAAAAATTCTTATATCAAGGGATATTATCCATACCGACATCTATATGGAGCTGATAGTCGTGATTTTTTAGAAGTTTATGCAGTTAGTTCGTTAGGAGATGTTGAAAAAGCTTTGGATGAAATGGGAAAACTTTCAAAAGAACATTGGCCGGATGATGAAGCCAGGAAAGAGTTTTATACAAAATATAACAAGTATTTTACCGGTTGGCACGCTGATTACATCTATTCAAATGTGCCCGAACTACGTAAATAACTAAAAAGCCAACCTATTTTATAAAGACCCTTGCATTGATTGTAGGGGTTTTTTGTTTTTATTTAGAAAGAAAACAGATTAAGTCATAACAGGCGATAGTGTGCTTTTACACTAGTTACTTTTCATATTTTTGAAGGGTATCGACCAAAAACCAATTAATTATGAAAACCTTGATCTTGCTCTGTACGATATTTTACGTCGGCATATGTTTTGGCCAGGATGTTATTATCATGAAAGATGGTGATGAAATAGAAGCCAAAGTAACTGAAATATTAAAAAACGACATAAAATATAAAAGAGCATCAAACCTAACAGGCCCCACTTATACCATCTCCAAATCAAAAGTGTTTATGATCAGGTACGAATCGGGTGATAAAGACATATTTGATGAAATTTACCAGAATCAATCAGGAGAGGTAGCTTCAAAAGCGCCATCGGCATTTACACCTCCAACACACTTCATTTATCACGAAGATTTGGGCAATCCGTATTGTCATATTAAAAAGCCTTTCGGAGGTAAAGTTTATGGAGACAGGGCTAATGAAATTTTTTACAGGCAAGACCTGGTCTTTTACGGGTTTGATTTTACGTACCTGAAATTATCCAATTCTGGCAAAATTGGTGATGGTATTGTCATTGCGCCCAAATATTTTCCTGCCTGGAATGAAATGCTTACCTACGATTTGTTGCCCATTGGAAAAATCAGCGGATGGATGGGAAAACCAAGTATTTTTGTTGGCAACAGTGTGTTTGAGTACAATACCTACGCCGACATGCAAAACTTTGTTAGTGCAGTGAATTTCTGTATGCCTTTCGAAGACCTTCAAACCATTGTTCAGTCATACGTTTTGCGCGAAAAACAAGGAGTAGGCATGGTTATCAACCTGGTAAATTTTAACAAGGAAGGAGAGTATGCTTTATTGTATGTTACTTTTTTCGATATCGAAACCCGTGAAATTATGTTTGCGGCCGAAGTAACGGGAAATGCCGGCGGATCAGGAATGACCAAACATTGGGCGTCGGGGGTGGAAACTGCTTTCAGAAAAATGTTTGTTGACCTGATTTACAAACCTAAACATACGCTAAACCACCAAATACCAAGTAAGCTAAGGTTATATTAAACTATAAAGTAAGCGTTTGATTGCCTATAACATCTAAGAGGCTTTACTTCCAGGCTTGCGTTATTGGAAATGATTGTGAGATTTTATTATGTCTGGCCAAAATTTTCATGCTGGCTTTTTAATTTGTTTGTTACTTCTGATACTTCATTTTCTTTTTCAAATTCAATCATAAGATGGCTATCCAATAACAAACTTGGTCTTACAGAAAGCCTGAATATCTCTTGATAGATTATCTTTTTAGATTCATATGAATACCCGGAGTTTCTTCTAAGGTTCTTTCGATACGTTAGCCAATTAAAAATCCATATAAATGGATAAAAAAACGGGAACAATAATACAGATGTGGATTTTACTTTTGTTCTGTGGATTTTATGTATCCTAAAGCCTGAAAGTTTTGCAAGTAATCTTAGTTTTTGAATTCCGATAAGAAAGATATGACCAAAATATATTTCTTTCGCCGAATCCGGCTTCGACATCCAAATGCTATCCAGTTCATTAGGAGGCATCGTTGATCCAAAGCGTTCGCTTTCTGACAATAAGTAGCTTAATTTCGATCTGAGATTGGAATAATTCGGTGTGGTAATCAGCACGGTTCCTCCTCTTTTCAGCACACGACTAAACTCTTTAAATGCTTGCATTTGGTCTGAAAAATGTTCTAAACCTTCCTGACAAATCAGCATATCAGCGAATTGGTCGGCAATGGGCAGACCTTCTGCAATTGTTGCCCTGTTACAACTAATTCCCTCTATGTTAAAATATTCAGGAAACAGATCAAAAGCTACAGGTTCTCCTCCAAGTTCTTTAATGATCCTGGAAGTAATTCCGTTGCCGGCAGGGAAATCTATGATCTTCTTTCCTCTAATTTTTTCAACGTTCTGAACGAGAAACCGTTTTACATAGAATTTAATGCTGTCAGGATTATCTTCGTAATTCATTACTACAACTTTTCTTCAATTAGTCGTTCTGTCACACTCCAGAGTTTCACACCATTATCCGGATCAGCAGCTTTTTCATCAACCTGTTTTCGGCTCATTAAAAATAAGTAATCTTTGGATTTGCCCTCCAGTTCTTTTGAAGCTGCCAGATAAACCACAGGTTCTGCGGCTTTTTCTGGTGAGCTAAAAAACAACCTAAACACCATCTTCATAAGTGGCTGAACAATGGCCGGCGCTTCACGCGCGATATTTGAATTAACCGGACCCGGACAAAGTGCAAATACCGAGTAATTGGGCTTTGTATCAGGGTTCAATCTTCTTTCCAATTCCAGGCTAAAGGTGGTCATCAATAATTTATAATACCCGTAGCGTTCTACAGTTTTGGCCATCTTATGTTCCTTGAATTGCCCAAACGTATCCCATTCAAATTGTTCCGGGTTGCGATGGCTTTCAGAAGAAACAAAGATAATTCTGGGTAATTCTGCACCTTTCGTATTGAAACAGTCTTCCCTCAGCAGTGCATTTACCAGGTAGAATTTAGCGAGATAATTCACCGTGAACATTTCATCCAGTCCATGTTTTGTTTTACGGGCCTCCTTAACAACAACAGCAGCGTTGCAGATTAAAATATCAATTTTATCAAATTGCTCTTTCACCTGTTTGACCAGCTTTGTGATCGAGTCAAAATCAGCCAGATCAACATGCAGCATATGCACCTTCTGGTTTCCTGAGACATTTTTTACTTCTTCTCCTTTTTCTGGGATACCACTACGTACAGCCATGATCACCTCAGCGCCCAGTGCTGCCAGCTGTTTGGCAACAGCCAGGCCCAGGCCCGAGCTGGAACCCGTGATCATCACGCGCTTGCCCTCCAGCCTTTCATCAGAACTTAAAGTCCCAACCCTTTCCCTTCTTTTAAAAAGATCAGAAATACCTTTAAAAGTCGCCTGTAACGGGCTGTTGTATTTTTTCTCCTTAACGGTCATATTACTTCAGTTTTGAATTTTGAAACTGTTGGTAAGCTGATGTAAATTGATCAATATACGATTCGTCTATACCAAAATCTGATAGCTCGTACTTGTGAACGCCATACTTGCCCTGTGGATTATTCCTGTTTGATTCACTGAATATCTGCATCTGCTCTGGCGAAATCGATTCCTGCCTGTCGGCATAAATGCGCTTAATCACCGCCAGCGAATCCTCAACCAGGTGTTGGTAGGGAACGTCCGTAAACAAAGATATATGGTTGTTGGCTTCATGAAAATCAAGCGCTTTTGATAACATATAACCATTCTTCCTTACCCAGTGTTTTGCCACCTGCTGCGGGTCAACAGCACTGCTGAACAGCCTGCGTGAATAGGCAACCATGCTCAGAAAAGAAGGAACAGACTCATACACATTTCGATGTGTCCAGATGTATTGCACATTGCCAAAATGCTTATTGACCAAATCCAAAAATTCGAGATGATGCGGCGTTTTTAACACCCATCTTTTCGCCGGCCGTTGCCATTGCAAAAGTTTCAGTAATCGAACCATATATTCATATGCTACCGACTGGTCAGTTTCTTCAAGCCATGAAGCATAGGAAGGAACATGCATGGTGGCTTCAGCAGTTTGACTCAGGAATGAAACATCAAGCAATAATACATCTTCTTCGGGGGCATCATATTCTATCGGGTGGATGGCAAAAAATCCTGGCGACATATACTTCAATGCATTGACACTTGTTTTTGCAATTTTAATTCGTTCCTTTCCTGTTGTATCGTCTCCCTTTATTGGTGCCGGATTAAGCGCCTCCCAACTTAAAACAGATCGGTTATCAGGATCGGAAGCCAGTAATCGCTGCAGTTTGGTGGTTCCGGTACGTTGTAGTCCAATTACAAGCATTACTGGATATAAATCTTGTGCTAAAATTTCAGGGTATTTTTTAAAATAGTGTTCAGCTCTTAACCTTACCGACAGCAAATTTATAATCCGTTGGCGGGTGATAAATTGCCCGATGGGGTGCAGTTGTGCTTCTTCGTTAATGGAGGTCAGCATTCTCTCCAAAGGCTCATCCCAGAAAAGATTTCCTAAATCGTGAAGGCCCGTGGCTTTTCTTGCTGCTTTGATCAAGCTATCTTTATCCAGTTTTGATTTGGTGCCCAGCGGATAACTGGCTTTCCAAAAAGTATTTATCGCATTAAACCAGTAAGGTTGCTTGTTATAATTTTTTGATTTGATCTCTTTTCCTGTACTCACGCTTTCTTTAATTTATCCACCTTTACAACTTCACATGTTGGCTGAATCGGATTTACTCCTTCAGGTAATCGATACCAGCGCCAACACATGGTTCCTTCCGAATGATTGCAGGTGTTGATCCAATTGGGTAATCCAGGGTCATTGTGAGCCACTACAATTTTGATACTGCCATCTGCTTCGTAAGCGGCAGTTCCTTTGCTCACGCAAACATTAAAATACCGGTAATCCAGCGATTCCATCCAATAATTGTTCAACTGAAAATTCCAGCTGTCACATTTCGGAGGTTTAACAGTTATAACCAATGCTTCATCGGGTTGAAGATTCCAATAGCTATGGTAATAAATGATGTTGGCATCACCACCGGCCGCATTCGAGACTTTTGGATCGAATTGTGGCAATTCATTCACATGTTTTTTAAATCCTTTGGCCCAGCGGGCAAAAAGTAATGGTGCTCCCGCCACAAACATGGAGGCCGTTTTTAGACCCTCATCTATCATTTTGGGTGTAAGGGGTAACGGAGCTTTCCGGCCATCCAGATTTTCTATTTCAATTTCAGCAGGAATTTCTTCAAAGCGGTTCAAAAATGTTTGCCGGACCATCACCAGGCCTGTCTCTTCTTCTATCTTTAACCAATTCTTGCCTTTTTTCTCTTTGCTCAGGATAATTTCAAAACTGCCGTCATCCTCCAGTGCCAGGTCAGTACCTTCCAGTACACCACAGGGAGCTAAACCTCCGGTTGTTCCATAACTCCCGTTTTGGGTAAAGAATCCGATATAATGAACCGTGTTTCTTTTTCCGGTAATTCGGTATTCATATGCACCACTGATCTGGGCATTGAAATAATAATTATCCGGATTATCGGCACCCATTTTTACTGTTTCGTGTACCATTCTTTTTAGTACCGGAAAAGCAGGGTCGGCATATTCAACAAATGCTTCAAGTCCAGCTCTTGTCAGGCGTGTTAAATAACGTATTCCTTCTGCCTGGTTGAATGCATCCTGGGGAGTGCCTGCGTATTTTAGGTTTGTTCCGGCCAGTTTCAGCTGATTGCAAAATTCGTCCCAGGCTTTTCCCGTTACAATGCGCTGATCATATACATCGTCCTCTTTCTTTCCTGTTATGGCAAATGCAATTTTTCTGAAGAATCTAGATACACTCAAAAAAGCAAAAAGTATTTTTTGCATCGGGTTAAAGAATTATTCTAATTTTAATATTCATAAAGGAGGGGTAAAAATAGGAATTATGTCAGACACGACCTTCAAAAAAAAATATGGCCCGTGGTGTATAGTCGTTGGTGCTGCTGATGGGCTTGGCGAAGCGTATACAGTGGCATTGGCTAAACGGGGTTTGAATATCATTATGATCGATAATCAGAAACCGTTGCTCAACACTTTGTCACAACACGTTGAGCAGCAGTTTGATATTAAAACCATTCAATTGCATCTGGACCTTCGCGAAGCAGATGCCCATGAGAAAATGTTCCGGCAAATACAAATAATTGACTGTCGTTTATTGGTTTATAATGCGGCTTACAGCCTGATCAAGCCGTTTATACATCATACGATCGAAGAACTGGATCATTTTATTGACATAAACACAAGGTCTCAAATTAAAATTGTTCATCAATTTTCGCAGCATCTGGTCGAAAAAAAACAGCCAGGAGGAATTGTATTAATGTCATCATTAGCCGGATTGATCGGGATGCAACTGGTGACACCTTACGCTGCTACCAAAGCTTTTGCATGGAACCTCGCCGAAGCATTACATCATGAGTTTATACCCTATAAAATTGATGTGTTGGCGTGCATAGCCGGGGCAACGGCGACTCCTGCCTACCTCAAAACAAATCCAAAGTATGGCATATTAAAACCTTCTGTAATGAACCCGACCAATGTGGCTGAATTGGCACTGAAGAAACTAGGCAAAAAAACACTTTTTATCCCGGGCTTCTCCAACAGGATACACTACTTTATCCTTACCCGGATCATGCCACGCAAAATGGCTGCATCAATTGCCAATAGAACAATGGGGAAGATGTATTCATAAGAATTTTAACTATTTAAATGTAAAATTATGTCGTGGATCTATTTATTTGTTGCCGCTATTTTCGAAATCGGATGGCCTCTTGGATTTAAACTTTCGCAAACTACATCCCACAAATTTGTCTGGATTGTTTTTGCCGTTGTTTCAATGGCATTGAGTGGTTTGTTTTTGTGGATGGCACAAAAAAATATTCCGATGGGTACCGCTTATGCGGTATGGACAGGTATTGGCGCGGCAGGCACTTTTCTGGTGGGTATTTGGTATTTTCAGGATTCAGCAAGTTTACTGAGGATTTTATCCGTTTTTCTGATTATTGCGGGGGTGGTTGGTCTGAAATTATCTACCTAAAATTCATAATAAATGTTGTGCTCTTATAGCAAATTAATTTTATTTCTTTTCATTATTTTGGTCGACCAAACAGGTGCTGCACAGAGTTTTATAACTGGTGCTGATTTATCATACACCAATACCATCCTGGAAAAAGGAGGAGAATACAGAAATACGGAAGGGGTGCTGATAGATCCTTATCAGTATTTTTCTGAACAAGGTGCAAAAATGGTAAGACTTCGGTTGTGGCATACGCCTGAAAATATCGAAGGTTTTTGTGAAAACCCCATAAGATCTTCGAATTTGGAAGATGTCCTGCTGGCGGCACAAAGAATTTATGCGAACGGAATGGGTTTGAATTTATCCATTCACTATGGCGATTATTTTAACGATCCGAGCAAACAGTTAAGACCAAATGCATGGGAGGGATTATCACACCAGGTACTCATGGATTCAATTTATCAATACACTTTTCAGGTTTTAGAACGGCTATATAATCAAAATACAATACCCAATATCGTAAGTATTGGTAACGAAACAACAAATGGTTTTATCGATGAATCCACACCAACAAATGGTTTCGCATGGCCTGTAGATGCCGACAAATTTAACGCGGGATTGAATGCGATTGATGATTTTAACGCGACCTATGTTCAGCATGTTTTAAAAGCCATTCATTTAACTGAGAACACTGCAAAATGGGTTACAGGGGAATTTATTAATCATGGCATAACCAATTTTGATATCATCGGGGTTTCCTATTACCCGTTTTTTTCTCCCGAAATAAGTTTGGATAATATCGGTACACTAATCAGGGATTTAGTTCATGATTATGGTAAAACAGTTATGTTGTTCGAAACGGGTTTTATATGGACACATGAAAATGCTGATGATTATAATAATTTCATTGGCAATAATGGAAATGTGCTTGAATATCCATTATCTCCGGATGGCCAAAAAGAGTTTCTAGTCGATCTTTGTCAGGTGGTTTCAGATAATGGTGGGAGAGGCGTTTTTTATTGGGAAGCGGGGTGGATTACATCAGATATGTGTGACAAATGGGGGCAAGGGTCTTCTTATGAAAATGCAAGTTTCTTTGACTTTAATGATCAAAACAGCCCATTACCAGCATTTGACTTTTTTCAATTTGATGATACGCTCTCTGTCAACCAAATATCTGCACAGTATCAAATTAAAATATCCCCAAATCCATTTAGTAGCAGTGTAAGTATTTCATATGAATTAATAGATACCAAAAAAGTTACCTTCCGTATTTATGATGTTTCTGGAGTTCTTGTCGCTATTATTTCCCAAAATCAATTAGCAGGTAATCAGCAAATCGTATGGGACGCCCGAGAATTTCCTAAGGGCACATATTATTTTAAACTCCGGTTTGATTCCCGTGTCGCTTGTGGCAAACTCATAAAAATTAAGTAGCACGGGAGAGGATTTCCCATTGCGGGTTATTCTGCATCTCACATTTCCCGATACTCTATAGATGCCAATGTCCATTCTCGAAGAATACCTGCTGAATATTCAGATCAAACGCTTCTCCGTTGAAATGCACTAACCGGTCAGCCAAATCCTTATAGTTGCTTTTTTTATTTCCGTTTCCTAATAAAAGATGTAATCCGGGTTGAATTTTTTTCGCCAATGAACCCGATTCGCAAACGACAGGCACCCCTTCAGGAAGAAAAGTGAGTAACCTTGTAAAAGCCTCTGGTACTGCATGATCTTCACATTGCAGGTACAGGGATTCTTTGGCCCCAGCCTTTAACATGCGTGAGCTGTCTTTAATCGAATCCGGGTCGGTTTCACGAAATATGCTGTAATCCTTATGTTTGAGAAGTAATTCCTGTTTTTCGTTCACCTGATGAAAGTGAGGGGAGATTTTTAATGCGTACACCGCTGTTTTCTCAGATACATTTTTGATGATTTCACAAGCAAGTAACGTTTTACCACTATTTCTTCCGGAACCCGAAACCAGCAGCAATCTATTCAATTTGAATCTTTTATTCATTGTATTTCTTTGACTAAATTGAACCTGGCGATAACCATTTTATATGGTACTCCGCCACCAAATATGGCTCAATGGTTTTGTAATCCAGAAATGATTGGGTATCGGTATAAACCTGTATCATCCTTGGAATAATCACCAATGGATTGCCAAAAAATTTAAATGGATTCAGTAATTCTGCCCGGGTACGCATATGCTCTTCCACTATGCCGTCCCAATTGGCCGAATCACTGCTTAGTTTTTCTTCCACCACATTCCTGTTGTAATGCCAAAGTGGATGTATTTTTAAAGACAAAGGCGTATGGCTGTTGTGCCAGCGATCTAAAAAAGTTTTGTAGTCGATGCTTTTTTTCTGTTTGAATAGTGTCAACAGGCAAATGCCCGGTGTTTTCTCACCATCAGCCCATATTTTATCATATGCTACCGGTAAAGCTTCAGTTACAGTATAAGCTCCTTCAAAACCTATTAATAGTAACATGTTTTCTAAGGGCTTTCCTTCTTTCAACTTAACGGTGATAACAGCTATTTTTTTCTTCTTAAAAGGAATGATGGAAACCTTTGGTGGCGCTTCTTCTGTTATTGTGAAGCTAAGATGTCGAATGTCTTTTTTTTCAGCCAAATTCTGAACTGCAACCCAAATTCTATCTTTGAACACGCTGTATGTTTCATTATCGTCACCTCTGACCAGGTATATTTGTTTGATCATTTCTGAATGGAATATTTTAAATTTACCGCTTGTAACTGATGCAAATTAAGCAAAATGACAGAAACCAAAACCAGCCATAAAAAACCAACTATTTTAATTACTGGTGGATCCGGATTTCTTGGTAAACGAATCGTTGAAGAATTTCTGATAGCCGATTCACCCCTCAAGCCGGGCTTGATCAAGGTATTTGATATAAATGAATACAAGGGTAAATATGTTGACCAGATTGAATTTATAAAAGGGGATATCAGGGATTATGATCTGTTGGAAAAGGCTTGCAAATGTATCGACATAGTGATACATTCAGCAGCCATTATCGACTGGGGCACAAAATCAAAAGAAGAAGTGCTGGCCGTAAATGCAGGAGGCACCGAAAATGTGATAACTGCATGTAAAAAACTGGGTATAAAGAACCTCGTAGTGACCAGTTCATTGGATGCCGTTTTTACGGGCAAGCCTTTGGTAGATATTGATGAAACCCAAGCTTATCCGGATACCCATGCAACTGTCTATTGTGAGAGCAAAAAGCTGACCGAACTGGCCGCCTTACAAGCCAACAATGAAAATCTGAAAGTTGTCATTCTTCGGCCGGCAGATATTTATGGTGAGGCTGATCCATACCATATTGATTCTTTAATAGATATGGCCAAAAACGGTTTTTATGTGCGGCTGGGAAATGGTACATCCAGTTGCCAGCATGTGTATGTTGGGAACATGGCGAATGCACATGTATTGGCTGCCGCAGCCTTATGGAATGATAACAAAAAAGTACCCGGCCAAATCTATTTTATTACTGATGGAAAAGGAGCTAACTTTTTTAAATTTTTTGACCAGGTCGTTGCTGGTGCTGGTTACAAGATATTTCCAAAAAACCTGTGGCTACCACGTGGCCTGGCCTACTCAATTGGTGCTATATCTGAAGGCGTTGCTGTTTTGATGCGTCCTATAAAAAAATACAATCCCAAATTCAGCCGTTTTGCAGTAACTTATACCTGTACTGATTATACCTTTTCGGCTAAAAAAGCAGCAACTGATTTTGGATTTAAACCGAAATATAGCAACAAACAAGCTATGGAGAATACTATAGCATATTATTCAAATAAGATTCCCGATTAATCTGTTTACTATGTTCTCTCTTTTTATTTTCTTACGCTTAATTATTACCTTTACTTTTTATAACATTAAATTAATTCTGCTATGAAATCGCAACCTATTATCAGAGTTTTTATTCTTTGTGCATTTTTACTTGTTTTTTTTTCATGTAAAAAAGAAGAGGCGGATGCTCCAATAACTATTACACTGGAATCAGCTTCTGAAATTAAAGAAACCAGCTTTATTGTAAATTGGTCAGCTAATTCAGCTGATATAAGCCAATTAACAATCCAATTCGCTTTTAATGAATCTTTCAGTCCCATTGAAAAAGAGTTTGAAATAACTAACATAAACGAAAATAGCCTGGAGGTTAATGAGTTAGAAGGTGCAACTCAATACAAATACAGGTTAAAAGCCCTATTAAATAACGGCGGTATCATATACAGTAAAATCAGCTCAGTTACCACTTCGTATAAAATTGAACCCGTAACGTTTACAACCTCTGATGGCATTTTAATAGCTGGAAAACTAAAATACCTTGAAAGTAATAATGACATAAAACCCGCTATTATATTCATGCATGAACTCGGAGTTTGGGTAAATAACTGGCAAAATGCCGATGTTGTTACCAGCTTAATAGCTCAAGGTTATATTTGTTTAATTATTGATTTTAGGGGACATGGTCAATCAGGCGATTATCCTTTACCTACTGATGCTTCGGAGATAGAAGCATTCATTAATTCAACATCACAAGACCTAATTGCTTCTATTAATTTCTTAAAGACCAAAGATGTTGTTGACGCTAATCAGTTTGCCTTGGTGGGCGGATCATTAGGCGCTATTATGGCGGTTGCAGGTAATGAATTTGATGGAGTGAAAGCAACTGTAGCTTTATCAGCATCTCGATTGGGTATATTTTCCATCTTTCCGGAATTAAATATTAATTCAGCACTTTTTATTGCAGGCGAGCTTGATGTAAATATTCAAAGTGTAAATTTTGCTACAGAAGCTAATGCTTTGTATAATATGGCAGAAGAGCCTAAAAAATTAGTGATTTTGCCTGGTAATTCAGCACACGGAACAAATTTGCTTCTTGCTCCCGGAGTTAATCAGGAAATTATTAGCTGGATAAACGCCAGATTCGAAAATAACTAACGGTAGTGCAATTTCTGTTCTTTCATTAAACATAGCTTTGGCAGGTATAAATGGCTGAAATAGATTTTGGATCTGAACCGAAATACCATACAAAACAAGCATTGGAGAATACCATTACTTATTATAAGAATCAAAATAAAGGAAAATGAAAAAGCTGATTATTTTTTTACTCACAATCATCATCATTCAGCTTCAGGTAGTCGGACAAGTAGCTGAAAATCAGAATAAAATTTATTGGATTTTATCAAACGAGTATTCCATAGTATGGGATATGACAAACGAAACGAATCTACCTCATAGTGACAATATAGAAATGAACGGCCAGAGAGTCGCTGCAATCATTTCGTATGAAATAGATGAAAACAAAAAGTTAAAGCTTTCTCGCAATATTATTTTTCCCCAACTCCGAATCTTTATCGAATCATCAGCAAATAAATGGAGAAAATACAGGGCTTATTTACGGGATGTTTATTCTGATGAATTTTTACCCGCAATTGTTGTAAATGAACGGACTTATGAACCGGGACCTCTTGACTCGGTTAAAATAGATGGAATGCTGCATTTTTACCATGCCGAAAGCCAGGGATTGCTTTTGGAAAGAATACTGGTTCCTTCAATGACTGAAAGGTTATTTGTTGAAATATGGACATTAAAAAACACAACGGATAAACCCATAAATGTTGAAATTGGAAAGACTGAATTGATACAGGAACAACTGGGACAAAATGGTAGGTTCACTAGAAATGTTTATACTGACAAAGAAGGAAATTACAGCATAGAACCTGGAAATTCATTGGAATTTAGTATCTATTTTTCAGCCCAACTAAATGATGAACCCCCAATTGAAGATTCATACACCAGCGTACTTATGGAGCGCTATTCTTTTCTGGAGAATATGGATAAGAACCTTGTACTTGAAACACCTGATTCAATTTTAAACACGCTGTTTACTTTTTCCAAGATCAGGGCAGCCGAAAGCATTTATGACACTAAAATGGGGCTTATGCACTCACCCGGAGGTGGCAGATATTATACCGGGGTATGGGCTAACGACCAGGCCGAATACAGCAGTCCATTCTTTCCATATTTGGGTTATACTATCGGTAATGAAGCTGCTATGAATGCTTACCTTCAATTCTTAAATAACATCCCGGAGGGGGATGCAAACTTCTGGTCATCCTTTGAAATGGAAGGTACGTTGACTTGTTGTGGTGGAGACCGTGGCGATGCGGCTATGATTGCTTATGGTGCCAGTCAATATGCATTGGCATCTGGAAATAAAGCAGAAGCTGAAGAAATATGGCCACTTATTGAATGGTCGCTGGATTATTGTGATCGCCAGAAAAATGAATTTGGTGTCATCAACTCCGATTCGGATGAAATGGAAGGCAGAATTTCAACTGGTGGTGCGAATCTGGCAACTTCATCTTTATATTATGGTGCGCTAAAGCAAACTATTTATCTGGCAAAAGCACTTGGAAAATCAAAAAATGTAATTAAAGATTATGATAAAAAAGCAGACAACCTGACCCAGGCCATAGAAACTTATTTTGGCGCAGAAATAGAAGGGCTTGAAACGTATCAATATTTTGACGACCATCCTTATTTACGACACTGGATATGCCTCCCGCTCGTTATGGGGATTGATGACCGAAAAGATGGGACGCTTGAAGCTTTGTTTACCAGGTTATGGACAGACAATGGAATCAAAGTTGAGCACAATCCCGATCTTGAAGAGCCCAATCTTTTTTGGGACAGGGGCACGCTGTATGCTTTTCGTGGTGCTTTCAAAGCGGGCGCATCGAACAGGGCGCTTGAAAAACTGATCGCTTTCTCTCAAACCCGCTTGCTTGGATTTCATGTGCCCTATGTTGTTGAAGCGTGGCCCGAGGGAAATATGGCGCACCTTTCTGCCGAAAGCGCCCTCTATTGCCGTATTTTCACAGAAGGAATCCTTGGTATAATCCCAACAGGATTTAACAGTTTCCAAATGAGACCGAACATACCAGATGATTGGGCATATTTTAACCTCAGACATATAAAAGCCTTTAATTCCGACTTTGATATTTATATAACAAAAGATGCCGAATTTCTGAAAGTTAAAATCGTGCAGTCCGGAAAGATTATTTTCGACAAGAAAATTAATAATGGCGAACAGATAAAAATTCAATTATCTGAATAATGCACAAACATTTAATCCTGGAAGCCTGTGTTGAATCGCTGGAAGAAGCCATTCTTGCCGAAAAAAAAGGAGCGGGGCGGATTGAACTTTGTTCCCGCCTCGACCTGGATGGTTTAACTCCTGACAGAAAACTCATCGAACTGGTAATTCATACATTGAACATTCCTGTTAAAGTGATGATACGGCCACTCGCCGGTGATTTTGTTTATACTACTGACGAATTCTCAGGAATGAAAAATATTATTCAATTTTGTAAGCATGCTGGCGCACAAGGTGTGGTTTTTGGTATGTTGGATAAATCCGGTCAGTTGAATTTTGAACAAATTCAATTACTGGCAGAATTGGCGGCGCCTCTTGAAGTTACCATTCATAAAGCCATCGATCAAACACCCGATCCTGTTGCCTCGCTTAGCAGCTTGCTACAAATTGGGCGTATTGCATCTATATTAACTTCCGGAGGTGCAACTACAGCAATGGAAGGTAAAGATGTCATCAAAAAGATGTTACAGGTATCCGAAGGAAAAATAAACATCATTGCTGCCGGTAAAATAACCAACCAGAATTTAGATGAAATTCATCAGCTTATTGGTGCCCGTGAATACCATGGACGAAGGATCGTGGGTCAATTGATTTAATTCAAACTTAACCCTTAATTTCAGGTGCTCCTGCTGCTTTTAATTGCATTTCCAGCTCAGGAATTTTCTCGTTTATTATGCCGTCCAGTTCTTTTTTTAATATGTCATATTCTCGTTCCGCAATTTCGAGGCTTCTTTGAGCAGTTTCTGTTGGTCCGTAAGTGGAGTTTTGCACCCCATTGGAGGCTGCGTTTAGTCGTGATTTCACGGTTGGATTATTCTTCTCACCGATCTCATTCTTAGAATGATTTCCATTCAATTGTTCCTCGATTTCCAACAATTTCTGCCTTAATTCGGATAATGCTTTATCCAATTCTCCGGGCTGCAGCTCAGCTCTGGCTAAAGCTAATTCCATACCATTTACTTTTTTAAGCGCGTGGCTCAAATCAAGCGAAGTAGCATAAATCTTTCCCTGCATTTGCTGAATGTCTTTCCAAAAAGCAACTGTTTCTTCTGGTGAAGCTCCTTCCAGTGCCCCTTTTTGTAATTGTTTTACGTTGAATGAAACAGGTTCGGACAGTGGCGTCATCACACCATCAATTTCTTTGGATAATGATACCGTGTATGTCCCCGGGACAGCCATAGGCATAAATCCCCATGATGCATTATTTTCCTGATGAATGTCAATTGCAGTTACAATCGGGTATCTTAAATCCCATGCTATACGGTGAAATCCCTTCGAAGCCGATCCTTCGATTTTACGGATTATGTTGCCTTTTTCATCCGTAACGGTAAGCCAGATCGTTGGTGCTGTTTGCCTGCGTTCCGCTTCAACAGCATCCCATCCGGGAAATGTTACCGCCTCATTATTTTTCACCTGTTCCTTTTCTTTTTCCTGCCTTATATTTTTATCCGTTTTATAACCTTCCGACAAGTAATAGGTAAATACTGCTCCAAAAGGCGGGTTGAGCGCTATAAAATCGCTTGCTCCCAGCTTCCCTTTACCCATTCTGGGCATATACCACCAGGCATCCCTTACAGGGAATAAACTGGCTTCCTCTTTCAATTGTTCTTCAGAAACATGACGCAGCACACTGTAATCGTCAAACACATAAAAACTACGACCAAATGAAGCGCCTACCAGGTCATTCTCCCTGCGTTGAATGGCCAGGTCACGAAAGGAAATGGTGGGAACACCACCGCTTAGTTTTACCCATTTTTTGCCTCCATCCACCGTAAAATAGATGCCAAATTCGGTTCCCGCAAATAGCAGGTCAGGATTTATATGATCCTGTACTAATCTCCATACCAGCGTTTTGTCGGGAATATTACCGTTGATGGATTTCCAGCTTTTCCCTCTATCTGAACTTTTAAACAGGTAGGGATTCAGATCGCCATATTTGTGATTATCCAAGGCGACATATACTGTATTCACTTCAAATAAATCAGCTTTAATATCATTCACAAAAGCCGTTTCAGGGACGCCTGGTAAACTTCCAACATCAATCTTCCGCCACGATTCTCCGCCATTTTCTGTTACCTGGATGTGTCCATCATCCGTTCCGGAATAGATCAATCCTTCCTGTAAAGGTGATTCCGCCAGCGATGTAATGGTGTTGTAATTCGACATGGCATTTACATCCCAGGGGGCATCCCAACTCCAGGTTTGATCCATAATAGGCAATGCGATCCGTTCCTGGTCTTTGGTGAGGTCCTCCGAAATCGCTTGCCAACTATCCCCCCTGTCATCAGACCTCCAAACCCTTTGCGAAGCAAAATAAATCCTTGTTGGCGAATGCGGACTTACAAGAATGGGCGAATCCCAGTTGAATCGTTCATAATCTTCTCCTTCTTCGGGCTGGGGTTTAATGAGTATTTGCTCCCCATTCGTCATGTCAATTCGCATCAGGTTACCCTCCTGCCATTCGGCATAAATTATATCCGGATTGCCCGGTTCTGTGGCCGGTTGATGACCATCAGCACCTAACACAATATCCCAATCATCATTGCCGATACCCTGTTTCAGTGTTCGTGACGGACCTCCCTGTGTGCCGTTATCCTGCGTGCCGCCATAAATTCTATAAAACGGTTCGGAATCGTCCACTGCCAATTTATAATACTGAGTTAAGGGTAAATTTTCGATAAAGCGCCAGTTTTCTGCTAAATCGAAACTTTCATATATTCCGCCATCGGTACCAATCAACAAATAATCAGGTTCATCAGGTCTGAATGCAATTACATGATTATCGGAATGTTTATGTTGTTCTTTTAAGCGTTTAAAGGTTTTACCACCGTCATCAGACAACTGTATTCGCACATCCACCAGGTAAATTTTGTCAAACTGATGCGGGCTTGCATACAACTCCTGGTAATAATGCGGACCGGTGGCACCAGAAACGGTTTCTGACATTTTTGTCCATGATGCACCCCTGTCATCCGACCTAAAAACACTACCAGTTCTCCGGTCCAATTCAATAGCAGCATAAATAATATCAGGATTTTGTGGCGAAATGGCCATTCCTATTTTACCCATATTAGATGTGGGGAGTCCTTTTGTCAGTTTTTCCCACGATTCGCCACCATCATTCGATTTGTAAATGGCTGTTCCGGGGCCTCCGCCCATATAGGCTGCCACATTCCGGTGTCGCTGCCAGGTGGCAGCGTACATGCGGTCAGGATTTCGGGAATCCATTACTACGTCAGTTACACCCACCCATTCGTCATCTCCCAGCACCTTTTTCCAGTTAACGCCTCCGTCCACAGATTTATACAATCCGCGTTCTCCTCCTTTGTTCCATAGCGGTCCTTGCGCAGCCACCCAGATCACGTCTGAGTTATCAGGATGAACGATTATTTTTGAAATATGCTGCGATTCTTTCAGGCCCATATTTTCCCATGAAATTCCTCCATCTTTGCTGCGGTAAATTCCATCGCCATAACCCACATGACGGCCTCCCACATTTTCACCTGTGCCTACCCAAACAGTATGCGGATTGCACGGATCAATGGTAACACATCCAATGGAATAAACAGCCTGATCATCAAAAACCGGAGTAAATGTTGTACCCGAATTTGTGGTTTTCCAAACGCCTCCAGATCCAACGGCCACATACCAGGTATTGTTGTTTTCTGGATGAATAGCAATGTCAGCAATACGGCCTGATTTAAACGATGGTCCGATACTTCTCAATTCAAGTCCTGAAAATGTTTCACTGGAAAATAATTCTTTTTCTGTGTCTTGAGAATAGATGCTTGTTGTTATAAATAGGCTGATTACAAAGGTAAAAAGTGTAGTAAAAATATATTTCATGAAATTTCAGTTAAAGTTTATTCAAATCTAAATGATTTTTTCTTTTCATCAGATGAATATATCTTAATCATTTTTACCAACCAAATCCCGATTAAAGTTGTCCATAATACAGCGGATATTTTCTCTATTTTAGTTCAAATTTAAATTTATCGATTTGAAAAAATTCATAGTTATATTTTGCCTGGCATTACTGATACGATCAGTATTTGGGCAGTTTGATATTCAGACAGTTGCCGAAAGGTCAAATTATACCACAACATCAACCTATGAAGATGTGATGCAGTATATCGGCACATTGGAAAGTTCTCCTTTATTAAGAATTGAAAGCTTTGCAACGACCATCGAAGGTAAAAAGCTACCCTTATTAATTATCGCTGATCCAATGCCGGAGAGTCCAACTGATTTAAAAAATGGTGACCGAATTGTGGTTTATATCCAGGCAAATATACACGCCGGGGAAGTGGAAGGTAAAGAAGCTGCGCAAATGCTGGCCCGGGATATTTTAAATAATACATACCCCGGATTACTGGACGATGTGGTATTATTGATTTGCCCCATTTTGAATGCAGATGGTAACGATAAGATGGACACCACCAACCGGATCAACCAAAATGGGCCGGTAAATGGTGTTGGTGTGCGTTATAATGGCCAGTTTCTTGATCTGAACAGGGATGCCATGAAACTCGAAACTCCTGAAATCAGGGGGGTTATTGCCGAAGTTTTTAATGCTTGGGATCCAGCCATTACGGTGGATTGCCATACGACCAACGGTTCTTATCACGAGGAGCCGGTTACCTTTACATGGATGATGAATCCCAATGGAAACCGGTCGCTGATCAATTATATGAGAGATGAAATGATGCCCGGTGTATCGGAGACACTATTGAATGATTACCACGTGGAAAATATTTTTTACGGTGAGTTTATTGATCGCTTAAATATTGACAAAGGCTGGATTTCCTATGCCAGCGAACCGCGTTATCTGGTCAATTATGTAGGCGTACGGAACCGTTTGGCCATACTAAACGAAAACTATGTATATGCCGATTTTAAAACACGTGTGAAAGGTTCATATCATTTATTGGTTTCCATAATTGAATATGCTGCTTCACACAAGGATGAAATAAAAAATATGATTGCAGAAGCAGATCGCTTGACCATTGAACGAGGCTTAAAACCGGCAGTTACCGATTCTTTTGCCATTGAATACCGTGGCGAGCCAACACCCGAACCTGTTACTATTAAAGCTTTTGAGGCCGATACGATTCCGGGTGTACAAGGGTATTGGCGATTCAGGCAAAGCGACAGGAAGAGAACGGTTACCGTGCCATATATTGCTGATTATTATCCTGAAAAAAGTGTCAAATTCCCATTTGCATATCTCATCACAGTACCCGATCCGAAAGTCATTGATGTCCTTAAAACCCATGGCGTTGAGATCGAATATTTAAAGAAAGATATAATGTTGGAGGTTGAAGAATTTCTATTTGAAGAAATTAATCCTTCCTCAAGATTATTTCAGGGTCATTATCTGAATAACATCAAAGGTAAATCAGTGGCCGAATCAAGAGATTTTAAAAAGGGAACCATTATTGTCCGAACCGCACAACCCCTGGGTGGTGTTATTGCATACTTGCTGGAGCCATTATCAGATGATGGTTTGCTTAAATGGAATTTTTTCGACAACTACCTGGTATCACAATGGGGCGGTGTGTATTATCCGTATCCTGTTTATAAAGTAATGAACGCTGTTGGAATAGAAACCTTGCAGGAAAAGCAATGAAACTGAAATGATTAAAATCAATACATTAAATTGGTTTAGGCCGGTTGAAATAGTTCTATTTGCATACATATTAGTATTAAGTTGTTTGTTTATATTTTTTCATTTACGTTTAACTGGCATTCTATACCATACTATGCTCTTTATATTACCGGCTGGCATCATGATGCTTCTCATATTTTTACAAAGAAAATATCCAAAAAATAAATCTCTCATCTCAATCCGCCTGTTTTCCCCATTGCTATTCCTGCCTGTATTATATGGCGAAACAGATTATTTCAATAACCTGTTTTTTGCTCAAAATCTTGACCTTTTTTTTGCAAACATGGAATTTCTGCTTTTTAATTCACAACCTTCTTTGCTCTTTGCAGAAAAAATTCATTTCGAATGGATGGCTGAACTTATGTACTTCGGCTATTTTTCCTACTACCTGTTAATACTGCTTATTCCCCTCTATGCTTTTTATAGAGATGGTATTCATCTCGCTGAAAAAATCATATTTATTATCATTAATTCTTTTTTGTTGTATTATTTGATATTTATCATCATCCCGGTTGCAGGACCCCAGTTTTATTTTAGTGAAAAAATGACTTTGCTACCTGAGGGGTTTATTTTTGGGCCAATTATCAAATTAATCCAATTACATGGTGAAGGGCAGACCGGCGCCTTTCCAAGTTCACACGTCAGCATCTGTTTAATCATATTGTACATTTGCTATGCTGAAATCAAAAAGTTATTTCCTTATGTTCTTACCATATCCATTTTATTAATACTTTCAACCGTTTATTTACGCGCGCACTATGTTATTGATTTGCTGGGCGCATTGATAATGACACCAGTAATATATATATTTTCTTTTTGGTTATACAAGACGTTTGAATTCTCAGCATATGATAACCCGTCAGGTAGAATTAGTAGAAGTTAACAGTAAGAAACGACTCAGGACATTTATTCATTTACCTGCAAAAATCCACAAAGGTCACGTTAATTGGGTACCTCCGATATATTTGGATGAATGGCTGTTTTTTAATCCAAAGAAAAATGAAACCTTTTCGTATTGTGATACCATTCTGCTTTTAGCATATGATAATGGAAAATGTGTTGGAAGAATCATGGGAATTATCAATCATAAGTATAACGAGACCCATAACGAAAAAGATGCTCGTTTTTGTTTCATAGAAACCTATAATGATTCTTTTATTGTAAATAAACTATTGCGGGCTGTTGAAGAATGGGCCATTTTAAAAGTTAAAACCAACCTTATTGGTCCACTCGGATTTTCTGATAAAGATCCGCAAGGGTTACTCATTGAGGGGTTGGATCAGCCTTCTGTAATTTCAACAATTTGTAATTTTCCTTATATGGTTGATCTTATTGAAAACTATGGATTTACAAAAAAGATTGATCTTGTTTCATATAAAATATCTGTGCCAGAAGCAAGTAATAATTCTTACGAAATGATTTATCAAAGGGCGCTACGTAATAATAAAGACTTAAATATAGTCAACCTCTCAAAGAGAAAACTCCTTAAACCATATGTGAAACCTGTTTTAGAGCTTTTAAACCAAACTTTCAAAAATATATACGCTTTTAATCCTATGTCGGAGAAAGAAATGGATGAATTTGCGAATAGGTATCTAATGATATTGGATCCCAGATTTATTAAAATAATTGAAAATCAGAATAAGGAAGTTGTAGCATTTGTTTTAGGCGTGCCAGATATATGTGTTGGTATTCAAAAAAGCAAAGGATATATTTGGCCGATAGGATTTTTTCAAATCCTTCGTTCGCAAAAGAAAACCCAACTGATGAACCTACTTCTGGGGGGTATCAGGGAAGATTACCGGAACAAAGGTCTTGATACCATTATGGGTATCGAAATGTTGATGGAAGCACAAAAAAGAGGCATAAAATATATCGACAGCCATCTTATATTAGAAACCAACCTGAAAATGCTGGCTGAAATGGAAAAGTTGGGGGGCGTTATTTACAAAAAGTTTCGCATTTATCAGAAACCATTATTAAATCCATCAGCTTAAATAATTTAACATTTTCTTAACATATTTGTTAATCAGATAGATAAAATGTTCATAATCGAACGATACCTGTTTGTCAGCGAACAATCTTCTTTTCTTCATTTTTACAATGCTCCTTTTAGATTGCTGGTATTGATATGTTTATGTTTTTTGGCATGGCTTTCGACAAGCTAATATCAGCAACCATTTAAATAAACATTAAAAATTAAAAAAAATGAAAACAAGAATCGCAACATTAACCGTTTTATTAGGATTATTTTTAACTGCAACAGTTTTTGCCAATACGCCTGTTCCGGCTTCAAAAGCCGTTTCCAATTCAGTCGCTAAGTATGTTACGAATGAATTGGAATATCCCGAATTTGCTATTAATGATAAATACGAAGGTGTTGTAGTAGTAAGTTTAACAATACAAGATGATGGAACCTTTGAAGTAGACGCTTCAAATGCATTGAATGAAGATTTGAAAAAATATGTCATTGAAACCATTCATAATATGCAATCGGAATACTATGCGCAGTATGCGGGTCAACAGGTTCAGATTAAAATAAAGTTTGACCTAAAGCTGGTATAAACAAAGTAAAATAAGACACATAAAATGCAACCCTGGTGTAAATACACCGGGGTTTTTTGTTAAAATGGCTAATTAACTGTTTATTAACAAACTTAACAAATGGTTAACAAAATAACGATACCCTATTCATTAGTTTTACAATACAAATATCATGATACATTTAAAACAAAATCGCTATGAAAAAATCAATCTCATTAATCGCTTTTCTATTCATTTCATTTTTCTTTATTAGCACTATTGGAAATGCACGTGTAGTTTTTCTGAATACAGTTAACCATGAACTTTCAGCAGATGACACAAAAAAGGACAAAAAAAGAAAAAATGAAATTAAAACCAATGTAACGGAAAGAGAAAAGGCGCCCGTTACCAGCAATTATACAACGTCTACCTTCAAAGGACCAGGCATATAATTACATGAGTTCACCTAAATTGGAAGATTGCACGAAACCAGATTTTGATCGGGAATAATTCAATTTATTCTTATCAGATATTTAAAAATTTTTTATGTCCTAGCTAGTTGCCAGAAACCTGAAGTCCATTTAATTCATTGACTAAAGAACTTGATCAGCTCGGCCTTTTAAGGTTTCAATCTGCCGATACTATATTTTACAATTACTCCTTTTTCAATATTTATTGCATTTTGTATGGTCTCTTTCTGTATCCAGCTTGTCCGCCCACATAATCCGAAAAGAAGATGTACTTTCAGGGCTGCAGAAATAGACCTTGAAGCACTTTACCAAAAATAACTGGGCGTATTATCACTGCATAGTAATCAATATTATCAACTGAAAAGATTGGATTTTTAAAAGTGGTTGGGTTTCAAAATAAATCCCATTCCTTCATCACAACTCACATCAATAATTAGTGTGCCGGGCTTAAGCCTGGATTTTTCATCCTCTATAACAAAATCGATAGGATCATCGTGTCTTGATAGGTTCCATTAATTATTATTTCAGACTCATAATCAAATCTGATAATGGTCTTTCTGATCCGTCATGTTCCACCACAATCATTCGTGGCTCTTACCTTCTCCCTTTCTAATTCCAACATAGTTCACATCCAGAACTTCTTCTCTTACCTCATGATCAGGCCTTTGAATACAAATTGTAATATCTCTAAAACCATGTGCTTTTAAGGCATATATGGCTCCCCTACTAACTGCACCAAAACTAAATATGAATACTTTTTTCTTTGGTTTCCATAATTACCATCAATTCCCTATAGTTGTGGCGCATGAATAACTGCACTGTACCCGGCCAATTCATTGTTTTTATAAAATGTATGCCTGCCTAATTGGCCATTCGGAGCTCCATACAAACATATATTCAAATGCAATCAAGGTCTGTTTCGGTCAATAGCTCTTTGTGTAACTTCCGTCTGCTGTGCACAATGAGGATATCCCCAAAAAATACCGTCTTATTTCAGTTCTTCTAAATCCGATAAAATGGGTTTGGCAATGATCACTGATCCAATATCTGATAATATGTCACTTCGTGAAGCTATTTCACCGGTTTATGTCATGCGATTTCTTCATCATCTATATTGAAAGGTGGCCATTCCTTTATCAAAGATGAATTGTCTACTGATGTATTCCGGAAGTCTTTTTAAATGCTCAGGATGGATTGGGACCCGTTTTTCGTCCTCTTTTTTTGAAGTGCCAATAAATCCCATTTTTAATATAGTCATATGAATTTATTTTAAATTTTTGAAACGGATCTCTGAATAATAAGAGAATTGCCGAAGGTAAGATAAAGTTTTTAGTAGGGCGGTTCTTTCTGGCGATAGGTATACCTATTCTTTACTTGCTGTAAGTACTGGGTGTATTTGCTGTGCCTGATGATCCAAGCCGATCCGGTTCGGCACCAATTGTTATCTTGGAATCATTCGCTTAATAATCGAATTGGGCATTTTTGCCTTTGCAATATGGTCACTATATGATATTGGGTTGATAAAATTCAGTTGGACTTTTGGTATTATTGTTATACTTCATTATGTGATTTCCTAAGACCGGGTCATTTGGCTAGTATCACGATAAACGTAATAACAAAAAACCACTCACAATCATTTATGCAAGTGGTTTGTTAATTCAGAAAAATTCTCATATAAAGAATTTTTGTAGCCCTAATTGTGAAATATCTAAAAATTTTTATAAGCTTTTAAAGGAGATGGATCAGCTTGTTGTTTCACTATAGTACTATCATTATCTCACCTTCACCATCTTCTCATTAGCAACAGAGTTGCCAACTTTCAACTTGTAAAAGCGCACACCATCAGCATATCCTTCAGTATTCCATATCAGCTGTTGGTTACCTTATTGGTGATCCTCAGCATCTAATTTTGTAAAATAGTAATGATTAACAATGAACATTACGCTAATAAATACTGGAATAATACTCCACATGATCATTGTTGCTATCCAGAAGAATATATATTCAGAATGAACAAAGTAAACAATTCCAAATGCTAAAATACATAATAATAAAAGTATACCTCCAATATGCTCCCATCTCCAGGCAATAATTAGTATAACAATCGCTGTGAATGTTAGTATGTTGCGCAATAAGAAGTCTCTAGTTGTTTCCCAAGAATCCTTTACTTTCTTCAAATACATCTAAAGAAAATAAGGCGAAAAAAAGTATCATTAACATTAATAGTATACGTAAAATCCACGTTATGTATCTATTTCCCTTTGTTCTTTGTAAAATCATAGCAGTGAGTTTTTAGTTAAACAAGTTCAGTTGGGTATTGCAAGATACGAATAATGAGGGTGGATGTCAAGGAGATAGGAAACGGTGGGCAAATTAGTTAAAACAAAAAAACCACTCACAATTATTCATGCAAGTGGTTTGTTAATTGAAAAATTCTCATATAAAGAATTTTTGTAGCCCTAAGTTGGCAGATATCTAAAAGTTTTTACTCCTTTCTGAAAGAGCTGAATCAGCTAATAATTTTACTGTAAAGTAGTCTTACCACACCTTCACCATCTTTCTATTGGCAAGCACCTCAACAGCATGTAAGGTTTCAGCATAAAGTAGATTAAATTATTGAAAAAATTTAGTTAACTATTACAAATTCTCAATAAAAAACTTTGTACCCCAATTTGTGAAATATCTAACTTTTTATAAGAAGATTATATTGCTCAATTGCCATTGAAATAGGTTGAAACAAATCTCCTAAAAACAGGATAAACCCGCAACCATCCAAAGGAATTTCTCAGGTAATACATTTTATCTATTTTCCTCTTTTAGCTCGCTTTTCAAAGATTATATATAAGATATGATCCCCAAGACTAATTTTAAAGCTTTTTCACCTACGCATAAATTAATCTTTTATTAATGCAGGCTTAACAATAACTTAATCTTGTTAAGCGAAGTTTGCAGCGAATTAAAAATTAATAAAAAATGAAAAAGACAAGATTTTATACATTGATAGCTGTATTCTTGATCCTGGGTTTAAGTGCCTGTAAAAAAGAAGAAACAGAGCCCGAAAGACAAGCACCTACAATGACTGGTATTTCAATTGAAGGTGAAAATAAATCTTTTGATATTACTGTTAATTTCAGCACAGGGGTTTATAAAAACAACGACCAAACCGGCGATCTTAATGAAAACAGTTTTAATGTAGCAATGGTAGGTGGCGATGCAACAATTAACACCTACAGTGTATTACATGTTGCAGGACAGAAATCAGCAACTATTAAGATTACAACGGACAATTACGCGAATGGAGAAGAGCAAGTTACGGTTTCTCCATTTGACGGAGCAAGTATTTTCGACTCCTATTCTTACGCCATGAAAGCATCAGAATCGAAAACTATTTCTCTTGGCGGAACAACACATGAAACAATTACCGTAAAAGATGATGGAAATGGTACTGGAACAGTTACCTGGACTTCAAACAACACATATCTGCTGGATGGATTTGTATTTGTAAATGATGGGCAGGTATTAACCATTGAAGCAGGAACAGTTGTTAAAGGTAAAGCAGGTCAAGGTGAAAATGCTTCTGCTTTGATAGTTGCCAGAGGGGGTAAAATTATGGCTGATGGCACTGCAGAAGCACCCATTATATTTACAGCAGAAGCAGATGACCTTAACGGTTCAGTAGCAGACCTTGATGATGGTTTGTGGGGTGGCGTTATTATTTTAGGAAAAGCCAGAACCAATACCGTTCCAACTGAACAGCAGATTGAGGGTATACCGCAAACAGAACAGCGTGGTGTTTATGGCGGTAATGATGATACCGATAATTCAGGCATATTGAGATATGTTTCGATACGACATGGCGGAACTGATATTGGTGAGGGTAATGAAATCAACGGTTTAACCCTTGGTGCAGTAGGAAGTGAAACAACAATTGAATTCATTGAAGTTTTTGCAAATAAAGATGATGGTGTTGAGTTTTTTGGTGGTGCACCAAGATTAAGCCACGTAGTTGTTGCTTTTTGTGGTGATGACTCATTTGACTATGACCAGGGTTATAGAGGTTATGGACAATACTGGGCTGCTATACAAGGATTTGAAAGAGGTGATCGATTGGGGGAACATGATGGCGGAACCGATCCTGAAACAGGACAGCCTTATGCAACGCCAACTATTTATAACGTAACTTATGTTGGCCGTGGTGATGGTGCAGGTAAACGTACAATTACTTTCCGTGATAATGCAGGAGGACACTATTCAAATTCAATATTTTATAATCAGGAAAAAGGAATTGATATTGAACTATTAGTTGATGAATGCAGTTACAGCAGGTTTGATGATGACAACTTAACATTAAAAAACAATATTTTCTATCATATAACTGCTGACCCTATTTTTAGCGTTTCAGCTGGGGATGGTGTTAGCGAGGATGACATCAATTCTTCAAATGCAATGTTGGCTGCATATTTCACAGATGCGGGTAATGAGGTTAGTGACCCGGGTTTCACTCTGGATGGTTTAAGTTTTAAAATCATTCCTACAAAAGATGTTTCAGGAAATATGGATAATTATCCATCAGAATGGTTTGAAACGGTAAATTACAAAGGTGCTTTTGACCCATCTTCAAATTGGGCTGATGGGTGGACACTCTTTTCAAAATACATGAACTAATTGTAACTATAAATATAACTTTTCAGAAGGGGCTGTATTCTAATTAAGGATACAATCCCTTCTTTAATTATAGATACACAATAAAAATACAATTTCAAATAATAGGTGCATTTTATTTCTAATAATCATATAAAATGAAGAAAGGGATTTTACTTTTAATTCATATGCTGGCCGTTTTGCAAATTACGGCTCAGGTGGGTACGATAAAAGGAAAAATAACTGATGCAGAAACTGGTGAAGAGCTAATTGGGGCATCTGTATTTATTGAAGGTACAACCATTGGTGCATCTTCTGATCTTGATGGAAATTATTATATTCCCAATATTCAACCTGGCACATACACCCTCATATGTCAATATATTTCTTTTCAAACCCAAAAGATTACTGATATTTTAATTGAAGATGGAGGAGTAGCAACCATACCTATTGTTTTAGAGTCTGTAAGTGTCGGTCTTGATGAAATTATTATTTCCGCAAAAGCTGTAAACCGCACAGAAGCGGCACTGTTAACGGTTCAAAAGAAATCGGCAAATGTAATAGAAGGCCTTTCTGCGCAACAAATGACAAAATCAGGTGATAGTGATGCAGCCGGTGCTTTAAGAAGGATAACTGGTGTAACAGTGACTGACGGAAAATATGTTTTTGTAAGGGGATTAAGTGATCGATATAGTAAAACAATATTGAACAATGCTGAAATACCCGGACTTGACCCAAACCGAAATACAGTTCAAATGGATCTCTTTCCAACCAATATGCTTGAAAATATTATCGTTTACAAATCCTTTAGCCCAAACTTACCTGGCGACTTTACAGGAGGGTTAATAGATATAAATACACGTGAATTTCCAGATCGTTTTATGTTAAATGCAAAAATTTCAGTTGGATATAATACTCAGTCCAGTTTCAATAGTAACTTCCTAAGCTATCAGGGGAGCCCAACTGATCCATTGGGATTTGACAATGGTTTTAGAAGTATGCCCAATTCAGCATCTGGTGAAATACCTATTTATCCATACGAAAAGCAACATTAACTGACATGACAATGGATTTTAACAAGATCATGGATCCACAACGCACCACTTCTTATCTTAATTATAACATAGGTTTTTCAGTAGGTAATAATTACAATTTTGGGGAAAAACAACTTGGTTACATTGTAAGCTTTTCATATAAGGCTGACAATGCTTATTATGAAAATGGTATCAAAGGCCGATACAAACTTGGAGGAGTAAATGACACAAAATTAAATACTGAACACTATTATAACGATAATCAAGGAACAAGTAGGGTGTTATGGGGGGTATTGGCAAATTTATCCTTCAAGTTATCTGATAAACATAAACTCGGACTAAATCTCATTAAGAATCAAAGCGGGACCAATGTTGCACGATATATGATAGGGCCTAAGCAATCTGATGATTTAGAAGGATTATTTGTAGAAACCAGGAAATTACAATGGCTGGAACGATCACTAAATACAGCACAATTGAAAGGTGAACATTACTTCGAAAACCTATCTAAATTGCGATTTAATTGGATGGGTGCAGCGACCTACTCATATCAGGACGAACCTGATATGCGATTTTTTACCAATAGTTACTATCCTGAGAACAATGAACAAAATCAATATGCTATTGAACCTTCCATTTATAAAGTACCTGCCAGGTATTATCGCTACCTGGAAGAGTATAATTTCAATTTTAAAGGAGACTTTATTCTTGATCTGGGTTCAAAGAGTGATGCACCAAAACTAAAGTTCGGGGGTGCATATTTATTCAAGGAACGAGATTTTTCTGATAAGCGTATTGATTATAAATTCCAATTTCCTCAGAACACATACAATGGTGATGTAACAGCTTTCCTTGATGATGAAAATATCGGGTTAAATTATCCAGGGTATAACCCTGCAACTGGGCAGAATTTTGGACTATACGTGCAAGGTAACCCAGGAGATGATTTAAAAAACAGTTACACTGCTAATCAACAAGTTGCTGCTGCATATGCTTTGATTGACATAAAGCTACTACAGAAACTAAGGTTGGTTACAGGGTTGCGCTACGAACATACTTTAATTAACTCAGCGAGTAAAGATACAACCATGGATGAAGGTTATCTGAATAATAACGATTTCCTTCCGGCAATTAATTTGACCTACTTACTAAATGAAAAAATGAACCTGAGGTTAAATGCGAGCAGGACAATTGCAAGACCAACTTTCAGAGAACTGGCTCCTTATGCTTCAGAGGATTTTGCAGGTGGTGAAGTTTATGTTGGTAATGCAGATCTGCAAAGCACAACTATTAACAATATTGATTTTCGCTGGGAGTGGTTTATTCGTTCGGGTGAGATCATTTCAGCAGGAGTATTTTATAAGACGATTCACAAATCCTATAGAACTTGTTGATAATCCTAAAGCACAAAACCCTGAATTGAAGTGGGAAAATGTTGATGGTGCTGATGTATATGGTATTGAATTTGATTTCAGGAAAAAACTTGATTTTTGGAGTGTAACCAGGAATGTGATCTTTGGGGCTAACTTTGCATATATTTATTCAGCTGTAGCAATTGATTCAGTTGAACTGGAAGCCATAAGGGCTACTGATCCAAGCGCTTCATCATACAGGCCCATGTCGGAACAGTCGCCATATATTGTAAATGCTTTTTTTGAGTATAACCTTGAAAAAGTCGGTTTCGATTCAAGGTTGGTTTATAATGTCACAGGACCTAAGATAATTATTAATGTTAAAGGAGGAACGCCTGATATTTATGCCCAACCATTTCAATCTTTAAATCTGGTGGCTAATAAAACAATTGGAAAGAAGAGACAATTTATTGCAGGTTTAAAAATTAAAAACCTCTTAAATTCAACATATTTAGAAAACTATACTTTTAAGGATATGTCCTATGTATATAGGGAGTTTAAGCCAGGAATGCTATTTGAACTTAGTATTAAATACCAGATTCAGT